>NZ_JADYWF010000009.1 GCF_015864945.1 Salinibacterium sp. NG253 | reverse complement strand
CTCCCCTCCCGGGGTACTTTTCACCTTTCCCTCACGGTACTTGTCCGCTATCGGTCATCTGGAAGTATTTAGGCTTATCAGGTGGTCCTGACAGATTCACACGGGATTTCTCGGGCCCCGTGCTACTTGGGATACTCTTCGGACCATTGCAACATTTCGACTACCGGGCTGGCACCGTCTATGGCTGGGCTTTCAATCCCATTCGTCTATATCACTTTGTAATCCTTGCTGTACGGCAGTAACAGCTGAAAAGTCCCACTACCCCGACCATGCAACGCCTGCCGGCTATCACACATGATCGGTTTGGCCTCTTCCGGTTTCGCTCGCCACTACTAACGGAATCACGGTTGTTTTCTCTTCCTGTGGGTACTGAGATGTTTCACTTCCCCACGTTCCCTCTACCCGCCCTATATATTCAGGCGGGAGTCACTGAGTCGTCTTGCAACGCCCAGCGGGGTTTCCCCATTCGGAAATCCTCGGATCAAAGCTCTATTATCAGCTCCCCGAGGCTTATCGCAGATTTATACGTCCTTCTTCGGCTCCAGATGCCAAGGCATCCACCGTTTGCTCTTAGAAAATTGATATCACATGAGTATAAGAATCGATCGCGACACCTAAGTGCCGAGATTGACCAATGAATTATTCCCCACAACCAAAGCTGTGAGGGTCATCGTTTATTTCTTGTGATCCGACCTTTCGGTCAGATCTAAGATGCTCGCGTCCACTGTGTAGTTCTCAAAATACGGGCGGTATCCTCCACCACAACCCCAAAAGGG
>NZ_JADYWF010000008.1 GCF_015864945.1 Salinibacterium sp. NG253 | reverse complement strand
TGCCCAGTGAGGTGGGGTGTTATCAATTTATCGACTTATTAGTACTGGTCAGCTCCACAGGTCTTTAGTCCCTGCTTCCACATCCAGCCTATCAACGCAGTAGTCTAGCTGCGAGTCTCTCGGCCTAAGCCATGGAAATCTCATCTCGAAGCTGGCTTCCCGCTTAGATGCTTTCAGCGGTTATCCATTCCGAACGTAGCTAATCAGCGGTGCTCCTGGCGGAACAACTGACACACCAGAGGTTCGTCCATCCCGGTCCTCTCGTACTAGGGATAGATCTTCTCAAATTTCCTGCGCGCGCAGAGGATAGGGACCGAACTGTCTCACGACGTTCTAAACCCAGCTCGCGTACCGCTTTAATGGGCGAACAGCCCAACCCTTGGGACCTACTCCAGCCCCAGGATGCGACGAGCCGACATCGAGGTGCCAAACCATGCCGTCGATATGGACTCTTGGGCAAGATCAGCCTGTTATCCCCGAGGTACCTTTTATCCGTTGAGCGACAGCGCTTCCACAAGCCACTGCCGGATCACTAGTCCCGACTTTCGTCCCTGCTCGACTTGTCAGTCTCACAGTCAAGCTCCCTTGTGCACTTACACTCGACACCTGATTACCAACCAGGTTGAGGGAACCTTTGGGCGCCTCCGTTACTTTTTGGGAGGCAACCGCCCCAGTTAAACTACCCACCATGCACTGTCCCTGAACCGGATTACGGTTCGAAGTTAGATATCCAATATGACCAGAGTGGTATTTCAACAATGACTCCACCTGAACTAGCGTCCAAGCTTCACAG
>NZ_JADYWF010000007.1 GCF_015864945.1 Salinibacterium sp. NG253 | reverse complement strand
CCTATCCTACACAGGCCACACCGAACACCAATACAAAGCTATAGTAAAGGTCACGGGGTCTTTCCGTCCTTCTGCGCGTAACGAGCATCTTTACTCGTAGTGCAATTTCGCCGAGTTCGCGGTTGAGACAGCTGGGAAGTCGTTACGCCATTCGTGCAGGTCGGAACTTACCCGACAAGGAATTTCGCTACCTTAGGATGGTTATAGTTACCACCGCCGTTTACTGGGGCTTAAATTCACAGCTTCGCCTTACGGCTAACCGTTCCTCTTAACCTTCCAGCACCGGGCAGGCGTCAGTCCGTATACATCGTCTTGCGACTTAGCACGGACCTGTGTTTTTAGTAAACAGTCGCTTCCCACTGGTCTCTGCGGCCCTGCAGCGCTCCCGGAGTAAATCCGTTCACGCCTTAGGCCCCCCTTATCCCGAAGTTACGGGGGCATTTTGCCGAGTTCCTTAACCACGATTCTCTCGATCTCCTTAGTATTCTCTACCTGATCACCTGAGTCGGTTTGGGGTACGGGTAACTTGAACCTCGCGTCGATGCTTTTCTTGGCAGCATAGGATCACTGATTTCGTCCGTGAGGACTACCCATCGAGTCTCAGCCGTAATGAGAGACGGATTTGCCTATCTCTCGGCCTACATTCTTAGACCGGGACAACCATCGCCCGGCTCAGCTACCTTCCTGCGTCACACCTGTTAATACGCTAACCGCACCAGCATAGGGTCGAGTGCTAGGCCTCACGCTTCACCCCGAAGGGATCCATCTAGAGGATTCAGACTCTTAGCATCACTGGATTAGTTTGGGCGGTTCTTCGTCAGTACGGGAATATCAACCCGTTGTCCATCGACTACGCCTGTCGGCCTCGCCTTAGGTCCCGACTTACCCAGGGCGGATTAGCCTGGCCCTGGAACCCTTGATCATTCGGAGGACGGGTTTCTCGCCCGTCTTTCGCTACTCATGCCTGCATTCTCACTCGTGTAGGCTCCACGGCTGGTTTACACCGCCGCTTCACTGCCCACACGACGCTCTCCTACCACTCCGTACGGCTGAACCACGAAGGCTTACCTAAAATACGAAATCTACAACTTCGGTGGTGTGCTTGAGCCCCGTTACATTGTCGGCGCGGAATCACTTGACCAGTGAGCTATTACGCACTCTTTCAAGGGTGGCTNGTTGGTAGTCTGGGCTGTTACCCTCTCGACGATGAAGCTTATCCCCCACCGTCTCACTGCTGCGCTCTCACTTACCGGCATTCGGAGTTTGGCTAACGTCAGTAACCTTTTAGGGCCCATCAGCTATCCAGTAGCTCTACCTCCGGCAAGAAACACGCAACGCTGCACCTAAATGCATTTCGGAGAGAACCAGCTATCACGAAGTTTGATTGGCCTTTCACCCCTATCCACAGCTCATCCCCTCAGTTTTCAACCTAAGTGGGTTCGGTCCTCCACGTGCTCTTACACACGCTTCAACCTGGCCATGGATAGATCACTTCGCTTCGGGTCTAGAACCAGCGACTAAAACGCCCTATTAAGACTCGCTTTCGCTACGGCTGCCCCACACGGGTTAACCTCGCCACTGATCACTAACTCGCAGGCTCATTCTTCAAAAGGCACGCTGTCACAGCTACTAAGGCTGCTCCAACGGTTTGTAAGCAAACGGTTTCAGGTACTATTTC
>NZ_JADYWF010000006.1 GCF_015864945.1 Salinibacterium sp. NG253 | reverse complement strand
TTGGTGCAATCAAACATTTATGGAGAGTTTGATCCTGGCTCAGGATGAACGCTGGCGGCGTGCTTAACACATGCAAGTCGAACGATGAAGCCGGAGCTTGCTCTGGTGGATTAGTGGCGAACGGGTGAGTAACACGTGAGTAACCTGCCCTTGACTCTGGAATAAGCGTTGGAAACGACGTCTAATACCGGATACGAGCTTCAGCCGCATGGCTAGGAGCTGGAAAGAATTTCGGTCAAGGATGGACTCGCGGCCTATCAGGTAGTTGGTGAGGTAATAGCTCACCAAGCCTACGACGGGTAGCCGGCCTGAGAGGGTGACCGGCCACACTGGAACTGAGACACGGTCCAGACTCCTACGGGAGGCAGCAGTGGGGAATATTGCACAATGGGCGCAAGCCTGATGCAGCAACGCCGCGTGAGGGACGACGGCCTTCGGGTTGTAAACCTCTTTTAGTAGGGAAGAAGCGAAAGTGACGGTACCTGCAGAAAAAGCACCGGCTAACTACGTGCCAGCAGCCGCGGTAATACGTAGGGTGCAAGCGTTATCCGGAATTATTGGGCGTAAAGAGCTCGTAGGCGGTTTGTCGCGTCTGCTGTGAAAACTGGGGGCTCAACCCCCAGCCTGCAGTGGGTACGGGCAGACTAGAGTGCGGTAGGGGAGATTGGAATTCCTGGTGTAGCGGTGGAATGCGCAGATATCAGGAGGAACACCAATGGCGAAGGCAGATCTCTGGGCCGTTACTGACGCTGAGGAGCGAAAGCATGGGGAGCGAACAGGATTAGATACCCTGGTAGTCCATGCCGTAAACGTTGGGAACTAGATGTAGGGGCCATTCCACGGTTTCTGTGTCGCAGCTAACGCATTAAGTTCCCCGCCTGGGGAGTACGGCCGCAAGGCTAAAACTCAAAGGAATTGACGGGGGCCCGCACAAGCGGCGGAGCATGCGGATTAATTCGATGCAACGCGAAGAACCTTACCAAGACTTGACATATACGAGAACGGGCTAGAAATAGTTCACTCTTTGGACACTCGTAAACAGGTGGTGCATGGTTGTCGTCAGCTCGTGTCGTGAGATGTTGGGTTAAGTCCCGCAACGAGCGCAACCCTCGTTCTTTGTTGCCAGCACGTAATGGTGGGAACTCAAAGGAGACTGCCGGGGTCAACTCGGAGGAAGGTGGGGATGACGTCAAATCATCATGCCCCTTATGTCTTGGGCTTCACGCATGCTACAATGGCCGATACAAAGGGCTGCAATACCGCAAGGTGGAGCGAATCCCAAAAAGTCGGTCTCAGTTCGGATTGAGGTCTGCAACTCGACCTCATGAAGTCGGAGTCGCTAGTAATCGCAGATCAGCAACGCTGCGGTGAATACGTTCCCGGGCCTTGTACACACCGCCCGTCAAGTCATGAAAGTCGGTAACACCCGAAGCCAGTGGCCCAACCGCAAGGAGGGAGCTGTCGAAGGTGGGATTGGTAATTAGGACTAAGTCGTAACAAGGTAGCCGTACCGGAAGGTGCGGCTGGATCACCTCCTTTCTAAGGAGCATGGCAGCTCGTTTTTCCGTCTCTGCGGTATACACAGAGTTAGTGGGAAACGAATTTATGTTGCCGAGTCGTACCAGCCTGTTCGGGTTGGACGGCGCTCATGGGTGGAACATTGACATTGTGATCAGAGGAACTGTTGTTTCTTTAGTACGCCAGCTTGCTGGTTGGAACGAGGGGTTTCAGGGGTGCTGGTCTTTGCACGTTGTTGGGTCCTGAGGGACCGGCCACGGATCGTAA
>NZ_JADYWF010000005.1 GCF_015864945.1 Salinibacterium sp. NG253 | reverse complement strand
GTCAGCGGCGCCGCCTACGACTTCACCAATCCGGTGACCGCACCGCTGACGCTGACCGCGACGTGGACAGAAGTGCCCGCGACCGGTGGCACCCCCACCGCTGACGTCACGCTCGCTGCTACAGGTTTTGCGTTAGCGCCCCACCTCTCAGTGGGTGCAACATTGCTCGTGGCCGGCCTCGCCCTCCTCGTGCTTCGCCGACGCGTCACCGCCCGGCAGCGATAGCGGCAGCGGCAGCGGCAACAGCAACAGCAACAGCAACACGACACGACACGAGTCCCCCGCGAACCCGCGCTGCGTTCCCCGTAACGCAACTTGTGGAAAACCTGAGACATGATTCAGGTTTCACTGTACGGTGATTCCGACGGTGCGTCGCTCGACGGCGGCTGCCGTCAGCGTCGCGGTTTTGTCGCGGCGCGCAATGCGGCCGGGACATCCGCGCAATGACGCACGGAGCGAAGACCGCGTTGCGACGTGCGGAGGTATTCCGAATGTCCACTGTTAAACGCCGGCTCACTATTCCGGCAGTACTCGCCTCTCTCGCCCTCGTCAGCGCCACGCTGGCCGGAGCACCACTCGCAGCCCAAGCGATCACGTGTCCACCCGGTTTCGAGATGCTGCCGGGGTGCAGCAACTCGTCCGATCCCGGCGGCTCCGACGCTGTTCCGGGAACGTGGTCCACGGAAACGGTTGCCGGGATGAGCACTCGTATCTACACGCCATCCACTGCCGCCGAGTTCCCCGCCGGGCGTGCGCTCATGATCAGCCTCCACGGCTGCGCGCAGAAAGCGAGCGACTTCCAAGCGAACGCCAACTGGGTGGTCGCCGCCGAAGACTACGGAATGATCGTCGCCCTCCCCGATGCGCCCAACGGTGGCGTCGTGTTCGGCTGCTGGGACTACTACGATTCGAATCACTCCCGCAGCAACCCTGCGCGGCACGACGACAATCTGTTAAACCTCGCCACAACGTTGAGCGCGCGTGTTTCTCTGGGCATCGATGCCGACCAGGTCTATATTTCTGGGTTGTCATCCGGTGGTGGAGAAACCATGGTGATGGGATGCCTCGCCCCCGACGTTTTTGCGGGCATGGGTATCAATGCCGGCCCCACGGTGGGCACCACTTCGGGCCAGATCTCGAGTGTCGCAGTGTCGAAGGCGCAGGGCACGAATACCTGCACCACCTTCGGCAGCGGCAATACCGCGGCTTTCTCCACGCAACTCACCTCGGTGATTTACGGCAGCAATGACTCCACGGTCTCGACCGGCTACAACACCTTGAACGGCCAAATCATGGCCGGCATTTATGGCGCATCCAGCACGTCAACGTTTAGTTTGAGCGGTTTGGCAGGCAACAACACTGCTGGCTCGGGCACGCTTTATTCGGATGCCACGGGGCCACGGGTTTCGGTGATTCAGAACTCGAACCTCGGCCACAACTGGCCAGCGGGCGCAGGCACGGGAGGAACGTACATCAACGCCAATAGCCTCGACTACCCGGCGTATGTGACCGAGTTCTTCTTCGACAACAACCGTCGCGTTGACCGGACTGGTACGCCAGGGCCGACGCCGACGCCGACACCCACGCCGACTCCGACCTCGACAGCGACGCCCACGCCCACGCCCACGCCGGATCCTGTGACGTGCTTCACCGCCACCAACGCCCAACATGCTGCGGCCGGGCGCGCGTTTGCCTACGGGTTCAATCCTTACAACCCGTACTACGCGAAAGGGTCGCTGAGCTACCTCGGCCAAGGTGACTCGACCATCACGAGCCTCTCGCAGGTCTCCGCGAATAACTGGACGAAAACGGCTAGCTGCGGTTAATGCTGAACCGCGCTGACGCTCAGGGAGAGTATCTCCAGAACGACTTTCGTTCTGGAGATACTCGACCGCGGAACCTGTCTGTTCAGCAAAAGTTAGCAAACTGGCCCCGCACCCGGCATGCTTAAGCGGTGACCGACAAAAGTGCGCCCGCGATCCTCTCGCTCGAGCGCCTGCGGGCCTCCCTTGCCGATGCGGGCTTGACGCTGCCGCTTGAGGGCATTGTGGCGCAGCGGGAGCTGGCCGCCGCATCCGTGCGTCAGATTGACGACTACATTCGGCCACGGCTAGCTGATTTGGATGCTCCGCTGGTGGCTGTCGTGGGCGGCTCGACGGGCTCGGGCAAGTCCACAATCGTAAACGCCCTGCTCGGTGTTGCCACGACTCGTGCCGGAGTCATCCGCCCCACGACGCGTCAGCCCATTCTTGTTCACGCGCCCGTCGATGCCGGCTGGTTTGCGAGCGACCGTATTTTGCCGGGGCTCGCGCGAGTGCGCGGGCGGGTGAGCGCGCCGGGTACGCCCGCATCGAACGCCGGAGACATGCCCGAAGAATCACGTATTGGCGAGCTCATGCTGCTCGAACACGAGAGCGTTCCGCGTTCGCTCGCGATTATTGACGCGCCCGACATCGACTCGGTTGCCGACGAGAATCGTGCTCTGGCATCCCAATTGCTCGCTGCCGCTGACCTGTGGCTGTTTGTCACGACCGCCAACCGCTACGCCGATGCTGTGCCCTGGCGACTCCTCGAAAGCGCTGCGGCACGATCGATCACCGTGGGGATCGTGCTCAACCGCGTGCCGCCCGGAGCCGTTGACGAAGTGCTGCCCGACCTGCGCGAAATGCTCACCGCGCGCGGTCTGTCTGACGCTCCCGTGTTCACTATCGACGAGCAGCAACTCGACGAGCTCGGAATGCTCCCGGCCAGCGCCGTCGATGGCCCGCGCGCCTGGCTCGAAGGAATCGCCAGCGATCGCGAAGCCCGCACGCGCATCGCCGCCCGCACCCTGAGCGGTGCTATCAACGACCTTGACCGACACGTGAGCCTCATTGCGGATGCTCGGCAGCAGCAACTCGACTGGCTCGACTCTGCGCACGCGGCCACCGCTGCGCACTACGAGACCGCGATCAAGGCGGTGGACGAAGCCACCCAGAACGGCGCACTGATGCGCGGTGAGGTGCTGGCGCGGTGGCAAGACTTTGTGGGAACCTCCGACTTCTTTCGCAAAGTTGATTCGTGGTTCTCGCGCACCCGCGACAAAGCAACCGCCTGGATCACGGGCAAACCGAGCCCCGTTGTTGACGTCGAAACCCAGATCGAGACCGGTTTGCAGGCTGTCATCGTTGACCAGGCCGGGCGGGCCGCTGCGGCTGTGTGGGCCGACCTCGAGCGAAGCGCTCCCGGACGTTCGATCGCGGAGCAGCATCCGACGTTGTCAGCGGAGAGCCCGGAGCTGCGTCAGGCCACGACGGCGATGATTCGTGAATGGCAGGGTGCGCTGATGCAGCTCATCCATGACAATGCGGGCAACAAGCGCATCCGGGCACGAGTGCTTTCGCTCGGATTGAATGTCGTGACGGTGGCGCTCATGATTGTCGTCTTTGCGTCAACCGGTGGCCTGACGGGCGGCGAAATTGCGATCGCCGGTGGCTCCGCTGTGCTCGGCCAAAAGCTCTTGGAGACCGTCTTCGGCGAGGATGCTGTTCGCCACCTTGCGAGCCAAGCACGCCTCGATTTGCAGGAGCGCGTGCGCGCCCTCTTCGATACCGAGATCGCGCGCGTGGATGCGGCGATGGAGTCGCTGCGTTTCGGTGCTGACCCTGAATCCTTGCGACGCGAATCGCAGGTGCTCATCGACGATGTGGCGCGCGCGGCGAGGAACGACTCGTGAGCGCGGCCAAGCCGAGCCTCGATGAGCGCATTGCCGCTCTGCGCACCGTAACCGAGGCGGGGGTCGGGCGCATCCCTTCTGAACTCATGGATGACGCCCGCGCGCTCTTGCATCAGGCTGAGGCGCGTCGCTCGCGCTCTTCCGAACACACTGTGGTTGGCGTTTTCGGGGCGACCGGTTCAGGCAAATCAAGTCTCGTGAATGCGCTCGTTGGCGCTGAGGTAGCGGTCGCTCATGTGCGCCGCCCGACTACCTCGCAGCCCCTTGCTGTGCTCTGGGATGCCGCGGGTTCTGCCGCACTGCTCGACTGGCTAGAAATTCGCGAGCGTGTCGAACGCCCCACTCCGATTGACCCTCGCGCCAGCAAGCTCGTGCTCGTTGATCTTCCCGACGTCGACTCGGTCGAGGCCGGCAATCGTGCCGTCGCCGAACGACTAGCCAGCCAAGTGGATGCCCTGATTTGGGTTGTTGACCCGCAAAAGTATGCCGATGACGTGTTGCACGCGCAGTTCATCGCGCCGCACGCTCGCCATGCTGCCGTGACCCTGGTCGTGCTCAACCAGATTGATCTTCTGAGCGCGGATGATCGCGCCGCCGTCGTGAAATCACTGCAAGCGATCGTCGAACGGGATGGTCTCCCCCGTGCCCGAGTCTTGCCGGTGAGCGCCCGCACGGGTGAAGGCGTGGATGCTTTACGCAAGGCAATCGGTGATCTTGCCGCGACGAAAGCGGTGAGGGATGCGCGGCTCAGCGCTGACGTGCAAACTCTAGCTGCCCGCATCGAGGACCCCGGTACTCCGCAGAAGGTCACCGCGAAGAGCACAGCCCGATTGCGTGACGAGGTCGGCACCGCTGCGGGGGTCGACATCGTGGCATCCGCTGTCGCACGCTCGTACCGCAAACGCTCTGGGCAGGCGACGGGCTGGCCGCTCGTGTCATGGATCGGTCGCTTGCGCGCTGACCCGCTCACCCGGCTGGGTCTTGGCCCGAAACGTCGCGGCGATGACCCCGATGTTCACCGCACAAGCATGCCGTTACTGAGTGCCGGCGCCCAGGCTCGGATGTCGATGGCCGTGCGTGCCTTCACCGACGAAACGGTTGCCAGCGTTTCGCCCCCGTGGCGGGCTGCCGCCCGCGCCACCGCGGAGCAGACTCTCGACGCTCTGCCCTCCACTCTCGATCTCGCCATCGCTCGCACCCCCTTGCCCGCAAAGGGTTCCTGGTGGTGGGTGCTGGTCGGCATCGTGCAGTGGATCGCCGTCGTGATCGGATTGGGCGGAGCCCTCTGGCTCGTCGGTGCCGCGCTGCTGCCGACGTTTGGCTTGCCCGCATTCCCGCTTCCCGCGGTTGAGGAAGGCCCGCTGACGGGGTGGGCGATACCGACGCTGCTGCTCATTGCGGCGGTACTGCTCGGAATCCTGCTCGGCCTGATCTCGGCCGTTCTCAGCGCCCTGACTGCCGGTGGCCGTCGCCGCCGGGCTCGCCGTCGTCTTCTCGCTGCCGTCGACGAGGTCGTGCAGCGGGATGTTGTGGCTCCCGTGGTTGCGGCACTTGAGCAGGCACGTGCGGTGTCCGCCGCGCTGCAGATCGCTCGTCGCTAGCGCGTCAGCGTCAGCGGCGCTAGAACCCCACCTGAAGCACGAAGATGCCGGGAAAGATCGCAAACGCGATGGTGATGGGCAGGATAAGGAACACGAGCGGAAAGAGCATCGCGACCTCTTTCTTGCCGGCGAGCTCGAGCAGATCACGCTTGGACTCTTCACGAGCATCCTGAGCTTGAGCTTGCAGCACCTCCGACAGCGGACTGCCGCGATCGAGGGCTCCCAAGATTTGGTCGACACAGCGCGAGAACGGGGCGAGTTCCAACTCGCGGGCGAGCACACCCAGCGTCTCGCCGAAGGGGAGGCCCGTATTGACCGAGGAGACCACGCGAGCGAGCTCTCGCGACAGCTCACCGCCGCCGACGTGCGAAACGCGACGCACGGCATCCAAGATTCCCTCGCCAGCCGACAGGCTGAGGGCCAAGAACTCGAGCACGACCGGTAGCTCTGCAGTGAGACGACGGATTCGGTTCTTGGCTGCGCGTTGCAGCAGATAGTCACGCAGTGTGATGCCTGCAACTCCGCCGACGACCACCAGCACTGCTTGGGCCGCGAATGGCACCTGTTGCCGATTCGCGACGGCAATATCGAAAGCGACGCCCGCCATCGCACCGCCGAGTACGGCGAGGAGTTGTTGCGACCGATAGGCCTCGAGGGTCAGTTCGGAGCCAGACTGGCGGAGCCGTCGCAGGATCTGATCGCTGCCACCCACAACTGACGCGAGAGTCTCACGCAACCAGCGCGCAACAGGAACGAGCAGTATGCCCAGCACCGGCAGTGGCCCGACCGAGCGCGGGGCCAAGTGTTCCCGTGCGCCGGCGGAGACGTCGATGACGTAGGGCGCAACTCTCGTCGCCAAGGTGGGTCGACTCAGCCGCGGGATGAGACTCAGAATCGACCAGAGGCCGAGCCCGCCGGCGATTCCGGCGACAAGCGACCAGGCCAGTGCATCACTCATGCGAACCACCGCGGCTGATCGGGAAGACGACCGATGCCCGCCATGATTCGGTAGGCGACAACAGACAGCACTAAACCGGCAACGATCAGGGCAGCGCCGCCCGCTGAGTTGTACGCGAGTGCAGCTTCAGGCCGTGTGGTGAGCAAGAACAGCACCACCCACGGTGCCGCCAGGCCGAGCCGAGCCGCATTCATCACCCATGATTGGCGCGCTTCGATCTCTGAACGAATGGCTGCCTCTTGACGCAGGTAGACGCTGAGACTGCGAAGAACGTTCGTGAGTTCGCTGCCGCCGACTTCGCGCGACATCCGCAAGGTTTCGAGGATGCGGTCAGCAACCGGGTCGGCGAGCGCCACCTTGAGTTCGTCGACGGCTACCGAGAAGTTTCCTGTAGCCCGATAGCGCACGGCGAAGGCAGCAAAGGCGGCGCGCGTCACCGCTGGCCCCGTCTGGGCGAGTGTCATGAGACTGTCGGGAAGAGCAAGCCCCGACCGCACTGCCGACACCAACTGGTCAACGACATCGGGCCACACCACGCGAGTGGCCCGGCGACGCATGCGAGCACGCCAGCTGATTCCGAGCGTCGGCAACACGAGGGCGGCCGCGGCAGCACACAGCACGACGGCGATCACCGATGTCAGCACAAAGGTGATGGCTGCTACAGCGAAGCTCAACGCGAGTGACACGATCACGACAACTACCGGACTTGTTGTCGGGAGCCCCGCCTGCACAAGTCGCTCGCTCAGCCGGAGCGAGAACGCGGAACGGCCACGCACCCGACGTTCGCCCGTAGCCGGCCAGAGAAAGGTAGCCGCGATCAAGACGACACCGACTGCGAGCACGATGCCCATGATCAGGCTCATGCGACCGCCTCCAACAGGTGCGAAACTGCGTCGATGCCGGCGGCCCGAAATTTGGAGAGCCGCGCGGGCACGGTACCCGTGTGGGCGAGTGTGCCGTCCACGATGCGGAAGAGCAGGCTGCTGTCGATAACCCCGTCACTCACCTCACCGGTGAGCGAGGAGATTTCGACCACACGTCTTGTGCCGTCGGCGGTCAGTTCGCAATGGACCACGACATCCACTGAACTCGCCACGGTCGGCACGACAAAGCTGGAGTCAATATTCCGGCCGGCGAGCAGCGGAAGCGTGCACAGCTTCACGAGAGCCTCGCGCGCACTATTAGCGTGGATGCTCGACATGCCAGGCAAGCCACTATTGAGCGCAATAAGGAGGTCGAGCGATTCGGCATCGCGCACTTCGCCCACGACCAGTCGTTCAGGGCGCATGCGCAACGCTTCTTTGATGAGGCGACGCAGGCTGATCTCGCCCGTGCCTTCGAGACTGGGTTGGCGACACTGCATGCCGACGTGGTCGTGACTAGCAACGCTCAGCTCGAAGGTCTCCTCGACCGTAACGACTCGCTCGTTCGGTCGGGCCGCCGCTAGCAAGGCGTTGAGCATGGTGGTCTTGCCGCTCTGCGTCGCGCCCGAAACCACAATGTTCTGCCCCGACAGCACGCACAGCCGCAAATAGTCGGCCGCGTGCTGGGTGAGACTGCCGAGCTCGACAAGGCGATCGAGATCGCGGATGCTCCGGCTGAACTTGCGCACGTTGACGGCCCAGTGGCGGCGGGTGACATCCGGAATCACGACGTGCAGTCGCGAACCATCGGGTAGCGAAGCGTCGACGAACGGTGAACTCAAGTCGACGCGGCGGCCCGACGTTTGCAACATCCGCTCGACCAAGTCGCGAACCTGACCATCTGTGAGACGGATGCCAGTGAACTCGGGAACCCCGTTGCGGGCCACGAATATCTGCTCGGGCCCGTTAATCCACAGCTCCTCAACGGTGTCATCGTCGAAGAAAGGTTGGAGCGGACCGTACCCGGTCAGCGCCGCCACCACCTCGCGGGCGGCCTGAGCTTCATCCGCCAGCAGCGGCACCGACCCACCCAGCGCACGCTCGCTGTAGCGACGCACCTCATCGCGCACATACCGCGACGCCATCTCGCTATCGCGCGACAGATCAACGCCGTCACGGCGAACCCTCTGGCGAACCTGATCGGCGATGGTCGTCAGAGCGTTAGACATGCTCATATTGTGTCGAGCAGGTGCGCAAACGCCTTCCTGTTGTCCACAGGCGAACTCGTGGTCCTGCCGCGAGCGCCTTCCAACTAGGCCCGAATCGGCGCACCCAGATCCCTGATATGATGATTACATCAATTCAGCAAGTGGGCGATTGCTTGCTGTCACAGCCACAGCGCAACCGCATCGCACGCACCGATCAGGAGCACACGAATGGCCGTTCTCGATGAGCGCAGGCCGCTCTACGAAATAAAGGCGAACCTCTTCAAGGGGCTCGCGCATCCGCACCGCATCCGGGTGCTCGAAATCTTGTCAGCGGCCGACGAAGCCTCTGTCGCAGAAATGCTGACCGCGACCGGCCTCGAAGCCTCCCACCTCTCGCAACACCTTGCCGTGCTGCGCCGCTACGGGCTCGTCGTCTCCGAACGTCGCGCCAGCGTCGTCTACTACCGCCTCGCTCACCCCCAAATTTCTGAACTCCTCCGTGTCGCGCGCGTGCTGCTCGGCGAAATCCTTGCCGACACCGACAGCCAACGCGATCTCGTTGCCGGACTACCCACGATTCCGGATGCCCGATGAAACGTTCATGGAAAGAGCTCCTGCCGAGCGCGAAAGACTACCGCCTACTGCGCACCAGCTGGCGGGGCGATCTGATCGCGGGAATCACCGTCGGCATCGTCGCCCTCCCCCTCGCCCTCGCCTTTGGCGTGAGCTCAGGAGTTGGCGCTGAAGCGGGGCTCATC
>NZ_JADYWF010000004.1 GCF_015864945.1 Salinibacterium sp. NG253 | reverse complement strand
CGACCCAAACCATAAAAGATTCAGGAGAATGGTGGCCCCCACTTGAGGCCGGAAACCTAGCAGCAGAACTGCCCGGGACTTCCGCACCTTTGGGGTGACAAGAGGAAACATTACGTGCATTTTGTCCCCCTCGCCAACACCACGTGCATCCCGGGCGCGTCGCGTCTCAGCACACGCAACGCAGGGGAATACGCGAAGATAGTTTCGTGCCTAGTTTCACCACACGAGCCGCGCGGCTCGACGACGCTGAAGAGCTCGCTGCTGTGCATACGCAGTGCTGGAAAGAGACGTACGTCGGATTCTTTCCTGAGCAAGCATGGAGTGACGAGGCGCGGCAACGACGAGAAACAATGTGGAATGAGCTGCTGACGGACACCAGCACCACAACCGTGGTGGCCGAGGTGGGCTCCCGCATTGTCGGTCTCGCCCATGCCCACCACAATCGCGATGAGCCAGATCTGCCCTCCGAAGAACTTGCGATGATCTATGTGCTTATGAGTGCCCACGGCACGGGCGCAGGCCAAGCGCTGATCGATGCCGCGCTGGGAGGCTCGGCCGCCAGTGTGTGGGTGCTTGAACAGAACCCTCGCGCTCGAGCGTTTTATGCCAGGAATCGTTTCATGTATGACGGCACCGTTCGCGAGATGGACTTCAATCCGAACATCCGCGAACTGCGGCTCATCCGTTCATAACGAAGCCGCTTTCTGCGGATACCGTGGCGACTAGACGCCACACGCTAATAATCATATTATTAGACAATCACAGGGTGTAGAGCTGCGTTCGCGGCACCACCGCTGCTTCGACGCAAGGAACTGCAATGACTTGGATGGTAACCGGCGGCGCTGGCTATATCGGCGCTCACGTAGCTCGCGCACTACTGAACTCCGGAATGGAAACAGTCATCGTTGATGACCTCTCCAGCGGATTCACGCGCTTCGTTCCGGAAGGTGCCGCGTTCGTGCAGGCTGACATCCGGGACAAGAACGCGCTCAAAGAAACGATGGCGACCCACGGCGTCACCGGCGTCATCCACGTTGCTGGCTACAAGTACGCCGGCGTCTCCGTGCAGCGGCCACTCCACACATACGCGCAGAACGTCACCGGTACGCTCGCCTTGCTCGAAGCAATGCAGGAATCAGAGATCGATCAAATCGTCTTCTCCTCGAGTGCCGCAGTGTACGGAACACCTGATGTCGAGCTAGTGACCGAAGACACAGCGAAGGATCCCCTCTCCCCCTACGGCGAATCGAAACTGATCGGCGAATGGTTGCTCCGCGACGAAGCCGTCGCCACGGGCCTGCGCCACACGTCGCTGCGCTACTTCAACGTCGTCGGCTCCGGCGACCCTATGGTCTACGACACCAGCCCCCACAATCTTTTTCCCCTCGTCTTCGAAGCGCTCGTCGCCGGAAAAACACCGCGGATCAACGGAACCGACTACCCCACCCCCGATGGCACCAACGTGCGGGACTACGTGCACGTCGCCGACATCGCCGCCGCGCACGTGGCTGCGGCCCGCCGGTTGGGAGCTCACGAAGCAATCGAGCCTGCCTACAACCTCGGCAGCGGAAACGGACTCTCGGTCGCAGAAATCATGACTGCTATCGCTACCGTCACAGGCATCGACTTCACCCCAGAAATCGCGCCACGGCGAGCCGGCGATCCGCCCCGCATTGTCGCCAACGGTGATCTCGCCGCCCGCGATCTCGACTGGAAAATGCGGCACACCGCAGAAGAAATGGTTCAGAGCGCTTGGGATGCCCGCCTTCGTGCCGAAAACACCAGCGCCCCCCAGGGAAGTGCAGAATGACCTCAAAGATCACCAAACGCCCCACTACCCTCGCCGATGGTCGTGAGCTCATCTACTTCGATGACGCTGACACCACGCTCGGCGACGAGCGATCAGTCGACAGCCGGGTGCTCGACCCCCGACCAGCGACCGCAACCATGCGCCAGGATATCCTGACGGGAGAATGGGTCTCCGTCGCCGCCGCACGCCAGAACCGAGTCTTCCTCCCGCCGGCCGATCAAGACCCTCTGGCACCGCAGACTGCGCAGAACCCTTCGGAAGTTCCCGCACTCTATGACGTGGCTGTTTTCGAGAACCGTTCACCGTCATTCGGGCCAGCTCTCGCCGGAAGCGAAAACAGCCCGACCGGGCTCGATGACCTTGCTGAACTCGGACTCGGCCGCACCCGAAGTTCCATTGGCCGCTGCGAAGTGGTGTGCTTCAGCCCTGACCACGAAGGATCGTTCGGTACTCAAACCCCCAGCCGCGCACGCACCGTAATTGAAGCGTGGGCTGATCGGACCGAGGCGCTCTCGGCACTCGAGGGCGTACAGCAGGTCTTTCCGTTCGAAAACCGCGGAGAAGCAATCGGCGTCACGCTGCTTCACCCGCACGGCCAGATCTACTCTTACCCGTACATCACGCCCAAAACACAGCGGACTTTGGATGCGATCGATCGCACCAGCCCCGACATGTTTCAGCGCATCCTCGACTTCGAACGCGCGGGCGACCGTGTTGTGCTGAGTGGAGAGAACTGGACTGCCTTCGTGCCGTTCGCCGCGCGCTGGCCCATCGAGGTGCACATGCTGCCGCACCGCCAGGTTGCCGACTTCGCCGCGACCTCCCCAGAAGAACGCGACGAACTCTCCACGATGTACCTGAAACTGCTTCGGGGAATCGATGCCCTGTACGACACCCCAACGCCCTACATCGCGGCTTGGCATCAAGCCCCCGTGAACCGTGCACGCGACACCTTCCGCCTGCACCTCCAACTGACGTCGCCTCGACGCGCGGCAGACAAACTGAAGTACCTCGCCGGATCTGAATCGGCAATGGGCGCCTGGATCGCTGACGTCACGCCAGAGGCCGCAGCCGAAAACATCCGAAAGGCAATCGAACGAGCATGAGCGACACAGTGCAGCAACTTGGCCAGCGTTTCAGCGAGCTAACCGGCCACGACCCGGAAGGCGTCTGGTCGGCACCCGGCCGCGTCAACCTCATCGGCGAACACACCGACTACAACGAAGGCTTCGTGCTGCCGTTCGCCATCGATCGCCGCACCCGCGCTGCCGTTGGACTGCGCACCGACGGGGTGATCCGCGTCACCAGCACCTTCGACGACACCGCGGTGCAGCTTCCGCTTTCGGGACTCGACGCGGCGCGTTCCGCCGGAGAAATCGTCGGCTGGAGTGCGTATCCGCTCGGCGTCGCCTGGGCTCTCGGCCAACACGGCGCAGACCTGAACAGTGTGCCCGGAGTCGACATCCTCATTGATTCGACCGTGCCCGTCGGTGCCGGCCTTTCGTCGTCGGCTGCGATTGAGAGTTCCGTCGCTTTGGCCCTCAACGATCTCTGGGCGCTCGGATTTCCGCGCGAGCAACTCGCCAAGGTAGGACAACTCGCCGAGAACGAGGTCGTCGGTGCTCCCACCGGAATCATGGACCAGTCTGCGTCTCTCTTGGGTGCCACAGACTCCGCCGTGTTCCTCGACTGCCGCTCCCTCAATGTCGAGGTTGTGCCGCTCGGACTCGCTCCAGCGGAATTGAGCATTCTCGTGATGGACACACGCGTGTCGCACTCTCACGCGACCGGCGGCTATTCCGAACGCCGCGCATCCTGCGAAGCCGGAGCAGCGGCGCTAGGCGCTTCGTCGTTGCGCGATGTGAGCGTCGCTGATCTTGAACGCGCTCAAGAAATTCTTGACGACGTGACGTTCCGCCGAGTCCGTCACGTTGTTACCGAAAATCAGCGGGTACTCGATACCGTTCGCACTCTCACTACCGAAGGCCCACTCGCCATTGGTGCGCTGCTTGATGCATCGCACGTCTCGATGCGCGACGACTTCGAAATCTCCATCCCCGAACTCGATCTTGCGGTCGAGACTGCTCGCGAACACGGTGCGATTGGCGCACGGATGACGGGTGGAGGATTCGGCGGAGCGGCAATCGCTCTTGTTCCCAACGACCGCATCGCTGAAGTAAAGGCTGCCGTGAAGGAAGCTTTCGCCGCGCGCGAATTCACCGAGCCTGTCACCTTCACGGTGACTCCGTCACCAGGAGCTGAGCGGAACACCCCCACTCCCCCGGAGGCGTAACGCTAGGCGTCGTGTTTGCGATGCCCCAGTAAAAACATCACGAAAGACATACGCACGAAGCGCCAGATTTGAATCAACACGTTGTGGCGGGCGCGTTTCTCTCGCGCGCTCGCCACCCACGGTTCGTGATTGACGACAATGGTGCTTTTCATAGTGTGATCCTTCGTTGCCGACTCACTCGGGGACTACCCACCAGAATGGGTATCCATGCATTTTGTACATGAAGGCGGTGTGCAAGATTCGTTTCGCCCAGTGCCCACCAAGACCAATTTCTGCAGTGGTTTCGGTGATGTTGCGACCGGTTTCGGGGTACTGCGTGAAGTCCGGGATGATGGGCGACATCACCATGGCTACCGCGGATCCCTCGAATGCGCCGGTGCCCGCTGACGCGACACACGCTGCTGCAAGATGGTTCATCGGTGCGGTATGCGTCGGCGTCGAATCGCCGCTCTGAATCATGTCCACGATAGAGAACGCCACCGCTTTGGCGATCGCCCCCGAGGGTTGGCCGGTGCGTGGTGGAGCCGGCGCAATCATGACGCCGTCAGGCGTCTGATGCGGCTCCGAGATGGCGTGCGGCGGAGCAAACGCGATACCGGCCGCAAACATGTTTGGGTAGGCCGGTGACTGGTAGGTTTTCGGCCAGTCTGACGCCTGCCAATCCTCGTACGCCTTCGGCGTGTAATCAGCATCGACTTTCATGAACCCGCTCGGGGCGAAAACCGTGGCAGTGATGTCGCGGCCATCACGATCTCGCACTTCGAACGGCACGCCCCGGAACGGCGGCAACAGCATCGAGAAATCAAAGTGAAGGCTTTGCGGAGCACCGTCGACCTGAACGTACTCGATGGTGTCGGCGGTAATCGCGGTCGCTGCTGCACCAAGCACAGTTCGGATGCCGCGTTCGGCGAAGAGAGTGCCTGCGAGTGCTCCCCCGCTGGTGAACGAACCCTTGTCCTTGATGATCATGCCACCGACGCCGAAGTCTCCAAGCTCCATCTCGTTGGTGAAGAACACGATGTCGGCATTGTCACGGACGCCGTGCCGGCGTAGCTCGTGTTCAACATTGAGCACGTATTCGAAAGCGGCACCCTCGCACGTGCAAGTGCCGTGCCCCGTGCCGACCACGATAGTCAGCTTTTCGCCGTTCTTGAGTCGAGCGGTGATCGCCTTCAACTCCTGGGCTGCGTGAACCGCATGGCTCGGGGTACACACTGAGACGGTGTGACCGGTGTCGGGGCCTAGCCCCGGCGTCGCAGCGAAGTTCAAAGCCGGACCTGTCGCGTTGATCAGGTAGTCATAGGGAATTCGGGCGGTGCTGCCGGAAGCCGCTGGAGAGGTGTACTCCACCTCTATTTGTGACCGAGGATCGTGAGCATCACCATCCGGCAAGATCGTGGTCGCTTTGGCTTGATGGAACTCAATTCTCTTCTTGCGATAAATGGGAGCCAGAGGAAAGACGACCTTGCTCGCCGCCATGCGATCAACGCCGACCCAGATATTTGACGGAATCCAGTTCCATTGGGAGTTTGGACTCACGACTACGACGTCGTGTTGTTTGCCAAGTTTCCGTTTTAGATGAAGCGCTGCCGTGTGCCCAGCGACTCCAGCTCCCATAACGACTACCCGTGCCATCCGAGCCTCAAACTTTCTCCTATGTAGCTGCGTATAACCGCAGACTATACCCCCTAGGGTATTTGCAGCAAGGAGATCGAGACCACTAGGGAACGCAATCTCATCCACGCTTCGACAGCCACGGCACAACAAAAAACGGAGACAAGCCAGCTGACGATGCAGCTCGCTTGTCTCCGTTTATCCACCTGCGCTCCCTGATGTTTCAGAGAACTCAACGCGACAACGACCGGTGGTGGAGATGGGGGGAATTGAACCCCCGTCCACTGCTGTAATTCTGTGCCTTCTACGGGTGTATCTTGTGCAGACGTTCTACTCGGCTCTGATCTTTGCCACAAGCACCTAGATCAACAAGCCCAGCCAGAGTGCAAGTCCCACGTAGCCCTCAGGCGTAACTACGCAGCAATCTCTCTAAATTGCGCCAGAATCCGAGTAGAGAGCATTCCCGGTCTGACGGACTTCTTTAGTGCGCTCGCTTAGGCAGCGAGGGCGAAGTCAGTGCGCTTTGAATTGGCACTTATAGTTTGCAGTCATCGTTAACGAGATAAGGCTGCATTCTCGACCCGCTTCTCACAGTTTTGCAGGCAATGTCGAAACCGATCATCCCCCTGTGTGGGTCGTTGTCGCGCTGTGGAGTTATCAATTGCCACCCAATGAACAGGTAGCCCTCTAGTGTAGGTCGGATTCGGCGCAGTAGCCAGCCCTGCAGCCGCGCACTGAACGCTGCCAGCGAACGCAACGCCCTCATCCAGTGATGGCGAAGTAGATTTGGTTCATGACCGATACAACTCAAGCCTTACCCGCCAAAATCACCATGTTTGGCGCGGACTGGTGCCGCGACTGCGTGCGTTCCGAAGCTCTTCTCAACTCGTTGAACATCGACTGGGAAAAAGTCGATGTGGAGAAGGACCCCACAGCAGCAGATCGCGCCCACGCCATCAGCGGCCGCCTCAATATCCCTGTCGTGCACTTCACGGACGGAACCTTCCAAGTGGAGCCCAGCGACAAGGAGCTGAAGGCTAAGCTCGAAGAACTCGGCGCCATCTAACAATGTCCCTCGTCATCACTGTTCGAGGCGAGCATGAATCTTGGCACCCTGCCGAACGCGGCATCGTGCATCTGGCGGTATCCATAGATGGTCCCGACCGGAGCGAGGTCTTCGATGCTGCACTGCAGTCGTCGAGTCGGGTGCATGCCCTCCTCGCCAAGCTCGCCTCGAACGATGGTGCAATTACCCGGTGGTCGTCTGACACCGTGCGCGTCACTTCCCAACGGCCGTGGAATAACGCGGGCCAACAACTGCCGCTCGTGCACTCCGCCGCGATTGACTACGTCGCACGATTCAAGGACTTCGACGCTCTGGCTCTCTTTATCGAGTACGTCAGTGCGGTCGACAACACTGCGGTGAAATACGTGGAGTGGGAACTCACTGAGGAATCCACTCGTGCCGCACACGCACACACCCGACGCCTCGCCGTTACGGATGCCCTCACCAAGGCACACGAGTACGCAGCGAGTGTAGGGCTCACCGAAGTAACCGCTCTCGCCATCGCCGACCCAGGGATGCTCGACCACGTCGGCCCCGCAGGCGATCACGATCCCTTTGCCAGCGCCGCGGCCATGCGGATGTCAGGTGCGCCCTCGGATGGCGCCCAGCTGACGCTCAATCCCGAGAAGATCGCGATCTCGGCACGCGTCGAGGCGCGCTTCAGCGCACGCTAACGATCGCGAAAACGAGTACAGAGACGAGCGCGGAAACGAAGTTCCGCTACTCCCCCATGTTCTTGCGGGCCGAAATTGCCCGATCTGACTCGCGCTTATCTTGGCGCTCACGCAGCGTCTGACGCTTGTCATATTCGCGCTTGCCCTTGGCAACAGCGAGCTCAACTTTGGCGCGGCCATCCAAGAAATAGATCGACAGGGGAACGAGCGTGTAGCCGCCCTGCTTGATCTTGTTGTGAATCTTTAGGATCTGCTCTTTGTGCAGCAACATTTTGCGCTTGCGACGCGGAGGATGATTGTTCCACGACCCCTGAAAGAACTCAGGAATATGCACGGCATCCAACCAAGCCTCAGCATGATCGTCGATGTAGCCGTAGCCATCGATCAGGCTGGCTCGCCCTAACCGCAGAGACTTGACCTCAGTACCCGACAGCACAAGACCAGCCTCAAAGGTGTCTTCAATGCTGTAGTCGTGGCGCGCCTTACGGTTGCTGGCAACAACCTTTCGGTCACCTTCCTTGGGCATGGTTCACTTCTCTCTTCAATACGTTGGATGCTGCAATGCTACGGCGGATGCCGACAGTGCAGCAGACCAGTTTAGCGCGAGAGCGGTCTGGCGACTACACCTTGAGATAACGACTAATCGCGACGCCGGCGGATACCGCAGCAAGCGCGGCGCCCGAGACGATGAGAATGGGCACGACGAGCAGTGCCTCTTCCATGCCGAGCAGGCTTGTATTGACGGGAAGTGTTGACGCCAGATAGCCGCGCACGAAGAATTGCACGATCGCGACAATCGCACCACCCGCGAGGATTGATCCGATCAACGAGGCGAAAACACCCTCAAGGATGAAGGGCGTCTGGATGAATCTGTTCGACGCCCCCACGAGTCTCATAATGCCGAGCTCTCGCCGCCGAGAGAACGCGCTCAGCCGGATGGTCGTGGCAATCAGCAGCACCGCAGCGACCAGCATCAGACCTGCGACCCCAATCGCGGTGTAACTAGCGGCGTTCAGAATGGAAAAGATCGGCTCTAGATAGGCCCGCTGGTCTTCAACACTCTCGACTCCCGCAAGTCCAGACAGGCTCTCGATGAGCACGTCAGCCTGCTCGGGATCGACGAGGTTCACTCGGAAGCTCTCGTTCAACGACTCCGGGGTAATGATGCCCTCGAAGGTCGTGTCAGCGAACTGTTCCTTGAAGTTTTCGTATGCCTGCTCGTGCGTCTCGAACTCGACCTCGTTGATGTACGGCGCGAGAGTCGGTGAATCGAGCTGTTGCTGCACTGCCGCGATCTGATCTTCCGTCGCCTCAGCCAGGGTGCAATTGCCGGTCGTATCGATCTCGGTGCACATGTAGACCGCCACTTGCGCGCGGTCGTACCAGTAGCCCTTCATCTGCCCGATTTGCATCTGCAGAAGAATGGAGGCGCCCACGAAAGTGAGCGAGATAAAGGTCACCAGAACGACGGAGACCACCATCGAGAGGTTGCGGCGCAATCCGCTGCCGACCTCTCCTAAGATCAGTCCGAGCCTCATGCGTCGAGCCCCTCACCCTGCGATGACGGCAAGGTCATCGGGCGTGCCGGAGACTGGGTCGCAGTCGGCGCAGCGCTCGAAGGCTTGCTTGCCGCAGGATGCGGAATACGCCCCTGAGTGGGAACCGTCTGCGTTTGGTATCCACCCTGAAGCTCGTCGCGCACGATCTGTCCACCGATAAGTTCGATCACTCGGCGCTTCATCTGGTCGACGATGCCGGCATCGTGGGTAGCCATCAGCACGGTCGTGCCACCGAGATTGATGCGCTCGAGGAGCGTCATGATTCCCGCAGCGGTCGCCGGGTCAAGGTTTCCGGTCGGCTCGTCCGCGAGCATAATGGCGGGCTTGTTCACCACAGCGCGAGCGATGGCCACACGCTGCTGCTCACCACCCGAAAGTTCATGAGGAAAACGATTCGACTTGCCAGCGAGGCCGACCATCTTGAGGGCATCCGGAACAGCCTCTTGGATGAAGCCCCGGCTCTTGCCGATGACCTGCAGCGTGAACGCCACATTGTCGAAGACCGTCTTGTTGGGCAGCAGACGGAAGTCTTGGAAAACCACGCCAAGGTTGCGACGGAAATAGGGCACCTTGCGGCTCGACAGCGTATTCAGGTGCTGACCGAGCACGTGGATGGAACCCTTCGTGGGGTTCTCCTCTTTGAGGATCAGCCGCAAAAAGCTCGACTTGCCCGAGCCGGATGCGCCAACCAAAAACACGAACTCGCCCTTGAGGATCTCAAGGTCAACAGAGTTCAGCGCCGGTCGTGTCGTGCCCGGATACGACTTCGAAACAGAATCAAAACGAATCATTTGGAGCCAGCCTAAGGAGCCGCACCTGAGAACTCGGCAGCGACGCACCGCAGGCACGTACTCACAGGGTGGCCCAGTTCAGGGCACACCGGCAGCGAATGACTGATCAGTGGAGCCCTCGGTAGACCGAGCGGTCGTGGTTATTCGATGGCGCGCTTGCGCCATTTGATTCCCGCTGAGATGAAACCGTCAAGGTCACCATCGAACACATTCGAAGGATTATTAACCTCAAACTCCGTGCGGAGGTCTTTCACCATTTGATACGGAGCCAAAACGTAGCTGCGCATCTGGTCGCCCCAGCTCGCCGTAATGACACCCGCGATCTCCTTCTTCGTGGCCGCTTCCTGCTCACGCTGAAGCAGCAACAGCCGCGACTGCAATACGCGCATGGCGGCAGCGCGGTTCTGAATCTGGCTCTTCTCGTTCTGACAACTCACCACAATTCCCGTGGGCAAGTGAGTGATGCGCACTGCGGAGTCCGTCGTGTTAACCGACTGGCCGCCGGGGCCGGAAGACCGGAAGACATCGACACGGATGTCGTTCTCGGGAACTTCGACAACATCCGTCGTCTCAATGAGAGGAACAACTTCGACCGCGGCAAAACTCGTCTGGCGCTTGCCTGCTGAGTTGAACGGGCTCATGCGAACGAGACGATGCGTGCCAGCCTCGACACTGAGCGTTCCGAAAGCGAAAGGAGCGTCGACCTCGAAGGTCGCTGACTTGATGCCGGCCTCTTCGGCGTAGCTCGTGTCGAGCACGCGCGTGGGGTAGGAGTGCTGCTCGGCGTACCGCAGGTACATGCGCAGCAGCATTTCGGCGAAATCGGCGGCATCGACGCCACCGGCTCCCGCGCGAATGGTGATGACAGCGGGTCGCTGATCAAACTCGCCATTGAGGAGGGTTTGCACCTCGAGGTCGCCCAACGTCTTCGTGATGCCCCTGAGCTCGGCGCGAGCATCCGCCGCCGCCTGATCGTCACTCTCTTCGTTCGCCAACTCGACCATGATCTCGAGATCGTCGAGGCGACTCGAGATGGAATTGATCTTGGCCAGCTCGGCCTGACGGTGACTGAGGTCACTCGTGACCTTCTGCGCCTTGTCGGTGTCATCCCACAAATCGGGGGCGCCAGCCGCCTCGCTCAATCGTGCGATCTCCGACGTGAGCCGGTCGGTGTCGACTACCTGGCGAATGTCCGCAAAGGTGGAGCGCAGCGCCGCGATGTCGTCAGAAAAGTCCAGTTCATCCATGTCACCAACCAGACTACCCGCGAACCCCACGCGACACCTGTTGGCCTCGTGCCCGTTCGCGCGCACCCTCTGGCCCGCACAACATATTATGGACGGCGATGAGCACAACAGGACAACCCTTTAGCTGGCGCTCGATCGGGCTTCCCGTTCTCTTGCCGACACTACTTTTTTCGATCGGTGAAGGCGCGATCATCCCGCTGATTCCGATCGCTGCCGACAGCCTCGGGGCGACCCTCGCGATAGCCGGCCTCGTTGCTGCTGTGCTGACTCTCGGTGAACTCTTCGGCAACATCCCGAGCGGATGGCTCATCTCCCGTGTTGGCGAACGCCCGGCCATGATCGGCGCCAGTGCACTCTCCATCATCGGAGTCGTGATCGCGATTCTCGCGCCCAACCCCGTCGCACTCGGATTCGGTGTGCTGCTGCTCGGACTGGCTGCTGCTGTGTTCGCGCTCGCGCGACATGCTTTTCTCACAAGCTTCGTACCCGTCGCCTACCGGGCACGCGCACTCTCTACACTCGGCGGAACCTTCCGGCTCGGCATATTTATTGGACCGTTCATCTCTGCCGGAGTCATTCACCTCACCGGCACCGTGACTGCTGCCTTCTGGATTCATGTTGTGGCAGCACTTGCCGCCGCCGCGGTGCTCGTACTCCTTCCCGATCCCGCGACAACGTTCGGTGCGGTGCACACCACTCGCATCAACAACCGCACGCTGCGGGACGGCGAAGCCCTAGTAGAGCAAGAATCACACGGGCTTTTCGCTACCGTGCACCGCAATCGTGCGCTGCTCTCGCGCCTCGGGCTCGGTGCCGCCGTCATCGGAGCAATGCGTGCGAGTCGCCAAGTGATCTTGCCGCTGTGGGCCGTGAGCATTGGGCTCGCCGACACCAACACCGCCATCATCATCGGCATCGCCGGGGCCGTGGACTTCGCCCTCTTCTACACGGGCGGCCAGATCATGGACCGCTTCGGACGATTGTGGACCGCCGTGCCCTCTCTCGTTGGTCTCGGCATCGGCCACCTCGTGCTCTCCTTCACCCACGACTCAGCGCAGAACGTGGGTTGGTTCATCTTCGCCGCCATGTTCCTGTCACTCGCCAACGGCTTGGGCAGCGGCATCCTGATGACCCTCGGCGCCGACCTTGCTCCGCAAGACAACCCCGCCCCGTTCCTCGGAGCCTGGCGCTTTACCGGAGGCGTCGGCCAGGCATCCTCTCCCCTGCTCATCGCAGGGATAACGGCCGTGGCCTCCATCTCCTTTGCCGCGGGGGCAGTGGGAATACTGGGCCTCATCGGCGCTGGAATCATGGTGCGGTACGTGCCGCGGTACATCACGAAACCGCAGCGCTAGGCACCGGAGATTTGGCCGGTGCCAGCCGGTCTTCTCCGGCGAGCCCGGAGCCCTAGACTGGCGAAATGATCCCGAACAGCAACCTGATTGCCTTCGTGCTCATCGCGCTGCCGATCATCCTCATTCCGGGGCCCAGTGTGCTCTTCTTGATCGGCCGTTCGCTTTCGCTGGGAAAGCTTGGCGGCATCATCAGCTCTCTAGGTAATGCCACGGGAGGAGTTGTGCTTGTCTTCGCCGTGGCCTTCGGCGTCGGCACGATCATCGCGCAATCCGTTATTGCGTTCACCATCGTGAAGTATCTCGGCGCCGCCTACCTGGTTTACCTCGGCGTTCAAGCGATCCGTCACCGCAACGCTCACACGACAGCGGATGACGCAGCTCCCCGCCCCCAGTCACGCTGGCGCATCTTCGGCCAAGGTTTCATTGTCGGCATTACGAATCCCAAAGCGACCGTGTTTTTCGTCGCTGTTTTGCCGCAGTTCGTGAGCTTCGGAGCCGGGAACGTGCAACTGCAATTGCTCCTCTTGGGCCTGCTGTTTATGGCGATCGCGGTAGTGACGGATACGTCGTGGGCGATCGCTGCTGGCTTCGCCCGAGACTGGTTCGCTCGCTCACCGCAGAGAATCACCACCCTCAGCGCGACCGGTGGGGTGGCGTTGATCGCGCTGGGAGTGGGATCTCTATTTATCCCGCACGCTAAGCAATAGCGGCGATAACATCCGGAATCGGGGTCGCGCCATCAGTGAACTCGATGGTGTGACCGATCGTGTTGTCGGCATCAATCACTTCGGCGAGAACCCGGGCCACGTTGTCGCGACTCGTGTGCTCGTCGGTGGCGTCATCGCCGACGCCGATCATGCCCGATGCGGCTTCGCTCGAGAGTGATCCCGGGCCGACAATGGTGTATTCGAGGGGGCCCGTGCGGAGGTGTTCATCGGCAGCCGCCTTCGCTTCTGCATACGCGAAGAAAGCGTTGTCTTCGGGAACACCGTGGTCAAAACCGGCACCCTTGTACGAGACCATGACGTAGCGCTTGACGCCCGCGTGGGCAGCAGCATCCATGGTGCGGATGGCCGCATCACGGTCAACCGAATAGGTGCGTTCGGGGCTTCCCCCACCAGCACCCGCCGAGAACACGACGACATCGTGTCCCATAAAGATTTCAGAGAGTTCCTCGGCACTCAGTGCCTCGATGTCTGCAATGACAGGCATGGCGCCCGTGGCGCTGATGTCAGCCTCCTGCTCAGGCTTGCGGACCAACGAGTGCACGTGGTGACCGCGAGAGGTGAGAAGCTCGGCCAGACTCAGGGCAATCTTGCCGTGGCCTCCGACGATTGCGATTCGTTTCATGGCTAACTCCTTTGCTTCGGTGATGCGCCTGCGAGAAGCGCACCACCCACGCTACGGATCGAAACTCCCTGTTCGCTGGATGGAATGTGATCGCTGGCTGGAGGATTTCGGTGTACTCGTGACGGGCCTCCAGAGAACGCTAGGAAAAGACCGAACGAGCGTTCGCCGTAACTTCGATGCGCAGGCCCTCCGGGACCAAGAGCGAGACGAACGGTGGTCGCCAATAAGCAGACAGCGAGACCGTGGCACTGGAATTGTCGATGCTCGTCGCTTGCTCAATGGTGAGCCCGTCGAACTCTGAGGTCGGGGCGGCAGCGACATACTCCCCCACCGCGTCCGCGACCTTGGCGGGCGTCAATTGCGGGCGAAACCCCTGGGGCGTTCGCAGCACATCGTCGAGATCGTAGGATTCTGCTCCGACAAGAGCAGCGCCATCCGCGAGTGTGAAGAGTCGCTTGCGTTCCAGATAGAGCGAGGTTGCTGCGACCACCAGAAAGATGAGCACGAGAGAGAGGAAGCCATAGAAGATGGTGAGCAGGAGTGCAGAACCATCGTCGTCGCGCAGCCCATCGCGCCGGCTCACTAGCGCGACCCCGCAAACTGAGAAACCTGCTGCGTTGCGGCCGCATCGAGCGGCACCTCTAGAGGAAATGACCCAGTCAAGACCGGCGGCGCCAGCGGGAGCGGCACAGCAATTGCCACCTGTACGGTGACGAAGTTGTGGCGGGAAAGACAATCGCTGGGATCGGGCGCGCACGAGATGGTGACCGCCGCGCTTGCGGCATCCACGTTGTGATTGTCGAGGGCGAACTCGACCGCGCGCGACGCCGCCGCGTTTGCCTCGCTGAGAGTGTCAGCCTGAACGAACACACGCGCCGCCTGGCGGGCAGCGCCCTCAGCGGCAAGAGCTGCGGACTGAATCGCGGACATCGTGAGCACCAGATACACGAGCGGGATGAGCATCACCATGCCGACCGTAATGAATTCCAGGGATGACGAACCCCGTTCATCAGCGAACCTGCTCGATTGCCGCATGGGCCGACACCTCCAAGCCATCGCTAATACCGATAAGGCCAAAGAGCGGGAGCGGAGCTCGTACGGTGATGAGCACGGCGGGTTGCCCGAGGTGGGATGTGGTGCTCGCGCTCACGTCCGAGGCATAGCCGGGAGACAGCGCCGTAGAGATGAGGTCACGAGTGCGCGTGACGCCATCGCCCAACGAGGTGTCGGCAAGGGAGGCGAAGCGCGCGCCCTCCGCCGCGGCATCCAACACCGTATTGCGGATGTGCAACGCAAGAGCCAACTGGATGACACTGAGCGTCAACACCGTCAGCAGAGCGGAGACGAGAACGAACTCCACCACGGCGGACCCGGATTCGTCAGCGCCCAGCAGCCTGCCGCGTTCGCGCCAGCGCGCACGCATTAGAAGCCGGTGACGCGATCAATGGCCTGTTCAAAAACCGAGCTGAGTGCTGGACCCGCAAGACCCCAAATAATGACCACAAGACCTGCGGTCATGAGAGTAATCAGCACCCAGCCCGGTACGTCTCCTCGCTCTGACGTGAGCGCTCGGGTGCCTCGGGAAAGCCCGCTCTTCAGTAGCAATTGAGATGATTTCACTCTGCAATCATTGAGCGAAACACAATTGTGCGTAAAGATTTTCCACAATGGGGATGCGAGCGGCGCGAACAATCGTCGGCCGCCCGCTGCCACCTACTCTGTCGACTTATTCTTTTTGCGCTTGGCCTGCGCCTCGGCCTGGAACGCCTGCAGGGTCTCCACCTCGTCTTCGACGATCGCATCAGCCTGAGCAATGTTGTCTGGCGATGGCAAACCGGTGTCGGAAAGAATGGCATCTTCGGTGACCTGCGAGATTCCGCCGCCCGACTGCGCGGCCTTCTTACGGAGGCGATCGAGGGCCGCACGAAGCGGGTGAACCGTATCGCGCAACAGCGGCTCTTCGACCTCAAGACCGTAGAAGGTGCCGATCTGGTCGACGAACTGGGCACGCTGCGCTCGGTCATACGCGCGCCGCTCACGACTGAACGCTGTCACTGTCGCCGCACAGATCATCAGCATCACCACGCTGAACGGGAGCGCTGACAGGATTGCGGCCGTTTGCAGCGTTTGCAGCCCACCGGTTACCAGCAAAGCGATCGCCAAGAACGATGCGAGCAGAGCAAAGAACACGCGGATGCGCTTGGGCGGTTCCGCCGAACCTCCGGTAGCAATCATCGACATCACCAGCGCACCCGAATCGGCAGAGGTGACGAAGAAGATGCCGATCAACAAGATCGCGCCGAAGGTGAGAGCGGTACCGGCAGGAAGACCCGCGAGCAGGTCGAAGAGCGCCGAGTCGGCATCCACCGATCCGTCGGCTGCGACCAAGCCACCCTGACCGTACAGCTCGCGGTAGATCGCGTTTCCGCCGAGCACGCTGAACCAGAGGAACGTGAGCACGGTGGGCACGAGCATGACGCCGCCCACGAACTCGCGCACGGTGCGGCCCTTGGACACCCGGGCAATGAAAACGCCGACGAACGGAGCCCACGACATCCACCAACCCCAGTAGAAGGTTGTCCAACCTGCCTGCCATTGCTCGCCGGCCTGGCCTTCATACGCACTCACATTGAAACTGAGGCCGATGAAGCCCTGAAGGTAGTTACCCATCGACTGCACGAATTCGCGGAAAAGGAACGCCGTCGGCCCGACGATGAGAAGGAACACCAGTAGCACAGCCGCCAAGAGAAGGTTCGTGGTCGAGAGCCATTTCATGCCGCGACCGATGCCCGAAACTAGCGACAAAATCGTGAACGCGACGATGACCACGATGACGGCGATCTGAGTCGTGAGGTTCGACTCGGCGATGCCGGTCTTTTCGAGACCGGCGGCGATTTGAAGAACACCAAGACCGAGTGAAGTTGCAACGCCAAAGACCGTGCCGACGAGCGCGATGACGTCGATGAGGTTGCCCCAGCCACCCCGAACGCGCTTGCCGAGCAGCGGCTCAAGAGTCCAGCGGATCGAGATGGGGCGACCTCGACGATGAATCGCGTACGCGAGGGCGAGGCCGACCACCACGTAAATAGCCCAAGCGTGCACACCCCAGTGCAAGAACGTTTGACTCATCGCCTGCTGGGCGAGCTGAATCTCCGTGCCCGAAACACCAGGACGCGGGTTCGCGAAGTGGCTAAGCGGTTCGGCAACACCATAGAACACGAGCCCGATGCCCATGCCCGCGGCAAACAGGAAGGAGATCCAGGCGATCATCGAGAACTCAGGCTCGTCGTCATCCTTGCCCAGTTTGATGTCGCCGTAGCGGCTGAAGCCCAGCCACAGGGCGAACGCGACAAAGAATGCCGCGATGAGCACGTAATACCAGCTGAACGAGTTGATGACGCTCGACTGCAGCGAGTTGAAAACCGAGTTGGCGAGGTTCGGAGCGATGATCGAGAACGCCGTAATCGCGATGATGAGCCCGGCCGCTGGCCAGAAGACCCAGGGGGCGAGCATCCGCGTCGCTATAGGTCTCTGCGGCAGATCAGTGTCTGTAGGGGTTGTCGATTCTGCGGTCATGAGATCTCCGATCGCGTGGCAATTGCTGCATCAACAGTACAGAGCGATTGCGCGTAAATCGCACTGCGTCGAGGGTTCTTTCGCGCTACTGCTCCGACGGGAAGCGGTAACCGAGCTGCCAGCGGGCACTGTCGATCGTGTCGAGAATCGCGACGGTTTCATCGAGGGTGTGCACGGGTGATTCGGTGAGGCCCTGCGCCACAAAACCGGCGAGCGCCGTGGCCTGGTAGCTGAGACCGCGATGACCAACAATGCCGGTTTCGTCTTTCCAGCGAATTGATTCGCCGTTGAAGCCCGGCTTCGAGAGCGTCAGCGAGGTGGGCGTGAAGAAGCCATTGCCGACCTCCAGCAGCGCCTCGGTGCCGGCGACGGATGCCGTGATGGGGGTGCGCGCGAGCAGCGTGGTGTTGAGCTGGGCCTGAGCCGCGCCCGCATAGCTGAGGGTAAGAAGGGATTGGGCATCCACCCCACTCTCGATGAGCGAGCCGACATTGTGCACGGCAGTAGGTGCGCCGAGAATCTGCGATGCGAAGGCGATGGGGTAAATGCCGAGGTCGAGCAGCGCTCCTCCCCCGCTCTCGAGCGAACGCACCCGGTGCCCCTCGGGAATGTGCTGGCCGTGATCGGCGGTGACGAGGTGAATATCGCCAAAAGTTCCGTCGGCAACAAGTCGGTTAATGATCGAGGTTTGGGGCAGGTAGCGAGTCCACATGGCTTCCATCGCGAACACTCCGGCGGCCCGGGCTGCGGCCAGGATGTCGCGAGCTTCGGCACCGGTCATGGCGAACGGCTTCTCGACCAGAATGTGTTTGCCCGCGGCGATCGACTGCAGCGCTAGATCGCGGTGAACGTGCTGCTGCGCAGCGATGTAGATCACGTCGACGTCGGGGTTGGCCAGCAGCTCGGCATAGTCGCCGTAGGCCTTCTCGATGCCCCAGGTGTTCGCAAAGTCTTGGGCACGATCGAGACTGCGGGATGCCACGGCCACGAGCTTCTGCTCAGTGTGCGCGTGCACCGCCTCTGCGAACGTCGCGGCGATTCCACCGGGCGCCATGATGCCCCAACGCAGTGCCGGAACGGAGTCTGCTGCAGGAATGATCGGGGCTGGGAACGTGGTGGGGAACACAAGCATCCTTCTCGTCGGGGAGGACTGCGGCGGCGCAGGCCTCGACCAGTCTAGGACGCGAACAGGGGTAGGCCCACGTGCGCAGTTGGCGACCAAAGTGGGCGCCCGGAAGAGCGATCTCCGCCGTAACGGCCCGCGGCTGGGACTGCGCCTGCTAGCGTCAGCCTTTAGTGCCTGGGATTACCTCTCCTGCAGCTCCTCCACCCGACCAACAGGAGAACTATCGTGATGCCTCGCCCTAAAATCTTGCCCAGCATTACCACTGTCGCCCTTGCGCTTGCCTTGACTTTCGTCGGCGCACTGCCAGCGAACGCCGCCGCAACGTACCTCGTCAGCAGTTGGGGCGGCATGCCAGACGCGTTCGCTTACGCGTCCGATGGCGGCACCGTGAAACTCATTGCCGATATCGTTGCTCCGGCAGGCAGGTCAATAACGGTCAAACCGGGCGAATCGATCACGCTTGACCTCAACGGGCATGACCTCACCGTCAACGATTCCCTCCCTGACTCTCTGGCGGCGATTGAGGTTCCCAGCACCTCCACGCTCACCATCGTTGCCCCCGGCGGCGGAACGCTCACAGTAACCGGAGGCCGGTACAGTGCGGGCATCGGCGGCAATGAAGGCAACGCTGGCGGCTCCGTCATTGTTAACAGTGGCACCATCACCGCACAAGGCGGCCGCTTCGGCGCGGGAATCGGCGGCGGAGACGGAGGCGACGGCGGCACCACCATCGTCAACGGCGGCACCATCACCGCAACCGGCGGCTACCACAGCGCAGGCATCGGCGGCGGCCAGGAAGGCGACGGCGGCTCCGTCATCGTCAACAGCGGCACCATCACCGCAACCGGCGGCTACCACGGCGCAGGCATCGGCGGCGGCTTTAACGGCAACGGCGGCACCACCACCAACAGCGGCACCATCACCGCAACCGGCGGCAACAGAAGCGCAGGCATCGGCGGCGGCCTTAATGGCAACGGCGGCACCACCTCTCAGAGCGGCGGCACCATCAGCGCGATCGGAGGCTTCGCGGCCGCAGGCATCGGCGGCGGCCAGGAAGGCGACGGCGGCACCACGACCGTTAGCGGTGGCACGCTAGACGCAACCGGAGGCGGCAGTGGCGCGGGCATCGGCGGCGGATATCAGGGCAACGGCGGCACCACCATCCTCACCGGAGGCACCACCACCGCTACCGGCGACAACTCAGGCGCAGGCATCGGCGGCGGCCAGGACAGCTCCTCCTCTGGAGTACTCGACATTCACGGCATCGGCGCACCAGGGGCAGCTACTAATGGTGGAGACCCGAACGGTGCCCTCATCACCAATTCCACGGCTCCGGCAGGGATCGGCTATACGGCCGCTACCGCCACTGTTGGCTCCGGCGGTCAGATCAGTGTCGAATTCGTGCGCATCGCGAGCTTCGACGCGGCCGGCGGAACGGCAACCGACACCGCGTTCGTTGCCATCGGCGACACCCTCACCGAACCCACCGACCCCACCCGCACCGGCTACACCTTCGCCGGCTGGACAGTCAGCGGCGCCGCCTACGACTTCACCACCCCGGTTACTGCGCCACTGACGCTAACCGCGACGTGGACAGAGGTTCCCGCCAGCTACATCATTACCTTCGATGCCGCTGACGGAACAACCACAGCAGACGTGTCAGTCTCCGATGGCGACACCCTCACCGCACCCACCGACCCCACCCGCACCGGCTACACCTTCGCCGGCTGGATGGTCAGCGGCGCCGCCTACGACTTCACCAATCCGGTGACCGCACCGCTGACGCTGACCGCGACGTGGACAGAAGTG
>NZ_JADYWF010000003.1 GCF_015864945.1 Salinibacterium sp. NG253 | reverse complement strand
AAACCAGCAGAACTGCACCAGAACGGCACACAACAACTGACCAACACGCGAATAAAGCGGGTTCTCATCCTAAGATCTGACACCGCAACCCACAAGAGGTAAACCGATGTTTGACTCGACCTGAACCCAAAAGATTCAGGAGAATGGTGGCCCCCACTTGAGGCCGGAAACCTAGCAGCAGAACTGCCCGGGACTTCCGCACCTTTGGGGTGACAAGAGGAAACATTACGTGCATTTTGCCCCCCTCACCAACACCACGTGCATCCCGGGCGTGTCGCAAAAATGAGGGCCCCAAAACACTGCGTAGTGCTCGAACCGTGCGGTGAAACTTGAGAGTTAATGGTGGCAATGAGCCAGACAACCAGCGGCAGAGCGACGACTAGTTCGGCGGTACGACTTCGTAAACCAGATGGGCGAATTGACCTACCGCCCATAATCCAGATGTCGCCGTGACCCGCAGCCTCGCGAATCGCGGGCAGAGCATCCGCTACCGCTCCGCGAACAAAGCGGACATCGGCGCCTTCGGGAACAGGAAGGTCGCGTGTAGTGAAGTCGAACGTTGGCTGGTCACAAAAGTAGTCGGCCCACTTCTGCGGGTGCTGCTCGCGCTAGGAGGTGACGAAGATTCCCGCGAGCGTCTTCTTGCCGCGACGGAGAACGGCCACGTTTCCCGGCAGAAGGTCACTGCCCACCGTGGCCTGGTCATCCGCTACGGCAACATTGTTGAGGTAGACACCGCCCTGCGAGATTGCGCGACGTGCTTCACTTGCACTCGACACCAGTTTCGTGTCGACGAGCAATTGCACAACGGTCGCGTCCGCTGAGGTTTCGACGTGGGCGAGCTCGCGCAGAGCTGCGGCAAGAGTGTCCGCATCCAATGACGCCAACTCCCCTTGGCCGAAGAGAGCTGCAGATGCTGCGATTGCCGCTTCCGTTGCAGCGCGGCCGTGAACGAGAGAAGTGACCTCGAACGCGAGAGTCTTCTGTGCTTCGCGACGGAACGGCGCCTCAGCAACAGCGGTCTCGAGAGCGGTTATCTGCTCCCGCGACAGGAACGTGAAGATCTTCACGCGCTCAATGACATCAGCATCATCGGTATTGAGCCAGAACTGGTAAAACGCGTAGGGGCTCGTCATCTTCGAGTCGAGCCAAATGGCGTTGCCCTCGCTCTTGCCAAACTTGGTGCCATCCGAGTTAGTGATGAGCGGAGTACCAATAGCGTGAACGCTCGCGCTCTCAGCCTTATGAATGAGGTCGCTGCCGCTGATGAGATTGCCCCACTGGTCGCTGCCACCGGTTTGCAAGACGCAGTCGTAGTTGCGGTAGAGCTCCAAGAAGTCCATGCCCTGCATGACTTGGTAGCTGAACTCGGTGTAGCTGATGCCAGCGTCGCTATTGAGACGCGCGCTCACCGCATCCTTTTTGAGCATCGTGCCGACACGGAAGTACTTGCCGATATCGCGTAAGAAATCGATCGCGCTCATCGGCGCTGTCCAGTCGAGGTTATTGACCATGCGCACGGCATTGTCACCCTCGGTGCTCAAGAACTTGGAGACCTGGGCCTGCAAGTAGCTGACCCATTCGGCAACAGTTTCGTTGTCGTTGAGCGTGCGCTCCGCTGTGGGGCGGGGATCTCCGATGAGGCCGGTCGCTCCCCCGACGAGTCCGAGAGGTTTGTGGCCAGCCAGCTGAAGACGGCGCAGCAGCAGAAGCTGCACGAGGTTGCCTAAGTGAAGGCTGGGCGCGGTCGGGTCGAATCCGCAGTAGTAGGTGATGGGGTCACCGTCGAGAAGCTTCTCAAGGGCATCTGCATCGGTAGAGACGTGCACGAGACCGCGCCACGTGAGCTCTTGCCACAAGCTCTCGAAAGAGCTGTCGTTGCTTTGGGTACTGAGAGATTCTGATGCTGTCGCTGACACGTCATTAACCGTAGTGCCTATCGGCGGGGTGCTGAGAGCAGCCTGCCACGCGTTATCCGCAATGCTGAGGCACTGATCTGAAGAAATCATGCTTGTGGGCCTGATGTTGGAGAATCAATGCTGTAGCCTTTAGTTATGTTTGTGATCACAGCGGACCAAAGAAACAGCCGCAGCAGCGCGGATGCCGTAGCCCAGACCCTGCAGCGCATCAATACCGAGCGCGCGGATGACCTCGCGCTGCCCGCCGAACGCACCGCCGGAGACGAAGCGCAAATGCTGCTCACGTCGGCACAGGCGGCTCTCGACATCACCCTCGAACTGACCCGCACCGAACAGTGGAGCGTGGGAATCGGTATCGGCGCAGTGCCCCTGCCGTTCGGAACAAGCGTGCGCGCAACCAGTGGCCCTGCCTTTCTCGCCGCCAGAGACGCCATCGACCGCGCCAAGAAGAGTCCAGCCAAATGCGCCGTCGAGTCCGACCCCGAGAGCGAGCTGGCCCGCGACATCGAGCCACTTCTTGAGCTGTTGATTCTGCTTCGCAACCGTCGCACAGACAACGGTTGGGAACTCTACGACTTGCTCAGCACCGGAATCACTCAGGCCGATGCGGCCGAGCGCCTCGGCATCTCCCCACAATCTGCCAGCCAGCGGGCTCTCGTCGCCGGGCTTCGCACAGAAGAAGAGGCCGTTCGCGCCCTTGCAAACCTGCTCGACAGAGCACACAGTGAAGTAGTAACCGACAACGCGCTCAGCGCAGAGAAAGGCACGTCATGACCGGCTGGTGGATCGCGGTACTCGTTCTCACAATCGGAGCGATCGGCGCATCCATGATTGCCGCGCGCACCGAAAAGTATTGGCTCGCCACCGTCTCGCTACTGCCTGTCGGTATCGCCCTCATCCTGGGTTCCACCGGAAACCCTCTGCCCGGTGATGCTTCTGGACTAATCATTTTGCTCAGCGCCGCCCTCGTCGCACTAGCCACTCTCGCCGGCAGCCCACTCGTGGCGCTCGTGCTCTCGCTCGCCTCGTATCCGGCGCCGCGCGGCGAACATGGCGGCATCCTCGTGATTGACGCCGACTCTCCCCTGCCTGAACGTGAGATTCTGCGCGGCGGAACCACGATCGGCTACCTCGAGCGCTTCGCGTTCATCGCATCCTTCATGGTGTGGCAGCCCGGAGCGATCGCCGTCATCGTTGCGATCAAAGGACTCGGTCGTTTCTCAGAGCTCGAGAACGCAGCTGCCCGCGAACGATTCATCATTGGCACGCTCGTGAGCCTCGTCTGGGCTGGGCTCTGCACCGCAGCCCTGCTTGTCGGGCGCTAGGCAGCCAGTCGGCACTTGCTCTGCGTGGGCTTAGCATTACGGCTGCGCGGTGGCGTTCTCGGCGATCGCTTCCGGCGGCTGTGGTTTCTCGACCCACGTCACCAAGACCACTGAGACGATCATGAGCAGCAGCCACGAACCAAGCTTGGCGATCGATACCAACTCCCAGCCCTCCGACTGATTGGGATATACCCACGCGTTCGACCACGTCGCCACATTCTCTGCAATCCAAATGAATACTGCGACCAGCACGAACGAGACCAGAATCGGCATCCGGAACCGCGCCCGCGACACCCTGACGTGCATGACCGTGCGCCACCACACCACCGCGATGGCCACGAAGAGGAACCACCGAACGTCGACGATGAAATGGTGGCTGAAGAAGTTGACGTAGATCAGCGTGGCCAGAATGGCCGTGATCCAGCGTCGCGGATAGCGATCAAAACGAAGCTCGAAGAGCCGGAACACGCGCACCATGTAGGAACCGACCGCGGCATACATGAAACCGCTATAGAGCGGGACGCCGAAGATGTGCAGCACGCCGTCGCCCTCATAGGTCCACGACCCAGCATCGGTCTTGAAAATCTCCATCACCGTGCCCACGATGTGGAACAGGATGATCACCCGCAGCTCGCGCAGCGTCTCCAGCTTGAAGACCACCATGAGAACTTGGATGGCGAGAGCAGCGAACACCAGAAAGTCGTTGCGGGCGAGGGCCGCCGACTCTGGATACCAGAGGCGCGTCAGCACGAGAACTGTCAACAGCGCTCCCCCAAAGACGCACGCCCAGGCTTGCTTGAGCACGAACACGGTGAACTCGATAGCCCACGTGCGGAGGCGCTGTGGTTGGACCCGACTGCTACCGTGCGGATGCTGCGGACCGCCATCGCGAACGCGGTCAAGACGCCGGTGCGCCCACTCATCAATCCGCTGCTCTAGCGGTGTGAAGCGGGCCACTAGCTGCGCTTGTGCTTCACTGCGGGGCGATACGGGGACACGCTCGGCTCCCCCGGAATCCAGAAGCGCCACGGATACTTGTCAGTGCCGCCAGCACCCGCGACGCCCGTGCGCGGACCAACGCTGAACGGAGACCGCGACTGCGGCAGTTCCAGACGAACGCGACCCGACTCTAGGTTGGTGCCGGCATCATCCAAACGAATGCCCAGCGCAACCGCGAGGCGGGCGGGCCCCATAGCGAGGTCGGCCGGTTTCTTGGATGTTGCGCGACGTTCGGCCGCGACATCCATCCCCTCGATCACTTCGCCGGCACGTAAAAGGATTCCTGAGGCGACGCCCTCAGGCATGCACACGACATTCGCGCACGTGTGCATGCCGTAGGTGAAATAGGTGTAAAGATGGCCGGGCGGGCCGTACATCACAGCGTTACGTTTGCCGGGGCCGCGAAACGCGTGAGAACCAGGATCGACTTCGCCCAGGTATGCCTCGACCTCGGTGAGCCGCACCGCGACCTCACCGACGCGCACGACAGCACCCAGCAAGAGCGGCGCAACCTCGGTCGCCGGCCTGCTGAGCAGTTCGAACACGTCTAGCGGATAACCTGCGGGTCGAGAGCAGCAGCGAGCACGCGAACACGCTCGGTGAGCTCGGCACGCTGCTCCGCAACGCGCACGGGAGCGGTTCCGCCGACGCCGGCACGGCTCGATACAGAACCCTCCACCGTAAGAACCGAGCGCACATCGCCCGTGAGGTGAGGTGAAATGGCGGCGTAGTCGTCATCGGTCGGTTCGTGAAGTTCGAGCGAGTTGTCTTCACAGAAACGCACGAGGGAACCGCTGATTTCGTGAGCCTCACGGAACGGAACATGCTGGCGCACGAGCCAGTCAGCAACATCCGTCGCCAGGGAGAAACCCTGAGGTGCAAGCTCGGCCATGCGCTCCGTGTTGAAGCGCAACGTTGCCACCATGCCAGTGAACGCTGGCAAGAGCACTTCGAGAGTCTCGACGGAGTCGAACACGGGCTCTTTGTCTTCCTGAAGATCGCGGTTATACGCGAGCGGCAGGGCCTTGAGCGTGGCAAGCAGGCCCGTGAGGTTACCAATGAGGCGACCAGACTTGCCTCGAGCAAGCTCAGCGATGTCGGGGTTCTTCTTCTGGGGCATGATCGACGACCCCGTGGAATACGCGTCATCGAGCTGCACGAAATCGAACTCGCGCGTGTTCCAAAGAATGATCTCTTCACTGAGACGCGAAATGTCGATACCAAGCTGCGCGGTAATGAACGCGAACTCCGCCACAACGTCCCGGCTCGCTGTTGCATCAATCGAGTTTTCGGTGGGGCGAGCAAGCCCCAGCTCCCGAGCGACCAGCGCGGGGTCGAGCCCCAACGTGCTGCCCGCAAGCGCGCCAGAACCATACGGCGATGTGGATGCGCGAACTTTCCAGTCCCGCAAGCGCTCGAGCGTGCGCACCAGAGGCCACGCGTGCGCGAGCAAATGATGCGCGAGCAGCACTGGCTGCGCATGTTGGAGGTGGGTGCGACCCGGCATGATGGCCGCATCGTGCTTCTCAGCCTGCGCCACAATGGCGTCGATCAGGTCGACAACCATCGCGGCAATTGCGCCCGCATGGTCGAGCAGGTACATGCGCACAAGAGTGGCGATTTGGTCGTTGCGGCTGCGCCCGGCACGGAGTTTGCCTCCGACCTCAGCACCCGCACGCTCGATGAGCCCACGCTCGAGAGCGGCGTGAACGTCTTCCTCGGACTCAAGGGCGGTAAAACTGCCATCGGCAACGGCTGCACTCAACGATGTCAGGGCATCCGTCATCGTTTCGAGTTCAACGTCGTCGAGGTACCCCGCGGCCGCGAGCGCAACAGCGTGCGCTCGCGAACCGGCGAGGTCATACTGCGCAAGCTGCCAGTCGAAGTGAGTTGATTTGCTCAACCGGGCAAGCTCAGGTGAAGGGCCACTTGCGAAGCGGGCTCCCCAGAGTTGTCCCTCACCAGTTTCGGCAGATTGCGCCATGATTAGCCCTGCTTTGCGTCGCGACGAGCCGAGATCTTGCTCGGCAATGACCAGAGTTCGATGAAGCCCTTAGCGAGCGACTGGTCGAACGTGTCACCGGTGTCGTAGGTGGCAAGGCTGAAGTCGTAGAGGCTCTGCTCTGACTTGCGGCCAGTCGGTACCGCACGGCCAGCGTGGAGTGTCATGCGGATCTCTCCGCTGACGTAGCGCTGGGTGTCGTTGATGAACGCGTCGAGTGAACGCTTGAGACCTGAATACCAGAGTCCGTCGTACACGAGGTTCGACCATTCGGCCTCAACTCCACGCTTGTAACGGGAAAGGTCACGCTCGATCGTGAGTGACTCAAGCTCTTCGTGGGCGGCGATAAGTGCCATCGCGCCGGGAGCTTCGTAAACCTCACGGCTCTTGATACCGATGAGGCGGTCTTCGACTACGTCGATGCGGCCGATGCCGTGCTTGCCTGCGAGCGCGTTCATGTGCTCAACGATGGCGAGAGCCGACATCGCGACGCCATCGATGGCGACAGGAATTCCGGCTTCGAAAGTGATGGTCACTTCGTCGGCGGGCAGACCAGCGGCAGGATCAGCAGTGTACTCATAAAGCTCTTCGATCGGAGCATTCCACGGGTCCTCGAGGAATCCGGTCTCGACCGCGCGACCCCAGACGTTCTTGTCGATCGAGTAAGGGCTCGCTGCCGACTGGCGGATCGGAAGGTTGTGCTTTTCGGCGTAGATGATCGCCTTGTCGCGAGTAAGCGCAAGGTCACGCACGGGAGCGATGCTCGTGAGGTCGGGGGCGAGAGCCGCAACAGCTGCCTCGAAGCGAACCTGGTCGTTGCCCTTACCGGTGCAACCGTGAGCAACGCTGTCGGCACCCAGAGCCTTGGCGGTGAGTGCAAGGTGACGCGAGATCACCGGACGGCTGAGAGCCGAAACCAGCGGGTAACGCTTTTGGTACAACGCGTTTGCCTTGAGTGCTGGCATCAGGAAGTCATCAGCGAACTCATCCTTGGCATCGATAACGATCGACTCAACAGCACCACAGTCAAGTGCGCGCTGACGGATGTCATCCATGTTTTCGCCGCCCTGGCCGACGTCAATCGCGAGCGCGACGACCTCTTTGCCTGTGGCGTCCTTGAGCCAGCCGATACCTACCGAAGTGTCGAGTCCGCCCGAGTAGGCGAGAACTACGCGTTCTGACATATGTTTTTCTCCTTGACGTCGTGAATCAGTTTAGGGAACTACAACGGCGGCTTCATGCCGCCAAATACTAGGCAGCCTGTTCGAGCAACCAAATCATGAGAGCCTTCTGGGCGTGCAGGCGGTTTTCCGCCTCATCCCAGATGACACTCTGCGGGCCATCGATCACGTCGGCCTCAACCTCATACCCGCGGTCAGCAGGCAAGCAGTGCAAGAAGATAGCGTCAGGCTTTGCGAGCGCCATCAGCGCAGTGTCGACCTTGTAGGCACCAAGAGAAGCCACGCGAGCGGCCTTCTCGTCTTCTTTGCCCATCGACACCCACGTGTCGGTGACAACAACATCCGCACCCGTCACGGCTTCAGCCGCGTCGGTGAGAATTGAAATCGAACCCCCCGTGGAGGCCGCAATCTTCTCCGCGTCAGCGACGACATCCGCCAGCGGTAGGTAATCTTCGGGGCACGCGATGCGCACGTGCATTCCCGCGGTTGCGCCAGCGAGCAGGTAGGAGTGCACCATGTTGTCTGCACCATCACCGAGGAACGTGACGGTCAAGCCCTTGAGCTCGCCCTTGTGCTCGCGAATCGTGAGCAGGTCGGCGAGCAACTGGCACGGGTGGAACTCGTCGCTGAGAGCGTTGATCACGGGAACCTGGGTTCCGTGGGACATCTCAATAAGACCCTGCTGGCCGTAGGTGCGCCAGACAATGGCGGCCACCTGGCGTTCAAGAACGCGAGCCGTGTCTGAGGCTGTCTCCTTACCGCCGAGCTGACTGTTGGCGGTCGAGATGATGAGCGGCGAACCGCCAAGGTCTGCGATGCCGACAGCGAACGAGACGCGAGTGCGAGTTGATGACTTGTCGAAGATCACAGCAACGGTCTGCGGACCCGCTAGCGGCTTGCGCCCCCACCGATCGGCCTTTACTTTTTCGGCGAGATCGAGAATCTCGAGTTGTTCGGCCGGGCTGAGGTCATCGTCGCGAAGAAAATGCCTGGTCATGATGCCTCCGTAGATGCTGTGTTGGTCACTTCGTCCAGCACCGTGCTGAACGTGTCAATGAACTCGGCGATTTCGGCATCGCCAATGATGAGGGGCGGAGCAAGTCGAACAGTCGACGAATTGGGGACGTTGATAATCAGCCCGTGCTTAAGCGCAACCGCCACGATCTCTTGCGCGACAGGCTCGGCAAGTCCGATGCCGATCAGGAGTCCGCGACCGCGAAGCTCAACGATCAACGCAGAATCGATGCGGGCCAGCGCGGTGCGCAGTTCGGCACCGCGCAGAGCGGCATTCGCCACGAGATCGTCAGACTCAATCTGACCCAAGACCGCTTCCGAAACGGCACACACGAGTGGGTTGCCACCAAAAGTAGTGCCGTGCTGACCGGGATGCATCAGCGAGGATGCCTTCCCGAACGTCACGAGCGCACCGATCGGCACTCCCCCGCCCATTCCCTTAGCCATAGTGATGGCGTCAGGAACGATTCCGCTCTCTTGGAAGCCAAACCAGTCTCCTGTGCGTCCGGCTCCGGTCTGGATCTCGTCAATGATGAGCAGCACACCGTGCTGAGTCGTCAATTCACGAGCCGCTTCGAGGTAGCCGGCGGGCAACGAGTGCACCCCAGCCTCTCCCTTGATCGGCTCGACGATGAGGGCCGAGACATCCGGTCCAATCGCAGCTTCGAGGGCCTCGATAGTGGAATCAATGTGCTCGACGTTGGGAAGCAACGGCTCAAAAGGCTCGCGCAGCGATGCCTTGCCGGTGATCGAGAGAGCCCCCATAGACCGACCATGGAAGGAATCCATCAACGACAGGATGCGCGGGCGCCCGGTGAGGCGAGCGAGCTTGACGGCAGCTTCGTTTGCCTCAGTGCCCGAGTTCGCAAAGAACACGCGCCCCTCGTCACCGGCACCCGAAATGCGCAGCAGTCGTGCCGCGAGCGCGAGTTGCGGTTCGGTCGCGAAGAAGTTCGAGACGTGCAGGAGGTTGGCTTGGCGGCTGAGCGCGCCCACAATCGCGGGGTGGTTATGGCCGAGTGAATTGACCGCAATGCCAGCCAAGAAGTCGAGGTAACGCTTGCCCTCGGAATCGAAGACCGTGCAGCCTTCGCCCCGCACGAACTCCACCTTCGGTACACCGAACGTGTTCATCATCCGGTGGGCGTAGTCGTCTTTCCAGGTCATGCGGGTACCACCTCGGTGCCAATTCCATCTTGCGTGAATACTTCGAGCAGGATCGAGTGCGGGGCTCGACCGTCGATGATCGCGGCCTTCGGAACGCCAGCATCTACCGCTTCAAGGCAGGCTGTCATCTTCGGGATCATGCCCGATTCCAGACTCGGCAGCAGCTCACGCAGTTCGTCAGTGTTGATGATCGAGACGAGCGACTCACGGTTGGGCCAGTCGCTGTAGAGACCGGCAACATCCGTGAGGATGACGAGCTTGGCCGCCTCGAGCGCAATAGCTAGCGCTGCCGCCGCAGAATCCGCGTTGACGTTGAGCAGGCCAGAGGCGTCTTCAGCGATCTCTCCCGCTTCTTGGGCCAGTGTCGATACCACAGGGATGTTGTCGCTCGCTAAGACGTCAAGCACTCGCTGAGGATCAACCTCGGTGACATTACCGACCAACCCGAGGTCAACTCGCTTGCCCTCGATCTCTTTGATCATGCGTTCACCGATAAACAGCGAATGTTCGTGCCCGGCAATGCCGTTAGCAAGATCTCCGTGCTCGTTGATGAGATCAACCAGCTCAGCGCCGACCTGATCGGTGAGCACATCGCGCACCACGTCGATCGACTCTTCTGTCGTCACACGGTAGCCAGCACGGAACTCCGATTCGATACCGCGAATCTTGAGCTCCTTGGTGATCTGGGGGCCGCCACCGTGAACAATCACGGGGCGCACACCAGCAAGACGCAGATAAACCATGTCCTGCACGAACGCACGCTTCAGTTCGTCGTTGATCATGGCGTTGCCGCCAAACTTCACCACAATGATGCGGTTACGAAAACGCTTCAACCACGGAAGCGCCTCAATAAGCACTCCCGCCTTCGTCATGGCCTGCTCGTGTTCAGCGCCGTGGGTAAAAGCCGGCATCAGCTTGAGTACGCGCTGTTCTCATGCACGTAATCGTGCGTGAGATCGTTGGTCAGGATGGTCGCTTCGGCATCGCCCGTCGCGAGATCGATCAGCACGTGCACAGCACGGCCCGTGAGATCCACCTCGTCGCGAGAACGATCGGGGGCGCCCGCGTGGCAGACCCGCACACCATTCATCGACACATCGACCGCATAGGGGTCAAAGGCAGCATCCGTGGTTCCGATCGCGGCAAGCACGCGGCCCCAGTTAGGATCGTTGCCGAAGATCGCGGCCTTGAAGAGATTATTGCGAGCAACCGAACGGCCGACTACGACAGCGTCGTCTTCGCTTACTGCCCCCACAACTTCGATGCGGATGTCGTGGCTTGCGCCCTCAGCATCGCCCTGCAGTTGTTCGGCCAGATCGCTGCAGACGCTCGTGACAAGTGCGGCAAACTCGGCTGCATCCGGAGTTACGCCTGAGGCGCCCGACGCCATCAGCGTTACTTGGTCGTTGGTCGACATGCAGCCGTCCGAATCGAGACGGTCGAAACTCACACGAGTGGCTTCCCGCAGCGCCGCGTCAAGGTCGGCTGCAGCGACAGCGGCGTCAGTGGTGATGACCACGAGCATTGTCGCGAGGCCCGGCGCGAGCATCCCCGCCCCTTTGGCCATGCCGCCAACGGTGTAGCCGGTGCCGGTCGCGACAGTAGTTTTGGGCTTGCTGTCGGTGGTCATGATGGCGAGCGACGCATCGGGGCCCCCGTCGGTGCTGAGCGCTCCGATTGCTGCCGACATCCCGGCGAGAACCTTGTCTTGCGGAAGCGGTTCTCCAATAAGACCGGTCGAACAGACGAGGATGTCGCCGGCCGATGACCCGAGCGCTTCAGCAACGTGCTCTGCCGTGGCGTGCGTTACCTGAAAACCCTGCGGGCCCGTGAAGCAGTTGGCTCCACCCGAGTTGAGGGCGATCGCTGTGACAACGCCATCGTCGATAACCTGCTTGGACCAGATGATGGGGTGGGCCTGCGCACGATTGCTCGTGAATACGGCGGCTGCATCGAAGCGTGGGCCGCGGTTGACGACGAGGGCGACATCGAGACCACCACTGGCCTTGAGCCCCGCTTCGACCCCGGCTGCTTCGAATCCTGCGGCTGATGTGACACTCATGGTGCTACTCCGTCCAGCGCCAGACCGAGGGTTTCCTCAAGGCCTAACGCAATATTTGTCGATTGAATGGCGGCGCCTGCGGTGCCCTTGACAAGATTGTCGATTGCGCTGACGACGACCACGCGACGCGCAGCTTCGTCAACGGCAAGCCCGATCAGGGCGGTGTTGGCGCCCAACGTATCAGCGGTGCGCGGGAACTGCCCCTCAGGTAAGACGTGAATGAACGGCTCGTCGGCATACGCGGTCTCCCACGCTTCCCGAATTTGGGCTGCGGTGACCCCGTCAGCGAGCTTCGCAGTGGAGGTCGCCAGAATGCCGCGTGACATGGGCACGAGGACGGGAGTGAACGACACCGTCACCGATGAAGCGCCAGCGACTTTCAAATTCTGCGCGATCTCCGGAGTGTGACGATGAGTGCCGCCAACGGCATACGCCGAAGCAGAGCCCATCATTTCGCTCGCGAGCAGGTTAACCTTCAGGCTCTTCCCCGCGCCCGAAGGGCCGACCGCAAGCACCGCCACGATGTCTTCTGACTCGATCAACGAGGAACGGATGCCGGGAGCGAGCCCCAGCGTGATAGCTGTCACGTTGCAGCCGGGCACCGCAATACGCTTCGAACCGGCGAGGACTTGACGTTGCGTGCCCCCGGCGGCGTGCAGCAGTTCGGGCATCCCATAGTCCCAGGCACCGTAGAACTCGCCGCCGTAGAAGGCAGCCCAGTCGTCTTCGCTGGTGAGGCGGTGATCGGCACCACAGTCAACGACGAGAGTGTCGGGGCTGAGCTCAGCCGTTAGCGCTCCCGACTTGCCGTGTGGCAACGCAAAGAAAACAACATCGTGACCGGCGAGCACTTCGGGCTCCGTCGGCTGAAAAACTAGGTGTGCGAGAGACCGCAAATGCGGTTGCACATCGATGAGGCGCTGACCGGCGTTACTAAACGCAGTCACCGTCGTGACATCGAACTCAGGATGGGTGGACAGCAGGCGAAGAAGCTCGCCACCGGCATAACCGCTGGCACCGGCCACAGCGACCGAAATTGACATGGAATTACCTTCAGTGGGTTCGGAATCGAGAACACTTGCGGCGGCGAATCACACACGACCTCGTGGGTTGTGGCGAAACTCCGCCTATCGTCGCTCGTCAGCCCCGCGGAGAACCGGCGAAGACGGCACCACAAAGCTCAGCGAGAATCGCTGGCTGCAAGTGCGGAAGTCGGTCACATTTCTAGAGTAGTGCCCAGAGCGCGCGGCAGGCTAATCGACAAACGCAAAAAGCCGGTTGCCACTCTGCGAGAGACAACCGGCTTTCGCACCAATTAGTGGTTACTCGCGCAGTTCAGCGCCCACTCGTTCGCCAGCAAGGGCAACCGCAGCGTTCTTCGCGTCGGTCGCTTCTACCTGCGTGAGCGTGCGGTCACTGGCGCGGAACCTCAGCGCAAAAGTCAGCGACTTGTGCAATTCCGGGATGCCGGTGCCACGGTAGTCATCGACGAGCCGCACGTTCTCCAAGAGTTCGCTTGCACCCTCGCGGATGATGGCCAACAACTCGCCAGCCTGAACAGCCACCGGCACTACGAGAGACAGGTCTTGCGTAGCGGCCGGGTACGACACGATGGGAGCCGCAGCGATATCTACAGCAGCACTCGTGATCAGCACGGTGAGGTCGAGCTCAAGCACCGCAACAACACGCGGCAAATCGAGTTCAAGCGCCAGGGCCGGCAGCAACTCGCCGGCGTAGCCGACAGTGTGGTCGCCCACGCGAAGCTCGGCGGTGCGACCAGGGTGCATCGCCTGATGGGTTCCCGTCACGACGTCGATGTCGACGGACAGCGTCGCCGCCAGCTGCTGAACAGTGGCGAGAGCATCCGCGAGCCCGCGAGAGAGTGGTTGCTGACCCGGCTGGCGCGTAACGGCATCACCGAGGAACAGCGCGGCAACGTGCCACGGTTGTTCCGGGATGCTCGAACGCAGTTCGGCGAGAGCGGCGTCACTGGGCAACTCATAGCCGAGCGGCAACGAGGTGCTTCCGTAACGGTGGCCTGCTTCGGGCAGGAACACCGTCCCGACCTCGAAGAGAGCGAGGTCCGTGAGTCCACGAGAGACATTGCGGTGCGCGATCGCCGCGAGGCCCGGTAGCAACGAACGACGCAGGGTTGCGGCATCCGGGTCCAAGGCATTTGCGAGTTTGATCGTGGTCGCTCCCCCAGCTTCAGGCGAACCAAAAAGATCGTTCGAGTGCTGAGAGATGAACGGGTAGGCCAAGACCTCGGTGAGGCCGGATGCCGCGAGGCTGTTAGAGACAGTGCGACGCAGGCGCTGGGCGCGAGTGAGCCCGCGGCCCGGAGGAGCGACGGGGAGCACAGCCGGAATACGGTCGTAACCCACGATGCGGGCAACTTCTTCAACGAGCGTGGTCTTGTCGCCGAGGTCGGGACGCCAGCTCGGTGGTGTCACGCTCCAGCCAGTGTCAGTCACAGTAACCTCGGCGCCAATAGCCTGCAGAGAGTCGGTGATCTCATCGGCGGAGTAATGAACGCCGATAAGGCCTTCGGCATAGCCCTCGGGCAGATCAACAGCATCTGGGGTGTGCTCGGCTAGTAAGTCGCTGCCGAGAGTATCGACGGTGCCGCCGCCCAGCTCCACGAGAAGCTCCACGACGCGCGCAGCCGCCGCAGAAGCCACTAGCGGGTCGACTCCGCGCTCGAAACGACGTGATGCTTCGCTGCCGAGCTTGTGGCGGCGAGCAGTGCGCGCGATCGAGATCGGTTCGAAGTTGGCTGCCTCGATCAGAACGTTGGTCGAGGCATCCGTGATTTCAGTGCTTGCTCCACCCATGACACCAGCCAAGCCGATGGGACCGGACTCGTCGGTGATGAGCAGGTCTTCAGGGTTGAGCGTGCGCGACTTGTCGTCGAGGGTGGTGAGCGTCTCCCCCGCTTTCGCGCGACGAACCGTCAATCCGCCCGACACTCGGTCGAGGTCATAGGCGTGAATCGGCTGCCCGAGTTCGAGCATGACGTAGTTCGTGATGTCTACCGTGAGCGAGATCGAGCGGATGCCGGCGAGCGTCAGGCGCGTGATCATCCACGACGGCGTTGGCTTGGTGACATCCACGTTCCGCACGACGCGCGTGACGAAGGCGCGCACTCCGGCGCGACCGCGAATGGGCGCGTCGTCAGCGATGACCACGGGGAAACCGCTCGCCTCGGTGATCGTGGGAGCGTCGGCAGGATCGGTGAACTTTGCGCCCGTCGAGAGAGCGTATTCACGCGCAACGCCGCGCAACGACATGGCATACCCACGGTCGGGCGTGACATTGATCTCAACGGCGAAGTCGTCGAGCCCGAGCAACTCGATTGCACTCGTGCCGACCTCAGGGTCAAGACCAAGAGTAGACAGCACGAGGATGCCGTCGTGCTCGTCTCCGAGACCAAGTTCGCGAGTAGACGCGATCATTCCGTCGGAGACGTGACCGTAAGTCTTGCGCGCAGCGATCGGGAACGGGCCGGGAAGAACCGAGCCGGGAAGCGTGACAACAACCTTGTCGCCGACAACGAAGTTGTGAGCGCCACACACGATGCCGCGTGGCTCAGCCTCGCCAACGTCAACCTGGCACCAGTTAATGGTTTTGCCGTTGGATTGGGGCTCACCAACGAACTCAAGAACCTGGCCAACCACTACCGGACCAGAGATATCGAAACCGTGGACGTCTTCTTCTTCAAAGCCAACCTTCACGAGCGCAGCGTGAACCTGTTCGTGGGTGATATCTGTCGGGATCTCAACGAATTCCCGCAACCAACTCATGGGAATTTTCATTAGACCACCATTCCGAACTGCTGGGAGAAGCGAATATCGCCCTCGACCATGTCTCGCATGTCGTTCATTTCGTTGCGGAACTGCAGCGTGCGCTCAATTCCCATTCCGAAGGCGAAGCCTTGGTATTCGTCGGGGTCGATCCCGGCGGCACGAAGCACGTTGGGGTTGACCATTCCGCAGCCGCCCCATTCAACCCAGCGGGCGCCACCCTTGGCGTTGGGCTGCCACACGTCCATTTCGGCGCTGGGCTCGGTGAACGGGAAGTAGTTGGGGCGCAGACGAATCTGGGCGCCCTCGCCGAACATGGCGCGCGCGAGGTGCTCAAGCGTGCCCCGCAGGTTCGCCATGGTGAGGCCCTTGTCGATCGCGATACCCTCCAGCTGGTGGAAGACGGGAGTGTGGGTCGCATCGAGTTCGTCGGTGCGGAACACGCGTCCGGGCGCGACGACGTACACCGGCAGAGGGCGCTCAAGAAGGGAGCGGATCTGAACCGGGCTCGTGTGCGTGCGCAACAGCAAGTGCGAGTCGACGGGGTCAATGAAGAACGTGTCTTGCATGGCGCGGGCCGGGTGGTCTTCGTCGAAGTTGAGGGCGTCAAAGTTGAACCACTCGTTCTCGAGCTCGGGGCCTTCTGCGACCTCCCAGCCCATGCCGACGAAGATGTCGCTCATGTGCTCCATGAGCAGGCTCAGCGGATGCCGAGCTCCCTTCACGTAGCGAGTGGCGACGGCCGTGACATCCACGGCTTCTGCCGCGAGCTTCGCCTGTTCTTCGGCGACGGCCAGCTCGGCCTCACGGGCGCTAAACGCGCCGTTGACGCGGCCGCGTGCGCCACCGATGAGCTTGCCGCTGGCCGCTCGGTCTGCCGGGGCCACGTTTTTCATCTGGGCGTTGAGCGCCGCAAGCGGTGACCCTTCGCCAAGATGGGCGCCGCGCACCGTTTTGAGGTCGGCCATTGTCGCGGCGGATTCGATGGCAGCAAGAGCTGCTTCGACCGCTGCGGTTACCGCTGGTTCTGTGATCGGGGTGGGTTCAGACACAAGACCCGAGTTTAGCGGACACCGCTGTGGCGGGCCGCCCTCATTGCAGAGCTAGTACCCGCCGCCGCCAGTGCTGCCATTGTCGACGCCGTAGCTAGCGTGACCACGCGGTGGCATCGTGATCGCACGCGTGCCATCTACTCCCGGCTGCTTCGGAGCATCCGGAGTGGTCGCACCATCCTTCGGCCCGCTCTTCTTTGCCACGTAGCGAGCAACGTACGACAGGGTCACGTTCATGACGAGGTAGATAACAAGTCCGACCGCGAAAAGAGTGAAGACGTAGCGACTTCCGTAGAAGTTCTGGAGCTCCTTGATCGTGCGGGAGAGCTCGGGATACGCAACGACGTACGCAAGCGACGTGTCCTTCAACAGCACGACAAGCTGCGCCAAAATGATCGGCAACATCTGGCGGAAGGCCTGCGGGAACTCCACGATAAAGCGGGTCTGCAGCGAGGTGAGGCCGATCGACAGCCCACCTTCACGCTGTCCCTTGGGCAAAGAACTGATGCCGGCACGGAGAGCTTCGCCGATGATCGCACCATTGTAGATTCCGAGACCAAGCACACCGGCCCAGTAACCACCGGTAGAGAACATCAAGAAAACGAAGAAAATAAGCAACAGCAACGGCATACCGCGGAAGATCTCAAGCAAGATCGACGTAGGAATGCGGATCCATTTAGAGGCAGCAGTGCGCCCGAAAGAAAACAGAATTCCGACGATGATCGCCAGCACTGCCGCGACTCCCGCCATCCGCAAAGTGTTTACAACGCCTCGCCCGAACGCGCCCCAGACTTCAGGGTCAGCCAGAATGTCGGTTCTCGACGGGTCAAAAAGCCCCGGCTGCTCAGCGCCGTTAGCGCTCACGCGCGGCGCAGCCAAGATGAAGTACGCCCAGACGATAAGCGCGATGATGAGAATCGCACCGACCACGGAGGCGATGGCGGAATTGCGCCGAGTCTTCGGACCCGGGGCGTCGTACAGCACGCTCGCACTCATCGCAGCACCATAACCTTCTTCTCGATCGCTCCGGCTATGAGCCCAAGCGGAATAGTAATGGCCAGATAAAGCGCTGCCGCGTACACCAGGGTGAGCAGCACGAGGTCACCGTGGTCGCGGGACGCAGCGCCGGTCGCCTTGAATAGTTCGTTCACAAAGAAAGCCCCGGCAACCGAAGTGTTCTTGGTCAAAGCAATGAAGACGTTGATAAGTGGCGGAACGACCATGCGGCTTGCCTGAGGAAGAATTACGAGGCCAACCGTCTGGGTGAATCCCATGCCAATACTACGAGCGGCTTCGGCTTGGCCAACGGGAACACCATTGAACCCTGAACGCACCGCTTCAGCGACGAAAGGTGAGGTGTACAGAGTCAAGCCAAGAGCGGCTAGGAGGAAGTAGTCGAGGTCGACACCAAGGATGGGGAGCACAAAGGCACAAAAGAAAAGCACCAGAAGCAGCGGAATGTTACGGAGGATCTCCGTGTACACCGTTGCAAAAACACGCAAGGAAGGAACCGGCGAAATGCGCATCGCCGCAATGAGTACCCCGAGAATAAACGCCCCAACACCAGCAATGCCCAACAGGGCCAGTGTCAAAAGAAAGCCCTGCATGTAGAGCGGCGTTATGTCGACAAGGGCGTCGATCGCGTTAGAGATGACGTCCATCCGGGCCTCCTGGAAAGTAAGTGAATAGGGCATGAATGGTGCCCGCCTGCGTTAGTCGCAGGCGGGCACCGAGCACACTAGTTGCTGTAGCGGTCTACAGCAGGAGGGGTCGGAAGCTTCAGGACCTGACCTGCAGTCGATTCCCAAGCCGCATCCCATGAACCATCGGAGTACGAGGTCTCGAGAACGTCATTGATGTAGTCGCGGAACTCGTCGTCATCATGACCGAGACCGATACCGTAAGGCTCCTCAGTGAACGGGTTGCTCAGAACTTCGAACTCACCCGGGTTCTGGTCGGCAAGGCCGGCCAAGATCACGTTGTCAGTGGTGACAGCGATCACGTTACCGCTGCGAAGCGGCTCGAGGCATGCTGAGTAAGCGTCAGTAGTGATGAGGTTGACGTCGTACTCAGCGATGTTCTTCTCTGAAGTGGAACCGGCAACGCTGCAGACGTCCTTGCCTGCGAGGTCCTCGGGGCCAGTGATGCCCTCAGGGTTGCCTTCAAGAACGAGAATGTCCTGGCCCGCGTTGTAGTAAGGACCAGCGAAGGAAATAACTTCCTTGCGAGTGTCGTTGATCGTGTACGTCGCGATCACGATGTCTACGGTGCCATTCTCAATGAACGTTTCACGGTTGGCAGAAACCGTTTCTACCCACTCGATGTTGTCTTCGCTAATGCCGAGCGAAGCGGCAACGAGCTTACCAATCTCGACGTCAAATCCGACGGGGTCGCCCGACGGACCCTTGAGGCCGAACAGCGGCTGGTCGAACTTGGTGCCGATGGTGATCGTGCCTGCCTCAGCGAGGTCAGCCATCGTGGTGCCTGCTTCAAACTCGGGAACGACCATGTCGGTGTCGGTAGTAGACGAAGTGTCTGCTGCACACGCGCTGAGGCCAAGAAGGCCTACGGCGGCGATGGCAGAAATCATCAGACCTTTTTTGAGTCTCATGTGTTTCTCCTTGCTGCTGTGGGGATTACCCGCTGAGTTAGTGGGTAAGAATTTTCGAGAGGAAGTCTTGCGCTCTCGGAGATTGAGGGTTGGTGAAGAATTGCTCGGGCTCGGCCTCTTCAACGATTTCGCCGTCCGCCATGAAGATTACGCGGTCGGCGGCCTTGCGGGCGAAGCCCATCTCGTGGGTGACCACGAGCATGGTCATTCCGTCTTTGGCGAGCTGCACCATGACATCGAGAACTTCATTGATCATCTCAGGGTCGAGAGCCGACGTTGGCTCGTCGAGAAGGATGATCTTGGGATCCATCGCGAGCGATCGAGCGATCGCTACACGCTGCTGCTGGCCGCCGGAAAGCTGAGCCGGCATCTTGGATGCCTGGTTGCCGATACCAACGCGATCGAGAAGCTCCATCGCCTTCTTGTCGGCCTCCGCCTTGGACATCTTGCGCACGCGGCGCGGGCCGAGAGTGACGTTCTCAAGAATCGTCTTGTGAGCGAAGAGGTTGAAGGACTGGAACACCATGCCGACGTCTGCGCGCAACTTGGCCAGACCAGCGCCTTCTTCGGGCAGCAACTTGCCATCAATCGTGATGGTGCCATCGTCGATCGTCTCAAGGCGGTTGATCGCACGGCAGAGCGTGGATTTACCTGAACCACTCGGCCCGATAACCACGACTACCTCACCACGTTTAATCGTGGTCGAGATGTCTTTGAGCACGTGAAGCTCACCGTAATGTTTGTTGACGTGGTCGATAACGACCAGAGGTTCACCGCTCTGCGCTGCCATTCACCAAGATAAACACACGCCTGCAACGGGGGTCAATCAACGCGCCTAGTTGTAACACGGTCGTGACACTAAATCACGAGTACCGGTTGCGATCAGTTGCTGCGTTGCGCGAAAGCACTCTCATACAGGCAGACGGATGCCGCAGTCGCGAGGTTCATCGACTCTGCATGTCCGTAGATCGGCACCGAAATAACCCAGTCGGCCAAGGCATAATGCTCGTCGGTCAGGCCACGAGCTTCATTGCCAAACAGCCACGCCGAGGGCTTATCGAGAACGCCCTCATTGCGAGCCGCCAACAAGTCGCCACCCTTGATATCGGCGGCAAGAACACGCATGCCCTCCCCCTTGACGCGCTCCAGCACCGCTTCGAGCTCGGCACCGACGGCAACAGGAAGGTGGAACAGCGATCCCGTCGTGGCGCGCACAACCTTGGGGTTGTAAAGGTCAACACTGCGACCCGTAAGAATCACGCCGTCGGCACCAGCGGCATCCGCTGCACGAATGATCGTGCCGGCGTTGCCAGGATCACGAACCTCTTCAAGAATTGCGATCAGTTTCGGCCCGCCAGCAAGAAGGTCTTTAACCGACGTCGGGAACTGGCGGCAGACAGCCAGAATGCCCTGAGGAGTGACAGTGTCAGCCATCGTCTCGAGCACCTGCTCAGAAACGAATTCAATTTCGATCTCCGCAGCTTCGGCGGCACGAGCGAGATCGCTGTGGCGCTCGAGAGCGGTAGGAGTGGCGTAGAGCTCAACCAAGAGATCCGGGCGAAACTCAAGAGCTTCAGCTACGGATTGGGGGCCTTCCAAGAGAAAAAGCCCGGTCTCAGACCGGGCACTCTTCTTTGCAAGTTTGGCCACTGCTCGTACACGTGGCGAGCGCGGGTTATCAATCACGCCACTAACCCTAAGCTCGCGCCCTGCACATACGAGAATCGGCACGCTGTAGGGACCAAATTGGTCACTACAGCGTGCCGATTGCACGAATAGTTGTGCGGCTAGTTACGCAGCCGAACGGGGTGCCGACGTGTCAGCAGGAAGTGCAGCCTTAGCGGTTGCAACCAGCGACGCGAACGTGGCGGGCTCGGTGACCGCGAGGTCAGCGAGGATACGACGGTCAACCTGCACACCAGCAAGGTTCAGACCCTGGATGAGACGGTTGTAAGTGAGGCCGTTCGCACGCGATGCAGCGTTGATGCGCTGAATCCACAGGCGACGGAATTCACCCTTGCGGGCGCGACGGTCGCGGTATGCGTAGACGAGGGAGTGAGTGACCTGCTCCTTGGCCTTGCGGTAGAGACGCGAACGCTGGCCGCGGTAACCCTTAGCGCGTTCGAGGATTACCCGACGCTTCTTGTGAGCGTTAACCGCCCTTTTTACTCTTGCCATGATGTATTCCTAAACCCTTTACTTACCGAGAAGCTTCTTGATTGTCTTGGCGTCCTGCGGCGCAATGACCTGATCCTGGTTGAGTGCGCGCTTACGCTTGCTGCTCTTAACCTCGAGGTTGTGTCGCATACCCGCCTGCTGCTTCATGACCTTGCCGCTACCGGTGACCTTGAAACGCTTCTTGGTGCCTGAGTGCGTCTTCTGCTTAGGCATCTTTCTCCTCTTTCTCTGGAACTTCTGCCTCACGAGGCTTCTTGTTAGCTGCCTTGCGGGCCTCGGCTTCAGCCTTAGCTGTTGCCTTGGTCTTGTGTGGGCCAATAATCATGACCATGTTGCGACCGTCAATAGTCGGTGTCGATTCAATAGAACCGAACTCCGACACATCTTCGGCAAACTTCTGAAGCAACCGCACACCCTGATCGGGGCGAGACTGCTCACGGCCACGGAACAAGATCATTGCTTTGACCTTGTCGCCGCCAGCGAGGAATCCCTCGGCGCGCTTGCGCTTGGTTTCGTAGTCGTGCTTGTCGATCTTGAGACGGAAACGAACCTCTTTGAGAATCGTGTTCGTCTGGTTACGACGAGCTTCTTTCGCCTTCTGCGCCTCTTCGTACTTGAACTTGCCGTAATCCATAATCTTGGCAACGGGAGGCTTAGAGCTGGGAGCTACCTCGACCAAATCAAGATCTGCCTCTTGGGCGAGCTTGAGGGCGACGTCAATCGAGACGACACCGACTTGTTCGCCACCGGGTCCGACAAGACGGACCTCAGGGACTCGGATTCGGTCGTTGGTACGGGGATCGCTGATGCGTGTTCTCCTTACAGTTCGTGATGCGCAGACAAACGGTATTCGTTTGATCAACGCAGTTCGGCGGATGCCGTGGCACGAAAGAGGAGCGTCACGCAGCCAAAGCTGCATCACCCTTTAAAGCTGCGCAGCCGACATCCGGAACAATTCACACAGTCAGGAACCTGATCATGCGTACTGCACCGCCTGCGAACTGTGCGGGGTGTAACTACCCGGTAACCTTATATGCGGTTGACAGGTGGGAGAATCTCCACTTTCGTATCCGGGGCGAGCCCCGGGCCTGCATAAGAATAGCAGAGCGAACCCCAATAAGCGAAGGACATCATGAGCGAGCCCACCCCAGACGAGACAAATGAAGCACGAGACATCTCAGAAGTGCCCGCAGTCGAGGTAATCAACACCGTCGCCGTACACATGCTCAGCGCGGCTGCTGTGAAACTCGGCCTTTCTGATGGCCCGGATGCGGAGTCAGAGAAGGACCTCGACGAAGCCCGCAAACTGATTACCGCTCTTGCCGGCCTCGTGACCGCCGCCGCCCCCGAGATCGGTGACCACCATGCTCGCCCGCTGCGTGACGGACTCCGCTCGGTTCAGCTCGCGTTCCGCGAAGAGTCACGGTTCCCCGATGCCCCCGGCAAGGGCCCAGGCGAAAAGTACACCGGCCCCGTCAACTAAGACGGCGCCCGCTAGTTGCTGTCAGCTAGTGGGCACGTCAGCGGCTGGTGCGCGAATGACTTGGACTGCGAGCGAATCTACCGACTGAGCGATGAGTTCAGAGGCACTCCAGCGTTCGCGCATCCGCTCCATGACCGCATCTAAGGTCTCGCGGTCAAGCCCCTCGCGCATCGCGATCTGAACGACCAGCTCGGGGCCATGCAGCCGTGCACCGGGGTCGCCGGCCAATAGCTGGATATCAGCGACGTATTCTTCGCTCTCAGCGGATGCTGCGAACTCGTCCCGCACATCGGCACGCAAGAAGCTCGGCGTCCACGGAACAGACTGTGCGATCGCCCACACTGCCGGGCGACGAAGGATGAACTCGCTGTCGCTGAGCGGATCGATGATAACGAGGTCAGTGCTTTCGCTGGCGGCCGCAAGCGCCACGCGGGTGCCCGCCGCTGGCACTGGCCGAGCATCCGGATTCCACGCCTTCATCGCCTCAACAGAACTAAATACGGGCAACACGGCACGGCCATCTGGCCCCGTAACCGTGACGATTGAGAGTTCTTGCGTCTTGTCGACAGTGAGCCCCTCGGCGGTAGTGCCGGTCTCCCCCGCCTTGGCAAGCAGCGGGATCAGAAGGCGGGACTCGCGAACCTGATCGACAACCTCAGATTCGGTGGCATCGCCAGCATGAAAGCGGGTGATCGTGGCCATGAGCGCTTCAGGAGCGCTGCCATCGTCATCCGGTGCTGCGTTGGGCTCAAAGGAACGCCCCTCCCACGGCACGCCTGCGGAATCCGTTGCGTTCATTTCTGCGCCCATGTCAGCTCCCGTGTCAGTGCTAGATCAGTTCCGGTGTCCGCGCCCGCGAAATGATTCGCTTAGTGCGAGGAGACGTCGAGCGCTTCAGCGAGCGTGAACGCCTTCGCATAGAGAGCCTTGCCCACAATGGCGCCCTCAAGACCCTGCGGAACAAGTTCGCGCAGCTCAATAAGGTCGTCCAAGCTCGAGATTCCGCCAGAGGCAATAACCGGGCGGTGTGTGCGCTCCATGACCTGGCGAAGCAGCTCAATGTTCGGGCCCTGCAGCGTGCCATCTTTAGTGACGTCAGTAACGACGTAGCGGCAGCATCCGGCAGATTCGAGACGGTCGAGAACCGTCCAAATGTCGCCACCCTCTTGCGTCCAGCCGCGAGCAGCCAGCGTCGTGCCGCGAACATCAAGACCAACAGCAATGGCCTCGCCATATTCGGCGATAACGTGAGCAGCCCACTCGGGGTTTTCCAACGCGGCAGTGCCGAGGTTGATGCGCTTCGCGCCAGTCGCAAGAGCAGATTCCAGCGACTCGTCGTCGCGGATACCACCCGAAAGTTCGATGTTGACGCGCTTCGGCGTCGACTTGATGACCTTCTTGATCATCGCGTGGTTGTCGCCACGACCGAATGCAGCATCGAGGTCAACGAGGTGAATCCACTCGGCGCCCTGGTCGGCCCAGTCGTGAGCTGCAGCGCACGGATCGCCATAACTCTTCTCGGTTCCTGCCTCGCCTTGCGTGAGACGCACTGCCTTGCCGTCGGCTACATCCACTGCCGGCAGCAGGGTTAGACCGGGGGTTTTGTTGAACTCGCTCATAGATACGCTCTCTAAAGACCTGACCGCGGAACGCCGCGCACAAGCATCCGATACTAGTGCACGTAGAACCAACGCAAAATCAGAAGGTCTTCAACCAGTTGCTTAGTAGTCGGATTCCAGCTTCGCCAGACTTCTCGGGGTGAAATTGAGTGGCAGTCAATGGCCCGTTTTCGACCGCGGCTAAGAATCGGCCGCCGTGGTCTGCCCACGTGAGCTTCGGCTGCGGAAAAGGCGGCTGAACATCAAGCGTCCACTGTTGTGCAGCGTAGGAGTGCACGAAATAGAAACGTTCGTCTCGCACCGAATCAAACAGCGTCGTGTCGTCAGGAGTCTCGACAGTATTCCACCCCATGTGCGGCAAAACCGGGGCGGGTAACTTTTCTACAACACCAGGCCACTCGTTGAGGCCTTCGGTCTGAATGCCGTGTTCGTCGCCCGAGGCGAAGAGCACCTGCATGCCGACACAAATACCCATAACCGGGCGACTTCCGGTGAGGCGCTTCTCGATGATTGCGCCCCCGCGAACTGACTCGAGCGCCGACATCACAGCAGCGAAAGCACCAACGCCGGGCACGAGGAGCCCGTCAGCCGCCTCAGCGACCGAACGATCCGCACTCAAGCGAACGTTCGCGCCAGCAGCCTCGAGAGCCTTCGCTGCCGAGTGAATGTTGCCGGAACCGTAGTCAAGGATGACAACCGAAGGAGCAGCCACTCTAGAGCGCACCCTTCGTGGAAGGAATTCCCGTGACACGAGCATCCGGCTCAACCGCAGCACGCATCGCGCGAGCGAAGGCCTTGAACTCTGCCTCAGCAATGTGGTGCGGGTCGCGACCGCCCAGAACCGTCACGTGCACGGTGATACCCGCGTTGTAACTGATTGCCTCAAAGACGTGACGAACCATCGAGCCGGTGAAGTGACCACCGATAAGGTGCATCTCGAAGCCCGCAGGCTCGCCCGTGTGGACGAGATATGGACGACCGGAGACGTCAACAACAGCACGCACGAGCGCCTCATCGAGCGGAACAAGCGCGTCACCGTAGCGCGAGATGCCGGCCTTGGTGCCGAGCGCCTGCCTGATGGCCATCCCGAGCGCAATGCCAATGTCTTCGACCGTGTGGTGCACATCGATGTGCGTGTCTCCACTGGCCTTGACGGTGAGATCGATGAGCGAGTGCTTCGAGAACGCCGTAAGCATGTGGTCGTAGAAGGGCACGCTCGTGTCGATAGATGAGGTGCCGGTGCCGTCGAGATTGATCGAAAGTTCGATGCTCGACTCGCTAGTTTCGCGCGTAATTGTCGCGGTGCGCTGTGAGGTCATTGTTCAACTCTACCGAGCGTCTGGAGGTCGGCCATCGCATCCAAGAACGCAGTGGTTTCCTCTTCGGTGCCGGCAGTGACTCGCAAGTGGTGCGGGATGCCGACGTCGCGGATCAGGATGTCCTGAATGAGGAGCTTGTGGAACAGCTCCTGAGGGTCAGCGACGTTGCCGAACAATACGAAGTTGGACTCACTGGGTACGGGGGTGAATCCCAATGCTTCGAGTCCAGCGCTCATGCGATCGCGCTGCGCCTTAATCTCGTCGACCATGGCAAGCATTTGCGGCGCGTGGGCCAGTGCCGCTACGGCCGCCGCCTGCGTGAGCGCCGATAGGTGGTACGGGAGTCGCACCAAACGCAGGGCATCCGCGATCGCCGGATCCGCGGCGAGATAACCGACACGAGCGCCGGCAAAGGCGAATGCCTTGCTCATCGTGCGGGACACAAGAAGTCGCGGGCGACCCTCAAGGAGCGACAGAGCCGATTCGCGATCAGAGAACTCGGCGTACGCTTCGTCAACGAGCACGATGCCATCGGTCGCGTCGTAGGCGGCCACGATCGTGTCGTTGCTGACGGGGGTGCCGGTGGGATTGTTAGGGGAACAGAGAAAAACAACATCGGGCGTGTGCTCAGCGATTGCGGCAACGACGCTCTCTGGCGTGATGTCGTAGGCAGGATCGCGCGGTGCCGTGACCCACTCGGTGCCGGTGCCTGAGGCGATGATGGAGTGCATCGAGTAGGTGGGCGGGAAGCCAAGCACGCGGCGACCTGGCCCGCCGAACGCCTGCAGCGTCTGCTGAAGCACTTCGTTGGAACCATTGGCCGCCCAGATGTTGTCGGCAGCAAGGCCGTGACCGAGGTAGGCCGCAAGTGATTCGCGGAGTTCAGTGAATTCGCGGTCGGGGTAGCGGTTGGCATTCATAACAGCGCCGGCGAGAGCCATGACAATGTCGGTGGCAACCGCCTCCGGAATCGGATGCGTGTTCTCGTTGACGTTCAGCTGAATGCGAACCGGATCGGTTGGTGCACCGTAGGGCGTAAGGCCCCTGAGGTCATCACGAATAGGGAGATCTGATAGCGAAGTCACTCCACCAATCGTAGAGGAACAGGCTGTGACCGGATGCCGGGGCCCGTGGCGACGCCGGCGGAGCGTGGCAGGCTAGTTGGAGAAGCTGGCGGGGATCGCGAGCTCTTGACCCGCGAAGATGTCTGCTGACGACATCTGGTTCACTTCAATCAACTGGGCAACAACCTCGCGCGGGTCATGCCCCGGGGCGTGCTGCTCGGCAATGTTCCACAGGGACTGGCCCGCTGCGACATCGACATAAACGAACGCGTTCTCGTTGGACTCGAGCGTCGCAGCGGCGCCGCCGCTGTTGAGCGAGATGAGAAGGGCCGCGATAACCAACGGCGTGGCCGCGAGAGTCATGAGGACGACGCGACCACGCGTGGTGAGGCGAAGACGCGGTGCGGACTGCCGTGCACGGACAGCCGCGTTAGGTGCAATCACAGCAGTAGACATCATTCGCTCCTCATGGGGGTGGTATCGCATCCGGTTCTCGGCCGGGAGAACCGGATGCGAAGTTGTGTTCCGAACATACATTCGAATAGTTCGAATATCAAGTACATATTCGAAGAAGCCACTGACATTTGCTCCCGACACTCGAACAAACGTTTGTTTTTGACCCCTTCTGCGGATACAGTTTCGAATGAGCCACTGACATTGGAATCGTCAGTGGCAGAAATAGAGGACTCCGTGACTGACGCAACAGCACCCCATGACGACGCTTCTGAGCGCGGAACACGGCGGCGCACCAGCCTGAGCGCGAAGCAGCAGGCAATCCTCGAAATGATTCAGCGAGCAATCGCCACTCAGGGGTACCCGCCGAGCATGCGCGAGATCGGCGATGCCGTCGGCCTCTCCTCACTGTCGAGCGTTACCCACCAGCTCAACCAGCTCGAGCTCAGTGGCTACGTGCGCCGCGACCCCAATCGCCCTCGCGCCATCGAAGTTCTTATCGACGTTCCCAACGCCGTCGACGAATCCAGCACGATCAGCCCGTCAATGGGCGACGCAGCAATGGTGCCGCTTGTCGGTCGCATCGCCGCCGGAATCCCGATCACGGCCGAGCAGCATGTTGAAGAAGTGTTCCCGCTCCCCCGTCAGCTCGTGGGCAAGGGTGAACTCTTCATGCTGAAGGTCGTGGGAGATTCCATGATCGATGCCGCCATCTGTGACGGCGACTGGGTCGTCGTGCGTCAACAGCAGACTGCTGAGAACGGCGATATCGTCGCCGCCATGCTCGACGAAGAAGCAACAGTGAAGGTCTTTCGTCAACGAGACGGCCATACGTGGCTATTGCCGCGTAACTCAAACTTCGAGCCGATCCTCGGTGACTACGCCCAAGTGCTCGGCAAAGTTGTCACCGTACTTCGCGCCATCAAGTAAGAGCCTTCCGCGTGAGGCCCGCCCTATGAGGTGGCGCCGACGGTGCCGACCAGGCTGTCGATGACCGCACGCACTTCGTCTTCAAGCGAAGTCGGCCACAGCGCATCGACTTTATGCAAGCGAAGCGAGACGATGCCGTGCAACGACGTCCAGAGGCGAAACGCTATGACGTTCGCAGTCGTGAGATCGATGCCGGTCACCTCCACAAGAAGGACGGCGGCGCTTTCAAGCAAACCCCAGTCTGCTTCGTGCACTGAGTCGCCAAGACGGTCGGCACTTTCAAATAGCAGTTGGTAGGCGCCGGGATACTCGATTCCCCACGTCGCATAGGCGACCCCGAAGGCGTAAGCCCGAACGATCGGCGGCGATGTGCCCTCTACAGCAGCGCCAATGGCATGACCTAGCGCCTGCATCTGTGCCTGGATAACGGCGTCGATGAGGGCATGTTGAGATTCGAAGTGGAGATAGACAGCAGCGGGAGAGACAGAGCATGCCCGTGCAACAGCTCGCAGCGAAGGCGGGGCGATGGACTGCGGTGTGAGAAGCATTTCACTCGCGGCCGCGACGAGCTGATCTCGCAGCTGGTCTCCACTCCCGCGAGCGTTGCGTTGCCTATCTCTCATGATTTCTCCGCTGGACATCTGAACTGTACACGTGTAAACATACATTACTGAACACCTGTACACCTAGAAAGGGCCGCCATGGCGATCGCCTACACCGGAACCACTGTCCTCGTCACCGGCGCAAGCTCAGGGCTTGGGGAAGAGTTCGCCAGACAGCTCGCCGCCCGTGGCGCCGACCTCGTACTCGTCGCACGCCGCATCGATCGACTAGAACTACTAGCAGCCGAACTCCGTGCGAGCCACGGGGTAAACGTCACCCCGATCGAACGCGACCTCTCGACCCCGGATGCAGCATCCGCTCTTGCCGCAGAACTCACCGAGCGCGGCATCCCGGTTCACAGCCTCGTGAACAACGCGGGGTTTGCGACCCGGAACAGGTTTGAGGATGAGGAACCCGCGCGAATCGATCAGGAAATTGCACTCAATGTTGGCGCCCTTGTAGCTCTGACCCGCCAGTTCTACCCTCAGCTGCGCAGCCACAACGCGGGAGTACTTATTAATGTCGCGAGCACCGCGGGTTACCAGCCTGTGCCATTCATGGCCGTCTACGGAGCGGCCAAAGCATTCGTCCTAAGTTTCACCGAGGCTCTCTGGTCTGAAGCGCAAGGCACCGGGCTCAAAATTCTCGCCCTCTCGCCCGGTGCTACCCGCACCGAGTTCTTTGACGTCGCTGGCGCCGGAGCTCAGGTCGGAAGCTTCCGCACTTCCGTCGGCGTCGTTGCGCTGGCGCTTGCCACGGTAGACCGGCGCAACCCGCCGCCCAGCGTTATCGACGGCGGGATGAACCGTGCCACCACCATCATGACCAGGCTCGCCAGCCGCCGCCTTGTAGCCGCCATGACGAGACGTGTCACTGGTCGCGGCCTCAGCTAAGCGCGCAACCCAGAACTACGGCTGCGCGCTCGGCACGCTGCAGGCGAGAACGATTCTCGCTCCCGCCTAGGCCTGCTTCGAAACGAACTCTTCGATCTCTGGAACTCGCGCCGGGTGAACCAACGCGGTAACCAGCGTGCCCTCTTCGCGGTAATCGGTGGAAATCACTCGGCCCTGCACGTGGAGGCGTGAAATGACCTCGCCGCGGTCATACGGCACGAGCAGAGTCACCTCAATCTCAGGAGAAGGCAAGAGTTCTGCGATGCGCGCATTGAGCTCGTCGATGCCCTCACCGGAGCGCGCCGAGACAAAAATACCCGTCGGCTCCAGGCCACGAATTAGCAGACGCTGATCGTCATCCGCAAGATCGCTCTTGTTGAAGACAACGATCTCGGGAATGTCACGCGCACCGAGTTCGCCAATAACATCGCGCACCGTGGCGAGCTGAGCTCCAGGGTCAGGATGCGACGCGTCGACAACGTGCACAATGACATCGGACTGACCGATCTCTTCGAGCGTCGAACGGAAAGCTTCCACCAGTTGATGCGGCAGGTTGCGCACGAAACCAACCGTGTCACTCAACGTGTACAGCCGACCATCAGCAGTTGCCGACTTGCGCACGGTTGCGTCGAGGGTCGCGAAGAGGGCGTTCTCCACGAGCACACCAGCGCGCGTCAGGCGGTTCAACAGGCTTGACTTGCCCGCGTTCGTATAGCCCGCAATAGCAACACTCGGAACCTCAAAGCGATCACGGTTTGCCCGCTTCGCTTCACGCGCCGGCGCAAAGCCCTTGATCTGCTTACGCAGGCGCGCCATCCGCGTGTGGATACGGCGACGATCGAGCTCAATCTTGGTCTCACCGGGGCCACGGCTACCCATACCGGCACCCGCACCACCCACCTGGCCACCGGCCTGGCGGGACATCGATTCACCCCAACCACGCAGACGGGGAAGCAAGTACTCCATTTGAGCGAGTTCAACCTGGGCCTTGCCCTCGCGGCTCGTCGCGTGCTGGCTGAAGATGTCAAGAATTACCGCAGTGCGGTCGATGACCTTGACCCCCACAACGTCTTCAAGAGCGCGTCGCTGGCTTGGGGCAAGCTCGGTATCGGCGATCACGGTATCGGCACCGGTCGCGGCGACCACGTCCTTCAGTTCGCGTGCCTTGCCCTTGCCCAGGTACGTGCTCGGGTCGGGGTGGCTACGGCGCTGCAGGAGGCCGTCAAGCACGACGGCGCCCGCAGTCTCGGCTAGCGCAGAAAGCTCTCGAAGCGAGTTCTCGGCCTCGCGCAGGTTTCCCTGCCCGTAGATACCGATGAGCACCACGTTCTCGATGCGCAGCTGGCGGTACTCGACCTCCGTGACGTCATCAAGTTCGGTCGACAGCCCTGCCACCCGCTTCAGGGCGTGGCGATCCTCGCGATCGAACTGGTCACCATCGCGATCGGACTCATAGTGAGCATCGGATTGCAGCGCCTGGGCGCCAGATTTGCCTGCTCCTTCGGCACCGAAGCGCGTCACTGCGGCGTGGTCAGAGCTTTCTGTGGCCAGAACACGGTCGACGGAACGCTCGGCGTCGTCGCCATCATTGGCCTCGATACTGGTTTCTGTCGTGTTTCGCGTCATTGGGTTAACCCTACTTCTCTAGTTTTCGGTAAGTTCTGTGCATGGCTAACGAGCATTACTTCTCGTCATCACCCGAGAGTGATCTCAAATTGCGGACGATTCACGCGACCATTGCTGGTCTCGAACGCGAACTTGTCACGTCAAATGGGATCTTCAGTCCGGAACGGATCGACGCTGGAACCAAGGTTCTACTGGCGAACGTGCCCGCTCCTCCCCCGGGAGGAAACCTGCTTGACCTCGGTTGCGGCTGGGGACCGATGGCGCTCACCCTTGCCCTCGAGTCACCTCATGCAACGGTGTGGGCGGTGGACGTCAACGAGCGCGCACTGGATCTTGTACGCGCAAACGCCGAAAAATTGTCCATACCCAACATTAACGCGGTTTTGCCCGCAGATGTTCCCGAAGACATAACGTTTATGTCTATTTGGTCGAACCCGCCCATCCGCGTCGGCAAGAACGAGCTGCACAACATTCTCCAGACCTGGCTACCCCGTCTCGAAGAAGACGCCGACGCCTGGCTGGTTGTGCAAAAGAACCTCGGATCGGATTCCCTCCACCGCTGGATGGAAGCAACCTTCCCCGACGACTTCAGTTTCACTCGTGCCGCAACTAACAAGGGCTACCGGCTACTGCGGGCGCGACACCACGCTGCAACGCTCGACGACGCTGACGTCTAGGCGGCAGCGAAGGGCCGTCAACGGCCCTCAGCGGCGCGCTACGCGAGTTCTAGGCTGCCGGTGTAAACGAGTTCGGCCGGACCGCTCAGCGACACGTGTTCGCCATCCTCGGTCGGGAACATGCGAACGACAACGGTTCCGCCGGGAACGGTGACCCGCCACTGGTGGGGAGCGCTCGCTCCGGCGTAATGACGAATAGCGAGAGCCGCGGCGACAGCACCCGTGCCACACGACAACGTTTCGCCACTGCCGCGCTCATGCACGCGCATCCGAATTGAACCAACGCCATCCTTGACGAGCGGCTCGGCCGGCACCACGAATTCAACATTCGCGCCGTTTTCGGGCAGCGGATCAATCACGGGGATGTAGCCGAGGTCAACACCATCGAGTTCTGCTTCTTCGGCAAGAGCTACGACCACATGAGGATTTCCAACATTGATACCGAGGCCCGGACGGGCGACCTCAAGTTCTTTCGCCCGCACGAGCGGCTCTCCGCCGTCGAGCGCCCAACGCCCCATGTCGACTTGATAGCCAGCCATGTTGCGCTGAACATCGCGCACGCCGCCACGAGTACCGATCGGCAAGGTGTCACCTGGCTCGAAGTCAACAAAACCCTCATTGGCGAGGTACTCCGCGTAGACACGGATGCCGTTGCCACACATCTCGGAGATGCTGCCGTCAGCATTGCGGTAGTCCATGAACCACTCCGCGTCGGCATCTTCGGCAAGCGCCGCAGCGCCCGCGTCAAGACTGCGGGACCGAACAGCGCGGATGATTCCATCGGCGCCCACACCAAAGTGACGATCGCAAATGGCCGCAACCTGCTTCGGGGTGAGGTCAATCTCACCATCCGGATCAGAAAACAGCACGAAGTCGTTGCCAGTTCCCTGACCTTTAGTGAAGTTAAGCGTTGCCATGCGTTCCATTCTCCCCCATGACGATCGACAGAGCGCGCTCTGCCCGCTCGGGATCGTCATACTGCAGCCAATGACAGTGGTCGTAACGCTTGAACCAGCCCACCTGACGACGCGCATAGCGGCGCGTGAGGGCGGCCGTCTGCTCGATCGCATCCGCCTCAGTGAGCGTGCCATCCAACTGCTCGATCGCCTGGGCATAACCGATAGCGCGAGCGGCGGTGACGCCCAGCCCGCGCGGACGAAGCTCACGAACCTCATCGAGTAACCCGGAGTCCCACATCTGCTGCACGCGGGCGTTGAGCCTTGGCACAAGTTCATCTCGAGGCGCGGCTACACCAAGAATATGCGCGGGAGTCCATAGTTTTTTCTCTTCGGGAAGCCCGGCGCCGAACGGCTCGCCCGTAATCTCAATCACCTCAAGCGCCCGAACGATACGCCGCCCATTGCTCGCGCCGATCGAGTGCGCCGCTGCCGCGTCACGCTGTTGAAGGCGCTGAAAAAGAAGCCCAACACCCAGCTCGTCGAGTTCGGCTTCAAGGCGCGCGCGAACCTCCGGGTCTCGGGCGGGAAATTGGAAGTCGTGGATCACGCTCGAGACGTAGAGGCCCGAGCCGCCAACCATGATCGGCACGCGCCCGGTACTCTGGATTTGCCGAATGATTCGCCGCGCATCCGTCTGGTACTGCGCAACGCTGGCGTCGTCGGTGGGGTCGAGCACATCAAGCAGGTGGTGTGGGATGCCGCGGCGCTGGTCGAGAGGCAGCTTGGCTGTGCCAATATCCATGCCCCGATACAGCTGCATGGCGTCGGCGTTGATGATCTCGGATGAGATGCCCTGACGCGCAAGACCATCCGCTGTGTTCAAGGAGAGTTCAGACTTGCCTGTGCCGGTCGCGCCGACGACCACTACCAGCGGGAACGCGTCAGCGCTGTCGCTGGCAAGTGTCTCGGGCTCGGGGCCGGGGTGGTCAGAGCGGGCAGAAACGGGCAACGACGTGGTCAGTTCGGACTGCTCGTGATGGGCATGCGGTGGTTGTGCCATTTCGTACTTAGCGCAGGGAATCGCTGGGGTCATAGATCGGTGTCGTGGCGACACGGATCGTGGGCAGACCAAGCGATACGCGTGGACTCGCGTCCGCTGCGCCAGCGCCCGTGCTTGTGCCTGCGCTCGTGGGGACTCCACACGACGCTGCCTCGGCACGGTCCCAGGCGTCTCCCGCCCGGGTGCGACGGATGTCGAGCACTCCCCCGGGTTCGGTGTCGGCAACGAGATGGAATGCCGCAGCTTCGGTGATCGTGAGAGTGACGACGTCACCGGGGCGGGGCGTAGCGCTGCCCTCGGGAATGTTGAAGTGCACGAGTCGAGAGTCTTCAGCGCGGCCAGAGAGTCGCGCGGTTTCAGCCTGCTTGCGGCCTTCCGTTGCCGTCACCATCACCTCGAGGGTGCGGCCGATTTGCTCATCATTCTCTTCTCTCGAGATGCGGTCCTGAAGCGCCGCGAGTCGCTCGTAGCGCTCTTGTACGACCTCTTTCGGAATCTGGTCTTCCATGGTGGCCGCCGGCGTTCCGGGACGGATGGAGTACTGGAACGTGTAGGCCGAGGCGAAACGTGATTCTTCGACCACACGCAGGGTGTCCTGGAAGTCGTCTTCGGTCTCACCGGGGAATCCCACGATGATGTCAGTCGTAATCGCAGCGTGAGGCATCTGCGCCCGTACTCGCTCAAGGATGCCGAGGAATTTGGTCGAACGGTAACTGCGGCGCATGGCTTTGAGAATGCGGTCGGAGCCTGATTGGAGTGGCATGTGAAGCTGCGGCATCACATTCGGGGTTTCCGCCATCGCGTCGATAACGTCGTCGGTGAATGCGGCAGGGTGGGGGCTCGTGAACCTGACGCGTTCAAGGCCTTCGATGGAGCCCATAGCGCGCAGCAGTTTGCTGAACGCTTGGCGGTCGCCAAATTCGACGCCGTAGGAGTTCACGTTTTGACCCAGGAGAGTGATTTCGGTAGCGCCGTCATCGACCACCGCTTGCACTTCGGCAAGAATCTCGCCGGGGCGACGGTCTTTCTCTTTACCGCGCAGCGTGGGAACGATACAAAAAGTGCAGGTGTTGTTGCAGCCGACAGAGATCGACACCCAGGCGCTGTGGGTCGATTCGCGGCGGGTGGGCAGAGTGGAGGGAAAAACGTCGAGCGATTCGAGGATCTCGAGTTGGGCTTCTTCGTTGTGGCGGGCCCGTTCGAGCAGCGTGGGCAGTGAGCCCATGTTGTGGGTGCCGAAGACGACGTCAACCCACGGAGCTTTCTCGAGGATGACGCCCTGATCCTTTTGAGCGAGACAGCCTCCGACAGCAATTTGCATGCCGTCGTGCTCTTTCTTAACGCTCGCCAACATGCCGAGGTTGCCGTAGAGCTTGTTGTCGGCGTTCTCGCGAACGGCACACGTGTTGATGACAACGACGTCCGCTTGGCCTTCAGTCGCTCGCACGTAGCCAGCAGCTTCGAGCGAGCCGCTCAGTCGTTCTGAATCGTGCACGTTCATCTGGCACCCGTAGGTGCGCACTTCGTAGCTGCGCGGGGTCGCCAGTTTTTCGTCAATCATGTGTTCCACCTTAAGCCTCAGCGTTGAGGAGGGTTGACAGGCGCGAAGCTCGGCGAGCTTCTAGCGAAAGCGGGGACCGTGCGATGATCCGCCGGCACCGGGCGCCAGCGCGGTGTTGACTGCCGATGACACCACAGAGCCCGAATAGCCTCTGCGAAGCAGGAATCCGCTGAGGCGGCGCTTGGCCGTTTCGTTGTCGAGTGAGCGGAGTTGTGGTACGCGTTTGAGTGCGACTTCATTTGCGCGCTCTTGTTCTTCATCACGCTCGAAGTCGACGACGGCGTCAATGTGCTCTTGGTCGATCTTTCGACGACGAAGTTCCGCAATGATTCCGCCGGAGCCGAGGCCTTTACGTTCGCGCAATGTGCGGGTGAGCGTTTCGGCGAGGGCCGCATCGTCGAGGAGCGCGGATCCTTCAAGACGCTCGATCTCTGCCTCGACCTCGTCGGACTCGAATTCACGGGTGGCGAGGAACTGGGTCATCTCGTGCGAGGACATCCCGCGGCGAGCAAGCGCCCGCATGCTGACTCGGCTGATCTCGGAGAAGCCGTCGCGGGCTTGCTTTCGTGCCTTGCGCGACGAACCATCTTCCGGCTCCACCGTTGCTGATCCGTTAGCGGGATGATCGGCCCAAATCGTTGCTTCTGAAGCAACCGGTTCAGGGACGAATCGTGGCTCGCGACGTGTTGCTGGCTGCGGTTCTTCTTCTTTTTCGCTGGCCGGACTGAAGTCACGCATTGTGGGCAGTGCGCGAAGCACCGCCTGCGGTTCTTCAACGGCCTCAGCTGCCCAGTGTTCTTGTGAGGAGGATTCCTCCGGCGACGACTCCAACACGTCAGCGCGCGCAGCGCTAGACCTGTCAGCAAAGAGGTCGATGACGGGGGCGATGTAATCGTCGTCGGAGGAATTCACCAGTACTACCTACTGCCCAGAAGCCTTCTTGAGGGGCGCGGCAGGCGCCTTAGCTGCCACCGGCAACGTAGGGCCGTCAGCTTTGGCCTCAGCCTTAGCACTGGCCTTAGCGGCCTTCTCCGCAACAGCGGCAGCATCAGCAAGCGCTTTCGCCTCGCTTGCATTGGCGGCCTTAGCTTCTGCACCGACACCGAGCTTGCGCATGATCTTTTGCTCAATCTCTAGCGCGATGGCAGGATTTTGGAGCAGGAAAGCACGAGACTTCTCCTTGCCCTGGCCGAGCTGGTCGCCGTCGTAGGTGTACCACGCGCCCGACTTGCGGACGATTTCGTGGTCGACGCCGAAGTCGATGAGGCTACCTTCGCGGGAGATGCCAATGCCGTAGAGAATGTCGAACTCCGCCTGCTTGAAGGGCGGAGCCATCTTGTTCTTCACGACCTTGACGCGCGTGCGGTTGCCCACCGCATCTGTGCCGTCTTTAAGCGTTTCGATACGACGGATGTCGAGGCGAACTGACGCGTAGAATTTAAGCGCCTTACCACCGGCGGTGGTTTCGGGGCTACCGAAGAAGACACCGATCTTTTCGCGCAGTTGGTTAATGAAGATCATGGTGGTGTTGGTCTGGCTCAGGCCACCGGTGAGCTTGCGCAGCGCCTGCGACATGAGTCGAGCTTGCAGACCAACGTGCGTGTCGCCCATCTCGCCTTCGATTTCTGCGCGCGGAACCAGCGCAGCAACCGAGTCAATGACGATCAGGTCGATAGAGCCACTTCGCACCAGCATGTCGGCGATTTCAAGCGCCTGCTCACCGGTGTCGGGCTGGGAAACGAGAAGCGCATCGATGTCGACGCCAAGCTTCGCTGCGTATTCCGGGTCGAGCGCGTGCTCGGCGTCGATGAAGGCTGCGATTCCGCCATTGCGCTGGGCATTGGCGATGGCGTGCAAGGTGAGCGTGGTCTTACCCGAAGATTCCGGGCCGTAGATCTCGACGATACGGCCCCGGGGAAGCCCGCCTATGCCGAGTGCGACATCCAAAGCGATCGAGCCGGTGGGAATAACCTCAACCGGAGCGCGCTCATCGCTGCCGAGGCGCATGACTGAGCCTTTGCCGAACTGACGGTCAATTTGAGCGAGAGCGGTCTCAAGGGACTTCTCGCGGTCTGCTACTGATGGCATTACTTCTTCTCCAGTGGTCGTAGGTTGCTGCCCATAGGCTGTCGTGATTGGCGTGGACCGATGATGCAAGGCCCGCAACCTCCCGACAAAGGCTGTGTTGCTAATGCCACGCTACGGGCATGCTCTGACATTCCAGAGAAGCGACGTGCGCAACTCATCCAAACTCAATATTCGAAAGGATGTTAGGGAGAAGACTACCAATGTCGAACAGATGTTCGAACATGCCACGCAGAATCGAAAAGATTACTTCTTAGGCTCGCGCTGGCCAACGCCATAGCGGCGATCCATTGGGACATCCATGGCGTCACACAGGGCAGCCCACACCTGTTTCGCGGGAACACCACGTGACAGCGCTTGAGCTGCGGTAACGCCGCCGACCGGACCAAGCACTTGGTCATTGACGAGAACGCGGCCGTAGGGCTCACCGAACTCATCGGAGACAGCCGTCCAGAACTCACTCAATCGCATTACTCCACCCTAAACGCGACAACAGCGCCCGGAACGCACGAATGCCCCGCTCCACACCGGAACGGGGCACTGACGTGATGGGTCTGACGTGATGGGGTTAGCGCGAAACCAAGTTCGAATCGAACTCTGCGACGAGCTCGTCAGGCAGAGTATCGGGAATCGTGGTTGCGCCTTCGATGACCGCAAGACGGTCGCCGACCTCACGCATGATCACGGAGATGGGCGTATCGAGAGCTTCAGCTACCGAGGCAAGAATTTCAGAACTCGCCTCTTTCTGACCACGTTCAACCTCACTGAGGTATCCGAGAGCAACGCTCGCCTTACTTGCTACCTGTCGAAGGGTGCGTCCCTTTTGCAAGCGGAAGTCGCGGAGAACGTCACCGATTTCTTGACGAACTAGAACCATTGGACACTCCCTTTCTGACTGAATCGTGCGACCAGACAATTCTGGATAGCTAAGACTACAGCCAATTTATGTTCTGAACTCTAACCGCTCCACACTGGAGAAGCCTTGTGAGTTCGCTTACTGTAACCGAGCCGAAACATGGAATATTCCCGGCTCCTGCCACGAACTGACACCAGTTTTGGGGACAAACGAACCATCCGCGAGAGCTAGTCTTCCGACGTCAGATAGTCGTACAAACACTGCAGCGCCTCGTGAACGGCCTGTGCACGAATCTCGTGACGGTCTCCCGAGAACTCAAAATCACGAGTTTCGACAAAGCCAGTGGCAGCGAAACCGATGAATACCGTTCCGGGTGGCTTTCCCTCGTGGGAGCCAGGCCCCGCGACTCCCGTCGTCGCCAAGCCGTAGTAGGCCTGTTGCTCGCCTACGCCGAGAACGTCGCGCGCTCCCGTGGCCATGTGAGCTGCGACATCCGGATGCACCGTGCCGTGGATGGCGAGAAGACTCGCATCGACGCCCAGAACCTGATGCTTGATGGCGGTGTTGTACGCCACCACTGCCCCATTGAGCACAGCGGAGGCACCAGGCACTGCCACGAGCGACGCGCACAACAGACCGCCCGTCAAAGACTCGGCTAGAGCAAGGGTTTGTCGTTGTTCGGTGAGAATCGCCACGATCTTCGTGGCGAGTTCTTCAGTAGTCACTGGTGAAGGGTCACGCTCCTGAGTTGGATTTGCGGGTGTGACGCCATGCACGCCACAGATATTCGATGCCGGTGTACATCGTCAAGATGAAAGCGATAGCCATCACGAACCAGTTCACCCAAAGGACCCACGGGCCGAGCACGGTAAACAACGGAACCAGGAAGAGAGAAATGGCGACGGCCTGCAGAACGGTCTTCAGTTTGCCCCCGCGGGAGGCCGGGACAACGACCTTCGACAGCACCGCAAAACGGTAGATCGTGATGCCGAACTCGCGCACCAGAATAAGAATCGTGATCCACCAAGGAAGCTCACCCAGAATCGACAGGGCAACGAGAGCGCCACCGGTCAGAATCTTGTCGGCAATGGGATCAAGGATGATCCCGACGTTCGTGATGAGGTTTCGCCCCCGCGCTAGGTGGCCATCAACGGTGTCGGTGACGATCGCAAAGATGAAGAGCGCAGCCGCCAAGTAACGGATGAGCCCCATCTCGCCGTCATCGAAGAGCAGCATCCAGATGAAGAGCGGAGCGAGGAAGATGCGCACCACTGTAACGATGTTGGCGATGTTGGCATTCGACGCCGGGGTATCACCCTTGCGAACCATCCGACCACGAAATGAGCTCGTGCGGTGGGGCGGAGCGGATTCAGAAACTGGTTGGTCGCCCACGCGATCACTCCCGATCGGTCAAATTCCAGGCGTCCTCATCTGAGGCGCTTTCTACTTCATCGTATCCGCTGAGAGACTCGGCTACCGCGTCGACCGGAGCCGGCTCGTCTTCTCCCCGGAGTCGAGCGAGCACTGCAGGCAGCTGTTCAGCGGACACCAGCACGTCGCGCGCCTTTGACCCTTCGGAGGGACCAACGATTTCCCGCGACTCAAGCAGGTCCATGAGACGGCCGGCCTTAGCGAAGCCGACACGCAACTTGCGCTGAAGCATCGAGGTAGAACCAAATTGCGTACTAACGATGAGTTCGGTAGCTGCGAGGAGCACATCGAGATCATCCCCGATGTCAGCATCGATCTGCTTCTTCTCGGCAACAGCCGCGACATCGTTGCGGTACTCCGGCTGCGCTTGAGCAATAACGTGCTTCACGATTTCGGCAACTTCGCTCTCAGGAACCCACGCGCCTTGAACGCGGATGGCTTTGGAAGCGCCCATCGGGAGGAAAAGTGCGTCTCCCTGACCGATGAGTTTGTCAGCGCCCGGCTGGTCGAGGATCACGCGAGAGTCCGTCATGCTCGACACCGCGAAAGCGAGTCGCGACGGCACGTTGGCCTTGATGAGGCCGGTGACGACATCGACGCTGGGTCGCTGGGTCGCAAGCACGAGGTGGATTCCGGAGGCACGTGCCAGCTGGGTGATGCGCACGATGGAGTCTTCGACATCTCGTGGCGCGACCATCATGAGGTCGGCGAGCTCATCGACGACGATCAGCAGGTACGGGTAGGGCTTGAGCTTGCGCTGGCTACCCTCAGGAAGTTTGATCTCGTCGGCAATTACCGCGCGATTGAAGTCATCGATGTGACGGAACCCGAAACTTGCAAGGTCGTCGTAGCGCATGTCCATCTCTTTCACGACCCAGGCGAGGGCTTCAGCAGCCTTCTTGGGGTTCGTGATGATGGGAGTGATGAGATGAGGCACGCCAGCGTAGATCGAGAGCTCGACCCGCTTAGGGTCGATGAGAACCATGCGCACTTCGGCAGGCGTGGCCCGCATCAGCACCGAAGTGATCATCGAGTTCACGAAGCTTGACTTACCCGAACCGGTCGAACCGGCAACCAAAAGGTGGGGCATTTTCGCCAGGTTAGCAACGACGAATCCACCCTCGACATCTTTGCCGAGCCCAATAGTCATCGGGTGTTCGCTCTTTGTGCTGGCGCTCGAGCGCAGCACATCGCCAAGCGACACAATCTCGCGGTCCTTGTTGGGGATTTCAACACCGATAGCACTCTTGCCCGGAATGGGTGACAGGATGTTGACCTCGTTGCTCGCGACCGCGTAGCTGATGTTGCGGGCGAGCGCGGTAACGCGCTCCACCTTCACGCCGGGGCCGAGTTCAAGTTCATAGCGCGTAACGGAAGGACCGCGACTGAAACCAGTGACGGTCGCATCCACGCTGAACTGCTTGAGCACTTCGGTGATCGCTGCGACCACTTCGTCATTCGCGGCTGAGCGCGACTTCGGTGGCGTTCCCGCCGAGAGCATGGCGGCCTGGGGAAGGCGATACACCGCGGTAGACTGCGGGGTGGTTTCGTGCGGGCCATCGAACTCGCCCGCATTGCCCTTTTCGCTGGCCTTGGTCGTGAAACCGGGCAGGATGCCGGGGCCGTCGTCGCGCACACCGGTGGCTGCGGCATCCACTTCTCCGGTCGCGTACTTCTTGACCGCGTCTTCTGCCTTGAGGAGATCCTCGAGCAGCTCGACGCCGAACTCGTCCTCTTTCTTCGTGAGATCTTTGGCCGCCGGCGGTTTAACCGGAGCCACTGACGGCGCCGAGGTCGGAGCCGGAGCAACAATCTCGGTCGACTGATCACGCGAAATCACAGGACTATCGAACGCCTTGTCTTCAGTCTGTTGTGACTTGTTGCGGCGCCACCATGGCAACGAGCCGGTGTCGTTGACATCACCAAGCCCGATGTCGGTTAAGGAACCGAACTGAACGGAATCGTTCTTATGCGCACCAGTCTGATTCTTCGCCGCAGCACGTTCTTCATCGCTCTGCAGTTGCGCCCCAAAGAGGTACGCGTAGAGCTCGCGCAGTCGCGACGGGAGCCGATTGGGCGGGGTCTTAGTGACGATGAAAAGCGAAAGGACGAGCAAGATCACGATCAACGGCACGGCAAGCCACATGCCGCCAAGCCACAGCAGCGGATTGGCTAGCAACCACCCGAAGACTCCCCCGGCGCGGGCGATTACCTCGGCACCGTCGGAGGGATGGGGCTGACCACTGTAGACGTGGCAGAGCGCTGCGACAGTAACGATCAGGATGCTGAGACCGATACCGATGCGGCCGTTGTCGTGAACGCTCGACGGATGCCGGAACATCCAAATGGCCAAGAGCAGCAGAATCACGGGGAGCGCGAAAGCGACTCGTCCGACGAGACCGCCGAAGGTGTATGCGTCGAGGGCGATCGCTACTGAGTCGGTGGGGTTGAACCACTCGACGACGGCGCCGACGATCGCCAGCAGGAAGAAGAGGAAAGGAACACCGTCGCGACGCTCATCTTTCGTGAGTTCTTCACGGCCGAAAACGCGGAACGCTCCACCGACCATGTGCGCGAGCGCGAGCCACAGCTTGGTGAGAGGACCCTCCGGCTCGACCGGAGGCTTCTTGCCTCGCGGCATCCGTTTGGTCGCTTGGGTCTTATTCGTGGTGTTTCTGGCGCGCGGTTTCGACGCACCCGAGCGCGAGGTCGACGATGTACGCGTAGCCATAATTCAACGCTACCGGTGGCCTCTGTCAGAGCAATGCAGCGACACTCATCGCGCCCGCTCTGCCCCAGCAGCCCTAATAGCGGATGGCGTCGATAACTTTCACTCGAACAGCGACGAGAGCAGGCATGAGGCCTGCCAACGCTCCGACCGCCGCGGATGCCGCGAGCGCGATCAACGCTGCCTCCAGCGGGAACGGGGGAAGATCTTGAACCCCGGGCGCGATAAGTCCTTGCACCGACGGATTCTGAACGATCACAATCGCGAGGGCGACGCCGATGACACCGGCGGCAACCGTCGCGACGACGCTTTCCATCATCACGGCGAAGAAAACACGACCGGCGGTGGCCCCGAACGCGCGGCGAACACCAATTTCCCGTACGCGGTACTTGACGGTCACGAGAGAGATGTTGACCAGACCGAGACCGCCAAGGAGCAGAATCAGGCCGGCGATGCCACCGATGACCCATTGCAAAGGCTCGAGTGGACTTGGCCCGCCCCAGGCAAGGTAGTCATTTCGATGGACGTTCGCCGTCCAGCCTTCCCCAAAGCCGCCGACCATCTCCCGCGCGATGATGTCTTGCAACTGCGCTGATTGCTCTTCGGGAACCCACAGCTCATAGCCGATATCTGATTGCTGCCCTGCTGCGGACCCCACGAGGGCCTCGAATGGTTCCGCCAACATCGACAGAGTGAGCCCGCTAGAAAACGGTTGGGGCAGAAAAACTCCGACCACCACGGCAGTGGTAGTGGTTTCTCCTTCCAACTCGATGGTCGGGTGGGTGCGCAGATCGGGGCGACCGAGCGCGTCATAAAACTCGTCGTTGATTACAACGGCAGGAGCAAGGCGGTTCCCATCCTCCTCAGTGAGCCAACGCCCCTCGCCCAGCTCAACGCGATGCATAACGCCATAGGCAGCGCTCACTCCCTGCACAGTCGTGAACTGGGTGCCATTGACGAGGTTGGCGGTGATGCTCCCCCGCAATAGCGGAGTCGCGTGACTGACCTGGTAACGCTCGATGATGTTTTCCATAGTGGCGACGAAAGTAGCCGAGTCGGCACTCTGTGCTCCGTTTATTCGGTACGGCGGATACACGGCAAGCGTTGCGGGGCGACCACTGCCCCGCTCAAACTGTTCCGTCTGGGCTTGGCCGAACACGGTACCCGCACCCACGACAGTGGCGAGCGCGCACACCGCGACACCAATGCCGATCAGGCTCAACAAGACACGAGTGCGATTGATGCGCACCTCGTCCCACGCTTCAACCACTGCGCCAACGACACCGCTGACCACGGCACCGCGAGGCTCCTGACGAATTACGGCAAGCTCAGAACTCGGGCGTGCAACGAGTTCAGCGGATGTCGCGGGCCCGGTCGTCAGGCCCGTAGGCTCGATCGGTGGTTCCGCGAGCTCGCTCGGTGCCTCCACAGGCTCAGCCGGTGAATCCGCAGGCTTTTTCTTGCGCCACCAGCTCATAGCGCAGCCTCCGGCAGACTCGCGGCAAGCATTTTGCGCACATCAATAGCTTCCAACACCCCACCGTCGAGGCGGTAGTGCCGGCGGGCCAGCGCTGCGACATTCGGGTCGTGCGTGATGGTGATGAGAGCCGCGCCTGATTGCTCAGCAACGTCATCCAGCAAAGCCATCACCGTTTTGCCTGTTTCGACATCCAGAGCACCGGTCGGTTCGTCGGCCAGGATCAGGCGGGGGCTGCGAACAAGGGCGCGCGCGATAGCAACGCGTTGTTGTTCACCACCCGAGAGCTTTTCAGGCATCGAGGCCATCCGGCCGCCAAGCCCGACGCGGTCGAGCATCTCTGCGGCGATAACTTTACGTCGCCAAAATTGGCGCCCGGAGGCATAGAGCAAAGGGGTCATTACATTTTCGAGGGCGGTGCGACCGGCCAAGAGATTGAACTGCTGAAAGATGAAACCGACATCTCTGCCGCGCTTGCGGTCGCGTTTGCTGCCGGCGAGCTTCTCGAGCGGTTCACCGTCGAACACGATGCGACCACTGGTGGGGTTGTCGATGAGGCCGAGAAGATTGAGCAGAGTGGACTTTCCGGAACCCGAACGCCCCACAATGCTGATGTGGTCACCCACCTCGACATTGAGGGTGATTCCCTTGAGAATCTCCAGCGTCGAGAAATCAGGCAACTCGACCGAGCGCGTGACGTCATCAAGCGAGAGCAATGGCACTAGTAGCACACCACTTCAGTGCCCTCGTAGTAACAATTGTCGGGCAAAGCTTCGTCGCCGGTAGCCTCAGCGCCAGGAACGAACTGCAAGATGGTGTCTCCGACCTCAATTCCAGAGACCACTTCGACGCTGATGCCGTCGTTGAGCCCCAGAACGACTTCCCGTTCCTCCGTCGTGCCATCGGGCATCACGAGGTGAACGATGCCGGAAAGGGCAGTGCCTTCCACCGCCGTGATCGGAACGACCATGACGTCTTCGGCAATCCCTCCCGCAATCGTGATGTCGGCGGTGAGCCCGGGAAAGACCACGACGTCACTCGGCACTGCGCACGACACCGTTGGCCCGGACGCTGCTTCCGCGCCCCCATCGCTCGTCGAGGCGAACGCGATGCTGAGCCCCGTGCAGGTAAACGGCGCCGGACCACCATTGATCGCAACGCTCGCCTCTTTCGGACGATCTACGAGGCGATACAGCTGCTCTGACGGCACGGTTCCGCTCACGATGTAGGAGGGTGGCGCAACGTTTCCGACCGGAGAGCCCACCTGAAACGATGACCCCACAAGCGCGGTGAAATCAGTGAGCTTGCCAGTTGCCGGCGCTTCGACGATTTTCCATTGCGTTCCCGATGTTCCATCGGGGTTGACGACTTCAGCCCGCAACTTCAGGATCTCCTGCCCCTTCTTCACTGATTGACCGGCCGACACGGCAACTTCGCGCACCTCACCCGAGAGGGTTGCAGGAATAGGCACCGCAGCCGCAGCGGCAATGCTTCCTGTCAGCTCGACGTCATTGGCGATGGTGCCTGTCACTACTTCGTAGTGCTGTTCTTCGATCGCGACCGTTGGGTATTCGAGGCTCTCGGCGGTGAGTGCATCACCAAAGAAGGCGAACTTCACGAGCGCCGCCGCGATAATGGCAAAAATGATCATCCAGATGATGGGAAAGACCCACCTGCGCGCAACGCCCAATTGAAACCCCGAATCTGAACAGGCCCGATCCACACAGCCGAGCAATCTTCACATCAGATCATCTCGGGCACCGAAAAACAAGCCCAACGTTTGCCCTCGCGCAGACGTCAGCGATCCCCAAGCGACAGCGGTCTAGGAGAAAGAGTCCGGGCGCACAAATGGCGCGGAAGCCGAAGCCCCCGCGCCATTCATAAAAGTTACGCCTCGATGATGACCGGAACGATCATCGGGCGGCGACGGTGCTGAGTATTCACCCAACGACCCACCGTGCGACGAACCACCTGAGCGAACGCGTGAGTATCGCGCGTTCCGTTCTCGGCGGCATCCGTCAGTGCCTTGACAACCTGCGGAAGCACGGCGTCGAACACGCCCTCGTCTTCGGCGAAACCTCGAGACTGAATCTCGGGTCCCACGATGACCTTGCCGGTTTGAGCATCCACCGCAACGAAGATGGAGATGAATCCCTCTTCGGCGAGGATGCGGCGGTCCTTGAGGTCCGCCTCCGTGATCTCGCCGACACTCGAGCCGTCGACATACACGAAACCGACATCGAGCTGACCAACAACAGCCGCGTGGCCGTCCTTGAGATCAATGACAGTGCCGTCTTCAGCAATGATCGTGTTCTCAGCGGGCACGCCCGACTGAATCGCGAGGTTCGCGTTCGCGACCAAGTGGCGGTACTCACCGTGAACGGGAAGAACGTTCTTGGGGCGCAAGATGTTGTAGCAGTAGAGAAGCTCACCCGCTGCGGCGTGACCCGACACATGCACCTTGGCGTTCGCCTTGTGCACGACGTTGGCGCCCAACTTGGTGAGGCCATTGATGACGCGGTAAACCGCATTCTCGTTGCCGGGGATGAGGCTCGACGCGAGGATGACGGTGTCGCCCTGGCCCACCTCAATCTGGTGTTCCATGTTGGCCATGCGCGCCAGAACAGCCATCGGCTCTCCCTGGCTGCCGGTTGACATGTACACGAGCTGGTTGTCGGGGTAGTTGACGGCCTTCTTGGCGTCTAACAGAACCCCGTCGGGCACCTTGAGGAATCCGAGGTCTGACGCGATGCCCATGTTGCGCACCATAGAACGCCCCATCAGAACAACCTTGCGGTTGTTGGCGATCGCGGCATCCAACACCTGCTGCACGCGATGGACGTGACTCGAGAAGCTGGCCACGATGACGCGCCGCGGAGCCTTAGCGATAACCGCTTCGAGTACTGGGCCGATGTCACGCTCGTTGGGCGTGAAACCGGGAACGTCTGCGTTCGTGGAATCGGAGAGGAAGAGGTCAATTCCCGCTTCGCCCAGACGCGCAAACGCACGAAGGTCGGTGATGCGGTTATCGAGAGGCAACTGGTCCATCTTGAAGTCACCCGTGTGCAGGACGGTGCCCGCCACAGTGGTGATGGCGACAGCGAGTGCATCCGGAATCGAGTGATTCACGGCAACGAACTCGAGGTCGAAGGGACCGATCTTCTCCTTCTGGCCCTCGGTGACGTTGAGCGTGTACGGCTTGATGCGGTGCTCTTTGAGCTTCGCCTCAATCAACGCGAGCGTGAGAGTCGACCCGATCAGCGGGATGTCTTGGCGCAAACGCAAGAGATAAGGAACAGCACCGATGTGGTCTTCGTGGCCGTGCGTGAGCACAATGCCGAGGATGTCGTCGAGACGATCGCGAATCGAGCTGAAATCGGGCAGGATCAGGTCGACTCCGGGCTGGTGTTCCTCAGGGAACAGGACGCCACAATCGACGATGAGAATCTTGCCGTCAATTTCGAAGGTGGTCATGTTGCGACCGATTTCGCCAAGACCACCGATCGGGGTGACACGGAGCGTTCCCGACTCAAGTGCGGGCGGATCAAAAATAGAAACTGGCATTCAGTACCTTGCAGATAGATGTGTGGGGCCGTCAGCCCCCGTGCGAAAAATGTGGGCCATGCCCGTGGCAGAGCCTACCCCGCGTCGGCGAAGCTAGCGGGTTGCCCCGGCAATCTTGGGCAGGGCTCCCCCAGCCGCGGCATTGCGGTCAGGGCGAAAGTTGGACAGATCGAGCCCCTCGATGCCCGAGACGAGAGCCAACTCGTCTTCGATGAGGGCTGCCTCAGCGTCTTCGGGGCCCACGAGAGGCAAGCGCACGCGCGGGCTCGAGATACGGCCGAGACCGTGAAGGATGTACTTGGCGGCGACCGTGCCCGGTACGTGGGCCATCGCTGCACGCACGAGCGGCTCGAGAGCTTGGTGGGCGGCCGTTGCGGTTGCAAGGTCGCCAGCGTTGACGGCATCCACGATCACGCGGTACGGCGCTGGCGCGATGTTGGCGGTCACACCGATGAGGCCAGAGGCACCGATCGACAAGTGCGGCAAGACGTTGGAGTCGTCACCCGAGAAGTACATGAGATCAGTTTGGTTGAGCACACGGCTTACCTCACTGAAGTCACCCTTCGCGTCTTTGACAGCGAGGATGTTGGGGTGCTTGGCGGCGCGAAGAATAGTTTCGTAGGTGATCGGGATTCCGGTGCGGCCGGGAATGTCATACAAGATCACCGGCAAATCGGTCGCGTCCGCGATCATGCGGAAGTGAGTGAGCACACCGGACTGAGTTGGCTTGTTGTAGTACGGCGTGACGATCATGACGCCGTCAGCGCCCGCCTTCTCGCTCGCTTTGTAGAGTTCGATCGCGTGCGCAGTCTCGTTAGATCCGCCGCCCGTGATGATCTTGGCACGACCGCCAGAGACCGACTTGGCAACTTCAACGAGCTTGATCTTCTCGGGGTCAGTGAGCGTGCTCGTCTCCCCCGTGGTGCCCGTGACGACGATGCCGTCGGCGCCAGAACTGATCACGCTATCGATGTGCTTCTCTACATCGGCCCAATCGACTTCACCCTCAGAGGTGAAGGGCGTAATGAGCGCAACAAGGACTTGGCCGAAGGGATTCTCTTTAGTCACCCCTCTAGGCTACCGCTGCTGAGGCTCTTGGTTCTCGTAACGCAAAAATCGGTAGCGAAGATCAGTGGCTGACGTGTGCCAGCCATCGACCGGATCGGTGGCGGCGAGCATCCACTCCTCACCGAATTCTGGCGCCACAGTGTCGCCAGCGTAGGTCGCCGCGATCTCGGTGACTTCTACCCAACTGGCGTGGCTAAGAACCGCAGCGAAGATTTCCGCTCCGCCAATAACCCACACGGTGTCGGGTTGCTCAGCTTCGCCCTGTTCAGCGGATGCCGCAGCCAGCTCTATCGCCGCTTCAATGCTGTGCGCGACTTCGGCTCCGCTCGCGGCCCATGTTTCTTGGCGAGTGACAACGATATTGCGTCGCCCTGGCAGCGGGCGAAACCGTGGATTCAGGGAATCCCACGTCTTGCGTCCCATGATGACGGGGCTGCCGAGGGTGAGTTCTTTGAAGTGTTTGAGGTCTTCGGGCAAATGCCACGGCATCGAGCCGTCGTGACCGATGATTCCGCCGGCGGATTGTGCCCAGATCAGGGCGACGGAGAAAGTGCGACCGTTGCCGCTCACACGGCGACCGGGGCTTTGATGGCCGGGTGGTGCTCGTAGCCGACAATCTCAAAGTCTTCAAAGCTGTAGTCGAAGATGCTCGCCGGCCTTGCAGTGATCGCCAGCTGCGGTGCCGCAAACGGCTCGCGAGAGAGCTGCTCTGTCACTTGCTCAACGTGGTTGTCGTAGATGTGGCAGTCGCCGCCCGTCCAGACGAAGTCACCGACCTCGAGGCCGGTCTGCTCTGCTACGAGGTGAGTGAGCAGCGCGTAGCTCGCGATATTGAAGGGCACGCCTAAAAAGAGGTCGGCACTGCGCTGATAGAGCTGGCACGAGAGCTTGCCGTCTGCGACATAAAACTGGAAGAACGCGTGACACGGCGCGAGAGCCATCTTCGGGATGTCTGCAGGATTCCAGGCCGTCACGATCAGACGACGGGAATCGGGGTTGGTCTTGATCTGCTCGATGACCTCGGAGATCTGGTCGATCTGCTCACCAGACGGTGTCGGCCAGGAGCGCCACTGAACGCCGTAGACAGGGCCAAGCTCGCCGTCGGCATCCGCCCATTCATTCCAAATGCTGACACCGTTGTCGCGCAACCACGAGACGTTGCTTTCGCCGCGCAAGAACCACAAGAGTTCGTAGGCGATCGACTTGAAATGCACCCGTTTGGTCGTGATGAGCGGAAACCCCTCGGCGAGATTGAACCGCAACTGGCGCCCGAACACACTGCGGGTGCCCGTGCCAGTTCGGTCGCCCTTAGCTACGCCGTTCGCGAGAGTGTCGCGCAGCAAGTCTTCATATGGGGTTGCAATCGTGGATGCCATCGAACCAATAGTACTGAGTGCACCGCCCGCGGCGCCACGGCTCCGCAGCGCGGCGACCGGCATCGGTTTCACACGGCTTTCTCATGCGCGCTGCATAGCCAACGCATAGTGTTGAGATCGACGAAAGGACAGCAATGCCTGTTACGAGCGAAGCAACAACTCTCTGGTTCGGCGACCTCTTCAGCGGCAAAGGAACCACCTCGTTGGATTCCTCTGACGCCGCAGAATTCCCCGTGACGTGGGCCGCACGATCCGAAGGTCAAGAAGCGACGACAAACCCCGAAGAACTTTTGGGTGCCGCCCACTCCGCGTGCTTTGCGATGGCGTTCTCGAACGGTCTAGCCGAGAACGGCACCCCGGCAGAAAGTCTTCAAGTCACTGCCGCCGTGACGTTCGATCCCGCCGAGGGCATCACCGGGAGCCACCTGCTCGTGAGCGCCAAAGTGGCGGACCTCAGCGATGACGACTTTCAGCGACTGGCAACTGAAGCCAAAGAAGGCTGCCCCGTCTCACGAGCGCTGACCGGCATCCCGATCACCCTCGAAGCGAGCTTGGCCTAGCCATGAACGAGCCCGCTCCCCGTCCCCCGATTTCACGAGTCCTTGTTGCCGGCGCGTCTGGCTACATCGGAACAGAGCTGGTAGCCCAACTCACCGCTGCGGGATTCGAAGTGATGCAGCTTGTGCGTCGCAAACCGACTGCCGAGGGCGAATACGAGTGGGATCCACGATCGGGCACGGTGGATGAACGGGCCATCGAGCGCGCAGACGCCGTCATCAACCTCGCTGGTGCGTCCACGGGCAAGCTCCCGTGGACGGCCAGCTATAAGCGCGAGATTTTGCGCTCGCGCGTAGACGGCACGCGCGCGCTGGCCGAAGCGATTCGGCGCGCCTCGAATCCGCCAGTCGTGTTTCTCAGCGGGTCAGCCGTTGGTTACTTTGGCAGCCGCCCCGGTGAAGTGCTCACTGATGAATCGAGCAAGGGAACAGGATTTCTGAGCGATGTCGTCTACGCGTGGGAGCAAGCGGCGCGACTAACGCCGAGCACCACACGGCTCGTCATGTTCCGTACCGGAATTGTGGTTGGCCGGGGCGGAGCATTCACGCCGCTCAACCTCTTGACGCGGTTTGGAGTCGGAAGCCGGCTCGGCAGCGGTGCCCAATACTGGCCATGGATCAGCCTGCACGATGAAGCCGCGGCTATCGTCCATCTACTACGAAGCGACTTTGCCGGCGCCGTTTCGCTCGTCGGCCCCACTCCAGCAACCGCTGAAACCATCACAAAGACACTGGCCCAGAAGATGAAACGGCCACACTGGTTTGTGGTTCCGAGTTTCGCATTCCGGATGCTGGGCGACGCCGGCAAGGACCTCATTTTGGTCGATGAGAACGTTCAATCGCCCACGCTAGCCAACACGGGATTCACGTTCCGCCACACGACTATCGAGCAGGCCATCGACGCGTTCGTCGAGTAAAAGTACTCTCGCCGACCAGCGAAGCTAGCTAGGCGGTGGGCGTCGGCTTCGCGCGCGAGAGCGCGATTGCCCGTCGGGTAGCCCAACGAGCCCGCTTGCGGTCGCCGCTGGCGTCATACGCGAGCCCCAAGCGCAGCCAGGCACGCCATGATTCTGGTGCGGCCTCAGCCTCGGTACGATAGCGGTCAAAGGCGCGATCTGCCGTCGCGGGATCGGGGCGGCCGCTCGGCAAGAGCTCAACCACCTCATCCGGCAGCGCACCTTCCTCCTCAAGAGTGGTGAGCAGTCGCTCGGCCCGGAAAATGAAAAACAGTTCTGCGGCGAGCGCCCAAAAACCGATCAGCGGCAGCACGAGCAAAGCCCAGCCCATGACGTTGGCAATGGGTTGATCGATGCGGATGAGCACGATCGAATAGTTGATCACGAAGATCATGTAGAGCGCGAGAAGCGCCACCATGACCAGTGCGGCTATGCGTGTTTTCATGCGGAGGGTGCGCCCGATGCTGGTGAGAGGTCTATGAGTTGGTCGAGACCAACCGTCACGCCGGTAGCGCTGACCACGGCACGGAGTCCCAACAGGATGCCGGCCTCGTAGGAATCCTGCGACATTGTGCGGTGGTCGATGGTGAGCACCTCGCCGGGACCACCGAAAATGACCTGCTGGTGCGCGATCACTCCCGTCATCCGCAGACTGTGCACCGGAATGCCGGCGACCTGCTCGCCCCGGGCGCGCTGATCGACGTGCGGGGCCAACGCCGGGCCACGCTCTGAGCGAGCATCCGCCATGAGCTCGGCGGTGCGCACTGCGGTGCCCGACGGAGAATCGACCTTGGCGGCGTGATGGCTCTCGATGATTTCGATTGAGTCGAAATAGCGAGCGGCGGCGGTCGCAAAGGACGTCGCGAGGGCCGATCCGACAGAAAAGTTGGGGATGATGACGACGCCAACCTCCGGAGTCTCCGTCAAGGTTGAGCGCAAGCCCTGAACGCGGTCCTCACTCCAGCCCGACGTGCCAACGAGCACGCTCTTGCCATTGCTGATCGCGAAATCGACAACCGAGGGTGAGACACTCGGCTCCGTGACATCGACCACGATGTCTGCCGCGAGCATCTCGCTGAGTTCAGACCGTGAGTTGAGGGCGGCGACGAGCGAGAAATCAGCAGCAGCCTCTACGACGCCACTGATGTATTTGCCCATGCGACCGGTTGCGCCGACTACCGCTACTTTCGTTGTCATTGTTCAAATCTACCAATCCTGAGCGGGCTCACCGACTACTCCCCCGCTGCGCCGCGAGTACTCTGGTGCTGTGCCACAGTTTCGCTCTCTTCCCGTGACGGATGCCCTCGCCCACGAACTTCTGACGGAATACTTCAGCTACCGCGCTGAGACCTTCCCGACGCCCTCTGGCTATGTCACAACGTTTCCCACGCCGGAACAGTTCACTGAGCCGCGCGGGGTTTTCCTGGTCATCGAGACGAACCCCGAGCCAGCTGCCGGCCCCGGACGTGATGCGAAGCCCACCGTTGCATCGGAAGCATCCGCCGTTGATGCTCAGTCGCAGGCGACCGCACTCGGCTGTGGCGGCATCCGCCAGCTTGAGCCCGGCCGGTTCGAGGTGAAGCACCTGTGGGTGCGCCCCGAGGGTCGCGGTGCGGGTCTTGGCCGCCAGCTTCTCAGCGAACTCGAACGACGAGCACGCGCCTGGGGCGCTACGGAACTCGTACTCGACACCAACGAAAGCCTCGCCGCGGCAGGCGGGCTCTACCGTTCAAGCGGCTTCGAACCGTGCGAGCCCTACAACGACAACTCGAACGCCACGACCTGGTATCTCAAGACGCTGCGCTAATCGCTGCGTGTCAGCTCACGGCCGCCCAACCTTGCCGAGCAGAACTGGCTAGTAGGGCTGTTCGGTGGGCAATCCGGTGCGCAGCTCAGCGGGCAAGTGCCCGAGGTCATTGTGGGTCACGAGCACGGGTGGCTTGGCACTGCGCACACGGATGATCGTCAGCCCGCAATTGGCCTGATTGAGGCCGAGCCAGCGCCACTGATCCCCGCCAAGCACTTCGCGCACGAACCACGAAATCACAAAGTTGTGGGTAATCAGAAGGTCATGACGGTCTTCGCGCGCCGGAGTCAAAAACTCGTTGACGGCATCTTCCATCTGCGCCTGCCCGGCGTCGATCTCTTCATCCGTCACGGAACCGAAGAAGGGCTCAAAGGCTGCAGGCATATCGTGAGTGGGGCCGCTGGGGATGCAGTCCATGAGTAGCGTCGTCGGCTGAGACTCAAGGGCCGGCATCCGCTCGGTCATGATCGCGGCTGTCTCTTCTGCTCGCTGCAACGGCGAATGGAACGCGCGCGTAAAGGGAACCCCGCTCAGCCGTTCAGAGATCGCTTGGGCCTGCCGGACACCTTTGCCCGACAACGGTCCGTCTGGTAGTCCGTGTTCTGCGTCCTGCTGCTCTCCGTGCCGGACGAGATACAGGTAATGCGCCATCATCATTCCTTTGCTGATCTAGCTCTGGGCAACGCTGCCGAGAGCAAGCCCTGAGAACATCTCTTCGTTGACGGCCCCGACCGCTGCAATAGAGAGGGGGCGCGACGAGAGTTCATGAGCAAGTTCTTGGATGTCGTCGGCAGTGACTGCCGAGATGCGGGCAATGGAGGCGTCGAGGTCGACAAACTCACCGAGAGTGAGCTCGCTGCGGCCGAGGCGTGACATGCGGGAATCGGAGTCTTCGAGCGCGAGCGCTGACCCTCCCCGCAGTTGGCCAATCGCACGGCTGATCTCTTCGTCGGTGACGTGGGCGGTGCCGAGCTTGTGGAATTCCTCGAGCATCAGGTCAGTAACCTGAGTGACTTTCTCGGGTGAGCATCCGGCATAGATGCCAAACACGCCTGCGTCGGAGTAGCTCGGCGAGAACGAGTAGACGGAGTAGGCAAGCCCGCGCTTTTCGCGCACCTCTTGGAAAAGGCGCGATGACATGCCGCTGCCCAGAATCGAGTTCAACACCGTCAGTGTTGCGCGACGACTATCAGTAGCCGAGAGGCCTTCGACCCCGGCGATGATATTGGCCTGCTCGATGGGGCGATGCGTGACGTGCAGCCGTTGGCCCGGGGTCAGCACCGGAGAATGCGCGCTACCAGAGAGGTCGCGACGCGCAACCGGAGCCGCTTCTACCGAGAGATCCCAGCCGGCCGAAACGAGGCACGCGGAAATCGCTGCTACGAGTTCATCGTGGTCAACCGCCCCTGCCACCGTGATGACGAGGTCTTGCGGACGGTAGTTAGCTTGGTAGTGGTCCCAGACGGCATCGCGCGAGATCGCATTGATGGTCTCAGGGCTTCCCCCAATAGGACGGCCGAGCGGATGCGCGCCGAAGACGGCCTCGAAGTAGCGCTCGCTGGCAACATCCGTGGGATCGTCGTCGGCCATCGCCAGTTCTTCGAGAATGACGCCGCGCTCGTTAGCGAACTCGGTGGGATCGATGAGGCTTGACGTGAGCATGTCGCCGATGACCTCGATCGCCATCGGCAGGTCGATGTCTTGCACCTTGGCGTAGTAACAGGTGTATTCCTTGGCCGTCATCGCGTTGTGCTCACCGCCCACAGCATCGAAGCTCACAGCAATGTCAAGAGCCGAACGCGCGGCGGTGCCTTTGAACAACAGGTGCTCAAGAAAGTGCGTGGCGCCGAAGGTCTCGGGATGTTCGTCACGGGAGCCGGCAGCAACCCAGTAGCCCACGGTTGCGCTGCGCGCTCCGGGTACTTGTTCGCTCAGAATGCGCACACCGCTTGGCAAAACAGTTCTACGAACGAGACTGTCGCCGGTTGCGGTGAACGACAGTTCGGGAAGGTCAAGAGGAAGAATTACAGCGTCGCTCATCACCACTGAGCCTACGTCATTTGTCTCTCTCTTGAGCCGATTGCTCAGATTCGGTCGGATTCCGTCCCCCATATTGGGGTGAAAAAAAGGGGACAGACAGACTTGTCTGTATGTCCTCATATGCTAATGTTCTTTCTAGGCACCCGAAGCCGACAACCCATCATCCGGACCCGAACCGGTTGATGTAAACCACATAACCCAGACCCGAATCCGGGTTATGAAACAAACCGCATCGCTTGGACCCGAATCTAGCGATGCACATAGTGGGGACAGTTCCTGATCCGAACCTCCACGGAAGGAGTGCGCTGCGATGGTATTTGAGACACCAGAGACCGCGCAGCGCGCTCCGGCCAAAGGCCGCATCTTAGAAACGGCCAACACACTCTTCTACCAAGACGGCATTCTGAACGTCGGGGTAGACCGCATCATCGCCCAGTCGAGCGTGACCAAGGCAACCTTCTATAAGCACTACCGCTCAAAAGACAACCTCATCCTTGAGTACGTCAAGAGCCGCCGTGCCGCCGTCGAGACCGAAGTGCAGTCGATCATCGACAATTCCGCCTCACCACACGATGCCGTTCTTGGCCTCCTGGAGTCAGTCGCTGGAGAGCTCACTAAGCCCGACTTCCGTGGATGCCCGTTCCTCAACGTTGTCGCAGAGTTCCCCGACCCGACGCACCCCGTCCGTGTGCTGATCGCTGATCACCGCGACTGGTACAACGAGTCGCTGTACGAACTTATGCGCGCCGCAGAGCACCCCTTTGCCGGCGACGCCGCTGACGAGCTCATGCTCGCCAAGGATGGCGCCCTCGCCGGCGGCTACGCTGGCGACACTATCGCCGCCGGCGCCGCTATGGCTCGCGTCATCAAGCGCGTACTCGCCGAAGCGGTCAAGGTCTAGCGACCCACCCGCGTGCCCGTTGAGGCACGCTGACGGCTAGAACGAAGCAGTAGCGAGAGACGTGCTCGACACCAGAACACGCCTGCTACAAGCGCGCTCTAGAAGCTAGAGACGCGATCCAACTCGGCTGACTGGTGCCGCGTCAATTGCACGCGCGCCGCCGCGATGAGCTCAGGGACCTGCTCTGCCCGGCTAGCGCTCACCACTGGTGCGACAACACCCGGCTTGTTCAACAGCCACGCCAAAGCGATCGTCGCAACGCTTTCATCCTGCTCTTCGGCGACTCCGTCGAGAGCATTCAAAATCTTGATACCGCGGCGACGCAAGTACTGCGCCGCATCGTGACCGCGCGAGTTGAGCGCCAGATCGGCACGCTGCCGGTACTTGCCGCTCAAAAACCCACTAGCCAGCGCGAACCGAGGCATCACACCTAGGCCTTGAATGGCTGCCACGTGGGCGAGCCCGGTTTCGTACTCTTGGCGGTGAAGAAGGTTGTAGTGCGCCTGCACAGCCACCATGGGGGCAACGCCCATCTGACCGCACGCGATGCGCGCCTGGATAAGACGATTGCCCGTGTGATCGGAACCGCCGAAGTAGCGCACTTTGCCTTCGCCGATGAGTTCGTCGACCGCGAGCAGAGTCTCGTCGAAGTCAACACTCTCGTCATCGACGTGCAGGTACAAAAGATCGATGTGGGATGTCCCTAACCGCGCAAGCGAGGCATCCACCGAACGCTTGATGGCGTCCGCTTCCATGCCGGGGTTATCGCGGCTCTTGCCGACCTTGGTCGCCACCACCATCTGATCGCGATTGCGACGGACGCGCATCCACTTTCCGATCATGAGCTCGCTGCGACCAGAAGCATAGGAGTCTGCTGTGTCGATGAAGTTGCCACCGCCGTCGGCGAAAGCGTTGAGGATCGAGGCTGTTGCAGCATCATCTGCGGTCCAGCCGAAGATGTTTCCGCTGAGCGCAACCGGGAAAACACGGAGGTCAGATGACCCGATTACCCGGGTAGAGAAATGCTGCCCAGTTACTGGACGCGCGCGAGTGGAACCCGTCAGTGATTGAGTCGGGTGCACCTGCGTCATAACGGCCTCCCACAAGGCTTTTGGTAAGAATATGTCGCCACGGCAGTGAATGGAGGGAGGACAGACAGATCGTTATTAGTCCGTGTCGAAAACTGTCATTTTCGGGTCACACGCCCCGTGAAAGTGTCATCCGGACGTCATTCTCGTCATACTGGCCCCAGCGTCGTTTTTGCAACCGAAAGGACCGTCACCGTGAATGACCCCAACTGGAAACTGCCTCAAGTCCCCTCATTTGTGCTCGAAAGTCCTGACTTCGAAGAGGGCGGCATGCTTCCCCAGTGGGCTCGCTCCGGAATTGCGAATATTGGCGGCGAAGATCGCTCCCCCACATTGCACTGGCACGGCTTCCCCTCCGGCACGAAGAGCTTCGCGCTAACGGTCTTTGACCCTGATGCCCCCACCGGCAGCGGCTGGTGGCACTGGGCGGTCTACAACATCCCTGCCTCCGTTGAGTCGTTGCCGCACGACGCCGGCAATCCGGATGCCCAACTCCTGCCCAACGGCGCAATTACTCTTCCCAACGAACTGCGGCTCACCTCGTTCCAAGGAGCAGCCCCTCCCGCTGGCCACGGGCCGCACCGCTATGTCTTCACCGTGAGTGCACTCAACGTCGAACGCCTCGACGTTGCCGAAGGAAGCACTCCCGCCATGCTGGGGTTCGCACTACGCGACCACATCGTTGCCCGCGCCCAGCTGATCGGCCTGTCGAGCACTAGCGAGTAGCTCGCTTACGAAGCGCGCGGCCGGAAGCGCGCAGCAGGAAGCGCAGGCACGACGAGCATCCCGTATCGGGAATACGGGCAATCGGGAGAACGCGAGAGTCTCTGACTTAGGTGTTGCGGCGGTAGTAATGCGGAACGCGTTCGTAGCCTCGGTTGCGCATCTTCGCAACAACCACGCTGACGACCACGACGATTACAACAATGCCGAGGGCCACCCACAAATACCATGCGGTCTCTAGCCAAATGAGCATGTCGCTCATGAAGGCATCAAGAGGTGTAGTGATTCGGGTCACAACCACACAATAGCGCGGTAACCCCCACATAGCGGCACCCCAACGAAGGGCAGACTAGGGTGACTACCCCCTTTCTGGCTGTCATTTGCTCAAGAAAGTTTTCGTGCGCACACTCCCCCGTACCGTTAACGACACAGCGCCCCTTCTCAACGAGAAGAGGCGCTGTGTGATGTGCGTTTAGCGGGACTTAGCTTTCGTCAGCGGGAGCCGCTGCGTCTGCGTCAGCCTCGTCGAGGACGGGAGCAAGCGAGAGCTTGCCACGGTCGTCGATCTTGGTGATTTCAACCTGAATCTTCTGGCCGACTCCGAGAACGTCTTCGACGTTCTCAACACGCTTGCCACCGGCAAGCTTGCGGACCTCGGAGATGTGCAGCAGACCGTCTTTACCAGGGGTAAGCGAAACGAATGCACCGAAGGTAGCGATCTTGACGACCGTACCCAAGAAGCGTTCGCCAACCTCAGGGTTGAGCGGGTTCGCGATGGCGTTAACCGCCGCGCGTGCAGCCTCAGCAGAAGGACCATCGACAGCGCCGATGTAGACGGTTCCGTCATCCTCAATCGAGATGTCGGCTCCAGTGTCATCCTGGATCTGGTTGATGTTCTTGCCCTTCGGGCCAATCAGCTCACCGATCTTGTCGATCGGAATCTGAACCGAGATCACGCGAGGTGCCGTGGGGGCCATCTCGTCAGGAGCATCGATTGCAGCGTTGATCACCGAAAGAATCGCGGTACGCGCTTCTTTAGCCTGCTTGAGTGCACCGTCGAGAACCGACGAAGGCAAACCAGCGAGCTTGGTGTCGAGCTGAATAGCGGTGATGAACTCACTCGTACCGGCAACCTTGAAGTCCATGTCGCCGAGTGCGTCTTCAGCACCAAGGATGTCGGTGAGAGCTGCGTAGCGCGTAACGCCATCAACTTCATCCGAAATCAAGCCCATGGCGATACCCGCAACCGGTGCGCGCAGCGGCACACCAGCGTTGAGCAGCGACAAGGTCGAAGCACAGACGGAACCCATCGACGTTGAACCGTTGGAACCGAGAGCCTCGGACACCTGGCGGATCGCGTATGGGAAGTCTTCACGAGCAGGAAGAACTGGCGCGATGGCGCGCTCGGCAAGGAAGCCGTGCCCGATCTCGCGACGCTTCGGGCTACCAACACGACCGGTCTCACCAGTCGAGTAGGGCGGGAAGTTGTAGTGGTGCATGTAGCGCTTCTTGGTCACTGGTGCCAGTGAGTCAATCTGCTGCTCCATCTTGAGCATGTTCAGCGTGGTCACACCCAAGATCTGAGTCTCGCCGCGCTGGAAGATTGCCGAACCGTGAACGCGAGGAATGACCTCAACCTCAGCATCGAGCGCACGAATGTCGCTCAAGCCACGGCCGTCGATACGGATTCCCTCGGTGAGCACGCGGGTACGCATGACCTTCTTGCTGACGGCCTTGTACGCTCCGCCAACCATGCCGAGTACGTCTTCGCCGAGTTCTTCAGCGTCAACCTTGGACTGAACCTCAGCCTTGACGCGAGCCTTGAGCTCGTCATCAGCGGTCTGGCGCTCAATCTTGTCGGCAATCTTGTAGACATCGCGAAGCTCTGCTTCCGCGATTTCACTGACTGCGTTGTACGCCTGGTCAGAGTACGGCGGGAAGAGCTTGAACTCGGCAACAGGCTTTGCAGCCTTGGTCGAAACCTCGAGCTGAGCCTTCACAAGCTGCTTGAGGAACGGCTTGGATGCTTCGAGACCCTGAGCAACAACGGCCTCATCGGGCTTGGTCGCGCCAGCCTTGATGAGTTCCCAGCTGTTCTCGGTAGCTTCTGCCTCAACCATCATGATGGCGATGTCTTCTTCGCCCTTGTCGTTGGTGACCATACGGCCAGCAACAGTGAGGTCGAAGACAGCGTCAGCAAGCTGGCTGTACTTCGGGAAGGCAACCCACTGGTCGTTGATGAGAGCCATGCGGATGCCGGCAACCGGACCATAGAACGGAAGTCCCGAGATCTGGGTGCTGAGCGATGCTGCGTTAATCGCGAGAGCGTCGTAGAACTCATCCGGGGCGATGCTCAGAACGGTGATGACGATCTGAACTTCGTTGCGGAGTCCCTCAACGAAGGTCGGACGCATCGGACGGTCAATGAGACGGCAGACGAGGATCGCTTCCGTGGAGGGACGACCCTCGCGACGGAAGAAGCTGCCGGGGATCTTGCCCGCTGCGTACGAACGCTCTTCAACATCCACAGTGAGTGGGAAGAAGTCGAAGCCTTCACGCGGGTGCTTGCCAGCGCTGGTTGCGCTCAAGATCATTGTTTCTTCGTCGAGGTACGCAGCGACGGCACCCTGTGCCTGCTGAGCGAGTCGACCGGTTTCGAAGCGCACGGTGCGCTTGCCGAACTTGCCGTTATCGAGAACGGCTTCGGCGAATGTGATTTCTGGACCCTCCATGCGGGGGTTTCTCCTTTGTTTTACGTCGCGCACCCGTGTGGTGTGCGACTCGTCAAGGAGCAGGAGCGGGCAGAAGGACGCGATGGTTCATGCGCATGCCTAGAGTGGCGGCGCATGTCTGGCCAACAGTAGAAAGCCTCCGAACGACTCGGAAAATTACCACCGGTGACCAGCTTCTTGCCAGCCTGCTCCGTGCGTCGCCCTCTAACTAGCAGGACAACTCCCATAATCGTAGCACCGGGGGCCTGTGAAGCCCCAGAGATTGGCGCGCGACACGGACGAGGAGCGCATTGCCATAGAGGTGGCCTACGCTGACAAGTATGGAACCCACAGAAGAAACACCCTCTGCGAGCGAAGAGAACAAGCGCAGGTTCCGCGAGGCGCTTGACCGCAAGCAGGGTAAGCAAACATCACGTCCGGGCCATTTGGATGCCGAATCGGCTATCCACGGCACACAGGACCGCGCAGACCACAAGCGCGACTTCCGCCGCAAGACCGGGTAATCACGGCCGAATGACGCGCAGCTCGACAAGCTTTTGCCGATGAGCTCGGTGCTTTTCTCGCTGAGCTCGGTGCTTTTTGCGCTGCGCTAAGGTTTTCAAGCTATTTTTTCTACAGTCTGTAGAATTGCTGAATGACCTCATCCAACGGTGATTCAGAACCAGAAGCCAGCTCCGACACGGTCTCGCGTGAAAATGCAACGAGTGCCCCCTCCCCTCGAGAGCACAGCGTTCTGCCACCCCAAGAACCGAAAGTCGCGTGGCGGCACGGTCATCCGTATGAGACCAAGATGTCCCGTCGCGAGTACGAGCGCCAGAAACGATTGCTTCAGATCGAGCTGCTCAAACTTCAGTCGTGGATCAAGGAGACAGACCGAAAGGTCGTCATCATCTTTGAGGGCCGCGACGCCGCAGGTAAGGGCGGCGCCATCAAACGATTCATGGAGCATCTCAATCCGCGAGGGGCCCGGGTGGTTGCGCTCGAAGTCCCCACCGAGCGCGAACGAAAGCAGTGGTACTTCCAGCGGTACGTGCAGCACTTGCCGACCGGTGGCGAGATAGTGATCTTCGACCGCTCTTGGTACAACCGAGCCGGTGTCGAACGCGTAATGGACTATTGCACGCCACATGAGCATCTCGAGTTCACCCGTTCGGCACCCGAGTTTGAGCGCATGCTCGTGCAGTCGGGCATCCATTTGGTGAAGTTCTGGTTCTCCGTTGGCCGGGATGAACAACGCGCACGGTTTGCCGCGCGCTCCCACGATGCAGTGCGGCAATGGAAGCTATCGCCAACAGACCTCGCGAGCCTCGACAAATGGGATGACTACACCGAGGCCAAAGAAGCGATGTTCTTCTATACCGATACCCCGCAGGCCCCGTGGACCGTTGTTAAATCCAACGATAAGAAGCTCGCTCGCACCGAAGCGATGCGTTGGCTCCTCGCGCAATTTGATTACACCAACAAAGACCACGATGTCGTCGGGATTCCTGATCCGAAAGTGATCGGTAGCCCGCGATCGATCTACGACGATGGCGAAGTGCTCGGCGGAACATTCCCCACGGTCTAGACACTCGGCAGCGGACTCGGTGTGCCCCGCGCCCGCCACCGCTGGTTGATTTTTATTGCGCCCCAAAGCTCCCGACGGGGCTGAATCCCTCGGGAAGGGCAAACGGGTCGGTCACCCGCGAGGAGCGATCGGAAACCGCGGCGAGCGCCGCCAACTCGCCTGCTGCACGAGAGATTCGTGCGGGAAGGGTGCTCGACGCGCTGTCTAAACCACTTCCCCAATCGGCGGATGCCGCATACACACCCGTCGGCACCGCCACAGCGTGAAGGTAGCTGAATAGCGGTCGCATCGCGTAGTCGATCGCGAGCGAGTGCCGATCGGTGCCACCGGTCGCGCCGAGCAGTACTGGTAGGTCGGTGAGCGATTGCGGGTCGAGCACATCGATGAACGACTTGAAAAGCCCGCTATAGCTCGTGGTGAAGATCGGCGTGACGGCGATGAGCCCGTCAACGCCAGTAACCGCGGCGATGGCTTCATCGAGCTTGGCGCTCGGGAAGCCCGTGAGCAGGTTGTTCATCACATCGTGCGCGAGGTCGCGCAACTCGATGACGGTCACTTCGGCTTCGATGCCACGTTCCCGCAGGTCGATGACGGTTGCCTCAGCGAGGCGGTCGGCGAGGAGGCGGGTTGACGACGGCTGGCTGAGTCCAGCGGCGATGACGGCAATCTTCTTGACGTCGGACATGGTGTGCTTCTTTCTCTGGATCTGACGGTGTGGATGCGCGGCGGGCCGCGAAACTAGACGGTCGCCGGGGCGTCGGCTGCGGAGGCGGCGAGAGCCGCATCACGCTGAGCGACGAGCGAGGCGTGGGTTGGGGCATCCGGAACTTCGGCAGGACGGTTCGTGGCGAACTCCTTGCGGAGCACCGGCACAACTTCTTCACCGAGGATGTCGAGCTGCTCGAGAACGGTCGTGAGCGGCAAGCCGGCGTGGTCCATGAGGAAGAGCTGGCGCTGGTAGTCGCCGAAGTGTTCACGCATCCCGGCGTACTTATCGATGACCTCTTGCGGGCTGCCCACGGCGAGCGGAGTCTGGTCGGTGAAATCTTCCATTGACGGTCCGTTGCCGTAGACGGGGGCGTTGTCGAAGTACGGGCGGAATTCAGCCTTCGCGGCCTGCGAGTTGCTGCGCATGAATGCCTGGCCGCCAAGACCTACGATGGCCTGCGCTGCCGTGCCGTGACCGTAGTGCTCGAAGCGCTGGCGGTAGTAGCCAACGAGGCGCATGTAGTGCTCTTTTGGCCAGAAGATGTTGTTGGCAAAGAAGCCATCACCGTAGAACGCGGCTTGCTCAGCGATCTCGGGGCTGCGGATCGAGCCGTGCCAGACGAAGGGAGGCACGCCATCCAAGGGTCGGGGTGTTGATTGGAAGCCCTGCAGCGGCGTGCGGAACTTGCCTTCCCAGTTGACGAACTCTTCACGCCACAGCTTGTGCAGCAGCGAATAGTTTTCGATGGCGAGCGGGATGCCCTCTCGAATGTCTTTGCCAAACCACGGGTACACCGGCCCCGTGTTGCCGCGGCCCATCATAAGATCGGCGCGACCATCGGAGAGGTGCTGAAGCATCGCGTAGTCTTCGGCAATCTTCACGGGGTCGTTGGTGGTGATGAGCGTCGTACTGGTCGAGAGGATGAGCTTCTCGGTCTGCGCGGCGATGTACGCCAGGGTCGTCGTGGGGCTTGAGGAGAAGAACGGTGGGTTGTGGTGCTCCCCCAGGGCGAAGACATCGAGCCCGACTTCCTCCGCTTTCTTTGCGATCGTGACGATGTCCTTGATGCGCTCGCCCTCGGTGGGCGTGCGGCCGTTTGTCGGGTCAGTCGTGACGTCGCTAACGGTGAAAATTCCGAACTGCATGGTGTGCTCCGGTCTCCCAAAATCTGTCTGGATGAATCAGTTATCCGTTTCAACCACGCCGTTTCCCGATAATTCCAGCACCGTACCGCCAGATGGCGGTTAAGGGGCTCCGAACGTGGAATGGCTGGCGGTACTACCGTGGAGCCGCAACGCTCTAGCGTGGACATAGGCCGTCACACTGGCGTGACGCAGACCAATGGAGGTCTCATGACTACGAACAATGTTCATCCCGCTCCCCCGTTCGACGCCGAGCTGGCTGCAGTGCTGTCGATCGTGAACGAGCAGCTGCCGCCCACACTCACTCCCGCGATGATCGAGCCTTTTCGGGCCGGGCTGGCTACGCCCGTCGCCGATTTGCTCGAAGGGCGTGCGATCACGCACCGAGAAGAGACCTTCGCTGGTCCCGGTGGGGACCTGCTGGTCTCCATTTTTCACCGCAACGATCACAGCGTTGCCGGGCCCGGCATCGTTCACACGCATGGCGGCGGAATGATCATCGGCGACCGTTTCAGCGGCATGGAGACAATGCTCAGCTGGGTCGACGAGCTGGATGCCGTGGTCGTGTCGGTCGAGTACCGGTTAGCTCCTGAGCATCCTGACCCCGCTCCGGTCGAAGACTGCTACGCGACGCTCGTGTGGACGGCGGAGAACGCAGCACGGCTCGGCATCGACTCAACGAAACTCGTTATCGCCGGCGGTAGCGCTGGAGGTGGCCTTGCTGCGGGCACGACGCTCTTGGCGCGCGACCGCAAGGGACCCGCGCTTGCCGCTCAGATGCTGATCTATCCCATGCTCGATGACCGCAACGAGACAGTGTCGAGCTATCAGATCGACGGCACGGGAGTCTGGGATCGTGGAAGCAATGACACCGGCTGGGATGCTCTGCTCGGCGACCGCCGAAAGACCGGTGACGTCTCGATCTATGCGGCCCCCGCGCGTGCGACGGACCTCAGCAACTTGCCGCCAGCCTTTATCGACGTGGGCACCTCGGAAGTATTTCGCGACGAAGACGTCGCCTACGCCTTAACCATTTGGGCGTCGGGCGGCCACTGCGAGCTGCACGTCTGGCCCGGCGGTTTCCACGGCTACGATGCCATGGCTCCCTTCGCTGCCCTCTCCATCGCCACTCAAGACGCTCGACTCAACTGGTTGCGCCGCACGCTCGGTGTGTAACGAGCCGGCAGTCTGAAGCGCGACTGATACCGCTGTGGTTCGGGCCTTACTGCGACTGTTTGTTCTGGGCAGGCCGCAATAGAGTAGGGCTCGAACCACAGAGGGCGGAACGAGAATGCAAGAATTAGCCGGGCGCTTGAAGGCGCTCGATCCCGAAGCCAGCGAAACTCTGCGGGTGATCTCGTACTTCGATGCGCTCACCGCAGGCCACGCGAGCGTTGAAGTTCTCTTGCGCGGCGCCAGCATGCTTGCCGGCTGCGCTAGCGGGCTCACCTCTCCAGCACTCACCCTTCGCGTTGATGAGCGCGGACGTCGCAGCCCCGAAGCGGGCACCCCCACGTCTTGGCCAGCACGGGCAGTCACCGGCGGCGGCACCGTGTGGATCGAACGCGACGGAAACGCCCACGCGAACGACGACATGATTCTCGAACGAGTTGCGCTCGCCCTCGGCATCCTGTTCGAACGCACCGGGCCCGCTGAGTCCGTTCACAACCCCGTTGAAACATTGCTCGATTCATCGGAGAGCGCCGAGAGCCGACAAGCCGCAGCCCACGCTCTCCATTTAGTGGCCACAACCCGCTATCGCGTGATCACTCAACCAGCGAGCACTATGAACGCCGCGGCCGGGCCGTCTGCCGTGATCACCACCGTTGCGGGTGCTGTGCGCGCCGAGATCGTGCTGAGCACGGATGCGGTCGCCGCCCCGCGCGCCGGCATCGGCATCGCTGCCTCGCCCGCTGACCTCGTACGTTCGTGGCTGTCGGCGCTCACGGCGCTGCGCTTGACCTCCGATCATGAGCCCGTGCTTTATGGCGACGATCTTGGTTCGCTGTTGCTCCTCGCCGAGATCAGTCCCGCCGGAGCTCCGGAGAACTGCGACCTGCAGTCGCTCGGCGTCGTGATTCGCGAGACACCGCGAATCCTGCCGATGCTCGACACTCTGGCCGCGAGCGAGAGTCTTCGGGCGGCGGCGGCGACACTCGGTTTTCACCACTCGACGGTGCAGTCCCGCGCGGAGGAACTCAGCGCCAAGCTCGGTTTTGACGTGCGAACCTCACGCGGCCGCACCCGGCTGTCAGTCGCTCTCGCCCTGCACCGGCTCGAAACCGCACGCTTCGAGTGAGCTAAGCCGAGCGGAAGCTTCAGCGGCGCTCGCTACGCGTCGGTCGAGAGCTGACCGCGCACGATGGAGTCACCGGAGTGAGCCGGGTTTCCGTCGAACTGTTCCTCCGAGATGTCGACAAGGTCGTAACTCGAAATATCGAGACCGTCGGGCACCGTGAACTGACCTGACGTGCCTTCGACGATTCCTAGGCTGACGAGAGCCGTGGCATCCGTCGTGATGAGCCACACCTCGCGGTAGCCGCCCGCGGTTGCGGGCGCATCCAAGCTGACATCGATAACACGAGTGCCATCGGGCAATTGTTCGAGGGTGGCTTCTCCGACGGAGTCAGGCCAGTCCGGGAACGCATCGAGCGTCGCACTCGCGAGAATGGTGGGCTGGTCAGCCGGGCGGAATGTTGACCACAGTGCGGTTCCCGCGCTTGCGACCAGGGCGACGGCGGCCGCTGCAGCAACGATGCCGATCCACGGGCGGCGACGACGACGTTCTGCAAGTGAGTGCACCGTGGCACCCTCAGAAACGCTCTGAGGGGCAGCGGCAGCATGAGTGGTATCAGCAGGAACGGTATCGCCAGGAGCGGTATCGCCCGAGAGCGAGAGCTCGTCGCTGATGCGATCCCAGACGCGCGAGGGAGCGTCGAGAAGCTCGCCAGCATCGAAGGTGGAACGACCAACCATGGCAGCACGAGAGAGAACTTCGATCTCGCGGCGGCACTGTTCACACTCGCTGACGTGCACACTGTCTTCGGGGAGGGCGACTTGCTCACCGAGGGCGAGCAGCGCAAGAATATCCGGATCAACGTGTCGCATAGGTCGCCTCCAATCGTGTTCGCATCCGTTGCAGACTGCGCCGGATATGGCTCTTGACCGTTCCTAAAGGTAGTTCGAGACGGTCGGCTATTTGGTTGTGGGTGAGATCGTCGAAGAATGCCAGCCTCATGATCGCTTGGGCATCTGGTTCAAGGCGAGAGATCTCGTCGGCCACGATCAACGTGTCCGCTAAGTCGAAGTCTTCCACGACTGCGTCCCCTCGCGATGTTGTCGACGCCAGCTCTTCTTGAAGTCGGCGGATGCGTGCCCGGGCTTCGTGGGTGTCGGCAATCTTGTTTTTGGTAATTCCGACGAGCCAGGCGGAGAGGCTCGATCGTTCAGGCTTGAAACTTGACCGACCAGTCCACGCGGAGACGAAGACTTTCTGCGTGACGTCTTCTGCGTCGCCGCGATCACCGAGCGAGCGAACTGCAAGAGTGAACACGAGCGACGACCACCGCTTGTAGACCTCCGCGAGCGCCACTTCGTCACCAGCAATGAAGGCCTGCGTCATGCGGGCTTCGGCTGCGGCTTCGTCGTCCGTCATAGCTCTCCGGTTGAGGATGTCGTTCATAGCGGGTTAGCGATCGCTACAACGTTGTCAGAATATTGCCGCACATTTTCGTCGAACTGTCCACCACAGGTGAGAAGGACGATGCGTGGCGCTCCGTCTCGATCGAACACTTGGTCGAGTGGGACCTGGGCCTTCTGGACGTTCTGAACCGATTCGAGTTGATAGCGGTGATCGACGCCATCGTCGGTCGTCACAATGATTTCCGCTTGAGCTGGCATCGATGCCAGTCGCGAAAACGGTCCAAGACCTTGAATGAAGTCGTCGACATGGGCCGTGATGACAGTAGACCCTGTGTCGCTGCTCGGAGACGAGCCGTATTGGTACCAGCCCGCAACGGTGATGTTTTCGGGGATCTCCATAAAGCCGTCGGGCTGGATACCGACCGGAGCAATAGAGATGTCCACGCCCACGGAGGGAATCTGAATCCGCACCGGAGCAGCGAGCTGCTCTACCGGCGCAAGTTCGCTCGACTGGCGGGGCACATCGATCACCGCGGTTGGCGGCGCAGAAGGCACGGGCGTGGGAGCGATGGATTCGGCGGGGGCTGCAGCACAGCCAGCAAGGAGAAGCGCCATGGCGGTGAGGGCTAGGATTCTCGGGGCCATGACGTTCTCCTTGCTGGGGTGTGTGAGTGCTGGTGTTGCGGGGTCGTGCTGTGGAGGTTGTGCTGGTGACTACTTCGCGGCGCGAGCTGCGGTGAGTCGGGTTGCGGCAAATCCTGCGAGAGCAAGAAGCGCTGCGAGGCCGCCGAGGCCGGCGAAGAGGATGCCATTGTTGTTATCGGCGGCGAGACCGGCGGTTCCGGCATCCACACCGGTGGGGTTCGAGTGGAGACCATCGATGGTCTGCACTGCGAGCGTCAGATTGTCGTCTGCGGCGCTGCCCCAGGCGTAAACGATGGTGTTGACGCCTTCGGCAATGTCGACGTCAGCCGGGCCGATTACAGGGTCAGTGGTTCCGGTGAGGGCAACAGCGGCGGAGATCGTTCCGACCGCGAGGTCAGCCTTTACTTCGTCGGGGTTGCTCAGGTTTTCGAAGGCAACGGCATCGTTGGCGAGCACGTCGACAGCGGGGGCTGCCGCAGTGTGGCGAACGGTGAGTCGGCCTTCACCGGCGGCGACCGTCGAGAGGTCGTTCGTAAAGAGGCTTGCCGTGGGATCACCAGACTCGTCGAGGTGAGCTACAGCGGTGTAGCTCGTGTTGGCTTCGAGCGTGAGGTCGATGGGGCCAATAGCGGGCGCCGAGTCGTCGGTAGCGTCAGAAGCGGTGATCGCGACCGTGTAGGTGTCGGCCGGAAGATCGAGGGGGCCAGCGAGGTCACCGGGCTCGAAGTCGTCGAGGGTGAGTTCACCGTTGACGTAGACGTCTACGGTGAGTCCCGGTACTGCGTGCAGAACGTACAGGTCCGCAGTGGTGTCCGAGATGGCGTTGGCGGGAATGGCGACTCCTACGGCGGCAATCGCTCCGGCGGCTACACCGGCAAAAATTTTGTTTCGCACTGTTCTTGTCCTCTCATGGTCGGGCGTAAATCGCCTTACATGGAGTACTTCCGGCTGAACCCCTGTTTTGGATGCAGCAATCTCAAAAAACTTTAAAGTTTCTTTTCTGGGGTGGCCGGTTTGGTTCCCTCGGGCGTTGGTTCTTCGCCACCGGGCGCCGGTGCGGGAGCCACTTTTCGGCGCCAGCCCAGCCACGCCATGATGACCGCTCCCACGATGAGCGCCCAGAACGCGGAGCCGATTCCGATCACGGTGACGCCCGACGCGGCGACGAGAAAGGTCGCTATGGCCGCGATGCGATGCTCGGGAGCATCCAGAGCCGTGCGCACCGACGTGATGAGGGCTCCGATCACGGCAAGGCCTGCAATCGCGACCACGACGATCGGGGGCGCAACAGAGACCAACGCTGTCGCAAAGCCTGCCGCCAGCCCAATCACGACATAGGTTGCTCCGGCGGAGACGGATGCGATCCAACGTCGCTTGGGATCATCGTGCGCTTCTTCACTGGCCGTCAACGCTGCCGTGATGGCAGCCAGGTTGAGAGCATGGCCTCCGAAGAACGCGCTCGCTGCCGATGCCGCTCCTGTCACCGTGAGCACGGGGCCCGCGGGCACCGCGTAGCCGTAGGTGCGCATCACGGTGAAGCCCGGCACGTTCTGACCAGCCATCGTGACGATGAACAGCGGGATGCCGAGGCTCACGATCAGAATCGGGTCAAAAATCGGAACGACAGGAGTCAGCTGCGGCACCACGGCGGCATCCCCTAACAGGTTGCCCTCGGTCGTGAGCGCAATTGCGACAATCGCCGCCACGAGCGCGCCGGGCACAGCCCAGCGCGGCGCCACCTTCAACAGGATCAGCCACACCACGACCATCGGCAGGCCCAGCCACGGGTAGTCAACCGAAGCCGTGATCGGAGCAAGACAAATGGGGAACAGGATGCCCGCGAGCATCGCACTCGCGATTGGCTGCGGAATGCGAGTGATGAGTCGGCCCAGTGCCGGCACGAGGCCGCACACCATGATGAGCACCCCACACACGATGAATGCACCGACGGCCGCCTGAAACTCGATATCACCCTGCGCTGCGACGATCAGCAACGCCGCTCCCGGAGTCGACCAGGCCACGGTGATCGGCATCCGGTACCGCCACGCCAAACCGATCGTGACGAGACCCATCATGACGGTCAGAATCAGCAGGCCGGATGCCGCTTGCGCGTCGCTAGCGCCAACCGCGTGAAGCCCCGCAACGACGAGAGTAAACGAGGACGCAAAACCGGCGATTCCGGCAATGATGCCGGTGGTGAGGAGCTGGAAAATGGTGGTTGTCGCTCTCTGCGCAGGGATAGTTCGGGTCAAGCGGTGAAGCTAGAGGGCGAGAAGGATTTTTCCGCGAGAGTGCCCCTCAAGAAGCTTCGCGTAGGCCTCGGAGACCTGCTCGAGGGGGAAGACAGAATCAATCGGCACCTGCACGGAGCCGTCAGCAACCAGCGCGGCAAGCGCCGCAAGGTCTGCTGGGGTGGCACCGGCTGCTCCAACGCCTGATGTGCCGTATTCCGAGACCGCGGCGTAGTCAGCGATCGTGTTGATGCGGTGGGCCGGGGCACCAAGCGCAAGCGCAGCATCCACAGTTTCGCGGCCGTTGTTATCGAGTGCGGCAGTGATGCCCTCTGGGCTGATCTCGAGAATGCGTTCGACCATCCCCTCGCCGTACTTCACGGGATGGATACCGAGCGAACGCAAGAACTCGTGATTCGATTCGCTAGCGGAGCCAATGACTGTCGCCCCCTTGAGCTTGGCAAGCTGGGCGGCGATGGAACCGACACCACCCGCTGCTGCGCTCACCAGCACGGTGTCAGCCGGCGTCAGATCGATCGCCTCGACACTCGCCCACGCCGTGCGCCCGACAATGTCGAGGCCGCCGGCCTGTTCCCAACTGAGAGTGTCAGGTTTGCGCACGAGCTTGTCGGCGGGCACCACCACATAATCAGCTTGGCCGCTGAAGCCCTTGCCGCCGAGAACCTCGTCACCGACAGTCCAACCGTCTACTCCAGCGCCGACTTCATCGACGACACCAGCAAAGTCGTTGCCGTTTCCGCTCGGAAACTGCACGTCCTGAGGAGCAGCAGTGGCGGCGCCTCTGAACACCTTCGCGTCGAAAGGATTGATGCCGGCGAACTTGACTCGCACGCGCACCTCGCACGCGCCCGCGTGGGGCTCAGTGACTTCGGAAATAGTGAGCACTTCGGGCCCACCGAGCTGGGAGAAAGTAACACGTCGCGACATATACCGAGCCTAACCGGTGCGTCGCAGTTGCACACCGAGCCAATCGAACTGGGAGAATGGCAGAGTAAGGCATCACTTGACAACTCTGGATAAGGACTCTCATGAGCTCGTCTGACAGCACGACATCCCCCACCTCTTCGGTGAACGACCTTCTTCCCGGTTTGCTGCGCGTGCACCGCGGGCAACTCATCGCCGTTGCCGTCATCGGACTCGTTCTCGGAGTGATCGGACTGCTGTTCCCCGGAGCAACACTGCTTACCATCGCGGTGCTCTTCGGTATCTACCTCATTGCCTCTGGCATCTACCGCGTCACCGCGGCCTTCGTCGCCAACAACCTTGATTCCCCGATGCGCTGGACGACCGGCCTCCTGGGACTCCTCGTCGTCATTGCCGGCATCCTGTGCCTCGCCAACCCCTTCCAGTCGCTCATCGCGCTCGCGCTCGTGATCGGAATCGGCTGGATTCTCGAAGGAATCGTCGACCTCGTTGGCGGCGTGCGCGGCACCATCCAGCCCCGCTGGTTCGGTTGGGTCAGCGGAATCGTCTCCATGGCCGCAGGCGTTGCCATGTTCGTACTCCCCGCAGCTGGAGTGTTCTCGCTCGTGGCGATCGGCGCGATTCTCATGATCGCCGTAAGCCTGACCACACTGCTGACGTTGCCTCGTAAGCCCAAGGACGCTACCGATGACTCCACGACTGCAACCGTCTAGCTAGCGCTCTCGATTGACCGAACGGGGTCGGGCCAGCCGCAAGGTTAGCCCGGCCCCGTTCTGGTTAATTGACCAGGCAGGCACAGTGCGAGGTGGCGGGCCCTGCCGGAAACAACAAAGGCCGCCATCGCATTGCGATGACGGCCTTTGGCAAGTGTGACGAATCGACTAGCGACGCAGTCCCAGCTTCTCGATCAGCGTACGGTAACGCGTGATGTCAACGTTCTGCAGGTAACCCAGCAGACGGCGACGCTGACCAACAAGAAGAAGCAGTCCACGACGTGAGTGGTGGTCGTGCTTGTGCATCTTGAGGTGCTCCGTGAGGTCGAGGATGCGACGAGTCATCATCGCGATCTGGACCTCGGGGGATCCCGTGTCACCTGGGTGGGTTGCGTATTCTTCGATGATCGCCTTCTTGATACTTGCTTCAAGTGCCATAAGGTAATCCCCTCTCTAGTCGTTGCGCGGTGCCCATAGCTGAATGCGTGAGCTCTCTTTATCCGCGGCCGTTGGACGGCAACCTTGAAAGCTTAGCAGAATGGATGCTCCGGCAGCACTATCCCGAGACAAGCGCGATGATGGCGGGAATCGCGAACGCCAGCATTGTGACGGTAGCCGCGAGCGCAACAGCTGCCCCGAGGATGATCCACAGCCGCGAGCGCCGGCGGGCGGCATCCACTTCTGTTCGCAATCGTTCGAATCGTGCCGTGAGTCGCACGCTCGCACCCGTGACGGCAGGGCGCACCTGCCAGCCGGCGAGGCGGCCAGCCACCGGCACGAGTGCAGCGACTTGAGCACGTGAATACACCGCTTCATGACGAATTAACCAGCCGGCCAGCTCGCCGAGAGCAAGCACGGGTACCGGCGCTTTCGACCGGCCACGGATGAGATCGGATGCGCCTGTGAGCGCCACGATCGGCCGCACAGCGACGTCGGCCGCTCCTCGTTGCGCAAACTCTTCCGACAATTGCACTGCACGCGTTGTTGCATCGCGCACGTAGGCGGCACGATGGCCATTCACCAGAATCATGCGCCCCGCCGTCACAACCCTGTCCCCCGGATGCCGGCGGCTGCTCACAATGAAGGCACCGGCTGGGCCTAAGACCAAATGGTCGGCGCCCACGCTCGGATCGTGATCGTCGTCGGATTGCGCGACCATCCAGTCGGATCCCAGCGCGGCGAGCGCCACTGCTGACTCCAACTCGCCGACTCCGTGCTGGTACAGATCATTAGCTTCTCCAGACAACGGGCTCGTTCCGCGGAGGGCCTGAAGCCAGGTGCGCGGTTCATGATCAGCTTGAGCTCGGAGACACGCAGCCATTGCAGCACCAAAGCCGCGATCGAGCAGTGGGGTCGCCGGAACCTGGTCTTTGTGTGCTGACTCGCTCACCGGATCCCCCAACATCGTTCCGTCAGAGAATATCTGGCGTCTCGCTTTCGCCCAACTCGGCACGTCACAGGCCGACGCCGTTTAGGCTGAACCCATGAACGTGGCGCCCCTGCTCGATCTACTCCTCGTGGTAGTTCTGCTGGGCTATGTCATCTATGGACTCGTCATCGGTCTCACGCGCGGCATTTTTGTGATTGCGGGCGTTGGCGTTGGCATTTTCTTCGCCACGATGCTCGCCCCGGCCGCATCCCAGCTCGTGGAGCTTCCACAGTTGCGGGCAATAGTTGCCATCTCGGTCGCCGTCGCACTCATCGCTCTCGGCCACGCCGTGGGCGTTGCTGCCGGCAAAGCAATCCATGTTGAGATTCGAACGAGCGCGCTGCGGGGAGCGAACCGAGCCGTTGGTGGGCTCGTGATTGGTGTCGTTGCGGCCCTCGTGATCTCCACCGTCAGCTTCAGCGCTGCCCAACTTGGCCTGCCGATTCTCTCGCGCACCATTGCCTCTTCGGCGGTCATCCGCACCATTCAGGACATCACGCCCGACGTCGTTGAAGCAAGCATCGCCCGCTGGCGAACTGTGCTCACCGATCAAGCCCTGCCTCTGATTGGTTCTCCGCTCGGCGACCCCAATGCTCTGATCCCGACGATCGACTCTGACAGCCCGGCGCTTGCCGCAGCCGCACAATCGGTCGTGCGAATAACAGGAAACGCCTATGCGTGCGGTCAGGGCCAGACCGGCAGCGGGTTCGTTATTGCGCCCGAACGAGTCATGACGAACGCGCATGTGATCTCGGGAACTACCGACCCGGTCATCGAGGCGTTGAACGGTCAAGTGCTGCCGAGCACCATCGTGTACTTCGACTCGATCAATGACCTTGCGGTGCTCGCCGTTCCCGGATTGAATTCTGATCCGTTGCGACTTGGCGTCACCGCACGCCCCGGAACAAGCACGGCGCTTCAGGGTTACCCCTACGGCGGACCATTCAGCACCCACGCCGCGCTCGTGCAACACATCAGCACGTTCGAAAGCCCCGACATTTATGGAAACGGAGGGGCACCACGCGAGGTTTATACCCTCGCCGGGCAAGTCAATCCGGGCAATTCTGGGGGCCCGCTTCTCACACTCGACGGAGACGTCGTTGGTGCGATCTTCGGCAGCAGCACTGAGCAAAACAATGTCGGCTACGCTCTCACGCTGGATGCCGTTCAACCGATTGTCGAAAACGCTGCAGAGCTCACAAGCACTGTTTCTAGCGGTGCCTGCATCGCGCACTGACCGCTGCGGAATGTGAGCTAGAGCACTAGAGCACTAGCGTTCGGCGATCAAGTACTCCGGTGCGTCCGGTGTTCCTGGGCACGTGTCCACTGTCGATTCATTGGCGGCACTAAACGCGAACCACGACCAATCGTCGCCGAGCTTCTTGCCGATCGAACGGGGAATGAGAAAGCGAACGGTGGACCCATTCACCTCGGCGTCGTCAGCATCTAGCCTGTCACTGTCGTCGCGGGACAGCTCGTACGCCGAAACCTCGTCGACCTCGCCATCGTCGAGCTCGACCATGAATTGGTAGGCACGATCGCCGTCTGCTGTCTCGGCATAGATCCCGAGTTGCGATGAATCCTGATCAATCGGCGACGCGAGAGTGATCTCGATCGCGACCTCGTCGCGCTCCGACTGCGCTACCCGCGCTGACTCGATATCGAGCGACTCGACTTCGTTCGTGAAATCCACGCACTCGTTGCCGCTCGATACCCCCGCAGGGTCGACGACGGTCGACTCTGGCTCCGGCGCCTCCGTTTCGATTGGCGGGGAGGACGACGGCGAAGCGGAAATCGGTGTCACCGGCGCTTCAGACGAGGATGCCGCAGCCAACGTAATAACCACGGTGAGGACAACCGCAAAAACCACCAACACAACAACCCCGATAACCACAGGGACGACGGCGACGCGTCGGTTCACGGAGGGTTCAGAGGGCTCGGGAGTCACCCGGATACGCTAGCAGTCTTCCGCGAGCCCCTTCGTGCCGTGACAAAGCCAATCGCGATCAACAACTGGCCTGAAGTATAGAGCGCCATGATGACGGCGTCCGACTGCCACCACACTGTGGTCGGCGCGAAAAGAGCCCAGGCCAGCGCGGTGTCAGAGGCCAAAAACAACACGGCTCCGGATGCGATGAGCCGGTTCGTCGCGAATGCCGACGCCGTGGAGGCAGCCAGCACCGCTCCGTAGGCCGCGAGCGGCACGAAGAACAGCCCGAGATCGTCGCGCAGGATGACGAGCAGCCCCACCCACCACACGACGAGCACGGCGGTGCCCCACGGAATCCGACGAGAGCGCACGGCCGTCAGGAACAGTGCGAGGTACACAGCGTGGGCGGCGAGAAAAGCGGCAAGTCCGATGATGAAGCTTGAGCTCGCGGCATCCGCCACAAAAATATCGCCGATCCAGGCCAGAGCGAGCGCTGCCATGAACCCGTAGTCGGGCCGCCGAAATGGACGAGCACTCGCGAGAGCGACCGCAACCCCGAGAGCGGGCATCAAGAGGAATTTACTGGGAATGGCTATTGCATCCCAGCCCCCAAGGAGGCTGGCGACGTGAACAAGCGCGACCGCGACATAAATACCAAACCACCGGAAGTTGACCACCTTCACAGCGTAGAGCGAATCACCGTTTTTGTGAATAATTATCGTAATTGTGTTCACGGTGACGACGGCGAGCGCGCTCCCGAGCCGCGGCCACACTCAGTGTCACCACCACGCCGATAGTGGCGCCAAGCGAATTCGACACAATATCGCGCACATCAGATACGCGAGAGGGAATGAACTGCTGAACCCACTCGATTCCTGAGGTTAGAACGACAGCTAGGGCGAGAGCGAGCCACCAGCGCCTCTTTCCTACCAAGAGCACGAAGAAAAGTCCGAGCGGAACAAACAACGCGATGTTCGCAACGAATTCAAGGTCATTGAAGGTGAGCCACTGGGTCGCCGAAAAACGGTCAAGAAAAACAGCGAGCTGCCAGAGCGGACCATCGCGTTGGTCGGGGGCCTGCGGGCTCAACGTCAACCACGCCACAACGGCGAGATAGCTGAACGTGGCAGCGCTCAGATAAGGATGACGCCGAAACATCCACTAATCGTGCCCTATGAACGCTCGGAAAGTGCTCGACGCGCTAGGAGGTCACCACAAGCTCGGTTAAGACAGAGACAAGAACCCACACTGAAAGAAAGGTGACGATGAGCGCCGTGACGATCCAGAAGAAGCTTCGGAGGCTCGCGGTGCGAACATCATCATGGATGCGCACAAAAGCGCGCGTCAGGTTGCGTGACTTCTGCGCCGCCTGCTGCGGGTGCGGCCACGTTGTGCTTGCTTCAGCCGCAGTGGAGAGCGTGGCGACCTCATCCCCCGTGAATAGTGCCGGCGCACTCGCAAGCCATTGCTCAAGCTGCATCGAGGTGAGGATCTGAACGTCAGCCGGAATCGCGAGCATCGAAACTTTCACCGGCTCGACCATGACAAGCACCGCAATGACGTCAACATCGCGCCCCAGCGCCGTCGTGAGCGCCGCAGCGACTGCACGAGCGGCAGTCCGAGCGGTAACGATGGCTGTGCTCACGCTTCGCGCGACGATCAGCTCGTCGCCGTTCACAGCAACATCGTCGCCCTGACAGTTCACGACAGTCACGGCGAAGACACCCGCACGCCCGACAGCAAAGTGGTCGAGCGAGGTGTCACCGAGTGGAACTCCGTGGAGTACGTCCCAGCTGTGCCCAAGCCGATCAAGGATGGAACCGACGAGAAGCTCCCCGACTGCCCCACGATACTGAGCGCGGCTTTGCTTCGTCAGCGGTGAGACACCAAACAAGCGCGCCACAGTACCTCGAGGCGCACGACGAGATTGCGCCTCTACGACGGCGGCCATGGCTGACTGTCCGGCGATCCGGCCGCGAAGATCATGATTCTGCGGCACGCAGACCTCCAACTCTCACATGCGTAGAAGAGCATGCAGAAATACGTTGGGCCGGAGGCTCCCCCGCCTCCGGCCCGACTCGTGGCGAAGAATCGCTCCCGAGTGAAGGTTCCTCCCCCGAGGAATAACTTCTAGATACATACTGCCGAACCTGTGAATCTGCCGAAACCCCCACTATTGGGCATACCCGAGTGGGGGTCAACTACTCTGACCACCCTCTATGACGGTTCGGGAATACCTTCCGGAAGCCCCTCGGCCGCGACGATGGCGAGGCGTTGAGTTGGCCGCGTCATGGCGACATACAGCGCCGCAGCACCGCGAGAAATCTCTTCGACGATGCGTTGTGGCTCGACCACAATCACAGAGTCAAACTCGAGCCCCTTCGACTCGCGCGGCGTTAGCACCGCGATGGACTTGTTGAGCCCAGCGGCACCCTCCCCAACCTCGCCGGCGAAGGACTGCTGCAGAGCATCCACGATGCTGGCCGTCAAAGAATCACTAACGATCACCGCGATGGTGCCATCGCTCGAAATGGCACGATCAGCCGTCACTGCGGCGCTGACTCGTGCGCCTAACTGTTCCGGGGTCGTGACGGTGACGGCCACGGGCCACTCACTGTGACGAACCGCCCGCGATGGTGTGATGGACACGTTGTGGGCAACCGCCACTGCCTCGGCAACCGCAACGATCTGGGACGGTGTGCGGTAGTTGACCGTGAGCTCCTCAAGACGCCAGTGCTCGCCGATATCAGCCGATAACGCAGCACCCCAGCTTGAGGTGGCCGCAGCAGCACTCGCCTGGGCGATATCGCCGACAATCGTGAAGGACTTCAGCGGATTGCGACGTGCCAGCAACTTCCACTGCATCGGCGACAACTCTTGAGCCTCATCAACCACGATGTGACCGTAGGTCCACGACCGGTCAGCGGATGCCAGCTCTGCCGTCGTTGATCGCTCAACACTTGCCTCGAAGCCCTCGGCCAGCGTTTCCGCATCGATCATGCCGTCAACGCCCATGTTGCGAATAGCGGCCGTTGCGTTCTCCACGTCGCGTTTGCGTTGCTGCTTGCGCTCGTGCTCCGCCGCCGTGTGGGCCACATCCACTTCACCGAGCAGTTCGGCAGCTTCGTCGAGCAGAGCAACATCGCTGATCGTGAATGCAGCGTCTCGCTCACGGCGCAACAGTTCGCGCTGCTCGGGCGTCCAGTGGGGCGTGAGGCTCTTCAACCAACCAGGTCGGGCATAGAGGTCGTTGATAAGTTTCTGGGGCGTCAACGGCATCCACGCAGTATTGAGCGCAACCTTGACGTCGTGGGCGGTGCGAATATCTTCGCGCAGCCACTTCTGATCAGCGTCGTCGATCGTGTTGCCGTGGGCCCGCAACTGGTCGGCGAGCAATCGACTGATGCCTGCGATCGCCGCCTTATTGAAAATTACTCGTGCAAGGTTGTGCGGCTTGTGGGAATCCCACGCTTTCTGCATGGCCGACCTCAGAAGATCGGCAGGCACATCCAAAATCTCACCGTTGATCTCCATGCGCTGCGTCTCAGTCGGAACCACCCGACGCGAGCGAACGGCACGCTTGATGAGCGCCGCCATCTCGAGGGAGCCCTTCAACTGGGCTACTGCCGCATCATCATCGTGGCGCGCATCGGCTCCCGGATAGAGCTGGCCCAGGCTCGCCAAGACCACCCCCGTCTCGCCGAGCGAAGGCAGCACGGCCTCGATGTAACGAACGAACGCGCGAGACGGTCCGACAATGAGCACTCCGGATGCCGAAAGGCGTTCGCGGTGCGAGTACAGCAAGAAAGCGGCGCGGTGCAGCGCAACAGCCGTTTTTCCGGTGCCGGGTCCACCCTGCACGACAAGCGCGCCGCGAAGTTCGGAGCGGATGATCGCATCCTGCTCAGCCTGAATGGTCGCGACAATGTCGCCCATGCGTCCGGTGCGCTCTGCCGTGAGACTTGCCATGAGGGCTGCTTCACCCTGAAGGGATGCCGCATCGGTTTCAAGGAGTTGGGAGTCAAAGATCTCGTCGTCGATGCGCACGATGTCTCGACCTTTGCTCTGCAGGTGCCGGCGGGCTCTCGCCCCCAGTGGCGTCGCGGCCGTGGCCTGATAGAAAGCTCGCGCTTGCGGAACCCGCCAGTCGAGCAGAAGCGAGCGCTGATCCTCGTCGCGCAATCCGATGCGGCCGATGTACCGCACCGGGCGTTCGATAGCACTGTCGCTGTCCGTGTCAGTCTCGGCCTCAACCTCGAGTTCAAGGCGACCGAAGGCGAGCCGCTCATCGATTTCGCGCAACTGGCCGATTCGGTCTTCGTAGATGCGGGCGAAAGCGTCGCGCTCTGAACGGTTCTGGTGGGTGCCACCTGGCGCACTCCGGCGCACTGATTCGAGCTGCTCTTGAGCCGCATCTCTCAGGGCGTCGAGCCGCCGGTAGAGGCCGTGGACATAGTCCCGCTCACGTTCAAGCTCACTCGATGACATCAGCTGTCCTCTCCAAATTGCGACCTCCAATCGTACGCGCTTTTTGACTATGAATTCGCCGCTTAACTCTTGCGCTCAGCGAAACTCAGTGGCAATCTAAAAGCAGTTAAACTCATCGCCCTCTAGGTCGCAGGCAGTGCCGCACCAGCGGGCGATGAGTCTGTTAAGGGGTAAAGACCGCGCTGATCACCCCCGAACGGAGACTGCAGCAACCATCCCCCAGCCCCTACGATGGGCGGATGCTTCGCTCTATCGACTATTCCGGGTTGATCTATCCTGTGACCCCTCACGCTGTCGCAGAGTTCAAAGCCAACCGCCGCGGACTATTCGGCTATTCGCAGGCGCACCTTTTGGGCAGAGTGCTGATGGTGGGTTTCATCATCGTTGCGTTCATCTCCTTCGCCGGCGTCCCGTTCGCCTTGATCGTTGCGCATGATTTTCGTACCGCAGCGCAGACAGGCAATATCGGCCAGGTCGCCCCGATGCTCATCATCGCCGGCCTCGTCGTTGCTGTTGCCGCGGGCGCGCTCTTCACCGTGGTGCGGGCGTGGCGAAAAGACGGCGGACCGTGGACGCGGTTCTACCGGATGAATAAGTTCGCCGAGGACAACGATCTAGCGTTTTCACCCAAAGATCTGAGCGCCGAGTATCCCGGCCTGATCTTTGCACAGGGCGGCAATCAGTCGATTCGTGATCGATTCCGCAGCGCAAGCGGCCGAGCGCTCGACTACGGAAACTACCAGTACACCACCGGCTCAGGGAAGAACCGTCGCACCTACGACTGGGGATTTTTGGCCTTCGAACTCGACCGCGCCCTGCCCCACATGGTGCTCGACGCCACCCGCAATAACCAATTCTTTGGCATGAGCAATCTTCCTCAGACGTTCGCGAAGAATCAGGTCCTCACGCTCGAGGGCGATTTCAATTCGCACTTCACCCTCTATTGCCCGCGCGAGTACGAACGCGACGCTCTGTACATTTTCACGCCCGACCTTATGGCGCTGTTGATCGACAACGTGGCAGCGTACGACGTGGAAGTAGTCGACAAGTGGCTATTGGTGTACTCCCCGAAACCATTTGACCTTGTAGATCCGGCCCAGCACCGCCGCCTCCTCGGCATCGCTGACACCGTGGGCACAAAAACGGTGCGGCAATCACGTCGCTATGCCGATGAAACAATCGGCGATTACAGCGTGAACCTCGTGGCTCCCCGCGGTCAACGGCTCAAGGCCGGCATCCCCGCAGCCACGCTCGTGATGGTCGCGCTGTTCGCGGCAGTGTGGGGCATCCCTTTCGTGCTCGGGATGTTCACCTAACGCCGCCGAGGTCGAGTTTGGGCGTAGCGATCAGAACCTTACGGTCGCGGCGCACCCGTGAGCGCGTGGCGTGCTTCGACGATTGCACCGAGCAATACCGCTTCGTCAGCGATTGCCCCGATCCGATCCCGTCCGGTGATGATGCGTTGACGAGCGAAAGCGAGCCGAGTGGCCTCTTGGATGTATACCTTCATCGTGGCGCGCTTGTTGTGTTGCGCCGCCCATGTCAGGGCCCGTCGACGTCCCTGGGAAGTCGCAAGAACCGGCACCTCATCCTGATTGAACCAGCCAGCATTCGCGTATTCGGTGAGTCGCTCGAAGGTCATGCGCTCTTCTTGGCGGCGCAGGTACACCACGATGATGATGGCGATCACGAAGAGCGGCACCTGCACGATGGCGTAGTAACCAAAGAAGTCGCTCACAAAGAAGAGGGCGCCATTCCAGAGGGCGTGCAACGCGATCGCGAGGCCGAGGCCTACGGCAAAGACGCCGACGCTGCGGGCATTACTTGTCGATCGCACGGCAAAGCCCAATGCGATACCGGTGCAGGCCGTGAACATGACGTGCGCGAACGGTGACATGAGCCCGCGGATGAGGAACACCTGCAGGATGCCGGTGCTGTTATCCCCAGCGCTGAGCAGTTCGGAACCGAAATAGAGAATGTTCTCGATGAAAGCGAAACCGCCCGCGATCCACGCCGCGTACACGAGGCCATCGACCGGACCATCGAAGTGGCGTCGCGCGACCCAGAAAATCACCAGAATGCCGAGCGCTTTGCCCGCTTCTTCAACGATGGGCGCTTGAATCGCTGCCGAGAAGAATTCGTAGCCGGGCCCTGGGCCTCCGAGAGAGTTGATGACGTTGTCGATCTCGGCTCCCACAATGAGTGCGAGCAACACCGCAACGCCGGCGCCCCAGAGGAAGGCAAACACCACTGCGAGCCGAGGCTCCGGTTCCCAACGGTCGATCCAGCGGACCGCGAAAAACACGACAGCAAGCGGGACTACGGCCAGCACTCCCCCGATAGCGAAGGCATCAGTCCCGATGCCCGAAATTACGTAGACAACGACGAAGAGAAGAACGAACGAGAGTGCAATGACTCCCAAGATTCCCAGAATAAGCAGGCCTGGTCCCCGGGGCTGAGGCACATGCGGAGGCAGGTGGTGTTGGCGCGCCTGATCGGCGATCTCGGCGGAGGCCGCCGTCGGGTGTGGTGCTGATCGTCCAGAAGATGCGGTGAAATCGGGAGTCGCAGAAGCAGAATGGCTCTCGGTCATGTCAACGAGACTAGCGTGCAGGCGGCACCCCACCGCGTCACCGCTACTCTGCTTCTTGCTGCTCGCGCAGAATGCTGAGCGCGCGAGTGACTCGATCGCCGAGCCCGGCGACGCGCTTCTTGGACGAGCGCTCGGCATCCGCGATGAGGCCCATGAGCTCGCCTCGATAGACATCGTGAGTCGACCGCACTGATGCTCTCAGAGCGAGCGAGGCTTGGGCCGCGATGACGCCGATAACGCAACTTGCGATCAGAGCGAGTACCGCGACGACGACCGCCAAGCCCGGCGAGGACTCCGCGGCAACCTCACTAGCCGAAGCAACAACCAGCCCGAGAGCAAGAACCGGGGCGATTAGGCGATAGGGGGTGCGCACGCTCAGTTGCAGCGCCGCAGCGATGGTGGTGGCATCCGTATTCAATCGACCGCGTGATGCGCTGTCGATGGCGCTAACACGAGCGCGAAACTCGTCAACCTGATCTTGATGGATGCGCAGCCCCGCCGACTCGATGAGTTCGTCGCGCACAAGACGGTAGCTGTCGGCGGGCGGCCGAACGATGACCACCGCGATAATTGCCACAATCGTGACCGCTACCACTACCGTGCTGAGCGCGATGAGAATGGCGGCGGGTGCCTGCGCTGGCTCGGCAAAGAACAGTCGGGTGCTCCAGTCGGCCGCGATCGTGAGCGCGACAATTCCCAGCCCGGCCGTCGGCACGATCCACGCGACCGGATGTAAACGCAGTCGGGTGCGAACTCCGCGTGCAAGCCGGAGGTGATCGAAGCGCGCAGTGCCGTAGTCAGCGAGTTGTGCCGAGAAGGCGACAAGCCAGAGTGCCGCCAGAACGGTGAGTAGTGTCCACGAAGATTCCACGGTGCGACTGTACTCGTTACTGTCGCCGACGGAGTGATCGAGCACGGGTGGCGTGGAGGAAATCGACCGTAACGATGTCTGATTTCCGCTGGTCAGGGGTGGCCAGGGGTGGCACAGTTAAGGCATGTCCTCCCCCACGCTCAGCTTCGATGAGCAGTACCGCGCCCTTTGTTCGCGGGATGCTCGCTTCGACGGTCAGTTCATCGCTGGCGTGCACTCCACCGGAATCTATTGCCGCCCCAGTTGCCCTGCCGTCGCCCCCAAACCGCGCAATGTGCGTTTTTACCGCACCGCTGCCGCCGCCCACGAAGCAGGACTTCGCGCCTGCAAACGCTGCCAGCCGGATGCCGTTCCCGGCTCGCCCGAATGGAATCTCAACGACGACCTTGCCTCGCGCGCCATGCGACTCATTGCCGACGGTGTCGTCGAACGCGACGGCGTAGAAGGGCTATCGACCCGTCTCGGCTACACCAGCCGCCACCTCACACGCGTACTCTCCGCCGAACTCGGCGCCGGTCCGCTCGCACTGGCCCGTGCTCACCGCGCCCAAGCCGCCCGCACCTTGCTCGCCGCGACAGAGCTCAGTATTTCTGACGTTGCGTTTGCTGCCGGGTTTTCCAGCATCCGTCAGTTCAACGACACCATTCAGGCGGTGTACGAAACCACACCGAGCCAGCTTCGCGCCCTTGCCCGCCGCGGCGCTGCAGCCCATCCCCACGGTGCCGTCGAACGACCGTCAGCGCTTACCCTGCGATTGCCCACTCGCGCCCCATTCGACGGCGCCGGGCTCATGACATTCTTTGCCAACCACGCCGTTGCCGGCATCGAGACCGCGACCGACACCAGCCTTGAACGCGCGATCCGGCTTCCGGGAGGCATCGCTCGAGTGCGGCTAGAACTCGGCGACCACGGCGTCCTCTGCACAGCCCAATTGGCCACCATTTCGGATGTCGCCCCGCTCGTGGCCCGCGTGCGTCGTCTCTTCGACCTCGACGCCGATTCGCTCGCGATCGATCGCGCGCTGAGCAGCGATCCGGCGCTGGCTGACTCTGTGGCACGTGTTCCCGGAATGCGCCTCCCGGGCAGCGTCGACACCGAAGAGACTCTCTTTCGCACGCTCATCGGCCAGCAGATTTCCGTGGCTGCCGCCCGCACGGTGCATGCCCGCGTCGTGGAAGAACTGGGCAGCGACGGGCTGTTCCCCTCCGCGGCCGTGCTCGCAGCATCCGGAGCACAGGTTCTGCGGGGTCCGGCCACGCGCATTGCGAGCATCCTCGGGGTCGCCGAAGCCATCGCCTCGGGTGACCTCGACTTGGACGTCTCGACCCCTGTCAACGAATTCACAGCAAAGTTGGTGGCGATGCCCGGAATCGGCCCGTGGACCGCGGGCTACATGGCGATGCGTGTGCTCGGCAACTCCGACATCATGCTCAGCAGCGACCTCGTTGTTCGCCAAGGTGCTGGGGAGTTGGGGCTGCCCGATACCGCGAAGGCTCTCACCGAATACTCAAGCCGGTGGGCACCGTGGCGAAGCTACGCGTGCATGCACTTGTGGCGATCGAGGCCTGTACAGGTGGAGCGAAAGGCAACGTCACCGTAGGCTGGAGTCATGAACGCCAGACTCTTCATCCTCGGTTTCGGTATCGCTGTCGGTTACGTTGTTGGCGCCCGCGCCGGCCGCGAACGTTACGACCAAATGAAGGGCAAAGCCACCCAGGTGTGGGAGAGCCCTCGAGTGTCGAGCGCGCGCACTTCGGTCGAAGAATATGCCCGCACTCAGGCCCCCATCGTGCGTGACAAAGCAACCGCCGTTGCCAAAGCGACGCCCGGTTTTGTGAGCGAAAAGGCGAAGGATGTCGCCGAGAACACTCGGGAATTTGCCGAGCACACGCGCGACACCGCCAAAGATCTCGCGGAGAACGCGAAGAAGTCAGCCAAGGAGCTGGCGGAGAACGCGAAGGAATCGGCGAAAGAGCTTGCCGACAACGCCAAGGAATCCGCAAAGGGACTCGCCGATCGTGCGTCGAACACCGCCCGCGGTGCCGTCGGTCGCGTCACGGAAACTGCTGACGACGTTCGCGAGAACGCCAATAAGGAACTAGCAGAGCTTCGCGAACGCGGCGAAGAAGCCATCGACCGCGCTTTCATTACCGCGGGAAAAGCGCGAGATGAAGCCCTCGCTCCTCTTGATGACGAAGACGACGAGGACTACGACGAAACGGCCGCACAGAAGTAAAGCCACACACGCCGTTCTCAGTTATCGCTCACGAGCGACCTGACCACACAAAGACGCCCCAGCCTCTCTTAAGAAGCTGGGGCGTCTTTCTGGTTTACCGGGTGGCTACTTTTGTTCTTCCAGCCAGGGCAGCGAGATCGCTGCGGTCATCGGCGAAGTTCCGCTGAGACGCTCGGGCGTGAGAACACGCTTCACGTCTTCTTCCTTCATGAGCCCCGACGAGACAACGAGCTGCGCAATCGACGCGTTTGTCGTGAGAGCCGTATGCGCGAGATTCGCTGCCGCCGCGTAGCCGATGTAGGGCGTCAGCGCCGTCACGACGCCGACGCTCGTCTCGACCTGAGCCGCAAGTCGCTCTTCATTGGCCGTAATGCCATCGATGCAGTTCTCCCGCAACGTACGGCAGGCATTGGTCATCCACATCACTGATTGCAGGATCGAGTGAGCGATCACCGGCTCGAAAGCGTTGAGCTGCAACTGGCCAGCTTCCGCGGCTGCCGTGACCGTGGCATCCGCTCCAATCACGCTGAAGGCAACTTGGTTGACGACCTCAGGGATAACCGGGTTGACCTTGCCGGGCATAATCGACGACCCGGCCTGCTTGGCGGGCAAATTGATCTCGCCGAAACCTGCCTGCGGCCCGCTCGACAGTAGCCGAAGGTCGTTACAGATTTTTGAGAGCTTGACAGCAGAGCGCTTGAGAACGCTGCTGAGGGTCATGAAGATTCCGACGTCGCTCGTGGCCTCGATGAGGTCGAACGCGGTCTTCATCTCGATGCCGGTGGCCTCGGTGAGGTGACGGCGCACCGCTTCGGCGTAACGAGAATCGGCGGTGATGCCGGTGCCGATCGCGGTTGCGCCCATGTTGATCTCGCTCATGAACGGCAAGACCTCGGTGAGGCGCGCATAGTCTTCTTCGAGCGTGTGGGAGAAGCCCGTGAACTCTTGACCAAGCGTCATCGGCACGGCATCTTGCATCTGCGTGCGGCCTATTTTGAGGATGTTGACGAACTCGCGTCCCTTGGCACCGAACGACTCCGAGAGCAACTCGTGCTCAACGAGCAGTCGCCGCACGCCGAAGACCATCGCAAGCTTGATCGCCGTGGGGTACACATCGTTCGTGCTCTGGCTGCGGTTCACGTCGTCAATGGGATGCAGGAACGAGTATTCGCCCTTGCTGTGTCCCAAAATTTCTAGGGCACGGTTCGCGATCACTTCGTTCGCGTTCATATTGGTCGACGTGCCGGCACCGCCCTGGATCACTCCGACACAGAACTCTGCGTGCAGAGCGCCATCGAGGATCTCTTGGCAGGCCTGATCGATAGCGTGCGCCTTGCGTGATTCGAGAACGCCTAGTTCGGCGTTAGCGCGCGCTGCTGCCTGCTTGATATGAGCGAGCGCGCGGACAAGATCGGGGTAAACGGAGATAGCGCGACGCGTGATGGGAAAGTTTTGCATCGCGCGTAGCGTGTGCACTCCCCAATACGCATCAACAGGGACCTCAAGCGAGCCGAGTGAATCGGATTCGATACGGGTGGCGGTGTTCTGCACAGAGGTGTTGCTCAACTCTTTTTCTCATCTCCATTGATTTTTGGCGCGACGCACAAGCGTTGTGATCACGCCTCAAGTGTACGCTCGCGCAGAGTCGTGCCGGAGGAAAGAGCCGTGGCCAGAAAGCCACTTCTTAACGTGCAGCTACTCCTTGATCGCGTCTCGCAAGAGCGCCGAAAGAGCCTGCAATTGGATGTTCGCCTCGGCCACAACAGCCTCGTCAGAACCGTCTAGCGCGCGGGCGGCAAGGCCAGCTTTGCTGTCGATCAGCTCGGCAATGCGAGCATCGATCGTGTGCGCGGCGATGATGCGCCAGGCGGTGACCGGAAGCTCCTGACCGATGCGGTGCACGCGGTCGATTGCCTGCGTCTGCTCGGCGTTGGTCCAGCTCAATTCAGCAAGCACCACGTTGGATGCTGCCTGCAGGTTGAGCCCGACACCAGCGGCGGTGAGCGACGCAACGACGATCGCGACATCCGGATCATTGGCAAAGGAATCAATAGCGTTCTGACGCGCCTTGGCACTCTGATCACCACGAATGGAGACAGCCTTGAGGCCGACCTTGGCGAAATGCGCTTCTGCGGTGTCCATGACATCGATGTGCTTGGCGAAGAAGACGACCTTGCCCACCGAGCGAGCGAGCTGCGCCGTGTAGTCGGCGGCCAGCGTTGCCTTGGCCTGACCGATGCGGCGCACCATCGTGAAGACGTTCTCGCCGGTGGTTGCACTCTTCGACTCTTCGAGTTCGGCGTGAGCAACAACCCGAATGAGGTCTTCGATAGCAACGTCGGGCTTGAGTTTGCGCACCCGAGTGAAACGGTCGACAAGGCGGGCGGTGAGAGCCTGTTCTGCGGCCCGAATCGAGCGACCGAGGTCGTCGTCGAGCTCCACCGGGATGTCGGCAATGCGGCGGGCAGGAATGTCGGCAGCGACGTCAACCTTCTTGCGACGCACGATTCCCATATCGATAACAGCACGGCGTGCTTCAGAGAAGAACCCGGGATCGGCTGGCGTGAGATCGGAGTCTTCGAGCTTCGACATAAGCGGCGCGAGCGGCTTGGTGCCGTCGATCCAACCGAGGAACTGCCAGATAGCGCGGAAGTCTTCGATCGAGTTGATCAGCGGTGTTCCGGTCAGCGCCATGAGGAGCGCTTTCGGGTAGGTGGCGCGGATGCTTTGCGACAGGCTAAGAACGTGCTTGGAGCGTTCAGATTTGAGGTTCTTAATGAAGTGGGCTTCGTCGACGACCATGCCCTTGAAGCCGAAACGGCCGAGCCAGCCGACGTGGCGGTCGAGAACTTCGTAGTTGACGATCACGACGTCGCTGAACGCGTCTACCGTGTCGCCGTCACCGTGCACGACGGTCGCGCTGCGACCCGGAGTCCAGAGTTCAACTTCGCGTTCCCAGTTGGTTTTCACGACGTTCGGCACCACGACTAGCAGCGGGTACGAGTTAGAGGCTTCAGCCGCCATCAACGCTTGCGCGGTCTTGCCGAGTCCTGGCTCATCGGCGAGCAAGAAGGTGCGGTGACCCTGCTTGACGACCTCGACGAATCGCGCCTGGTGACGCATGAGTTCAAGATTTCCGCGGGTGCGCAGCGAAGCGGCCTCTGGCAACTCCATCGATGCCGCTCCACCGCCGGAGCCGTGCTCAAACGCACGGAAGAGAGGATCAATGAGTTCCCAGTTAGCGAGCCGGTTGCTGTGTTCCTTCTGCGGAGCAATCGCGCTGAAATCGGGGGCCAAGAACGGGTTCGCCATCTGCATTTGACGAACGGATGCGGGAACAACCTGTTTCTCGACCTGCTTGTCAACGGGCTTGGGTTCTTCGGTGATGATCAGCTCATCGGGGCTCAACTCGACACCGGCGTCGAGCAGAAGGTCACGGCGCAGCGCCTTCGCTGCGGGTGTGATCGGTGCTGACTCCCCCAACATCGACAGCAGGCTCGTATCCCGAGCGGCCGTCTTAGCCAGAATGCCAGCGAGGCCATCGAGGCGCTTTTGTTCATTCGCGCGCTCAGAGTCAGTGAGGGTCGCATCCGTCTTTACTCGAGCACGTTCTTCGCGCAGCAGCAGTGCCGCAACTTGGAAGCGGGCACGGTTGGCGGGCTTCAGCGGTCCCTTTTGCACGGCAGTTTCGACCTCGCGTGCGGCACGGGCCAACACGGGGATCACACCGGTGTCATCACCGGGACGAGCACGACGACGCTGAGCGCCGCCCGCTTGGCGCTGACCCGAATTTTTGGGTCGCTTGTTGCGCTGTGCGGAATCGGACTTTGACGAGGTGGTCAATTATTCTCCTGGCGCTAGGCGAGCGGCTCAGTCGCGGGTACGAGGACTCATAGCCGTTGAACGAATAGACGTTGCCACGATAGGGACTTCAATAGAGTGACAACATCCACTCAAGGGAGCCAGACCCAACTGCGATGCGATTGGTGGTCTCAAGGGATGCGTGAATCAGTCTACGCAGAAAATCACCAGAGTGCGCTATTCGCGCGAATTAACCTCGACTTGTGGAGTCGGTGACGCGTGCTCCCACACCGACCGCGATGAACACGAGAGCCGCCGTGTAGTGCAGCCCTTGCAGTAGTTGCACGTCAGCAATCTCGATGGGAAAAATCGGATTCCACAGGATGGCAATGGGAATGAGCCCGACGGCCCACCACCACTGGCGAACCTGCCAGACGAGCACAACGCAGATAAGAGCGAGGATGCTCACGATATAGCGCACGATCGTAAAGATCTCGGTTCCGACGACGCCGGCGCCCACCAACAGCACAAGCACGGCAAGAATTGCGGCGGGTAGTGCCACGCGTCGGGGGCGGTTCGGATACGTTGCACTCACTCGTTCGAATATACCCGCCTGCACGAAGTTGAGTTCGCCGCCCGGGGCTCTAGACCCCGCCGCCTCCTCCGCCGCCGCCACCGCCACCTGACGACCCGCCACCGCCTGAACCACCGCTGGAGCTGCTGGACGCACTACCGGAGTATGAGCTTGCGATCGACGAGGACACCGTCGAGATACTCGATGCGAAGACTGCTGCGTTGAACGCTCCCGAGCCCGAATACCAATCGGGCGACTCATCGGCGTAATAGTTGCTCAACTCGGTCAGCCACTGCTTCTCGAGACCAAAAATTACGGCGTAGGGAAGAAGCTTTTCGTACACTGCGAGAACATCGGCAGCGCCGGTGTCCTCGTTGTGTTCCCGAAGGGCGCCCGCTGGACTCTGCAACATGCGCAATCGATCGGCCTCAGCCAAACGGATATACAACTCAAGCCCCGCAAGATGATCCCGCAGCTCCGCCCCCTTCGGAGTGAGCGGCGAGCGAAACAGCAAGAACACGCACGCGAAGGCAACCCCCATCGCGAACACGATCACCACGAACGGAAACGCCGATCCATACGAGCCCGAGATCAGCACTGCTCCGAAAACGATCGAGGCTAGGGCCGCGAGTGCTGCCACCAGCAGCGGGAGGTAGCGATTGGCCGGCACCTTTCGTCGATACCCCGCGGCAATCTGCCCAGAATGCTGTTTCTGCACGATTGCGTAAAGCGCGCGGCTGAGCTTGGAGTCCGCTGTTTTCAGTTCCCGAATCGCTCCGTGGTGCAAGGAATTACCGAAGAGTGCCCGCAGTATTTCTAACTCGTAGCCCTCGACCTTCGTGGGGTCAACGAGCTCAAGCCGGTACTCCGTTCGCGTACGGAACATTCCCTTGGACTCCTGCTCAAGCACACGCACTGTGCCGCGCACAGCAAAGTCCAGAATCTGAGCAGCAACCACTCGTGTGCGCTTATTGATCACGAGAGCGGCGGTAGCGACCGAAACTCCCTTCGGCGGCGCATACTCAGCGATGATCGTCGGACGCCCAGCGGCATCCGCCAGTTGGGTACGTCGCAGACGGATCGCCCAGACGAGGGCACTCAGCGCAGCAAGAAAGCCAACCGACTGCCCGTATCCCGCCGGGGAGGCCAAATAGGAACTGTCACGCTCGACGAACGTGCCAGGTTCAAAGCCAAACGCGACCGTGACATTCTGGCCTCTCTGCAGCAGTCCATGCGTCGCGACGTACGTATCGGCATCGCGGGCAGCGATCTCGCACTGTTGCGTGGATCGCGCAATGCCCCAATAGCAATCGGGCTCCACCACTAGAGCGTCACTGAGCCCCTCACCTAAATGAATGGTCGCCTCAACCGAGCCGAAGGGCTGATTCCACCCGGTGCCGTTGGTGTCCCAGTAAAACTCGTCGGCGTTAGTGTCGGCGGCGAATGCTGTGACATTCGATTGCTCGTAGCTAAAAACATACGTGTTCGGCCCCTCCACAAAGGAGGTAGCGGCGCTCGTGACGAGAGTGAACTCGTCATCATTCTCTACGTCGAACGGCCGTGCTGTGCCCGTCTCATCCGTCACGGAAATATTGTGCACGTCGACCGGGACACCCTTGTAGTAGTTGGGGATAGCCCGGCGCATCCCACGGTTTTGATCGGCAGGAAAAATAGCGACAAACGTCTCTACCGTGCGTAACGTCGACCGGCCGTCAGCATCCCGATCAAGGAAGAATTCTGCCTCATAACTATCGAAGACAAAATCGTCGAGACCCGTGCGAACTACGCTCGCTGAAGCGGAGGAGCCGGCTGAAACGGCTACCGGAGGGATAGCGGCAGAAGCGGCAGCGGGAGTTAAGCCGAGTACGAGAACAATCGCGATTACGCTCAGAATCCGGGCTCCGACTTGAGCCAAGGCCCGAACCCCGACCATCCACAATCGTCCGTTCGTCATGCTGTCTCCGATTTCCTTCACCCTCGCGGGAAAACACGCACCGCCCAGTGCTCGCTAGAGTCGAGGTATGAAGAGTGCTTTGGCTGTCGAACATCTGCAAGAACTCGTTCGAATTCCCACCATTTCTCGGGAGGATGCCTCCACTACTGAATGGCAAGAGTTCGACCGTTTCGCCCAGACGCTGCGCAAACTGTATCCACTGTGCCACAGCCGGCTCGAGCGCGAAACGGTGCTGGACCATTCCCTGATTTTCCGCTGGCGCGGTCGCGCATCGACCGAACCCGCTGTACTCATGGGGCACTACGACGTCGTCGCGGCCACCAACGAAGGTTGGAAACGGCCGCCTTTCGCTGCCGAGCTCAGCGGCAAAGACGATGAGCAGCTGATTTGGGGGCGTGGCACGCTCGATGACAAGGGTTCTGTTGTCGCCATCCTTGAGGCTGTCGAGACACAACTCGAAGCTGGCCTCGTTCCGGCTCAGGACATTTATCTGTGCTTCGGCCACGATGAGGAAACTCACGGAACCGGGGCAGCCGCCATTGTCGATCTTCTCGAAAGCCGAGGCATCACACCCACCCTCGTGCTCGATGAGGGGGGCGCCATCGTTGATGATGTCTTCGAGCAGGTCGATTCCCCGATGGCCGTGGTTGGTGTTGCGGAGAAGGGCACAGCAGCTCTTCGACTCACCGTCGATCAGTCGGGTGGACACGCTTCTACACCGCCGAAAACCCCCGCCGCCGTGCGTCTTGCTCAGGCCATCGTGCGTCTCAACTCTCGTCCTTTTCCGTCGCGACTCACTCCCACGGGCGCTGACCTCATGCGACTGCTCGGCGAGCACGCTGGCGGCGTTACCGGCTACTTGCTGCGCAACGTGTCGTGGACCAAAGCACTCCTCGTGCCCATTCTTGTGCGCAAAAGCGACGAGCTCGCCGCCATGATGCGCACGACCCAAGCGGTCACGATCCTTGAGGGTGGTCACGCCGTCAATGCCATGCCCGAGCGGGTCAGCGCCGTCATCAATGTGCGCATCGCCGTGAACTCAAGTCTCGACGAGACGGTCAAGCATGTGACGCGCGCGATCAACGACAAGCGCGTTCGGGTGACGGTCGACTCCCCCGGCGAGCCATCGCCGGTTTCGGCGACCACGGGCCTCGCTTGGGAGCTGCTGCGCTCAACGATCGAAAAGAGCTTCCCAGGAACCCTCGTGACCCCCTACGTGCAAAATGGCGCTACGGACAGCCGCCACTTCACTCGCATCAGCACCGGCGTCTACCGCTTCACGCCGTTCGCGATGGCACGGGAGGTGCGCGACACTCTGCACGCGCGCAATGAGCGGATGCTCGTCAGCAGTTACCTCGACGGCATCGCGTTCTATCGAGCCCTCATCGCGTCGCTGTAGGCGAGTCGGTCACGACTGCGTTATCCCGCTGCGGCACGACGAGGCGCTAGCGGGAGGGTATTTGCGTCCGAGACTTCTTTCGCGATCCACGTGCCGAGCTCTGCCGGACGATCGGTGACGATTCCGTCAACGCCGAGGGCAACAGCATCCGACCACGTGTCTGAGTCGTTGAGGGTATAAATCAGGATGCCGAGCCCCGCATCGTGAACGAGCTGCACGAGGGTGGGGTCGCGAGTGATGGCTTTCTTGCTCGTAACGAGTGCCACAGCCCCTGATGCTGCCGCGAGTTCCGCCGGGTCTCCGACGATGTCTCGAACGATGAGAATCCCGGGCAATTCGGGACTAACCCGCTGCACGGCCTGCAGCGTCATGATGTCGAAGCTGCCGATGATCACGTGGTTGCTCACGCCATTGCGGGCAATCAGATCGGCGACGAGCGCCACCTGATCGTCGGTCCATGATCCTTTGAGTTCAAGAATGGCATTCTTTGTCGACCACCGAAGCACTCCCAAGAACTGCTCCAGGGTGGGCACAGTGGCTCCCGCGAATTCCTCGCCGAACCACGAGCCAGCGTCTAAGGCAGAAAGCTCTTCGTAGGTGTATTGCCACACCGGACCAGTGCCGTCTGTCGTGCGATCAACGGTCCAGTCGTGCATGAGCACGGGAACGCCATCGGAGGTGAGTTGCACATCCGTTTCGACATAGTCGGCCGCGCTATCGAGAGCGAGACTCAAGGCCTCGATCGTGTTCTCGGGAGCAACGGTCTTGTCGCCGCGATGACCGGCGATGAACGCGGCCTCCCCCGGCGCCTTAAGCGAGGTGAAAACTCCCGCCGCATGCACGCGAGCGACGTTGGCGTTCAGCACGAGAGCAAGCGTGACCGCCGTCACTATCGTGGCCGCTAGCGCAGCTCTCCGTGCTCGAAGATGGTGTTTCGGGTGTGCCAGGTGGTGCGATGTCGCCATTGACTCGCCGTCCTTGTGTCGGGTTGCCGCACGTTCACGGTGACCCCACTATAGCGAGCCTGTTACCAATCCGTTACCTTTTCGGCGGATTAGTTAAGGCGTGTCTCAATTGCTGCCCGGTGCGGAATCGACGGCACGGCACCGTGGTTTTCCACCGAAATGGATGCCGCAGCGCCAGCAAAGCGCAGAGCATCATCCATCATCATTCCTTCGACGACACCCGCGGCGAAGGCACCACAGAACGTGTCGCCAGCGCCCGTGGCGTCTACGGCCGTGACCCGGTGAGCGGGAACGACGACCGGCTCAGAGCCGACGCGGTGAAGAGCGGCACCCTTCGAACCCAGCGTGACGATGACGGTGGAGACGAGGCTCAAGAGTCGCTCTCCCACTCCCTCAAGGTCAGCAGAGAGGCCATTATCGCGCGCGAGCTCAGTAGCCTCGTGCTCGTTGACGATCAAGATGTCGAGGTTATCCAGCAGTTCTTTGGGCAGAGCCTGAATCGGTGCTGCATTCAGAATCACGCGCGTGCCAACGGCACGAGCGATACGAGCTGACTCGATCACGGTAGCCAGTGGGATCTCCAGCTGCATCATGAGAGCGGATGCTGCGCTGATCGCGGCAGAGTCTTCGCTCGTGAGGTTAGCGACGTCGTTATTGGCACCGGCCTCAACGATGATCGTGTTCTCGCCCGTGGGATCGACAGCGATGAGCGCAGTTCCGGTTGGCTTGTCTGTGGTCTTCAGGTGCGAGACATCGATGGAGTCGGCTGCGAGTCCGGTGCGCACCATTTCGCCGAAACCATCGTTTCCGACAGCGCCGATAAACGTGGTTGCTACTCCCGCGCGCGCTGCGGCAACAGCCTGATTTTGACCCTTACCGCCGAGCGCGGTGTTGAGGCCTTGAGAAAGGACGGTCTCTCCCGGAGAGGGAATCCGTTCTACCCGAAAGACCTGATCAATGTTTGCGCTACCGACGACGACGATTCCTGACATTAGTCAAAAGTAGCGCATTCCTGGCCCGCTCGGCGCACTTTATTCGGCTGACTCGGCTTCGGCCGCTGCCACAATCCGGTTCACCATGCCGCTAAAGATCACGCCATGGAAGGGCAAAATGGCCGCCCAATACAGCCGACCGCCCAAACCGCTCGGGAAGAATACGGCGCGCTGGCGATACAGCGCGCCCTCGTCACCGCGATCCTCAACGGTCAGTTCAAGCCACGCCCGCCCAGGAAGCTTCATCTCTGCACGCAACCGCAAACTGTGCCCACGATCGATGCTTTCCACTCGCCAAAAGTCGAGAGCATCGCCCGTATTGAGCGTGCTCGGATGCCGCCGGCCACGACGCAGGCCGACCCCACCAACCAGCTTGTCGAGCCAGCCGCGCAGAGCCCACGCCAGCGGGAAGGAATACCACCCGTTCTCGCCACCGATTCCCTCGACGACGCCCCAGAGGGCCTCCGCTGACGCCGGAGTTTCACGTTCTCGAAGGTCGGTATAGACCGTGTGCCCCGTCCATTCCGGGTCGCTGGGGAGCGGATTGCTCGGCGCACCGACAACTGTGGCATCCTGCCAGCTCGTCTCTACCTCGCCGTCGCCCATCTTTACCAGAGCCAAGCGCACCGAAGCGCGGTACCCCGTGAGGCCGCCCTCGGGCTCAGGAATGAAATCGGACACCGACGTGTCGCGCACGACACAGTCGAACTGAAGCGACTCAATAATCGGCACAGCGAGCAAGCGCGGGATGGGCGTCACCAAATTGACCCACTGCGAGGCCAGCCACGGGGTCAGCACCGGCAATGACGCGATGGGGCGCTGGTGAAGCCCCGCCTCGAGAGCGTAGCCATTCATCATTTGGCCGTAGCGCAGCACATCCGGGCCGCCGATGTCGAAGCTGCGATTGAGCTCTGCTGGCAGTTCGAGGGCAGACACGAGGTAATAGAGCACGTCGCGCACCGCGATCGGCTGAATAAAGTTACGCACCCATTTCGGTGCGGGCATGTAAGGAAGCACCTCAGTGAGGTGGCGGATCATCTCGAATGATGCCGAACCCGAACCGATCACCACGCCGGCGTTGAACGCAATGGTAGGCACACCAGATTCCAGCAGGATGTTGCCCACCTCGGCGCGACTGCGCAAGTGGCGGCTGAGCTCAGAGATATCCCCGGCGGGGTGCAAGCCACCGAGATAGACGATGCGCGAGACGCCCGCCTTCTTGGCCGCCTTCGCCACGTTGGTCGCGGAGAGCTTCTCGGTCTTTTCGAAGTCCCCAGCGGCGCCCATGGCGTGCACAAGGTAATAGAGCGCATCGATGTCGACCATGGCATCGGTGAGAGAGTTCGCGTCGGTGAGATCACCGACGACGACGTCGACATCCTCACGCCACGGGACGTCCTGCAGCTTGCGGGGGTTGCGCACCAGAACGCGCACCGTATGACCCGCTTCGATCAGCCGAGGTACGAGTCGGCCACCCAAATATCCTGTTGCTCCAGTTACTAGAACGCGCATACGACAACCCTAGGCAGCGCGACTGGGAAGCAGCGCACAAACGCCTAGATACTCGCCCTAGGTGCTTCTATTGACGGGCGCGACGCGCTACAGGCCGTCGTGACTTCAGACGACGCCACACCACGAACCAGAAGCCTCCGCCGACCGCAAGCAGGGTGAAGAAGATGGTCCACGAGATCCAGGTGTAGTCGGGGCGAGCGCCATAGACGCTGGCCTGCAGCTCGGCTTGCGAGAGCGTGGGAGCAGCATCGCCGTCAATCTCACCGATTGCTCCGTCGGAGGACGACCCCGAGGATGAGTTCGTTCCCGTGCCCGCGTCGCCCGTCTCGCTGGCGGTCGGGGTGGGAGTCGGCGTTGCGGAGGCGGTTGCCGAATCGCTTGGCTCTTCAGAAGGCTCAGGATCGGGATCCGGTGCGGGCGCTGCGGAAGCCGCATCCGGACCAGTGTGGCCGGGGTAGGTCGCGAAGACCTGCACTCCCCACGTTGTTCCACCGCTGGAGTAGAAGGCGATACCGATGTCGGTGAATGCGCCCAGGATGTTCTCGCGGTGGCCCTGCGACGCCATCCAGCCATCATGCATCGCCTGAGCGGTGCGGTAGCCCTGCGCCACATTTTCGCCAGCCGAACGCCAGCCACTCGGGATCTGATCCGAATAGTTGGGGTTGTGCGACATGGTGTTGTTCGCCGCCATCTTCTTGGCCCACGCCAAAGCGACCGCGTCCATCTCAGCATTGCGGATGAGGCCGAGCTGACCGTCATCCCACCGCGCTTCATTCACGAGACTGTAAATCGTGTCTGCCTCTGCCGCAGAAGCGGGGCTGGCTGCGGCGACAGGGACCAGAAATATCGCCAGCAGGAAGGCAAAGGCTGCGCTGACAATACGAGACGGAGTGTGGCGTGAAAAAATCATTACTCAGCAAGTATCCGTAGATACGCGCGCTGGGCAACCCCCACGCCACACCTCTCGGCTAAATCAGAGACTTCGTGTGCCAGACCGTTTTCGTTTCGGTCCACTGAACGATGCGTTCAACGGAGGGCGCAGGAACCCCTACAACCGGGCCGAGCACGCGCTTGAGCGTGTCGGCTGCGGCAATTTGAAGGTCAACCCACTCGAGCCGTTCTGCTCCGGCGAGGTCGAGACCATTGACATCCGCATGGCTCGCAAGCCACGGCGCGATCTCCGCTGGTGACCCCGTGAGGATATTGACGACGCCACCGGGAACGTCACTCGTCGCGAGAACCTCAGAGAGGCTGATCGCGCTGAGCGGAGCGTTCTGGTGAGCAACCACGACAACCGTGTTGCCGCTGACGAGAGCCGGAGCAATGACGCTCACGAGGCCAAGCAGCGACGACGAATCCTGCGGAGCCACGATGGCGATGACGCCACTGGGCTCCGGGGTCGAGAGGTTGAAGTACGGACCAGAAACGGGGTTACCGTTACCGGCAACCTGCACGTACTTGTCCGCCCAGCCCGCGTACCAAACCCAGGCATCGATTGCCGTATCGAGCTGCGCGGTCGCTGCCGACTTCGAGAGCGATTCGGTAGCCATGAGCTCGTCGATGAACTGCTCGCGACGCCCCTCCAACAGCTCGGCGATGCGGTACAGCACCTGGCCGCGGTTGTAGCCCGTGGCCCCCGACCAGCCGCTGAAGGCTGCGCGGGCGGCGACTACGGCATCCCGTGCATCCTTGCGGCTTGCCAGCGCTGCGTTCGCGAGGAAGGCACCCTTTTTAGTGGCGACTTCGTAGGTACGGCCGCTTTCGCTGCGCGGAAACTTGCCACCGATGTAGAGCTTGTAGGTCTTAGGAACCGTGAGACGGGTCATTTCTTGCCACCTTTCGTGACGGCGGGCGCGGCCCATCCAGCGGATTCTAGGTAGGAGGCCAGTCCGTGACGGCCACCCTCGCGGCCGTAGCCACTCTCCTTGTAGCCACCAAACGGCGACGCAGGATCGAAACGGTTGAACGTGTTGGCCCAGATAACGCCAGCACGCAGCTTGTCAGCCACCGCGAGGACTCGTGAGCCCTTCTCGCTCCAAATGCCCGCAGACAGCCCGTAGGGCGTGTTGTTGGCCTTAGCGATAGCTTCTGCGGGAGTGCGGAACGTGAGAACGCTCAGCACCGGCCCGAAGACTTCTTCGCGAGCGATGCGACTCGAGGTCGATACGTTCGTGAAGATCGTGGGTGCAAACCAGAAACCGTTTTCGGGAATCGGGCAGTCGGCGGTCCAGCGCTCTGAACCTTCGGCTTCACCAATGTCGCTGAGTTCACGGATGCGGTCGAGCTGAGCCTTGGAGTTGATCGCACCGATGTCGGTGTTCTTGTCGAGCGGGTCACCCATGCGCAGTGTCGACAGTCGCGCCTTGAGACGGTCGACGACCTCGTCGTGCACGTTCTCTTGAACCAGCAGTCGCGATCCTGCACAGCAGACGTGACCCTGGTTGAAGAAGATGCCGTTGACGATTCCCTCAATGGCTTGGTCCATGGGGGCGTCATCGAAGACGATGTTCGCCGCCTTGCCGCCGAGTTCGAGGGTGACTTTCTTGCCCGTGCCTGCGACCGACTTCGCGATCGCACGGCCAACACCGGTCGAGCCGGTGAAGGCGACCTTGTTGACGTCGGGGTGGTTGACGAGCGCGTGGCCCGTGTCGCCGGCGCCGGTGACGATGTTGACGACACCCTTGGGCAGGTCAGCCTGCTGCAGGATTTCGGCGAAGATCATCGCGCTCAACGGCGTCGTCTCTGCCGGCTTGATCACGACGGTGTTTCCTGCCGCGAGCGCCGGAGCGATCTTCCACGCGAGCATGAGCAGCGGGAAGTTCCACGGGATTACCTGAGCGGCAACGCCGAGCGACTGCGGGTTTGGGCCGAGACCGGCGTAGTCGAGCTTGTCAGCCCAACCGGCGTAGTAGAAGAACCAGGCAGCAACGAGAGGCACGTCAACGTCGCGGCTCTCCTTGATCGGCTTTCCGTTATCGAGGCTCTCGGCAACAGCAAGCTCACGAGCCCGCTCCTGCACGAGGCGCGCGATGCGGAAGAGGTACTTGCCGCGGTCAGCGCCCGAGAGCTTCGACCACGTGCGGTCGTAAGCCTTGCGGGCTGCAGCGACGGCAACATCCACATCGGCGCTGTTGGCGTTGGAGATCGAGGCGATCTCCTTTTCGGTTGCCGGTGAGATCGTGCTGAACGCGTCGCCGCGACCATCCACAAATTCACCATCGATGAAGAGACCGTAGTGCTTCTTCAAGTGCAGAACCGAAGTCGATTCGGGGGCTGGAGCGTAGTCGAGAAAGCTCGGGGCCTTCGCGGTTACCGCTTTGTCATTCTCAGTCATGGTGTGCCTTAGTCAATCGTGACGTAGTCGGGGCCGGAGTAGTGACCGGTGGTGAGCTTCTGACGCTGCATAAGCACGTCATTGAGAAGACTGGATGCTCCGAAACGGAACAGGTGCGGCTGAAGCCATTCCTCGCCAACCGTCTCAGCAACCGTGACGAGGTACTTGATGGCATCCTTCGAGCTGCGGATGCCGCCAGCGGGCTTCACACCGATCTTCTCCCCGGTGAGCAAGTGCCAATCGCGCACAACCTCGAGCATGAGGAGGGTGACGGGTAAGGTCGCTGCCGGCGCGACCTTTCCGGTTGACGTCTTGATGAAGTCTCCCCCGGCCAGAATTGCCAGCCAGGATGCGCGGCGAACGTTGTCGTAGGTGTTGAGTTCGCCGGTCTCCAAGATCACCTTGAGGTGAGCGTAGGTGCCGTTCTCGCGGCGGCAGGCTTCTTTGACCGCAACGATCTGATCGAAGACGACACCGTACTTGCCGGAGAGGAAGGCGCCACGGTCGATAACCATGTCGATTTCGTCTGCACCGTTAGCGACGGCTTCCTTCGTGTCCATGATCTTGATCGGCAACGAGGAGCGTCCGCTCGGGAACGCGGTCGCGACGGCGGCAACGTTGATTCCGTTGTCTGAGCCGTTTGACCAGGATGACCCGAGGGCTTCGGCCGCGTAGGGAACCATGTCGCCGTAAACACACACGGCTGCGACCTGAGGAGTCGAGGCATCCGAAGCATCCGGCAGTACAGCCTTGGCGGCGAGCGAGCGAACCTTGCCAGGGGTGTCTGCGCCCTCAAGAGTGGTGAGGTCGATGAGCTTGATGATGGTGTCGAGCGCCCACGCCTTCGACGTGGTCTTGATCGAGCGAGTGCCGAGCGCTGCAGCACGCTGCTCAAGACCGACCGCGTCGACGCCAGGGAGCCCCTCAAGGTGAAGCTTGAGAGATTTCTCGGTCAGGTCTGCTCCGATGAGATTGACCGCGCGCTCAGCAGGAGCGAGCGCGATGGCCGATTCGATTGTCATGTAGTTTCCTCCAGAAGGGCGTGAGCGGTGGCCTCATCGGTGACGATGACGGAACACAGCCCACTCGTAACGACGGCGCGCGCGACGTCATGTTTAGCGTCGCCAGCGACGACAAAAATTGCGTGCTCAGCAGCACGGAGCTCATCAAGGCCGATACCGACGGTTCGTTCGTCGAGTGCCGAATCGACGATCTTGCCTGCGCTATCGATATAGCGGCCGACAACGTCGCCAACCGCTCCCTTAGCCACGAGCTCGTCAACATCGCTCTCAGTGAGGTAGCCGCTATCGACGTGCACGGAACTAGCCCCAGCAACACCAGCGCTATAGAGATACGCGGATGCCGAAGCACCCAACGCACGAACACTTGCCACCGTGCGGTCACGTTCGATCGCACGCTTCGTTTCGACCTGCTCGAGAATTGCGGGGATCGGCAGCAACGTTGCTTGACCGTGTCCCTTCTGGGCAATGGTCACTGCGGTCTGAGCTGCGGTGCCCTGCTTACTGTTGAGGCTCACTCCGCCGTTGATCTGCACCACTTGAACACCGATGGTCCAGCCGTCAGCGAGCAAACGAGCGACCTCGTCGAGAGTGCGACCCCAGCTCACGCCGAGGGTACGGGGAATGGGGCGCACGGCAGCGAGGTAGTCGGCGGCGGCTTGCGCCACCCGAGGGCTCACTTCTTCGTCTTCGGCGGGAAGCGGAACAACAACGGCATCTTTGAGGCCGAAGCGGTCTCGCAGCTGACGTTCGATATCCAGCCGGCGGGCTCGGGGGTGCACGATCTCAATGCGAACAATTCCGGCTTCGCGAGCGCGAGTGAGCAGACGGCCCACTTTCCACCGGGTTATTCCGAGGAGGGCGCCGACTTCATCTTGCGTCTTGTTCTCTTCGTAATAGAGCTCGGCAACGCGCACGGCCAAGAGTTCGGTTGATTCATCCACTGCTGCCTCCTGCTTCAACGATAGAGTCACGGACACCGACGTGCAACATATGCGGGAATGCTTGCTCAGATGAGCAGCTTGTTTGGGTCGTGAGTGCACACACGAGCAGCAAACACCCTGAAGCTGAACACCACACGAACGTCCACAGGTGCACAATGACCACCCCTCGAACCCAATAAGGTGGATGCCGTGACCACCACCACATCAAATCGCTATGCCCTTGCCATTGATATTGGCGGAACCAAAGTCGAGGCCGCTCTCGTTGACCCCCACGGCGTCGTTCTCACCCCGAGTCGCTTCCGCGCCCCCACGGGTCGTGCATCGTCGAGCGCCCAACTCGCGGAGAGCGTGCGCACGGTCGTGCGCCAGTCGATCGCCGAGCTTCCGGATGGCGCCGAATTACTCGGTGCTGGCATCGGCAGCGCTGGCCCCATCTCGGTGTCGCGCGGCGAAGTCTCCCCTTTGAACTTGCCCGCGTGGCGCGACTTTGGAGTCCGCGGCTTGGTCGAAGAAGAACTGCCAGGACTCACGGTGTCTCTGCGCGGCGATGGAAACTGCATCGCACTGGCCGAGCACTGGATTGGCGCTGCCCAGGGAGTGAAGTACTTCATGGGCATGGTCGTCTCCACCGGCGTCGGCGGCGGGCTCATCCTCGACAATCAGCTCATCGACGGTCCCACCGGCAACGGCGGCCACTTCGGTCACGTCGAAGTTGGCGGAGAAACTGTTATCTGCGGTTGTGGCGGAACAGGCTGCGTCGAAGCAGTAGCAGCGGGCCCCAAAACCGTGGAGTGGGCACAATCGCAGGGCTGGACCGGCACCACCGGCGAAGAGCTGTCTGCTGACTATGCGGCCGGAAACGACATTGCGATCGCTGCGGTTCGCCGCTCTGCGCGTGCCGTTGGCCACGGAATCGCCTCAGCCACGGCGCTCGTCGATCTCGAACTGGTCGCGATCGGTGGCGGTTTCTCCCACGTCGCTGCCGACTACATCGACCTTGTCGCCGAAGCGATTACCGACCGAGCGCCTTTCCCGTTCATTACGAAGGTGCGAGTCGTCGCGTCCGGGCTCTCCAGCGATGGCCCGCTGATCGGCGCCGCCTCTCTCGTGCACCACCCCGAGCGACTGAGCACGTCAGCGCTCGGCCATTAGACACACCGTTCAGGATGCTGCGCTGTGGCCGACATCCTGAACGCAGCTAGGTACGCCCACGCCCGCTACTCGTCGAGCGCAGCTACCGGAAAATCGATCTCGTCTTCGACGAAGCTCGGTCGCGCAAGCATGACAGCGCTAATGAGCGCCAGCAGACTGGCCGCGAGCAGGAACATGAGCGGCCACACCCAGCCGCCGCTGAGCTCACGCACGAGGGCCACCGCAAACGGTCCGAGCGCCGCTACCGAGTAGGCGACACTTTGCACAAAGCCGCTGAGAGCTGCCGAGCCTTCATGGGTTCGTGTGCGCAGATTGATCAGCACGAGGCACAGTGGGAACAGGATCGAGCTGATGCCGACAAGTACCACCCATAGCCAGGTCGCGACCGTTGGGGCGAACGCAAGACCGAGAAAGCCAGCAACGCCGACAAACACTCCCCCAGCGATGACCACACCAATATTCCGTACTCGGCTGGCAAGAATCGGGCTCAGAATGCCCAGCGGAATTCCAATGAGCCCGAAGAGCGACAGCATCGCTCCGGCCTCGACCGGGGTGAACTGAGCAGACTCGATAAGAATCTCGGGGAGCCAAGCAAAGAAGGAATAGAACGCGACAGAGGAAACTCCGAACGCAATCGTGATAGCCCACGCCGTTCGCGACTTCGCTACGGCCCACACCGAAATATGGGGCGTCAACGGCAGCACGCTCTCGTCGTTCACCGCCCGACGTTTGGCATGCCGCCCTCGCGACGTCAAGATGAGCCACGGCACGAACGCCGTGAGTGCGAGCGCAGCCCAGACCGCGACAGACACGCGCCATCCCGCAACGTCAGCGATCGGTGCCGCGAAGAACGCCGGGATTGCCGCACCCAACGAGATGAGCACGACGTAGCCACCCGTGACCGTCGCTAAGCGGTCCGGGAAATACTTTTTGACGGCAGGAGGCAGCAGAACGTTGCCGATTCCCATTCCTGCCAGGGCGACAAAACTACCAATAGCCAGCACAACGTAGTTATCGCTGACTGCACGGAGGCTCGACCCCACCACCATCGCGGCCGCCGCAATGAGCAAACCAGCGTCGAGGCCGCGGGCGCGAGCGAGCGCAGGCGCGGCGAGTCCGGCGATAGCAAAAGCGATCGGCGGCAGCATTCCGAGCACACCGAGGCCGAGGCTCGAGATCGGGATGTCGTTCTGGATCACGCCAATAATCGGCGAAATAGCGGCCACTGCGGTGCGCACATTCAATGCAACGAACAGGATGCCAGCAAGAGCAAGAATGCGCCCTCTCCACAGAGTGCGCGCGGGTGTAGTCATTCGCACGAGTCTACGTCCCGAAATCGTCTACCCGTACGATAGTGGTATCGCCGACAACTCGTGTCGGCTGGCATCTCAGGGAGACAAATATGGGTAACAGCGGATTCGACCTCGGTGACATTGGTGACGTCGTCGGCGATCTCGTCAAAGGCAAGGGTCTCGACACTGACGCTCTTGAGCCCATCTGGGAAGGCATCCAGCCGACCCTCAAGGGTCTCGACACCGACACGATCCTTGAGACCGTCGCGAACTGGGCCAAGGACCTCAACCTACCCATCGTCGGCAACGTGCCCGATGACGTGGTCGAGAACCTCAAGAACGGCGTCAAGGTTCCCCTCGACAAGCTCATCAAGGGCTAACTCTTAAAAACTATTTCTTGGGCGTCTCTTTTGCGGGGACGCCCAAGATTTCTCTCACCGCAACCTCGTCAAGGCACATTTGCTCGATCAGATCATCGACCGTCGTGTACTTGACCATGCCACGGACGTATTCGACAAATTCGATTTCGACCCGCTTGCCGTAAATATCGAAATCTTGGTCGAGAGCGTGTGCTTCGACCTGCTTCTCTGGCACCCCGTCAAAAGTCGGGTTGTTGCCGATGGACACCGCGGCCGCAAAGCGAACACCGTCTACGACGAGCCACGCCGCGTAGACGCCATCTGCCGGAATAAAGCCTTCAGAGTTTCGTTCCAAATTGGCGGTTGGATACCCGAGCTCCCGCCCACGCTGTTGACCGAGTACCACCACGCCCCGGACCGAGTGCGGGGCCGTGAGCAATTGCCCGGCCTCAGCCACTCGGCCCTCAGCGAGAAGCTCGCGCACAAAGGTGGAGGAGACGCGACGGCCTTCTTCCAAAGCAATGTCGTCGATGACTACGACATCAAAACCGTGTTGCTCGCCGAGAGTGCGCAGCAAAGCGACATCGCCGGCGCCGCGAGCGCCAAAGCGGAAATCAGCTCCGACGAGAACAACCTTGGTGTCGAGCGCCCCCGCGAGCACCGTCGCGACAAAGTCATCAGCCGAGACTTCGCTGAGGGCGCGGTCAAAGGTCAAGACAAGAGCGGCGTCGACGTCGGTCGTGGCCAGTCGTTCCAGCTTCTGTTCTTTGCTGAGCAAAGGTTGGGGGCACGCTGCTGGGTTCAACAGGCTCATCGGATTGCGGTCGAAAGTGACAACGACAGAGCGCAGACCGCGCTCAGCGGCAACCTCCCGCAAGCGAGCCAGCACTGCACGGTGTCCGCTGTGCACGCCATCGAACTTGCCGATAGTGACGGCAACCGGACCGTAGGTCGCGGGGACAGCATCAATTGACTCGAAAACATCCATGTCAGCGTCTCCCCTCAGCACGACGCACCCGATACAGCCAGATCAGGCCAAGCACCGGAAGAGCGAGAGGCACGAAGAGATAGCCTGCGCCGAAAGCAGACCAGACAGTATCTGCGGGGAACAGCACAGAATCTACCTGGCTGAGGGTTCCGACAGTGAGTACTCCGACAAGTTCAAAAACAATCGCGACCACAGCGACGCGGAACCAGACCCGACCCGAGCGAATGAGGGCAACAGTGGCGACAATGTAGACGAGCCCCGCTAGCCCAGACAACAGATACGCCAGAGGCGCTTCATCGAACTTGGTGGCGATCTGAAACAGCGACCGCGCAGTAGCGCCCAGCGCCATCACCGCATACACGGCAATCAGCACTCGGCCGATGCCCGAGGCAGTCGAAGAAGCTTTCCTAGTCATCACGTTCAACTTTAGGCGCTCTCGGCTACGCCAATTGCACAAACCAGATTTGGCTCATGCGGTAGACCATGACGGCGATCGACAAACAGGCCACTCCCAAGATGACCGTGCTCCAGCGGTTGCGCTCGATAAGCCCCCACATCACCGCTGCGGGAGGGATCAGGATGGCCGACACGAGGTAAATCCAGAACTCCAGCGAACTGCCCGTCGCCACATTGCCGAGCAACGGCGCAACGATCGCCATCACCAGTTGAACGATGAGCAAGAGCTCAACCAATAGCGTTGCACCCAGGGTGTAATCGTTGGGCTTCACTCGCGCGAAACCCACAATCACGGCGCCAAGGCCAGCAACGACCGCCACAGCGATCTGAACCCACACAAACCACTCAACCATTGTTCGGGGTTCCTTCCTCAGGGGCTAACTCGCCGTCGGCCGTCGGCAGGTTCTCGGGCGCAGCTGGCTCGGCATCCGGCCGAAAATTGGAGAGGATGCGGGCGCGGCCGTCAACGATCTCCAAGAGACCAACCAGGCGGCCTTCCGCGTTGATAGCGGCAATCGCACCCTCGCCCTGAGGCTCCAGAGCGATCTGCTTGCCCTGCGCCAGATCTGCCGCCTGCTCGTCATCGAGATCGACAGTGTCGAAAAGCACACGAGCGACCACGGCCGGTGCCACGAGCTTCGTTTCGAGATCCTCATCGACAGCACTCGCGTGCTCGACAGAGAACGGCCCGACCCGAGTGCGACGCAGCACCGTGAGGTGACCGCCAACGCCCAGCGCCTCCCCCATGTCACGAGCAAGGGCTCGAATATAGGTGCCCGAGGAACAATCCACTCGAACCTTCACATCAATGAACTCTCCGCGCGCAATCTCCAGCACTTCGAAAGCAGAAACGGTGACCGCTCGCTCAGCCAGCACGACCTCTTCGCCCGCGCGAGCCAACGTGTAAGCACGGCGACCATCCACCTTGATGGCGCTCACGGAACTGGGGCGCTGCGAGATAGCGCCAGTGAGATTAGCCACGGCGTGCGCGATGGCATCGTCGGAGACGGCAGCGAGAGCCGCGGCATCCGCGGTCTCAGAGAGTTCGCCCTCAGCGTCGTCAGTGTTTGACGATGCCCCCAAACGAATGGTGGCGGTGTACTGCTTGTCGAGCCCGACGAGATACGTGAGCAGGCGAGTCGCATTGTTGACGCCGAGCACGAGAAGCCCGGTAGCCATCGGATCGAGCGTGCCCGCGTGCCCGATCTTGCGGGTGCCCACTGATTTGCGAGCCCGAGAAATGACGCCATGGCTCGTGATGCCTTGAGGCTTATCGACGAACAGGATGCCGCTCGTAGGATTGCGTGGCGGCTTAGCCATAACATTCCTTTCCGCACGGGTGCCCTAGATGGGCAGCCCCACAACTTTAGCCAATTCTGGCGCCGTCGACGTGCGGCGCTCCATTGAGTTCGGTCAGGATAAATGTTCACGTAGTACGCCTAGACTTCCCCTATGCGAATCGGCGTTATTGGGGCGGGTGCCGTGGGCGGTGCAATAGCAGCGTTACTCGCGCGCGCCGGCAACGATGTTGAAGTGACAGCCCGCGGAGCCCATCTTCAGGCCATCCGCGAATCGGGACTCACCCTCACCGGCGCCTGGGGCGACAGTGTGTCCCGCGTACGTGTTGCTGGCACCCTCAGCCGCGTCAACGAACTCGTGATCGTTGCCACAAAAGCGCACGATGCTGAAGAGGCGATTCGCGACAACATCCGCTTCTTGCGCGACCTTCCGGTCGTCATTTTCCAGAACGGTCTCGACTCACTCGATGTCGCCACCCACGCTTCCCCGCGATCAGACATCATCGGCGGGCTTGCAACTTTCGCTTCATCATTCCTCTCCCCCGGCATCATCCGTGTCACCGCCGCCGGCCCCAGCTACCTCGGAGTCGCCGGGAACAACGATGTGCCCGCACGGTACGCCGCGCACGTGCTCAACACCGTGATGCCGACCTTCGCTGTGGCCAACTTCCAGGGTGCCCAATGGACGAAGCTCGTTATCAATCAGGTCAACGCGTTGCCGGCGATCACGGGCCTCAGCGTGCAAGACGTCATCGATGATCGGGCACTGCGCCGGATAATGACCGCAAGTATGCGTGAGACGGCACGCACCGCCCTCGCCAGCGGCATCCGCTTCGAAACCCTTCAAGGGCTCTCCCACCGACGCCTGCGCAACCTCGCACGGTCACCGCTGTGGTTCGGTCAGATCATTCCCCTGCTCATGAGCCAGCGGATGGGGCGCACGCCCAATCCCGGCTCTACGTTGCAGAGCATTCGTCGCGGCCAGATCAGCGAAGTGGATGCCCTCAACGGCGCCGTCGTGCGCGCCGCCGCAGAGATCAACCGTGCCGCCCCCATCAACGCGCTCATGGTTGAGCTCGTGCACTCCGTCGAAAAGACCGGCAACTTCTTGAGTATCGACGATGTCGCTGCACGATACGCCGCGCTCGACACCAGCACTCGCCCCGCTCGATAGCCAGCGCCGATTACGCCCCGACCCTGCGCCCGACGACTTCGACGAAACCACAGACTTCCGTGACCACCGAAACCGCGACGCCTGATCGCAGCGAAATCGCCCGACTCATCCGCGACTGGTTTACTGAACACGGCCGCGACCTGCCGTGGCGACACGATGACTTCGGGGCGTGGGGCATCCTCGTGAGCGAGATCATGTTGCAGCAGACCCCCGTGGTTCGCGTCATCCCCCGACTCGCGCAGTGGCTCGAACGCTGGCCATCCCCCGCCGCTCTCGCGGCCTCCGCCCCCGGCGATGCCGTTCGTGCGTGGGAACGGCTCGGCTATCCGCGCCGCGCTCTCAACCTGCATGCTGCCGCGACCGTGATCGCTGAGGTCCACCACAACGTGGTTCCCGAGGATGTGCCGACCCTGCTGTCGCTGCCTGGTATCGGCGACTACACGGCCCGCGCTGTCGCTGTATTCGCCTACGGCCACCATCATCCGGTCGTTGACACCAATGTGCGGCGGGTGATCGCCCGGGCCGTCAACGGCGAGGGCGAAGCGGGCCCGCCGTCGACGAAGAGAGATCTCGCAGCGATGGAGCAGCTTCTGCCCGCCGACCGGGCTGCAGCTCACGCCACCAACGCGGCCGTCATGGAACTAGGCGCGATCGTGTGTACCGCCAAGAAACCGCGGTGTGAGGAGTGCCCGGTGCGCGAGCTGTGCGCATGGCGTGCTGCTGGCTACCCGGCCTATGAGGGCAAGCGGCAGGTGGTGCAGAAAAAATTTGAGGGCTCAGACCGCCAAGTGCGCGGTCTTATCCTTGCCGGGCTTCGGGCCAGCGATGTGCCGGTCACCGCAGACGAAATCACGCAAGTGTGGGCGGATGCCGAACAGCGTGAACGCGCACTGGCAGGCCTCCTGAAGGACGGACTCGCCGTCGCTGAGGATTCGGGTTACGTTCTGCCCTAGCGGGCGTCAGTCAGGCGCGCTTTCGCCGCCTGGCGGAACAGCTAGGCCTGAGTCGTGTCATCCTCGTCGTCGTCAAAGCCTGCGGCTTCTTCTTCGGCGGCAAGATCGCGAGGCTTCACGTAGGGGTCTTCTTCTCCTGCGTACTTCGCGCTCTTCTTGAGAGCGTCGACCGACGCGTCCCGCTGTTGGGCTTCCGTAAGAAGCGAGTCGATGAGAGCCGCGTTCTCGGGGATGCCGTCTGCAATGAACTGAATTGATGGCGTGAGGCGTGCGGTGAGATTCTTACCCACTTCGCGACGCACGAGGCCGGTGGCCGACTTGAGAGCCGCTGCACTGTCGCTGCGTTCTTCGTCAGTGCCGTAGACCGTGTAGAAAACTGAGGCGTGCTGGAGGTCGCCGGTTACCCGAACGTCAGTGATGGTCACGAAACCCAAGCGAGGATCTCTGATGCCACGCTCAAGCGTCTTGGCAACGATTACCTTGATGCGATCCGCCATTTTCGCGGCGCGAGCTGCGTCAACCATCTCTACTCCTTCTAGTACTTGTGCTGCCTCGGGGTGTACCGAGGCGTTGACGGCAACCTGACCAGGAAGCTTGCGGAGCCTGCGTAGCTCCGCTTCCTGATCAGGTTGCCGTCATAAGCCAACGGCTAAACCCGCGGCTTTTCCTTCATTTCAATTGTCTCGATCTCGTCACCGATTTGGATGTCGTTGAACTTACCAAGTCCGATACCGGCTTCGTAGTCGGTACGAACTTCAGTGACGTCGTCCTTGAAGCGACGCAGCGAGTCGATCGCCAGGTTGTCGCCAACGACGACACCTTCGCGGATAACTCGTGCCTTGGCGTTTCGCGTGATCGTTCCCGATCGCACGATGACACCGGCGATGTTTCCGACCTTGGAGGAGCGGAAGATCTCGCGGATCTCAGCAACACCCGACTGAACTTCTTCGAATTCAGGCTTGAGCATTCCCTTGAGCGAGTTCTCCACGTCTTCCAGTGCGGCGTAGATGACCGAGTAGAAGCGCACGTCGACACCTTCGCGAACGGCGCGCTCGCGTGCCTTCGGGTCGGGGCGAACGTTGAATCCGATGATGATGGCGTTGTCGACCGTGGCGAGGTTGATGTCGCTTTCGGTAACAGCACCGACACCGCGGTGGATGATGCGCAGCTGAACCGAGTCATCAACATCAATCTTGAGCAGCGACTCTTCGAGGGCTTCAACAGCACCCGATACGTCACCCTTGATGATGAGGTTGAGCGATTCGACCTTGCCGTCTTCGAGGGCCTTTGTGAAGTCCTCGAGGCTGATGCGCTTGCGGCTACGAGCGAGCATTGCGTTACGCTCTGCTGCTTCGCGCTTTTCAGCGATCTGGCGGGCCATGCGGTCGTCGTCGGTAACCAAGAACACGTCGCCGGCCTTGGGTACTGAAGTCAGACCGAGCACAGCAACGGGGCGCGAAGGCTCCGCGTGTGTAACCGATTCGCCGTTCTCGTCGAACATGGCACGAACGCGACCGTAGGCGGTACCCGCAACGATGGGGTCTCCGACTTCAAGCGTTCCCGACTGGATAAGCACGGTAGCAACAGCACCGCGGCCCTTGTCGAGCTTCGCTTCAATCGCGACACCACGAGCGTCCTTGTTGGGGTTTGCTCGCAGGTCGAGTCCGGCATCCGCTGTCAGGAGCACTGCGTCAAGAAGCTCGGTGATACCGACCTTGTTGAGCGCCGAGACATCCATGAACATGGTGTCTCCGCCGTACTCTTCTGCAACGAGGCCGAATTCGGTGAGCTGCTGACGCACCTTCGCCGGGTTCGCACCCTCTTTATCGATCTTGTTGATCGCGACAACGATCGGAACGTTTGCTGCCTGAGCGTGGTTGAGAGCTTCAACCGTCTGGGGCATGATTCCGTCATCTGCTGCAACCACGAGGATCGCAACGTCGGTGACCTGAGCTCCACGAGCACGCATAGCGGTGAACGCTTCGTGGCCCGGGGTGTCAATGAAGGTGATCGGACGTTCGATACCGTCGTGCTCTTTGACAACCTGGTAAGCACCAATGTGCTGCGTGATGCCGCCGGCTTCGCCCGCAACAACGTTGGCGTTACGGATAGCGTCAAGAAGCTTGGTCTTACCGTGGTCAACGTGACCCATGACGGTAACAACAGGAGGACGAATAACAAGTTCGTCTTCTGATTCGTCTTCGAGTTCTTGATCGAGGTCCATGTCGAAGCCGAGCAGAAGCTCGCGGTCTTCTTCTTCTGGCGAGACCATTTCGATCTTGAAGCCGAGTTCTTCACCCAGAATGTCGAACGTTGCCTCATCGAGAGACTCGGTTGCTGTCGCCATTTGTCCCAAGTGGAACAGAACAGTGACGAGGTTTCCGGGGCTCGTGTCGATCTTGTCGGCGAAGTCGGTGATGGATGCACCACGGCGAAGACGAATGACTTCCTTGCCGTTTCCGCGCGGGACGCTAACGCCACCAAGCGACGGTGCTTCTCTCAGTTCGAACTCTGCCCGCTTCGCCCGCTTGGACTTGCGTGCCTTGCTCTTGCCGCCGCCGCGACCGAAAGCACCTGCGGTGCCTCCACCGGGGCCACGACCGCGTCCACCAGCTGGCGGACGGTTAGGACCAAAGTTGTTTCCTGGTGCTCCACCGGGACGGAATCCGCCACCAGCTGCGCCTGGGCGTGCGCCAGCGCCTGCTCCAGCAGGACCGCCTGGACGCTGACCGAAGCCACCTGGGCGCTGACCCTGACCGGGTCCACCGGGACGAGGCGAGCCGGGGCGAGGTGAACCTGGGCGCGGCGAACCGGGACGAGGTGCACCCGGACGCGGAGCGCCGGGACGAGGCAGGCCCGGACGCGGAGCGCCAGGACGAGGAATCGAGCTTGCGCCACCGGCAGGTGCCGGTCGCCCCATGCCCTGATTCGAGGCGAAGGGGTTGTTTCCCGGACGGGGAGTACCCGGACGAGGAACAGCGGAAGGGTTGGGAGCATCTGCTGCGCCGCCCGCGGGCTTTGCACCCGACTCGGCGGAAGCCTTCTCAGCGGCCAATGCCTTTTCAGCAGCCAATGCCTGAGCTTGACGCTCGGCAACCGTCAGAGGAGCGGGAGCCGCGCCTTCTTCTGGTTCAGCAGCCTGCTCGGGCTCCGGTGCGGCAGCGGGTGCTTCCTCAGCAACAGGTGCTGGGGTCGGTGCGCTAGGCATCGGAGTCTTGGGCTTCGGTGTCGCTTTAGCGGCAGCCTTCGGCGCGGCCTTGGGAGCAGCCTTAGGCTTCTCCGGCTCTGCCGGTGCTTTCGCTGCGTCAGCTTCGAGTGCAGCCTTCAACCGTCGTGCGACGGGGGGCTCAATGCTCGATGACGGGCCCTTAACGAATTCGCCCATTTCTTTAAGCTTCGCTAGAGCAGCCTTGCTATCGACGCCAGCTTCGGCGGCGACTTCGTGTACGCGTGGTTTTGCAGCCACTTTTCTCCTGTCTGGGTCTGCTCCCAGACAGGGGCAGACCACTAATTACGGACGGAACTCATTTCGAGCCGCTCATTAGTTGTCCATAGGTCAATCAGCCTGTTCGTTAGGGGACATCGGTTGATGTCCCGCCTCATATTCAGCTAACACTGAAAGAAGTGCTCCGGTATCTAGCGGTGGTTCCACCTTCAACGCACGTGCAAAAGCTCTGCGTTTGATTGCAGACTCAAAACACGTGGTTGTGGGATGAAGCCACGCACCGCGACCCGGAAGTGTGGCCGAATGGTCGGCCACAACCGCACCGTGAGATGCGATAACCCTCAGTAACGAGGATCTGCTGGCGCTCGCGCGACAGCCAATACACGTTCTTACTGCTTCCATGATACCCCTACTCTGCAATCCCGCACTCCCCCGCGCCCGAGAATAAACGCACGCGCGATGGAACGCTACCGGCCTCCCCCACAGCACACCGTGCTGCGGGGAGAGCCAGGCGAACGACTATTAGTCGTCGAGAATCGAGTCGGGCTGGATGTCGATGCGTGCGCCGGTGAGCTTGGCAGCCAGTCGGGCGTTTTGCCCTTCCTTGCCAATCGCCAACGACAGTTGGTAGTCGGGCACGAGGGCACGAACCGCCTTGGTGGCCTCATCGATCACGAAGGAGCTCGATACCTTGGCGGGCGAGAGCGCATTAGCGACAAAGGTGGCCAGGTTCTCGGAGTAGTCGACGATGTCGATTTTCTCGTTATTGAGTTCCGCTGTTACTGCTCGAACACGCTGACCGAGCTCGCCGATGCACGAACCCTTCGCGTTGATGCCGGTCTCGGTTGCCCGGACAGCCATCTTGGTGCGGTGGCCTGCCTCGCGGGCAACAGAAGTGATTTCTACCAGTCCGCTGGCAATCTCAGGAACCTCAAGTGCGAAGAGCTTACGAACGAGCGACGGGTGGGTGCGGCTGACCGTAATCTGCGGCCCCTTGTCGCCCTTGTTTACTGCCGTGACGTACACCCGGATGCGTGATCCGTGCGTGTATTCCTCGCTGGGAACCTGCTCTTCGGGAGGCATGATTGCCTCCACCGAGCCGAGGTCGATGTGGATCATGCGCGGGTTGGGACCCTGCTGAATCACGCCGGCAACAATGTCACCCTCGCGACCCTTGAACTCACCAAGCACCTTGTCGTCACCAATGTCGCGCAAGCGCTGGTTGATGACCTGTTTTGCCGCGAACGCTGCAATACGTCCGAAATCACTGGGGCTGTCTTCAGCCTCGCCAATAACCGCACCCTCTTCGTCGTACTCAGGGACCCAGACACTGACGTGTCCAGTTTTGCGGTCGAGCACAACACGAGCGGTCGGCTGCACTTCTGCAGCCTTACCTTCGGGAGCCTCAACGTGCTTGAGATAGGCGCTCAGAATCGCCTGCTCAATAATCTGCACCAGTTCTTCGAACGGTATCTCTCGCTCGCGCTCCATCATGCGCAGCACGCTCAAGTCGATATCCATTGAGGACCTCCGATATTCATTTAGGGGTTGTGACCCGGAACCGTCTGCGGCTCCGAACTTGCTAGTTTAGCTGGCTTATTTCGAGAGTGCAGCGACGACATCGGCGACAGGGGTGCTCGTGCGCTCGTTCGTCGCGCGATCCCAGACTTCGACCATTCCGTTGGCGGCATCGCGGCCGACAATCACAATCATGGGCACGCCGAGGAGCTCAGCATCGCCGAACTTCACGCCGGGCGAAACCTTGGGACGGTCATCAAAGAGAACATCGAGACCGGACTGTTCAAGCGAGGTCACGAGACCTTCGGCGGTCTCATACACAACAGCGTCCTTGCCCGCCGCAACGATGTGCACGTCGAAGGGGCTGATCTGCTTGGGCCACAACAGGCCCTTGCCGTCGTTCGTGGTCTCGGCGATGGCCGCCATCAAACGGGTGACGCCGATTCCGTAGGAACCCATCGTGACGGTGACAAGCTTGCCGTTCTCATCGAGAACCTTCAGCCCGAGCACCTCGGCGTACTTGCGGCCGAGCTGGAAGACGTGACCGATTTCCATGCCGCGAGCGGTTTCGATGGGACCGCTGCCATCGGGGGCAGGGTCGCCGGCGCGGACATCCGACACCTCAACGGTGCCGTCAGAGATGAAGTCACGACCGGCCACGAGGCCAAGAACGTGCTTTTCGTGGAGGTTGGCGCCCGTGATCCACTGAGTGCCATCAACGACGCGGGGGTCGAGCACGAAGCGCACGCCCGTCGTCGACTTCTCACCGATGACAGCGCCCTCGGGCGACCATGGACCGATGTAGCCCTTGACGAAACCGGGGTTTCCCTCGAGCTTGGCCAGCTCGGCGAAGTCTTTCTCGGTGGCGGGTTCGACCTCAGCCGGCGCGAAGGCAACCTCGGCGCGCTTCATGTCAACATCGCGGTCGCCGGGCAAACCGACGACAACAAGTTCGCGCGTTCCGTCAATTGACGTCAGGGCGAGAACGATGTTCTTGAGCGTGTCTGCGGCGGTCCAGGGACGATCATCGCGGGGCTGCTCTTCGTTAGCGAGAGCAACAAGAGTGTCGATCGTGGGAGTGTTTGGCGAATCGAAGACCAGCGGAGCGGGCAGGCCGTCAATCGGCAATGCCTCGGGAACCGTGGTGCGGTACGCCTCAACGTTGGCGGCGTAACCACCAGCCGAGCGCACGAACGTGTCTTCACCCACGGGAGTCGGGTGCAAGAATTCTTCGCTCTTCGAGCCACCCATCGCGCCAGCATCCGCGCTGACAATCACATATTCGAGACCGAGGCGGTTGAAGATGCGCTCGTAGGCGTCACGGTGCTGCTGGTACGACACATCGAGGCCGGCATCCGTGTAGTCGAAGGAGTAGCTGTCTTTCATCGAGAACTCGCGACCACGCAGCAGACCGGCACGGGGGCGGGCCTCATCGCGGTACTTGTCCTGGATTTGGTACAGCGAGAGCGGCAAGTCTTTGTAGCTCGAGTACAGGTCTTTCACGAGCAGCGTGAAGACTTCTTCGTGCGTGGGCGCCAACAGGTAGTCGGCGTCTTTGCGGTCTTTCAAACGGAAGATGCCGTCACCGTACTCTGTCCAGCGGCCCGTGAGCTCGTAGGGTTCGCGCGGCAGCAGAGCCGGGAACAGCACCTCTTGGGCCCCGAACGACTCAAGCTCTTCGCGGATGACCGCTTCAATCTTGCGGCGAACCTTGAGCCCGAGCGGCAACCACGCAAAAACACCGGGAGCCTGACGACGGATGTAGCCGGCACGCACCAAAAGGCGGTGGCTGGCTACTTCAGCATCGACGGGATCTTCGCGAAGCGTGCGGACAAAGAGTTGAGAGAGACGTGTAGACACGCCTCAATGGTAGTGCGCCTACGGGGTGAGAACTTGCGGACTTCCCGTGGCACCGGCCGGCATCTCTGCTGCGATGCGGTTAGCCTCTTCGATCAAGGTCGCCACGATGTCTGCTTCGGGAACAGTCTTGATGACTTCACCCTTCACAAAGATCTGGCCCTTGCCGTTACCGCTGGCAACACCGAGGTCAGCTTCACGAGCTTCACCCGGTCCGTTGACGACACAACCCATGACAGCGACGCGCAGCGGAACCGTCATACCCTCGAGGCCCTCGGTGACATCGTTGGCGAGCTTGTAGACATCGACCTGCGCGCGACCACACGAGGGGCACGACACGATTTCAAGCTTGCGCTCGCGCAGGTTGAGCGACTGCAGAATTTGCAGGCCAACCTTGATCTCTTGCACGGGAGGAGCCGACAGCGAGACGCGAATCGTGTCTCCGATTCCCTCCGAGAGCAGGATGCCGAACGCCGTAGCGCTCTTGATCGTGCCCTGGAACTCCGGGCCCGCCTCGGTCACACCGAGGTGCAGCGGCCAGTCGCCGCGCTCTGCGAGCATGCGGTACGCCTTGACCATGACAATGGGGTCGTTGTGCTTGACCGAAATCTTGAAGTCGTGGAAGTCGTGCTCTTCGAAGAGGCTTGCCTCCCAGACAGCGCTCTCCACGAGCGCTTCTGCGGTGGCCTTGCCGTACTTCTGCAGCAGGCTTGGCTCGAGCGAACCGGCGTTGATACCAATGCGCAGGCTTGTGCCCGCATCCTTGGCAGCCTTAGCGATCTCGCCGACCTTGTCATCGAACTTACGGATGTTTCCGGGGTTAACGCGCACGGCGCCCACTCCGGCATCAATCGCCGAGAAAACATAACGCGGCTGGAAGTGGATGTCGGCAATAACCGGAATCTGGCTCTTCTTCGCGATGATGTGCAGCACATCCGCGTCGTCCTGATGCGGCACAGCAACACGCACGATGTCACAACCGGATGCCGTGAGTTCGGCAATCTGCTGCAGCGTCGCATCAATATTGGTGGTCTGCGTCGTCGTCATGGACTGGACGCTCACTTGTGACTCGCTGCCGACTCCTACTGAACCGACCTTGATCTGCCGGGTCTTGCGACGGGGAGCGAGGACTTCAGGGACTTTCGGCATTCCGAGATTAATTGCTGGCACTAACCCATCCTAAAGCCGACTCCTGAACAACAGCGGAACGCTAGCGCGCGCCGAGGTGAGCAGTCAGCGCATCAACGAACTCCTGCGGGCGTTCGAGGTGGGCCGAGTGGCCACAGTTCTCCCACGCCAACTCGGTGTATTGGCCACCGTTGGTCTGGTACTGGTCGAACACGGCTCGGGTCTGCTCGATCATCGGCTGGGGCGGAGCAACCTCGGCGCCGGGCCAGCCGGGAATCACGCCAAGCTGGCCGAGGAAGTTCAGGTCGAAACCCGAGGCATCCGACACGATCGCGTCTTGCAGACCGCGTACCCACAAAATGTGCGGCTTGGTCGCAAGTTCGGTAATGCCGCTGACGTTGAAGTGGTCGGGAGTCATGGTGTTGAGCACTCCGCGACCGCCGGGACCAAAGCCAGGCCAGGGCTCAACAACGAACGAGTCGCCGGGGTAATTGTCCTCGCCAGTGGCTGTCGTGAGCATCGACTCGACCCACAGATCTTCGTGCTCGGTGTGGGCTGCGGCATCCGCCACATAGGCCGTACGGAACACCATGCGAGCGGATGTCGGCGAATCGTCGGCCGCATCGCCCGCGTTCAATTGGGCCACAAAGTCGGGGTTCGCTCCCCCGCCGCCCGTGCCCGAGCACTCCGGATTCAGCAGCTCGCCGTTCGCACCCTTCGTGCCACCGAAGCCGAAGGGCGAGACGGGTGACACGAACGTCACCGTGTCGACGCGGGCTGGGTGATCGAGCATGAACTGCATCACGATTCCGCCGCCCATGCTCCAGCCGACGAAGCTCACACTTTCGATACTGAGCGCGTCGAGCACTGAGGCAATGTCGTCAGAGAAATCGCGAACGCCGCGCGTGGCATCCACCGGAAGAGTTTCGCTGTCGCCGAAGCCGCGCAGGTCAATCGCCAACGCGCGAACGCTGCTATCGAGTGCCAGCATCGTGGGCTGCCAGAACAGCGACGACGAGACGTTTCCGTGCACGAACACCACCGTCGACGTTGCGGTGTCGGATGGGCGTTCAAGAACCGACGCGACAATGCGCGGTGTGGTGACGCTGTGCTGAACGATGCCGGTGAGAAGGGTAGCCATGATGTGTCCTTTGGTGAGTGGAACTACGGGTGGTGGCGAAATTTCTTAAGAGGTGAGCTCGACAATGAGTTCGGGTTCGGTGGCAGCGCGAACGGTCGCTTCGTCGACGCCGGGGGCGAGTTCGCGAAGAACGAGACCGCGGTCGGTGATATCAATCACCGCGAGATCGGTAATGATGCGGTGAACGACACCGCGGCCGGTCAGCGGCAGCGAGCACTCGTTCACGATCTTGGGGCTGCCGTCTTTGGCGACATGCTCCATGAGAACGATGACGCGAGCCGCGCCGTGCACAAGGTCCATGGCGCCGCCTGGACCCTTGACCATCTTGCCGGGAATCATCCAATTGGCGAGGTCACCGGCCACCGACACCTGCATGGCGCCGAGGATGGCCGCATCGATCTTGCCGCCGCGGATCATTCCGAAGCTCAGAGCGGAGTCAAAGAAGGCGGTGCCCGGCAGGGTCGTGACCGTCTCTTTTCCCGCGTTGATGAGGTCGGGGTCGACGTTTCCTTCGGTTGGATACGGCCCAACGCCGAGGATGCCGTTCTCCGACTGCAGCACAACCGTGCGGCCCTCAGGAACGTAGTTCGGCACCAGAGTCGGAAGACCGATACCGAGGTTCACATAGGAGCCGTCGGCCAGTTCGAGCGCGGCACGCGCCGCCATTTCTTCGCGAGTCAAAGCCATTATGCGACCACCTTCTGCACTGTGCGACGTTCGATCCGTTTCTCGACATCGGGGCCAACCTCGATGATCCGCGTGACATACACGCCGGGCAGGTGAACGGCATCCGGCTCAATCTCACCTGGCTCCACGAGCTCTTCGACCTGGGCAATGCAGACGCGGCCAGCCATCGCGGCTAGCGGCGAGAAGTTGCGCGCCGACTTCGCGAAGACGAGGTTGCCATGACGGTCGCCCTTGAGCGCGTGCACGAGTGAGAAGTCGGTCGTGATCGCTTCTTCGAGCACGAAATCTTTGGCGGTGCCGTTCACATCGAACGAGCGAACTTCTTTCTGAGGCGAGGCAATCGCGATGCCGCCCGAGCCGTCGTAACGGCGCGGCAGGCCGCCCTCGGCAACCTGGGTTCCGACGCCGGTTTGCGTGAAGAATGCTGCGACTCCCGAGCCACCGGCACGAAGCTTCTCGGCGAGGGTGCCCTGGGGGGTCAGCTCCACTTCGAGCTCCCCCGTCAAGAACTGACGCTCAAACTCTTTGTTCTCGCCCACATACGACGAGGTCATCTTACGGATGCGGCGGGCAGCCAGCAGCACGCCAAGCCCCCAGTCATCGACACCACAGTTGTTGCTGACAATGCTGAGGTCGTCTGACCCTGACTCGAGCAACGCCTGGATGAGCACCATCGGATTGCCGCAGAGGCCAAAGCCGCCAACGGCGAGAGATGCCCCGCTGGGAATATCAGCGACCGCTTCGGCTGCTGACCCCACTGTCTTATCGATGCTCACGCTCGGACCTCCCGCGGTTGATTCGCCAATATTTCAGTCATGACGCGCGCAACATCGTCGGCGCCACGCTGCGTCAAAGTAATCGTGTAGTGGTTCACATCGGCGGCTTCAGAGAACGTCACGTGAGGAAGCTCCGACCGCCATTGGTCGCACTGTTCCGGAGAATACAACGCCGGAACCTGATTGAGAAGACCCCGCGGCGCCCGGATGAAGTGCACGGGCATCGTGAGCCCCTGAAGCCCGGCAAGATAGTCGGTGTCGCCGCTCAACTGCAGCGCATCGAAACTGACCGCAGCAAGGTTGCTCGCCGGGTGCAGCTCGGGGGCAGTTCCCACCAAGTCGTAATCGACATAGTCGCGGATGGCCTCAGTGAAGTTATCGGCAAACGCCGGGTGCACTCGCCAAAACTCTTGGTAGCTCTCGCGGTCGGCGAATGTCATCGACAGCCGATCAACAGCCGGCCCCAAAATCACCTGCGGCAGATCTTCCATTGACACGCCCTCGGGTGCCGGAATCGGCAAACCGCCATCGATCAAGAGAAGGCTCGAGACACGCTCCGGGTACTGCGCCGCCAACGTTGCTGCGACGAAAGCACCCATCGAATGCCCCACGACGAGCGCGGAATCAGTGCCGGTTGCGGCCAACAGGGCGTTCATGTCCTTCGCGTGCTGCGGCATCCCGAACGGTGCGGGAAGGTCGCGGCTCGCACCGCGACCGCGCAGATCGGGCGCGATTACCCGGTAGTCGGGGAACGAAGCCGCGACGAGCGGCCACGACATATGCGATGCCGTGATGCCGTGGATGAGCAGGATCGTGCCGCGAGGTTCCGACTCGGGTTCCCACATCGCCGCGGTGAGTTCACCGCCGTCGACCAGGCACGTGATGGTGGTGTGTTGCTCGGTCATCGTGCGCTCCAGCCGCCATCCATCGTGTACGAGGCGCCCGTGACCATTCCGGCCGTGTCCCCCGCGAGCCAGAGCACGAGATCGGCGACCTCACTCGGTTCAAGGAGTCGCTTGATCGCACTCTCGGTGAGCATGACCTTCTCGACGACTTCAGCCTCTGGGATGCCGTGCACCTTGGCCTGATCGGCAATCTGCTTTTCAACAAGCGGCGTGCGCACGTAGCCAGGGTTGACGCAATTGCTCGTGACGCCGTGGGCACCGCCTTCGAGGGCCGTGACTTTGGAGAAGCCTTCGAGCCCATGCTTCGCGGCAACGTACGCCGACTTGTAGGGCGACGCGCGGAGGCCGTGCACCGAGCTGATATTGATGATGCGACCAAACCCGCGCTCGTACATTTTCGGTAGCGCCGCCCGCACGAGCAAGAACGGTGCTTCGAGCATGAGGTCGAGAATGCGGCCGAACATGACCGGATCGAAACTTTCGATGGGGCTCACGTGTTGAATGCCCGCATTGTTGACGATGACATCCACGTCGAGCGTGAGATCGGCGAGCGCCACCGTGTCGGTGAGGTCAACCTGCCACGCTTCACCACCAATGCGGTCGGCTTGAGCTTTCGCGGCATCACCATTGAGGTCGGCCACGATAACGTGGGCTCCAGCGCGAGCAAGCGACTCGGTGCACGCGGCACCAATTCCACTCGCTCCGCCGGTGACGAGGGCTCGACGGCCCGTGAGATCGGTCATTTCTCGACTCCTTCAGTGCTCGGCTCTGGCACAGCCAAAGCGCGGCGGATAAACGTAATCATCTGATCGAGAACTTCATCGGGCACGCGAGAGGTACCACTCGCGGTCGGGTCAGCATCGTGGCCGGCGTCGGGCGAATCGCCCCACAGCACCCAGCGCATCCCGATCATTTCGCCGATGCCCATGAGGGCCCATGCTGCTACGGTCGGGTCGATGTCACCGATTTCTCCGAGCAGTTGAGCTTCTTTGAGGCCCTCGATGTAGCCGTCGACGATGCGGGAATAGTGCAAGCGCAGCGACTTGGGCGACACGAATTCGGCTTCGCGCACGACGCGGTACAGGGCGGGGTGTTCGGCGGTGAACTCGAAGAAGGCCCTGAATCCAGCACGCTCTGATTCGATGCGGTTGGATGCCGCCCCCGAAGCTTCGCTCATGGCACGACGAACGCGGCGGTTGAGATCCTCAACGAGCTCTTCGAAGATTTCGAGCTTGCTCGCGAAGTAGAGATAGAAAGTGCCTTGGCCGACACCGGCCTCTTCTGTGATGCGCACGACTGAGGCATCCGTGTAGCCATAGCGGGCAAAGATTGTTTCGGCAGCCTCGATCAGTTTCGTCTTGGTGCGAGTGCCGCGAGCGGTTAGGGGTGTGCTCATGAACTGATCCGTCCGTGGTGTGAAGGCTGTTCTGTCCATTGTTCTAGCAACACTCGGCGACGAACTTTGTCGCTGGATGACCGAGGAATCTGTTCAACGAAGATCACTCGCTTGGGCACTTTGAATTTGGCGAGACTTGCCCGCGCAAACTCGAGAACGTCGGTCTCGTCGGTCGATGCTCCTGATCGCACGACCACCCAGGCGATAGCGACTTCGCCCCACGTCTCGTCGGGAACCCCCACGACAGCAACGTCGGCAATCGCCGGATGCCCGAAGAGCACGCCTTCGATCTCGGCGGGGGCGACAGATTCTCCCCCGGTGATGAAGATGTCTTTGAGGCGGTCGAGCACGCGGTAGTAGCCCTCCGCGTCGCGACTGACGAGATCGCCGGTTGCCAGCCAGCCGTTGCGGAGCGCGAGCGCTGTAGCTTCGGGGGCACGAAAGTAGCCGCTGAAGACTCCGGGACCGTGCACGAGCAATTCGCCCTGGCCCGCGCCCTCGATACGTTCTCCCGTCACGGGGTCGGCGATATCGACATCCACGTGAGGGTAGGGCTTGCCCGCTGAGCCGATGCGCGTGCGCGCTTCTTCATCGGGCAGGCACAACACGTTCGGCGCTGCCTCGGTTAGGCCGTAACCCTGAGTAAGCGCGACCCCGCGGCTGTGCCAGACGCGCAAGAGCGGTTCGGGCATGGGCGCTCCCCCGACAATGGCGTGCGCGAGGCTCGAGAGGTCGCTTGAAGCGAATCGCGGATGCTGCGACAGGATCAAGTAGTTGGCGGGCACGCCCATCATCGTGGTGATGCGACGGTCGGCGATGAGCTGCAGCACTCGGGCCGGATCAAACGTGCGCTCGAGCACGACGGTCGCGCCCATCCACCATGCCAGCAACGGCTGAATGTTCCAGCCACCGACGTGGTACTGCGGCATGACCGCGAGCACGGTGTCGGCGCTCGTGATCTCGGCGGTGCGCGAGAGCGAGAGGTTGGTCCAGAAGCAATTGGCGTGAGTGAGGATCGCGCCCTTGGCCTGATCGAGCGTTCCCGATGTGAAGATGATCAGCAGCGGATCGTCGTCGCACACGGCACGACGCACGGGGTCGACGCTCGCGTGCTGGAGCGGGGCGACAATGTCGTGTTCAATTCCGTGAGTGCCAAGGATGCCGCGAGCGATTGGTGCAATGAGGCGGTCAGTGGCGAGGGTTGCCAGAGTCGCGAACTCGTCTTCGACCAGTAGCAGAGCGGGGTCTGCCTGTTCCAGTTGTTGGGCGATCTCCCTCGGCGACAAACGCCACGAGAGCGGCACGAGCACGAGTCCGGCCTTGGCACAGGCGAAGAACACGACGACGTGGTCCGAGCTATTGCCCGTGATGGTGGCGATGCGATCGCCAACACCGTAGCCGCCATCGAGGAAGGCTTCGGCGAGCGCCGTAGCCCGGTCATCCAGTTGGCGGTAGGTCAGCACGACACCGCGGTCATCGACAGCAACTCTTTCTGGCGTCGCGAGTGCGCGGTCGGCGGTCCACCGCCCTAGCGTGTGTAGCCCTTCAGACTGGGTCATTCCGCCTCCTCAAGCAGCTTGCGCTCTGACGGTGTGGCAGAGGTGCCTGTGGAGAGGCGCTTCACCGCACCGGCGATTCCTCCGGGAAGGAACAACACCACAAGGATAAACAGGGTGCCGAGGATAAAGAGCGGTTCGGAGAGAGGAATGCGCAAAATCGCGGGAAGTCCGTCAATAGCATCCGAACTTGCGAGCGCGGTGAGCCGCTGGTCGAGCAACGTGTAGATGATGCCGCCGACGATCGCACCCCAGCGCGAGCCGACACCTCCGAGCACCACAATCACCAGGATCGTGAGAGTGAAGTCAGCCGAGGTTGCCCGCGGTGTTGTGCCGCTCTGCAGCAGCAAGTGCACCATTCCCACGAGCGAGGCCAGCACAGAGGCGATGACAAACGCCATGAGCTTCACGCCGAAGGGACGGAGGCCGAGCACCCGCACGCGCAACTCGTTTTCGCGGGTTGCTGTCACAGCATGACCGGCACGGGAGTTTTCGAACCACGCAACAACCACGAACACAACGACGAGCAGTGCAAGTGAGAGCCAGTACAGGTTGCGGGTGTTAATCACTCCGATGAAGAAATCCGGGATGTGCTCGGTGTCGAGTCTCAGGCCTTCTTCACCACCCGTGATGGCGGGGTTGCGTCGCACGAGCACGTTGCCGGCTTGAGCGAAGGCGAGCGTCACCATCGCAAAGGAAATCCCCGTGACGCGCAGGCTCAGCGAACCCAGAAGATACGCGGCGGCAATGACAACCGCGAGAGTGAGCCCGAGAGCAGGAATCAGCGTCAGCTCGGTCTGCTGCAGCACGATGCCGAGACCATACGCCCCGAGAGCGAAGTACAGCGCGTGGCCGAAGGACAGCATCCCGGCCGTGCCAAAGAGCAAGTGGTAGCTGAGCGCCAGCGACGCAAAGAGCAAAGCGAGCGCGAGCAGTTGCAGCGTGCCAGGCGTGTAGGTTGCGCCCGGCAGCACGCCGGGGATCGAGAGGTTGAGCAGTGGCAGCAGTGCGGCTACGACGACGAGAACGCCGCCGACGATCCACCAGGTGCGCTGACTCAGGTTTGCGAGCGACTTCATGCTTTCTTCCCCAAGATTCCGGTTGGGCGCACCAACAAGACGACGGCGAGCAGGAGGACGACCATGAGGTCACCTGTTCCGCCCCAGAAGTAATTGGCAAACTGCTGCAGGATGGCGACCACCACCGACGCGATAGCGGCGCCAGCGAGTGAACCCAGGCCACCGATCACGGTGACGATGAACGCGAAGATCAGTAGCGATCCGCCGAGCTGGGGCGAAACGTAGCCGAAGTAGTGCGAGGCAAGGACGCCACCCAAACCGGCGGCAGCGCCACCGATCGCGAACACGACAGTGAATGCCTTGCGCACATCGATACCGAGCGCCGTGACCATGGATCGGTTTTCAACACCGGCCCGAATGATGAGGCCGAAGCGGGTGTAGCGCAAGAATGCAACGATTCCGAGCAGCACGAGAACTGCCGCACCGATCATCAAGAACCGGTCGTTGGGAACGCGTGCCCCCAAGATCTCAGTGGTCTGCGACAACCACGGAGGTGCTGTCACGTAAATCGGGTCGGTACCCCAGATGCCCTCAAAGAGAGCAACCGTCGCGAGCGCCAAACCGACCGTCACGAGCACTTGCTCGATATGCCGGTTGTAGAGACGCCGGATGAGCAGAAACTCGGTCGCGGCAGCAACAGCAGCGCCGACGACCATTCCGAGCAGCATCGAGGCGATGAGGGTGCCCCAGCTTTCGCCGCCCATGCGTCTCGATAGCTCCCAGCCGGCAAATGCACCAAGCGTGAGGAAGGAACCGTGGGCAAAGTTCAGCACTCCCATGAGGCCGTAAATCAGCGAGAGACCGGATGCGACCAGGAAGTAGAGCGCACCGAGGCCGAGTCCTGTAATGAGCAGGAGAATTATGGTGCTCACGCGACCCCCAACAATTCTTTCGTGAGGGCTTCGTTGCCCAAGAGTTCTTCGGCGCTGCCGTCGTAAACCACGCGACCGCCTTCGAGCACGATGGCCTTGTCGGCGAGCATCCGCACGACCTGCAAGTTTTGTTCCACCAAGAGCACCGGCACTGTTTGAGCGGCACGTTCGAGTGCTTTCGCGACATCCATCACGATCAACGGCGCCAGGCCTTTGGTCGGTTCGTCAACGAGGAGGACCCTGTTGTCGTTCACGAGCGCTCGTGCCAGTGACACCATCTGCTGCTGGCCACCCGAGAGTGTGCCGGCAAGCTGACCGGCCCGCGCAATGAGGTCCGGAAAAAGTTCTTCTATGAGTTGGCGGTTCGGCGTGGAATCACGCTCAGCCAAACGGAGATTCTCGTTCACAGTGAGCGAGGCAAAAACTTCGCGGTCTTCGGGAACATAACCAACGCCCCGCTGCACGATGCGGTGAGTCGGTTCGCGATCAACGCGCTCCCCCGCAATCGTCACTTCACCCGAGCGCTCAATGAGGCCCATGATGGCCCGCAGAGTGCTGGTCTTACCAACACCATTGCGGCCGAGAAGCGCCGTCACACCGACGGGGAGCATCTCAAAGCTCACATCCTCGACAACTTGCTGACCCTCGATGCTGGCGTTCAAACCAGCAACCGTCAGAATCGATTCAGTCATAGTGGCGCCCCCAAATAAGCCTTCTGCACCGCTTCGTCTGCCATGACGGCATCCGGGGTGTCACACGCGAGCAAACTGCCATGGTGCATAACCGCCACCCGGTCGACCAGACCAAGAACGACATCCATGTGATGTTCGACCATCAGCACGGTGCGACCCGACTGATGAACCTGACGAATCACTTCGGTGAGCCCCGCAACGTCGCCAGAAGCGACACCGGCCATCGGCTCATCGAGCAGGATGACGCTGGGATCGGTAGCCAGCAACATGGCGATTTCGAGCTTGCGCTTGTCACCGTGCGACAGCACCCCCGCCTCTGTAGCGACGTGGTGGCTGAGCCCGACCTCGTCGAGGCGAGCTCGGGCAATGGTGGTCGCTTTGTCGTGCGAGCGCGGGAAGCGCAGCACCGAGGTGGCACCGCCCAGCTTCACTTGAGCGGCGAGGCGCACGTTCTCCAGCGCACTGAGCGCCGGGAAGAGGCTGGATGTTTGAAAGGTTCTGCCGAGCCCAGCCCGGGCCCGCGCATCAATGGTCTGATTCGTGACATCACGCCCTTCAAGAGTGACGGCTCCCGTAGTCGGAGTCATCACCCCCGAGATGAGATTGAAGAGCGTGGTTTTTCCGGCCCCATTCGGGCCGATCACGCCGAGCATCTCACCCTGGGCGATCGAGAGGGACACGTCATCGATGATGACGGCTCCCCCGATCGTGAGGGCAAGGTGCTCGACCGTGAGCACGGGCTGGTTCGACATAGTTCTCTAGGTACTTACTCTGCGATGGGCGGGGTTACGGCGTCAGCATCAACGGCCGTGACGAGCTCAGGAATCCACGAGTCGCCATCGGCAACAAGCGACACCTGGAACATCGGCTGGATCATCGCGTGGTCTTCAGCGCGAACCGTGATCGATCCCTTGACGGAATCGAAGGTCCAGCCTTCGAGCGCGGCGATCATAGCGTCGACATCGTCGCCACCTTCACGCACTGCCTGAACAACCATCTGAGCGGCAACGAAGCCGTCGGGCGAGAACAGGTCGGCCTGCTTGCCCTCTGCTTCGAGGTAGCTGACCATGGCGCTGTTGGCGTCATTGTCGGTCGCTCCTGCGAAGTAGTGGTTGAGGAAGCTGATCTGGTCGCTCGCGGCACCGTAAGCGCCATAGGTCGAGATGTCACCAAGACCGGTTGCGACAGGAACGCTGTCGAACACGCCCTGCTGGCTGAGCGCCTCCCACATTGCACCGGATGTTGCACCAGCCCATGCAACGAACACGAGGTCGGGCTGAGCATCAACGATCTGCTGCGCGAAAGGGGTGAACTCGGTGGCATCTTCGGGAACAAGCAGGCTCGTCACGTCAGCACCCTGGCCGCCAAGGACGGCGGTTGCTGCTGCGACATTGCCCTGACCGAAAGCGGTGTCCTGAGCGAAGACCAGAACGGACTGGCCTGCCGGGTCACCGATGAAGGTACCGGCGGTTGCGACGTCTTGGTAGCTCTGACGACCCGAGCGGAACGTGTAATCGTTCACGCCAGTGATGCCGTCAGCCGCGGCCGGCCCGGAAATGTAGAGAACCTTGTTCTGCTCGGCTTGCTCAGCAAGCGCGAGTGCGATTCCCGACGAGACCGTACCGATGATGATCTTCTGGCCTTGGCCAATCACGTCTTTCGCTGCCGTGACGGCTTTGTCAGCGTCGCCAGCGTCATCCGTGATTTCGATGTTCAGCTCGCGGCCATCGACGGTGCCTGTTCCGTCGGTGGCGTAATCGAGACCAGCGTCGAAGCCGGCGAGGTAGGCCTCACCGTAGGCCGCGAGGGGGCCAGTTTGGGAAGTGATGATGGAGATATCGACGGGGGCGAGTTCATCGCCGCCAGTTCCGCCGTCAGTACTGGGGGCACAGCCCGCCAGTGTGAGTGCAACCGTCGCAATTAACGCCGGAGCGAGGTACTTTTTACTGACCCGCATGATGGGACCTTTCCTGCTGCCTTAGGAGGATTGTGATCTGAACCTGAGACCCGGTTCAGGTTTCATGTAGCCTATGGTTGCGCAACCGCGCTGTCAACAACGGCGCCCAAACAAAGGAGTTTGCACAGTGGCCAACACCCCCGCACCCAATGACGTAGTGATCCTCTCTGCGACACGCACCCCACAAGGGAAACTGCGCGGACAGCTCGCGTCGCTCACCGCCGTCGAGCTAGGTGCAATCGCACTTCGAGCCGCCGTTGAACGCTCCGGCGTGGATGTCGACTCCATCGATCAGGTGATCTTCGGTCAAGTGATCCAAGCCGGTGCTGGCCAAAACCCCGCCCGCCAGACCTCCATCGCGGCAGGCCTCGCCTGGAAAACCCCGGCCGTCACCGTCAACAAGGTCTGCCTCTCCGGACTTGCCGCCATTGTGGATGCTGCGCGTCTCATCCGTCTCGGAGAAGCCAACGTGGTCGCTGCCGGCGGCCAAGAGTCAATGACCAATGCCCCTCACGTGCTCCCCGGGTCACGCATGGGCTGGGCGTACGGAACCGTGTCAGCACTCGACACCGCAGCCCACGACGCCCTGACCGACGCGTTTGATGCTGAGTCGATGGGCGCGAGCACCGAACGCCACAACGGACGCCTCGAGATCGGTCGAACCGAACAGGACGAGATCGCTGCCGCCTCGCACCAGCGGGCAGCCGCCGCCATTGAGGCCGGAGTATTTGCCGACGAGATCGTGCCGGTCGTTATTCCCCAACGCAAGGGCGATGACCTCGTTCTGGACACAGATGAAGGCGTACGCGCCAACACAACCGTCGACACCCTTGCTGGGTTGCGCCCCGCCTTCGACCCCGAAGGCACCATCACGGCGGGCAACTCGTCGCCATTGAGCGACGGTGCTTCTGCCGTAATTTTGGCCAGCCGTGCGTGGGCCGAAGAACACAATCTGCCGTGGCTTGCGGTGCTCGACCGCTCGGGTCACGTCGCTGGCCCCGATAACTCGTTGCACTCGCAGCCCGCTCGCGCAATCGCGGCAGCCCTCGATAATGCGGGTTGGACGGCCGACGACCTCGATTTCGCCGAAATTAACGAAGCCTTTGCCGCGGTAAGCCTGCGCTCAACGGCCGAGCTTGGGTTGAGCCACGACATCGTAAACATCCACGGCGGCGCTATTGCGATCGGCCACCCGGTCGGAGCATCCGGTGCTCGCCTCGTCGTGCATGCCGCCCATGAGCTGGCACGCCGCGGCTCAGGCCGCGCTGCCGTCGCTCTCTGTGGCGGTGGCGGTCAGGGCGACGCGCTGCTGCTCACGCGCTAAAGCTGCCTAGCTGTGGTCGCGTTCAGTCGAACGCGACCACAGCGCCAGCCAGAGCTGCTGACGTAGCTAATATGGCCCGCTTCGCTAGAACGGCCCGCTTCGCTAGAACGGCGAGATTGGCTTCACGATGTCTGCGTACACCAACAGCAGTGTCATGATGCCGAGGAGCACGACCACCACGAGGGTGAGCGGCACGAACTTGGCGGTGTCGAGCGGACCAGGATCCGGCTTGCCAAATAGTTTCGCGAAGAAGCGGCGCACGCCTTCGAACAGCGCGCCCGCTACGTGCCCGCCATCGAGCGGCAGCAGCGGCACGAGATTGAAGACGAAGAGCGCAACGTTGAGCGATCCCACCAAACTGATGAGGTAAGCGGCACGGTCGGCAACGGTTGCCGCCTGCAAGCTCGTTGCCTCTCCGGCGATACGGCCGACGCCGACGAGTCCGATGGGACCGTTCGGGTCGCGTTCCTCCGGACCAAACGCGGCAATTACCACGTCGACCATGCGCTGCGGGAGAGTCAGAACGACCTTGGCCACGGCCACGATGTTGTCACCAACAGCAGGCAATACAGCGGTCACGGGCTGCTGCACGGTCTCCGCCGCTGGGCCAATTCCCAAGAAGCCGTACTCCTCGGTCAGGGCTTCGCCGTCATCGTTCTCAGCGATCTGCCCGCTGTCGTCATACACGTATCGTTCCGCGAGCAGAGGCTCAGCGGTGAGAGTGACTTCTTCTCCCGCACGCTCGACCACGATCGTGAGCTGATCCCCCGCAGCGGCACGAATGTGCTCAGTGATCTCATCCCAAGTCGCGATTGGCTCACCGTCCATCGAGACGATGCGATCGTCGGGTTGGATGCCGGCAGCAAGAGCAGGGGCAACAGGGTCGCTGTCGGTGCACGCGTCGCGGTCAGCGGAAGCGGGGATCACACACTCCGAGACGCTACTGATCGTCGTCGATGCCTGAGCGGTTCCAAAGCCCATCAACAGAATCGCAAACATCACGATCGCAATGAGCAAGTTCATGAACGGACCACCGAGCATGATGATGATGCGCTTGAACACCGGGAGTTTGTAGAACGCCCGCGACTCATCGACATCGGTGAGCGTATCGGCGCTGGACTCCCGGGCATCCTGCACGAGAGTTTGGAAGACACTCGTCGTGGAACTGCGTGAATTGTCGTGTGATTTGCCGGGTGGGAACATGCCCGCCATGGAGATATATCCGCCGAGTGGAATGGCCTTGAGACCGTACTCAGTCTCACCGCGCTTGCGGGAGAAAAGAGTCGGGCCGAACCCGATCATGTACTGACTCACGCGCACGCCGAAGAGCTTCGCCGGCACCAAATGACCAATTTCATGCAGGCCAATAGAGACAGCAAGCCCGACCACAAGAATCAGGACACCAAGAATGTACAAGAGCACGTTTTCCACTCGCTAAGAATAGTCACGAGCACCGACGCTCGCCTGTACTCGTGCTGTGGAAGCCCCAGAACCGCCCCAGATTGGGGGCGAATCCCACGCTAGGAGCGGGTCGCGACCACCGCGTCCGCTGCCTGTCGCGCCCACGACTCGGCAGCCGCGAGCGACTCGAGCGTCAGCTCGGTCGCCTCGTGGCTCTGCACAACCTGCTCAACGACATCCAGAATATCAAGGTAGCCGATGGCGCCAGCGTGGAAGGCAAGCACCGCCTGCTCGTTGGCGGCGTTGAACACAGCCGGGAACGTGAGGCCCGCGGCGCCAACGGCTTTGGCCATTTCCACAGCCGGGAACACCTCGTTATCGAGAGGTTCGAAGCTCCACGTGCTCGCCGTCGTCCAATCGAGCGGCGCTCCGACGCCGGCAACCCGCTCTGGCCAGGCCAACCCGAGAGAGATCGGCAAACGCATGTCGGGAGGGCTCGCCTGAGCGATCGTCGAGCCATCGACGAACTCCACCATCGAATGCACGATGGACTGCGGATGCACAGTGACCGCAATGCGGTCATACGGCACCCCGAACAACAGATGCGCCTCGATCACTTCGAGACCCTTGTTCACGAGAGTCGATGAATTCGTCGTCACCACGAGGCCCATATCCCACGTGGGGTGTGCGAGTGCTTCACGCGGGGTCACGGTGTGGAGCGATTCCCGCGTGCGACCACGGAACGGTCCCCCGGATGCCGTCAGCACGAGGCGTCGCACTTCCGAGTGTTCGCCTGAACGCAACGCTTGGGCTATCGCCGAGTGCTCCGAATCAACCGGAACAATTTGGCCGGGCTTCGCTCGCGACATGACGAGCTCACCGCCGACGATGAGGCTCTCTTTGTTGGCGAGGGCGAGCATGGCGCCGGACTCGAGGGCCGCGAGCGTTGGCCCGAGGCCTACAGAACCGGTGATTCCATTAACGACGACATCGGCAGGGACATCCCGGACCAGCTGGGCTGCCTGCTCAGCGCCGAAGGCAATGTGCTGCACGCCAAAGTGTGCCGCCTGTTCTTCTACGAGAGTGCGGTTGCTGCCTGCCGCCAGACCGACGACCTCGAATCGATCACGGTTTGCCTCGATAACTTCGAGGGTTTGCGTGCCGATCGAGCCCGTCGATCCGAGCAGAATTATCTTGCGCATCCCGCTACTTTAGTTGGCTCGCACAAATGTGCGTCAACACTAGGGCTGAATTAGCCGATACCGAGGATGTCAACGACGAACACGATGGTGTCGGTGCCTGAAATTCCCGCGCTTTCGCTGCCTGCTTCGCCGTAGCCTTCGCTTGGCGGAAGAACGGCAATGATCTGCGAGCCGACCTGCTGACCCTCAAGAGCGGTCTTGAAGCCACTGACAACCTGGCCCGTGTTGAACGTCGACGGTTCTCCGCGAGCCCAGCTTTCGTCAAAGATCTCGCCGGTGGTCCAGTTCATGCCCACGTAGTGAACAACGACATCCGAGTTCTCTTCGATGGTCTCGCCGTCGCCCTGCTTCAGCACAGCAACTTCGAGCTCCGTAGGAGCGTCAGCGTCGGGGATGGTGATTGTGGGGCGACCGTCATCGTCGAGTTCGACGGTGGGGAAGCCTTCTACTGCAGGCTGGTCTTCACCATCGGCACGCGGAAGAGCAGGCTCAGCGGGCTCGTCGACAGAAATGACATCAACAACGAAAACAATGTCGTCATCTGCGCCGACTCCGAGCGACTCGCGACTCGCGTCATCGGCAAAGGACTCCTCGGGAGGAATAACCCCGACGAGGCGTGAGCCAGCGGTGGAACACTCAATAGTCTTGACGATTCCGACAAGGAACTGCTCAGCATCCACCGGGAACGGCGTGAGGCCAGCATCGTCGTATGACGTGGAGGAAAGTTCTTCACCGGTCGCGCCGCTGTACAGCGAGAATTGAACGTTGGCGGTTGATGCTTCGATAGCAGCCAGATCGCCATCGCCAGCGATAGCAACCGTGCGCTCAGTCTCTGAGACGTCGGTCGGGAAGTCGATCGTGACCTCGGGCTTGGTGCCAAAGTCGCCGCTCACTTCAACAGCGTCTGACGCAGAGCCTGATGACGTCGGAACGCAATCAGCGGATCCCTCAGCCGTCGTGGAATCTGCGGGAGAACACGCCGCAAGCGACGCCACAACGCCGATGGTCAACAGAAATGGAATCGCTTTACGCACAAGAACCCTTCACAACACGAACACGGAGCACCAATCCTGCCCCACCGCGGCTGAACAAAGCGTGTGGAATCGCCGCCGGTACGTCGACAGTTCACCCTGCACTCGCTATGACGAACGCTGCGGCGCTCCGGAAACCGGCACGCACCGCCGCTACTCCTCTACTGGCGCCTCCACAATGACGCGAGCTTGGTGCAGCACAGGAAAGTTGACGGATGACGCGATGAAGCACTTCTGGCTGGCCTCAACGTGAGCATCCATGGCGTCTTCCACACTGCCGGCCGCAATCGTGACCACCGGTCGCAGCGTGACCGACGTGAAGTGCCCGCCACCGTTATCCGTCTGCTTCATCGTGCCGGAAACTTCGTCGTGATACGCCGTGACGACAATGCCTCGACTCACAGCCACATGCAGATAGCTCAACATGTGGCACTGGCTGAGCGCCGCGATGAGCAACTCTTCAGGATTCCAGCGATCTGCCGAGCCGTGAAAGACGCGGGCGCTCGAACCGTCGATGGGATGCTTGCCCACGGCAGTGATGTCGTTGTGGCGCGAGTACCCACGATAGCTAGTGGTGCCGTCGCCCAGATTGCCCGACCATTCCACGCGCACTTCAAAGTTGTGGTCGATGTTCATTGGGACCTCCTTGGCCTGCTAAAAAGCCAGCCTTGGCGATCACACCGGGTGATCGGGCAAACTTCTCTCGAGATCACGCTAGCGGTCAACGCTGGGAGTGAGCGAAACTGTTCCCCATCATGAAGACTGCGGTGCCCACACGCGCTTTGGCGGCGATAACGTAGGAGAGTGAATTCCCCCTCGGCCTCCCCCGCAACCGCTCTCACCGTCAACGACACCGTTCAGCTTGCTGTCCTTGAACGCTCGGGGATGATCGAGTCACGCCACTTGGGTGCCGCGGTAGTGCTCTCCCCCGACGGCACTGAGCTACGCCGCCTCGGCAACCCCGACGCTCTCATCTATCCGCGTTCGACGCTCAAGCCGATGCAGGCGATCACTGTGCTTCGTGCGGGAGTCACTCTCACCGACGAACAGCTCGTGCTCGCGAGCGCCAGCCACACCGGCACCCAACGTCACCAAGATGTCGTGGCTTCGACCCTGGCCGCGTACGGCCTCGCCGAAGACGACCTCCGCTGCCCGCCCGACTGGCCAGCCGACTCCGAAACCCGACGCGCCTCCGACGCTCCTCGTCGCCTCGCCATGAACTGTTCAGGCAAGCACGCGAGCTTCTTGGCGGCCTGCGTCGTGAATGAGTGGCCGCTGGAAAGTTACCTCGAGCACGGGCATCCGCTGCAGGAACGCATCCGACAGACCGTAGTCGAGTTCACGGGCGCACCGCTTGCTCATGAGGGAACGGATGGATGCGGGGCTCCCGTCTTTGCCATGAGCCTTGTCTCACTCGCCACCGCCATTCAGCGCGTGGTTACCGCTACGGAAGAAACCGATCCTCACGCCGCTGCCCTCGTAAACGCTATTCGGGCCAACGCGTGGGGACTCGACATGCCCCAAGTGGCCGAAGCAATGGACACGCTCGGGATTATCGCGAAGCGAGGGGCGGAGGGGGTGCTCATTGCGACAGCCCCCGACGGCACCACGGTGACCCTCAAGATTCTTGACGGATCGATCCGCCCGCTGCTTCCCGTCGGGCTCTCGCTGTTGGCCGAAGCTGGCGCGCTCGATGCGAAGGCCGTCGCTGGTGTACTGGAAGCCACGACCGAGCAGGTGCTGGGCCGTGGACTCCCCGTCGGCGAACTCCGTTTCGAGCTCGCCTAAAGTTCTCCGCGAACTCGCGCGCTAGCCCTTGCCTGTTATGCGGCGGAACTCAGCGTTGAATGACTGATCGTCGGTAGTGCTGAGCGTGCGGAAAGTGCGCGCTCGCGACATTGCCGTCGCGTTCGGGAAAGTGAACTGATTCGACGCAAGCTTGGGGAAGTTCTCAATGGCGAACTCAAGGGTTCCGTCGACGGGACTCACGCAGTGGATCCACTCCACAACTTCGGTCGCCACCGCAGGGTCGTAGTAGAAGTTCATGAGCTTTTCGGCGCTCGCTTTGTGTTGCGCACCGGCAGGAATCACAAGCGAGTCAGTGAAGAATGTTCCGCCTGAGCCTGGGAGCAAGAACTTGAATTTCTCGTAGCCAGCTTGTGCGTTAAGAACGACAACGTCTCCAGCACGAGCGAACCCAGCGATGGCTTCGCCCGACTTGAGCTTGTCTAGGTAATCACTACCGTAAACACCAAGAATGTGCTTCGACGTCAAGTGCTCTTCGAGCACGGCGCTTGCCTTCTTGTATTCCTCGATACCCCAGTCTTCCTCGGCAATATCGATGCCCTGAGCAAGCAGCAGCATGCCCATGGTGTGGCGCATTTCTGCGAGAACGACAACTTTGCCCTTGAGCTCCTCGTTCCAGAGTTGATCGACCGAGAGCACTCCGCGAGGGTATTCTTCAGCGTTCCACGCCAGTCCGATAAAACCACTTTGCCAGGGCAGCGAGTAGCTGCGATCGGGGTCAAAGTCTGGACTCGCAAGCGACTCGGTGAGATTGGCTTTGTTGGGGATGTTGGCGGCATCCATTTCTTGGGCGTACCCGAAACGGATGAGTCGTGCGGCCATCCAGTCGCTGACACAGATAATGTCTACGCCCGTCGGCTCGCCCAACGAGAGCTGATCTTTCATCGTGAGGTAGAAACCAACGTTGTCTTCAATGACAGCCTTGTACTCGACCTCGACCCCGGACTCCTCATAGAACGCTTTGAGCGTGGGAGAGCGTCCGCTGAGGTCTTCGTCGATGTACGACGGCCAGCTTGCCCAGACAAGCTTGTTGTCGCTGTCGGAAATATCATTCGCATCTGAACCATCCGGCGCAGCACATGCTGCGAGAGCGAGCGCGGACGCACCAAGCCCCGCTCCTTGCAGCAGTCGCCTGCGGCTGAGTTGAGATTGCTTCGCCTGCAGCATTAGCTGCTGGATCGCAGGATCCTGCGGAAGTGGTCTCGTCACTGTTTCTCCTTCGCCCCCACCAATTACCCCGATGGTAGTGAGCGCGGTCTTCTTTGTTGTAGCCCCAGTTAGGAGGGGCCTCGTGGGTCCGTTGCAATAATTCCATGTTTCCGCAGTAATTTCGCCCAATAATTGTGCCCAATTCGGGTACCGCCGGGTTTCGTGCACGCCCGCAAGAATTGCTGTTTCCGTTGAGGTCGAGAACCCGTGCCTGCGGCGTCTCAGCAAGTGGCCTAGCACTGTGGGGCCCCACCGTCGCTGTGGGCGCTGTGGGGCAGCCGCACGCGCTGCGCTGGCCCCGTGTCGGTGAGACACCAGTATTCGCCTGAGCCGGCCGTCAGTGGCGGCGGGAGTTCGCGAGTGCGGGCGAGCTGGCGGTAGTCGCTGAGGCTGCAGCCATCGAGCACGATCGTGGCGTGATGCCGCAACGCCGCCAGCGCGCCCCAGCGTGATTGCCACTCATCAACGGATCCGATCAAAGCAATGGGAGAACGTGACCCTGCCGGGCGGGCTAAGAGCTCCCGTTCGCTCCCTGGCGACCCCTCGACATAGCGAGTCTCCCATCCAGCGGCCGCGTATGCAGTCGCGGTGGCCGACGGGCGACTGCTCGCGACGACGATGTGGTCGCTGCGCGAGAGGGTCGTTGACGAGCTTTGTTCTGCAACGGGAAGGTACTGGCCGCTCTGCGCGACTTGGACTCTCTTTCCTCGCCAGAGACCTCCTCCTGCTGGCAAGGTGGGGAGGTATTCATCAGTAGTGCCGCCCGAGAGGATGAACTCTTGCCGACTGCTGAATCGGAGACGAAGAACGCTCGGCATGAGTTGTGACAGTGACTGCAACGGCGATGTGATTCGTTGGGCACTAGCAATAACCCAGATGCCGTTCGCAGGTCCCTCCCGCAGCACACGCGTGAGCCGTTCAACGACGACCGCGCGGTATTCATCATCGAAGCGAGCCAGCACAGCATCGATGTCGTCGATCACGACGTGGGTCGGGGATGACTGATGCGCTGCTTCAGCGCTGTAGTCGAGCCGACCGTATAATCCGGCGAGGGTATCCCAGAAGGCTGCGGGCTCAGCACTCATCACGACCACGGCTGCCGTGCTGACATGGGCAAGGGTGGTGAGCGCCGTTGTCTTTCCGCTACCAGATGCCCCTAACAGGAGCAGGGGTCCGTCTGTTTGGGGAACCCAACCAGCCCGGCCGTGGCGTTGAAGCTCAGGCAGGTCGGTCAGCCCAAAGTGAAGAGAGTCGGAGTCTGCCTCACCCGGCGACTCATGGGGCTCTTTCTCCGCCGACGTCTGCAGAACTGCAGCGAGAGGGATGTGCTCGCTCAGTGGTTCACACCAGGGCCGTCTGGGTGGAGCGGCGATCGGCCAGCGCTCCGCTACCTCGTGAATATCGCGGGGCGAGACGAGCGCAAACTGAACCAGCTCCGCTGAGGACGAGCCATGCGCCACCCACGCGCGACCCTTTGCTTCGGCGGGCAGTTCTGCGGCGCGATCGCTGCCGATGACGGCAGAACTGTCGGCACCGTTGTTGACGCGGAGAGAAATCCGCAAATCCGCATTGGCGAGAAGCGCATCGCGTACGACTCCGGATGGTCGTTGCGTGCACAGGATGAGGTGCACTCCCAGCGAACGTCCGCGCGCCGCAATGTCGCTGAAGAGCACATGAAGTTGGGGGTACTCGGCCATCATGGCCGCAAACTCGTCAACCACGATGACGAGGCGCGGCACGCTCGCAAGTTCTGAAATATCACGCACGCCCGCCTGGGCGAGAGCACGCTCTCGGTACCGTAGCTCGGCGCTCAGGCTAGAGAACGCCCGTGCGGCAGCGGTCTCGTCGAGATCGGTAATTATCCCCACGGTGTGGGGCAGTGCTGTCAGCGCTGTGAAGGCGGAGCCACCCTTGAAATCGACGAGCAAAAAAGTGACGTCTTCTGGAGATACTTCGGCGGCCATCGCAAGAACCCAAGCAATGAGCAATTCGCTCTTTCCACTGCCGGTGGTGCCGCCCACGATGGCGTGGGGGCCGTTGACGACAAGATCGATGGTGAGCTCCCCCGACGCCGCGACAGCGGGGCGAGCGGCTAGCGATCGACGACTGTCGGGGCGCGAGGCGAGCATCGAAACGGGACGTTTTTCGAGTTCGGCAAAGGCAACGGAATCGGGAAGGGCGTCATGCCCCGAAGCCAGTCCATCGCGGGCCGCGATATCGTGCGCCGCTCGCACCCAGACCAACGCTTGCTCTCTGCCGAGGAACGACGGCTCGAAGTCGCGGCGTTGATGGCGGTCAGGATGCCGCACCACGGCCACACTCGCAGCGTTCGTGCGGATCACAATGCGATGCCCGCTCGGCACCTGTTTTTCTTCCGAGACGATCGTGATGGAGACACGGGGGCTGGGATCGCCAAGTGCTCCCCACTGCACGCTCGCGATCTCACCGCTCGCACTGGCCGCATCCACAGCCCGCCCCGGTGCCCCGCTCGATCGCAGCAGGCGGTGGGGCAGGCGTTCTCCCCAAATTTCTGTCGCGAACACGCCTGTGAGCCGCACCCAGCTTGAGGTGGGCGCGAGCGTGCGAGCGAGTTGAATCGCCAGTGAGCGCGCGAGTGACAAAGCCATGAGGTTGTTACCGAATAGTGCGATGCCGAGACGGGCATTAACCGCGATGGGCGCCCGACTCAAATGTTCCGCTTGCTCGGTCAGGCTGCGGTAAGTCTCTTCGACATCCTGCGATACAGAATCGTGCGAGGCTGTGCGATCGATTGAGATGCTGCTGCGGACGCTGCCGTAGCCGAGATGGACAGGAAGAACATTGTCGGGTTCGCGCATCCACTTCGACGCGTCGGTGAGAACGTCATTGACCAACATGATGGACGAGGGAGTTTTCTCCGCCAGTTCAACGAGTTCGCGGCGATGGTAGGCCTGAATCTCCTTCGTCGTTGTCGCGGCATCCGCCGCGAAGCGCGACCGCTCGGCGCGCACCGTTTTGCGCGCGGTTACTCGCGAATCGATGTAGCTTCCGGTCGCGGCCAATGGCCCCAGAGCCGCAAAGATGAGTGCAAACATCGAGCCAGTAATCAACCAGATCGCCACCGAGGCGACCACCGGCACTGTGGCGGCGATAAGCGGAAATCGAAAAGGAGTTGGCGCTTGCGGCGGAGCGGGCAGGAAGATGCGTGCGTCGGGGGTTCGGGATTCGGTCACATCCCTACTCCAGCAGGGCTGGCTCGCGCTGCGTTGAGCGCGCTCACGTCCGTGGAGAGCGCCACTCAACGTGCGCTGTGTAGGGGCGGATGCGGCAATCACAACGCGCTGAACATCGGATGCCGCAGACCACTAGCTCACTATGAAGAACTGTTCCCCAATTTCAACTCGCGTTCCGCGGACGACGCGATACCTCTTCCCAGGCTCGCAGCGCTTGGGCTCGCCGCCTGGTTCGCGCACGATCGATCCGTTGCCGGAATACCGGTCGCTGATCCAGAACACTCCACTCATCTGCCCAAACTCCAAGTGAGTCTTGGACACTGATTTGCTGGGGTCAGTGATCGGTACGACGATGTCGAACTTTTCTGAGGGTTCCGGGATCGGGTTACGACCGACGAGGCCGTTTCCGGTCACGATCACGCTGTCCCCTGTGCTGAATTGGAGCACAAACCGGGTTCCAGTGACGCTGCGCTCCACGATGCGCGTATCTTCGATGTCTTCGTCATCAGCACCAATGGCTGCCAGTGGAACCGGCGGTGAGATGGGAAGTTCGACACGTTGGTGGGACTTCGGCGGCGGCGCAAGCACAGAGAATGGCTTCGAGCCTGTGGAGAGCGCGGCAGCGGCCTCACCAGCGTCGTCATGCTCGGCCTCAGGCTCAAGATCCGGCGCTGCTACCAGATCGCGCGCTGCTGAATACTGCGGCTCTGGTTCGAGCAACGGCTCCGGTTCGGTCATGATTTCGGGAGCGTCAGGCTCGACTGCTTCAGCGGAGAAGTGCTCATCGATAGCGACGACATGCTCAGCAACCGGGTCTTCTATCGACTCTGATGGCGCGGGTGATTCTGATGCGGCCGGTGTTGCTTCTTCGATCGCCGCAGGCATCTCCGACTCCATGTTCACGTCGTTCGGAGCTTCATCGTTCGCGGTGGATTCTGCCGACGATTCGACGGTGGAGATGATTGGAGCTTCATCGATTGCAGGGGCACCGTCGTCGATCGCATCTGACACCGCGGGTGTGCCTTCGTCGGCGGCAGAGGTTTCGTGCACGATGGCGGCGCGTGCGGGGGCTACGACGCGAGCACCCGGTCCTACGCCGTGGCGCACAAAGCCACAGGAACCGCAGAAGATATCGGATTCAGCCAACACTGTGCCGCACTGCTGGCACGTCTCGATGGCTGAGTCAGTTGGTTCGGCTGACTGCCCGGCTTCGTCACCCTTAAGTTGTGTTTCGACGGCCGCTACCACCGCAGCGACTTCACTACGCGGTTGGGTGCCATGATCGCCGGCGGCGTGGGGTTCTGTGCCCGACGCCGTTGCAGCTGATTCTTCCGGCGCCGCCATAACTGCGGGCGCTGGCTGGCCATCGACACGTTCGGAGGCGACTGGGGCGAAGGCGGATGCACGCAAGCGGTCCGCGGTCGTGAAGAGTGGTTCTTCTCCGAGTCGGCGCACGGGCTTCACCCGCAGTGGCGCTGGCTCCTCGTCGACGATATCTGGCCGTCCCAACTTGCTCAGATCGGGCTCGAAAGCCGACCGTGAGAGCGGCGCCGGTTCCACGAGCGGCTCGGGTTCTACAAGCGGCTCAGGCTCAGGCTCAGATTCGGGTTCGGGTTCCGGTTCCGGCTCCGGCTCCGGCTCGGGTTCCGGCTCCGGTTCCGGCTCCGTCTCCGTCTCCGTCTCCGTCTCCGTCTCCTGCTCAGGCTCAACTAGTGCCTCGACGTCTGACTCCGGCGCAGTTTCTGGCTCAGAATCGCCATTCATAACATCGACGTTCTCTACTTCAGAATCTGCGACAGTTTCAGGCTCTTCGAACTCGGGCGCGACATTGGGGGTCTTTGCTGTCGTCACGTCATCAGCATCAGCATCAGCATCAGCATCAGCATCAGCATCAGCATCAGCATCAGGCTGAGACTCCAGGTGGGCCGGGGACTCGTCCGTGGCTTCGGCGAGAGCTTCGTCGGTCTGTTCGGATTCGAGCTCAACTGGTGTCGCAGTCGCAAGCTCGACGGGAGCTTCGGGCTCGTCAACGGCCGCATTAGCATCAGACTCGTGAGCGTCGATGGCGGAGTTAGTATCCCCAGCATCCGCATCTACATTCGGCTCAACGACTTCGCGCACTGCTACCGCTGGCGCGTTCACAATCTCGACCTCATCAACTGCGAGCGAGAAGAACTCCGCACCGTTCGAAAGCGGAATGGATTCTTCTAGGGTCGGTGCTGGCATACCCCGCCAGCTCTCGTTCGTTTCGCCAAGCGACTCTTCGGTCGCGGCATCGGCGCCTGCAACACCTTCACCGTCAGCGCTGAGCGTGACCGCGGGCTCGGGCTCGTCCGCAGCGGCGACGGGCTCAACCTCGTCGGCTACCGCAAGCTCAGGTTCGTCGGCTGCCGCAAGCTCAGGCTCGGGCTCGGGCTCAGGCTCAGGCTCAGGCTCCGTTGCAGGCTCAGCTTCCGCTTCGAAGGCCGGGGCGATCTCCGGCCCAGGGGCCGACACAACCAGAAGGTTCTGGTCGAAAGTGAGAAGCGCGGGATTCGCGACCTCGTCGTAGGGACCATCTTCGTCAAATGGAAGCACCTCGTCGTACGGGCCATCTTCGTCAAACGGAAGAGGGCGATCCTGTTCCCCAGCATCGACAGTCGACGCCGCATCGCTGGGGATCTCAGAAGCAGCGATGTCAGCGACGCCCGATTCCTCCGTCTCCGCCTCGCTCGCAGCCTCAGAATCGGCACGAACTACATCAGCGGCAGCTGACAACACAAGCGGTTCACCCAACCGCAGCGTTCGGGCGCCATCTGCCAGCACATCCGGTGCCGACTCGAGGGCGTCACGAAGTGCTGCAGGAAGCTCCGCATCATCCGTGTGAATCTCAGCAACGGGCGCGGCCTCGAGAAGACTCTCGGCACGCTCAGGATCCCGCCCCGTGGTCGTGGAAGCAGGAGCATCCACAACGTCGGATGTCGCGACCGGGTTCTGCACAGCCGCCACCTCTTCAGCATGCTCGTGAGCGGTTGTCGTTACGGCCGGAGCGGACCCACTCGCAGTCGTAGCCGCGGCAGAGCCACGATTGCGGCGGCGACGCAGATTGTCCGGTGCTTCGTCGTTGACGCGGTCTGAACGCTCAGTGACGACGGCAGCAGCAGGAGCTGCACCATTTACGGCAGCACCCCTGCGGGCGCGACGAGACATCGCAGGCCGTCCACACTCAGCACAGTAGACGGCATCGGCGGGCAGTTGCGTCGCGCAGAAAGAGCAATTCACGGGTAGTCCTCTATCGCTTAAACAGACTTGTGACACTATAACCACCGAGCGATCGCAGCGATATTTTGGTCTTGAACCGCGCCCAGCGCGACAGTCCAGTATTGAGTTGAGTTTCCAGTTCCGTCACGTTCGTCCAGAACGCATCGGCTTCAACAGTTTCCGGTTCAGCACCGGAGAAAATGGCACGGTCAGCGTGCTCAGCGAGTGTGCGAGCATCCGGAGTCGCCATTACAGCAGCAACTTCTGTTCGCGTTCCCGAAAGAGGCGGTGAATAGCCGTGGTCGATCAGCGAATCTTCGAATTCCTGCCATCCACCACTGATCTGTTCCACCGTCGAGTCGGCGCGCTTTCGCAGCTGTCGACGCCGCACCTTGGCAGCAATAATGAGCAGGAATGGCGCCGCGAGTACCACGAGCACCAGCAGCGACCAGCCCGCAACGCGCAACACGGCAAGAACCGCCTGGAGTACGGGGTCGAGGTCAGGCTGCAGCGCTTGCTCACTGTCAGGATTCGACTGACGGTTGGTCGTGTCCGACTCGATTTCGGGCGGCTGAACCACAGTTTGGGGTCGCGCAACCTGCGCGATATCGTCGGGATTCTCTTCCGGGATTTCCCGCAGCGGCGGGTTGGGGTCGATCGTCACCCATCCATACTCTGCGGTGTTTACTTCGATCCACGCAGAGACATCGTCGCCTCGAATTTGAGGATCTGAGGTGATGAATCCGAGAACCACGCGGGTCGGGAAGCCCAGTTCATTCGCCATCATGGACGCCGCAACCGCATACTGCTCGCCATCGCCAATCATGCGGGGCGCTGTGAACAGTTCTGCGATGCGATCAGCAGAGTGGCCGGACCGGCTGGCGGGCTCGTCAACGCCAACCCCGTGGCTGATGTAGCCGTCGGCGGCGAGCCCATCGAGCATCGCCGCGAGGCGCTCCCCCGGCGTCGTGACGCCGCGAACGTATTGGTCGAGTCGCTCAGTGAGCTCCTCTGGGGAGTCTTGAACGGGCGGAACCTCTGCGAGACCGGGAGTGAGAGCACTGAGCTCTTCGGCACTCGGCTGCACAGGAATAACGCCCTCAAAGGTGTAGGTGTCGCCACTTTCGAGACCGCCAACGACGGCGGCTGTCCCGGAGATTTTGTTGTAGTAGAAAGAATCGCGAAGATCCGCCGCGCGCGACCCCGAAAAGTCGACTTGCTCGAACAGTCCGACAGTGGGGAGCCAGACACCCTCATAGCCGGCAATCGTGATGGTCAGGTCGACTTGATCACCGTCAACTTCAGACTGGTCAAAACGAGATGGCACACGAGAGAACGAACCTGATGCGCTCGACACGCGTCCGCTACCGACCGCATACACAACACCGTTGTAGCTATCGAGTGTCGCGAGTCTCACTCGGGTACCCAGTGGAACGCCTGAAACTTCAAATAACACAGAGTTCGCGGTGCTCGGCTGCCAGTAGCGACGGAATCCGGAAAGCGGGCTCACATAGTCGCGGGGATCGAATGGTTCCACAATCGCCGTCCGCAGCACTGCTCGATTGTTGGTCGGTGGCGCGAGGTTCACCGCCACCAGCGCGACTCCCGAGGCAATAGCCAAAATGACCACAGCACTGATCATGGTGCGCACACCCGCGAACCCAAACTCGCGTTTGCGTCGCGCAACTCCGGGCGCGTCCATTGCCGCTTCAAGCGCATTGACGGTGTCTCGACGCCGGCGCCACCGGAACCACACCATGGCGAGCGCAATCACAATCAGAAGGGCGAGAGCGAGAGGAACGGGCTGGTCGGGGTAGGTCGGGCCCAACGCGATCGCCATGACAAAAATGATGATCGACGGCACGACAGACAACTCTGCGACCGCCGTGCGGAATGCGATGCTCAGCGAAATCACAGTGCCGAAGAAGACGAGGACGAGAGCAGGAACGAGAAGAGCTTGATAGTTTCCGACCGGCAGCGAGATGGTCAGCAACTGTTTCCAGCCGAGCGCAACGCCAAGCACAAGGTCGCTCAGACCTTCCAGCGTCGGAACTACTCCCCATTGCGTCTCCGATGGGACAGCCACAGGAACGCCGATGACCACGAACATGATTACTGCGACTATCGACGTTGTCAGGAATGACCAGCGGCGCCAGAGCGAAGCAAGCGCGACTATTGAGCCTGCGAGGACTCCGGCAACGATCAATATGGTGAGATCTGTCGTGCGATAGATCGGCCAGAGCGCTGCCGAAGCCAGCGCGACTGTAAGCCAGAGCAGAGCTCCGGAGACGACAACGAAAGATCGAGTAACGGGGGCGGTCATGCACCCGCCGATCTCGCGAGGGCTCTCTTCAGCTCTTCAAGGTACCCAATGGTGAGCACGCTGAGGCCAGAAACCCGCCGGAGCCCCGGGACCGCTTCTGGGTCGCACACGATCGCTACCACTTCGACATTCGTCGCAAACTTGGTAGACGCCGCCCGCAACTGCTGCGAAGTCACAGTCGACCCACAAATCAAGAACGCAACAGAAACTCCACTGGTCTGTTCGGAGGTGACGCGCGCGACATCGATGAGGCGCAGTGCCGTGTCGGCACGCTGAACGCGCGTGAGGTCATCCAGCAAACGGGTTCCGGTGAGCGTCGATAGCGCCCGCACTGCAAAAATCTTTCGCTTCGCAAACTGGGGTGTTTGCTCACTCGCCACGACTGTTACCGTGCGGGCATCACGGATCGCCTGAGCACCGAGCGAACCGGCAACACTCACCGCCATTTCGAACTCGTAATCATTCGCATAGTCGGTGGTAGCCAAGCTCAACGCAATCACGAGGTGGCTTCGTCGAGTCTCTTCAAACTGGCGCACCATGTAGCGGCCGGTGCGAGCAGTAGTTTTCCAATGGATGTTGCGTCGCTCGTCACCACGCACGTACTCCCGCAGCGCGTGAAACGAAATGTCGTTGTTCGCGAGGTCTTTGGTGGGGTTGCCTTCCAAGTCGCGAATAAGCCCCGTGCTCACACTCGGGATGCTGATGGTGCGCGGGTGTACGAAAACTTCGGCAGATTCAGTCCACACCAACTCGCGGCGCACGAGTCCCACCGGGTCAGCACGCACGGTGCGCACGGGCCCGACTGTGATTACTCCACGTCGATGAGTGGGGATCGGAAATTCGTGTGTCGCCGCAGCGCCAGGACGCAGACTCGGCAACACCGCTTCAGCATAGGTCGCTGCGATAGGAATCTCAGCAACAACACCGAGGCTCCGACGCTTGCCCTCGTTCTCGCCTCGCACCTCACCACTTGCGTTCTCTCCAACGACAACGCGATGGTGCCCGACATGCAGACTGATCGTCAGCTGGCTGCGCCCAAAGAGATAAATCGCGGCCATCAGCGCAATCGCAGCGAGGGCGAACCCCACGACGACTAACTCTTGCCATGCGATCGTGTACCCCACAGTGAGCGTGACCGGCACGAGCAGAAGAACTACCCAGCCGACCGGGGTGACCACGGCCGTGATGCGCTTGGCGTACCGGGAGAAAGTAGCTCGCGCGAGCACCGCAAACCGTACAAGCCCGACAATCAGGTCAGCAAGAAACCCCGTACGGTAGCCAACAATTCGTGTTCGCGCGTTGTCTAGACCGCGAATAGCGGTGGGAAAGTCCGCATCCGAGCGCGACTTTTCACCGCTCGGACTCGATTGTTCCGGCGCGGTGAATTGTGGCTGCCCTTTCGCCGAGCGGTTGAGAATTGAACTCACACGGCTTGCCGTTCTGTGGGCGGAGGGTTCTCGATCAAGATCTGAGCGATCACGCTTGAGGCAGTGACTCCCTCGAATTCGGCCTCGGCATCGATCACGAGACGATGAGCGAGAACTGATTCGGCAAGAGCCTTGACGTCATCCGGCACGACGTAGTGACGACCATTGGATGCTGCGAGCGTCTTAGCTGCCCGGATCAGCGCCAACGCACCGCGCACACTCACACCGAGTCGCACTTCGGCAGCACTTCGGGTCGCTTCGACCAGACGGCTTACGTAGTCGTTGATGGTTGGATCAACGTGCACGGTGCGCGCGAGTTGCGCCATTTCGACAACAAGTTCCGCGCTCACGACGGGCTCGATCGCGGTCGAGTGTGCAGCAACGCCGGCGCCATCCAAGATGCGCAGTGTGGACGCACGGTCGGGGTAGCCGATGGAAGCCTTCATCAAGAAACGGTCAAGCTGAGCTTCGGGCAAGCGGTATGTTCCTGCCTGCTCGATGGGGTTCTGGGTGGCGATCACCATGAACGGGGCGCCTACAGGGTGCGTGACTCCGTCGACGGTGACTTGCCCCTCTTCCATCACTTCGAGAAGGGCTGCTTGAGTTTTGGGGCTCGCCCGGTTGATCTCATCCGCGAGAACGATATTGGAAAAAATGGGTCCAGCATGAAACTCGAACTCGTTATCGCGCTGATCAAAAATGCTGACACCGGTGATGTCACCCGGCAGAAGGTCGGGCGTGAACTGGATGCGGTTTGTCGTTCCCGAAACACTCTGTGCGATGGCGCGAGCAAAGGAGGTCTTTCCCGTTCCCGGGTAGTCCTCAAGGAGTAGGTGTCCTTCGCTCAGTAGGGCGGTGAAGCCGAGTCGCACTACAAACGTCTTTCCGAGGAGAACTTGTTCGACGTTCGTGACGAGTCGGTTGAAGCTTTCCGCGAACCATGCGGCTTCGTCGGGAGTCATGGTCATAGCGCACCTCTAGTCATAGTCATATCCGTTATAAGTTCTCTCGTAGATCTGCCCACCGTTGGCAACCACACGAACGACGAGGGTCGGGTTTGCCAGCAGAAGCACCACGTCAGCGTGACAGCTTCCCCCCGGAACGGTGGTGTCTGCCGTCTGCCATGATCCCAGGGTGAGTCCACCGCAGCGGTAGCGCACGCTCTCGTAGGTTCCGCTTGGCCAGTCGAGCCAAGCGAAGGTCCCACTGTCGTTCAGCACGTCATTGTCTGAGGTAAAGGTCAAGCCTGCTACTGACGGGTTCACCGGAACCCCGAGAGCGAAGGGTGCCGACCACTCGGGCTGGCAGATGGGTCCTGAACCGTAGCTACGGCATGCGCGCACCTCAACGGAGATATCTTGACCGTACTGCTGGCCACCATCCGCGGTGAGGAAGGAGCCGAGAGCTACTGGCCCATAGATGGTTCCAGGAACGCTGCCACCGCTGAGCCGGTAGTACAGGGTGTAGTCGCTGTTGAGCGTGTCAGAGCCCATCGCTCCCCCGTTGACGGTGAAGTCGAAGCGGTTTCCGTTAGCCACCGGACCGGCGGTGCTGAGCGCTGTGACGACTGCCGGCGGGGTATGAGCAACGACGGTGGGCGATGCCGCGCAACCCTGACCGTTGTAGGCGAATACCACCATCGTGTAGGTGCGGTTAGGTGTGAGCCCGTTGAACGTCGCTGACGTGCTCGAGCCAACCGACGCTAGCTTTGCACCGTTGCCAGTGATCGATCCGTTCGCTGAACAGGTTGGCTCGGTGCCGGTGTAGGCAGCTGCTGTGTAGGCGGTTACCGGGCGCCCATTCTCGTTGAACGCACCGGGCCACGTGAGTCCGGCGGTCGTGTCGTTGACAACAGTGGCGACAGGCGCAGCGAGAGCGATAGGCGGGCCAGCGGGAATGGCGCTACGCGGTTCGCTCGTGTTCCACACTGAGAGCGCTGTGTAAGCGGCATTTCGAGGGCTCACGGTGTACGTCACGGCTACGCCGTTATCGAGAACCCACGATGATGGAGTCTCCCAGGTGCAGGTCGTGTCGTCGCACTGAGCTAGGCCGAGCGTGGTTTCGAAGCCACCGACGGCAATGCGATAGCGGTCAACAGCGGAACCACCGGCCGGTGTGGGCACCGCATTCCATGTCAACCGAAGCCCGTGATCACGTGGCGATGCGCTGAGCGATGTTGGCGCTACGGGGATGATGTCCGACCAGACCGAGTCAGCGAGAGTGACGGGCTCCGATTCGCCAATGGCGTTGATCGCCACGACAGTGACCTTGACCGAGTTGGTCGGGCCGTTTCCGGTCGTCGGAATCGCGCACGTAGTTCCGGCACAGTCGGTCGTGTTGACCAGGACACCAGCGGACTTCGTCGTCACCCGATACGAGGTAATGGCGGAGTTGTTCGCTGGCCCGGCGTTCCAACGCATCATGATGGTCTTGTCACCAAAGCCACTCGGCCCGAGGTTGGATACCGGGTCTGGTGTGTCCTGAACCGAGATAACAACGGTGCCCCAGACATACCGCGTCTCATCGTTGGTGGCATCCGCGACGCGATATTGAAGGTTCACGTCACCAGGCGCTGCTTCGCTGGACACGGTGACGGTGAGTGTGCTGTTGTCATTGCTCGGGACGATCGATATACCTGCAGGAATAGCTCCCCCGCCAAGTCCACGGATATCGACCACTCGCAGCGGTGCCCCCGGGAACGGGTTCGTCGACGCATCGTTTGCAAGCACATCAACGACAGTGGTCTCGCCACGTTTCACGATGGCGAGGTCCGCGGCCGGGCTCGCGAGCGGGCGCGTCGACGGCACGACGTTCAGCTCGATCCGGCCAGATTTACCTTCAGAGAGATCATCGCGAACACCGAGGGAAATCGAGGTTCGTGTGCCCTTGAACGCACTGTTGTTGGCCCGAAGCATCAACGTTGTGCCTTCGAGCGAATACGTGAAGCCTTCCGGCAACGGGCTCAACACCGAGTAAGCGAGCTCGTCGAGGTCGTCAGGGTATGGGTAGGTGGTCAGCTTGAGGAGATCGATCTCCTTCTCTTGACCGGGTTCGAAATCGATGACAGCACCACCGAACACGGGAGCCTGGTTGTCGCGTGGGAGCACATCAATAGGCAGCACCAAAATAGCGGTACGGCCCTCAGGATCGGATACCGAACTGCCATCCGTTACTTCGAAAGATATGGATGCGGGCCCAAAATACTTCTCTGCCGACGTGAAGACGAGAGTGTCCTCGTCGCGCACGAGATCTGTGCCATCGCTGTGAGTGGCGAGCACGGTGCTGGAGTCGGTAAGGCGCACAGGCTTATCGCCTACCGCGATGATGTAGTCGTTGAGGTCGATCACGAGCGTGCTCTCGCTATTGATACTGAGCTTTGGAGCTCGACGATCAATTTGCGGGAGAGCATCGTTGTATCCCGGCACTTTGATGAACGCGTAGCTAAAGACGGTGGGGTCGGCCGGGTTCGTGACGCGGAAGGGGATGATTTGCCCCACATCCCCCACAGAAACTTCGATCTGCTTATCTGAGGTCACGCGGGCCGCGTTGCCATAGCCCGGGTAGATTGCCAGCGTGAGAGTTCCGGGGTCGCCGTCGGCGAAGAACACTCCAGAAAGAACATCGACTGTGACACGGTTGCGATCCAGCACATCCGAAAGAGTCAAGACGCTGTCGGTCGCAATCGGATAGGCCGGTTTAGCTTCAGGATCTACCGTGACGCGGATAAAGTTTTGGCTCGAGCCGCCCGTCTCGTTTTCGATGACGTAGATGATGCCATAATCGCCCGGTTCTTCGGGCGGAGTGACCTTCACCACGTCCCCGTCGATCTCCGCGACGGTATTGGGGTCATTGGGCTCAACGGACACCACCGAGAGTGGGCTGCCGTCGGGGTCAGAATCGTTCACGAGCACCTGCACCGAGACAGTGATTCCGGGCTTGACCGTCACTTCGTCGATGATCGCGACCGGGTTGCGGGCGCCATCGAGGCGTGGGCTAATTCCTATGTTGATCTCGCCGTTTGCACGCGCACCAAGCGAGTCGATCAGCGTGTAGCTGAAGGTGTCAGTTCCGGCCGAGTACTCACCGGCTTGGTAGACGAAGGTATTGGATTCCACATCGATGACGGCACCCTTGCTCGGGTTTGTCGCCTGGCCGAGCAACTGCACCGAGTCGCCATCGGGGTCGGCCGATGTCAACGGAATCTGCACCCGCACGGTGTCACCGGCCAGCACTCGGGCCGTCACGGTCGGTGGCACGGGAGGGTTATTGCTGGAGGCGTCGAGTTCACGCACGGCGATACGCACGATTGCGGTTGCGGATTGCCCATCGGGGCCTGCAACTTGATACGCGGCCGTGAAGTTTCCCGTGCGATCAGGGGCGAGGTAGCGCAGCACATCGCCGGAGGCAAAGAGCAGTCCCGAATCGTCGGGGAGATCTTGCGCCAGCTTCGGCACCAGAGACAGTTCAAGCCCGTCAGGGTGTTCATCGTTGTCGAGAACACGGATGTCGACGGCTTGCCCCACGCGAACGGTTACGGAATCGTCGTTAGCGATGGGGGCTTGAAGTCGGGACGGCGCCGCAATTTCGACGACGGTAATAACGCCAATGGCATCCGCGAGCCCGTTGCTAATGCGGTAGTTGAAACTCACGGGCCCATCATCGAGCGGGGCTTCCAAGCTCACACGAACGAGTCGTTGTTCCAATATTTCCGCGCGCACGCCTGAGCTCACGGGGAGGTTCATGATTTCGGTGACGAGGAGCACACCACCGGCCGGATCGACGTCAGTTCCGGCAACATCGATTCGTTCGTTCTGAAGGGTTTGCACGAAGACAGTCTTGGGAACGGTGATCGGCGAGGTGTTGGCATCGGGCGGGGACACCACATCAATTCGCACGATTGCCGTGTAGGTGAGATTGCCATCTGTAACGACGTATTCGAGGTTGTGGCTGCGAATCTCATCGCTTTGGAACCGGAAGGTTCCCGTCTCATAACTGGGCAGGATTTGAGCGCCGGTCTTAGCGGGAACGCTATTAAGGCGGATGTTGCCGTTGCCGCCGCGCACATGGCTCAGCGGCGAAACGGTGATTTCCTTGCCGGCATACGCAAGCACAACGAAGGGGTCTGCCTCAATGGGGACTTCGCCCGCCGGTTTCACTGAGACGGAGACACCGCCCGAACTTTCGCTTGTGCCATCCGACACGACGAGGGTGACAACTTTGAGTTCTCCGCCAGCACCGGAGTCCGAGAAGACGAGGTCTCCCCCCGGCTTGTAGCTGACAGCATCAGGAGCCGCAACGGAGGCACTCGTCAGGTAAAAGGGATCGCCATCGGGGTCAACCCAATCGCCCAAGATCTGGTTAGATACACGGCCGCCAGCTTGCACCGTCAACTTCGTCGACCGCACTTGTTCTGGCGGCGAGTTCTCGGAGTCCGCGCGAATATCAACCGTCACGGTCGCACTGGCGGTACCACCGCGACCATCGCTCACGGTGTAGTTGAAGCTCACTTGACCGCTGGCCCCGGCTTCGAGGGTGATTTGAATCTGTTGGCGCTCGTTGATTCGATCGATTCGCCCGATGCTGGCATTGATGGTCGGCAGCTCCTCGACAACAAGCACATCGCCATTGGGATCGTAGTCGTTGAGCAGAATGGGCAATACGGTCGCACGCCCAGGGCGAGCCCCAAAGCTGTCGTCTACTGCAACCGGGGGCTGCTGCACGCTGTCGACTTCAGGCTCGACATCGAGAAGGTTCTGCTCGACCTCAGGCTCTTCATCTTCTGCGGTGATGAGTTGGTTCCAGTTGTCAATCAACTCGCCGGAGCTTTGCACCGCCCACGTGCGGCCGGTTAGGCGGTCGTTGAGCACGGCACGCGATCCGTTGACCGAGTAGGAGAGCTGAGCGTTCGCTTCCATCTCACTCAGTTGCAGCATGACGCCTTCACCGGCATCACTCGGGCAGCGACGCCAATTCTCACCACTTGTCCACGCTGCGAACTCGCAATCGCCCAAGCGCAGTGGAGCTGCCGCAACACCGGACTGGCCTGTGGCCAGGCCGACTGCTGCAGCGCCGCTGAGCGGAACGCTAATAACGCCTTGGCTGTAACCGATGAGCACGCGCTCACCGCCGACAGACGGAAGCTGCACGACGGTGCCGTTTCCCCCGTCGACGAGACCGGTGAGGTCAACTGTGCGGCCGTCCATGTACAGCAATTCGGCATCCGAATCGAGAACGGCCCACTGGCCAGCCACCGAAGTAATGCTGAGCTCCGCATTGGGGTCAAGTTCAAGACTTACGCTCGACTCAGCGGTATCGGAAATTGCCGCATTCACGCGAAAAAGTTGGCTTGTCGACGGCGAATACGCGAAAAGCAACCCGTCGTCGTCAACGCTGACAATTGCGTCAGCACCCAGGCTCAAGGATGCCGGTGATTCCGCGTCGAAATTGAGGAAGTCCTCGTAGGACCTAATCCAGAGTTCGCCCGTGCCATGCTCGAGAACAACAACGTTGTCGCCGGCGAAGTACACCTCGGGCTGGTTGGGCGGAAGAGCGACGCTCTCTTCGATCTCCGACACCGCCGGATCGACTACATCGATTGCACTTTCTGAGCGATCGAACAGCAACACGCTATCGCCATGTTGAACGACTTCGAGGTCAGCACTTTGTGCACTCACGACAGAGTTGATCTCGAGAACTTCCGTGCTCGCGCGCCCGATTGCCTGCTCTTGATTGTTCGCGACCCAGACGGCACCGTCTGCCAAGTCGACTTGTTGGGCGGTATAGCCGGTCGAAACAATGGCGACCGTGGCAACTAGGGCCACGATCGCAGAGACACTCACCGCGCCGATCACTGTCGAACGACGCGCCTTACCCCAGCGCTTAATCACGGCTACCCATCATTACGGCAACACCGCACATTTCTGCGCGCTCGCTGCACCAGATTTGCCGTCGCGAGTTACCGTTACCGAGATACAGACGTTCTCTCCCGACTCCGCATCGACCACGAAGCTGGGCTCTCGCTGCTGCAAAGGAGGCTGATTGTCTGTCGTAGTGATTTGGTACGAGTCGCCCGGTTCAAGACCGGGGTCGAGCCACGAGAACTCCACGACATCAGTCGAAACCGTAGCGCTGATATCGCTCACGGTCGGGATGTCGGTCGAGCCCGACTGCAATTGGACAAGCGTGACGGTGGCACCGAGAACGACCACGAGAGCTGCAACCGCGACACCGATCCAGGCGATCGTCTGCATGCCGCGAGTACGGGGAATCGGGCTCATCCCCGTCTTGCGACGCGACATCTTGCCTTCAGCCGCTTCGCTCTCGAACGACCCAAAGCTGTCGTCGACGGCGGCAGGACGTCGGCGCTTGCGACGCTGTGACGATGTCATCGGCGCGGCCTGCCCCGGACGCACTCGCGTGCGGTCCTCAAGCTCAGCGACAGTCGCGAGCGCCCAGTCATCCATGGCAACTTCGATGGCAGTCTGAGAGAGGCCCAGTTCGGACTCCACCGCCTGCAGTTCATGCACGAGCTCTAGCACGCTGCCCTGACGTGCTTCAGGCTTGCGAGACATGGCACGGTTGAGCGCACGCTCAAGGCTCTCAGGAACGTCGCTGCGTCCGGTCGCGCGTGGCTTTGCTCGGTTGATTCGAGAAATGAGGTCAGTCGATTTGTTCGACTCCCCCGGAACTTCGAAGGGTGAACGCCCGGCCAAGAGCGAGTACACGGTCGCGGCATAGGACCACAGCTCGGACTCAATCGTGCCGGCCGTCTCATCCATCAACACTTCTGGAGCAGACCACGGGATCGACATACCAACGGCTTCAAGATTTTCAGACTCGCTCAGCGTTGCGGCAATACCAAAGTCAGACAGCACCGGATGCCCATAAGCGGTCGTCAAAATATTGGACGGCTTAATGTCTCGGTGCAATACGCCCGCACGGTGGGCCGTCTCGATCGCGCTGCCGATCTTGATCGCGATTCGCAGCACTTCGGGCACCGGAAGTCGCTCCATGCGGTAGCGCTGGCTGAGGGTGGAAGAACACAGTTCCATCACCAAATAGGGGCGACCATCAGACGAGACACTCGCCTGGTACACCGTGAGGATTGAGGGGTGCGAACTGAGCTGTGCCATAAGGTTCGCTTCAGCCTGAAACATGAGGCGAACCTGGTCGTTGACGACCTCGCTGAGCATAACCTTGACGGCGACTTGGCGACGCGGCATATTCTGCTCATACAAGAACACATCGGCGAATCCACCGGAGCCCAAAACGTGCACATGTGAGAACCCGGGCAGGGCAGGCGGATCTGAGGGCAGTCTTCGAGCCACAGAAACACCCCTTACATGTCGTCGAGTTCGATCATTCTAAGTGAGGAAAGCACTCACAAATCGGATTCTGCCCCTTGTCTGGGGTCAGATTGTCTGTCCCCAGTATGGAGGACTAGACGACTATGTCGCTGTAGGTACTTCTAACACGTCGATCACAATGGCCGTGATGTTGTCGCGACCGCCGCTGTCGAGTGCGGAATCAATGAGTTCTGACACAGTTTCCTCCGCCGAACTATGCTTTGCGAAAATCCGTGAAATCTCGACGTCTGAAACCTCGCGGGTGAGGCCGTCCGAGCAGATCAAGAGCCGCTGACCGCGCTGAATCGGAAGTATCCAGAAGTCGGGCGACGGGGTCGCGTTGAAGCCCACCGCGCGAGTGATGATGTTGGCATCAGGATGATCTTCCGCTTCTTCGCGGGAAATCACCCCGGCATCCACAAGATCTTGAACAACCGAGTGGTCTCGCGTGACCTGTACCAGTCGATCGTTCTCGTAGTCGTATACGCGGCTGTCACCGACGTTGAAGACAGCGAAGCTTGCCGATTCGTGGTGCTCTGTGATCACGACGCCGGTGACCGTCGTGCCAACCCCCAACTCGCTGTCTTGAGCGATGAGGCTGATGTAGTCGGTCGCCCGCTCGAGAGCGCGTTCCACGGCGCGAGCAGGCAAAAAATCACCCGTAATCGCGTCGTCGAGCCGCTCCACGACCGCAGCGCTCGCCAAATCACCGGCGGAGTGACCGCCCATGCCATCGGCCACAGCGAACATGGGAGAACGCGCGACGTAGCTGTCCTCGTTTGCGGCGCGCCGATGGCCCGTATGAGTTCCCGCAGCCCACGCAAACGTAAACGTTTGTTGTTCTCGCCCTGGTAGAGCGATGGTGTGCTTCGGGTTGTTGCCGCCGATTTCGGTCACGGCTACCTTCCTGCCCGTTTTACTCCAGACGCCGCCGAGGCAGAATCCGAATAATGTTTCCGTCCCCAATATCCACTAGCGTGCCGGTCGAAACGACCACCGACTCACCCTGACGGAGTTTTCGTGCAGCATTGCCTGGCACTTGAACGATGGAACCGTTCGTTGATCGCAGATCAGTCACGATCACCGAAGCTCCCAATTGTCGCACTTCGACGTGCGTCTCAGAGACTTCGCGCAGCGGCGATTGCACCGCAACCAAGCGTGGCCCAACACCCTTGACGATGCGCGGCGGTCGTGGATCACGACCGAATACGCACGCGTGCTCAAGCGAATGAGCCTGCCCCGTGCCGTCGAGTTGCACTCGGTAGTACATCGCAGATGACTCGGATGCCGCCGGCGGCGAAGTCTGCTGAGGAGGCTTCACTTGAGCTGCGGCGCGCGCTCGCAATCGTGCCGCCTCCTGAGCGGTGGTGGCTGACGCCTGCTTCGCGTGGGCCTCCACCGGACGCTCGTACGGCTGCACGGTAACCGGTCGACGTCGAGAACTGAGAATAACTGTGTCATCGAGGTCAGGAACGTTCGACCACACTGTGGGCCGCTGGCCCGCCGTTATCGTGTCATCAAAGTCTTGCCTCACGCCGCAATCTTAGACACGCTTGACGTTTTCTCGTGGGAGCGCGTCACGCTTGTCCGATAAAACTCATCACGTGTTTGATTCGCGTGTAGTCCTCGAAGCCGTAGCTCGAGAGATCTTTGCCGTATCCGGAGTGCTTGAAACCGCCGTGGGGCATTTCGGCGACAATCGGAATGTGGGTGTTGATCCACACGCAACCGAAGTCGAGGTGCTTTGCGAATCGCATCGCACGACCGTGATCGCGAGTCCACACGCTCGAAGCCAAACCGTAGTTGACGTCGTTGGCCCACTCCAACGCTTGGTTCTCATCCGTGAATTTCTGGACGGTGATGACGGGGCCGAAGATTTCATTCTGCACGGCGGAGTCGTGTTGCTGCAGCCCAGAAACGATCGTGGCTTCGTAGAAGTAGCCCTGGCTGCCTTGGCGCGTGCCGCCGAGCTCGACGTGAGCGTGCGAAGGCAACTCCTCGATCACGCGTGACACTTGAGCGAGTTGGTTCGCGTTGTTGACGGCACCGAAATAGACGTCTTCGTTTGGCGCGCCCGTTGTCGCGTTGTCACGCGTCCAAGCTACGAGGGCTGCCACGAATTCGTCATGTACCTGCTCGTGCACGATCACTCGGGTGGCCGCGGTGCAGTCTTGGCCCGCGTTGAAATAGCCTGCGGCCCCAATTCCGGCGACGGCGGACTCGATGTCGGCATCGTCAAAGACAATGACCGGAGCCTTGCCGCCCAGTTCCAGGTGCACACGCTTGAGATCAACGGATGCGGCCTTAGCGACTTCCATTCCCGCCCGCACCGATCCCGTAATCGACACCATCTGTGGCGTCTTGTGGTCGATCATGAGACCGCCAGTGGTGCGGTCGCCCGTCAGAACGTTGAAGACGCCGGCTGGCAGGAACTCGGAGGCGACCTCGGCGAACAGCAGGGTGGCCGAGGGTGTCGTGTCGCTGGGCTTCAGCACCGTCGTGTTGCCTGCGGCGATTGCCGGGGCAACTTTCCAGACGGCCATGTTGAGTGGGTAGTTCCACGGCGCTACTTGACCAATTACGCCGATCGGCTCGCGGCGAATCGATGACGTGTGGTCCTTCATATACTCGGCAGAGGCCATGCCCGAGAGGTGTCGAGACTCTCCCGCAAAGAATCGGATCTGGTCAACGGAGAGCATGATCTCGTCCGCGACGAGACTGGCGCGAGGCTTGCCGGTGTCTTTCGATTCAAGGTCGGCGAATTCGTCGGCGCGTGCTTCCATGGCATCGGCGATGCGGAACAGGGCGAGTTGGCGCTCCGATGGGGTCGTTTCGCCCCAGGTCTCGAAGGCGGTGGATGCGGCAGCGTAGGCAGCGTCGACGTCGGCCGCTGACGAAACAGGCGACTCCGCGTAGCTGTGCTCAGTCGCGGGGTCGATCACGTCGAAACTGGACTCGGTGCGCGCGGCTACATACTCGCCGTTGATGAAGTTCTTGATTTCTGAAGCGCTCATGCGTCAACGATAGCGAGGGTGTCCTCCGGAATCTACCCGCAGACTGACGGTTTCCGCAGCAAAATCACTATTTTGATTCGGAATCGCTTGCAGAAGCGGGTTTGAACTGACAAAATCGAGGCATGACCACCCCGTCGCGTAGTTCCGCAAACAAGCCTGTGCATCTTGACGACGTTTCAAAGGCCATCATCGAGCAGCTTCAGAACGATGGCCGACGCTCCTACGCTGAGATCGGTAAGGCAGTTGGCCTCAGTGAAGCCGCCGTTCGTCAGCGCGTGCAGAAGCTGACAGACTCCGGCGTCATGCAGGTCGTCGCGGTTACCGACCCCATGCAGCTTGGCTTCTTCCGCCAAGCCATGATCGGCATCCAAGTCTCGGGAGATACAACCGTCGTTGCCGAAACGATTGGAAAATTGCCCGCTGTCGACTATGTCGTTCTCACCGCTGGCAGCTTCGACATCCTCGCCGAAGTGGTCTGCGAAAACGACGACGACTTGATCGACCTTCTCAACCGCGACATTCGCGGGATTGACGGCGTGCGTTCGACGGAAACCTTCGTTTATCTGCGCCTCCACAAGCAGTTCTACAACTGGGGAACGCGCTAAGCGTTCCTCTACAACCCTCAAGAAAGCGTCAGCCATGTCAGAGTACGACGAAGCCGATCTTCAACAAAAAGCCAAAGACCACCTGTGGATGCACTTCTCTCGCCAATCGGTGATGGAAGACGGTGCCGGGGTTCCCATCATCGTGCGCGGCGAAGGCCACCACATTTATGACAGCAAAGGCAACAAGTACTTCGACGGCTTGAGCGGACTTTTCGTGGTCAATGCTGGCCACGGCCGCAAGCGCCTCGCCGAGGTTGCCGCCAAGCAGGCCGAAGAGCTCGCGTTCTTCCCGATCTGGTCCTACGCGCACCCCAACGCCATCGAATTGGCCGATCGTCTGGCTGGCTACGCGCCCGGCGACCTCAACCGTGTGTTCTTCTCCACCGGCGGCGGCGAAGCCGTTGAGACTGCATTCAAGCTGGCTAAGCAGTACTGGAAGCTGCAGGGCCGTCACACTAAGCACAAAGTAATTTCCCGCGCGGTTGCCTACCACGGCACCCCTCAGGGCGCTCTGGCCATCACCGGCATCCCCGGAATGAAGGAGATGTTTGAGCCTCTCGTTCCTGGTGGCTTCCGCGTGCCGAACACCAACTATTACCGCGCAGAGGAAATGGGCTTCCACGGCACCGAAGAAGAATTCGGACTGTGGGCGGCCAACCGCATCGAAGAAATGATCCTCTTCGAAGGCCCTGAGACTGTTGCAGCCGTATTCCTCGAGCCCGTGCAAAACTCGGGTGGATGCTTCCCGCCTCCCCCCGGCTACTTCCAACGTGTTCGCGAGATCTGTGACGAGTACGACGTACTGCTGGTCAGCGACGAAGTCATTTGTGCCTTCGGTCGCCTTGGCCACATGTTCGCGTGCGACGCCTACGACTACGTTCCCGACATGATCACGTGTGCCAAGGGAATGACGAGTGGCTACTCGCCTATCGGCGCCACAATCGTGTCTGACCGCATCTACGAGCCCTTCAAGCACGGCGCTACAACGTTCTACCACGGCTACACCTTCGGCGGACATCCGGTTTCCGCCGCGGTTGCCTTGGAGAACCTCGACATTTTCGAAGAAGAGAAGATCAACGAGCACGTTCGCGAGAACTCGCCGAAGTTCCGGGCTGCCCTTGAGCGCCTGCTCGACCTTCCTATCGTCGGCGATGTGCGTGGCGATGGATACTTCTTTGGCATCGAGCTTGTGAAAGATAAGGCGACAAAAGAAACCTTCAATGAGGACGAATCCGAGCGTCTGCTCCGCGGGTTCTTGTCGAAGGCGCTCTACGAAGCCGGCTTGTATTGCCGAGCGGATGACCGTGGCGACCCTGTGATTCAGCTGGCACCACCGCTCACGATCGGACCTGCCGAGTTTGACGAGATAGAATCAATCCTGCGCTCGGTCTTGACCGAAGCATGGAGCCGTCTCTAGAACTCACCAGGTTCGCCCCTCCCTCTGACCCCACGGCTCAGATAGAGTTCTTTTCGTGAGCATTGAGGATAAATCGCTAACGCAGCGTCCCCACGAAAGCGATGCGCGCATTACCGTTGCGCGCGTCATCGCCATCGTGCTCGCTGTCGCGCTCAATCTCGTGGTCATTGCGGGTGGTGTCTGGGCGCTCACCAACCAGCAGCGCATTTCGGATCAGTTCGCGGTGTGGGATTTTGAGCCATCGGCGACGGTAAAAGCGTATGTAACTACCGCTGCCATGTCCGAAGAGGGCCAGTTCCTGTTCTACGCCAGCCATCCCAAGATTGAAACGAACCCGGTTTTCAACACCACGTGCTCCAACGTGGAAGAGAATTTCGGCGTGCTCGGGTGCTACTTTCCGAGCAGCAAGTCGATCTTTCTCTATGACGTAACGGATGAGCGACTCGACGGCATCGAAGAAGTCGTCGCTGCCCACGAAATGTTGCACGCCGCGTGGGATCGCATGTCGAGTGAAGAGCAAGACGCTCTGACTCCCCTGCTTGAGGCAGCAGCCGAGAGCATGAAGGATGATCCCGAGTTTGCGACGACCCTTGAGTTCTACGCGAAGACGGAGCCTGGCGAGCGCGCAAACGAACTGCATTCGATCATCGGTACCGAGTTTGCTGATCTCACTCCGGAACTTGAGGCTCACTACGCGATATACTTCACCGACCGTGCCACCGTTGTAGCGCTTCACGAGACGTCGAACGCTGTCTTCACCGAACAGTTGGAGGCCAGCGCGAAACTCGTCGAGCAGCTGGACACTCTTCGCGCGAGCATCGATGACGACTACGCGACCTACAACTCTGGCTATGACCAGCTCAACGACGACATCGATAGCTTCAATTCACGCGCCGATGAGGGCGATTTCAACACCCTCGATCAGTTCAACAGCGAACGCAACGAACTCATAAGTCGTCAGGATTTCCTCAACACTCTCTATGATTCCATCGAAGCGGACGTCGATACCTACGACGACCTGGTGAAGCAGCTTGAGGCGCTCAACACGACGATTAGCGAACTCAACCAGAGCATCAACATCGAGCCGCGCAACGAAGACGGCATCTAACGCCTCTCCTCACCAGCATCCCAATTCCTCCCGGAATTGCAATGTCCGAAAATAGCCAGCGGCCCAGAAACAGCACAGCGTACGCTCGACACATGCACACGATCACATCCCCCTCCACAGAGGTCGCGTACCTACTCAGGGTGCCGTCGCCTATCGGCCGTATCGAGCTTACGAGCGACGGCGAGCACGTCACTGGCCTCGCCATTGAAAGCTCGGGCGCGCTCCCTCACGATCAGCAGCCTGAAGCTTCATGCGCGGTGCTCGCGCAGGCTGCTCAGCAGCTCGGCGAGTATTTCGCGGGCACGCGTCGATCCTTCGACCTCCCGCTATCCACGATCGGCACCGAGTTTCAGCGTTCGGTGTGGCTCCAGCTCGGTCAGCTCCCCTTCGGTGCTGCGGTGTCATATGCCGACATCGGGCGCGCTACCGGGCGACCGAGTGCGGGCAGAGCCGTTGGCGGCGCTGTCGGAGCCAATCCCATCCCGATCATCGTCCCGTGCCACCGCGTACTGGCTTCAAACCAGCGCATCACCGGCTATAGCGGTGGCGAAGGCGTTCCCACCAAGGTGTGGCTGCTCAAGCACGAGGGGATCGCTCACAAGTGAGCGATCGTGAAGCACTGATTGTCGGCCCCGATGGCCGAGCTCGGTGCAGCTGGGTGGGCGACGACGAGCTGTATCGCAAGTACCACGATGACGAGTGGGGCAATCCGCTGCGCGGCGATCACCGCCTATTCGAGAAGATCATGCTCGAAGCATTCCAAGCAGGGTTGTCGTGGATCACGATCCTGCGTCGGCGCGAGGGAATCCGCGAAGCCTTCGATCAGTTTGATGCGTCAACGATCGCGGACTACGGAGATGACGATGTGGCACGGCTCCTCGACGATCCGCGCATCATTCGCAATCGTTTGAAAGTTTCCGCCGCCATCACCAACGCGAAGGCAACACTCGCGCTGACGGAGAACGCCCCGGGCGCCCTCGACGCCCTTCTCTGGAGCTTCGCTCCCCCCGCTCGCCATGAACGGCTGCGCACTTTTACTGAAGTACCGGCCATCACCCCCGAGTCCACCGCCATGAGCAAAGCGCTCAAGGCACACGGCTTCCGCTTTGTCGGACCGACGACGATGTACGCGCTCATGCAGTCTGCCGGCATGGTCGACGACCATCTCGAAGGCTGCTGGAGCGTGGCGTAGTCGCAGCGCAGCGTGAGCTACGCGTTCTCCACGACGAGGTCTAGCTCGCCAGGGGCACCATGCTCAAGACGGAAGCCTGCGCCGTTCGCCCAAGTAAGGAGCGAATCGATCGAGGTATGGTCGATTCCCGCTCTGATGAGAGCACGAGCAAAGAGCCCTTTGGACTTCTTGTTGAAGTGACTGAGCGCGACCCGTTTGCCATCAGCGCCTTCGGTCACCACCCGGAGGTAAATGCTGTCGGCGGATGCAGCACCCAGTTGGGCGTAGGCCTCCGACCGAAAGTCGAGTTGGAGCCCCTCAACCGAGGCAAGCGCCGCAGATGCTGGTACACGCCAGTACCGCTTCAACGGGAGGCCTGGCACCTTTGAATTGTGGGAAAGGCGATAGGCCGGGATGGGATCTCCCGCACCGATCGGACCAAACAATGCGGAGTGCACGACCACACTTTTTTCAGCGAAGGCCCATTCTTCCGGGGTGAGCGACGCGGCATCTAGTCCATCGAAAAGAACACCTGTGTAGCGCTTGAGGGCGGGCATCACTGGTGAAGCTGCGAGTGTGCGGTTACGTTCAACCTCGAACAGCTGCTTCGCGCTGATTCCTAAAGCCCGTTGCGCTGCGTCAGCGTCGCCCGCCAGCTCAATGAGGGCGTGCGACACAGCTTTTCGTTCCTCAGTAAGTTGAGGGAACGAGAGCTGAGTTAAGTCGAGGGCGGCGTTATCGTCTCCCCCGTCACGCTTTGTTTCAGAGGGTGGGAGAAGAATGATCACGCGTCGAGGAACGCGGATGCCCGTTCGACGTTCACGCCGATAGGGCCTGCCGAGTCGAGAGTGATGCGCGCGACAGCGCCGCTCACTCCACCCCACGGGGAGTACTCTTCAACGCTCTGCTCTACTGCGTCACGATCGGGTGCGCCAGCGAGAGCACGCTTCGCAGCGCGTTCCACGAGCCGTTCTTCGTGCACAGCTTCGTCCGAGCACACCACTTCGATGAAGCGGATGCCAGAGCCGGTGCGTTCCGCGAGACTGACCCATTGTTCACGGGCCGGATCTACCGCGTTGACGGCATCGATGATGATGTCGTCGTCGTTCAGCAAGACTGATTCTGCTAGCGCCTCAGCCACCAGATAGGCAGCAAGTCCGATGGGTTGTCCGGCACTGATGCCGGCCTTCAGAATTGCTGTCTCGATCTGGTCGACGGAGAGCACGGTGGTCTTGCGCCGGGCGCCCACGACCTCAGCGATCGTGGTTTTTCCTGCGCCCGGCAACCCGGCCATCGCTATAAGCATGATTAGAAAACTAGACGAGTTCAGCGGTGCTTGCCACCACTGTTACGGTGTTGTGCTCAACCGAGAGGAAGCCGTTGTCCGCGGTAGCGGTCACGTTCTTGCCATCTGCGGTGGTCACACGAACTTCTCCCTGAGCCAGAATCGCGAGAAGCGGTTCGTGGCCGGGAAGGATACCGATCTCACCTTCAGTGGTGCGAGCGACGAGCTGGCTCGCCTCCCCCGACCAGATTTCCTGGTCGGCGGAGACGACGCTCACTGTCAGAACTGCCATTGTTAGGAGTTCTCTTTCTGAATCTTGGCCCACTGCTCTTCGACATCGTTGATGCCACCGACGTTGAAGAACGCCTGCTCAGCAACGTGGTCGAACTCGCCCTTGACGATCGCGTCGAACGACTCGATGGTCTCCTTGAGCGGAACAGTCGATCCCTCAACACCGGTGAACTTCTTAGCCATGTAGGTGTTCTGCGAGAGGAACTGCTGGATGCGACGTGCGCGCGATACGGTGATCTTGTCTTCTTCAGAAAGCTCGTCAACACCGAGGATCGCGATGATCTCCTGGAGTTCCTTGTTCTTCTGCAGAATCTGCTTCACGTTGGTCGCGACACGGTAGTGGTCGGCACCTAGGTAACGGGGGTCGAGGATACGACTCGTCGAGGTGAGCGGGTCAACGGCGGGGTAAAGACCCTTCGATGCGATTTCACGGCTGAGCTCAGTCGTGGCGTCGAGGTGGGCGAAGGTGGTTGCCGGAGCCGGGTCGGTGTAGTCATCGGCAGGAACGTAAATTGCCTGCAGCGACGTAATCGAGTGACCACGCGTCGAGGTGATGCGCTCTTGGAGGATACCCATCTCGTCGGCGAGGTTCGGCTGGTAACCAACAGCTGAAGGCATGCGGCCCAGAAGGGTCGATACTTCAGAACCGGCCTGGGTGAAGCGGAAGATGTTGTCGATGAAGAGCAACACGTCTTGCTTCTGAACGTCACGGAAGTACTCAGCCATGGTGAGAGCCGAGAGCGCAACGCGAAGACGCGTTCCTGGCGGCTCATCCATCTGGCCGAAGACTAGAGCGGTCTTCTCGAAGACGCCCGCTTCATCCATTTCAGCGATGAGGTCGTTACCTTCACGGGTACGCTCACCAACACCGGCGAATACGGAAACTCCACCGTGGTCCTGAGCCACACGCTGGATCATTTCTTGGATAAGAACGGTCTTACCGACACCGGCACCACCGAACAGACCAATCTTTCCACCCTGGACGTACGGGGTGAGAAGGTCGATGACCTTGATACCAGTCTCGAAGAGTTCAGTCTTCGACTCAAGCTGGTCGAATGCCGGGGGCTTGCGGTGGATGGGCCAGCGCTCGGTGATCTCAACGGTCTCGCCATTGACCTTGCCGTCTTCATCCGCGTTGAGGATGTCACCAGTGACGTTGAAGACCTTGCCCTTGGTAACGTCACCAACGGGAACGGTGATCTGCTCGCCGGAGTCGCGAACTTCCTGGCCACGAACGAGTCCGTCAGTCGGCTTGAGCGCAATGGCCCGTACGACGTCGTCGCCGAGGTGCTGTGCAACCTCAAGTGTGATCTCGGTAGTTTGGCCGCCGATCGTGACGTTGGTCTTGAGGGCGTTGTAGATTCCCGGGATCGAATCGTGGGGGAACTCTACATCTACGACCGGACCGGTTACGCGCGAGATGCGGCCGATACCGGCAACAGTCGCAGCAGCAACCGTCTTAGCTGCTGCCTTCTTGGCAGGAGCCTTCTTGGCTGGTGCCTTTGCAGCTGCTGCCTTTGTGGTTGCTGCCTTTGCAGCGGGGGCCTTTTTGGCCGGGGCTTTTTCAGTCATGGCTTCCCTATCTATGGTTCTTACTTAGCCGAGCTGAGGGCGTCCGCGCCGCCCACGATCTCGGAAATCTGCTGGGTGATCTCCGACTGACGCGCGTTGTTGGCCAAGCGCGTGTAGTCGTTGATGAGCTTGTCTGCGTTGTCGCTTGCAGACTTCATTGCCTTCTGCGTTGCCGCGTGCTTTGCAGCAGCGGACTGGAGCATGGCGTTGAAGATACGGCTCTCGATGTACACCGGAAGCAAGGCGTCGAGCACCTTGTCTACCTCTGGTTCGAACTCGTAGAGCGGAAGAATCTCCGACTCCTCGGGCGCCTCAACACCTTCAACGATCTCCAGTGGGAGAAGACGAACGACCTCAGGAACCTGCAAAAGCATGCTGACGAGGCGGTTGTAGACGATGTGAATCTCGTCCACTCCACCTTCGCTTGCCGGCTGCAAGAACTTGCTGACGACTGCATCGCCGATTTCTTTAGCGATTTCGAACTCTGGTGAGTCCGTTCCGCCAGTCCAAATCTGCTCTGCGTCACGCTTGCGGAAAGCAAAGTAAGCGGCGGCCTTGCGGCCCACGAGGTAGTACACAACCTCTTTGCCTTCAGCTTCGAGTCGAGCAGCTAGCTCGCCAGCTTCGCGAAGAACGTTCGAGTTGAACGCTCCCGCGAGTCCGCGGTCACTCGAGAAGATGAGGACCGCTGCGCGGTCGATCGACTCTGGTTCGGTTGTCAGGACGTGATCGACATTCGAGAAAGTCGCCACCGCCGAGACGGCGCGAGTGACCGCACGTGAGTACGGACCCGATGCAGCAACCCGCTGCTTCGCCTTTTGAATGCGCGACGCGGAGATCAGCTCCATCGCGCGTGTGATCTTCTTGGTCGTCTTGGCAGAACTAATTTTCTGCCGGTAGACCCGAAGTTGCGCTCCCATGGCTTTCTAACTTTCTATGTCGTGTTGGTCGATGATCACTGGTGCAGAGCTCAGCGCTTCTGCTTGACGATCTTCTCTTGAGCGATGTCCTCTTCAGCGATCTCTTCGAACTGCTCAGAACCAACGGAGTTGAGGGACTTGCCCTCACCCGTCTGGAAGCCAAGCTTGAATGCTTCAACTCCGGCATCCATGTCGGCGATCAGCTGGTCATCGAGGGCGTTCTTCTCGCGAAGGGTGTCGAGAACCTTGGTGTTGCGGGCGAGGTAGTCGTGAAGCTCGCTCTCAAAACGCAGGATGTCTTCGACGGGAACCTCATCGAGCTTGCCGTTGGTGCCGGCCCAGATCGAAACGACCTGCTTCTCGACGGGGAACGGCGAGTACTGCGGCTGGCGAAGCAGCTCGGTGAGGCGAGCGCCTCGAGCAAGCTGGCGACGGCTCGTGGGGTCGAGGTCGGATGCGAACATCGCGAATGCTTCGAGCGAGCGGTACTGAGCGAGCTCGAGCTTCAGCGTTCCCGAAACCTTCTTGATCGACTTGACCTGAGCGTCTCCACCCACACGCGAAACCGAGATTCCCACGTCGACTGCTGGACGCTGGTTGGCGTTGAACAGGTCGGACTGGAGGAAGATCTGGCCGTCGGTGATCGAGATCACGTTGGTCGGGATGTAGGCCGCGACGTCGTTTGCCTTGGTCTCGATGATGGGCAGACCCGTCATCGATCCGGCACCGAGCTCGTCGGAGAGCTTGGCACAACGCTCGAGCAGACGGGAGTGCAGGTAGAACACGTCACCGGGGTAAGCCTCACGCCCTGGCGGACGACGCAGGAGCAGCGATACTGCACGGTAAGCCTCAGCCTGCTTGGAGAGGTCATCGAAGATGATCAGTACGTGCTTGCCGCCGTACATCCAGTGCTGGCCGATGGCCGAACCGGTGTAAGGAGCGAGGTACTTGAATCCTGCGGGGTCGGAGGCGGGAGCGGCCACGATGGTGGTGTACTCCATGGCGCCAGCTTCTTCGAGTGCGCCCTTGACGGCAGCAATCGTCGAACCCTTTTGACCGATAGCAACGTAGATGCAGCGAACCTGCTTGTTCTCGTCACCGGACTCCCAGTTTTGCTTCTGGTTGATGATGGTGTCGATCGCGATGGCCGTCTTACCGGTCTGGCGGTCACCAATGATGAGCTGACGCTGGCCACGGCCGATCGGGATCATGGCGTCAATTGCCTTGATTCCGGTCTGCATGGGCTCGTGGACGCTCTTGCGGTCCATGACGCCGGGCGCCTGAAGCTCGAGTGCACGACGGCCCTCTGCCTTGATCTCGCCGAGACCGTCGATCGGGGCGCCAAGGGGGTCAACCACGCGACCGAGGAACGCGTCGCCGACGGGAGCGGAAAGTACTTCGCCGGTGCGAGTAACTTCCATGCCTTCGACGATTCCGGTGAACTCACCGAGGATGACGACACCGATCTCGTCTTCGTCGAGGTTTTGAGCGAGGCCCAGGGTGCCATCGGCGAAGCGAATGAGTTCGTTGGCCATGACGCCGGGGAGGCCGTCAACGTGGGCGATACCGTCGGCAGCGTCTACGACGGTGCCCGTCTCGGTCGTCGCAGCCTTGCCAGGCTCGTAAGCCTTGACGAAGTCCTTGAGCGCGTCGCGGATGTCGTCCGGACTAATGCTGAGTTCTGCCATTGTGTTTTCCTATTCCGTGGAAAGGTCTGCTAACTCGCTAGCCCGCGAGTTGGATCCTGAGGTCATTGAGCTTGGTGGAAACGCTGCCGTCGATGACTTCGTCACCGATTTGAACGCGTACCCCACCGATGAGCGAGGGGTCGATACGAACGTTGAGCTTGAGATCGCGTCCGTAGTTCTTGGTAAGGCCGGCGCGCAGACGATCGAGCTGTGCGGCCTTCAACGGCGCGGCAGTCGTAATTGTTGCGACTGACTTGCCCGCTTGGTCAGCCACGATGTCAGCGGCTGTTGCGACGAGCTCGCCGATACGGCGGCCACGCGGCTGCTGCACGAGCTGGTCGATGATGGCGATTGACTGATCGGAGGCTTTGCCTGCGAGCAGTTCGCGAACCAACGACGACTTCGATGCAGCGGAACCAAGTTTGCTTCCGACAGCGAGTTCTAACTCAGCATCGGATGACACGGTGTCGCCGAAGGCGAACAGTTCGTCATCTATGGAGAGCTTCGCCGGAGCGGACTTCGCAATTGCGCGAATGCCGATCTCTTCGATTCCTGCGAGCAGGTCATCGGCATCCGACCAACGAACACTCACGATGGCTGAAAGTACGGTGCGCGCTGACGCGCTCAGCGACGAGAAAACCGAACCGACAATGGCGGCCTTGTCTTTCGCAGCGGCGGCAGGATCGGCCAAAGCGGAGCGCAATTGAGCGGAATCGCCCACGACACGCCCTGCTTCAAACAGCTCTGCGCCAGTGGCCAGAGAGTTCTTGACAGTGACGGATGACAGAGCATCCTTCGCTGCTACAAGCGCTTCTCTCGTAGCTGATCCCATTACTTCTTCGCCTTCGCCTTCTCTGAAGCCTCAAGGTCAGCCAGGAACTGGTCGACGAGTGCGGAGGACTTCTTGTCGTCCGTCAAGCTCTGCCCGATAACGCCCGATGCGAGGTCGATGGCCATTGAGCCAACTTCGCTGCGGAGCGAAACGAGAGCTGCTTGGCGCTCTGCTTCGATCGTGGCTTGCGCGTTCGCAGTGATGCGAGCGGCCTCAACCGTTGCCTGCTCTTTGAGCTCGTTGACGATCTCGGTGCCCTCAAGTCGTGCCTGTTCGCGAATCTTCGCGGCCTCGGCACGCCCCTCGGCGAGTTGCGTCTTGTACTGCTCAAGAGCCTCAGCGGCTTCAGCCTGAGCAATCTCAGCCTTCTTGATGCCACCTTCGATGGCCTCAGCACGAGCATCCAGCGTCTTCGTCAGTGCAGGAAGGAACTTCTTCCAGAAGAAGAACAAGATGATCGCGAAGCAAACCAACGACCAAATGATGTCGTAATCTGCGGGAAGAAGCGGGTTGATTACATCAGCCTCAGTGTCTTCTGCAGCAGCCAGTAGTGCGCTAAGCATCCCAGCCTCCTCAATCAGTTGTTAGTAATTAGCCGGGGAAAGGGATGAATGCAACTGCGATCGCGATGAACGCGAGCGCCTCGGTGAATGCAATACCGAGGAACATGAGGCCCGTGAGGCGACCCTGAAGTTCTGGTTGGCGGGCAACAGACTCAACGGTCTTGCCCACAACGATGCCTACACCGATTGCGGGTCCGATGGTTGCAACACCGAATGCGAGGGGTGCAATGTTTCCAGTCAGCTCTGCGACGTTCATTTGTGTTTCCTTCCGTGGTTTTCTAATCCAGGCGAGTGCCGGGATCGGTCTAGTGCTCTTCGACCAGCGCGAGCTGGATGTATACGGCGGTCAGGAATGTAAAGACATAAGCCTGAAGTACCGCAACAAGGAGTTCGAAGATTGTGAAGATGAAGCCAAAGGCGAGGGTGCCAATGCTGAAGAGACCGAAGAGGCCACCAGCAGTGAACAAGAAGAAGTGCGTTGCCGAGAAGCACAGCACGAGAAGCATGTGACCGGCGATCATGTTCATCAGGAGTCGCAGAGCGAGAGTTACCGGACGAAGGATGAAGGTGGAAACGAACTCAATCGGAGTAACGATGAAGTAGAGCGGCCACGGCACACCGGCGGGGAAGAGCGACGCCTTGAAGAACGTGATGCCCTGCTTTTTGATACCGGCGTAAATGAAAACAACGTACGCGACAAGAGCGAGAACCAGTGGAACACCGATTACTGCTGTACCGGCGACATTGAGCCCAGGGACAATACCCGTGAGGTTCATCGCTAGCACCATGAAGAACATCGTGGCGAGCAACGGCATGAACCGCTTGCCGTCTACCTTGCCCAGCGCGCCATCCGCGATATTCGACTGGACGAAACCAACAGCCATCTCAAGGATGCTCTGGCCGCGACCCGGAATCATCCGCATGCGGCGCGTGCCAACCCAGAACAGCAGGATCAGAACGGCGACGGCGATGAAGCGGACCAACATGAGTCTGTTGATCTCGAAGGGGGTGTCTACGAAAAGAAACCCGGGCGGGACAAACTCAATAAGCGAGGGGCCATGAAAGCCCCCATCGCCTGATCCGTCATCGGTGGCAAAGGGCGCTAAGAGCGCGAGAGCGTTATATAACAGCGCTGTCTCCAGAATCGGGGCGTGTAACTACGCGGCGATGAAAATTGGGGGGTTGTAACAGGAACTAACTCTATCAAGAGAATTACGCTCACGACGAATCTGCGGGCGAATCCGCCAGATTAGTTTGACGTCGAGGTATCTTCACCTGGCAACTGCACTCCGGGCACGTAACTTTCCCGCGCACGAACGAACGCCAGCACGTCGACGATGAGGCTACCGAGCACCGCCGCGAGGATCGAGAAGAAGAATACGACAGGCTCCAGGAACGGCTGGCCGCGCAGCACAACCAAGATGGCGATGAACAAGACGAACTTGATCAGCCACGCGCCCAGAACGATCGCGAAGAAAATGGTGCTCGATGAATCGCCCCCGGTTGCCCGCGACGCGACAACGATACTGCCGGCAGTAAGCGCCATAAAGAGGGCCGTGAGCCCAGCGCCGATCAAGGCACTGATCAGCCCGGAGGTGTCTGCGACGAGGTACCCCACGATGGAGCCGACCACAGCGATGCTGACGGTCAAGATTGCCCCGTAGGCGATCGCGCGGCCGAGAATTGCGGAGGACTTCATTCGGTGGGTTCCTTTGTGTTGTGCTGGGTCGAACTGTCGTTAGATGCGGCATCCAGACCGTCATATCGTGCATCGTCGAGAGACTCTTGCTCCGCCGCGAGGCGCTGCGCAGCAGCCTCACGCGACTTGCGACGACTAAGAGGTGCGAGCGTGAGAGCTGCACAGCCAGCGAGACCGACGACGAACATGAGCGCCGCCCACCGCCACGGCACGAAGGTGAAGGCGAGAACGCCGACCGAGGCCACAAACGTCCAGCTGTACAGGATGAGAACAGCGTGCAGGTGGGAGTGGCCCATGTCGAGCAGGCGGTGATGCAAATGTTTGCGGTCTGCAGTGAAGGGCGATTTACCTGCCCGGAGCCGTCGCAAGATGGCAAGCCCAAAATCTAACAACGGGATCACTAAGACTGCAACCGGGAGAAGGATCGGGATGAAGGCCGGCAAGAAACTGAGCGTGAATTGGTCAGGCTGAGCCAATTCTGTGTTGTCCACTTGGCCCGTGACGGAGATTGCAGACGCCGCCATCACGAGTCCGACAAGTAGAGCACCGGAGTCGCCCATGAACATCTTGGCAGGATGGAAGTTAACGGGAAGCAGCCCGACGCAGGCACCGATCAAAATCGCTGTCGCGAGGGACGCCAAGTTGAAGTATTCCGTTTGCGCTTGCCCCTGCAATAGATAGGCATACACAAAGAAAACACTGCTCGCGATGATCGCGACGCCCGCAACAAGGCCGTCGAGACCGTCGATGAAGTTCACCGCGTTCATCACGAGAACTATCGCGAAAATAGTAATGATGATCGAGATATGGGGCGACACGATCGTCTTGCCCCCGATAGGGAGCGTAGAAAGCTGCACGCCGGGCCACGCGACGACAAAAGCCGCGATGATCTGGCCAGCCAACTTGGTGAGCCAATCGAGATCCCAAATATCGTCAGCAACGCCAATCACCACGACAATGAGAGCTCCACCGAGCAAACCAAACACTTTGCTTGGCTCGTCGAAAATCAAAGAAAAGTTGTCGAAGCTCGACGCCACCGCGAAAGCGACGACAATTCCGAAGAACATCGCCACACCACCGAGTCGTGGTGTCGGAGTCGTGTGCACATCACGCTGGCGAACCTGCGGATACAGCTTGTACTTGAGGCTCATTTTGAGCACAACTAGCGACAAGGCATAGGTGACCATTGCGGCGATACCCGCAATGAGGAAGTAAAAAACTATTCGCACCGATCGGCCCCGATCAGATCGCGAATGGCGTCGGCCGAAATGACGCCCTCACGCACGATGCGCAGCTTGCCGCCGTCGACAAGCAAACCCGTAGCATCCACGATCGTTGAAGCGAGCTCGCCGCCCTCGCCATCGTCGAGGTAGACCGAAACCGACTCCCCCAGCATCTCCTTTGCCGCGGCCGCCGAGCGTGCCGCCGGCAGACCCGTGCTGTTAGCGCTCGAGACCGCAAGCGGACCCGTCTCTGACAACAGTTCGAGAGCAATACGGCTCGACGGCATCCGCAACGCCACTGTGCCCTGAGTTTCGCCGAGATCCCAGATCAGCGAAGGCTGCGCTGGAAGAATGATCGTGAGGCCACCGGGCCAAAACTCGGCAACCAGTTCGCGAACCTCGTCAGGGACCTGGGCGGCAAGCGCATCAAGGGTGGGGATGCCCGGGATCAACACCGGCGGAGGAGACTGCCTCGTGCGCCCCTTGGCATCAATCAGCTTCTGCACCGCCTCGGGCTGGAAAGCATCAGCAGCCACCCCGTAAACAGTGTCAGTAGGGATCACAACGAGATCGCCGCGGCCAATAGCCACGCGAGCGAGTCGCATGCCGGTCAAGAGCTGCGCTTCGTCGGCACAATCAAAAAGGTCATCCATGTCCCCAACATGGTACCGGGCGAAACAGTGAAAGACTGATCACGACTAACAGATAGCGATGGCCAACAATGACGCTGCTTTTCATCTTTGACATGGATGACGTGCTCTATGAGTACGACTGGCGTGCACGAATGGCCGCTCTCAGCGAGCTAACCGGCCGCAGTTTTCTCGAATTGCGACGCCTCTGGTGGCACGACGATGGCGAATTTGGTGCCGAAGCAGGGCTGTATCCGACCGGCGAAGAGTACCTCGCGGCCTTTGAAGAAGCGATCGGCCACAGCGTGGATGTCGAGCGCTGGCTAGAGATTCGATCCAATGCGATGACAGCGTGGCCCGATTCGCTCGCCGCTGCCCGACACGCGTCAGAACTGGGCCAAGCGACCCTGCTCACCAACAACGGATCACTGCTCGGAGATAACCTTCCCGTGGTCGCTCCCGAGCTTGTCGATATTTTCGGCACCCACTTGCGCACATCGAGTTTCTACGGCGCCCGGAAGCCAGATCCGATCGTGTTCGAGCGCACGTTGGAGGCGTACGGCGTGGAAGCCCACGACGCGTTCTTCGCTGACGATTTAGCCGAGAACGTGGCGGGCGCCGAATCCCTCGGCATCACCGGCCACCACTTTCGCAGCGGAGCAGAACTGCACCGGGCGATTGAAGAGTTTGCGGCTGCTCGGGCCTAGAGCGCCTCTGCACTCGCGCTGCGGGCACTAGACCCGGCGAAACCCCGTCGTTACAGCAGCGCTGTAGTGGCGCGGTCGCGGCCGAGGAGGTCTTTGTGGTGAGCTACGGCGTTCCAGCCGTCCGCCGTGAGCAGCGCGGCCAATGCCGGAGCTTGCTCCTCGCCGTGCTCGAGCACGAGAGTGCCACCCTGGTGTAACAGACGGCGAGCCGTCGTTGAGACGCGGCGTACGACATCCATGCCGTCTTCTCCGCCGTAGAGCGCCAGAGCGGGGTCGTGGAGTTGCACTTCGATATCGCGCGGGATTGCGGCCGCCGGGATGTACGGCGGGTTCGAAATGACCACGTCAACGGTGCCGTTGAGCTCGGGAAAAGCGTCCCCCAGATCGGCGTTGATGAGCGTCGCGTTATCGGCGCCATAGCGACGAAAGTTCTCGCTTGTGTACGGCATCGCGTCCGGTGACAACTCGACCGCATAAATACGAGCGCGCGGCACCTCGGTGGCCATCGAGAGTGCAATCGCGCCACTTCCGGTGCCAAGATCGACACCGATCGGCTCAGGAGTTGCGCTGAGAGTGAGGGCATCGATCGCGAACTGCACGACAGTTTCTGTTTCGGGCCGCGGCACAAAGACGCCGGGGCCAACACGCAATTCAAGATTGCGGAACGGCGCGATACCAGTGATGTGCTGCAACGGTTCGCGGGCAGCACGGCGGGCAAAGAGTTCGCGAACGGTAGCTTCTGCCGCAGGGGGCACCAGCGCACCGGTGACCACGCGAACCCGCAATTCGCCGCGGCTCAACTCGAGCACGTGAGCGACCAGCAGTTCCGCATCGACCGTCGGAGACGGAACTCCCGCAGCACCCAACAATTCAGTGCCGCTGCCTACAAGGTCAGCGACACTGATGTTGTGCTCGACAGTCATTGCCTCGCTCAGGAGTCGTTTCCCACTGCAGCCAAACGAGCCTCTTCATCGGCCATGATGCACGACTGAATGACAGGCTCGAGAGCGCCGTTGATCGCCTGGTCAAGGTTGTAGGCCTTGTACCCGGTGCGATGATCCGCAATACGATTCTCGGGGAAGTTATACGTGCGAATGCGCTCCGAGCGATCCATCGTGCGGATCTGGCTCTTGCGGTACTCACTCGCCTCGGCATCCGCTTCTTCTTGGTAGCGAGCCAAGATGCGGGCACGCAGCACTCGCATACCGGCTTCGCGGTTTTGCAGTTGCGATTTCTCGTTCTGCATAGCCACGACGATGCCGGTCGGAAGGTGAGTAATACGAACAGCGGAGTCAGTGGTGTTCACCGACTGACCACCGGGACCCGAGGAACGGTAGACGTCGATCTTGAGATCGTTCTGGCTGATCTCAACCTCTTCAGGTTCGTCGACCTCCGGGAACACGAGCACACCAGCAGCAGAGGTGTGGATGCGACCTTGAGACTCGGTGGCGGGCACACGCTGAACGCGGTGCACTCCCCCCTCGTACTTCAAGTGTGCCCAGACGCCCTCAGCGGGATCGCTCGAGTTGCCCTTGACAGCCAACTGCACATCTTTGATGCCACCGAGGTCGCTCGAGGTCTGCTCGATGATCTCGGTCTTCCATTTCTTGGACTCTGCATAGTGCAAGTACATGCGCAGCAGGTCGCCAGCGAAGAGCGCCGATTCGGCGCCGCCCTCCCCCATTTTGATTTCCATGATCACGTCACGGGAATCGTTGGGGTCACGCGGAATCAGAATGCGACGAAGCTTCTCTTGAGCAGCCTCGAGAGTCTCGGTGAGCCCGGGGATCTCTGCAGCGAATGACTCATCTTCGTCAGCCATTTCGGTGGCTGCCGCAAGGTCATCCGTCAACTGACGCCAGTTATGGTACGCCGCAACAATGCGCGACAACTCGGCGTAACGTCGGTTGACTTTCTTCGAGCGGACCGGGTCTGAGTGGAGCTCGGGGTCAGCTAGCTGACCTTCGAGCTCCCCATGCTCGGTCAGCAGCGACTGTACTGACTCGAACATAGTTAGTCCTCTTTTGTGCCGTTAGTGGAAGGAAGTGACTTCTGGATCTGCATGAGGAACTCAACGTTCGACTGCGTCTCCTTCAGCTTATTCAACACGATCTCGAGCGCAGCCTGCTGGTCGAGACCAGCAAGGGCACGACGCAAGTTCCAGGTGACCTTGACTTCGTCGGCACCGAGAAGCATCTCTTCGCGACGTGTTCCGGATGCATTGAAGTCGACCGCGGGGAAGATGCGCTTGTCAGCCAGCTGGCGCGACAGACGCAGTTCCATGTTGCCAGTGCCCTTGAACTCTTCGAAGATAACCTCGTCCATCTTCGAACCGGTCTCGACGAGCGCGGTAGCGATGATGGTGAGCGAGCCGCCCTCTTCAACGTTGCGAGCCGCACCGAAGAAACGCTTCGGCGGGTACAGCGCTGCGGAGTCGACGCCACCGGAAAGAACGCGACCCGAGGCCGGTGCAGTCAGGTTGTAGGCACGGCCGAGGCGCGTGATCGAGTCGAGCAGTACGACTACGTCGTGACCCAGTTCGACGAGACGCTTAGCGCGCTCGATAGCCAATTCGGCAACGGTGGTGTGGTCTTCAGCGGGGCGGTCGAAGGTCGAGGCAATAACTTCGCCCTTGACGGTGCGCTGCATGTCTGTAACTTCTTCCGGGCGTTCGTCAACGAGAACAACCATGAGGTGAACCTCGGGGTTGTTCTTGGAGATCGCGTTCGCGATGGCCTGAAGAATCTGCGTCTTGCCTGCCTTGGGCGGCGAGACGATCAGTCCGCGCTGGCCCTTGCCGATCGGAGCAGCGAGGTCGATGATGCGAGTCGACAACATGGTCGGCTCGGTCTCGAGACGCAAACGCTCCTGCGGGTACAGCGGCGTGAGCTTGCCGAATTCAACGCGGTTCGCAGCCTCTTCAACGGGAAGACCGTTGATCGAGTCGATGCGCACAATCGCGTTGTACTTCTGGCGGCCCTGGCTGTTATCACCCTCACGCGGCTGGCGAATAGCGCCAACAACGGCGTCACCCTTGCGGAGGTTGTATTTCTTGACCTGGCCAAGTGACACGTACACGTCGCTGTTACCGGGAAGGTAACCAGTGGTGCGGACGAAAGCGTAGTTGTCGAGAACGTCGAGGATGCCGGCAACCGGGATCAGTACGTCATCGTCGGTGATCTCGGGCTCGAAGTCGTCGCCCATGTTTCCACGGCCACGCTTGCGGTCACGGTAACGACCGCGTCCACCGCGCTCGGAGTCAACGTCACCGCCGCGCGAGTCATCGTTGTTGCGGTTGTTTCCGCCGTTGTTGTTGCCGTTGCGGTTGCCCTCAGCGTTGCTGCCATCGCTGTTGTTGTTCTGGCGGCGGTTGTTGTTCTGGCGACCAGACCCTTCACCGTTTTGGCTGCTGCCATTGCGGCTGCGGTTGCGGTTGCGGCCACGGCCCGAACCCGACTCGTTGTCGGAATCGTTGTCGTCGTTGCTGTCAGAACCGCTGTTCTTGTCAGAACCGCTGTTCTTGTCGTCGGAGTTCTTGTCAGAGTTATCGGCGTTGTTGCTGCCCTTGTCACTCTTGTTGTTGTTGCGGTTGTCGTTCTTGTTGCCGCCCTTGGCAGCCTTGCCGTCGTTGTCGGTCGACTTCACATCGGTCGACTTCACGTCGGCCGACTTCACGTCGGCCGAAGCGGCGGTCTCGTCGCTCGATGCGTCCGCAGGTGCAGCGCTACGGCTGGAGCTGCGACGGTTGCGCTTGGGGGCTGCGTCGGCTGCGGGAGCATCGGTGGATGCTGCTGCGCTGCTGGATGCGGTGGTGCTTGCTGCGGCATCCGACTCGGGAGCAACTGCAGCGTCAGTCTTCTTCTTGCGAGGAGCCGTCTTCGGCTTGTCTGCTGCACCGTCGGCGGCAGGTGCCAGAGCAGCTGATTCCTTCGACGATGAAGCGCTCTTGTCTACCTGAGGAGCGCCAGCGGGGCTCTCGGTGCCAGCGATGGCGGCACCGTCAGTGCTCGTGACACGGCGCGAAGCGCGCTTGCGTGCAGGAGCTGCTGCAGCCTCGGTGGGTGGGGTTGATGCGGTGTTGCTGTTGTTCTTCTCGTTAATTGCGTCCACGAGATCTCCTTTGCGAAGTTTGGAAGTACCGGTGATGCCGCGTTCGGCCGCCATAGCTTGAAGCTCGGGCAGTCGCAACGCGCTCAGCGCGGCACGGGAATCCACGCTTGATGCGTGGTTGTTGACGTCAGTCACTACTTGGGGTTCCTTTCCCCAGCCAAGATTGATTTCCTTGGTGGAGAGCTAGTCGCTCACCGATGTCTGCGCGGATGCGCAGGAATCTAAATTCGGGGATACGACGGGTGAAGTGCGACCGGGAGGCTACGACTACGCCGTAGCTTCTACCTGGTGCTCATTCACTGTAGCACCTTTGAAGTCCACGGCTAAGAGGAGGCTCTCCCACGGCGTTGCGGCGTGCTCCTGCACGAGAGCCGCGGCCTCGAGACGCCTCGCGGGGTCATCAGCCAGCACCAGAACCGAGGGCCCGGCACCGGAAACAACCGCAGCATGGCCGTGCGAGCGCAGCATCCGGATCAGCTCTGTGGTCTGCGGCATCGCTGCAGCACGGTAGTCCTGATGCAGGCGATCGCCGGTGGCTTCGAGCAACACTTCAGGGCTCTGCGTCAGTGCCGCGATGAGGAGCGCAGCCCGCGAAACGTTGTAGACAGCGTCGGCGTAGGGCACGGCATCCGGTTGCAAACTGCGCGCATGCGCCGTCGAAACCCGGAAGTCGGGCACAAGAACAAGCGGTGACACTCCACGGTGCACCATCAGCTTCTTGGCCTGCGGCCCCGAGTCGGTGGTCCACGCGATCGTGAGGCCACCCAAAAGGGCAGGCGCGACGTTATCGGGGTGCCCCTCAAGTTCTGTTGCGAGCACGAGGAGGATTGCGGCATCCATCTCGACGATGCCCTCAAGCAACCCCTTGGCCGCCATGACGCCCGAAACGATTGCCGCAGCAGACGAACCAAGTCCCCCACCGTGCGGGATGACATTGGTCGCCGACACGTGCAGTGCCGGCATGGTCTGCCCGAAGTGTGTAAAGCAGTGCTGAATCGCCTGAATCACGAGGTTTGACTCATCGGTCGCGACAATTCCGGCGCCAACACCCGCGACATCAATCGTGACGCCAGAGCCCTCGACCGCAGTGACGATCAACTCGTCATAGTGCGAGAGCGCGAGCCCCAGCGTGTCGAACCCCGGGCCAAGGTTGGCCGAAGTCGCCGGCACACGCACGACGACACTGCGACCGACGAGCGAGGTCATGCCTTCGCCATCGTCATCGTCATACCGAGACGGTCGGCGTGCTCGTGAAGAAGACTTTCCCGCTGCCGGTTGCTGATTTCACTGTCCATTGGCTACAGTCCTTCGACTCTCAAAACGGACACAACATCGCGCACCACCGAGTTCTCGGTCAGTGCTGCCACCGTGGCGGCTAGCGATTCATCGGTCGCTTCGTGCGTGACCGTAATAAGGGTAGCGCTCGGCACGCCCTCAGTTACCGCGCCAACGGTCTGACTGACCGCCTCAACAGAGACGCCATTATCGCTAAAGACGGCAGCGATCTTGGCGAGCACACCAGGCTCATCAACGACCGTCAAGGTGATCTGGTAGCGCGTCGTAACGCGAGAGATCGGCAAGATGGGCAGGTTAGCGTGCGTCGACTCTGCAACGCCAGGACCACCAATGACATGGCGGCGAGCAGCGGATACGACATCACCGAGAACAGCGGATGCTGTTTCGATTCCGCCAGCACCAGCGCCATAGAACATGAGGCTGCCTGCGGCTTCGGCCTCAACAAACACAGCGTTGTTCGCGCCGTGCACCGCAGCGAGCGGGTGAGTCAGCGGAACGAGTGCGGGATGCACGCGAGAGCTGACTCCAGCGGTGGTGCCGTCAGCGTTGAGGATGCGTTCGCAAATGGCGAGTAGCTTGACGACATAGCCAGCCTTGCGGGCCGCAATAACCTGCTCGGCGGTGACGCCCGTGATTCCCTCACGGTGGACCGATTCCAGCGGAACGCGAGTGTGGAACGCGAGGCTCGAGAGCAGGGATGCCTTCTGGGCGGCGTCATAGCCTTCGATGTCTGCGGTGGGGTCAGCTTCGGCATACCCGAGGCGAGTCGCCTCGGCGAGGGCATCGTCGAAACTGTCGCCCGTGGCATCCATGCGGTCAAGAATGTAGTTCGTGGTGCCGTTGACGATGCCGAGGATGCGCTTGACGCGGTCGCCAGCGAGGCTGTCGCGCAACGGGCGAATGATGGGGATCGCGCCAGCAACAGCAGCTTCGTAGTAGAGCTGCGCGCCGACTTGGGCTGCCTCTTCGAAGAGTTCAGCGCCGTGGTGAGCCAGCAGAGCCTTGTTGGCGGTGATGACGTCAGCGCCTGAATGCAGAGCCTTGAGAATCCAGGTGCGAGCGGGCTCGAGGCCACCAATGAGTTCGATGACGATGTCGGCTCCGACGATGAGCGACTCTGCATCGGTCGTCAGGAGTTCTTGGGGGATGTTGGTGTCGCGAGGAGCATCGAGGTCGCGCACGGCAACGCCGACGACTTCAAGTCCGGCTCCGGCACGGGCGGCGAGTTCGTCAGCGTGTTCAAGCAACAGTGCGGTGACCTGCGATCCGACACTCCCTCCGCCCAAAACTGCGACGCGAAGGTTGCGGTATTCGATCATTCAGAGTCTCCCGATGGTGTAATTCCCGCGTCGCGGCTGAGTAGGTCGTCTTCGGTTTCGCCGCGCACAATGATGCGGGCGTGGCCATCGCGCACCGCAACGACGGGCGGGCGCGCAAGATAGTTGTAGTTGTTGGACATCGCCCAACCGTAGGCACCAGTGGCAGGCACGGCGATCACGTCGTCAATCTCGACGTCACCAGGCAAGTACTCGGCGCGCACGACGATGTCGCCCGCCTCGCAGTGCTTGCCCACAATGCGTGCAAGCTCAGGGGCGGCATCCGAAATCCGATTCGCGATGCGTGCCGAATAGTCGGCCTCATACAGAGCGGGGCGAATGTTGTCGCTCATGCCGCCATCAACGCTGACGTACTTGCGCACGGCGACACCATCAACGAGCACATCCTTGATCGTGCCGACCGTGTAGAGCGTGGTTGTCGACGGGCCAATGATCGACCGGCCGGGCTCAATCGCAATGATTGGTACCGGAATCTCGAGCCGCGCGCACTCGGCCTCAACGATGGTAGCCAGCGACGCGGCAAGCTCAGCAACCGGCAACGCCTGATCAACCGAGGTATACGCGATGCCAAAACCGCCACCCAAATTAAGCTCGGGCACCGGAGCAACCACCGACAAACGTGCATGCAACTCAAGCAAACGACGTGCCGCCTCAGCGAAGCCCGCGGTGTCAAAAATCTGCGAACCAATATGCGAATGGATGCCCACGAAATCCAACGAAGGATGCGAGCGGATCTGCGCCACGAGAGTTTCAGCCTCCGCAAGCGGGACACCAAACTTCTGGTCCTCCCGCGCCGTCGCCAAGTACTCGTGGGTTGATGCGTGAACCCCGCTATTGATGCGCAAGCGCACCCGCTGGGTTCGACCGTGCCGTGTGGCGGCTTCAGCAACCCGACCGATTTCGACGACGCTGTCGATAACGATGGGGCCGATGCCCGCGCGCACGGCACGGTCGATCTCGGAAAGACTCTTATTGTTGCCGTGGAAACCCAAACGCGACGCATCCGTGCCAGCCGCGAGCGCAACCGCCATCTCGCCAGCCGAGGCGACATCGATGTTCAGGCCAGCGGCCGTCATCCACCGAACGACCTCCGTGCAGAGGAACGCCTTGCCCGCGTAGTACACCTTGACTCCGGAGCCGATGCGAGCGAACTCGGAATCGAACGCCGCCTTGATTTCGGTGGCACGAGCAATGGCATCCGCTTCGTCCACAACGTAGACCGGAGTGCCGAAGGCAGAAACGAGCTCGCTCGCTGTGACCCCCGCAATCGTCAGTTCACCGTTCTCGGCGCGCGCTGACGTGCGTGACCAGACGGTCGATGGCAAAGAATTTGCTTCGGCGGGAGTTTCAAGCCACTCGGGCGCCAGCGGGTTCGCGAACACAGTCGCACCTCACAGAGATGTAGACGGAAAACGGCGGATTGTGTCCGCACAGGCGTTGGGGATGCTGACCACTCTAACGGCTGGCGCGGCTAGCGCTGAATCGAGCTACGGCGCTGGACACGTGCCGTATTGTTGCCAGGCCGCATCGTCGAGCGCAATGCCGTCAGCACTGAGTTGGATGACGAGGTTGTCGTTCGCCACCGCAACCGCATCGATCGTCAAGGCGGTCGGTAATGATGACGCGACACAGAACTCTTGAGAGCTCAATAGGCTGCCAGCCAGCCCCGAGACGAGCGGGTTCTCGCGCAGGTCAGCAACTGAGATCTGTTGATCGCCGAGAATGACCGACTCCGGCTCAAACGCAACGGCGTCTCCGGCAGCAACCGGCACCAAATCAAGGGCGACCGGGATCTCAAAGAACAAGAGCGTGAAGACAGTCGACACTCGGATGGCGCTGCCTTCGAGTTCGATCGAATCGAGCCCGGTGCCGCTCAACGTTGTCGCAAGCTTGGACACTTCGCTGCCCGCAATAGAGACATCCATCGAGAGAGTGCCGACAGGCTGTGACGTCATTATCGGGACGCCTGTCGCCACAACACTGACGGAAGACTCAAGGCCGTTCACTTCGAAGCTATCGACGTCGATCGTGACGACATCGAGGCCGCCCGTGAGAGCTTGTACGATGAGCGAACCGGAGCCGAGATCAACAGCAACACCCTCGGTCGTTTCGAGGTTGAGCGACGAGGCAATCTCATCCCGCACCAGATTCGTCGCGAAAGTACGACCGATTGTTTCCACGAGAATGACGCCCGTGATCAGGATGATCGCCACGACCGCAAGAACGACCCACCAGATCCAACGACGGCGTCGCCGCCAGGGTTTCGCTGCGGGCGCAGCCGTCTCAGCGAGGCGCAACTCGACGGTGGACTGAACGCCCAAATCGAGCGTCGGCGCCGTGCCATCCTCGGAGCCGGCAAGCTCTTCGTCGTGACTGGGCCGTTCGTCTGAAGTCACGAAGGCTACATCCGCTCGGGTGCACTGACCCCGAGCATCCAGAGGCTGTTGCGCAGTACCTGACCGACAGCGTCGTTGACCCAGAGTCGGGTGCGGTGAACGTCGGTGACCTCTTCATCGTTCAAGGGAGTGACCCGGCACTGGTCGTACCACCGGTGATAGCTGCCCGCGAGCTCTTCCGCGAAGCGCGCGATGCGGTGTGGTTCGCGCAACTCCGCCGCCTGAGCGACGATACGCGGGAACTCAGCAAGCACGCCAAGCAGGATGCTCTCAGATTCGTTCGTGAGAAGCGAAGCATCGAACACGCTGCGATCCACTCCCGACTCCCCCGCGTTGCGAGCAACGCTGTGAGTGCGCGCGTGAGCGTACTGAACGTAGAAGACCGGGTTGTCGTTCGTGCGCTTTTGCAGAATCTCGGGGTCGAGGCTGAGCGGCGAATCGGAGGGGTAGCGACCGAGCGAGTAGCGCAGCGCATCTGTTCCGAGCCATTCACGCAGGTCATCGAGCTCGATGATGTTGCCCGCACGCTTCGACAGGCGAGCACCATTGATGCTCACGAGTTGCCCGATGAGCACCTCGATATCTTTTTCGGGGTCGTCACCAGCAGCTCCGGCGAGCGCCTTGAGACGGTGAACGTAACCGTGGTGGTCGGCACCGAGCAAGTAGATCTTGTGGGCGAAGCCACGGTCGCCCTTACTCAAGTAGTAGGCCGCATCGGCTGCAAAATAGGTATAAATGCCGTTGCCGCGCTTGATGACGCGGTCCTTGTCATCGCCGAAGTCGGTGGTCTTGACCCACACGGCATCGTCGATGTCGGCGACATGGCCCTGGGCACGCAAACGCTCGACGGCAGCATCGATCGCACTCTTGCCGTCGGCGTTGACAGCATGAAGTTCGCGCTCACTAAACCAGACGTCGAAGTGCACGTTGAACGCGGCGAGCGACTTCTTGATTTCGCCGAGCTGAAGCTCATAGCCCCGCTCGCGCGCAACAGCGATCGCCTCGTCGTGGTCTAGTTCGAGAATTTCAGGGTTCGAGGCAAGCACACGCTGAGCGAGCTCGGCAACGTAAGCGCCCGGGTAGCCGTTCTCCGGAGTGGGCTCACCCTTCGCCGACGCCAGAATTGACGCCCCAAAGTTGTCCATCTGGTTTCCGGCGTCATTGATGTAGAACTCGCTCACCAGCTCAGCACCGGCAGCTTTCAGGATGCGGGCAAGCGAATCCCCGAGAGCCGCCCACCGCGTGTGGCCGATGTGCAGCGGACCCGTGGGGTTGGCCGAAACGAACTCCAAGTTGATGGTCTGACCCGCGAGGGAATCATTGCGACCGTAGGCCTCGCCCTGCTCAACGATTGTCTTCGCGAGCGCACCAGCGGCAGCGGCATCCAGGGTGATGTTGATGAAGCCGGGGCCTGCAACATCCACCGAAGCAATTCCGTCAATAGCGCGCGCCTGCTCAGCGATTTCTGTCGCAAGTTCACGAGGGTTCGCCCCCAACGGCTTCGCCAGCTTCATAGCGATATTGGATGCCCAGTCGCCATGATCGCGGTTGCGCGGACGCTCCAGCACCAGATCGTTCACCGTCAGCCCCAAATCGGGCGTGCCGCGGTCAGCCGCAATGCGAGAGACGACAGAGAGCAAGGTGGCAGAAAGGTCAGCAGGATTCACCTCTTAAGAGTACTGGGTGACGACTGCGGATCTGGCGCAGTTCGCGACAATGCCGGGTCACTGCACTTCGTCAGCGCTGCGGGTCAGCAGAATGGAACTATGGCTTCTCGACTTCGCACTATTCCTGCAGTGATCGCACTGAGCGCATCCGTTCTTCTCTTGAGCGCATGTGTTCCGACCGAATCAGTGCCGAGCGCCTCCCCCACTAGTACCGTGCCGTCGAGCGCCGCAACGCCAACCGCTACATCGACGAGTGGCTCAGACTCCACAAGCGCCCCAACGAACCCGGCTGAACCAACTTCGGCACCCGCTCCTGAAGCCACCCCTGTAGACATTGCCTGCTCAGCGCTCATCACGCCTCAGGAAATGTACGACTTCAACCCCAACTATGTGTTGCTGAACAACTTCACTCCCGCCGCCGGGTCAACCGCAGCAGCGGCAGTTGATTTGCAGGGCACAGCCTGCCGCTGGGAGAACGGAACCAGCGGAACCACAATCGATGTCTCAGTCGCGCAACCAGCCCCCAGCGCGATCAGTACGCTCAAGGCAAACGCAGGCGCGAGCACCGATAGCTACGCTGGCTACTTTTCATCCCAAGGCGGCACAGGAACAGCTCAAGTCTTCACAGGCCCGTATTGGGTGACCATCAGCTCGCCGCTGTTCTCGCGCGCCAGCAATGCGACCGCTCTGGTTGCGGATGTCACTGCCGCACTGAAGTAACACCCGCCGGTTCGCCGCACAGCGCTCGGCGGCGACGCAGGCAGTTGCTGCAGCCAAAAGGCACGGCCAGTTAGGGAAGCTGCACCGGCGACCGATGATCGTCGGAGGGCAGCGTATCTGCCGTCACCGTGATCGAAAGATTCTGCAAGAACAGGTCAGCCCAGTGGTTGGTGAGGAAGGCCGTATCGGCTGCATCCCGGCCCGTAGCGATGCGCACAAGAGACTGACGCGGAGCAAGCCCGGTGGAATCAACGATCCACCACGCGCCGTCGACATACGCCTCGGCGACGGCATGGAAGTCCATGGGGCTTAGCCCGGGCGCGTACACCGAGGTATACCGCGCCGGCACATCTTTGGCACGCAGCATCGAAATCGTGAGGTGCGCGTAGTCGCGGCAAACACCCTGGCGCGCCAACATCGAATGGGCTGCCCCATCGGTCGCCAAAGAGATGCCTGGCGTGTACCGCATATTCGCGCCGACCCAATCACGCACTGCCTGAAGCAACTCGTGACCGGTCTGGCTCGGGAACAACGAACGAGCGCTCGGAAGCAGAACATCGGACTCGCAATAGCGACTCGGTCGCAAATACTCGATCAGATCGATGTCGTTGACCGGTGCAGGTTCGGGGGTTTCCTCAACGGTGGCGGCGTAATCCACCACAAGCCGCCCCGGCCCCGCGACGAGCGAATGCAGACGGGTTCCGCGCGCATCGACCAACTCTGTTGGCTGCTGGGGCTCACCATCCAACACAAAGTCGATGGACTCGGATGCCGTAGGCCAGTAAGCGGAGACCGCAATACTGAAGACCATTTCGGTGCGACCGCGAAGGTCGAGTTCTTGGTGGGACGACACAGTGCGCAGCATCCTCCGATACTGTCACGAGAAGCTGAACTGGTCATCCCCACAGCGTGCTAATAGTGGGTGGCAATTGCTTGCTAAGATGGAGCCCTTGCCTTCGTAGCTCAGGGGATAGAGCGCCGGTTTCCGGTACCGTAGGTCGGGGGTTCGATTCCCTCCGGGGGCACTGTTATTTTCACCCGCACGCTGATTGCTCCGCGCCGCTATGACACGACGCAGCAGGCCTTGGCGCCGGCATCGGTGCTCGTCGCAACAGATGCGAGCATCTTGACGGGCTCGGCGAATGCTTCGCAGCACAGTTCGTAGACGTTGGAACGACCGCGCGGCGTGACCGTGACGAGGCCGTTCTCGCGCAGGGGCGCCAAGTGGTGACTCACCAATGTTTGGCTCAGGCCCGTGGCATCCGTGAGTTCACGCACTGTGTGAGGACGTTCAGTGAGCAGGAGCACGAGCTGGAGCCGGTTGGGATCGCCGAGGGCGCGCAACAGTGGCGCTAGGCTCTGGGCCCGCTCGGCCGAGGCAGACCAAGTGGGCTTCTGAATAGTCAGAAGATCGACGCGTTCGCTCATAGCTACGATCGTACACGTTTTCTTTGTTATCAACAGTAATTGCTGTTATCGTGAGCGAGCGCTAGCAGTTCTGCTGGCGGACACACCGAGGAGAGCAATGACCGTCGTACCTTCCCCCTCCAACCCGCTACCTGTCGTGGTTATCGGGGCCGGCCCCATCGGGATCGCCGCCGCCGCCAACCTCAACAAACGCGGCATCGACACCATCGTGTTCGAAGCGGGAGAACGTGCCGGAGATGCCATCCGCCAGTGGGGTCACGTCTCGCTTTTCTCGCCCTGGAGCAACACCATCGACCCCGTCGGCCGCGAACTTCTCGAAAAAACCGACTGGGTCTCCCCTGACCCCGAAGCGGTACCCACCGGTGCCGAACTCGTTCACGACTACCTCCTCCCGCTCGCCGCCACCGCCGAGCTTGCCCCGCTCATCCGCTACAACAGCCGCGTGATCGGTACGTCGCGCCAAGGCATCGACACCACCAAAACCATTGGCCGCGAGCGCCACCCGCTGCTGGTTCGCGTTGACTCCGCCGATGGCGTGTACGACATCCTCGCGTCGGCGATTATCGACGCCTCGGGAACGTGGGGTCACAGCAACCCCATCGGTGCTTCTGGCCTCCCCGCGACTGGTGAGGCCGAAAGCAACGAGTGGCTCACCGGCCCCCTCCCCGACGTCCGCGGCACCGATCGTGCGCGTTTCGCCGGCAAGCACACCCTTGTGATCGGCATGGGTCACTCGGCCGCCAATACGCTGCTTGCTCTCGCAGAACTGCGCGAGAGCGAACCGGGCACAGAAATAACGTGGGCTATTCGCGGCCGCTCAGCTCGCCGCATGTACAACGGAACTGCCGACAAACTTCCGGACCGCGACTCCCTCGGAACACGCCTCAAGGCTGCGGTCGAATCGGGTGCCGTTACCCTGCTGACAGATTTCACCATCACCGAGCTTTCGCCTCAGCCCGATGGCCGACTGCGCGTGATCAGCAGTAACCCCGATGGCGAACAATCCGTGACCGTGGATGCTCTCGCCGCCGCCACCGGATTCCGCCCCGACCTCGACATCTTGCGTGAACTGCACCTCAGCTTCGACCCCGTGCTTGAGGCTCCCGTTGCTCTCGCGCCGCTCATCGACCCCAATGTGCACACGTGTGGCACTGTCGAGCCACACGGAGCTAGCGTGCTCGCGCATCCCGAGAACAATGTCTACGTGGTCGGGATGAAGAGCTATGGCCGGGCGCCAACATTCCTTATGGCTACCGGGTACGAGCAAGTGCGCTCCGTGGCCGCCGCAATCGCCGGCGATACTGCGAGCGCTGGTCGCGTGAACCTGATGCTTCCCGAGACCGACGTGTGCTGCGGCTCGGGCGGCGGAGGCTGCTGAGCCGGCTCCACGATTCAGCAGGGGCGTTCGTTGCGGTATTCCGCCGGGCGCCCCTTATTCTTCGAGCACGATGCCCAAGTGGGCGGCAAGCATGGGTGCGAACTCGGCCAGTTGATAAGAATTGATCGTTGCACCCCTGAGATATTCGACTCCAGTGACGTGGCGTAACTCGAGGGCACGCAAGTCAAAATTCGTCAGTGTGGCACGGGTGAGATCGAGCGCATTTACCTGCGTGTTCGTAAACGAAACTCGGTTGGCCGTGGCCGCGCCAAGGTCAAGTTCATCGATTAGGCAGTCATCGAACAGTAGATCCTGAAGGTGGGCGCCACGCAGATTCAGGTAGCCAATGCGGCAATGGGTAAAACGAACCGACTTCCACGTGGACTCATAGAACTCAGCGGAGCCCAGACGAGAGCCTTCGATGCTCACATCGCGAAGGCGTGAGCGCGGCGCGGTGAAGATGGGGGCGTTGAGTTTCTCGAAGCGCGTCTCGACAAAGGTCGCCGCCCGAAAGTCTGCCCCGTTGGCCTCCAGGTCGGAGAACTCGCACTCAGAAAACGAGACACCCGAGAGATCCTGATCGCTGAGATCGGATGTCTCAAACCGTTGACCGTCATAGCTTTCGTGGGCCCGCAGCAGCGTGGCCTCGCCCTCAGCGAGGTTCTCAAGCTGCAGAGCATCGATGAGCGGTGCAGCGGTTGCCGTTTTCTTAGCCATGCAATCAATTGCTCCCTCAAGTAGCCGGTGTCGTGCCGAACCGAAGTTACCCCACGCGACCGACGCCGCCCACTAATCTGTTGCCATGACGCCTCCCGCAACGGCCGCTGACCGAGTCGCCCACTTTTCACGCAAGCTTGACTTCGAAACCGATCCCTCGGATGTCGGAGCTGCCCTCGAGACACAGGAACGTTTCGTATTGATCGATTCCCGAGGCGATACGGCGTGGAACCAGGGCCACGCCGTCGGAGCCGTGCATATGCCGACTGCAGACATCCGCGAGCGGGCCAGCGGCGAGATCGCCCTCGATATGCCCGTTGTTGTATATTGCTGGGGCCCTGGCTGCAACGGCGGCACGAAAGCTGCCCTCGAGTTCGCACGACTCGGCTACGAGGTGCGCGAAATGATCGGCGGCTTCGAATACTGGGCGCGCGAAGGCTACCCCGTCGCTGACAGCAACGGACCAGTCATCCGCGAAAAGGATCCGCTCACGGCTCCCGTTTCAGCGATTTCCTGCGACTGCTAACCGCGAGATGATCCGGCCACGCGATACGCCGTTACCGCGCGTCGCTCGCGTGCAACTCCAAGAATTCGTAGAGCTCGCGATCATCCACTCCCGGGAAGGTTCCCGAGGGCAGCGGCGAGAGAATGTGGGCGTGAAGTTTGGCGCTCGACCAGGCGTTACCTGACCAGCGATCGCGCAACTCGTCTTCGGGTTTGCGACAGCAGCTCTCATCAGGGCAGGTTGACGACTTGCGAACGTCGGTCGCGCGGCCGCGGAACCATTTGGAGTGCGCAAAGGGCACCCCGATGGTGATGGAGAACTCTTCGGCATCCGTCGTTCCCGTTTGGGTTGACTCGAAGAAGCTGCCCTCTGGGGTGTCGGTGTATTGGTAGAACTCTGTCGTGCGGTTGGTGCGCGTGAACGCTGTTCGCGCGCTCCAATTGCGGCACACAAATTGGCCCTCCGCTGAACCGGTGACGTCAACGGGCAGCCGCAGACCATCATTTTCGTAAGCCTTGTAGACAGCCCCATCGTCGCCGACGCGCAAGAAGTGCGTTTCGAGATCGAGGTGCGAGGTTGCCAAGTTGGTGAAGCGAAGCGCTGCTGCTTCATGGGTGACGCCGAAGGCATCCCGAAAGTCTTCCACAGCGATATTGCGATTCGTCTTGGCTTCACTCAAGAATGCAACGGACTGCTTGAGGGGCATGAGCACTGCCGCCGCAAAGTAGTTAATTTCGAGACGCTGGTGCAAGAACTCGGCGTAGCTGGTGGGTTCGGTGTGTCCAAGAACGCGGTGCGCCATCGCTTGAAGCGCCATGGAGCGCAAGCCGTGACCGCCAGGAATGGATGCCGGAGGCAAGTAGATGCGCCCGTGCTTGAGGTCAGTAACCGAGCGTGCTGAATGCGGCAGGTCGTGCACATGCACGAGCTCGAAGCCGAGCGATTCCGCCATGAGGCTCACGGCCCGGTGAGTCAGGGCGCCCGAGGTGTGATTTCCGGCAATCGTCAACTTTTCGGCTTCTTTTTCAAGCTCAGGCAAGTAGTTGTCGAGGGCCCGCATGCGGATCCGCAACTCGGTGTTGGCACGACGGGCCTCTTCAGGCGTAGCAATTGCTTTGCGCGACCGCGTCGAAAGTTCGTGGTGGAGGCCAACGATGGCTTCAAGCGTCTCATCGGGAATGCCCTTTGATGGGCGAATCTTGGGCAACCCCAGCGAGGCGTAGATAGTGCTGCGTTGCAAGCGATCCAGCTCAATTTCGAGGGCAGCGCGCTTGGTGGGCGGCGACTCCTCCAAGAGATCAGCAAGTTGGATGTCCGTGGCGGCCGCAATCGCCGACAGAAGAGTGAGTCGGGGTTCTCGTCGCCCGTTCTCCATCAGCGAGAGTTGGCTACCGGCCACACCGACCTTGTCTCCCAACTGATCGAGGGTCATGCCGGCGGTCGTGCGGAAATGTCGGATGCGTTGCCCGAGAGTCACAAGATCATTCACACGTTCACTATAACTAAAGAACAGTGATTCTTTCCACTCCGTTCGCCAACATCACAAGTAAAACTGCGTCATCATCGAATAACAACAGTTTTTTCAGCACTACAACTCTTCAGCGGAAGGTAGAAATGAGCATCGCCGAGATGACAAGAACGCACTTCTCCGCACCCGACGGAACAAACCAGAGTGTTATCACGTGGGTGGAACAGATCGCCGCCCTCACACAGCCCGACGATATTGTCTGGTGCAACGGCAGCGCAGAGGAAGCAGACGAGCTCGCAACCGAAATGGTTGCTGCCGGAACGCTCACCCGTCTCAACGACGAGTACCGCCCCCACAGCTACCTCGCCCGCAGCGACCCGAGCGATGTCGCCCGCGTCGAAGCGCGAACCTTCATTTGCTCTGCCGACGAAGCAGATGCTGGCCCCTCCAATAACTGGGCAGAGCCTGCAGAAATGCGCAACACGCTTGACGGCCTCTTCGCCGGTAGCATGCGCGGTCGTCGGATGTACGTTGTTCCGTTCTCGATGGGCCCGCTCGGTTCCCCGCTCGCCAAGATCGGCGTGCAGGTAACGGACTCCCCCTACGTCGTCATGAGCATGGGCATCATGACGCGAATGGGAACCGCCGTGCTCAATGCCATCGATGACTCCACTGAATGGGTGCGCGCCATCCACTCGGTCGGTGCACCGCTGGAAGCCGGTCAGGCTGACGTGCCGTGGCCCTGTAACCAGACCAAGTACATCAGCCACTTCCCCGAGACTCGCGAAATCTGGTCGTTCGGTTCCGCTTACGGTGGCAACGCGATTCTCGCGAAAAAGTCATTCGCCCTGCGCATCGCTTCGGTTATCGCTCGCGAAGAGGGCTGGCTTGCTGAGCACATGTTGCTCCTCAAGCTCACCAACCCCCGCGGTCGCGTTTTCCACATCGCGGCAGCATTTCCCAGCGCCTGTGGCAAGACCAACTTGGCCATGCTCAAGCCGACCATCCCCGGCTGGAAGGCCGAGACGATCGGCGACGACATCGCGTGGCTCGGCAAGGGAGCTGACGGCCGCCTGCGCGCCATCAACCCTGAAGCTGGCTTCTTTGGAGTGGCACCGGGCACCGGCTACGCCACAAACGAGACCGCGATGGACACCATCTGGGGCAACACTGTTTTCACCAACGTCGGTTTGAAAGACAACGGCGACGTGTGGTGGGAAGGCATGAGCGATGAGGTGCCCGAGCACCTAATCGATTGGCAGGGTAACGACTGGACGCCAGAATCTGGCACCCCGTCGGCTCACCCGAACTCACGTTTTACTGTGGCAGCAGCACAATGTCCCAGCATCGCAGATGACTGGGAATCGCCACAGGGCGTCGTTATTGACGCCATAATCTTCGGCGGTCGCCGCGCGACCAACGTGCCGCTAGTGGTGGAGGCACGAGATTGGGAGCATGGCGTCTACCTGGGCGCCACTATCTCATCTGAGCGGACGGCGGCTGCCGAAGGCACCATTGGCGAACTACGGAGAGATCCGTTCGCCATGATGCCGTTCTGTGGATACAACATGGCAGACCATTGGGCCCACTGGCTCTCGGTCGGCCAGGATCTCCGCGGATCCGGCACGGTGCCGCGCATTTTCCAAGTCAACTGGTTCCGCAAGGGTGCCGACGGCTCCTTCTTGTGGCCAGGGTTTGGCGAAAACTCGCGCGTGCTCGAATGGATTCTCAACCGTGTTGACGGCACGGTTGCCGCCCGCGAAAGCGCTCTCGGGTTGATGCCGCGTGAAGGCGACCTCAACATCGATGGTCTTGAACTCGCCGATGACACCATGGAACAGCTATTCGCGATCGATAACGACTCGTGGATGGCCGAAGCCGAAGCCACCGAAGAATTCTTTGCAACCTTCGACGGCCGTGTTCCTGCCGCAGTTTCTCGCCAACTTGAGCACCTGAAAACACGTCTCCAGAGCTAACCAACGAAACCGCCTCGCCGTTCGTCTTTACTAGTGTGACCACAATTGCGCTAACTATTGGCCATTCCTCGGCCATGATAGAGACGACGGCGAGGAGGGGCTCAGTGACTGAGACCGAAAACACCCCTGCCCGCTGGGAAGACGTAGTTACACAACTCGTCGAAGAGCGCGGCGAAGCACTAGCGCGCTACGCGTACCTGATTTCGGGAAACCGTGACGACGCCTCCGACCTCGTGCACGATGCCCTCGTGAAAACATTCGGTCGCCTGCGCAACGGATTCGGCATCGCCAGCGCCGAAGCCTATGTGCGTCGAGCGATTCTGAACACCTACCTTGACCGCGGTCGAAAGATCAGCCGCTGGCGCAAGATTGCCCACCTCACGGTGGAGCCCGACATCCACGAATCTGCGGATGCCGACACCGAGGCTCGCTTAGATTTGCAGTCTCAGCTGATGAAGTTGCGCCCCCGCGAGCGCGCCTGCATCGTGCTGCGCTATTACGAAGACCTCAAGGTGGATGACATCGCTGCGACGCTGGATATCAGCTCAGGCGCTGTGAAACGTTACTTGAGCGATGCCCTCGGCCGCATGGCTGTGAGCCTTGATCACGATGCTGCCGACACCGTAGGAGGCCACCGTGGTTGATGAAAACGAGCTTCGCGCACACCTGACGTCGGGCGAACCGCCCGCAATTGCGATTGACACTGCTGCCATTATCTCGCGCAGCAAGTCGCGCCGTCGTCCGCGCCAGTGGGCAGTCGGCTTGGTGAGCGCACTCGCGGTGAGTTCACTGATCTTTACGGGAGCCAGCGTTATTCCGCTGTTCTCGAGCAGTGATACGGCGGTGAGTATGTTGGCGGACGATTCTGCTCCGGAGTCGGCCGCGGATTCGTCGGACGCAGGAGCAGCGCAGGCCGCTCCCGATGATTCCCGCGCTTTTGGCCTGTGTGGTGAGACGATTCCGGTGGAGTCCGCGTCGCCCTTCGGCTTGACGCTCGAGCTCGAACTACCGGCAGAAGTCGTGGCGTCGGGCAGCGCCTTCGGAACGGTACGACTGACCAATGACTCGGATGCCCCCGTGCAGGGGACAACCGCGTCGGTGCCTGACGTGAATCTCCTCGACGATTCCATCGTTATTTCCCACAGCCCCGACGCACAGATTCTGTCGGTGATGCCGGTGAATTTGCAGCCTGGCCAAAGCATCGAATTCTCCGTGGCTATCGCCATCTACGACTGCACCACCATCGACACGGGCGGAATGGTTGCCCCTGGCACGTATGCGGTCAGCAGCACACTCGCGTTCGTGCCCACCGACCCAGCCGACGGCGCCGCCGCTGAGGTACGCAGCGAACAGATGCCGATCGTTCTGCAATAACCCAAGGTTCCTGTCGTTAGACTCGCCGTGTCACTTTTGTCGACGAAGGAGCATCCCGTGAAGGCACGATTGGGCACCGTTTTTGCCCTCGCTGCGGCGCTAGCTTTGCTAACCGCAAGCCCCGCCCTGGCCGACGACCCAGTGAGCCTCGATGGTGCCTATGTCATCGACACCGCTGGGGTGCTTGCGGGCGATAGCGGCGACGTCACCGATGCGCTGGATTCGTTGTATGACCGGGCCGGCATCCAACTCTTTGTTGTCTATGTCGACGAGTTCACCAACCCCTCCGCTCCCATCGATTGGGCGGATGCCACGGCAGAAGCTAACGGGCTAGGTGACGACGATCTCCTGCTTGCGGTTGCCGTCTCGCAGCGCCAGTACGCGCTGTCGGTTGCCGCCGACGCTCCCGTCACCGATGCCCAGTTGGATGCAGCGGAAGCCGCCATTGAGTCGCAACTGCGCGACGACAATTGGGGACAGGCTGCGATCGCTGGCGCAGACTCGCTCGCGGGCGATGGTGCTGCGGGCACTGGCGCTGGCACGGAATCCGGCACGACCGAGTCGTCGAGTGGCGGCATTTCGGTGTTGCCGATCGTGGGCGGCGCGGCTGTGGTTGGTGTTGGCGCTTACGTGTTTTACCGTGTTCGCCGCCGCGGCAACACAGGTGCAGCTGCTGGCTCCCCTGTCGAGAGCGTGTCGCAAGAGGAACTCGACCGCCGGGCCGGCAGTGCGCTGGTCGAGCTGGATGACGCTCTCAAGACAAGCGAGCAAGAGCTCGGTTTTGCTGAGGCCCAGTTTGGCGCGGCAGCCACGACTAACTTCGCAGCATCGCTGAAAGAGGCGAGCGCTGCGGTGGCGCAGGCGTTCCGCATCCGTCAGAAGCTCGATGACAGTGAGCCCGAGACTGCTGAGCAGAAGCGGGCGATGACGATCGAGATCATCGAGCTGTGTGAGCGGGCAGACGATTTGCTTGATGCTCAAGCGGCCGCGTTCGATGAGCTGCGCAAGCTCGAAACGAATGCCCCCGCAGCCCTCGCCGAGACGTCCACGCTAATCGCGAAGGCGTCGGAGCGATTGCCCGCAACCGAGAGCGCCCTCGAAGCGCTCCGAGGTCGCTATGCGCCGGTTGCTATCGAAGCCGTGACTGACAATGGTGAACGCGCTCGCGCCTTGCTCGCCTCGGCCGTTGCCGATTCCACCGCCGCCAGCGCTGCCATCGAGGCCCAGAAGTCGAGCGAGGCCGCTGTCGGTGTTCGCACGGCTCAGGCAGAACTCGGCCAGGCCATCCAACTCATGGATGCCGTTGATTCCTTGGCGACAGAGCTCCAGTCTGCCGAGACGCAGCTTGCAGCCACGATCACTGACACCACTGGCGATATTGCGGCTGCTCGCGCGCTGCCGAACGATGCCACTGCCGGAGCGTTGCAGCCGGCGATCGCGGCTGCCGGAGCGGCTCTCGCGACGGCGCAGTCCGCGACGAATAACCCGGTGGCGAGCCTCAGCACTCTGGGCGATGCCAACGCTGCACTCGAGACAGTTTTTGTAGGGGTGCGCGATCAGCAGGCTGCCTTCGCCCACGCCGCGACACAGCTGTCGGCGGCTTTGGCCGCAGCGCAGTCCCGTATTACGACCACAGCGCAGTTCATCACCACCCGCCGTGGCGGTGTGGGGGCGACGGCACGAACGAGAATCAGCGAAGCAGACCGTCAGTTCAAGCAGGCGTTGGCTTTGCAGACGTCCGACCCTGTGACGGCGTTGACGCATGCGCGCCAGGCTGACCAGTTGGCGGCAAGCGCCTATGACCTCGCTCAGCGTGAGGTGTCGCAGTTCTCTACGGGCAGCAATTCCGGTTCGGGAATGCTTGGCGGCCTGGGTGGCGCGGTTGGCGGCAGCGGCGGTGGCGACCTCTTGGGCGGCATCATCGGTGGTTTGATCGGTGGCAGCCTCGGATCGCGGTCGTCACGACCGTCCAGTGGCGGTTCGTGGGGCGGGGGCTCTCGCTCGGGCGGATTCTCGGGTGGCGGCGGTAGACGTTCCAGTGGAAGTTCTGGACGCGGTGGTGGCGGTCGCAGTCGCGGCGGTAGATTCTAAGTACGGTTTCTTCGAAAACTCACGAAAGGCACTTCGCATGGCAAAGCAGTCGATTCTCGGTCGTATTTCACAAATGGTGAAGGCGAACATCAATTCAATCCTCGATCAGGCTGAGGACCCGCAGCTCATGCTCGACCAGCTGGTTCGTGACTACACCAATTCCATTGCGGATGCGGAGAGCGCTGTCGCTCAGACCATCGGCAACTTGCGCCTCATGGAGCAGGACCACGCCGAAGACCGCGAGGCTGCATCAGATTGGGGCCGTAAGGCTCTTGCCGCCAGCGTCAAGGGAGACGAACTTCGCGCCGCCGGCAATGCCGCTGATGCCGACAAGTTCGACAACCTCGCCAAGATAGCTATCGGGCGTCAGGTTTCTGCCGAGAACGAAGCTCGCGCTGCTGCCCCCACGATCGCTGCACAGACGCAAGTCGTTGACCAGCTCAAGAGCGGCCTCGACGGAATGCGCGCCAAGCTGAGCGAACTCACGTCGAAGCGCGATGAGCTCGTTGCCCGCTCCAAGACGGTTGAAGCCCAGTCGCAGGTGCACGACGCCCTCAAGTCGATCGACCTCCTCGACCCCACGAGTGACCTCGGTCGTTTCGAAGACAAGATCCGTCGCGAAGAAGCCAAGGTTCTCGGTCAGCAGGAGCTCGCCGCATCTAGCCTCGATGCTCAGTTCGAAGGTCTCGAAGACCTCGGCAAGGTCACCGAAGTTGAAGCACGACTCGCTGCTCTCAAGGCTGGCGGCGCTCAGGCACTCACCGCCGGCGAATAGTTCGCCCGCACGAAAGTTCACACCATGGCACTCACTTATGTTGTCGTGCCCCAGTGGCAGGGTTCGGGTTCTTCTCGAGCCATGCAACTGGTCGACGGAGCCGAGTCGATTCGGGGAGATCTTCCCTCCGCAGCGACTCGCTCCGTCGATGTCCCGCTTGAGGCGGGCGACCACCAGGGCACGGGCATCCACCGCTACAGTTCGCTGCTGCTCGTGCGTGACCGCACCCGCAACGCTCTCGCTGCCGATGACACACCCCACCTCACGATTGGGGGTGACTGTGGCGTTGAACTCGCCGCGATCGAGCATGTGAGTGCTCAGCAACCGGCCGTGGTGTGGTTTGACGCGCACCCCGATCTGCACACTGCGGCTTCCAGCCCGTCTGGCGCCTTCACCGGCATGGTGTTGCGCACCCTGCTGGGTGACGGGCCGGCTGAACTTGTTCCCGAGCATCCGGTGCGCGCTGATCGGGTCATTCTCGCCGGAGTGCGCTCGATCGATACTGCTGAAGATGAATACATCACGCAGTCCGACATCCGGATGCTCGGCCCTGCCACCTTCTCAACCGAAGCGTTGCTCGAGGCCATTACCGCCACCGGTGCGGACAGCGTCTATCTGCATATCGATCTCGACGTGCTCGATCCTGCCGCCTTGGCCGGGCTCGGCTCCCCCGTGCCGTTCGGGCTCGAAGCGTCCGCGCTCACCGAGGCCATTCGCGCGGTGCTCGCGAAGTTCCCGCTTGCGGGAGCGGGCATCACGGAGTTTGCGCCGTCATCCGCAGCCCATGCCGTGGATGATCTGCCGACCATTTTGCGATTGATTGGCGCCCTCAGCAGCGCCAACACTCATTCGCGTGGTTCTTCAGAGACCTCGACAGAAACCGAGTAGTTCGCGCCGTCGACATCACTGAGTGTGACACGGCTGTCGAAGTCTTCACCGAGCGTGGTGTCGGTGAGCACGCAATCGAGCTTGGTGCCGTTCTTGAGCGGGATGCTGTCGTCACCGCAGTCCATTTCGGGCAGTTCTCCCGTGGTCTGTTCAAGCGCGCCTGCTGCCGTGGCAGCGATCTCACTCGCGGGGACTTCTACCGGAGGCTCACTCGAGCAGCCGGCGATGAGCGCCGTCGACGCGAGAGTAAGTACGAGGATTGCGGAACGCAACACAGGAGCCTCCGAAAAGTTGGTGTGGGTATGAGCTTATCGCCAGCATCCGGCGACAGAACAGTCGGTGAGTCGTAGTCTGAAGACATGACTGACGCCAACACCAGCACGCCCAAAATCACTGTGGAGCGAGACGGTCACGTCTTGCTCATCGGACTCAATCGCACCGACAAGCGCAATGCCGCCGACATGGAGATGTTGCAGCAGCTGGCGCTTGCGTACGGCGAGCTCGAGCGCGACCCCGAGCTGCGGGCAGGTTTCGTTTTTGCTCACGGCGACCACTTCACTGGCGGCCTCGACCTTGCCGACATCGGCCCGCGCATCGGAGCGGATGGGCTCGATATGGTTCCCGAGGGTGGCATCAACCCGTGGCAGGTCTCGGGCGAGAAACTCTCGAAGCCCGTCGTGATTGCGGTGCAGGGCACGTGCCTCACGCTCGGTATCGAGCTGCTGCTGGCGAGCGACATTGCGGTTGCCGCCGACTCGACCGTCTTCGGTCAGGTTGAAGTATCGCGTGGCATCCTGCCCTTTGGCGGAGCCACCATTCGCTTTCCCCGCCAGGTCGGCTGGTCAAATGCGATGCGCTGGATTCTCACCGGCGACAGCTTCGATGCTGCCGAGGCGTACCGAATCGGGATGGTGCAAGAGGTTGTTCCGCACGGTGAGCAGTACGCGCGCGGGCTTGAACTGGCGCACCGCGTCGCAGCCCAGGCTCCCCTCGCGGTTCAGGCAGCGCTCGCCAACGCCAATCTTGCGATTCGCGAGGGCGATGCCGCCGCTGAGGCTGGCCTTCAGCCCGCGCTCGTAGCCGTTGCCCAGAGTAAAGATGCCAGAATTGGCATGGAAGCCTTTATGACCCGCACGACCGCCGAGTTCATCGGCAAGTAGGATCGCCGGCGCAACCAACCCCGGCAACACGCGCACCACCACCGCGAAGGAGTTCGAAATGACCGAGAACAACTGGGATGTCATTGTCATTGGAGCAGGAGCGGTTGGTGAAAACATTGCCGATCGCGCCGTTCAGGGCGGGCTCAGCGTCGTACTGATCGAGAGCGAACTCGTGGGCGGTGAGTGCTCGTACTGGGCCTGCATGCCATCGAAGGCCCTCATCCGCAGCGGTCTCGCACTTCGTGCTGTCGAGAAGCTACCGGGCGCCGCCGAAGCCGTCACCGGTGGCATCAACGTCGAAGCTCTCCTCGCGCGCCGCAACAGCTTCACCAGCAATTGGGATGACGCTGGTCAAGTGAAGTGGGTGAAGAAAGCGGGAATCGGGCTCGAGCGTGGTCACGCTCGCCTCGACGGAGAGAAGAAGGTCACCGTTACGGCTGACGACGGAACTGTCACGACCCTCACGGCGAATCATGCCGTCGTCGTCGCGACCGGCTCCGACCCGAAGCTCCCCAACATTCCCGGCTTGATCGACGCGAAGCCGTGGACCCCGCGTGAAGCGACCTCGGTGAAAGTTGTTCCCGAATCATTCGCCATCATCGGCGGCGGCGTTGTGGGCGTCGAGATGGCCACTGCCTACCTCGACCTCGGTGCCGAAGTCACTTTGTTTGCCCGCAGCGGACTCCTCCACGGTCAAGAAGACTTCGCCGGCGAAATGGTAGCGAAGGCGCTCAAGGAGCGCGGCGTCACGATCGTTGCGGCCTCCCCCACGAGCGTGGAACGCACCGCTGACGGCGTCGTGATCACTACCGACGATGCCACTTTTACGGCATCCGAAGTTCTCATTGCTACTGGTCGCGCCGCGCGCACGAACGACATTGGGCTTGAGAGCGTTGGCCTCACTCCGGGCGACTGGCTCTCGGTTGACGACACGATGCTCGTGCACGACACTGACTGGCTGTACGCCGTGGGTGACGTTAACCACCGCGCGCTGCTCACTCATCAGGGCAAGTACCAGGCCCGTGCTGCCGGTGATGTGATTGCCGCGCGCGCCAACGGCAAACCTGTAGATGACGCCCCGTGGGGTGCGCATGTTGCGACAGCCGACCACGGCGCTGTTCCGCAAGTCACGTTCAGCGACCCAGAAGTCGCTTCGGTCGGTGTGATGTCGCAGGATGCCGAGAAGCAAGGCATCGACGCGCAGGTCGTTGACTACAACATTGGTTGGGTTGCCGGCGCGAGCCTGCAGGCCGACGGCTACGAAGGCCACGCGCGACTCGTGATTGACCGCGAACGTCAGGTCATCATCGGCGCGACTTTTGTGGGTCAGGATGTCGCGGAACTGCTGCACTCGGCCACCATCGCTATCGTCGGCGAGGTTCCCATCGCGCGGCTCTGGCACGCGGTCCCCTCGTACCCCACGATCAGTGAGGTCTGGCTGCGACTGCTCGAAACCATCGGGCGCCCGTGAGCCGAGCGATAACGCTGGGCACGCGGCTCGGGCACGCTCTCGCGCGCGCCGAACACAATCCGCGCGCTCAGCGAGTGCTGCTGCACCCCGTGGTCACGCGACCCGGCTACTGGTTTGCTACGGCATCCGGGCTGCTGTGGGGTGGCGTGTTGAGCGGTTTGCGGGTGCGTTCTCAGGGCGGCGTTATCGTTGCCGAGCATGTTCCTCGCTGGGCCTTCGGTCGTGGCGGAACCACGATTGGCGCCGTGTATCTGACCTGCGACAACGCGAGCGATAACGTGCTCGCGCATGAGGCTGTGCACCGCGAGCAGTGGCGCAAGTATGGGCTGTGGTTTATTCCGCTGTATCTGCTGGCCGGGCAGAACCCGCTGACGAACCGCTTTGAGGTGGAGGCGGGGCTGGAGTTGGGTGGCTACGTGCGCGCAAAATCAACGCGTGCGCCGAAAGGCAGCCCGAAGAGTTAGCGGGCGGATGCTGGGCGCGAGCTAGTTGGAGCTGAGCAGGCGTGCGGGGCCCTGATGGGCAACCCAGGCGTAGACGGTGCTCTCGCCGAAGGCACTAACGGGCAGCATTTCGCTGAGCCATGCATCGACCGAGCGGGCAACGCTTTGGCCGCGTTCGCGCAGCAACCAGCACACGCTGAAACGGCCAGGAGCCGATAGCGGCTGGATGTCGTCTGCCGAATCGACCTCGATGAACACCTGGCCGCGTGAACGGGCCGGCAATGTCGCGAGAATCATCGAGATTGCGTCGATCGAGGTCTCGTCTCCCGCGAGCAGCACGCGGTCAGCCGACTGGGGATTCCAGGCGATCTGCGGGGTGAAGAGTTCGGGAAACATTGATCCCAGTATAGGCATGCCTTACCTAAATTACGAAGCCCTCTCGGCGGACTCCAAGCCACGAATTTCGGCGGTCCATCTGGACGCCCTCGGGTGGCGAAAGCCGCAAGCTGCGGCGCCAACTCCCCTCACCCTGCCGCTTTTAATTGTGAGAATTCATCTTGTTCATACGAGGTTCGGAACGTACGCTGGCTCCATGAAGCGAGCAACAATCGGCGCATTTTGGGGCTTGGGGATTAGCCTTGCGCTGTATCTCGGCATCCTCGGATTCACTTCGGTCGCACGCGAGCAAGGACACGACTGGAGCAAAACACTGACTGAATGGATGTCCACAATCTGGTACTGGTCGATCTGGCTCATGGCCGCCAGCGCACTTCTGATCGTGGTTCTGATCGCTGCGCAGATTGTGTGGGCTTACCTGCCACGATCGTCGTCGCGCAGCTGAATCGCACGCTATCGGCCCCGCGGATTCGTCACCGGGCACATGCCCATAACCCGAGGCAGGCGGCCGCGGCGCGAAAACGAGTCTGGACTAAGCCCCAAACACCGCCGGGTGCCGCGAGCCCCATTGGAAGCGGCGCTCGAGTTGCGCACCAATCGCGAGCAGCACGTCTTCGCGACCGGGGCGGCCAATGAGCTGCACGCCCATCGGCAGGCCTTCCGCGGTTTCGTGCACGGGGAGGCTGATCGCGGGCAGGCCCGAGACGTTGACGAAGCTTGTCCAGGGCGTGTATTGCACTTGCTTCGCAAAGTTTTCGAAGGCATCCTCGGCATGAAACCAGCCGAGCGGGCGCGGCGTCATGGCCATCGCGGGGGTCAGCACAGCATCGTAGGTCGAGAACTGGCGGATGACGCTGCGCTCGAACCGAGACAGCGTCGCGATGGCGACGCCCACGTCGCGCGCGCTCATCCGACGTCCGCTTTCGATGAGCCATTTCGTGAGGGGTTCCACGAGTTCGAGTTGTTCGCCATCGAGCGGGATTCCGGCGGCTCCTGCTTGCCACAGCACCGTGAAGGCTTCGGCGTATTCGGGTGAGGGGTCGAGCGCGAAGTCTTCACTGCCGTGGCCGAGCTGGTCGAGCGCGGTGCGGGCGAGAGCGAGAGCATCCTGAGCTTCGGGCGAGACGCTGATCTCGTAGGTGTCGTCCCACGGCGAGGTCGTCATGACGCCGATGTTGAAGGTGCCTTCGCCGCGGATTGCGGCGTTGAGGAAGGCACCGCCATCCCACGTGGGCGGGCCAACCGAGAACGGTGAAGGGCCGGCGATGCCGTCGAGGAGTAACGCAGCATCGGCTACCGTGCGAGCGAGGGGCCCGGTCACCGGAAGCTGGCCGAGGCTGCCGAAACCGCTGCCCGCGGGCACACGACCGCGCGACGGCTTGAGGCCGACGAGTCCGGTCGCGGCGGCGGGGATGCGAATCGAGCCACCGCCATCCGAGCCCGGCGCGAAAGGCAAGAGACCGGCAGAAACAGCGACGGCCGCTCCCCCGCTGCTGCCGCCGGAGCCCAGCGAGGTGTCCCAGGGGTTCACGGCCGGGGCATCCGAGAGCGGTTCGGTGTAGGCGGGGAGGCCGAATTCAGGAGTCGCTGTTTTGCCGAGGCTGATCGCGCCAGCGGCATCGAGAACGTCGGCGATCTCATCCGATACCTCGGGTACGAAGTCGGCGAAGGCGCGCGATCCGTAGGCGGTGCGCACTCCGGCGCGGGCCCACAAGTCCTTTTCGCCCGAGGGCAGACCCCAGAGGGCGGAGGCGCGGGAGCCAGAGGCCTCGAGCTCCGCAGCACGCTGGCGCGCAGCATCCGGAGTCACGACCGTAAAGGCGCCCAACTCAGGGTTAAGGCGTTCGATGCGATCGAGGTAGCACTCCACGAGTTCGCTGGGTTTCAGCTCGCCCGATCGCACGAGATGGAGCTGCTCAAGGGCGGTGAGGCGATGAAGTTCTGACACGGATTCAGCCTAAGGGGGTTGACAACAACCCGCGATGCTGGTTGGTTAGTTACATCACCAACTAACCAACTAGCCGCCGCACTGTTTCCGCAACACTGCGGCACCGCTAGATCACCACCCGCACTCAGAAAGGAGGCTCACATGGATGACTCTCGCCCCATCTTCGCGCAGGTCGCCGAGAACATTGAGAACGACATCATCTCCGGCGCACTGCCCGAAGAAGGCCAGGCTCCCTCGATCAACGAGTTCGCAGCCTTCTATCGCATCAACCCCGCGACCGCCCTCAAAGGCGTGAACGTGCTCGTCGATGCAGGAATTCTCTATAAGAAACGAGGAATCGGAATGTTCGTCGCCGCTGGCGCTCAAGAACAACTCAAAGGTGCCCGCCGCGACAGCTTCAGCAGCGAGTACGTTCGCCCCCTCTTGGCCGAAGCAGAAAAGCTCGGCATCGACTCTGCCCAACTCACCCAGATGATCGCCAAGGAGGCGAACAACTCATGACCCCCACCATCGAGGTCACTAACCTCAGTAAGCACTTCGGCAAAGTAAATGCCGTCAACGACGTGAGCTTCACCGTCGAAGAGAACAAGATCTACGGCCTCCTCGGTCGCAACGGTGCCGGCAAGACCACGCTCATGCAGCTGCTCACCGGCCAAGAGTTCGCCTCCAGCGGCACCATCTCACTGTTCGGCCAACCCCCGGTCGAGAACGCCAAGGTTCTGCAGAACACCTGCTTCATCAAAGAGAGCCAGCGCTACCCCGAAGACTTCCGCCCCAAAGACGTCTTCAAAACTGCCCCCTGGTTCTTCGCCAATTGGGATCAAGAATTTGCCGATCGCCTCATCGCCGACTTCCGCCTCCCCCTCGACCGCCGCATCAAGAAACTCTCGCGCGGCCAGCTCTCCTCCATCGGCGTCATCGTCGGCCTCGCCTCACGCGCACCGCTCACCTTCTTCGATGAGCCCTACCTGGGGTTGGACGCCGTGGCTCGCCAAATCTTCTACGACCGCCTTCTGGAGGACTACGCCACCCACCCGCGCACCGTGATTCTCTCCACTCACCTCATTGACGAGGTGAGCAACCTGCTCGAACACGTTCTCGTGATCGACGACGGCAAGCTCCTCATCAACGAGGATGCCGAAACTCTCCGCAACCGCGCCACCAACGTTGTCGGTATGAAGACCGCCGTCGAGGCGTTCATCGGCAACCGCGAAGTGTTGCACCGCGACGGCATCGGCGGGCTCAGCTCCGTGACCGTCGCCGGGCTCAGCGAAAGCGAGCGCCGCGACGCGCACGCTGCCGGGCTGGAACTGTCACCGGTGTCGCTGCAGCAGCTCATCATCGAACTCACCCGCACCGAGACCAAGGAATTCGAGGCCAGCGCATGACCACCACAACGACGGCTCTCGCCCAGCCGGCAAGCCCCCTGAAGCGCATCACGCGTGTCACCAAACTGCACTTCGCCAACCCCTGGACGACCCTCGGCTTGCCGTGGATCATTCTCGGAGTGATCTTTGCCGGATCGCTCACGATCTGGTGGCTGATCTACTCGGCACTCTCTCCCGAGCAAAGAGAAGGCGCACTCGAGGGAACAGAATTTGGTGGATCCAGCTTCTTCATCTTCATTTACATGATGGTGGTGGCAATTCAAGCGATCAGCATCACGTTCCCGTTTGCACTCGGCTATGGCGTCACTCGTCGTGACTACTACCTCGGCAGCGCTCTCGCCTTCATCGCTCTTGCCGTGATCTACACAACAGGTCTCACCGTGCTCGGAGCAATCGAAAAGGCAACCAACGGCTGGGGCATGGGCGGAACGATGTTCGCACCGATTTACTTCGGTGAATCTGCGCCTGAACGCATCTTCGTTACGTTCGTGCTGTTCCTGTTCTTCCTCTTCTTCGGTTCCGCGATTGCTGCGGTCTGGGTGCGGTGGAAGGCAACCGGCGTCACGATGTTCTTCATCATCGTCGGGGCGCTCCTCGTCGGCCTGATCGCGCTGACCACCTTTACCGACTCGTGGGCTGCCGTGGGTTCCACGCTGGTCGACCTCGGCGTACTCGGCGTCGCCGCCTGGAGCCTCGTGCTCACGGCGATCAGCGGCTTCGCTGGCTTCGTGCTGTTGCGGCGGGCAACTCCGCGCAACGCGGCGTAGCTCGAAGGCTGCGGTCGCTAGAACAACTCAGAGACGCGGATGCCCGGTTCTCCCCTCGCGGGAGGCCGGGCATCCGTGCGTTCGTGAAGTTTTTGTTCGTGGGCGAAGCGCTACGCGTCGAGCGATTTCTGCAGCAGGTAGGTGCCGACCCAGCGGTCGAACTTGAAGCCAACGCGCGTGAGGTGCCCGATGGATTCGAAACCCAGTTTCTGGTGAAGGTGCACGGACGCTTCGGTGCCCTCATCCGAGATCACGGCAATGACTTCGCGGATGCCGATCTGCCGTCCACGATCGAGCAGTTCGGTGAGCAGTGCGCCGCCCACGCCCTGACCGGTGGCGGCCGGCGACAAATAGATCGACCCTTCGACGGTGTGCTTGTAGGCAGCCTTGGGGCGCCAAGGGAACATGGCGGCATAGCCAAGCACTCGCTCATTGTCGTCGACCGCAACGATGAACGGCAGCCCTGACTCTTCGACGCCGATTCGCTTGGCAGTCATGATCTCGGGAGTGACCTCCACGATGTCGAAGGTGACGACGGTCGTGCTCACGTAGTGACCATAGATGTCGGCGAGCGCCGCGTCATCCGCTGCGATGGCGTCTCTAAAGTGGTGTGCCATGGCTGCTCCCGAGGTGTCGTGACAAAAAAGGTGTGTGGTGAAAACTGTCTCGCCCCGAGGGCGACGAGACTCTCATTTTATGGGGCTGGTGACGGGTCAATTCGCCAATCAATTGACGCTGCCCCCTGTGCCTCGAGCGCAGCGTTCACTCGGCTGAAAGGCTTCGAGCCGAAGAATCCACGGCTCGCAGACAGCGGGCTCGGGTGCGCGCTAATAACGACTGGCGTATCTCCAAGCAACGGCGCAACGGATGCCGCATCCTTGCCCCACAACACGGCAACGAGTGGTTGCGGCCTCGCCGCGAGCGCCCGAATCGCGTGGGCCGTAATCTCTTCCCAGCCGTGACGACGATGGGAGCCCGTCTGGCCCGCCTGCACCGTCAGCACCCTGTTAAGCAACAGCACGCCTTGGCGTTGCCACGCGCTCAGATCGGGGTGCGCTGCGGGCGGGATGCCGAGGTCGTCGTTCAGTTCCTTGTAGATGTTGGCGAGGCTCCGCGGTAGCGGTCGCACCGCCCGGTCGGCCGAGAACGCGAGCCCCACGGCGTGCCCGGGCGTCGGATACGGGTCTTGGCCGACGATGAGCACCCGCACGTCATCGAAGGGCGCTTCGAAGGCGCGCAGTACGACATCCGGTTGGGGAAGCCACGGCCGCCCGGCAGCAGTTTCAGCGTCAAGGAACGTCGTGATCGCCTTCAGTTGACCCTCTAACGGGTGTAATTCGCGAGACCACCCGGGGTCGACACTGCTCAAGTCCATGTCACTACGCTAATGCGCGCCCTGTCTACCGATAGCATCCGTTCATGTCATTCCTGCGCGGAAAATCCGGGGCCATCACGATGGGCCTCATCGGCTACCTCTTCTTTGTCGAGCTGGTGAGCGGAATTATTCAGGGGTATTACATCCCGCTGATCCCGGACATTGTCGATCACCTCGGCATCCGCGATGCTGACTTCAACTGGTTCGAAGCTGCGCAGCTGCTGCTGAGCGCCATTGTGGTGCCCATTTTGGCGAAGCTCGGCGACATGCACGGGCACAAGCGCATCCTGCTCATTTCGACCGTTCTGACCGCCGGCGCAACCTGGTGGCTGGCATTCACGGGTGACTTCACGAGCTTCTTGATTGCGTGGGCTCTGCAAGGTTTCTACGTTGTCTGGCTCCCGCTCGAAGTCGCGCTGATCTTTGACCGCGGACGCGTGACTGGCATGGGTGCATCACAGACCCGTCGGGCCGCAGGATTCCTCGTGGTTGCTCTCGAAGCCGGTGCCATCATGGGCGCCCTCGGTGGCGGCCGCATCTTCAAGGCTTTCGGCGAGAACGTGCAGCAGACACTGATGGTCCCGGCCATCGCAGTGACCATCGTCTTCTTCGTGATCCTGTTCGGTGTCCCCGAATCGAAACCACTGCCGGGCCGCACTCTCGATTTCTGGGGCTTTGTGATCCTCACGATCGGCCTGCTGCTCATCACGTCGGGGCTCACATTCTTGCGCATCAATGGGCCCGAGGCGTGGTGGGTTTACCTCGTCATGCTCGCCGGTGTCGCGACCTTCATCCCGTGGGGTCGTTACGAACTGCGCCAGAAAGACCCCGCGATCGATCTTCGGATGCTGCGCGACCCGAGCATGTGGCCCATTCAGCTCACGGCGGGACTCGTCGGCATTAGCTTGCTCGGCGCTCAGGCACCGCTCGCGACCTTCGCCGGCACCGACCCGATCAACGGGTATGGCCTCGGCATGGAATCGGATGAGATTTCGTACATCATCGGCGCCTACCTCGTTTCGATGATTGTGGGAGCGCTTCTCTTCCCGATTCTGTCGAAGTGGAAGAGTCCGCGCGTCGCGCTCATCGTGGCCACCTTCTTTGTGGCAGCTGGCTATTTGATGTTCTTGCCGTTCCACGCGACAGCACTGAGTGTCTTCCTCAACATGAGCATCGCGGGTCTTGGCTCGGGTGCGCTTGTCGGCGCCCTACCCGCTGCGGCCGCAGCCGCTGCTCCGCGAGGCCAGACCGGCATCGCAACCGCTCTCACCAACACGACCAAGACGATTGGTGGCTCGTTCGCCTCGGCGATCTTCGCGATCGTTCTGCTGGCGGGAGCGGCATCCGCTGTCACGGAGACCGCCTCAAGCCTGTTCGGCTACCTCACGGTCTTCACGATCTGTGGTGCCGGCGCGCTCGTCGCCGCCGTGCTGCTGTTCTTGGTGCCGAAGCTGGCGTTCGCCGATGTCGTGGACGAGATCGACGAGCTCGTTCCAGTAGCAGCGGCCGGAGCGGACGACACTGCGACCGAGAGCGCCGAACCTGCGGCAGCCCCCGGAAACAGCAACGACTAACGAACCTTCAGCTCACCGCGGATCATTTTGAAGGGTGCCGCCTGAGCGACCGGCTTAATCGTGACGAGGTCAAGGTTGACGAACGGCGGCAGCTCGAGAGCGTGCACGATCGCTTCGGCAATGTCATCGGCGACCAGCGGGTCGGGCACATTGTCATAGACGGTGTCGGCCTTGGCTGCATCGCCGCCGAAACGAACGAGCGCAAATTCTTCTGTCTTCACCATGCCGGGAGCAACCTCGATCACCCGGATCGGCTCCCCCGCGAGCTCTAGCCGCAACACAGCGGTGAGGGCGTGCTGAGCAAACTTAGCGGCGTTATACCCGCTGCCACCCTCGTACGGCACTGAGGCTGCGATTGACGTGATCATAAGGATGCTCGCCGTGTCGCCCTCAACGATTGCTTCGCGCAACAGCGGCAAGAGTGCGCTGGTTACGCGCTTGGTTCCCACGACGTTGACGTCGAACATCCGGATCCAGTCATCCGCGTCGCTCTCTTCAACACTGGCGACACCGAGCGCGCCACCGGCATTGTTGACGAGCGCATGGATGGGGCCAAGCTCACGCAGGTAGGCGGCGAGCGCCTCGACGTCATCCTGTTTCGTCACGTCTGCAACGAAGGTGTCGACGCCGGTGTCGGCCGCGAGCGCCGCAAGCCGTTCCTCCCGTCGGGCGACAGCAACCACCTGCCAGCCATGTTTCACAAAACGACGTGCAGTCGCTTCGCCGATTCCTGAACTTGCGCCGGTAACTACTACTCGCTTGATCGCCATGCTTTAACGGTAGTGGCTTCGGGCAGTCGCCAGCCACCGGATGCCGCGCTCGCTCACGCCGAGAGCTCGCTAGCGTTCGTTCGCGATCAGATATTCGGCGGAGGCCAGGATGGCGTCGGTGGAGGAAATGTAAGTGAACCCAAGGTCGCGCGGAGCATCAGAACCATCAACATCGAGGTTGCGTTGAATGGAGCCGGCCAGCGCCCGCACCGCGGGATTAAAGGGAGCCACAATCTTTACGAGCCAGTTGGGCAGTTGCCGGGTAGTGATCTTGCGCTGCGGATAAGCGTTTTTGAGCACGGTGCTGGCTTCGGTGATCATCATCTCACCCGCGTTCGCCGGGTACCGTTTGCCGATTGCTACCGCGCTGTCGATTGCTGCAACGTGCATGCGGGCAACATCGCGCACATCCACAATCGGGAGATTCGACTTGGGGTAGGCCGGATCGACACCTCCCAGAAAGCGCTCCACGTACGCCAAAGAAGTGCCGTAGTGCTCATCCATCGGCGGGCCAAAGACCGCGCCGGGGTTGATCGTGGTGAGCTGCATTTCAGGATGCTCGGCCACGAACTGCCACGCCGCTCGCTCTGCCAAGGTCTTCGATGCTTCATAAGCGGTGGTGTCGGGATGCGTCGGGTCCGTCCAATTCGCGGGCGTCGAGACATCCATTCGCGGCTTAGCCGAATCTTTGTAGATTGCGGCACAACTTGAGGTGAGAATGACGCGGTGCACCCCCGCAGCCTGAGCGGCGACGAGCGCCCGCTGGGTGCCCTCCACCGCCGGACGAATCAGCTCCTGAGGATCTTTAGGCTCATCCACCGGGAAGGGTGACGCGGTGTGAAGAAGCACATCCACCCCAGCCATCGCCTCGGCCCACCCCTCGTCGGAGAGCAGGTCGAGGGAAACAAAGCTCAGGTCGGCACCGGGAAACAAAGCCTCGACTTGAGCCTGTCGCGTTCCGGAGCGCACGGCGGCTTTCACCGAGTAGTTACTCGCCAGCAGTTCGCGAACAATGTGTTTGGCGATGAAGCCTGAGGCGCCAGTAACGAGCACGGTGGTCATATGTCTCCTGAGGGGTTTTCTGCAGCGAACTGTCGGTTCAATCTAGTTCCCACAACCCGGGAAAAGCCACACGAAGCTCACGGCGATGCCGATTACACTTCAACGAATGACCGGAGCTTCTCTCACCACTTCGCCGCCTGCGCGCGCCCCCAAAGTACGACTCCCCCACTGGGACAACGCCCGCTTTCTCGCCGTCACCCTCGTGGTGATTGGCCACGGCATCCAGCGGCTCACGTACGACTCCAACAACGCCTTAGCGCTGTACCTCTTTATTTACGCGTTCCACATGCCCGCCTTCGCGATCATCAGTGGGTATTTTTCGAAGCCCGGACCGCCATCGGCGCTTCAGATGCGTCGGGTTCTCACCGACATTTTGCTGCCGTATTTCATCATGGAAGCCATCTGGTCAATCGTGAAGTTCTTCGCGGAGGGCACGACAGATCTCAACCCGTCGAAGCCCAGTTGGACGCTCTGGTTCCTTCTCGCCCTCGGTATCTTCCGCCTGGTCCTTCCGTACCTCGCACTATTGCGCTGGCCGCTGCTGTGGGCAATCATCGGCTCCGTCGGGGTCGGGTACTTCGACAACGTAGACAGCACCTTCTCGCTCTCTCGCGCCATCGGCATCCTGCCCTTCTTCGTGCTGGGGTGGAAACTCAATGAGTGGAAGCTCATGGAGCGCTGGAAGGTCGCCGAACGCTCGGTCTTGCTCATTCGGGCACTCGCGGTCACGATCTTCTTCGGGTGGATCGCCATCATCCTCAGCAACATCGAACTGTGGCGCACCATCAATCTGCGTTTCTGGTTCTTTTACGACGACTCCTACCAGGGCCTTGGTGAAGACCAATGGTGGGCTGGTGCGGTCCGGCTCGGCCTCATCGCTCTCGCCATCCTGTTGAGCGCAGCGTTCTTCGCTCTGGTCCCTCGCCGCCACACGTGGATTGCGGATGCCGGTCAAGCCACGATGTACGTGTACCTCCTGCACAGCTTCATCCTCTATCCGCTCCGCGAAAGCGGACTGCTGTTGGATGAACGGTCGTCGGCCATGTGGCTCGTGAGCATGGTGCTCGGCTCAATCGGTATCGCTCTCGTGCTGTCGACCCCGTTGATCAAGAAGATTTTCCGACCGATAATCGAGCCCAAACCGAACTGGGTTTTTGTGCCCTTGCCCAAAGAGACAGATCTGTCTACTAAAAAACGTTGAGTTACGACATATTTCACGAGTGATTGACCGCCCCACGGGGCCTGCTTAGGCTCACAGTGTGGCGGACATCCCGATCCACCAACCGACCTAGGAGGCCGCCGTGAGCGACTGGAACTTTGAAACCAAGCAGATCCACTCGGGCGCGCAGCCTGACCCCACGACTAACTCGCGGGCGACACCGATCTACAAGACCACCGCGTACGTCTTCAACAACGCGGATCACGCCAAGAACCTCTTCGCGCTGGCCGAATTCGGCAACATCTACACCCGCATCCAGAATCCAACCCAGGATGTTGTCGAGCAGCGCGTAGCCGCTCTCGAAGGCGGAACCGCAGCACTGTTGCTCGCTTCCGGCCAGTCGGCAACGACCTTCGCCGTGCTCAACATTGCACAGGCCGGTGACCACATCGTCTCGTCGTCGTCTGTGTACGGCGGAACCTACAACCTCTTCAAGTACACCCTCGCGAAGCTCGGCATCGAGACCACCTTCGTTGAGAACCAGGATGACGCTGCCGAGTGGGCAGCTGCTATCCGCCCCAACACCAAACTCCTCTTCGCGGAGACCATCGGTAACCCGCGCATCAACGTTCTCGACATCGAGCTCGTTGCCGACGTCGCCCACGCTGCTGGTGTTCCCCTCATCGTCGACAACACCATCGCGACGCCGTACCTGATTCGTCCGTTCGAGCACGGCGCCGACATCATCGTTCACTCGGCCACCAAGTTCTTGGGCGGTCACGGCACGGTTCTGGGTGGAGTCATTGTCGATGGCGGCAAGTTCGAGTGGTCGAAGAACGTTGACAAGTTCCCCGGTCTCACCGAGCCTGACCCGTCGTACCACGGCGCCAGCTACACTGGCGTTCTTGGCGATGGCATCGCGTACATCATCAAGGCCCGCGTTCAGTTGCTGCGCGACCTTGGTTCGGCCATCTCCCCCGACAGTGCTTTCTCGCTCATCCAGGGCATCGAAACACTCAGCCTGCGCATTGAGCGTCACGTGCAAAACGCTCAGGCAATCGCCGAGTGGCTCGACGGCCACGACGATGTTGACACGGTTTACTACGCCGGACTCCCCTCGAGCCCGTGGTACGCGAACGCCAACAAATACGCGCCCAAGGGTGTCGGTGGAGTTCTCTCCTTCGAGCTCAAGGGCGGAGTGGATGCTGGCCGCTCGTTCGTGAACAGCGTCGAGCTCTTCAGCCACGTGGCCAACATCGGTGACGTGCGCAGCCTCATCATTCACCCTGCATCGACGACCCACTCGCAGCTCTCCCCCGAGCAGCAGTTGACCGCCGGAGTCACACCAGGACTGGTGCGTCTTTCGGTGGGCCTCGAGAACATCGAGGACATCAAGGCCGACCTGCAAACCGGTTTCGATGCCGCCCGCGCGACAGCCGCAGAGGCTCGCGCCCGCGTCTAAGACTGCTGGCTTCACCAGTGGCGGCAGTGCTCTTCGGAGTGCTCCCGCCACTGCCTCGTTAACGCGGTCGGCAGCCACCAGCTTCGTAATAATTCCGTGCCACACAGAATAGTTCGCGATACTTAAGGCGACATGGACTGGCAGACACCTGAAGACACTGTTCCTTCGGCATTCATCACTGACGCAAACGTGCGTTCACTCCTCGGCAAGCCCCCGGCGACGGGCGCGTGGCGCGAGGGCGATCCAGTAGGTCAACGCCAGTTCGTCACCATCACCGATCTCGCTTTAGAGTTCAGCCGCCGCCTTCCCTCAGCGCGTATCGCTTACGAAACGCACGGCACTCTCAACGACGACGCGTCGAACGCGATTCTCGTCGCCCACGCCCTCACCGGTGATAGCCACATTGTCGGCAACCCCGGAAACGGGCACGCCACCGCCGGATGGTGGAACGATCTTGTCGGCCCAGGCAAAGCCATCGACACAGACCGCTGGTTCGTCGTGTCTCCCAATATCTTGGGTGGCTGTCAGGGCAGCACCGGTCCGGCATCTCACGCGCCCGACGGAGCCGAGTTCGGCGCCCGCTTTCCCTTCATCACGATCCGCGATCAGGTAGCCGCGCAGGTCGCCCTGAGCGATGCCCTCGGCATCGACAAGTGGGCCGCGGTGATCGGCGGCTCGATGGGGGGCATGCACGCTCTGGAATGGGCGGTCGCGCATCCTGATCGCGTCGAGAAGGTAGCCGTTTTGGCCGCACCGCCCGTCTCCACAGCCGACCAGATCGCTCACAACTCGGTTCAGGTCGAGTCGTTGCGCACCGATCCTGCCTTCGCGGATGGCGCGTACTACGACGCCGCCGATGGCGACGGACCCCACCGCGGGCTCGCTCTCGCACGTCGCCTCGCACTGCTCAACTACCGCTCTTCCGACGAGCTCAATGAACGCTTCGCCCGCACGTGGCAAAGCGAAGTGAGCCCGTGGGGCAAGGGCGGCCGCTATGCCGTCGAAAGCTACCTCGACTTTCACGGCAACAAGTTTGCGCGCCGCTTTGATGCCAACAGCTACGTCACTCTCGTCGAAGCAATGAGCTCCCACGACATTGCCCGCGGTCGCGGCACCGTCGCTCAAGCACTGGCACGCGCCACGATGCCCGCGCTCGTGCTTGGCATCGACAGCGATCGACTCTTCCCCGTGTCCGGCCAAGAGATCATTGCCGAGCACCTGCCTGGCAACATCGACGGCGCGCTGCCACACGTCATCCATTCCCCATTCGGCCACGACGGTTTCTTGATTGAGGATGCGCTCGTGAGCGCCCAGTTGGAACGCCTACTCGCTCTCTAAATTTGCTGAGAATCGTCCGTCACCGAGCGTGTTGGGCGAAAAAATGTCGCTTTCTCATGACAATCGGCGGTGCGTCACCCCCGAGAGAGGTACGAAATGTGCAAACATTGCCACAAATGGACCTCACTACGAAAGAACGAGATCGCCTACTTCAGCGCACTGCGCGAGTAGCGAGTCTTAGTTTTCTGATCGTTTCGGTCGTATGCCTGAGCATCCCGGGGGCAGTGTCGACAACGACGCTGCTGCTGTGCCTCCCGCTCTATGCGGTCATGGCTGTGTTGCAGTTCCAAACGGGAAACAGCCGCTCGATCGGCTGGGTCATTCCCTCGTTCGTGGTGGGCATCATCGCAATCCTTCTTATCGCGGGCACACCGGGCGGGCCGAGCCAAGCAGGGCTTTCTGCCGTGGCCCAACTCTCGTCAGCATCCCTCGCCTGTCTTGCCATCGTTTTGACGACCACGCTGCTGCGCCGCATCGTATTGCTCCTCAGTTTTCTCGCCGTAGCGAGCGTCACCATTATTTCGCTCGCACCGTTCCAGCCGCCCGTGCGCACTCTCGCCCTCGCGATCTTCGGCTGGATCCTTGCCGCCCTCATCGGCTTCTGGATTAGCTCGGGCGTTCCACAAGCCGTGCGCCGCATCGCCAGCATTGGTCGTGCCCACCGCGCAGAACGCCAAGCCAGCGAGACCGAAGCCCAGCGTCGTCAGGGTGCTCGCCTGCTTCACGACACGGTTCTGGCCACTCTCACGCTGCTCGCCCACTCCGGTGTCGGCGTTTCAGCAGAGGCCATGCGCCAGCAGGCCGGCGACGATGCTCGACTTCTGCGTCAACTTCGCCTCGGTGCCACCCCCACGCCGCAAGCATCCGGCGACTATAACCTGAGCGCCCCCGTAAGTGAGACAGTGCTCGGCACGACGCTCGAGTCAGTCAAGCAGCGATTCGGCCGCATGGGACTCGAAGTCAGTTGGCACGGTACCGGCCAGGTTCTGCTTCCCAGCGACGTCCTCGACGCCTTCCTGCTCGCCCTCGCTGAGTGTCTCGAAAACGTTCGCCGCCACTCCGGCGTTACCGAAGCTCACGTCACGATCACCGAAGACAACACGACCGTTCGCGCCATGATCACCGACTCCGGTGTCGGCTTCATCCTCGACGATGTCGATTCGGCGAGCCTCGGCTTCAAAGAGTCCGTCGTGGCACGGTTGAAAGAAGTCGGCGGACAAGCTCGACTGTTCTCCACTCCCGGCTCCGGAACCACCGTCGTCTTGGAGGTTCCCCGATGACCTACGCTCCTCCCGAAGAAAACACTCTCGGCGTCATCGTCGGCGGCAAACCACGCCACGCTAAGAGCGCAGCGGTTCGACGTCTCGCGGGCGACGACACTCCCCGACTCATCGGCCTCGGAACCGGCTTCGTCGGCATCGGAGCGGCCATTCTGGTGAGCCTTCGCGCGATCTACGGTCTCGTGTGGCTCGTGATCCAATGGGACATCTACCCCAATCCTGTTGCGGCAGCTATTGCATGGGTGCTCCTGATCGTCATCATCATTGGCACCATCACGGTGGTGCAGCTCACCAGCGGCCAACTTCCGCTCTGGATGTTCGTGCTCTTCCTTGTCGGCCTCGCCGCCGTCATGGCGCTCGACATCTTCGCCATCTGGGATCTACACAACATCGGCGGCCACGCGACCTCCGCGGTTGCGGCCGGAATGGCGTTACTTCTTGTGCTGACGGTTCGCCCCAGCGCCGACATCATCATCGCTGTCTCTGCGGTCGGCGCAGGCTTAGCCGCCGCCATCGTGGTGAACGTGCCCCTGACTGAAGACAATATTGCTCCGCAGATCACCACCGTGGCGTTCGCCGTGCTCCCCACCGTGATTGGTCTCTCCCTCATCGTCAACTTCCGCCAACTCGTGCAGGTCGAGCTCGACCGCGTGCTCGTTCAGAGCACCCTCACCGCACCACGTTTTGCCGTCGGCATGATGGCATCCGAAGAACTGGCCCGCCTCGACCTCGCCGCAGAAAAGCTGCTCGACTCGGTGGCAAACGGTTCAACCAAGCTGCCTCTGCAACCCAAAATTGCCTCGACGGCGGCATCCCTCGCCACCGAATTGCGACTGCACCTCATTGAGGGCCGCCGCGAAACCTGGCTCTATCATGCGATCACCGAGTCTGACCTGCTCGGCAAATCGGTAACACTTACCGACAAGGGAAGCCTCGCCGGTTTGCTCGACTCCACCCAGCGCGACGGCTTGCTCTCGACTGCGTGGCTCTTTGTGACTGACACCACCAAACGCGGGGCCAAAAACTCCGTCCACATCACGATCGCGCCATCAACTACCGTTTTGGCATCCGGTTTCGAAGACAAAGTGGCAGTCGGAATCTCGATCACCTCGACCGGAGTGGCACGAAATCGTGTTGACGCTTCCACCTGGGAAGCGGTCGCGAAGGTCGGAACGTATACCGACTCCATAGAGAACTCCAGCGTGCGCCTCGACATTGAATGCCTTGTCGAAAACCCCGCTGACCAATAATTTTCGTAAGATAAGACGAACGACCAGAGGACCTAATCGTGACTGAACCAACAAAGCGCATCCGGCTCGCACTCGTTGACGACCACCGAATGTTGCTCGGTGCGCTCACCGAGTGGATTCGTCAGGCCGCAGCCGACATCGACATGGTTGTTGCCGTGCCGACGTGGCCCGAACTGACGATCCACCCCGAGTTCCCTGTCGACGTTGTGCTGCTCGACCTTGACCTCAAAGACAACATCCCGGTCTCGCTCAAGATCAACACTCTCAAGTCGATGAACGTTCGCGTTGTTCTCATGAGCACCTATTCCGAGCCCAACGTGGTTCGCGAAGCTCTCGCCGCTGGTGCCCTCGGCTACCTCGTCAAGAGCGAAGACGCCGACATGATCGTGGAAGCAATTCGGGCAGCATCCAAGGGTGAATCATTCATTTCCGCCGAGCTCGACTTGGCAATCAACGCCGACGAAATCGGTGGAGCCCCCAAGCTCAGTGCTCAAGAACGTCGCGTCATGGCGCTCTACGGCGGCGGCGAGCCCGTCAAGTCGGTCGCCTACCAACTCAGCATCTCTGAAGAGACCGCCAAGAGCTACCTCAAGCGCATTCGCGAGAAGTACCGCGTCGCGGGCTTCGATGTCGGCACCAAGGTAGCGCTGCGCAAGCGCGCTCTCGAAGACGGCATCCTCATCGAGACCGACACGATGCACCACCTCTAAGCCTTACCGCGCAGTTCTGGCCGCAACAACAAACCGCACTGACTCCGCTTCACGCGGATCCAGTGCGGTTTGTTCGTTAAGAGCAGGTGCTGTCATCCAACGGCACGCCGACGACCGTTAGCTGTCGGCGCGAAGGAGTGCTTCTTCGAGGCGCTCGAGCTTGCCGGTCATCTCTCCGGTGCGACCGGGGCGGATGTCCGCCTTCAGCACGAGCGAAACCCGCGAACCAAATTGCCCGACAGCTTCTGTCGCGGCTTTCACCACCGCAAAAACCTCGTCCCAGTCCCCCTCAATCGTCGTAAACATCGAGTCGGTCTGGTTCGGTAGCCCTGATTCGCGCACCACTTTCACCGCGGCGGCCACGGCATCGTGGACAGAATCGGTTCCGTCGGAACCACCACTGGGTGCGATTGAGAATGCGACGATCATGCTGACTCCTTTGCCGAGGGGCGTTCGAGGGATGGGCTGTATGGGGTTGAGAAGAACGGCTGCGGCGTCTGTTCCCCGCTCGCAGACGGGCGAGAACCGAGCCGTACGAGCTGCCCGATCGCCCACACCAGAAGGGCGAGAACGAGCACGTTTCGCACCGTCAGGATGGTAACCATGATGGGGTTGGCAGCCAAGAGCTGGTCATAAAAGTAGGGATACACCAGTTGGGTAAGGGCGGCAATGACGAGGGCGAGCGCCGCGGGCATCCGGAACCGAAGCGACCCCTCGGCGCGAGCGGTGAGCAGCCCAAGAACGATCGGTACCGCGAGCCAGCCAATAAACTGAGGCGAGCCGACCTTATTGACCACGATGAGCGCGGTCACGAGGGCGAGACTCAACATCGAAAGAACGCCAAGAGTTGAGGAGCCCGCGCGCGTTGCTCTCACGCCCAGCACAGCAATAACAAGAATGACCACTCCCAGCAGCGGTGTCATGAGGGCCGCCGCGAGTTGCACTCCGGCTCCGGTCACTTGAAAAGTGAGAATCGAGGCGTCGTAGTAGATAAAAGTGTCGGGCACGCCCGCCACAGCCTGCCAAAGCCAGAACCCGGCAATCGGAGACTCAATTTGGATGCCGCGCCCTGTCTGCTCACTCACAAAGCTGAACACGTTCATCCCTGAGCCTGCCAGCAGCGCGAATACGACCACGGTGGCTGTTGTTCCCGCGGCGGCAATCGCGATAGCCCAACGATGACGCAACGTGATGAACGCCGCGAGCAGGAGCGCTGCAGGCCACACCTTGATCCAGGTGGCGCACGCCAAAACGACGCCTGCCGCTCGGGGGTGCCTGCTCAGCAGCCGCACTCCGACAAGCGCGACCGCCACCGTCACCGCGTCAATGCGACCGAGCGCAATCGGTCCGAGGGCCAGCAAGAAGACCAGCCACCACCATCCGATAATCACACCGGCGCGGGAGCGACCCCAGCGGGTGAGAAACCCGAGCGCGACGAGGTTGAGGAGCATGACGAGCGCGAGCCACGTCGCGCCGATGTGGCCGATGCCAAAAGTGACTGATGCCAGAATCGGCACGATCGCGAGCAGCGGATACACCCACGGCATATCAACGCCCACCACAATTCCTGAGGCATAGGCCTGCTGCGCCCAGCCTGCGTACACGATGGTGACATCGCCAAAGGGGTTTCCGGGGCCCTGAAGATTGAGCAAGCCCAGCACGAGGTGCACCGCGATAAAGAGAAGCCAGAGCGCGAAGGCGCTGACCGTGTGGCGGTTCAGCACGCTGGCGCGGGAGCAGGCGCACTATCACCAGCGACCGCGACAAGCTCCGCGACGATGTGAGGCACGTGAGCACACAGGTCAAGGATGGTGAGTGGTCCTCCAGCGCTAGCGAGCTGCGCTGCACGACCATGAATGTAAGACGCGGTGGCAGCGAGCCCCACGAGTTGTGCCGGATCAACAAGCACCGCGTCACTGTGCGTTGCGACCAGTGCCCCGAGGATGCCGCCAAGCGCGTCTCCAGCGCCAGCGGTAGCCAACCATGCTGGTGCTGCCGCCACCGCGACCGTCGTTGCTCCGTCGGTGATGTACGTCGTGTGACCCTTGAGCAGCACGGTGCAGCCGAGTCGGGTGGCGGCGGATTCCGCCCAGTCCCGGGGGGCCGCAGCGATCTCGTCGACAGGCTCGTCAAGCAGCCGGGAAAGTTCACGATAGTGCGGGGTGATTACGGTTGGGGTGCTCACGCGGTGAACCACGTCAAGGGCTCCCCCGTCGAGCACGAGGGGAACGTTCTGGCTCAGGGCGGCAGTGATGTGTTTTTCGGAAGCGGGCTCGCGATTGGCATGATCCATACCCGAGCCGATGAGCCAGGCCTGCACGCGACCGTCAGCCATCACCGCTTCGGGGCGACGCTGCAGGATCAGGTTTTCGGCACGCTCAGCACCGAGGTAGCGGATCATTCCGACTCCGGTTCGAGCAGCGGCTTCGACACCGATAACCGCGGCTCCCGGATACTGCGCCGACCCTGTAATCAGCCCAAGCACCCCGCGGGAATACTTGTCATCGGAGTCCTGGGGCAGAGCGATGTGACGTGCCGCCTCAGCAGCACCCCACATCGACTCAGTATCCATGGATGTCAACGATAGTTGAGAACGCTGTTAGCGACGCCGGGTGGCGTCTTGAACTTCGCCCACGAGCACTTCGATGATGTCTTCGAGGAACAGCACACCGGTGGTTTCACCGGTCGCGTCGAAGCTGCGAGCAACGTGCACTCCTGAACGACGCATTGTCGCCAGCGCATCTTCAAGGTCGGTCTCGCAGTACATCGAGATGAGCTGACGAATCCGCTTGGGCGGCACCGGCTCCGAGAATTCGCTCTCGTCGAGGTCGATGACGTCCTTCAAATGCAGATAACCCGTGGGTTCTCCCGCGTCATTGAGCAGGATGTAGCGCGAGAATCCGCGCTGAGCGACCGCCTTTTCGAGATCGGCAGGGGTGGCATCCTCGGGCAGCGTGACGAGCCCCGACATCGGGATAGCGACATCGCGAACCTTTTTGGAGGTGAACTCGAACGCGCCGGTGAGGGTGCCACCGGCATCCATCAGCACACCTTCTCGCTTCGACTGCGCCACAATCGTGGCCACTTCGTCGAGCGTGAAGACACTGTTCGCTTCGTTCTTAGGCACGACATTGAAGAGTCGCAGGATGCCATTCGCTGTCGCGTTGAGGGCGACGATGATCGGGCGGAAGACTGTCGCGATGAACACGAGCGGCGGCGCCAAAATCAGCACCGCACGATCGGGAATCGAGAACGACAGGTTCTTCGGCACCATTTCGCCGAGCACAACGTGCAAGAACGACACAATGATCAGCGCAAGAATAAACGCGATCGTGCTGATCAGTTCTTCGCTGAGGCCAGTCAGCGCCAACGGCACCTCAAGCAAGTGGTGAATGGCCGGTTCTGACACATTCAGAATCAGCAGCGAACACACTGTGATGCCCAATTGGCACGCCGCGAGCATGAGCGTCGCGTGTTCCATCGCCCATAGCGCGGTCTTTGCCGAGCGTGAACCGGATGCCGCAAGCGGCTCAATCTGTGAGCGTCGTGCCGAAATGACGGCAAACTCTGCCCCCACGAAGAAGGCGTTGATGATCAGTAGAACGAAAAGCCAGATGATTCCCCAGACGTCCATTAGCGCACCACCTCAGCATCGCTCGTGGTGTCAATGGGATCGGGGGTAAACCTCACGCGGTCGATGCGTCGACCTTCCAGTCGTTCAATGCGGAACACTCCGCCAGCGGCGGTAATGGTGTCGCCGGTGCGTGGCACTCGGCCGAGTTCGCTCATGAGCCAACCCGCGACCGTCTCGTACGGTCCCTCTTCGGGAACCTCAACGCCGGTGCGCTCGAGAAGCTCATCGGGGCGCAGAATTGCGGGGAAGGTGAACCAGTCACGCGAGCGCACCACATCTGCTTTCGAACGGTCGTGCTCGTCGGAAACTTCGCCGACGAGTTCTTCCACGAGGTCTTCGAGCGTGGCGACTCCGGCAGTTCCGCCGTATTCGTCAACGACAACAGCCATTTGGTAGCCACGTCCGCGAAGTTCGGCGAGGAGGGCATCCAGTCGCATCGTTTCTGGCACCCGAAGCGCTTCGGTTTGCAGTGCAGAAACGGGCACGTCGGCACGCTTCTTGTGCGGCACCGCAACAGCCTGCTTGATGTGCACAAAGCCCACAACATCGTCGATGCTGTCGTCGATTACGGGGAAGCGAGAGAAGCCGGTGCGCTTAGCGAGATCAATGACGTCTTGCGCACTGTCGGTGCGGTCGATGCTGTCGACCCGCGGCCTGGGCGTCATCACGTCTTGCGCCGTGTGATCGGCAAAGGCGAGGGTGCGCGCGAGCAGGGTAGCCGTGTCCGCTTCGAGGCTTCCTTGGCTAGCCGAACGGCGAACGAGCGATGTTAGTTCCTCTGCCGTGCGTGCACCCGAAAGTTCTTCTTTCGGTTCGATTCCCACAGAGCGGAGGATCGCATTTGCGGTGTTGTTGAGCAGGCTCACAGCCGGCTTGAACACCGTCGTGAAGAGAATTTGGAACGGCACAACAAATTTTGCGGTGGCGCGTGGCAACGCGAGAGCGAAGTTCTTGGGAACCAGCTCGCCCACGATCATGGAGAGCAGCGTGGCGAACGTGATGGCCAGCACGCTAGCGAGCACGACCACGACGCCGTCAGGCAGCACTTCGCCGAGCGGAATCGATAGCCAAATACTGAATGCAGGTTCGAGGGTGTAACCCGCGAGAAGAGTCGTGAGGGTGATGCCCAGTTGCGCGCTCGAAAGATGAGTCGAGGTGTGCTTGAGCGCCGCGATTATGGGGGAAAGTCGCTTTTCGCCACGCTCTTGTCGTGACTCAAGATCGGAACGATCGAGGTTGACGAGAGCAAATTCAGAGGCGACGAAGAAGCCAGTGCCAACAGTCAGCACGAGGCCAGCGGCGAGGAGAAGCCATTCATTCATGACAGTTCACCTCCAGCCGCGGAGGTAGGTAGAGAACGGGCGAGAAACAGGTGATGGTCGCACGGAGAAGGGCCCCGGCGACAACTAGAGGGAGGGTCGTCCATTATGGGCTCGATTATAGGACAGATTCCTCAGTAACCACCGATCTACTACCAGCTCACGGGCAGCGCCTTTCCCTCTTCATACCCGGCAGCGGACTGGATTCCCACCAACGCCCGCTCGCGGAACTCCCTCAGAGTGGCCGCGCCGGCATAGGTGCACGAGCTGCGCACCCCCGAGGTGATCATGTCCACGAGGTCGTCGATAGACGGTCGAGCCGGGTCAAGATAAATCTTGGAGCCGGAAATTCCCTCGGCGAAGAGTTCCTTGCGAGCGAGATCGTAGGCATCAAGGCCACCAAAACGGGCCCGCACTGCCTTGGTTGACGCCATCCCCCAGCTGGTTTTGTAGAGCGCACCGGCATCGTCGTGACGCAGTTCGCCCGGGGCTTCGATCGTGCCGGCAAACCACGAACCGATCATGACGGATGTCGCCCCAGCGGCGAGCGCGAGCGCAACGTCGCGCGGGTAGCGCACCCCGCCGTCAGCCCACACGTGGGCGCCAAGTTCGCGCGCGGTTGCCGCCGTCTCAAGCACTGCGGAGAACTGCGGACGACCGACCGCGGTCATCATGCGCGTGGTGCACATGGCGCCGGGGCCAACCCCGACCTTGATGATGGTTGCTCCTGCTCCGACAAGGTCACGCACAGCGGCGCTCGTCACCACGTTGCCTGCAACCAGCGGTACGCCGAGGTCAAGGGCGGCGACCGTTTCGATCGCCCGCACCATGCCTTCTTGGTGTCCGTGCGCGGTGTCGAGAACAAGAGCGCACGCGCCGGCGGCGACGAGAGCACTGGCGCGGGCACCAACATCACCGTTGATTCCGAGGGCGGCGGCGACCGCGAGTTTGTCGTCGCCGTCGAGGGCTGGAGTGTAGAGGGTGGAACGGAGCGCGCTGGTCTTACTGGTCGTTCCTGCGACCGTAGTGCCCTCAACGACCGGGGCGAAGCCGAGGCCTCGCTCGACGAGAAGGTCGAAGAGTTCGCGAGCGCTGCCGAACTCCGTGCGGTCAATCGCGTGGGCGTCGGCGCGGGCGATGTCGCCCAGAGCGGCACCGGGCATTGCCGTGGCCAGCTGTTCGGCATCCACCACACCGACGAGTTCGCCGTCGTTCTGGAGCACAACCCCGTGGCCGGGCAGCGGAGGCACCAGCAGCAGCGCTTTCTCTACTGTGTCGTTCGGGCTCAAAAAGACGGCGGAGTCGAGATCGACGGGTTGGTTTCGAACCCACGCGAGAGCCTCAGCCATCTCGTCGTCGCTGAGATCTTGCGGGAGCACGCCGAGTCCTCCGCGTCGCGCCAGGCTGGCGGCCAGGCGAGGGCCGGTCACCGAGTTCATGTTGGATGCCACGAGCGGAATGGTCGCGGGCGTTCCGTCACCGGGCGCCAGCGAGACGGCCATCCGGCTGCCTACCGAGGAGTGGCTGGGCACCAAAAACACGTCGGAATAGGTCAAGTCGTGCATGGGCGTGGTCTCGTAGAAATCCATAGTGACGAGCCTAATTGTCACTAGAGGAAAACAATCTGCAGAAAAGTCAGGAAAATAAGGGAGATCGCCGCCTCACGGCCAGCAGACGCACAACAAAGCGATTAACATTGTCAGGGATGTCTGGCGCGCAGACCGCGCGCCGTTTTTGTGATCACCAGAACTGAAAGTAGGCGGTTTGACGTGTCAGGCCAAGTAACCGGAACCGCAGCGGACGGAGACTCCTCGGGCGACTTCGGGGCCAACGAATGGTTGGTCGACGAGATGTACGAAAAGTACCTCGAAGACAAAAATCTAGTAGCGGAATCTTGGTGGCCCTTTTTGGAGAGCTATACGCCATCGGCAGACTTGACTCCTTCAAGTGCCGTTCCCACGTCAACAACTCCGGATGCTCCGGCCGCAGCCCCGGCGACGACGCCGACTGCACGGCAGCCCACTGCCGCAGCTCCTGCAGCTCCCGCGGCTCCCGCGGCCCCCGCTGCAGCGCCTGCCGCCGCCGAGGCCAAGCCCTTCGTCGACGAGGCTAACCCCAGCACGGGCAGCCAGCCCATCGCTCGCACTACGTCAATTGAGCCGAAGCCCCAGCCGATCCCGGCTGAAGCGCCGTCGACGGTTCCGATTGAAACGCTCAAGGCTGAGGCCGCAGCTAAGCCCAAAACGGAGAACGTCGTTGCTCCCCTCCGTGGCGCTGCAAAGGCACTCGCATCGAACATGGACTCAAGCCTCACGGTCCCTACCGCTACGAGTGTTCGCACGATCCCGGCGAAGCTCATGATTGACAACCGCATTGTCATCAACAACCACCTCAAGCGTGCTCGCGGTGGCAAGGTGTCGTTCACGCACCTCATCGCGTGGGCCATTATCGAGACTCTCAAAGAGTTCCCCAGCCAGAACGTCTTCTACGACGAGCCAAATGGCAAACCGTCTGTTGTTACTCCGGCGCACATCAACCTCGGCATCGCGATCGACATGCCCAAGCCTGATGGCACGCGTGCGCTCGTTGTTCCCGGCATCAAGAACGCCGAGACCATGGGCTTCGCCGAGTTCCTCGCCGCCTACGAAGATGTTGTGTCTCGCGCCCGCGCGAACAAGCTGACCGGGCCCGACTACATGGGCAATACAATTTCGCTCACCAACCCTGGCGGAATCGGCACCGAGCATTCCGTTCCCCGCCTCATGCGCGGTTCGGGAACGATCGTCGGCGCCGGAGCGCTTGAATACCCGGCCGAGTTCCAGGGTGCGAGCCTTCGCACTCTCACGGAGTTGGGTATCGGCAAGACGGTTACCCTCACGAGCACCTATGACCACCGCGTCATTCAGGGTGCCGGCTCGGGTGAGTTCCTCAAGAAGATCCACGAGCGACTCATCGGTGCCAACAACTTCTACGAAGACATCTTCGCGGCGTTGCGCATCCCCTACGACCCCATTCACTGGGCCAACGACATCAACGTCGACCTCGCCGACAACATCAACAAGACGTCGCGCGTTCAGGAGCTGATTAACTCGTTCCGCGTTCGTGGTCACCTCATGGCTGACACCGACCCGCTCGAGTACCGTCAGCGTTCACACCCCGACCTCGACATTTCGAGCCACGGCCTTACCTTCTGGGATCTCGACCGTGAGTTTGTCACTGGCGGTTTCGGCGGCAAGCGTCAAGCCCTACTGCGCGAGATTCTTGGCACACTGCGTGATGCTTACTGCCGCACCGTTGGCATTGAGTACATGCACATTCAGAACCCGGAGCAGCGCCGCTGGATCCAGGATCACGTCGAGAAGCCCTATAGCAAGCCCGGCCACGACGAGCAGATGCGCATCCTCGGCAAGCTCAACGAGGCCGAAGCCTTTGAGACCTTCCTGCAGACCAAGTACGTCGGCCAGAAGCGCTTCAGCCTTGAGGGTGGAGAGTCAACGATCGCGCTGCTGGATGCCGTCATCCAGAAAGCCGCCGAGGCCAACCTCGAAGAGGTTGCCATCGGTATGGCCCACCGTGGCCGCCTGAGCGTGCTCACGAACATCGCCGGAAAGACCTACGGTCAAATCTTCCGCGAGTTCGAGGGAACCCAAGACCCGCGCACCGTTCAGGGTTCGGGTGACGTGAAGTACCACCTCGGCACCGAGGGCACCTTCACTGCTGCCGATGGTCGCCAGATTCCTGTCTACCTTGCCGCTAACCCGTCACACCTCGAAGCGGTAGATGGCGTGCTCGAGGGAATCGTTCGCGCTAAGCAAGACCGTCGCCCCATTGGTTCCTACGCCGTTCTGCCCGTCATGGTTCACGGAGACGCGGCGATGGCCGGTCAGGGAATCGTTGTTGAAATCTTGCAGATGTCGCAGCTGCGGGCATACCGCACGGGTGGCACCATCCACGTGAACATCAACAACCAGGTTGGTTTCACGACGCCGCCGAGCGAGGGCCGCACGTCGCAGTACTCGACAGATGTTGCCAAGACGGTCCAGGCACCGATCTTCCACGTGAACGGTGACGACCCCGAAGCTGTTGTTCGGGTTGCCGAGCTCGCCTTCGCTTACCGCCAGAAGTTCCACCGCGATGTTGTGATCGACCTCATCTGTTACCGCCGCCGTGGCCACAACGAGGGCGACGACCCCTCGATGACGCAGCCGCTCATGTACAACTTGATCGAAGCGAAGCGGTCCGTTCGAACCCTCTACACCGAGGGTCTCGTTGGTCGTGGCGACATCACTCAGGAAGAGTACGAAGCCAGCCACCAGGACTTCCAAGACCGCCTCGAGCGCGCTTTTGCCGAAACACATGCCGCTCAGACCGGTTCGATGCCGATCCTCACGAAGGATGGCAACGGAGTTTCTGACCTCGAGCGTCCCGGCTCGCAGCGCGACGATGCCATCGGAGAGCCCATCACGACGGGCATCGACGAGAGCGTTGTTCAGCTCATTGGCGACGCGCACGCTAACCCACCGGCAAACTTCACCGTGCACAAGAAGTTGCAGGCCCTGCTGAAGAAGCGCACCGACATGAGCCGCAAGGGCGGCATCGACTGGGCTTTCGCCGAGTTGCTCGCTATCGGTTCTGTGCTTCTCGAAGGCACCCCGGTGCGTATGGCCGGTCAGGATGCTCGCCGCGGCACGTTTGTTCAGCGTCACGCTGTGCTCCACGACCGCGAAAACGGTCAAGAGTGGTTGCCGCTGCAAAACCTTTCCGAGAACCAGTCACGCTTCTGGATCTACGATTCGCTGCTCAGCGAGTACGCCGCGCTCGGCTTCGAGTACGGCTACTCGGTCGAGCGTGCCGACGCTCTCGTCATGTGGGAAGCCCAGTTCGGTGACTTCGCCAACGGCGCTCAGATTGTCGTAGACGAGTTCATTTCGAGCGCCGAGCAGAAGTGGGCGCAACGTTCGAGCGTCGTCATGCTGCTGCCGCACGGCTATGAGGGCCAGGGCCCTGATCACTCCTCCGCCCGCATCGAGCGCTACTTGCAGATGTGTGCCGAGAACAACATGATCGTGGCACGCCCGTCAACGCCGGCATCGTATTTCCACTTGCTGCGCCGCCAGGCCTACTCGCGTCCGCGCCGTCCTCTGATCGTGTTCACCCCGAAGGCGATGCTTCGCCTGCGCGGTGCCACCAGTGATGTTGCCGACTTCACGAGTGGTCGCTTCGAGCCCGTTCTCGACGATGTTCGTCTCGACGACAAGTCGGCCGTCACTCGCGTCATCGTGACGTCGGGCAAGACCTACTACGACATCATTGCCGAACTCGACAAGCGCGAGATCAAGCACATCGCCGTGGTGCGCATGGAGCAGTTCTACCCGCTCCCCGTTGCCGACATGAATGTGGTTCTCAGCCAGTACCCGAACGCAGACATCGTGTGGACTCAGGATGAGCCCGAGAACCAGGGTGCTTGGCCGTTCATTAGCTTGGAACTGCAGCGCCACCTTGAGTCGCGCGAGATCAAGCTCGCCTCGCGTCCGGCATCCGCCTCACCGGCGACCGGTTCGTCGAAGCGCAGCGCGCTCGAGCAGGCCGAACTGATCGACCACGCGATTACCCAGCCGTAACCGCACCCGCGTTAATGACAAAAGCGGGCATCCTCTTCGGAGGATGCCCGCTTTTGCGTTAGCACGTGAGCAGCTGTAGGCGCTCAGCGCTAGAGAGTGTTTAGGCGCCCGCCAGCTTCGACAAGATCGCGCTGCGCAGATCATCCGGTGCCGTCTCACGGCAGGCCTGCTTGACCTTGAGCTTCAACGCGAGTGCCACAAGATGTTCGCTCGAGCAGGATTCGCAGTTGTCGAGATGGTTTGAGACATCCTGAAAGTCGGCCTCGTTGAGTTCGCGGTCGAGGTATTCCTCGAGTTCAGCTTTTGCTTTTTCGCAACCGCAGTCGGTCATTTGGTGCTCCTTGATGCTGCTGGCGTGACGGGGGTGCGGTCACGCGCGTAGTCGGCCAGTAGTTCGCGCAACATACGACGGCCACGGTGCAGTCGGCTCATTACGGTACCTACGGGGGTTTTCATGATGTCGGCAATCTCCTGATAGGAGAAGCCCTCAACGTCGGCGAAGTAGACCGCGAGGCGGAAGTCTTCGGGAATCGACTGCAGGGCATCCTTCACCGCGCTGTCGGGCAGGTGATCAATCGCTTCAGCCTCGGCAGACCGGGTCGACACCGACTGGGTGACAGATTCTGCGCCACCCAATTGCCAGTCTTCGAGCTCATCGATCGTGCCCTGATAAGGATTGCGCTGGTTCTTGCGATAAATGTTGATGAAGGTGTTGGTCTGGATGCGGTACAACCAGGCCTTCAGATTGGTGCCCTGCTGGTATTGCCCGAATGCTTGGAACGCTTTTACGAAGGTCTCTTGAACGAGATCTGCAGCGTCGGTGGGGTTGCGGGTCATACGCATGGCAGCGCCAAAAAGCTGGTCCATAAAGGGCAGCGCTTGCTCTTCAAACTGTCGTCGCTTCTCGTCAGCGGCAGCATCGGTAGCGCTGGGCTCAACTCTGTCGGTAGTCATTAGCGACAATTCTAGTTCGCTGATGACGGCATCCTGCTGAGTGTTCAGTACTGCGGTCATACGGGCGCCTCCTCCGTGGGGTCTTAAACGCCGATACTCTTAGTAACTGATGTTCGTATCTAAGTATTCCAACCCAGAATTCAGCCCGTATGACGACGAGACGGTGCCAGACACCACGGTGCCCGGAAACTGGGCTGCGCCCACCGTTTCGCATGCGCTCGCAGCGTCACTGAGTTTGCCGGGCAGCAAGAGTCTCACGAACCGCGAACTGGTCTTGGCGGCCCTCGCTGATGGCCCCTCTCGTTTGCACTCGCCCCTTCATTCGCGCGATAGCGCTCTCATGATTCAGGCTCTCCGCGCGCTCGGCGTGGGAATTGACGAGATCGCAACGGGGAACGCTTTTGGTCCCGACCTGCAGATCACCCCGGGTGAACTCGAAGGTGGCACCTCAATCGATTGTGGTCTCGCGGGAACGGTCATGCGTTTCCTCCCGCCCGTTGCGGCGCTCGCCCTCGGGCCGGTCGCTTTCGACGGCGACGAAGCAGCCCTTCGTCGTCCCATGCGCACCACGATTGACTCGCTGCGAGCGCTCGGCGTGGATGTCTCCGACGACGGTCGCGGAACCCTCCCCTTCAGCCTGTATGGCATGGGCACGGTTGCCGGCGGCGACGTCAGCATCGATGCCTCGGCATCCAGCCAATTCGTTTCTGGTCTTCTTCTTGCGGCAGCACGCTTCGAGAACGGACTCACTCTGCGTCACACCGGCGACAAGCTGCCGAGCATGCCGCACATTGAAATGACGATTGCGTGTCTTGCTGCTCGCGGGGTCACGGTCGAGAGCCCGGAACCCGGGGTGTGGGTTGTTCCTGCTAGCCCGATCCACGCGATCGACGTGGCGCTCGAGCCCGACCTCTCCAACGCAGCGCCGTTCTTGGCTGCCGCGATCGTGGCTGGCGGAACGGTCACGATCGAAGGCTGGCCAGAGTCGACCACTCAGGTCGGTGCTGACCTTGAGCAGCTACTTCCGCTTTTCGGTGCGACGGTCACGCGCAAAGATGGTGCGCTCACTGTCGATGGCGGCGTAGGCGTGGTGGGCGGTCACCGTTACCCCGGAATTGAGCTCGACCTCTCTACCGGTGGCGAGCTCGCTCCCGCAATCGTGGCGATCGCAGCACTCGCGTCGTCCGCGAGCACAATCACGGGAATCGGCCACTTGCGCGGCCACGAAACCGACCGTCTCGCAGCCTTACGCACCGAGATCAACTCGCTCGGCGGATCCGTCACCGAACTCGACGACGGTCTCCACATTGAGCCAGCCGAACTGCACAGTGGCGTGTGGCATAGCTACGAAGACCACCGGATGTCCACGGCCGGCGCCATCATTGGCCTTGCCATTGAAGGCGTGGAGATCGAGGGTATCGACGCGACCGCCAAGACGCTCCCCCAGTTCCCTGAGCTGTGGCGCACGCTCGTCGGCGATGCGCCGCTGACCACTGACACTCTCGGATTGCTCTAACGATGAGTTGGCTCACGGGCGATGACGACGATGATGACCGCAAGTACAGCGAATACGACGAGAGTTCGATTCGCATGCGACCGAACCCCAAGGCCAATAAGCCACGGAGCAAGATTCGCCCCGACCACGCCGACGCCATTGAGGGGCGCGTCTTTAGCGTCGATCGCGGGCGTTATGGAGTCTGGGTAGACGAGGGAACGCCAGACGAACGCCAAATCATTGCCGCTCGTGCGCGTGAACTCGGCCGCAACCAACAGGGCAAAGTGTCGGTCGTCACCGGTGACTGGGTCGATCTCGTCGGCGATACAACCGGCACCGAAGGCACTCTCGCGCGCATCGTGCGCATCCGAGAGCGCACCACACTGCTTCGCCGCAGCGCCGACGACACGGATGCCGTCGAACGCATCATTGTCGCCAACGCCGACCAGATGCTCATCGTTGTTGCCGCCGCCGACCCGGAGCCGCGACCGCGACTCGTCGACCGCTATCTCGTGGCGGCCTTTGATGCGGGGATTGATCCCATCCTGTGCATCACCAAGACTGACCTGCAAGATCCGGCGCCGTTTTTGGAGAACTTTGCCGGTCTCGATCTGACAGTGATCGAGAGCCGTTCAGACGAGGTTCCCCTCGACGAGCTGCGCGCGCTCCTGGAAGGCCACACTACGGTTGCGGTTGGCCACTCGGGAGTGGGCAAATCGACGCTCGTCAATGCTCTTGTGCCCGACGCTAATCGCGCGGTCGGCCATGTCAACGCAGTCACGGGGCGCGGGCGTCACACGTCGTCGTCGACCATTTCGTATCGCGTGGGCACCGGCTGGGTCGTCGATACTCCCGGAGTTCGATCCTTTGGCCTCGGTCACATCGACCCGAGCAAGATCTTGTCGTCGTTTACCGACTTGGCCGAGCTTGCCGAAGAATGTCCGCGCGGCTGCACTCACTTGCCCGATGCCCCCGACTGCGCGATCGCTGAAGCGGTCGCAGCCGGAGCGCTCGGCGAGGTCGGCAAGTTGCGCCTCGACTCGTTCCAGCGGCTCATCACGACACTCGGTTCCGCTAGCGTGTAGTCGTGACCGAATACACTCTCGCCGACGATCTTTCCCTCGCGCTCGCCCTTGCCGGCGATGCCGACCTCATCTCGCTCGACCGCTTCACCGCCCTCGACCTCGAAGTCACGACTAAGCCCGACCGCACGCCGGTCACGGATGCCGACAAAGCTGTTGAGCGCAGCATCCGTGCCGGAATTGCTGCTGCCCGCCCCGGAGACTCGATTCTCGGAGAAGAGTATGGCGAGGCCGGAGACTCGAACCGCCAGTGGATTATCGATCCCATCGATGGCACCTCCAACTTTTTGCGCGGCGTCCCCATCTGGGGAACGCTTATCTCGCTCGTCATCGATGGTGTGCCCCAGGTTGGCGTGGTCAGTTCCCCCGCACTGGGTAAGCGGTGGTGGGCGGCAACCGGTCACGGCGCTTTCGCTCAGGCCCGCGATGGCGAGCCCGAACAGATCTCAGTGAGCAAGGTGTCTTCGCTTGAGGCGGCATCCATCAGCTACAACAGCCTGCCGGGCTGGGATGAAGCTGGTCGCCTCGATGCAGTTGTTGCGTTGACTCGTGCCACGTGGCGTTCGCGCGCAATCGGCGATATGTGGGCGTACATGCTGCTCGCCGAAGGTGCGCTCGATGTCGTGGGCGAATTCGATCTGAAGCCTTACGATATGGCGGCTCTGATCCCCATTGTGTTGGAAGCCGGCGGTCGTTTCACTTCTGTTGAAGGCGTTCCCGGACCGTGGGAAGGTAACGCTCTGGCAACAAATGGCGTGCTCCACGACGAAGTTCTAGGGTTTTTGGGCTCTCATTAGCGTTTTTCCCGCTTCTTCCACCTGTGAATGTGCTGAATTTCACTAAGCTTGAGAAGAACGAAGCGTGACCACCTCAGACGAAAGAGACCCACTTCTATGACGACAGATAACATCTGGCGCCGGACGCTCGCCATCGCCACCATTGCTGTTGCAGCCGTGGCGCTCAGTGGCTGCAGCATCATCGATCAAGTTACGAACGAAATTTCGGATGCCGTCGACCCCGGAGCCGGCACCACTCAAGATATCTTCAGCCTCGTTATTGGTGACTGCGAAGTCGGCAACCAAGATGGCGGCGAAGTTTCCAGCACCAAGACCATCGACTGCGCCGAGCCGCACGATGCAGAGGTTTACGCGGCGTCCTACATGGCCGACGGCGACTTCCCCGGTGACTCCGCAATCGAAGATCAGGCAACGGCTGACTGCTACGCAGAGTTCGGAACCTTTATCGGCGCAGAGTACGAAGACTCGGTCTACGACTTCTCCTGGTACTACCCCACCGAGGGCAGCTGGTCAGAGGGCGACCGCGAGATCTTGTGTCTCGTCTACGACCCCTCCGGCGACCAGATCAGCGGTTCGCTTGCAGGTGCCGCGGAGTAATTTTCTTTTCAGAACGGCTGGCGAAGACACCGTCTTTGCCAGCCGTTCTGGCGTTAACGGGAAGAACTGAGAGCATGGGGGCGTTGCATCCGGTATCCGGATAAGAAACGCTGGAGCAAGTCGACACGAAAGCGGTAACGGACAATGAAGATCGAATTCCCCGGCTCCAACGGCTCCATGCTGGCGGCCCGCCTCGACCTCCCCGAAGGCACCCCTTCCGCCTACGCGCTCTTCGCTCACTGCTTCACGTGTTCGAAGGACTCATTCGCTGCCTCACGTATTTCGAAAGCACTCGTCGACTACGGCATCGCCGTCTTGCGCTTCGACTTCACTGGCTTGGGCGGCTCCGACGGTGATTTTTCTAACACCAACTTCAGCTCAAACATCGATGATGTTGTGGCCGCCACCGAATATCTCGGCACCAACTACCGCGCCCCCACGATCCTCATTGGACACTCCCTGGGCGGAGCCGCCGTGCTCGCTGCAGCCCATCGCGTGCCCTCGACGCGTGCTGTCGTCACACTCGGCAGCCCAAGCGACCCTGCCCACATCACGAACCTGTTCGCCCACGCGAGCGAGGAAATTGTGACTGCGGGAGAAGCAATGGTTCAGCTGGGCGGCCGCGAGTTCCGCATCCGCAAACAACTCCTCGACGACATTGCCGCACAGCCTCAGTCGGTTCGACTGCGCGATCTGAATGCCGCACTTTTGGTCATGCACTCCCCCATCGATCAGACCGTGGGCATCGACAACGCGCGGGAGATTTTCGAAACAGCGAAGCACCCCAAGTCGTTCGTGGCTCTCGATGGTGCGGATCATCTCCTGAGCAATCGTGATGATGCTGCTTTCGCGGCCAGCATGATCGCGGCCTGGTCGGCTCGCTATGCTTTCGACCACACCGCAGCCCCAGAACCGCGGGCGAGCAGTGCTGGACCGAAGACTTCACCGGTCGTCGACAACCCGAGCGCCTCGATCACCGCCGATGGCAGTTCGGTGATCGTCACCGAGAGCGGCCCTGCGCGCTACGAACAGCGCGTCTTTGCTTCGGGTCACGAGCTCATCTCTGATGAGCCTGCACCGCTGAGCGAAAATCATGGCCCAGCACCCTATGACCTTGTCTTGGCCGGGCTTGGAAGCTGCACTTCCATCACCATCAGGATGTACGCCGACCGCAAGAAGATGCCGTTGAAGTCGGTCAGCGTTCGGCTGAGTCGCGAGCGTATCGACGCGGCCGCGTGCGAGCACTGCACCTCGACCGAAGGAATGGTCGAGCATTTCACACGCGAGCTCACGTTCGAGGGCGACCTCACCGCCGAGCAACGTGCTTCGCTTCTCGTCATTGCCGACAAGTGCCCCGTGCATCGCTCGCTCAAGGGCGAAATCTCCATCACGACGACAGAAACCACGCCGTCGCTCTAGCTCTCCCCGCACGCGAGGGTTACAGTAGTTAGGTAAGCCTAACTTTTATCGAAATGAGCTGGCGCCCGCGCCCATCGCCTATGACAATTGAACGTGACTCCGTCAAGCATCCCCTCGTCATCCGCCACCTGACAGTGAGCGCCGTCAGCCACCCGGCGCCGTCGATTGCGCGCATCACCCTCAGCGGTGATGAACTCGCCGGATTTGTCAGCAGTGGCCCCACCGACCACGTCAAAGTATTCTTTCCCGATCCCGCAACCGGCGTGCTCACTGCACCCACGATGACCGCCGATGGAATCAAGAAGCCCAAGGGCGAGGGCAAGGTTATCTCGCGTGACTACACCCCGCTCGGCTTCCGCAGCGATGCTGGTCGTCACGAGCTCGACATCGACTTCGTCGTCCACGGAGACGAGGGGCCCGCCTCCGCCTGGGCCGGAAAAGCCGCCGCTGGCGACAGCCTCGTGATCGCCGGTCCGCGGGGATCACGACTGCTGCCCGTTGGCGCAACCCACGTCATCCTGATCGCGGACGAAACGGCGTTCCCGGCAGCCTCGCGCTGGATCGACATGCTCCCCACCTCGGTAAACATCACCGCCCTATTCGATGTCGCCGACGAAAGCCTTGAGAGCTACTTCAGCGACGAGCTGAAGGCACGCATGGATGCCGGTTGGTTCTATCGCCGAGACGGCCTCGGTCAGCTGGAAGCCGCGTTGCGCGCGCTCGGCGAAATCGGCGAGTCGACCTTCGTGTTCCTTGCGGGAGAAGCGACAACTCTGGTTCCGCTCCGCCGCTACCTGCGTCGTGAGCTAGGCCTCCCCAAGCAGCAAGTAACAGCCGACGGTTACTGGCGCCGTGGAGTGACAAACGCTGACCACCACGAGCCGATCGATCCCTCAGACCCCGAGGACTAAGCGGTCTTTACGAGCGCGCGTTTCGCAGCGCTGAGGGGCGGAACGCTCGCTCGACTGAGCACCAGTCCGGCGCGAGATTGACGGGTCTGCGAGGCAGGCTCAAGTGTATGCTGATGGCACAAGTGAACAGCCGTCATTCCGCTGCGGGAGAGTCCTTCCGATCGATGGTTGGCGCCGTAGGAGCAAACCCTCTCCGGGAATCTCTCAGGCCCCAGTACCGCAGTGGATAGGCAACTCTGAAAAGTAGTCGGCCCTGTCCGACTCGCCGACGGGGCAACGCAACGCCACAAGCGTGCGGAAACTCTCAGGCCCAATACAGAGCGGAGAGGACTCAACGACGCCCGCACGACGCAGTGTGGTGAAGAAACGGAGTCACCGTGGCCATTCGCAATCTGACCCCCCGAACTGAAGTACCAACGCCCTCGCTCGAAGAGGTGCCCCTCAGCAGCTTCGATCTGTTCACTGTTGGCATCGGCCCGTCCAGTTCACACACGGTCGGCCCCATGCGCGCGGCTGCGTCCTTCGCCGCTGATCTTTCCGACCACGGGATGCTCGACTCTGTCGCCACTCTCAGCGTTCGCCTCTACGGTTCTCTCGCCGCAACCGGTGCTGGCCACGGCACGATGAGCGCGGTACTGATTGGTTTGGAAGGCAAGTTGCCCGACCGCGTGCTCCCCGCGGAGATGGAACAGATTCTGGCCCGCATCGAAGAATCCGGGTTGTTGCGCTTGGGCGCGAGTCACGATGTGCCGTTCCGCGAGTCCGACATCGCCCTGCACCCGCTCACCGTTCTCGATGGGCATCCGAACGGCATGCGCTTTGCGGCATACAATGCGGATGGCACCGCAATTCTCGAGGCAACCTACTTCTCGATCGGTGGCGGTTTCATCTATCGCGAGGGCGACAACCGTGATGGCAGCTCCTCTAGCGGCCCAGCCGCCGTGGCGGATCCGCTGCCGTTTCGCACTGCAGCGCAATTGCTCGCGCACTGTCGCGCCGAGGGGCTCAGCTTCAGCGGCGTGATGTTGCGCAACGAGTTGGCGCGCCGTCCCGAGTCTGAGGTGGTTGCTGGGCTCCTGCACATCCGCGATGTTATGGATGAGTGCAAGAACAACAGCCTTGAGCGCACCGGCAACCTGCCCGGCAATTTGAAGGTGCGGCGCCGGGCTCCCGAATGGCACCGACGCCTGCGTGAAGAAGACCCCAACCGCGATCCGAACTTTTGGCAGGAATGGGTCAACCTCGTTGCCCTCGCCGTCAACGAAGAAAATGCCTCGGGTGGCCGGGTCGTCACTGCCCCCACCAACGGTGCTGCCGGCATCATCCCGGCCGTGCTGTTCTACGCGACCCACTACGCACCAGGCATGAAAGACGCCGACCAGGCGACGAAGGATGACGCTACCGTGCGCTTCTTGCTGGCCAGCGCGGCCGTGGGCGTGCTCTACAAGCGCATGGCTTCCATCTCGGGAGCCGAGGTCGGGTGTCAGGGCGAGGTCGGCTCAGCCTCTTCCATGGCGGCCGCGGGACTCGCAGAGATTCTCGGCGGAACCCCCGCGCAGGTCGAGAATGCGGCCGAGATTGCGATGGAACACAACCTCGGACTCACGTGCGATCCCATTGGTGGACTCGTGCAAATTCCGTGCATTGAACGCAACGCGATTGCTGCCTCGAAGGCGATCAATGCCGCGAAGATGGCGTTGTGGGGCGATGGCGAGCACCGCGTCTCGCTCGATGAGGTCATCATCACCATGGCCGAGACCGGCAAGGATATGAGTTCGCGCTACAAGGAAACGTCGATGGGCGGTCTCGCCGTCAACGTCGTCGAGTGCTAGCGCGCGCGTATCGCAACGACAACGCGCTAGCGAGCGGCGCGGAGGTAGCGCAGCAGTAGCGTGCCATCGGGCGCGGACAGCGCGTGCGCGAGCGACATGTTTTGCGGTGTCGCATCCGCCGCGTCCACAATGCGTCGCGCCGAGCCGCCTTCAAGCCGCGGGCTCACGGTGAGGCAAAGCTCGTCGACAACGCCTTGGGCAATCATGGTCGCGAAGAGTGTCGGACCGCCTTCGCTATGCTGCTGAACTAGCCCGCGTTCCGCCAGAAGGTGTTTCATCTCGACGGTATCTACGGCAGCATCCCCCGCAATGATCACGTCAGCAACCTCTTCGATTCGTTTACGGCTCTCCGCGGGTGCGCTCTCGGTGGTCACCACGAGGGGGCGCGTCGCGTAGCTGCCCAGGTCTCCCGGCTCCAGCCGCAGGGATGCCGTCACTATGGCAAACGGTGGCTGAGCGGCGAGTCCTTGCGCAGTCCGCCACTCTGCAGACTCCTCGTCGAGAGCGAGATTGCGGTAGCCCTCCTGCCGCACCGTTCCCGCACCAACGACGATAACATCCGCAAGCCGTCGAAGCAGCCCGAAGACACGACCGTCTGAGTCCGTGCCAAGCCCACCAGACACACCCTCGTGGGTGGCAGCGCCATCGATGCTCGACACAAAGTTCGCGCGCAACCACGGCACTGATCGATCAGCCACCGCGTAGCTCGCGAGAAGTTGCTCGTCGGTGAGCGGCGCCCCAGCGCTGAGGGAATGGATGTCGGATGCGTCGGCCACGGTGCCTACCTTTCGTTGATGTCGGACATGTTGTGCTTCAGCAGCGCCGGCTCGCGGAGCCCCAGGATCGCTTCCGTCATGCGCACGGCAGCTACCGTTTCAGCGACCTCGTGCACCCGCACCACCCTCGCGCCATTGAGGATGGCTGCCACGGCGGCTGCGAGCGAACCTTCTAACCGTTCACGCTTCGGCTTATCAAGCACTTCGCCGATGAAGTCTTTATTGGAGAGCGCGACGAGGGTCGGCAACCCGAGTTCGGTGATTACGTCGAGGCGGCGCGTGAGCTCGAGGCTGTGCAGCGTGTTCTTGTTCAGGTCGTGCCCCGGATCGATGAAGAGCCGATCGTCGGCAACTCCAGAATCCACAGCTTGCTCGACTCGGCTCTGCAGAAAGTCCCGCACCTCTGCCGCAACATCGTCGTACTGCGGCCGAGCGAACTGGGTGCGTGGCTGCGCCCGCGAGTGAACAAGAATGAGCGATGCATCGCTGGCAGCGACAACGCCGGCGAGGTCAGGATCGCTCAAGCCTGTCGTGTCATTAATCACCGTGGCTCCGGCCGCGATGCTGCGGCGTGCAACCTCAGCGTGGAAGGTGTCGACGGAGATCACGACGTCGGATGCTTCGCGAAGCGCCTGCACCACAGGAACGACGCGCTGGCACTCCTCCTCCACGCTCAGAGGGTCGCCCGGAGCGAACGGAACGCCACCAATATCGATCCAATCGGCTCCCTGCTCGACAGCCCGCAGCGACGCGGCAACAGCATTCTCAAGCGCGTAGTTGGTTCCCGCATCGTAAAAGGAATCGGGCGTGCGATTCACGATCGCCATCACCGCAACCTGGCGCGAGAAATCAAAGGTTCGATCGCCAATAGTCCGTCGTGGATTCCGCAGCGGCGGGAGCTCAAAACTCATACTCCCCATACTGGGCGACGATGCTGACAAGCGCATCTCAGCCTCACCGGGCCGCGCAGTGCGGAGGGCTAGTCTCGCCGCGATTAATTGCGCGGGCTAGCGCCTAAGCTCATGAGCGCAGCGAATGGCGACGCTCACGTTTGCCGCCCCTCAGGACAGCGCTGACCGCGCCGGAGCAATCACGGAGTCGACGATCGCTTCGATAGCGAATTCCGATGCTCGGCCGAGGTCGACGGTCTTGGGGTCGAGGAGCCACTGCACTTGCAGCCCGTCCATCACCGCCAAAATGCTGGCGGATGCGAGGTCGATCTTTTCTTTCGACGTGATTCCGTGCTCGGCGCACACAATCTCAAAGGCGTCGGAGACCGCACCGCGCAGCACTTCATACCGCTTTTCGAAGAAGTCGCGCCCGGGGTGATCGTCTGTCACCGACTCCGCAGACAGCACAGCATAGGCCTGAACGATACCCGGGCGGCCCTCATTGATAAACGCCGTGCGAACTAGGTGGCGGAAAAGTGCGATCCCGTCCGGGATATGTTGCTCTTCGAGATCAGCAACGTCTGTCTCATCGCGGAGGGCGAGCACTTCGAGAAGAAGTTTGTCCTTTGAACCAAAGTGATGAAGGATTCCGGCGTGAGTCATGCCCACTTCGTCGGCAATCTCTTGCAGCGTTCCGCCGGTAAAGCCTTTGTTGCCAAAGATTTCGACCGCGGCGTCGAGGATGTCACGGCGCCGAGCGAGCGTCTCAGGCCGGGAACGGGGTGGCCGCCGATTACCTGCCATGGTTCGCCTCCCCCTTTAGCTGCTTTCCGGATGAAAGTATATCCGCGCACGAGCATCGAGATCGACTAAACGGATGCTTGCTTAACTTACTTACTTGATTGTAAGGTAAACCCGCACTCAGTTCGACACCGTCGTCGTCCTTCGGACACGCCCGGCGTCATACACTCACACGCACAGGGTCGTGCGCCCACACGAAGGAGAATAGCAATGAGGCTAAGAACATCGATCGGTGCCATCGGCATCGCGGCGGCGCTGGCGCTGACCGGCTGCGCCACGAGCGGCGGCGATAGCGGTAGCGGTAGCGGCGCGGCACTCACAATCGCAAAACCAGATGGCGCGATTACCACTGAATCGCACAACCCCTATTTGGGCGACTCGTCAGCGTCGAAGTATGGCTATGCCAAAGTCATTTTCGAAACTCTGGCTCTCGTCAATCCGACAGGCGACCTCAGCACTACCCCGTGGCTCGCGGAGTCCGTGGAGTGGAACGACGACTACACCGAGCTGACTGTCGTGCCCCGCAGCGGCGTGACCTGGAGTGACGGCACCGCCTTTACGGGCGACGATATCGTGTTCACGTTTGACCAGTTCCTCAACGGTACGCTCGCCGACACCAGCGGCCTCAACTACGAGGGTGCGACTGTCGACGGAGACGCCATCACGCTCACGTTCGGCGACTCGAAGTATGTCGCGCAGGCTCGCGTTCTGCACACCCCCATAGTGCCCAAGCACATTTGGGAGAACATCGAAGACCCCAACACTGACCCACTCACCGCAGAAGGTCTCGCTGTCGGCACCGGTCCCTACGTTCTCGACAACTGGTCGACGGAATCTGTCACTCTCACGGCGAACCCGAACTACTGGGGCGGCGACCTGGCGGTGCCGGAACTGCACTACGTTTCGTACGGCGACAACGCAGCCCTCACCACCGCGCTCGTCTCTGGCGAAGCCGACTGGGCGCAGGCGTTCATCCCACAAATTGAGGCGAGCTACCTAGCCGCGGATGAGGCGAATCATTTCCTCGTGTCGCCCACCGCGGGAGCAGGCACCCTGTTCATGAACCTTCAGACGAAGCCGTTCAATGACCCGGCTCTCCGCGAAGCGTTGGCATGGACTATCGATCGTCAGGCCTATGTCGACATCGCGCGTGAAGGAGCGAGCGAGGCGATTTGGAGCGTGACCGGGCTGAGCGATCTTCTCGAGAATGAAATCCTGCCCGAGTACAGCGGCCAGAATTACAAGGTTGACATCGATAAAGCGAAGCAAATCCTTACGGACGCTGGCTACACCTGGCAAAACGAGAGCCTGATTGACCCCGATGGCGAGACCGTCTCGTTCTCGATCTCGGTTCCTGCTGGCTGGAGTGACTGGAACACTGAGCAGGCTCTGCTCGCTGAAGAACTGAGCGAAGGCCTCGGCATCGATGTCAACGTTGACCAGCCTGACTGGGGCGGCTGGGACGCCGCGCGTCAAGAAGGAACGTTCCAGGCGATCATCCACTGGCTCGAAGACACGGGCAATGCATATGGCCTGTACACCTCGACCATGGACACCAAGTGGATCGTCGATGATCGCGCTCAGTTCAACTTCGGACGATTCGACGACTCCGCGGTCACTGAAGCGTTGAACACCTACGCGAACACCGCTTCCGACGATGAGCGAACGGCTGCTCTCGAGGTTATCCAGACAGCCTTCGTAGACAACGTTCCCGCGATTCCGCTTGGGGCGCACCCGCTCCTCGGCGAATACAACACCCGGAACTACGTTGGGTTCCCCACCGAGGACGATCAATACGCGTCAGCGGATCCGACTCAACCGGGAATTGTGCAGATCCTTGCGAAGCTGACACCAGCTAGTTAGCTAACGGGCTAACAACTCCACCTCTGGCGGGGCAGTGCGTCTATCGCACTCGCCCCGCCAGCCAGTCAGCCAGCCAGTCAGCCATCAGGAATAAGTCGTCAGGCGCTAGACACCAAGCGCTAGGCACCAAGAAAGCGAGCATGAACCAATGGGAGAATCCCTGCTCTCCGTCAGAGACTTCTCGGTCGTCTACGACGTCGATCCGCCCGTGGAGGCCGTTACCAACGTCAACATTGACCTTCGTCGCGGCGAGATCCTCGGGCTGGCCGGCGAGAGCGGATGCGGCAAGACCACCCTTGCCTACGGAGTCCAGCGACTTCTCAAAGCCCCCGCGGTAATTACCAGCGGGTCCGTCGTCTTCCACGACTCGTCGGGCGAGGACATTGAGATCAACGCGCTAGACCCCGAAGACATGCGCCGGTTTCGTTGGGACAAGATCTCTATGGTGTTCCAGGGCGCCATGAACTCTCTCAACCCCGTAGCGACAATCGGATCTCAGCTCGAAGACGTTTTCGAGGTCCACCGGCCGACACACACCAAAGCGCAGCGACGCACCGCGGTTGGTGAACTTCTTGAGATCGTCAAAGTTGGCGCGCAGCGGTACCGCTCCTTTCCCCACGAGCTGTCCGGCGGTATGCGCCAGCGCGTAATGATCGCTATGGCACTCGCCCTCCGTCCGCAGCTGATGGTGATGGATGAGCCAACCACAGCGCTCGATGTGCTCGTTCAGCGCGAAATCCTGCGTCAAATTTCTGCCCTGCGCCATGAATTCGGCTTCTCTGTCATCTTCATCACACATGACCTCCCCCTTCTGCTCGAAATCAGCGATCGCATCGCGATCATGCGGGACGGCGAGATCGTTGAGCTCGACACGGCAGAGCAAATCTGGACTAATCCGCAAGACGATTACACAAAGTCACTACTGGCATCCTTCCCGCGCCTCACCGGTGAGAAAGGCCTGGTTTCGCGATGAGCCTTCTCGAATTCGATGCTGTCACCAAGATTTACTCCGTACGGGGCGCCGGCCAGATTAAGGCGCTGGATGATGTGAGCTTTACGCTCAAGTCCGGCCACACAACCGGGCTTGTCGGTCAGTCAGGAAGCGGCAAGTCGACAATCGCGAAGATTCTCACTCAACTCGAAACGCCAACGACCGGCGAGGTGCGTTTGGGGGGAAAGCCGATCCCCCGTCGCGGGAAGGGTCTTCGCTCCTACCGCCAGCAGCTGCGTATGGTCTTCCAAGATCCGTTCGCCTCGCTCAACCCGTACCACTCGATCGGCTACCACATCCAGCGTCCGCTTCAGCTCGACAATGTCGTGCCGAAGGAACAGCTCGACGACGAAGTGCGACGCCTTCTCGGCCGCGTCCACCTCGAGCCAAACACCGTCATCGACCGACGACCGCACGAACTTTCGGGAGGCCAGCGGCAGCGGGTTGCCATTGCCCGCGCGCTTGCTTCTCGGCCACAGTTCCTCGTCGCCGATGAACCGGTCTCGATGCTCGATGTGTCAATCCGTCTCGGGGTGCTGAACTTACTCGCCGATCTGCAACGCGAAGAGGGCCTCGGCGTGCTGTATATCACCCACGATCTGGCGACCGCTCGCCACTTCAGCGACGAGATTATCGTTCTCAACCAGGGTCGGGTGGTCGAACGCGGAGCCGCCGATGACGTCATACTTCGCCCGCAAAACCCATACACACAGAGGCTTCGTGCGGCATCCCCCGATCCCGATAGGCACTTCGGGTCGGCAACCGGCATTCTCGGAGGAACCCAGTGACCGCTATCCAGCCTCAGCCTTTCACCGACGATTCTGACAGCGTCGACGCTGACACCACCCCCACGAACGCCGTTAAAGGACACTCGCGTATCCCCTGGAGGTTCCTCGGCGGCCGCGCGCTGTTCTACCTCTTCACGCTCTGGGCCGCGATCACGATCAACTTTTTCCTGCCCCGCATGATGAAGGGCGATGCGGTCACCCAATACCTCGCCCGGAACCGCAACGTCACTCCCGAGGCCGCCGAGGCGCTGCGCTCGCTCCTCGGCCTCGACACCGATAAAACACTTCTGCAGCAGTATGTGGAGTACCTAGGTCTTCTGCTTCGCGGAGATCTCGGAGTCTCACTGCTGCACGGCCTGCGCCCTGTCACCGAAGTCATCAGTCAATCCCTCCCCTGGACTCTGGGTCTCGTAGGCTTCGCGACCCTCATCTCTTTCGCGATCGGAACCATCGGCGGCGCGATCGTCGGATGGCGACGCGGGAGCAAGCTCGATGCCCTCATTCCCATCACAACATTCCTGAGCACCATCCCTTACTTCTGGCTTGGCCTACTCGCAATCGCCCTCTTCTCGGTGAACCTCGGCTGGTTCCCGATCGGCAAGGCATACGGCGTGGGCATTTCGCCGGAGCTGTCGTTCGAGTTCATCGGCCAGGTGATCCATCACGGAACCTTGCCAGCGCTTACCATCGTCATCGCGTCACTGGGCGGATGGATGCTCGGCATGCGCAACATGATGCTCACCGTGCTTGATGAGGACTATGTCATGGTCGCGCAGGCCAAAGGAATGCCCAACAATCGGGTGCTCTGGCGGTATGCAGCGCGCAATGCCGTGCTCCCCCAGATCCAGAGTTTCGCCTTGTCCATTGGATTCATAGTCGGCGGCACGATCGTGATGGAGGTGGTGTTCAGCTACCCGGGGCTTGGCAAACTGCTCCTCGATGCCACCAATGCGAAGGACTACGCGCTCATGCAGGGTGTCTTCCTCGTGATCACTCTCTCAGTGTTGCTGGCGAATGTGCTCGCAGACATTGCCTACGCATTCCTTGACCCGCGCACACGCCAGACGGAGGACTGAGCCATGAAAACAAGTGTGAACGATACCTCGACCAGCCGCCCGGCGTGGACTCCAGAAACTGCGCTTATCAATACACTCCACAAGCGCCGCGGTGGCTACGGTCCCGAGAAACCAACGTTCTGGACGAAGCTGGGTTCAGCCTTTGCGATGTTCCGTAACGGCAAATCGATCGCGGGACTGTCGATCCTCGGCTTTTTCGTACTCGTGGCAATATTCGCTGATGTGCTGGCGCCATATTCGCCCACAGCCATCGACAACACCGCTCGTTTTCAACCCCCGTCCGCGGCGCACTGGTTGGGCACCACCCACATCGGCGAGGATGTGTTGAGTCAAGTAATCCACGGCACCCGTGGTGTCATCGTTGTGGGCTTTCTTGCTGCAATCATCGCCACCACGATCGCGATTATCGTCGGAGTTATCTCTGGCTACGTACGAGGCTGGCGCAGCGAGGGACTCTCTGCTCTCACGAATGTCTTCCTTGTGATCCCGGGGTTGCCGCTCATCATCATCGTTGCATCGATGTTTGATGATCCACCTTTGATCCTGATCGCTGCGGTACTTGGTGTCATCGGATGGGCGTGGGGCGCGCGGGTGTTGCGCGCCCAGACGATGTCTCTACGCAATCGCGATTTCATTCAAGCAGCGCGCGCCAACGGTGAGCCCCTCCATCGAATCATCTTGGTCGAAATGCTGCCCAACCTCATGGCGCTTATCGCTGCGAGTTTCGTAGGAACCGTGACCGCCGCGATCCTCGGGCTTACAACGCTCTCGTACATCGGGGTTATTCCGGTCACAACCTACAACTGGGGCACGATTCTCAATTGGGCAGGCGCCCAAGGCGCGTTTCGCCAAGATCAGTGGTGGTGGTACATGCCTCCGGGACTCTGCATCGCGGCCATCGGCGTCGCTCTGTCGCTGATCAATTTCGGCATCGACGAGTACGTCAACCCACGATTGAGGTCTGCCGGAGAACGGGCACGGGCAATGAAGAAGAAGGGCCTGAACGTCAACGACACTGTGACAGCCGTTCGGCCAGCGACTACAGCATCAGCATCAGCATCACTAACGACGGAGAACTCGTGACCGGCACCAACACCACCGCCCCCCTCTACCGCGACCCGACAAGTACCGTCGACGACAGAGCCCTCGACCTCCTCTCGCGAATGACCGTGGAGGAGAAGGTCGGGCAGATGATGCAGCTCGACGCGCGCGAGGACCTGCCAGAACAAGTACTGCGTCAACACGTGGGGTCGATCTTGCACGCGTCGCCCGAACGCCTTGCAATCGCGCACGAGCTTGTAGCCCAAACCCGGCTTCAGATCCCGCTCATCGTCGGCGAGGACTGCATCCATGGCCACTCGTTTTTCGAAGGTGCCACCATTTTCCCGACTCAACTCGGAATGGCTGCGTCGTGGGATCCCGACCTGCTCGAGCGTGTCGCGCGGGCTACCGCTAAAGAAGTCGCTGCCACCGGGGTGCACTGGACCTTTTCGCCTGTGTTGTGTATCGCTCGCGACCTGCGCTGGGGGCGTATCAACGAGACGTTTGGCGAGGACCCCTTCCTCATCGGAGAACTCGCTTCGGCTATGGTGCGGGGGTATCAAGGCGATGGTCCCAACGACACCACAGCCATCCTCGCGACCGCCAAACACTTTGCCGGATACTCCGAAACTCAAGGTGGGCGCGACGCCAGCGAAGCTGACATTTCACGGCGCAAGCTCCGCTCCTGGTTCCTTCCGCCATTCGAACGAGTGGCGAAGGAAGGCTGCCGCACTTTCATGCTGGGGTATCAGACGACCGACGGCGTGCCAATTACAATCAACGATTGGCTTCTCAACGATGTACTGCGCGGCGAATGGGGCTACACCGGAACCCTCATCACCGACTGGGACAACGTCGGGCGCATGGTCTGGGAACAGCAGGTTCAACCGGATTACGCACACGCCGCAGCCGCAGCCGTCAAGGCCGGCAATGACATGGTCATGACAACTCCCGGGTTCTTCCACGGTGCTCTCGAGGCCATCGAACGAGGTCTGCTCGTTGAGGAAGATCTCGACCCTGCGGTCTCACGCATCTTGCGCCTGAAATTCGAGTTCGGGCTTTTCGAGAATCCACGACACCCCGATGCCAGCCGGATCGACACGGTTCTCGCAAGCGAACCGCACCGTACCCTCAATCGTGAGGCTGCCCGTCGCTCGCTCGTTCTCCTGCGCAACGACGGCACACTCCCCCTCCTCAATGCGCCGGATGAGGATGCCCCCGCCCTTTCAGAGGCAACGCCGCGCCGAGTGGCGGTAGTGGGACCTCTCGCTGACGATGCGCAAACGCAGCTCGGCGACTGGGCTGGCTCATCGGGGCAGGCAGACTGGCTGCCGAACGGACACCCCCGCGACATGATCACGACCACTCTCGATGGTCTACGCCTCGCTTGCCCCGCTGATTGGACCATCGACTACGCAGAGGGTGCCAACATACTGACGCTCGACGATGATCCTGAAGGTGCGTTTTTCCCTGATGGTCAGCCACGCCCACCGTTAGTGGTGCCCTGCCCGCCAGATGAAAAGATGATCGCCGCCGCGGTGTCCGCGGCACGCCAGAGCGACGTCGCCGTTGTGGTCGTCGGAGACAGAATCGAACTAGTCGGCGAAGGCCGCTCGACCGCGACCCTTGAACTCATTGGTGGCCAGAACGCGCTCATCGATGCGATCGCGGAAACAGGGACGCCCTTTGTTCTCGTTCTTCTCGCCTCAAAACCCCTCGTGCTACCACCGTCGGCTGAGCGCGCGGCCGCTCTGCTGTGGGCCGCAAACCCCGGCATGGAGGGTGGTCAGGCAATCGCCGAAGTGCTCCTCGGGATCGTCGAGCCGAGCGGACGCCTTCCGATTTCTTTCGCGCGTCACGCCGGGCAACAGCCCACCTACTACAACCAGATTCGCGGCCAACATGGAAACCGTTACGCTGACCTCACCCAGAGCCCCGCGTATGCATTCGGAGAGGGACTCTCCTATACGACGGTCGAATACGACAACCTTCGGATCATCGGGGACGAATACGGCCTCGACGGCACCGTTCAGGCAGAGGTGACAGTGACAAATACCGGTACCCGACCGACACGCGAGGTTGTTCAGGTATACATCCGCGATCAAGTCACATCCGTGAGTTGGGCAGACAAGGAGCTCAAGACTTACCGCCTCGTCGAGCTCAACCCAGGCGAGTCCCAGCTGGTTTCGATCGAACTCGACGTTGCCGACTGCACGCTTGTAGATGCCAACGCGACGCGTCGCGTCGAGCCGGGAACCTTTGAATTGCTCGTCGGGCCCTCGTCGCGCAACGAAGTGCTCCTCGCGGCGCCGTTCTCCGTCCTCGCATCCGGATAGGAACCGGTGACGACCCCCTGACTCTGGGGATACGGCGAACCAGAAGGGATTCCTCGACTTCGGCCGCTAATTGCGCGCTCCGTTCCCCCAAGGAAAACTGACCTTGTAGCCCACTATCCCTATACTGGGCGACACAACCGACCTCCCCAGCGGGATCCGCGTAGACAAGGTTCTAACCCGTGACCACATTCACGATTGCTCGAATATATGGCGTACAAGAGAATGCCGACGCCTACAGAATTCTCGTCGACAGACTCTGGCCGCGCGGCATTACACAGACAGACGCTGCGCTCGACGAATGGTGCAAAGACCTGGCGCCTACTTCGGAACTACGAAAGTGGTGGAACCACGATCCGGAATCCCTGAACGAATTCGCCGACCGCTATCGTGCGGAGCTCGACGACAACGTCCTGCTCCCCGACATCCTGAGTCGACTAACCACGCATGCGCACGTCACACTGCTCTATGGGGCTAAAGATCCTCACGTAAACCACGCTGTGATTCTCCGCGACTACCTTGCCGAGCACTCCTGAGCGGTTCTGGGCCCGTGCACGGTTCTGCGCTCGGCACCCCGAAACGACGGATCTCTGCGACATCATCGCCGGACCCGCACGACAAACTACTGCGGGAGGAGAAACGCCCCGCAACAATGGACGCAGCGGCTAGTGCCACAGCGATCGCCTAGAGAAGCCAGCAGCTAGCAGCTAGAGCGGCGATAGTTAGCCACGCAGCAGCAGAAGCATGCCGGCAAGCACGGATGCCGCAGCAATCGCCAATGCGATACCGAGCAGCACAGCGTGCACACGGTAGAACGCGGTGGTGTTTCCCGCTGTGTCGCGCGCCCGCGGGTCAGCGCTGACGCGCTTGAAGAATCGCGGCCACGCGATGACATTGAACAGCGCACTGATAAACAGAATGATTGCGGCAAACAGCTCCATGATGTTCTCAGCCTACGCCGCGCTCGTGAGCCCTTGCGCCACCATCTGGATGCGAGTGCGAGACAATAGATGGATGCTCGAGTACACGTTACGCGGAGGCCCCGACGCCGGCGCCGAAGCCGAACTCGAAGTCAAACGCTCACGCTTCCTCTGCCGCATAGTCCGAGTCGACACCGAAGCGGATGCCCGAGACGTCATCGAACAGGCGCGTAAAACTCATTGGGATGCGCGGCACCACTGCTCTGCGTTTGTCCTCGGCTCTTCAACTGAGCCAGATCAGGTCCGCCGATCAAACGATGATGGTGAGCCGTCAGGGACCGCCGGACGCCCCATTCTCGACGTGATCACTGGCCGCAGTCTCATTGATTGCGTTGCGGTGGTTACACGCTATTTCGGCGGCACCCTCTTGGGCACCGGCGGCCTCATCCGTGCCTACTCGGATGCCACGGCACTTGCCATCGACGGCTTGCGGGCCCAGAAGCGTCTTGTTCTGCGATCACGGCGTGAGCTGTTTCAGTTAGCACTCCCCCATTCGGATGCCGGCCGGGTTGAGTCTGAGCTGCGCCAACACGGCGTCACGGTAGTCGGCACCGAGTACGGCAGCGCAGCGGTGATGACGTTGGCGGCGGACCCTGGCGACGAATCAGCTCTGGCCGAGCGGGTTGCTGGCATCACGTCGGGCGCGCGGTCACTCATGAGCGTCGGCTCCGAGTGGGTGGACGCGGAGCTCCGTTAGCCCTGCGCTGCAGGTCTGTCCGCTCGTCGCCGAGCTTCGATCGAAAGAAAACTTCACCCGGCGGTGGACAGCGATTGTCTGGTGGTTAAAGCAAAATAGCCACACCCCGAAGGGTGTGGCTATTTTACAATTGAAGTCCGGCGGTGTCCTACTCTCCCACAAGGTCCCCCTTGCAGTACCATCGGCGCAGAGA
>NZ_JADYWF010000002.1 GCF_015864945.1 Salinibacterium sp. NG253 | reverse complement strand
CCGCCATCGTCGCCGGCATCGTCGCCGCCGTCTTCGGTGGCTCGAACGTGCAGGTTTCCGGCCCCACCGGCGCCATGGTCGTGGTGCTCGCCCCCATCGTCGTTAGTTCTGGCGTTGAAGCCGTCGCCATCGTCACCCTGCTGGCGGGCATCATCGTCGTCATTGCCGGAGTGCTGCGCCTCGGCCGCACCGTCAGCTACATTCCCTGGCCCGTGATCGAAGGCTTCACGGTCGGCATCGGCATCATCATCTTCCTGCAGCAAGTGCCCTCGGCGCTCGGCACCGAAGGCACCGAACACCCCACCAACGCCGTGCTCGCCGCCATCGCCTTCGTCACAGCCGCCCAGTGGCCCGCCGCGCTACTCCCCCTCGCCGTTGTTGCTGCCGTGATTGCCATCATGTTGTTGCTCTCGCGCATCAGCGGGCGCCTTCCGGCATCCTTCATCGCCATCGCGGTCGTCACCATCGTTGCCCAAGCACTGGATCTTCCACTGGCCACCATCGGCGAGCTCCCCGCATCCTTGCCCTCACCGACCGTGCCGTCATTCGACTTCGACCTGACCACGCTCATCGGCCCGGCGTTCGCCGTCGCAGCCCTCGCCGCCATCGAATCCCTGCTCTCCGCCCGCGTCGCCGCCGGCATGTCCGACACTGGCCCCTATAACGCCGATCGCGAACTTGTGGGCCAAGGGTTGGCATCCGTCGCCTCCAGCTTCTTTGGCGGGATGCCGGCCACCGGCGCCATCGCCCGCACCGCCGTGAACGTGCGGTCTGGCGGTCGCACTCGCCTCTCGGCGGTCGTGCATGCCCTCGCGCTACTGACCGTCGTCTACCTTGCCGCCCAGGTTGTCGCCGTCATCCCGCTGGCAGCGCTCTCGGGCGTTCTCATGGCCACCGCTGCTCGCATGATGTCGCCGACCCTGATCAAGACCATGCTGCGCACCGGAAAATCTGAAGCAGCCGTGTTCGTGATCACCGGCATCATCACCGTGAGCTTCGACCTCATCATTGCGGTCGGCATCGGAATCGCCGCCGCAGCCTTCTTCGCTCTCCGCACGATGAGCAAAGCCAGCGGCGTTCACCGCGAAGAGCTTCCGGGCTCCCCCGAACCCGGCGACGAACGTATCGCGCTATTCCGCATCGATGGGTCCCTGTTCTTCGGAGCAGCGGAACGCCTCATCGACCGCATCAACGAACACGAAGGCCTCGAAGTCGTGATCGTGCGGCTGTCGCAACTGCACCTCGTTGATGCCACGGGTGCCCATACCCTCACCGAACTCATCACTGCCCTTGAAAAGCGCGGTGTGACCGTGATCATCAAGGGCATCCGCCCCGAACATTTAGATGTGCTCAAACGGCTCGGCGTGATCAGCTCGCTGCGCCACCCCAACCATCTGTTCGCCGACCTCGAGCCCGCGATCGAGCACGCGCGCTCGCACATTCGTCGAGCAGAGCTGGCCCGCTAACCCAGCGCGCCGCTCACGAACTCGGCTCAGCTCAGCGTCGGCGTCGTTTTGTTCTTAGCGACCTCAGACACCCACAGCCCGCTGTCTTTCACAATGCGTTCTTGAGTGTCGTAGTCGACCCGCACGATGCCGAAGCGCTTCGAGTAGCCGTAGCCCCACTCGAAGTTGTCGAGCAGTGACCACACGAGATATCCCTGCAGGTTCACCCCGCGCTGCATCGCCCGGTGCGCGGCCGTGAAGTGTCGGTTGAGATAGTCGACCCGGTCGGCATCGTGCACCCGACCATCCGTCACCTCGTCGTCGAACGCGGCACCGTTCTCGGTAATCATCAACGGCAAGTCAGGGAACCGCTCACCCAGATCAACCAGCAGTTCCTCCAGCCCATCAGGGGCAATATTCCACCCCATTGCGGTGTAGGGGCCAGCCTGCTTGAGAAACTCGACGTTGCGGCTGCCGGGCCACGCGGAGCCACCCATGTCTTTGTGACCGTCGTTCATCGCCCGCTCGCTCACGCCATCCCACATCTTCACCGTGACCGTGGAGTAGTAATTGACGCCCAAGAAATCGAGGGGCTGATGGATGGTCGCCAGATCGCCCGCGTGAACGAACGACCAATCGGTCACCTCGCTCGTGTCGGCAATGAAGTCATCGTCGTAACGACCGAGCAGCATCGGGCTCGTGAAGGCGCGATTCGCGAGTGCATCAATGCGACGCTTCGCCTCGGCATCCTCACCCCGGATCACATGGAAGTTGAGCGTCGCCGACACTTCCGGCGAATTCGTCGCGGCGGCACGGATGCGGGGCACGGCCAGACCGTGGGCCAGATTGAGGTGGTGCACGGCGGCGAGTGCGTCAGAATCCCGCGCGCGACCGGGAGCATGCGACGCCGAGCCGTAGCCCAAGTACGCCGAGCACCACGGCTCGTTGAGGGTCGTCCACGTGTGCACGCGATCGCCCAGGGCAGTGGCGGCGAGCTCAGCGTATTCGGCGAACCACATGGCGGTATCGCGCTCAGGCCAACCGCCCTCATCCTCAAGTTCTTGCGGCAGATCCCAGTGATAAAGAGTGGCGATGGGGCGGATGCCGCGGGTCAGCAACCCATCGACGAGCCGCGAGTAAAACGACACTCCCTCCGGGTTGATCGGACCCTGTCCGCCCGGCTGAAACCGTGGCCACGAGATGGAAAAACGGTAGGCGTCGAGACCCAGCTCGGCCATGAGATCGAGGTCGGACTCTAGGCGGTAGTAGTGGTCGTCAGCAACATCGCCAGTGTCGCCGTTCCAGGTCTTGCCCGGAGTGTGGCTGAAGGTATCCCAGATGGATTCAGTGCGCCCGCCATCACGCGCCGCGCCCTCTACTTGATACGCCGCCGTCGCGGAGCCGACGATGAAGTTCGGCGGAAATACGAGACCAGAATCGCGGTAATCGGAGTTCATGTAGTAACCCTAAGACCGGGAGCTTCGGTTTGGCCGAAACTATCCCGAGGCAACGAAGCGGTGAGGCTAGAGCGCCGCGGGGTCTTCGAGGAGCGCAGCGAAAGCAAGCTCAGCTGCACCAATCATCAGCAGATCCGCACCGAGTTGGGCTGGCACAATCTTCACGCCCTCGAACGATGCTTCGAGAGCCTGGCCGCGCACGCGCTCAATCAAAAACTCCGAATCGAACGCAAAAATCGATGCCAAAAAACCACCAAGCACAATGACTTCAGGATTCAACACATTCACGGCGTTACGCAGCGACGTGCCGAGGGAGAGCAGCTGCCGGTGCACCAGCGCACTCACCGCAGGATCCGTGGATTCGCGCAGCGCAGCATCCAGAGTTTCGGAATCGACGTTAGTAAGGCCAAGAGCCTGCAACAGGTCGGCGCGATTCACTTCGGTCTCAAGGCTGCCCTCTTCGCGCGTGCCCTTCTCGGCAGCACCGTTCTCGACGCGAACGTGGCCAAATTCTCCCGCATAGCCGGCACGACCGGTGAGGGGCCGCCCGCCGCTGATGATGCCGCCACCGATACCGCTGGCGCCACCGTTGAGGTAGATGAGGTCATCGATGTCGCGGCCAGCGCCATAGATGTGCTCGCCGAGAGCACCCACACTCGCATCGTTGGCGGTGGAGACGGGATAGCCGGTCGCCTCGGCCAGCAGCTCCGTGACTGGCTCATCTCGCCAATGAAGGTGAGGTGCCCAGCGCACGAGGCCGTCTTCGACGCGCACGAGACCGGGCGCCGCAATACCGATCCCGACGATGCGGCCCGTCGTTTCGTATTCCCCGCGCACGCTCTCGATGATCAGGCTGGAGATCTTCACGAACTCGGAGACTGATGGGGGCGTCTCTGTTTCATAGCGGATGCGCTTCAAGAGTGAACCGTCGAGCCCTACGACTCCTACGGTGATGGCGTCGATCTCGGGGTTGACCGCGATGGCCACCGTGCGAGCATCCGCGTTCACCATCGGCGACGGGCGACCTACCTGCCGAGTGGGATCGGGCTCACTTTCGTACGCCAGCCCCAGCTCGGTGAGCTCGGCCACGAGCGCCGCAATAGTCGAGCGGTTAAGCCCCGTCTGCGCGGTCAACTGCGAGCGGCGCTGAGCCCCGCGATGAAGCAGGGTCAGCACGCGCGACAGGTTGTGCCGCCGAGTGCGATCGCCGCGCCCACCAGTACCGGTCGGCGACGACAGCGACGACGATGGCGGGGTGTTCTGGTTCACGGGCGGTTCCACTCGATTGGCAATAAAACGTTGATGCTAAGACTAGCGACGTCCGGCGCGGCGCTTGCTCATGACATCGAACGCCACGGCAAGCAACAGAACAAGTCCCTTGATCGTTTGTTGCCAGGCGGCATCCACCGACAGGATCGACAGGCCCATGTTGAGCACACCCATAATGAGCGCACCGATCACGGCACCGATGACCGTACCGACACCACCCGTGACAGCCGCGCCACCGATGAAGACAGCAGCAATGGCATCCAATTCAAAGCTCTGACCGGCGGATGCCACGGCACCACCAGCGCGCGCCGTCGTGACGACACCCGCGAGACCCGCCAGCACACCCATGTTCACGAAGACGAAAAAGTTGATCCACGAGGTCTTCACACCACTCATCTGCGCGGCGAAGAGGTTGCCACCAATCGCGTAGACGTGACGGCCGAAGACCGTCTGGTTCAGCACGAATGTGAAGAGCAGAATCAGCACGGCCAAGATGATCAGGATGATCGGGGTTCCGCGGTAGGCAGAAAGCTGGAAGGTGAGCGCCAAGATTACGACCGCAGCGACACCGTTCTTGATCCAGAAAGACACGCTGCGCTCCACGGGAAGTTCAAGACTGCGTTGCTTGGCGCGACTGCGCACCTGCTGAGTGATCAGCATTGCTACCGCAAGAACGCCCAAGACAATTGTGAGGATGTCGCGACTGCCGCGACCTTCACCAATCGTGCCAAACAACTCGGGCAGCCAACCGCCGCCGATCGCGTTGAACTCACCGGGAAGCGCGTTGATCGTTCCGCCCGTGAGGAACACGAGCGTGAGACCGCGGAACAACAGCATGCCCGCGAGAGTGACGATGAAGGCTGGGATGCCCACGAAGGCCACCCAGAACCCCTGCCACGCTCCGACCGCTGCGCCGAGCAGAAGCGAGATAATGACGGCGGCCCACCAGGGCATGCCCCACTGGCTCATTGATATCGCGGCAACCGCGCCGACCATGGCTACGACGGAGCCCACCGAGAGGTCGATGTGTCCCGCAATAATCACGATGACCATGCCCACGGCGAGAATCAGCACATAGGCGTTCTGCTGGATGAGGTTGTTGAGGTTTCCGGGCAGCAGAAGCCGGCCATCCGTCAACACCTGGAACAGGATGACGATGACGGCGAGCGCCGCGAGGATGCCGTACTGACGCAGGTCGACCCGCATCTTGGGCAGTTTACGAGTGGGGGTTGTGGTGCTCATCGGGTTAGTCCTTTCCCGCGGTCATCAAGTGCATGAGTCGTTCTTGGGTAGCGTCGGCGCGATCAATCTCGCCGGTGATGGTGCCTTCGGAGATCGCATAGATGCGGTCGCAGAGTCCGAGAAGCTCCGGTAATTCTGAGGAGATCACGACGACCGCTTTGCCCTGACGGGCGAGGTCGTTGATGATTCCGTAGATTTCGTATTTGGCACCGACATCGATGCCGCGGGTGGGTTCGTCGAGAATCAGGATGTCGGGGCCGGAGAACATCCATTTGCTCAAGACAACCTTTTGCTGGTTGCCTCCCGAGAGGTTGCCGGCGAGCACCGACACGTTCGGAGTTTTGATGTTCATTTGGCCGCGGTAGTCCTCGGCGACTTTGTTCTCCGCAAAGCGGTCGACGATGCCGAAGCGCGAGAGCTTCGAAAGCGCCGCCGCTGAGACGTTGACGGCAATGCTGCCAATCAGGTTGAGCCCAAAATGCTTGCGATCTTCGGTGGCGTAGGCGATGCCATGGCCAATCGCTTCGCTGACGCTCTTGACCGAGATCTCCTTGCCCTCTTTGAAGGCGGTGCCGCTGATGTGGCTGCCATACGAGCGACCGAAGATGCTCATCGCGAGCTCGGTGCGCCCCGCGCCCATCAACCCGGCGAAGCCGACGATTTCGCCCGCCCGCACCGAGAACGAGGCGTCATCGACGACCTTGCGCGTGGTGTCGACCGGATGATGCACTGTCCAGTTCTCCACCCGGAATAGCTCATCGCCAATGTCTGGCGTGTGTGGCGGAAACATACTGTCGAGATCGCGGCCAACCATGGCGCGAATGATGCGCGCTTCCGTGGCATCCGCTTCCTTCATCTCGAAGGTTTCGATGGTCTGGCCATCGCGGATGATGGTGACGGTATCCGCAATCCGGCGAATCTCTTTGAGCTTGTGCGAAATGATGATGCACGTAATGCCCTGGCCGCGAAGGCTGTTGATGAGGTCGAGCAAGTGTGCCGAATCTTCATCGTTGAGGGCCGCCGTTGGCTCATCCAGAATCAGCAACTTCACTTGCTTAGAGAGGGCCTTAGCGATCTCCACGAGCTGTTGCTTACCAACACCGAGTTCGAGAACGGGAGTGCTGGGCAGTTCATCGAGGCCAACGCGCGCGAGCAACATTGTTGCTTCGCGGTTGGTCTTGGGCCAGTCGACAACACCGCGCGTGGCGATCTCGTTACCGAGGAAGATGTTCTCTGCAATAGAGAGGTAGGGGCTCAACGCGAGCTCCTGGTGAATGATGACGATGCCGTCGGCCTCGGAATCGTTGATCGACCGGTACGCGGTCTCGTGGTTCTCAAAGGTGATGCTGCCGCCATAGCTGCCGACGGGGTAGACCCCGCTCAGCACCTTCATAAGGGTTGATTTGCCGGCGCCGTTTTCGCCGCAAATGGCGTGCACCTGTCCGCGTTCCACCTCGAGGCTTACGCCGTCGAGGGCACGAACACCGCCGCTAAAGTCTTTTGTGATCTGGTTCATGCTGAGGATGGCAGTCATGAGTGTGCTCCGCTCGCAGTGACTTTCGGGGGACGGCTACTGTGCCGTCCCCCGATCGTCGAATCGTATTTCTGGGATCTAGCCGAGGCTACAGACCCACGTCTGAGGCCTGGATGAAGCCGGAGTCGATGAGCTTCGACTGCACGTCATCCTTCACAACAACCTCGGGCGCAATGAGGAATGCGGGAACAACCTTCTCGCCGTTGTCGTACGTTTCGGTGTCGTTGATCTCCGGCTCGTCGCCGGCCATGATCGCCTCGATGAAACCGAAGACAACATTGCCCAGCTCGCGGGTGTCCTTCCAGACCGTCATCGACTGTTCTCCAGCGAGGATGTTGACGACGCTAGCCTTGTCGGCATCCTGACCGGTCAAGAGCGGCCAGTCGGTGCCTGCGGTGTAACCAGCGCTGCGAAGCGAAGCGGCAATGCCCTGAGCGAGGCTGTCGTTGGGAGAAAGAACGACGTCGATCTTCTCGCCACCGGTGTAGAACGAACCCAGACGGTTGTCGAGTTCGGACTGAGCCGAGTCAGACTTCCAGCCGAGGATTCCGATGCTTGCCCAGTCATCGTTGCTCGCCGGAGCCTTGCCCGAGGGAACAACCAGCTGGCCGTTCTCTACATAAGGAAGCAAGACATCCCACGCGCCAGAGAAGAAGAACTTGGCGTTGTTGTCGTCGGGGCTACCGGCGAAAGGCTCAAGGTTGAACGGGCCGGCGCCATCAGCAAGTCCGAGCTGTTCTTCGATGAACTCACCCTGAAGCTGGCCAACCTTGTAGTTGTCGAACGTCGCGTAGTAGTCGACGTCGGGAGTGCCGTTGATCAGACGGTCGTAAGAAATGACGGCGATGTCCTGTGCTGCCGCATCGGCGAGCACCGGGGCCAGAAGCTCTCCGTCGATTGCCGCGATGACGAGGACGTCAACGCCCGAAGCGATCTGGTTCTGAATCTGGCTGATCTGAGTATCGGCCTTGTCGTCCGCGTACTGCAGGTCTGCCGAGTAGCCAGCATCTTCGAGCTGGGCCTTGAGGCCTTCGCCGTCGTTGATCCAGCGTTCGAGGCTGCGGGTAGGCATCGAGATACCGACACTACCTTCACTGCCGCCGCCAGTTCCTGCGTCGTCGCTGCTGCAGGCGGCGAGTCCGAAAGCCATTACAGTCGCTGCTGCGACCGCAATTATCTTCTTCATTGACATCGTGTTGTCCCTTTCAAATGTGATTGCCGGGCAACAAGCCAGCCACACGGGGGTATGACCGGCCGGGGCTTGGCTGCGGTCCTCACGAGAGACGAAGAGCACGGGCCGGATTACCAGCGCCGTGGAGCGCTACTTCGTTGTATCGCGAGGGGCAGCGGTAAGCGCCCCGTTTTGTTGATAGAGCGAACTTATATTGCTTCATACGTTGAATGCAACAACTTTCGAAAAGTTTCGCCAAATTGCTGCTTCAGGTCAGCAAATACAAGGATTTCTATTTTGGATCCGAGATTGACGTGACGGCGTTGCCAAAGTATGTTGTTGTCAATAACTTATTGCCACTGCTGTCAACGGAGAGCCTCAATGTCTACACAACCCACACCCGCCGACAAATTTTCCTTCGGCCTTTGGACGATCGGCTGGGAAGGGGTCGACCCGTTCGGTGGAGCAACTCGCGCGCCCCTCGATATCGTTCACGGCGTTGAAAAGCTCGCCGAGCTAGGCGCCTACGGTATTACCTTCCACGACGACGACCTCTTCGCCTTCGGCTCCACGGATGCCGAACGCCAGAAGCAAATCGACCGCCTCAAGCAAGTGCTGAGCGACACAGGCCTCATCGTGCCGATGGTCACCACCAACCTCTTCAGCGCCCCCGTCTTCAAAGACGGTGGCTTCACCTCCAACGATCGCAGCGTTCGCCGCTTTGCCATGCGCAAGGCGATGCGTCAGCTCGAACTGGGCGTCGAGCTGGGCGCCAAGACGTTCGTCATGTGGGGCGGCAGAGAAGGTGCCGAGTACGACTCCGCAAAGAACGTGCAGGCAGCACTCGAGCGCTACCGCGAATCTCTCAACCTGTTTGGTGACTATGTCACCGAAAAGGGCTACGACATCCGCTTCGCTATTGAGCCCAAGCCCAACGAGCCTCGCGGTGACATTCTGCTGCCGACCGTCGGTCACGCCATGGCCTTCATCGAAACCCTCGAACGCCCCGAACTCTTCGGTGTGAACCCCGAGACTGGTCACGAACAGATGGCCGGGCTCAACTTCACCTCGGGCATTGCCCAGGCGCTGTACCAAGACAAGCTCTTTCACATCGACCTCAACGGCCAGCGCGGAATCAAGTACGACCAAGACCTCGTCTTTGGTCACGGCGATCTGCACAACGCCTTCTCCCTCGTCGACCTGCTCGAAAACGGTGGCCCGGACGGCGGCCAAAGCTACACCGGCCCGCGTCACTTTGACTACAAGCCGAGCCGCACCGAAGACGAAGCCGGCGTGTGGGTTTCCGCTGCCGCCAACATGCGCAATTACCTGCTCCTCAAGGAGCGCGCTGCCGCCTTCCGCGCCGACCCCGAGGTGCAAGAAGCTCTCGCCGCAGCGCGCGTCTTCGAACTCTCTGAGAACACTCTCGGCGACAATGAAAGCTATGACGACCTGCTGGCAGACCGTGCTTCGTACGAAGACTTCGATCACGAGGCCTATTTCAATGGCAAGGGCTTCGGCTTTGTTCGCCTTCAGCAGCTCGCTGGTGAGCACCTCATGGGCGCTCGCTAAATGACCCTCGTCGCGGGGATCGACTCCTCAACCCAGTCGTGCAAGATCGTGATCGTGGATGCCGCGACCGGTGCGCTCGTCCGCACCGGTCGCGCCTCCCATCCGGCCGGCACCGAGGTTGATCCGAACGCCTGGTGGGTGGCTCTCAACGACGCCATCACCGAGGCGGGCGGGCTGGATGACGTCTCCGCGATCTCGGTCGGCGGCCAACAACACGGCATGGTCGTGTTGGATGCCGCTGGCCGGGTCATCCGCCCAGCCCTGCTGTGGAATGACACCCGGTCTGCTGCCGCAGCCGACACCCTCAGCGCCGAGTTTCCCGACCTCGCCGAGCGCACCGGCTCGAAGCCGGTTGCGTCGTTCACGTCAACGAAGCTGCGCTGGCTGCGCGATGCCGAGCCCGAGAACGCCGCCCTTGTTGCCGCCGTGTGCCTGCCGCACGACTGGTTGACCTGGCGTTTGCGCGGCTTCGGCCCCACCAACCCCGATCTCACTCAGCTCACGACCGACCGCTCGGATGCAAGCGGCACCGGCTACTTCAACTCGGTCACCAACACCTACGACGACGAGGTTTTCACGGCAGCACTCGGGCGCAGTTCCGTGACCGATGGCGTGGTGTTGCCCCGCATCGTCGCGCCGGGTGAATCCGCAGGCACTGTCGCGGGAACCGCCATCGAGATTGGCTGCGGCGCTGGCGACAACGCCGCAGCAGCACTCGGCTTGGGCGCACGAGCAGGCGATGTCGTCGTCTCGATCGGCACCAGCGGAACCGTCTTCGCCGTTGCCGAAACTCAGGTTCCTGACGCCACCGGCACCGTCGCGGGCTTCGCCGATGCCAGCGGCATCTTCCTGCCCCTCGTCGCCACCATGAACGCCGCCCGCGTGCTGGACAGCACCGCCGCGCTGCTGGGTATCACCCACGATGAGCTCGGCACCCTCGCACTCGAAGCGGCCCCCGGCGCTAGCGGACTCGTGCTGCAGCCCTACTTCGAAGGCGAACGAACCCCCAACCTTCCGGATGCCACAGCAACCCTCTTCGGCATGACGCTTGCCTCCACGACCCGCCCGTCACTCGCGCGCGCCGCCGTCGAGGGACTGCTGTGTGGGCTCGCGGATGGCCTCGACGCTCTCGGTCGCCAAGGGGTTTCCGCCGAGCGCATCCTCCTCATAGGTGGCGCCGCCCAAAACCCCGCAGTGTCGACCATCGCGTCCCAGGTGTTTGCGGTGCCGGTCGTGGTTCCCGAGCCCGCAGAGTATGTCGCGCTGGGCGCCGCAGCCCAAGCGGCGTGGGTGCTCGACGGCACACGCCCCGACTGGGCTATAGCTACTGTGGCGGAGCCGGCATCCGACTTCCACCCGATTATTCGGGAGCAGTACGCGCGTTACGCGGTGTGATTCCGCTCGCTTTCGTGCACGGTCAACAGGCCACGTAACAGGCTTTCGAACTGGGCTCGCTCGCTTGCGCTGAGTGATTCCAGTAGGCGTTCCTCGTTCTCAAGGTGGTTGGCGAGCGCCGCTTCGATGGTGCGCGTTCCTTGCTCGGTGAGCGCTACACGGATGGTGCGCCGGTTCTCGGGATCGACGTCGCGCGAGATGAGCCCTTTGGCGACGAGTCGATCAAGCCGATTGGTGATCGCTCCCGAGGTGACCATGGCGCTGGCCGAAAGCGCACCCGCGGTGAGGCCGCGTGGTCCGGCATCCGTTCGCAGCAGGGTCGCAAGGATGTCGAACTCCCCTGGTTGCAGACCGTGCGTCTCGAAGACGTCGCTTTGCGCGCGCTCGAGGAGTCGTGTGAGGCGGGACAGTCGCCCGAGCACGCCCATGGCCGAGACGTTGAGGTCGGGGCGCACCGCGGCCCATTGGGTGAGGATGCGATCGACGCTGTCTGTCATGGTGCCTCAGAATCTCTCAACGTTGAATTGTTTGACGGATCCAGCATAACCCGGCTAGATTCTTTAACGTTCAACTATTCAACACTAAGGAGTTCTCATGCGGCTGCGCGACACCCTGATCACCGCTGTTGCGCCCATCGTGTGGGGCACGACCTACATCGTCACCACTGAGCTGCTGCCGACCGGGCATCCCCTCTTCGCCTCCCTCGTGCGCGCTCTGCCTGCCGGCCTGATCGCCCTCGTCATCGCCCGCCAGCTGCCCCGCGGCGCCTGGTGGTGGAAATCTCTCGTGCTCGGCGTGCTCAACATCGGCGCCTTCTTTCCCCTGCTGTTCATCGCCGCTTACCGCCTCCCCGGCGGAGTCGCCGCCACCCTGGGCGCCGCCCAACCCCTCATCGTTGCCGTGCTCATCGTCGCCGTCTTTCGCCAAAGCGCTCCCTGGCGACTCGTGAGCTGGGGCATCATCGGCGCGCTCGGCGTTGCCCTCGTTGTGTTGCGGGCGAGCGCCCAACTCGACACCCTCGGTCTCATCGCCGGGCTCGGCGGCACGGCATCCATGGCGCTCGGAGTGCTTCTCTCGAAGCACTGGGGAAAACCACCCGAGGTGTCGGCGCTCAGCTATGCCGGCTGGCTTCTCACCGCTGGCGGGCTCTTTCTCCTCCCCATCACACTGCTCGCTGAGGGCATTCCGGCGACGCTCAGCGGGCCCGCTATCGCCGGCTATGCGTGGCTAGGAATCGTTGGCGGCATCGTCGCATACACACTCTGGTTTCGGGGCGTTCGGATCGTGCCGATTTCATCGCTCGCCGTGCTCGGTTTGCTCTCCCCCCTCACTGCAGCCGCGCTCGGCGCACTCCTCCTCGGCGAACGTTTTAGCGCACTCCAATTGCTCGGGTTTGGGCTGGCTCTTGCGGCAATTGTCGGGGCACAAATTCCCGCTCGCGCACCCGCCCCAATTCCCTCTCGCTGACCCCCGGTGCCGTCGAGACCAGTACCGAATTGGTCTAGAAAATCGTCTGACTTCCCAGAAAACACGGCACGTCTTGAGGGGACAGACAGAACGTTCTGGTCAGCATTTATGGGGGCAAATGTTAACGACACCCAAACGGGGGTCTACTACCCCGCTTCGGGGGCTTGCATGCTTCAGTGAGAAAGAACCGTAGAACGAACTCCTGGGGGAGGGATCAGATGGCAGAGCACGTAATCCTGTTTGCCGGGCCAATGGGCGCCGGCAAGACCTCCGCTATTCGCGCCCTCAGCGAGATCGATGTCGTCAGCACGGAGGCCGCAAATAGCGACCGAAGCGTTGCCGACAAGCCCACCACCACGGTGGCTCTCGACTACGGCGAAATCGGGATCAACGAGGCCGAGAAAGTTCGCCTGTATGGCGTTCCCGGCCAACGTCGATTCGACTTCATGTGGACGATTCTCGCCGAACGTGCCGAGGGCGTACTGCTGCTGGTGAATGCGGATGCCGACAATCCTGTCGAGACCGCCATCGAATACGTCAAAGAATTCTTCGCCCTCTACGAGCGCGGCGGAATTGTGATCGGTCTCACGCGGGCCGACCTCGTGCCCCGCGCGCTGATCGAGGAATACGCCAACGCTCTTGCCGATGAAATGCCTGACGTGATGATCCCGGTACTTACCGTGGATGCTCGCTCTCAGGAAGAGATGATGACGCTCCTCATGACGCTCATCGCCAACATCGAGCTCAAGCAAGCCGTCGCCGACAGCATCGGTGTCGGCGTCGGTTCCGGTGGACGGAGAGCACGATGACTCTCGCTCCCCACCTCGACTCCAAGTACATCGTCCGAGGCGAACTTGCCTTGGGTGGACTTCGTGATTTAGCACCGTCACTTCGCTACGCATCCCTTCTGACAGAAGACGGATTCAGCGTTGTTTCGGTAGCCGGTAAAGAATTTGACAGCAATCGATTCGCGAGCATGGCCAGTTCAACTCAGGCCCTCGCCGATGCTGTCGCTAGAGAATTGCAGCTCGGAGATAACGAGTTTGTGATCGTCGCGGCCGCTCATGGCCACGTCGTGCAAGTGCGAGTCGACGACCACCCGCTGGTACTCGCAGCCCTCTTCACCGACAAAGAAACCATCGGCATATCGCTGACCGCCGCGCGCCGAACCGCGCGAAGGCTCAAGACCTTATTGATGGCGAACTAAGAACAAACCGAAAACCCGAAGGCCCCGAACTACTCGCACAACCCGTACAACCCGCACACGCAGTACCTGAGCAAGCACTACCCGAAACACCCGCAGAAGGACCAGGAACTACGAACAGAATGCGATCACTTGTCTAACCCGCAGATCATATTCTGACTCGAGGATTTTTACCCCAAGCACGACCGCGATGCACCCTCGGCACGCACACCAATTCACGCAGGAGGCGTGAAGATGACTACATACACAACCAACATCCCCGCCGGCTGGTACCCCGACCCGCTTGGCCTCCCCCAGCTGCGCTGGTGGGATAACCACACCTGGACTGACCAGATCTCTGGAGCACGCGCACCACTCGTGCACCAGCTGGTCGATGTCGACTTTGCCGACCCCACCGACGACGAGCTCGAAGATTCCGTTCAGCCCGTCACCGCAACGACGCCGATCGCGCACGAAACGACGCCTGAGCCGACGTTGGCCAGCACGCTCCGTCAGCTCGAGGCGCCATCGCCCGAGCAAGCAGTTGACTCGGCAATCGCCGGCGACCCCACCGTCGGATTCGTCGGAGAAACAGCCGAAGATGACTTCGACCAGTCAGTTCTCGCTTCTGAGTGGGCGCAGGTTGCGGAAGCAATCAAGATTGCGTCCAGCAGCGCGCAGCCGACTGTATTGTCAATCACCTCATCCAGCTTCCCGATGCTCGTGATCGATGTGAACGAGCGCGCCTACTGGTGGAAAGCTGAAATCACCGACTTCCCAACGCATCCCGTCAGCATCAATGTGCGTAGTCACATCCGCGAAGAAGTGATCATGCCAACGGGTGCCGGTTTCGACCTCAACCCGCTGCTATGGATGATCGGCACCACCGGTTACGCTCACACCCCCGCGCCTTGGCTCACCGATGGCGCGCGCTACCGCCTGCGTCGCTGGCCGAACATCACGAATCTTCCGCACGATGCCGACCAGCTGCGCATGACCTCAATCCTGAGCCATGCACCGCTCTCGGCTAAAGAACTTTCAGCAATCGCTGAAACTCTGCCTAATGAGGCACACTCGCTCCTGGCAGCACTGAGCCTCATGAACATCCTGCGCATCCTGCCCGGTGCCAGCGAAGACGAAACTGACACTCCGGCACCAGCGCCGGCACCTCAGGGCCTCTTCGCACGACTCCGCGGACGCCACAAGCGCTAACAACTTCAGCCGAGAGGGTGGGCATATTGCCCGGCTCACCCCTCGACTGAATAATCCTTGATTTCGGATGCCGCTGGCTTAGAGTGTCGGCATGACTCCGTTTTCGTCGCCCGCGTCACGTTTCGCGCGGTGGGCTACCGCCGCGTATCTCAGCGCTGGACTTCTGGGCGCTAATCAGCTTCTCTGGGGCTTTTATGGCCTCGGCGCTCCTGCCGTGCTCGATTTCCCCGTCGTGGTTACCGCGGTTGGCGCAGCGGTCGGCGTATTCGCGATAGCGCTGCTTGCGTTCGGAGTCGTCATGACGTGGTTCGCCATTCGTGCGCGAGCCGCAACTCCTCAGTCGGCTGCGCCGCCACAGGCAACAGCAACTGAGATCGACGACCACAAAACTCTCAGAGTCCCCGAACGCGCGCCGCACGCTCGACGAGCTCGATTGGTGATCGGCCTAGCCACCATAGCGGCCACGATCGCCATCGTCGCTATCGGTATCGTAAATATTTACGTGTGGAACCCGCTCGCGAAAGTTCCGGAACTTTCGCTCGATGAAATTTATGCAGCGATGGATGCCGCGGGGGAACTCCAAGGCGAAGTCTTTTCGTGGATGTGGGCCATTTTCTGGCCCCTCGCGGCGGTGGTGTTTGCCGCCATCACAACGTCACGGGTATTCGCCAACATTATTACTCTGCGCGGGATGCTCGTAGCGAGCCTCGCGCTCCTGAGCGCCGCGATCTTCTTCCACTGGTTCGCTGGCTTCTCCATGGGCATGGGGCTGGCCGATACCTTCGCGATCGGAGGTGGGGATGAGTCAAGCGCCGGCATGCTTCTGGGCATCTTCGGCCAGCTCTGCATCGTCGCCGCACTCTTCCTCGCCATCACCCCAAAACGCACAAACGCGGGCCGCCTGCCGGAGCAGACGACCCGCGTCGTTACGAACTAGCTAGCTTGCGCTGAGCCTCTTAGCTGTGGACCGCAGCGAGGGTGCGGCGGTCTTCGAGCAGCTGAGGCCAGAGCTTGCGGCGGTCGCGCACGACGAAGCCACGCGCAATGAAGCGGTCTTTGCCATCGAAGCGAGGGGCATACATCGAACGACCGTGCATGGCGCGCAGGTTGTCGAGCATCAGCAGGTCGCCCGGCTGCAGCACGTGGGCGTCGCGGTGCTCAATGTAGGTCTCGACTACCTTGCCGAGCAGACGCTGAGCCTCAGCGGTGATGCCGTGCATGAGGTCCTGGTCAACGAGGATGTACGGGTCGTCCTCTGGACCGGTGATGATCGGGAACGGGCCACGAACGGCATCCGGGTGAGGAATGTACGGCTGGAACGACTCGTCGATCGTGGTTGCCCACAGCGGCTGGCGCAGCTTGGCAACCTCTTCAGGAGTCATCTGGGCAACAAGCTTGCGACCCGAGAACGCATACGTCTTGGCATTCTCGTCGCCGCGAAGGGCGCCAAGGATCACGTAGTCAGGCTTGAAATCGGAGAAGCACTGCTCGGTGTGAGCTTCGAGCTCCACCTTCGAGCCCTGCGACTGCTGAGTTACAGCAAGCTTCGGGTTGGGGACCATGTCTTGGATCAGGTGGCCATTGCCCTCAGCCTCGTAGGCAACCATGCTGCCGAGGAGGTGAGCAAGCATGCCCATTTCTTTCGCGAAGATGGTGCCGGCGCCCAGGCCGCTCTTGTTGTCGAGCGGGGTGTCCGTGAGGTCTTCGTCGACATACAGACCGCGCACAACCATGATGCCGGCTTCAGAACCGACTTCAGCAAAATTCAAAACAGCCGCACGGACCTCTTCAGGCAAACTGAACGCTGCAGCGAGAGCCTGGCGACCGAAGTCATCCGGGTTCTCATTAGGGTGCGCAGTAATGCGCTCGGCAGCGGTACGGATCGCTTCGGCAGTGGCCGAGTCGAGGGTGAACAGGCTCGATTGGAGCTCGTGAACGGTAATGTCGCTCTCCTTGCTTCGTGCGATGCGCTAGCTGTGGCTCACAGGGCTCTTGGAAGGCGCAATCGCGGACATCGTCTCCATAGGGAAGACACTACATAAATTACACCCTCCACCTCCAAAAACACGAGGATGGCGGGGCCAACGGGGCCGTGCACAGCAAAGTTGAAGCAATCCCATAGGCGCAAACACAGCCGCCCGAGTCGCGATAAGATTATCCGGCCAGCGGGAGTGGTGAAATTGGTATACACGCAGGATTTAGGTTCCTGTGCTTTCGAGCGTGCGGGTTCAAGTCCCGCCTTCCGCACCACATAGATCGCATCGCGACCGCGAGCACAGCGGTGTTGAACGGTAGTGCACACAGCCGGGACGCAAAGCTCGCGCGCGTCACCGTAACCGGTGATACGGGGGTATCCCCCACAGCGAACCCTCCCCAGCACGCGTTACTCTGTGACGTACATCGCTAACGTCGCCGACTACGCGCACCTAGCCGACGATTCTGGAGAAAACCCCTTGGTAGGCACCGCCATCATCCCTTGGCTCGATCCCCAAAACCTGATTACCGGGTTTGGGGCATTCGCGCTGCTGGGCGTGGCATTCATTGTCTTTGCCGAGACCGGGCTCCTCGTTGGATTCTTTCTTCCTGGCGACACGCTGCTTCTCATCACCGGTGTTCTCACCTTTGCCGGCGTCATCGAGTACGACATCTGGTGGGTCTGTTTGGCGGTGAGCCTTGCCGCCTTCCTCGGCGGTGAGGTCGGTTATCTCATTGGGCACAAAGTGGGCCCCAAGATCTTTGAACGAAAAGAGACAGGTCTCTTTAGCGTCGAAAACGTCAAACGCACCAACGCTTTCTTCACCCGCTTCGGCGGCCTCGCCGTCATCATGGCTCGATTTGTTCCGATCGTGCGCACCTTCGCACCGGTCGCGGCGGGCGTCGGCCACATGGACTACCGCAAGTACTCGCTCTACAACGCGATCGGCGCTCTCATCTGGGGCTCCGGGCTCACCTTCGGCGGCTACTTGCTCGGGTACATTCCGTGGCTCAGCGATTTCATTGTCGAATACATCGACCTGATCCTGCTCGCCGCGGTAACCCTCACGGTGCTACCGACGGCGTACCACTACTTCCGCTCGTCCTACAAAGCGAAAAAGGCGCGCGAAACGGGCCGCGCCGAGGCTCTCGACGACACTGAAGCAGAAAAGCTAGCCCTGCACCCCAAAGACTTCAACCAAGACTTCGACGACTAGGCCAGAAGCCGCTATTGCTGAGGCGAACGCTTACGGATGGCGGTCACGGCCTGCTGAGCAGCGCGGCGAACCTCAATGTCTTCGTCTTTCACAAGCTCAGAGATCGCCTCAACGACATCGAGCGACCCTACTGTTCCGAGGGCACGAGCTGCGGACGCGCGAACGCGGGCAGTGTCGTCCGTCAGGAGCGCCAGAAGCTGCTCGCGAGCGTCGAGTCGTCGAGTAGCAACAACACGCGTTGCCATCTCGCGCACCCGCCACGCTTGATTGCTGAGAGCGGCGAGTACGGCATCCGCTGCGCTGTCATTCCAGGCGTGCAGTAGCGCGCGCGTTCCCCACAACTCGGGCCAGTAGAGCACCGGAGCTCCGTCGAGGATGCCCTGAGCATGCTCACCGCCGACAATCAGCAGGAACTCTTTGCCCTCGTTGTTGCCCTCGATGAGAGAGACGGCACGTTCGACAATGACGGCTTCGCCATGGCGTTCGCTCGCGGCCGTAATGCGGGCTGCGATGGGGAGTTCAAGATCTACTGCGTGGGGATCATCATGTTCAGACACGCCTCAACCCTACGTTGTTGCGCTCGGCGCCGAGACCGCAGCGCAAATACTCGCCGCTGATCGGTAGGCTGCGGTTAGTCGCCCAGCAGTTGAGTGCGCACGATCGGCATGATCGCGGCGAATGCTTGGGCCCGGTGGCTGAGCGCATCCTTCTGGTCAGAGGTGAGGTCAGCGGATGTTCCCGGCTGCCCATCCGGACAGAAGATTGGGTCGTAGCCGAAGCCCTCAGTTCCGCTCCGCTCGGTTGCCACGGTGCCCGGCCAGAGTGCAAGCTCCACGAACTCGTGAGCTTCGGCTTCGGGAGCGCCAGCGGTGCCGGCGGTGCCAGCAACACTGGCGGGAACCACGAACGCTGCCGCACAGGCAAACTGGGCGGCGCGGTCATCCCTGCCGACCATGTTTGCCAACAGCAGTTCGAGGTTGTCGACATCGTTGCGCGTTCCCGCATACCGAGCCGAGTGGATGCCGGGGGCACCGCCCAGCGCGTCAACACAGATTCCGGAATCATCAGCCAGCGCCGGCAGCCCGGTGTGGGCAGCAGCAGCCCGCGCTTTGATCAGCGCGTTGGCTTGGAACGTGTCGCCGTCTTCAACCGGCTCGGGCCCGTCGTAGGCGACGAGTTCGAGGCCGTCGAGTGCTGGGCCAAGAATGCGGCGCAGCTCGGCAACTTTGTGAGCGTTGTGGGTGGCGAGAACGATGCGCACGATTACGCGCCAGTGAGAGTGGTGCTGCTCTGGCCGAGAGTCGCGGCTTGAATCGCGGTGAGCTGCGTACCGCCAGCGAGAGCGAGGTCGAGCAACGAGTCGAGTTCGCGGCGGTCGAAGGGTGCGCCTTCGGCTGTGCCCTGAACCTCAACGAACAATCCGCGACCGGTGACAACGACGTTCATGTCGGTCTCGGCGCGCACGTCTTCAACGTAGGCGAGGTCGAGCATTGGCTCACCGTCTATGATTCCGACGCTCACTGCGGCGAGCGAATCGAAGAGTGCCTTCGAGTTCTTGCCGATGAACTTCTTCTCACGGCCCCACTCGATGGCGTCAGCGAGCGCAATGTAGGCACCAGTGATAGCTGCTGTGCGGGTTCCGCCATCGGCCTGAAGAACGTCACAGTCGATCACGATCGTGTTTTCGCCGAGCGCCTTCATGTCGACGACAGCGCGAAGGCTGCGGCCTATGAGGCGCGAGATTTCGTGTGTGCGGCCGCCGACCTTGCCCTTGACGGCCTCGCGGTCCATACGGCTGTTCGTGCTGCGCGGAAGCATCGAGTACTCGGCCGTGACCCAACCCTTGCCCTTGCCTGCCATCCAGCGCGGAACACCATTGGTGAAGGATGCCGTGCACAGCACCTTCGTCTTGCCGAACGAGATTAGCGCTGAGCCCTCAGCCTGGTCGCTCCATCCGCGCTCGATTGTTACTTCGCGCAGTTCGTTGTTTTCGCGGCCATCGTGACGGGTCATGTTTCTACTCTCTATCGGTCTATCGGTGAAATCTGGTGTTCGTTAGGGGCGCTCGCTACGGGAGCTGCGGCAGGTTAATTGCGCCGGTTTCGAAGGTCTCGACGCGCACGATGTTTGGCCCCATGAAGCGGGAAGCCAGACTGGTGAAACCCTGCTTATCTGGGCCGGTCGCCTCGAAGGCGTGGCGAGCGGGTTCCGTGGAATCGCGCAGCAGATTGTGCGCAACCAGAGTGTTGTAGACGTCGTAGGCGGTTTCTTCCGCACTCGAGACGAGCGTGACATCCCGCCCCATCACGTACTGAATCGCGGCAGAAATGTGCGGGTAGTGGGTGCAGCCGAGCACGAGCGTGTCGATCTCGGCGGCCTTCAGCGGCGCCAAATATTCTTCGGCGACAGCAAGAACTTCTGGCCCGGTTGTGATGCCGGCTTCCACGAACTCCACAAAACGGGGGCAGGCCTGCGTGAACAATTCGATGCCGGATGCCGCAGCAAAGGCATCTTCGTAAGCACGCGACTTGATCGTGCCCTCGGTGCCAATCACTCCGACTCGACCATTGCGGGTCTGACGCACTGCCGCCCTCGTAGCGGGCTGGATCACTTCGACCACTTCGATGCCGCGCGCCTCGGTGTACCGCTCGCGGGCATCCCGAAGCATCGCAGCCGAGGCTGTGTTGCAGGCGATCACAAGTAACTTCACGCCGTCGTCGACGAGGCGATCCATGATTTCAAGGGAATAGCGGCGCACATCGGCAATCGGCTTCGGCCCATAAGGCGAGTGCAGAGTGTCGCCCACATACAGAATCGATTCGTGCGGCAACTGGTCAATAATCGCTCGGGCTACGGTGAGGCCACCGACTCCGGAGTCGAAAACGCCAATAGGTGCATCAGTCACGTCTTCAATCGTAGTGGTGGATGCCCGAACCCTCCCCGACAACGGTGATGGTCTGTCGCGTACGCTGGTCGGGTGAGTACCGCTCTGCTAACAGACCAATACGAGCTGACCATGCTCGACGCCGCTATCGGCAGTGGCCGCCACGAACGCCAGTGTGTGTTCGAAGTGTTTGCCCGCCGCCTTCCCGACAGCCGCCGCTACGGCGTTGTTGCGGGAACCGGACGCCTGCTCGAACTCATCGAAGAATTCCGCTTTGGCGACGACGAGCTCGGGTTCCTCTCGCGCAATGCCATCGTGAGCCCCACGACCATCGACTGGCTCGCCAACTATCGCTTCACTGGCGATATCAGTGGGTACCGCGAGGGTGACGCGTACTTCCCCGGCTCCCCCGTGCTCACCGTTGAGGGCTCCTTCGCCGAAGCTGTGCTGCTGGAGACACTCGCGCTGAGCGTGCTGAATTACGACTCCGCTGTCGCGTCCGCTGCTGCGCGCATGGTGTCTGCTGCCGACGGGCGACCCATTGCAGAGATGGGATCACGCCGCACCGGAGAACGCTCTGCCGTGGCATCCGCTCGCGCCGCCTACATCGCCGGCTTCAGCGCAACGAGCAACCTTGAGGCAGGGCGCAGTTGGGGCGTGCCCACGATGGGAACCGCAGCGCACTCGTTTACGCTGCTGCACGATTCTGAAGAAGAAGCTTTCCAGGCACAGGTTGACGCGCTTGGCCCCTCGACCACGCTGCTGGTTGACACCTACGATGTCGAGAATGCGGTCGAGCTTGCTGTGAAGGTCGCCGGCACCGGGTTGGGCGCTGTGCGCATCGACTCTGGTGATCTTGCGATTCAGGTCGCGGCCGTTCGAGCCCAATTGGACTCACTCGGGGCAACGAAAACCCGCATCACTGTCACCAACGACCTCGACGAGCACGCGATTGCTGCGCTGCGTGCTGCCCCGGTCGATTCATTCGGAGTTGGCACCTCCGTGGTCACCGGGTCCGGCTTCCCGGCCGCAGGCATGGTCTACAAGTTGGTAGCCCATCAGAACGATGCGGGCGAGTGGATTTCTGTCGCCAAGAAGTCGGCGGCGAAAGCCACCATTGGCGGTCACAAGGCGGCGGTGCGCGCGCTCGACAATGGCGTCGCATCCATGGAACTGATTTATCAAGAGTCTGAGGGCCGACCGGATGTTGAGGGCCGAGATCTCAACGTTGCACTCATGACGGGCGGCACAGCCGATCAGCAATGGATCGGCGATGGTGGCACGCTTGCCGCGCGCGATCACTGCGAAACGGCGACGGCGGAGTTGCCGCAGACCGCGTTCCGGTTGTCGCGCGGCGAACCTGTAGTTCCCACGATTTACCGCTAGAGCTGTGTGCCGAGCGAAAAAGCGGGAGCGTTAGCCCTTCATCTTTTCGTAGACCTCTTTGCAGGTCGGGCAGATGGGGAACTTTTCGGGGTCGCGACCCGGAGTCCAGAGCTTTCCACACAGCGCACGAATCGGTTTGCCCGAGAGCGCCGATTCCATGATCTTGTTTTTGGGTGCGTAGTGAGAGAAGCGCTCGTGGTCGCCCTCTTCAACCTGCTCTTGGTTGAGCAGTTCTTCGAGTTCGCGGTCGAGAGTGTCGGTTCCGCCGCCAGTGATATCGGTGTCAGCCATGAGTCGATTCTACTTCCGTCGCTGCAAGCCGGTGTCTTTGCTTCCGCAAAGGTGGCTTGGGATGTGCTGGGTCAGTTCTGTGAGGAGAGTGCGAGCAGTTCGGGGCCGCGGCGCACCATGATTCGTCCGCCCCAGTAGACGCCGATGACGAGCACGACAAGACCGACGGCCAAGCCGACGATGAAGGCTGCCCACTGTGGTTGCAGATCGGTGAAGGGGTTGAAGAAGACGACTCCCAAGACTGGGAGGCCGAATAGCACCGTGAATGCGAACGTGAACGATTGCACCGTGGCAGCGTTCGAGACGAGCGCTTGAGGTTGGATGAACGCACCGTGCCCTGGCAGCGGTGCCGCGTAGGGGAAGGCGGCTGAGCTGACGCTGGAAACGCCGAGACCCGCAAAGAGTAGGCACAGGCTGAGCCCGATAAGGCCGGGTAGCGCTTCACCATTGCCCACGATAAGTACCGTGAGGATGCTGCCGACGACGGCGAGCGGGATGCCCACGAGCAGGTTGGGAACGATGCGCCCCCAGCGGTCGTCGGAACCACGCGTGTGGGCCGAGACGTGGGTCCAGAGTGCGGTGTTGTCGTGAGCGACGTCGTTGTGGGCACTCCAGCCGAGAAAGAGGCACATGACGGGCACGGGAATCCACGCGATCACGTCGGCTCCGATGCCGCCGACGAGAAGAGCGGCAACCATGCCGATGGGAATGATGGGGATGGCGGCGAGTGCAACGAAGTATCGTGCGTCCCGAGCCCAGTAGCTGAGGCTTCGTGCCGCGATGGCGCCCAGTGGCGTTGACGGCATGAGGCGGAACCAGCCGAGGCCCGAGCGATACGTTTCGACGGCGCTGCGTTCGGGGCGAGAGAGAACGTAGCCCAGCAGGAAGTACCAGCAGGCAGCGAGAACGATCAAAAAGCCGACCGCAATGGCAAGCTTGCCCAGAACATCGCTGCTGTCTCCCGCTGCTGCGGAAGCCGGCGCGCTGAAGGCAACACCGAGGGGTGTCCATTCCATTACTGCGGCAACGCGGCGGATGGCCGGCAGGACTTGGGATTGGTAGTCGGCGAGAGCGAGCATGACAGCAATCGGAAGCGAGGCAACCACGAGCGCGATCGCGACGATGCCGAACCCTTCGCGCAAGCGTCTGGTGCTCAAGTAGCGGGCCGCGATAAGGCTGGCTAGGCGGGCTCCGACGATGGCCGTGACGAGAACGATGAGTCCGGAGAGCACAGCGATAAGGGCGGATGCTGGATGCGCCGACCACGCGATTACTTGAGCGACGGCGAGCCCCGCAAGCATCACCGTGGGGATGCTTGCGGCACCGGCGAGCAACAGGAGCAGCGCGAGGCGGATGCGGGTGACGGGCAGGTAGGAGAATCTGCGCGGGTCGAGTGCGTCATCCGCATTCCACCCGAGGGGCATCACGAGAAAGCCGAGCAGCGCTGCGGAGCCGAACACGACGAGTGTGGCGCCCGCAACTTCGGGGGTGGTGTTGCGCAGGTCGGCAACGGCGAGGATGGCCATCACGAACAGGACGGCGCTGTAGATCAGCACCAACCCCATGGCGGATGCTACGAGCGGTCCTCGGCGAAACGCGTTCGCCAAGATGGTTAGTCTCAGTCGGAGAAACTGCTCAACCACTCGAGCCCTCCCCCACTGGAATTCTTGCCGGTCAACTGCACGAAGCGGTCTTCGAGCGACATTCCATTGCGCACTTCGTCGATGGTGCCGTCGGCGAGCAGTCGTCCTTCGACGATGACGGCCACATGGCTGCAGACGCGTTGAACGAGTTCCATGCGGTGGCTGGAGAGTAGTACGGTGCCGCCGGCATCAACGTACTGCTTGAGGATGCGGGTGACCGTTGCCGCCGAAACGGGGTCAACCGATTCGAAGGGTTCGTCGAGCACGAGCAGGCGCGGCGAGTGAATCATTGCTGCCGCGAGCGCGACCTTCTTGAGCATCCCGGACGAGTAGTCGCTTACAAGGCGACCCATGACGTCGTCAAGGCCGAAGGCGGTGGCGAGGTCAGCGGAGCGCTTGCGCACTTCGGTGGCGTCGAGTCCGCGCAGCACTCCCGAGTAGTAGAGCAGTTGCGAACCCGTGAGGCGGTCGAAGATGCGCAGGCGGTCGGGCAGCACACCGATGGAGCGTTTGGCGACTTCTGGTGATGCCCAGACGTCGACTCCGTTGACGGTGGCGCTTCCCGAGTCGGGGCGCAGCAGTCCAGTGATCATGGAGAGCGTTGTGGTTTTACCGGCGCCGTTGGGGCCAACAATTCCGTAGAACACTCCCGCGCGCACGCTCAAGCGAATGTCATCAACAGCAACGGTGTCGCCGAAGCCTTTCGATAGCCCGCTGACTTCCAAAACGACGTCCGTGGATGTCGCTTCGAGCCCGTGACCCACAGTGGCGTCGACCGCAACCAGGGCGTCGCTCGCAGCCACAGGTTCTAGCTCAGACTCTGTTGTGCTTTCGTCGGTGGGTTCCGCCTCGGCGGCTGCCGCGCGTTCCGGCGCGGGAGCCATCGGTGCCGCCACCGCGGTTTCGGACTCGGGTTCTGCGTTGTCGCCCGTGGCGCTCGTGGTTGCCGTCTCATCGGTGTCAGCGTCAGCTTGCTCAGCGTCAGCGCGATCCGCGTCCGTGATTTCGGCCTCAGGCTCGACATCAGCCTCAACGGACGTGCCTACTTCAGCGTCCTCAGCGTCGTCCGTCTCAGCGTCGCTCGCCGCAGCGTCAGCCTCGTCAAGCGCGGTCGTGACCGCTTCGGCTTCCTCGACTTCCGCCGTGTCAGCAGCGATCTGCTCCGCTTCCAGACGCCCCGCTTCAGCCTTCTCGGCTTCCGCGTTTTCGGCGTCCGCCTTTTCGGCTTCCGCGCGCTCGGCTTCTAGGCGCTCAGACTCAGCGCGCTCAACCTCTGCACGTTCAACCTCTGCACGTTCCGCTTCGCGTTCGTCTTCTTCGGCTTTCTCAGCCGCCGCCTTTTCGGCAGCAGCCTTCTCTGCCAGAGCCTTTTTTTCTGCGGCTTCTGCGGCAGGTGCAGCGAACTGCGAGGCAAGGGCACGCAGGCGTGCGAGCCCGGCAAGTACGGCATCCGGCTTCTCTGCGGGAACTTCCGCGGAGGGTTCGGCGTCCGCATCAGCATCAGCATCGATTACAGAATCCGCATCCGCCTCAGCGTCAACAGCGGCAGCGGCAGCGGCGTCGGCGTCGGCAGCGGCAGCGGCGTCGCCGTCGTTAGCGGCGTCCGCAACAGCCTCAGCAGCGCCAATACCAGCGACTGCATCCTCAGCAGCATCGGATTCATCGGTCGACACAGCATCGACAGCTTTTTCCGCCTCGGGCGTGGCTTCGACGGTCTCGGCGATCACAAGGTCGTCAACGAGCGCCTCGACGTTGACCACTTCGACAGCATCCGAGTCGGGCGCAGTCGTCTCGGGCGCAATCGTCTCCGACGCAGCGGGCATCGGCGCGGTTGGCTTGGGTGCGGTTGGTTTTGGCGCGGTCGGCTTCGGCGCCGTCGAGCTTCGAGTCGCTTGGCTCTTCGTCGCGGGAGCCTTAGCGGCACTCGACTTCGCAGCACCAGTCTTCGACGCACCAGTCTTCGACGCACTGGTCTTCGCAGCGGTCGACTTCGCGGCACTCGGCTTCGCAGCAGCACGTTTCGGTGCGGCCGGCGTCGGCTTATCGGAAGTCGACTTGCCTGCGGCACTCTTCACCGTCGTCGGCGACGGTTTCGGTGCGATCGGCGACTCACCGGTAGACGCATCAACGTTTGTGGCAGCACTTGTAGTGCGGGCAGGCGTCTTGCGAGCAGCGGGCTTCTTGGCGGCAGGTTTACGAGTAGCAGGAGTTGTTGGCTTGGCGGTAGACGATTTTGCTTGAGAACCACGGGCCGTTGCCGGCTTCCGGGTGCTGCTCGCGGGCTTCGTTACCGGCGTTTCAACAGACTTCGTGCCCTCGTCGGGTGTTTGGGCGTTTTCCACTGTCCAAACCTACCAATCAGATGCGCAGAGAATGAGCCTGCATCACAAATAGGCAACAACCCTCCAAAATCTATGGAGTTCTCGGCCGACACAGTTAGCCTGACTATCGCACAAGGGTGTGTCGTTTTTTCCAATCTCGGGTTAACAGTAGGTAAATCATGAACCTTGAACCCGGGCCCCAGAACTACTGAGGAGACCACCATGACTACACAGGTCGTAATTTTAGCTGCCGGAATGGGCAGCCGTTTGGGCCGCTCGTTGCCGAAGCCTCTTACTGAGCTCAGCGATGGCCGCACCATCATGCAGCAGCAGTTCGACAACATCCGTCACGCTTTCGGCAACAACGCCAAGGTCACGATCGTTGTTGGCTACAAGCTTGAGCACATCATCGAAGCATTCCCTGAGGCATCGTTCGTCTACAACGAGCAGTACGACCAGACCAATACCTCGAAGAGCCTCATGCGTGCACTGCAGGCATCCGCTCCTGGTGGAGTTCTCTGGATGAACGGCGACGTTGTCTTCGACCCGACCGCTCTTGAGCGTGCCGCCGCCATGGTTGCTCGCGACCAGTCGTTCGTTAGCGTCAACACCGCGAAGGTCTCTGACGAAGAAGTCAAGTACACGACCGACGCTGAGGGCTACATCAAGGAACTCTCCAAGACCGTCAAGGGCGGACTGGGCGAGGCCGTTGGCATCAACTACATTTCGCGCGACGCCAAAGCAACGCTGGTACGTCACCTCAAGAAGGTTGGCGACCAGGACTACTTCGAGCGCGGCATTGAGCTCGCTATCGAAGAAGATCGCTTGCTCATCGAACCCGTCGACATTTCTGACCTGTACGCCATCGAGGTGGACTTCGCTGAAGACCTCGAGCGTGCCAACCTCTTCGTCTAACTAGACAGATGGCTCGATTGAGCCTCACAGATTTGCCCGCTTCGCACTCAGTGAGAGGCGGGCATTGCTGCTTAAAGTGAAGAATCGCTCACACTGCTGCGAATGAGTGCGGCTGATTGTCGATTTGCCCGTTTACTATTGGGGCGTGGCGAACACAGCACTGGAGCGACCTACATGGTCTCCTCTCACCCGATACCGCCGTACTCTCTGGTTGCTCACAATGCGCGACCTTCGCGTGCGGTATTCCACCTCAGCCCTCGGCTATGTGTGGTCCGTTCTCGACCCTCTGGTCATGGCAGGCATTTACTGGTTCGTTTTCACCCAAGTCTTTGACAAGGCTGTGGGCGAGCAGCCCTACATCGTGTTCCTCCTCTGTGCGCTCTTGCCCTGGATGTGGTTCAACGGCGCCGTCTCGGATGCCACGCGTGCGTACCTGCGTGAGGCAAAACTCATCCGATCCACCAAAATCCCTCGCACCATCTGGGTTGCCCGGCTCGTGCTCTCCAAGGGGATTGAGTTCATCGCGAGCCTTCCAGTGCTCGCATTCTTCGCTATCGCGACCGGCGCAGTGCTGCACTGGGAAGCCGTGTACTTCGCGCTTGGCGTGCTGCTTCAGGCGGTGCTCACGATCGGCGTTGGCCTGATCGTTGCGCCACTGGTGGTGTTCTTCCGCGACCTTGAGCGAGCAACCAAGCTCGCGCTGCGCTTTCTGTTCTATGCCTCCCCCATCATTTACGGCATCCCCGATTTGGAAAAGCTGGGCTTCGATGGCCTCGCCGCCTTCAACCCGCTTGCGGGAATCTTTTCGCTCTATCGGGCAGCGTTCTTCCCTGAGCAACTCGACTGGTACGCCGTCATCATTGGAGCGCTCATGAGCCTGATCCTTGTTGCGGTCGGAATCCTTGTCTTCACGCGCACCGAGCGTGCCGTGCTGAAGGAGATCTAATGAGCGACAACCACGTAATTCGGGTTGACGACGCCGGCATCCGCTTTCGTCTCAACCGGCGCTCACGCCGCAGCTTTAAAGACCTCTTTGCTGGGCGCAAGCGTCGTGCCCGCGCCAACGAGTTTTGGGCTCTTCGTAACGTCAGTTTCGACGTCACCGCCGGTGAAGCCATCGGTGTTGTTGGCCGCAACGGTCAAGGCAAGTCCACGCTGCTCAAGCTCGTGGCCGAAGTAATGCTGGCTGACGAAGGCACCGTGCAAGTTGGAGAAGGCGTCGCCCCGCTCATCGAGATCACGGGTGGATTCGTGGACGACTTGAGCGTTCGCGACAACGTGTACCTCACGGCGGGCCTGCACGGCATGACCAAGCGCGAGATCAACGAACGCTTCGATGAGATCATCGAGTTCGCCGAAATCGAACGTTTTGTCGATACTCCCTACAAGCATCTTTCGAGCGGGATGCGCGTGCGCATTGCCTTCGCCGTTATCTCACGCCTCGAGGAACCCATCATTTTGGTGGACGAAGTTCTCGCCGTTGGCGACAAGGCCTTCCGCGAGAAGTGTTACCGCCGCATCGAGGAACTCTTGAAGGGTGGCCGCACGCTCTTCTTCGTCTCCCACAACGAGCGTGACCTTCGCCACTTTTGCACGCGAGGCCTCTACCTCGACAAAGGTGAGCTCGTGCTCGACGGCCCCATCGACGATGTGCTCGCGCGCTACAACGAGGACTACGGCTCCTAACTAGCCAACCAGGTGTCAACGTCACGGTTACTCAACGGCTGCCCAACTCCCGGGGTGCCGTCAGAGTCCTCAGGTACGGTTAAAAGTATGGCTAAGAGCGAAGTGAGCACATCACACCCCATGGTGGTGCGCGGAATCGATCGGGTGCTCACCGTGCAGCGTCCCGTCGTATTGGCCCACATCCGCAGCATCCGTCGCAGCAAACCACACGCGACTCCGGATGAGATTATTGCCGTTCTGGAGCGCCGCTACCTAGCCGCCGTCACCACCGGTGGCGCCCTCGTCGGGGCGAGTGCCGCCATCCCCGCCGTCGGCACCGGAACCTCGCTCGCGCTCTCGAGTGTTGAGACCGCCGGGTTCCTTGAGGCCAGCGCGCTCTTTGCTCAATCGGTCACCGAAGTGCACGGCATCGTCGTCGATGACCCCGACCGCGCACGCGCGCTCGTCATGACAATGGTGCTCGGCACCGCCGGCAGCGACCTCGTGAAACAACTGGCAGCTCAAGCCAGCGGCACCGGCGTTGCACGCTCGGCCTATTGGGGCGAAACCCTTGCCAAAGGCCTGCCGACCACGCTCATGGGTCCGATAGCGGACCGGATCAAGCACACCTTCCTCAAACGGTATGCAGCCGCCCAAGGAACCAACATCGTGGGTCGCCTCATGCCCTTCGGCATTGGAGCGGTGATCGGCGGTGGCGGAAACAACATTCTGGGCCGCCAGATTATTCGCTCAGCACGCCAAGGCTTTGGACCGGCACCGGCGACACTGCCGTCGTGGCTTGAGCCCGTTATTGCGCTCCCTAAAGCAGCCAAGACGCCGAAGGTGCGCGGCGAACGCAAGAAGCTACCGACGCTACCCAAGTTGCCGCAACTGCCACAGCGACGCAAACGCCAAGGATGGGTTGAGCTCGAGAGCGACGACCAGCCCTAGATCAGCTATTCAACGGACGGAGACTCATCGTCGTCGTCATCCTCAAAAGGATCTGCTTCGCTCGACGGTCGATCGCCAATGTGCAACTGGGCGTGCCGGTGCCACAGCGCCACCAGCGACTCAACGGCCTCGTGGAAGCGGGCAGTCGCGGCACCAGGAGTGGTGTCGCCGAAGTGACGCTCAGCCCAATAGCCGAGGCGTTCCTTCGCCTCAGTGTCGAACTGCACGCGCTCGGCGATCGAGAGGATGTCACCGGCCTGGTCGGCGAGTAACCACTCGCATGCTCCGAGGTAGCCGCCCTCATCGATGTCAGCCTGCTCGGAGAGCGGACGCGTGACGATGAGCGGTTTGCCGGTGGCGAGCCGGTCATAGACCATCGCCGAGACGTCAGTGATGGCGACATCCGCTGCAACCAGCTGCCACCCCATTTCTTTGCCGTCATCGTAAATGTGCTGCACCGATGGGTCAGTCTCGTTAGCCTCGGCAATCGCAGCGATGATCGCGATATTGGCGCGCTTGTATTCAGGATCTACAACACCACTGCGGGGGTGCGGGCGATAAATCAGGCGGTGCTTGTCGCTCGCAAGAACTGCGTTCGTTAGGGCAACTCCATGACTAGCTACGGAACCGTAGGCGGCAGCGTCGCGATCGCCCTCCCACGTCGGGGCGTAGAGCACGACGGTGCGGTCGTCTGGCGTGTAGGGCAGCTCTCCGGCGAAATGGTCGGCCTGGGGGCGCCCAATCGGGATTGCCTTCTTGGTGACGTCGAAATCCCAGAGTTTGTAGCTCAAACGATCCAGTGCGGCATCTCCAGCCACAAGGCTGAAATCGTAGGCCTTGAACTGATTCGTGGTCATGTACATTTTGTCGCTCTCACCGTGGTTGATGAAAACGTGCCACATGTGGCCGTAGCGGAACATTTGGAAGTTTTTGGCGTTCTGGTTGACGTAGAAGATGATCTTCAACGGTTGCTCGGCCACAAACTGCTCAAGCTCAGAAACTCGACGCAAATACGCGGTGGGAACCGGCGCTTCATCCCACAACGCCAGCACTGAACTCGGTGACCGCGAAATGATCGCTACCGGAAAGCTCTTCGAGAGCTCGGCTAGCGGGGCATACCACTGCCGCATTTGGTAAAGATTTACCTTGGTATCAGCGAAGTAGACCGCGATGCTCACTGAACCAGGAACGGGCAGCGGATGCTCGGCCATGAGGTTCGCCACACGACGCCGATTACGGCGAGAGCGCAACATCGAGCGCGCCACCTTGCGTGCTGTTATGAAATCTTTCAGTAGCGCCATGGTCACAATCAAATCATCGGAGGGTCGATACAACGCCTCACCTGCCGCACCGTTATCGAGCCGATGCTGATCCAACGGCAGGTGGTTGGACCGCTGTTTCGATAGTACCTGCCCTCCCCTCGGAGGCTCCTACCCGGCGAGACCGCTGAGAACCGCAGGATTTTGGGGATTATAGAGGTACGATTGATAGAATGACCGATTCTGATTCAACCGCACCGTCTGATACCACCGAGACCGCGATCACTTTCTCCGACCTCGCTCTCAGCGATGCGGTATTGAAAGCGGTTCGTGACATTGGCTACGAGACGCCTTCGGCTATCCAAGCAGCCACTATTCCTACTCTTCTGGAAGGGCGCGACGTAGTCGGCCTGGCCCAGACTGGCACGGGAAAGACCGCAGCCTTCGCGCTGCCGATTCTCTCGCGCCTCGATGTATCCCAGAGCAAGCCTCAAGCGCTCGTGCTCTCCCCCACCCGCGAGCTCGCGTTGCAGGTGTGTGAGGCGTTCGAGAAGTACGCCACCCACATGCGTGGCGTGCACGTGCTCCCGGTTTACGGCGGACAGGCCTACGGCGTTCAGCTGTCGGCCCTGCGCCGCGGCGTTCACGTTGTAGTCGGTACCCCCGGCCGCATCATGGACCACCTCGCCAAAGGCACCCTCGACCTCTCCGAGCTCAAGTACCTGGTTCTCGATGAGGCCGACGAAATGCTCAAGATGGGCTTCGCCGAAGACGTTGAGACGATCCTCGCCGATACCCCTGACGACAAGCAGGTTGCACTCTTCTCCGCGACGATGCCGGCACAAATCCGCCGCATCTCCAAGAAGTACCTGAACAACGCCGAAGAAATTACGGTCAAGTCGCAGACCACCACCTCGGCAAACACGAGCCAGCGTTACCTCGTTGTCTCGTACCCGCAAAAGGTCGATGCGCTCACCCGCATTCTTGAGGTCGAAAACTTCGAAGGAATGATCGTCTTCGTTCGCACCAAGAGCGAAACCGAAAACTTGGCTGAGAAGCTGCGCGCCCGTGGTTACTCGGCCGCCGCCATCAGCGGTGACGTGGCTCAGGCTCAGCGCGAGCGCACCGTCAACCAACTCAAGTCGGGCAAGCTCGACATCCTCGTTGCCACCGACGTTGCAGCTCGTGGACTCGACGTTGACCGCATCAGCCACGTCGTGAACTTCGACATCCCCGTCGACACCGAGTCGTACGTGCACCGCATTGGTCGCACGGGCCGCGCCGGTCGCAGCGGTTCGGCTATCAGCTTCGTCACTCCTCGCGAGCGTCGACTACTGACCGCCATCGAGAAGGCCACGCGCCAGCCGCTCACTCAGATGCAGCTTCCTTCGGTTGAAGACGTCAACTCCACGCGACTCACTCGCTTTGACGACGCCATCACTGAAGCGCTTAACCAGCAGCCGCGCATTTCAGCCTTCCGCGACATCATCGCTCACTACGTTGAGCACCACGATATTCCTGAGGCGGATGTTGCAGCCGCTCTTGCTGTTGTAGCCCAGGGCGAGACTCCCCTGTTGTTGTCGGCAGAAGAGGAACGCGCCCAGCGCTTCATCGAACGTGATGACCGTAAGGCACGCACCGATCGCCCCGAGCGTGGCGGAGAACGCGGCGGAGATCGTGGCGACCGTCCCGAGCGTCGCCCCCGTTCGACCAAGCCGATGGCTGCCTACCGCATTGAGGTCGGCAAGCGTCAGCGCGTTGAGCCCCGCCAGATCGTTGGCGCTCTCGCCAACGAGGGTGGCCTCAGCCGCGATGACTTCGGTCACATTCAGATTCGTCCGGACTTCTCGCTCGTCGAGTTGCCCGCCGACATGTCGAAAGATGTGTTGGAACGACTGCGCGACACCCGCATCAGCGGCAAGCTGATCGAGATCGCTCCCGACCGCAAGGCAAACGGCGGCGGCGCGCGAGGCGGAGACGGCAAGTACCCCAGCCGCGATCGCTCATTTGAGGGTGGCGCTCGCGCCAACCGCGAACGTGAAGAATCACGCGGCTACAACAACCGCGATTCTGCACCCCGGAACGACGCTGGTCGCGACAACACATCGCGCGACAGTGGCAACCGCTACGAAGACCGTCCGACGCGCAAGCCTCGTACCAAGTACTAAATCCACACCGACGAACGGCGTTCTGCGAAAGCAGGGCGCCGTTCGTGCGTTAACGCGAGCGGGTTGGGTTAGATCGCTGGAGGGCGTCCGGCACGCGCCATCCGCGCCACGGTCGCCCAGCTTATGCTTCGGCGTCCGCCGGGGTTCTCTCGCCAACCAGCAAACCAGCCACCCCACCAGGCACGCATGCCCACCGGGTTCTTCGCTGCACGCAGGACCTGAATTGCGGTCCAGCTGGCAACATAGATTGGCACCAACAGCACCGGCAGGTTGCGCTTGGCCAACCAGACCCGGTTGCGGGCATTGAGGCGGTAGTAGTAGCTGTGGCGCGCCGGATCGATTGCCGGATGATTTGCCACCAAGTTTCCGGCGTACCAAGCGCGTTTGCCGGCACCCCACACTCGCCAGGCGAGCTCTATGCCTTCGTGGGCATAGAAGTAGGGATCGCCCCACCCCCCGATCTCGTCGAAGAGTGGACGCGGCATCAACACGGCGCCCTCCCAGACGGAAAACACATCACTCGGATGCCGCGGGTCGCCCTTGCGAATGCGCGGAATCCAGCGTCGAGGGTTCTCTTTTCCCTCAGCATCCTCTACACGCGGCTGCAGCAACCCAATGCTCGGGTCAGCCTGCATGATCGCGACAGCGTCGCTGAGGAAGGTCGGTGACGGGATGCTTGCATCGTCGTCGAGGAAGAAAATCCAGTCACCCTGCACGTGCTCGACACCGCGATTGCGGCCCGCGGGAATACCCAGGTTGGCGTCGAGGTGAAGGCCGCGTACGGCATCCGGAAGCCCCGTGGGGTTCCAGCCATTGCCCACCACGATGATGTCGAGTTCGACGCCCTGCTGCGCCTGCAGCGAAGCAAGGCCGCGCGCGAGGTCGTGGGGGCGCTTTCCTTGAGTTAGAGAAACAACGCCGATGCGGTGAGTCATGAGCGAACGCGTTTGGACGCCATGATGGCGACAAAATGACCGCCGAGCGCGAGAAGTGCGAGCGGCAGCAGAATGAGCAGCACGGTGCGCTCTGCGGCCAATGCGGGCACGAAGAGCGCAATGATGGCCGTTGCGAACGCGATCATTGTGAGCTCAACCGAGTGGTACAAGCGGTGGAAAGGAACGAAGCGAGCAAGGCGACGAAGTTTCGCCACGACGCTATGGCTCGGCACCGCCTCACCCTTGCGGTCGCTGAGCTTGTCGAGGCCGGCATTGGCTCGGGCAACGTGCACCATGTCGTTGAGCGCCTTGTTGAGCACAATGATGAGGGCAAGGGCGAAACCGGCAGTGGTCCACGCGAAATCGGCCGGAAAATCGAGGGGCCAGCCGGCGGCGCGAAGACCCAAGGCAATCGGGATGAGCGCTTCTGTGCTGTAGTGCCCAACCTTGTCGAGGAACACCCCTGCTGGCGAACGTGTATTGCGCCAGCGAGCAACTTCACCATCGCTGCAGTCAACGAGCATCTGTAGTTGCCCCAGGATGAGGGCGAGAGCAGCACCCGTCATGCCGGGGATGAGCAACGCGGCGGCCGTGAGCCAACCGGTGAGGATCATGAGCCCGGTAACGCCGTTGGCGCTGATAGACGTCTTGAGGAGCATCCACGTGAGGTACGGGGAAATATCGCGCAGGTAGAGCGATGCCGTCCAGTGTTCAGCGTTTGCTCGCAGGCGCACCTCTGGGGGTTGCGTCACTTCGCGCAATTGGGCGATGCTTTCGGGGCGCGTAGCGGGCTGCGGTGATGTGTGAGGAGACACGGTCTTACCTTCCCGTATGCGCAGTGATGTTCTTGGTGAGTTTCAGGAATCCGAGAATGAAACCGCTGCCCCAGCCAAAGTGGATACAGGGAAGCACGATCAGATACCAAAGACCTGATCTTAACCCGTCTTTCGCCCCAGCAACAGCAGCTGCGGCGATAACGAACAGTGCATAGACGGCTGGCGCAGCGTACGCGACGGCCAACCAACCGGTGCCCGTAATGCTCGCGACGATTCCGAGGATAAGGCCGACAACGGTGCCGAGCACCGCCAACGGTGGCACGAAGTAACGCAGCGAGTTTGCCGTGCCGAAACGGCGAGCGAGCTCACCGCGCCAGATACCGGTGGCCACGAACTGACGGATGAGCGTGCGCAGGTTCGACCGCGGCCGGTAGACAACTTCGAGTTCGGGCGTGAACCAGACTGTTCCGCCAGTCGCGCGCAGACGACGGTTGAGCTCCCAGTCCTGGCCACGCTTGATATCTTCGTCGAAGAGGCCGACCTCGACGAGGCGTTCACGCTGAAAGACGCCAAGGTAGGCGGTATCCGCGGGGCCTTCTTTGCCGCCCGTGTGGTGCTGGGTGCCGCCGAGGCCTTCAGGCGAACCGTAGGCGTGAGCGACCGCCCGTTCGAAAGGCGTGCGGCCTTGAGCTTTCATAATGCCGCCAACATTGTCGGCACCGGTGCGCTCAAGAGTGTCGACGGCGACACGGGTGTAGTTGGTGGGCAACACAGAGTGCGCATCGACCCGAACCACAATCGGATAGGTCGAGGCGCGGATGGCAGCGTTGAGCCCGCCCGGAGTAGAACCAAGTTCGTTTGTGATGTGACGGATGCGCGGATCTACCCGCGCCATTTCGTCGATGACAGCATTGGTACCATCCACGCTCGGCCCCAGCGCGAGCACGATCTCGAAGGGCCCCTCGTAATCTTGCGCGGTGAGGCTGTCGACGGCAGCCTCAATGTGTTCAACTTCGTTGAGCACGGGCATCACGTACGACACACCAGTGAGGGCTTGAGCCTTCTTTGCCATGGGTTCCAATACGTCGGGCCGAGTTGTCGATAGAGCTTATCGCGAAGGGCGCAAATTGCGGTGGTTACACACGTATGCGGCGCACGCAGGCTTGAGAGCCTGTGCACGCCGCATACGTGGTTGTTCGGTGTTACTGGAGAGCACCGAGAGTGACGTCGACGGAGTATCCCTTACCGTCACGAACGTAGGTGAGAGGCACGCTCTCGCCCGAAGCGTAAGCACGCACCTGAGCGGTGAGGTCAGTCTTGTTGGTAATGGGGAGACCATCGAATCCAGTGACGATATCTCCTACCTTGAGTCCGGCATCCTCAGCTGCTCCACCGGAGACGATGTCGACGATGCTGGCACCCACGACTTCAGCATCGCTCTGAGCTGGGTCGTCAGTTACATCGGCAACGGCTGCTCCGAGGAGACCGTGGGTTGCAGTACCGCTTTCGAGGATTTCGTTAGCGACGCGGCTCGCGACGTTCGAGGGAATCGCGAAGCCAACACCGATGCTGCCTTCGGTTCCACCGGAGGAGGCGATCGCAACGTTGATTCCGATGAGTTCACCATCAGAGTTCAGCAAGGCGCCACCGGAGTTTCCGGGGTTGATCGCGGCATCCGTTTGGATCACGGCAAGAGCTACCGAGGCCTGGGACGACGAGCTTTGCCCATTCCCTTCACCCTCTTGACCGAAGAGGTCGAAGTTCCAGAGGTCCTGGTCGCCACTGTCGTCAGGTGCTTCAGTGGTCGCTTCGGGGTCTTCGGGAAGAGCCGAGGAGGCGATCGTGATGCTGCGGTTGAGCGCGCTCACAATTCCGCTGGTGACGGTGCCGGAGAGTCCGAGCGGTGCACCGATCGCGACGGTGCTATCGCCAACGTTGAGTTCACTCGAGTCGGCGATCGTGATGAAAGGCATGTCGCTGACGTCATCGATGTGAATAACCGCGATGTCGGAGATAGCGTCGAAGCCGACGACCGTTGCTGAAAGGAGGCGTCCGTCGCTTGTGGTGACCGTGACCGTGGGGTCGGCAACTTCTCCGTCAAGAGTCACAACGTGCGCGTTGGTGATGACGTTGCCGTCTTCGCTGATGATCACGCCGGATCCGCTTCCGCCAGCGTTCTGGCCGGTCACGTTGATCGTGACGATCGCCGGAGCGGACTTGGCAACCACCGAGGTGACGAGCGTTGCATTACCAGGGTCGTTGACGGTGATGGATGCGGGGCTCGCGGTGCCGCTGACGGCTGACGTGGCTTGGTTTCCCAAAGCCCAGAGCGTGACGCCCGCACCGGATGCACCGCCGAGGAGCGCGACGATGGCGAATCCGGCGACAAGGCCGAGAGTCATGCGGGGCTTCTTTTTGGGTGCGACAGGTTCAGCGGATGCTGCCGCTGGAACTGCTGCGGGGCCGAAGCTTGCGCCCGAGTGTGCGTCTGCGGCTGGGGCTGAGGCTGCATCCGCCTGCACGGTGGGCGCTGTGGGTGCCGATGATGTGGCGGGCTCAGCAGGTGCGCTTGGAGCCGCAGCGTTTGCGGCGATCGCGGTGCCTGCAACGGGCGGGGTTTCCACCGGAGCGACACTGGGCGCCGCTTCGGTGGAGGAAGTCTGGTTGGGCGTGCTGTCGACGCCGGCGGGGGTTCCCGCGGTGTTCGCTGCTGTGGCCGATTCCGCAGTGTTAGCTACGACGGGAGACGTTTCACCCTGAGGTGCTGTCTCGGGAGTGCTGGCTGGGGTGCTGTTTTGTTCGGGCGTTACATCTTCGGGTGTTACATCGGGGGTGGGTTCTTCGGGGACCTGAGTCATGGTGTGCTCCTTTCAGCGATGCAAGCTTCCATCGCTAACCTGTGCATTCTATTTAGGTCTGCTGTGGGTGGGCTGCGCGGTTGAAAGGAGTTGGCCTAGCCACCGAGCTGGTAGCCCGGTTTCGTGGCGTTTTTGTTCTGCGTTCGGTTGATGCTCGAGCGGATCAGCAGCCGATGCCAGCGGGATTGGCGATGCAGTCTTGGTCGACAAGGACCGTGGTGGCGTGCCCCGCAGTTGCCGTCAGGGGCGGCGCGACGATGGTGAGGGTGCCGACGACGTTTTGCCAGCTGCTGCCGGCAACGCGGTATTCGGCCGCGTAGGTGACGGCGAGCGTGATCGTGTAGTTGCCTGGTTCTTCGAACACGTGACTGGTGGGGGTTGGATCGAATTCTGCGATCTTGTTTTTGGCCCAGGTCTTGCCGGGAGTGCCGAGGCTGGCGGTGGTGCCGTCGCCGTAATCCCAGTCGTAGGCGATGGGGGTGAAGCGCACTTGCGCGGTATCGCCAAAGAGTGTGCCGTCGACGACGTGAGCGGATGCGTTGGCGTAGAAGTTGGTGTCGAGGCCGACGATCATCCACTGGTTGGGTTGCATGCCTGCGCTGGGTGGTTGTGGGCGAAAAGCAGCGATGTCGGTGATGCTGAGCGGCCCGGTCGCATCCGTAGCTTTCGGCGGAGGATTGCCGATGACTTTGCAACCCAGAGGAACTCCCTCACCGCATCGGAGGTTCACGACGGGCTCAGTCACCACCGAGTTTGCTGAACTACCAGCGACGTAGTCGGATTGGTAGCCCGAGCCATCTATTTCTCGAGTTTCCTCGACGTCGATCACTCCCGCTCCAACCGACGCATCGGTGTAGCACTCGGGGCTGCCATTGAGTTCGGCTCCCGCTTGGCAGGTTCGGCTCGCAGAAACGGTTGGTCCAGAGTGCAAAGCAGGCGCAGCCAGCAGAAATACCGCACCGACAAAGATCAAGATTCTCAACACGGGGCGTCGTCCCACACCTGTCGGTCAGAGAGCAGCAGGCTGTCGTTATCGGGCGAGAGGTCAAAAGTGAGCTGCATAGTTCGAGGGGGAATGTCATCTTCCCTCACGCGCTCACCGCTTTCATCAACGAGGAACGCCTTCGAAAGATTTTCGCAAGCGTAGATCGTTATTACCTCGCTCGGAGAACCATCACGCGAGTAACGTTGCAACACGGCCTGATCAAAGGTTATGTCTGCGGTCGAACGTTTCCCCTCAGCCGCAATTTGAGAATAAACATCGATCGCACCAGACAATTCCGTCCCCGTCGCGACGGCCTCGAATGCGGAAGTGTCGATGTCACCTGTCCTCAATGCCTTATTGATCGCCGCCAAGTACTCCGCATACGCCTCCTCGGCTGCCGCGAGCGCTTCTTCGTCGGTCGCGTAGGGCGCAACGAAGGTGGCTGCGGGCTCGGGTGGGGTCGTCGCATCGGAGGGCACGCATCCACTCAGCAGCACTAAGAGGAGCACGCCAACCGACGCACGTACGAGGTTCGGTAGCCGCATATATCGACGCTAGGCATCCGCCACGATCGGGGCGCTCGACTTTCCACAGCCAAAAGCAGAAACAGCCCCCGCAAGTGGTTAGGCTTGCGGAACAATGACAGTCACCGGATCTTGGGAACGCGCCGCCAATGGCGCCATGCTGCTCGGCGCCGACGGGCAGCTGAGCCAAACAATTTTTGCCGAAATGTCGGCCCTCGCCGTCACCAGCGGCGCCATCAACTTGGGTCAAGGTTTTCCTGACGAAGACGGCCCGGCCGAAGTGTTGGATGCCGCCCGCAAAGCAATCAGCGACGGTGCCAACCAGTACCCACCAGGGAACGGCTTTCCGGTGCTGCGCAACGCGATCGCCGAACACCAGGAACGTTTCTACGGAATCGAACTCGATCCCGACACCGAAGTTCTTGCGACCGCTGGCGCCACCGAGGCACTAGCGGCAACTATCCTCGCGCTCACCAACGAGGGCGATGAGGTCATCACTCTCGAACCGTTCTACGACGCCTACGGCGCCATGATCAACTACGCGCGCGCCACCCATGTGACGGTGCCACTGCGCTCCCCCGATTTTCAGCCCAACCACGATGACATCCGCGCCGCCTTCAGCGGGCGCACTCGCCTCATCATCCTGAACAGCCCACACAACCCCACCGGTGCTGTGCTCGACCGCGAAACCCTCGAATTGATCGTCGAACTCGCCCACAAGTACGACGCACTCATCGTCACCGACGAAGTGTACGAACACATCACCTTCGGTTACGAACACATCCCCGTCGCAAGCCTGCCCGGTGCGTTCGACCGCACCATCAGCATCTCCAGCGGCGGCAAAACGTTCAATACCACCGGCTGGAAGATCGGGTGGATCACGGCACCCCAGCCCATCCTGCAGGCGATCATGGCGGTGAAGCAGTACCTCACCTACGTCAACGGTGCTCCGCTGCAACACGGCATCGCTGCAGGCCTTGGGCTCCCCGACAGCTACTTCGACGAGCTCGCCAACGGCCTTGCCCGCAAGCGCGACACCCTGGGCGCCGGGCTGCGTAATGCAGGCTTCGACGTGAGCACGCCCCAAGCCGGCTACTTCATCATTGCGGATGCCGCACCCCTCGGAGTCACGGACGCCGCCGAATTCTGCCGCCAGCTGCCCGAACTCGCCGGAGTCGTCGGAATCCCTGTCACCGCGTTCGTGCATCCCGCCAACCACGGCGACTACAACACGCTCATCCGCTTCGCCTACTGCAAGCAAACGGATGTGCTTGACCGGGCTGCTGCTCAGCTCTCAGGAATGAAGCTGCGACACTAGCCCTCGAGCGGATGCACGCCATAGCGGCGCAGCGACAGCGCGGGGTTGATAGCCCGCACCTCGTCAAGGCGAGCGAGTTCAATGTGGGCGACGGCGACATCCGTGCGCTCACCGATTGTCACAAGCTCAACGCCCATGGGGTCGACGACCATGCTGTTGCCGACACCAATCGGCGGGGCATGATCGGCAGCGGCGACAAAGACCGTGTTCTCGATGGCCCGCGCCGTGAGCAGCGTGCGCCAGTGGTATTCCTTGAGCGGACCGCGTACCCACTCGGCGGGCACAACGATGAGGTTCGCTCCGGCATCCACCAAACGGCGAGAGACCTCCGGAAAACGGATGTCGTAGCAAGTCTGCAAACCGACGGTGAAGCCCTCCCACGAGAAAGTTGTCGGCTCGGCGATCGACCCGGGGATGACCCAGTCTGATTCACGCTGACCGAACGCGTCGTAGAGGTGCTGCTTGCTATAGGTCGCGACGATGGCGCCGGTGGGAGCGATCGCGACCAGCGTGTTCCAGAAACGGTTATCTTCGTCGCTCGACTGCAACATGCCCGCAGCGACATGAATGCGCAACCGTTGTGCGAGCGACGTCAGCGCCTGCACGAAAGGGCCATCGAGAGGCTCTGCGGCGGTGACCCAGTCTTCGCCCATCGTGGCGGTGAAATACGACGAGTACTCCGGGAAAATCACAAAGCTCGCACCGCGTTCGACTGCTCGCTCAGCAAGCGCGGTGATCTGCGCGATGTTCTCATCGCGATCATGGCCAGGAACGAACTGGGCGACAGCAATCGTCGAAGCGGGAGTCATAACCCCAGCCTACGACCCCACTCCCCCAGCGCCCAGAGGCGATGGTATGAAAACGACTACGCGCCGCCCTCCGCGATCTGCTTGCGATACGGCAGCAGCGCGGCCTTCATGCCAATTCCGAGCACGCCTACGAGACGGCCGTCGCGATAGTAACCGACGGCAGCCTGATCGGTGAGGTCTCCCTCAAGCACGCGGATATCGTCATCCGACACCAAGCCCAATAGACCGTAGGCCTGCAGCTTGATCTCGAACTGGTTCGACCAGAACGACGGCACCGGAGCGAACGGTTTCGCCACCACATCAGCGAACGAACCATCATCGGCAAGGTGCGCCGCGAGCACGGCACCAGCACGCTTGCCGGTGTCGGTCGGGATGTTCCAGTGCTCGACACGACGCGGAACGTCATCGAACATCGGGTTCGGGAAGCGAGCGATATCGCCCACCACATAGACGTCATCGAGAGCGATTCCATCGGTCGTGACCGCGCGCATCGCATTATCGGCGAGCACGCCATCCGAGACATCGAGGTTCGTGCCCTCAAGCCACTCGATGTTGCAGTGCGAGCCAACAGACTCAATCACGACATCGGCCTCAATAACGCGGCCATCGCTCAGCTCAACAGACTCGACCGAGGTCTCGCCGTTGATCGCCGCGACAGTCACACCAGAGAAAATCTGTACGCCCTCTTCGGTGAGACGGCGACGCATTTCCTTCGCGACGAGATCACCCAAAGGACGTATCATGGGCTCGGCACTCGGCGTCACAATCGTGACCGAGCAGCCCAGCTTGCGAGCGGTGGCGCTCAGTTCGCAACCCAAGAAACCCGAGCCGACAACGACCACGCGGGCACTAGGGATGAGCTCGGCGCGCAACGCCATCGCATCATCCAGCGAACGAACAACGTGACGGCCAGCGATCGGGGCGAAATCCAAGCGGCGAGCGCGAAGGCCCGTCGCAATAACCAGGGCACGCCACTCCTGCACGTTGCCGTCATCCGTCGTCAGTGTGTGCGCATCGAGATCGACTGCGGTTGCCCGCACCCCGAGCATCCACTCAACATCGCCCATTTCGGCACGCGACGGAAACGCCACCGCCTCGTGAGTGACGTCAGTGGCCAACACCTCTTTGGAGAGAGGCGGACGGTTGTAGGGCGCGTGAAGTTCTTCACCAACCACGCGGATCGCACCGGTGTAGCCCGAACGGCGAAGAGATTCCGCCGCGCGCAGCCCACCCATCGCCGCACCGACAATAACGACCGGTGCGGCGGGGTTAGCCTCAGCCACTATTCGACGATTCGAATGGCCTGCATCGGGCACACATCCACAGCGGCTTCAATGTTGTCGCGCTCCGAGTCGGGCGCTTCAGCCACATACTCGAGCTTGTCGTCATCGTTGAGCTTGAAGTTATCGGGTGCCTCAAACACGCACTGGCCATAATGCTGGCACTGGTTCATGTCGACTTCGATTTTGATCATCGCTTTTCCTCAATCTTCGATGGGTAGAGATCCTTCGACGGGGTCCGAATTCCTCGGAACTCCCAGTCGCCACCCATTGCTGTCGACATTACCTCTTCACTCTCGGTGGGTTGTGCCCCCACGTCGGTGCGGATGGCAGTCGGGCCCGTCACGATGCGGTTCGTGAGCTTGCCGAGGCCTTCAACTTCGACCTCAACAACGTCGCCAGGCTGCACCGGACGCGAGAACGCGGGAGTTCCCGAGAACAGCATGTCACCGGGGCTCAACGTGATCGTGCGTGCGATATCGGCCACGAGGTAGTTCATGTCCCACTCCATGTTGTCGGTGTTGTCGTCTTGCTTGACCTCACCGTTCACGATCGTGCGCAACTGCTTGCCGCGGAAATCCCAATCCGTAACGAGACCGGGGCCAACCGGGGCGAGCGTGTCGCTGCCCTTGACGCGCAGCATGGAACCGGCATCCGTGTCGCGGAAATCGTGCAGACCGTAGTCATTACCGATCGAGTAGCCGGCGATGTAGTCGCTGGCCTGCTCGGGCGAGACGTTGCGGCACGTGCGGCCGATCACGATGACGATCTCACCCTCAAAGTTCAACCACTTGCAGCCTTCGGGCCGCACAACATCACCCTTGTGGGTGTTGAGCGCAGTGACCGGCTTCTGAAAGTAGGTCGGTGCCGCCGGCAGCTTGGTCATGAATTCTTCGGTGCGACTCGCGTAGTTCAAGTGCACGGCGATGATCTTGCTCGGCTCGGTCGGCGGCAGGTGAATGGCGTCGTCGACGCCGACCTCGCGGCCGTCGCCCGCAACAAGAACGTCACCGTGGCGCGTTACCTGGGTCGGGTATCCATCAAGAAGTATTCTGCGGAGTTCAGTCACGAGAGAGAACCACATCCTTTGCTGCTGGGAAGCCACCTTCTGGCTTCGGGAACCACACGTGAACCTGACCGGTACCGATGGAGTTTTCGTATTCGCTGTACATCACGCCGGGGGCGGTGCAGGCTTCTTCGCCGATGGCACCCGCCGTCATGAGCCAGTGACCAAACATGGCCTCGGGGCGAACCTTCTGGAACGCGGGCATAGTTTCCAACACCTGAGCGTGGTCGCCAGCCTTGAACCAGTCGAGACGTTCGTAGTCTGCTTCGCGAGCAGCATCCGAGAAAATGTGGGCCGGATCGGCCATCTCGTGCTTGCGCAAATCGCGCAGCTTATAGAAGGTGTGCGAAAGCGCGCCGGAGGCGAGCAGGATGACGCGGCGGTCGCTCTTGGCAATCGCTTCACCAATCGCACGCCCCGCACGCAAGAAGTCTTCATCGGTGGCAGTCTGACAAATGGAGACGCTCACCCACTTCTTGTCGGGCAAGCCCTTGCCGAGGTACTCCCACAGGTTGATCGTGGCGTACATGATCGGCAAGTACTCGTCGTCGATCGGGGTGATCCAGGTGCCGTTCTTTTCGGCCTGCTCCCCCATGAGCTTCGCGAGTTCGGGGTCGCCGATGAAGTCGTACGGCACACCGCTCATTCCGCGAGGAAGTTCTTCTGACGTGAACTTGCCGTGGCGGCGTTCGTGCGCCGTAACGACGAATTCAACCGTGGTCGCCCAGTGGCTGTCGAGCACGACAACAGTGTCGTAATCGTCATTCTCGAAGTAATCCTTGCGGAGTCGTTCGAGGCCTTCAACGAGCGTTGAATCTTTGCCCTCATTGAGTTCCATGCGGATCTCTTTGGGCAACATGATCGTAGGTACGTGGGCGATCAGCCCAGCGCCAACTACTTCTCCCATGACTATTCCTTCCATCCGTTCGGTGAAACCACCGTGTTCTTTACATCTGCGTAGAAATCAAACGACCAGGTGCCGCCCTCGCGGCCAACACCCGACTTCTTGGAGCCACCGAACGGTGCGCGCAAGTCGCGCACAAAGAAGCAGTTGACCCAGATCGTGCCGGCAACCAGCTGCTTGGCGATGACATCAGCGTGCTCGCGGTTGCCTGCGACGAGGATGGCGGCGAGACCGAATTCGGTTCCGTTGGCCATCGCGACGAGTTCTTCGTCGGTCGTGAAGGTTTGCATTGTCAGCACCGGCCCGAAGACCTCCTGCGTGACAATCTCGCTTCCGAGCGCAGGGTTCTTGACGAGCGTTGGCGTGAAGTAGAGGCCGCCGAGCTCAGCGTTTGGCCCACCGCCGAAGAGGATGTCTGCTCCGCCCTCCTTGGCACGATCGACGAATCCCTTGATCCGCTCGAAGTGCACGCGGTGAACCTGCGGCCCAATGTCGGTCTCGAGGTCGCGAGGGTCACCCTGACGCAGGGTCTCGACCTTCGCTTGGAATGCTGCGGCAAAGGCATCCGCAATATCTTCGTGAACGAGGATGCGTGTGCCCGAAAGGCAGACCTGACCGGCGTTGTCGTACTGCTCAACGGCGAGGGTTGCGGCGAGTTCGAGGTCGGCGTCTTCCATAACAATGCACGGGCTCTTGCCACCGAGCTCAAAGCTGCACGGGGTGAGGTTGTCTGCTGCGGCCCGAGCGATCGACTTCGCGGTCGGTACTGAACCGGTGAACGAGATGCGGCTGAGGTCGGGGTGCTCCACGAGCGAGGCACCCGCTTCTTTTCCGTAGCCCTGCACCACGTTGAAAACTCCGGCGGGAAGGCCAGCTTCGGCGGTGATATCGGCGAAGAGGGATGCTGTGAGCGGCGTCCATTCGGCCGGCTTGAGCACAACCGTGTCGCCCGCGGCGAGCGCCGGAGCGATCTTCCAGGTGGCGAGCATGAGGGGTGCATTCCACGGCGTGATAAGCGCAGCAACTCCCGAGGGATCCCACGAGACGTGGTTGTTGTGGCCGCGGGTTTCGAAGTCCGGATGCCCGAGGTCGTTCACAAGGTAGTCAGCGAAGAACCTAAAGTTGTGGGCCACTCGCGGCATGACGCCGCGCAGGTGGCTGCGCAGGAGCGCACCGTTGTCCATCGTTTCGACGTTGGCGAGGTCACTGACGCGCTCTTCGACGAGGTCGGCGATCTTGTGCATGATTGCTGCACGATCTTTCGGGCTGGTGGCAGCCCATCCGGGGAATGCTGCGCGGGCAGCGGCTACAGCCATGTCAACTTCGCGTTGACCTCCACGGGAGATTTCTCCGAGGGCGCTGGCATCGATGGGTGACACGTTGGTGAAGGTGTCGGCGGAGGCGACGCGCTCTCCGTTGATGAAGTGCCGCGTATCGACGGTCACTCCTGCTACTTGAACGTTGGTCATAGTGTTCCCGTCTCGAATCGCTCGCCGTTAAGTCATTCGGATGCTAATGACTTACCTTAGCGAGTGATTCGAGCCCAAACAAGCATTAGAGGGAACCGACCACCAAAAAATCTGGGTTGGTTAGTTTTTGGGCTCCACGCCCGCGGTGATCACGCGCAGCATCTCGGCCAGCTCTTCGCGCTTGCTGGGATCGACGGGGCCAGTGACGGCCTGCTCTTGGAGGTTGAAGGCAGGAAAGAGCTCGACCATGAGCTCGCGACCACGGTCGGTGAGATTCACCACAACGAGACGACCATCGGTGGCGCTCCGCTCCCGAACAAGCCAACCGCGACCCTCCAACGTGGTGAGCACTCCCGTGAGAGTGGCCTTGGAGAAGCCGCCCTCGAGCGCGATCTGGCGCGTCTCGATGGGCTCCCAAATCCAGGTGACCCACAGCACAACGAAGGCCGTCCACGACAGGTTGTGCTCAGAAAGAACGGTGCGTTCGAAGTGATTGCGCACGGCATTAGCGGCGCGAAAGAGGTTCGAGGCAACAGCCATTGCGGAATAGTCGAGCGGCAAGCCGCCGACCTTCGCCTGCACTTGGCGTTCAGTCTCAGTCAGTGTGTGTGGTCCGGCCACGGAGGGTCCCCTTGCTCGCGTTTAGCTCCGGTTACTCTATCTAACCCCCGGCGTTCAGAAAGTTTTTATGCGCATCGTTCGCAGAATCGTGCCGGTGTGGCATATTGTTTGTATCCAAACAACCCACGGAGGATTGAGTTGACTTCAATGGCGAACGTCACCCTGGCAGACCTAGATCTGTTCGAGAACGGCACACCCTGGAACGTGTTCGACAAACTTCGAGCAGAGGCACCCGTGCACTGGTCAGAAGAACCGGCACCCAACCACGGCTTCTGGTCGCTTACTCGATACCACGACATCGTTTCCGTGTTGCGAGACACCGAGACATTCTCCAGCGAACGCGGCACCGTCAACCTCGAAGAACTCGATGCTGACCAAATTGAGGCCCGCAAGTCGATGCTCGAGACTGATGGTGTTCGTCATCGTGCGCTTCGCCGTCTCATGCAGGGCGAATTCACGCCTCGGGCGGTCGCCGGCTACGAGACCTTCCTCCGCGGTCTCACCGCCAGCACGCTTGATGCGGCATTCGCGAACAAGGAATTCGAATTCGTCGACCAGGTCGCCGCTGACTTCCCCATCCGTGTGCTCGCGAAAATGCTCGACGTGCCTGACACCGACATTTACAAGCTCATTGACTGGGGCAACCGGATGATCGGCAACGACGATCCGGAACATGCTGATGTTTTGGCCACCTCCGCCGAAAGCGAGCAGTACCGGCTCTTGCCCTTCCGCTCCCCTGCGGCACTCGAAGTCTTCGAATATGGCAACGCGCTGGCCAACGAGCGCCGCGGCAAAGATGGCACTGACCTTGTGTCCCGCCTCGTCAATCAGACGCCAATGGATGGCAAAGCACTCAGCGAGCGCGACTTCAACAGCTACTTCTTGTTGCTCGTGGTTGCCGGCAACGAGACGACCCGCCACACCATCACGCACTCCATGAACTACCTCATGGATAACCCCGACCAGCTGGAGCTATTGCAAGAAAAGCCCGAGCTCATCCCGTGGGCCGTTGAAGAGTTCCTGCGCATGGCCAGCCCGGTTTACCACTTCCGTCGCACCGCAACGAAGGACACCGAGATCAACGGTCAGGCCATCAAGGAAGGCCAGAAGGTCGTCACCTGGTTTGCTGCTGGCAACCGCGACCCCGAAGTGTTCGAGAATCCTTACAAGATGGATGTCACCCGCAACCCCAACGAGCACATGGCGTTCGGTCGCGGTGGCCCACACATGTGCCTCGGGAACTCTCTGGCACGCCTCGAGATCCGTATTATGTTCGAGGACCTGCTGCCCCGGATCTCCGGAATGACGAAACTCGGCGAACCTGATCGTCTACGCAGCAATTTCATCAACGGAATCAAACGACTCCCGGTAAGCGTCGAACTAGCAAAGTAGGCACATGAGCGAGGTAGTTGCATGAGCGAAGTTCGGCCACAAGGCAGACCCCACGCAGTATGGGGCGACGAGACTGAAGTAGTACAACTCGCTCTTGACTGGACCGCCAAAAGAATGGTCCGCAAAACTGATCCCCTGTCGACCGCTCGGCCCGCGGCCGAGTTGGCGGCAGAGGTTGGCGAAGCGATCCGTCCCGAAGGCATTGGCGGCGCAGAAGCACTGCGTATTTTTGACGAGATTCTTGAGCCGGCAACTCGTGCTCAAGATGACCCGTTGAACCTCGCTTACATCGCTGCCGCGCCCACTCGGGCGGCGGTCGCTTTCGATCTCGTCACGAGTGCCGCCAATATTTTTGGCGGCCTCTGGGAGTCGGGTGCCGGCGCAATATTTGCCGAGAACCAAGCGCTGCAGTGGATCATCGGCCTGCTCGATTGGCCCGAGACAGCGGGCGGCACGTTCGTCTCCGGTGGCACCTCAGGCAACCTCTCGGCGCTCATGACGGCCCGCGAAACGGCCAAGACGCGTCGGGGCGGTCGCCCTGCTGGCGGCTGGCAACTCGCCTATACCTCCAACGCTCACTCCTCGATCAACTCGGCAGCGAAAGCGCTCGACGTTGACCGGGTTGATGTACCCATCGATGAGCGCGGACATATGACCGGGGCAGCCCTGCGGGCCGTTCTCGAACAGTCACCGAACGTGTTTGCCGTGGTGGCATCCGCCGGAACGACCAACGAAGGCCTCGTCGACGACCTTGCCGACATTGCTGATGTCTGCGAAGAGTTCGGTGTCTGGATGCACGTCGATGGCGCCTATGGCGGTGCGGGTCTTGCCGCCCCGAGCATCCGCCACATCTTCGACGGTGTTGAACGGGCTGACAGCTTTATCGTCGACCCGCACAAGTGGCTCTTTGCCCCCTATGACTGCTGTGCGCTCGTGTATCGCGAGCCCGAGCTGGCTCGCGCCGTGCACTCCCAGCACGCCAGTTATCTGGATGCCATCGACCGCGACGAGTGGAACCCCAGCGAACTCGCACTGCACCTTTCGCGACGCGTGCGCGGACTCCCGCTCTGGTTCAGTCTCGCCACCCACGGCACCGACAAGTATCGGGACGCCATCGAAGCCTCCGTGGCAACCGCCCGTGAAGTCGCCCGCGCCATAGAGGCGACCGACTATCTCGAACTCGTTCGCGAGCCAGAGCTCTCGGTGCTACTTTTCGTGCGCACCGGGTGGACCGCCGAACAGTATTCGGCGTGGTCAAAGCAGGCATCACACGACGGGGTCATCCTGTGCGTGCCGACCTCGTGGCGTGGCCAAAGCGTGCTGCGGCTCGCCTTCGTGAACCCCGACACGGAGACCAGCAAGGTGATGGCAGCGCTAGAAACGCTGCGATAACGTGCGCCTGAGGTAGTTTTAGGCCACGGCGATGAAGCCGACCAGTGCACGAAAGGGGTGACGAGATGAACACAGCTGTTTCTTTGACCGAGTTGGCGGCAACAGAACTAGCGAGTGCTGTCGCGTCAAATAATGGGCGAAGCGCTCTGACGATCTGCGGTGGCCGGGACGCGAAGCTGAGGCAGACGTTGATGGCACTGCGCGCCGGCGAGGGCCTCTCCGAGCATTCCAGCCCCGGTGAGGCGACCCTGCAGGTGATCGTCGGCCATATCGCCTTGCGATCCTCTGACGAATCGTGGGAGGGCAAGCCAGGCGACCTGCTCCCCATCCCCACCGAGATTCATGCGGTGGATGCGCTCGAAGACTCCGTGATCTTACTCACGGTCGTGAAAGCGCAGTAGGCCCGCTCGCTAGCCATGTTCGGCAAGCGAATGCAGCCGGCGAGCGCTGGCTAGCCGAGCTTGGCCACGCGGTCGAGGAAAGCATCCACGAGTGCGGCAGTGCGCTGGCCTGCTAGGCCCTCTTCAGCGCGAGTTTGCGCGAGCATCACCGCGGCGTTTTGACCATCGGCGGTGACTTCATCGATGCCACCCTGATCGAGCCACCCCTCAAGAATCGCGGCGGTGAGCTCGGGATGGAACTGCACGGCCAGACTGCGGCCATAGGTGAAAGCTTGAGGCGCAACCGGGTTGCGGGCGATCTCAACGGCGCCCTCCGGCATCGTCCACTGGTCGTAGTGAAACTGGAACCACGGGCCATTCGACACCAGCGAAGTGTCATCGCTGTAGATCGCCGTCCAGCCGATTTCGGCTTTCTGACCGCGCGCAACTGTGCCGCCGAGAGCGCGAGCAATCAGCTGGCCTCCGAAACAAATACCGAGCACCGGGATGTCCGCCTCGATGATGGTGCGGACCCACTCGAGCTCTGGGGCCAACCACCGGCCGATGCACGCGTCATCCCACGCGCCCCACGGCGCTCCCATCGGAATCACGAGGTCGTACTGCGACGCATCCGGAAATTCAAAGTCAACGTTCGGGTTGTCGAAATTCTCCTCGGTGACGACCATGATCTCGTCGATCTCAAAGCCGCGTTCCCGCAGTCGATCACCGACTGGGCCGCTCGCGGTGACGTGATCGTGTTGCACCAGAAGAGCTCTCATCTGTGTACCTTTCAGGTAAATTTCTGGCGATGAGTGGACAGCCACACCGCTGTGTGCCTTAGTATCGCACTAATCGTTCAGTGCCGAACGATTTATTTTTCGGAGGAAGAATGACTCTCGACATAGCAGCACTTCAAGCGGACTTGCAGGCAAAAGGGATCGATGTTCTGCGCCTGATTTTCCCGGATGTGCTGGGAATCACCCGCTCAAAAGATCTTCTTGTCAGCCAATTACATCGCACGAAGTCCCCGCTATTTTGCCAGGGCGTGTGGGTAACAACCACCGGCGGGGGCGTGCTCGACGGAAACGACATCATGTCATCCGGCCTCCCCGACCTCCTCACCCAGATCGACCCCAACACGCTCACGATGATGCCGTGGGAGCCCGGCGTTGCCCTCGTTATCGGCGATGCGTTCAACCCCGACCACAGCACAAGCGAAGTCGCACCACGTTCGGTGCTGCAAAACGTGATCGCCGAATACGCCGCCCTCGGTCTCACCCCGACCGTCGGCCCCGAGCTTGAGTTCTACATCGCCAACTACGACGACGAGAACGGGTGGAGCCGCAGCCTCAGCCGCACCGGCCGCGTCTACACGACCGGCGAGCACGTTGACCCCGGCGGGCAATTCCTGAACCTCATGCGCATGCTCGACGGCATGGACATCGGTGTCTTCGCCGGCAACCACGAATTCAGCCCCTCGCAGTACGAAATCAATCTCTGGCACAGCGAGGCACTGGATGCCGCCGACCGTACCTTCCTCTTCAAGACCGCCGTGCGCGACATCGTCGCCCGCACCGGCAAGCACGCCCTCTTCGTCGGCAAGCCCTGGGACGACGAAGGCGGCAGCGGATTCCACCTGCACTTCTCCGTCGTCGACAGTGACGGCAACAACATCATGTCGGATGGCGGCGCTGGGCTCTCAGAGACCACCGACCACATGATCGGTGGAATCCTCGCCCACGCTGGATCACTCGCAGCACTCTCGAACCCCACCGTCAACGCCTACAAGCGCCTCGGCCCGGACACCCTCGCTCCCTACCGCGCCAACTGGGGCCACGACAACCGCAGCGCAATGCTGCGGGTACCGCCTGAGCGCGGGGCCGGCACGCGATTGGAAGTTCGCCTTGGCGACCCGGCCGCGAACCCGTACCTGCTCATCGCATCCACTCTGGCTGCTGGCCTCGACGGCATCAAGCGCAAGCTCACCGCGCCCGCAGCGGTCGCAGGCTGGGCCTACGAGGATGAGTCTGCATCAATCTTGCCGATGACTCTCAGCGCCGCTCTGGACGCGCTCGACGCCGACACGGTGATGCGCGAGACCATGGGGAGCACTGTGATTGATGTCTTCAGCGTGCTGAAGCGCGATGAAGTGATGCGCTACGAAGACTCTGTCGCCGACAAGACGACGCGCGATATTAGCCAGTGGGAGATCGACGAGTACTTCGCCGACTACTAAGCCCCGCACGAGTGGAGGCCTCTGGCGCGGACTCGGTTGGTGCGACGTCTCCGGCCCAACGCCGGTCGCTCACTCTGCTGGTGCGACGTCACGCCCTCGGATGATGCGCTCAACAGCCTCTACGACGTCCACTAGCGGAGCCGACGCGTCAATCACGTGAGTTGCTCCAGCGCGCAGTCGGGGTTCGACGTCGCGAATTTCCTGTTCGACTTTAGAACGCTCGGCAAGAGATTTTCCGTAGTCATTCGATGTGCGGGTTCGGAGTCGCTCGAGGATTACGGCCTGCGCTGCGGTGAGCAGAATAACGGCGTCGAAGCGGTGATAGAGCTGGCCCTGATTTGCCACTGTACCCTGCACAACCAATGGTTGATCGCGCTGCGTGTCGAGCAGCGCTGTCACGCGTGGGATGCTCCACAAGGGCTCACCGTCGACATCCTCGATCCAGTTTCCCTCGTCGGTATCCACAGCGTCGATCCCGCGCTGATTAAGCGCAGCCAACACGGTCGACTTGCCGACACCAGACATTCCCGTCACCAACACTGCCCGCAGGCGCTCAGCTGTCATGCGAACAGTTTCTCAGACGACGAAACACCTCGCGGGAAGAATCCGCTCGGCAATGGGGTCGCGAAGCCGTCAGTGCACAGAAAAGCCCCGCCGAAGTTCTCGGCGGGGCTTTTTGCGGTGAAAGAGATTAGATCGCGTTCGAGCGGTCTTCTACGAGTTCGCCACCGTTGAAGGTGACTCCGATCTCGCGGTAGTAGCCGCCGAGGATTTCTTGCACGGGCAGGATCGAGTGCAGCTCATCCCATTGCGAATCTCCGAGGTGGAGTTCGGCGTCGCCCTTCCAGGTCTCGCCAATCTCGACGTCGGTGCCGCCCATCGTGATGAGCTGGTCGAGCGACATACCGGCATCCTTGCTGATGGAGGGCATGAAGCGGCTGTGCAGCATCTTGTGGCCGTTAACGAAGCCGTTGCTCTCGGCGGGTTCGCGAAGAGTGACGACGGCCGACGCGAGCCGGTGGTCGTACGCCGCGATTGAGGCGCCGAATTGGCCACCGTTCTCGAGCTTGGGGGTTGCTTTGCCCGTGTTGAAGACTCGAGTAACGGCAATGTTGCCGAGCTTCTTGGGATACCCCTGGAACCAACCGCGGCCGATGGCGAAGTCTTTGTTGACCCAGATGGCGACGCAGCGGCTGTACACGATGCCCTTGTGGGAGCAACGCACCACCATGAACGCTTCGAGGTACTGCGCTCGAACGGGGTCGAGCAACTCGAGGCCGCCTGTGCTGCAGGACTGCCAGTCTGCCCACACGATGGCAACAGCGCCCGGCTGTTCGGGGGCGAGGTCAATATCGTCGGGGAGGATCGCACGTACGTTGGCTGGATCGGTTAGATACTCGACAGTGAGTAGCGTTCCCGAGTAGTACCAGGGCATCTTCGGCACGAGCGAACTTGACCCTTGCGGGGTGAGTGGAGGAAGAAATCCGTTGAGTTCGGTCATGCGCCAGAGTGTAGCCCAAAACAGTTCGTATCCGAATGAATTTCCCGAAACCCTTGACTAAGTCACCCTGTCTTCGCCATTGTTGTACCCAACTCGTTCGGATACGGACGACTTGATTTAGAACTCAACGAGGAGTTTCACTATGGCGCTTGACCAAAAATCCCAGGAAAGCCCCGATCGGACCCTGCGCAAAGGGCGACTCGGCGTAATCGGAATCGTCTTCTTTGTGGTGGCAGCAGCCGCACCACTCGTCGGCATGACCGGCGCAGTGCCCGTCGCGATCGTTCTCGGCAACGGCGCCGCCGCCCCCGGCGCGTACCTCTTCGCCGGCATCGTGCTTCTCCTGTTCAGCGTCGGCTACGCCGCGATGAGCCAACGCGTCACTAACACCGGTGCATTCTTTGCGTACGTCGGCCGCGGACTCGGGCGCAACGCCGGAATCGCATCCTCGTTCGTTTCCGTACTCGCGTACCTCACCATCCAGCTCGCCATTTATGGCTTCTTTGGTGGAGTCATGGCCGGACAGGTCGGACTTCTCCCCTGGTGGGCGTGGACATTACTCGCCTGGGTTGTCGTCACCGGGCTGTCGCTCGCTCGCGTTGACGTCGGCGCCAAGGTGCTCGGCGTATTGATGCTCGCCGAACTCGTTGTGCTTGTCATCGCAGCCGTTGCGATCCTCGCCGATGGCGGCCCCGAGGGCCTCGACTGGGCTGCATCGTTCTCGCCCGACCTCATCATGGCCGGTGGCCTCGCAGGCTCCGCCGGTATCGCCTTCGCTTTCGCCTTCGCCTCCTTCATCGGCTTCGAAGCAACCGCCATCTACGGCGAAGAGAGTGTCAACCCGAAGCGCGCAGTACCCCGTGCGACCTACCTCGCGGTCGGCCTCATCACCGTACTCTTCGCCTTCACCGCTTTCGCACTCGTCACTGGCATGGGCGCCTCGAACGTGATCGACCAGACGCTCGAACGTTCAGCCGGCCTCGAAGACCCCGCCGCCGTGCTCTTCACTCTCGCGAGCGAATACGTAGGGCCCTGGCTCGCAACGCTCATGAGCATCCTCGTGCTCTCGAGCCTGTTCGCCGGACTGCTCGCCTTCCAGAACGCCGCAAGCCGCTACCTCTTCGCCCTCGGTCGCGGTGGCGTGATCTCGAGTTCGGTGGGAACCGTGAACGGTCGCGGAGCTCCTGGCCGCGCATCCATCATCGTGTCGATCATTAGCGGCGTCGTGATCGTGCTGTTCGCCGCCTTCCAGCTCGACCCCGTTGGCAACATGTTCTTCTGGTTCAGTGGCCTTGCCGTCGTGGCGATCGTGCTGATCGAAGCGCTCGTCTGCGTGGCGATCATCCGCTTCTTCCTGCGGAACAAGGGCACCGAAAACATCTTCGTCACCATGATTGCGCCGATCTTGGCGTTCATTGGTCTCGTTCTCGCCGAGTACCTGCTGATGTCACGCTTCGGCCTCCTCGCCGGTGACCTCACGCTTGCCGCCGACGTCGACCCGACCGTCACCGCATTCGGACTCAACGCTTTCGGCTGGTTCCTCGTGCTGTCACCGTTCATCGCTTTCGTGATCGGCTACATCGTGTCGCTGGTTCGCAAGGAACTCAACGAAGAATTGCTGCAGGATGTGATTTCGTAACACCCCTGATCGAAGGGCCCCAACACCGTGGTGATGTTGGGGCCCTTCGTATTTAAGAGGAGTGAAGCGAGATGCTCCGAGCGGATGCCACAGCTACGGCGTCGCGCCGGTCGCGACGGGACGCTCGGGCTGGTTAGCCCACGCCGACCACGAGCCGGGAAAGAGTGCCGGACGGAAGCCTGCGACAGTCAGCGCGAGAGCGTCGTGAGCCGCCGTGACACCAGAGCCGCAATACACGCCTACTGCACGATCAACATCGACACCGAGCGCCACGTACCGCTCCCGCAGCGCGTCGGAATCGAGGAAGTGGCCGGCGTCATCCAGATTGCCCGAGGTCGGTGCGCTGATCGCCCCGGGGATGTGGCCGGCGCGCGGATCGATCGGCTCGGTCTCGCCGCGATAGCGCTCCCCCGCGCGCGCATCGAGCAGCACGCCGCTCTCGGGAAGCGAGGCGGCATCATCGGCGTTGAGTACAGGTTCGTGCCCGGCGCTGAGGCTAATCGAACCCGGGGTGGCATTCGTCATGTCGTCGGTTCCTTCAGTGAGCGGATGCCCGGCCGCAGTCCACGCCGGGAGCGCACCGTCGAGCACTCGCACGTCTGCAGCCCCCATGTAGCGCAGCAGCCACCACGCGCGGCAGGCGGCAAGGCTGTTCCAGTTGTCGTAGACAACGACGGTGTCGCCAGCATTGATGCCCCAGCGGCGGGCAGCAGCCTGAAAGTCCGCGGCAGCAGGCAACGGATGACGCCCCTCCTGCGGTTCGCCGTGACCGGCAAGCTCGGTATCGAGGTCGACATACACCGCGCCCGGAATATGACCTTCGCTATAGAGACGTAGCCCGGTGGGGCCACCGAGGCTCCAGCGCACATCTAAAACCTTCACCGGCGTGCCACCCGTGGCCGCATTGTCGAGTAGCGCGGCAAGTTCGCTCGCGGTAACGAGGGGGTGTGGCATCCGAGGCTCCGATCATTGGGGTGGTTCCATGATCGCATTCACTGCCGTCGGCGCACACGCACTAGCTGAGCTTCCCGCCGACCGGATGTTTGCGGGCGACGGGAAGCTCAGAGCTAATCTGTTGCGGAGCTCCTCCTAGCTGCGGGGCTCGTCCCGACCGTCAGTAGCGAGAAGCTCTTCCTCGACGGCACCGCCATACCCCTCTTTCTGCGGATCTCCGTGGAGCCCACCGGAGATTGCATATTCCTCTTCAGGCGAGAGCACGAGGCGCTTGCGACCGTAGAGCCCGAATATCGCAAGCATCACGATGTAGACCACAGCGATGGCGCCGATCGCCGGACGAGCGGGCTCGTTGATGAAGAAGCCGAAGAAGATCGCCAACGAAAGAACGCCGCCGATAATAGCTCCGGGAACACCCCAGGGGCTGCGGTAGGGGCGGTTTGCGTTCGGGTATTTCTTGCGCAAAATCAAGAACGACACCATCTGCAGCACGTAAGCGATGACAGCACCCCACACCGCGATGTTCAAGACGATTGCACCCGCGACGCCATCGGCGCCGCCGAGGCTGTCAACAAGAACCAGAGCGACGTAGCCGATAATCGCACCCACCAGGAGTGCAACAGCGGGAGTTTGACGCTTACCCGTGAGCGACAAGAACTTCGGGTAGTAACCGGCGCGTGACAGCGAGTACATGTTGCGTCCGTAAGCAAACATGATTCCCTGCAACGACGCGAATAGCCCGATGAGCGCAAACAACGCGAGGGCCGCGGCTGCTTGGTCTCCGACGATGGCGCGGAAGCCATCAAGCAGAGGCTCTCCCGACGTAGAAATCTCGGAGGCACCAACGATTCCCGTGTTGAGAAAGAGCACCAAGAGACCCGTGATGATCAGCGTCGTGCGGGCGATCAAACCGGCCTTGGGGATGTCGCGGACAGGGTCGTGTGCTTCTTCCGCCGCAAGCGGCAGCTCTTCGATTCCCAAGAAGAACCACATGGCATAGGGAAGGGCAAAGAGGATCGGCACGATGCCATGAGGCAAGAAGGATGATTGCCCAGGGTCTGCCTCAATATTGAACAGGTTGTCCCAGCTGAAAAGACCAGAGAATGCTGCCATGACCGAGAAGACGAGCAAGATGGTGATCGAAACAATCGCCACGATGATCGCAAATTTGAATGAAATCGCGGCGCCGGCCGAGTTGAGCCCGATGAAAACGATGTACAGAATCAGCCACCACACTGGCGCCGGCAGCGAGAAGCCCAACAGCTCGCTCGTAATAAAGTCGGCATAGCCAGCCGAGAAATATACGATGACGGCCGTAGTAGCCACATATTCGATCGTCTCGGCGAGCCCCGTGACGAAACCACCCCACGGCCCCATTGCTGCGCGAGCGAACGAGTAGGCACCGCCCGTGTGCGGCATAGCGGATGCCATTTCTCCGATGCTAAAGATCATGCCGTAATACATGAAGATCAGCAGGGCGAAGGCAATCAGCATCCCGCCAAAGCCCGCGAAGCCGATTCCAAAGTTCCAGCCAGAGAAGTCGCCGGAGATGACCGCGGCGACCGCGAGACCCCACAGTCCCCAGATTCCCGCCGTGCGTTTGAGTGTGCGTTTCTCGAAATACCCGGCCGCAGCCGTCGTGTATTTCACCCCGGAGACGTTCAGTGTGTCTTTGGACATCCTGTTTCCTTTGCAGTCTGGTTGCGTGCACCGACGTGTCGATCACACAATGCTGGGAGAATCCTTGCGATGACTATACGGTTATCAATGGTTGTTGACTAGACATAATCCACAGAAATTTCCCGCGGCAATGGGGAAGATTTTCGAGCAACACCGGCGTGGGTGTGTTCTAATGGTCGGAAAGCGCACCATTTGACTTGCTTAATGAGGAGAAGTTAATGTCCCCCAGCTCAGGCAACCTCACGCTCGACGAATTGACCGACGACGTCGCAAGCGGCGCAATCGACACGGTTCTCGTGGCTTTCACCGACATGCAGGGGCGGCTGGTGGGCAAGCGTCTCTCGGCGAGACTCTTCCTTGAGGATGCCGCGGCGCACGGCGCTGAGTGTTGCAACTATCTGCTCGCCGTTGATGTAGACATGAACACCGTCGAGGGCTACGCAATGTCGAGCTGGTCGCGCGGCTACGGCGACATGGTCATGGTGCCCGATCTGGGAACCCTGCGCCGCGCCCCGTGGCTCGTCGCCACCGCACTCGTCACCGCTGACCTGAAGTGGCACGACGAAACCCCCGTCGCGCCATCCCCTCGCCAGATCCTGAAAGCTCAACTCGAGCGTCTCGCCGAGCGCGGGCTCGACACTTTCGTTGCCACTGAACTCGAATTCATCGTCTTTGATGACAGTTACCGCGAGGCGTGGAAGAAGGGCTATCGCGAGCTTTCAGCAGCCACCGACTACAACATCGACTACAACGTGCTGGCGTCGACGCGCATGGAACCGCTGCTTCGCGACATCCGCAACGGCATGGATGGCGCCGGCATGTACTGCGAAGGAGTGAAGGGCGAGTGCAACCCTGGCCAGCAAGAGATCGGCTTCCGCTACGCCTCAGCCCTCGACACGTGCGACAACCACTCGATCTACAAGAATGGCGCGAAGGAAATCGCCGATGCGCACGGCAAGAGCCTCACCTTCATGGCAAAGTACAACGAGAAGGAAGGCAATAGCTGTCACATCCACATCAGCCTGCGCGGAACAGACGGAACCGCCGTCTTTGCCGATAAGGATGCCGAACACGGCATGTCAAAAATGTTCCGTCACTTTATTGCCGGCCAGCTCGCGGTCATGCGCGAACTCACGCTCTTCTCCGCTCCCAACATCAACTCCTACAAGCGCTACGTTCCGGGAAGCTTTGCCCCGACGGCGCTGGCATGGGGCCTCGACAACCGCACGTGTGCGCTTCGAGTCGTTGGCCAAGGACACGGAATGCGGGTCGAGAACCGCGTTCCTGGCGGCGACGTAAACCAGTATTTGGCCGTCAGCGCCCTCATCGCCGCTGGGCTCTACGGCATCGACAACGAGCTTGAGCTCGACGATGCCTTCGAAGGCAACGCGTACACGAGCGATGTTCCTCGGGTGCCTTCGTCACTGCGGGAAGCTACAGAACTCTTCGCGGCATCCACTTTCGCCCGCGAAGCGTTCGGCGATGAAGTAGTCGACCACTACCTCAACTACGCCGCTATCGAATTGGCTGCCTTTGACTCGGCAGTGACTGACTGGGAAAAGGTGCGCGGCTTTGAGCGACTCTGATCGGCCCCTTATCGGCCTGACCACCTACCTCGAACAAGCGCAAACGGGCGTGTGGGATGTTCCGGCAGCGTTTTTGCCGAAGGCCTACTTCGAGGCTGTCACTCGCGCTGGCGGTATCGCGGTGCTTCTTCCGCCGCAGCCGGTAAGCCCAGAAATTGCCCGCCGGGTGCTTCAGGGGCTCGACGGCCTCATCATCACCGGGGGCAAAGACTTCGACCCAGCGCGCTATGGCCAAGAACCCCACCCGACAACCGACGAACCTCGACTCGATCGTGATGCGTGGGAAGACGAGCTCATGCGCCAAGCACTCGATGCCGACCTGCCATTCCTCGGCATTTGTCGGGGTGCTCAAGTGCTCAATGTTGCTCTCGGTGGCACCCTTCACCAGCACCTTCCTGAAGTCGTCGGCCACGGAAACTATCAACTAGGTGGCGGCAACTTCAGCCACCTTCCCGTCGCCATCGAAGCCGATTCGCAGATCGATCAGGTGCTCGGCGGGCAAACCGACCCCCTCGTCGTGCCCCTCTACCACCATCAGTCAATCGATCGCCTCGCCGACGGACTCGTCGTCACGGCACGCACGAGCGACGACGTTATTGAAGCTGTCGAACTACCGTCGGCAACCTTCGTTGTTGCCGTGCAATGGCATCCCGAGGCAGCGCCAGAAGACATCCGACTGTTCGAGGGTCTCGTTGAAGCGGCCCGCCACTACCGAAAGGCTCTCGCGTGAGCACCTACACCGTCATCAACCCCGCAACTGAGGCCGAGATCGGCTCTGTCGATCTGCTCGATATCGAAGCGACGGATGCGGCAATCGCCCGCGCGGCCGTCGCCCAGAAGGCATGGGCTCGCGTCTCCCCCGCCGACAAGGCGCTCCTGTTGCGTCGCTTCGCGCAGACAGTAGACGGCGACCTCGAGAATCTTGCCTCGCTGGAGGTCAGCAACTCCGGGCATCCGATCTCTCAGGCTCGGTGGGAAGCCGGCCATGTGCGCGACGTTCTCAACTATTACGCTGCGGCCCCCGAGCGGATGTTCGGCCAGCAGATTCCCGTCGCTGGCGGTATCAACCTCACCTTCCACGAGGCGCTCGGCGTTGTTGGCGTGATTACGCCGTGGAACTTTCCGATGACGATCGCGGCGTGGGGATTCGCTCCGGCCCTCGCAGCGGGCAATGCCGTGGTGCTGAAGCCCGCCGAGTGGACGCCACTCACGAGCATCCGGCTGGGCGAACTCGCTCTCGAAGCTGGACTGCCCGAAGGACTGTTCCAAGTTCTGCCCGGCAAGGGGTCCGTCGTCGGCGAGCGCTTCGTGACCAACCCCACGGTGCGCAAAGTTGTCTTCACCGGGTCGACCGCCGTGGGCAAGCAGATCATGGCCGGCTGCGCTGACCAAGTAAAGCGCGTCACGCTCGAGCTCGGCGGCAAGAGTGCCAACATCGTGTTCGCGGATGCCGACCTAGAGAAGGCTGCCGCCGCGGCACCCTACGGAGTCTTCGAAAACGCGGGCCAGGATTGCTGCGCCCGCAGCCGCATCCTCGTCGAACGCAGCGCCTACGACCGCTTTATGGAGCTTCTCGAGCCTGCCGTTGCTGGCGTGCGCGTTGGTGACCCCCATGACGAAGCGACCGAAATGGGGCCGTTGGTCTCCGCCAAGCACTTGGCGTCAGTACAGTCCTACGTTCCGGCGGATGCGCCCGTCGCGTTCCGCGGCAGTGCGCCCGACGGCCCCGGCTTCTGGTTCGCGCCTACAGTGCTGACCCCAGAGTCACGCAGCGACCGTTGCGTGACCGATGAGATTTTCGGGCCGGTAGTGACGGTGCTCCCGTTCGATGACGAGTCCGATGCGCTGCAGTTGGCCAACGATTCTGAGTATGGGCTCTCGGGCTCCATCTGGACTCGCGATGTCAGCCGCGCCATCCGCGTTTCTCGTGGCGTCGAAGCCGGCAACCTGTCGGTCAACTCGCACTCCTCCGTGCGGTACTCCACCCCGTTCGGTGGCTTCAAGCAGTCCGGTCTCGGCCGCGAACTCGGCCCGGATGCTCCACTGAACTTCACCGAAACCAAAAATGTTTTCATCGCCGTCGACTGACAAAATCACCCCTTCCTACTCAAGGAGCACCGAATGAGCATCACCCCTATTGACCTCACACAGCGCCTCGCTGGCAAGGTCGCCGTCATCACCGGCGGAGCGAGCGGTATCGGTCTTGCTACCGCACGTCGTTTCGCCGCCGAAGGTGCGACCGTCATCATCGGTGACATGGATGAGACAACGGGGCTCGCGGCCGCTGAGCTCGTGGGCGGCCACTTCATCAAGGTCAATGTGACGGATGAAGCGCAGGTCAATGAGCTCTTCGACACCACCGCGAGCACCTACGGGTCAGTCGACATCGCCTTCAACAACGCTGGAATCTCACCGCCCGAGGACGACTCAATCGTCACCACCGAATTGCCCGCGTGGGAGAAAGTGCAAGACGTCAACCTCAAGTCGGTGTACCTCTGCTGCCGCGCCGCGCTTCGCCACATGGTCGCCCAGGGCAAGGGCTCGATCATTAACACGGCATCCTTCGTCGCTATCATGGGATCGGCGACCAGCCAGATTTCATACACGGCATCTAAGGGTGGCGTGCTGGCGATGAGCCGTGAGTTGGGCGTGCAGTTCGCCCGGGAGGGAATTCGAGTCAATGCACTCTGCCCCGGCCCCACGAGCACTCCCCTCCTCCAAGAGCTCTTTGCGAAGGATCCTGAACGTGCCGCTCGCCGTCTCGTCCACATCCCCATGGGACGCTTCGCTGAAGCTGACGAACTCGCCGCCGCCGTTGCATTCCTCGCCAGCGATGACTCGTCATTCATCACCGCGTCGACGTTCATTGTCGATGGCGGAATCAGCTCCGCCTACACAACACCGCTGTAATGGATGAGCCGACCGGTCTCCACGGAGAGTTGCTGCTGCGCCCGGTGCGCGGGGGCAACTCTTTCGAGGAGACCGTTCAGCGACTCCTCCAGACAGTGCGCCTCGGCTTAGTCGCTCCCGGAGAGCGATTGCCTGCCGAACGTGAGCTCGCCACGATGCTCTCCGTCAGCAGAGACACCGTTCGGGACGCCATCGCCTCACTGAGCGACGCTGGCTATCTGGTGTCTCGTCGCGGTCGCTATGGTGGCACCTTCGTCAGCGAAACTCTCCCCACGCACACTCCTGGAACCGCCTCGGGCGACCCTGTTGCGGCTGCCCGCCAGCTCACTCCCGAAGTCATCGAAGACACCCTCACGCTGCGGGAGATCCTCGAGGTCGGTGGTGCGCGCGCTGCTGCCGGCCGCGCCCTCACGCCCTCCGAGCGAGAACTTCTCTGGGAGAGTCTCAGCAACGCCAACGCTGCGAGCGATGAAGAATACCGTCGACTCGATTCCCGCTTTCACCTCATGGTGGGCGAGCTCGCGGGTTCGGCATCTCTCACCCCGCTCATCGCCGATGTGCGGATGCGCGTGAACGAGTTGCTCGATAGCATCCCCTCGCTCGGGCCCAATATCGCGCACTCGAATACTCAACACGAGCAGATTGCGATCGCTATCCTCACTGGGCGGCCGGATGCCGCGGCGCAGGCCATGAGCGAGCACTTGGCCGGCACTGCGCTTCTGCTGCGCGGGTTCCTCGAGTAACAGTTTTCCCACCGGTTTCACTTCTCTGGCATGCCCGCTTCGCAGAAATCGGGCATACGCTGAAGTCATGCTCACTCCACCTGAAGCCGCAAAGGTTCCTACCGAACGCATCCAGCATGGCGACCACTACGTCGATAATTACGAGTGGATGCGCGACAAAGAGAGCCCTGCCACCCTCGCGCATCTCCATGCCGAAAATGCTTTCACCGCGGCGCGCACGAGTCACCTCAGCGTGTTGCAAGAGCAGATCTTTGAAGAGATCAAGGCACGCACTCAGGAGACCGATCTGAGCGTTCCGGTTCGTCGCGGCCAGTGGTGGTATTTCAGCCGCACCGAAGAGGGCAAGCAATACGCGATCCACTGCCGCGCACCGATCGCAAGTGACGACGACTGGACTCCGCCGACGATTGGCGAGCCTGTGGCTGGTGACGCTGGCGCGGATGCGCCCGCTGTCCCCACGACACTCCCCGGCGAGCAGATCCTTCTCGACGACAACATCGAAGCAGAGGGCCACGAGTTCTTTAGCCTCGGCTCGTTCTCGCTCAGCGATGACGGCACCCTGTTGCTTTACGGCGTCGACATCGAAGGCGACGAGCGCTACACACTGCGCGTGCGCCAGCTCGGTGATGCCGCTGCGGCGAGCGCTGCCGCGAGCAGTCCCTCCGACACCGAGACCGTCACCCGCTTCAGCTCCGCCGATGACCTTCCTGACGAGATTCCGGGCACCGCGGGCGGCGCGCTTCTGGATGCCACGGGCAAGTACGTCTTTTATACGACGGTGGATGATGCGTGGCGCCCCGATACGGTTTGGCGCTACGAGCTGGGCACGGCCGCGGCATCCACGGTGCAGGTCTTTCATGAGCCCGACGAGAGTTTCTGGGTGGGCGTTGGGCGTTCGCGCAGCGGCAAGTATTTGGCGATCGAGGCGGGCTCGCGACTGACGAGTGAGACGCGGCTGCTCGACACGAGCGATCCAACCGGTGAGTTCGAGGTTGTCTGGCCGCGCGAAGTGGGTGTCGAATACGACGTTGAGCATGTGGTGGTTGGCACGCAGGATCGTCTACTGATTGTGCACAACAAGGATGCGATCAACTTCGAGCTCGTGAGCGTTGCGGCGGCGGATCCCCTCGGCGAGCGCCGCGTGATCCTCCCCCACAATGAAGCCGTGCGCCTCGAGGGCGTGGATGCCTTCAAGGATTTCGTGGCCATCGAGTACCGCCGCGAGGGTCTCACTCGCGTGGCGATTGCGATCGTTCCGAAGCATGGCGGACGCTACGAAGACATCCCGCACGAACTGAAGTTCGACGACGAACTTTTCACCGTGGGCCTCAGCTCCAACCCCGAATGGAATCAGCCGAGCATCCGCCTCAGCTATGGCAGTTTCGTAACTCCGACGATCGTCTACGACTACTTGGTGGATAACAACGAGCTCGTCGTGCGCAAGCAGCAGCCGGTGCTCGGCCGCTTTGACCCCGCGCTGTACACCCAGCGTCGAGAGTGGGCCACGGCCTCCGACGGCACGCGCGTGCCGATCTCCCTCGTGTACCGCAACGACCTCGTGGTGCCCGGAACCCCGGCCCCGACCGTGCTCTACGGCTATGGTTCGTACGAAATCAGCATTGACCCGAGCTTCACCGCTGCCCGCCTGAGCCTGCTCGACCGCGGCATGGTGTTCGCTGTCGCCCACGTGCGCGGCGGTGGCGAACTAGGCCGCACCTGGTACGAGGGCGGCAAGAAGCTGCACAAGCGCAACACGTTCACCGACTTTGTCGCGTGTGCCCATCACCTCATCGACACCGAGGTGACCTCGAGCGATCGTCTGGTTGCTGAGGGTGGAAGCGCCGGCGGTCTGCTCATGGGTGCCGTCGCGAACCTGGCCCCTCAGCTCTTCTCGGGCATCCTCGCGGTCGTCCCCTTCGTCGACCCGCTCACCTCGATCCTCGATCCCTCGCTGCCGCTGACCGTCATCGAGTGGGACGAGTGGGGTGACCCCCTGCACAACGAGGAGGTTTACTACTACATGAAGTCGTACTCCCCCATCGAGAACGTGCACGACACCCACTATCCGCGCATCCTCGCTGTGACCTCCCTCAACGACACCCGCGTGCTCTACGTCGAGCCGGCCAAATGGGTTGCCCGACTGCGCGAGGTGGGGGCGGATGCTCTACTCAAGACCGAAATGGCGGCGGGCCACGGCGGCGTCTCCGGTCGCTACGACGCGTGGCGCGAGCGCGCCTTCAACTACGCGTGGATGGTGGATGTGACGCGCGACTCAGTGGGCTGATCGGGAGCGCTCCCGTTATTCAGTCCACCACTCGTCGTACATCGACACCGGCACCGCACGCTTGTGGCGAGTGTTGAGGAACTTCTGCTCGATATCGGCAGCGGCCTCGGCCGGCACCTCGAGGCCCTCAAGGTAGTCGTCGATGTGCTCGTAAGTGACGCCCAGGTTGGCTTCGTCGGCCTGGCCGGGCGTGTGGTCGAGAAGGTCGGCGGTCGGCACCTTTTCGTAGAGGCGCTCGGGCGCATTGAGGTGCTTGAGCAACTGCTTGCCCTGGCGCTTCGTGAGGCCCGTGAGGGGCAGCACGTCGGCACCACCGTCTCCGAACTTGGTGAAGAAACCTGTGACGGCTTCGGCCGCGTGGTCGGTTCCGACCACGAGGTAGCCGAGCTGCCCCGCAATCGCGTACTGCGCCACCATGCGCTCGCGTGCCTTCACGTTGCCCTTGTTAAAGTCAGTGATGGGCTCGCCCATCGCATCCGCGAACTCGGCAGCAATACCGTCAACGGCCCGCTGGATGTTGAAGGTGACTTCGCGGTCGGCCTCAATAAAGTCGAGCGCCAATTGCGCATCGTCTTCGTCGTGCTGCACCCCGTGCGGCAGCCGGACGGCCACAAACTGCGCCTCGGCGCCCTCCGCGCGCAGTTCCGTGACGGCAAGCTGACAGATTCGCCCGGCGAGCGACGAATCTTGCCCGCCGCTAATCCCCAACACGAGCCCCTTGGCATGCGATGCCGTCAGGTATTCCTTAAGAAACTCGATACGCCTGCGGATCTGACCAGCAGGGTCGATCGAAGCTTGGGTGTTCAGTTCGGAGATGATGCGCGCCTGCAACGGAGTCATACGTTAAATCTAACCCGCGCTCTTAGGTTTAGGATTGTTCACTTCTGCTGCGCCGCGAACTCTCGGCGGGTTAGCCTGAAACTGTTACGCCCACGAAACACAGGAGCCCCGGATGATCGATCAACTACTTCACCCCAAAATTGCGTTCTGGACCGGGCTCGGCCTACTCATCGTGGGATTCGTTCTGGGCAACTTCGTGATCCCCAACCTTTATTGGGCAGCGCAATCGATTGGTTTTCCGCTCGCCTCACAGTTCGCGAGCGGCCTTGCCAGTGGGGTCGAATTTCTCACTCAGATCGCCCGCCTCGTCGGCCCTGTGCTGATCGTCGGCGCACTCGTCATGCTGAAGATCGAGCGCACTTCTGCGGGAACGCGCTCGAGCTAGCCCAGCTCCTGAGCGACCTCCCACGGCAACCCAGACGGGTCGAGAAACACTGCAGTGCGGCGACCCCACGGCCGATCGATCGGACCGTTGACGAGCTCGACGCCGTGTTTCTTCAGGGTGGCGCACACAACATCCACATCGGGCACATTCACCGTCAACATCACGGATGCCGCCGCCGCCGACTCTGCAATTGGTTCGGGTGCGATCAGCGCGGGGGCTTCGCTTCGCGCCAACACGTTGATCACGATGGCACCGATTCGCAGCGCGACCGACACCTCGTCTTCAAAGAGGATGGGCGCTGCAAACACTCTCGTGTAAAACTCTCGGGATGCCGGAACATCATCCGAGAACACGGTGATGGCTTCTACGTTGTCTAAGGAGCTGGTCATCGGTCTTTCCCTCCGTTTTTCACCAACGAAGCGTCCGGAACGGCACACGATTGTTTTGATACCGGTGGGTTCTAAATATCCACGAATGGACGTAGAGTGGGTGAATGAGCACCACGTTAACACCCACCGCTGGCCGCCCGCGAGCCTTCGACGAAGAAGCTGTGCTCAATCAACTCACTGCGCTGTTCTGGCAGCAGGGCTACGGTCACACCTCCATGAGCGACATCGTTGAAGCCAGCGGGGTTCACAAACCCAGCCTGTACCGCACCTTCGGCAGCAAAGACGAACTCTTCGCGACCGTGCTGCGGCGCTACCTCCGCGAACGCATGGCGATGCTCACCCAACTGCGAGCCGAATCTGGGCCCGGCATTGACGGCATCCACACCTTCTTCGACAACTTCGAAGAATTCGCAGGAACCGACGAAGGCAGCCTCGGCTGCCTCATGGTGATGAGCGCGAATGAACTGCGAGGCAGCACCCCGGGCTACGAAGATTTCTCTGTCGACTACGGTCGCGAGCTTCGCCTGCAGATGACCGCTTTGGCCGCCAACGCTCTCCCTGCAGGCACCGAGAACGATTCCCTCACCGCACAACGGGCCGAGATTCTGTCGCTGATGTTTCTCGGGCTCCAAGTCACCATCCGCTCGCAGGCTGGCGCCGAGCACATCCACTCCGCGTTTGCCGCTATCCATGGGCTAGTCGACACTTGGCGTTACGCCGCCCACTAAAGCTGCCAGATTCCAACGCCACCCCAACTGGGTAATGAACCGCGCGACCCTTTTCCCATAGGCTGGTGGTGTGTTGGTCGCACCCGAAGCGGCTTCACGCTAAAGGATTCACTATGAAGTACCCGATTAAGACTGCTTTCGTTGCGGCCCTCGCGACCTCTCTCGTCGCGCTCGTGGCGACTCCGGCATCCGCTGCCACGTATTCGCACGTCTCGGCAGAAGCATCGGGAAACAACATCGCCGGTCGTGCCGCCGCCACCACCCTTCGCGACGCGTGGGGCACCGCCGTTACCGCTCGTGGCGGCACAGTTCCCGCGCCTCTCGTCATCAACGGCACCCAGAACGATCCACTCTCGGGCGTGATTGCAACTACACCGGGCGGCACCACCGTGTCCGTTGAACGCACCATGTACACCCCCGGCGCCACGACCACCCTTGTCGGTGTGAGCCCTAACCCCGGAATCGCCCAGTGCACCGGCAGCGGCAACACCCTTCAAAGCAGCTCACCTCGGCCCTCGCTCCTCGATGGCAACAGCGGCTGCACCAACGGCGCTGGCTTCAGCTACGGAGCATCCGGCGGCAACTCCCAAGAAGCCAACACCCGTGACGCGTTTGAGTTCACGTTTTCGGCTGACGTGCTTGCATTTGGCGGGTGGTTCGGCGATCTCGAAACACGCACTGATGGGTCCGGCGTTCCCGCGCTCGTGCGCCTGTACGACACCGACGATTTACTGATCTCTGAAGAAGAGATTGTGCCGAGCGGCGACCAAAGTCTGTGCGGCACAGATCCCGACGGCTGCGGCAACCGCAGCACGCGCTGGATCGGCTTCACCGCCGATCTCGCCACCCCCGTCTCGCGCATGGTGGTCATCGTGGGCGACGAACACGACACAGGAACTGCCGTCGCGGAGGGAATGAGCTTCATCGGCCCGTCCGTTGTCGACGGCACGGCAAACCTCACGATCGCGAAGACCGCTACAGCATTGCCCGCCACGGCTAGTCAGGTCGGCGACCTCATCGATTACAGCTTTCTCCTCACCAACACCGGCACACTCGCGCTCAGCAACGTCACCGTGAACGACGCCGGAGCGCAAAACCTCTCGTGCCCCGCAAACACCCTCGCCGCAGGCGCCACCATGACCTGCGCCGCTGAGCATGCTGTGACGCAAGACGATATCGACGCTGGTAGTTACACCAACTCCGCCACCGCCTCCGGAGAGACGTGGGGCGAAACGGTCACCTCTGCCGCCGACACCGCGACTACCGCAGCTAATCAGGCCCCTGCACTCGACGTCGCCCAGAGCGCCGACACGACCACGTACACCGCCGTGGGCGACACCGCGACCTTCACCGTTTCGGCACACAACACGGGAAACACCACCCTCGACAACGTTGTCGTCACCAGCACCTTGCCGACGCTGGCGTTCGACTGCTCGGCAATGCCCACAAACCTCGCCCCCGGTGCTACCGGAACCTGCACCGCGATCTTGGTTGTCACGGATGTCGGAGCCGACTTCTCGAGCATCGCCTCGGTCGCGTCCGACCAACTCACGCTCGCCTCCGACGCCACCACCGTTCGTTTCGCCGGCGCATTGCTGCCTGCAACCGGCTCGGATGCGACAAACGCGGCTCTGGCTGCCACCTTCCTGCTCCTTGCCGGATCGACTTTGCTCGCGGTCCGTCGCAGCTCAGCGCTGCGACCTCAACAACGCCAGCGCGCACCGCAGCCTCGTCGCTAAGCTGCCTTTCTCGCTCACGCGAGCATGAGACCAGGCGATAAGCGCAACCACATTCGCTGTTACCGACGATTCCGCGTACGTTTCATACACACCGGTTTGTCTACCACGGAGGACACTGGAGAATGAGAATCGCGCAGCGCCGACTAAGTCTTCGAGTGCTGATCGTCGCTGCCTGCTCGGCCGGTGCACTCCTGTTGGCTGTCTCGGCAGCGGTGGGGCCAAGCTCCCCCGCGCGCGCCGCCACTACGTCAACGCCCGCACACAGCACCTCTAGCGAGTTGTCTCGCGGCAGTGCACTGGCTGCTGTCGACGAAGACCCGGCAGCGATCGGCCCGAGCGCTCCGGAAACTTTCGCAGCGACGACCGCTCCTAGCCCGACCCCGACGGTCGCCCCGACTCCCAACTCAACGTCGACATCCACCCCAACATCGACTCCAACTCCGGTTCCCTCCGAGACCATCACTCCGACGCCGAGCGCCACCCCCACACCGGTCGAGACTCCGGCAGACGAGGTCGAAGTCGTGCCGCTGCCGGCGACTCCCCCCAGTGTTGCGACATCCACGGTTTCGCTCACGTCATTACTCATCGCTGTTGCCGTCTTGGTCGCGAGCCTGATTGTGCTCTGGCTCGCCCTGAGACGGCGCTCACTCACGGCGCACACCGCTGCCCCTGCGGCGCCACTACGCGATAGCGCGACCTCGGCTGGGGTTGTGCTCAATTCCATGGCGGATGTCGGCGAAGCGATGATCGATAGCGGTTACCCGGTCAGCATGGTTCGCTCTGCCGTGCAGGATGTCGCCACGGCAAATGGGTACCCTTCTGCCGAAGTAATTGTGTTCCCTACGGCAATTCTGGTGTCGCTGGATGCCGACGGTTCCGCGCAAACGAGAGCAGTGTCGGCGGGCCGCCGGTCCTATCTGCTTTATGCCATTGATGTGATTGACCGCGTCGTCAAGGTGGGGCGGGTTCGTGCTGGCTCGAGTGCGTGGGTCACGCGTCAGCTCGCAAAAGTGCGCGCGCTTTCTGCGCCTTTTTCAACCGTTCAACGAGTGTTTGCGTATGCACTCACGTCGGCCGCGATCGCGGTGCTTCTGGGCTCATCATGGCTCGGAGTGCTGTTAGCTGCTGCGCTTGGCCTTGGCGTCGGAACACTGCTGTTGCTCGGCGAACGTCTGCCCTCCGGATACACCGCACTTGTGATTGTGGGAGCCGCTCTCGGCTCCTCACTGATTGTGTTGCTCGTGACCCGGATATCTGCTGACTCCGGTGTGCTGCCCTCGCTCGTAGCACCGCTGGTGATCTTGTTGCCGGGTGGACTGCTCACCACTGCCGTCATCGAACTCTCGACCGGCCACATCATGTCTGGTTCTGCCCGTGCCGCTGCTGGCGCCATGCGACTGCTGCTGCTCGCGGTCGGCATCGTCTCCGCCGGCGCCCTTGTGGGCGTTCCCACCATCAACCTCGATGTGTCGAGCGAACCCCTCGGCCCCATCGCACCGTGGATCGCGGTCGCGGTATTTGGAATCGGAATATCCGTCTATCAGTGCGCACGGCCGGCATCCATTCCGTGGATCATGCTCGTGCTCTACGTGGCCTATGGCGCCCAAGTGATCGGTGATGTGTTGTTCGGCGGCGTCCTGTCGGCTCTCGTCGGTGCCATCGCGATGACTCCTGTCGCGGTGCTCGTCGCGCGACACCGCAGCGGCCCTCCCGCGATCGTCAGCTTCCTCCCTGCGTTCTGGCTGCTCGTACCGGGAGCGTTGGGGCTCGTGGGCGTCACCGAGGTCTTAGGGGGCAACACAGGAGCGTTCAGCAGCCTCATCACCACGGTCGGCACGATGATCGCGATCGCCCTGGGCGTTCTCATCGGGCTCGCCGCCTCAAGTTCGCTGCGCGACCAACGGATTCCCCAACTTTTCGACTTCCTTGAGCCGGCCCCCGCGACCGAGCCGATAGCGGTGCCCGCCCCTGGCACTCAGAAGGAAACCGAAGCCTCCGCCGAAAAGTAGCGGCCAACTCGGAACGCTTCTACTCGGCTGTCAGTCTTTCCAACACGTTCCAGAGGGCGCGCTGCCCGGCTGGGTTGGTGAAATGGCTCTGGGTCGCGGCGGTGAGCGGTCCCGTCATTTTCTTCGGCGGTGACGCGAAGAAGGTTCCAGTCACATCATCCGACATCTCGATCGCACTGAGATACCGAGCAGCGGCCGCCGGAACGCTGTGCGAGACGCCGGGAATGAGTTTCATGAGCGGCAATAAAACCCTGCGCATGATCGCGGGCATCGCCCGTGATGCTTGCGTATCCGGAGTGTTGCCGGGCGACACCGCGTTCACCGTCATGCCGGCGGGAAGTTGGGTGGCGAGCTCTCTCGCCCACCACACCGCAAAGGTCTTCGCCGTCGCATACTGACTATTGTTGCTGTATTTCACGGGCGGCTCCGCGCGAAGAATCGCCTCAATGGCACGCTCCAGATCACCGTCGAAGGATGCCGCAGCCAGTTCAGCCACGTCCACAACAGTGAACGAGGGAACGTCTCCGCGCGCGGCTTCCGACCCGGCGATGATGATGTGAGCGTGGGCGCTCAACAGCCCTCCCCGGAGCAGGTGCTGGGTAAACGCGTGGTGCCCTGTCAGCGTCGCCGCCATGATTTGCTCGATACCAGCCGAGGTGCGGCGCAACTGAGTGGTGGAGGCAACCCCCGCGTTGAGGATGAGGGCGTCGATAGCAGTGCCGTCGGCGATGAGGCCGTCAGCAGCCCGGGAGATGGATCCGAAGTCGTCGAGGTCGAGAGTCACCGGCACAAACTGCGCGCCGGGAACTCGTGCGCTGAGCGAAGCCCCAGCCTCTGCGACTTTCTCGGCACTGCGCGCCGTGATGATGATGCGGCCGTAGCCTGCCTCGGCAAGCTGCGCTGCGGCTTCCCAACCCACCCCGGAGCTTGCGCCCGTGACGAGAGCGGTCATGGTGGCGTAAGAATTCATAGGGGGTCTCTTTCTGCAGGAACACCGCTCAGGAGCTTCGCGGGTTTAACTACCGGCGTCCGGTGCAGCTAAGAATCTCACACCCGCGAGCGGATCACGCATCCGAAGGCACTGCATGAGCCCGACAACGTAAGCCCGATAACGTAAGCCCGTTAACGCAAGAATCCCGGTCTCAATGAGACCGGGATTCTTTACGTGGTTGCGGGGACAGGATTTGAACCTGCGACCTCTGGGTTATGAGCCCAGCGAGCTACCGAACTGCTCCACCCCGCGGCGTATATAAAGCGTAACACAGGGTGAACGGCACGAAAACCGAACTCAGCGGGCTCACAGTGTGCTGCGGCCCGCTGAGTTAGATTTCACTATTCGGTGGCGGCGATTGCCCGCTCAATTGCGTCGACCATGCGCTGGTCAGCTTCCGCAGCAGCGACGAGGTCGTTGTCTGCATAAGCCGCGTTGCGATCGGCCAGTGCCGACTTGTAGTCCGCCAGTGCGCTGTCGAGTGCCGCGTTGTCGCCGGGAGTAACTACCGGCGCATCGGGGTCGACGGGCGCATCGGGGTCAACGGGAACATCCGGCGTTACCGGAACCTCACCGTCGCCGGCTTCGGCACCAGAGTCTCCGCCAAACAGCGTGTCGAGAGCTTCGTCGAGGGTGTCCTCGAACGCGATCTCGTCACCGAATGACACCAGAACCTTACGCAGCAGCGGGTACTGAGTTCCGCTGGTCGATTGCACGTAGACCGGCTGCACATAGAGCAGTCCACCACCGACGGGCAGCGTCAGCAGGTTACCGAGCTTCACCTCGGTGTCACCCTGCTGCAGAAGTGCCAGCTGGTTGGCCACGATGGTGTCGGTATTGAAGCTGTTCTGCACCTGTCCAGGACCAGGAATCGTGTCCTGCTTCGGCAACGTCAACAGCGTGAGCTTGCCGTAGTCAGGACCCGCATCCGAGTTCGCGGTCAAGTAACCGGTAAGAACACTTCGACTCGCGTCAGCCGTTCCTCGCGGAATGAAGGTCGAGTACAGCGTGAACGCCGGGTCGTCCGTTCCGGGAACCTGCATCGTCAGGTAGTACGGCGGCTGGAGCGAGCCCGTGTCCGAAACCGGATCTTCGGGACTGATCCACTGGTCATCGCTCGAGTAGAACGAGCCAGCATCGGTGACGTGGTACGAACCGAGGATCTCGCGCTGCACCTTGAACAGGTCAGCGGGGTACCGCACGTGATCCAGCAGATCCACGGTCATGTCGCTTTGCGGCAAGAGGGTGTTCGGGAAGATCTTGTTCCAGGTCTGCAGAACCGGGTCTTCGTCATCCCACGCGTACAGGTTCACCGAACCGTCGTAAGCATCAACAGTCGCCTTGACCGAGTTGCGGATGTAGTTGATGTCGTCGAGTGCGAACTGCGGTGCCGGCGTGTAGGTGTCGGCGATCGCGCTAGAAAGCTGCTCAACCTGCGAGTACGGGTAGTTAGCGCCCGTGGTGTAGCCGTCAACAATCCAGACGATACGCCCGTCCACGATGGCCGGGTACACGTCACTGTCTAGGGTGAGGTACGGGGCGACCTTCGCGACACGATCAAGGGGCTCGCGGTCGTAGAGAATCTGCGACTCGTCCGTCACGTCTGATGCAAGGAAGATCTGCTCAGACTGGAACTTCACCGCGTAGACAAGCTTCTTGAAGATATTGTCGAGCACGGGCCCGCCGTCACCCTCAAACGTCGTCGTGGCGTTCTGGTCGCTGTCTTCGCCACCCGATGGGTAGTCGAGTTCGATGTCGTCGGAGCCTTCAGGGGCACCAACAATCGAGTACTCCGGAGAGTCTTCGCCGAAGTAAACGCGGGGTTCGTATTCGCCAAGGTCTCCGGTGCTCGGGATTCCCGACTCGAGGAACACGGGCTGTCCATCCGCGGCACGCTGGTTACCGAAAGCGGCAACGACGCCATAGCCGTGGGTGTAGACGACTGCGTTGTTGTACCAGGACTGTGACTCACCAAGACCGGACTGGTTGAGCTCACGAACCGCAATCACGGTGTCTTGAGTCTCGCCATCAATGTCATAGCGGTCAACGTCGAGGTGACTGCCGAACTGGTAGTACTGCTTGAACTGCTCGAGCTGTGCAAACGCCGCTGGGGCGATCGCGGGGTCGAGAATTCGGATGTTGGCCGTAGTCGCCGCGTCGGCACGAAGCGCTCCGGGCTCAGCATCCGTTGTCGCGCTGTAGGGAACTTCGTCTACATCAGAGACACCGTAGGCATCCCGGGTCGCTTGGATGCTGCGATCGATATACTCAGATTCGTAGCTACGGGCGTTGGGGTCTACCTGGAAGCGCTGAACGATCCACGGGTAGAGGTTTCCGACGACAAGTCCGCTGATGAGCAGCAGCGCGGTGCCGATCATCGGCAGACGCCAGCGGCCAATGATCGCCGTCACGATGAAGAGGATGGCCACGATCGCCGCGATGCCGGCGAGGATCGCACGACCCGGGATGGTGGCGTTTGCCTCGGTGTAGCTTGCACCAGTCTGCAGGAAGCCCTGGCTGGCGGAGTACAACGTCGTGTACTGGTCAAGCCAAATGCTGAGGGCCTGCAGTGCGAAGAAGACACCAGCGGTGATCGCAAGCTGAACGCGAGCAGAACGTGAAATGCGCACCTCGCGACCATGGACGCTGAGAGCGCCGTAGAGGTAGCTCGTCGCGAGTGCTCCGAGGAAGGAGATGATCAACACGGCGGAAGCGAAGCCAACGATGGAGTGATACATCGGAAGCTCGTAGAAGTAGAACGAGATGTCCAAGCCGAACTGCGGATCGGTCTGGCCGAACGAGCTGCGGTTCAACCACTGCAGGGCAACGGGCCAGGCGCTCGCGGAGGAGACACCGCCAAAGATGCCGAGCAGAACCGGGATTCCAACCATGGCGAGCTTGCGCAGCGGTTCGACTACCTGCTGGTAGCCCTCAAGCTGTGCGTTGAGCTTGGCGTAGATCGGGCGTGCACGGAAAGCGATCAGCAGGCTGACGCCGACCGGAACCGCCATCGCGACGAAGCCGATCATGAACATCACGGCTGTAGCGATCCACTGGGTAGTGAGAACCTCCAAATACCCGGTCTGGCTATACCAGAGCACATCGGCGTAGAGGTTCGAGAACAAGAAGAACGCGATGACAATGACGGCGAGAATTATCGCCGTGATCGTAAACGCAGACCTCGTCTTGCTCGTCGGGGCTGATTGGGTTTGGCTCGACACAGTACTTTGCTCCTGAAATTGGGGGCTTAGAGCTATCTTAAAGGTCTTTCATGGGCGCGGGGTTGGTGATCGCTCTCAGCGTTACACAAGCTCCACGCAATGTTCTTCACAGGGAAGTGCGCTGAGGGCAGCGCACGGGAAGGTTCGTCGCACAGTTGACGGGTCGGGCAACGCTTAATTGGCGCTGCAGGTGGGAAGTCCGGCGCCGCTCAAACCGCCGCGGATGCTGGCCAGCGCTACGAGCGCATCGTTTAGATCATCGACCGCATAGACCGTGAGGCCCTTGGGAGTGTTCTCTGCAACCTCATCACAGTTCTCCACGGGAGCGAGGAAGAAGTCAGCACCAGCTGCCTGCGCGCCATACATCTTCTGCTGGATGCCGCCGATCGGCCCGACATCGCCGGTTGCGGTGATCGTTCCCGTGCCCGCAACTTCGGTGCCGCCGTTGATTGCACCGGGCGTGAGCTTGTCGATGATTCCGAGGGCAAACATCATTCCGGCGCTCGGACCGCCAACGTTCTCCAGCTGGATCTTGACGTCAACCGGGAAATTATAGGCACTACCGACCACAACGCCGATGATCGGGATGGCGTCGTCGCCTTCGCTCATTGTGGGAGTGATCTCGACGGTCAATTCTTCGTCTTCGCGCTCGAAGACAACCTCGGCAGGAGTTGTGATTCCGTTTGCTGCGATCTCGTCGCGCAGTCCAGCTACGTCGGCAAAAGTCTCACCGTTCACGCTGCGAATGACATCGCCCGCTTCGAGCACGCCTTCTGACGGTCCACCGGCGGAGGTTTCAGCAACGGTCAGCGTGGCATCAAATTCGTAGCCCAGGTCAGAGAGCGCTGCGGCAATCGCTTCCTGCTGCGACGTCTCCATCTGAATTGCACCTGCCTCGGTGGACTCCTCGACCGTCACGCCAACGGGGTAAACAGCTTCGACCGGAACGATTGCTTTACTGCGATCGAAATACGCGGCGCCGACCTCAAACCAGCTGAGCGGTGAATCGGGGTTTCCCAACACGTTGACCGTCAGCATGTCGAGTGCACCCTCGGTGGGGTAGGTCGTCTCGACCGGAATCTGAATGAGCGGCACGAGTGCGCCCTCAATCTCCACGTCACCCAAAGTGTCGTACACCGGGCCAGGTTGCTCGATGATGTACGGCGAAGGGACGAGTGTTGCCAGCAGGGTTCCTACAAGCGCGACGCTCAGAACCAACCATCCGAGCCAGCCACTTCGGGCGCGGCTCGATGAAGGTTCGGGTCGATTATCAGTAAACAGGGCCACCTAAGTCCTTACGGGGTGGGAGCGGTGTTCGCCACAGGCGCACGGTAAGAGTCACTAGCCTAGGTCAAAACTCAGCCGCGCACGGCATCGAGCGGCTAGCGTTAAAGCATGGCTGACGATGCTGAGAACAATTCCGAAGACGAGTTCCGCGACATGATGCGCGACTTTCTCTCGGGCGAGGGCGAAATCGATCCGGCGAAATTGGCTGGTGCAGCAGGGTTGCCCAACGATCCTGCGATGATTCAGCAACTGCTGAGCCAGCTCCAGAACGCGCTTGGCAAGAGCGGCGACGGCATCAACTGGGACATTGCTCTTGAGCAGGCTAAGAACCTCGCGTCGCAAAGCACCGTGGTGTCTTTGCCCGCCGAACGCACCAAACTCGAGCAGGCCCTCCATGTGGCTGCGCTCTGGCTCGATGAGGTCACCGATATCTCCGAACTCACCGTGGAACCCAAGCTGCTCAGCCGCAGCGAATGGGTCACCATCACGATGCCCATCTGGACTCAGCTTGCTGAACCAGTGGCCAACTCGATCGCCAATTCCCTCACGGACGTTCTCAAGCAGAACGCGCCAGAGGAAATGGACGAGATGCTCAGCGGCGCAAGCAAAGTCATGCGCAACATCGGCGGCACCCTCTTCGCCATGCAGCTCGGCCAGGTTGTTGGTCAGTTGTCGAGCGAAGTGGTGTCGGGCGGCGACATCGGCATCCCTCTCTTCGATGAACAGCAAGCTGTACTCGTTCCACAGAGCGTCTTCGCGTTCGGCAACGGTCTCGACCTGCCCGACAGCGAGATTCACCTCTACTTGGCGGTGCGCGAGCTCGCACACGCCCGACTCTTCCGCCACGCAAAGTGGCTGCGTCTGCAGTTCATGACGTCTGTTACCGCCTATGCCCACGACATCCACATTGATTCGGATGCCATTGCTGAGTTGGCGAGCGACTTTGACCCCAATAATCCTGAAGAGCTTCGCGACGCGATGACGAACGGTTCGCTCATTCCACCGAAGAGCGAAGAGCAGCGTGAGGCGCTCGAGCGCCTCGAGACCGTTCTGGCGCTTGTTGAAGGCTGGGTGGATGTTGTGACGGCCGCCGCCACCTCGCGACTTCCGGCGCGCGAGGCGATTGCGGAGACCGTGCGACGCCGTCGCGCGTCCGGTGGCCCTGCTGAGTCGGCTTTTGCCACTCTCGTGGGTCTTGAGTTGCGCCCGCGTCGCCTGCGTGAAGCAGCAGCGATGTGGCAGCACGTCACCGACGAGCTCGGTGCCGATCAACGCGACGCGCTGTGGTCGCACCCCGACCTCATGCCGACGGCCGCCGATATCGACGACCCGGCCGCTCTCGTTGCCCGCCTGCGTGACGGTGGCAGCACTCTGGATGACGTTGATCAAGCCATCAATGATCTTCTCAATGATGAGTCGGGAGATCGCCCTCACGAGGGCGAGGAGTCCTAGCCCGCACTGAAGAAAGTGCTGGGCACGAAGAGAGTCGCGCGCGCAACAGGTTTTTGTCGCCGATAGTTCATCTTCAGGCTGTGGAATCTTCACACTGACCAATCGGACAGTTGTGCACAATGGGCACATGATGCTGCGTGTAGACCCCCGACTACCGCTCGTGTGGCGATCCCCTACGAGTGCTCAGTTCGGCATTGACCCACCCGTCGTTGTATTGCCGCGCGTCACCGAGAACCAAGAGAAGATCCTCTCTGCTCTCGTGGCCGGCATTAGTCGTAGCGGCATCGGAATGCTGGCGAAGTCTCATCCTGCTGAGTGCAACGACCTGCTCGATGCCCTGTCTCGAGTCTTAGTCGCGACTCCCCCACAGCCGCCAAGTGCTCGGGTCGCAGTTCTCGGCTCTGGTGTGCTCGTGGAGTCCATCGCACGCATTCTCGCCGCCAGCGGAGTAAGCGTTGATGTCGCCGAAACTCCCGATGAACTTGCCAATCCCGACCCGGATCTCGCAATCGTTGTCGGCCATTTCGTCATTCCACCCTCGGTGCATTCGCACTGGCTTCGCCGTGACGTGCCCCATATGCCCGTCGTCATCACCGATTCTGCTGCCGAAGTTGGCCCGGTCGTTACTCCCGGAATCACCGGATGCCTTCTGTGCATTGATCTTCACCGCCGCGATGCTGACCCATCCTGGCCTGCCATCGCGACTCAGCTCATGGGGCGCACCTCGCTCGCGCAAACACCCACGCTCATCGCTGAAGCCGCCGGCGAGGCCAGCCGTATGGCCCTGCATCGTCTGGGTCGCAGCGGGTACACCGTCTTCGATCAGACCCCGGCCGACGCTACTGCGTCGGTGCGCATCGACCACGCCACCGGGCGCCGCGATGAAAGCTTGCGATTTCGGCATCCTGAATGCGGCTGCCAACAAGTGACGCAGATTACAAGCTCTGCGTCCGGTCCCGAACGTCGTCAAGGAAACGGCTGGGGGCACGACGCGCACCCCGGCCTGTTTGTGCGCTAGCCGACCACGACATCCCCAGTGACCGGCGGGCACGCGTAATACCCACATACAACAGTCGACGTTCTTCGTCGATCGCTTCGGGTGTGCGGGCGTAGCTGATGGGCAGTAGGCCTTCGTTGAGGCCGATGAGGTGCACGCACTCCCATTCCAGGCCCTTGGCCGAGTGCAAGGTCGCGAGGTTCACGGCGGAACGCAACGGCTCGTTGTTGCTGCTTTGGCGATCGACAAGGTCGGCCACGAACTCCCGCAGCGTCATCTCGGCAGCGGCATCCTCGGCGAGACGCATGATCACGTTGAGCGATTCCCACCGCTCGCGAACCGCCCCGGCGGTCTCCGGTGGTTCTTGCGACCAACCAATGGAGCGAAGGATGTCGCTGACTGACTTGAACAGTGGCTCGGTAGCGGTCGTGATTGAGGCACCACGCAACAGCATGATGGCTTCCTTCACTTCGCGCTGGTCAAAGAAGCGAGTCGCTCCGCGCACCAGGAAAGGCACGCCTGCCTCGGTGAGCGCGGCCTCAATGGGCTGCGACTGAGCGTTGATGCGGTAGAGCACTGCAATGTCTTCGGGGCTGGTTCCTGCGGCAATTTGGGCCGCGACTGCGGCGGCAATCGCGGCGGCCTCGGCGTTGTCATCGTCGTAGCCAGTGACCTGCGGGGTCGGAGAGTGCTCGGTTGTCGCCGCCTGCAGGGTGAGCGCACCCTTCTGGTTGCCCATCAACTTGTTCGCGGTGTGCACAATCTCGGGAGTCGAACGGTAGTTTCGCTCGAGTCGAAGAACGGCAGCGTTGTCATGTTGCGACGCGAAGCGCAGCAAGAAGTCAGGGCTTGCTCCGGCAAAGGAGTAAATGGTCTGGCTCACATCGCCGACGACACAAAGATCATCGCGGTCGCCCACCCACAGCCGCAGCAGTTCGTGCTGCAGCGGCGAGACGTCCTGATACTCATCGACGACAAAGAAACGGTATTGCTCGCGAACCTGCTGCGCGATGCGGGGCTCGGCCTCGATCATGCCGGCGGCGGCCAGAAGCACGTCTTCAAAGTCAATCTGTCGCCGGGCATCCTTGATCGACTCGTAGGCGGACTGAAGTTCGACCATCTTGTCGATGGTGAGGGCCGCGGGCACGGTGCGGCCAGCGTTTCCGTATTGTTCGACCGACATCCGCGACGTCTTTCGCCACTCGATTTCGGCAGCGACATCCCGCAACGTTGCGGTATCGAGCTTGAGTTTGATCGAGTCTGCGGCGTGCGCAATCATGCGCGCTTTGCCCTCCAACAAGCGCGGCATGGTGCCGCCGATGGTCTGAGGCCAAAAGGCGTTCAGCTGCGAGAGAGCCGAGGCGTGGAACGTTCGTGCGGCAACACCTTCTGCGCCAAGGCTACGAAGCCGTCCGCGCAATTCACCGGCGGCGCGGTTCGTGAAGGTCAGAGCCATGACTCGGCCGGGAGGGTACACACCGGTCGCAACCCCATAGGCGATGCGATGGGTGATGGCGCGAGTCTTTCCTGTGCCGGCACCCGCGAGAAGGCACACCGGTCCGAGGAGAGTTTCAGCGGCCTGACGCTGGCCCTCGTCTAGCGCGTCGAGTAATTCGTTTGCGTCAAGCGTCACGGTTGTTCGTCAATCGGTTGGCCGTACCAGTGCTCGATGATGGCGCGAGCGATCGACGAATGGCCGGGCAGGCGGATTTCATTGAGAGAGTTTGCGAGTTCCTCACGGCTAAACCAGCGCAGATCGAGAATCTCGGTGCCATCCGGGGTGCCGGGGCCCGTGAAACCGGGAGCGACGGATGCCATAAAGCCGAGCATGAGCGACGCCGGAAATGGCCAGGGTTGGCTGCCCAAATAGACGGGATCGACCACGGGAACACCCGACTCTTCGAAAATTTCGCGCTGCACGGCAGACTCCAGCGACTCCCCCGGTTCCACGAACCCGGCGAGCAAGGAATAGCGATTCGACTCCCACAGCGCGTTCGACCCGAGAAGCAGACGATCATCGTTGTCGGTGACCCCGACAATGATCGCGGGGTCGGTGCGAGGAAACACTTCAAGCTTGGACGCGACATCGCGGCGAACCCACCCCGCCTTCTCCACAACGGTCGGCTCCCCCGTGCGCGGCGAGAACAAGTGTGAGGAGTGCCAGTTCAAAATCGCGAGCGCTTCAGTGAAAAGCCCCGCATCCCGGTCGCTCAGCTGCGGTGCAATGCTGCGCAAGTTGCCCCACTCGGCCTCGGCAAAGTGCCCGGCATCCTCGAGTTCAACCGTCACGATGGGCGTGCCAACCGGTTCGGGACTCGTCGTCGACATCGAGCGCCCCAAATAGACGCTCGTGTGGCCGCGCTCGATCGCATCCGGGTGCAAGAGCGCCAAAGAACCGTCGGCCGCCAGCAGCGCCGAGCCATCAAAAATGGGCAGCACACGAGTTGCCGATTCGCGCCACAAGCGGTCAAGAAGACGCGGATCTTCCCGAGCTAAGTGGTCACGATCGATCTCATATCGCGACAATGGCAGTCGCGAAAGAAAAGCCTGTGACATGTATCGACCCCGTCCCAAGTGCGTGGCGTGCGGCAAATGCACGTCAGAGCAACCTACCCTGAGTGTTATGGCCAGATCACATCTCACTCTAGCCGCGCTGGCGACCTCTGCTGTCGAGGGACTCGAAGTTGCCGCAGCCGCCCCGTTCGGCACCGGCAACGGAAACGACTTCGATTCGGCGCTCATCACCGACCGCGCCGGCAAACACTGGATTATTCGGGTGCCACGAAACGCTGCGGCCGAGAACGTACAGTCCGCCGACCTCGTCGCCCTGCGCGCCTTGAGCGCCGGTGTGCGCACCCGTCTCCCCTTCAATGTCACGAGCTACGCGGGGCAAGTTCCTGTCGGTCAAACTCGCGGCATCGTCTACGAATTTGTGTACGGCAGCAAGGTTCCGATGCGCGCGTACACGACCGGTGCTGGGTCGCTCGCGGCATCCATTGGTTCCGCCATCGCCGCGATTCACGCCCTTCCCACAAGCTTCGTTGCGGATGCCGGACTCCCCGTGCAGACCGCCGGCGAGTGCCTACGCTCTTGCATTTCAATCATCGACCGTGCCGCCGCCACCAAGCTGGTGCCTGCTGCGCTGCTCGAACGCTGGCGCAAAGCGGCCGAAGACTCCAAGCTCTGGCAGTTCCAGCCCAGCGTCGTCAACGGTTCCCTCGTCTCCGATTCGTTCTTGAGTGCCGACAACGCTGTGACCGGCGTACTCGGCTGGCAAGACATTAAAGTCGGCGACCCCGCCACCGATCTGCAGTGGCTACTCGGTCCGCGCAATGACGCGATCATCGACACCGCCTTCGGTGCCTACGCGGATGCTCGGGGCGCCGGTGACCGTCAGCTCAAGCAGCGCGCCACCTTCTACGCCGAGCTTTCGGTCGCGAAATGGTTGCTCCATGGCACCGAAGTGCGCAGTACTGAAATTGTGGATGACGCGAGTGAGATGCTTACGACGCTGCTCGATGACATCCGAGACGATGTCATGAACCCCATCAGCGCCAACACAATGCCAACCATGGCCGTCGACGAAGTTGAAGCGATGCTGCGCAAGGACAACCGCGCAGTTTAGTCTCGCCTTCTGACCGCGCCTCGCTGGCTACTTGCGTTCCCGGCGTCTCTTCGCTGACGAGCGCAGCAAGGACGAGCGTAATTTTCGCAATCGCATTCCGCGCGGTTCCGGTTGCATTGCTGCGGCATCCACGATGGTGATGGGCTCAGTGATCGCGCGCGACTGATGCTTCGGCACGATGGCCACCCACCGACCGGCTCGGCGCGGTGCCACTTTTACCGTGAGACGACCGGAGCGCGCGAGCACGATGGCAATACCGATTGCTACTGCGGCGGGCACACCACCGGCGATAACGAAGGCAAGCTTGGCACCCCAGAGTTCGGCGATGGTTCCCATGAGCGGACCACCAACGGCCTGGCCGCCGAGAATCACCATGACCCAGAAGGCCATAACGCGCCCGCGGATCACGAGGTTGGATGACAGTTGCACCATCGTTTCAGCGGCCGTCATGAGCAGGAGTCGACTGAGGCCGATGCCGATCAGCACCCCCAAGAACATGCCATAAATGGGAACGACGCCGGCAAGCATCATCATGGCACCGTAGAGCACCGCGCCAAAGATGATCGTGCGCAGGCGGAGACTCGCGCGACGAGCAGAGGCAAGGGCTCCGAGCAAGGCACCGATCGCGGCCAGTGAGTTGTACAGGCCGTAACCGCTGGCGCCGGTGTCATAGACGGTGTTGGCCATGGCAGCGAGGAGCGTGGGCATCGGCATCCCGAACACGGCAACAACGAAGACCATCACCATCGTCCAGAACAGCGTAGGTTTAGCCCGAATGTAGCGAATCGCTTCGCGAATCTGGCCCTTCGATTCGGGCGCGCGAGGGGCGATCAGTAGTTCGTTCTTGCGCATGGACGCCAAGATGATCACGCCGATTACAACCGCAACAGCGTTGATACCGATTGCCCAGCCCGAGCCGGCGGCGACGATCAGCGCGCCGCTCAGGGCAGGCCCGAGAAACGCGCCCGAGTGGAAAATCGACGCGTTGAGGCTGATGGCATTGCGCAAATGGCGCGGTCCGACGAGTTCGTTGACGAACACCGCACGAGCGGGGTTGTCGAAAACTTGAATGATGCCCATCAGCAGCACGAGCAGATACACGAGCCAGAGCTGGGCCACTCCCATGATCGTGACGATGGCCAGCGCAAGACTGAGCGTGCCGATGATGGACTGCGCGACCATCAGAGTCGCCCGCTTGTCGAAGCGGTCGGCGATAACCCCCGCATAGGCGCCGAGGATGATGGTCGGCGTGAACTGGATGGCGATCGTCAGGCCAACGAGCGCAACGTTGCCGGTGAGTTCCAGAACGAGCCAGTCGACGGCGATGCGCTGCACCCATGCCGCTGTGTAGGCAATGAACTGCGCGATGACATAGAGGCGGTAGTTATGCAGCCGAAGAGAGCTGAAGGTATCGCGCCAGAGCGGCCGCTGCATGACCGCCGAGATAGGCACTGTCGCCGGCGACGTCTCAGATGGCATACTCACACGCTCAAGCGTATTGTCTCGTCACTCATTTCACGGCATAATCAACGCTATAAATTCTATTACGTTTCGTAATGAGGCATTGTGTTTGATCCTGTCGTCCTGAAATCTTTCGTCGCTGTCGCAGACACCCGCAGTTTCACGGAGGCCGCCCGCACCCTTGAGCTCAGCCAGCCGACGATTAGCCAACACATCCGCAAGCTCGAAGCTGCGGCAGGCCGCATACTCGTGCTGCGCGACACTCGCACCGTCTCGCTCACCGACAACGGCGAAGCGATGCTCGGGTTTGCGCGAGCAATTCTTGCGGCAGAAGACCAAGCAGTGAAGTACTTCACCGGCTCTGCGATGCGCGGGCGGCTTCGGTTCGGATCAGCAGATGACCTTGCCCTTACCCAGTTGCCGCGCATCCTGCGTGACTTTCGGCAGCTCTACCCGCACATCAATCTCGAACTCACCGTGAGCCAGAGCGGCAATCTCGTGCGCCGCCTTCAGGCCGGCCAACTCGATCTGGTTTTCGTCAAACAAGACGCCGGTGCCGAAGGTGGGCGCTTGGTGCGCCGAGACCGGATGGTGTGGCTGGGCCATAAAAGCATGACCGTTGAATCGGGGGCCCCGGTTCCGCTCATCGCCTACCAAGCTCCGAGTCTGGGCCGCGCGTACGCGATGCGTGCGCTTGAGGCTGTCGGACGAACCTGGCGCATCACGTGCAACGTGAAGGAAGTGAATGGCGCTCTTGCCGCGGTGCGCGCAGGGATCGGTATCGCGGTGTTTCCGCAGTCGCTCATCCCGCCCGATTTGGCCCAGGTTCCGGCATCATTCGACCTGCCCGAGCTAGGCGATGTCGACTTCGTGTTGCTCGACAATCCGATGGCGGCACGCGAACCGATCGAGGCACTCAGCACCGCCATACTGAGCCGGCCGGTGCAGCGGCGGGCTTAGCCACCGGCACGCTTAGCCACCGAAACTGGGGGCGGCGCCGACAGACTTCGCCCAGGCGTCGCGCAATTCGGCTTCGCTCGAGATGTGTTTCGGACGAATCACGGTGTCGTCGGCGACGAAGTAGAACGCCGCATCGATGTTCTCGGGCGGCACGCCCTTCCACTGCGCATAGGCGAGCCGGTACAGGGCGAGCTGCAGTTGCTTCGCTTCGAGGTCGGCCGCATCGCGTGGGGCTCGCCCCGTTTTCCAGTCGACAATCTCGAAGCGATCACCATCGGCATACACGGCATCGATCTTGCAGATAACGACGCGGTCGCCGAAGGGGACGTGGATCTCGATCTCCACGTCGACGGGTTTGCGCGTGGCCCACGCCGAACGCTCGAAGGTCGCTTGCAGCTCGGCGAGCTTTTCGACATCCGCCGCATTCTCACCATCGAAGCCATCAAAGTCGGTGCCGTCGATCTCGAGGGCGAAAGCGTCAAGTGTTTCGGTGGATGCCGTAGAGCCGAAGCGTGATTCCACCCATTCGTGAAACTGGGTGCCGAGGCGCGTCGCTCGGTAGGGTCTCTCGGGCATCGGTCGACGGAGCGAGAGCGCGACGGCTTCGGGGTCGGCGATGTAGTCCTTGAAACGGGAGGCGGGGATGCGCTGCGGCAGTGGAGTGCGGCGGGCTTCGCTCGCGGCACGACTGCGCTCGGCGAGCAGCAGGTCGATTTCGTGTGACCAGAGACCATCAGCCCCCGGATCAGCGGTGGCAACGAGGTGGGCCGCTGTTTCAACGCTCGTGCGGCGGTTGCCGAGGGGGTCGAACGGCCAGAGCGGGTCGACGACATCGTTGAGAGTGGGGTTCTCGTCGTTGACCGGGTCAGCGGGAAGCTCCGCGATCAGCCCGCGCTCTTCGAGTTCTTGCAAGAAAATACTGGGCGCTTGGGGCTTGCTGCGGCTCGACCAGAATGAGCCGGTCAGCAGTAGATTGTCGCGGGCACGAGTGATGGCAACGTAGCCAAGGCGTCGTTCTTCGGCCTGGTGCCGCTCAGCGAGGGCTGTCTTGAATTCTTTGAGGGAACCATCGAACTCGGATTGATAGTGCGCGTTCTCCCATTCGAGTTCGGGGAGCTCTCCAGCATCACCGCGGAACGCGAAGGGCAGCTTGCCAAAACTAACCCATCCTTTGCCCTCGCGTGAGGTCGCCGGCACTTCGCCGTCTACGAGGCGGGGCACCGCTACCAGATCCCATTCCAGGCCCTTGGACGCGTGAATTGTGAGCAATTGCACTGTGCCGGCTTCGGCATCGTCGCTGCGCGGGCCCATCATGTCTTGCTGCGTGGCTCGACGCAGCCACGACAAGAAACTGCCAAGGTTAGCTTGGTCATCGCTGGCCAAGAAGCCCGCAAGCTCATCGTGGAAGGCATAGAGGTTCGCCATCCCGTGGGCTTGCGGACGGCTCGCCACCACTTCAATGTCGAGGAGCAGTTCTTGCTCAAGCAAGCGCACGAGGTCGCCAAGCTCAAGCCCGGCTCGGGAGCGGAAGAACGCCAACTGCTTGGCGGCGTCCTTGAGCCGAGACAGGCCTTCTTCGCTGAAACCCTTGAGTTGCGAATGACTTGCGGGAGCCTCCCCCACGAAGTCGAGAGCATCCACAATGGATGCCGAATCATCGACGGCGACGGAGTCTCGCATCCGCTGGCGCACTTCGGCGCTCAGCTCCTGCTGCGTGACTGAGCGGCTCAGCAACCAGCGCGAGAGTGATGCGAGCTCTTGAAGATCGCGCGGGCCGATGGACCAGCGCGCGCCCGACAGCAGCCGAATGAGTTCAGAGCCGGCGGTGGGGTCATGGATCACGGTGAGCGCGCTCACGAGGTCAACGATTTCGGGGGTCGAGAGCAGGCCGCCGATGCCGAGCACGTGGTACGGAACGTCTTCTGCGCCGAGGGCAGTTGCGAAACGCTCCATGTCGCTGCGACGGCGGAACAGGATGGCGGCGGTCGGCGGGGTGGGAGCCTCAGCGTCAGGATCCGGGTTGTAGTCGTTCCACGCCTGCGGCGCCAGGGCACGGGCAAACCACTTCGCGACGCCATGAGCTTCTTCATCAATGTGTTCGAAATAAAAAGTGTCGACCGATCCAACGGGGGCGGCGGGACGAGCACCGAGCGATTCGACGCGCACGGGTGAGCGTGCGCTGAGCGGTTCGACGATCACGTTGGCGGCGTCGAGCACGGTCGTGGCATTGCGCCAGCTCGTAGAAAGCGCGAAATATTGCGCATCAGCGTTGTCGGTGAAGTCGCGGCTGAAACGCGCAAGGTTGGCTGCACTGGCTCCACGCCAGCCATAAATTGACTGGTGCGGGTCACCGACGGCCATGACCGAATGGTTGCCAAAGAGGCGTGCGAGCAGTCGGGTTTGAACGACACTGGTGTCTTGGTATTCGTCGAGCAGAACGACCCGGTAGCGGTCTTGATAGTGCTCGACGACATCGCTTGAGCGCTCAGCTACTTCGAGGGCGAGAGCAACTTGGTCGCTGAACTCGAGGAGCCCCTGCGCCCGCTTCTGCTGGGCATACTGAACGGCCAGAGTGAGCAACGGCGCGAGCGAACCGACCTCTTTCACCGCATCGATAACCGACGCGTAGGGGGTTTTCTTGCGGGCGGTCTCGGCGTAGGGAAGCTCGGAAATCTGAGTGAAGCGTTGCGCATAGGCAGCAACATCTTCGGCGCTAGCCACGTTGTCACTGAGCGCATGGCTGAGGTCGAGAACGGCCTCCGTGAGCGCGCTGATGGACTTTTCGAGGCCGATGAGCCGTTCATCCGTGCTCGCCACCACAAGTTTGCGGGCCAGTTGCCACGATGATGGATCGTTGAGGAGAGTCGATTCGGGTTCGCGACCGATGAGGAGCGCGTTCTCGGTGAAGAGTGCGCTGGCAAAGGAGTTGTAGGTGGAGATCGTGGGCTGATCAAACTCGATCGAAGCTGTTTCGGGGGTCGCCACAAATCGTTCGGGATGCGCGCTTTGCACGTCGCGCAGGATCGCGATGCGTTCGCTCACGCGCTTGCTGAGCGAACCCGCGGCTTTTCGTGTGAAGGTGAGGCCGAGAATCTGGTCGGGGCTCACCAAGTTGTTGGCGACGAGCCACACGACGCGGCTGGCCATCGTGTCGGTCTTGCCGCTGCCCGCGCCGGCGACGACGAGGGCGGGGCTGAGCGGCGCCTCGATCACGACACGTTGCTGTTCGGTGGGAGCGTGGATGCCCATAAGACCGGCGAGGTCGACAGAAGAGATCATCGGGCGCTCACCGCCGGCACGACGTGAATGCGGCAGTTGCCGAAGCTCCACGGGTCGGTGCAGTGGCTGCTCACCCTAGCTACGAATACGCTGCCGGCCATTCCGCGGGCATCCTCGATCACGCGCTGTCGGAACAGTTCGAGCTCCTCGTCGTTCATCGGTTGTTGCTTGGGGGCGTCATAGTCGCGGGTCTTGGCCGACGGCGAGAGCACCACGAGCTTCGCTCCCCCATTGACGAGGCCTTCGGGCACGCCCTCAATGGCTCCGGAGGCAAAGGCAAGTTGGTAGGCGGCGAGCTGCGGATGATCGGCAACAGCCTTGTCGCTGGATGGCTCGTTCTTGCCGGTCTTGAGGTCGACGATCACGGCGGTGGTGCCGCCATACATTTCGACGCGGTCAATCTTTCCGCTCAGTCGGGCCTGTTCGAGGGGAAGCACGAAGCCCATCTCGTTGCTGATGAGTTCTCCCCCGTCAGCGGCGAAGTCGCGCAAGTAGGCGGCTAAGTGTTGAGTTAGTGTGCGGGCGCGCAGCTTCTCAGCCTCCGATTGCCACGAGGCCTCGAAGGTCATCTCGCCCCAGCGTTCTTCCACCGCCTTGTAGAGCGCATCGGCGCTGAAATCAGTGGCCGTTTCAGCAACACCGTGGATGAGCGAACCAAGGTTGGAGGCCACGTTTGTCGTGGAGCCACCCAGCTGGTCGATCGCCCAGTGCAGCGGGCACGTTTCGAACGATTCCATGCGCGAGGGAGACACCCGCACTTCGGCATCCGGTTCGGTCAGGTCGACGAGCGGCGCGGTGGTGCTTGGCGCGCGAAGCCCGTACCAGGAGCGCGGATCGGCACCGGGAACACTCTCGCCGGCGAGGCGTGCCAGCGACGCCGCAGCAGCCTCCGGCTGAGCGCCCGTGGTTAGCTCGCGGCGCAGCACGCCCACGAGACCGCGCAGGCTGAGCGGCGGGCGCGAACGCACGGGCTCATCCGGTTCAGGAATGAGCGTCAAGAACGGCGACGGCATGTTGTCGTCACCGGCCACGGCAGTCACGATCACTTCGCTCGTGGCCCGCGACACGGCCTGGGCGAACATCCGTAATTCGTCGTGGAGAACTTCTCGGCGCCGGTCGGCGACCGCGAGTTTCTCGCCCGCCAGCACGCGGGGCAGGTCGTGCGCACCGAGCAGCGAACCGCGCACGCGGAGGTTTGGCCATACGTTCTCTTGCATACCGGCAACCACCACAACATCGAACTCTTGGCCGATGACGGATGCCGGCGTTCCAACCGTGACCGAGTCAACGATCGACCGCGCGGCGAGGGTGTCTTCAGCGACATCCGCCGAAAGCCATTCGTTGAGAAAAACGTTGGCGGGAGCATCCGGTCGACGTTCCACAAAACGCTTGGCAGACGAAAACAGTGCAACAACCGCATCGAGGTGGCGATTGGCTTCTTCGGCGACAACGCCGGCTCCCAGAGCTTGCTCAAACCAACGATCGGCGAGCCCGCTGCGCTGCCACGCGCCCCACAGCAGTTCTTCAATGGTGTCGCCGGCGGCCCCTGCAGCAGCGGTTTCGTGAAGGTTCTTGGCGACCGCTGCAGCCTGCCGGGCCACACGATTGTCGATCGTGACGAACCCTGCCGGGGCGGCCAGCGCTTGCGCAATGAGTTCGTCGGCCGAGTCATAAATTTCGGCACCGAGCGCTTCGTGACGCAGCGCAGCCTTGAGGCGCCGCAGCGAGACGGTGTCGAAACCGCCAACGGAACTACACAGCAGCTCGACGGCTGCTGCGGCATCCAGCGGGCGACGTTTCAATGCCAGCTCAAGCAAGACGATCAAGCCGTTGACACTGAATTCGTCGCGCACGGCACTGCGCGCACTCGACACACTCGTCACCACTTCGAGGGTGCGCAACTGCCGGGCCAGCGATGGAATCAGCGAACCGGTGCGCACGATGACGGCCATGCGCGACCACGGCACCGACTCAAGCACATGCTTCTCGCGTAAATGGCGCGCAATGAACGCAACCTCTTCGGCCGGTGTCGAGAGCTGAAAACTTTGGATGCTCGACGGCGCTGTGGCGACCGCCGGCGACTTGCGCTGCTCGATGAGCCCCGCAACACCGATGCGCTGGGTGAGGTTGGTCACCGTCTGACGTAGCTCAGCACTGTGCCGATGCACCGACGACAAAAACAACGATTCGCAGTTCTCAAGCCCGAGCCGCGTCGCCCACTGCGACAGCACGGCAGGCTGCGCGCCCCGGAACGACCCCGTGGTGAGGTCAGGATCGCCAAAACCGATGATCGTTATGCCGCGACTGGCGAGCGCCCGCACGAGAGAAATGGTGGCCTCGGTGAGTTCGTGGGCGTCGTCGACCACGACCAACCGCAGCCGATCGATCGCCGCATAGTGCCCGCCCTCAATCAGCCCAGCGGCCTCAGCCAGCAGCTCACTCGCATCAAAATGCCGATCCCGATAGCTAGCCTTCACCTGGTCGTACACCGCAATGAAGGCGGATGCCGCCACCCATTCCGGCCGATCGGTGCGTTCGCCGAGCGCCGCCAAGTCAGCGGGCGTGACCCCAAACTCGACACAGCGCATCATGAGATCTCGCAACTCGGTGCGGAACCCGCGCAGGCGGCGAACCTCCGGATCGAGGTGGGCCGGCCACGGCGCTCCCATGCCGTCAGCGATCTCGCCCGCAAGCAGGTCAGAAATGATTTGGTCTTGCTCAGCGCCTGTGAGCAGTGTTGGCGGGCCTTCTCCGGCAACAGCAGCGGCCTCGCGGATCACTTCGAACGCGAGGGAGTTCGCAGTTCGCGCCATCGGCCCCAAGGTGGTCGCATCAATGCGTGCCGCCAATCGATCACGCAGCGCCGTCGCACTCTGACGGGTTGCCGAGAGCACCACAATCTGCTCGGGCGACCAGCCGCGGGCGTGCACACGCTGCGCCACCAGCTCAACAAGAGTCTCGGTTTTGCCCGTGCCCGGAGCTCCAACAACGATCGCGCTCACACCCTCGGCGAGGTCGACAACAGCGCGCTGAGAATCGTCGAGCGTATGCGGTGCGTTAGCCGCGGCATCCGCACGCTCAGAGGGCAAGGTGACCATGCGTCAACGCTATCGGGATGCGCTGACAGTGAACGTGATATTCATCGCGCCCCGTTGTGTCGTAATCTTGGGTCGTGGACATTAGCATCGGTATCAACAACAGCCCCCGTGAGATCAACTTCGAGTCGGCACAGTCGTCGAGCGAGGTCGAGACCATCATCGCCGAGGCATTGAACTCGGATGCCAAGTACGTGAGCCTGCGTGACGCCAAGGGCAAGCTTTACATCGTTCCTACCGCGTCGGTCTCCTACGTCGAACTCGGCGAAGAAGAGTCGCGCCGCATCGGATTCGTGGCCTAACAGTGGAACTGCTGTTCGTCACCGTCATCGGAGCGTCGCTCGCAACCATCATCCGCTACCTGCTGCCGTCGCGCGGCATGTACGGGGCGGCGCTGCTGCCCGCTGTCGGTGCTGCGGTTACCGCGACGGTGTGGGTCGCCCTCGTGTGGGCCGGTCTCACCTTTGATGGCACCTGGATCTGGGTGGCAAGCCTGCTTGCCGGCATAGCCGTGGCTCTGGTTGTCGCCATCCGCCTGCCGCGCCACCGCGAAGCCGCCGACGTGCGTTCCTTCGAAGCGCTCTCACGCGGCTAACTGAACGCAGTTCGCTAGGCGGTGAGGCCGAGCGCATCCATGCGCCGCGTGTGCGCCGCGATAAGTTCGGTAAATACCGGCTCAACCTGCGCCTCGGTGGTGCGCGTGTGGTCAGGGAAAACGAGCGCCGATCGCGCCAACAGCATCATGTCGCCCATGAGACGACGACCCCACATGGCGAGCCGTGAATCGAGGCGAGGGTTTGCGTCGATCGCTGCCTGCAAGTACTCCGCAAGAACCTTCTCGCCAGACTCTCCGCGGAAAATCGCGACCAGGCGCGAGTGGGATTCTGACGGCAGTCCGGCCGCAAGCAGCGCATAAAAGTCGTCAAAGAATCCGGCACTCAGATAGGCCGTGATGAGCGATTCATACCAATCGGCGCCGCGAGCGATGCGCTCGAAGTTGTCGACCGACTCAGTAAAGGGGTCCATCACTTCCGCTGGCGATCCGCCGGCCTTGGTGATTTCGTCTACCAGCTGACGGTGCTTCGACAGCGACAGCTCTGCGGCCTTACCGATCGCGGTCTTCGCCGCCGTCGTCGGGGCGTTAGCGATGACGCGCGAGAGGTTCTCAAAAATCTTGAGCTGCACATACGCTGCGCGCCCCAAGAAGGCGAGAATGTCGGGAGTGAACTCCGCGAGGGCTACTTTTTCGGTCGCTGCAACATCAGACCGTGACCGAAGGCGAGGCACTTCGATGCGACCTGGCTTGCGCGAAAACCACTTAACCACGGAGCCAGCTTAGAGCGTGTGAGAGCCCTGCGCAGTTGCAACAACCCGCCTCGCCGCCTCAATTCACGGCCTCGACCCAGCAGAACCCGCTAAACTGCGGGCATCCCCCCGACTCAGGAGGGGGTCCCGCGCCCCAGGTCAAAAAGGGCGCATCGCACCTAGACGGGCTTCATACGTGACTTTTTCAGAACTTAATATCGATCAGGACATGGTCGATGCTCTTGCCACCAAGGGCATCATCGAACCGTTCCCGATCCAAACCCAAACCATTCCTATGGGCCTCGCAGGCCAGGACATCATCGGTCAGGCTAAGACCGGTACCGGTAAAACTCTCGGCTTCGGGCTTCCCGTGCTGCAGTCGCTCGGCAAAGATCCCGAGCCCGGAGTAAAGGCACTCATTGTGGTGCCGACTCGCGAACTCTGTGTTCAGGTAGCTGAAGACCTCGTGCTCGCGGCATCCAACCGCTCGACCAAGATCGCCGCTATTTACGGCGGCAAGGCCTACGAAGGTCAGGTCGAACAGATTAAGGCCGGCGCCCAAGTTATCGTCGGCACGCCCGGTCGTTTGCTCGACCTCGCCAGCCAGCGCATGCTGTCACTCAAAGACATCAAGGTGATGGTTTTGGATGAGGCAGACAAGATGCTCGACCTCGGCTTCCTTGCCGACATCGAGAAACTGTTTGCTCAGACGCCTCCCACCCGTCACACGATGCTGTTCTCGGCAACGATGCCCGGCCCGATCGTGGCTCTCGCTCGTCGCTTCATGAACAAGCCCATCCACATCCGCGCCACCGACCCCGACGAGGGCCTGACGCAGAAGAACATCAAGCACGTCGTGTACCGCGCTCACAACCTCGACAAAGACGAGGTCATCGCGCGCATCCTGCAGGCTGAGGGTCGCGGCAAGACGGTTGTCTTCACGCGCACCAAGCGTGCCGCTGCCAAGCTTGTTGAAGAACTGAACGACCGCGGCTTCAACGCTGCCGCCGTGCACGGTGACCTCAACCAGGAGCAGCGTGAGCGCGCCATGGCTGCGTTCAAGGCCGGCAAGAAAGACATTCTCATCGCGACGGATGTTGCGGCACGAGGCATCGACGTTAACGACGTTACCCACGTGATCAACCACACCATCCCCGACGACCACGACACGTACCTGCACCGCGCAGGCCGCACGGGCCGCGCCGGCAAGACCGGTGTTGCTGTCACGTTCGTGGACTGGGCTGACATGCTCAAGTGGACGCACATCAACAAGGCGCTCGAAATGGGCATCCCCGAGCCAACCGAGACTTACTCGTCGAGCCCGCACCTCTTCACCGACCTCGACATTCCTGAGGGAACCAAGGGCCGCCTTCCTGGCTCGCACGCTCCGTCGCTGCGCACCAGTGGTGCTGCTTCGGGCTCCGGATCAGGATCAGCCGGTGGCCGCGGATCACAGCGTTCAACCGACTCGTCACGTCCTCCCCGCAACCGCACGCGTTCTGGATCGGGTTCTGGCTCCACCGCCGGTGCACGATCGACCGAGGGTAGCTCGGTAGCCAGCGCCCGTGCGACTGACGACAGCAACCGCCCCGAAGGCGGCGGCACGCACGACGGCGGAGCACCCGCCCGTCGCAAGCGCACGCGTCGTCGTCGTGGCGGAAACGAAGGCGCACCGACTGCGCCTCCGACCGCGTAGAACAAACGACGAGAATCGCCACGATTAGCGGCGGAGTCACGCAGAATAAGAGTTATGGCCGAAAAGGAAACGCCCAAAGTCGGGATTGTCGCCGAGAACGCGAGCATCATCACGATGCTTGAGAACGTTGTGCGCACCATCACGCCGATCGTGCCAGGTACGGCCGAAGTGGTGCTCCACGAGATCGCGAAACTGCCCGAGTCCATCGTTGCCGTTGCTGGAAACGTCACCGGTCGTGCCGTTGGCGATCCCGCTACGGATGTTCTCCTCGAAACCGTGGCAAGTGGGAGCTCACGGGACTTTCTTCAGGGCTATTCCACGGTGCTCCCCGATGGCCGACAGCTAACGTCGAGCACGACGATCTTTCGAAATTCGCGGGGTGAACCAGTAGCCGCGCTGTGCGTCAATTCTGATCTCGGCGCTTGGGAACGACTGCGCGACCTAGTGTCAGAGATGAGCGGTTTCCCGCTTGTTCCCGCCACCGCGGAGACCCTGGGGACAGGCTCGAACGAACGCTTCGCACACGACGTTGAAGAGCTGGCCGATCACCTCATCGCTGACACCATCGCCCGCGCAGGGGTTCCGGTCGATCTAATGAAGAAAGAGCACAAGCTCGCCGTAGTCGCCCGCCTTCGCGAGCGTGGCATGTTCCTTCTGAGGGACGCAGTCGAAACCGTCGCCGGCGCACTGGAAGTGACCCGCTTCACGATCTACAACTACTTGAACGAGCTCGAGGGCGCCCCCGGCAACGAACACGGGGACGCCGACGGGCCCTCAGGCAGTTAACGCTTGCGTGATTCGATCAACGATGGTTTCGAGCACGGGCCGCGGCGTTGCTATGTTCAACCGTACGAAACCGTTGTATCCCTCGCCAAATGCGGGGCCACTGTTGAGCTTCACCTTTGCCTTTTCCAGCAAGACCTCGCCGACCTCACCAGCAACTTCATAGGCGCTGAAATCAACCCACGTCAGATAGGTACCCTGAAGCGGTAGCAGCTTGGCATCCGGCAGCTGTGCAGCGAGCGCATCCTTGAGTATTAGGTAGTTCGACTCGAGGTAGCGTGTTACCTCATCAAGCCACGGTGCGCCGTCTTTATACGCCGCCGTATTGGCTCGGATACCAGGCGTGCTCGCCCCATGGCTGGCCATAAATCCAATCGTTTTCCACTTCTCGCGGTCGGCGTCAGCGCTCAGGATAATCTGCGCACACTTGAGCCCAGGAAGATTGAATGCCTTCGACACGGATGTAGCAGTGATGGAGACACGCGCGGCTGCGTCTGACACACTCGCGAGCGGAATATGACGGTTGCCAAACAACGTCAACGGGGCGTGGATCTCGTCGCTGAAGATACGAGCATCGTGGGCATCCGCGAGGTTGGCGAGCGCGGTGAGCTCAGCCGCTGTATAGACACGCCCCGTGGGATTACCCGGGTTTGCCAGGATGATGAGATTCGCCCCACCGTCGAGGTGCGTCGCCATCGTCTCCAAATCGAGCACCAGCAGCCCGTTCTCATCGGTCAACATGGGCACTTGGATAACCTCTCGCCCGAGGGCGGGCGGCACAAAGAGGAACGGCATGTATGCCGGTGTCGGCACGATAACCGCGCCGCCGGGTGCGGTGAATTCCACGATCGCCAGCTCAAGGCCTTTGATAACGTCCGCAATCGGAGAGATGTCCTCGGGGTCAACGTCCCAGCCATAGTGCGAGGAGTACCACTGGGCGGTCGCTGCCGACATATCCGCGGCTAACGCTGCGGGCGGGTAGCCGAATTCGAGACGCCGTTCCGATGTTCGCCACGCCTCAATAACCGAAGGTGCGGTACCGAAATCCATCTCCGCCACCCACGCTCCGATCACACCGGGCTCTAGGCTCCATTTGGCGCTGCCTCGTGCGACGAGCTCATCAATACTGATCGCATCCCATTGGGCGGCCAATGGACTAATCGGGTTGGTCATCGTCATGATTTTTCACTCTTTCCCGCTGCAGCGAGTTCGTTGAGGTAGTTGTAGATAGTAAAGCGAGTCACACCGAGCGCTACGGCGATGACTTCGACGGCATCCTTCAGGAGAAAGAGGCCACGTGCCTCAAGCTGCTCCACTACGGCCAGCTTGTGTTGCTTCTTCATAAGTTCGACGGGGACACCGGTGTTCTCAATCGCGCTTCCGATTAGCTCCGACACCAGTTCGTCGACACTGCGAGGGAATGATTCCCCCCGCTCCGACTTCCCCCTCTCCCCGGCAGGAACGGCGGGACTCTCGAGCCGCGCTGGCGGTCGAGAACGTGCGGATGATGCACGCCCCAACACCATCGCATCAACCTGCTCCTGCGCAGTGAGCCAATCCGAAATATCGGTATTGATACACAGCGCAGCAACCGGGATACCGCCGCTGTCCCGCACAATCATCGTGGAGGAACGCAACCGCCTACCATCGGGCAATACACTCTGGTAATCGATGTTGTTCTGCACCCGGTCAACATTCCGTAGCTGCTCAAGGAGCAAATCAGTTGCGGGGTCGCCCACTTGCCGCCCCGTCACCGTGCCTGCGATAGCAACCACGGAATTCGGCAGCAAACGGATCTCGTGCAGCACCACTTCGCTATCCGTGCTCAAGCTCCGCCAGAGCGGCTCAACAAGCCCTGCAAACAGTTCGAGAACCCGCTCTCCGTCTGCGCTCAGTTCGTGTGATGCCGAGGATTCATAATCATCACTTCTGGCGCGATCCACTTTCATTAGCGAGCCAGCGAGAAAACCGGCGCAGAAGGTGACGTGCCATCAACGAGGTCAGCAAGAATGCGCCCCACACTCGGCGTGAACTTGAACCCATGGCCCGAGAACCCCGCACCAACTACAATTGGTCCGACCCTGTCGAGCACGAATACGCTGTTGGGACTCGTCGTGTAGGTGCAACTGATCGCAATGAAATCGTCTGGGTCCGTGCCAGGCAGCCAGTCACGCGCATAGCGTTGTAGCGCGGCGAGTTGCACTGATTCCGGAACGAAACTGCGCAAATCAGGATCCGTCACCGGACCAACGCCGTGCCAACCGGCCTTGATTCCTTCTCCTGGGGTGAGCATGCCGTAGATGGGCGAGTACCAGTAGTCGTAATCGGAGTCACCTGCGATGGGCGCGTGATTGAAACTCGGCCACGGCGTTGCGATATCCCGTTGTTGAAAATGCGCAGGCTGCTCCTGGGTGACGACTAGTTGTGGAAGGGCCATTGTTGCGCCCAACAATTTCGTTGTCCACGCGCCCACCGTTACGACGACGGTCTTCGCAATATAGGTTTCGTCACCCGTCACGATTTCCACCGCGTCGTCTGAGAGCACGGTTATCTTGAGCACCTCGGTGTTGTGTTTCACCACGCCACCTAGCGCCGCCGTTTGTTGCTGAAGCGCGGCCACGGCAGCATCTGCCCGCACCCGGGCGCCCTCCGGCATGTACTGCACCGCAGTAGCAAATCGAATGCCCGGCCACCGCTCGTGAGCTTCTTCGGCTGCAAGCATTTCAACGGGAACGCCGTGCTCCCTCAACCAATCGTTTCGCGTCACATCAATTCCGCCATGGTTGACGGTGCCAATAACATCGAGAAGGGTTTCTCCGGTTGCATCCTCTAGTTCATTCCAGAGCCGTCGTGACTCATGAATCATTGAGTTGTGCACCTCGTCTACATACCCCGTGCTGAAGTTGCGCGTCGCGCCATGCGAAGCCCCATTTTTGTGGCCTGGGGCGAAACGCTCTAGAAGGACAACGGGCCTCCCGCGTCGCGCAAGATTCCAGGCGGTTGATGAGCCCATCGCTCCGCCCCCGACTACGACGGTGTCGACATGTTGAGTCATGATGCAGTTCTCCTTTGTTGCGGTGCTGCCGCTGCTTCGGCGACGCTGCTGATGCGCGGAATAGCCGCCAGCAGTTCTTGGGTGTACTGATGTTGTGGATGCTCGAATACGTCGTCGACATCGCCCTGCTCCACTACCCAGCCGTCTTTCATGACAAGAACGCGGTCGCTAACGTGACGAACTACGCCGAGGTGGTGCGAGATAAAGAGGTACGACATCGTAAATTCTGCTTGCAGATCGGCAAGAAGGTCGAGGACTTGCGCTTGAATTGACACGTCGAGCGCCGACACTGCCTCGTCGCACACAATTATTTCGGGACGCATTGAGAGCGCCCGAGCGATCGCAACGCGCTGACGTTGGCCACCAGACATCTGAAGAGGTTGACGCTCCAACATGCTCGACGTGAGACCGACTAGATCCAGCAGTTCCAGCTTCCGCGCCTTCCGATCCGAGCGCGGATGGTCGATCCTCGCGAGGGTCTCACCGAGAAGTTGGCTCACGCTATAACGCGGGTCGAACGAGCTCAGCGGGTCCTGATAGATAACCTGCATTCGCGGTCGCCGAGCGAGGCGCTGCCGTTCTGGAATCCCCGACCATGGACGGCCATCGAGCGACACATTGCCACTATCTGGCTCGTCAAGCGCTAGCGCCATCCGGGCCGTCGTTGATTTGCCAGAACCTGACTCCCCGACAATGCCAATCGTTTCGCCGCGGTGAAGGTCGAAACTGACACCATGAACAACGGTGCGATCGCCAAAACTCTTCACGAGGTTCGTAGCGCTCAGTACAACATCACTGGAGATTTCGGCACGAGGTTGAACCAAAGTCTCACCGACCTGGATCGAGAGCCGAGTGCCCTTCGCATGTTCTACAGGATCGGCGGCCAGGAGCGCCTTGGTGTATTCGTGTTGGGGATTGTTCAGAACCTCAGCCGTTGGCCCGTCTTCGACAAATTCGCCGTAGCGCATGACGTACACCCGGTCTGCGACCTGCGAAACAACCGCAAGATCGTGGCTGATAAGCAGAATGCCGGTGTTCTCCCGCTTGCGCGCCGCCAGCAGCTCTAGGACTTGAGCTTGCACGGTGACGTCGAGCGCCGTTGTGGGCTCGTCGGCGATGATCAGCGCAGGATTCGCTGCAATTGCTGATGCGATGAGCGCCCGCTGACGGAGCCCTCCCGATAGTTGGTGGGAGTACTGGTTCATGCGCAACTCAGGTTCGGGAACGCCAACCTGCCGAAGCAGCTCGATCACCTTCTCCTCGATTTCCGCTGACGGAACTGTCTTGTGGAGCTCGAGCGGTTCCGAGATTTCCTTTCCGACGGTACGGAGCGGATCAAATGAGACCAACGCATCCTGCAGCACCAGACCCACCTCGACTCCGCGCAACTCTCGCCACTGCTTGTTGCTGAGCGCCATGATGCTCCGCCCACCGACTGCGATCTCATCGGCGGTGACCACCGCACCAGCACCGGTGAGCCCGATGAGACTGCGTGCTGTAACCGTCTTGCCTGAACCAGACTCGCCTACGATCGCAACGCACTCACCACGGGCGATATGAAAGTCGATTCCGTGGACAACTTCGACGCGTTTTTCCCCCTCGCCAAATGCGATCCGCAATTGACGCACATCGACGAGAGGAGCGGCATCTTCCAACTTCGAGACTGTATTCGTCATGCTGTTCTCCCGTCGAGACGACGTTGCAGATATTGACCAAGGACGGTGATCGAAAGCACCGCAGCGGTGATCGCTAGGCCGGGGAAGAGCGCCGCCCACCAAGCCACGGAGAAGTAGCTCTGGCTGGACGCCAACATTGCACCCCACTCTGGAGCTGGTGGCTGCGGGCCCAGCCCGAGGAAGCTAAGCGTCGCCCCCGTGCCGATCGCCGATCCGATGCCGATTGTGGCGAGGATAAGCACGGGACGAATCGCATTCGGCACAATATGCCGCATTACGATCTGCAATCGCGGAATGCCCAGCGACACTGACGCATCGACGTAACCGGAACGACGGATGACCATGATCTCTGAACGCACTAGGCGCGCGTAACCCGGCACGGAGAAAAGCGCGATGCCGATGATGACGTTAAGCGTGCCCTTGCCCATCACCGCGATGATGACGAGCACGAGCAGCAGTCCTGGAATTGCCAGCAGAATGTCAACGAAACGCATGACTACGGCATCCGCCCATTTTCCGCCCTGCGCGGCAATCACGCCAAGCAGAGTTCCTGCAATAAGCGCGAGCGCGGAGGCACCAAGACCGGTCAACAGCGATGGGGTCGCACCGTGAACAATGCGGGTAAACACGTCGCGACCGTTTTCGTCGGTGCCGAGGATGTGCGCTGCACTCGGTGCCTTGAGCGTCTGGAGAGGGTCCGCTGCGAGCGGGTTTCCCGGTGCAATCAGGTTTGGCCACACCGCCGCGAGGACGAAGAAGGCGAGCATAAGCGCCGATAACACCACAGTGATAGGGGCCCTAGTGATTGCATGCCATACCTCGCGGATGGAGTTCGAAATAGTCGGCTTCAAAGCAAGTGTCGTCATTATCGGAGCCTCGGATCAATAATTGGGTAGAGCAGGTCAATGACAGTGTTGACAATGACGTAGAAGACAGCCGCTACGATCACGATGCCGAGCACGACAGGCATGTCCTTATTGAGAACGGCGGAGAAGATCATTCGCCCGATTCCCGGCCGAGAGAACACCTGCTCAACTACGACCGCCCCGCCAATGAGAGTGCCTGAGAGCCACCCCACCAGAGTGATCACCGAGACAAGGCTGTGACGCAGTGCATGCCGCACGCGAACCACAAATTCCCCTGCACCGCGTGCGCGGACTGTCACGATGAACGGCTCATCCAGAGTCTTCTCCAGAGTGTCCCGCATCACCTGGCTCAAGGTGGCAGCAACGGGGAGCCCGAGCGCGATGCTTGGTAGCACCAGAGCTGCCACACCGTTTGCTCCTGTGGAGGGAAACATCCTCAAACCAAAGGAGAAAATGGTGATGAGCATGATGCCCAGCCAAAAGGCGGGAACTGCTACGCCGATCGACTCCAACGCTTGAAAAGTAGAGCGCACTCGTTTGCCACGATGAGCAGTCGTCAATGACACGATGAAAGCTACGGCGACGGCAAATACTGTGGCAGTGATCAGGAGCGTCATGGTGTTGGGGAGCTGTTCCGCAATCGCTTCCACGACGGGGCGACGTAACGCGTACGAAGTACCGAGATCACCCTGCAGCACACCACCGAGATAGCTCAGATACTGCTGAAAAAATGAATCGTCGAGCCCATACTTTGCAATGATCTGTTCGCGTAGTTCTGGAGTAACTTGCACCACCCCACCCGCGATGGACTGCACTGGGTCCCCGCCCATCGATTTCAACGCGAGGAACGACGCCGTGATCGCTCCCCAAATCACGATGACCGCGATTCCAATGCGCCGAGCTATTGCTTGGGCGAGGCCCCGGGACTTGCGTCCCGGGGCAGCCACAATCAATTCGACGGGTGTCGAAATGGTCATTCGGATTTCCAAGCGTCATAGAAGATCGGGAACGCTTGCGGTTCCCATTCGATCCCTTGCGCTGAGGTAGAGGCTCCGAGGATGTAGGAGAAAACGTACTGCGGGAAAACCAACACCTGATCCGCAATCTCCTGCTGGGCTGTCCCATACAGCTCGGTGAGCTCATCCGGGTCGAGCGTGGCGAGCGCGTCCGCCAGCGAATCGTCAATCACAGGCGATGTGTATCGTGAAAACGCGGTGTTAAAGCCGCCATCGGGAATGTTGGCACTGTCGAACAGAGTGCGAAGCACGTCGGGAGAGGACCGCTGCCAGCTGATCTCGATGAGATCGTAAGAGCCGTTTCCGAGTGCCTCTACGTAGCTACCGAGGTCTTGGGACTCAATCACCATCTCAAAGCCAAGCTTGGCGGCCTCCGCTTGCACCTGCTGGGCGAGCGTGTCCCGTTGTTCGCGTGCGCCAGAGATCATCGGCATTTGGATCGCAAGCTTCTCGCCGTCCTTCACGCGAACGCCATCAGCGCCCATTACCCAACCTGCGTCGTCCAACAGTTTCGCTGCTGCATCCGCGTCATATTCGTACGAGGACTCTTGCGAGGGGTCGTAGTAGGCCGTGTTCGGTGCAATGGGTGAGTTCGCTGGTTCGAAAGCACCGAAGTACACCGAGCCGACGAGCGTATCGAAATCAATACCCATGCGGAATGCTTCGCGAACGTCGATATCTGCGAATACGCCCATCTCGGTGTTGGGGAAGTAGTTGTAGTTTCCCCCTGGCGCCGCAGCGCTATCGGTGTAGAGGTTGGAGTCAGCCTCGAGCGATTCCACATTCACCGGTGGAATGCTCGCGATCGCATCGACTTCTCCACTCGAGAGTGAGCCAAGTCGCACAGAATCCTCAGGAACGATCGTCATGACAAGCTCGTCGAGGTAAGCAGCGCCCTGATGGTTGGCTGTTTCCGGAGCCCAGTTGTAGTCGGGGTTCTTGAGATACGTAATGCCCTGTTGAGCCACATATCCCGTCTCGCTCATGAAGGGGCCGGTGCCCACGATTACCTTGCAGAGTTCCCCCGGATCTTGCAGAAGTGTCTCCGGCGCTTCCATCCCGAAGTACGCGGTAGCCACCGAGGGAAGGAATGCGCTGAAGGGCGAGGAGAACTCCACGCTCACTGTGTAGTCGTCTAGGACTGTTGCCGCCACGAACGGCGCGATGTATCCGGCTGAGAGTGCGGATGCTGTGGTTGGGTCAACGATGTGATCGAAGTTCGCTTTGACCGCGGCGGCATCAAACTTCTCGCCATTGGTGAAAGTGACGTCGTCGCGCAGCTCAAACGTGTAGGTCAGTTGGTCATCCGAGACCGTCCACGATTTAGCCAGCCAGGGATGAACCTCTCCGTCGTCAGTGAGGCTCACGAGGGAGTCGAGGATGGGGCGAGAGTAGAGGGCCGCGAGGTCCGCCGCGCTCTGGTGCGGATCGAGGCAATCGGTGTCGCCGTTTGAGGCGAAAGTTAGGGTCCCGCCCGAAACGGGGTCTCCCCCGCTCGCAGTCGTGCTTTCTTCTGCACTGCACGCGACGAGTCCCGCCGTGATCGCGAGGGCTGCTGCCCCGCTCGTGACGAGACGCATTGTGCGCCTCGAGGGTGTGTTCAACATCGATGTCTCCTTGGGTCGGCTCCAGGTCGGGATGTGAAGAAACGGGGCATCATTGGCGCGTTGGAGGCGACGTTATGACAAGCAGTGGAGGCCTTGCAATAGTTGTTGAAGCACGCAACAAGAAAGTAACTTAAGCAACAATTTGTGGAGGTGCCTGAAACATAGTTGAAACCTCTGCAGGTTTTAGCGCAAAAATGCAACACGGTGTTGAGTAATTATTGATATCGGCGAAAACCAAAAAACGACGGTAATCACCTCAAAACACGCGTAGCAACTGTTACGTCCGGCCATTCTCACCGCCCACCGCTCGCGTCTACTGAGGACGCCCGATGCCCTCGACAATGACTCTGGTTTTATCGCTAGAACAGGCGCACAATAGAAAAAATGTTCCTCAGCACGCGGTAGCCAAGGAGGAGATCAATGCCGGTGCAACAGAAGAGCTCATCACCAGATTTCATGCCCGTTCTCGCGGCTGGGCGCCATCGCACTCCCCGCCGGGGCGGCTGCTTCATGGAGTTCGCCTCCTACCTCGCGGGCGAAAAGTGGAGTGACCATCCCTCGTGCACTCATCCGGCACTCGCCGTTCTGGCGCGCCTCGTCAATGACTGCACCCCCGACCACCACCGCTCAGAGTTGGTCGAGCTCATCCCGTCCGTCATCGGTCTGACGAGCGACGACCCGCGCCTAGAACTTCGCATCGCACTGCGCGCGGCAACCGCGGCCCTGCCGATCGCCAGCGAAGGGCGGCAACGGGCTCTCGCTGTCGGCATCATTGCTGCGCAATCACAGCTGGCGACTATCGAGCCTCACCCCGACGACGATCTGGCAGATCTCGTCACTGCGGCGTTCGCTCAGGCACCAGCGGCCGAATTCTGGGCGCGCAAGTTCAGTGCGGACTACCCCGTCCGTGGTCGAGGTCGTCGAGCTCGGGATGTGACGCGAATGACCCAGTCGATCATCCGCAGCTCAGTGATTGGTATCGCCTGCGCGTGCTCGCCCGGCGCCGACCAACGACTGAAAGCGCTGCTTCAGAGCGCTATCAATGATTGCCGGATTCTCATCGAAAACGACACCACCGACATCCGCTCCACCTCGGCAGAAATCGCGTCGATGGCTGCGACATCGAGGCCGAAGTCGCTGCTGGCAACGCTTCTACGGTCGTAGCGAGTCAGCGACACCGCGCAAGGTAGCCGCCGACTCGGTGAGGAGGCGTAACTCTGTCTCGCTGAAGGTGGTTTCTTTGATCGGGACCGCGCCGGAGGCACTCACGATGCAGGGCACTGACAGCGCGACACCGCTGATTCCGTGGAAGTCAGTGAGCACGGGAGCAACCGGCATGACGGAGTGCTTGTCACCGAGGATCGCCTCCACGATGTGGGCAGTCGACAACCCGATCGCATAGTTCGTCGCGCCCTTGCCCTCGATGACTTTATAGGCGGCGTTGCGGACGCCGTCGGCGATGTCATCGAGCTCTGCTTCTGTCATGCGGGGGCGGCCATCGCGCTGCCATTCCAGAATCGGAACCCCACCGATGGTGGCGCGTGACCACAACGGAAACTCGGAGTCACCGTGCTCGCCAATAATCGACGCGTGAACGCTAGAAGGTGAGACGCCGGCGCGCTCGGCAAGCTTCCAGCGCAGCCGCGAGGTATCAAGCACGGTACCGGACGCGAAGATACGCTCGGGCGGAAGCCCCGACTGCTCGTGAGCGAGCACCGTGAGCACGTCACAGGGGTTGGTCACAATGATGTAGATCGCGTCAGGCGCGACCTCCATGAGCTGCGGCATCATCGAACCAATAATGCGGGCGTTGACATCAGCAAGTTCGATGCGGGACTGGCCAGGATTCTGCTTTGCGCCAGCCGTGATCACCACGACGTGGGATCCCTCCACGACCGAGATATCGCTACCACCCATGATCTGGCTCGACCCGGTGAACTGAGTGCCGTGGGAAAGGTCGAGAACTTCGGCATCCACCTTTTTCGTCGCAATGTCATACAGGGCTATTTGGCGGGCCGACCCTCTGATCAAGGCAGCATAGGCGGCGCTCGCCCCCACACTTCCGGCTCCAACAATGGTCAGCTTTGAGTTCTCGACAAGGCTCATGCGATTAGTGTCCCACGACTGCCTCGCGGAGGTCGTGAAGTTACCCTGAATACTCGAAGTGAAAACTAACGAGGTAGTAGAGGGGAACGAAACCCGCCGCGAGAGCGTAGAGACCGGCGACATTGCGAAGTTGCCGCTCGCGGCTTTGGCCGTGGGGTAGCTAGGCGCGCGCCGACGAAGCATGCCCCAAGGCAGACTCGCTGCGGCATCCGACGATCGCAGGCGCTTGGCCAATGAGGGCGTCGTTGGTGATTGCCTCCACCATGAAAAGCGCAAAGTCGGTGCGGCGGGTGAGGTTGCTCTCCAACAACGGCGAACCGACCGCCGGGCTCCACGCGGGCAGCCCTTCGCTCTCACCCTCTTCGAGGTCGCTCCCGCGCACGAGCGTCCAGCGAGTGTCGCTCGCGAAGATCTGTTCTGCGGCGCGGGTCTGGTCAGCGATGTCGACGGCGCGCATCGCCTTCGCGAGCCAGGATGCGATGGCCACCGTCGCGAGGAAGCGTCGCGAATAAACGTCGGCTGCACTGGCTCGCACATGCCAGCCACACGAGAAGATTAGGCGTGCCCCGTCCGGAGCGAAATCCATGACGGCTTGAGCGGTGCGCGACGAATAATCCCGCACGCCCCACGGCGCAAGAACCGTCAATACGGCGGTGCAGCCCGCGACCGCTCGCTCGATGACACTGCGGTCAGAGGTCTCCCCCGGGATTACCGTAATGCGATCGCCGAAGTGGTCGAGTTTCGCAACGCTCTGAGGGCGACACACGCCCACAACTTCGTAACCGCGCTCGAGCGCATGAGCTGTCAGGTACTGGCCGAGCTTGCCGGAGATACCGACAATGCAGACGCGCTGGCGTGCTGCCTCGGTGGCAGGACGACTGTTTTCGGAGCTGGTCATGGTTTCCTCCCAAATAAACCTTACGACGTAAGATTACCTTACGCAGTAAGATAATCAATACCCCGTCCGACAAGGAGCAGCCGAGTGGCAGATAAGAGCCAAACGCGCACCACCAAGAAGCGCCCACCGATCACGCGCGACGCCGTACTCGCCGCCGCCCTCGAGCTTGCCGATGCAGAGGGCTCCGCCGCTCTCACGATGCGCAAACTCGCCGATCGCATCGGCGTGGAAGCAATGTCGATTTATTACCACGTGCCCAACAAGGATGCGATCCTCACGGGCCTTGTCGACTTGGTTTTCGGAGAAATCGAACTCCCCACCACCGAACACGGTTGGCGGAGGGCCATGCACGACCGCGCCATCTCTACCCGCAACGTGCTCGTGCGCCACCGCTGGGCTATCGGGCTCATGGATTCACGCCGAGACCCCGGTCTTGCGACGCTTCGTCACCACGATGCCGTCATCGGCGCCCTGCGATCCGGCGGTTTTTCGATCGCCGGCGCTGCGCATGCCTTCTCCGCGCTCGACAGCTACATCTACGGTTTCGTGCTGCAAGAGCTCAGCCTGCCCTTCGAAACGGCTGAGGAGCTCGCCGAAGTCGCCGACGGAATCGTCACCGAGATGCCGGCCGGCGAGTTTCCGCATCTCACCGAAATGGCCGTTGGCCACGCGATGCTGCCCGGCTACAGCTATGCCAACGAATTTGAGGTCGGACTCGAGCTCATCCTCGATTCACTCGAACAGCGCCTACCCCTCCCGGGTTGGGGCGAGGCGGCCGCAAGCCGCTAGGCCGTCATCGCCGCAGCGAGCTGCGCGATGATTCGCTCCAGAATGGGGCGCGACGTTGCGAGGTTCACACGAATGTGACCCGCGCCGACTGCGCCGTACCCGACACCCCCATTGACCCGGATGCCCGCCTTCTCCGCCAACATCTCGGAGAGCTCTGGCTCGTCCGAGTAGGCCCGCAAGTCGAGCCAGGCCAGGTACGTGCCCTGCATCGGAGCCATGCGTGCCTCAGGCAGCAGCTCGGCGAGCGCCGCCCGCGCATACTCGATGTTGCCTTCGATGTATTCGCGCACTTCGCCAAGCCACGGCTCGCCACCGAGGTAGGCGGCAGTGTTGAGACGCATTCCGGGCGTGCTGGCACCGTGTGACGCCATCCAGCCGATTGTTTCCCACAGTGTGCGGTCGGCGTCGTTGCTCAGGATAATTTGCGCACACTTGAGCCCGGGCAGATTGAAGGCTTTCGACGTGCTGGTGGCGGTGATCGCAACGCGTGCTCCGGCATCCGAAACACTCGCCAACGGCACGTGCTTGTTGCCGAAGAGAGTGAGCGGCGAGTGGATCTCGTCACTGAAAATGCGAGCGCCGTGGGCGTCAGCGACGTCGGCGAGCGCCGAGAGTTCGTCAGCGGTGAAAACCTTGCCGGTGGGGTTGCCCGGGTTTGCGAGTACGAACACGTTCGCTCCGGCCGCGAAGTGCCGCGCGATGTCGTCGAGGTCGAGCGAAAAGCTGCCGTCGTCACCGCGCAACATGGGCGACTCAATGACCTCACGGCCGAAGGTCTTCGGCAGCATGAGGAAGGGCATGTAGGCGGGAGTCGGCACGATTACCGGCGCACCAGGCTTGCTGAACTCGAGGATGGCGAGCTCGAGCCCCTTGAGAACGTCAGGGAGAGGATGCACGTCGACGGCATCCACGTTCCAGCCGTACTGCTCGCGGTGCCATTTCGCTGTCGCCGCGTTCATCTCGAGAGCGACGGATTCTGCGGGGTACCCAAACTCAAGGCGCTCAGCGATCGCGGCCCACTCGTCAAGCACGGCGGGGGCGGTGCCGTAATCCATTTCAGCGACGCCGGCACAGAGCAGTTCACCTTCGGGCGCCGTCCATTTGTTGCTGCCTCGGCTGCGCAAAAGTTCGGGGGTGAGGGCGTTCCACTGTTCGGCGTTGCTGGTCATGCTGTCTCCTACTCGGCGGGGTGATACATGTGCGTTGGCCTAGTCGGGCCACGCAATTCTTACGGTGTCGCGTGGGCGATGAACGGCTTCGAGCCGGTCGCGCGGGCGATGAGTTTTTCGAGCACTTCGGGAGCCGTGGTGTTTTCTGCGAGGCGGTTGGGTTTGCCTTCGCCGTGATAGTCACTCGACCCGGTGATTTCGAGCCCGAATTTCTTCACGACGGTCAGCAGCCATTCCTTGCCCTCGTCAGTGTTATCGCGGTGGTACACCTCAAGACCGAAGAGCCCGTTGTCGACGAGTTCGCGGATCACCGCGTCATCCATTGATCGGTATTTTCCGTGGGCGGCCGGATGCGCGAGCACGGGCACTCCCCCGGCAGCGACGATCATCTTCACTCCCTCGAGCGGGCTGGGCGCGTAGTACTTCTCGTAGTAACCGCCCTGCCAGTGCAGGATGCTCTCAAACGCGGCGCTGCGGTTAGCGACGTGACCTTTGCGAACGAGCGCGTCAGCGATGTGGGGGCGCCCCAGCGTGGTGCCGTCGGACGATTCGGCGAGCACGTCATCCCAGGTCAGGTCGTAGTCGAGGGCAATCTTTTCGACGATTCGTTCGGCGCGACGAAGCCGACCATCACGAATGCGCGCCGTTTCGGTCACAATGGTGCGATCGAGCGGGTCGAAGAGGTAAGCGAGCACGTGAACGCTCGCCGGCCCAAAGTTGGTGCTCAATTCCATACCCGGAATCACATTGATTCCCGACGCGGATGCCGCAGAAATGGCCTCGTGCCAGCCAGCGGTGGAGTCGTGGTCGGTGAGCGCTACCGTTCCCAATCCAGCGCGGGCGGCGGAGCGCACCAGCTGGGTAGGAGTTTCGGTACCGTCAGACACGGCACTATGAGTGTGCAGGTCGATCGGTGTGTTGAGCATTATGCAAGCCTATTGCTCTAGGCTCGGGTCGCTATGATTCAACGCTTTCTTGCGGCGATCTTTATACTCGCCACCGCAGCCGCCCTTATTGTCGCGGCCTGGCCCCAACTGTTCTCCCTTGAGCAGACGGTTGGTGCTGCCCAGGTGGTATCGATGCGCGGGCTCAGCGCTGCTGCCGCTTTCGTGGCCGTGCTGGCGTTGACACTCATTGCTCTGTTATCGGCGCGGATGCACCGCTTCGCGGCATCGCTAGCGGTGGTGGCGCTCGCGTTTAGCGCGCTCACTCTCGTGGTGTTGGCCACGCGTGGTTTCGGCAGCCCAGGCTTTGAGACGAAAGCTGAGGGCGATGTAACGGTGCTGTCGTGGAACACGCTCGGCGACGCTCCCGGCGCTCAAGCGATTGCTGATCTTGCGCTCGAGAACGACGCCGACATTGTGAGCCTTCCGGAGACCACCCGAGAGTTGGGCTTCGAAGTTGCCCAGCTGATGGCGGCAGCAGACCGACCGATGTGGGTTCACACTCTCGCCTACGACCAGATTTCGAAGTCACGATCGACAACAGTGCTCATCAGCGTTGCCCTCGGCGAATATGACGTTGACCTGCAAGCGCGAACCACCTCGACTCTGCCGAGTGTCGTAGCGATTCCTCAAGACCCCGCCAATCCCACGATTGTGGCCGTGCACGCCGTCGCCCCCGTGCGAGGCGAGATGACGAACTGGCGCACCGACCTCGATTGGTTGGCCGAACAGTGTCGCGGCAGCAATGTCATCCTCGCTGGGGATTTCAATTCGACCCTCGACCACTATGCCTCCCTCACCGATGGTGCCGATTTTGCTCTCGGCAGCTGCACGGATGCCGCGTCCGCGACCGATAACGCCGCGATCGGCACGTGGCCGACCCAGTTGCCTTCGCTCTTGGGCGCCCCCATTGACCATGTGATGTCCACAAGCGAGTGGACCACGACGGGGATGCGCGTGATCGAGTCGCACGACGGCTTCGGCAGCGACCACCGCCCGATTCTTGCGACGCTGTCACGCACTCAGTAGCCACCCAGCCTGAGCGCCCACTGCCGCGCAATCATGCGAACCCTGAGGGTCCCTCTCGATAGTGCTTTTTGCAGCCTGACGAGAGACACTAGAGGTATGGCAGATACTTCGGCACCCAGCCCCCGCGCGACCTCTAACCGTTCTACGACTCCGCAGTCTTCGGGCTTCGCTGAGTACATCTCTTCGGGGTGGGCTGAGCGCGTTGACGCCGAGGTCACTCCCCGCGAGCAGTCTGCTTTTGCCGCTGCGCGCCGCGAGCGCCTCTCGCAGCTTCATGTCGGCCAGCGCCTGATCATTCCGGCAGGCGCCGCCAAGGTGCGCTCTAACGACACCGACTACCCATTCCGCGCTCACTCCACCTTTGCGCACGTCACCGGGTGGGGTTCGGATGTTGTTGCCGGCAGTGTTCTCGTGATGGAGCCCACCGCTACTGGCCACTCGGCCACCCTGTACTTCCGTCCGGCTGCCGGCCGCGACACGAGCGAGTTCTATGCCAACCCGGATGTCGGAGAATTCTGGACCGGACCGCGTCCCTCGCTGGAGAACGTTGCTACCGATCTCGGCCTGGCAACTCTGCCGCTGGTCGAGTTTGAGGCTGTGCTCGACAGCGTCGACGCCTCAACGCTGATCGTGCGCGACGCCGACCGCGATGTCACTGACCAGGTTGATGGCCGCCGCCTGCTCGCTGCCGACTCTGAAGCTCTTGAGCATGACGGTGACGACGAGCTGAGCCGCGACCTGAGCGAGCTACGCCTCGTCAAGGATTCCTACGAGGTCGCTGAAATGCGCGCGGCTGTTGACGCCACGCAGATGGGCTTCAACGACGTCATCGCTGACCTGCCCAACATCGTGGAGCACACCCGCGGCGAGCGCCTCGTGGAGGGCACCTTCAACCGTCGCGCCCGCGCCGAGGGCAACACAGTCGGTTACGACACCATTGCCGCGTCAGGCCCGCACGCGTGCGTCTTGCACTGGACTCGCAACGATGGGCCGGTCAATGCCGGCGACCTCATCCTCATCGACGCTGGTATTGAGCTCGACAGCTACTACACGGCCGACATCACGCGCACCCTGCCCATCAGCGGCACCTTCACCGAGGTGCAGCGTCGCGTGTACAACGCGGTGTTGGAAGCGGCGGATGCGGCGTTCGCTATCGTGCGCCCCGGAATCAAGTTCCGCGACATCCACGCCGAAGCCATGCGCGTCATCGCCGAGAAGACCGCGGAGTGGGGCTTCCTGCCCGTCTCCGCCGAAGAGTCGCTGCAGGCTGACAAGCAGTTCCACCGCCGCTACATGGTGCACGGCACGAGCCACCACCTCGGCATTGACGTGCACGACTGCGCTGCAGCCCGTCGCGACATGTACCTTGATGGCGTGCTGGAGCCCGGCATGGTCTTCACGATCGAGCCCGGCCTCTACTTCCAGCCCGACGATCTCACCGTTCCCGAGGAATACCGCGGCATCGGCGTGCGCATCGAAGACGACATCGTCGTCACCGAAGACGGCGCTGAGAACCTGTCGGTGAACATCCCGAGAACAGCGGATGCCGTCGAAGCGTGGATCGCCCGCTCCTAGTTCTGGAGGCGCGCGTCAGCCCAGCGCGGCGCGCGCCATATCAGCACCGCTACTGAGTGGTGCGTGGCCGCTATTTGGCGGCGTCGTCTGAGCGTGCATTGTCGGCGCTATCGGCATCCGACCCGACGGTATCGCTGCTCTCGACAGTTTCTGTCGAGGTGGGCGCTTCGGTCGGGGTAGGTACATGCGGTGCTGAATGCACGCCCTGCGCGCTGGCAGCCGTGCCGAGGATTGTGTGAGCCTTGGCGGTGAGGCCGGGCGCGATGATGATGTCGTAGTGATCAGCCAGCAGTTGTGAGGTTGCCGCGTAGTCGCGACGCTTGCGCATGATCGAGTAGTTGACGACGCCGAAGATCATTCCGATTCCGGCACCGGCCACGATGGCGGCAAAGAAGATGCCGATCTGTTGCGTGGTGAAGGGCGAAATGATCGTCGAGATCAATCCGAAGAAGAGTCCGAGCCAGGCACCGCTGGTGGCACCGGAGAGTGCGGCACGACCATAACTGAGGCGTGCAGTGACCACTTCGACGGTCGTGAGCTCGCGACCGACGATCGCGACGCCTTTGATATCGAACTCTGCTTTGGCTAGTTGGTTGATTACGGCTTGGGCGTCGGTGTAGCTGGCATACCGGCCAAGTACGTCTCCGCGGGGCACGCTCGACTGAAGCGGTGCGCGGCGGGAAAATCCAGTGAAGTTACTCATCGGTTCATTCTCCCATGCAGGGGTAGGGTTTTACTTGTGAGCACCTCAAGAGTATTCGTTGCCCGATTGGTGGGCTGCTCAATTTTCGACCCCAACGGCGACCGCGTGGGCAAGGTCCGCGACGTGCTGGTCGTTGAGCGCGGCGATGCGAGCCCTCGCGTGGTCGGAATGATCGCTGAAGTTCCCGGTAAACGCCATGTTTTCTTGTCGATTGGTCGCGTCACGAGCATTGGCTCGGGGCAGATCATCACCACGGGTCTTCTGAACTTGCGCCGCTTCGAGCAGCGTGGTGGCGAAATCCGTGTCATGGCTGAGCTCTTGGGTCGGCGGGTGTCGATGCGCGATGGCTCTGGCGAAGCCCAAATCGAAGACGTGTCGATCGAAGAGGTCGACATTGGCGAGTGGGAAATCAGCCAGCTCTTCTTGCGTCGCCCGAAGGCTAGCGGTTCGCCGCTCTTCGCGAAGGGCCCCACCGACTTTGCCGAGTGGGACGAATTGAAGCACAACACGCACGAGGGCGAGGCCCAATCGGCGACTCAGCTCGTTGCGAGCTTCTCCGATCTTTTGCCTGCCGACCTCGCCAACGCGATGCTCGAACTTCCCACGCAGCGCATGATGGAAGTGGCTGAAGAGCTTTCCGACGATCGCCTCGCTGATGTGCTGGAGGAGATGCCCGAAAACGAACAGGTCTCGCTGCTCAATAAGCTCGACGATGATCGTGCCGCCGACGTGCTCGACGAGATGCAGCCGGATGACGCTGCCGACCTCATCGCCCACCTCAGCGATGAGCGCGGCGAGATACTGCTCGACCTCATGGAGCCCGAAGAAGCCGAAGATGTGCGCTTCTTGCTCAGCTACGCTCCCGACACGGCAGGTGGACTCATGACCACCGAGCCCATCATTGTGTCTGCCGACGCCACTGTTGCTGAGGGTCTGGCCCTCATTCGTCGTCACGACCTTGCCCCGGCACTCGGTGCCGCCATTTGCGTCACGCTGCCGCCGTATGAGCCGCCGACCGGCCGCCTACTCGGTATGGTGCACTTCCAGCGGATGCTGCGCTACCCACCCAATGAACGCTTGGGCGCCCTGATCGACCAATCGCTTGAACCGGTACGCTCGTCCACGACGGCCGCAGAAGTGTCGCGCATTCTTGCGAGTTATGACCTCGTGTCAGTGCCCGTGGTCGATGACAACCATCGTTTGCTCGGGGTGGTGACCATTGACGACGTGCTTGACCATCTGCTTCCCGATGACTGGCGAAGTACCACCGACGAGTCGGCGAGCTTCGACGACACCTCTACGAGACCTCTAACCATCGTTCAGCAGAAAGAAATTCGCGCAGGGAGGGCAGCCCGTGGCACTAGCTAAGCGGTCACTTCGATCACAGCGCAATGACATGCGCCTCGACACCCCCAAGGGTTTGCGCAGCGGGTTCGGCATGTTCCAGAGTCGCGACCGTATGGGCCGCTACTCAGAAGCTTTCGCTCGCGGTATGGGAACCCCGTGGTTCTTGGTCGGCCTTTCCGCCTTCGTGGGCGTCTGGTTGATCTACAACACAAGCGCGCCTCTGGATGCGCAGTTTGACCCGCGCTCCACCAACTTCACCCTGCTGACGCTCATCCTGTCGCTGCAGGCCTCCTACGCTGCGCCCATGATTCTGCTCGCCCAGAACCGTCAAGATGACCGCGACCGCGTGCAGATTGAACAAGACCGTCAGCGTGCAGAACGCAACCTCAACGACACCGAATACTTGGCACGCGAAGTGGTTGCGCTGCGCCTGGCCATGACCGACCTCGCCAGCAAGGACTTCATTCGCGCTGAACTTCGTGGTCTGCTCGAAGAACTCGAAAAAGACGACGCCGCCGAAGCCGACACGGAGAACCGTGAACGCTGAGCTCGAAGCCGCGGTACTTGCCTCCCTCGCCTCGGTGATCGACCCCGAGATTCGGCGACCCGTGACAGAGCTCGACATGATCTCTGGGGTTTCTGTCGACGACGCTGGTGCGGCATCCGTGGGCCTGACGTTGACGATTGTCGGATGCCCGGCCGCGACCTCCATCGAACGTGACGTGCGGGAGGCGACCGAGCGTGTGCCCGGCATCACGACGGTGACCATTGACGTGTCGATCATGTCGCCGGCGCAGCGAACTGCCCTCACCGAGAAGCTGCGCAAGGGCAAGCCCAAGACGATGCAGTTCGGGCCAGATTCGCTCACCCAGATTGTGGCTGTGACAAGTGGCAAGGGTGGCGTCGGCAAATCGACGCTCACCGCGAACCTTGCGGTCTCGATGGCCCAGAGCGGCCTGCGCGTTGGAGTGATCGACGCCGATGTGTTCGGTTTCTCGATCCCGGGACTCCTCGGCCTGCACGGCGCCAAGCCCACTCAGGTGGGCGAGATGATTCTGCCGCCTGTCGCGTACGACGTGAAGGTCATCTCAATTGGCATGTTCGTCGAAGACAACACGGCCGTCTCGTGGCGTGGGCCGATGCTGCACCGCACGATTCAGCAGTTCTTGACCGACGTGTTCTTCGGCGATCTCGATGTATTGCTGCTCGATCTGCCTCCCGGCACGGGCGATGTTGCAATCTCGCTCGGCCAGTTGCTGCCGCACTCCGATGTCGTGGTCGTCACGACCCCGCAGTCGGCCGCCGCCGATGTTGCTGAACGCAGCGGCCTCGTTGCTCGCCAAACCGGGCAACGCGTGATCGGCGTCATCGAAAACATGGCCGGTCTCCCCCAGCCCGACGGCAGCGTGCTCGAACTCTTCGGCTCTGGTGGTGGGGCGGATGCCGCAGCCAAGCTCTCCACGCCAGACGAGCCTGTCACGGTGCTCGCCTCGATCCCGCTCAGCATCGCTCTGCGTGAGGGGGGCGATTCCGGGGTGCCCGTGGTGATCGCGGCTCCCGAGGATCCGGCGGCTCAGGCAATCGCTGCTCTTGCCACGACTCTCCGTTCGCTCAAGCGCAGCGTTGCCGGCCGCAAGTTGGGGCTCAGCCCCCGCTAACGCTGCTGTTCTGCACTGCTGCAGCCGGACGCATACGCAGCACGGCATCCCGAAAGCAGGCTATTGACTTTCGATAGATATACATCGATTATCGATGTATGGAACTTTCTCTACCCCGGCCTTCTCTTGGCGCAGCAATTGCGACTTGGATCGCGCTCGGCCTGCTCGCGATTGCAGTACTAGCGAGTTGCATCGCCCTGGTGCCACTATCGCAATTGGCAGCAACCGAGTATCCAGAGTTTGACGACCTGCGGGTTCCGCTACTCACGTTGGGCCTCGCTTTTGGGCTCTGCGTTGAGGTGATTCTCGCGTCCACAGCCGTCTTGGTTGGCTTTATTAGACAAGACGAGATCTTCAATCCTGATGCAGCACGACTAGTGAACCTGCTCGCCATCAGCGTTGTGATTGCCACCGTTTTAGCGGCAGCAACGCTCGCTTTCATCCCAGGCCCACCACTGCTTGCTTTCGCGGTTATCGCGAGCGTTCTGGTCGGCGTGACACTCTTCCTCGTTCTCCTTGTGCTGCGATCTTTGCTGCAGCGAGCCGTGCTGATGAGAACCGAACTTGATGAGGTTGTGTAATGGCGATACGCATCCTCATTGACCGTCTCCTCCTTGAGCGCGGCATGTCAGTGGGAGAGTTTGCCGAGGCCGTGGGGATCACCCCCGCCAACGTCGCCGTACTCAAAAACGGGCGAGCTCGGGCCGTGCGGTTTTCAACCCTGGATTCGATCTGCCGCGTTCTGGATTGCCAGCCCGGCGACATCCTCGTGTGGGATGACGAACAGCAATAGTCGCCGCCAGTTCGTTCGCCCCGTTAACGCAAAAACACCACAGCAGTAATTGCTGTGGTGTTGCGTAAACCGGCTGGCGGTTGGCTACGGCATGGTGTTGTAGCGACGGGTGGGCACGCGACGGTATCCGTCGGTTGCAACGGCACGCAGGGTTGCGGCGATACCGGTTGCGGCGAGTGCCACGATGATGATTAGTTCGAAGTTCATGTCTACAGTTTGGCTGTGGCCAACCTTTTAGAACAAGATGATCTTCCTTATCTAACCTTGTAGAGTAACTACATGGATATTCGGCGCTTGGAGCTGCTTCGCGAGCTAGCCGACCGCGGCAGTATTACGGCGGTCGCCAAGGCAACGATGCGCACGCCATCGGCCGTCTCTCAGCAGCTCAAAATTCTGGAACGCGAGGCCGGAATCCCTCTCACTGAGCGCGTAGGCCGGGGCATCGTCTTGACGTCGGCCGGCCGGGCGCTCGCCCACACCGCGGCCGATGTGGCTACCGCAATCGAGAAAGCCGAAGCACTGTGGAACGACTTTCGAGAGTCCCCGCGCGGAGACGTCACCATGACCATTTTTCCCACCGGTGGCGAGATGTTGCTGCCGGGGCTGTTTCACGCCGTCAATCGCCAGCAGGGGCTCACCCTGAGCTGCCACGACCAAGACTCTGTGCTCGAAGATGTCGCCAACCTCACCGCCGACTACGACGTCGTCGTCTCCGACTCACCGCACGTTCTCCCCGCTTGGACCGAGCGGGGGCTCGCCGTCGTTCCTCTCATGCGTGAGTCTCTGGATGTCGCACTCCCCGAAGATCATCCGCTCGGCCGCAAGGCGGCGCTCACCCCCGCTGACCTTCTCGACGAAACGTGGATCGGGGTGCCTTCCGGTCTGCCTTTCGACCGCATCCTTCGGCGAATCGAAGCGGCAAACGGTGCTCCAGCGAAGGTCGCCCAGCGTCTGACCGACAACAGCATCGTTGAAGCCGTCGTGGCAGCGGGCCACGGCATCGCCATCCTGCCGCGCTTCACGACCCGAGACCGCGAGAACGGCCTCATCACCCGCCCCCTCAAAGGCGTTCCGTCGTCGCGGCTCATCTCGGCGCTGCTACGCCCCGACCGCGCCGAACGTCCCTCCGTGCGCGCCGTCGTGAAAGCCCTCGTGGATGAGGCGACGCGCTTCGAACGCGAGCACACGGTCTAGCGCCGCCGCGCATCCGCCCGCTTAGAATCACGGAGTGGAATACTCGCTACGCCCCAGCACCGCACACGACCTCAACTGGTTGCTTGACCTTCGCACAGTTGGACTTCGGGCCGACCTCGAACGCCACGGCCTCTTCGATCCCGTGCGGGTGCGCACCTGGATGAGCGACGCCTTCGCGCCGGAGAACACTCAGATCATTCGGGTCGCCGGCGAGGATGTCGGCTCGATTAGCGTGCGCCCCGAACCGGATGCCCGCTGGATCGAACACTTCTACCTGCCCGCGCGCCTGCAGGGGCGCGGCATCGGCAGCCAGGTTCTCGCCGAAGTGCTCGCCCGGCCAGACCACCGCCCCTTTCGCCTCATGGTGCTTCAGGGCAGTGCCGCGTTGCGGCTCTACGAACGACACGGTTTCACGCCCTACGACGAAGACGACCACGACGTGTGGATGACGCGACCCGCCTCCGACTCGTAACGCTCGAAGCGACGGCGCCCTACTCGGTCGGCTCGATCAGTCGCGCAAGCAGTTCGATAAGCAGGCGTTCGGTGAGCGGTGCGGGCATCGCGGCGATGAGAGCCAACAGTGGCGCCATCCGGTCGGGAAGGCCGTGGTCTCCAGCACCGATGCCGAGCGCGCCGAGGAGGCCCGCTGCGGTCGCCGAGTCGAGGGGTGCAGCATCCGGGTTCCCCAACGCTGCGAGCGCCTCAGCGGGCAACGTGGCCAATACAGCTTCTGCAGAGACGGCGGGCACGCCGCGCACTTCGTCAGCCGCCATCCGCAGCGCCGCGCTCAAGTCATCGAGCACGTTCGCAGTCACGGGAGTCACGGTGAGGTGGGTCGTGGCGGGCAACATCGTTCCGTCACTCTGCACGAGCGAGGGCTGCAGTTGCAGCAAGAAGCCATGCTCGCGCGTTTGGTCGGCCCAGTGGTGCGGGTCAACGCGGCGGTCAACAGCAACCGAGTCATCGGATACGATAGCTAACAGCGGTCCGACCGGGTTGCCCACAACGCGGAGGCCTTCAATCTCGCCGATGACGTCGCGCAGGGCCTGAGTGGACCGCGCACACGACTCGGAGAGCTCGGCAAGCCCACTCGTGCCGAGTGCCTGAATAATCGCCCACGCAGCCGCGAGCGGCCCCGCAGATTTCGAGCCCAAGATGGTGGGGTTGACGATCGGGTAGCCCGGCCAGCGCGTCGTCGCAAAGTATTGCGTGCGTTGGCGATCACGACCGCGCTGCAGGATCACCGAGGCGCCCTTGGGCGAGTAGCCAAACTTGTGCAGGTCGGCGCTGATGCTCGTGACGCCCGGCACTTCAAAGTTCCAGGGGGCGACGCCCTCCCAGAACGGCAGCACCCAGCCGCCGATGCAGGCATCAACGTGACAGGCGATTCCGCGCTCGGCTGCTGCAGCCGCGACCTCGACGACGGGGTCCATCGCGGCGTGCGCATAGCTCGGAGCCGACACCACCACGAGAGCGACATCGTCGCCCATGCGTGCGATGAGATCGCTCGCGGCGACATCGCCGCCCGGGCCCACCGGCACGAGATCCAGTTCGAGCCCGAAGTAATGTGCCGCTTTCTGGAATGCCGCATGCACTGTGACGGGAGCCAACAACCGGGGCATTCCCGTGCGCGCCGAGGCGCCCGTTCCCCGCCACACGTCGCGCGCCGTCTTGACGGCCAGCAGACAGCTTTCGGTACCGCCGGTCGTGACGGTGCCGACGACATCCTCATCGCCACCGAGCATGTCGCGGGCAAAGCCAAGCACTTCGCGTTCCATGACGGCAACCGAGGTGAAGGTCGTCGGGTCGAGGCCATTGACGGGTTGCACGGCACGGATTGCTTGAGCTGCAAGTTCGTCGAGCTCCGCGAGGCCGGAGTCGTAGACATACGACAGCACATGGCCACCGTGGGTGGGAGCATCCGCTTCACGTAGCGCGTTGAGGCGCTCAAGAATGTCGGCGGGCTGGTGGTCGAACTTCATCGGGTCTCCTGATCGTTCGAAGTGGTGGTTGGGCCACTTGTGGGGTGTGGTTCAGCATCGGCATGGTCAATGTCGCTGCGGCGCAACGGGTAGCGCCTAAAGGTCAGCAGCGAGAGGCCGATGATCACGGCGGGCACGATGCTGAAGCTGATGATGATTCCGGCGATGGCCGAATCGGGTTGGGTCACTGTCTGGTTGGCCACTGATTCGAGATAACCGGATGCCGCGAGCACAGTCGTGAGCACAGTGGCCCCGAGCGCCATGCCCGTGGTTTCCCCCGCGGTCCAGACTCCCCCGAAGGTGCCGGCCGAGGCGATGCGGTGCCGGCGGGAGTCATGGGAGATCACGTCGGGCAGCATCGACATGGGCAGTGCTTGCATTCCGGCGTAGCCCGCTCCGGCGAGCGCGACGGGCGCATAGATCCACGCGCCGGGGGCCCACAGTTGCGGCACGATCAGCAGGGCTCCGAGGCCATAGCAGGCGGAGGCCCACACGAAGGCGCGCTCTTTGCCGATGCGGCGGGAGATGGCAGCCCAGACCGGAGCGAAGAGCAGTGCTGGCCCGATGAGCGACACGAAGAGGATGGCTACTCCGGTGCCGAGCACCCAGGTCGCCACATACTGCGCGCCCGCGAGCATGACGCCCGTGGCGAGCCCCTGCAGCAGGAAGGTCAGCAGCAGGGCACGGAACGGCTGGCTCCGCTTGAGCGCCGCGATTCCCGACTTATAGGTGTCAACGATCGACACCGTCGGCGTCAGCGAGACGGTGCCGGTGCGAGCCGAGAACGACGAAATTACGAGCGAGACGCCCATGAGCGCGGCGGCCGAAACGGCCATCACGAGATAGCCGAGCCGTTCATCGGCAAAGGCATCACGAATTTCTGGTGCGCCAGCACCGAACAGCAGAATCGCCACCGTGAGCACGACGACGCGCACCGCGAGCAACCGAGTGCGTTCGTCATAGCTGCGGGTGAGTTCGGCGGGCAAGGCGATATACGGCACTTGAAACATACTGAACGCGGTTGCCGTGGCGACGAAGGCGATGAACACCCAGATGCCCGACGCAAGCGGGCCGATGCCCGCCGGCACCGCGAAGGTGAGAACAAACAAGATCGGCAACAGAATGGCACCAAGAAGCATCGCCGGTCGCCGAGTGCCATGGTGCGCCAGGCTGCGGTCGCTACGCGCACCAATCACAGGATCGATGATCACGTCCCACACTTTGGCTGCGGTCACGAGGATGCCGGCGGCAAGCGCCGCAATCCCCAGCGTGTCGGTCAGGTAGTACACGAGCACGAGCCCGGGCAGGGCACCAAAACCGCCGGTGCCAAGAGAACCGATGGCATAGGTGGCGATGGAGCTTCGGGAAAGAGCTCGCGGCGCTGCGGTCGTCATCTTCGTGAGCCTAGCGCTTTGCTCAGCCGAAATTGTGGCGCACGGTCGTAGTGTTGAGTTATGTCGCCTCACACAGTCGTTTCACTGATCGGGTCGCGTCGTCGCGACACTCTCGTCGCCCAGCTGCGGTGCACCACCTCCGACACGGCCACCGTGATTGCTCCCTTCACGGGCAAGGCCCTGCATGAGTTGCCGCAGAGTTCGACCCGGGATGTTCGGGATGCCGCGACATCCGCCCGCCGAGCGCAACGCGCCTGGCAGTCCGCCGGCTTTGCTTACCGTCGCCGCGTGCTACTGCGCGCCCATGATCTGCTGCTGGAACGCAAGGATGAGCTGCTCGACCTGCTGCAAACCGAGTCAGGCAAGACGCGTGGTCAAGCGTTCGAAGAGATCTTTCAGGCCGCGACGATCACGCGCTACTATGCCGTTTCTGCCGAGCGGGTGTTGGCCACCAAGCGTCGCCGGGCGGGCATCCCACTGCTGATGTCGACGCACGTGAGCTACTCCCCCAAGCAACTCATCGGTGTCGTCACGCCGTGGAACTATCCGATCGCACTAGGGGCGATGGATATCGTTCCCGCCCTCGCTGCCGGCAGTGCCGTCATCCAGAAGATCGACAATCAGGGCGCGCTGTCGATGCTCGCCACTCGCGAGGCCTACATTGATGCGGGCGTGCCTGCTGCCGTCTGGCCGATTGTGGCGGGCCCCGGCGACCAGGTCGGCAATGCCGTTGTCGATAACAGCGACTACATCTGTTTCACCGGCTCGACGCCGACGGGCACCAAGGTCGGTAAGCGCGCGGCCGGGCGTCTGATCGGCGCTTCGCTCGAGCTCGGCGGCAAGAACCCGCTGCTCGTGCTGGGCGATGCCGATCCAGTGCAGGCCGCTGAGGATGCCGTCTATGCCTGCTTTGCTTCCATGGGTCAGTTGTGCGTTTCGATCGAACGCATCTACGTGCACAAGTCGATCGCTGCGGAGTTCTCTCGCGCCTTCGCCGAACGCGTGAAGGCTCTCTCCCAGACCTCGGCCCTCGACTACTCGGGCGACGTGGGATCTCTCACGTCGAAGGCCCAACTCGAACGCGTGCAAGCACATGTCGAGGATGCCGTCACCAAGGGTGCCACTGTGCTCGCTGGAGGAAGCCCCCGCCCCGATCTCGGCCCCTACTTTTACGCTCCGACCGTGCTGACGGATGTCACCGCCGAGATGGAGTGCTTTGCCAACGAGACGTTTGGCCCGGTGGTAGCGATCACGAGTGTCGAGAGCGACACCGACGCGATTAACCGCGCTAACGACACCGAGTTCGGCCTCAATGCCTCCATCTTCAGCGGTTCAATCGCTCACGCTCGTCGCTTGGCCGATCGACTGGATGCCGGCAGCGTCAACATCAACGAGGGCTACCGTGGCAGTTTCTCGAGCGTCGATGCGCCGATGGGCGGCATGAAGCACTCAGGCCTAGGGCGCCGCAATGGGCCAGAAGGCATCCTGCGTTTCGTGCAATCGCGCACCGTCTCGCAGTCGAACGGAATTCTGCAGCTACCTCGCTCGGGCGCCGAATTTGCGGCGATGGCTGGCCTCATGGTGACGCTGTTGGGCGTACTGAAGCTACTGCGCCGCCGCTAACCGCGGCTAGTCGTGAGAGAGATGAGGAGCTAAGTAGCTTCGTTATCGAAGGGCGCGACTTCGCCGGCCTTCAGTTCAGCTTTGAGTTGCGATTGGCGTTCAGCCAGCGCTGCTTGCCGTTCGGCATACGCGGCTGAGCGTGGAGGCCGCACCTTGACGGGCGGCGTCTCATCTTCAAGAAGAGCATCGCGGATGATGCGGCGCGGGTCGTACTGGCGCGGGTCAAGCTGCTTCCAGTCGATGTCGTCGAAGTCGGGGCCCATCTCTTCACGCATGCGATCTTTAGCGCCGTTGGCCATGTCCCGCAGCGAGCGGACGAGGCGTGCGAGTTGAGATGCGTAGTAGGGCAAACGGTCGGGGCCCAGCAAAAAGACAGCGATGATCCCAATGATCAGCAGTTTGTCGAATGTGAGACCGAAGGACACCCGTTTAGCTTACCGCTGCCTTCGCGCGCTGCGTCTACAGTTGACCACAGCGATAGGAGCAATGTGTCAGACAAGCAGTTGAGTTGGAAGTACGCCGAGGAGTTCGTCGTCGAACCCCCAGAGATCGCTGCGGCGCGCGTACATTCCAGCGAGCTAGGAATCGAAGCGGTGAGCCCCGCGGTCGGTGCTCAGCTGGCCCTGCTCGCTGCCGCTACGGGCGCCAAGAGCATCATCGAAGTCGGCACTGGTGTTGGCATTAGTGGGCTGTGGATGCTCGCAGGCAGCCCCGGCGCTTTGCTCACCACTATCGACTCCGAGATTGACCACCAGCAGGTGGCCCGTTCCGTGTTCGCTGAGGCTGGCATTCAAGCGAATCGCGTGCGTCAGATCGGTGGAAAAGCAGCCGAGGTTCTTCCTCGTATGAACGAGTCAAGCTACGACCTCGTCTTCATCGACGCCGACCCGCAGTCTGTTATTGAGTATGTCGAACACGGCCTGCGTTTGGTACGTCCCGGTGGAGTCGTGGCCGTCGCGCACGCTCTCTGGCGTGACCGCGTGCCGGATCCCGCGCAGCGCGATGCCACTGTCTCGAACTTCCGTTCGCTGCTCAAAGAGATTTCCCAATCGACCGCCGTGATCAGTTCGCTGATTCCCGTGGGCGACGGGCTCCTTCAACTCACTAAACTCAGCGACTAACGCGCTCAGCGAACGCTCACCCGGCGTTCAGCATCGTGTCCGTACTGTGGATTAACTATCGCCACCCTGTACGCACACGACAGAGCGCGCGCTGCCGAGGAACTTGGAATCTCCGCACGCCGTGAGAACGGAGCATCCATGAACACCAACGATCGTGACGGCTGGGTTCACGTTCGAGGGGCCCGCGAAAACAACCTCGCCAACATCGACCTCGATGTGCCGCGGGATTGCATGGTGGCTTTCACTGGCATCTCCGGTTCCGGAAAGTCTTCTCTCGCCTTTGGCACCCTCTACGCCGAGGCACAGCGTCGTTACTTCGAATCGGTTGCCCCTTACGCTCGGCGCCTGCTCAACCAGGTCGGCGCGCCCGACGTCACAGACATCACCGGCCTCCCGCCCGCTGTCGCCCTCCAACAGCGTCGCGGAGCGCCAAGCTCGCGCTCGAGCGTCGGCACGATCACGACGCTCTCCAATCTGCTGCGCATGTTGTATTCCCGCGCCGGCACTTACCCCGCTGGCGTCAGCCATTTGTCGGCCGAAGCCTTCTCGCCGAACACCGCGACCGGAGCTTGCCCGCGCTGTCACGGCCTCGGCGTCGTGCACGACGTGACCGAAGATCTTCTCGTTCCCGACCCCACGCTCTCGATTCGCGACGGCGCGATCGCCGCTTGGCCCGGAGCGTGGCAGGGCGCGAACCTCAAGAGCATCGTCAACGGCCTGGGGATCGATACTCGAGCACCGTGGAACACTCTCAGCCGCAAGGATCGCGACTGGCTGCTCTACACCGAAGAACAGCCATCCGTCTTCATCCAGCCCGAAGAGGGCCGCGTCGACCACGGCTACAACGGCAAGTTCTGGAGTGCCCGCAAGCACACCATGAACGTGCTCTCGCAGTCTCAGAGCGAGCGGATGCGCGAGCGCGCGCTCCGCTTCGTGCAAAGCATGGCGTGCCCCGAGTGTGGCGGTAGCGGCCTGCAGGCGAATGCGCTGTCCGTCACCTTCGCTGGGCTCAGCATCGCCGAGATGAATGCCGTGCCGCTGACGGACCTTGCGGCTCGACTGCGCGAAGGCATGGCGCGTGCCGACTCCGAAAGCGAAGGGTCGGAAGGCAACGAGGTAGCTCACCGGATCGGCGACGACGTTATTGCCCGCGTTGATGTGCTCCTCGACCTCGGTCTCGGCTACCTCAGCCTCGGCCGCAACTCCACAACGCTCTCCCCCGGCGAAGCACAGCGCCTGCGCATCGCCACCCAACTGCGCTCCGGCCTCTTCGGCGTCGTCTATGTGCTCGACGAGCCCTCCGCGGGATTGCACCCCGCGGATGCGGCACCGCTACTGAAAGTGCTCGACCGTTTGACGGCATCCGGCAACTCCCTGTTTGTCGTGGAGCACGATCTCGATGTGATTCGACGAGCAGACTGGATCGTCGACATTGGCCCCGGCGCTGGTGAAGGCGGCGGGCAGCTCGTCTACTCCGGCCCCGTTGACGGCCTCAAAGATGTGCCCGAATCGATCACCGCCCGCTATCTCTTTCCGCAGCGAGCACAGCCGCTGCGCGAGGTGCGCACCCCGGAGTCTTGGGCGCGCCTCGACAAGGCATCGCTGCACAACATCCGCGATCTCACGGTCGACTTCCCGCTTGGAGTGATGACCGCCGTCACGGGTGTGTCAGGTTCGGGCAAGTCAACGCTCGTGACCCAGGTACTCGCGCAGGCGGTGCGCTCTCATCTCGGTACTGCTCCGGATGACGCGGCCGAAGCGGATGACCACCCCCATGACCTGACGCTCGAAGACACCACCGGGCTCGACTCCTTCGATCGTCTCGTGCTTGTCGACCAGCGCCCCATCGGACGCACCCCTCGCTCGAACCTCGCGACCTACACCGGAATGTTCGATGTCGTCCGCAAGCTCTTCGCGGCAACCGACGAAGCGCAGGCACGCGGCTATACCGCGAGCAGGTTCTCCTTCAACGTCGCCGGCGGACGCTGCGAAACCTGCCAGGGCGAAGGCTTCGTCTCAGTCGAACTGCTGTTCCTGCCCGGAACGTACGCTCCCTGCCACACGTGCCACGGTGCCCGCTACAACGACGACACACTTGAGGTCACCTACCTCGGCAAGAACATCGCCGAAGTACTGGGCATGACCGTCAACACCGCCGCAGACTTCTTCGCCGGATCCACCTCGGCGCTGCGCAGCCTCGACACCCTGCGCGATGTTGGCCTCGGCTACCTGCGTCTCGGCCAGCCAGCCACAGAACTCAGCGGTGGAGAAGCGCAACGCATCAAGCTCGCGACCGAGCTGCAACGCGCGCGTCGCGGCCATGCGCTCTACCTGCTCGACGAACCGACATCGGGGCTGCATCCGTCGGACACTGAGCTCTTGCTGGCGCAGCTACAACGACTCGTGGATGCCGGCAACACTGTCGTGCTTGTCGAGCACGACCTCGCCACCATTGCTGCCAGCGACTGGGTGATCGACTTGGGCCCCAGCGGCGGAGACAAGGGCGGCACTATCGTCGCCACAGGGACTCCCCGCGAGGTTGCCGCGGGCACCGGCGCAACAGCGCAGTACCTCAGCGAGTGGATCGATACCCGCGCAGCGGGCTAACCGCCCGTGCCATTGGCTAACCGCCACCATCGGGCGTTAACCACAAAACACCGAACACGAAGTGATCGTGTTCGGTGCTGTGTTTCGACTAGCCTCACGCGTTTTATGCGTGGGCCGCCGATTAAGGCTGAGAAGAAAAGCTAAGCGGGAGTGACAACGCCCGCGAGAGCGTCGTGCAATTCTTTTGCTTCGTCGTCGTTTACAGAAACAACGAGACGACCGCCGCCTTCGAGAGGTACACGCACGACAATGAGTCGGCCCTCTTTGACAGCCTCCATCGGCCCGTCACCGGTCCTCGGCTTCATGGCTGCCATAGATAGTCCCCTTTCATCGGTACTGCACTCTATTATCCAGCAAAGACCGCCGATACTGAAACTCTGTCGATTCATTCACCCTCAGCACACCTATTTAGGGTGGAGTCCAGTCGTAAGCGTCGACCCACCAGGCCAGATGGATCCATGCCCACTGTCCGGCAATGCACGCCGCGAGCAGCACAGCGCGATACACACGCGACTGCGGTAGCGCGAGGGCGCCCGCCAGCGGGAACATCGGCATCAGGAGTCGGAACGTGCTCGACTGCGGGAAGAAAACGGCCAGCAAATACAGCGCATAGCTGGCAACCCACAAGCGCAGATCCACCCCCAGCCGTCGCGCGGGCGTGGTGAAAAGAAAAACGAAGAACGCGAGAACACCAGCGACGAGCATCACCAGCAAGAGCCACAGCGGCATTTGCCACCACTGAGCCCAAAATTCGGCCCCTTGGATCCACGCCGCGAACGGTACCAATTCGCCGTAACCGACGTAGGGCGCCCGCCACGCGAGCTCAGTGTCGGTGTAGGCGGAGAGAGACCCCGTGGCCACTGCCGCAATCAGGAGCCAAGCAAAACCCATGATCAGGCTAAACACAGTCGCCGAGACTGCCGCAATGCGCTCCCGCAGCGGAAACTCCTCACGGCGGCGAATCCACCAGCGATAGACCACGTGCAACCCGAGCGCGAGCGCAAAAGCCAAGCCGCTCGGACGCGTCAGGGACATGACCGCGATCACCGGCAACAGCATCCAGTAATGGCGTTTCATCAGCCAGTAGAGCGACAAGGTGAGCAAGAAGAGATACATCGACTCGGCGTAGGAGACCTGCAGGATGGCCGACAGTGGCGCGAAGCAGAAGATAGCGACCGAGAACAGGGCTGTGCCGGCGGGCAACACGAGGTGCATCACGCGGTAGAACAACAGCGCGGCCCCCAGCGAGAACGCGACGGAGACGATGACGCCAGCCACGGCGAAATCGAGCGTTGTCAGCGTCATGACGAACCGCACTACCGCGGGATAGCCGGGCATGAACGCCCACGCATTCTCGGCAACGTGACCGGCCTCGGTCAGCGGTAGCTCCGAGGGATACCCGGTCAGCGCGATGATGTAATACCAGTGGCCGTCCCAGATTTTAGCGAACGAGAAGTAATCGGGCGCGGGGCCCGTCCACGGGTTTTGCCCTTGGACGGATGCGAACCACAACAGCAGAGACGTCGTCACGACCCGCGAGGCAGCAAAGATCGCGATAACTGCGATCCACCAGCGCTCGGGAGCAAGTAGCGCCGTTGTTGCGCGGCGCACCGTTGAGGCAAACGAGCCGGTGGGGGCTAGCGAGCCGTCAGCCACGCCCGCAGTCCCTGCTCGCACGCCACGATCTCGCTAGTGGCGACGCGCTCGTCGTCGGCGTGGGCGCGCAGCGGATTGCCTGGGCCATAGTTCACGGCGGGAACGCCGAGTTCAGCGAAGCGTGCCACATCGGTCCAGCCATATTTGGGGGCTGCCGTGCCACCGACCGCGGCGAGGAAATCACGGGCGAGCGGAGCATCCAGTCCGGGGCGTGCGCCGCCAGCAAGGTCAGTGACTTCGAACTCGAAGCCAGCGAAGACCTCACGCAAGTGTTGGATCGCCTGCTCGGTACTGCGGTCGGGGGCGAACCTAAAGTTCACGGTCACTGTCGCGGCATCCGGAATCACATTGCCGGCAACACCACCGGTGATGCCAACGGCGTTGAGTCCTTCGCGGTAGACAAGGCCATCGACCTCGTGCTGCTCAGGCTCATAGGCGGCCAGAATGGCCAGCACGGGCGCTGCCGCATGGATGGCATTCTCGCCCATCCAGGCACGCGCAGAGTGTGCGCGCAGCCCCGTGAGCGAAATGTCGATGCGAGCGGTGCCATTGCAGCCGCCCTCCACCGTGGCGTTCGACGGCTCGCCAATGATCGCGAAGTCGCCCGCCATCAGGTCGGGGCGGTTGCGCGCAATGCGGCCGAGCCCGTTGAGGTCAGCGGCGACTTCTTCGTGGTCGTAGAAAATCCAGGTCACATCGACGGCGGGATCAGAGAGTTCTGCGGCGAGCTTGAGTGCGATCGCGACGCCGCCCTTCATATCGACCGTTCCTCGGCCGACGAGGTGTTCCTCACCGTCGATCATCTCGAGGGTCGTCGGCAGGTTCTCGTTCACCGGAACCGTATCGAGGTGGCCGGCAATCACCACGCGCTGCGCCTTGCCGCCGTTCGTGCGGGCGACAACGGCATCCGCATCCCGAATCACCTCAAGGTGGCTAAACGCGCTCAGAGCGGTTTCTACGGCATCCGCAATGCGCTTCTCGTTGCCGGAGACCGACTCGATATCGCAGATCTGGCGGGTCAGGTCGGGGCTTGAGGCACCCAAATCGAGCACGGGAACGGTGAGATCGGTCGCAGGCATGCACCCAGTGTAAGTAACCTTGATGCATGACTTCGCGCACAGCATGGGGATACGGACTCGCAACAATCGCCAGCGACGGAACAACACTTGATGTGTGGTTCCCCGCTCCGCACCTGGGATCAATCCCCGAGGGCACCGACCCGCACTACACCCCCGCCGACCTCGAAGAGCACTTGGGGGCTGACGAACGCCGTCGCGTGCGCACCGAATTCGTGACCGTCGAGATCGATTTGGATGCCGCGCCGCAGAACGTCGCCGACGCTTACCTGCGCCTGCACTTGCTCAGCCACTTGCTCGTGAAGCCCAACAGCATCAACCTCGACGGCCTCTTCGGCGCTCTGCCGATCGTCGTCTGGACCAACGCCGGAGCGGTGCACCCTGACGACTTCCGAGAGGTTCGTGTCTCGCTCAAGCGTCACGGCATCGTCGTGACTGGCATCGACAAGTTCCCGCGGATGCTCGACTACGTTTTGCCCGAACGCGTCCGCATTGCCGACGCCTCGCGTGTGCGCCTCGGCGCCTACCTCTCCCCCGGAACCACCGTCATGCACGAGGGCTTCGTCAACTTCAACGCCGGCACGCTCGGCAGCTCGATGGTCGAGGGCCGTATCTCTCAGGGCGTCGTCGTGGGTGACGGTGCCGACATCGGTGGTGGAGCATCCATCATGGGCACGCTCAGCGGTGGCGGAACCGAACGTGTCTCCATCGGCGAGCGCGCGCTGCTCGGCGCCAATTCCGGAATTGGCATCGCCATCGGCGACGACACGGTTGTTGAAGCCGGGCTCTATGTCACGGCAGGCACGAAGGTCACCATCATTGATGGTTCGGCAACGCCGCGCCGTGTCAAGGCCGTCGAGCTCAGTGGGGTCAACGGCTTGCTGTTCCGCCGCAACTCTGTCACGGGTGCCGTCGAGGTGCTGCCTCGCAGCGGCAGCGGCGTCGAGCTAAACACGGCCCTGCACGCCTAAACACACCACCGCCGGGGGGCTTAGGAGCTTGATATGAAGACCTTCACCGCTTCCCGGTTTGGCACCACACTGCGACTGCGCCGGTATCGCGCCGCCGCAGTCGTTGCCGCAGCCATGTTTGCCCTCACGGCGTGTACCGGAGCTGACCAGGCACTTACTCCTGAGCTCTCCCCCGCCCCCGTAGCAGCGAGCAACAGCGCCACGCTCACCTGGGGAATGGATGCCACCGCCCCCGACGAATCGTGGCAGAAGCCGGCTCTCGGTAGCGTGGAGACTGATCCGGTCTACGGCACTACAATTCAGCGCGTCACCTCGGCCGAGGGCACTCGCTTTGATCGCAACAGCTACAGTCGTCGGCAGGCTGAGAACGCCGACGGCTCGCTGTTCTTTACCTACCACGGTGATGCCGAATATCACGTGTACTCCACCGCTGATGCCTCCCTCGTGAGCGCCCTTGACATCCATCCGGATGCCGAACCTCAGTGGCACCCCACCGATCCACACCTGATCCGCTATCTGGAGGGGCCTAACTCCTCCGAAGGCGACCTCATCCTTCATGAACTCGACGTGACGTCGGGACAATCGACGGTCATTGCTGACCTCCGAGAGCCCCTGTCGAGTGCGTTCCCGGACGCCGACTACATGAAAGACCGGAGCGAGGGATCTCCGAGCAGCGACGGCACCATCTACGCTTGGATCGTCTACAACCCCGACGAGCAGCCTCTGGGAATGGTCAGCTACGACCTTGCCTCCGATACAGTGCTCGGCACTAGCGAGCTGCCCGCCGACACGGACTGGGTGAGTGCCTCCCCCACCGGAAAATACGTCGTGGCCTCCGCCGAGTCCGGCACTTACGTCTACGACGCCGACCTCAGCAACCAACGCCTACTGACCGAGGCGAGCGAGCACAGCGACGTCGCTCTCTCCGCCGATGGCCGGGATGCGTACGTTTACATCGATTTCAACTCCGCGAGCGAAACGGCTGGCTTCCTCACTTCGGTCGATATGGACTCGCTAGAGCGCACCACGCTCTTCGACGCCTACGACGATGCCAACACCTCGATGCACATCTCGGGAAAAGGGTATGACAAGCCAGGGTGGGTCGTGGTGTCCACCTACAACTGCAACGCCGAGGGTGCCTGGACCTGCGAAAAGGTGATGGCCATTGAACTTGACGGCGGCCGCATCCTCAATCTCGCCCACACCTACAACTGCGGTGAGGACTACTGGACCGAGACTCACGCCGTGGTCAACCGCACATTCACCCACGTCTATTTCAATTCCGATGGCGGTTCGTGCGGCATGGATGCCGAGGTGTATCGCCTCGACGTCCCGGTTTTCGACTAGCCGCCACGTTCCACTGCCAGCGCCGCGTGGCTGGCGTTGTGGGGCCGCACTGTTGGGGCCGCCCTTGTAATGACGCGCACACAACGCGAAACGGCCGGTTCCCCGAGGGGAACCAGCCGTTCGTCGTAAAGCTGCTGCTGCGCTAGCGCTGCGGCCAGTCACGAGCTGCAGGGCCCGTGTAGAGCTGCTGCGGGCGACCAATTTTGGTCTTGGGGTCTTGGTTCATCTCACGCCAGTTAGCGATCCAGCCCGGCAAGCGACCGATAGCGAAGAGCACCGTGAACATGCGCGGCGGGAAACCCATCGCCTTGTAGATAACGCCGGTATAGAAGTCGACGTTGGGGTACAGCTTGCGCTCGATGAAGTAGTCATCGCCGAGGGCGACTTCTTCGAGTTCACGAGCGATGTCGAGCAGCGGGTCGCTGACGCCCAGATTGGCGAGTACCTCATCCGCACTCTCTTTGACGAGACGTGCACGCGGGTCAAAGCTCTTGTACACGCGGTGGCCGAAGCCCATCAGGCGCACGCCGTCTTCCTTGCGCTTCACGCGATCAACAAACTTCTGAACGCCTTCGCCCGATTCTTGGATCTCGCCAAGCATCTTGAGAACGGCTTCGTTGGCGCCACCGTGAAGCGGACCATAGAGAGCATTGATACCGGCGGAGATCGAAGCGAAAATGTTGGCTTCGGTCGAGCCGACCAGGCGCACCGTGGAGGTGGACGCGTTCTGCTCGTGGTCTTCGTGCAAAATCAGCAGGCGGTCGAGCGCCTTGCTCAGCACGGGGTTGACCTCGTACTCCTCGGCCATGTTGCCGAAGTTGAGCTTCAAGAAGTTGTCGACAAAACTCATCGAGTTGTCGGGGTACAGCAGTGCCTGACCGAGTGACTTCTTGTGAGCGTAGGCCGCAATGACGGGCAACTTTGCCAGCAAACGGATGGTCGAGATCTCGACCTGCTCGGGGTCGCGCACGTCGTGCGAGTCTTCGTAATACGTCGACAGAGCCGACACCGCGCTGGAGAGCACCGACATGGGGTGCGCGCTCGGCGGAAGGGCGTCGAAGAAGCGACGGAGGTCTTCGTGCAGCAGCGTGTGCCGACGGATCTTTTCATCGAACTCTTCGAGCTGCGACTTCGACGGCAGTTCACCGTAAATCAGCAGCCACGCTACTTCGAGGTAGGTGGAGTTGGCCGCGACATCCTCGATCGCGTACCCGCGGTAACGCAGGATTCCACGGTCTCCATCGATGTACGTGATCTCACTGCGGGTTGACGCAGTGTTCACGAACCCTTGATCAAGCGCCGTGTAACCGGTCTGCTTCATGAAGGTGGAGATATCGATGCTGTTGTGACCATCGACCCCACGGATAATGGGAAATTCTGCAGCACCGCCCGGAAAGTGGAGGGTGGCCTTCTCTGGGTCTTGAGGGGCTTCATTCACCGCTACAGCCTACAAGGGTTGAATGGCCACTGTCACACCAACCAACCAAACCAGATCGGTTTTAGAGGTCAACGACAAGGCCTTCGCCGGTTAGTGCACTTAAGCGAGCAAATCGAGGCGAGCGACCGCATCCGCAATGGTGTCGTCACTCGCGGTGAGTGCGATACGTACGTGCCGGGCAGGGGTTTCGCCGTAGAACGAGCCCGGAACCACGAGGATGCCAGACTGCGCCAAATCGCCAACCGTCTGCCACGAGTCTTCGTTCTTTGTTGCCCACAAGTAGAGGCCTGCAACGCTGTCATCCACGAAGAATCCCGCCCGCTTCAAAGCGGGCAGCAGCTTGGCGCGACGTGCACGATAAAGCTCGCGCTGGGCCGCAACGTGGGCGTCATCTTGAAGGGCCGTGACCATCGCGGCTTGCACGGGGCCGGGCACGAGAAGTCCGACGTGTTTGCGCACGGTGAGTAGTTCTGAGATGAGTCCCGAGCATCCGGCCACAAATGCGGCACGGTAACCGGCCAAATTCGACTGCTTGCTGAGCGAATACACCGCAAGAACTGACGACCGGTCGCTGCCAATAACCTCGGGATCGAGAATGGAAGGCGTGGGGTCGGGGCCGTTCCAGTTGAGTTCGGCGTAGCACTCGTCTGAGGCGATGACTGCACCCAATTCGCGAGCGCGGGCAACAGCAGCGCGCAGCTGCTCAACATCAGCGACGCGACCATCAGGGTTACCTGGGCTGTTCAGCCAGACGAGAGCAGTGTTCTCGGGCCACGATGCAGGATCGTCAGATGCCACAGCAGTAGCGCCAACCATGGCCGCCCCAATGGCATACGTCGGGTACGCGACCGAGGGATGCACGACGACGTCGTCTTTGCCGAGCCCCAGCAGCAGCGGCAGCAGTGCCACCAACTCTTTGGAACCGACGGTCGGCAGAATATTGTTGACGGTGAGCCCGGGCACACCACGGCGGCGCTCAAACCAGTCGACGATGGCCTCACGCAGTTGAACTGTGCCCGTGGCGGTGGGGTAGGCGTGAGCATCCGTGGCCGTCGCCAAACTTTCGCGGATAACCGTGGGGGTGGGGTCTACCGGTGAACCGACTGACAGGTCAACGAAGCCATCGGGGTGAGTGCGCGCAATCGTGCCGTACGGCACAAGCGAATCCCACGGAAAATCGGGGAGAGCCAACGGCGTGCGCGCCATTAGTCTGAGGACCCGCCACCCTCAGGCAGGGCCGCGATGAGGGCGTGATCCTTGGGAATCACACCGACCTTTGCTGCTCCACCGGGTGAGCTCACCTCGAGGAGATCAAAGAATTCAACGTTGGCCTTGTAGTAATCGGCCCACTTATCGGGCAGGTCATCTTCGTAATAGATGGCCTCAACCGGACACACCGGCTCGCACGCTCCGCAGTCAACACACTCATCCGGGTGGATGTAGAGCATGCGGTCGCCTTCATAAATGCAGTCGACTGGGCATTCATCTACACACGCGCGATCTTTAAGATCGACACAGGGCTGAGCGATGACGTAGGTCAAGAGATATCCGCACCTTTCACGGGAGAGTTCAATTCAATGTTAGCGCGGCTCGCCGACGAAACCTGACGGTTCACCCGAGGCCACCCCACCACAATGAGCACCACAAGCACGGGCGCAAAAGTCCACACGTAGCCCGCAACATTCGCCGGGATCAAAATTGTTCCGCCGGGCATTGCCGCAGCCAAGAGTGCCGACATCGCTAGAACACCCAGCGAGGCAAAACCTGCCGCGACTCGGGTGTCATAAATCAATCGCAGGCCCAGAATGAGCGCCGTTACGAGCGTGACAGACACCACAATTCCCCACGGGACACGAACATCACCGATCGTGAACGTTGACTGGTGCACGGCGGTGAGAACGAGGCCGACCAAGGCCCCCAACGCGAGAGAAACCAGAGCCAAGATGCTGCGCTCCACACGACTGCGTTCGCCGATGACCAGCTCGCGGCGACGCAAGCGACGCAAATACTCCGGCGGTGTCGAAACGCTCTCTCCCACCGGAACTTCATTGCGATAAATCTCTGTCGCCCGACGCTTAAACGCGAGGGCCGTTGCCGACGAGACCGCCACCCCACGATCAACAGGAACAGCGGATGCCGTGTAGAAAGGCACCCCAGCAAGTTCAGTCGCCAACACCGTGGCGTCGTGCACGAGCAGCGCCTCAGCGCCGCGCGCCGTTCCGCTGGACTCTTTGGCGTAGCTGACGACGACATCCGGCTTCAACGAGGTGATTGCTGCAGCTAGGTCGGAGGCGAGAGCGCGGGCGTCGAGCGTGCTGAACTGACGACCGTTGTCTTCACGCAAAATGTGGTGAGAGGTAATGCCGAGGATTTCGCGCACGACCTCGTCGACGGACACCGCCGCGCGTTCGCCGGTGTCGGTGCCGGTATCGGCGTCGGTGTCGGCATCCGCTTCAGCGTCAGCAACTGCAGTATTCGTTTCTGCACTGCCGCCCGTAGTGACGCTTGCGGCCAGGAAACCAGGCACTGCGGCGCCGTGTGAGACAGTCTCGGGTGCGCTGCCGGTCGAGGGCGATGCCTCTATTGCGGCGGTCGCGTTGTTGCTGCAGCTGAGCACAATGAGTTCGGTACCACGCTGAACCAGAGTGGCAATGGTGGCGCCGAAGACGTACGCCTCGTCTTCTGGGCGTGCGGCAACAACCAATACCCGTTGTGCTCGATCTTTCACGGCCGTTCCTCCACCATTCGTTCTGCAGTAAACAGAATAAGCACAGGTAGCCGAATTACGGTTGCTTAGGTTAGGCTTACCAACCTGTCCAGAACTCAACTGACAAGAGAGTCCAGTGCTCGCAAACTTCCTGATCGGACTACGAGAAGGCCTCGAAGCCGCGCTTGTGGTTGGCATTCTTATTGCCTACGTTCGCAAAATCGATCGTACCGATGTACTCCCCCGCATTTGGCTCGGAGTCGCTATCGCCATCGTGTTGTCGCTGGGCCTCGGCGCGAGTCTCACCTTCGGCACCTACGGCTTGTCGTTTCAGGCTCAAGAGCTCATTGGCGGCATCCTCTCGATTGTTGCTACCGCCTTCGTCACGTGGATGATTTTCTGGATGCTCCGCGCCGCCCGCGGTCTCGGTCGCGAACTGCGCAGCGAAGTCGACTCGCACCTCACGGGTGCCGGCTGGGGCCTCGTTCTCGTCGCGTTCCTCGCGGTCGGCCGCGAAGGCATCGAAACCGCCCTCTTTATTTGGGCAGCAGTACAGGCGAGCGGATCGACCGCACTCCCCCTCACTGGCGCAGCGCTCGGCATTGCTGCCGCGATTGTGCTCGGCTACCTCATCTACCGCGGCGTCGTGAGCATCAATCTCACTCGCTTCTTTACGTGGACCGGCGCAATCCTTATCATCGTTGCCGCCGGCGTGCTCTCCTATGGCGTGCATGACCTGCAAGAGGCCGGCGTTCTGCCGGGCCTCCACGCACTCGCCTTTGACGTCAGCGCGGCTATCCCGCCCGACAGCTGGTACGGCACATTGCTTAAGGGCACTCTCAACTTCTCCCCCGCGACCACGTGGCTCGAAGCCGGTGTGTGGGTTGCTTATGTCGGGGCTGTCATGACGATTTTCATCCGCACTGTTCGCGGCAACAAGCGTGCTGATAAGCCGCTGGTGCCCGAAGCACGCCTCAGCACTCAAGGAGCCTGATGACCACCCGCCCTACCCGCTACGGATTCGCCGCGGCGGCAACTGTCGCTGCGCTCGCTCTCACCGGCTGCGTTGCCAACAGCACCGAAGCCACCGCCGACAACACGATCACTGTCGACAGCAGCGCCACAGATTGCGCCGTGAGCGCCAGCGAAGCGCCAAGCGGCACCCTCGTATTCTCCGTCACGAACTCCGGTGACCAGGTCACTGAGTTCTACCTGCTGGCGGATGACGGACTGCGCATCGTCGGTGAGGTCGAGAACATCGGCCCCGGCATCAGTCGCGATCTCGTCGTATTGGCTCAACCGGGTGACTACTTCACGGTTTGCAAGCCGGGAATGATCGGTGAGGGAGTTGGTACGGCAGCGTTTACGGTCACCGATTCCGGTACAGATTTGTCGTTCAGCGGTGACACTGCCGCGCAAGTCGCCGCGGCAAACGCCAACTACAAGAGTTACGTCAAGGACCAGATCGAAAACCTTGTCGTTGGCACGGAAGACTTCGCTGCCGCGTATATCGCTGGCGACGATGACGCTGCCCGCGCTCTCTACGCCCCGACGCGCGTGTTCTGGGAGCGCGTTGAGACTGTAGCCGAGTCGTTCGGTGACCTCGACCCCCGCATGGATCTGCGGGAAGCCGACCTCGAAGACGGTCAAGAGTGGACCGGCTGGCACGCCATGGAGAAAGATCTGTGGCCCGCCGAGGCCGAAGCCGGCTTCGAGCCCTACGACCAGTCGAAGCGTGAAGCGCTTGCCTCGCAGCTTGTCGAAGACACCACCACTCTCTACAACAACGTGCAAGATCTCGAGTTCACTCTTGATCAGCAGACCAACGGCGCCATTGGCCTTCTCGACGAGGTTGCCAGCGGCAAGGTGACCGGAGAAGAAGAGTTCTGGTCGCACACCGACCTGTGGGATTTCCAAGCGAACATCGATGGTGCTCGTGTGCTCTATGACGGTGTTCGCGACATCCTGGTCACGAAGGATGCCGATCTCGCAGCCACCCTCGACGCGGAGTTCGATGAGCTGCAAACATTGCTCGACGCGCAGAAGGAAGGCGACGGCTTCCGTCTCTACACTGAGCTGTCCACGAGCGAGATTCGCGCATTCTCCGATCAGGTGAACGCGCTCGCCGAGCCCCTCTCTCGCCTTACCGCAGTGTTGGTTCTCTAACTCCACTCCCCCGTCTCCGGCCGTTGCAGACAGCAGCCGCCTACCGCCCCACACCGAAAGAACAGCAATGCCAACAGATGACACCAAGGGTCTCTCCCGCCGCGGCCTCCTCGGGCTAGCTGGGGCTGGCGTTGTGGGTGCCGGACTCGGCGTTGGTGGAGCTTTCGCGTTCGGTGGCGGTGGCGGCTCGTCGACGACGGGCAACGATGTCGCCGCGACCTACCCGTTCTTCGGCGATCACCAATCGGGCATCATCACGCCGGCTCAAGATCGACTCCACTTCGCCGCCTTCGACGTCAATGACATCTCTCGCGACGAGCTCATCGAACTGCTCCAGGACTGGAGCTACGCCGCCGCGCGCATGACGACCGGCGAAGCCGCAGGCGACTATGGTCCCGCGAGCGGACCCTACGATGCGCCACCGGATGACACGGGCGAAGCCCTCGATCTGCCACCGGGTGGTCTCACGATCACCTTCGGCTTCGGCCCTACGCTGTTCGATGAGCGCTTCGGCCTCGCCAGCAAGCGACCATCGGCCCTCATTGACCTCCCGAAGTTCCCCAGCGACGCTCTGCTGCCCGAACTCGTGGGGGGCGACCTCTGCATCCAAGCGTGCAGCGACGACCCGCAGGTCGCCGTTCACGCCATCCGCAACCTCTCGCGTATCGCCTTTGGCCGCGCAACGCTTCGCTGGTCTCAACTCGGCTTCGGCCGCACGTCATCGACAACGCAAGCGCAGAAGACACCGCGCAACCTCTTCGGCTTCAAAGATGGCACCGCGAACCTGCGCGCCGAAGAAACCGACGCAGTTAACGACTTCGTCTGGGCAGCATCCGGAGACGGAGCTTCCTGGATGGCCGGCGGCTCCTATCTCGTGAGCCGCAAGATTCGCATGACCATCGAGACCTGGGACCGCACCTCACTGCGTGAACAAGAGACGATCTTCGGGCGCACCAAGGGTGAAGGCGCACCTCTCAGCGGCGGCTCCGAATTCACCGACCCCGACTTCGAGCAGGCCGGTCGCGATGATGCGCCGCTGATTGACGACAATTCGCACATGAAGCTCGCCCACCCCGACACCCACGGTGGCGCGCAGATTCTGCGACGCGGCTACAACTTCGTGGATGGCAACGACGAGCTCGGCCGACTCAACGCCGGCCTGTTCTTCATCAGCTTCCAACGCGATCCTGAAAAACAGTTCGTGCCCATCCAGCTCGCGCTCTCGCGCAACGACCTCATGAACGAATACGTGCGCTACGTCGGCTCAGCAATCTTCGCTGTTCCTCCCGGAGCACAGTCAGGAAGCTTTATCGGCGCGGGGATGTTCGACCTCGCCTAAACGGGTTTGCCTCAGCATTGCGCCAAGAGCTCAGTTGGCGATCTGCTCGCCCATCGAAGCGGGCGCGACCGTGTAGTTCGCGGTGTAGCCATCATCGGTCTGCGCGACAAGTACGACGACATTCCACGAATCATTGGAGAAGAGAACCGAACCGGCACCATCAGCACCGCTGGCTTGCACTTGCGACTCGTAACCGGCATCCGCAAATTGCGTTTCGATGGCGCCCAGGGGCGATTCAGCGCCCGTCAAGATGGTGATGTTGTAGCCGCGATTGTCTCCGTCGCCGGCAGCGATGCCAAACTGCACTTCGCCGTCGGCCAGCGGCACTGCACTGGGGAAGCCCTCAGGAACCTCATCGCCGCCGAGGCTCACTTTGCCGCCGGTAGCCTGTTCCACGATTCCGCCGATGGGGTTTTCGCCGAAACAGCCCGATAGCGCTGGCGTAATGGCCAAGGCCAGAACGAGGGCAACGGATGCGCTAACACTGCGGCGGGCGCTCAACATGACTAACTCCAGAAGTGACGCGGTGGTGCGACTGAATACGCCGTTAACCAACGATGCAGCCACGATCAGGATGACCGTAGCTGCATCGTACTCCGCGCAGATTGCCGACTCATGTGAGCCCGCTGCGAGAAGAAAGGTTAGGCGTTTTGCTTCTTCATGCGCGACGTGCTGCGTGCGCGAGCGTTGGCATCGAGCTCGACCTTACGGATTCGCACGAACTCCGGAGTGACCTCTACGCACTCGTCTTCGCGAGCGAATTCGAGGCATTCTTCCAACGTGAGCTTGCGCGACGGAGTCATACGCTCGAACGAGTCCGAGGTCGACTGGCGCATGTTGGTGAGCTGCTTTTCCTTGGTGATGTTGACGTCCATGTCGTCGGCGCGCGAGTTCTCGCCGACAACCATGCCTTCGTAGACCTCCTGCGTGGGCTCAACGAAGAACGACATGCGCTCCTGCAGAGCAACCATCGCGAACGGAGTAGCCGCACCGGCACGGTCAGCAACGATCGAACCGTTGACGCGCGTGACGATTTCGCCAGCCCAAGGCTCGTAACCGTGCGAGACGGCGTTGGCGATACCAGCACCGCGGGTGATGGTCATGAATTCGGTGCGGAAACCGATGAGGCCACGCGACGGAACGATGAATTCCATGCGAACCCAGCCGGTGCCGTGGTTACTCATCCCCTCCATGCGGCCCTTACGAGCAGCAAGGAGCTGAGTGATCGCACCGAGGTATTCCTCAGGAGCATCGATCGTGAGGTGTTCGAAAGGCTCGTGAACCTTGCCGTCGACCTTCTTGATAACAACCTGGGGCTTACCAACGGTGAGCTCAAAGCCTTCGCGACGCATCTGCTCAACGAGGATGGCGAGCGCAAGCTCTCCACGACCCTGAACTTCCCAGGCATCCGGACGCCCGATGTCGACGAGCTTGAGCGAGACGTTACCGACGAGTTCGCGGTCGAGACGGTCCTTGACCATGCGAGCGGTGAGCTTGTGGCCCTTGACCTTGCCGATGACCGGCGAGGTGTTGGTTCCGATGGTCATCGAGATTGCTGGGTCGTCGACCGTGATGGTCGGCAACGGACGAACATCGTTGGGGTCACAGAGAGTTTCACCAATGAAGATGTCCTCGAAGCCTGCAACAGCAACGATGTCACCGGGGCCGGCGCTTTCGGCCGGGTAACGGTCGAGAGCCTTCGTGATCATGAGCTCGGTGACGCGCACGTTGGCAACGCTTCCATCGTGCTTGACCCAGGCAACAGTCTGGCCCTTCTTGATGGTGCCGTTGAAGACACGCAGAAGAGCAAGACGGCCGAGGAACGGCGAGGAGTCAAGGTTGGTAACCCAGGCCTGCAGGGGGTGCTCGTCGTCGTACGACGGTGCGGGAACGTGCTTGAGGATGGCGTCGAACAGCGGCTCGAGGTCATCGTTGTCAGGCAGGGTGCCGTTTTCGGGCTTGTTCCAGCTTGCAGCACCAGCACGGCCCGAAGCGTAAACGATCGGGACATCAAGGATGGCGTCCAAGTCGAGGTCGGGAACGTCGTCTGCCATGTCGCTCGCGAGGCCGAGGAGCAGGTCCTGGCTTTCGGCGACAACTTCGTCAATGCGCGCATCCGGACGGTCAGTCTTGTTGACCAGCAGGATCACGGGAAGCTTGGCTTCAAGAGCCTTGCGGAGAACGAAGCGAGTCTGCGGAAGCGGGCCCTCGCTGGCGTCAACGAGCAGCACAACGCCGTCGACCATGCTGAGTCCACGCTCAACTTCGCCACCGAAGTCGGCGTGGCCGGGGGTGTCGATCACGTTGATCGTGATGGGGCCATCAGTGGCGTACTTGCCGTTGTACGAAATCGCGGTGTTCTTCGCGAGGATCGTGATGCCCTTTTCGCGCTCGAGCTCGTTCGAGTCCATCGCGCGTTCTTCGAGGTGCGCGTGCGCCTCGAAGGAGTTCGTCTGGCGAAGCATCGCGTCAACGAGGGTTGTCTTTCCGTGGTCAACGTGGGCAACGATCGCTACGTTGCGCAAATCGCTGCGAGTGGCCATAGCCATAGCAATATTCCTTAATTCATTGGAGGCTGTGCGGTCTTTCACCGCAGACGCTGCGCAGAAATTCTCGGCAGCAGATCGGCGGCCTGATGCCACCGGGTAAAGATCTTGGGAGGTCGCAGAAGATCATTCAGAGTGTCCTGCTCCACCAGTTTACCCTGTTTGACAAGATTTATCGCAGCCGCCCCCTCAGGGGGACGAAAATGCTAGGGCTTCCACTCCCACACGTTCCACCATACGCCCGGATTCAGCGACGACAACGAGACGTTATCGACCCGGTCTTGGTCGTATGCGACTGTGGCGGGGTATTGGAATAACGGCATTCCATAGGATGCACTCCAGAGCGCAGCATCCGCCGCCTTCAGGGCGTTGGTTCGTCCCTCAGCGTCCACGCTCGGGTCAGTCGCATCGGCTATCAACGAATCGACCGTGGAATCAGAGAAGTAATTGAGGTTGGCATAACCGCCGGTGCCGTAGATCGCCGCCGAAAGCCCTACGCCAGGGCGAGGATTCTGCCAGCTGAACAACGCAGCGTCGTAGGCACCGGGGGTGCCGAGTTGGTCACGCCAGTCGTCACTCGAACAATCACTCACTACGAAACCCGCCGCCTTGGCCGACTCGGCGATGGAGGTGTATTCGGCTGCACGCATGTCGTCAGAGGCGTCATAGAGGATGCATACGCCAGGCTTCGAGACGCCCGCTTCGGCAAGAAGCTCTTTGGCGCCAGCAATGTCCGGCTCGACGAAGTCGGCAGAGCCATTAGCGGCACGCGCACTGCGATAGCCCTCATCGCCGGGAGCGAAGAGGAATGAGTCGCGCGGGGTTGCCCGACGATACAGCTCGCCTAGCGCAGTCTGAACAACTGCGGCGCGCGGCACCGTTTTGAGGAACGCTTGACGCACGAGCGGATCATCGAAGACGCCACTCTTTGACTCCGCGAATTGCAGATCAAGGTGTTCAAACCTATCGGTGGTGCCATCGATGACCGTGGCGTTCATCGTGGCAAGAGCATTGCGCACATCTTGATTCATTGTCGGCTCTGCTACTTGTACAGCACCAACAAGCAAGGCCTGTGCTTGCGCTAGCGGATCGCTCATGAACCGAACGCGAATCTCTTGAAAAGTCGGCTCGCGCATGCCGCTGTAGTCCTCATTGGCCCTCAGAGTCACGTACTGATTCGCGACGAAGTCAGAAACTACGTAAGGTCCGTTCGAGACGACAAGGCTCTTATTCGCGGGCATGCCCTCGAAGTTGAAGACCGTGTTCCAGGTGCGCGCGATCGCGGCAAGGTCGCTCTCATTGCCATCGCTAATGGCGGAGAAAACGCGCTCTTTGGCCTCGATCGAGTCGTCACTGGCGAAGGCCATCATGCCGACGACGTGGGCGGGCTTGGCCGCAGAATCTGCGCCGAAGAACGCAGATTGCCACTGAGCGGTTGGCTCGTCAAACACGAGGGTGAGCGACATCCGATCGTCACTCATTTGCGGCATCTCTGTGACGAGACCGATTCCGGTATCTCCGGTGGCGCTGGCGTCGAACAACACTCGGTCATCCGAACGATCGATCGGAGCGCCCGTCTCGGAATCCACCGTGCTGGCGGCATCCGCATCGGGAGTGTTGAGAGCACCGGATGTCGCAGCCCACTCCAAGAGCAGATCAACGGCATCAACGGCGGAACCATCTGACCAGCGCACGCCGTCAGCGACCGTATAGGTCACGGCGAGGGGGTCATCGGACACCTTCTCGAAGTGGCCGAAAGACTCATCGCGCACGAGCGCAGACTTGTCGTCGAAGTAGGTGAAACCGGAGCCTGTTGCATAGGCAATGGTGGCGTTCGTGTCACTCGCACCAAAAGAAGTCGACGGGTTGCCCGAGGTGTAGGGCTGAGTGACCGCGACGGTGAGCTCTGAGCCTTCGATAGTGGGCGATTGCTGAGGGACACAGCCCGCCAACACCAATACTGCGGCCGCGGCAACAGCAAGGCTCGCCGTAATTCTTGTGGCGCTCACGAAACCCCTTCTGCACACGGACACACAGCGTGCGGTGGCACGCTAGAAACGAGTCTAAGTCAGAAGGGCCGCTCCCCGAGTGGGGAACGGCCCTTCTGCACTAAGAAACTAGGCGCCGAGTGTGATGTTGGCGCCGGGGATCGCTTCAAGCAATTCCTGCGTGTAGGGATTGCTGGAGTTCTCAAAGACCTCGTCTGTCGACGCGGCTTCTACGATGCGGCCACCCTGCATGACGCACACGTTATCTGCCACCAGTCGCACGACAGCGAGGTCGTGCGTGATGAACAGATACGTGAGCTCAAGCTCGGTCTGCAACTCGGTGAGGAGATTCAGCACCTGCCCCTGAACCAGCACGTCAAGCGCCGAGACCGCTTCGTCGAGCACGAGCACCTCTGGCTTGAGTGCCAAGGCACGAGCGATAGCAACACGTTGACGCTGGCCACCGGAAAGTTCGCCGGGGTAACGGTGACGTGCTGCCTGCGGCAGCGAGACCTGATCGAGCAGTTCGCTCACCCGGTTGTAGCGTTCCTTCGCAGTGCCGAGCTTGTGAGCAAGCAGCGGTTCTGCGATGGTGTTTCCCACGCTGTACTGCGGGTCGAGTGACCCATACGGGTCTTGGAAAACGGGCTGAACGCGGCGACGGAATTCGAGGAGTTCCTGTCCCTTGATTCCCGCGAGGTTCTTGCCGTCGAATTCGATGTTTCCGCTCGTGAGCGATTCGAGCTGAAGAATCAGCTTGGCGACCGTCGACTTGCCAGAACCGGACTCCCCGACCAGCGCGGTCGTGGTGCCCTTCTTGACGCCAAAGGAAATGTCATTGACGGCAAGAAGCTTGTCTTTGCGGAAGCCCTGCTTGCGAATCTCGTAGACCTTGGTGATGTTGCTCACCTTGATCAGGTCCTCATCCGCTGATGCTTCTCGGGTTGCGGCACGAGCGATGAGAGCTTCATCGAGCGAGCCTTCACCGAAGATGCGCACGCTGTCGTCAGTCGACTTCGCCGATTTGATCGACTGGATGCGACGCGAGGCGAGGCTCGGTGCCGCAGCGACGAGACGCTGAGTGTACGGATGCTGTGGGTTCTCGAGAATCGCACGCGACGGTCCCGATTCCACGACCTTGCCCTTGTACATCACCACGAGTTGTTCAGCACGCTCAGCAGCTAGGCCGAGGTCGTGAGTGATGAAGAGCACGGAGGTGCCGTAATCACGCGTGAGTGTTTGCAGGTGGTCGAGGATCTGGCGCTGCACGGTGACATCGAGCGCAGACGTTGGCTCGTCGGCGATCAGGAGCTTCGGGCGAGCCGAGAGTCCGATACCGATGAGAACACGCTGGCGCATTCCACCAGAGAACTGATGAGGGAACTGCTTGAGTCGCTCGCTGGCATCGCTGAGGCCGGCTTCTTGCAGTACTTCGATGGTGCGCTGGCGCGCTTCTTTGCCCTGAGCGATTCCGTTGGCCTTGATCGCCTCTTCTACCTGGAAGCCAATGCTCCAGACGGGGTTGAGGTTCGACATCGGGTCCTGGGGAACGTAGCCGATCTGGCTACCGCGCACCTCAGCAAACTGAGCATCCGAGAATTGGGTGAGGTCGTGGCCTTCGAACTCGATCGAGCCGCCCGACACCTTGCCTGCACCCGGGAGGAGCCCAATAACTGCTTGCGCAGTCGTGGACTTGCCCGATCCGGATTCACCGACGATCGCGAGCGTCTGCCCCTGATACAGAGTCAGGTCGACGCCGCGGACGGCGGGCACAAGACCACGCTGAGTCTCGAAGCCAACTTCGAGGTTGCGAATCTTGAGCAGCGGTGTTTCATCGTTCGAGGAGTCAGACGACACGGAAACTGTTTCTGGATTGGTCATCGGCGTGCTCTCGCTTCCGGGTCAAGGGCATCGCGAACTACGTCGCCGAACATCAGGAAGGCAAGCACGGTAATCGAAAGCGCAGCCGAAGGCAGCAAAAGCGTCTGCGGGTGCGTACGAACCGTCACTTGAGCCTGGTTGATCTCGTTACCCCACGACATGACGGTGGGCGGCAAACCAATTCCGAGGAATCCGAGAGTCGCTTCCGCAACGATGAAGATACCGAGCGACACCGTGGCCACCACAATTACGGGAGCAATCGAGTTGGGGATCACGTGGCGAACCAGAGTCTTGAATCGCGAGACACCGAGGGCGGCCGAAGCCGTGACGTAATCCGAGTTTCGAGCGGACAAGACTGCGCCACGCATGATGCGCGCAATCTGGGGCCACGCAAACAAGGAGAGCACGAGCGACACGGTGAGTGCGTCACGAACAGAGATTACCGAGAACAGAACGATTGCTCCGAGAACGGTGGGGATAGCGAAGAATACGTCACCGACGCGCGAAACGAAGGAGTCGAGGAACCCGCCGTAGAAGCCCGCGAGAGCTCCGATCACGCCGCCGAACAGGGTTACGATCACCGTGGTCAGCAGACCGATGGTCACCGATGCCTGAGTTCCGAAGATGATCCGCGAGTAGACGTCACAGCCCTGGCGGTTAAACCCGAGAGGGTGACCGGCCTGAGGATCTCCGTTGCTGAACTTGAGGTAGCACTCGCGGGGGTCAGCGCTAGCGAAGAGCCCCGGGAATACCGCCACAATCACGATCACGAAGATCAAGCTGGCTGATACCCAGAACATCGGACGACGACGCATGGCTTCCCACGCATCGGTCCAGGTGCTGCGGGCCTTGCCTGTTTCATCAACCTGATCGATTTCAGCGACCGGAGTCTCTGCAAGCGAGGCGATGAAGTGTTCTTGGCCGGGACGATGCCGACCAGTGTTGTTACTTGGCATAACGGATCCTTGGGTCAAGCGCGGCGTAGAGCAGGTCAACGAGCAGGTTGGCTAGCACAAAGATGATGACCATCACTGCGACGAAGGAAACCACAGTGGGACCCTCCCCTAGCCGGATTGCTCGATAGACGGTTCCACCGACACCGTTGATGTTGAAGATTCCCTCGGTCACAATCGCGCCGACCATGAGCGAACCGATATCGACTCCTAGGTAGGTGACGACAGGAACAAGCGAGTTGCGAAGAACGTGCACGGTGACAACTCGACGCCGCGAGAGTCCCTTAGCAGTAGCCGTGCGCACGAAGTCTGCGCCGAGGTTGTCTGCCACGCTCGCACGGGTAAGCCGCACGATATAGGCGAATGAAACCGAGGCGAGAACGATCGCCGGCAAAATGAGTTCGCCCCACGGCGCCGCACCGCTGACGGTGGTTCTTGCCCACCCCAGTTGGATGCCGAAGACGTATTGAAGCACAAAACCGACAACGAACGTCGGAACCGAAATCAGCAGAAGGCTGATCACGAGGGCGGAAGCGTCGAACAGTTTTCCCTTGCGGAGACCAGCAACGAGGCCGACGATGATGCCGAAGAAGGCTTCGATCGCGAGAGCAAGCAGCGCTAGTCGAGCGGTGATCGGAAAGGCCTGAGCCATAACGTCGATGACCGGTCGGCCGGAGAACGTCGTTCCCAGATCGCCTTGGAAGAGCCCACCGATGTACAGCAGATACTGAACGATGAAGGGTTTGTCGAGGTTGTACTCCGCTCGAACCGCTTCAATCACTCCCGGAGCTGGCGGGTGGTCGCCGTAAAGCGCAGCGATTGGATCGCCGGGAACCGCGAACACCATGAAATAGATCAAGAATGTCGCGCCGAAAAACACGGGGATCATCTGGAGGAAACGCTTGCCTGCATACCAAAGCATCAGATGGTTCCCTCGAAGGAACGGATAAGCATAAGAGTCACAATCACTGAATGAGGGTACTCAGTGTAATGCCCGGGGCCTAAAGCTAGCCCCGGGCATTACACCTTGAGAGTGGAAACTGGGTAAAACTAAGAGCTAATTAGCCCTTGGTTACCTCGTTGTACAGCGGGACAGAGTCCCAACCGAATACAACATTGTCAACGGTGTCAGAGTAGACACCGGTGACGTTCGAGTACCACAGCGGGATCGAAGGAAGGTCGACCAGGAGGACTTCCTGAGCTTCCTGGTACTTCGCCGTTGCCTCTTCTACGGACGATGCGCTAGCACCCTCAGCAAGAATCTTCTCGAACTCGGGGCTCGAGTAGCCTTCCTTGTTCGAGCCGGCTCCATCAACGTAGAGCGGTCCGAGGAAGTTGTACAGCGACGGGTAGTCAGCCTGCCATCCGGCACGCGTTCCACCGGTGAGCGCGTTAGCGTCACGGTCGTTGAGCGCGTCTGCGAACGTCGGGTATGCCTTGCCCACAGCTTCAATGTCAAGCGTGTTGCTGATGCTGTTAGCTACAGCGTCAACCCATGCCTGGTGTCCACCATCAGCGTTGTACGCGAGGTCGAAGACGGTGTCTCCGTACGGCGCGATTGCGTCAGCTTCAGCCCACAGCTTTACAGCCTCATCCGGGTTGAAGTCGAGGACTTCAGCGCCAGCGAGGTTGTCGGAGTGACCAGCGATTACCGGCGACGTGAAGTCGGTTGCCGGCGTACGAGTGCCCTGGAAGATGACATCAGTGATTTCAGCGCGGTCGATCGACATCGAGATAGCTGCACGACGCAGCTTGCCCTCTTCGCCCGACCAGTGCTCGAGGTAGTACGGCATGTTGAACGCCTGGAAAATTGCTGCAGGCTGGTTCACCGAACGACCCGGGAAGTCCGACTCGTAGGTTGCGAATGCCGAGTCAGGGACAGCGTCGAGGATGTCGAGGTTGCCACCGAGAGCGTCAGCGTATGCCGCATCCTGGCTGGTGTAGAAGATGATCGACACGCCACCGTTGACAGCCTTGCGTACGCCGTCGTAGTCAGGGTTGGTGACGAGGTCGATCTGGACATCGTGCTGCCACCCGTCTTCAGCAACCATGTACGGACCGTTGCCGACAGGGTTTTCGCCGAATGCGTCAAGGTCTTCCCAAGCCGACTCGGGCAGCGGCATGAATGCCGAGTAGCCGAGACGCAGCGGGAAGTCTGCCTCAGGGTTGATCAGGGTGACGGTGAACTCGGTGTCGCTGACAACGTCAAGACCCGTGAGCTCTGATTCCTCGTCGTAGCTGAAGCCCTCGATGTTGTCGAAGAAGTACGAGGAGCTTTGCGCGTTGCTGAGCAGTGCGCCGTACTGCCATGCCTTGACGAAGGAGTCAGACGTTACAGCTTCACCGTTGGTGAAGGTCCAGCCGTCGTTCAGTGTGACGTTCCACACCTGTCCGTCTTCGGATTCGATCGACTGAGCTACTTCGTTGACTACATCGCCATCAGCGGTGTAGGAAACGAGACCAGCGAAAATCGAGGTGACGATCTTGCCGCCACCAGTTTCGGTGGTGTTGGTCGGAATGAGCGACTGCTGTGGCTCGCTACCGTTTGTGGTGATGATCGCGGCGGTATCGCTTTCGGCGGGCGCCTCGCTGGCCGAGCAACCCGCAAGTGCGAGTGCTGAGGCTGACAGCAGTGCGATTGCACTGATGCCCATGCGTGATCTCTTCAATGTTTCCTCCTGTGCAGAATTGCGCTAACGGCACGGAATTTTTGGCGCCGCACCGCGCTTGATAGTTCACACCCTAAAACGGGGGGATGCCCCAATCAAAACTGTAAAGCCAAACGTTACACAGCAGTAACGCTCGTGAAGATTATGTGCATACTTTGCAGAATTCCCGCGCACCATCGCTGCCATTCACTACAAAACTGCGCAAACCTCTCCAGAGCGACGCCCAGCAACGTGAGTTAACATCTTTCCATGTCGCAATCGAGCCCGGCTTCCCGCGCGCCCCAGACCATACTGATCTTCGACGGTGACTGCGCCTTTTGCACCCTTTGGGTCAATCGTTTGCAGGCAATTCTTCCGGTGTTCCCCGAGAGCACTCCCTGGCAATGGATCGATCTCGACGACTACGCCCTCACTCAGGACGACGTTGAGAAAGCGGCGTGGTTCGTGACTCCTACTCGACAGTTCGCCGGCCACATGGCGTTCTCAGCCCTTCTGAGAATTCAGCCAAATTTCGGATGGCGCTTCCTTGGGCATCTCATTGCCACCGAGCCCTTCAGCACGATCGCCTCCCTCGGCTACCGTTTCGTCGCGCGCTTCCGGCACCGTCTGCCCGGCGGAACTCCAGCCTGCGCCATGCGCCCCTCCGAGTGAGCTCAGCACCAGCGCTTCCTCAGTCGCGCGGCCGGCTCTGGACAGAGATCTCGATCGTTCTTGCGCTCTCGCTCGGGGCGTCCGCGATCTATTCGATCGTCTCGATCACGAACAGACTGACGCGTACCGAATCGCTGTCGCAGCAAACCGCAACGCTGAATTCGTCACTCAGCACACGGCCAACCTTCGACCTGATCTATCAGCTGCTCGGTATCACTTTTGATCTCGCGCCCGTCGCGCTCGTCGCGTTCCTGTTGTGGAGTGCGACCAAGCCGCGACTGTCGAGACTCGGAATCGACTTCACACGCCCGACTCGCGATGGACTCACCGGAATCGCTCTCGCCCTTGCGATTGGCATCCCCGGAATCGCGGTCTACCTCGCCGGGCGTGCCCTCGGCATCACTGTCAATGTTGTCCCCGCTGCACTCGACCAATACTGGTGGACCGTGCCCGTGCTGCTGCTCTCGGCTCTGCGTGCCGGTATTACCGAAGAAGTCATCGTGATCGGCTACCTCTACGCCCGACTCGGCGAGCTTGGCTGGAGCCGGTGGCAGATCATTATCTCGACTGCGATCCTGCGCGGCACCTATCACCTCTACCAAGGCATTGGCGCGTTTGTCGGCAATGTCGCCATGGGATTGCTTTTCGGCTGGCTCTACACGCGCTACCGTCGAGTGCTGCCCCTTGTCATTGCCCACACCCTCATCGACGCTGCCATCTTTGTCGGCTACGGCTGGGCTCTAGGAGCGTTTCCCGCGCTCTTCGGCGCCACGGAATAGTTCTCCACAACCAGTACCGTTCGCTACATCCGAGGCGTAGAGTGTGGCGCATGTCGTCGCAAATCACTATTGAAACAGTGCCAAGCCACGTCGTTGCCGGCATCGAGTTCTCGACAACGATGCACACTCTTCCTGCCGACATGAGCGGCGCAATCGGCACTCTGCTCACCGAGACTGCCGACCCCGCCATCACCGTCGCGGGGCCCGTGATGGCCGTGTACACCGAAGAGATGCGCACCGATGGGCCATGGAAGTGCGAAGTCTGCGTTCCAGTCGCGAACGGGCTTATCGATCATCCAGTGCTCACGACACACGAACTGGCCGGTGGCCGCGTTGCTACGGTCACACACCACGGCGCCTACAGCGGTCTCAAGGCCACTTACAACGACGTTTTCGATTGGTTCAGCGAACACGGCCACACCTACGCCGGAGCACCCCGCGAAATCTACCTCAACACCCCTGGCGAAGTTACGGAAGCAGAGCTCCTCACCCGCCTCGAATTTCCCGTGGTTCCCGCCGCCGAATAGCTCCAGAGAGGAAACAACCATGAAAACGAACCCCTACCTGAGTTTTAGAGACAATGCTCGCGAAGCTCTTGCCTACTATCAGTCCGTGTTCGACGGCACCACCGAAATCCATACCTTCGCCGATTTCAACGCCAGTGAAGATCCCGAAGAACAAGAGTGGGTCATGCACGGCCAGCTGGAATCCCCGGCCGGAATCACGCTGATGCTGGCCGACACCCCCAAAACCATGGACTACAGCCCTGGCGGATCGATGTCGATCTCGATTGCGGGCTACCTCAGCGAAAAAACCGCCATCGAGGGCTACTGGGAAAAGCTGTGCGACGGTGGTCGAATCGACATGCCGCTCGAGCGCGCCGAATGGGGCGGGATCTTCGGAATGGTGCTCGACCGCTACTCCGTGAACTGGATCGTCAGCATCAGCGACGACAACGAGACGCGTTAGCGCCGTACTGCAGCAGTCTGCACCGCCGCGGCGCTGACCCCCTCGAGCGGGCATCCTCAGGATGCTCCGCTTCGAGAGTCAGCGAGCCGCGGCCTGAGCGACTACGTGCAGTTCGGACGACAGGACCGCTGGCTGAGGGCATCCACGAGCACCTTGCCGAGGTCTTCCGGCACGGCAGCGGAATACGCTGCACCACCCGTCGACTGCGCAATTTTCGTCATTGACTCCAGGTCAGTATCCGGACCGAACCCGATCAAGATCACCGGAACGGGCTCATTCGGGTCGTCAATCGCCTTCAAGTTTTTGAGAAGCGCCGACAGGCTGATGCCGTTGTCATCTTCGTTGTAGCCATCAGTGATGAGCAGAACCGAGTTGATCTTCGACGGGTCGTAGTCCTCCTTGACCTCCTTGACCGCAGCCAAGATGGTGTCATAGAGCCCCGTGTAGCCGTAAATGCGATCCGGCAACGATGCGACAACGCCATTGATCTGAGCCACATGATCGGGATCAGACAGAGGCTCAATAGGCGACAGCGGTTCCCAGTCCTGCGTGCCGATACGGTTCTGAGAGAAGGCCCACACGCCCAGCTCGGCTTCGCCCGAGAACTTTGACAGCGCCTCACTAGCAGCGAGCTGGAACACGTCGATTCGGCGCAGGCCGTTATTCGCCGGATCCAGCATGGAACCTGAAGTGTCAATGACAACGAGGAGTCGCGAACGAAGCGTAAGAACACTCCACGAGCGAAGAATCTCGATCTGTACTGCAGCATCCGCCGTCGGCTTCGCTTCAGTGGCTGTCTCGGGAACTCCCGTCACCCGCAAGTCGCCGCCGCCATCAGCATCGCGGAAACCCTCCTTGGCCAACACTTCAGCCGACGAGCGCGTTGCCGCCGCCAGCGCCGTAAGAAGTCGTTGCGGAGCATCGGCAGCGACTATTTCACTCGCTACCGCAGCAGAAGCGCCTGTGGACGCAGAGGTCGCTGAAGTGGACGTCTCAGCTTCTTCATCCCCACCGACGACCTCAACAAAGGGGTAGGTCAATTCAACCGTTCCGTCCGTCGGATATAGCGCGATCATGGGCGAGGACTCAGACCCGCTGTTGTAGGTGGCAACTTCACGCTCCGTTGTCATGACAACGGTGGGCAGAGTTGCGTCAGTCGCGAGCCCGAAAGCCTCTTCGGAAGTCTGAGGAATTGTTTTTCCCATGGCGATCATGGCACCCGCGAACTGGCGCGGATCTTCAGCAGACGAGACCGACTGCAGCTGCGCAAGGCCAGCAAGGCTCGCGGCATTCGCCTCGGGGTCAGGGACCAGGGTCACCACAGTGCCGCTGAGTAGTGACTCCCACGACAGCGGCGTATCGCCGAGGTCGGCGACTTGCGATGCGGATGTAGCCAGCACTACCGGGGTGCTCGCCACGTAGTCGGTGATCTCGAGCTCGGGGGCAGTGCGCCCCAAGGAGTCGGCCATCGATGTGACGCGATCGAGCCAAGCCGCCGAGTCAGGAACCCACGCGTCGAGATCGCCGGCAGCACCTGAAGCGAAGAGAGCAGCGGTGTCTGCCGAAACGAGCGAACGGACTTCGGTTTCCGTGCAGTTGCCGTCGGCCTCATCGAACTCCGCCGCGACGATAGTGAGGGCAGGAGCAATCGACGGGTCAGCGGCGATTACGACAGGGCGAGTATCTGTGCAGCCACCCGCTAACGGAGCAACAGCATCCGAAATCCATCCAATTGCACCCAGTTGGATGCCAGCGAGAGAGAGTGCTGCAATGGCAACCAGTGCCACCGGCGCCAGCCACCAGCGCTTCTTCCACCGTTGCCAAAAAGTTTTACGGTGTCGATGCCGTCGGGTGGTCACGAAGCTCTCCAGTCGGTGAGAAAGCGATTTGGGGTCGTCGGGTCGACCACTCGCTGTACACCAAACGCACATTACAACACCTGAAGAGAGAAAATCCAGCTAAAGTGAAGAATTTTCCCCACGGCAGATGCCGATGCCAGACGAATGCTGGTGTCCCACATTCGGGGGACACAATTATGGCGCGTGCAGAACCGAACTGGATCGGTTCCGCACGCGCCATTTTCCGTTACTCAAGCAACGAAATTTAGGGCATTTCGCTAGTGCGCAAACGCCTCAATCGGCGGGCACGAGCAGACCAAATTGCGGTCACCATACGCGTTGTCAACACGGCGTACCGGCGGCCAGTATTTGCCCGAAACGAGAGAGCTCAACGGATACACCGCCTGCTCACGCGAATACGAGTGATCCCAGTCGCCCGCGATCACCGAATGCGCCGTGTGCGGAGCATTGATGAGGGGGTTGTCGTCGGCTGGCCACGTTCCGGCCGCCACGGCATCCGCTTCTTCTTTGATGGCAATCATCGCGTCGATGAAGCGATCGAGCTCAGCGAGGTCTTCGCTCTCGGTAGGTTCAACCATGAGCGTGCCCGATACCGGGAACGACATCGTCGGAGCGTGGAAACCGTAGTCAATGAGGCGCTTGGCGACATCGTTGTTGTCGATGCCGGTCGCTTCCTTGAGCGGACGCAGATCGAGGATGCACTCGTGAGCAACGAGGCCGTTGTCTCCCGCGTACAGCACCGGAAAGTGCTCGCGTAGGCGCACCGCAATGTAGTTGGCTGAAAGCACAGCGGCACCGGTCGCGGCTTTGAGGCCAGCCGATCCCATCATGCGCACGTAGGCCCACGTGATCGGCAGAATGCTCGGGCTTCCGTAGGGCGCAGCGCTCACCGCTCCCCCAGCGTGAACATAGGGACCAGCAGCACCGGTCTGCATGTCGAAAGCGGGATGATGCTGGCTCTGCGCCATGGGGTGGCCAGGCAAGAACTTAGCCAGATGCGCTTTCGCCACAACCGGACCAACGCCGGGGCCGCCACCACCGTGCGGGATGCAGAAGGTCTTGTGCAGGTTGAGGTGACTGACGTCGCCGCCGAAGTCCCCGAACCGCGCGTAACCGAGCAGGGCGTTAAGGTTGGCGCCATCGACGTACACCTGACCGCCAGCATCGTGCACGGCCTGCGTGATTTCACGCACTTCGTGCTCGTAGACACCGTGGGTGGAGGGGTAGGTGATCATGAGGGCGGCGATTTCACTCGCGTGCTCGGCGATCTTGGCACGCAGGTCGTCGAGATCCACGTTGCCGAGATCATCGCAGGCCACCACGACGACACGCATTCCGGCGAGCATGGCGCTGGCGGCGTTCGTGCCGTGAGCACTCGACGGAATGAGGCAGATCGTGCGTTCCGGATTGCCATTCGCGCGGTGGTAGCCACGAATTGCGAGGAGCCCCGCGAGTTCGCCCTGGCTTCCGGCGTTCGGCTGCAACGACGCGGTGTCGTAACCGGTGACCTCAGTGAGCCACGACTCTAGGTGCGAAATCATGACGAGATAGCCCGACACATCTTCGGCCGGAGCGAAGGGGTGGATGCCTGCGAACTCCGGCCAGCTCACCGCTTCCATCTCGGTCGCTGCGTTGAGCTTCATCGTGCACGAGCCCAGCGGGATCATGCCGCGGTCGAGCGCGTAATCCTTGTCGGCGAGGTACTTGAGGTACCGCATCATGCTCGTCTCCGAGCGGTGCGTGTTGAACACCGGATGCGTGAGGTACTCGCTCGTGCGGTTGAGAGCCTCGGGGATGCTGGAGTCGTCAAGCGGTGTCGTGTAGCCGCTCTCGAGCCCAAAGGCTTCGGCGAGATCGTTCTCTTGCGCGGCGAGCATTCCACCGTAAGGCTGCGTCGAGACTTCGTCGAAGCTCAAACGAACAGTGTCAGCATCCACAACATAGAGCAGGATGTCGCTCTCGAGTGCCTTGGCGGCGATCGCTTGCGCTTGACCTTTTTTCGTCACAGAGAGGGTGTCGAAGAAGGTCTCGTTCTCGACCGTGTAGCCGGCAGCGGTCAAGCGTGCTGCGAACTTGGCGGTGTCGTGGTGGATGCGCTGAGCGATTCGCTTGAGGCCCTGCGGTCCGTGATAAACGGCATACATGGATGCCATGACAGCGAGCAAAACCTGCGCGGTACAGATGTTGGAGGTCGCTTTCTCGCGGCGGATGTGCTGCTCGCGCGCCTGCAACGAAAGACGGTAGGCGGGGTCGCCAGCGGCATCCTGAGATACACCGACGAGGCGGCCGGGCAACTGGCGTTCGAGGCCCTTGCGCACCGACATGTAGCCGGCGTGCGGTCCGCCGAAGCCCATCGGAACGCCGAAGCGTTGTGTGGTGCCGACGGCAACATCTGCGCCGAGTTCACCGGGCGACTTGAGAATCGTCAACGCAAGCAGATCAGCGGCAACAACGGCGAGTCCGCCGTGAGCTTTCACTGCAGCGATAACCTCGCTGGAATCCCACACGCGACCGGTTGCGCCCGGGTATTGGATGAGCGCGCCGAAGCACTCCGGCAGCTCAGGGTTCGCACCGAGCGTTGCCAGGTCGATCTCAACAAGCTCAATTCCGAGAGCCTCCGCGCGGTTCGCCAGCAGAGCCTTGGTCTGCGGAAAAGTATCGGCATCCACGATGAACACGGGCGACTCCACGCGAGCCGCACGGCGCGCAAGGAGCATCCCCTCAACAGCGGCGGTGCCCTCATCGAGCATCGACGCGTTCGTCGTGGTCATTCCAGCAAGGTCAGCAACCATCGTCTGGAAGTTGAGGAGCGCCTCAAGGCGACCCTGCGAAATCTCCGGCTGGTACGGCGTGTAGGCCGTGTACCAGCTCGGGTTTTCAAGCACGTTGCGCTTGATTACGGCGGGCGTGATGGTGTCGTAGTAACCGAGACCGATCATGCTGCGACGAATCTTGTTTGCGCCGGCGAGAGCACGCAGTTCGGCGAGCGCCTCACGCTCAGAGGCGGGAGCCGGGATCGTGGAATTCACGATCGGAGTCTGGTGAATGGCGGGCGGAACCGCAGCATCCACGAGCGATTCGAGGCTGTCGTAGCCGACAGCGGCCAACATGCTGGCCTGGGCTGCGTCATCCGTGCCGATGTGGCGGTCAGCAAACGTGCCGCTGATGAAAGGGTTGGGCATTATTCGCCTGTCAATGCGGTGTATTCGTCGAGGCTGAGCATCGACGGGAGTTCAGTAAATTCGATCTTCACGAGCCAGCCTTCGCCGAAGGGGTCGCTGTTGACGAGTTCTGGGCTGTCGGCGACAGCATCGTTGGATTCGACGACGGTTCCCGCAACGGGAGCGAAGAGTTCGCCCACCGACTTGGTCGACTCGATCTCGCCAACGATCTTGCCCTCAGCGACGGTGGCCCCAACCTTGGGCAGATCAACGAAAACGATGTCGCCCAGCTTGCCTGCCGCGAAGTCGGTGATTCCGACCGTCGCGACGTTGCCGTCAACCAACACCCACTCGTGCTCGGCGGTGTACTGCAATTCGCTCTTCTCAGCCATGATCAGGCCTCTCTTTTGTAGAAGGGTAGGGAAACAACGGATGCAGCAATGCGACTGCCCCGCACATCAATGTGAAGCTCGGTGCCGACCTCGCTCACGGCGGGGTCGACATAAGCCATCGCGATGGGGTGGCCCAGAGTCGGCGAGAGCGCACCGGAGGTGATGACTCCGACCTCGGTGTCGCCGTCGAAGATGAGGTAGTCGGCGCGACCGGCACGGCGACCCTCGGCAGCGAGACCGACGAGAACGCGAGCGTCAGCATCCGGCCCGGCTTCGATTGCAGTGCGGCCGACAAAGTCGCCTTCCTTGCTGAGCGCAACAACGCGGCCGAGGCCCGCTTGCACGGGGAAGGTGCTGAGGTTGAGCTCGTGTCCATACAGCGGCATGCCCGCTTCGAGGCGGAGAGTGTCTCGGCACGCGAGACCGGCGGGCACGAGGCCGAGCGGTTCGCCGGCGACGGTGAGCGCTGCCCAGAGGTCGGCCACGGCATCCACGTGAATGTACAGCTCAAAGCCGTCTTCGCCCGTGTACCCGGTGCGACCGATAATGAGGTCGGTGCCGTTGAAGGTGGCCGCGGTTTCGCGGTAGTACTTGAGTTCGTCGAGCGGCGTAGCGAAGTCGCCGAGACCGGCGGTCGCTTCGAGGATGGCGCGCGAGACCGGACCCTGCACGGCGATAAGCGCGTAGTCGTCGCTCTCGTCGGTGACCACTACGTCAAAGTCGGCAGCGCGCTCGGTGAGAGCAGTTGCGGCAGCGAAACGGTTGCCTGCGTTCGCCACGACGAGGAAATGGTCGTCGGCAAGGCGATAGGTGACGAGGTCATCGATGATGCCACCCGCCTCATTGAGCAACAGGCTGTACTTGGCTTGAGCCAAGGCAATACCCGAGAGCTTGCCCGCGAGCGCGTAGTCGAGGTACGCGCCAGCGTCAGCGCCGCGCACGTGAATCTCGGCCATATGCGAGATGTCGAAAATGCCGGCAGCGGTGCGCACGGCATGGTGCTCGGCGAGGTCGGAGCTATACCGCACCGGCATCATCCAGCCAGCGAAATCGGTGAACGCAGCACCGAGTTGCTCATGGATGTTGTGCAACGGCGAATACCTCACCGCGGTGGGCGAAGATTCAGCGGATGAAGCTTCAGAACTTGATACATCGGTCACGGAGTTCTCCTGGCGCATGGGCTAGTGAATAGAACTCCCCCTCTGTGATGAGCCTGAGAGCTTCACACGCTAAACGCTAGCGAGCTTTCACCGTCGGCGGAACCTCAGGGTGATGCGAGGTTCTCTTTCCAGAGTGGCCAGTGCGGTGCGGTACGTGAACCTGAGAGATTGGCGGGGAGGCTTGCTCCTTCGGTGCCGGCCTGACGCTTGCCAATTTCAGTTGACTAGCGCTGGGTGCCCGGCTCTCCCGCATCGTGTTGCGGCCCGATGTTCAGTTGTGAGTTCAGCATAGCAATGTGGGAAGGATGCTCGCGCTACAGAAGCGCTGAACTGAGCAACAAACTGGTCTCACTGTTCACGACACCTTCCACATTGCGCATGCGGGCCAGCACCCGGTCAAAGTTGCTGAGGCTGTCGGTGCGGATGTCTGCCACCAGATCCCAGGCGCCGTTGGTGGTGTGAAGTTCGTGGATCTCGGGCAGGCCTCGCAACTGGCTGATCACAGAGTCCGTCGATCGCCCTTCTACCTCGACAAAGGCAATCGCCCGGATAAAGGACGGGTCGCGATCTTCCCGAATACGGATCGAGAAACCGAGCACTGTGCCGTTGCTCACGAGGCGATCGATACGGCTCGTGACGGTCGCGCGCGTGACGTTGAGGCGACGCGAGAGGCTCGCCACTGACTCTCGCGCATCGGCTCGAAGCGCGGCGAGGAGGCGACGATCGAGGTCATCTAAGTCAGACATACACAAAGTGTATAATTTAGCCTCGCATTATGCCTAGTTATTGGCCGGAAATAGCGTCGACTGGGAGTTGTAGCTACATAGTGCACATTCGTAACGTAGGAAGCACGATTACCGCAACGAAAGGAGTGACCATGGTTCACTACGTAGACGTCAACAACATGCGCCGCTGGATTGCCGACACCGGCATCGAGCCAATCATTATGGGCATCGTGGGTTACCTCGAACAGGATTATGCCAAGTGGCCCCAGTTCGACAAGTCACCTCGCGTTGCCGCCCACTCCCCCGAAGGCGTCATCGAATTGATGCCGACGAGCGATGGCGAAACGTACGGCTTTAAGTATGTCAATGGCCACCCATCCAACCCTGCACTGGGCTTCCAGACCGTGACTGCGCTCGGCATGCTTGCCCGCGTCGACAACGGCTACCCCACCTTCTTCTCGGAGATGACCCTGCTGACGGCGTTGCGCACCTCTGCGACCTCCGTCATGGCCGCGCGCGCTTTGGCTCGCCCCGACTCCAGTGTTCTCGCCCTCATCGGCACCGGCACTCAGTCTGAGTTCCAGGCACTCGGCTTCCGCGCCGGCCTCGGCATCACGAGCCTGCGCGTCTGGGACACCGACCCCGCTGCGATGGACAAGTTCATCCGCAACGTTGAGCCACTCGGTTTCGACATCGTGCGCGCAACCTCAGCAGCAGACGCTGTTTCCGGCGCCGACATCGTCACCACCTGCACCGCCGACAAGAAGAACGCGACGATTCTCACCGCCGACATGATTGAACCCGGCATGCACCTCAACGCCATTGGCGGAGACTGCCCAGGCAAGACAGAACTCGAAGAGGCCATCGTGCGCAACTCGACCGTGTTCGTCGAGTTCCCCGAGCAAACCCGCATCGAGGGCGAAATTCAGCAGGTTGAAGCGGACTCCCCCATCACCGAGCTGTGGGAAGTTCTCGCCGGTACCGCGACGGGCCGCAGCTCCGCTGAGGAAGTGACACTCTTCGACTCCGTTGGTTTCGCGATCGAAGACTTCTCGGCACTGCGCTACGTCTTCGACGCTGTTCGTGACACCGACTATGCAACGAACCTTGACCTGATTGCCGACCCGGCTGACCCCAAGGATCTGTTCTCGCTCGTGTCGCGCGTTCCTGTACTGACCGCGTAGGCCACCGATGAGCGTTCAGGCCCCTTCGGCCGCTGTTCTCATCCGCCCGCACCGTTTCACCCCGAATAGCCAAACTGCGGGCGACAATGCCTTCCAGTCGACTGACCCCAGCCGCACTCCGGATGAGATTGCTCGCGCCGCGTACGACGAGTCCACCCAGGTGGCCGAGACGTTGCGTGACGCGGGCGTCAACATCCACGTGTTTGAGGATGAGGAGAGCACGCGGCCCGACAGTGTGTTCCCGAACAACTGGTTCTCGACGCACAGTGGTGGGCGCGTTGCGGTGTATCCGATGTTTGCTCCAAACCGGCGCACCGAGCGACGCACCGATGTCATTGAAATGTTGAAGCATGACTTTCGGGTGCAGGATGTCGTGGACTATTCCGGACTAGAGCACGACGGCATCTACCTTGAGGGCACCGGCGCGATGGTCATCGACCACACCAACCGGGTAGCGTATGCGGCAGAATCGCACCGCGCCAACCCGCTCGCGCTCGAACGGTTCTGCGCATCCTTCGGCTATGAGCCAATGATGTTTGAGGCCCGCGACAGCCACGGTGTGCCGATTTACCACACCAACGTCATGATGTGCATCGCGACCGACTTCGCCATGATCGGGCTCGACCTGATTGCGTCGGGAGATCGCCGCATGGAAATGGCCGAGCGCCTGACCGCCCCCGGTCGCACCCTGATCGACCTCACGGCTGAGCAGATTGCTAACTTTGCGGGAAATGCTCTCGAGCTGAGGACTCCGAACGGCCGCATCTTGGCCCTCTCAAACCGCGCACTCGCGAGTCTCACTCGCGCTCAGCGCTCGGTGATCGAAGCCAGCTGCGAGATCGTGCCGCTCGACATTCCGACGATCGAGTTGGCCGGTGGCTCGGTGCGCTGCATGGTGGCCGGCATCCATCTGGATCGTCGTTCACGCATGGCCGCGGATGTTGCCGCCGGCGTTCCTGCTGCCGACGCTGCCGAAGCAGCCCCGACAGCAGGCGCCTAGCCAATCTGTGGTGGAAGCGGGTCCCTCCGCCTTCGCCACAGACCTCAGCGACCTGCGACACCAGTGGTGTCGCAGGTTGCTGGGCGTTCGCTAACTGCAGTTCGGGCGGCAGTCGCGCTGTGACAACGCCTCGAGCATCACGTTACTGAGCTCGGTGGGGTTGTTTGCTTGGTAGGCCGTTCCACCGGTGACCTGGGCGATCTTTCGCATCGCTTCGACGTCGGTGTCTGGCCCAATTCCGACGAGCACCACGGGAACGGGCTCATCAGTGTTGTTGTCGATCATCGCGTTCAGTTCGTCAACCAGCTTCTCCAAGGAGATGCCGTTGTCGTCTTCGTTGCGACCGTCAGTTATGAGGATCACTGAGTTGACCTTGTCGGGGTTGAAGTCTTCGCGCACGTGAGTAACCGCGGCCAAAACGGTGTCGTTGAGACCGGTGTAGCCGTTGATGCGCGACGGGAGGGTGTCGATGATCGCCTGAAGGTTCTCAACGTGCTCGGGATCGTTCATGGAGCGGATGCCCGCGACATCTTCCCAGTCCTCGGTGCCAACGCGCTCTTTGGAGAAGAGCCACATGCCGAGCTCGTCATCCTCAGAAAGCGTACTGAAGGCATCCTCGGCCGAGTTCTGGAACATCTCGATGCGGCGCTGACCGTCCCAGGCACGCTCAAGCATCGAACCAGAAACGTCGACGACGGTGAGAATGCGCGAGCGCAGGTTGAGGGCGTTCCAGTTGCGCAGAATGCTCACGAGTTCGTCAGTGTCTCCCACCGACTTGGTGGCGACGGGTGCTGCGATGACACCGGAGGCGAGAATCTCGCCCTCGCCGGCGTTGTCACGGAAACCTTCGGCGTTCAGGACCTGAGCCGAGCCTCGAACAAGATCAGCAAATTCCTCAAGAAGCTTCGTACGAGAGGTTTCGAGGTCGGCGAGTTCTGCGCGTTCTTCGTCGGTCATCCGTGAGGCTTCGAGTTCCGTTACTTCGGAGTTATCGACAACAACAAAGGGGTAGGTGAGGGCGACGGTGCCTTCGGACGGGTACAGCGCCACCAGAGGCTCGTCAGGGCTGGACGCGTTATGTTCCACGATCTCTCGCTCGGTTGCGAGAGCAACCGTGCGTGAGTCAGTGATCTGCAGCTCGGTGAAGGCCGCCTTGGTGGAGTCGGGGATCGAGCGCCCCAGATTCATCAGCACACGGTCGAAGTCAGCAGGGTCGGTATCTGCCGCGAGATCATTGAGGGTAGCGAGCGCGATCATGCTCGCAGATGACGATTCAGGATCAGGCAGAAGCGTGCGGTAACGGCCATCAAGGATTGCACCCCACCCCACCTCGGATGCTTCGAATTCCGCGACCTTCACGGCCGGGGTTGCCAGCACAAGCGGGCTCGATGCGATCGAATCCCACTCCTGCGTCTTGGGGATTTCGCGGCCGAGAGCGGTCGCGGTGCTTTCCACTCGGTTCAACCAAATCGGCGAATCAGGGATCCAGGCGTCAGCACCAGTGGAGGTGCCGGATGCCAGCAATGCGGCGGTATCCGCGGAGCGCTGCGTCACGATTGTGGCCGAGAGGCATTGACCAACGTGCTCCGCATTGAAAGCATTCGCGACGGTTTGGACGGTCGACGAAATGGTGGGATCGGTGACGACAACGAGTTCGGTGGCATTCGGGCATCCGAAAGTCTGGGCCACAAAATCGTCGAGCTTGTTCTGGGCAGCAAGCGCTACGAGAGCGCCACCACCGGCGAGGGACAGGGTGAGCAGGGTTGCGAGGGCGGGTGTACTAGCGCGGAGGAACCAGGATTTAATTGTTCTGGAACGGTGGCGAGGTCGGGACACAGGGGGACTCCATCGATCACGGGTGCACTTGATTTCGGGGGAACCAAGAGTTGACCCCCTTTCGGGGGCCTACACAATAGTGACACAATTTCGCTTCAATAAAACGGCCTTACACAGGTTATTCTCAGTATCGTTGCGTGAAACCAACGAATATCCCGGTGAGACGCCTGATTTCATCTCCTAGCGCAAGATTTTTGCATGGGAATAAAGTGCTTGCTCCCGCCCTCTAACGCCGTTCATTGCCGCGACGGTAGTTTCCCGTCGCCCGCGCCAAAACCTGCTGATCAGAAGCTGCACTCGTTCCTAAACGCGCCGACAAGTTGGCCGCAGCAACACCTCGCACCACCACAACCTCGCGACCAGCGCGAAAAATGCGCACCTCACCACTCTTCGTGATCTCGAACCCGAACGGATCGTCATCGAGGCTCATGATGCGAACCTACGCGCGCAACTCGATCGCAACCGATTGCCCTGCAGTGCCGCGAAGCTTCTGCGCGAGACGGATTGCCGCGTACTTGGCGCCGTACTTTTTCTTGAGAGCCGCATCCATGGCATCCAAAGTCTCAGCATCATGATGAACACTCGCGGTCGCCGTCACCGTGGCAGCACCCTCGGTTATCGTGCCACGCATGTCGCACGCGGTCAGTTCGACGCGATCAGTATGAGCGATGCGCTTCACCTTGCCCGAATGGGGCGCCGTCGTAACAAACATGCGATCGCCATCCGCAACAATCCACACCGGGGTAGAGACCGCATCCCCCGACTTGCGGAAAGTAGTGAGCGAGACATAAGGCTCGGTGGCCAGAGCGGAGAATTCAGGAGAAGTCATCTCCCCATTATCGCCGCCTGCGCCACTACGCCTTGAAGTTGACGAGTTTGTGAGTTCCATCGCAAAACGGCTTGATGTCTGACACCCCACAGCGGCAGAGCGCAACGGTGCGCCGTGATTGAGGAATGGGCTCGCCGTCTGACGATCGCAAGTCAATCGCGCCTCGAACCAAGAGCGGTCCGTCGGCGCAAGCAATCACTTCGACATCGTCAGAGCCGCGCGCCTCAGGGGAATTGTGGGACTGCTTGTTCATCGTGCCGCTACCTCTCCGATCGGGTTGGAATCATTCACGAAGTCGCCGGTCGCCAGCGCCGCGAGAGGCTTTCGAAGCGACGAACGCCCGGCCTCGAACGACTCCAGCATGTGCTGCGCCACCCAGTCGTCAAGTAGGAGGCACGCACCCGCGCCAAAGAAAATCTCGCTCAGCAACGCTGGCTCGCTCTCCGCCAAACCGCCAGCTAAGTCGCGCGCCGCAATCTGTTCATGAACCGCGTCGGCTTCCACATGCTCATCGAAGTACTCAGTGACATCGCCTCCATAACCGAGGCGGCGGAAGCCACGCGCATACAGCTTGTTGGGGATCGATGACGTCATTTCGAATGCCGCCAAGTGGCCGACGATGGCCCCGCGAAGTCGGCGATGGAGCCCAAACATCGACATCATGTTGAACGACGCCAGCGTGATCGCTGGCGCGTAGTTGAGGTACGCGCCATACCGCGAATCGAGCCCCACACCGCGCATGGTGCGAGCATAAATTTCGGAGTGCATCCGATCTCGGCGCCCGGCGCCATACTCATCGGACTGAATCTCGACCAGCGCCGCCTTGGCCCGACCGCGAAGGCGCGGAATTGCCCAGGAGTGCGGGTCAGCTTCCTTCAGTGTGTAAATCGAACGCTGCACTAAGTACTCGTGGGCTTGATCCGCCGTGAGTTTCTTTGCCACATAGCGAGAGAGACTCGGTCCGGAGTCTGCGCTGGTGAACTCAAAAAGGGCGGCAGCGACATCCTCGTCCGCAGCGTTCGGCAACTCCGGAATGGTGACCGCCGCACGGAGCTGCGCCTCGAACGCCTGCTCGAGATCGAGTCGCGCCGCGATAGTGCCCAGATCCCACTCCCAGCGATCGCCATTTTCCACCACGGCCCCGTAGTAGAGGCCGTAGAGCAGAAACAGCGCCAATTGCACGTCTTCATCGCGGATGAGATCCCGACCGCTTTCGACAGCGGACGCTACAGCTTCAGGCAATCCCACGACCTCTTGCGGTTTGCTCTGCTGTGAAAACGCGTTAAGAAGCAGCTCACTAATCGGGCCGCGGGCCTCGATCTCTTCATCGCACCATTTGTCGTACTCTGCCGAATTTCCGGGAAGAGAGTTCTCGCTTGTGGCCATAATGACCTCTCCTTTTCATCTGAAAGTGGGGATTGAATCGTTGTACGATCTCCGCCGATCGTTCAGCTTTACTCATGGAATCTTTGACGGTCTGGCTGGAAGCTTGCTGCGCGATTCTTGGGACTTTGCCGGTCTTTTTGAGCGCAGCGGAGTGTTAGGTTGGTGGCGTCCACACGGGAGCCCTAATGCAAGGGCTGAGAGGGAGCTGACGCAGCTTCGACCGTCGAACCTACCGGGTAATGCCGGCGAAGGAAGTACGGCTCATGCGCCCCACACATTCGATCCCCGCTGTCTCGTCTGCCTCCTCTGCGGCTCCGTTGGCCACACGTCGCGCTGTGCGCGGCGGGATCTTCGGCAACTATGTCGACCAGTTCGACATCTTCTTACCGGTGATTGCGCTCGCGCCGGCATCCGCCCAACTGTTTGGCTCGGACAATCTGGTCGGGAACGCCGGCCTGATCTTTGTCGCGACGCTGCTTGGCCGACCGATCGGGGCGGCGATTTTCGGGTCCATTTCCGACCGCATCGGGCGAACGGCGACCACGAAGGTCGCTCTGCTCGGTGTCGCGCTCACGACTCTGCTGATCGCGTTCGTGCCCGACCACACCGTGCTCGGTAGCGGAACCCTGGCCGCAATTCTTCTGCTGCGGTTTGTCGGCGGCATCTTCCTCGGCGGAGAATACACCTCCGCCATCCCACTCGCGATGGAATGGTCGCGGCCCGAACGGCGCGGCCTCGTCAGCGGCCTCATCATGTGGATGTCGCCCTGGGCCAACGCCTCGATCGCGGGCATGGTGTTTGTGCTGCAGAGCGTGCTCGACGCCGCCGCCTATAACCAGTGGGGCTGGCGTGCGCTCTTCATCTTGGGCTCGCTGCTCGCCTTCACGATGCTGTTCTACTACCGTGCGCGGGTCGAAGAGTCGCCGCAGTGGCAACGCCCATTGCAGCGCACTAACCCGTTGAAACAGATTCTCGTCGGCCGCCACCGCCGTGCGCTCTGGCAAGTGTTCATCATGATGAGCGGGCTCTGGCTGCTCACCAACATGGCGATACCGGTGCTGGCCGGTCAGCTGGGTTCCGGCGCGGGGGCGCTGGGCGCGACAGGGACATTGGATGGTCGAACCCTGTCGTTCGCGATGATGATCGGCACCGCGGCATCCGCTCTCACTATGGCAGCGTGCGGTCATCTCTCGACCTTCACCGGACGGCGGCGCTTCTTTATGGGGTTCGGGATGCTGACGGCGGTTGCAGGCCCGCTCGCGTTTCTCGCCGTGTTTGCGGCACCTAGCCTTGGGCTGCTTGTGCTCGGAGTAGTCGCGCTTCAAGTGGTGACCGTGTCGGCGTACGGGCCGGTCGGGGCGTACCTCGTGGAGCGGTTCCCCACTTCGGTGCGCGCGAGCGGCTACGGCGTTGGATACAGCCTCTCGATCGTGATCCCGGCGCTGTATCCGTACTACCTGCCGGCGCTGCAAGGCATTTTGGGGCAGCAGGGTGCGGTAGCTGCGTTGCTCGCCCTCGGCGGGATACTGATTGCGGTGGGTGCGTTTGTCGGGCCGGAGACGGCGGGGGTTGATCTCGACGCTGGCGAGCGCGCTTAAGTCGTTTCGCTAGTCGGCTGGCCAGACAACCGCTCAGTCAGTCGCGAGCGAGAGGGCGACACCGTCGAGGATGTCGCGCTCGCTCGTCGTGACCCACTCGAGCGGGTGTCCGGCTGCAGCCGCGGCATCCGCCACTCGACGGAGCACTGTCGCCCAGATGATGGCGCCCGAGGCAACCACGTCCACGCGACCGGGGTGCATGTAGGGCAAGGCTTCACGTTCGGCGCGGGGCATGTGGGTGAGCGCTTCGCAGGAACGGAGCACGTCTGCGAGCGGTAACCGGCTTCCGCTGATCGCGACCGGGTCATAGCTGGTGAGACCGAGGGCATGCGCGGTGATTGTGGTGACAGTCCCGGCAACACCGATGACTTCGCTGGCCTGCGAGAGATCGACTGTCGCCGTGGCGATATCGAGGGCCGCACTGACGTCACTACGGATGGCGGCGAGCTCAGAATCGGAGGGCGGGTCGCTCGTGATGTTGCGCTCCGCCAGTCGCACGCAGCCGACATCCATCGAATATGCCGCTTCAGGGATGTTGCCGCCGATCACGAGTTCAGTGGAGCCGCCACCGAGGTCAACGACGAGGTGTTGGAGTGCAGGCGTGGTCGCAGTTGCGTCGTCGAAATCGGATGCGGGCAGCGCCGTGAGCGCGCCACGGAACGACAGCGCGGCTTCTTCGGTTCCGGGAATCACTTCGACCGGCGCACCCAGAATCGCGAGGACCGCGTCGGTGAACTCGGCACGGTTGGCGGCATCCCGGGTGGCAGAGGTAGCCACAAAACGGATGCGCTCGGCGCCGTGCTCGCGGCACAGATCGGCATAGCGGCGCACGGCCGCGAGGGTGCGATCGAGGGCGCCCTGGCTGAACTGGCCGGTGCGGTCGACGCCCTCCCCCAGGCGCACGACTTCGAGAGTGCGCACGACGTCGGTCAGACCGCCGTGGCCGTCGAGGTCGGCGATGAGCAGGCGGATCGAGTTGGTTCCGCAATCGATGGCGGCGACGCGGGTCATGGATTCTCCTGAAGTGCGGTGGGTGGGGCTAGCGGGTGGGGCTAGCGAACAACGACTAGGGCTTCGTTGCGCTTCAAAAATCCCGGCTTCCACGGCGGGTCATAGCGGGCGAAATAGACGGAGCCGAGCGGCGCGCAACCATCACGGGTGAGGGCGGCAAGCAGAGCATCCGCATTCTCTTGATATCGGTCTTCGTTCGAGCCACCGCTGAAACGCCGCGCAGCTACCCGCTGCTCGGGCACGTCAACGGTACGCACAGTGGCATCGCGAGGCGCCGGAACGCTCGTTGCGCCAGCAGGCATCACGAAACTAACCGTGTATCTCTTCGATTGGCCCGGTGATTGAATGACCGGCGCCGTCATAGAAATGTTGGAGGCACTGATGTAGCGGATGAGGGGACGAAACCCCTGATTTCCCGCCTCAAAGAACGAACCATCGGCATCCACCTGCGCAAGAATGTGTGCCGGATAGAGCCGCACTTCGTAACCATCATGCTCAGAAATCACCCTGTAGGGCTGCTTTTCGGTCATGCCGTCACCCTACGCCCGTGGGCAGTGAGCGAACCTGATAATTCTCGAAGCTATCGCGGCGAAAACGTGGCCGCCTAGACCTTCTTGACGACGCTCGACTTGAGCTGCATCTGGCCGAAACCGTCAACCTTGCAGTCGATGTCGTGGTCGCCAACACCGTCAACGAGGCGAATGTTGCGCACCTTCGTGCCGACCTTGATCGACGTGGGGCTGCCCTTGACCTTGAGGTCCTTGACGATGCTCACCGTGTCGCCATCGGCGAGCGGCGTGCCGAACGCATCCTTGATCACTGCGGCGTTCTGCTCTGCTTCGGCAGCGGCATCCGCCTCGCTTGGCGACCACTCGTGACCACACATCGGGCACACCAACAGCGCGCCCATTTCGTAGGCGAGGTCGCTAGAGCAGTTCGGGCAGAGAGGCAGGGCGTCAGACATAAGGCACTTTCGGCTTGGCGCCGTTCGGGCTGGCGCAGCGCTGAACTAGTCGCTAATCGTCAATTTTACCTGATTGCGCGGTTGCAGATTGGTTCGCAGATTCGGAATAGGTTCAGCGACGCCTCTGTTGCACCCATCGACATCGCAGATTGCTTCTGTTCAGCTCCTGAAAGGCCCTCTTTATGACCATGCTTCACGACCGTCTCGCCGCGACCGACTCCCCCATCCTTGATGTGCTTGCCGAACGGTGGAGCCCCCGCCACTTCGATGCCACCGCGCCTCTTGACGAGGCGGCGCTGCAGAATGCTCTCGAAGCTGCTCGCTGGGCACCCTCGGCCTACAACAGCCAGCCTTGGCGCGTCGTCGTCGCTCGTCGCGGAACCCCGCAGCACGACGCCATCGTTTCCTCGCTTATCGCGTTCAACCAAACGTGGGCCGGATCCGCGTCGGCACTGCTCGTCTTCCTGACGGAACACCACAACCCCGAAGGCAAGCCGCAGCCGACCGCCCTCTACGACACCGGCCAGGCCGTTGCCTACTTCACGATCCAGGCCCAGAGCCACGGGCTGTTCAGCCACCAGATGTCAGGCTTCGACTCGGATGCCGCAGCAGCAGCCCTCGACCTCGACCCGCACTTCACACCCACCACGGTCATGGCCGTTGGCGCACTGGGCGACCCCGCCGAGATGACCGACGTCATCCGCGAGCGCGAAACCGCACCCCGCGCACGACGTGCCGCTGCCGAGTCGGTACTCGTCAACGCCTAAGGCTTGATGTCGCCCGCGATCAGTTCGCGCAGCGCGGTCACAATCCCATTCTTCACGTCGGCCGACAGGTGCGAGACAAGCACGTGCGCGACGCCCGGCTCCGTAATGATGGCGGTCGCTTTGTCATCCAGCTTGACGGATGCCGGGTCGATTGCACTGCGGAGAGATACGACCGGTTCTTCCATTAGGTCACACGAGCGAACCGCGGTATCCGTAACGACAATGCCGTACACACCCGCGAAGGTTTTATCGAGCGATGCGAACGCTATAGTCTCGCCGTCGCCCAAGCCGATCTTGGGGCCAAATTTCTTGAGCATCTTGGCGAGGCGCGGGTCATCAGCAAGCAACACGTCACTACGGATGCCGAGCTCTGCCAGCCGCGGAACCAGCTCAGCAGCAGTCGCGTTCTCAGTCTCTTCCTCGTCCGGTTCGCCCGCGATGGCGAGCCCGAGCACCTGCGAGAGCTGCACGACGCTCGTCACGGCATCCGCGAGAAGTTGAGTGAGCCGGAACTCTGGAGAGTGGCCCTCAGCCGAGTCGGCTCCGATGAGCTTCACCATGTCTGACCAGTCGAACGCACTGCCAACGGAACTGATCAGGGCATGGCTGGAGGCGACCGGATCTACCGAGGTGACGGGCAGCATCCGATAGTTGGGGAGCTCTCGCCCGAATACTCCCGCGAACTTGTCTTGAATAACGATGCGTTGATCGGTCACGAGAAAACCCAGAGTCTGGCGCTTTCGTGTGAAGCGATTCATGGCGTGGTAGCCGACGAACAGCAGCGGCACCTCGTTCGGTCGCGGAGCATCCGCAAGCAACAGCTGCTCGACAGCTTCGTCGAAGACTCGAGCAGCGTCGTCAAAGACCGGGTGGTCTTTCTGGCCGGGAAGGAACACCACCGGCTGCAGTTCAGACGCAAGGTCCTTTGCCCACAGCGAGAGCCGCGCAACAATGGTGTTTGTCGCCGAGCGGTGGGCCGCGGGAATGTTGCGAAGGTACTCTTCCGCTGTCGTCATGAACTGATTCCTTTCGAAGGCCGGCAGGTTGTGCGCCTAGTCGCGGAAGAGCGCACTATTCGCGGCCGTCTTCGAGCGGGATGAGCATCGTGCGGAACTCGCCCTCTGAAGCGTGGATGGCCCAGATGCGAGAAGCGACGTCATCAATGCCGTTGGGCAGCTGAAGCTTGGGAATGCCGCCCGGGATGACGAGCTGACGGATGCGGATCCCCTCCCCTTCAAGTGTCTCGTGCAGCATCTCGCCGTAAGCACTTTCGGCGGGGAACGCGAGTGACGTTCCCGCGAAGCCTGCACGGGCCTTCACCGAGGTTCCGCCGTTGATCAGGATGATGCTGCCGTGGCCAGCCTCGCGCATTGCGGGCAGCACCGCGCGCACGGTGTGGATGAGACCGAGGGCAGAGAACTGCAGCGCTTCGAGTGCGAGTTCGGGAGTCAGATCGAGCACCGGCTTCAGGTAGTCGCGTGATGGGAGCGGGCTGTATTGAACGGCGGTGATGGGCCCGAGCTCGGCAGCCGCACGAGCGAGCGCGCTTTCGAGTTGCGCCGGCTCACGCACGTCGGCGGCGAAACCGCGAGCGGTCACGCCATCCGCTTCGAGCTCAGATGCGAGAGCGTCAAGCTTCGACTGGTCACGTGAAACTAGGGCGACGGCGAAGCCTTCGCGTCCGAACCGGCGGGCGACTGCAGCGCCGAGTCCGGGGCCTGCTCCGATGATGGCGATAACGGGCATGAGCATCCTTTGATCAAAGCGTTCGGCGGCAGTGCTGCTCGAAAAAGCTTACCGGCGTTTCGGCAGGGAACGCAGTGGCGGGTCCAGCCGCTATCCTGCGTTTTATGGAAGAGCGATATTCCCTCAGTGACCGGCAGATATATGGAGCAGAGGATGACGCAGACATGGACGCGATCCTGACCGCGATCGATCGACAACTGAACCGCGCTGAAACCGCTCCGGCCACGAAAACGAAGGCAACGCGCCCGCTAAAAACCAAGTCGACGCCACCACCATCCCCGGTGGCGAAAGCATCATCCTGCGCCAAGAACGCCTTCCGTACTCAAGCGGAAGCTCGCGAGGCACTTAGCCGCTGGCAGAAAGCGGAAAAGGCAGACATGAAGATGCCACATCGCGTCTATCCCTGTGATCGTTGCGATGCGTGGCACCTCACGCGGAAACAAAGTGGCAAACGAAAGCCGGCCTGGGACAAAAACCCGAATTGGACTCGATCGCCCGCACAGCTCGCGAAGCTTGAGAAGAGATTCGCGGAGCCTAATTCACGCTAAGAGTAGAGCGTCGACGCGGTCACCCTCAGCGCCTCTAAAACTCTTCGTCCGTGATGCCTAGTTTCTCTTTAGTAGCGGCCGCTTCGTCCGCGTCGAGCCAAGCGAAATCGTAGCGACCGTTGTGTGGCGACTTGTGGCCGCTGAATTCGAAGTATCCCGCTTGCAGCTCCCGCACGGTGATCCACGGTGGATAGTCTTCCTGGGATCGCTCGTGAGTGCCGTCGGCCCAGACGACGATGTACCAGACCCACCATGTCTGCTGGAAGAGACTCAATGGCGATACGAAGTGCCCTACGACTGACGCGATGTGGCCGGCTTCGACGCCATCTTTCGTTAAGACACCAACGCCTCCCTCGAACGGATCCAGGGTTTCGTCCGGGATCGGAGGCTTGACATGCTTCTTCCAGAAAGACCGAATCATGGTCTAGGCCTAGCCCAGAAGTCCGCTCTGCGTCAGCCCAGCGGTCATGATCGTGAGCCAGACAGCGAAGAAAGCGACCTGGAACAACGTGCCCGCGATGCCGATGATGATCGCTGCGCGAGCTAGCCCGCGACCCGATTCCCCACTCGACGTGATCTGCTTGCGACCCATTGCGCCCAGCACCACCCCCACGATCGGAATCATGAACGCGGCGATGAATCCGATGAGTGCGAGCGTGTTCGTGCGCGGGACAGGGCTTGTTGTCATACGTCATAGTGGCACGACCGCCGAAAGCCGTCGTGCGGCACTGTGAGACGCGGCTAGTTATGGAAGCGGAACTCCACCGCGACCAGCATCGGCCCCGTGCACCGACGGTAAGATGACAGGAGCCCAACGAAGGAGACTTATGTGCCGCGTGCTCGCCTACCTCGGTCCTGAGACACCACTGGAGAACCTCCTACTCAAGCCGGAGAACAGCCTGATCAACCAGGCACTCGACCCCGAACGGCACCCCGAGCTCCAGTTGGCCGGATGGGGATTCGGAATCTGGGGCGAGCACCTGCTGAAGCCCGAAGAACCCTTCATCTACCGCCGACCCATGGCGGCCTTTTACGACGACAACGCCAGCCGGATGATCCCCAGCCTCCAAGCCAGCACGATGTTGGCGCATGTGCGCGCCGCGGCGTACGACTCGAAGGTCGTGATGGTCGACGAGAACTGCCACCCGTTCTCCTTCGAGGAGACCCCGTGGATCGTCGCCCAAAATGGCTACCTGCCCAACTGGCAGCTCCTGCAGCGCGAGCTGCTGCAGCACTGCGAGGATCGGTATCTCAAACAAATGCGCGGGAACACGGACACCGAGTTCATCTACGTGCTACTCCTCTCGCTGCTCGAAGGTGACAGCAACGAGGACGTCCAACGAGCGATCGAGAAGCTCATCGAGCTGATCGCCCAGGCGATGAAGGACCTCGACCTCGGCGCTCTGACGAAGCTGAAAATGGCCCTCGTGTCAGCCGACCGCATCATCGGTGTCAACGTCGGCCTCGGTCACCACGGTGAGACCAACCCCGCTGGTGACTGGAAGGAGCTGCGGAAATCAGCCCCCGACAGCGACGACTTCGCGCTCTCGATGCTCCTCGAACCGATGTACCTACTGATGGGACGCAACTTCGAGGACGACGCAACGACCTACGATTTTGAGGAGAGCAGCGAGGATGACGCGACCGGTGTCATATTCGCCTCCGAGCCCTTGACCGAGGGTGACGACTGGTCGCTTCTCGAGTTCGGCGAGATCGTCTTCCTCGAGAACGACGGTGAGCGCATCACCAGAACCACCAACACGCTGAAGGTCTCAGCGCGCTAGGTGTTCTTCTCACGGAGATTGTGAGCAGCCTGGCGTGACGGAAGACGAAAACCCCTAGTTATTGAAGCGGAACTCCACGACGTCGCCGTCGCTCATGACGTATTCCTTGCCCTCAACGCGAGCCTTGCCCTTGGCGCGAGCCTCAGCGATGGAACCGGTCTCGACGAGGTCGTCGAAGCCGATGACCTCAGCCTTGATGAAGCCCTTTTCGAAGTCAGTGTGGATGACGCCGGCAGCCTGAGGCGCCTTGGCACCCTTCGGGATGGTCCAGGCGCGAGTCTCTTTCGGACCAGCCGTGAGGTAGGTCTGCAGGCCGAGAGTGTCGAAGCCGATACGCGCGAGCTGGTCGAGACCGCTCTCTTCCTGACCGGTGCTCGCGAGAAGCTCTGCGGCATCCTCTTCGTCGAGGTCGATGAGTTCGGCCTCCAACTTAGCGTCGAGGAAGATCGCCTTCGCGGGGGCAACCAGGGCCGCCAATTCGGCGAGCTTTTCGGTGCTGCCCAGCACCGCTTCATCCACGTTGAAAACGTAAATGAATGGCTTAGAGGTGAGCAGACCCAGTTCACTGATCAGCTCAAGTTCGATCTTGGTCGCCGCCGACAACGGCTTGCCCTCATTGAGGAACGCCTGCGCAGCAAGCGCAGCCTCGAGAACGGCCGGCTCAACACGCTTGGTCTTGAGTTCCTTCTCGTACCGCGCAACAGCCTTTTCAAGCGTCTGCAGGTCAGCGAGAATCAGCTCAGTGTTGATGGTCTCCATATCGGATGCCGCATCAACCTTGCCGTCGACGTGAATAACATCCGGGTCGCTAAAGCCGCGCACGACCTGAGCGATGGCGTCAGCCTCGCGAATGTTCGCCAAGAACTTGTTGCCCAGACCTTCGCCCTCACTGGCGCCCTGCACAATGCCGGCGATGTCAACGAAGGAGACGGGAGCGGGCAGGATGCGCTCGCTGCCGAAGATGCCCGCGAGCACCTTGAGGCGCGGGTCGGGCAGGTTCACGATGCCCACGTTAGGTTCGATGGTCGCGAACGGATAGTTCGCGGCGAGCACCGAATTCTTGGTCAGAGCGTTAAAGAGGGTGGACTTGCCGACATTCGGGAGTCCAACGATTGCAATAGTGAGAGCCACAGAAGACAATCCTACCGGCGATAGCGGCCCCGAGGTACGGGACCGCTATCGCGACGGTAATGCGGACTAGGTGTTAGGCGTCGCTCTGCGGGAAGCCGAGGTTGATTCCACCGTGGCTGGGGTCAAGCCAGCGGCTGGTTACAGCCTTCTGACGGGTGAAGAAACGGATCGCGTCGGGGCCATAAGCCTTCGTGTCGCCGAACATCGAATCCTTCCAGCCGCCGAAGGAGAAGAACGCAACCGGAACGGGGATCGGAACGTTGATGCCGACCATGCCGACCTCAACTTCGCGCTGGAAGCGACGAGCCGCTCCACCATCGTTCGTGAAGATCGCGGTGCCGTTTCCGTACTGCGACGAGTTGATCAGGGCGAGCCCTTCTTCGTAGCTCTGAACGCGAATCACGCCGAGAACCGGTCCGAAGATTTCGTGCTTGTAGACATCCGAATCAGTGGAGACGTTGTCGATGAGCGTCGGGCCGAGCCAGAAGCCGTTAGCGTCGCCGTCGATCTCGATGCCGCGTCCATCAACGACGACAGTGGAGCCGTCAGCCTCAGCAAGTTCGATGTAGCCAGCAACCTTGTCGCGGTGCTGCTCGGTGATGAGCGGACCCATGTCGCAGGAGCGAGTTCCGTCGCCGACCTTGAGTGTCGCCATCCGCTCGCTGACCTTCGCGATGAGCGCATCAGCAACAGGCTCGACAGCAACGACGACCGAGATCGCCATGCAACGCTCGCCAGCGGAACCGAAACCGGCGTTGACAGCAGAGTCAGCAACGAGGTCGAGGTCCGCATCCGGAAGCACCAGCATGTGGTTCTTGGCGCCACCGAGAGCCTGAACGCGCTTGCCGTGGTGAGCAGCGGTTTCGTAGATGTACTTGGCGATCGGGGTGGAACCAACGAAGGAGACGCTGGCAACATCGGGGTGCTCAAGAAGAGTGTCAACGGCGACCTTGTCGCCGTGAACGACGTTGAAGACGCCATCCGGAAGGCCAGCCTCAGAGAAGAGTTCAGCCATCCAGACCGATGCCGATGGGTCTTTCTCGCTGGGCTTCAACACGACGGTGTTACCGGCGGCGACAGCCATCGGGAAGAACCACATCGGCACCATGGCCGGGAAGTTGAAGGGGCTGATGATCGAGACAACGCCGAGCGGCTGCTGCAACGAGTACACGTCAACACCGGTCGACACGTTCTCGCTGTACTCGCCCTTGCTGAGCTGAGCGATGCCACAGGCGTAGTCGAGAACCTCGAGGCCACGGGCGATCTCGCCAGCAGCATCCGAAAGCACCTTGCCGTGCTCAGCGGTGATGATGGCAGCAAGCTCATCCTTGCGAGCGTTGAACAGCTCACGGAAAGCGAACATCACGGCGGTGCGCTTGGCAAGCGACGTGTTGCCCCAGGCGGGGAACGCAGCCTTAGCCGCGGCAACACCAGCGTTGACATCAGCGACGGATGCGAGAGGAACGGTGCGAGCGACAGCGCCCGTTGCGGGGTTGAAGACATCGCCACGGTTGGGCGAATCGCCCTCGGTAGCGGAGCCGTTGATCCAGTGCGGAATCGTGGAGTACATGGGCCTACTTTCGATCGGAGGTGTGCCCAGTCTGCAACCCATCCGATCTGCAATCAAGGCCTATTAGTGCACGGACAATCTGCAGAAACGCACACGGTGGTGTGGGGCGCTAGTTGAAGGGCAATAGCTCTGAGCCGCGACGCGCAACCTCGCGGTGCAGAGCCGCTCGCACCAGCTGAACGGCCTCGACATCCGCGGCCTCTTTGCGCACCGAAAGAGCGAACTCCAAGCGGAAACTGACCTCATCGGGCAGCACCGCAACCAGGCCGGGTTCGGGCTCAGCCATGAAGGCGTGCAGCAGCCCAATGCCGGCTCCCTGACGCGTGGCCTCGAGTTGCGCAAACACACTCGTGGAACCGAATCCGACGCGCATACCGCCGAGCACCGGGGCAAGGTCGAGCTCGCGAACCGTAAGCAGGGCATCCACATAAAAAACCAGCGGATGGCTGTCGAGGTCAGCAACAGAATGAATCGGTGGGTGCGTCGCGACATAGCCGGGCGAAGCGTAGAGGCGCAACGCGTACGCGGCGAGTGGTTCGGATGCGAGGCGTGAAGTCGCCGTGGTGCCGATCGTGATCGCCAGGTCGAAGCCTGCGCCACGCAAACTCAGCGGGCGGGTAGAGGTGACCAACTCGACCGTGATGGCCGGATGCTCCGCCTGCACCGCCGCGAGCGCTGCCGTCACAAAGGTGGCCCCGAATCCATCGGGCGCGACGATGCGCACGGTGCCACGCACTTCGTCGGCTCCCCCGCTGGTCGCCCCGACAACATTTTCGACGATGTTCTCGAGCCCGGCGGCGCGGGTAGCGACTTCGCGGCCGATGGCGGTGAGCTCCCAGCCGTCAGCGCCACGGTCAAGGAGGCGCACCCCGAGGGCTGCTTCGAGCCGGTCGATGCGGCGACGCACGGTGGTGTGGTCGACGCCGAGCAGCGTGGCGGCAGACACCATCCGGCCGGCGCGGGCTACAGCAATGAGGTAGCGCAGATCGTCGGTGCTCACATCGAGCGGATGCACGGAGTCGCTGGCCATGCCTCAACCCTAGGGGCGCTTCGGGACAACTGCCGCAGGGCATCCCGCAATGTCGTCGCCGGCTGGCACACTGGCCGAATGGATCCCCTCGTCGCCCTCATCGTTGGTCTACTCGTGGGCGCCGTCCTCGGCGTCGTGATTGGCCTGCTCATTGCCCGTGTTCGCGCGACCGCGCCGACGGGCCGCGTTGACCCCGAGGTACTGGAGGCTCGCCATCAGGCGGCGATCGCGAATGTGACTGCCGCCGAGCGCGAACAGCAGTCTCGGCTGGCAGCGGAGCTGGCATCCATCACGGCACGGTCTGAAGCGCTGAGCGAGCAAGTGGCGTCACTGCAAGTGCAGTACCGCGAGACTCTCGATCGTCAGCGTGATGAGGCTGCGGCTCTCGTTGAGCGCGAACGTCGTGAATCTAAGGTGCTGCAGGCGCTCACCCCGGTGCAAGAGACACTGCGCACGATGCAAAACAAGGTCACCGAGTTGGAGTCGCAGCGCAGCTTGCAGCACGGCGAACTGAGCCAGCAGCTCAAGTCGGCCACCGAATCCGAAGAGCGCCTGCGCAGCACGGCCGAATCGTTGGCATCGGCCCTGCGCAACAACTCGACTCGTGGCGTCTGGGGCGAAACCCAATTGCGCAACGTCGTGCAGGCCGCTGGCCTCATCGAACGGGTCGACTTCGACCTGCAATCGAGCATCAATTCGGATGCCGGTGCCGGCCGCCCCGACATGGTCGTGCACCTTCCCGGCGGCAAGAACATCGCGGTCGACGCCAAGGTGCCCTTCACCGCCTTCTTGGAGGCGAGCCAAATCTCGGTCACGGCAACGGGAGAAGAAGGTGCCCGCCGCGAGGCCCTCATCAAGCAGCACGTCAAGGTGATGCGCGGCCACATCGACACCCTCGCGAGCAAGGCCTACTGGGCAGGGCTCGAGGCCTCTCCCGAGCTTGTGATCGCGTTCATCCCGAGCGAATCGCTCGTCTCGTCGGCGATGGAGGCTGACCCGTCGATCATGGATTACGCCTTCAGCAAGCGCGTCGCTCTCGCCTCCCCCGTGACCCTGTGGTCAGTGTTGAAGACGGTGGCGTTCTCCTGGCAGCAAGACGTGCTCACCGACCAAGCCAAGACGCTGTTTGATCTCAGCAAAGAGCTCTACCAGCGCCTCACCACGCTTGCCGAGCACGCCGACAAACTGCGTCGCTCGATCGACACCACCGTGAACAGTTACAACCAGTTCGCGAACTCGCTCGAAAGCCGCGTGCTCGTGACCGCCCGCAAGCTCAATGCTCTCGACGAGTCGAAAGTCATCGGCGACACGCAGCTGGTCGAGGGCACGCCGAAACACATCACGGCGGCCGAATTAGAACTCGAACTACCCACCGACAGCGACGAGCGTTAACGAGAACTGGCGCGCTCTCCGAGACGGAGAACGCGCCAGTTGAAGGCTGTCTTTAGTGATCGAGCCACTTCTCGGCGAGGTGGTCAGCCGAAATGCGGCGGATCGTGCCCGAGTGTGAGCGCAAGACGATCGACTCGGTACGGATGATGGGGCCGTAGCGACGCACACCCTTCACGAGTCCACCATCGGTTACACCCGTCGCAACGAAGAACGTGTTATCGCTGGAAACCATTTCGTCGGCCGTGTAGACGTGATCGAACTTGAGCCCGGCATCCATTCCGCGTTGACGCTCGTCGTCGGTTTGCGGGTACAGGATCGTCTGGATTTCGCCGCCGAGTGCCTTGATGGCACACGCCGTAGCAACACCCTCAGGGCTGCCGCCGATGCCGACACACATGTCAATGCGTGTGCCGTACAGCGCAGCGTTGATTCCGCCAGCAACGTCACCGTCGAGCATGAGGCGTGTACCCGCACCAGCTTCGCGGATGTCGTCGATGAGTTGAGCGTGACGCGGACGGTCAAGCACAGCAACCACGATGTCTTCGGGACGCTTGCCCTTGGCCTTCGCCAGAGCACGAATGTTGTCGCCGATGGGACGGTGGATATCAATGATGCCGATACCTTCAGCACCCGTGACGATCTTGTCCATATAGAAGACAGAGGAGGCGTCGAGCATCGTGCCGCGGTCAGACACAGCAATCATCGAGATAGCGTTCTGTCGCCCGGCCGCCGTCAGCGACGTGCCGTCAATCGGGTCAACCGCGATATCGCAGGCGGGGCCACGGCCGGTGCCCACGTGCTCACCGTTGAAGAGCATGGGGGCGTTGTCTTTTTCGCCCTCACCGATAACGACGAGGCCGTCGAAGTCGACGGTGCCCAAGAACTTGCGCATGGCATCAACCGCGGCACCATCAGCGCCAAGCTTGTCGCCCTTACCAATGAAGGGAACGGCGCGAATCGCGGCCGCTTCGGTTGCCCGCACAAGCTCGAGAGCGAGGTTGCGATCGGGATGGAGGAATAGCGTGCCGGTTTCTGTACTCACCTAGAGGCATCCTTCGTTGAAATTGGTCGACTGGGGACGCGCCGGTGGTGGTCAGCGCAGAGTCAGTCTAACGGAGCGGAGCGAACTCGACGCTGATCAAACGTTGTCGGTTACCTCATGAGACATCGCGCCCTGCAACAGTTCGCGCCGCCCAGAAGGGGTGGCTAGAATCGAGGCGAGCCGGACCAGAGCGGTAATCGGTACCGTACGAGGAGAGACAACAATGCCCGTCGCAACCCCAGATCAGTACGCAGAAATGCTCGACAAGGCGAAGAAGAACTCCTTCGCCTACCCCGCCATCAACGTATCGTCGTCGTCCACCATCAACGGTGTGCTTCAGGGACTCAGCGATGCTGGTTCCGACGGCATCATTCAGGTCACCACCGGTGGCGCAGATTACTTCGCTGGCCAGTCGGTCAAGGCTCGCGCTTCCGGAGCTCTCGCTTTCGCCGCGTTTGTCACCGAGGTTGCCAAGAACTACCCGGTCACCGTTGCGCTGCACACCGACCACTGCCCCAAGAACGCTCTCGATGACTTCGTCTACCCGCTCATTGCGGCATCCGAAGCCGAGGTCAAGGCCGGCCGCAACCCGATCTTCCAGTCGCACATGTGGGACGGCTCGGCTGTTCCTCTTGCGGAGAACCTTGAGATCGCCAAAGAGATCCTGCCGCGCATGAAGGCCATCAACTCGATTCTCGAAGTTGAGATCGGCGTTGTCGGCGGAGAAGAAGATGGTGTCAGCCACGACATTAACGACAGCCTCTACACGACGCTGGATGACGTCATCGCTACCGTCGACGCGCTCGGCCTTGGTGAGCAGGGTCGCTACATCGCAGCCCTCACCTTCGGCAACGTGCACGGTGTCTACAAGCCAGGCAACGTGAAGCTTCGCCCTGAACTGCTCGGCGAAATTCAGGCCGGTATCGCTGCGAAGTACGGCACAGGCGCTAACCCGCTCGACCTCGTCTTCCACGGTGGATCAGGCTCGACGGATGAAGAAATCGCGACCGCTGTTGCCAACGGTGTCATCAAGATGAACATCGACACCGACACCCAGTACGCCTACAGCCGCTCCGTCGCTGACAGCGTGCTGCGCAACTACGACGGCTTCCTCAAGGTTGACGGCGAAGTCGGAAACAAGAAGGTTTACGACCCCCGCGCCTGGGGCAAGGCCGCAGAATCCGCTCTCGCACTGCGCGTTGTTGAAGCAACGAAGCAGCTCGGTTCGGCTGGATTCTCCAGCAAGTAACGCTCTCAACGAATAGGGGTTGGCCTTCGGGTCAGCCCCTATTTGTCGTTAACGGCAGCTGATGCGATTACTGCAGGCTCTCGACGTAAGCAATGAACCCGGGATCGCTGAGCACGGCAACGAAGATCGCGACCATGAGCGCTATCCCGGCGATGCTCGCACCGATGAGGGGAATCCAAAATGCGATTCGTTTGCGTTGAATTTGCAGCAACGCGAAGATGATCGTGAGCACGAGAGCGGCTATGCGAACGACGTTGGCAACGCCTCCGGCGTCGCTCGCGAGGGCGTCTGACGTGAAGTTGTCCATGCCCTGAGCGGCGAGGCCCTCCCGCAATACTGGGCCAAGGTTCGCCACCGTGCTGAACGTGTTGATGATGTCCACGACGCCAAAGAGCAACAGGGTTGCGGTGAGAAAGACGTCCCACAGGCGATATTTGCGCTCGGGGGCTGCGGTGGAAGTGCCGTGACCGGTAAGACCGGCCGCTGCACCGCGCTGATACTGCGCGTTCAGCGAAGAATCGGGCATGATCGGCGGCAACATCGCGCCTGGATCAGCGGGTGATTCGACCGAAGGCTCCTCACTCGTGCCTTCGGGTGCAGCAGGAGGCAACGGTGCATACTCGCCGTATTGGGGGCGTGGGCGCGGGTCAGTCATGAACTCTATTGCCAATCAAGTTTGCGATTGCGGCCACCGAGGCCGCGCTCATCGGGGTTGCCTGCAGCGTCGGTGCGCAGTTCTTTGGGCAGCGAAAACATGAGGTCTTCCTCGGCGGTGACGACGGTGGAGACATCGCCATAGCCTGCTTCTGCGAGGTCAGCCAGCACTTCTTGAACCAAAACTTCGGGAACGGATGCTCCGCTCGTGACGCCAACAGTGGCGACACCGTCGAGCCACTCTTGCTTGATTTCGCTCGCGTAATCGACCCGGTACGCAGCCTTGGCGCCGTACTCAAGAGCGACATCCACAAGGCGGACCGTGTTGGAGCTGTTGGCGCTGCCAACCACAATCACGAGTTCAGCGTCTTCGGCGACCTTCTTGATGGCAACCTGACGGTTCTGCGTGGCGTAACAAATGTCGTCGCTCGGCGGGTCTTGCAGAGTGGGGAAACGTTCGCGCAGCAGGCGAACCGTCTCCATCGTTTCGTCGACGCTCAATGTGGTCTGCGAAAGCCAGACGAGGTTGTCGGTGTTTTCCACCACGATGTTGGGCACATCGGCGGGGCTGTTGACGAGGATGGTGCGCTCGGGCGCGTGGCCCATCGTGCCTTCAACCTCTTCGTGGCCATCGTGGCCGATGAGCAAGATTTGGTAGTTGTCGCGGGCGAAGCGAGTCGCTTCGCGGTGAACCTTGGTAACGAGGGGGCAGGTGGCGTCGATCGCGTGCAGCTCGCGATCGGAGGCTCCCTTAACGACAGCCGGCGAGACACCGTGGGCCGAAAAGACAACGGTTGATCCCTCGGGGATCTCGTCAACCTCATCCACAAAGATTGCGCCCTGTGCTTCGAGCGTTGTTACAACATGAATGTTGTGAACGATCTGCTTGCGGACATAGACCGGAGCGCCGTAGTTAGCGAGCGCCTTTTCGACAGCAATGACAGCGCGGTCGACTCCCGCGCAATAGCCGCGCGGGGCCGCCAAGACGACGCGTTTTGCGCCTGCGACCGGCAAATTTTTCAATTGCTCTCGGCGTGCGGGCATCGGGGGCATCGCTAGCGCTTGGGCGCTTCCGTTAGAAATGGTGCTCACTTGGATGATTCTACCGAACACCGCTGCACGAACGCCGAACGGAGAGCAGTATCAGCGGCATCCTCTACCCTGTAATCAGAAGCTTGAGGAGGCTAGGTGACGATCACAGAGGGACCGCCCACCGTCGATACTCCGTGGCCAGTGTCGGTGCTGTCGCAGAAGATCCGCGGTTGGATCGAGCGGCTCGGCACAGCTTGGGTCGAAGGCGAGATCACTCAGTGGGGTGGCTCGGGTGGCAACATCTACGGCAAGCTCAAAGACCTTGAAGTGGATGCCACCATCTCGTTCACCATTTGGTCGTCGGTGCGCACCAAGCTGCCCAAAGATCTCAAGCAGGGCGATCGCGTCGTCGCGCTCGTCAAGCCCAACTACTGGGTCAAGGGTGGCACCCTCACGATGCAGGTGCTCGAGATGCGCCACGTCGGGCTCGGCGACTTACTCGAGAAACTTGAACTGCTGCGCCAGAAATTGCGCGCCGAGGGTCTCTTCGAGCACAAAAAGCCCCTCCCCTTCTTACCGAACTGCATCGGGCTTGTCACGGCGAAAGACAGCGACGCTGAAAAAGACGTCATTCGCAACGCTCAGTTGCGCTGGCCCGCCGTGAAGTTCCGTACGGCCCACGCCGCAGTGCAGGGTGAGCGCGCCGTCTCTGAGGTTTCGCAGGGCATCCGAGAATTGGATGCCGACCCCGAAGTCGATGTCATCATCGTCGCCCGCGGTGGTGGCGATTTTCAGAACCTGCTCGTGTTCAGCGATGAATCCTTAGTGCGAACCGCAGCGGCCTGCGTTACTCCGCTGGTGTCGGCGATTGGGCACGAGAACGATCGACCGCTGCTCGACGAGGTTGCAGATTTGCGGGCATCCACCCCCACCGATGCGGCAAAGCGAGTCGTTCCGGATGTCGCTGAAGAGTTGAGTCGAGTGCAGCAGGCACGCTCCGGCATGCGGCTGCGCATCACTCAGCGGCTCAGTTATGAGGGCGATCGTTTGGAAGCGCTCCGCACCCGCCCGGTGCTAGCGAACCCGGTGTCGCTTGTCGACGCGCACGCCGATGAGCTTTCACGGTACGTCTCGCGCAGCAACGAGCTGGTGGAGCGCGCAATCGAGAAAGCGCACGCCGGCGTCACCGAGCTGACGGGCCAATTGCGAGCCCTCTCCCCTCAACGCACGCTGCAGCGCGGCTATGCCATCGCGCAGCTGCCTGATGGCACTGCCGTGCGTTCCACTTCTGATGCCCCCGACGGCACCGAGCTCCTGCTCACCGTTGCCGACGGCAAGATTTCCACCACCGTCACCGGCCAGCCGTCTGACACCTAGAGAACAGTAGAATTACATCGTGGCTACCCCCAGCGAAACCCCCGTCAGCGAGCTCAGTTATGAAGAAGCTCGGGATGAGCTCATTGCTGTAGTCAACGAGCTCGAGCAGGGCTCGGCAACACTCGAACAGTCGTTGGCGTTCTGGGAACGTGGCGAAGCTCTCGCCCAGCGTTGCGAGGAGTGGCTTATCGGCGCCCGCGCCCGCCTCGATGCTGCCCGCAGCGGCGGCACTGCTGATGGCGCTGCTGACGCGAGCACCGACCACTAATGGCTAAGAGCACCGAACCGCGCATCGTCGCCGAGCTGGGTCGCCCCGAAACTCCCGAAGAGACTTTCGCGCGCAAGGCAGAGAACTCGCGCAAGCACCGCGCCAACCAGACGCTCCTCAATTTGGTCGGCGCCACTGTGGCGTCCCTCGTTGTCGTGTTGTTTCTTGTGCTTGTTGTTGTTCGCCCTAGCGAAGAAACCCCCGTGGTCGCTGATTACCAGACGATCGCCGCGGATGCCCAGACCGATGCGAGCGAACCACTTCTTGCTCCCTCGCTGCCGGAGTCCTGGTACGCCAACTCGGCGCGATTGGGAACCACATCATCCGTGCAGACCTGGTACATCGGACTCGTTACGCCATCCACTGACACCTCGGGGGCACAGTTCATCGCGCTTGAACAGGGCATCGAAGCGAACCCCACGTGGGTCGGAATCGTGACGGATGGCGCCCTCGCTACCGGCACGATCGTGATCGACGGCATCAAATGGACGATTTACGATCGCCGCTCTGATTCCGACACCGGAAACTATGCCTACGCGCTCTCGGCGGAGCTCGCGGGCAGCACTGTTGTTTTGCATGGAACCGCCGCAGATTCCGAGTTTGAACTACTTGCGGCGTCCATCGCCGCCGATGTGGAGACACCATGACGAATCCCACCAAAACACCTGCCCAGGTCTGGAATGAAATGTCGCGCGGCAACGAGCGATTCGTTGCTGGCGCACCCGCGCATCCCCGTCAAGATGTCGAGCGTCGCACTGAGTTGGCCAATGCTCAAGCCCCGCACGCCGCACTGTTCGGCTGCAGCGACTCCCGTCTCGCCGCCGAAATCATTTTCGATAAAGGCCTCGGAGATCTTTTCGTCGTGCGAAACGCGGGTCAAGTCATCTCCAGCTCCGTCGTGGGCTCCCTCGAATATGCGGTGAGCGTGCTCAATGTGCCGCTGATTCTCGTTCTCGGCCACGACGAGTGCGGTGCTGTTGCTGCGGCCATCGAATCCCAGACAGCGGATGCTCCCGCACTGCCCCCGCACATCCAATCGTTGATCTCAAAAATTGTGCCCGCCGTTCGTCGCGTTGCGGGCAGCGAATCAGGCGCGGTAACGATCGATGAGATCAATGCCTACGACGTTGGACGCATTCATTTGCGCGCCACCATTCTTGAGCTCATGAATGCGTCAGAACTCATCAGTGATGCGGTAGCCGCAGGTACCCTTGCAGTAGTAGGCGCGAACTACCGTTTGCTTGAGGGTCGGGCAGTCCCCGACCTCGTTATCGGCACGGTTTAGCGCCCTCCACCACGTCTCACCCAGTTCGCTCGCAAACAAAGGATTACAACGCTGTGACGAGTTCCACCGAATACCGCATCGAACACGACACCATGGGCGAGGTTCGCGTGCCCAAGGATGCCCTCTACGGCGCTCAGACGCAGCGCGCAGTAGAGAACTTTCCCATCTCGGGCACTGGCCTTGAGCCCGCACAGATCGTCGCTCTCGCCCGCGTCAAGCGTGCCGCCGCAATCGCCAACAGCGAACTCGGCAAGCTCGACCCCGCCATCGCGGACGCCATTGTGGGCGCTGCAGACCAGATCATCGACGGTCAGTTCCACAACCAGTTCCCGGTAGACACGTACCAGACCGGCAGCGGCACCTCCTCGAACATGAACATGAACGAAGTTCTTGCTCGACTCGCCACCGACTCGCTCGGCAGTGCCGTTCACCCCAACGACCACGTGAACGCATCACAGTCGTCGAATGACGTGTTCCCCACCTCGGTGCACCTTGCCGTGACCGGTGCGCTCATCGGTGACCTCATCCCGTCGCTCGAGCACCTCGCTGCAGCCCTCGACGTGAAGGCCGAGCTGTGGAAGGGCGCTGTCAAGGCTGGCCGCACCCACCTCATGGATGCCACCCCCGTGACCCTTGGCCAAGAATTTGCCGGCTACGCCCGCCAGATTCGTCTCGGCATCGCCCGCATCCAGTCGGCGATCCCCCGCGTCGCAGAGGTTCCCCTCGGCGGCACCGCCGTGGGCACCGGAATCAACACTCCGCTCGGCTTCCCGCAGCGCGTGATCGAGATCCTCGCCGAGAACTCCGGCCTGCCGATCACCGAAGCCGAAGACCACTTCGAAGCTCAAGGTGCTCGCGATTCGCTTGTTGAAGCGTCTGGGGCACTTCGCGTTATCGCTGTCTCCGTCACCAAGATTTGCAACGACCTCCGTTGGATGGGCTCCGGCCCCAACACCGGCCTCGGCGAGCTTCAGATCCCCGACCTCCAGCCCGGCTCCTCGATCATGCCCGGCAAGGTCAACCCGGTAATCCCCGAAGCCGTACTCATGGTGTGCGCTCGCGTTATCGGCAACGACGCGACCATCGCTTGGGGCGGAGCATCCGGAGCATTCGAACTCAACGTCGCGATCCCCGTCATGGGCACGTCGCTGCTCGAGTCGAGCCGTCTGCTTTCGAACTCGTTGCGCGCCCTCGCCGACAAGACCGTTGACGGTCTCGAAGCGAACCTCGAGCGTGCTCTGGCTCTCGCGGAATCATCGCCGTCGATCGTGACGCCGCTGAACAAGATCATCGGGTACGAAGCAGCTTCCAAGATCGCCAAGCACGCTGTTGCACAGTCAATCACCGTGCGTGAAGCCGTGATTGACCTCGGCTTTGTCGAGCGGGGCGAAGTCACGCTCGAACAGCTTGATGCCGCCCTCGACGTTCTGTCGATGACGACGCCTGGCTAACTACCTGTTTGCACCAGTGTGAGGGGCGTTCCGTCGAGACTTTCGACGGAACGCTCTCCTATTACGTCTTTCAACGTGATCGGGATGAGCACTGAGCCGGTGAGGTCTTCACCGAGCGGGCATGCTTCAGCGTTATCAGGTTTTGACCCATCGCTCGGCGTGGGCAAGCCATACTGAACAGCGATTTGCACGCTCTCGGGGCCCTCGACGACGACAACCCGACGAGGAACGCACAGCAGCGGGCCACGCACATGAATCAAGACATCTGCTCGACCAATCGTCGAATCTGTTTCGTCGGGCTCACTGCCGATGTAACCCGGAATGTTCGTGGTGCCGAGCCGCGAAAATGGTTCGAGGTCGAGCAAATACAGCGGCGCCGCCTCATCGTCGTTCACCGGGAGGTAATCCTCAATCGGGACGTCAACGAGGGCGGGATCAGGCGACTTCGCGGGTTGGAACGTGCGGTACACGAACAACGGCGCTGGCGACCCCCACGTCTGTTCGAGAACACTGACGTGCGAGGGCTCTTGCGGGGTGCGTGCGGTACTAGCGATCACGGCGAATACCACTACGAGCAGGGCTAGCCCGAGCGCAATGCCAGCGATGAGCTGGCGGGAGGCATAAGCGGCCCCACCTGGTTCTGAGGAGTGGGCGTTAGCTACCGACCACGAAAAAAGGCTCCGCCATTGGTTTCGGGGTGCGAGTATCGCCCACACCGCGGCAATCCCAAGGGGAATTGCCAAAAACCACCACACCGAGCCCACGAGAAAACCTTACGTTGTCTGAGCACGCCCCGCTGACACTCACGCTGCGTGCTCAGACTTTGTCAGCCAATCGTTAGACGAGCTAAGCCGTAAGACGACCGTGTTCGTTAGGCGATGTCGTTACCTTCCAAAAGCTCGGTGACGAGAGCGGCGATAGCGGAACGTTCCGAGCGCGTGAGTGTGATGTGCCCAAAGAGGGAATGGCCCTTGAGGGTTTCAATCACCGAAGCGACGCCATCATGGCGTCCGACGCGGAGGTTGTCGCGCTGCGCCACATCGTGAGTTAACACGACACGTGAGTTCTGACCGATGCGACTAAGCACTGTCAACAGAACATTCCGTTCAAGCGACTGCGCCTCATCCACAATCACAAACGCATCGTGAAGGGAACGACCACGGATGTGAGTGAGCGGAAGCACCTCGAGCAGTCCCCGATCAAGCACTTCCTCGAGAACGTTTTCCGAGACAACCGAGCCGAGAGTGTCGAACACTGCCTGCGCCCACGGGTTCATCTTCTCGGCCGCATCACCGGGCAGATAGCCCAGCTCCTGGCCACCGACGGCGTAGAGCGGACGGAACACCATGATCTTGCGGTGCTGCTGCTTCTCCAGCACCGCTTCGAGACCGGCGCAGAGGGCAAGGGCAGACTTTCCTGTACCGGCACTTCCCCCGAGCGAGACGATGCCCAGTTCAGGATCGAGAAGCATCTCGATAGCCAGTCGCTGCTCGGCGCTGCGGCCATGCAATCCGAAGATTTCGCGATCGCCACGAACGAGCGACATCGTGCCGCGCGCTGTTACTCGCGCCAAGGCTGAACCTCGTTCGGAGGTAACCACAAGCCCGGTGTTGATGGGCAGGTCTCCCACCGCACGCGTCTGCAAACGCTCCTTGTCGTAGAGCTCGGCGACCTGATCGCCGCTGAGTTCAATCTCAGCTTGACCAGTCCAGCCCGAGTCCACCGCGAGCTCAGCGCGGTACTCCTCGGCCGCGAGACCGATGGATGCCGCCTTCACTCGCAGGGGAAGATCTTTCGAAACGACAGTGACATCCAGCCCCTCGTTGGCGAGGTTGAGCGCAACCGCAAGGATTCGCGAATCGTTATCGCCCAGCTGCAGCCCGGAGGGAAGCACAGACATATTGGAGTGATTGAGCTCGACACGCAGCGTGCCGCCGTCGTCACCCACCGAGATGGGAAAGTCGAGGCGCTCATGCTTGACGCGCATCTCGTCAAGACTGCGCAGCGCTTGCCTGGCGAAGTACCCAATCTCGGGGTCGTTGCGCTTGGCTTCGAGTTCGGTGATGACCACGACGGGCAGAACAACATTGTGTTCAGCGAACCGCTTGATCGAGCTCGGGTCGGAGAGCAAAACAGAAGTATCGAGCACGTACGTGCGCTCGGCTTGTCGTTGGGCCCGCCCTCCCGCCTTCGACGTGGTGATCGTGGTCTTGGGGGTTGCTAGGTCGGCCAACGTGCACTCCATCCCCGAGTGCGAGCACTCGGATCCAGTCTGCGAAGACGGCCAGTACTTTACGAAAACGAACTTACGTGGCCGTCTCGATCAGGCGCCATACCTGATGGATTGAACGCTAAACCCGTCACGCAATCTGGGCGCAGCGACACGCCATAAGACACCATCGCGTCACATTTCGTTCGTGGCTAGGCACCGAAGCGGCGGTTACGCCGCGAGAAATCACGAAGGGCGCGCAAGAAATCGACCTCGCGAAGATCGGGGCCCAACGCTTCCATGAAGTACAGCTCGCTGTGGGCAGATTGCCAGAGCATGAAGTCGCTAATGCGCTGCTCCCCCGAGGTACGGATGACGAGGTCGGGGTCTGGCTGGCCCTTGGTGTAAAGGTGCTCACCAATGAGTTCCGGGGTGAGAAGCTCAGCGAGAGCGTCAAGGCTGTGGCCCTCATCGCTGTGGTTGCGCACGATACGGCGCATGGCTTCAGCGATTTCGTGGCGTCCGCCGTAGCCGATGGCGAGGTTTACGTGCAGGCCGGTGTTATCTGCGGTGCGCTCGTGAGCGCCCTTGAGTTGGGCTTTGAGCTGCTCGGGAAGGCCAGCATCCGATCCCACATGTTGAACGCGCCAGTCGCGAAAGTGCGACAGATCTTCGGCAAGATCACCAATTATCGTGAACAGCTCGTTCAATTCTTCGGGAGATCGACTGGTGAGATTGTCGGTCGAGAGCAGGTAGAGCGTCGCCACTGAAATGTCGAGGTCGTCGCACCAGACCAGAAATTCTCGATACTTGGCCGCGCCGGCGCGATGACCGTGGGCGGCCGTCTCAAGATCCTTCAATTTGGCCCAACGCCGGTTGCCATCGATGATCATGGCTACGTGGCGCGGCAATTGCTGGCCCTCTAGCTGGCGCCGCAGTTTTTTCTGGTAAAGACCGTAAAGAAAACCGCGAGCTAATGCAGACTGTCGCTTACTCACGGAACTACGTTAGACCACTCTGGCACTGAACAAGTGAATCTACGTCAGGCGTAAACTGTGAGCATGAACCAAGATGCCGCCGATCTCGCTGCTGCAGCGGCCGTTGAGAAGGAAGACGCATCGCGCCTTCCCGAGCTTCCGTTCGTCGATGATGTGATGACGAGCGACCCGGCCGACACGAAACCAACGTGGCGCGGTTGGATCCACGCCGGCACGTTCCCGCTGGCGATTGTGCTCGGCGTCATCCTGCTGGTCATGGCCGATGGCACCGCTGCCAAGGTCAGCTCAGCGGTCTTCGTAGCGTCGTCGCTCATGCTGTTTGGAATCTCTGCCCTGTACCACCGCTTCAATTGGAGCGAGAAGACGCGGATGATGCTGAAGCGTTTCGATCACTCCAATATCTTCTTGCTGATTGCCGGCTCCTATACCCCGATCACGGTTCTGGCGCTTCCGCCCGAGAAGGCCACCATTCTGCTCTGGATCGTGTGGAGCGGTGCTGCTCTCGGCATCGGCTTCCGCATCTTCTGGGTGGGGGCCCCGCGCTGGCTCTACGTTCCGCTGTATGTGTTGCTCGGCTGGGGCGCGATGATGTTCATCGTCGACTTCTTCCAAGCCAACTGGATCATGATGACCCTCATCCTGGCCGGTGGACTTTTCTACACCGTTGGCGCTGTCATCTACGGTCTCAAGCGACCGAATCCCGTGCCCGGAGTGTTCGGGTTCCACGAGATCTTTCACACGTTGACGCTACTGGCGTTCCTCTGCCACTGGGTCGGTATCTTTCTCGTGGCGACTAATCCGCCCGTTGTGTAGGCGCAGCATCATCAGCATCGCCAGCACCAGCGGCACCATCGGCGTCAGCATCGGTGAGACCATCGGTCTCGCCGGCGGCCGCAGCCTGCTCGGCCTGGATCGTTTCTTGAGCAAGCGCCCGGTAGCGAACGCGGCGCACGCGACGGTTCATATCCATGACGATAAACAACGTGGCCACCGCGACGAACAGGATGCCGATAAAGCCGAGCACGCCGGGAGTGACCAAGTTCGGGTCGCCCTCATAGGCCGGGTACAGCGTCGGTTCGGGGCTGGGAGTAGCCGTCCAGAGAATCGCACTGGTTGCGAGCGAAGTGAAAGAAATCAACTGTTGTCCTCTGGGATGTTCACTCCATGATTTCATCATGCGAGTTTGCGAATAACCTTGCAGTAACAAGAATACCGTCGCAAGAAGGAGCCCCGCGTGCCCGAAGCACCCAGTAACCCCACTGGCACCGCTGACAGCGCCGCATCCGGCACCGCAGCAGCCACCGATTTGGACGCCCGCTATGGTCGCAGCCCGAAAGCGAAGCGCAACAATCGGGTGATTGTGATCGCCGTGGCCGTAGCCTTCGTTGCGGTCTTTACGGCCTGGCTCGTCTGGGGTGGCCTGCTGGAATCACCCGCCCAGTTCGAGGCGAAAGACACCGGCTACGAACTCATTGATGACACTGCGGTCGAGGTGCGGTGGCAATTCAACGTTGCCGAGAACCAAGATGCTCGCTGTGCAGTGCAGGCCCTCAACTCCACTTTTGCCATCATCGGCTGGAAAGTCGTCGACGTTCCCGGGGGCGATCAGCGCAATCGAGAGTTGAGCACCACTGTTCGCACCACCGAACAAGCGGTGTCAGGCTTGATCTACCGGTGCTGGCTCACCTAGGCTGTAGCAAATCATCTCGAAACCGGTCGTCTTCGGCCGGTTTCTCTTTTGTATAGGGAGAAGCACAGTGGCTGCACAAAACGATGTCACGTGGTTGACCCAGGAGGCGTTCGATCGTCGCACCGCCGAACTGGAACAACTTACGGGCGAAGCACGGTACGAAATTGCCAAGAAGATTGAGGCTGCGCGGGAAGAAGGCGACCTCAAAGAGAACGGTGGCTACCACGCTGCCAAGGAAGAGCAGGGCAAAATTGAGGCCCGCATCCGCGTTCTCACCCAGCTTCTTCGCCATGCCGTAGTCGGCGATGTTCAAGACGACGACGGTGTTGTTGAGCCCGGCATTCTTGTTACCGCCAAGATTATGGGCGACGAGAGCGTATTTCTTCTCGGCAGCCGGGAGATTGTCGCCGACGATAGCGACCTCGATGTCTACAGCGAGAAGAGCCCGCTCGGTATGGCGATCAACGGCCTCAAGGTCGGCGAATCAACCACCTACACGGCACCCAACGGCAAGTCGATCACGGTAGAGGTCACCAAGATCGCTACCTACTCGGGCTAAGCCTTTCGGGCTGGGGCCTGCTGGCACCAGCCAACTTCGATTTAGAAGTCGACCTGAGGGTCAAATCCTTCGTCTCTGAGCCGCGCGAGCACTGACTCCGCGTGCTCAGGGCCACGGGTTTCAATGTGCAGTTCGAGCTGAACCTGGCTGAACTGCACTTTGTTGTTGTGCCTGCTGTGCAGCACCTCAACAACGTTGGCGTTCGCTTCGGCAACGAGCGCCGAGATGCGCGCCAATTGACCGGGGCGGTCAGGCAGCGGGATGCGCAAACGCAAATAGCGTTCGGATGCCGAGAGGCCGTGACTGATGATGCGTTCCATCATCATGGGGTCGATGTTGCCACCACTCAGCAACACCACGGTGTTGCCGCTTGGTGAGATCTTGCCTGCCAAGATAGCGGCGACTCCGACGGCACCCGCCGGCTCGACGACCTGTTTAGCACGCTCGAGAAGAACGAGCACCGCATACGCGATTTGGTCGTCGGAAACGGTGACTACCTCATCCACCAGATCGCGCACCATGGTGAAGTTGAGCACACCGGGACGACTGACGGCGATGCCGTCAGCGATCGTGGGAGTGGTGCGCACTTCAACGATTTCGCCCTTCGCGAGCGATGGAGTGTACGCAGAGGCATTGGCTGCCTGAACCCCGATGACGCGCACGTTGCGGCCTTCGAGGCGGGCACGCTGCTTGATCGCGCCAGCAACACCGGAGACGAGTCCGCCGCCACCGATGGGAACGATGATCGTGTCGACCTGGGGCACCTGATCGAACACTTCGAGAGCGAGAGTGCCTTGACCCGCAACCACATCTTCATGATCGAAGGGATGGATGAGCACGGCACCGGTCTCTTCTGAGAAACGGGCGGCCGCACGCAATGGCTCTTCGACGGTGTGACCGCGCAGTACAACCTCGGCACCGTAATCTCGCGTGGCCTGCAGTTTCGGCAGGGGCACGCCTACGGGCATGAAAATGGTCGATTTGATGCCCAGCTCGCGGGCGGCGAAAGCGACGCCCTGGGCGTGGTTTCCGGCCGAGGCGGCCACGACTCCGCGCGCCTTCTCCTCCTCGGAGAGCCCCGCGAGACGGTTGTAGGCTCCACGCAACTTGAAGGAGCCCGTGCGCTGAAGGTTTTCACACTTCAGAAAGACGGGCGATCCCAAAATTTCCGCGAGAAATCGCGAGGTTTGCATGGGGGTTACATCGGCAACTTCTGCGACCCGTTCACGTGCTGCTTCGTAGTCAGCGAGCGTGGGGCCGGGCGTCCGGTTATTTACCATTACCGAGCACATCCGTGATCGTGGGTCGACCATTGAGACGCCAATCGCCGCTGGCTATGTATTTGGTCATGACATTGACGACCGCGACGAGCGGCACGGCAAACAGTGCGCCGGGGATGCCGGCCACGAATGAGCCAGCGGCTACCGCGAACACGACGGCGAGGGGGTGAACCTTCACGGCCGTGCCCATCACGAGCGGCTGGAGAATATGACCTTCAAGCTGTTGCACAAGCAAAACGATTCCCAACATGATCACGGCGGGGAGGGGACCCAAGAAGACGAGGGCGATGAACACCGCGAGCGCCCCCGTTACGAGTGCACCCACGACGGGGATAAACGAACCTAAGAACACGGCGACAGCAATGGGGATGACGAGCGGGAAACCACCGTAGAACAAACCGAGGATCCACGCACCGACGCCGATGCCGATGGCATCCACTGCGGCCACAAAAATTTGCACCTTGACGAACGTGGTGAGGGTGAGCCATCCCGCTACTCCGGCGCCATCGACCGCGCTGCGGGCTTTGCGCGGGAAGAGTCGAACAGTCCACGCCCAGATGCCCTTGCCATCGACCAATACGAAGATGGTGGCGAACAGGCTCAATAACGCCCCGGTGAGCACGTGACCGGCGGTAGACCCGACCGAGAGGATGCCCGAGACGAGAGCTTGTGAGTCGCGCTGAACCACGTCGATTATTTCGGTGAGATAACCGTCGAGGTCTTGGTCGCTGAGCTGCAGCGGAGAGTTGCGCAGGAACTCGCGGAGGTTCTCGTAGGCGGTGGCCGACTGGGTTTGAAGAGCGGGAAGCCCGGAACGGACTTGACCTACAACGACCACAACAAGACCGCTGACGACGGCGAAGAATCCGATCAGAACTACGGTGACGGCAAGCCAGCGCGGCCACTTGATGCGCACCAAGAAACCAACGACGGGGACGAGTAGCGCTCCGATAAGAATCGCGATCAGGAACGGAATGACGATGTACTTGAGCGTGATTACCAAATAAATGAGAACTGCAACCACGGCGAGCACAACGAGCATGCGCCACGAATAGGCAGCAGCTATCGAAAGCCCGGCGGGAACCTCAGCCGCGTCTGTTGTACTGGCGCGTGACGGGATCCGACTGTCAGGGTTATTACGTCGACCGAATATCACGTGCCTATCTTAGTTGTGCCAGAGTGCGCGCTTGCTGCGCCTCGAAGTGGTCGCGCGTGACCGCTACTTCTTTACCTTGGGGGGCAGAGCGCTCACGGGTGCGCCCTTAAGACGCACCGTAACGGCCTCACCGGGCAGCGGATGCCGCTCCACCTCGTGCTGGATAGCGACGACCGTGTCATCGAAGAGTCGCACGCGCGTGCGGCGCAGGGAGCCCAAGAAGCTCGACGAGATGACCGTGCCGGCGATGCCGTCAGCGGAGAGGGCGATGTCCTCCGGGCGAACGAGCGCGATGACGGGACCATCGGGCATGGGGTCGCCGAGAAGGTTGAGGCTGCAGCCGTGGAGCGTGACTTGGCCGTCGACGAGTTCGGCGGGCATCCGGTTACTCAGGCCAACAAAGTCGGCGACGAAGGCATTGGCGGGGGTTGCGTAGAGCTCTTCTGGCGTGCCGATTTGTTCGATGCGACCGTCTCGCATGACGGCGACGCGGTCGGCGACGGCGAGCGCCTCTTCTTGGTCGTGGGTCACGAACACGGTCGTGATGCCGAGTTCGGTTTGCAGGCGACGAATCTCTTCGCGCAGCTGCACCCGCACCTTCGCGTCGAGGGCACTCAGCGGTTCGTCGAGCAGCAGCACGCGGGGGCGCGTGACGAGGGCCCGGGCGAGAGCCACGCGTTGCTGTTGGCCACCCGAGAGCTGGTGGGCGAAGCGGTCGCGGTGCTTCGTGAGACCCACCATGTCCAAGGTTTCGAGGGCGCGTTCGCGGCGACGAGCGGCGGCGACCTTGCGCATCTTGAGGCCGAACTCCACGTTCTCGAGCACCGTCATGTGCGGGAACAGCGAGTAGGCCTGAAAGACCATCCCGATGTCGCGCTTATTCGTGGGAGTGTCGGCGACATCCACACCATCGATCACGATGCGACCGCTGTCGATGCTCTCAAGCCCGGAGATACTGCGGAGCGCGGTGGTCTTGCCGCAGCCCGAAGGGCCGAGCAGCGCAACGAGTTCGCCAGGGGCGACTTCGAGGTCGATGCTGTTGAGCGCAGTGTGGCCCGAGAAAGCCTTCACGACGGCACTGAGCTGAACTGTTGCTCCCGCAGTCGGCGTGTGGGTGGCGGTGGGGCCAGTCATAGTAAACGTGGCAGTCATGATTTTCTCCTTGAAGGCGTTGCTGATCCGAGGCGGCCAATGATCAGCAGCAAGATGAAAGCGAGGGCAAGGGCTGCGAGCGCAAAGATCACAGCAACCCAGGGGTCAGATTGCGAGACCTGAAGCAGCGCGGTTTGCAGGTTGCGACGATTGAGCAGGCTCGCAATGGTGAACTCGCCAAGCACGACCGCGATCGAAATGAAGGATGCCGCGAGCACTCCCCGGCGCAGGTTCGGCAGCAAGATCGTCCACAGCACGGTCAGCCAGCCGGCGCCGAGCGTGCTGGCCGCTTCGCTGAGGGTCTTCACGGGGATCGCATCGAGGTTGCCCTGAATGGCGCGATAGGCATACGGCAACACCGTGATGCCGTAGGCGAAGGCGAGAGTCCAGGTAGAGCCGCCGAGCACTTGCACGACGACCGAGTAGACCGGCGCAAGCCCGACAACCAGCACTATAGCGGGCACCGTGATGGGGATGATGCAGATGAATTCGAGGGTGCGCTTGAGGCGCGGAAACTGCATGTGCACGAGCACCATCGTCGGCAGAAGCAACACGAGCACGATGGCGACGGTCACGGCGGCGAGCACGAGCGAGTTCTCGATCGCCTGATACAGACCACGGTAGGTGCGGGCGCTGTCTTCGGTGAAGAGTCCCGTCCAGTGGCTGGTCGTGTAGTCGCCGGCGAGGCCGTTGCGGAAGGTGAACTCGATCATCGCAATCACGGGAATCAGGAAGATGCCGCCGATGATGCCGAGGATGAGTCGGCGGGCAACCGTGCTCGGTTCGGCTCCGATGCGCACGGCCTGGTTCGCGCTTTTCGGGCGCCGTTCTGCGGGCGCTGACGCGGGAGCGGGCTCCACCGGGCTCAGCGGCGCGGCCACGTCGGCGCTCACTTTTGCCACCGTGAGGTGCGAGCCTGAAGCACGGAGTACGCCCACATGACAACGACCATGACCACGATCATCCCGAGCGCAAGCGCGCCCGCCATGTTCTCGCGGCCGAGCACGGTTTCACTGACGAGCGCCGCACGGATCTGGAGGGGCACAATTTGCGAGCCCTGACTGATGAGGGCAGCGGCCGTGGCGAACGACGAGAAGGCGTTCGCGAAGAGCAACAGTAGTGAGCCGAGGAAGGCCGGAGCGAGCACGGGGGCTGCGATGTAGCGCCAGTAGGCGAAGCGGGTACCGCCGAGCGTCGCACTGGCTTCGGCCCACTGTGGGCGCAGCGCGGTGAGGGCGGGCAAAAAGGTGATCACCATGAGGGGAACCTGAAAGTAGACGTAAGGAAGGATGAGGCCGGGCACCTGATAAAGCCACACACCATCCGCAAAAATGTCGACGCCGAAGGTGTCACGCAGGATGACCGTGACGAGCCCTTGCACGCCGATCGTCGCGATGAACGCGAAGGCGAGCATCACACCGCCGAACTGGGCGAGAACGCTGGCCGCCGATTCGATGATCGTACGCAGCAGACCACCAACCTTGGTGCCGAGCATCGCGTAACAAATGAGGGCACCCACAACGGCACCGATCACGGCGGTGACGCCCGAGAGCCAGAACGAGCTACCAAAGGTGGCCAGGATGGTCGGAGTAAACAGTCCCGTGATGTTGTCGAACGTCAGCGAACCGTCGTCGGAGAAGAAGCCCGTGACCACCGCAAGGATGGTGGGAAGGGCAAGGAAGATGAGAACGTAGGCCGCAAACGGCGTTAGCCCCGCATAAGCGAGGCGACGACGCCGATTCGACGGCTTGACCAGGGCCACCCGAGGATGGTGCCGAGCGGTGAGCTCGACACCATCCTGTTCGGGCGCTGGCGCGGTGGCTAGCGACACGATGTATTAGCTAAAGGTGCGTGAGGGAATCAGCGTTAGCCGATTGCCGCAGCCCACTTCTCAGCCAGGATCGTTGCGTTTTCTTCAGCCTGCTCGGGGGTCGGGGTGACAAGTTCACCCTCGAGGGCTCCGAGAGCGTCGAGTGCTGCGGTGTCAACGGTTCCGGCATCCTGCAGCGCCTGAATCGTGACGGGGTACGCGCCACCGACGATGAAGAGGTTTTGCGCTTCGGGGCTGTAGAGGAATTCTTGCCAGAGACGAGCAGCAGCCGGGTGCGGGGCATCCTTGCTGACGGCCTGGTTGTAGAAGCTCGTGTAAACAGCGCCGGGAAGAGTCGTGACCTTCCAGCCGTCAACCGTTGCTGCGGCAGCGAGGTTGTTGTAGCTCCAGTCGAAGGCAACCTTGGTCTCGCCGGCAGCGATGGTTGCTCCCGTGACGTTGACCGGGATGAAGTTGCCTGCGTCGTTGAGCTCTTCGAAGAACTCGATGCCGGGCGTGAAGTCATCGAGGGTTCCACCACTGTGAACCGTGGCGAGTCCGACAGCAGCGAAAGCGGCTCCGGCCTGCGTGGGGTCACCGTTCAGCGCAACAGCGCCGCGGTAGTCAGCGCTGAGCAGGTCGTCGAGGCTCGTGGGCTCGGGAACCGAGTTGGAGTCATAGCCGATCGACATGCTGCCGGTGTAGTCGTTGACCCAGAGGCCAGTAGCTTCCTTGTTGCCCTCGGGGATCTCATCCCAGTTGGCAACCATGTAGGGAGCGAAGTAGTCGAGGCTGTCGAGAGCAACAGCAGTACCGAGGTCGAAGACGTCGGGGGCGGTGTCCTGGCCCTTGAGGTTGTCCGCAGCGGCGATTTCTTCGGCGCTAGAAACGTCGGGGTCAGCCGAGTTGACGATGATGTCGTACTTCTCTTCGAAAAGAGCCTTGATCTCGCCATAGTTTGCCCAGTTATCAGGCAACGCAATGACATTGAGTTCGCCCTCAGCCTGCGCGGCTGCGATAAGAGCGTCCATTCCACCGAAGTCTTCAACGGTGGTGGCGGTCGATGCGTCAACATCGCCAGCAGCTGCCTCAGTGGTGCTGCAACCACTGAGTGAAATCGCCGAAGCTGCAACGAGTGCAACAGCGGCGAGGGTGCGCTTAGTGAACAAGACTTCCTCCAACGACCGTCGCAGCCGCCCGCGCTGTAAACGGGCAGAGGGTACCGAAACGATCCGGAGTTGACGGTACGCAGCCTGATGCGGCGTTCCCTTTCATCTTGGTAAACGAACGATGAACGACACAAACACAATTGCTCGGTGGAGCTGTTCGCCGCCCTAGCGAGTGGATGTCGCCACCGCTCAGTAGAGTCGAGCCGTGGTCGATTCCCTCTCTGCAGCGCAAGCGCGCCGAGTGCTGCTCGCTGCCCAAGGCTTCGGGCGCGGCACCGCGAGCGCAGGCAGCCCCGCGGGAACGCGCCAGCTCAACCTACTGTTTGACCGCATCCGGCTGCTGCAACTCGACTCGGTCAACGTGTTCGAGCGTAGTCACTACCAGCCGGTGTTCGCCCGCCTAGGGCACTACGACAAGGCCGCTCTTGATGCGCTGACGTTCCGCACGCCAACCGCGCGCACGCCCGGCCGCTACGTCGAATACTGGGCGCACGAAGCCGCGCTGATTCCTCTGGAATCGTGGCCGCTGTGGCGCTGGAAGATGGAGTCGCTGCGCGAACGCGATGCCGTGCGCTACGAATGGGTGCGCGAGAACCAGCCCATGCTGCAGTGGCTCCGCGACGAACTCGCCACCACCGGCCCCGTCACCGCCCGCGAGATCGAGCACGACGCCAACCGCCGCACCGGACCCTGGTGGGGTTGGTCCGACGTGAAGCAGGGCCTCGAGATGCTGTTCCGCTGGGGCGAAGTCGTCAGCGCCGGCCGCACGCGCTTCGAACGCACCTACGCCCTGACCGAGCACCTCATTCCGGCCGAGCTGCGCGAGCGCGAGGTGTCCCGCGCCGACGCGCATCGCGCCCTGATCGCTGAATCGGCACGGGCGCTGGGAGTCGCCACGGCATCCGACCTCGCCGACTACTTTCGACTCAAAGGCGCTGACGTTCGTCCGGCTATTGCCGACCTAGCGGATGCCGGCGAGCTCGTTCCCGTAACTGTGCGCGGCTGGGATCAGCCCGCCTGGCTGCACCGGGAGGCGCGAATCCCCCGGCGCATCGACCACGTCGCCCTGCTCTCGCCCTTCGACCCCGTGGTCTGGGATCGCAAACGCGCCGAGCGCATGTTTGGGTTCCACTACCGCATCGAGATTTACACGCCCGAGCCGCAGCGCCAGTTCGGTTACTACTCGCTGCCTGTGCTCGTGGATGACGCGCTCGTGGGCCGCATTGACCTCAAGACGGATCGGCAGTCGGGTGTGCTGCGCGTGCAATCCGCCTGGCACGAAGAGGGACTCGACGCCCTGCCCGGAGGCACCGGAGCTCTCGCCGAACGCATCGTTCCGACCCTGCGCAAGATCGCACACTGGCAAGGCATGGGTGACATCGCCGTCACCGGGCGCGGCACCCTCTCCCCCGCTATCGATGCAGAGTTGCAGCGCTAGAAGGTCGAACCGATTTCGCCAAGGCGCTTCACGCGATCCGCAATCGGCGGGTGCGTGCTAAACATGCGGTCCATGATGCCCGGCTTCGTCGGATCCGAAATCCACATGTGGGCCATCGTCGAATTCTGCTTCACCATCGGCCGACTGTAGTCGCCCAGCTTCTGCAGAGCGCTAGCGAGAGCATCCGGGTGACGAGTCGTGAGCGCACCCGTTGCATCGGCCAAGTATTCGCGTTGACGCGAAATCGACGCCTGCACGGCCGCCGCGACAAGCGGCGAAATCACGAGCGCCGCAAGACCAACGATGATCATGATCGGGTTGCTGTTCTGGTTATTACCGCGACCACCAAAGAGGGTGAAACGCAGTGCAATGTCCGAGATGAAACCGACCGCAACCACAAGGCCAAACACGATCATCGAAACGCGGATGTCGTAGTTGCGCACGTGACCGAGCTCGTGCGCCATAACGCCCTCAAGCTCAGCATCCGTCATCAGGTCAAGTAAACCGGTCGTCGCAGCCACAATGGCGTGCTCTGGATCGCGCCCGGTAGCAAACGCGTTGGGTGCCGGATCGTTGACGATGTAGACCTTCGGCATCGGCGTGCCGGTAGTGATCGCGAGGTTTTCGACAATGCGGTAGAGGCGAGGGTTGTCGGCCTTCTGAATCTGCACCGCACCGCTCATTGCCACAGCCTCGCCGCTGGCGGCAAAGTACTGAATCAGCGTGAACGCTCCGGCACCAATGATCGTGCCGATGGTGATCGTCATCGGGTCGCCCCCCATCAGGAAACTCAGCGCGTAGCCAAGAAAACCAATGATGATGACGAACAGGATGATGATCAGAACGGTGTTGCGCTTATTTTTCGCTATGGCGCGATACATCTAGAACATCCTGGTCACGCGGTTAGAAAGACGAAGAATTAGAACTGCACGCGCGGAGGCTCAGCGATGGATGCGGCATCCGCAACCTCGAAGAACTCACGCTCGTGGAAACCAAGGTTGCGCGCGAACAACGTGTTCGGGAAGATCTTGATCTTGGTGTTGAGCTCGCGCACACCACCGTTGTAGAAACGACGGCTGGCCTGAATCTTGTCTTCAGTGTCAACGAGTTCGCCCTGGAGCTGAAGGTAGTTCTGGCTGGCCTGCAGCTGCGGGTACGCCTCAGCGACGGCAAAGATGCTCTTGAGGGCAGACTGCATGTGGTTCTCGGCAGCAGCCGCATCGACGGGACCCTGAGCGTTCAACGACTCGGCGCGGGCCTTCGTGACGGCCTCAAAGACGCCCTTCTCGTGCGCGGCATACCCCTTGACCGTCTCGATGAGGTTCGGCAGCAGATCAGCACGACGCTTGAGCTGCACCGTAATGTCGCTCCATGCTTCGTCAACGCGCACGTTGAGCGTGACCAGCGAGTTATACGTCGACCAGAGGTAGATGCCGACGATGACTGCGAGCAGGACGATTACGCCGATTACGATCAGGAATTCCATGCTTCAACTATAGAACGCGCTCCTGTGCCTCCACCGAGAAACTGGGCCACTGGCGACCCCCAATAAAGGGCCGACGCACCGCTCTACTCCGGCTATGTGAAGGTCTTCGTTCCCGTGATCGTGGAGGTGACGAACTTGCCAATCACCGGCGCTGTCAGCAGGGCGAGGCCCGCGCGGCGCTTCCAGAGCTGGAACAGGGTGTGCGGCAGAAAACCGTTCGCCGCCCGACGACCAGCGGCCTGCTTATCGGCGACTACCGGCATCCATTCTTCTTCGTATTCGGCGAAGGATGCGCTGAGTTCTCGATCGCTCGAAATCTTCTCAGCTAAGAGCAATCCACCAGCAATCGCCAACGACGCTCCCTGCCCAGCAAGCAGCGAAACCGCTTGGCACGCATCGCCGGCGAAGACGACGCGGCCACGGCTCCACACGGGCAGTTCAATTTGGGCAACCTGGTCGTAATAGATCTTGTCGGGCTCCGGGCACTTCTCGAGCGCCTCAGCAACGTCATCGCCCATGCCCGCGTAGGCAGCGCGAATGGCCGCACGCGTATCGGCCGGAAGCACCGTGTCATTCACGCGGTGGGCAGCGAAAAGCGCAACCTTGCCATCGCGCAAACCGTAGAGGCCGACCATGCGATCCAACTCATCTGTCGACACGAGAGCGTCGCCGAGCTTGGCGTGAAGCCGCGGAGAGTCGAACGTGTAAGCGCAGGTGTGCATGCCCAGCTGGCGATCGAACGCCGCCGAGTCACCAAAAAGATCATGCCGAACAGCCGAATGGATGCCATCCGCCGCCACCACGATGTCTCCCGAAATGCGCGACCCATCGGCGAGCACGGCGGTGACGTAATCAGTGCGGTCTTCGACCGCCACCACGGCGCTGCCGAGCCGCAGTTCAACGCTCTCAGGGAGAACGTCGAAAAGGGTTTGTTCGAGGTCTTGGCGCATCAGGCTCATCAATTTGCCGCCCTCATTGGCCGCCACAAGCTCATAATCAATTGCTTGGCTGCGACCGTTGGGGCGCACAAAGCGGGCCTCGCTGATCGGGTACCGCAGTTCGCGCAAACGATCCAGAATGCCCATCTTCTCGGCGGCGTCATAGCCGGGCCCAAAGAAGTCGATCATGTAGCCCTGCGTGCGGCGCTCGGGAGCAGCCTCCAGGAGCACAACCTCCCACCCGCGTTCAGCCAGCTGACCGGCGACCGTGAGTCCAGCGATTCCTGCTCCACACACAATGGCTTTGATAATCGCGCCCTTTCTCGTACTACTCGACTCGTGCTTTAAAGCGTGAGCCACTACCGCCCCAACACTTGGCGCAGATAGTCGTTCGCAAACACGCGACCCGGATCGAGCCGGTCACGAATGCTCAAGAACTCATTGAAACCCGGATACGCCGCCGCGAGTGATTCGGCTTGCCGGTTATGCAATTTTCCCCAGTGAGGTCGCCCGTCGTGAGCCATCATGATCGCCTCCACCTCCCGAAAATACTCGGCCGGGTCTTCGCGCCAATAGCGGTGCACCGCAACATAGCCGGTGGCCCGCCCCGACGCGGTCGACAGCAGCAATGAGTCCGCCGCTGCCGAACGCACCTCGATCGGAAAGGAGATTTTCCACCGGCGATCAGTGATCAGCTTCTGGATGGCGCGCACGGCATCCGGCACCGCCTCGATGGGCAGGGCATATTCCATTTCCCGAAAACGCACGGTGCGATTGGTGACGAACACGCTGCTCGAGACGTCGGTGAACTCGCGATTGCCCGAGAGCTTCACGGCGAGACGGTTGACCGGCGGAATGATCGCTGGCGCGGCTGTGCCCGCCGCGCAGATTGCGCGGTACACCCCGTTGGCCATGAACTCGTCGTCGAACCAGTGCGAAAACTTCGTGAGTGGATGCCGCGGCGCATCACCCGGTAGGCGTGTGTTGCTCTTGGTGAGCGCTGTGGTGGTGTGCGGCCAGACGTAGAACTCAAAGTGGTCAGTTTCGGCGCTGCGCTGCAGCCACTCATGCAGGACGGTGGCAGCGGGTTCTGGGCGCTCCACTGCGTGCAGCAAAAAGGTCGGCACGCACTCGATCGTGACATCGACGAGGATTCCGAGGGCGCCAAGCCCGAGGGCCGCAGCCGGGAGCAGCTCGGAGTTTTCGGTCGCGTTCACGCGCAGTAGGTCGCCCGCCGCCGTCACGAGGGTAATGCCGCGCACCTGGGTGGCGATGCCGCCGAAGCGCGCTCCGGTGCCGTGGGTGCCGGTGGAGATCGCGCCGGCAACCGTCTGGCGATCGATGTCGCCCATGTTCGCGAGGGCGAGCCCGAGCGGCTCGAGCAGAGCCGGAAGCTCGAAGAGGTGTGTACCGGCACCGAGCGTGACGTGGGTGCCATTGACTGCCATCACGCCGGCGAGTGCACCGACGTCGAGATGAATACCCTCGGTTGCCGCAATCGACGTGAAACTGTGGCCGGCACCCCAGGCCTTGATGGTCAGCCCGTTCTCGCGCGCGAAATTCACTGCCGCAGTGACCTCGTCGACGCTCTCCGGGCGAGCCGCGAACTCGGGACGCGAACGCTCAGAACGGCCCCAATTGCGCCACACGGAACCGGGACTCAGGGATGCCGGGGGTGGGCTCGATGCGCGGCGCTCCGCCGGCGGCATCCATTCGGGAGTCGTCACAGGAAGGCTTTGCCTTCGCCGCGGTAGGTCGGAACGGTATCGACGATGCGACCGTCAGCGACGACCGCGAACTCGTTGAGGTGCTCAGACAGCTCGCCCGCTTTCGTGTGGCGGAACCACACGCGGTCTCCGATCTGAAGGTGTTCGGCTGCGGGGCCCGTGAGCGGTGACTGCACTTCGCCGGCACCCTCGCGCGGCACATACTTGAGACCTTCGGGCCACGTGGGCTGGGGCATCCGGTCGGCGCCCGCTTCGCCCGAGGCAATCCAGCCGCCGCCGTGCACTGTCGCGATATCGAGGGAGTATTTGCGGTCGACCGCGAGCGCAAATGCTGCGGCCGGCGCCGGAGTGAAGTGGCTGTAGTTGTCGAAAAGGTGCGGGCCGAAGAGTCCGCTGCCCGCCGCGATTTCAGTGACCGCGGTGTCTTCGGCTGTGGACTCAAGTGAGCCTGTGCCGCCACCGTTCACGAATTCGAGTTCGGCAATCTCGCTGATCGAGGCGACAATCTCGCCCCGACGTTCGCGCAGTTCCTTGGCGGATGCCGTCTGCATGACATCGAGCAGGCGACCATAGGCGGCCTTGTGCGGCGGGCGATTGCCCACTCCCGCGATCTGCGCTTCGTACGCCATGATCCCGACCAGAGTGAAGCCGGCGCGGTCCACCACGGCGCTGGCCAGGGCGCGAGCCTGCGCCGCCGAGCGAACGGGCGAGCGATGCGCTCCCACGTGGCCGAGCAACGGTGAGTGGAACGAAGCATCCACATCGATGCAGACGCGAATGGTTTCGCGGTGCTGCGGCGACACGACTGAGTCAACGAAGTCGAGGTGCTCGACCGAGTCGATCATGAGCGTGACGCGTTCGGCGAGCGCCGGGCTTGTGCCGAGCGCTGCGATGGCCGCGCGATCCACCGAGGGGTAGCCGACCACCACATCGTCAATGGTCTCGGCCAGCCAGAGCGCCTCGGTGAGCGTGTAGGCGAGAACGCCCCGGAACTCGTCGAGGTCGAGCACCGCATCCATCACCTCGCGAACCCGAATGGACTTGCTCGCCACCCGAATCGGCACCCCGGATGCCCGGCGAACCATATCGGCAGCATTGTGCGACAGCGCCTCGAGCGACAGCACCCCATACGGAGCGTCGAGAGAGTGTGTGGCATCCGCGAGGCTCTGCCAATAGCTCTCGGGGCTGTTCCAGAGAGGTGCGGGGGTGCTGAGCAGCTTCACGGGTTCCTTCGGGCAGGGCGTGGGCGGTCATGCGCTGATGCAACCTGCTGCGGCACCAGCGCCTTGGTTGCTCAACTTTCCCAGAACCATGCGCGCAGCACAATTGCCACGAACCACTGCGGCGAGCATCCGGTGCGAAGTTACGCCCCCAATTGGCCCACGGCATGAGCGATCACAAGAGCGAGCATGATGAAGGCACCCAACGACTGCACCAGCAACAACAGCTTCACCCGTGGCGAGAGCGGCATTGCGGCACCGGGGCTGAACGCCATCGAACCGATCGCCGATTCGTAGAGGTAGTCGGTGAAGGAGGGAGTCCAGCCGATGGCGGCGGATGATCGGCCTTTGACCTCATCGATCGCATCATGGTCTTCGTCCTGAGCGAACCGGAAGTCGGCGAGCGGAAGCTCAGAACGATCGCTCGTGTGGCGCGTGACCGGACCGCCGCGATCCAACTCCCAATAGACAAGTGCAAAAGCAATCATGTTGGTGAGCCAGACCTGTGTGGCGGCTAAAAGCATCGAGGGGCCGTCTTTCGCCCCGGTAGTGATGAGCACAATCACGACAAAAACGAGAGCGGCAACGTTAGCGATCGCCAACAGCAAGGCAAGGCCCACCGACAGAGTGCGCGACCACGAGGTCTGTTTGACCAGCCGCACCGGATTGAGAGCAATGACGGGAATCAGCATCACCAGGCCAAGCACCACGACCACAGTGCGCACCGCGACCGGCATGATCACGGTTGGCAAGAAGGCATAGCTGGCCAACACCACCAGCACACCGGCAGCGGCCGGCCACCGATGCTCACCGCGAGCATGGCGTTTGATGAGTTTGTCTTGCTGGGCGTCGACGTCAGTTTCGTCGCGAGATTTCTTGGGCACGGCTCATTATCACTCCGCCCTTGACGAATTGGCTGAGGTGATTTTAGGTAAGAGGATGACTTTCGCAAACGTAGGCACCATCGGAGTGCAGCCCGGCCACCGCGACGAGGTTGTGGCCATTCTCACGCGCCGCAGTACCGACCTCGATAGCGCCGGATGCCTCAGCTACGAGGTGGGCGTCAGCGACGAGTATCCCGACACCGTGTTCGTTTCTGAGCTCTGGGAATCAGCCGAGGCCCACCAACTTTCACTGCAACTCGCGAGCGTGCAGGCAGCGATCAAGGAAGCACTTCCGCTACTGAGCGGCGAGATGGGCGGTCACCGTTTCGAAGTAGTCGGGTCACCGCTGCGTTCCTAAGCGATACGGCGCTCCGGGAAGACCCAGCGCACTAGCCCGAAGCCGATCGCAGCGCCGATGAGCTGAGCCGCGATGAAGCCGGGAGCTGAGCCCGGGGCGATTCCCGCAAACGTGTCGCTGAACATCCGGCCGATCGTGATCGCGGGATTGGCAAAGCTCGTGGAGCTCGTGAAGAAATAGGCACCGCCAATATAGGCGCCAACCGCGATCGGAGCGAGGTTCGCGCGCCCCGTGCGCACGAGGGCGAAGATCACCATGATGAGTCCGGCAGTTGCCACGACCTCGCTGAGAAAGTGGCTCGGCGTGAGACGCACCGTCGTGCTGATCGTCACGGCAGCCTGCGCGAACATGAGATTCGCGAGGATCGCGCCGACGATGCAGCCGACAATTTGGGTGGGAATGTAGAGAGCGGTGTCGCGCCACGAGCGCAGCCCGCTGAGCGAATCGACAATCGAGACGACGGGGTTGAAGTGAGCCCCGCTGACGGTCATGAACACCAGGATGAGCACACCGAGGCCGAAGGCGGTCGCTAGGGCGTTCTCGAGAAGTTGCAGGCCAACGTCGCCCGGCGAAAGCTGTTGGGCGGCGATTCCGGAGCCAATAACGACGGCGGCGAGGCCAGCGCTTCCGAGAAATTCAGCGGTGAGGCGTCGGGCCACGGCAAAGGAATGGGTCGCAGTCATCCCGCGATCATACCCACACATTGACAACGATCTATGAACCAAATGTCGTCGCTTAGACTTTTACCCATGTCAGCGACCGAGTCACCCGTCTCCGCTCGCGAGAGTGAGCGCGCTATCGCCGAGCGCATCGCCCACAGCATGCGTGCCATCGCGGATCCCACCCGGGTGCAAATCTTGCGCCTGCTGATGGATGCCCCCGACGGCCGTCGCGGAGTCACCGACCTTGCCGCACGCCTCGGCCTCACCCAGCCCACCGTGAGCCACCACGTTCGCATCATGGCCAACGACGGCATTCTGCAAAGCGCTCAAGAAGGTCGCCAAGTCTGGTACTCGCTCGTGCAATCGCGCCTCGCCGACGTCTTCGACTTCGTGCAACACTCCCCCGCCGACGCACCCACCGTTGCCGTCGACCCCGCGGTGTTGAGCCGGATTACCGACGACCTCGCCCTGCGATTCGCGGGCGTCTTCTCTCGCGAAACAGTGGCCGACTACGTGGCGAGCAGCTACGAACTGCTACGCCAGGGGGCGCCGCGCGACCGCCACTTGTCGTCGCACACCTCACGATTCGCCGCCGATCGCCTGGGCTCGCTCGCGCTTGTTGACTCCGACGAGGTGTCGGATGCCGCGGCATCCGGTGCGCCAACCGACGTGCTGTTTGTGTGCGTGCAGAATGCGGGTCGCTCGCAAATGGCATCCGCAATTCTGAGGTCTCTTGCTGGCGACCGTGTGCGCGTGCTCACCGCTGGATCACAACCCACCGAAACCATCAACCCGAAAATCGTGGCAGCACTCGATGAGATCGGTGTCTCGATCGCGGGCGAATACCCCAAGCCGCTCACCGATGAAGTTGTGCGGGCCGCCGATGTCGTGATCACGATGGGCTGCGGCGATGCCTGCCCGATTTACCCCGGCCGTCGTTACCTCGACTGGGAACTCCCCGACCCCGCAGAACTCGGCATGGATGGCGTTCGAGCCGTACGCGACGACATCGATGCGCGCGTGAGGGAGTTACTTCAGTCACTCCCTTCGGTGAACGCTGAGTGAACTAATCCTCCAGCACCCCGCCAGAATTCGTTGAAGATATAGACATTCATCTATTCTTTGTGCATGACTACTGAGACCACCACCGCTAAGCCCGTTGTTCTTTTCGTGTGCATTCACAACGCTGGCCGCTCGCAAATGGCTGCCGGTTACATGAAGGAACTTTCCGGCGGCGCCGTCGAAGTTCGCTCGGGCGGCTCAGAGCCCGGCAATGAGATCAACCCCATTGCCATTCAGGCCATGGCCGAAGAGGGTATCGATATCTCGCAGGCAGTCCCTCAGCTCATGACGACCGACCAGGTGCAAGCTTCGGATGTTGTCATCACCATGGGCTGCGGAGACGTCTGCCCGATCTTCCCCGGCAAGCGCTACGAAGACTGGGAGCTCGTTGACCCTCGCGGCAAGGGCATCGACGACGTTCGCCCGATCCGCGACGACATCAAGGCGCGCATCCAGAAGCTGCTCGCGGAGATTCTTCCCGCCTAGACAACTACTTAAACGACTGAAGGCGGCCGCACTGCGACCGCCTTCAACTCGTTAATCATGCAGTGCCCCGACAGGGACTCGAACCCTGACTGTGATGATTTTAAGTCATCTGCCTCTGCCAATTGGGCTATCGGGGCACGCCCCACGCTTTCGCGTGGAGCATGCAGTCACGCTACTTGGGGCGTGAAGCGAATTCTTCGAATGCGCGGCGCGGTTCTACGCGTGCCTCGAGCGAAATGGTGTCGCGACCCCAGAAGAAGTTCGTGATCCAGTTGCTGAAGACGCGAGCCTTGCGCTCGAACATCGGCATCGCCATGCCGTGGTAGCCACGGTGCATGAACCACGCCGGGAAACCCTTGACCGCGATCTTGCCCGACTGGAAAACGCCGTGGTAGAGACCGAGACCGGCAACGGCACCCTGGTTCTTGTGGAAGTAGTCCTTGGTCTCTTCGCCGCGAAGCGAAGCCACAATGTTCTTCGCCATGAGCTTGGCCTGGCGAACAGCGTGCTGAGCGTTCGGAACGCAGAAGCCGCCAACGCCACCACCGGTGAGGTCGGGAACAGCACACACGTCGCCGGCACCCCAGGCACCCTCGACAACACCGTCATCGTTGATGACACGGAGGTCTGCCTGCACGCGGATGCGTCCACGCTCTTCGATGGGAAGGTCAGTGCTGCGCACGACCGGGTTGGCCATAACGCCAGCGGTCCACACGATGGTGTCTGACTCGAAGCTTTCGCCGGTCGACAACTCAACCACGCCACCCACCGCTGACTTCAGCTGGGTGTCGAGGTGAATCTGTGCGCCACGGTCGGCGAGGTTCTTGATAACCCACTTGCTCGTCTCGAGCGAAACCTCGGGCATGATGCGGCCCATTGCTTCGATGAGGTGGAAGTGAGTGTCTTCGAAGTTGATGCTCGGGTAGAGCGGCAGCAGCGATGAAGCCAGGCTGCGCATCTCGCCGAAGGCTTCGATACCGGCGAAGCCGCCACCGACAACAACGAACGTCAGCAGACGGTCGCGCTCAGGGCCTGCAGGCAGGTTGGATGCCTTGTCGAAGTTGGTGAGAAGACGGTCACGAACGGCAACAGCCTCTTCGATCGTCTTCATGCCAATCGCTTCGTCAGCAACGCCCGGGATCGGGAAGGTGCGCGAAACGGCGCCAGCGGTAACGACAACGAGGTCGTAGTCGATCTCCCACGAGTCACCCACTTCAGGCTGAATCGTTGCAGTCTTCGCCTCGTGGTTGATTCCGGTGACCTTCGCCGTGACGACCTTGGTGGTCTTCAAGTGGCGACGGTGCGGAACAACCGCGTGGCGAGGCTCAATGGAGCCTGCTGCAACCTCAGGCAAGAAAGGCTGGTACGTCATGTAGGGAAGAGGGTCCACCATGGTGACCTCAGCTTCGCCGCGACGCAGCCACTTTTCGAGCTTACGGGCAGTGTAAAAACCGGCGTAACCGCCGCCGACAATCAAGATTTTTGGCACGAGTTAGAGTCTCCTAAAAGGGAAGTTCGCCACCAAACTTACTCTGTCTCGCGCAGACTCCTAAACCGACGCCAAGCTAAGACGCCCGAACCGGCCAAAATCATCAAAAAAATCGTGTAAATGGCAAGAGGTACGCCCACATTGCGAAGCATGCTCACGGTTGGCAGCACTGTTCCGAGTGGACTGACGGGCCCCGCAACATCGGGAGCCACCTCAGGAATCGGAGTTGGTGTCGCACTGAAACTCGGCACCGGAATCGGGGTTGATGCCGCGCGACGGTAAATCGTGATCCACTCCGCGAGGCTGCCCATCGGGTTCTCGTCGACAAGCGGAACGTTTTCGGTCACCGCTGCTTCGGCATCGATGAGACCAAAACCATAGATCGCGTCTGCACCGGGAGCACCAGTGTCATGCGCCGTCGACACAATACGGTTAATCACGTTGTTGGCGTCGAGTTCAGGATGCGCGGCACGCACGAGCGCCACGATGCCGGCCACAATCGGGGTCGCCCCACTGGTGCCGTTCCACAGAACATGCGAACCGCCGGGAGCAACACCCACCAAGTCTTCACTTGGCGCGGCTACACCAATCGTGATGCCCTGAGTAGATGCGTTAAAGCTCGCGACGCCGTTCACGTCGACGCCGGCAACGGTCAGAACGCCGGGCATCGTCGCGGGCGCACCCACGGAGGCAGTTCCGCTGCCCCGGTTTCCCGCCGCCGCCACAACAACAACGTCGTTGTCCATCGCGTAAAGGAACGCGCTGTCCCAGCTGAGCGGCCAGTCGAGAGTCTCGCGGGTGAGCGACAGGTTAATGACATCGGCCCCCTGATCGACTGCATAGCGAACCGCCAAGGCAATCTGATCATCCGAACTGATCGCCCCACCGGTGAAACCAATAGAGATCGCCATAATGTTCGCCGCTGGAGCCGCACCGATCACGCCAGCGTCCGTGCCGGTGCCGCGCCCTGCCGCGAGCGACGCGACGAGCGTGCCGTGCGCTGGGTTATCGTCGCCGACCGGCGTCTGGCCGTTTGCCGAGCCTTGGCCTGAGAAATCTGTTCCGCCCGTGACAACACCAGCAAGCTCGTCCACCGAGCCATCAACACCGGTGTCGATCACCGCAATCGTCACGCCGGCGCCCTTGGTGGTCTTCCACGCGGCTTCGATGCCGTACTCCTGAAGCCAATATTCTTGGTCACGCACCGCATCCGCGTGGGCAGGGGTCGCCACCAATAGCGACGCAAGGCTCGCCATCAGTATCGCGCCAGCAGCCCACCGCTTCACTATTGTGTCTCCCCTGTCACCGTCGCTGGGGCAGCAGAGGGCACCGAAGCAGAATCGGCTGCCGAGGCGCGGTCGCTAGTTGCTTCGGTGTAGTCGGGGCACTGGCACACGGTCGGGCTCCACGAGGCACGCTCAAGAGCAATGTCGCCGATGGGGTTAACTCCGGGGCCTGCGGCGAGTGAATGGCCGACCAGCGCGTGCAGGCACTTCACGCGGGTGGGCATGCCGCCGGCTGAAACGCCGGCTAGCTCGGGAACGACCTCAATGCCATCCCGGTCGGCAATGTAGGCCTCGTGGGCAGCCTGATACTGCGCACCAATCTCGCCCTCGAGCATTGCCGCGAGCTCCGGCATCTGGCCCTCAGCTTCAAGCGTGGACACGGATGCCGTGGCCGCCGGGTGGCACAGGTAATAAATCGTGGGAAACGGCGTTCCATCGCTCAGGCGCGGTTTCGTCGAGACCACGGTCGGAGCTCCGCACACGCAGCGCGCCGCAATGCCGATCACATCGCGAGCGGGGCGGCCAAGTTGAAGCGACACAATGCGCACGTCTTCATCGCTGACGGTGTCAAACGGTGGGGTGGTCATTGCTGAGGTCCTTCAACTACGGGGGCGGTGAGGTCGTCGGGGGCATCTTCCGTGAGACCAGCAGTGTAAATGGACGACACGAGAGTTTGTACCCAATCAATTTGAGTGGTTTGGATGGTCGCGCTCACCGGCACACCATCTGAGGTCGTGACATCGGCCGCTTCCCCGGTAACCAAGTAGCTCACTTCGCCCGGATACACGTAGTACAGCCGGTCGCGAGCCTGGGACTCGATGTAGGCGCGGTCATCCCAGCGGGCAACATTTTCGGTGAGGCTGTCGACAGACTCTTGAGCCTCTTCGACCTCAGACTGCAGTTGCGCAATCGTCTGCTGTTGCTCGATCAAAATGCGCAGGTTGGGCGCAAGAACGATGACGGCGAGTATGAGCAAACCAAGCATAAGCACGGTGAAGCCCGAGAAGCGGATCGTGCGCAGCCAGTGTTCGGGCGCGCTCTCCTCGGGCAGCGACACCGCTACCTTTTGTGCTCGTACTCGCCTAGCCATGCGTTCGATGCTAGACGACGCTAGTGAGTGCTAGCCGTTGAACCGCGGGAAGGCGGTGCGACCAGCGTAAACAGCGGCATCGCCGAGCTCTTCTTCGATGCGCAGCAGCTGGTTGTACTTAGCTACGCGCTCGGAGCGAGCCGGTGCACCAGTCTTGATCTGGCCGGTGTTGAGCGCGACCGCGAGGTCAGCGATCGTGGTGTCTTCGGTCTCGCCTGAACGGTGCGAGATGACGGCGGTGTAACCGGCACGCTGAGCCATTGCCACAGCGTCGAGGGTCTCGGTGAGCGAACCAATCTGGTTGACCTTGACGAGGATCGAGTTCGCCGTTGCGAGCTCGATTCCCTTGGCGAGACGCTTCGGGTTGGTGACGAACAAGTCGTCTCCGACGATCTGCGTCTTCGAACCGATCTCGGCGGTGAGCTGAGCCCAGCCCTCCCAGTCGTCTTCGTCCAGCGGGTCTTCGATCGATACGAGGGGGTACGCGGCAACGAGCTCGGCGTAGTACGCGCTCATCTCGCCAGCCGACTTCGAGGCACCCTCGAACGTGTAGGCGCCATCCTTGTAGAACTCGGTTGCTGCGACGTCTAGTCCAACGGCGATGTCCTTGCCGGGCGTGAAGCCAGCCTTCTCGATTGCTTCCATGAGCAGGTCGAGTGCAGCGCGGTTGCTGGAGAGGTCGGGGGCGAAGCCACCCTCGTCGCCGAGGCCGGTGCTGAGGCCCTTGCTCTTGAGCAGTCCCTTGAGCACGTGGTACGTCTCAACGCCCCAGCGAAGTCCTTCGCTGAAGGTATCTGCACCGTGCGGGAGGATCATGAACTCTTGGATGTCAACGTTGCTGTCAGCGTGCGAACCACCGTTGATGACGTTCATCATCGGCACGGGAAGCACGTGAGCGTTCGGGCCGCCGAGGTAGCGGAAGAGGGGCAGGTCTGCCGAGTCAGCCGCAGCCTTGGCAACAGCAAGCGATACACCGAGGATCGAGTTAGCGCCCAAGTTCTTCTTGTTCTCGGAACCGTCAACGGCGATGAGCTCAGCGTCAATGAGGCGCTGGTCGGAGGCGTCAAGGCCTTCGATTGCGGGGCCAAGGTCGTCGATAACCGCGTCAACGGCCTTCTGAACGCCCTTGCCGAGGTAACGGTCCTTGTCGCCATCGCGAAGCTCGTAAGCCTCGAATGCGCCAGTGGATGCTCCCGAAGGAACTGCGGCGCGAGAAACTACGCCGTCATCGAGCAAAACCTCGACCTCGACCGTGGGGTTACCACGGGAATCGAGAATTTCGCGGGCGCCAACTGCTTCGATCAAAGCCACAGGGTGTCTCCTTAAAGAAAGTTTGTTTGGACTGACAGTGGTGGATGTCCGTGTGAAAGCCTACTCCGAGCCAACGGCCGGCGCTGACTCGTTACGGCTAACAGTCGGTGACGGGGCTGGCGAACGAAACTGGCCAGTGGCTAGCAGCACTATCACCAGAACGAGCGGCACGAGCCATCCGGTCCAGCCCAAAATGCTTGCCTGAAGGGGGTCGAAAGATTCGCCAACCATGATGAAAATGATCGAGAACCCGGCAGCTGCGTTGAAGGCACCGTGAGCTAGGGCGGCCGGCCACACCGACGCCGAACGGATGCGCAGCCACGCGAACACTCCGCCAACGACGATCGTCATGCCGACCATGGCCGTGAGCGCGAGCCAGCCGGGAGCACCAGGGTAGTTGTAGCCGAGCAGGATGAGCGGGGCATGCCACAGACCCCAGATCACTCCTGAAATAAGGATGGCCGGAACGATGCCGAGGGGCAGCAGCTTGGGCAACAACCAGCCGCGCCAGCCGAGTTCTTCACCGAACGCCGGAATCGTATTGATGACCGCACCGATCAACACGTTCACAAACTGCAGCGCGACCAGCAGGCCAATCGGGACAGGCAGCGGCTCTTCACCAATCGCCGCCAACTGGCTATCGACCAGCGCCTGGAAGCCGGAGAAGTTCACAAAGTCGGCCGGGTAGACCCCCACGATGGCACCGACAACGAGCGCAGCCAGAATCAAGACGGGCGGAACGACGAGCGCCAACGCCAAGTAGCGCAGGAACCGACCGACGGGGCGCACCGAACCAAGCCCCAGCGCCGCGCGCCGCGAGCGAGCATCCGGATGCTTCTCGACAAAAAGGACGACCACGAGCGCCGCGATCGCCGGCGTAAACATCATCGCGAGCGCAAACACCGTGAAGAACGGATTCTCGAGACCGCCCGTGAACCAGAGAGGAAGGGCAAAGAGCCACGCGAGCCCAAAACTGACGCCCACGAAAACAAGAATCGGCTTTGCTTTGACGTTCACGTTTTCTCCCTCAAAAAGTGGGCGCTAGCTAACCACCCAGTGGCTTGAACTCAAGGCTATCAATGCTCATGTTTTCTGCACGGACCGTTGCGAAACTGGTGAAACCGGCACCCTTCAACTGATCGAGAAGCTGGGGCATTTTCTTCGGTCGAGCCTCAAGCCGCACGCGTTTGCCGTCACGAATCAACGCTGCTTGCAACCGCACGAGCGTCGCCGCATCGACATCGGTGTCGTAAATCAACGCAAGCTGGTCATCATTGTCTGCATCGCCGAGCTCAACGAGATCGACAAGACGTTCGAAGCCGAGCGAGAAGCCAACAGCCGGAACATCGCTGCCCAAGAAGCGACCGATCATTCCGTCGTAGCGCCCGCCGCCACCGAGGGAATAGCCGAGCGACGGATGCGCGACCTCAAAGATGGCGCCCGTGTAGTAGCCCATCCCCCGCACCAACCACGGGTCGAATTCGATCAGCGCTCCGGAGTCACCACGGCCCGCTTCAACGGCCTGGCCGATCGCCGCGAGTTCAAGAATGACCTCCTCGGCGACTCCTGCGGGCAGGGCGGCACGGATGGCATCCGCGCTGAACTCAACAGCAGTGTCGGGGGCCGGACGCGTCAGGAATTCGGCGAGCGCCGCCACTGGACCATCGGGGAAGGCACGTTCACGCAACTCAGCAACAACGCCATCGGCACCGAGTTTGTCGAGCTTGTCGACCGTGATGAGCACCGCTTCGTGCTCCTTGGCCGGGAACCCGAGAATGCTGAGCGAACTCGTGAGCAAGCGACGATCGTTCACGCGAATGGTGCAGCCTTCAATGCCGAGAGCATCAAGCGTGGCAGCCGTAGCGGTGATGAGTTCGATCTCAGCGCTCGGGCCCGCCTCGCCCATGATGTCAATGTCGCACTGCACAAACTGGCGGTAACGCCCCTTCTGCGGGCGCTCGGCACGCCACACGGGTGCCATCTGAATCGCCCGGAACACCTTCGGCAATTCGGCACGGTGCGTCGCATAGAAACGGGCCAGCGGCACCGTGAGGTCGAAACGCATGCCCAGGTCGGCGAGTTCAAGCGCATCGGATGCCGCCTGCAGCTTCTCACTCGTGAGCCCTCGTTTCATGACAGCGAACGCGAGCTTCTCGTTGTCGCCGCCCAAACCGGCATGCAAGCGTGAGCTGTCTTCCATCACCGGGGTTTCGATCTCGTCGAACCCGTGAGCACGGTAGCTTCCCCGGATGACACTGAGCACACGCTCACGCTGAGCTTTTTCTGCAGGGAGGAAATCCCGCATGCCGCGGGGAGGGTTAACAGTGGACGCCATGCTTCCTATTCTCTCGCACGTGGCACATTCCCTCGCCACTCGCCGCGATTTCTACTCTTCTGCGGGCAGTTGTTCGAGGAACTCGAGAAACGTGGTGATCGTCTCGTCATTCGGATTCTGGCGGCTCGCACGCTGTGCCCACTCCAGCGCCGCGGGGGCGTCACCGGCACGGTAGAAAGTACTGGCCCTACCCAACATGACTTCAGCATCGTTGGGGCGCATGCTCAGAAGGCGCTCATAGACCTCCTGCGCATCTTCCGGACGGTCCGCTGCCCGCAGACCGACGGCATACGCCTTGAGCGTTGCCACGCTGTCCGGGGTATCCGCTAGTGCTCGCTCAGCCCAACCGACCGTGAGAAGCGCCGCACCATCGACCCTGTTGTCGGCGGCAACGGCGAGGTACTGCGCTGCTGTCGAGGCGATCGAGGTATCCCATGGTCGCAACGCCATCGCCGTCTCAAACTTCGAGTTGGCCGTGGCCACTTCTCCGGCAACGGCGTGGTTCACGGCCTGCTGGAGAGGGACTTCTGCAACGCACGAAATGATCAACCATGACGCCCACAGGCCGATGATCACGGTGCGTGCCACTCTCGCGAGAGCAGCGCGGGCGGATTCGTCAGTCGTCGGCGCGCGGGCGGATTCGTCAGTCGTCGGCGCGCGGGCGGATTCGTCAGTCGTCGGCGCGCGGGCAATGAGCATGCCAACAACCACACAGCCCAGGATGCTTGTGGAAGGCGAAGTGAAATGGGTCAGCAGCCCCACTGCCCACGCTGCACACAACGCCAGCGCTGCCGCGGCCAGATCCGACTTGCCGAGAATTTGTGGCGCCCAGCGGGGTGATTCCAGAGCCTCGTTGAGGGTTACGAACCACTTTCGCACTCCAACGACGCCGACCGCCAGCACTATGGTCAACGCGAGAACGAGAAAGAGTACTCCGCCCGCGGACACAGCTTGGAGTATCCAGTTGTGAGGAGAGTCGAGAGTAGCTCCGGACTCAACCTGTTCGAACCATTGCGGACCGTGCGATTGACCGATTGCATCGACATAGCCGCTCGGCCCAAGCCCCAGGAAAGGAGTTTGCGCGAACAGGGTCAGCGACTCTTTCCAGATCAGGATTCGATCGTCGATGGTTGACGATGCCCCTAAAAGTCGAGCTCGAGTTAGCGGAATAGCGAGCGCAATCGCGAGCATCCCCGCTGCGATTCCGGCGGCGATAAACCACAAGCGCAGAATCTTTCGACCGGACAGCTCCACCACACGGGCGCTGCGGCGGAGTTCAAAGCCCGCCACCACAATCAGTGCTGCGAACAGAGCGAGAAGCGCACCGCGGGAAGCAGACAAGAGAACAGCCGTAATCGCCGCACCAACGCCCGTTGCAAGGAGAAGGCGATATTCCCAAGAGACGTGGACGGCGAGCGCAGGCTTTCCCTTGCCAACCCTGATAATTCGGTCGGGAAACCATGCCCGCAACGCGGGCAAGCTGAGGAACGCGAAAAGCATGGCACCGGCGATGCCCTGATCAGTGGCATTGCCCAGCAACGACCCTGGACGCTCGAAGGATGTCGAAATCGGACGCGCGCCGGATGCCTCGAGAAGGGCAACAACTGCGATCGCGATAGCAATAGTGGCAGCCGCTCGAAGCGCAACAAGGGGCGCTTGATGTGAGCTTCGAGGTCCGAGCAGTCGGGCACCAATCCATGCCGCCGCAAAATACACCGGAAGCGAAACCAGCCCTTCGAAGCGGGGAGCTCTCCCCCACAGTTGCGGGAGAGGTACTGCCGAAAGAAGCGCAGCGCTCGCCAGCACAATCGCACCCGCACCGACCGCAATGAGGAACCACCGCGGGAGCCTGCCGGTGGCCGGAGCCAGAGAAGCAAGAAGCGCGGCGAGTGCCAACGCAGCCTCTTTGGGGAACACCCAGCGGTTCAGGCCGTCTGGCAACAGCACGACTACCGCGATAAAGGCGACCCACAGCGCCGCGCTCCCCAGCCTGCTGGATGGCATCGCTGGGGAGCGCGGGGCTTTCATAGGGTCTACTCTGGCGCGGATGAGCGCGTTTCTAATGGTGCACTCACCCGTGTGTCGCTAGCAGGCGTCGTCGGTGAGAATCCTGTGGCTGAGGACGCCTTCCCCGCCGAGAACAACGCGGCTCGTCGCGCCCAACCGGAAGAAGTCGTCGAGAACGTCACACGGAAGACCGAATGCCGGCGACAGATACAGGGGTGCATCTTTGAATCCAGCAAGCGCAGCGCCGCCCAGCGAATCTGCAAAGCCCGTCGAGGTAGCGACGAAGGCGGTGCTGCTTGCCGGGAACAACTGGTTGATGGCCACAGCGGTGGCTACACGTCCTCCGCCCGAGTAGCGAATAACCTCGGTAACCCCAGGAACGGTGGCGAGAGCTGCCTCGATTCCTGAGCTTACGACTCCAGTGCCTCCAGCGATCTTGATGTGGCTGACACCCAGCTCGACGAGCAGATCCTGTGTAGCTGCATCAAGGGTGTTGCTGTCACCGTTCACCAAGATCACGGGTCCGTCCAAGTACGCCGCAGCGGGGCTAGCCGCTAAAGCATCAGGGAAGTTGGCTCCGGTCGCGATGAACGCAACATCGGCACCGTCCGGGAACGCGTCCCGCGCAATAGCGCGAGATGTTGCATAGCGATTCGAACCTTCGAGCCGCATCACGGGCTCGTCGTCCGCCACAAGGGCGTTCAGCTGGGTGACAACGTGCGCCGAGACCACTCCGGTGCCGCCGACCACCACAATCTGTTCTGGATCTAGTCGCTCGACTTCCGCCGCGACGACACTCGGGAGCGAGCCTGTTTCAGTCAAAAGCAGCGGGGAATCGAATGCCGCTGCCGCCGGAACAGCACTCAAGCCATCCGCAAAGCCGTCTCCAGTGGCAATATAGAGTCGCTCAACACCGGGCGCGAATCGCTGCGTGATCTTTACCGACGTCGCATAGCGATTGGAGCCGCCCAGACGAAGCGCTTCATTTGAGCTCACGGGAAAGATTGCGTCGACGTACGAAATTTTTTCGCCGGGCGCAAGCGTGATTTCGGTCGCCGAGCTCGCGTCTTCTGTGCCCGGGAAGTATTGAGTCTCAGAATAGGCTGACGAACTGAATCCGACCGTATAGGTACCGGGCGCGATTGGAATTTCATAGGTTGACGGCTTGTCGTCAACGAGAGAAACCCAATGGGTGGTGCCGTTCTTGCTGACGTCGACGTTTTCGACGCTCACCAGAACGGTGCGACTAATCGCCGAGGGGCCGCCCGACTTATCGCCGCTGTCCCCCACATTGTTGAAGTCAGTCACGCTTCCGCGGATGTACGCATTTTTAAGAAACTCGATATCGTGCGTCACGTCGCTGGCGGAAACCTCGACAGTCGCGCTATAACCAGCAAACCGGGAATCGTCGTGTGCACCGAAAATCGTGTATTCGCCCGCTGCGAGAACCTCAGTTTTAAAGGTCGAACCAGTGATCGTGATCTCAACCGTGTCGTACGTGCTGGTGTCGTACGCCTCGAGGTAAGCAATCGTGCCGGTCGCCCCAGGCGCACTCCACGATCCAGAGATCGCGAAACCGATTGCCGAGGCGGGAGCAGCTGAAGTCACAGGAGCGACGACTAGCGCGATGGCCGCAAAAAGCGCTGCTAGCGTGACTTTCAACCGGTTTTTTGGGGAAGTGAAGTAGGCAGAGCTCATAGATTTTCCTCATAAAAATTCAGGTCAGAACTGAGCGAATATTAGGTTGATCGAGGTTAGCGCAACCCAAACCAGCACCGTCGGGAAAAACATGAATTGAGCAAAGTGGTCTACCGCTGGCGCTACCCCCCAGTTCGCCCGGAGGTGAAACCGAAACAACAGTGCAGAGCACATCCGCCGGTGAGATTATCGGTGCGTCGCTTGATCCGCTAGTGCTTCAATCCGCGAGCGATGGTGCGCGATCGCGGCTTCAAAGACGGCGTTAGATGCCTCACGATCGTGGTTGAGCACGAGATCGAACTGCACGCCGTGGAACATATTGACCAACAAGCGAGCCTCCACCTCGGCCGCGCCGCGTTCTACTCCTAGGGCTACTAGCGCTGCTGTGCCCATCTCGATCCACCGCACAAAGTAGTCACGCGTGATGGAGAGTTCGTCGCGTTCCACCGCTTCGAGCAGGCCAGCCTCAAGTTCGAGGCGTTGGCGGTGCAAGTTTTCCGGCAGTTGCGTCCACCGCCACGACTGCGCGAGGCTCGAAAAGTAGTCCTCAAGAGTGTCAAACGGAAGCATCGCAGCTTCTTCAGGGCTCGCTCCCCGCGCGTTGATCCGCACTATTTCACGGACGAGCTCTGCGCGCGTTCCGAAATGGTAAACCAGCGTGAAGGTACTGACATCGAGCGCTTTCGCAAGCGAACGGAATGTGAGACTAGACAGCGGTTTATCAGCAAGATAGGCGATAGTTTGCTGAAGAAGAGCTGGCTTGCGTGTCGGGTCGGGTCTACGGGCCATAAAATAAACATAACGGTTGTTTGCTTATGGGTTCGACAATGGTTATGATTTCTCCTTGTGCCGGAAACCTGTTAACGGCACCACAACTACTTGAATCCCCCTCACCAGGGGCTTCTCCAACGCTGGATCGGTAGGCCGGGTAATCCCACCGATCCTTCAGCGCGCGATGCCATTCGGTAGACGATCGACGTGCGATCACATGTCTCGTTTGCTGGCGTTGCGCCGGTGCCCTCCTTATTCGGGTTAAGGGGGGCACCACCCATCCGGGTTCTAGTCCGCTGAATCGGCCCTCGCTACCGACACTTCGTGCTCCTTGATCTCTTCGGTCAACTGGCGCAGCGCTGAGCGCAACGCCCGTTCCGAATCCAAACCGTTTGCTTTCGCGGATGCCACAATCGCCAGCAGCAGCGGGCCCAGTTCATCTTCTTCCGTAACATTGATCGCGCCCGGAGTCGTGGCATCCAAGAGTCCGACCTTGTGCGCCCGACCGAGCAGCTTGTCAGCGAGTGCTAGCGCAGGCATCTTCTGCGGGATGCCGTCGGTGACGCTAGTACGTTCGGGCTTCTCTGTTTTCTTCAGTTCGTCCCAGGCCGCCACAACGTCGTCGGCCGTCTCGGCGGTGGCGTCGGCAAACACGTGCGGGTGCCGGCTCACCATTTTGTTGTTCATGTGAGCGGCTACATCTTCGAGAGTGAAGCGCCCCGCTTCAGTCGCAATGTCGGCATGGAAAAGCACTTGGTAGAGCACGTCGCCGAGCTCTTCGACCATGTCGGCGGTACCGCCACCTTCGATCGCATCCACCAACTCGTAGGTCTCTTCCACAAGGTGCTTCACAAGCGACTCATGCGTCTGATCGCGATCCCACGCGCACCCTCCCGGCGCACGCAGCCGTTCGAGAGTTGCAATAAGGGTGTCGAGTTCGGGATGAGGCGCAGCAGGCTCAGTCATGCCGCCATTCTCCCACTTCTCAAACTAAGCCAAAGTCACGTTCCGTGTTGCGGGATGTCCTCCGGCGAGAGTGCCGCGCTCTCGACCACTATGTGTCGTGTGGACCCGAAGAACACGTCTCCTAGGCGCGCCATCGGTGTACCTTCTGCCACTCCGGTTACCCGCCGTTTCATCGCTGGCTTCATCCAGTTATTCAAGCCTCTCCTCAGAGTGAACTTGATCGCCTACCGGGTCGAAACCGCCAACGCACTCTTTCCCGACGATGTCCCCGAGGGAGAAGTGGACGGCCCCGATCCTTCCCGGATGCTATTCATCGGAGACTCGGCGGCATCCGGCTTCGGCGTGCTCAATCACGGGCTCGCCGTGGTCTCGCAAACTGCACGCTTCGTGGCGCGCGAACACGGTTCCGGATGCTCGTGGACGACCATGACCGACACTGAACTCACGATGGCTCGCGCCGCCCACCAGCTTGCCGACATCTCGGTCGACGTGGATGCGGTGGTCGTCTTGCTCGGTCCGCCCGATGTGCTGCTGGGAACCACCGCCACCAAGTGGAGGGAAAGCCTCGTGGCGCTGATCGAGGCTGCGCGTCACGGCGCACACCCTGAGTGCCCCGTAATTGTGTCTGAAGTTCCCGTTATGTACCGCTTTCGCCCCATGCCGCTCGTCGTACAGCGCATCCTCGCCCTGCAGATCAATCGCCTGAACGAGGCGACACTCACTGTCTGCGAGGCGGTGCCCGACGTGACCTACGCGCCCTTCCCTGCGCTCGAAACCAGCACCGCATTCATCGAGCAAAGCCTGAATTGGAAAACTGTGCACTCTCTCTGGGGCAAAGAGCTCGGCACCGCCACGGCGCGGGCGATCGCGGCCCAGCAGCACCCCGACAGCACCGAAATTGACGACGACAACTAGATAACATTCGTCGCCTTCCGCCGCACCCTTCGTCTCAGCCCCGCCGCAGCATGCAAGAATCTTTCCGTGGCAGCCTCCCCTCAACGTCCCCGCACTCTTGGCACTCTTATCGTTGTCGTGCTCGTCGCGGTGATCGCCATCGCGACCTACTTCGGTAACGGCACGCTAGGCTTCACCCCCGACGATTCTGACGTCGCGGGCACCTCGAACAGCTCGAATCCCGCTCCCGAAAGCGCGCCCGAGACCGCCGACAACGCCGACAACGCCGACGCAGCGAGCGCCACCATCGGCATCCCGACTGACGCTTTCGCGGCGACCGTCAACTATGTGCACGACGGCGACACGCTTTATCTCCAGAACGGCAGCACCGAATTGAAGGTGCGCCTCATCGGGCTTGACACCCCCGAGCTCGCCAGCCAGCAGAATCCGGATGCCGAAGAATGCTACGGAATCGAAGCGCGTGAATTGCTGCGCGACTTCCTCCCCGAAGGCACCACCGTGTGGGCCTCTGAGGATCGCGAACCCGAGGACCGCTACGGCCGCTCGCTGCTCTACGTCTACCTGCAAGACGGCACGTTCGTGAACTTAGCCATGGTCGAACTCGGCGCCGCTGAAGCTCTCAAAGTCGGACTCAACGATCGCTACTGGCCCGAGCTGCGCGACGCCGAAGATGATGCCTACGCGGCGAAGCTCGGCATGTGGGGCGCCTGCTAGCTCGCGGCCGAAGCGCACTCGGTCACGCATCGCGTCGGCCGTTCAGCCACCGCATGGCACGATTGGTGCATGCTCGACCCCGCTAACCCCGTCATGCTCGCACTGCTCTGGCTTACGCTCGGCGGGGTTCTGACCGCTCTCGCTCTGCGCACGTTCCGCCGGGATCAGCGCGAATACCGCCGCTTCAAACGTTTTCGCACCACCAAACGTCGCCAAAAGATGTTGCGCCGCTGGTTGCTGATCTCGTTCACGCTGTTTGGCGGTCTAGCACTCGTGGTTCTCGTGGTGAGCGGAGCATTCGCCGCTCCCCTACTCGCCGATGTTCAATCGTGGCCGTGGGTGTCCTGGTTGCTTGGCATACTCACTGCCCGCCCCTCCCTCACCGGCGGAGTGCTCGTTGGGCTCGCGATCGGCGTGATCGTCGTCACAGTAGTTGCGATCATCTCGGTTCGAAACGAGGGTGACGAGGTCGTGAGTCTTGGTGATGTTCAAGCGATCCTTCCCCGCAATCGCCAAGAGCTCGTACTGGGTGGATTGCTCTCCATCAATGCCGGGCTCGTTGAAGAACTGCTTTTTCGCCTCGCTCTGCCGGCGCTGCTTTTTGCCACCACCGGCAATGCGATCGTCGCGGTTGTGGTGAGCCTTCTCCTATTCGGGCTCATGCACTCTTACCAGGGACTCACGGGCATCATCGTCACAACGGTGCTCGGCGCAGTCTTCATGGCCATCTACGTGCTCACCGGAAGCATTCTCATCACGATCATCGCGCACGCGCTTCTCGACCTGCGCTCGCTCGTGTTGATTCCGATGGCGATCGGGGGCGTTCACCGAATCGACGGTCGACGAAACCCACTTGCCTTTAAACCGACAGCGAAGCCTGCGAAGCCTGCGACGCTTCCCGAGGCCGAAGCCGAGGGCGCGGGTGCGGGTACGGCCGAGCCTGCTTCGAGCGACTCAACAACCGAAGCCCCGGCACCCACGCCGGAATCAGCGCCGGAGCCAGCGCCCTAGTTCTTAGCTTGCGCCGGATGTGCCGGACGCACCCGCAGCATCCTTCGTTTCTTTAGCTTCTTTCGCCTTGGCTGCTGCCTTGTCGGCCGCAAGCTTCTCGGCCGCTTCGGCCGCAAGTGCAACCTCCGCGAGCTCTGCCGCGGTATCTTGAGCGCCGAACACTGACACGAGCAACTCCTTGGCCCAGTCGATGAGGTCGCCATCACTTGCGCCCGTGGGCAGCGGAATGATCGCGGCGGAGGCGGCCGAGTGATACTTCGATCCTGGATACATCCGCTGCAGACGGATCTGCTTCGAGTCGAGCAGATCGGCAGGCGCGATGCGTAGCTTGTCGCCCATGACGACAACCTCGCTGAGTCCGAGTCGCTGCGACATCCGCCGCAGGCGAGACACCGCGATGAGGTGCTTCACTTCCTCGGGCGGTTCGCCGTAACGGTCGGTAAGTTCGTCGAGAACACGATCGATGCTGTCGGCGGATGCCGATGGTGCGCTGGCCGTGGAAAGCTTTTGGTAGGCCTCAAGACGCAGGCGCTCGCTTTCGACGTAGTCCTCGGGGATGCTGGCGTCCACCGGCAACTCAAGCCGCAACTCGGTCTGACCTTCGGCAACATCACCGCGGAACGTGGAGACTGCTTCGCCGATCATCCGCAAGTACAGGTCGAAGCCGACACCGGCAATGTGGCCAGATTGTTCGCCACCGAGCAGGTTTCCGGCACCACGAATTTCGAGGTCCTTCATGGCGATCTGCATGCCGGCACCGAGCTCGTTGTTGGCGGCGATAGTGTCGAGTCGCTCATGCGCGGTTTCGCTCAGCGGCTTCTCTTCGTCGTACAGGAAGTACGCGTAAGCGCGCTCGCGGCCACGACCCACTCGACCGCGCAACTGGTGCAGCTGGCTGAGGCCGTACTTGTCGGCCCGGTCGATGATGAGCGTGTTGGCGTTGGGGATGTCGAGCCCGGTTTCCACAATCGTCGTCGAGACGAGCACATCAAACTTGCGATCCCAGAAGTCGACCATCACTTGCTCAAGTGCTGCTTCAGGCATCTGGCCGTGGGCAATGGCGATTCGAGCATCCGGAACCAGTTCGGCAATTTTGGCCGCAACCCGGTTGATCGAACTCACGCGGTTGTGCACGTAGAACACTTGGCCCTCGCGCAACAGTTCGCGCCGAATAGCGGCGCCAACCTGACGTTCGGAGTACGGGCCAACGAAGCTGAGGATCGGATGCCGGTCTTCTGGCGGTGTCGCGAGGGTCGACATTTCGCGGATACCCGTGACCGCCATCTCGAGCGTGCGAGGAATCGGGGTTGCTGTCATCGCGAGAATGTCAACGTTGGTTTTGAGCTTCTTGAGCGCGTCTTTGTGTTCAACGCCGAAGCGCTGCTCTTCATCGATAATGACGAGGCCGAGGTCTTTGAAGGCGATGCTCTTTGAGAGCAAACGGTGCGTTCCGATGACGACATCGACGGTGCCGTCAGCAAGGCCCGCGATCGTTTCGCGCGATTCTTTCTCGGTCTGGAAACGGCTAAGAGCCCGCAAGTGCACGGGGAAGCCCGCAAAACGATCGGCGAACGTCTCGACGTGCTGGCGCACGAGCAGCGTTGTCGGCACAATCATTGCGACCTGTTTGCCGTCTTGCACAGCCTTGAACGCGGCGCGCACCGCAACTTCGGTCTTGCCGTAGCCGACGTCACCGCTCAGCAGGCGGTCCATCGGCACCGGGCTCTGCATGTCGGCTTTGACCTCGTCGATTGTGGTGAGCTGGTCAGGAGTTTCCGCAAAGGCGAAAGCCTCTTCGAGCTCACGCTGCCACGGGGTATCGGGCCCAAAGGCGTATCCCTTGCTTGCCATGCGAGCGCTGTAGAGCTTGACGAGTTCGACAGCGATATCGCGAACGGCACGACGTGCTTTGGTCTTAGCGGCCGACCAGTCGCTGCCACCCATTTTGTTGAGGGCCGGCGATTCGCCACCGACATAGCGCGACAGCAAGTCGAGCTGATCGGTGGGCACATACAGCTTGTCGCCAGGGTAGCCACGCTTATTCGGCGCATACTCGAGCACCAAGAACTCGCGCTGAGTCTTGACCGCATTGCGGCCGCCCGTGCTGACCTCGCGCGACACCAACTCGATGAACTTGCCGATGCCGTGCGTCTGGTGAACAACGTGGTCGCCGCTCGAGAGTTGCAGCGGGTCGACAACGTTCTTGCGTCTGGCCGCGAGCTTGCGTGCCGGGCGCGAAGCGTAGCCGACAGACCGGCCAAAGAACTCGCCCTCGCTCAGCACCGCAAGCTTCGCCTCAGGCATCGCAAAACCATGGTCGACGGATGCCCGCAGCAGATACGCCACTCCCGGCTCGGTATCGGCCGGGAAGGAATCAACGGCACGCCCTGCCAATTCGCGTTCGGCCAGAAGGCCCGCCGTGCGCTCCACAAGCCCGGCTCCCTCGGCAACGATCGCTACCGTCCAACCGTCGGCGAGCAAGTGACCAACGTGGTCGAGAGCACCATCAAGAGTGCCGGCGAACGAGGGGGTTGCCGTGGCTGCGATACGAACATATTCGGATGCCTCTTCTGCACCATCCAGCAGGTCGACGGCATCCGCTGCCCCCGAGTCGAAGGTGCTGAGGGTCCACCAAGGGCGATCCCCCGCGGACGCCCGAAGCGCGTTGAGCGTGACAAAGTCACCGGCATCCAAGTCAATGGGCGCTTCAGCGCCAGCCGTCGCCGCGTTCCAGGCCGCACTCAAGAACTCTTGGTTCGTCTCAGCGAGGCTGATCGCGCGCGACGACACCTTCTCGGGCGAGAGCACCGCGATAGCAGCATCCGCCGGAAGGTAGTGAGTGATCGGCACCAGTTTGTCGACCAGCGCCGGCGCTAGCGACTCCATGCCATCGACCGGAATGCCTTCGGCAATCTTCGCGAGCATTGTGGAGAGACTCGGAAACTCGTGCTGCATCTCGCGGGCACGCTGACGTACCGCATCGTTCAACAACAGTTCACGACTCGGCACCAACTCGACTGACTCAACATCGCCCTCGATAGAGCGCTGATCGGCGACCGAGAACTCGCGCAACTGCTCAAGCTCATCGCCAAAGAATTCGAGACGAAGCGGATGCTCGTGGTTGGGCGCAAACACGTCAAGGATGCCACCGCGCACCGCAAATTCACCGCGCCGCGTCACCATGTCGACACGGGAATATGCCAGCGCCACGAGTCGCTCCGACAGCGCCGAGAGGTCGTAGTTGCGGCCGCCCTTGGTGAGCTCGACCGGTTCGATCGTCGTGAGGTTATCGGCGATGGGCTGCAGCGCTGCCCGAACGGATGCCACCAGCACAAACTGGCCAACCGGGTTCGCTTGCCACTTGGACAGGTCGCGCAGGGCCTGCATCCGCTTGCCGACTGTTTCGGCACTCGGGCTCAGCCGTTCGTGCGGGAGGGTTTCCCACGCCGGAAATTCGACAATCTGCGCATCGGGCAGATAGCTCGTGAGCGCACGGCGCAATGATTCGGACTCGCGACCGGTCGCCGTGACCGCCAACAGCGACCGCGGGGCGTTCGACTTTGTGAGTAACCCACCAAGTAGCGGTGCACGCATGCCATCAACGAGCGAGAAGTCTGCGCTACGTTCAGAGAAACGGAGGGCGCTCTCTACGGTTTGGGCGCGCGAAAGTGCTGAGATAATTCCGTCGAGAGTCACCGGATTACTCTACTCGCGGCCACTGACGCTCCGGTGCGAGTTCACCCACAGCGCAGCAGCGCTGAGGCAGGTAGTGCAGCGCAGGGTCAACGGCGCTAACGGCGCCACCGCGACTGCCGCACTCGCAAGAACTAGCGCGGGCTGTGGAAACGCTGCTGGGCAGCTTCGAGACCTTCGCGCGCCACCATAGTGACGGCATCCGCGGCATCGCTCAAAAGATTGGGCAGAGCTTTGCGTTCTTCGCCCGAAAAGTCGCGCAACACAAAGTCGGCGGCAGGCTGGCGACCAGGCGGGCGCCCGATGCCCACGCGCACGCGGGTGAAGTCGGGAGAGCCAACAGCGGCAGCAATATCGCGGATGCCGTTGTGGCCTCCGTGACCGCCACCGGTCTTGAGCTTCACCGTGTCGAAATCGATATCGAGTTCATCGTGCACGACGATGAGGCGCTCGACCGGAATCTTGTAGAACCGCATGAGTGCTGCGGTGGGCCCGCCCGAAAGATTCATAAAAGAATTGGGCTTCGCCAGAATCAGCTTGGGGCCATCGCCAAAGCTGCGGCCTTCAGCGACCGCAGCATTGGCTTTGTGGTTCTTGAAAGTGGCAGACAATTCATCTGCCAAATGGGCCAACACCATGTGGCCCACGTTGTGGCGATTACCGGCGTAGCCGGGCCCGGGGTTACCGAGCCCGACTACTAACCATTGGTCATCCACGATTTCTCGCTTACGAAAGAATCTGATTATTCAGCAGCCTCGGTGCTAGCAGCCTCGGCAGCAACTGCTGCGGCTTCTTCTTCAGCAGCTTCAGCCTCAACCGACGAACGCGGGGTGCTGACGCCGATGACGAGAAGCTCGGGGTCGGAAAGCAGTTCCGACCCCTCGATGAGCGTGATGTCCTTGGCGTAGATGTGAGCGCCTTCTTCGCGGCCCTCGATGTCGACGGTGAAGTACTCAGGAATGTGAGTTGCTTCGGCCTCAACCGAGATGGTCGGTGCGTCGAGGTTGGCGATGGTGCCAGGTGCCGACTCGCCGGTGACGTGGATCGGCACGTCAACGATAACTTTTTCACCCTTGCGGATGACGACGAGGTCGATGTGCTCGATGATCTGGCGAACGGGGTCCTTCTGAACATCCTTGACCAGTGCGAGCTGGCTCTTGCCGTTGATGTCGAGGTCCAAGATCTGGTTCGACTTGCGGAGGATGAGGCCGATCTCGTGGCCCGGGAGGGCAACGTGGATGGGGTCGGTGCCGTGACCGTAGATGACGGCGGGGATCTTGCCTGCAGCGCGGAGCTTGCGAGCAGCACCCTTGCCGAAGGATTCACGGGCATCCGTGACTACGTGGTTAACGCCTGGCTTAGCCATTGTTATCTCCTAGTAAGACCGAAGTCTGTTGTGAGCGCAGTGCCTGCAACAAGCGAAGTGCTCGTGGCGGGCGCAGCGCCCAGATCATTGTCTGTAGTTCAACTCGAACGCCGGCAGACCATAGGTCTGCCACGTGAGGAAAAGCCCTGTGACTTGCCCGCCGCGTCGATAACGGAACCAGATGGTTCCCTCGCCGAAGTTCAACTGCTGAGTTTACACGGATATTCGGGGTCTGCACGCTGTATCTCTGCGGCTGCGAGTGCCGCCCGGTGCGGGAGCCCACGCGCACTACTGTTGAAGCATGTCCGGAGGCCTTCACGCACGCGTGCTCAATGATCTCGGGCTCAGCATCGTTTCTGGTGAGATCTCCCCCGATTCCACGATTCTTGCCGAACAGCTCGAAGAGCGTTACGGCGTCTCGCGCTCGGTTGTGCGCGAAGCGGTTCGCGTGCTGCAGTCCCTCGGGATGGTCGCCTCCGTGAAGCGGGTCGGGATGCGCGTCAAGCCGATGTCGGCATGGAGTCTGTATGACCCGCTCGTGATTCGGTGGCGACTCGAACAGACCGAGAACGGGCGCCAGCTGCGCTCCCTCACTGAACTGCGCAGCGCTATCGAACCTCAAGCCGCGCAGCTTGCCGCGTTGCACGCGTCCAACGAGGCTGCTGGCGAGCTACTCGCTCTGGCCGCACGCATGCGGGCCGTGGGCCGCTCAGGCGACCTCGAGCTGTTTCTGGAGCTCGACATCCGCTTTCATTCCCTCGTTCTTGCCGCGAGCGGAAACGAAATGTTTGCCCGCCTCGACCGAGTGATCGCCGAAGTGCTGACCGGCCGTACGAATCGCGGCCTCATGCCGTCAACACCCCACGAAGAAGCTCTGCAGCTGCACGTCGACGTGGCGGATGCCATCCAGGGAAAGCGCCCCGAGGACGCCTTCGCGTCGATGGAGCGCATAATGAGCCGCACGATCGAAGAGGTCGAGCCCATCTGGGCTGGCGAACCCCGCATCTTCCTCGACTAGAAATGCCGCACGGGGCTCAGTTACGAGCCAAGCCCGCTAGCAAGAGGACCTCCTCGAAGCTCGGCGAGCTAGAAGCGCAGCAGCACCTTGCCGCTGTTCTCCGAATCCTTGGCTACAGCGAACGCTTCGTGAGCATCGGATACCGCGAACTCGTGGGTCACGATCGGCCCTACAACGAGGCTGCCGTCGGCGAGCGCCGCAATTACTTCGTCGATCTCGTCGTTGAAGCGGAATGACCCGACGAGTTCGAGCTCACGCGTGATGGCGAGCGAGATGAGCGCAGGCTGCTGGCCGGAAGGTAAGAGCCCGACCATGACAACGCGACCGCCACGAGTTGCGCCACGAACGGCAGACTCGAGACCGCGGTAGCTGCCCGATGATTCGAAGACGATGTCGGCGTCGACTGCGGCGATGGCATCCACGTCGGTGGCGTGAAGAGTTTCTGTTGCTCCAACCTGGCGGGCGATGGCGAGCGGGCCAGCAAACATATCGACGGCCACGATCTCGCTGGCACCGGCACGCTTGAGCACGGCAACGATGAGAGCGCCGATGGGGCCGGCGCCAATGACGAGGGCACGTTTTCCGCGCACGTCGCCCGCACGCGAGACGGCATGCCATGCCACGCTGGCGGGTTCGACGAGGGCGGCATCGCGCAGCGTCAATGAGCTGGGCAGTGCTCGCAGCATCCGGCTGGGCAGAGTGGCGAACTCGGCGAAGGCACCCTCGGTGTGAGGGAAGCGTGCCGCGCTGCCGAGGTAGGTGCAGCCGGGAGAAAGATTAGGGCGGTCTTCGGGCCACCGCGGCTCGGTTCCGCCGGGAGTTGCGGGGTGCACGGCTACGGCAGTTCCGACAGCGGGGCCGGTTCCGTCAGCGGCCTGCTGAATGACCGTGCCAACAACTTCGTGGCCGAGAATCATCGGAGCCTTGAGAATCGACTCCCCTGCAGCCCCGTGCGACCAGTAGTGCAAGTCAGACCCGCAGACCCCGCCGAACGCAATCTGAATCACGGCTTCGTCGGCGGCCGGAGCGGCCAACGGAATGCTCTCCACGCGCAAGTCATCTTGAGCGTGGATCGTGACCGCGAGAGTTTCGGCGGGGGCTGCACTTGTCATGACAATCTTTTCTGTAGAACGGTGCCGGCAGCGACGCACGGCGATAAAGCAGGAGGTTAGACGACGACCGTCATGCCGCCATCGATGAAGATGACCTGACCGTTGACGTAGTCGGAACCGCTCGAGGCGAGCCAGACTGCGGGGCCACCGAGGTCAGCGGGAGTACCCCAGCGACCGGCAGGTGTGCGACCCAAAATCCAATTGTTGAAGGTGTCGTCATCGACGAGCGCCTGCGTCATCTCTGTGTGGATGTAGCCGGGGGCAATGGCATTGATCTGCAATCCGCCGCTCGCCCACTCGGCCGTCATGGCACGAGTGAGGTTGCGGATGCCACCCTTCGACACCGTGTACGGCCCGATAGTGGGGCGCGCAAGGTCAGTCTGCACCGACGCAATGTTGATGATCTTGCCCTCGCCACGCTCGAGCATGTGGCGTGCAACTTCGCGTCCGACGAGGAAGGCGCTGGTGAGGTTGGTGGAGATGACCCGGTTCCAGTCCTCCACGTCGAGGTCGAGCATCGGTTCGCGATGCTGGATACCCGCGTTATTGACGAGCACCCCGATCGCGCCGATGGATGCCTCGATCTCGGCAATTGCGGTGGCGACAGCTGTGGCATCCGCGACGTCAAACGCACGAGCGTAGACACGGTCGGCCCCAAACTCGGAGCTGAAGTCGGCGTGAGTGGCGGCGAGCCGCTCTTCGTCGCGACCGTTCAGCACGATCGTTGCACCGGCAACGGCCAAGGCCTGAGCAATGACGCGCCCGATTCCTCGACTAGAGCCGGTTACGAGGGCGATACGCCCGGTGAGGTCAAACATGGTGGATGCCACAGCTATCTCCTAGAACATTCCGGCGATGATGAAGATGACGAACGCAATCGCGAAGCCCATGACACCGATCAATGCTTGACCGACCGTCCAGGTGCGAAGCGTGGTCTGGGTATCCATGCCGAAGAAGCGGCTGACCAACCAGAAGCCCGAGTCGTTCACGTGACCCGCAAATACCGAACCGGCGGCGAGCGCGAGCACGATGGCGGCGAGTTCAACCGGGTTGAGGCTTGCGTCAGCGAGTACGACGGGCTGAATGAGCGCCGCCGAAGTCGTGAGCGCGACTGTTGCGGAACCTTGGGCGACGCGGATGATCGCGGCGATCACGAAGCCGGCAACAATCAGCGGCATACCGATCGAGTCGAGCGAGGTCGCGATGCTGGCGCCGATTCCGCTGGCACGCAGTACGCCACCGAACATTCCACCGGCACCCGTAATAAGAATGATCGAGCTAACCGGGCCGAGGGCGCTGTCAACGATGGTCTCGATGAGGGTGCGCTTCTTGTTGCGCTTCCAGCCGAGCAGCCACATGGCGAACACGACGGTGATGAGCAGAGCGATCGGAGTTTCGCCGAGGAGACGAAGCGCCTGAACGAGCGGGCTCTCAAGGTCAACAACGCCAGCGGTCGCGAGGGCGTTGAGGCCGGTGTTCATGAAGATGAGCACGAGGGGTAGGAGAAGGAGGAAAAGGATGGTGCCGAGCTTGGGGTTCGACTTGAACTCTGCAGCCTTCTCGTCGTCGTGAACACCAAAAAGGATGTCGGGAATCGCTATATCGAAGCGCTTACCGGTCCAGGTACCGAACTTGTAACCCACGACGTACCAGGTGGGGATAGCAACGATGAGACCAAAGATCAGAACGAGTCCGACGTCAGCGCCAAGAAGGCCGGTTGCGGCAACGGGGCCGGGGTGCGGCGGGACGAAGATATGCATGACCGAGAACGCGACGGCAGCGGGGAACGCGTAGAACAGGAGCGATCCACCGAGGCGACGAGCAACCGTGAAGATGATCGGTAACATGACGACAAGACCGGCGTCGAAGAAGATGGGGAAACCCATCATGAGCGACGCTACAGCGAGAGCAAGAGGCGCACGCTTTTCACCGAAGCGATTGATGAGCGAATCGGCGAGCACTTGCGCTCCGCCACTCATCTCGAGCATCCGACCGAGCATCGCTCCCAGACCGACCAGCAGTGCAACGCTGGCAAGGGTGCCACCGAAGCCCGACGTGAGCGTTGGGATTATCTGGTTCGTGGGGATACCGGCAGCAAGTGCGGTCACGAGGCTGACGATGATCAGCGAAAGGAACGCGTGAACGCGCCCCACGATGATCAGTACAAGCAGGAGCGCAATGGCGCCGGCAGCGAGCAGTAGCAGGCCCCACGTGGGCAACTCCCACAGCAGTTGGAGATCGGTCATCATTGTCCTTTTTCTCTAGTGCAGCTCAGCCGACGTAGTTGTCGGTGAGGTCTTTTTTGATGGACCGGACGATGTCATCCGGAGTCTGGGTGAGGTCGACGAGCACTCCGCGCTCATCGGCCTGGAGCGGTTCGAGAGTGTCGAACTGGGAGTCGAGCAAGCTGTTGGGCATGTACTCGTGGTTGCGGTGCGACTGACGCTCGGCGATGACTTCGCGAGCTCCCTGCAAGTGGACGAAGACCGTCGAGGGAGCGTACGCGGTGAGGATGCGGCGATAGGAGCGCTTGAGGGAGGAGCACGCGACGATGATGGGGTTTTCGTCAGCGAGTTCGGCACCGATGCGGTCGGCGATGATCTCAAGCCACGGTGCGCGGTCTTCGTCGTTGAGAGCGTGGCCAGCAGCCATCTTCTCTTTGTTAGCTCGCGGGTGAAGGTCGTCGCCATCGATGAATTGCATGCCCAGAGCTTCGCTGAGGGCAGCGCCAACGGTCGATTTACCGGATCCCGAGACACCCATCACGATGAGGGGTGGAAATTGTGAAGCCACTGTTTTCCTAACACTCGACGCATCGTTACGTCAGATATCAATCTGACCAGTGTGCCTTAAAGCAGACTTAATGCAAAGTTGTTGAGAATATATCTCCGAAGCCCGGTAAACGGATGCCTCCAGTGCTGCCCGCTACCCCTGCATCTCCCAGCAACACAGGCTGGTAACTCGCGGGCCCGAGTGGGAGAATTGGGCTACGGAAGGATGACTCCATGAGCGAGAATCTGAATGACCCAGTGGAAGAACTAACACTGGAAACGTGCTGGGATTTGCTGCGCACTGCCGATCTGGGCAGGATCGCCGTCAGCTTTCAGGGGGAACCTGAGATCACCCCCGTCAATTTCATCGCGGTGGGCAAGCGACTACTTTTGCGCACATCGCAGGGAACCAAACTGCTCAAACTCACGATCAATGACCGTGTTGCCTTCGAGACAGACTTCGTGGGGCCGCACACCGCGTGGAGTGTCGTCGCCAAAGGCACCGCGCGCGTCATCGAATCTCAGGATGAGATTTACGAAGCAGACCAGCTGCCGCTTCGGCCCCTCATCCCGACCCTTAAATACACGTGGGTCGAGATCACGCCGACAGAGATCAGCGGGCGACGTTTTCTCTTGGGCGCAGAGCCCGAGCGCTACTAGAGCGAGGCGCTGCTGCTTAGAGCGCACCCTTGCCCGTGGTTCCGATAGGAATGGGTGACATTCGCGTCACGGCGACCTCTGCCGTGAGGTACTGGCCGATTTCGCCGACAAGAGCGGCGACAGCCGGGCTTTGACCGTGTGCGTCAAGAAGCGCTTCAGACTCCCACTTCTCGATCATGACAAGCGTGCCATCTGCCGTCTCGTGGATAGCGTAAAGCTCACAACCGGGTTCCTCATGCACGAGAGGAAGAGCCGTGCGAAGCGCCTCGACAACCGCGTCGCGGCTATCGGGTCGGATGTGAAAAATGGCGGTAACGATCATTGGCTTGCTCATACCCCCACGCTACTCCTCAGTTCGCGTACGTTGTCTGGGACGACTACCGCGTGAGTCTCCCCCGTGGCTTCCCGCCGGCCGTGAAGCCTGAATGGATGCCGCGAGCCTGCTGCGCGGCGTGCCCTAGGCTTGATGATTGGGCCAACCAGTCGCGCTGCATCGGCCCACCACTTTGTCCCAGAGTCAAGGAGTGAACGATATGACCGCTGCCGAGCAAGCATCCGCAAACATTGGCGTAGTAGGGCTCGCAGTTATGGGCTCGAACCTCGCCCGCAACCTCGCGAGCCGCGAAGGCAACACCGTTGCCATCTACAACCGCTCCTACTCGAAGACCGAGACGCTGCTCACCGAGCACCCCGAAGCTCACTTCGTTCCGGCATCCACCTATGAAGAATTTGCGGCGTCGCTGTCGAAACCACGCACCGCGATCATCATGGTGCAGGCCGGCAAGGGCACGGATGCTGTGATCGACGCTCTGACCGAAGCTTTCGAGCCCGGCGACATCATCGTCGACGGCGGCAACGCGCTCTTCACCGACACCATCCGTCGCGAGAAGGCAGTACGCGAGACCGGCATCAACTTCGTCGGCGCTGGTATCTCCGGTGGCGAAGAGGGCGCACTGCTCGGCCCGTCGATCATGCCCGGCGGTTCCGCTGAAGCGTGGGAGACCCTCGGCCCGATCCTCAAGTCGATCGCCGCTGTTGCCGAAGGCGAGCCCTGCGTTACCCACGTGGGCACCGACGGCGCAGGTCACTTCGTCAAGATGATCCACAACGGCATCGAATACGCCGACATGCAGCTCATCGCTGAGGCCTACGACCTCATCCGCCACGGCACCGGCGCAACCCCCGCCGAAATCGCCGACATCTTCGCCGAGTGGAACAAGGGCGAGCTCGAGAGCTACCTCATCGAGATCACCGCCGAAGTTCTGCGCCAGGTCGATGCCAAGACCGACAAGCCTCTCGTGGATGTCATCCTCGACCAGGCCGGTTCCAAGGGCACCGGCGTGTGGACGGTGCAGACCGCACTCAACCTCGGAGTCCCCGTCTCGGGCATCGCCGAAGCTGTGTTCGCTCGCGCAGTCTCCTCGAAGCCCGCCCAGCGCGCGGCCGCCAGCGCCCTTCCCGGCCCGAGCTCGGTGCCTGCCGTCGAAGACAAGGCTGCCTTCATCGAAGATGTTCGCCAAGCTCTGTACGCCTCGAAGATCATCGCGTACAGCCAGGGCTTCGACGCGATCGTCGCCGGCGCTGAAGAGTACAACTGGGACATCAAGAAGGGCGAGATCGCCAAGATCTGGCGCGGTGGCTGCATCATCCGTGCACGCTTCTTGAACCGCATCACCGAGGCGTACGCCGAAAACCCGGGCCTCGTTGCCCTCGTTACCGCGCCATACTTCACCGACGCGATGGCAGGCACGCAGGATTCCTGGCGTCGTGTTGTGGGTGGCGCTGCCGCTGCCGGCATCCCCACCCCGGCATTCTCCTCGTCGCTCGCCTACTACGACAGCCTGCGCGCACCGCGCCTTCCTGCAGCCCTTGTTCAGGGCCAGCGCGACTTCTTTGGGGCGCACACCTACAAGCGCGTCGACATGGATGGCACGTTCCACACCCTGTGGTCAGGCGATCGCAGCGAGATCGAAGCGACTGACTCGCACTAATCGAGATGGCGGCGAACCTTGGGTTCGCCGCCATTCGTGTCTTAACTCGGCGACAGTAGCGTCGTCACCACCTGCAAGTGACAGAATGGCCAACGATGAGCACCTCTGATGAGCACCCCGAGCTCGATGGTTACGAGCCGCACAACGAACGACCGTTGCGCTCGCGCACGTTCGTGTGGGTGATGCGTGTTGTTGTCGTCTTAGGACTTATCGGGCTCGTGGTTCCGGGCATCGTGTCTGCTGCCGCTACTGCCGACAACACAGCCAATCGCACGTGCGCGACCTACGTGCAATATCTGGCGCCGCAAGCGGTGTCGTACTCCGTGCGCTTCGAGCTCACGGGCGATGGCGATCCCGGCTGGAAATGCTACGCAATCGCGTTCAACGGCGGCGAAACATTGCTTCGTTCGCTTGGCCTGATCCCCGGGCCTGCCGTGATTCCGACAAGCCCGGCCGATAACACCTAGCGGTCGGCGAGGAGTTCGTCGCGAACCTGGCGACGCAATACCTTGCCGATGAGTGACCGCGGAAGATCGTCGACGCTCACAATGGTTTTGGGAACCTTGTAGGCCGAAAGATGCTCGCGCAGGAAGCTGCGCACGGCCTCTTGGTCAAGACTTGCGCCCTGAGCGAGAACGACGGCCGCAGCAACATCTTCACCGCTGTGCGTGCTCGGGAGCCCCACTACGGCAGCATCCGCGATCGACGGATGACGGCGCAGCGCTTCTTCGACCTCGCTCGGTGCAACATTGAACCCACCCGTGATGATGAGCTCTTTGATGCGGTCAACGATGGTGACGAAACCATCGGCATCCACCGTGACGATATCGCCGGTGCGGAACCAGTCTTTGCCGTCGTCGTTCGCAGGCGTGAAGACTTCAGCGGTCTCGTCGGGCTTGCCCCAGTAACCGGAGAACACCTGTGGGCCGCGAACGATGAGCTCGCCCTCCTCCCCCAGCGCGCGATCAACGGTGGGGTTGTCTGGATCTACGACACGGATTTCGGTGTTGGGCAAAGGCAATCCCACGGTGCCAGCGCGTCGCGTGGGACCGACGGGGTTGGCGATAAGGATCGGGCTGGTCTCCGAGAGGCCGTAGCCCTCAACCAGCGTGCCGCCGGTGCGTTCTTCCCACGGCTCGACGACGGTGGCCGACAGCGGCATCGCACCAGAAATGGCGACCTCAATACCTTTGAGCGAAACACCGGCAGCGTCTGCTGCGGCAGTGAGTCGCGCGTAAATCGGCGGGACGGCGGGGAAGAACGTCGCGGGACGCTTTTTCACGACCGCAAGCACAAGGTCAGGATCAAATTTAGGGAACAGAACGAGCCGCGCGCCGATGCTCGTCGTAAACGTCAAGCAGAGCGTGAGTCCGTAGGCGTGGAACATCGGTAACACCGCATAAACGACGGAGGTTCCCCGCGGCACCGCCGGCACCCACGCACGAGCCTGCGCGGCGTTGGTAAGCAGGTTGAGGTGCGTGAGCATGGCGCCCTTAGGGAAGCCAGTCGTGCCACTCGTGTATTGGATGAGCGCGAGGTCATCTGACACGGGACGCACGATGTGTGCGTCGATCGGGTCGGACTTGAGCAGATCGTGCCACGTGATCGTTCCGCGCACGTTCGTGGTGAGCGCAGCGCGTGATTCTCGCGCCTTCGCGATGGGCAGTCGCAGCAGCGCGCGAGTCGTGAGGCGCATCGCCCGGGGAACATCGACCGAAATAATGGTCTCGAGTGCGAGGTCATCCGGAAAATCTTGCAGAGTTTCTACCGCATTGTTCCAAGCGATAACGACGCGGGCACCGTGATCTTCGAACTGGTGACGAAGCTCACGCGCGGTATAGAGCGGGTTGTGCTCGACGACGATCGCGCCGAGACGCAACACCGCATAGAACGCGGCGACGTGTTGGGGGCAGTTGGGCAGCACGAGAGCAACCCGGTCGCCCTTTTGAACGCCGAGGAGGCGAAGGCCTTCCGCAGCGCGGTCGATCTGATCGCCAAGTTCTTCGTAGGTCGTTTCTTTACCGAAAAATTCCAGCGCGACGCTGCGTGGGTACTCAGCGATAGTGGCCTCGACCAGATCGTAAAGTGATCCGTCGGGGAGTGGAATTTCTTGGGGTACACCGTCGGCATAGCTCGTAAGCCAGGGGCGGTCGGACAACGCAGTCATACGTTAACTGTATGCCTGTGAGGCGCACTCAAAAAACATGTGCACAGGCCAAATGCTGGGATTGCTTAGGCAGCACCGTCGAACATCGAGGTGACCGATCCGTCATCGAAGACTTCGTGGATGGCGCGGGCCAGCAACGGGGCGATCGGCAGAATCGTGAGCGTGGGGAACCGCTTGTGTTCCGGCACCGGCAACGTGTCGGTGACAACCACGGAGTCGATGAACTCGCTCTGCAGAATGGTGGGAGCTGGGTCGGAGAAGATGGCGTGGGTTGCGGCAACAACAACCTTGAGGGCACCGGCACGCTTGAGCGCTTCGGCTGCCTTCACGATGGTTCCCCCGGTGTCGATCATGTCGTCAACGAGCAGGCACACGCGACCATCAACATCACCGACGATGTCGTGAACGGTGACCTTGTTGGGCACGAGGGGGTCGCGGCGCTTGTGGATGATCGCCAGCGGTGCGCCGAGCTTGTCGCTCCAGATATCGGCAACACGCACGCGGCCCATGTCGGGGCTCACCACGGTGAGGGTTGAAGGGTCGAGCAGCTTCTGGAAGTGCTCAAGCAACACGGGCATTGCAAAGAGGTGGTCGACGGGGCCGTCAAAGAAGCCCTGGATTTGGGCGGCGTGAAGGTCAACGCTCATGATGCGATCGGCGCCGGCAGCCTTGTAGAGGTCCGCAATCAGTCGAGCACTGATCGGTTCGCGACCGCGGCCCTTCTTGTCTTGACGGGCGTAGGGATAGAAGGGCGAGACGACGGTGATGCGCTTGGCAGAGGCGCGCTTGAGGGCATCCACCATGATCAGTTGCTCCATGAGCCACTCATTGATGGGCTCGGTGTGCGACTGGATGACGAACGCGTCGCAACCACGAACACTTTCGTCGTAGCGGGCGTAGATTTCACCGTTCGCAAAAGTGCGGGCATCGGTGGGAACCAGATCGCTGCCCAGCTCTTCAGCAATATCCAGCGCAAGCTGGGGGTGAGCTCGACCGGAGACGAGTACGAGTCGCTTCTGACCGGAGATTTTGATGCTGGCCACGTGGGGACTCGCTCTCTGCCGCGGTTACGGCGTACTTCGGTCAGGCGTCGTTATCGTCGGTTGCTGCGGCAGCTGCTTGAGCCGCTGCAGTACCCGCTCGATTGGTTTCAACCCAGCCACTGATATTGCGCTGCGGAGCGACATTGATTGCCAGAGACCCCGCCGGTACATCTTTTCGGATGACCGACCCGGCTCCGGTATACGCTCCATCAGCAATTCTAACCGGAGCAACGAAGACGTTGTGCGACCCAGTTCTCACGTGGGAGCCAACTACCGTGCGGCTCTTGTTCACTCCGTCGTAATTTGCCGTGATTGTTCCGGCACCAACATTGGACTGCACACCCACTTCGGTGTCACCGATGTAGCTGAGGTGAGGCACCTTGCTTCCCTCACCGATAGTGGAGTTCTTGGTCTCGACGAACGTGCCGATCTTGCCGCCGACGCCCAGCTTGGTGTTGGGGCGAAGGTAGGCAAACGGGCCAACAGAGGCGTTTGCTCCGATCACGCTGAGGGTGGCATCCGTGCGCTTCACGACAGCATTCTCGCCAACCTCACAGTCAACGAGCGTCGTGTCTGGGCCGATGATGGCGCCAGACTGCACGAGCGTTGCGCCCTTGAGTTGGGTGCCGGGCAGAATTTCGACGTCGGGGTTGAGCGTGACATCCGCATCGATCCAGGTCGTGGCGGGGTCTTCGATCGTGACTCCCGCGCGCTGCCACTTCTGCACAATGAGTTCGTTCATACGGCGAGCGGCCTCAGCGAGTTGTACGCGATCGTTGACGCCGGCGACCATCCAGCCAGCGGTTACAGGCATCGCTGCGACGGTAGCGCCAACGCCCCGCAGCAGTCCGACAACGTCAGTGATGTACTTCTCGGCCTGCGCGTTGTCTGTCGTCAATCGCACGAGCTGCTCGCGCAACGGGCCAACCCGGAACACGTAGGTGCCCGAGTTGATTTCGGTGATCGCGATTTCGTCGGCATTGGCATCTTTTTGCTCGACAATGCGGTCAAGACCGCCCGCAGCATCGCGCACCACACGGCCATAGCCGGTGGCGTCGTCGAGAATCGCGGAAAGTACGGTGGCGGCAGCGGACTGTGCCCGGTGCTGCTCGAGCAGTGAAGCCAGAGTGGCCGAATCCAGAAGCGGCACATCGCCACTGACGACAACGACATCTCCGTCGAAGTCAGCCGGCAAAGAGTCGACAGCGACCTCAACGGCACGACCGGTACCCGGAACATCATCTTGATCAACGATGAGGATGTCGGGCATGAGCTCCGTGAGGCTCGCGACCACTTCGTCGCGCTGATGACGCACAACGGCAATCACGTGATCAGGGTTCAGCTCGCGAGCGACAGCCACGACGTGCCCAATGAGCTCGCGACCGGCAAGGCGGTGCAACACTTTGGGCTTAGCGGACTTCATGCGGGTGCCTTGGCCTGCAGCGAGAACAATGACGGCGAGTTTGTGTTCGGTCATAGACCTATTCTGCCTTGAATGAGCGGCACTCAAAACGCCGCGGCCGAAGTCGGGAAAGACAGGGAAAAAGCGAGAGATTCTTCTGGCCCCACTTCATTCCGCACAGCGCACACGTGCAACTGGAGGGGCAGTGGAGAGCCCACACCTTCTGGCTCGTGCGGTTAGCGGTTCAAGCTGTCCTCGTAGGCAGCAGCCGCGGCGTCGATCTCCCCCGATTCCACGAACGGGTCCTCCGGAAGCAGGTATGGACGATCGATGTTTGTGCCGTTCGAACAGACGTAGTCGTCGTGCCAGTCGTCGTTGAAAGTCGGGTCCCAGATACAGAGCCATCCCCCGCTCGCTTCGCTTTCGGCGGGTGGTTGATAGTCGTCTTGGCTGTCGAAATAGGACGAACATCCTGCGAGCGCGAGTACAGACACGAACAGGACAACGACAGAGCGGCGATACATTGGCGGCAAAGCCTCTCGGATTTAGGCGGTTAGCGAGTCAGGAATCATCCAGAGATTACAGCGGCAATCAAACGTCAGCTAGCCCCCAACTCTGGGTTCAGCACACGTCGCGCAACACCCCAAATGCAGCCTTTGAAGTAGTCGAGCAGTAAGAACCCGTGCAGCTTTCATCTATCTGCCGCACCTCGAGAAGAAACCCGCGCCGTGGTGGGCCACACGCAAGATTGCGGGAGCGATGAAGCAGCCGGATACAAGGTTCTCGACCGAACAAGCGCCAAAGGCCGCCTGACCGGTCTGAGAAAGCACAAAGCCGGAGCCTCGACGTGAAGTCAGGTTCCGGCTTTTTCTTTGCCCTGAAATCCTTCTGAAAGAGTTCCGACTATAAGAACGCTTGGGTTTATAGAATCTCTTAAAGCTCCGCCTCTAGGATTCGAACCTAGACTGGACAGCTCCAAAGGCTGCCGTGCTGCCATTACACCAAAGCGGACCGCACCCGAAGGCGCTAACCAATTCTGCCATGTCATTGGCCCTCTGTCGTGCACCTAGCCCGATTCGGAGGTTTCGCACACGGTTTTGGGGGCCATCCCGACGGCTTGGCTGCACACATCCGTGTCGTGAAACTGGGATAATAACCGGATGCCCCAACGCGACGAAGTCGACCGAATTGTCGAAGCGTGGTCGCGCGAGCGCCCCGATCTCGACTTTGCGCCGTTGCATGTCCTCAGCCGCGTCGGCCGTCTCGCTAAGCATTTGGAGCGCGCCCGCCGGTCAGCGTTCGCCGTCGCCGGCGTAGAGCCGTGGGAGTTTGATGTGTTGTCGGCGCTGCGCAAAGCCGGTTCCCCGTACCAATTGAGCCCCACCGCTCTCGTGCAGCAGACGATGGTGTCGAGCGGAACCATGACAAATCGCATCGACCGGATGGTCTCGCGCGGTCTCGTTCAGCGTCGCACCGACCCCAATGACGGTCGTGGCGTGATCGTGAGAATGACGGCGAGCGGTCGCGAAAGTGTCGATGGCGCCATTACTTCGCTGGTACATGACGAGACAGCCTTGCTGGCGCGCATGTCTCCCGCCGAACAAGAACGATTGAGCGGACTGCTCAGAAAGTTGAGCCTCGACGGTGAATAGCACCCCTACGCAAACCGCATTCCGACGCAACATTCCCGGACTGGGGTTGGCACTAGGAGCATTCGGGCTCGCACTACTGATCAGTTTTCTAGTGCCGGCGATCCCCACGCTCACTGCGTGCGTCGTGCTCGGCATCCTGTTCACCGCACTACCGTGGCGTAACTCTGTACGCGCGGAGATGAAGCCAGGCCTCACCATTGCGGCCCGTCGCCTGCTTCGCATCGGTGTAGTGCTGTTGGGGTTCAAGCTGAGCCTTGTGAGCATTGCTGAGCTCGGCTGGTTGGTGCTCGGCATGATTGTGGCGATTGTTGTCATCACCTTCTTCTTCACCTGGGGCTTGGGGCGGATGCTGCGCCTCCCCGGTCAGCAGCCGTTGATGATTGCGGCCGGATTCTCCATCTGTGGCGCCTCCGCTGTTGGCGCGATGGCCGGTATGACTCGCGCCAAAGAATCTGACACCGCTACTCCGGTAGCCCTTGTCACCCTGTGCGGAACCCTCGCCATCGCCCTGCTGCCCGCGCTACGCCCACTAATTGGTCTGGATACCGCCGAGTTCGGGATGTGGGTGGGCGCGAGTGTGCACGACGTGGGCCAGGTTGTCGCCACAGCCCAAATCGCAGGCGCAACAGCCCTCGCCGTTGCTGTCGTCGTGAAGCTCACTCGCGTCGCAATGCTGGCACCGATGGTTGCGCTTGCCGGGATTGTTGTCGCTCGCGGCGATCGCAAGACTGCGGCCGCCGCCGATGCGGCGGGCACTCTGGAAGCAGACTCTGTCGATGTGAAGCCAGCGAAGCGCCCCGCGATTCTGCCGCTCTTCGTGGTCGGATTCCTCGCTGCTGTGCTGGTGCGCACCTTCGTTCCGCTCTCAGATGGCTTCCTTGAGGTTGCGTCCTACGGCCAAGAGCTCATGCTCGGCATGGCTCTCTTCGGGCTGGGTGCCGCTATCAGTATTGGCAATCTCATCCGCACCGGTGGTCGTTCGCTCGTTGTCGCCCTCGTCTCGTGGGCGTTCATCGCGCTTATCTCCCTCGGCGCTGTCGAGATCGCCCGTGCCGCAGGAGTCGCGGCCCTCGGCTAATTCTGCTGCCTGCTAGCTCTGCTGCCTGCTAGCTCTGCTGCCGGCACGCGAAACGGCCCGCAACTCGCAGAGTGCGAGCAACGGGCCGTGAACGATACCTCGTGGATCGTCGATGCCGACTAGAGCCAGCGTCTTACGGGCGCTGCGAACCAACGAGATTCTGGCTTCGTGCGCAGTGCGAGCTTCTCGACAATGGTGGTGACCGAGATTCGCGATGCACTGACCACGAACGCCGCAACAACGACCGAGAGGGCCAGCATGATCGGGTACTCCTCGATCAGCTGATCGGCTGACCAGTACGACAGAAGCGTCACTGCGCTCATAAGGACGGCGGGGAAGGTCAGCACGCCCAAGATCAGCGCGATTCCCAGCCCGACTTCGAGAGCGGGGATGGCCCAGCCAAAGAAGCCGGGGGCGCCACCGAGGAAAGTAGCGGTAAACGCCTCGAAGCCATCTGCCACCCGATTGTTGGATGCTGTGCTTTGAACGACAAGGCCGATGTCGGCTCCGTCGAATCCTGCCTTGATCTTGAAGAGACCTTCGTTCAACCACAGGATGCCGAGGCCCACCCTCGCCGCTCCCGTGATCACGGAAGCGACGAGGGAAAGCGCACGATTCATCATGAGAGCGATGCTGATCCGAAGATTGCCTTGACCTTGTCGCAGTAGATGACGACGGTGTCGTAGCCGGAGATGTCCATGGCGTCGAAGGTGAAGGTCTGGCTGGCTTCATCGAACACGACGGAGTCGATCTGCATGCCTGCTGCTACGGCATCCTCGTCGTTGCCGTTCGTGAGATAGATGTTGAGGTCGGGGCCCTCATCAGAGGAATAGCCCGAGAGCACGATCTCAATGTCGCTGACAGTGACGGTTCCTTCGACGGAGTGTTCGCCGGCGCCCTCGAAGGTTCCTGTGACCTCTTCGTGCATCATCTCGGTCTCGGTCTCGGACGACTCCGGGGCTGCGGACTCACTGCTCGATGTGTCGGTGGCTGCACCGCTGCAGGCACTGAGCATGAGGGAGAGAGCGAGAATTGCTGCGGCTGAAATAGCTGTTTTTCTCATGAGGGAGTTCCTAAGTTCGTGTGTTTATGGAGGAAGCCAGCCGGTCTACACCCTGCTGACGGTTACGAACCTAAGTCGAGGCATCCCCGAAACTGACGAATGTGTCAAGAGCGTAAGAATTGAAACCCGTTATGCCACAACCGCTCAATCTAGGCTGGGGTTATGGAAAACCAACCGAGTGTCATGATCGTCGAAGACGATGCCACCGTGCTCTCGGTCGTCACCGAATTTCTGCGCTCACGTGGATATTCCGTTACCGNCGTACTCATCCTCGATCGGATGCTGCCCGGCGTCGGCGGCGACGAACTGTGCCGCCAGGCGCGTGCGGCATCCCCGCAACTGCCCATCATCATGCTGACCGCTCTGGATGCCGTTGAAGAACGCATCGATGGTCTCGAGCACGGTGCTGACGACTACATCGCAAAACCCTTCTCGCTGCGCGAATTGCAGCTGCGGGTCGACGCGATGGTGCGTCGCACGCGAAGCTCGCACGTGTCATCCGAACCGTTTGCCCTCGGGCAGTTTCGGGTTGATCCGGCACATCGCAAGATCTTGCTCGACGGCCACGACATGACGCTGACCACCCGCGAATACGAACTCTTTCTCTTTCTGCTGCAAAACCCCGAACGCGTGCTGAGCCGCGACGATATTTTGCGCGAGGTCTGGGGCTGGAGCTTTGGCGAGGCCTCCACCGTCACCGTTCACGTGCGCCGCCTGCGCGAAAAAATTGAACCCGAACCGCGCTACCCCCGCTACCTGCTCACCGAGTGGGGCAAGGGGTACCGCTTCACCGTGAAGGATGCCGCATGATCCTCAACTCCAGCGAGCTGCTCTTTATTCTCGCCATTGCTGCCGGCTGCACGGCCTTCGTGATGCTGATGGCAATGCTCGTGCTGCGCCTAGGCCGCCGTCGCTCGATTGCGTTCCAATTCACCATTGTGGTGAGCGCAGCGATCGTGTCGATCGCGCTCACGACCGTGGTGGTGACCGCCCAAATGTATCTCTCGGCCCACGACCTGCAGGTCGTGCTGTGGGTCGTCGGAATCTCCACCCTCATGAGTCTTGTCGCGGCCCTCGTGAGTGGGCGAGCCGTTCGTCGGGAGTTCACGAAACTGCGCCACAGCGTCGCGCAAGTTGGCGCTGGCGCTGTTGTGACCGCCAATGCCAACACGTGGAAAGAAGTTGCCGAAGTCTCGGTGCAGCTCTCTGATGCCTCCCAACGGCTCGCTGCTGCCCGTGACGAAATTGCCAGACTGGATGCCTCGCGCCGCCAGTTCTTCGCCTGGATCTCGCATGACCTGCGCACTCCCCTGACCGGCATCAGCGCTCTCGCCGAAGCCCTTGATGCGGGCGTCGTGGATGACCCTAGTGACTACCTGCGCCAGATTCGCGCCCAGGTTGGCACTATGAACCGGCTCGTGGATGATCTCTTCGAGCTGTCGCTTATCCAGAGCGGCACCCTCAAGCTCCGCCCCGAGAACGTCGAGCTGCTCGATATTGTGTCGGATGCCGTTGCCGACGTCAGCCAGCTGGCTGCGGCCCGCGGCATCCAGATCAGCCATGCCGGCGTGGAGGGGCGGATGCTCTGGGCCGACCCCCACGAGCTCACTCGCGTCGTGGTGAATCTGCTCACCAACAGCATCCGCTATGCGCCCGCCGATTCGCAGATTCTGGTGAGTGCCGACCAGCGCGACGACACCAGCCTCGTGCTCTCAGTGCTCGATCAGGGCAGTGGTGTGGCCAGCGAAGACCTCAGCCACATGTTTGAGATCGGCTGGCGTGCCACCGAAGCCCGCACTCCCGATCAGGAGTCGAGCGGTTCGGGTGGCGCTGGTCTTGGGCTCGCGATTGTGCGCGGGATCGTGGAAGCACACGGTGGCGGCGTGAACGCCGAGAACGGCCCCGAGGGGTTCCGTCTCAGCGTCGCACTACCGACTGGTGTGGCAGCCCGCTAAGCGAGTAGTTCGTCGAGTTCGAGCCAGCGGGTCTCGACGGTGTCGAGCGCCTCTTGCAGCGCCTGCTGCTCGCCGACGAGGGCGCCCAAACCAGCAAAGTCTGACTGGTCATGAGCGGCCATGCGCTGGTGAAGCTCAGCAATCTGCCCCTGCAGTTTGGCGATCTTGCGACCGGCAGCAGCGTGCTCCTTTTGCGAATTGCGCAGTTCAGCACCGCCCAACTTGGGCTTCGATTTGGCGGCCGTGGCATCCGGAGCACCAGCGGCAGCGCCGCTTGCACCCGTGGAGCCCTTGAGCTGCTGCGTGCGCAATTCGAGATACTGGTCAACACCGCGCGGAAGGTGGCGGAAGCTGCCCTCCATCACGGCATACTGCTGGTCGGTGACGCGCTCGAGCAGGTACCGGTCGTGGCTCACGACGAGCAGCGTTCCCGGGTAGGTGTCGAGGAGGTCTTCGATGGCCGCAAGCATGTCGGTGTCGAGGTCGTTAGTGGGCTCATCGAGAATCAGAACGTTCGGCTCCGAGAGCAAAATGAGCAGCAACTGCAGGCGACGCTTCTGGCCACCAGACAAGTCTTTTACCGGGGTGGAGAGCTGCGTGCTTGTGAAACCAACGCGCTCCAGCATCTGGGTCGGCGTCATTTCTTTACCGCCCGTGACATAGGTGCTCTTGTGGCGACCGATGACCGTGCTGACACGCTCGTTCCAAATGTCTTCGAGCTCAGCAAGCTGCTGCGTGAGGGTGGCGACCTTGATGGTTTTACCGCGCTTGACGCGACCCTTGGTGGGCAACAGGGTTCCCGAGACGAGCGACAGCAGCGTCGATTTTCCGGCGCCGTTGACGCCGAGGATGCCGGTGCGCTCACCAGGAGCGATGCGCCACGTGACATCCTTCAGCACGGTCTTCTCGCCCGCGGCTCCGGAGGCGGGATCCGTGACCTGATAGGTGACCGTGACGTCTTCGAGGTCAACGACATCCTTGCCGAGACGCTGCATTGCCATCGACGACAGCGAAACGCTATCGCGGGCGGGCGGCTCGTTTTCGATCAAATCATTCGCCGCATCAATACGGAACTTCGGCTTCGTTGTGCGCGCGGGAGCACCCCGACGTAACCACGCCAATTCTTTGCGCATGAGGTTTTGACGCTTCGACTCCGACGCAGCCGCCATGCGGTCACGCTCAACACGCTGCAGAATGTAGGCCGCATAGCCGCCCTCGAAAGGCTCGATCAGGCGATCGTGCACCTCCCACGTTGCGGTACAAATCTCATCGAGGAACCACCGGTCGTGAGTGACAACCAGCAACCCACCGGCGTTAGTGCCCCAGCGACGCTTGAGATGGTTCGCAAGCCACGAGATACCTTCGACGTCGAGGTGGTTAGTGGGCTCATCCAAGAAGATGACATCCCAATCACCAATCAGCAGCGCAGCGAGAGCAACACGGCGGCGCTGACCACCGGAGAGGTCGCCAACTTTGGCTTCCCACGGGATGTCAGCAGCAAGTCCGGCAATGACGTCGCGAACCTTGGGGTCACCCGCCCACACGTGCTCATCAATGTCGCCAATAACGGTCTCGTGCACCGTCTTCGTGCCATCAAGCTCATCGGCCTGATCGAGCATGCCGAGAGTGACGCCGTTGCGCCTGGTTACTCGCCCCTCATCGGGGTCGAGTTTGCCCGAGAGCATCCGCATAAGGGTGGTTTTGCCGTCACCGTTGCGACCGACGATGCCGATACGGTCGCCCTCGTCGAGGCCGATGGTGACATTGTCGAAGATTACGCGGGTCGGAAATTCAAGATGAAGGGACTCAGCGCCAAGAAGGTGTGCCATTCGGGCAAGCCTACTGCGGTTAGGCGTTAATGATTCGCGCCCCGTGCACTGGACCAGTCGCTCGCACCACATTCATCTGCGCTGCGCTCAGCGCGATCTGCAGTTCGAGAGCCGAATCGAGGTCGGCCGTGAGGAACGCTACCGTCGGCCCTGAACCAGAAATGACGCCAGCAAGGGCACCGTTCTTTTCGCCAAGTTCGATCACTGCGGCAAGCGACGGCTGCAACTTGAGGGCGGGAGCCTGAAGGTCATTGTGGAGGCATTCGGCGAGCATGTGCGGGTCGCCGGCGCGCAGCGCCTGCAGCACATCAGTCTCGACCGTTGGTGCAACCTCGGCGGGAAAAATGTCTTGAGAGTGACGCTCACGGTGCACGTCGAGCTCGGCATACACCTCCGGAGTGGAGAGGCCGAAGTCGGCGAGCGCCAACACCCACTGGAACTGTCCCTTGGCGAGAGCCGGGCTGAGTCGGTCGCCACGACCTGTTCCGATCGCGGTTCCGCCAGTGAGCGCAAACGGCACGTCGGAACCCAATTCCGATGCGAGCCCGAGCATTTCTTCGCGAGAGATGTTGGTGCCCCACAGCGCGTCACAGGCAAGGAGGGTTGCTGCGGCATCCGCAGAACCACCACCCATACCACCGGTGACAGGAACATGCTTTTCGATTTCGAGACGAACGCCACCGCGGTAGCCGGTGCGACGCGCAAGGAGACGGGCGGCCTGAATTGCGATGTTGGAACCATCGGTGGGAACCCGCGAGAGATTGACCGTTCCCGTGACAGAAACGGAGAAGTCGTCGGCGTGGAATGCCCGCACATCTTCACACAGCGAGAGTGCCTGATAGGCGATCGCAACATCGTGGTAACCATCGTCGAGCAGCGAGCCCACTTTGAGAAACACGTTGACTTTGCCTGGGGCACGAGCGTGAACCATTGTGGAGGCTGCCGGGGCGGTAGTCATGAACCAAACTTACCTTGTGCGGCGGACCTGTCTGTGCGCCGGATGGGGATAACCGGCGCCGGCGCGCAATTGTGAGGGTCTCGTTACCGTGTCGAAATCACTGGGAAATAGTGAGCCCACGGATCGCCGCATAGCGCGCGGTAACCGACTCCGCCCACTCGGTGCTCACGTGAGCGGCATTGGCTTCGAACCAGCTGAGAAATTCGGCGTGCTGCCATTTGGTCGCGCCCGCCATATCCAGAAAGGCGAACCACTCATCGGGATGCCGCCCTGTTCCTTCCAGAACGTCGCGGTCACTGGGGGTGCTGTTCGTTGCTTCCGACATGAGGTAAACCTACCGTCGTTCGGCACCAAACGGAATGGCTGCCGTGAGGAACTGGCGCGATCACGCACCCTCAATAGCCACCGCACCCCCAGCTTCTGCGCTAGCGCCCGAAGGCTTCGGCGACCAACTCCCCCGCAAGCTCCGCAGGATCGCACTCGACACCGTGACGAAAAAACCACGAACACACGTTGTGGCAGTCGCGCTCGAGCAACTCGATGCCCTGCGGATTGCTGACGATGTCGACAATCTGGGGCACGTCAATCACCATCACTCGCCCCGCATGCACCAGCAGGTTGTAGGGAGACAGATCTCCATGCGCGAAGCCAGCTCGCGCAAATACACGCATGAGTTCGACCACCTGTGCCCAGAGGTCTGCAATTGTGCTCGGCTCCGCACGAACGGCAGCCAAGCGCGGAGCAGCAACGTGCCCATCGCCGATGAACTCCATGAGCACTTCGGTGTTGTCCACTTGCACTGGATACGGCACCGGAGCGCCCAGCTGGTAGAGCGTACTCAGCGCCGAAAATTCGGCACCAGCCCACAACCCCGCCGAGAGCGCTCGACCATACGTCGACTTCTTCTGCAAGGCACGAGTGTCACGCGAACGACGAGTGCGTCGCCCCTCGGTGTATTGAGAGGACCGCCGAAAGTCACTCGTCTCAGAGCTTCGGTAGCGCTTTGCCGCCAGCAGCACCGAATGGCCGTCAGGCTCAGCGCGTTCAATCAAAAAGACATCTGCCTCCTTGCCTGACTTGAGCACACCCAACTCGGTATCGATCGCGCCCGCCGAGGTGATAACCCACTGAGGCCACGGTTGCGGGCCGCGCAACGACGGAATGATCGACGGCCAGGTTGACCACCGCTGATCATCGCCCGGCTCGACCGCTGAAAAAACTAAATCGGGTACAACAAAAAAATCGTCACCGTGTGACATAGATGAATCTCCAGAACGGAGGTCACCGCGCAGAGTTAGGCAGAGACCTCGATGAATGAGGGATGGAGCGAAGACGCAACGAAGACAGTCATCAGTTCTCCCCCTCTCTCGGGCCCAAGACCCGTTCTGGGCCTGTGGCCCACTCTGGAAATGCCGCGGAGTGCGGTGAGAGGATTTTAGCTACGCAGCGCGGGCAATAGCAAGGAAGTCGTGCACCGTGAGCTCCTCGCCGCGGGCGGTGGGCGCGACACCCGCCGCAATGAGACGGTCGGAGGCTGCAGTCGAGCTGCCCAACAGACTCGAGAGCGACTGACGCAACATTTTGCGACGCTGCTGGAAGGCGGCATCCACAAGCGCGAAGGTGGCTTTGCGTTCTTCGATCGTGCCGGGCTGTTCGCGGCGTTCGAAGCGCACGAGCACAGAGTCGACATTGGGCACAGGCCAGAACACCTGACGGCTCACGAGACCCGCGGTGGAGAACTCGCCGTACCACGCAGCCTTGATGCTCGGCGAACCATAAACCTTGCTGCCGGGGCCAGCGGCGACGCGGTTGCCGACTTCGGCCTGCACCATGACGAGACCACGGTCGAGGGAATCGAAGTGCTCCAAGAAGTGCAGCAACACCGGCACCGACACGTTGTACGGCAGGTTCGCGACGAAAACACGGGGCTCGTCGGGCAGCTCGGTGACGCGCAGTGCGTCTTCGGTGATGACCGTGAGCTGAGCATCCGGCTGCATCTGGCTGACCGTAATCGGCAATTGGGCGGCGAGGCGCTTATCGATTTCGACGGCGACGACGGATGCCCCGGTCTCGAGCAACCCGAGCGTGAGTGATCCCAGCCCGGGTCCGACCTCGACCACCGTTTCGCCCGAAACGACGTGCGCGGCCTTCACGATGCGGCGCACCGTGTTGGGATCAATGACAAAGTTTTGGCCCAACTTCTTGGTGGGCTGGATGCCGAGCAGATCAGCGAGATCGCGGATTTCGGCGGGACCGAGCAAAGTATTCATCGCGTGCCTACATTCTCGGGAAGTTCGGTGTCCCACGAGCCATAAACGGCCTCCGTGGTGGCGGCCAGCTGAGCGGAAAGTTCGAGCTCGGTGATCTCGAGGTGAGCGGCCATTGCGCGCACCGTGTACGGCATCAGGTAGGGAGCATTCGGCCGCCCGCGCAGCGGATGCGGGGTGAGGTAAGGAGCGTCGGTCTCGACCATGATGCGATCGAGATCGATCACCGAGAGCGCTTCACGCAGGTTCGCCGCGTTCTTGAACGTGACCGTGCCGGCGAACGACAAGAACCAGCCGTTATCGGCCGCGATGCGCGCCATTGCCGCATCGCCCGAGAAGCAGTGGAAGACCGTGCGCTCGGGAGCGCCCACCCGCAACAGCGTCTCAATGACCTCGTCGTGAGCATCGCGATCGTGAATCTGCAGGGCAAGGCCGTGCCGCTTGGCAATCGCAATGTGCTCTTCAAAGGAACGGAACTGCGCGGGGCGACCCTCGTCATCCGTGCGGAAAAAGTCGAGACCCGTTTCGCCGACCGCGCGCACTCGTGGAAGCGCGGCGAGTTCGTCGATGGCGGCGAGCGCAGCATCCAACTCCCCTGCTGCCTCGAGTTCGGGGGCATCATTCGGGTGAATTGCTACCGCCGCGAGAACGCGCGGGTTGGAGGCGGCGAGCTCAGCCGACCAGCGACTCGTCGCGACATCCGTGCCGACCTGCACGACACCACGCACGCCAACCGAGGCTGCGCGCGCGAGGTGTTCGGTGAAGTCGAGCGCTCCGTCGGGCCCGCCGTCAGCGATCTCGAGGTGCGTGTGATTGTCGTAGACAACACCTTCGAGCGGCTCGGGCAGCGGCGGATACTGCAGCTTCTCAGAGGCCTTCTCGTCGGCGCTGCGGTGACGCTGCCTGATGAACGGTTCGGTCACGCCGTGCCGCTCTCGGCATCCACTTCGATGCGCGGGAACAGCGACGATTCGAGCGCGGTCACGCGACCAGTGTTCGACCAGTTCGTGGCATCGTCGATGCGCTGCTCGCGCAGTTCACCAACACCGCCGATGGCCTGCCAGAGCTTTTCGGTTGCCTTCGGCAGCACGGGCGACAACAGAATCGCGAGAGTGCCCAGACCGTTAACGGTGGTGGCCAGCACGGTGCCGAGACGCTCGCGGTTGGCGGGGTCTTTCGACAGCGCCCACGGCTCTTGCTCGGTGATGTACCCGTTGAGTTCATCCACGAGTTCCCAGACCGAGGCCAGCGCTTCGTTGATCGCGAACTTGTCAATAAACGCGTTCGACTGCTCGGTCGCACGCTTCTGCGTGGCAATAATCGCTTCGTCGGATGCCGTGAGCTCACCGAGCGTCGGGATCTCACCATCGAAGTACTTATTCACCATCGCAATGACGCGCGAGGCAAGGTTGCCGAAGCCGTTGGCCAGCTCTGACTGGTAGCGCGCACTCAGGTCTTCCCAGCTGAAGGAGCCGTCTTGACCGAAGGTGATGGCGCTCATGAAGTAGTAGCGGAACGCATCCGAACCGAACGTGTCGGTGATTTGGCTCGGAGCAATACCGGTGAGCTTCGACTTGGACATCTTTTCGCCACCGACGAGCAACCAGCCGTGACCGAAGACCGCGCGGGGCACGGGCAGGCCCGCAGCCATGAGCATCGCGGGCCAGATGACGGCGTGGAAGCGAGCAATATCTTTTCCGACAAGTTGCACGGCAGGCCAGCGCTTGGCAAACTGCTCGTCGTCGACGCCGTAACCGATGGCGCTCACGTAGTTGAGCAGGGCGTCGAACCAGACATACACGACGTGGGTTTCATCCCACGGAACCTTGACACCCCAGTCGAAGCTGGAACGCGAAATGGAGAGGTCGTCAAGCCCCTGCTTCACGAACTGCACGATTTCGTTGCGCACGCTCGCGGGCTGCACGAAGTCGGGCTGGCTCTCGTAAAGATCGAGCAGCTTCTGCCCGAAGTCGCTCATGCGGAAGAAGTAGTTCTTCTCTTTGAGAATTTCAACGGGGCGCGAGTGGATCGCACACACCAGTTGGCCTTTGTATTCGCCATCGGCGGCCGTGACGAGGTCGTCGAGCTGCTTGTACTCTTCGCAGCCAACGCAGTAGTAGCCCTCGTATTCGCCGGCATAAATGTGGCCGTCGTCATAGAGGCGCTGCAGGAAGGTCGAGACTGCCTTCTCATGGCGCTCGTCGGTCGTGCGAATGAAGTCATCGTTGGCGATATCGATCGTCTCGAGCAGCGGCTGCCAGGAGTCGGCGACGAGACGGTCGGCCCACTCTTGCGGAGTCGTGTTGTTGGCCACGGCGGTGCGCAAAATCTTCTGGCCGTGCTCGTCGGTGCCCGTGAGCAACCAGGCGTCTTCACCCCGCTGACGGTGCCAGCGCGCGAGAACATCGGCGGCCACCTCCGTGTAGGCGTGCCCAATGTGGGGAACGTCGTTCACATAGAAAATGGGCGTCGCAATGTAGAAGGAGTCGCCGGCAGACATGCCCCCATTCTATTCGCCTGTGTCGGTCCGTTACGCCGAGCGCGCTCTGAGCGCAGCAGTGACGGGCCGAGATCACGTCGGGAGTCGGATGCACCGCTCCCCCGATGTGGGAACGTGTGGTTTTTTCTGCATTTGTGTTGCATCGTTGCGACAACAGGCGTACCCTCGCAGAAACGCAGTCCGGTGCGTTGACAGTCAAAGGGGATTACGGAATGTACGCGGAAGAGCGGCAGCAGCACATAGAGGGCACGCTTGCTGAAGCCGGTCGCGTCGCCGTCATCGACCTCGCCCGCACGTTCGACGTGTCAAGCGAAACGGTCCGTCGAGACCTCGACCAACTCGAAGCGCGAGGCGTATTGCGCCGCGTGCACGGGGGCGCCGTCTCGGCGGCTCGGATTAGTCGCGTCGAGGAAAGTGTCGCTGCCCGCACCGACCGCAACTCGGATGCCAAAGAACGCATCGCGGTGGCCGCGATGGCCCTTATTCCGTCCAGCTTTACCGGCGCGATCAGTATCGATGGCGGAACGACCACGAGCCGTCTTGCTCAGCAGCTCGCACGCTGGGTGCCCGAGACATCCGCAGGCTCCCTCACGGTTATCACCCACTCCATTTTCATTGCCGCCATTGTCAGCGAGAACCCGCACATCGACGTTCAGGTCGTCGGCGGGCGGCTGCGGGGCATCACGGGTGTTGCGGTGGGAGCGACAACCCTGAACCAGCTGGCGAGCATCCGGCCCGATATTGCTTTTGTAGGCGCCAATGGCCTGCACGCCGAGTTTGGCTTCAGCACCCCTGACCCCGACGAGGCTGCCGTCAAAAGTGCTCTCACGCGTGGTTCGCGCCGCGCTATTGCCCTCGTTGACAGTTCGAAGCTCGGCATTGAAACGCTCATGAGCTTCGCCACGCTCGCAGAGGTCGACACAATCATCACGGAGGAGTCGCCCGACGATGACCTCACCGGTGCCCTCGAGCGCGCGGATGTCGAAACGGTGATCGCATGATCGTCACCGTTACGGCCAACCCCAGCCTCGATCGCACGATCGAACTCGCGGCAGCCCTTGACCGCGGCGAAGTTCAGCGCTCGGTCGCGAGCAGCGAACAGCCGGGCGGCAAGGGCGTCAACGTCTCGCGGGCACTCATCGCTTCGGGCCTTGACACCGTTGCGGTGCTTCCGGGAGATGACTCCGACCCCATGCTGGTGGCGTTGCGCGCCGAGCACACGCCGACCGCGGGGCTGCCGATCGCGGGTCGCGTGCGCTCCAATGTGACGATCACCGAGCCCGATGGCACGACCACCAAGATCAACGAGCCCGGTCCGCAGCTCACCGCTGACGACGATGCAGCGCTGATTGATCTTGTGGTCTCGCACGCTCGCCGCGCTGAGTGGGTTGTTCTTGCTGGCTCGCTTCCTCCCGGCCTGAGCGACGACTTTTATGTTCGCGTCATTGAAGCCATTCGCGCTGCCGCTGCTGACGATACGGCTGCTGGCGCGTGCCCGCGCATCGCCGTCGATTCCTCCGGCGCACCCATGCTGGCGCTCATCGAATCAGGCATTGGCGTCGACCTCATCAAGCCCAACGCCGAAGAGCTCGCCGAAATGACCGGTCTTCCCGACACTTTTGAAGACGATCCGGATGCCGCGGCCGCCGCCGCACTCACGCTCGTGCACCGCGGCTGCCGTGCCGTTCTCGCGACCCTCGGTTCCCGCGGAGCCCTCCTCGTGACCGCCGGCGAGACGTGGCGCGCGACGATGCCTCCCGTTGCGGCCAAGAGCACCGTCGGCGCCGGAGACGCCTCCCTCGCCGGTTACCTTCTCGCCGACCAGCGCGGTGCTACCCCCGAACGACGCCTCGCGCAGGCCGTCGCGCACGGAGCAGCCGCCGCCTCCCTGCCCGGCAGCACCATGCCGCGCCCCGATCAGACCACCCCCGCCGCTGCCGAGGTCACCATTCTCGGCCGACCAACCGCACCATAAACCTCAGCATCCCCACTGCTGGATACAAGGAGAAAGCAATGTCGCACCTCATCACCCCCGAGCTCGTATTGCTCGATGCCGATCTCGGCACCGAACGCGAAAGCGTGATTCGAGCCCTGACCGCTCTCGTCGCCGAACAGGGCCGTGCCACCGATTCCGAGTCACTCTTTGACGACGCGTGGGCTCGCGAACAGCTCACCGACACGGGAGTTCCCGGCGGAATCGCCATCCCCCACTGCCGCTCAGAAGCCGTCACCGAACCGACCCTCGTGATGGCTCGGCTGAAGCCTGCCGTTGACTTCGGTGCTGCGGATGCTGCAGCCGACCTCATCTTCTTGATCGCCGCCCCCGCCGGCGCCGACCAAGAACACCTCACGGTTCTCTCGGCCCTCGCTCGCTCGCTCGTGAACCCCGAATTCGTTGATAGCTTGCGCGCTGCGAAAACCCGCGAAGACATCGTTGCGCTCGTGGAGCAGGCCACAGCGCCGGAAGAGAAGGCTGCGCCTGCTGCTGCTGGCGGTTCCGGCGCTGCTGGCGCTGGCGACCCCGACGCCGACGCCGGCGGCTCAACCGATGCCGCCGCGACCGCTACCGCTACCGCTACCGCAGGCACCGACGGCGCCGCACGCCCCGTGCTCGTCGCTGTCACCGCGTGCCCCACTGGCATCGCCCACACCTACATGGCCGCCGATTCACTCGCCGCCGCCGCAGAACGTGCTGGCGTGGAACTCCACGTCGAGACTCAGGGTTCGTCGGGGGCAACGCCGCTGGATCCTGCGGTTATTGCTGCGGCATCCGCTGTCATCTTTGCCGTTGATGTGGATGTTCGTGACAAGGCCCGCTTCGCCGGCAAGGCTCTTGTGCAGTCGCCCGTGAAGCGCGGAATTGATGCACCAGACGCGATGATCGCGGAAGCTCTCGCCGCGGCCAGCGACCCCAACGCAGCTCACGTTGCCGGTGGCGAAGCGGCCATCGAGAGCACGAGTAGCACCTCCGATGAGCACTTCGGCCAGACGGTGAAGCGCGCCCTGCTCACCGGTGTGAGCTACATGATTCCGTTTGTGGCCGGTGGCGGTCTGCTGATCGCCCTCGGTTTCTTGCTCGGTGGCTACTTGATCACCGACACCGCGGCCGACATCGTCACCCAGAACAGCCTCTGGAACCTGCCCGATGGCGGAGTCGCCGCCTACCTCGGTGCTGCGGCCTTCCAGATCGGCGCGGCTTCGATGGGCTTCCTCGTGCCCGCCCTTGCCGGTTACATCGCCTATGCGATTGCTGATCGCCCCGGCATCGCCCCCGGTTTCACCGCCGGAGCCGTTGCTGGCCTCATGGGTGCTGGCTTCCTCGGCGGAATCGTCGGTGGACTCCTCGCCGGTGTTGCCGCTCACTGGCTCGCTCAGCGCAAGACCGCGGCCTGGTTCCGCGGCCTCATGCCCGTCGTCGTGATCCCGCTGCTGGCGTCGATCTTCGCCTCCGGCCTCATGGTGCTGATCCTTGGCGGACCGATTGCGTCGCTCACCGTTGCTCTGAACGACTTCCTCAACGGCCTCACCGGCGCATCCGCTGTCGTCCTTGGTCTCATTCTGGGAGCCATGATGGGCTTCGACCTCGGTGGCCCCGTGAACAAGGTCGCGTACGCTTTTGCTGTCGCTGGCCTCGGTGCCGGTGCAATCGACAACCAGGCACCGTGGATGATCATGGCCGCCGTCATGGCATCGGGCATGGTTGCGCCTCTCGCAATGGCTCTCGCCTCCACCGTGCTCGCTCGCCGTCTGTTCTCGCCCGTCGAGAAAGAAAACGGCAAGGCAGCCTGGTTGCTCGGCGCTTCGTTCATCTCGGAGGGCGCCATCCCGTTTGCTGCTGCTGACCCGCTGCGCGTGATCCCCGCGAGTGCCATCGGTAGCGCTGTCACGGGTGGAATCATCATGGCCGCCGGCGTCACTTCGCAGGCGCCGCACGGTGGTGTATTCGTGTTCTTCGCGATCAACCCGTTCCCGATGTTCCTGCTCGCGATTGCCGCTGGAACCGTCGTTACCGCCCTCATCGTCGTCGCCCTCAAGCGCTTCGTGCGCAAGAGCAGCACTGTCACTGACGCGGATGCGCAGGTACCTGTCGCGGCATAACGTCGTAGGCTTCATCTACGCAACGCTGCCGCTCGTTCGCCGAGAGCTCCACGTCGTGGCGTCGAATGAGGGAGATTCAATGAAGATCACCGAAAGCGTGCATATTGAGGCGCCAACGGAACGCGTCTTCGAGATTTTCACTGATCTCGACAACACACCCTCCCGAGTCAGCGGCATCCTTTCCCTCGAAGTGCTCGAGGGCCCTGCGCAGCTCGCTGTCGGCACAAAGTGGCGTGAGACTCGCGTGTTTGCGGGAAAAGAAGCCACCGAAGTGATGTGGGTGACGGCGTGCGAGCAGGATGTGTCGTACACCGTGGATGCGCAGTCGCACGGCATGCACTACCAGAGCGTGTACCTATTCACGCCGAGTCACGGTGGAACTCGGATGGACTACCACTTCACGATGACACCGCTCACCTTCGGGGCACGTCTCATGAGCGTGGTCGGTTTGCTGTTCCTCGGAGCAACAAAGAAGGCGCTCACTCAAGACCACCACGAATTGACGGTTGCGTGCGAGTCACAGGACTAACTGGCCTAGGTTCAGGGGCTACTTCTTCTTAGCCTGCAGCGCTGCTTCGTAGAGTTCGCGCTTGCTGAGCCCGGTCTGCTCGGCCACTTCGGTTGCCGCCTCTTTCAGGCGAGCACCATCGGCCACAAGGGCAAGTACGTAGGTGACTGCGGTGGGGAGATCGGAGGTCGCGGGCGGCGCACCCTCGACAACGAGACAGATTTCGCCCCGAGCTCCGTCTTTGAACTTGGCCGCGAGCTCGGCGGCGGTGCCGCGCGCAACCTCTTCATACATTTTGGTGAGCTCGCGGCAGACTACAGCGCGACGGTCATCGCCGAGGGCGGTGGCGAGGTCGGCGAGCGCCGCGGGCAGACGGTTGGGGCTCTCGAAGAACACCATCGTGCGCTCTTCGCGAGCGAGACCACGGAAGTAGGCGACGCGGCCCTTGCGCGGCAGGAAGCCTTCGAAGCTGAAGCGGTCAGTCGGCAGGCCTGAGACAGCGAGGGCGGTGAGGACTGCGCTCGGTCCGGGCAGAGCAGTGACGGTGACTCCGGCGGCTGCGGCTGCCGAAACGAGAGGGAATCCGGGATCGCTAATGGCGGGCATCCCCGCATCACTGAGAACGAGAACATCGGCATCGCGAGCCAACTCGACGATCTCGGCGGCCTTCTCTGACTCGTTGTGTTCGTGCAGCGGGATGAGCCGCGGCCGGTTGTCGATGCCGAGAGCGCGCATGAGATGGATGGTCGTGCGGGTGTCTTCGCTCGCGATCACCTCAGCGTTCGTGAGGGCCTCGATGAGGCGCTGAGAGGCGTCGCCAAGGTTGCCGATGGGAGTCGCCGCAAGAATGATCACTCGGCCATTCTCCCACCCGCACTGCGAGCGCAGAATTCGGCTCTCTTTCGCGCGCAGATCACCCCTTCTGAGGTCGTAGGGTTGCACTATGTCGACTCGTCCGCCCTTGAGGGGAACCCCGCTGGGTGCTGTCATGCTCGTGGTGTTGGGCCTGATCTTTCAGGATGTCGGCGCTTCGGTAGCGGTGCTGCTGTTCCCCGAAGTCGGCCCCGCCGGAATGGTGTCGCTGCGCCTCGTTTTCTCGGCCGCGATTCTGCTGGCGATTGCCCGCCCCAACCTGCGCGCTATCTCGAAGCGGGCCTGGCTCATGGCCCTGATTTTCGGCATTTCGCTCGGCGGCATGAACCTGCTGTTCTACGAAGCACTCTCCCGCGTTGACCTCGGCGCGACCGTCACGATTGAAGTGCTCGGCCCCCTCGTGCTCTCCGTCATCGTTGCCCGTCGGGCCAGCGCCTGGCTGTGGGCTGTGCTCGCCTTCGCCGGGGTCGCCCTGCTCAGCCTCGGCAGCGTTGGCGCTCTCGACCCCGTCGGTGTTGCCTTCGCGCTTGCCGCCGCCGTGTCATGGGCGGGCTACATTTTGGCGTCCCGCAAAACCGGTCAAGTCTTTGCCGGCTTGGATGGCCTCGCCATCGCCATGGCAATCGGCGCGATCATCAGCCTCCCCTTCGGCATCTCGCAAGCGGGTAGCACTCTGCTCGAGCCGTCAATTTTGATGCGCGGGCTCGCGGTGGCTATTTGTTCCTCGGCGATTCCGTACGCCCTCGAACTTATTGCGCTGCGCCGCATCTCCGCCGCCGCGTTCTCGGTGCTCATGGCACTGGCTCCCGCTATCGCCACCGGGGCTGGCTTCTTCGTGCTCGGCCAAAGCATCACCCTCGTGCAAGGAGTGGGAATCGCCCTCGTGATCGCGGCCTCCATCGGGGCAGTGCGGGCGGCATCCCGCGTGCCGGGAGAACCCGGGGCTGGGCCGAACGCACTACTGCCCGAAGAGACCCCGCTGTAGCGGAAGCCTCCCCGGGCAGCGGGAGCGATCGTGAGTTCTTAGCGCTCCGATGATTCGGGCGCTGCGGGAGCAGGCGCCGCACCGCCGGCGTCATGCGGATCAGCAGCGTGCATCGGATGGCTGCGCTCGAGGGCTGAGCCCTCGACGTCCACACTGGGCAGGATGCGGTCAAGCCAGCGAGGCAACCACCACACCGACTTGCCGAACAGGTGCATCAGGGCCGGAACCAACATCATCCGCACGACAAAGGCGTCAAAGAGCACGCCGACGGCGAGACCGAAGCCAAGCGGGCGAACGATCGCGAGGTGCGAGAAGACGAAGCCTCCGAAGACGGCAATCATGATGATCGCCGCGGCGGTGACGACGGCACGACCACTGCGGAGACCGCTCATGACGGCAGCCTTAGCCGGCACACCGTGGATGTACGCTTCGCGCATTCCCGAGACAAGGAACAGTTGGTAGTCCATGGCGAGGCCGAACAGCACACCCATGATGATGATCGGGGCAAAGTTCAGCAGCGGGCCAGGGTCGGTCACGCCGAAGAGCGCCCCCAGCCAACCCCACTGGTACACGGCGACCATTGCACCGAACGCCGCCAACAACGACAGCACGTAACCCGCGGTCGCGATCACCGGCACGAGCAGCGAACGGAACACCAGAATCAGGATGATCAGCGACAGCCCAATAACAACCGCGAGGTACAGCGGCAGCACATCAGCCAGCTTCTCGGAGATGTCAATGTTTCCGCTGGCCGAGCCGGCCACACCGAGCTCGATGTTTCCCGCGAGTGGCGAGCTGTCGCGCAGTTCGTGAACGAGTTCCCCCGTCGAGACGCTCGACGGACCGTCGACCGGGATGACCTGGAACGCGAAGTAGTCCGAATCGTCGGAGACGCCGATCGGGGCGACAGCCACAACACCGTCAACCGCCAACAACTGGTCGGCGAGGTCGGCTTGAGTCTCAAGTTCATCCTCTTCCGCCACGGGGGCGGGAAGAGTGGCGGTCACCAGGAGGGTACCGTTTTGGCCCGCTCCGAATTCTTCGGCGATCGTCGTGTAGGTGCGGTACTGCGTCGAATCGGCGGGCTCTGACGAACCATCCGGGAGCCCGAGGCGCATCGACAGCGCCGGGATGGCCACGATCAACAGACCGAGCGTCGCCACGATCAGCATGACCACAGCGCGACTCGTGCGCATGGCGCGGGCGGGCGGGAGCGTATGCGACTCGTGACCAATATTGGCTCGGGCCTTGCGAGAAAGAACTCGCTTGCCCAGCAATGCCAGCAGGGCTGGCGTGAGGCTCACGGCGATCAGCACAGAGATGAAAACGCAGACCGCGCCCACGGTGCCCATAACGCCGAGGAAAGGGATACCGCTCACATTGAGCGCGAGCAGAGCGACAAGAACTGTCGACCCGGCAAACAACACCGCGTTGCCGGAGGTGCCGTTGGCGAGACCGATCGACTCGTGCAGGTCCATTCCTGCCGCGAGTTGACGACGGTGACGCTGCACAATGAACAGGGTGTAGTCGATGCCGACCGCAAGGCCGAGCATGACGCCCAGGATCGGCGTAACCGAGGTCATATCGACGACTCCCGAGAACGCAAGCGAACCCGCGACACCCACTCCGACACCGATGATCGAGGAGACGATCGGCAGCGTTGCGGGCAAGAACGAACGGAACAACACGAGCAAGACAATGCCGGCCAACAGAACACCGATAAGCTCACCGACGCCCAACAGACCATCGGTCGACGTAGTGATGGACGACGAGTAATCGACCGTCACTCCGTCAATGTCGATCGCGTCGAGCTCATCCGCAATCGCGGTCTTCGTCTCGCCGGGAATGTCGAGGAGTTCGCTGTCGAAGGTGATGAGGCCGAGAGCCGTCGCACCGTCGGTAGAGACGAGGCTGATCTCGGATGCGGCATCCATGAGACGCTCGCCGAAGCCGAGTTGCGCCTCTTGTTCGGCCAATAGCGCAGTGTTCTCGTCAATCGTGGCCTGCTGGGTGTCGATCTCAGCCAGCCCGGCATCGATCTGTGCTTGCTGGGCATCGAATTGATCGACGGATGCCTCATAGAAGCCCGCGGCTTGAGCCTGCTCAATCGCAGCATCGAGTTGAGTTTGACCGGCTTCGAGTTCTGTGGCGGCGGCATCCAACTGAGCCTGGCCGTCCACTAGCTGCTGCTTGCCGGCGTCGATCTGCTCGCGACCGTCCACGATTTCTTGCGCTTGATCGTTGCGCTGGGCGTCGGTCTCGAAGGGGTCGATGACGTCGCTGACGTTGTTCTGCGAGGTGAGCTCGGCGAGGGCATCCGTGATGTCGCCCTGTTGTTCGGCGGAAAAGGCGCTGCCATCTTCTGAACCAAAGACGACCGTGGCGGAAATGCCACCAACGTCACCGAGTTGCTCGGTGAGTTCGTCGGCCACACGTTCAGTTTCCGTGCCGGGAATAGTCATGGTCGACGACAGAGTGCCGCCGAAAACCGCGAAGGCAGCGCCAGCGAGACCGAGCACGGCGAGCCAGCTGATGATGAAGAGCCAAGCGCGGCGAGCCGATAGGCGGCCAAGGCGGTACAGGAGTTCAGCCATGCTGAAGAAAACCTCTCGTCGGGAACACAAAAACGAGCACGTCTTCGGGCCAGATACCAGCCTAAGTCTCCTTGCCTGAGTTTTCCAACACTTGTCGGAAAACTCACCCCTTTGCGGGGTATCTCTGCAATGATCGACGGATGGATGCTCGCGTAGAACGAACCCGGCACAGCCTGCAACACGCCCTCTTTGCCCTCACTCAAGAGCACCCCTTCGACGAAGTGACCGTCAACCAGATCGTGGAACGTGCGGGCGTTAACCGCAGCAGCTTTTACCAGCACTACTCCGATAAAGAGACACTGCTCGCCTTTGCGATCGAAGCTGCCGCCGATGACGCCGGGGTTCAGCTGGCCGACCTCGACCCCCTCAGCCCCACTCCGCCGCCCGCGCTGCTCAGCTATCTCTCTCACGTCGACGCCAACGCCGCCGTGTACACAAGCGCCCTCGGTCCCCGCGGTTCAGCCCTCGTTGCCTCGCGCTTGCGCGCCCGCCTCAACCTCTTTGTGCGCCAAGGAATCATCGACCACGACCCCGCAGCCCCGGAAGGACTCGGCCTCGATATCGCGAGCGCCAGCGTCACCGGCGCCACCTTCGGAATCATCGAGGTGTGGCTCGCCATGACTCCGCGCCCCTCCGCCAGCACCGCCGCCGACTGGATTTGGCAAACCTTCACTGCACCCCACGATCGCTCCGCGCTGAGTACGATTGCCGAGTGAGCCAGACGAACCCGCGCGACTTCGACGACATCCTGTCGAACGAGTCGTCGGCGAGGGCTCTGGAAAATACCGATGCTGCATCAGTTTCGGAGGCCTCGGGCCGCCACTATGCCGCCGGCGAGGGCTCGGCGCTCGATCACTGGTGGGCGGCGAGAAGTCCGCTAACCCGCCGCTGGCTCGGCTGGGCTGGGCCGGCGATTGTGGTGCTGATCGCGGCATTCACGCGACTGGTGAGCCTCGGGCATCCGTCGTCGCTGGTGTTTGACGAGACCTTCTATGTGAAAGATTCGTGGACGCTCGTGAACCTCGGCTACGAGGCACAGTGGCCAGCCGAAGCGGATGCCCTGTTCAACAGCGGCAAGGTCAACATCTTTTTGAATGACCCGTCGTTTGTGGTGCATCCGCCGCTCGGCAAGTGGCTGATCGGGTTGGGCATGCTGCCGGGCGGAGGCGAGGATCCCTTTGGCTGGCGCATCGCGACCGCCATTGTCGGCATTCTCGCGGTCGTGGTGCTCATGCTGATCGCCAAGAAACTGTTCGGTTCCACGCTATTGGCGACTCTTGCCGGGCTTCTGCTGGCGATCGATGGCAACGCGATTGTCATGAGTCGGGTCGCGCTGCTCGACAACTTTGTGATGATCTTTGCCCTGCTCGGGGTCGGTGCGATGCTGCTGGATCGCGAGCATTCGGCCACCCGGCTGGCACTGTGGATCAGTCGCCGGGGGCTCCGCGGCGCGAGCACCGAATGGGGTCCTGCGTTGTGGTGGCGGCCCTGGCTCATTCTCGCCGCCGTTTCCTTCGGCCTCGCTGCCGCCGTCAAATGGAACGGCCTCTACTTCTTGGCTGCCTTCGCCGTCTACAGCCTGGTGGTGGATGCCCTCGCTCGCCGCCAGGCCGGCATCACCTTCTGGGGCTCCGGCACCCTCTTCAAGCAAGCCCCGGTCAGCTTCCTGCTGACCGTGCCGATTGCGCTGCTCGTGTACCTCAGCACGTGGACAGGCTGGTTCCTCAGCGACAACGGCTACGACCGCAACTGGGCCGAAAGTGACGGCAACGCCTGGACCGGCGCTCTCAGCTGGGTGCCTCTCGACCTGCAAAGCCTGTGGCACTTTCAATCGAGCGTCTACAGCTATCACGTGGGCGAAAGCCGACCACATCCGTATCAGGCAAACCCGCTCACTTGGCTGCTGCTTATCCGGCCCACGAGCATGTTCTACGAAAACTTGTCCCGCGGCGACGACGGCTGTCTCGCGGATGCTTGCGGCGCCTCCATCTCTGGAATCGCCAACCCCATCATCTGGTGGGCTGCGACCGCGGCCATGCTGTACCTCGTGTACCGACTGGTGCGCTACCGCCAGTGGCAGACCGGCTTCATTCTGATGGGCGTCGCCGCCGGCTACCTGCCGTGGTTGCTCTACCTGAACCGCACCGTGTTCCAGTTCTACACAATCGTGTTCGAGCCGTACCTGATCCTGGCGCTCGTGGCCGCCCTCGGGGTGATCATCGGCAGATCCGACGACGATCGCTATCGACGCACGAGCGGACTCGGCGTCGTGGCCGTCTTTGTCGTCGTCGCCATCGCGGTCAGCGTGTTCTTCTGGCCGCTCTGGACCGGCCAAACCATCGACTACGACCTGCTGCGGCTGCGCTGGTGGCTGCCGACGTGGATCTAGACCGACCACTTTCGTGGCGTTCTGTTACGTCGAAAGACCGCCGGCGGCATCCGTTTCTGTAGCCTGAAGCCATGGCTGATCGCGACTATGGTTTCCGCACGCGTGCAATTCACGCGGGCAACATCCCTGATGCGGCGACGGGCGCTCGCGCTCTGCCGATCTATCAGACGAGCGCCTACGTCTTTGATGACACCGCGGATGCTGCCGCCCGCTTCGCTCTGCAGAAGTACGGCAATATCTATTCCCGGCTTGCTAACCCGACGGTCGCCAGCTTCGAGGAACGGGTCGCGTCGCTCGAGGGCGGCCTCGGCGCTGTAGCGACCGGCAGCGGACTGAGCGCACAATTCATCACGTTCGCAGCGCTTGCGGGTGCTGGCGATCACATTGTCTCGAGTGCCAACCTGTATGGCGGTTCGATTACGCAGTTGGATGTCACGCTGCGCCGTTTTGGGGTCGATACCACGTTTGTGCGCTCTTCCGACCCTGCCGACTATGCGGCGGCGATCACCCCGAAGACAAAGCTGATCTTTGCGGAGACCATCGCGAACCCCTCCGGCGAGATTGCCGACATCGAGGGCCTTGCCGAGGTAGCTCATGCCCACAACATTCCGCTCGTCATTGACTCGACGGTCGCGACCCCGTATTTGAGCCGCCCGATCGAGTGGGGCGCCGATATTGTCACTCACTCGGCCACCAAGTTTCTTGGCGGCGCGGGCACCACTCTCGGCGGTGTCGTCGTAGAGAGCGGCCGCTTCGACTGGGCCAATGAGCACTTCCCCCTCTTCGATGAACCTGTTCCCAGCTATGGCGGCCTCAACTGGAGCGGCAACTTTGGCGAATACGCCTTCCTCACCCGGCTGCGCGCTGAGCAGTTGCGCGACATCGGGCCCGCCCTTGCCCCGCACTCGGCCTGGTTGCTCGCGACCGGCGTAGAGACCCTCCCTTTCCGGATGCAAGCCCACGTCGACAACGCCCGCATCGTTGCCGAGTGGCTCGAAGCTGACCCGCGCATCGAAACCGTGTACTGGGCAGGTCTGCCGGGGCATCCACACTTCGAGCGTGCGCAGAAATATCTGCCCAAGGGTGCCGGTTCGGTGTTCTCCTTCGAGGTTCGCGGCACGGGAACGCAGAACAGTCGAGCCGTCGGCCAGAAGTTCATCGAGAGCGTCGAGCTGGCCAGCCACCTTGCCAACATTGGTGATGCAAAAACGCTCGTGATTCATCCCGCGTCAACAACGCACGCGCAGCTCACCGAGCAGCAACTCATCGACGGCGGCGTATTGCCCGGCGTTGTGCGCATCAGCGTCGGAATCGAAGACCCCGAAGACATCATCGCCGATCTCGATCAGGCATTGACCACCGCAGTGAAGGGCTAAGGATGTCGACAGAAGAAGTGCAGACCACCCAGCTCAGCAATGGGCTCACCTGCGACCTGCCCGCCAGCTCCCCGCTCGCCAAGCTGCTGAAATCGCAGCGCACCTGGGTGGGACCGGATGCCAAAAAGCGTGCCACGATCCTGCGCGGTGCGAAGTCGATCGCGATTGTCGGGGCCTCCCCCAATCCTTCGCGGTCGAGTTACTTCGTGGGCACGTACCTGCTGCAGTCCACCGACTACCGGGTGTATTTCGTGAACCCCAACGCCGACACGATTCTGGGCCAGAAGGCTTACCCCGACCTTGCGTCGCTGCCCGAAGTGCCCGACATTGTTGACGTGTTTCGCAAAGCCAGCGACATTCCCGCCGTGATCGAGGATGTGCTCGCGATCGGCGCAACGACTGTGTGGGTGCAGCTCGGAATCTGGAATGAAGAAGCCGCCGTCTACGCCGAATCGCAGGGGCTCACCATCGTCATGGACCGCTGCCTCAAGGTGGAGCACGCCCGCTTCAACGGCGGACTCAACCTCATGGGTTTCGACACCGGGGTCATCTCGTCACGACGCGCGGGGCGCTAGGCCCAAGGGGAATTACTCGCTCGGCACTCCCAGAAGGGCAAGGCCGTTGCGATCGCCGTGCTCGATCATTTCGCCGTAGTACTCGATGACGAAGGTGCGGGCCAGCTGCCCGGCCCGAGCACCATCCTGGGCTTCGATGGCGTTGAAGATCTCATAGTCATGGGCGAGCGAGAGCTTCATTTGCGCGCCGGAGTCAGGAGCGCTGTCGATGCGGTCATTGACCAGATCAACGAGTGCGCCGCGAGCCGCATCACCGCAAATCTGCATGAGTTGGTTGTGGCTTGCTTCCCACACGGTGGCGTGAAAATCGACATCCGCTTGGCTAAATACTGCTGACCCGCCGGCGATGCTTGATTCCATTGCTTCGACGGCAGCGCGCATCTCTTCGAGCTGCTCGGGGGTGCGATGTTCGGCAGCAAGCGTGCAGGATGCCCCTTCGAGCATGACGCGAAACTCGACCAGTTCGGAGAGTTTGATCGTGCCGCTGCGCACCAGACGGTTCATCGCTTTATGCAGCGTCGCCGGTGACGCTTGAAGAATTTCAGGACCGCGAGGATCACCGGGGCGTGAGCGCACCAGCCCACCGCTTTCGAGCACGCGGAGTGCTTCGCGCACCGTAGCGCGGCTGACCGCGAAGGTGCCCATGAGGTCTCGTTCGCTCGGCAAACGATCTCCGGGATTAAGCTGACGCGTGGCGATCGCCTGCTCGATTTGTTCCACGATCGCTTCATACGCGCGCACAGGCTTGACGGCGACGAACCCAGTTTTGTCAGTCATCTACTTTCCTTTTGCACATCATTGTTGCCGGTTTTCGATCATTGTGCGCCTCGTGTTGACGACCTTCGACGACCGTGCCACACTATCGGACACGCCCCAAGTGTACTGGTCAGACCAGTTGTTTCGGGCCGTTATCCATCACATTTCACCCCCGTTTCGCACCGCTCCATTCCCGCAATAATTCGGAAACAAACCAAGGAGATTGTCTAGACATGAGGTCCTTTACCCGGCGGAAATCCCTCGCCATCACCGCAACCGCAATGGTTGCTTCTCTCGCCCTCGTCGGATGTTCAGCCGCCGACGATTCCAGCGATGCCGCCGCCAGCACCGAACTCGTTGTCGGCCTGCTCGCTTCCCCGGCAAGCCTCGACTACTCGACCACCGGTGGTGCCGCAATCCCGCAGGCGCTGCTTTACAACGTCTACGAAGGCCTCGTCAAAATCGACAACGCCGGCGACATCCAGCCCCTGCTCGCCGAGTCCTACACGGTCAGTGACGATGGACTCGTCTACACGTTCCTCCTGCACGAGGGCGTGACCTTCTCCAACGGCTCACCCTTCACCGCCGAGAGCGTCAAGTTCAGCCTCGAACGCGTCGCCGACAACTGGACCGCCAATGGCCCGTCGTACCTCGATCCCATCTCCTCCGTCGACGTCGTTTCTGACACCGAGGTCACCATCACGCTCAGCGCACCGAGCAACAGCTGGCTCTTCAACATGGCTGGCCCGGTCGGAACGATGTTCAGCCCCGACGGCATCGACGACCTCGCCACAGACCCAGTCGGCACCGGCCCCTACGACGTGAGCGAATTCACCTCGGGTACCAGCCTCGAGCTGACCGAACGTGACGACTACTGGGGCGAAGCACCCTTCATGAGCGACGTCACGTTCAACTACTACGCCGACGCCACCGCCCAGACCAACGCGCTTTTGGGTGGAGACATCGACCTCATCTCCGCGCTCACCGCGTACCAGCTCATCGGCCAGTTCGAATCGGATGACGACTTTGCCGTCTACGAAGGAACCTCAACCGGCGAGACCACGATGACGCTGAACAACCAGAGTGACGCCTTCAGCGACGTTCGCGTTCGTCAAGCTGTCATGTACGCCGTCGACCGCCAGGCCGTTCTCGACACCGTGAACAGCGGCTACGGTTCGCTCATCGGCTCGATGGTTCCGCCCACTGACCCCTGGTTCGATGACTCACTCGTTGACCTCTACCCCTACGACCCCGCCAAGGCCGAAGCACTTTTGGCTGAAGCAGGCGTCAGCGACCTCACCGTCTCGATGAAGCTCCCCAACCTGCCCTACGCCGTGGATGCCGGACAGGTCGTCAAGGATCAGCTCTCTCAGGTCGGCATCACCGCCGACGTCACCACACTGGAGTTCCCCGCAGTCTGGCTCGACGAGGTCTTCACCAACCACGATTACGACATCTCGATCATCGCCCACACAGAACCGCGTGACATCAGCGCGTTTGCAGCGCCGACCTACTACGCGGGTTACGACAACCCCGAAGTAATGGCCCTGTTCGCTGAAGCAGATGCAAGCGATGAAGCAACCTTCGTCGAGTTGATGAAGGAAGCTAGCGCGACCATGGCTGAAGAAGCCGCGGCCGACTGGCTCTTCCTCAACCCGAACGTGACGGCGGCAGACGCTGACCTCACCGGAGTTCCGCTGAACGCGCCGACGTTGTCATTCGACCTGACAACAATCGCACGCTAGAACTAGCCTCACCAGCACCACTCCCCTGACGGGTGGGGCCGGTACGTCACCATCCCTGACGCTCCGGCTCCGCCCGCCAGGCCCCAGATCCATCACTGCGAAAAGGCCCTAACATGCTGTTGACCATCGCCCGCCGAATCGGCATCTTTGCTGCGACTCTGGTGGCGGCATCCATCATCACCTTCTTGATGTTGTCGATCCTCCCCGGCAATGCGGCGCGCGTCGCCCTCGGCATCGAGGCAACCGAAGCTCAAGTCGCCGCTCAAGAGCAGCTGATGGGCCTCGACCGCCCCCTCTACGTGCAGTTCTTCGACTGGTTCGGACACCTCCTCATCGGCGACTTCGGCACCTCAACAGTGTCGGGCCAAGAGATCGGGCCCCAGATCGGCGACGCTCTCGCCATCACGGGAGTGCTCGTGATCTCCAGCGTGATTCTCGCGCTGCTCTTCGCCATCCCGATGGGCATCCTCTCGGCCGTTCGCCAGAACAAAGCCGACGGCGTGATCATCTCCGGCATCAGCCAAATCGGAATCTCGATCCCCGGCTTTCTCTTCGGAATCCTTCTTGTGGCGCTCTTCGCCGTGAAGCTCAAATGGCTGCCGGCTGGAGGCTGGGATGACCCGGGAGACGACTTCGTCGGGTTCCTTGAGCACCTCATCCTTCCGGCCATCGCGCTCGGCTCGGTGCAGGGCGCAGTGCTCAGCCGCTACGTCCGATCATCGGTACTCGAAGTCATGCGCGAAGATTTCCTCCGCACCGCCCGCGCCAAGGGCCTCACCCCCAACCGTGCGCTCATGCGACACGGCCTTCGCAACGCCGCCATCCCCGTGATGACCGTGCTCGGCCTTCAGATTGCATCGCTGCTGATTGGCGCCGTCGTCATCGAACGCGTCTTCGCGATCCCCGGCCTCGGCAGCCTCCTGCTCGACAAGGTAGCCCTGCGCGACCTGCCCAGCATCCAAGGAATCGTGATGGTTCTCGTGGCCTTGGTACTGCTGCTCAACCTTCTCATCGACATCGCATACACCATCGTTGACCCCCGACTCCGGAGCGCATCATGACGACAACCACTCCCGCTCCCGCAGCTCCGCGCCTGCGTAAAAACGCCATTCCTTCGGGCAAACGCCGCAACGGAAACCTCGTCGTCGGCATCATCCTGATCGGCCTCGTCGTCTTCGCCGCAGTGCTCTCCGCGTTCTGGACTCCCTTCGACCCCGAAGGTGTCTTTCCTGGAGAGCTTCTGCTTCCCCCCGGCGCCGAGCACCTCCTCGGCACCGACAACTTCGGGCGTGACGTACTCAGTTCGATCCTTCGTGGTGCTCAAATTTCGTTGATCGTCGGAATCGTCGCCGTCGGTATCGCAGCCATACTCGGTGTGCCTTTCGGCATCGTCGCGGGCATGAATCCCGGCCGGCTCGACCAGTTCATGATGCGTGGCAACGACATCCTGCTCGCCTTCCCCGCCCTGCTGCTCGCCATCATCTTCGGTGCCGTCTTCGGAGCAAACACCACCACCGCGATGGTCGCGCTCGGCATCGGTTCAGCACCGTCCTTCGCCTCCATCGCCCGCAGTGGTACCCAGCAGGTGATGAGTCGCGAGTACGTGCAGGCGTCCAAAGCCTCCGGAAAGAACGGCTGGTTCGTGGGAGTGAAGCACGTGCTGCCTAACATCTCCGGAATTCTTATCGTGCAAGCATCCGTCTCCTTCGGCATCGCCGTACTTGCCGAAGCAGCCCTCTCGTACCTCGGACTTGGAACCACCCCGCCGACCCCCTCGTGGGGCCGCATGCTGCAGGACGCCCAGGGCTACCTCTACGTTCAACCGCTCTTGGTGGTCTGGCCCGGAATCGCGATCGCGATCGCGGTGCTCGGCTTCAACCTCCTCGGCGACGGATTACGCGACCGGCTCGACCCCAGAATGCAGGTAAAACGATGACCACGACAGACGCCCCCATCGAACCGACGCTCAGCGTTCGCAACCTCACCGTCAACTCCGCCTACGCCGAGCTACTCCACGGCATCAGCTTCGACATCGCTCCCGGCGAGCGCGTCGGACTAATCGGAGAATCGGGTTCTGGCAAGTCGCTGACGGCAACATCCGTCATGGGATTACTACCCGAGACTCTCGCCGCCAATGGCGAGATTCACCTTGCCGGCGGCCACGGAGATCTCGTGCACGCCTCCGAATCCACGTTGAGCCAATTGCGCGGCAACACCATGGCCATGGTCTTCCAAGAGCCCATGACCGCACTGAACCCGCTCATGAAGGTTGGCGCGCAGGTTGCCGAGATCATGACCCAGCACCGCACGGTTCCTTCCGGCCAGACTGCCGCCGCCCGCGCCGTAGAGCTGTTGGCGCAAGTGAAGCTGCCGAACCCCGCCGAGGCCGCGCTCGCGTTCCCCCACCAGCTCTCGGGTGGTCAGCGCCAGCGCGTCATGCTCGCGATGGCGATGGCGAACGACCCCCAGCTGCTGCTGTGCGACGAACCAACCACCGCTCTGGATGTCACGGTGCAGGCAGAAGTGCTGCGCCTGATCGAAGGTCTCGTCACCGAACGCGGCACCTCGCTGCTCTTCATCACCCACGACATTGGTGTGGTCGCCGAGGTCTGCGAGCGCGTACTCGTGATGTACAAGGGCGACATCGTGGAAGACGGCACGGTTGAGCAGGTCATCACCAACCCGCAGCATCCGTATACCAAGGCACTGATTGCCGCGTCGAACCTTTCTGTCGTGGATGAGCGGGGTCGCCTGCACACGATTGCCACGAGTGCGATCACTCTTCCCACCGCTGCTGAGCTCGCCGCTGCGCTGGAGGAGCCTGCGGTTGGCTCGCCTGCCGCTGCCGCTGCTGGCGCCGCTGGTGCGGTTGCTGACGTTGCTTCTGCGGATGCCGCAGCGGCTGAGCCTGCCGTGGCGGCTCCCGCGATCGCCAGCACGCCAGGTTTCGTGATCCCGCACCAGCGCCGCACCGATCCCGACGAGCGAATCATCTTCAACGAGATTCCGGGCGAACCGCTGATTCGGGTTCGCGAGCTCACGCGCCAGTACAAGCGCCGCGGTGGTGGCAAACTCTTTGGCAAGCCGCCCGTCGTGCATGGTTTGCGTGGGCTCGATTTCGATGTGGCCAAAGGCCAACGCTTTGGCATTGTCGGCGAATCAGGGTCAGGAAAGTCGACGCTGATGCGTCTGATGTGTGCTCTCGATGAGCCCACCGGCGGCAGCATTACGGTCTCCGGGCAAGAGCTTGCGGGCGCGAAGGAGCGCGAGTTGCGCGACTTCCGCAGCCAAGTGCAGATCGTGTTCCAAGATCCCATGGGGTCGCTCGATCCGCGCATGAAGGTTGAGCAGATCGTGGCGGAGCCACTACGAGGTGTCAGCCGCGAGGAGTCCCGCGAGCGAGTGATTGCCCAGTTGGAATCCGTCGGTCTTGATGCGGATGTCATGCACCGTCATCCGCACCAGTTCTCGGGTGGTCAGCGCCAGCGAATTTCTATCGCGCGGGCCCTCATCACTCGTCCACGCGTGTTGGTGGCCGATGAGGCGGTGAGCGCTTTGGATGTGTCGGTGCGTGCGCAGGTGCTCAATCTGCTTTCGGACTTGGTCGACGAGTACGCACTCACGCTCTTGTTCGTCTCGCATGATCTCGGGGTTATCCGGCACGCGTGCGACACCGTCGCAGTGTTGTCGGATGGTCGCATCGTCGAATGCGGACCGACCGATGATGTCTACGACAATCCACTTCACCCGTACACCCAGAAGCTTGTGAGTGCGACGCCGTCGATCTCCGAGCTCGCCGGACGGGCCCGCTCGTGAGCGGCGCAGCAGCGACCGGCCGTCGCGACGTTGGTTCGATCACCGATGTCGACGGCATCCGGGTTGGACAGGTCAACAAACAGGGCGATGGTTGGCTCAGTGGCGTGACCGTGGTGTTGCCCGACACCAACACGATTGGTGGCGTTGATGTGCGCGGCGGTGGGCCCGGCACTCACGAAACCGATGCCCTCGATCCACGCACTCTGGTGCCCACGGTCGATGCTGTCGTGCTTACGGGCGGGAGTGCTTTTGGTCTAGCGACAGCCCAGGGCGCTCAGCGCTGGTGTGCCGAGGATGAGCGCGGCATTCTGGTCGGCACTCTCCCCCACGAGGTCGTGCCGATCGTTCCGGCAGCAGCAATTTTCGATCTCGGGCGCGGTGGCGAATTCGCCAATCGCCCCACCGAGCAGATGGGCTACGACGCCGCAGCAGCCGCTGCCGCCAGCCCACCCTTTAGCCCGGTCGACCGTGGCAACGTCGGTGCGGGTACCGGCGGCGCGCTCGGCGGTATCTACAAGGGCGGCGTGGGCACAGCATCCGTCACCCTCACGGGAGACAACGCCGGAATTGTGGTCGGGGCGATCGTGGTCGTGAATGCGGTCGGGATGCCGTGGCTGCCTCAGACGGCTGCGTCGACGACAGCAGGCGGTAAGGCTGCAGCCGCGGCGGCTGGCCTCGAGCCGGTGCGTTCGGCATCGCCGCCGCAGGGACTCAACACGACCATCGCTGTAGTTGCGACGAATGCGATTCTCGATCCGGCCGAGGCCTCTCGAACCGCGACGACGGCTCACGACGGGTTCGCTCGGGTGCTGAACCCGGTGCATACCCTCACCGATGGCGACACCGTCTTTGTGCTCGCTACGTCCAAAAAGGAACTGGCCGGCGATGACCGCAGCGGCCGCGTTGCCTCGCTCTTCGCTCTGCAGACGGCCTCAGCCGAGGCGATGCGTCTGGCCATTCTGGATGCCATCGATTCTGCTCGCACCGTGACGACCCCGGTAGTGACTTTGGAACGTTTCCCTCTCCCCACTGACCTCGACTGGAGTGTCCTCGCATGACCATCAACCCCACCGGCAGCACCGCATCCTTGGCAACGCTGACTGCGACCGAACTAGGTTCTCTCTTCGCGAGCCGAGCGATCTCGCCCGTGGAGGTCACCCGCGCTGTGCTCGAGCGAGCGGAAGCCAAGCAGGCTGAATTGAATTGTTTTTACGCCATCGACGCCGCGGGGGCTACCGCTGCGGCTGAGGCGAGCGAGAAGCGCTGGGCTGCTGGCGAACCGCTGGGCGCCATCGACGGCGTTCCGGCCACGATCAAAGAGAACGTCGCGCTGGCCGGTTTCAGCCAGCCTTCGGGCACGGCAGCCAAGTTCGACGCACCTCCGGCCACCGCTGACGGCCCTCTCGCGGCCCGTCTCAAAGAATCGGGTGGCGTCATTTTTGGAATCACGGTGATGCCTGATTACGGGATGCTCTCCTCGGGTGTCTCGTCGCTGCACGGCATCACTCGCAGCCCCTGGAACCCCGCGTGGACTGTCGGTGGTTCCAGCGGTGGAGCCGGTGCTGCAGCGGCGGCGGGCGTTGGCCCACTGCATTCCGGTTCTGACATCGGCGGATCACTGCGCCTTCCCGCAACGTGGCTCGGGCTCTTTACGCTCAAGCCCAGCTCGGGACGCGTCGCCGTCGATCCGCCCTACATGGGGCGCGTCGCAGGCCCCCTCACCCGCACGGTCGATGACGCTGCTCTCATGATGAGCGTGATGACGCGACCCGACATTCGTGACTACACGAGCCTCGGCCAGCAAGATCTCGACTGGAGCGACATCCACTATCCCGACTTAGACTCCGCGATGCGCGGCAAGAAGGTTGCCTTCCACTTGGAGGGTGGCGCTGGCTTGCCGACCGACCCCGAGGTTGCCGCTGCGATTCAGGATGCCGTCAGCCACTTTGCTGCCGCCGGTGCCGAGATCACCGAGATAGCTCCGCCCATGACCGAGGAGTATCTCGATGACCTCGACATGTTCTTGCGCGTGCGTTCGCTCGGAGACTTCGAGGCGCTGAGCCCGGAGCGTCAAGCAATGGTGCTGCCGTTCATCCAAGACTGGGTGCTCGCCGGTCAGGGCGTTACCGGCGTTGAATCACTGCGTCATTACCAAACCATTCAGTCGATGCGTGACAGCACGGTGCGCTCCACCGCGCCCTACGATCTCGTGTTGTCGGCGGCATCGCCCGTCGCAGCGTTCCCTGCCGAGTGGCCGATGCCCAGCAATGATGCCGCGACCTCGCTGCACCACATTGCCTACACGGCTCCCTACAACTTCTCGGAACAGCCAGCATCGACTCTGAACTGTGGTTTCACCGCCGACGGTCGCCCGATCGGTCTGCAAATCGCCGGTCGTCGCTACGACGACCTCGAAGTTATGCGCGCCAGCCACTGGTACGAGCAGACCCGGCCGAGCAGCGCGAACCCGGCTTGGCCACTGTGAATCGACGCTGGGGTGGCCCCATCGCCCTGGCCGGCATCCTGCTCGTCGCCCTGAACCTTCGCCCCGCCGTTGCCTCACTGTCACCGATCATTGTGGCGGTGCAGCGGGACATTTCGCTCGACAGTGTGGCTCTCGGCATCCTCGGTATGCTTGCGCCGGCATGTTTCGCTTTCGCTGGCCTCACGATGCATCTGGTCAGTCGGCGTTTTCACGCTGAGTGGATCTTGCTCGGTGCGCTCGTCGCGATTGTGGGCGGTCAGCTTGTGCGCGCCACGAGCTTCTCATTCGCGGGTCTACTCGTCGGCGGCATCTTTGCCTTTCTCGGCATGGGCGTCGCGAACGTTCTCCTGCCGCCGCTCGTCAAGAAGTACTTTCCGCGCCGCATCGGGCTCGTCACCTCGCTGTATGTGACGCTCATCTCCGTCGGCGCGCTCGTGCCACCGTTGCTGGCAGTGCCTCTCGCGCAGGCGACGGGGTGGCGTGAGTCGCTCGGCTCGTGGGCACTCATAGGCATGCTGGCGATCATCCCGTGGATCGCACTCGTTGTCGGGCGCCGCAGTCGAGACACCGCCAATGCCGCCTCCACCATTCCGACGCCCCGCATCGGTGGCCTCTGGAAATCGCGAATCGCGTGGGGCGTTTCGCTCATCTTCGCCATCTCCAGCTTCAACGGCTATGCCATGTTCGCGTGGCTGCCACCCCTGCTGGTAGCGACCGCAGGAAGTACCGAAACCGAAGCGGGGCAACTTCTTTCGCTATTCGCGACCATCGGCATCCCCGCCGCCATCTTTGTGCCCATAATTGCGAATCGGATGCGCGAACCCCTGCACCTCGTCTACCCGGGCGTTGCCGCCTTCGTTGTCGGGTATCTCGGCCTCATTCTGGCGCCATCGGTCATGACGTGGCTGTGGGTCTCCATCCTCGGAATCGGCACGCTGATCTTTCCGCTGAGCCTGCTGCTGGTCAACCTACGCACCCTCACCTTCGAAGGCTCGATCGCGCTCAGCGGTTTCGTGCAGGGAGTCGGCTACGTGCTCGGAGCCCTCGGACCGCTGTCGCTCGGTGTCGTTCACGCCATCTCGGGCAACTGGACGGCGCCCCTCATCGTGCTGCTCGTCGCCTCTGCCGTGGTTGGTGGCGTCGCACTGCTACTGATGACTCCGGGAACCTTAGAGAACCCGGGTGGGGGTTCGCGGATGTCGCGGGCTGCTGCGTCGTCCGCCAGTTGAGGGCTGCGGTGCACTAACTTAGCCCTATGGCTGTAGCTCAGACTCGACGCGCGCGTGCTGCCCGACGCCGCAAACGCCGGGTCGATGCCGCCGACAACACTCTCACCGCCGAGCAGTGGGAAGAGCTCAAGCGCGAATGGGGCGGCTGCGCCTACTGCACCGCCACCGATGCTGCGCTGCAGAAAGATTGCGTGCAGCCAATCTCCCGCGGCGGCAGCTACACCGTCGGCAACGTCGTTCCCGCCTGCGGCTCCTGCAACGCGAGCAAAAGCAACAGCGAAGTGACCTCATGGATGCGCCGCAAACGCCTCGACGAACGCGCCTTCCTCACGCAGTACGTGCACGTGCGGCAGGCGCTCGGGATTCTGTATCCGGTCGGCACGGCCGCTACAGGCGCTAGTTCGCGCCCAGCAGTGCCTCCAGCGCAGGCGCATCAGTGAGTGGCAAGCGGCACACAAACTCTTCGCAGAGGTAGGCCGTCGGTTCGCCGCCGGTAGCGGTGCGGGCAGCAAACAGCTCAAAGCCCGATGCCGCAAAAGCGTCGGCCTGAGCCTGCGAGACCGCAACACCAATGCCCCCAGCGCGGTGCAGCGTGCGCGCCAGACTCGTGAGCTCGCCGCTCGTTGCGGCGCTTCCGTCGGAGGCGTCGCCAGCCGCATCGGCAGCCACGCCGGAGGCAGCCGCGACTGCCTCATCCCCGGTTACGACGACGAGCTGGCGCAGGGGTGCACCGAGCTCCGACATGAGGGTGAGGGCGGTTCCGAACGAGATGGGTTGCTGGGCTGCGAGTTGGCCGACCAGCTTCATAGAAGCCTCGGCGGCATCCCGATATTGGGCGTCGCCGGTGAGCGCGAAGAGGGTGTGGGCGGCGGCGGCCATCGCACTGAGGCCGCTGGGGTGGGCTCCGTCACTGATGTCGGCTTCGGTCGAGAGTCCTTGCGCGGCGAGCACGGAGTCGCTGCCGCCGGGGAGGCCAAAGGGTGAGCTTCCCGAGCCTGCGGCTCCGGCAGCGAGCGCACCGTCGATGAGGTCGCGGGCGGCGAGCGCATAGCAGACCTCACCGGTGGCGATCGAGAGTTCGAGCAGGCCTTGAGCGAGCATCCCGCTGTCTTCGAGGGTTGCTGCCGCGTCGGAGAGGATGCCGTCGATGGAGGTGCGCACGAGGCGATGCCCCGCACCGCCAACACCCACGTGCTCCGCGAGCAAGAAGTCGGCGGCACCGCGAGCAAGCGCGATCCACTCGGCGTTGCCGTGACGGGCGCCGGCCAAGGCAAGGGCTTCGATGGCGAGACCGTTCCAGCCGGTGAGGATCTTGTCGTCGCGGGGCGGGGCTTCGACGCGGGCGCGGCTCGCGGCATCCAGCGAATAGTAGAAGCCTTCGACACGTTTGCCGTCGACGGTGCTCTCGGAATCGAGGCCCGAAGCGAATGCTCCTGAGGGCAGCAGCAGCTTGTCGCGCAAGAACTCGGCGACGCCCGCCGCGATCTCAGCCGAGTCGGCGAGCGCGTAGGCGGCAAGCAGTTGGGCGTTGTCGTAGAGCATGCGTTCGTAGTGCGGGTCGGTCCAGTCGGCCTGGGTGGAGTAGCGGAAGAACCCGCCATCAACCGGGTCGCGCAGGGCGGATGCCGCCATCGCCTTCAGCGTGCGGTCGGCGAGACCGGCTGCCTCGGGCGAGTGTTCGGCGGAGCGGGCGCCGCGATCGAGAAGGAACCGCAGCACCGGGGTGACCGGAAATTTGGGGGCGTCGCCGAATCCGCCATGGTAAAGATCTTCGGCGGCCGCGAGCGCATCGATCACGGGCGCAAAGTCGGCGACGAGCTCGCTCTCGACACCGCGGCTCTGAGCGAGCGCTTGGGCAATCGCATTGCCGCTGGTCTCGACTTGCTCACGCCGCGCAGTCCACGCATCCGACACCGATTCGAGCACTTGCCGAAATGCCGGATGCTGCCCCACCGCGGTCGGCGGCCAGTAGGTGCCGGCAAAGAAGGCTCGCCCCGCTGGCGTGACGAACACGTTGAGGGGCCAGCCCAGGTTGGGCGTGAAGGCGGATGCCGCGGCCAGATAGGTGGAGTCCACTTCGGCGTGCTCTTCGCGGTCGACTTTGATCGCCACGAAGTTTTCGTTGAGGTAGGCGGCCAGCACGGGGTCGCTGAAGGATTCCCGCGCCATCACGTGGCACCAGTGGCACGTGGAGTAGCCGATGGAGACGAGCACGGGCACATCTCGGCGTTCCGCTTCGGCAAAAGCTTCGGCAGACCACTCCCACCAGTCCACCGGATTGGTGGCGTGTGATCTCAGGTACGGGCTCGCAGCAGTTTCCAGACGATTGGGCATAGTCTCAGAGTATGTCGAAGTTGACCGTGACCTACATTGGCGGCCCCACCGCGTTGCTCGAATATGCGGGATTGCGCATCGTGACTGATCCCACATTCGATGCCCCACAGCTCTACCCCGACGAGGGCGGTGTGCCGCTCACCAAGACAGCGGGTCCGGCGCTGAGCCGAGCGGATGTTGGCGCTGTCGATCTGGTGTTGCTGTCGCATCACGAACACCAAGACAACCTCGACTACGAGGGACTCGAACTCCTCGCCACCGGCGTGCTGACGATCAGCACCATGAAGGCGGGCTCTGACCTCTTCGGTGGCGGTGTTGTCGGCCTCGACTCGTGGGAATCCCGCGAAGTCGGCGCCGTAACCGTCACCGCAGTGCCGGCCCTGCATGGCCCTCCCGGTTCCGAGGCCCGGCTCGGCCCCGTCACCGGTTTCGTGCTGCAGGCCGAGGGCGAACCAACCATCTACGTCAGCGGCGACAACGCCTCCCTGCCGCTCGTGCAGCAAATCGCCGACCGCTTCCCCGACATCAGCATCGCCGTGCTCTTCGCGGGTGCTGCCCGCATCTCCGCGGTCAACGGTCCCCTCACCTTGACGTCAGCGGATGCCGCTGAAGCCGCCCGCATTGTGGGCGCCAGCCACGTGGTCGGCCTCCACACCGAAGGCTGGGAACACTTCACCGAAACCCGCGCCGACTTCGAAGCTGCGTTCGCGGGGACGGGGTTACTTGTGGATACGCCGCCCGGGGTTGCGGTGGGTATCGACGCTTAGGGACTCGGAATCTCACGAGTTTCGTGAAACTCCACGTCGCCGTTGAGCCCCGAAACTTCGAGCAGTACCCGCCAGTCGGAGCCGTATCGATCGACCACGGCCGGCCGGCCCTGGGACATGTCGACGACATCGTCAGCCGTGAGCGTCACACCGTATTCTTCTGCCGCCCACTCCTGCACGGCAGTCGTGTAGTCCGCGAAAGCAGCAATATCCCGTTCCTCGAAACTGGCTGCGGTTGCGATCAAGCCAAGCGCGCTGGCCGTTCCGGCGGCAATCGCCAGCACGGTTAGCGCAAGCGCTCGGAGCCGGAATTTGCGGCCAGGCCCCGCAAGCCAATACAGGACAGCGATTACGGCAATTCCAAAAGTGGCAACGGCACCCAGAAACGGAATGAACGCCCAGCCTTCGGTGGGGCTCTGATAGAGACCGGGGTTTGTCATGACTCTGGTCCTCGCCGCTCAATTCGTTGTGTTGCGCGCTGAAAACCAGCCCGAGCAACACTCTGTGAAGCTCAAGCGTACCAGCGGCTCCACGACAGAGGCCGGCACCCGCTCACCGAAAGGAGTGCGGATGCCGGCCTCGATACGAAGCGCGAATCTTCCCTAGAAAGTAGCCTCGTCGGGGTTCGTGCCCACACGCTGATCGCGATCGATCGCATCAATCGATGCCATCTCATCCGCAGAAAGCTCGAAACCAAAGACATCGAAGTTCTCGGCCATACGCTCGCGCGAGTTCGACTTGGGGAACAGGATGATGCCGCTCTGCAGGTGCCAACGGATCGCAACTTGAGCAGGTGAGACCTCGTGGGCGGCGGCAGCAGTCTGCAACGCTGGCTCGCTGAAGAGGTCATACTTGCCCTGCCCAAGCGGGCCCCAGGCCTCAGTGTGGATGCCAAGCTCGGCACCATAGGCGCGGAGCTCGCGCTGAGCAAAAGCGGGGTGAAGTTCGATCTGGTTTACTGCGGGCACCGTTTCGCTTCCCGCAAGAATCTTCTCGAGGTGCGGGCGGTGGAAGTTGCTGACACCGATCGAACGCGTCTTGCCCGCAGCCTTGAGCTCTTCCATGGTGAGCCAGGTCTCAAGGTAACGGTCGAGGTCGGGGCGAGGCCAGTGGATGAGATACAGATCGACGTAGTCGAGACCCAGCTTTTCAAGGCTGAGATCCATGGCATCGCGAACCGAGTCTGTGCCCTGGTCGCTGTTCCACAGCTTGGTGGTGAGGAAGATTTCTTCGCGCGGGATGCCCGAAGCCTTGATGGCATTGCCGACGCCCTGCTCGTTGCCGTAAATCATGGCGGTGTCAAGGTGGCGGTAGCCAACCTCGAGCGCGTCGGTGACGATGCGCTCGGTTTCTGCGGGGTCAACCTTGAAGACTCCGAACCCGAGCTGCGGGATGGAATTGCCGTCGTTGAGTTCAATCTGGGGAACAGTCATGTCCCCATCCTGCCACTCACGACTGACGATTCAATCAACGTTCGTGTAGCTCTCGAGTGATCCCGCAATCGTCGAGGCCCGAGTAGGCGACGGGCAGGCGCAAGCGGATCCCCGGTCAGCGCAGAAGGCCGCCCTCAGACTCCATTGCGAAGCACGACATCGAGGCGACCCGTATCGTCAGAGCGCCATTCACCGTTTCGGATCGTCAATTCTGCAGTATTCCGAGTGCCGGCTCGGGCTGAAAGGTTCAGAGTGCCAACACCGTCAAGATCTTGAGTCAGCTCGTGCGTACCTTCGTACAGCCGGCCGTTCACGGTCAAGTGTGCATCGCCGCTTGCAACGTCGAACTGAACGGTGAAGTCATATTCCACACGAAGCTCGCCTCCCCAGCGATAAGCACGGCTAACCTGCCTACCGGGCTCTATGGGGAACGACGAACGAGGCGGGTCATGGATCTCATCTGTTCTATCGTCATCTCTGCCAAAGAAATCGATGTCGACGAACAGCGGCGGAAGCGCCACATCTTCCGGCGTTATCGTAATTCTGCTCCGAACGACGTAGCGGGCCGCAGCGGTATCTGCCCCGGACCCTCCGCCAGACAACCCACCGCCGCTCGGGGGTTGTTCAAGCACGAGTCTCGCGTCCGAGGTCACGACCTGCGTCCTTGACGCCTGCGCCCACGTGCTCGACTGACCGATCTCATCATCTCGATCGGCCGCACCAAAGAGTCCAAAACCGAGACTTCTCCCGATTCGCCGCGCAGCCACCTTTCGGGAGATTACGCCGATTTCCTGCTTCATACGAACTTCGAAATCGCGAATGGTTGCGGTAAGGGACTCCTCGTCGACCAGCGAAGACGTGTTTAGCCCGCCGATAAACGATGTCGCAAAACTAGGAATTCCTACACCGATATCGCGAGTGATCTCATTGATCCAGGAATCAGGCGTGTTGTCCTCTTCCATCGCAACAACAGTCATCCCGACTCTGGGGGTGATAAAGCTCGGAATCGCGGGAGGGAAATCGTAGATCCGGATGGATGCCCTGCCTACTGAATCAGGAATGGCCACCGGGCCATCGGCAGCGGACAAGCTTCGCCGAACGATGTTTTCGTGATTTCCTCCGCGAAAAACCATTTGAGGAGTGCCGGTCAAAGACCCGTCAGGAGCGACACTAATGTTGCCGTCTAGAGCCCAAAAGATCGCGATGAGGTATGGCTCATCGCCGCTCGATTCATCGGGACGCTCGATCTCGAAATCGATGAGATCGAAGTTTGCCATGTAAGTCATGTCTCTCCCCCTAGTTCGACATGAGTCTCACAATGGACGAGATCCATGTTGCACATCAAGGTACTCCTGAGACGAACTCAGGGCAAGGATTCTCCCCCATCGTGCAGCAGCATGGAGGAGAACCTTGGGCGCTACGCCCCAACGCAAACCACGAAGGCTAGCTGATGTGGCGCTCGTCAACTCCCGAGTACGCCGCGAGGGGGCGGATGAGGGCGTTCGAAGCAGCCTGCTCCATGATGTGAGCGGTCCAGCCGGTGATTCGCGCAGCGACGAACAGCGGCGTGAACATGTCGGTGTCGAAGCCGATGAGGTTGTAGGCGGGGCCGCTCGGGTAGTCGAGGTTCGGCTTGATGTTCTTGCGGCTCGTCATGGCCGTTTCGAGTGCCTCGTAGAGTTCCATCATGTCGGGGCGGCGATATTCGGCGATGAGCGTTTCGAGCGCCGCCTTCATGGTGGGCACCCGCGAGTCACCGTTCTTGTAGACCCGGTGGCCAAAACCCATGATCTTGCGCTTGTCGGCGAGCGCCTTCTCGAGCCACTCTTCGGCGTTTGCGGCAGTGCCGATCTCGTCGAAGACGTGCATGACGGCTTCGTTCGCTCCGCCGTGCAACTGACCCTTGAGGGCGCCGATTGCGGCCGTGACGGCGCTGTAGAGGTCGCTGAGCGTGCTCGTAACGACACGAGCGGTGAACGTCGAGGCGTTGAAGGAGTGCTCGGCGTACAAAATCATCGAGACGTCGAACGCGTTCACGACAACGAGGTCAGGAACCTCGCCGAAGGTCATGTGCAAGAAGTTGGCCGAATAGCTGAGGTCGTCGCGCGGCTCAACAAGTTCCTGATCCCGACGACGACGCTGGTCGTACGCGATGATCGCGGGCAGCTTCGCAAAGAGAGTCAGCGAGCGCTGAAAGTTGAGGTCTGCGTCGATCATGCTGGCGGGGTCGGTGAGGGTGTCATCCATCGCGCCGATCACGCTAACGGCGGTGCGTACGACATCCATCGGATGCGCGGTGAGCGGCAGCTCGTCGATCACACGCTTGGTGTGAGCGTCGAGGTGACGCTGCGCCCGCTCGACGCGCTGGAACTCTTCGAGCTGCTCGCCGGTGGGCAGTTCGCCGTGCCACAGCAGATAGGCCACCTCTTCGAAGGTGCACTTCTCGGCCAGTTCTTGCACGGGATAACCGCGGTAAAGCAGGGAATTGGTTTCCGGGTTCACCTTCGAGATCGCGGTGGTGTCGGCAACAACGCCGGCAAGCCCCTTGCGAATCTCGGTGGCGGGGGTACCTGTTAGGTCAGTCATGGTGCTCCTCGGTGGTGTCTTTCGAGTTCAAGTTAATGAGTGCGTCGTTTAGTGGTGGTTGTCGAGCGTGAAGTTGAACACCGATGAATCGAAGGTGTTGTAACTTTCGTAGTCGAGCAGTTCATACAGGCGAGCCCTCGTCTGCATCTCTCCGACAGCAGCCTGCTGGGTGCCGTCGGCGTTGATTGCATCGAGAGTGCGCTCCGCAGCACCCATGGCACTACGCAACAGGGTTACGGGGTAAATAACAATGTTTACGCCGATATTGCCCAATTGGGTTGTCGTGAAAAGTTCGCTCTTACCAAACTCTGTCATGTTTGCGAGGATCGGAACATCCACGGCCTTACGCATCGCCTCGAACTCGCTCAGATCTTTCATCGCCTCGGGGAAGATCGCGTCAGCTCCGGCATCAACAAGCTGCTTCGCGCGGTCCATCGCTACCTCTAGGCCATCAACGGCGCGGATGTCGGTGCGAGCCATAATGAGCAGGTTGGGGTCACGTCGGGCATCGACCGCGGCACGGATGCGCTTGAGGGCGGTGTCAGTGTCGACGACCGCTTTGCCATCGAGGTGTCCGCAGCGCTTCGGGTTGACCTGATCTTCGATGTGAAGCCCGGAGACACCCGCATCTTCAAGAGTCTGCACGGTGCGAGCGACGTTCATGGGTTCGCCGAAGCCGGTGTCGGCGTCAACGAGTGACGGCAGGTCGGTCATCCGCGAAATCTGTTGCGAACGACCGGCGACCTCGGTGAGAGTCGTCAGGCCGATGTCGGGCAAACCCAAATCGGCACTGATGACGGCACCCGAAATGTAGACGCCGTCGAAGCCCTTGTCTTGAATGAGGCGGGCGCTCAGCGGGTTGAAGGCGCCGGGCACGCGCAGCAGTTCGCCGCTGGCAAGACGCTCGCGAAACTGGGCACGCTTGGTGGCTGGATCTGTGGAGGCGTACAGCATTAGAAGATTCCTTTGGCGGTGATGGCGGGGAAGTTGCCGCGCACGGTCAGCCCACCCAGTTCGGATGGCGAAAGCTCGGGCAGGCGCTGAGCGACGTCCAAGAAGCGTTCGATTTCGTCGCTCGCAAGCACGCCATCCGCGAGGGTGCGGAACTTGGTGATGTACTGCTCGCGGGCGAAGGGTCGAGCGCCGAGCGGGTGAGCGTCAGCGACAGCGATCTCTTCGACGATGCGGCTGCCGTCGGTCATTTCGATCTCGACGCGACCGCCGAAGGCTTTCTCGGCGGGGTCGATCGAGTGGTAGCGACGCGTCCATTCGGGGTCTTCTTCGGTCGAGACCCGCTTCCACAGTGCAATCGTGTCCGCGCGGTTGGCACGCTCAGGCGCGTAGCTGTTGACGTGGTGCCATTCCTTGTCTTGCAGGGCAACCGTGAAGATGTACGGGATGGAGTGGTCGAGCGTTTCGCGGCTCGCGTTGGGGTCGTACTTTTGCGGGTCGTTAGCGCCCGAGCCGATCACGTAGTGCGTGTGGTGGCTCGTGTGCAGCACGATGCGGTTGATGTTCTCTTCAATCAGCTCTGGATGCTCGCGCCCCAGTTTGCGGGCGAGGTCGATCCACGCCTGCGCCTGGTACTCGGCCGAGTGTTCCTTCGTGTACGAGTCGAGGATCGCGGTGCGCGCCTCCCCTAGCTCGGGCAGCGGAACCTCATAGTGCGCGTCGGGACCGTCGAGCATCCACGCAATCACGCCGTCTTCACCTTCGTAAATCGGGGTGGGGCTGGTCTGGCCGCGCATGGCACGGTCGACAGCTTCGACGGCCATCTTGCCGGCAAACGCGGGAGCGTATGCCTTCCACGTGGAGATCTCGCCCTTGCGCGACTGGCGCGTGGCGGTCGTCGTGTGCAGCGCTTGGCCGACGGCCTGGAAGATGGTTTCGGTGTCGAGGCCGAGAAGGGTTCCGATGCCGGCGGCCGCGCTCGGGCCGAGGTGGGCAACATGGTCGATCTTGTGCTTGTGCAAGCAGATCGCCTTCACGAGGTCGATCTGAATCTCGTAGCCCGTGACGATTCCGCGCAACAGGTCAGCGCCGGTGCGCCCCGTGTGCTGAGCAACGGCCAAGATCGGCGGGATGTTGTCGCCGGGGTGCGAGTAGTCGGCGGCCAAGAACGTGTCGTGGTAGTCGAGCTCGCGCACAGCAACACCGTTAGCCCAGGCTGCCCACTCCGGGCTGACACGCTCGTCGGAGCCGAAGACCGTCGAGCCTGGCTCTGCGGGGTGACGCTCCGCTTGAGCCCGAGCCGAGACGACGGGCGCGCGGGTGAGGGATGCGGTGGCAACAGCGGCGTTGTCAATCACACGGTTGATGACCATGTCGGTCACGGCATCCGTTGGTTCAAGCTGCTCGGCAGCGATTTCGGCAATCTTGTGGGCGAGTTGGTCTTCGCGAGCGAGGTTTTCATCGCTGCGGTAGACGCGGAGGGCATGGTTTTTCACAGTGGAGCCTTTCAATTGGCGGCGCGCAGGGGGGATTCTGCGGCCATGGCTAGTGCGCTCGTGAGCGCGTGATGGAGATGAACATGGGTGGCGTGGGCGGCTAGCTCCGGATCGCCGGCAACGATGGCCTGCACAATAAGAAGGTGCTCTTTGGCCGCCGCCGCCAAGCGCTCGGGGTTATCTTTGGCGAGACGCCGCACCCGCACCAGATGCGTGCGCAACGAATTGAGCGCACCGGTGAGGTAGTCATTCTCGACAGCATCATCGACGGCCGCGTCGAAACGGCGCACAAGATCGAAATAGGCGCTGCGGTCACTGTCGTCACGTGCAAGCAACTCGGGCACGGTTTCGAACTCCCGCTCGAGGTCAGCAAACGTGCTTCCCGTGTGGTGTTGTGCTGCCAAACGCACCGCTTTCACTTCAAGCGCTTTGCGCACATCAAAGAGTTCGCGGATGTTGTCGACCGATACATCGGTAACGACAAGCCCGCGACCGGACTGGCTCGACACCAGCCCATCCGTCATCAGTCGAGACAGTGCTTCTCGCAGCGGGGTGCGGGACACCCCAAGCCGCGCAGCCTGCTCAACCTCGCCCAGAATCGTTCCGGGGGCCAGACGCCACTCGACGATGTCGTCGCGCAGGGCTTGATAGGCGCGGTCACTGGCACGGATGGGTGTTGCCATGCGCGCCTCCTGAGACCGTCAAACCGACGTAGGGACAAAAGCCCGCAAACGCAGTTTTGTATACAAGAACTCCAGTCTAAGCATGTTCGGAGAGAAATCAAGCCAAATTTTGGATGAACTGTATACAGAATTGAGGTGGGCCTCTCCGTGGGCACCGGCCAACCGCGAGCAGCCCGCTAGCGCAGCGCCTTCGCCTCAAGATACGCGCTAAAGGCCTCACGGCTCGACTTGCGGGGCGTGAACCCGAACGTTGACTTGAGAGCGCCGTTATCGAGCACCGGGCGATAGAGCAAGAACTTCACCTGTGCTCGTTTATGCGGCGTGAGCTTCAGAGCATGCCCGACCGTCAAGACGACACTAAAGAGCCACGGCGGGATGATTATCAATCGTTTGCCGAGCGCTGCTGCGATCTCGCGAACAGTCATCTTTCCATCGCCAGCCACGTTGAAGATGCCTGCCGGCCCACCGCTCGCGGCGCGCACCATGACCTCAACAACGTCATCCACCCACACAAACACGAAAGGGCTGTCTGCGCCGGTGAGTTTCAGCACGCGCGGGCTGTCCCACAGCGCGGTGATCTGGTTCTCAACAGACGGGCCCACAATGGTGCCGATCCGAAAAATGGTCTGGGTCAGCTGCGGGGTCGTCTCGCGCAACTCAGCGAGCATCTCTTCGACCATGCGCTTGTGGCGACTATAAGGAAAGTCGTCATTGCCACGAAGAGGAGCGGTCTCGGTGATCCACTCCGGGTTATCGGCGTGATAGCCATAGGTGGCACCGCTCGACGACACGACGATGCGCGAGACCCCCGCTTCGACACAGGCGTCAAAGACGGCGCGGGAGCCCTCCACATCAACCGCGAATTCTTGGCTCACCGTCGTGCTCTTGCCAGGGTTCACGATAGAAGCGAGATGCACCACCGTGTCGATGTGGTGGCGACGCAACAGGGCAGGAAGGCCCGCAGCATCCGTCACATCGAGGCGTTCGTAGAGCACACCCGGCAGCCGCACCCCGGGACTGGGAGTGCGAATATCGGCGCTCACCACACACTCGATGGCGTCGGATGCAGCCAACCCGGCCACTACCGAGGTGCCCAAGAACCCGGTGCCACCCGTCACAAGAACTCGACTCATGCGTGTGCCTCCGCTTCGTTTGCGGGGCTGCCGGAGATCGGCCCCGAGCCGTCATTGACGCCCCGAGCCTTTCGGCGTCCCCACCAGGTCGCCAGCGCGAGGCCCGCGATGATGTCCCAGATACCCCACCATCCCGCAACAACGGCCATTCCGCCTAGTCCCCCAAAGAAGGTGAAGACTAAACCGAGCCCGAGTCCCGCGTTGCGGATGCCAACTTCGAACGTGACTGCTTTGGCTTCGTAGAGCGCGAGTCCGCCGAGTCGCGCACTCGCGTAGCCGAGACCGAGCGCGATCGCATCGTGCAGAAACACGGCGAGCAGCACGATCCCCACATAGGCAATGAAGAACTGGAAATTGCCGGCGAGCGCCGCAATGATGAAGCCGAGGAGCGCGAGCAGACTGATCCATTTCACGGTGGGTTGCACCTTCTTAGCGAAGGCAGGCCAGCGGTTTTTGATGGCGAAGCCCACAGCAAACGGCAGCCCGATGATGAGCACAATTTCGAGCAACATCTGCCCGGCGTTGAGGCTCACAGTTTCTAGAATGCTGGACGCGGTGGGGTGCCAGCCGCCCCACAGGGACAGGTTCACGGGCAGCATGACGATGTAGATCACATTGGTGACTGCCGTCATCGAGACCGAGAGAGCGACGTTGCCCCGCGCCCGATAGGTGAGCACTTGTGAAATGTTTCCCGGCGGACAACACGCGACCAGAATCATCCCGAGGGCAATCGACGGGCCGACCTGCAACAGCAGGGTGAGGCCGAAGGTGACCGCGGGCAAAAGCACGAGTTGGGCAACGAGCGAGATGGCGAACGCGCGGGGTGCTTTCACAACTGCCCGAAAGTCTTCGAGGCTCGTATCGAGGGCGATTCCGAACATGATGAGGCCAAGCACGATGCTGAGCGCGATGAGCGAGCCAGGGCTGAAGTTGAGTTGCGCATCATCGATCGTCATGAGCTGGCCTTTCGGGTGAGCGTCTCAAGCAAGCGTCGAATGGTGCGTCGGTAGGCATCCTTATTGACGTAGTACGACATGCGCTCGAGCGCCAAATATTTGTAGCCGCCGGTGAGGTCGGGCCACGGTTCTTCGGCTGTTTCGCGAAAGTGGGCGGCGGCGCGGGGCGCCGTGTCTTGAGCCGCCAGATAGGCCGCAAGAAGCTTGGCTTGTTCGTATCGCCCCTGCCAGCCGATGCCGCTCGCTTCAATCATTCCCATGACGTAGAGACCATTGAAACTAGGCGGAAAAATATTCACATACAGCTCGGGCGCGTCGGAAGACCAATTGAGGTGCTCAGCCCCCACAAAGGGGTACGCAAGCGTGTACCCGGTAGCCAACACGATGAGGTCGTAGTCGGCCTCGGAGCCATCCGTAAAGTGCACCGTATTCCCGTTAAAGCGCTCGGGTGCGGGCACGACGCGCAGGTCGCCCTGGCCGAGATGGCCGAGCACGAGAGTGTTCACGATGGGGTGTGATTCGTAGATGCGGTAGTCGGGCTGAGGAAAGCCGAACTTCACCGGGTCACCCGTGAACGCGCGCAACACTCGCTTGTCGATGAATTGCTTGAGGCGGGCTGGCAGCGGGCGACCCTGATTGAGGGTGTCCGCTGGTTTGCCAAACAGGTAGCGCGGAACAAAGTAGTAGCCCCGGCGCACACTCAGGTCGATGCTGTCGGCATGGTGCACCGCGTCCACGGCGATGTCACACCCGCTATTGCCAGCGCCCACTACGAGCACGCGTTTGCCGGCAAACATCGTGGCCTTTTTGTACTGGCTCGAATGAATGATCTCACCAGCAAATTTACCTTCAAACTGCGGGATGCTGGGGTGGGCTAGCGTGCCGTTAGCAAGCACAACACCGTCGAAGCGTTCCGTTCGCGGCTCGTGCCCCGTGGTGGTGCTCGTGACGTTCCAGCCACCATCATCGGCCGGTTCAAGGCGTTCCACGGTGGTGTTGAACAGGAACTTCTCGCCCAGATCGAAGCGATCGCTGTAGGCCCGAAAGTACTTTTTGAGTTCGCGATGGCTCGGATAATCGGCCGTGGTCTGCATGGGTAGTTCGTGAAACTCGGTCGTCGTGCGCGAGGAAATGAGGTGCGCAGACTCGTACATCGTGCTGCGCGGATTGTCGATATTCCAGAGACCACCGACGTCGTCTGCCGACTCAAAACCGACGTAGTGGATGCCCGCCTTATCGAGAGCCCGGGCAGCGGCGAGTCCCGAAGGACCAGCGCCGATGATGGCGATGGTGCGAGGCATTCGTTCCTCCCGGGATGAACAACGATATTCAAGGCGTTTCCGCAGCTTACTAGACCGCTTTTGGCGGGTAGACCAATTTGTCGGAGCGTAACGTTTCCTTGCAAAGACAAAACCCAGTGCGAATACTGGGCGTGCAAGATACCCGCCGGCGTCTACCCGAAAGATACCGATCTTGCACACAAGGGATCTAACCACTATGCCCAAAAATCCTACGGTGGCGCCTTCCCGGCGTCGCCAGTGGGGCGCTGAGTCGCGCCTCGAACCGCTGCCCACTGTCCATCCCGCGCCGAGCGACCGCAAAATCGCGCTCGCCCGCCTCGCTATTGTCGCCACCGTCGTGTTTTGGCTGACCTATGTCATCTACACAATCGCTCGTCAGTTCATCAACAACGGCACCGAGAGTTTCCGCTTCACAATGGAGGCCGTCTCCTACGTCATTGTGGTGACCTTCCTGACCTTCTCGGCGCTCATGTACTTGATCGCCCGTCATGGCGCCTTCCAACGCTTTCGTGCACACGCTCGTGTGCCACGAGCTGAACTCGACCGTCACTTTGCCGACAATCAGGGTTCCATCACCGTGCTCGTGCCGAGCTACAGCGAAGAGCCCGACGTTGTTCGTGCCACCCTCTGGTCGGCATGCCTCCAGGAGTACCCGAGCCTTCGCGTCGTGCTTCTGCTTGATGACCCGCCCTTTCCCGACGACCCGGATGCCGCAGCCCAGCTGTCGAAGTCACGCCAACTCACCGAAGAGATCCAGCGCGAGCTCGCAGCGCCCCGCGCGCGATTCGCTGATGCTCTGTCGGTCTTCGAATCACGACTGCGCCAACAACGCCCGATGGGCATCACCGAGCTCGCGGATCTCGCCGGTCATTACCAGTGGGCAGCCGCGTGGCTGGAGAACAAAGCCGACAAGGAACAGCGCATTGACCACGTTGACGAGTTCTTCGTCACACAGGTTCTTCAGGGCTTAGCGGGAGAGCTTCAGCTGACAGCCGATGCGTTGGGCGCCGCTCTCGACGAGAATATGGTTCCGCCAGCAACACGCTTGCATGAGCTCTACCGTCGCCTCGCGCGCACCTTCGATGCTGAGCTCTCCACCTTCGAGCGCAAGCTCTACGCGTCTGTTTCTCACGAAGCAAACAAGGCAATGAACCTCAACGCCTACATCGGCCTGATGGGTGGCAACTACCGCCCCGAAGAAACTCCCGACGGCACGGTGCTGCGGCCCGTAACCCAGGCCGGAGCCGGTGACCTCTCTATTCCTGATTCGGAATACCTCCTCACGCTCGACGCCGACTCGCTGCTGCTGCGCGACTATTGCCTGCGTCTCGTCTACCTTCTCGAGCAAAAAGACAACGCGCGCGTTGCGGTGACGCAGACTCCGTACTCCTCGTTCCGCGGTGCTAGCACGCGCATCGAACGCCTCGCTGGGGCGACGACCGACCTGCAGCACATCCTGCACCAGGGCAAGTCGTACTACGGCGCCACCTTCTGGGTTGGCGCTAACGCCGTCATCCGCAAGGCTGCTCTGGATGACATTGTCGAGACCGAAACCGAGGGCGGCTTTACCGTCAAACGGTATGTTCAAGACCGCACTGTTATCGAAGACACCGAGTCGAGCATCGACCTCGGCACCCATGGTTGGACGCTCGTCAATTACCCTGAGCGTTTGAGCTACAGCGCCACCCCGCCCGACTTCGGATCGCTGGTTGTTCAGCGTCGTCGTTGGGCCAACGGTGGCCTGTTGATCATGCCGAAGCTCATGCGCCAGATGCGTGAGCGCCGGGCCCGCGGCGAAACGGTGCCGTGGACCGAGTTCTTCCTGCGCGTGAACTACATGACGTCGATCACGTGGGCCAGCTTCGGCCTCGTCTTCCTCCTCGCCTACCCCTACGACAGCCGACTGCTGAGCCCGGTGGTTCTGCTTGCGGCGGTTCCGTACTTCTTGGCAATGGGAAGTGACCTGCGCTACAGCGGTTACAAGTTCAGCGATATTTTCCGCATCTACGGCTTCAACCTGATCCTTCTTCCGGTGAACTTGGCCGGCGTGCTGAAGTCGCTCGAGCAGGCCATCACGAGCAAGAAGATTCCGTTCGCCCGTACCCCCAAGGTGCGCAACCGCACGGCAACCCCGCTGCTGTATGTGATTGCACCGCTGATCATCATTGGGTTCTCTGCCTTCACCTTCTGGCGAGACCTCAATGCCGGCAACTGGGGCAACGCCGCTTTCGCCGCGTTCAACATGATTCTCGCTGGCCTCGCTGTCGTCTCCTACATCGGCATCTGGAATGCGATCGTCGACATCTGGATTGGGGTCACCAGTCCCCTGTTCGTCGAGCGCAAACCCAAGAAACAAAAGGCGGAAACCGAGCCGGAATCGACCACGCTCGACTGGCGCGCGATCCTCTACTACGGGGATGACAGCGGATCGCACCACAAGGTGCGCGACTCGATTGTCTTCGCCGAAATGCTCCCACCCATTGACGAAACCAGAGAGGTTCGATCATGAGTTCAGCTACCCGTCGTCTTTCCTTCTGGCGGCTCGTTATTGCAGCGATTGTGGCTGTCGCCGTTGCTGCTGGCGGCCTGTTCGCCTACCAAGCGTGGGCATCGACCCAAGCGGCACCAGCCCCCGACCCGTGGTTCGCCGCCTACGTGGATGTCACGGCAACGCCAAGCTACGAGTTCGAATCGGCGACCTCAGACAGTGGCAAAGAGGTCATGCTGTCGTTCATCGTCGCCGCAACCGACGACGGCTGTACTCCCACCTGGGGCACCGCCTACACAATGGATGAGGCAGCAGTCTCGCTCGACCTCGACCGCCGCATCGCACGCTTGCAACAGCAGGGTGGGGATGTCGGGGTATCGTTCGGCGGACTACTGAACGACGAGCTCGCGACATCCTGCACCGATCATGACAGTCTCGTCGAGGCCTACAGCTCGGTGATTGACCGCTACGCCTCCACCACGATCGACCTCGACATCGAGGGAGAGAACCTTAGCGATACCGCTGCCGGTGAACGTCGCGCCGCTGCCATTGCTGACTTGCAGCAGTCGCGCCGCGCTGCTGGCGACGACCTCGCCGTGTGGCTCACGTTGCCCGCGGCCACCTTCGGCCTCACCGAAGATGGCACCACAGCGATCACTCAAATGTTGGATGCCGGCGTAGACGTCTCTGGCGTCAACATCATGACGATGAACTTCGGTCAGAGCTTGACCGACGACGAAACCAGCGGGGACGCCTCCATTCGCGCCCTTGAGGAGACCCACCGCCAGCTCGGCATCCTCTATGACCAAGCGGGAATCGAACTGACGGATGCCACCCTCTGGACGAAGCTCGGCGCGACCCCGATGATCGGCCAGAACGACAACGAAGACGAAATCTTCACGATGGACGACGCCACGACCCTCAACGAGTTCGCAACCGAGCAGGGACTTGGGCGCATGTCGATGTGGTCGCTCAACCGCGACACGACCTGCGGCCCCAACTATGCCGATGTCACTCGTGTTTCCGACGCGTGCAGTGGCGTGGATCAGGGCGACTTCTTGTTCGCTGATCTGCTAGCGGAGAACTTCGACGGTCACATCGCAAGCTCAGCCAAAACCATCACGACCGAAGAGCCGTCTGATCCTGCCGACTTCGTCGACGACCCAGCGACCAGCCCCTACCCGATTTGGCAAGAAGACGCCAGCTACCTCGCGGGCACCAAAGTTGTGCTGCACCGCAACGTGTATCAAGCCAAGTGGTGGACTCGCGGAGATGTTCCCGATAACCCAGTACTCAACTCGTGGGAGACACCATGGACGCTCGTCGGCCCGGTTCTTGAAGGTGAAACCCCCGTCGAGGTTCCGACAGTGCCCGACGGCACCTACCCGGACTGGGATGGCACGTCAGTGTACGAAGAAAGCGATCGCGTTCTCTTCGACGGTGTTCCCTACGAAGCCAAATGGTGGACCCAGGGCGACAGCCCTGCCGCATTCTCGTCAGATCCGGATGGCTCGCCATGGATTCCGCTCAGCTCTGACGAAGTCAAAGCAATCGCCGACAGCAGCATTACTGACGAGTCGGCGACACTAGCTCCAGCCAGCACAGAACGTTAGATTTCCCGTTCTATGCCCGGTTGGTCACGGGAGGCAGGCGGCGGGAATCGGGTTCCCGCCGTCTGCTGAGTAGCCGTTTAGCTAGGAGGCAAGACCTTCGCGTTCGGTGCGACGGCGACGCTGTTCTTCAGGATCAGGCAACGGCACGGCGGCAATAAGTCGCTGCGTGTAGGGATCCTTCGGGCTTCGCAACACTTGGTCACGCGTGCCCTGCTCCACAATCTTGCCGCGATGCATGACGGCGATGCGGTCAGCGAGGATGTCGATCACAGCGAGGTCGTGCGTTACAAACAGGCACGCAAAGCCGAGCTCCTTCTGCAGTTCTTGGAAGAGCTCGAGCACTTTCGCTTGCACCGACACGTCGAGCGCCGACGTTGGCTCATCGGCCACGAGCAGCTTGGGGCTCAGCGCCAAAGCGCGAGCGATTCCAACGCGTTGGCGTTGTCCACCCGACAGTTCGTGCGGGTAGCGGTTACGCATGTGAGACGAGAGTTGCACCCGGTCGAGAAGCAGACTCACGCGAGCTTCTTCGTCTTTGCGGCTGAAACCGCCACCGAGGCGAAGCGGCTCTCCGATGCTTTCGCCGATCGGCATCCGCGGGTTCAGCGACGAACCGGGGTCTTGAAACACAATGCCGATGTCGCGGCGAACCGCGCGCAGGTCGTTCTTGTTAATGCCGACCATGTTCGTGCCAACAATGTCGAGGGTACCTTCGACCGCGGGAAGTAGACCGACAACGGCACGACCGATCGTGGTCTTGCCCGAACCGGATTCGCCCACGAGGCCGAGAACTTCGCCCTGACGAATGGTGAGGTTGATGTCGTCGGCGGCACGGAAGGCAGGCACACGCCCACGCTTCGGATACTCAATCGCGACACCTGACATGGTGAGTACAACCTCGCGGTCATCCTTCGAAGCAGACGCCTCCCCCGCTTCGCCGAGGTGAGGAACCGCGGCGAGCAACGCCTGGGTGTACGGATGCGTCGCCTTCTCGAACAGCGCTTCTGCGGTTCCCGTCTCCACGACTTCGCCATCTTTCATCACCATCACGCGGTCGGCGAGGTCAGCGACAACGCCCATGTCGTGAGTGATGAGGATGATCGCGCTGTCGAGCTTGGAGCGCAAGTGGTGCAACAGCTCCAGAATTTCGGCCTGCACGGTCACATCGAGCGCCGTGGTTGGCTCGTCGGCTATGAGCACGCGCGGGTCGCACGAGATGGACTGGGCGATCATCGCCCGCTGGCGTTGGCCGCCAGACAACTGGTGTGGGTAGGAGTCGAACGCTTTTTGCGGGTCGGGCAGTTCGACCATCGCGAGCAGTTCGAGGGCACGCTTCTTAGCATCCACCCGCAGCATGCCGGCGTTGTGCACTTGAAGCGCCTCAACGATCTGGAACCCGATCGTGTACACCGGGTTGAGCGCTGTCATGGGCTCTTGGAAGATCACCGCGATGCCGGCACCGCGCAACTGGCGCAGGCGGTGCAGCGATGCGCCGACCAACTCTTCGCCAGCCAACTTCACGCTGCCCGAAATACGCCCGTTCTCGGGCAGCAGCCCGAGCAGCCCCATGGCGCTCGTGCTCTTGCCCGATCCGGATTCGCCCACGATGGCAAGAACTTCGCCACCCTGCAGCGAGTAACTCACGTTCTTGGCAGCGGTAACCCACTCGCCTTCAACCCAGAAGTCGACGCCGAGGTTCGTGACCTCAATTGCGGGAGTCTTCGTTGTTGTCTCAGTCATAGCCGTCTCAGTCATCAGGAGTGTCGCCTTTCGCCCTGGATGCGGTGTGCTCGTGGGAACATAGTTCCGTGTCGCCAAACTTCACCCTGCACTCGCGATTCGGGCGCGTACTTTCGATCATCGTCATTGCTGCCTTCGCGGCGGGCCTTGTCATCACGGCTATTCAAGGTCGCTGGCTGGATGCCCTGCAAGTCGCGCCCATCTTTGGGCTCCTCTCGCTGCTCACGTGGGCGATGTTCTGGCGCCCCAACGTTTACGTGACTGCCGCCGGCGTCAGCGTGCGCAACGTTTTGCGCACTATCGAGGTCGCGTGGCCAGAAATCCGTCGCATCGACACCAAATATGCGCTCACTCTCGAGACTCCGCACGGCACCGTTACAGCGTGGGCTGCGCCCGCACCCGGTCGCCATTCGGTTTTCTCGGCCGTGCGTCAAGACGGCGCGAACCTGCCCGAGTCGAGTTATCTGGCCGGCACTGTGCGACCCGGCGACCTGATCACGTCTGATTCCGGTCAAGCGGCCCATGTCATCCGCACCCATTGGGAGCAACTGCGCGACGATGGGCATCTGGATGCCGCCACGAGCGAGTTCACGAAGCTGCGAGTCACGTGGCACTGGCGCACTATCGCGGCTCTCGTTGCGCTGACGGCTTTGGTCTTCGTCTCGACGCTCGGCTAGCTCACTCGTTCTCACTTGTTTACGGTTCCGTCGCCGGGACGTGTGCCGGGAATGTAGGCCTTGAAGAAGTTGCCGATCTCGGAACCGAGCCCGCGTTGACGAGGCACGCGCTTCTGGCGAGGGTCGAACGCATCGCGCAGACCATCGCCGATGAAGTTGATGCACAGCGCAATCACCACGATGAAGAGACCTGGCCACCAGAACAGCCACGGCCGCGTCTTGAACGCTTCGTTGTATTGGCTGATGATCTGACCGAGCGAAATATCAGGATCAGTGATGCCGAACCCGAGGAAGCTCAGTGAGGTCTCGAGCAGAATCACGGCACTCATGAGCAGCGTTGCGCTGACGACGATCACGCCGACGGTGTTGGGCAGGATGTGACGGAAAATGATGCGGAAGTCGCTGGCACCCGCCACTCGCGCTGCATCAACAAACTCCCGTTCGCGCAAGCTCAGGAACTCCGCACGCACGAGTCGCGCCATACCGGTCCAGGCGATGAGCCCGATCATGACAGCCAACAAGAACGCGTCGCCACCGATCGTCTGGCCAAGAACGGCACCCAGGATGAGCAGCGGAACGATGATGATGACGTCGGTGAGTCGCATGATGAGCTGGTCAACCCAACCGCGGTAGTACCCAGCGAGAGCACCGAGAACGACGCCGATAACGGTCGAGATGATGCCGACGATGAAGACGACGTTGAGCGATTGCTGCATTCCGCGCATGACGCGCGCGAACACATCCTTACCCGTGTTGTCTTGACCAAAGGGATGCTCGCCAAAGCTGAACGGCCACCACGTGAAGGTAGGAGCGCCGCCGGGGAGCACGATGTCGTAGCGTTCCCACCACGTGGCACCCCACCAGCCGGGGATGCGGAACCCATCGACGATGAGGCGTGTGCCGGTGGGGTCCGGGGTGAGTTTTCCGGTGCCACCAAGAACGGTACCCACCGAAGTAAACGCGAGGAGTACGAGGAAGAGCAACACGAACACCGAGATCACGGCGCCACGATGGTGCAGGAAGCGACGACGCACAATCGCACCCTGGCTGAGACCTACCGTTGCGCGCTGTTCGATGCTGAGTTCTTGGCCAACCGACTGCTCGTCGGCTACGGGGTTCTTGTCGGTCATGATCAGCTCACCCGAATTCTGGGGTCAAGGGCCGAATACAAGAGGTCGGCAATAACGTTGAAGATAACCGCGAGAATGCCGGTGACAAGGAAGAATCCCATCACCAGGTTCACGTCGATGCGGTGCAGCCCCTCATTGAAGAGGGAGCCCATGGCCTGCCAGGCGAAGACTCTTTCGGTAATCACGGCACCACCGATCACCGCCCCGAAGTCGAGCGCAATGATGGTAGCGATCGGGATCATGGCGTTGCGGAACGCGTGACGCATGACAACGGTGCGTTCGCCAAGACCCTTGGCTCGAGCGGTGCGCACGTAGTCCTGATTCATGACGTCCAACAGGCTGGCGCGAGCGTAGCGCGTGTAGGCCGCCAGCGAGATGATCATGAGCGCGATGGTGGGCAGGAGCATATGGGTGAGCGAGTCGAGCATGTTGAGCCAGGTGTCATCCACTCGGCGGATAGCCGGCGTCGATGCACCGATCGTGGCGATCACACCGTTGCTGAGCGGGATGCGGGCAACGTACTCGTCCCAGCGGATAAACATCTGGTCGAGTACAAGCGGGATGACGCCCAAACCGCCGACAATAGCTGCGGTTCTGGCGACGACGGCTTTGCCATCGCCTCCGACGAAGAAGCCCACAAGGAGGCCCAGACCCACCATGATCGCGAGCACGAGCACGACGGTCCATGGGTTATTGACGTAGTAGAAGAGGAACTGGAAGGGCCAGCTCAATGCAATCGTCAGCACGACGACAATTCCTACCGCGAGCAGGGCACGACGGTTATGGAATCCGGTCGACGTGAAGAGCACGACCGCACCAGTCGCGACGGACATCAAGGCGATGCCGACGTAGCCGATTGACGGGCTTTCGAACCAGCGAGTGACATCGAGAAGAATGAGCAACGCGGCAACACCGCCACCGACGCTCACAAATGAAATGACGCGGGTTCGAAGCTCACCGCCGACCACAGACGAGGCAATGAAGCCCATCACGATCCCTATGACAAGAATCGACCACCACGGAATGACCGGGTTACCCAAGAAAGAGTTGAACTGAATAGCGCCGAACTCTTTGAGGAGCACCGCAACCCAGAAGATGGGGAGTGAGTAGAAGACGAAGGTGAGGAAAGTGACGACGTAGTCGTAACCGCTGTACTGACGCAATGCGGTCGTCATTCCGATCGCGACGCCGATGACGATCGCGAGGATGGTTGCGGCAAGAACCAGTTGGAGAGTGGAACCAAGCGCTCCACCGATGGCTTCGATCACAGGCTGTTCGCCTCGCGCGACCGAAATGCCAAGGTCACACTGGCCGATGAAACAGGCCCCCACTCCTCCTAGCCAGCTGAAGTAGCGAAGCACGGGTGGCTGGTCGAGATTGAGAAGACCGCTCAAGTACGCAATTTGATCTTGAGCGCTGGGATCTCGGCTGCCCCGAAGTTCTCGAAGCGGATCACCGGAATTGGCGGTAAGTACATAGACGATAAATGAAGCCACTAGGAGAACTAAAAGAGTGGCTACAAGGCGCCTGGCGACAAAGGTCAGCACCGGAGATCCTCATTTCGGGGGCATGCATAACGGAACAAAAACAGTGCCGCTGAGCGGCATAACGACGTTCGCGCAAGTGGGCCGGGCACTAGGCCCGGCCCACTCGCGAGCGCTACCGAGAAATTACTCGGAGTCTGCCGGTGCCCACTCCCAGAAGTTCCAGAAGTAGGTCGGCGACAGCGGACTCGGGTCCACGTTCGTTACTGAGTTGTTCCAGACGGTGATTCCGGGGAACTGGAAGATGGTGACGCCGTACGCGTCTTCCCATACCAGCTTCTCGACCTCAACCTGAATCTCGGTCTGGACCGCGGGGTCCAGCTCGGTTTCGAGGTCCTTGAGGAGACCGTCTACCTCGGTGTTGGAGTATCCACCGAAGTTGCTGGGCTGGCCACTACCGAGGTACTGGTCAGAACCGGTGAGCGCGAGGCTCGTCGACTGCCATGCGAAGATAACCGCGTCGTGCGGGTTGATCGGCAGTGCTTCCTTGTCGGTGAATGCCCACGTGGGCTCTGAGTCGTCAACAACCGTGAAGCCGGCAAGAGCAGCCGACTGCTGGATGAATTCGAACTCGGATGCACGACGAACGTTGCCCTCGGGGTACCAGAACTTGACCTCAACAGGAGTCGTTACTCCGGCGTCAGCAAGCAGCGCCTTGGCGCCTTCGATGTCAACCTCGGCGTAGTCAGCCGAACCGTTGGTCGAAGCGATATCGTCGTAGCCGGGAGCACCAGGAATCTGGAGGACCGAGTCGCGCAGAGTGGCGTTTTCGTTCAGCGGGAGGATCAGCTTGTCGAGGATTTCCTGACGAGGAATGACCTTCAGGAATGCCTGACGAACAGCCTTCGCGGTGTCTTCGTCTCCGCCGTAGGTGGCGGGGTCGAACGGACCACCGTTGTTGAACGTGAGGTCAACGTGCTCGTAAGTCGCTTCATCCGCGGTTACGTAGTCAGCGTTGTCGAGTCCCTTGACGAGCTCAAGCACGTCAGGAGTCGGCTGGCCGGCTGCGATCTGAACGTCACCGTTCTCGATGGCCTGTACCTGAGCGGTCGAGTCCTCGATCTGACGAACGATGATGCGCTCGTACTTGGGCGACGGGCCCCATGTGTAGAGCGGGTTGGCCTTGAGCGCAACGTACTCGTTTTCTACGAGTTCGTCGAGAACGTAGGCACCACTCGAGAGGGCAACAAGGTCGCTGTCGGGGGTGCTCGGCGCCTGGTACTCGTCGTTCCATGCCTTAGCTACCGGGGTGAGCCAGTCAACGTCGTCGTTTTGTACTGCTTCAACGAACATCGCCTTTGCTTCTTCGGGATCAGTGATCTCGGGGTAAGCAAGTTCAACGACACCGTGAGCGGCAACACCGAGGTCGAACTGGATCTCCCAGTCAACGTAAGCCTTGTCGTACACAATCGTGATGCTCTTGTCGTCGATCTCGGGCAGCGCCGAAGCGAGGTCACCACGCGGGTTCGCGTGTGTGAAGAGCGGAGCGTCGTCAGCATCCGTTACCCCAGCGAAGATGGTGGTCCACGCGAGCAACAGGTCGGCGGAGTCAATGGGGGTTCCATCAGACCAAGTGACGTTGTCATTGATCGTGTACTTGACCGTCAGTGGGTCGTCGCTCGTCTTCTCGAACGTACCGAAATCGGTGTTACGGACGAGTGCCGGTTCGCTGTTGTAGTACAGGAACGACGAGTTCATCATGTACAACACAACGGCGTTAGCGGTGTTGTTGCCCGCTGCGCTGCTTCCGTTGAAGTTGTCAATCAGGTCATTCCACGCCACCGTGATCTCGGTGTCGGCAATTACTTCTGACTCATACGGCGGAGTACACCCTGTTAGGGCGAGGGCTCCGGCCGCGAGCACAGCTATGGCAGCTGAGACGCGCTTCTTCTTCATCTTTCCTCCAGTAGAAAGGTGGTCGAAGGGACGGTGTAGACCAATCCCATGGCCGCCATTACACCGTATTGCTGAACGTCAGGGCAATAGAAACTGACGATTCGCACAATTCGCAACAAGAACGACACAATCCTGCGCGGATTCCTGTGTCTACCCCACAGTGGGGGTGATGCGCGGATGAGCGGAGGGTGAGAGGGCACAGCATTTGTGGCCTCCACGGGGTGCTCCCGAAAGCCCGTCAAACGCACGAGCTCGAAAATTGGCCTACCGCGCGAACAAATGGTGTGACACGAGAAATTTACATAACCACACAGCAAGAGCACCCGGCATCCAACCTAGACTTGAACCCAGCTAAGCCCACACCGGCTGTCACTGTTGCCGCTGGACAACAGAAAGGAGTGCGCTGATGCCTGCAGAAAACGCCCCGATCACCATCTCGATCGAACGCACCGTTGACCCCGCCCGTATCGCGCAAGCCACAGCCTGGATGCAAACCGGCATCAACCTCGCCACGACCTACCCCGGCTTTCTCGGCTCCGGCTGGGTACGCGCCGGCACCGACAGCACCACGTGGCACATGCTCTACCGATTCGCGGATGACGCAGCACTCTTGCACTGGGAACAATCCCCCGAACGTGCGTGGTGGCTGCAGAGCGGCAGCGCGTTCATGAGCCAGCACCGCAGCGAGCGCCGCACCGGAATCGAGGGCTGGTTCGATGAGCCAACCGAGGTCACTGTTGAGCATGCGGGTCTCGCTGCGGCGGCCCCTGCCGCACCACCGCGCTGGAAGCAAGCGGTCACTATCTGGTTGGGCTTCTTCCCGCTCAACCTCCTGTTCACCTACCTCGCAACCGTGCTCATTCCAGGCTGGGATACCGTGCCGCTTGCGCTACGCGTGCTGCTCATGACCCTGTGCCTCACCCCGATCATGACCTATGTCTTGTTGCCAGGCGTGACGCGGATGCTGCGGCGCTGGCTGTCGCCGACGAAGTGATCGCGCGCTGCAGCGCGTAAGCTGAAGGGCTATGTCTGCCTCCGAAGTTCACTCCGCCAGCACCGCATCTGCCGCGAGCGCTGACATTGTGGTGACCTTCCCACCCGAGCTGCCCGTCAGCCAGCGCAAAGACGACATCGCCAAGGCGATTCGCGAGAACCAAGTCGTGATCATTGCGGGAGCAACCGGTAGCGGAAAAACCACCCAGCTGCCCAAGATTTTGCTGGAACTGGGCAAGACATCCATTGGGCACACGCAGCCGCGACGAATTGCCGCGCGCACCGTTGCGGAGCGCATCGCCGAAGAATTGGGCAGCGAACTCGGCGACCTCGTGGGTTACCAAGTGCGGTTCACCGATCGTGTGGGAAAAAACACGCGGGTGAAGCTCATGACCGACGGCATCTTGCTCAATGAGATCCACCGCGACCGCGACCTCAAGAAGTACGACGCGATCATCATCGACGAGGCCCACGAACGCAGCCTCACCGTCGACTTCTTGCTCGGCTATCTCAAGCAGCTGCGGGCCCGCCGCCCCGATCTCAGCATCATCATCACGAGCGCCACGATCGACCCCGAGAGCTTCTCGAAGCACTTCGATGGCGCGCCCATCATTGAAGTCTCTGGCCGCACCTTTCCCGTCGAGATTCGGTACCGCCCGCTCGTCGCCGAAGAAAGCACTGGCGACGATCTCGAAGCGGAGGATGCCGAAGAAGCTGCCGCGAACCGCACCGACCGCGATTATCTCGAAGGCATCAACGACGCCCTCGACGAGCTCTCTCGCGAGAGCGACGGCGACGTGCTCGTCTTCCTCTCCGGCGAAACCGAGATTCGGGATGCCGAAGAATCCATCCGCGGACGCATCAGCGCCGGCAAGCTCTCCGAGGGCACCGAAGTACTCCCCCTCTATGGGCGGCTGAGCTCCGCCGAGCAGCACCGCGTGTTCGAGTCGCGCCGCACGCCCGGCACGCGACGCCGCATTGTGCTCGCCACGAACGTTGCCGAAACCAGCCTGACGGTGCCCGGCATCCGCTACGTCATCGATGCCGGAACCGCGCGTATCAGCCGGTACAGCACGCGCGCGAAGATTCAGCGTCTGCCGATCGAGGCCATCAGCCAGGCCAGCGCCAACCAGCGCTCGGGCCGTTCCGGACGAACGAGTGACGGAATCGCGATTCGCCTCTACTCCGAAGAGGACTTCAACTCGCGCCCCGAGTTCATGGAACCCGAGATTCTGCGCACCAACCTCGCGGCAGTCATTCTGCAGATGATCTCGCTTGGGCTCGGGAATATCGCCGAGTTCCCGTTCTTGCAGCCGCCAGATTCTCGCGGCATCAAAGACGGCCTTGAGCTGCTGACCGAACTCGGTGCTGTCGAAAATGCGATGGTCGGGCAGACAAAAGCCGGGCACAAGGCCACCGGCCCGAAAGATGCCGCCCCGCGCATTACTCGCATCGGCAAGCAGCTCAGCCAACTGCCGATTGACCCCCGGCTCGCGCGCATGGTGCTCGAATCGAAGCAGCACAGCACCACGCGCGAGGTTATGGCGATTGTTGCCGGGCTCAGCATCCAAGATCCCCGAGAACGCCCCCTCGATAAGCGCCCGCAAGCCGACCAGCAGCACGCGCGCTTTATCGATCCCACCAGTGACTTTCTCACGATGCTCAACCTCTGGAACTACCTCGAAGAGAAACAGAAAGAGCTCTCGGGCAACCAGTTTCGACGTATGTGCAAAAACGAATATCTCAATTATTTGCGCGTGCGCGAATGGCACGATGTTTACCGCCAGTTGAGCCGCATGGCCAAACCGCTCGGTCTCGTGATCGGTGACGCACACTCGAACCCCGACGGCATCCATCGCTCACTGCTGGCCGGCTTGCTCAGCCACATTGGTCTCAAGGATGTCGCCAAGCGCGACTACATCGGCGCCCGTCAGACTCGGTTTGTCATCTTCCCCGGCTCAGCACTGGCTAAGAAACAGCCCAATGCGATCATGAGCGCTGAGCTCGTGGAAACGAGCAGGCTCTTCGCGCGCATGAATGCGTCAATCGATCCGGTGTGGGCTGAAAAACTTGCCGGCGATCTCGTGAAGCGCAGCTATTCGGAACCGCACTGGGAGAAGAAGCAGGGCGCCGCCGTCGCGTTCGAGCGCGTGACGCTCTATGGCGTCACGCTGGCCGCTCGCCGCCGCATCCAGTTCTCGCGCGTCGATTTGCCTGCCGCCCGCGAGCTCTTCATTCGCCATGCCTTGGTAGAGGGCGAAGATGATCTCACGAAGCGCGACAAACGCGTGTGGGGCTTCGACGCCTCCAACCGTGCCCTGCGGCGTGACCTTGAGCAACTCGAAGAGCGCAGCCGTCGCCGCGATATCTTGCACGACGACGAAACCATTTTCGAGTTCTACGACAAGCGAGTGCCCGCCACCGTGGCCTCCGTGCGCGACTTCGAAGGCTGGTGGAAGAAAGCTCGTCACGACTCCCCCGATCTGCTCACCCTCTCCACCGACGATCTCCTTGAGAACGCGGATGACGCCGAAGTTGACGAGACTGCCTTCCCGACCACATGGGTGCGCGGCGATCAAACGCTCAGCCTGAGCTATCGCTTCGAGCCCGGCACCGACGATGACGGAGTAACCGTCGCCGTGCCGCTGCCCTTGCTCGCCGGACTTCGGCCAGAAGGCTTCGATTGGCAAGTGCCCGGCCTGCGCGAAGAGCTCGTAACCGCGTTGATCAAGGCCCTGCCGAAGCCGATCCGCCGCAACGTGGTTCCCGCAGCTGACTGGGCTCGCCGCTTGCTCGAAAATGCTCCCGACGATCCGGCAGCCGCCGCCCTCGACGAGGGCCCAGGCGTGACCGAATATCTGGCCAAAGAAATCACTCGACTGACCTATGTGAAGGTCGCAGCATCCGACTTCGAACTCGACCGCGTGCCCGCCCACTTGAAGGTCACCTTCGCGGTGATCAACGAGCGTGGCAAAAAAGTCGGTGCCAACAAGTCGCTGCGCAGCCTGCAAGCGAGCCTCAAGCCGGTCGCCCGGGAGAGTGTTGCCCGGGCCGTTGAAGGCGCCGCTCAGCGGTCCCCGGAACGCCCGGCAGACACCCTCGAACGCTCCGGAATCACAACGTGGGACTTCGGAGAGCTCGATCGCTCCCGCGACACCAAGCACGGCGGTAACACCATCCGCGCTTACCCCGCGCTCGTGGATGACGGCGACTCGGTCTCCATCCGCCTCATGTCGACGCCCTACGATCAGGCCATCGCGCACCCGGGCGGTGTTCGTCGCCTGCTGCTGTTGGCGATTCCCTCGCCGCTCGGCTACATCAACGAACATCTCACCGGCACCGAAAAACTGGTGCTCGCCCAGAGCCCGTACCGCTCCACGAATGCTCTCTTCGACGATTGTTTGCGCGCGTGCGTTGACTCCGTGATGGGCGATCGCGATGTCTTCTCGCAGAGCGAATTCGAGGCGCTGCGGAACGAGATTTCGGCAGGGCTGGTCGACTCGCTGTTTACGACCGTCTCGCTCGTGGCATCCATTGTGTCGGGGGTTCGACTGGCCGATAAGGCAATACGTGCCGCGACAAGTATGCATCTGATTGCACCGCTCGGGGATGCGCGCGAACAGCTCGATGCCCTCGTCTTCCCCGGCTTCGTTTCGGCGACGGGGCTCACTCAATTGCGACGCCTCCCGGTCTACCTCAAGGGCATCGAGCATCGGGTGGCGAAACTCACCGAGAACCCCGGTCGCGACCGTGGCTGGATGTCCGAAGTCGAATTAGCGACCCGTCGCTACAAGGACGCGGGCGGCACTCTGCCGCTAGAAAAGCATCCCGAACCACAGATCGTGCGTGCCCGGTGGATGCTCGAAGAACTGCGGTTGAGCCTCTTTGCGCAACACTTGGGAACCGCCGAATCGGTGAGCCTGCAGCGCATCGCCAAAGTGCTCGCTTCCTAAACCCTGTTATTCAGCGGCCCGTCACCCCCACAAGTTACTCTGGAGGCTGCGAGAAGCACGATAACCGGCCTCTCTTCTGAAAGAAAGCAGTTCACGCGTGTCCGAAAGCACCACCGATCACCCGACCACCCACGATGTTTCCGCCGAGATCGCGCGTTCGTGGCTTCTGGTGGCAGCAACTCGTCCCGAAGACTTCGACGCCGCTGAGCGTTCACGCGCCGACCAGATCATCCTCGACGTGGAGGATGCCGTAGACCCTCGCCTCAAGTCCATCGCTCGCGATTCCGTTGTCGAATGGTTGAGCAACGGTGGCAGTGGCTGGGTTCGCATCAACGACCGCACTTCTGATTTCTGGTCGGACGATGTGGATGCCCTCGCCGGCCTTCCTGGCTTGCGCGGAGTCATGCTGGCTAAGGCCGAAGCAGCGGCTCATGTCTCTGAAACCTTCGACCGCCTCAAGGGAATCACGCCCGTGATTGCCCTCGTCGAGTCGGCCCTCGGCATCGAAGAAGCCGTCTCGATCGCCCGCGCCCGCGGCGCCTACCGTCTTGCCTTTGGCAGTGGCGACTACCGTCGCGACACCGGTGCCAGCGCCGACGACCTCGCCATGGCCTACCCTCGCTCGCGCCTGGTTATCGCCAGCCGCGTCGGCAACCTGCCCGGCCCCATCGACGGCCCGACCGTCGGCACGAGCCACCCCGTTCTTCGCGAACAGGGCAGCATGGCCGTCTCCCTCGGCATGACAGGCAAGCTGTGTCTCGACATCGAGCAGTTGCCGATCATCAACGAAGTCATCAGCCCTACTCGTTCGGATGTCGCGTGGGCTCGCGAATTCTTGGAAGACTTCGAAGCTCGGGGCCGCGTCATCCGCGACGGCAGTGACCTGCCCCGCCTTGGCCGCGCACAGAAGATCGACAAGCTCGCTCGCGCGTTCGGTGTCGAACCGGCCTAACCGTAGTGCTCAAGCGCACTCGCCGTTAGTCTTGAACCATGACAACGGCAGTCATTGTTGACGCAATTCGTACGCCTTCGGGCCGGGGAAAACCGGGCGGAGCGCTCTCTGGCGAGCATCCAGTGGATCTTCTCGCTGTTGTGTTGCGCAGCCTCGTCGACCGCCATGATCTCGACCCCACCACCATCGATGATGTGATGGCGGGCTGTGTCACCCAATCCGGTATGCAGGCGGTCAACATCGCCCGCAATGCAGTGCTCGCAGCGGGGCTTCCCGAGACGGTACCGGGCACCACAATCGATCGTCAGTGTGGCTCGAGCCAGCAGGCCGCTCACTTCGCTGCGCAGTCGATTATGGCTGGCGTGAATGACGTCGTCATCGCGTGCGGAATCGAACTGATGAGTTCCCACCCCATTGGCCAAGCTACTCTCGGCTACGGCACCACGAGTTCGTTGCTCAATGACCGTTACCCCGCGGGCCTCGTGAATCAGGGCATCTCCGCCGAACTCATTGCGGCACGCTGGGGGCTCGACCGCGACGACCTCGATGTTTTCGCCGCGCTCTCCCACGCGCGTGCTTCCGCCGCCGATTTCAGCAACGAAATTCTGCCCATTGGCGAGTTCAACCACGATGAAACGATTCGACCCGGCACGACGGCAGAAGCTCTCTCCGGCCTCGGTCCGGCCTTCTACGATGCCGAGATTGCCGCCCGTTTCCCCGAGATTCAGTGGCGGGTCACCGCGGGCAACTCTTCACCCCTCACCGACGGCGCTTCGGCGGTGCTCATCATGAGCGAAGAGCGCGCTGCCGCTTTGGGGCTCCGGCCACTCGCACGGTTCCACTCCTTTGCGGTCGTCGGCTCCGACCCGATTGAAATGCTGACCGGGATCATCCCCGCAACCCACCGCGTGTTGGAGCGCAGCGGCATCCGTCTCGATCAGCTCGACAGCATCGAAGTCAACGAAGCGTTCGCCTCGGTCGCTCTCGCTTGGCTGCAAGAGTTCCCCGTCGACCCCACGATCGTGAACCCGCGTGGCGGTGCCATTGCCCTCGGTCACGCGCTCGGTTCCTCGGGTACGCGCCTGCTCACCACCCTCGTCAACCAGCTCGACAGCACCGGCGGTCGCTATGGCCTCCAGGTCATGTGCGAAGGCGGCGGCATGGCCAACGCAACCCTCATCGAAAGGCTCTAATTGAAGATTCAGGATGCCGCAGCACTCATCACCGGTGGCGCAAGCGGACTCGGTCTGGCTACCGCCCGCGCTCTCGCCGCGCAGGGTGCGAAGGTCACCATCGCCGACCTGCCCAGCTCCCGTGGAATCGAGATCGCCGCCGAATATGGCTTCCAGTTCGCGCCCACCGACGTTCGCTCCGAAGTGGACGTTCAGGCTGCCGTTGCCCTCGCCTCCTCAACCGGACCACTCCGCATCGTCGTGAACTGTGCCGGCGTTGCGACCCCGGGCAAGACGCTCGGTCGCAAGGGAGTGCTGCCGCTCGAAACCTTTGAAACCGTGATCGGCATCAACCTCACGGGAACGTTCAACGTCATCCGCCTCGCTGCAGCCGCGATGGTCGAAACCGACCCGATCGACGGCGAGCGTGGCGTGATCGTGAATACGGCATCCGTCGCCGCCTTTGATGGGCAGATTGGTCAGCCCGCCTACGCGGCGTCGAAGGCTGGCGTGGCCGGCATGACGCTGCCGTTGGCCCGCGAGTTCGCTTCGGCCCTGGTGCGCGTCATGACCATCGCCCCCGGCATCTTCGAGACGCCGATGATGGCGGGGCTGCCGCAGGAGGCGCAGGATTCTCTCGGTGCTCAAGTCCCGCATCCGTCACGACTCGGACGGCCCGACGAGTATGCCGCGCTCGTGCAACACATCGTGGAGAACCCCATGCTCAATGGCGAGGTCATTCGCCTTGACGGCGCGATCCGGATGCAGCCGCGCTAGCAGCAGCACCCGGATCGACCGAAGCCCGCAAGCGAGCCAAAGGACCCGAGCGAGTCGCGCTTAGAGCACCTTCGAGAGGAAGGCCCGCGTTCGTTCGTGCTGCGGGTTGCCGAGTACCTCATCGGGATCGCCCGACTCGACGACAACACCGCCATCCATGAACACGAGCTGGTCAGCGACTTCGCGCGCGAACCCCATCTCGTGCGTGACCACAATCATGGTCATGCCGGATTCGGCGAGACCCTTCATGACGTCGAGCACTTCACCCACAAGTTCTGGGTCGAGCGCCGACGTCGGTTCGTCGAAGAGCATGAGCTTGGGCTCCATGGCGAGAGCGCGCGCAATGGCCACTCGCTGCTGCTGACCACCGGAAAGGTGAGCGGGATAGGCGTCCTCTTTCTCGGCTAGTCCAACCTGAGCCAGCAGTTCGCGACCCTTCGCCATCGCGGCGTCTTTCTTCACCCTGTTGACGCGGATGGGCGCCTCAATAATGTTTTCCAGCGCTGTCATGTGCGGGAAGAGATTGAAGCGCTGGAACACCATGCCGATATCGCGGCGCTGGCGGGCGGCTTCGCGTGGCTTCAGCTCGTAGAGTTTGTCGCCGCGTTCTTCATATCCGACGAGAACTCCGTCGACGCTGAGCCGGCCAGCATCCACATTTTCTAGATGATTGATGCAGCGCAGGAACGTCGATTTGCCGGAACCACTCGGGCCAACAAGGCACATCACTTCGCCCTGCGGCACCGACAACGAAATGCTCTTCAAGACTTCGTTAGAACCGAAACTCTTCGAGACGCGGTCGGCATGCACCATCGGTGCGCCGCTTGTCGTTGCGTTCGTCATCGGTGCTCCTTTCCTGACGGATCCGTACTGGAATCGGAGGCCTCACCCGGAGTGGTGATAACTCCGGTCTTCACCGAGATCGCTCCCGTCTCCGTGCCCGCCTTTTCGGGGCGTGCTTGGCCGACACCGCGCGAGAAGCGCTTCTCGAGGAAGTACTGGCCGACCATCAGAATCGAGGTGAACAGCAGGTACCACGCTGAGGCTACGAGCAGTAGCGGGATGGGGTCGAAGATCACGACAGAGATGTCGCGCGAGCGACCGTAGAGTTCCAGGCTGAACGGAATGGCGGTGACCAGCGAAGTGGTCTTGAGCATCGAAATGACTTCGTTGCCCGTGGGAGGAATGATGATGCGCATGGCCTGCGGGATGACGACCCGCGTCATGGTTTGCATCCACGACATTCCGAGGGCGGTTGCCGCCTCGTCTTGCCCCTTGTCAACCGAGAGGATTCCGGCGCGCACGATCTCGGCCATATAGGCAGATTCGTTAAGAGCCAAGCCGATCACGGCAAGCCAGAACACGCTGATGAGGTCACTTGTCTCGAACGACAGCCACGGCTCAGTGAACGGGATGCCGACATCGATCGTGGAATAGATCGTGGCGAACAGTCCCCAGAACACGAGTTGCACATACACCGGAGTGCCGCGGAAAACCCAGAGGTACAGCCAGGCAATGCCCTTGACCACGGGGTTATCGGAGAGGCGCATGACGGCGAGGGTGACACCGAGGATGATCGCAATGACCATCGAGTACACCGTCAGCAGCAGGGTGTAGCCGGCGGCCTGCGAGATGCGCTGGTCGAAGATGTATTTGCCGAAGTTCGCCCAGCCGTAAGCCTCACGCTGAGACGCGTCGACGAGAAAGAGCACGAGCATCGCTACGAGGATGACCGCGATGACATTGCGCCAGGGGTGACGGAGACGAATCGCTTTGATCGCCTCTGCTTGATCAACGCCGTTCGGCGACACCTGTGCAGGTGTCGCCGAACGGTCAGAGCGTGCTGCAGCCATCTACTTAGCTAGAGGTTGCCGCGTTGATGGTGATTGACGAGACGGCGCCACTGAAGACGCCCCAGTCATCGAGGATCGACTTGTAGGTTCCGTCATCGACCATCGACTGCAGCGCCGCCTGGAGGGCATCCGACAGAGCCGAATCCTTTTCTACAGCGATGCCGTACGGTGCGGTGTCGAACGAGTCGCCTGCGAGTTCAATCTTGTCGCCGACTTGGCTCACCGCGTACTGGGTGATGGGCGAGTCAGCGCTCATGGCGTCCGCACGGCCCAGAGCGAGAGCGTTGGTCGCCTCGTCTTGAGTGTCGAACTTGAGGATGTTGATGGGCTCGTTGCCCGCATCCGTGCACTCCTGAGACTTCGCGGGAAGTTCATCCGTCTCTTCGTAGGTTGCGGTCTGCACGGCAACGGTCAGGCCACACGCGTCGGCGGGATCAACGTCGACGCCAATGAGCTGGGCCCACTGAATTCCAGCCTCGTAGTAGTTGACGAAGTCGACGACCTTCTCGCGCTCTTCATTGTCGGTGAAGGAAGAAAGCCCGATGTCGTAGCTACCGCCAGTGACGCTGGGGATGATCTTGTCGAAGCTGGAGGGCTGGTACTGGGTGTCGAGACCGAGCTTGGCTGCCATGGCGTTGCCAAGGTCAACTTCCCACCCGATGGGGTTGCCCGCGTCATCCTTGTATTCGTTGGGGGCGTAGGTCGGGTCAATACCGATTACGAGAACGCCGGCTTCCTTGATGTCGTCGGGCAAGAGAGCAACTGCTGCTTCGTCGACGCCGACCTCAACAGTGCTGCCGCCGGCTGTACCGGTGTCGGTGTCGGTGCTGTTATCAACACATCCCGACAGTGCGAGGACGGTGACGACGGCCAATGCTGGCAGCGCGTAGGTGATTTTCATGGTGCAACCTTTTTCTTTATCCCGATGAAAGCTAGTGCCGGTGATAAGGCGTCGCCCCTGACGGGTGCGCCGCTGAATCATCGACGCTGGAAGCCTACCCCCGGGTGCGCGCAATATTACGCTCACTTGCGCCGTGTAGTTGCTGCACCAAGTATCCTGTGACGAATATTCAGCGGATGCACGGCTCAGCGGCAACGCCGGAGCACGGACCTAGTACTTAGTACTCGCCGTGCGCCGCAGCTTCGAGCTCGGCCAAGTTAATGGTGCGCAGCTCACGAAGCCGTGTATCGCGGTCTTTCAGGTACTGCGGATCAGCGGTCGGAATATACGAATCGCGCAGCTTGGCGATGATGGCGGTGCCGATCTCGCTCCACGCCAATTCGCGTGCTTCATCGATAATGGCCGAAATGAGTTCGCCATCCATTGATGCTTGGCGCAGACCCTCGGCGAGTCCTGCCTGCACGGCGCGGTTGCGATCAGTGTGGGAGCCGCGAAGGAGGCGCTCGGCTTGTTCGGCGAGGTGGTCGAATTCGACGTGCACGAGACCAGCAAGCGCACCGTCGTCGTAGTCGAGGTGATCGCGGGCGGCATCCACAATAATCCGGTTTTTCACGGCCATGCGCACGGCATTACGCGCGATGAGAACGCCCTCTTCAACGACTCGTTCGATGGGGGCTTCTTCTACCGGCTCGGGCGCCTGAAACTTGCCCAAGTTAAGGCGCGGGCGCCGCCGAAAAATACTCACAGTGCAATTGTTCCGGGTTAGGTCGATGAGGGGTATCCCCCATCCGGTGCAGCTTAGATGGCGAAGCTGAACGAACTACAAATTCTTCTCATAACAGACGCTGAAAGGGATCGCTGCGTAGACGCCGAAAACATCGATTCGTTCGTAGCCAAGGCTCTCGTAGAGCGCCATTGCGGGCGTTTGGAGGTTTCCCGTCTGCAGTATCAGCGAGTGGGCATTCGCTTCACGAGCAACTGCTTCTAGCTCGAGCATCAGCCGGCGCGCTGCGCCTTTGCCACGGTGACGAGAGTCGACGAATACCTTTTTCACTTCAAACGATTGCTCGAAGGGTCGAAGGGCCGCATGACCAATCACCGTTTCTCCGTCGAGTACCAACAGCGTGTGGCTGATGTCGTTGGGCGAAACCGTCAATGCAGCTCTCACTGCAGCGCGCCCGACATCGTCAAGATCAGCCTGACGACCGGCATAAATCGCGCCCGTCTCTTCATCCATCGCCGCTCGCTGCTCGACCGCTCGCGGGTCTAACCAACCGACCCGCGCAACGGTCAGGCTCACTCGACTTTAGCTTTGGTGGTTGCCGACGCGTTGGCCTCGTACGAGGTGTTGGTCGACTCAAAGAAGTTCACGAGCTCAAGAGTGTCGTTGGCTGTCGCCATCCACTTGGCCGGGTTCGAGACCTTGTAGTGCGCCTCGAATCCGAGTTCTTCCAAACGACGGTCAGCCAAGTACTTGACGTACTGGTTGATGTAGTTGGCGTTGAGCCCGAGGATGCCGCCGGGGAGAAGGTCGTGGTTGTAGGCCTCTTCCATTTCCACAGCATCAAGAATCATCTGGCGAATTTCGTCGGCAAACTCTTCGGTTTGAATCTCGGGGTTCTCTTCGAGCACCGTGAGAATCAGGTTGATACCGAACTTGAGGTGCAGGCTTTCGTCGCGAACAACCCAGTCCATGAGCGAACCGAAGTTGCGCAGCAAGTTGCGCTGGCGGAACGACAGGGCAACCATGAAGCCCGAGTAGAACCAGATGCCTTCGAGCACCACGTTGTAGGCAACGAGGTTGCGGATGAAGTCTTGCTTGCCCTCGATGGTGTTGATGTCGAGAGTTTGCTCCGTCATGCGACGGATGTACTTCATTTCGAACTCTTCCTTGCGCGCCATGGACGGCACATCAACGTGAGAGTTGTAGGCCGCTTCACGATCGATGGGGAAAGTTTCGAGAACGTACTCGAAGCTCATGCAGTGGTTAGCTTCTTCCCACATCTGCTTCGCGAGGTACAGCGAGCACTCTGCGGCAGAAACGTAGGGGTACACACCGAAGGCGAGTGCCTTGTTGACGAGCAGCTCATTCGGGTTGAAGTAACTCATGAGGAACGTCACCGCGTGACGCTCTTCATCAGTCATCTTCTTGAAGTCGGCGATGTCTTCGCCCAACTGGATCTCGTTAGGGAACCAGGTGTTAGCGACGGCCTGGTCGTACAGGTCCATAGCCCATTGGTACTTAATTGGCTTCAGCAGGAGGCCGTCTTGCAGGCCTGTACCTAGAATTCCCATTCCGGTGACTTCTTCTTTCTCGATTGGTGCTCGATGTGGGTGATGGGGAACACGACGGTGTGGTGTCGTGTTCCCCGGGGGAGGTTAGTGAGTAGCCGCTCTTACTGGCAGCTGTCGCACTGCAGGTCGTCCATAGGGTCGACCGGTACGAAGTAGTCCTCAACGGTATTTTCGCGGTTCATAATTACTCTGCCTTCTTTGCGAATCCGCCGAAACCTCGGCGTGCGGGAGCTGCGCCCGCGGTTGATGTGGATGCCGTGGCTGTTGCAGCCTTGCTCGACGAAATTTCTTCTGACTTGTTGACCTTCACCGTGGACTGTTCTGCCTGGTGGCGGGGCTTCATGTGCAGGTAGTAGGTGGTCTTGACGCCGCGCGACCACGCGTCAAAGTAGATGTCCATCATGTCGCCGAGGTCACGCGTCTCGAGATACATGTTGCGGCTGATGGACTGGTCGATCCATTTCTGGGCACGAGCGGCAACCTCAAGGAAGGCATACGGCGAGAGCTGGAAGCTCGTCTTGAAAACAGCCTTGATGTCGTCCGGGATGCCGGCAACGTTCTGGATGTCGCCCTGGCTACGAAGGATGGCTTCGCGGTTCTTTTCCCACAGTCCGTGCTCTTGAAGAGTCGCCACGAGGTTGCGGTTCACTTCGAGGAACTTGCCGTTCGAGGTCGAGCGGCTGAAGATTTGCGAGAACTGCGGGTCGAGGCCGGGCGTGGTGCCCGCAACGAGACCAATGGATGCGGTGGGGGCGATCGCCATGAGCGTTGCGTTACGCATTCCGCCCTTGACCTTCTCGCGCATGGCATCCCAGTCGAGGCGAGTCTTGCGGTTGACCTTGATCTCGATTCCACGGTCTTCTTCGGTGAGCGCGATGGAGTCGAGTGGCACGAGGCCCTTCGACCATCCGCTGCCTTCGAAGTTCGTGTACGCGCCACGCTCTTTCGCGAGCTCAGTGCTGGCGTCGATCGCGGCGTAGGAAACGTGCTCCATGATTTCGTCGATGAGGTCGTAGGCCTCTTCGCTCTCGTAGCTGTAGCCGAGCTTCTCGATGATGTCAGTGAAGCCCATCACTCCGAGACCAACAGCACGGTTCTGCTCGTTGGAGAAGTCTGCTTCTTTCACACTGGAGCGCGTGATGTCGATGAGGTTGTCGAGCTGGCGTACGGCCAGTCGGGCGCTCTCAGCGATCTTCGCAAAGTCGACTCCGCCTTCGGGGAGAAGGTGACGCGACAGGTTGATCGACGCAAGGTTGCAGACGGAGACGTTGTCTTCATCCTGCGGGAGCGTGATTTCGGTGCAAAGGTTGGAGAGGTGGATCGTGCCCGTGTTGTTGTTGAGCGCACGGTTGTTGATCGTGTCTTTCCAGGTCAGCCACGGGTGGCTGGAGGTCTGCAAGGAGATGAGGATCGACTTGAACTGCTCGCGAGCACCGATCTTCTTGAACATGTGCATTTCGCCGGCCTCAGCCATCGCAACATATTCGTTGTAGCGCTCGGAGAATGCCTTACCGTACAGCTCGTTGAGGTCCGCAACTTCGAGCGGGTCGAAGAGGTACCACGCGTCGTCGTTTTGAACGCGCTTCATGAACTCGTCGCTGATCCAGACGGCCGTGTTGGCGGTGCGGGTGCGGCGGTAAGGGTCACCGGAGTTGCTGCGGAGTTCGAGGAACTCCGGGAAGTCCATGTGCCAGTTCTCCATGTAGAAGCAGAGGGCGCCGAACTTCTTGCCACCGCGGCTGACCGCACGCAAGATCGAGTCGATCGTGTGCATGAACGGGATGGGACCGGTAGAGGTCGTGTTGTTCGAGCGGATGGGCGAGCCCTGGGCGCGAAGCTTGGTGACCGACAGGCCGATTCCGCCGGTGCCCTTGGTGAGCCACATGACATCGCGCGTCGTCTTGGCGATGTGCTCCATGTCGTCTTGCATTTCCATGACGAAGCAGTTGGCGAGCTGCGGGTAGATCGTTCCCGCGTTCACGAGAGTGGAGCCAGCAGCCAAGTACTCGAGGCTGGACATTTTTTCGTAGAACTTGAGGGCAGCCTCATTGGGGTTCGCTTCGTTGAGCGAGAGACCCATCGCGATGCGCATCCAGAAGTACTGCGGCACCTCAAGGGCGTCGCCGTTGCGACCCTTGATGCCGTAGCGATTGTTGAGCGTAACAACACCGATGTACTTGAGCAGCTCATCGTGAGCGGGCTCAAGGTGCTCAGCGAGAGCATCCAAGTCGAACATGCTCGTGAGGCGCGGGTCGAGGAGGCCTTCTTCTACGCCACGGATGACGTTGGGGCCGAAGTGCTCTTTGTGCAGGCGCTTGAGGTCAGCAGCGTCGGAGTAGTCACCGAGAACGCGCTTGTAGATGGTCTTGAGAAGAAGACGGGCAGCGACAGTGTCGAAGGCCGGGTCGTCTTTTACGTTTTGGAGGGCGACCTGAATGACCGCTTCGTCGAGCTGCTGCGTTGTGATGCCGTCAAACAGCGTCAACTCAAGCTCGGACGCGATCTGAGTGACCCACGTGATGTTGTCGTCGAGGCCAGTGGCGGCATCTTCGATTGCGAGGTTGATCTTGTTGGCGTCATACGGCTCTCGCGTACCGTTGCGCTTGACGACTGTGATTGCCACAAAAACTCCCTAAAATCCCCATAAAACCTCGAAAACCGCGACCCCCGGCCAAGCGGTCTCACCACTATATATCGTGGGTGCCACCTCTCGCCAACCCTAGATGTAGTGGGCGTGTCCTCCACAGGTGTGGATAACTTCGCGGGGTTTTCCACAGCCTAGGGATAACCACTGACACCCTAAAATTCCTTATGAAACCAGCAATCGGCGGCACGGATGAGGCCCAATTCGACGGCTAAGCTGGAGTTCTTGTGAACGCATACATCGACCTGTTGAAAACTCCGGGCATCGCCAGAATCATCGCAGCGCAGCTCACCGCGCGACTGCCTGGCGGAATGCTCTCGTTGGCGATCCTTCTTCACGTCGAACAGATCCACAATTCTTACGGCGCTGCCGGCCTCGTGCTTGCCGCAACGAGTATCGGGCAGGGTATTGCCGGCCCGCTCACGAGCCGCTGGATGGGCATTTGGGGAATGCGCAAAGTGCTCATCCTCACCCTCATTGTCTCGGCCGCCGCCATCTTTACCATCGCGCTGGTTCCTCTCAGCGTCGGCATGTTCATGGTCGTGGGGCTCATTGCCGGCCTCAGCAACCCGCCAGTGCAACCCGCCGTGCGCACGATCTACCCCAAAATGGTGAACTCCAAGCAGCTCACTCCCCTCTTCTCGCTTGACGCCTCGGCGCAAGAGATCATTTGGGTTGCCGGGCCAGTAGTGGCAACCTTCCTCGCTATTCAGATTTCGACGACCACAGCGATCGTTGTCGCTGGCGCGTTCCTGCTCGGCGGAGGCGCGTGGTTCATCGCAAGCCCCGAAGTCGGCCAGGTGCGCATCCCGCGCAGCAAGCGCTCCTTCGGAACCGTGCTGCGTCGTCCCCCCGTGATGTTGGCGACCATCACCGGCTTCCTGCTCGTCGGCGCCGCAGCAGCAGTCGAGGCATCCGTAGTGTCAGTGTTTGGTCACGACGGGCCGCAAGCAGGTTTCGTGCTGGGCATCTGGGCGATTGGCTCACTCTTCGGCGGCCTCTTCCTCGGGCACTTGCCCATCGGCCCCTGGGCACTCGCCCGCCGCATGTTCATTGTGTTCGTCGGCATGGCGCTCGCCATGTTCAGCCTCAACTTCTGGTGGCTCTCCATCACCCTGCTCATCGCGGGCATCGGCATCGCCCCCGCCTTCGCCGTCATCTTTGCGATAGTGTCTGCCAGCGTGAAATTCAGCGATACCGCTGAAGCGTACGGCTGGGTCGGCACCGGCCAATTGATCGGGGCAGCCCTCGGTTCCGCCGTCGCCGGCTTCCTCATCGACGCCTATGGCCCCATCGGTGGATTCTGGGCTGCCACCGTCATTGCCGCTCTCGGAGTGCTTGTTCCCACCGTCTTGCGCGGCTGGCACCCCGACCTGCGCGGCAAAGACGCGAGCCCCATCCCCGACACTGAGCCCATCAGCACCCTGCGTCAATAAGCAGCACGTTAGGCGCGCACGTTAGGCGATATCACCAGGCGTGCACGCGCGCAACGGGCGAATTGTTGTGCTCGTACTACCAGCGCGGATGCACGGCCGCGCGAAAGTGGCGGTCGTAGATGTCGCGCACGCCGGCCATGAAACCCTCGCTCAACTCCGGCACTTCGCCGGCACCAGCATTGGACTGGGCCTGCGCCACATTCCGGGCGCCCGGAATAACGGAGCTGACGCCAGGCTGCTGAGCAACCCAAGCGAGAGCAACCTGCGGGGTAGAGAAATCAGCAACGGCAGGCTCGGCGGCGAGCAGCGCCGCGAACTCCCCCGCGGCCGCAACACCGGTCTCGAAGTCGACGCCCGAGAAGGTCTCGCCCACATCAAACGCTTCACCATTGCGGTTATAGGTGCGGTGATCATTCTCCGCAAACGTCGTGTCGACGCGGTACTTGCCACTGAGCAAACCGGAGGCCAGCGGCACCCGCGCGATGATTCCGACGCCAGCATCGAGCGCAGCAGGTACGACGGCATCCAGCGGCTTGAGGCGGAACGCATTGAGGATAATTTGCACGGTTGCAACATGGGGGCGGGCGATGGCGGCGAGCGCCTCATCCGCAGTCTCAACGCTCACACCGTAGGCCGCGATGGCACCCTCAGCGACGAGAGTGTCGAGGTCGTCGAAGACAGCATCCATGCTGAAGACCGCGGTGGGTGGGCAGTGCAATTGCACGAGATCGAGGGTCTCGGTGCCGAGATTGCGGCGCGAGCGGTCGGTCCATTCGCGGAACTTGGGGAGTGTGAAGTTGCTCGGGTCTTGGGCTTCGCGACGGCCCATCTTGGTGGCGACCGTAATGTCGAGCTCTGGGCGATCGGCGAGATAGCCGCCAATGAGCGATTCGCTTCGGCCATCGCCGTAGACGTCGGCGGTGTCAAAGAAGGTGACTCCCCCAGTGACAGCGGCATCGAGGACGCCGCGGGCATCCGCCTCGCTCACGTCACCCCAGTCAGCACCAAGTTGCCACGTGCCAAGACCGATTGCGGAAACAGAGCGGCCCGTGCGGCCGAGAGTGCGAATATCCATGGGATAACGCTACGCCCTCTAGCGGTCGGTCGGCTCGTCTCCGCCGGGTGCGCGGCGCTCGGGACGATCATCAGCATCGGTGCCTGAGCTTGTGCCTGACCTGGCGCCTGACCTGTCTCCCGAAACGCTGCCCGCAGGATCTTCGCCGCCGATCGCCGTCGAGACGAGGGTAGCCACTGAGTAGTCCCCCGCGTGTGCAAAGCCGCCAAGGATGATGTCGCCCACGGTGCCGTCGGTGTAAGCGTCGTAGCTTGCCCCAGCCACAACGACGTCAGAGCTAAAGACGATCGACTGCGTGGTCTTCAGGGTGGTGAAGGCCGCCACCGCATTGCCAGCGCTATCGACGAGAGTTACCACGGTGTCCGCGGGGAGGTCTGTATCGAATGTGAACGAGACAGTGGCCTGTTCGGATTCGGCATCCGGAGCTTCGGCCATTGCCGAGCTCCCTGCCGCAAGAAGTGTTCCGCCCGAGATAGTGAACGTGCTGTCGGTATCGAGTGCGCCATTACGGCTATCAGTGGTTCCCGTCACCACAATTGTTCCCCCCTCAATGCGAGCCACACCGTTCACGTCAATACCGTCGCTGCCAGAATCGATCAGGATCTCACCGCCGGTGATCAGCAACTTATTCGTGCTGGCGACGGCTTGCTCGGCCTCTGCCGCAGCACGGTCAGCCTCCTCATCAACTGGAGCATCCGCCGACGACACATTAATGCCATCGTCACTCGCCGTGACGTCAATGAAACCGCCCGAAATCGTGACGGCCTGACCTTCAATGCCCTCAGCACTCTGCGTAATGAGTAACGTTCCGTCGCTGATGTAAGCGGTGCCCTCAGCGTGGAAGCCGTCGTCACCGGTCGCGAGCGTAATGTCGCCCGAAGCGAGGTGAATGGCGCCGTCGGAGTGCACCGCGTCATCCGAAGAATCGACGGTCATGCTAGCGCCCTCGAGCACGGTGAAGTCACCCGATTTGAGTCCCTTCGACGACACATCAGGATCGGCGAGAACAGCCGCTCCACCACCGGACACGACAGCGAGAGAACCACCAGACACCACCAGATCAGTTTCTGCCTGCACACCATCGCCCGCGGCATCCACGACCACAATGCCTGCCGTGATCGCAATGAAACCGCGGGTTTCTTCGTCTTCGTTGTCAGCTTTGAGTCCGTCGCCGCCCGCCGTGACCGTGACGTCGCCGCCCTGAATGACAAGGTAATCCTTGCCACGGATGCCGTCATCAACGGCGTCGACAGTGATGCTTCCGGAGTCGATCGTGAGCCCATCGGAGCTCGCGATCGCATCGTTCGCGTTGCCCGTGACGGTCAGCGAGCCATCGCCCCAGATGAGGAGGTCAGTGCTGCTAGACAGAGCCGCGCCTGCCTCAGCGTCATCCGCGTAAGCGCTCGTGTCGCTGAGGGAGTTGGCGCTGCCACTCGCTAGAGCAATCTGTGCCTCATCCGCCGCCGCGAAATGGATCGCGGCCGTCGTGGAGCTGGAGATATCGGCACCATCGAGCACAAGACGCACAATGCCCTCGTCGGCAGTATCGACGACGATCTGGCCATCGTCGAGAGTTCCACCAAGCACGTACGTACCCGCCGTTGTAATGGTGATGGTGCTGCCCTCAATCAGGGCACCGGCACCGCTGGCGATCGCCGTCGACCCCTGCAAAGCGATCGACACCGCCTGCGCCACGTTGTAGTCAAAGTCGGTGGATGCCGTGGGCTCCGTGTCGTTCGCTGCCATGATCTGTTCGGCATTTTGCGTCGCGTCAAAACCCAGCGCCCCCACCGCGGCCGTCTCAGCAGCGGTGTCGCTGAAGGCCGTAGCGGAGCATCCGGCCAGTACCACTGTTAACACAATCGTGGACAGGCTGGCGGCGACGAGCTTCGACTTTCTCACGGCATCCTTAGGGTGGGGCAGTTAGGCCGCGAGAACCGAGGCCGCGTCTTGCGCTTCAAGCGCGGGAGCGAAGTGGCGGCGCAATACGCGCGCCCACCGGTTGTTGGGAAGTTCTGGTCGCAACGCAGCGAGCCCTGTCGCAAACTTGGAGATGCGGTCGGGACGGTGCCCCATCCGCCACAGGATGCGGTCAACCTCGCTGGCCTGGCCTGACGACTTCGTTTCCACAATCACGGTGTCGGCAAACGACAGTTCGGAAGTGCCGAACTCAGCATCGTCGAACTCGGAGCTGGCGTGCTCGTCGGCAGCGTGCTCGTCGGCGGCGGTGCGCTGCCAGGCGAGTGAACTGTCGATCGTGCAGCGGCTACCACTGGCCGGCAAGAACAGGGTAGTGCGGGTGTAGCGGGTGGTGAGCACCGGCTCCATCGCCTCCGTGTCGATTCCTTCGACCGAAGCGTCGTGCAGCAGTTCGTCGATGTAGCCACGACCAGCCTCAGTGAGGTGGTCGCGCTCGTCGAAGCTGTACGGCAGTCGCTGCTTCGCGGTCGTTCCGCGTGACCCCTTGGTCTTGACCTCGAGGTAGCAGTCGCCGGTGTCCATGTAGCTGCGAGTGCGGGCCTTGAAGCGGCGACGACGCGGGTGGGCCGCCAGCAGGTAACTGTCGGCCTCCGGAGTGTCAAAGTACACGGATTCGTAGTCGAAGTGCTGATGACCGTCGATCTCCAGCACGCGAGCCTGGTCTTCAAGCTCGGCGAGCAGGGCGGCCAGATCGGATGCCGGAACCAGATACTTGCGGTCAACACGCGTCAGAAGAGAGGCCCGTTCCGCCAGCTCGTCGAGGGAGATCGTGGCGAAGCGCTCGGTGTCGGGGGTAGTCATCGGTTCGCTCCTTCCAGAAGCTCTGACGCGGTGGCGGGTGTGGTGTTGCCGGTGACGTGAGCGCCGCCAGTGATCCGGTAGCGAACATCCACCACAGTGGTGTCGTTGACAAGGTCAAGCTTGTTGATCGTGACCGAGTGCACTCGAGCACCGAGAAGGTTCTCGAGACGGAGTCGCAGGGTGGACTCGTCGGCAATCGCAGAGTCCAATGTCACCGTCTGCTGGCGGTACGCACGGAAGAGTCCCGGGTGATCACCGAAGGTCATCACCAGCAGAAGCATGCCCATGAGGGCGGGTGCTACGAAACTCGCGAGCGTTGTTGCAGAGGTCGTGTCGGCCGAGAGATCGGCGGCGCCCAGCCCTGCGATGAGGCCGAGAGCGAGGGCTGCGAAGTAGTAAGCAACCTCGTGCTGCGCGATTTCAGACGAACGCAGACGGATGATGGAGAGCACTCCAAAGAGACCAAGACCGAGACCAACGCCCACTGCACTATCGGCGAGCATGACCGTGACGGCCATAACGCCAACGTTCACGATGAGGTAGGCCACGAGCAAGTCGCGGCGGCGGTGACGCGGGAAGTACAGAGCGAAGGTGAGAAGGCCGATAGCGACAAGGTCGAGGGCGATCATGGTGAGTTGGCTCATTGTGGGACTCCAGGTTGGTGCGAGATGTAGTCGCGCTTTCACGCTGGTACCCATTGAGCCCGAGAACCCTATGGGGTTTCTATGAACGGACTTCGCGCGGCGTGGGAGTCTGAAGATGGCTCGCAATGCCCAGTGCAGGTGAGAGAATTCGACAATGGATGCCCTCCTCGACTCCCTCGCCCGCACAACGCCCGTCGACATTTCGCCGACCCTGCTGATTGTGATCGTGGCCGCCGCAGCCGTGCTGAGCATCCCGCAGCCCATCTGGAAGTGGTTCGGACTCTTCACGACCCTTGTGCACGAACTCGGGCATGCCGTTGGCGCCATACTGACCGGTCGCTTCGTTCACGGCATGAAGATTCGCATGAACCATTCGGGCGAAGCCGTCAGTAGCGGTCGCGGCAAACTCGGCTCCGTGATCAGCGGATCGCTCGGTTATCCGGCACCCGCAATCGTCGGAGCCGTGCAACTCTGGTGCGTCACCCAGGGCTACACCGCGATGGCCCTATTCGTGGGCGGCATCATTTTGGTGCTCACCCTGCTGGTTATCCGCAACCTCTTCGGCTTCCTTGTCGTGGCGGTATCCGCTGCCGCGAGCGCCGCCCTCTGGGTATGGGCAACTCCAGAACAGCAGAGCTACGTACTGCTGATCATCGCCATTGCGCTGCTCGTGGGAAGCGTGCGCGGCCTCGCCACCGTGATCGGTGTGCACACCCGTCGCCGCGATCAACTGAACACCTCAGACGCGTACTTGCTCTTCAAGCGCACCGGAGTGCCATCCATTTTCTGGTTGCTCGTGTTTGCTGCACTCATCGGCGCCAGCGTGGTCTGGGCCGTCACCATGGTGCTCGAAACGTACTAGCCGCGGTCGCGCCGCGTTTACCGCGGCAACGCAGCGTTTAGCGTGGCAGCAGAATGCCGCGCGCGATACGTTCCGGGCGGAACCCATAGCCGACGATCCTCGCCAAGACAGGACGAAGGCGCGGCAAAACCACCGCGATCACGAAGCGTTCGCGCAGCCGTGGTGGGTTGTGCAGAACGACTCCACTTGTCGCGCGATTGATGAGCCGGTGAGCACCCCGTTGCATGCGCTGCATGAGCGCGGTCGGAAGCGCACGGCGACGCTGAACCGCAGCACATGCCGCATCGATCGCTGCGGCATCCGTTCCCTTGGTACGCAGTGCGGGAACCAGGATGTTCGCGAGAGCAACAGCATCCTGAATCGCGTAGTTGATACCCACACCGAACGCGGGCGACATGGCATGGGCGGCATCCCCGATGCACAGCGCGCCAGGAACCGACCATTCGTGCAAGCGGTTGATCTGCACCGACAGCAATTTCACATCGTCGAAGCTGCCGATCTCGGCCGTGACTTCGGTGAGACGCGGGGCGATGCTCGCGATCTTGTGGCGGAAGGCCTCGATGCCTGCCGTCTGAAATTCAGGAAAAGTGCCCTTGCGGATAAGGAGCCCGCACTGAAAATAGCCGGGCCGCGGAATCGTCACGAGGGCCGAACCACCCCGAATGTTCGCCAACGTGTCCGGCATCGGCGCCGTTGGTCGTGGCACCCGAAACCACAGCACATCAATGGGAACACCGTAGTCACTGGGCACTAAGCCGAGAGAGTCACGCACAGCAGAATCGCGCCCATCAGCGGCTACCGTGAGCGCCGCCGTGACGCGCAAGGGGCCATCAGGCGTGCTCGCCTCGACACCGACTACTCGGCCGTTTTCCTGAATTTCCGAATGCGCGGTCGCCTCAAGCACCAACCGGAACGAAGGTTGTGTGCGCGCTTCCTCAGCGAGCAGAGTCAGCAGATCCCACTGCGGCATAAGCGTGACATAGCGATGCGGGGCGGGCAGGGTAGTGAAATCAACCGCCTTCAGCCGAATGCCGTCAATGACCGCATCGAGGCTAGACAGTTCGCTGTGGTCAATTGCTTTCGCCTGAGCGCCAATGCCCAACTGATCGAGCAGATTCAGCGTGGACGGGTGAACAGTGTCACCACGAAAGTCCCGCAGAAAGTCGGCGTGTTTCTCCAGCACCACGACGTCAACCCCGGCTCGGGCGAGGATCAGGCCGGCCGCGATTCCCGCAGGGCCGCCGCCCGCAATGCACACGGTGGTTTCAAGTTGCTGGGTCATGAGACTTCCCTCCGTTGCCCTCCAACGGTACTCCGCCGTCGCTCAGGTCGGCCAGACCGCTAACGAGAGCTGACGCTGCGGAGCTAATGCTCGCTCTCTAGGAAAGCTGATGCCCCGCATCGAGCACGGAGACGAGACGCTTAGCTAAACGCCGGCGCAGTATGTGATCGTTCGCTTCTACGCGGTGCATGGTGACGTGTCTCATCTGTTCGATGATGCGCATCGTTCCGGGGGCGATGAACTGATCGAGCGAACCATAGATCACATCGATTGGCACCCGCACTGCGGCAATATCGCTCACCGTCGTTTGCGTTTCAATGCAGTTTTGGAGGCTCAATCCGAAGGCGCGCCAATTGCGCTCGGAGACGTCGAGGATGTCATCGATTTGAAAGAGCCGACCAACCGTTTCGGCCGTGGCCATCGTGAACTCTTTGTTAGCACGCAAGAATTCGTAGGCGCGCATGTAGGCGCCCACGCGCGCACGAATCAGGGGGTCGCCGATCTGACTCGGCGGAACATAGATGGGCGGGCTCACCAGCACGAGCCTGCTCACTTTGCTCGGGTGGGCTGCGGCATAGCGGGCCGCGAGAAGACTCCCGAGAGAATGCCCGACCAAAATGAAGGGGGCATCCAGTTTGAGGGAATGGATCGTGGCACGGATCGAATCGACGTGGTCTTCGATCGTGAAATTCGAGTCAGCGGGGCTCGGCGACTCGCCAAATCCTAAGAGGTCGAACGAGATGCAGCGGTAATGATCCGACAGCTGCGGAATGACGTGCGCGAATGTCGCCGCCGATGAGGCGATTCCGTGAAGAAAGATAATCACGGGGCCATCGCCCTCATCGGCGACGATATTCAAGAGGGGCGCTCGTGACGGCAGAATCCTGCGTCGAAGCGCGCCCCATAAGTTCATGGCCCTAGTATCCCAGCCTTAGAGGCGCGGATGCGGGACCAGAGCACAAATTAGCGAAGGTCTTCTTTGTATTCGTTCTTCGCTTTCGTGGCTTCACTCTCGGCTTTCGCCCGCTCGAGGTCCGCTTCGGCCTTCGACACTTCGGCGTCAGCTTCGACCTGATCGGCGGCGTCGCTCACGCGTTCCTTGGTGTCATCGACGAATTCGCCTACCTTCTTGGCAGTGGCTTCGCCGGCATCCTTTGCGTTATCAATGAGACCCATGATTCCTCCTTGTGTTGGTAATCCGCGTCTTTCTGTGCCCCTGATCGAGGCACTATTTCACGATACCCACGCGGTGAGAGCAGGGTCATATTTTCCATGGAACACCAAGAGTGCTCCCAGATGACGTCAAGGTCACGATCATGCCTCACTCACTCTGCGCACGGTAACAATCCGGGTGTGACGCCCCAATCGTGACAAACGTTGGGTAGTTTTTCGCCATTGTTCAGCCCACCATGGAAACCATGAGGCGAACACTATTCATCACCACAGCAATAGCACTTTCCGCTCTAACCCTGTCGGGATGTTCGGCAGGGATGAGCGACACATCCACGAGTGAGTCGCAAGAGTTTCTTGTGGATCAGGTGGATGCCGGAAGCTCCGGCGACTCGACCGTTCTGGACCAGGGCGCACCCGCCGCCGACGGCGCACTCGTCAGCGAATCGGACATTAGCCGCGAGGTCATCACCACGGGCTACATGTCCGTGATCGTGAAAACGCCCGCAGAGGCCACCGCCGAGGCGATTCGCATTACCGAATCCGTCGGTGGTCGCGTCGACGCCCGCAACGAATACGCCCCGTCGGAGCACAGCGGCGGAAGTTCGACGTTGACGCTGCGTATTCCGGCATCCGATCTCACCGCCACTCTCGACAAGTTCACGGATCTCGGTGAGCTGCAGGAGGTATCGACCAACGCGGTCGACGTCACGATGCAATCGCAGGACCTTGAGGCTCGCATCACCGCACTTGAGGCATCCGTCGACCGTTTGCTGGCGCTGCTCACCACAGCAGATGACACCGACACGCTCATTCAGCTGGAGACCGCAATCTCCAGTCGCCAGGGCGAGCTGGAGAGCCTGAAGTCACAAAAGCGCTACTTCGACGATCAGGTCGCGATGTCCACGTTGACGCTCAGTTTGGTGTCTGAGGCCGAAGCGCCGAGTGTCGAGCCCGGCAACTTCTTCGACGGACTCAGTGCAGGCTGGGCCGCTCTCGTCGCGTTCTTCTCCGGGCTGCTGGTGCTCGTGGGCGTCCTGCTCCCGTGGATCATCTTCCTCGCCATCATCGCCGCAATCATCGTGATGATCGTGCGATTTGCCCTCCGCAGCCGTCGCGTCAGCCCGGTGTCTGCCACGACTCTCCCGGCCGCTCCGGAGTCTGGCGAGGAGCCGGCTGAGGAGCCGAAGGTCGACTAAGCCTTTTCCGCCAGCAGTTCCCGCACCCGAGGAATGACCTCGGTGGCATACAACTCAATACTGCGCATCATGCGTTCGTGAGGCAGGGTTCCTGCGCTGTACTTCATGTCGAATCGCTGGATGCCGAGAGCAGAGATAGTGTTCGCTATCTTCTGCGCTACGGTTTCCGGCGATCCGGCATACATGGAGCCGTGCTTCACTTCGCCGATGAACTCATCAACGCTCGACTCGGGCCAGCCACGGTCGCGACCGATGCGGTCACGCATGGTCTTGTAGTGCGGCCACATCTCCTCGACGACCTTGTCGTCGGATTCAGTGATGTAGCCGGGCGAGTGAACAGCAATCGGCAGGTCGGGTTGCCCCAACTCGGCCAGCGCGTTGTGAAAGAGCTGCGCGTAGGGAGCAAAACGCTCGGGCTGGCCGCCGATGATGGCCAGCACCAACGGCATCCCGTAGCGGGCCGCGCGCACGACGGACTCGGGGCTTCCGCCGACACCGATCCAGGTCTTGAGCGAGCCCGATTCGGTGCGCGGAAAGACTTCTTGGTTCTTCAGCCCGGCGCGCAGAGTGCCTGACCACGTAACCGGCTCTTCCTTGATGAGCTCGGAGAACAGGTCGAGCTTTTCGGAGAAGAGCGTCTCGTAGTCGGCAAGGTTGTACCCAAAGAGCGGGAACGACTCGGTGAAAGAGCCGCGACCGAGGATAATCTCCGCGCGGCCGTTCGACAGGGCATCCACGGTGGCAAAACGTTCGTAGACGCGCACGGGGTCATCAGAGCTCAAGACTGTGACGGCCGAGCCCAGCTGGATGTTCGTGGTTGCGGCAGCGAGCGCGCCGAGCACGGTTTCGGGGGCGGTGATCGCAAAGTCGTCGCGATGGTGCTCGCCCACACCGAAGTAATCGATGCCGAGCTTGTCAGCCAGCACGCCCTCGGCCACCACATTGCGGATGACCTGCGCCTGGCTGAGCGGCGCGCCATTCTCATCTACCGTGACGTCGCCAAATGTGCCGAGTCCAAACTGAACCTGCTGATTCACGAGCTCCCTTTCGCTGAGACGCCGATCGCGTCTGTAGGCAAAACCGTAGTCGGGCATCCGCTATTCCACGATTCTGGGGCAGGCACCCGCCAGATGGCGGTGGGGCGGATGCTGGCCACGCGGCCGTGGGGCGCTAGACCGAGTCGCGCCGCACGAGGGTTGTGGGCAAGGTGTCCCTGATCGGCCCCGCCGCCGGAGCGGCGATGAGCTCGGCGAGCGCCGTGACCATCCGCGCCCCGAGTTCTTCGAGGGGCTGCCGCACCGTGGTGAGCCGCGGTTCGAGAGTTGTCGCAATGACGGTGTCGTCGAAGGAGACGAGCGAAATATCTTCGGGCACTCGGCGACCGCGCGCTTTGAGCGCTCCCACTGCGCCAGCCGCCATGAGGTCGGACATCACGAAGACCCCATCAAGATCGGGACACTGATCGAGCAGTTGTCCCATCGCTTCTGCGCCGCCCGCTGTTTGAAAGTCTGACTCGGCGACGAGGGAACTATCGAGACCGTGCGCGTCGAGGGCCTGTTGAAATCCTCGAAGACGGTCTTGAGAGACTCCCATGCCCTGCGGACCAGTGATGACACCAATGCGGCGCCGGCCGGCAGAGATCAGCGCCTCCGCGGCGAGCGTGCTGCCACCGATATTGTCGGAGTCGACATATGACAGGGGCGCCTCGGTTGACTCAGTGGGCCGCCCCAGAAATACGACGGGAAGATCGGACTGCGCGAGCAGGCGAGGGAGCTCGGTGTTGTGCGCTTCGAGAATAACCATGGCGCCGTCTACGTGGCTTGCTTCGAGGAAGCGCAGAAACTTCTCATCGCTTTCATCGTTGGCGCGCAGCAGCATCACGAGTTGTTGATCGGTCTTGGCTATCTCACGGATGGCTCCGTGTAGCGCCATCGCGAAGAACGAGTTGGTCATGCCCTCAATGTTGGTTTCCGAGACGATGAGCGCAACCGAGTCGTGGCGCCCCCTAGCCAACGAGCGAGCTGCCGGGTTAGGGCGAAAGCCGAGTTTTTCGGCTGCGCGCTGCACCGCAGCGCTGCGCTCGGGGTGCACGGTGAGCTTGCCGTTGATCGCGCGAGAGGCCGTGGTGCGCGATACACCGGCCTCACGCGCGACGTCGTCGAGGGTAACCATCTGCACATCATCCCCTGCCTCGTCGCAATTCGTGGAACGCGCACCGCTGATCGTTGCGAATTTTAGGGAAGCGCGATCTTTTTGTTGTGATTCCCCACATAAGCCTATACGGTGGCATTACTTCATCAAGGAAGCGCTTCCTCGACTAAACCTCGAACGTCTCTTCCGAAATGGATGCTCCCTTAATTCCCCAATCACCCCTCAACGTGGAGGACGCAATGTCAGCGAAAAGAATCGCCAGAACAGTGATCGCCGGAGGCGCAGCTCTTGCGCTTCTTGCCGGATGCTCGGGCGGAGGTGACACCGACGGAAAGATCACTCTCGACGTCTGGACGTTTGGTGGCATGGGCCTCGACGAAGCATTCGCGACATACCAAGAAGAAAACCCCGACATCATTCTCAAGGTCACCAACGCGGGTGGCTCTGATGAACAAGCGCAGGCGCTCACCACTGCCCTCGCCGGCGGCAAGGGTCCCGACGTCGCCGCAATTGAAGTCGGTTATATGTCGCAGTTCAAAGCTCAGCCGCAAAACTTTGTTGACCTGCGTACTCTCGGGGCCGACGACATTGAAGACACGTATCTCGACTGGCGCTGGTCTCAAGGTGTCGCCGCTGACGGTTCCGTTGTCGGCATCCCGACCGATGTTGGCGGGCTGGCCATGGCGTACCGCACCGACCTCTTCGAGGCTGCGGGGCTCCCCACGGACCGCGATGAAGTGAGTGCACTCTGGCCCACCTGGGATGACTTCATTGACGTCGGCGCCCAGTATCGCGAAGCCACCGGCAAGGGCATGATCGACAACGTCAATAGCGCGATCTTCAACCCGGCCGTCCGCCAAGGCGACGAAATGTACTACGGCTCAAGCGACGATGACCTCGTGTACGACAGCAACCCCGACGTGCAAGAAGCGTTCGGTTACGCCCTCGACGCGATCGATGCCGACATCACGTCACGCACGCCATCCTGGAGTGAAGCATGGAACGCAGGCATGAACAATGGCGACTTTGCCGTGCTTGCCGCTCCCTCCTGGATGATGACGTACATTTCGCAGCAGGCGCCCGATACGGCAGGAAAGTGGGACATCGCAGCGGTTCCCGAGAACGCCGGCAACTGGGGCGGTAGCCAGCTCACCATCCCTGCGAAGTCTGATCACCCTGAAGAGGCATTCGCCTTCATCGAGTGGCTCATGTCGCCAGAACGTCAGCTCGAGATCTTCCAGGCTCACGGCAATTTCCCGTCGACTCCGGAACTCTACGAAACTGCAGACATCCAGAACTTCACGAGTGAATTCTTCAGCGATGCCCCGGTCGGGCCGATCTACGCGAACAGCGTGAAATCCATCAAGCCGATCTTTGAGGGCCCGCAACAACGCATCATCGACACCGCGATCTTGAATACGCTCTCGCAAGTCGAGAACGGCGAAGAGCCCGCGGCGGATGCGTGGCCTAACGCAATGAAGAACGTCACGACTGCCCTCGGCGGCTAGTGCTCTCGGGGTGGGCTCACGCTCGTGAGCCCACCCCTCCCATCCCCCGTCAAGGAGTTCGCCATGGTTTTGTCTGCCCCTCCCCGTTCATCCCCTGCTCGTCAGCGCACGAAGAGTGCCGCTCCTCAGCCTCGACGTCGCATCAAGTCGGCGTCGCGCATGGATGCCTTCGCTCCGTATATGTACATCGCACCGTTCTTCGCACTGTTCGCGGTGTTCGGCCTGTTCCCCACCGTCTTCACCTTCTATGTTGCTCTTTTCGACTGGAACCCGATCGGCGGCCAAACGTTCATCGGCTTCGAGAACTTCGTCACGCTCTACGGCGACGAACGATTCTGGAATGCGATGCGCAACACCTTCAGCATCTGGATTCTCTCGACGGTGCCGCAGCTACTACTCGCGCTCTTTCTGGCCCAGTTGCTCAACAATGCGCGGTTGAAATTCGCGAACCTCTTTCGGATGACGATGCTCGTTCCGTACATCACCTCGGTGGTGGCGACGACAATCGTCTTCGCGTCGCTCTTCGGCCGTGACTACGGTCTCATCAACAGCTTCCTCAACCTCTTCGGAATCGAGTCGATTGACTTTGCGGCGAACACGTTCGCGAGTCACATCATGGTCTCCACGATGGTGCTGTGGCGCTGGTTTGGCTACAACACCCTGATCTATCTCGCAGCGCTTCAGGCGATCCCCAAAGACGTCTACGAGGCGGCTGCCATCGACGGCGCCGGCGGGTTCAAGCAGTTCATCTTCGTCACGATCCCCTCGCTTCGCCCGGTCATCATCTTCACGGTGATCGTCTCGACCATTGGCGGCCTGCAGATCTTCACCGAACCGCTGCTGCTCTCCTCCCCCGGGCTCACGGGCGGTGCTGGTCGCCAATTCCAGACCCTCAGCCTGTTCATGTACGAGCAAGGCTTCGGAGACTTCAAGTTCGGCTATGGCTCGGCCGTTGGAGTAACGCTGTTCGGCTTGATCGTCGTTTTCTCCGTCATCAACTATTTGCTCTCTCGTCGCATCACCTCAGACGAATAAGGACGCCATCATGACCACTCATTCCTCAAGCGCCGCTCCCGTCACACGGCCCGCGGGCCGCCCGTTCAAACGCGCCTTTGCCGGCCGCGTTCGCTGGTGGACCTACGCGTTCCTCATCGCCTCAGTCTTTATGAGCGCCTTCCCGCTCTATTGGATGTTCGTCGTCTCCACCAACGATTCGGCTGCGGTCTCGCAAACACCCCCGACCATCCTCCCCGGCGGCAACTTCTTCGCGCTTGCCGAGCAGGTCTTCACGACGGTGCCGTTTGTGCAGAGCTTGGCGAACTCGTTCATCGTGGCGGGGAGCATCGCAATTGCTCAGATGATCCTCTCCACTCTCGCCGGCTTCGCGTTTGCGAAGTTGCAGTTTCGGGGCCGGGATCCGCTCTTCATCGTGGTGCTCATCACGATGATGGTTCCCACGCAGCTCGCGGTTATTCCGCTCTACATGATCATGTCGAACCTCGACTGGATCGATTCGCTGCAAGCGCTCATTGTGCCCGGCATGGCGAGCGCGTTCGGCATCTTTTGGATGCGTCAGCACCTCTCGACCGTTCTCAACAACGAGCTCATGCAGGCAGCGCGAATCGACGGGTGCAGCACCTGGCAGATCTACTGGCGCATCGCGTTTCCCCTCGTGCGCTCAGCTGCCTTCGTGCTGGGCCTGCTCGCGTTTGTCACGGCGTGGAACGACTTCCTCTGGCCCCTCATCGTGATCCAATCGCCTGAAAACTACACGGTGCAGTTGGCCATCAAGGCGCTGCAGCGGCAGTACTTCGTCGACTACGGCCTCGCCATGTCCGGGTCATTCCTCGCGACGATTCCGCTGCTGATCCTGTTCATTTTCGTCGGCCGCAAGATGGTTGCCGGTGTTATGGATGGCGCGTTCAAGGGCTAAGCCCTCACCTGCCGTAGCTTCCCCCTTCGCTTCCACTCCAGAAAGAAATAATGACTCTCTCCAGCACTGCACTGTCTGACGTTCCCGAAACGAATGATCAGGTCGAGAACCTCATCGCGCAGATGACTCTCGAAGAAAAGCTCGCCCAACTCGTCGGCATCTGGGTCGGGGCCGGCGTCGATGGCCAAAGTGTTGCCCCGATGCAGAGCGCGCAAGACGATGGCGCCGATGACTTCAACGAATTCGCGAAGAACGGCCTCGGCCACCTCACCCGTGTGTTCGGCACGGTTCCTGTCAGTCCGAGTGCTGGCCGGTCGGCACTCGGCCGCACCCAACGCTGGCTGCGGGACAACACTCGGCTCGGCATCCCCGCGATTGCGCACGAAGAGTGCCTCACCGGGCTCGCTGCGTGGCAAGCCACAACGTTCCCTACGCCGCTCGCCTGGGGCGCAACATTCGACCCAGCGCTCATCGAGGAGATGGGGCACGCCATTGGCGAAAGCATGGCGAAGCTCGGGGTGCACCAGGGGCTCGCTCCCGTACTCGATGTGATCCGCGATGTGCGCTGGGGCCGCGTTGAAGAGTGCATTGCCGAAGACCCTTTCGTGGTCGGAGAACTCGGTTCCGCCTACGTCCGTGGGCTGCAATCCACGGGTGTCATCGCCACCCTCAAGCACTTTGTCGGGTACTCGAACTCACGGGCAGGGCGCAACCTTGCTCCCGTCTATGCCGGGCCCCGCGAAGTCGCCGACGTGCTGCTTGTTCCTTTTGAGATGGCGGTGCTGGATGCGGGCGTGGGCTCGGTCATGCACTCGTACGCCGAAATTGACGGCGTGCCCGTCGCATCCGACCCCACTCTTTTGACCGACCTTCTGCGCGACCGTTGGGGCTTTGAGGGCACCGTGGTCGCCGACTACTTTGGCGTCGCGTTTCTCGAATCACTGCATCAGGTTGCGAGGGACCTCGGCGACGCGGCCGCGCAAGCTTTGGCTGCGGGAGTCGATATCGAGTTGCCGACGGGCAAGGCCTACCTGGCACCGCTCGCCGAGAAGGTTCGCAACGGCGACGTCGATAGTGCGCTCGTCGATCGGGCACTGCGCCGAGTGCTCGTGCAGAAGCAGCAACTCGGCCTACTGGAGCCCGAATCCGCCGCATTCTCGGTGGATGCCGCTGACGACGAGATCGACCTCGACCCGCCGCATCACCGCGCGATCGCCGCAGCCATTGCCGAGAAGTCGGTCACGCTGCTGAGCGACGGCGGCATACTGCCGTTGGCTCCGGATGCTCGCATCGCCGTCCTGGGCCCCAACGCGCACCGCACCGCGGCGCTGTTTGGCTGCTACTCCTTTGTGAATCATGTTCTTGAGCGTCACCCGGAGGTCGAAATGGGTTTCGACGCTGAGACGCTGTTCGAGAGCCTCCACCACGATTTCAGTTCGGTGCTCGGTTTCGCGCCGGGCTGTGCCGTGGATGACGACGACACCTCACAAATTGCCGAGGCTGTTGAGCTCGCACAATCCGCCGGCGTCGCAGTTATTGCCGTCGGTGATCATGCTGGCCTCTTCGGCCGTGGCACCGTGGGCGAAGGCTGCGACCGCGACTCGCTCGAGCTTCCCGGCGTGCAACGTCAGCTCGTTGAAGCCGTGCTCGACGCCGGAACCCCGGTTGTACTCGTGGTCATTTCCGGTCGCCCCTATGCCATTGACTGGGCGGCAGCTCGCGGCGCGGCCATCGTTCAAGCGTTCTTCCCTGGTGAAGAAGGTGCCGCGGCGATCAGCGGTGCGATTGGCGGTCGCATCAACCCCTCGGGCCGGCTCGCTGTCTCGGTGCCGCGCTCGGCGGGGTCGCAACCGTACTCCTACCTTCACCCGCGACTCGGTGAACCGAGCGAAGTCTCGAACCTCACGACCGCCCCCGCGTTCCCTTTCGGCTTCGGGCTCAGCTATACGAGCTTTAGCTATTCGGAGGCGGGCGTCGCCTCCGAGACGATCGCTGCCGACGGCAGGTTCGACATCCACTTCACGGTGACCAACACGGGCACCCGCGAAGGCGACGACGTCATTCAGGTGTACGCCAACGATGTCGTGGGTTCTGTTACCCGACCAATGCGTCAGTTGGTCGCCTTTACTCGAGTGACACTTCAGCCGGGAGAGTCGCGAACTCTCTCGATGAGCATCCCGACCACCCGCATCGCGTTCAGCGATCGCAGTATGACGCGCATCGTCGAACCGGGTGACGTGAGGCTGTGGCTCGGCAGCGACTGCGAGACCGAAGCGGCGCCGCTCGGAACAGTCACGATCACCGGGGCCGTTCACCCCGTGACCACGGACGACAGTCGAAACGTGGACATCACCGTCGTCGCGTAGGCGGCCTGGCTTTCGGCGGGCGACAGAGCATCGCCCGCCGAAATAGCGGATGCCGCACCGCCCGTACTTGTCCCATGGGCACGCGGGCTCCGCACAACAGCGCCCCGGTCGAGATGGAGACCGGGGCGCTGCTGGAGCCGATCAGATGATCGGAGAGGGTGTACTTACGCTGCGGTGAGCGTGTTCGATACCGAGATGAGGGTAACGATTGCCGCGTTGATGAAGCCGGCGATGTACGGGTTGTTCGTCTCACGGTAGATCTTGCGCGAGATGACTGCGGTTACGGCCAAGATCAGGATGACCGGGAACAGCCAGATGCTGAAGATTCCGCCGAAGCCGTCGATCGTGTATCCAGTGGTGAAGAAGTGCGTGTACTGGGCGATGACGAGAACGATGGGTGCCAGAGCGTTGAAGAACGCGAGCAGTGCCGTGTTGATCCACTCCTTGCCGCGGATGGAGAAACGGTTGAAGGCGTTGACCGCAACCGAGTTTGCGACGAAGTAGAGGCCGAAGAGCGGCAGGTACATGAGCGCAATGCCCACCTTGTCTGGCGTGAAGGCCTTGACGGCAACTACCCACCAGCGGAAGTCGGTCTTGAAGAAGTAATCAAGCACGAACACGATGAGGTACGCGGCAACAACAACCACAACACCGAGGCCGATGCCGTGGAAGAACTTCTTCCAGCCCGGCAGCACACCGGAGGCGCGAAGGTCGAGACCGTTCTTGCGTCCGAACACGAGGTACGAGATCGTCATGATGATGATCGCTGCGATCGCGTTGATGGCGGCCCAGAAGGCGACGAAGAATACGGCGCCCTGCGGCATGAAGAACTGCACAGCGTTGAACGCAATCGCGCCCACCCACGGGGTGTTAGCAAGAATCAACCAGCTCCAACCGGAGATGATTGCCGAAACGCCCATTCCGCCCCAGAACCATGCGAGTCCCTTACGAGTAGCAGGAACCACGACGGCAGCAGGAGTGCGCAGACCAGCAAAGGCGCGGGTCGTGAGCATAGCCCGCGTGAACGCGAGGAGGAAGATTCCGAACCCGATCAGACCGATGAGGGTGAAGGTTTCCTTAACCTGCCACACCTGCGTGCCTGAATCGATGGGGTTCGGTGCGCCGAACGCTTCTTCGAAGAAGTCGAGCTGGTGTGCGACCGTGCTCTTGGAGATGGTTCCCCACGGGTGAGTCTGAGCCGGCGTGTAAACGATACGCAGAGCATCCTGGCCATCAACGGAGTCGGTGTAGAACTCGCCGTTTTCACGGGTGTCCGAAATCGTGTCAGGAGCTGCACCGAAGTGGAGGAACGACTGTGCGTTCGGGGTTCCGATGTAGTCGCGCGGCGGAGTGAGAACTTCACCCTCAGCGCTGTAGCTGCGGAAGAAGAACTCGTCGTACTGGTCAGCGACGATTCCGACATCGCGGGCGCCGTAGAGGTTGAAGTACGCGTTGTCTGCTTCGGCATCCGTGTACACAGCGTCGTTGTCGACGAGCAGAACGGCCGAGATCAGCTGTTCGTCAGCGGCGTTGTCGATGAACATCGAGAAGTTGGCTGCACGAGCACCGTTCGAGTGACCGCTCACACCAATCTTGTCGGTGTCGACGTACGGGAAGTCGGCGACGAGCTTCACAGCGTCGTACATTCCGGTTCCGCCGAGAGTGACATCGGTCGTCAACGGCGACGAGTTGCCGTGACCGTACATGTCGATCGACACGACAACATAACCGCGGCGGGCGAGCTCAACATAGTTGGCATCCTGCATTTCGCGGTTGTTCCACCAACCGTGGCTCACCACGATGGCCGGAACCTTGTTGTCGACGGTCGCGGAATCAGGCTTGAAGAGCAGAGCGCTCATGGTCTGACCCGACGAGGTCTCCCAGTTCATGTCCTTGACGCTGATGGACCCTGCACCGGTTTGCACGATGGACGCACCAATAGATGCGACCAACATCATTACTAACGAGAGAACGAGCCAGAAGCTGTTCCTCTTAACTAACGAGGTTTTCATTGATTCCCTACCCCTTCGTGGGTATCGATTGCTGTGTGATTACGAACGTGACTGACAGCACGTCCTTCATGGGTTTGGCAGGCGGATTAGGTCTCCACGTCCTCATCAACCCAGCCCATGGTCTTGGTTACCGCTTTTTTCCAGTTGCGGTAAAGCTGATCTCTCTCGAGGCGAGCCATCTGCGGCTTCCACCTCTTGTCTTCGTTCCAGGTCGACAGCACATCGTGCTCGCTCTCCCAGAAACCGATCGCGATCCCGGCTGCAAAGGCGGCGCCGAGGGCGGTCGTTTCGGTGATGCGGGGGCGGATGACATCCACGCCCAACTGGTCAGCCTGAAACTGCATGAGAAGTTCGTTGGCCACCATGCCGCCGTCGACGCGGAGCTCCGCGAGGTCGACTCCGGCATCCGCGTTCATGGCATCCATGACCTCGCGCGTTTGGTACGCGGTGGCTTCGAGCGCGGCGCGAGCGATGTGGTTCTTGGTGACGTAGCGCGTGAGTCCGAGAAGGGCTCCCCGAGCATCCGGTCGCCAGTAGGGGGCGAAGAGTCCGGAGAAGGCGGGAACGAAGTAGGCGCCACCGTTGTCTTCGACCTCAAGCGCTAGTCGTTCGATATCAGGGGCGTCGGCGAACATGCCGAGGTTGTCGCGCAGCCACTGCACGAGCGATCCGGTGACAGCGATCGACCCTTCGAGGGCATAGACCGGAGCAGCATCACCGATTTTGTAGCAGACGGTCGTGATGAGGCCATTGTTGCTGTGCACGCGTTTGGTGCCCGTGTTGAGCAGCAAGAAGTTGCCGGTGCCGTAAGTGTTCTTAGCCATTCCTTCGTTGAAGCACGCCTGACCAAACGTGGCCGCCTGCTGGTCGCCGAGGATGCCCGCAATGGGCACTCCGGGAAGCGAACCGTGATCGCGGCAGTGGCCGAAGATCTCGCTCGATGAACGAATTTCGGGCAGCATCGACATCGGGATGCCCATGTCGGCCGCGATGTCTTCGCGCCACTGGAGGGTGTCGAGATCCATCAGCATGGTGCGGGAGGCGTTGGTCACGTCGGTCGCGTGCACTCCCCCATCGACGCCACCGGTGAGGTTCCAGAGCAGCCAGGTGTCGATGGTTCCGAAGAGTAGTTCGCCGCGATCGGCCGCTTCTTGAGCTCCATCGATGTAGCGCAGAATCCAGGTGACCTTGGGCCCAGCGAAGTACGGTGCGAGCGGGAGACCAGTGATGGCTTTGTACTTTTCGAGCCCCTCGGTGCCCGCGAGTTCGTTCACGATGTGCTGGGTGCGGGTGTCTTGCCAGACGATCGCGTTCGTGACCGGCTTGCCCGTGAGCTTATTCCAGACGACAGTGGTTTCACGCTGGTTGGTGATGCCCACCGCGGCGATGTCCTGGTAGGTGAGGTTGGCGCGTGACAGCGAAAGGCCTACTGTCTCGCGAACGTTGTCCCAGATTTCCATCGGGTCATGTTCGACCCAGCCTGCTCGCGGAAAAATCTGTTCGTGTTCGAGCTGCCCGTTCGAGATGATACGCGCGTCATGATCAAAGATGATCGAGCGCGAGCTCGTCGTCCCCTGGTCAATTGACAAAATGTACTGTGTCATTTTTGGCGTATCTCCATTGATCGTCTGTACTTCTCTAGGGCAGTTTCGTGCCCGGTTTCAGTAGTTCGGTTACTTCGATTCGAGTGCTACGGGCGGGGTAACGAGCGGCACGATCTGCGGTGCTGCTTCGCGCACGGTGGATGCGGCTTCGTCATCGCGGGTGAGCGCAGCAGCAGCCACGGCATCCGCCATCTGGTGGTAAACGGCGACTTCGTGAGCGGTGGTCTGCTCGTCCCAACCGAGCAAGCTCGCTGCGATTTCGGCGACCTCAGGAACGGCGGCCATTCCCTCGTTGAGGTACTCGTAGTTCATCCGAGTGCGTCGCGTCATGAGGTCTTCGAGGTGCAGGGCGCCTTCGTGCGTGATGGCGTAGGCAATCTCGGCACGCAGGTACGCGGACGCGTGCGTGAGCGGCTTGCCCATCGTCGGGTCGGCATCCGCCATCGCAGCGATTTCACTAACGTTTGCGCCATAGCGGTGCAGCAGGTGATCGATCATCTGATCGCTCCAGCCGTACTTGGTGCTGAGCTCGGCGGCACTAGCGCGGGCCTCCGCGAGACCGTCAGCACCGAGAAGCGCAACGCGGGCGGTGGTCGACGGATTAGCTTTGGCAGCCTCTTTGCCGATGGCAAAGTCGACGGCATCCTTGGCCATGACGCGGTAGGTGGTGAACTTTCCACCGGCGATCACGGTGAGGCCGGGGATGGGCGATGCCACGGTGTGCTCGCGCGACACCTTGGCCGAGTTGGTGCCTTCCATCGTGCCGGGCTGCAGCAGGGGGCGAAGACCCGCCCAAGTGCCGATCACGTCGGTGCGGTCGATGGGTTTGGCGAGAACCGCGTTCGCTTCGGCAATGACGTAGTCGATGTCGTCGGCGGTAGCCGCGGGGTTGAGCAGGTTCTCTTTCCACGGGGTATCAGTGGTGCCGATGACCCAGTAACGCGACCACGGGATAACGAAGAGCACGCTCTTGGACGTCTGCAAGATCAGGCCGGCTTCACCCTTGATGCGCTCGCGCGGAACAACAATGTGGATGCCCTTGGAGGCCAGGACCTTGAGTCCGCCGCTTTCGTGGGCAAGCTCTTGAGTCTCGCCCGTCCAGACGCCGGTGGAGTTGATAACGGCCTTGGCACGAACGGGGAAGGTCTTTCCGGTTTCGAGGTCGACCATGACGGCACCGTTAACGGCGCCATCCTCGTTGTGAGTGATTTCAATGACCTGGGTGCGGCTGGCTGCTGCCGCACCGTGGGCCGAAGCGGTGCGGATGACGCTCACGACATAGCGAGCATCATCGACGTTGGCATCCCAGTATTCGATCGCGCCAACGGCAGCGTCGTGGGCGAGGCCGGGGAATCGCACCGCGAGTTGTTTGCGTGACAGGTGGCGGTGCCACGGCACGCTGCGCTTGCCGCGGGAGTTCTTGACGGTAACCGAGGCGAGGAAGTCGTAGAGGGCAATACCGGCGCCGACGAAGGCACGCTCCCACACGTGGTGGCGCAGGGGGTAGAGGAAGGGCAGCGGACGCACGAGGTGCGGTGCCACATTGTTCAGCAGCAGGTCGCGCTCGGTGAGAGCTTCATGAACAAGCTTGAAGTCGAGCATCTGCAGGTAACGCAGTCCACCGTGAATGAGCTTGCTGGCGCGGCTGGAGGAACCCGCGGCCCAGTCTTGGGCTTCGACAACAACGGTGTCGAGACCCCGAGTTGCGGCATCCAGTGCGATCCCCGCACCGGTGATTCCTCCACCAATAACGAGCACGTCAAGCTCACGACCCGGCTGTGCACTGTCAACGAGGCGCTGGATAGCGCTGTCGCGGGTTTCTCGAGTGAGGGACTGATCAGCCATGAACAATGCTCTTCTAACGTGTGGTGGTGGTACCGCCGAGGGCGGCTGTGAATCCTCTGAGATGAGTCACGTTGAGCAGCGTATTACGGTAGCTATACCCAATGACAAACTGAGCAGCACATCTGCACGAACGTGCAAGGATGGAAGGCATGGAACGCGAAGAGGCAATGCTGTCGGCATCATCGATGTATTACTTGCAAGACATCAAGATGGACACCATCGCAAACCACCTACATATGTCGCGCTCGAGCGTGTCTCGGCTGCTTCGCGATGCTCGCGAAAGTGGTCTCGTTGAGATCACTCTGCGCCCCACCCCCACGCGCGGTCCCGGTCTCGCCAAAAAGATCGAGGGTTGCTTCGGCGTCGAGACCCACGTTGTCCCGGTTGCTGACCTGGCGGATGAGGCAGAACGGCTCGATCAAGTGGCCCGTGCCACCGCCAGAATGGTGACCAGCTGGTTCGACTCCGACATGATTATGGGGGTTGCTTGGGGTACCACTTTGGCCGCGATCTCCAAGTATTTAGGCAAGAAACCAACCCGTGGCAGTGCCGTAGTGCAGCTCAACGGAGCTGCCAATGTGCGCACCTCGGGAGTGGAATATGCGGGCAACCTGATCGCCAACTTCGGTGACGCCTTTGATGCCCAAGTGCACCTTTTCCCAGTGCCCGCGTTCTTCGATTACGCGGAAACCCGCAATGCGATGTGGTCGGAGCGGTCAATTGTGCGCGTGCTCGAATACCAGCGCCGAGCCGATATTGCACTGTTCTCGATCGGCGCCATTGCGGGAGAGGTGCCCAGCCACGTCTACTCCGCCGGCTACCTCGAAGCCGGAGACATCGCCACCCTCGACAGCGAAGGCATCGTGGGCGATGTCTGCACCATTTTCTTGCGCGAAGACGGCACCTATGAAGACCTCTCAATGAACGCACGTGCAACGGGCCCGACCCCGGCAGAACTGCGTTCCATCCCCCGCCGCATCTGCGGTGTCGCGGGCGACAACAAGGTTGTGCCCCTGCTGGCGGCGCTCCGAGCCGGCGTTATTACCGACCTAGTGATCGATGAACAAACCGCGACGAAACTCGTCGAACACGTTCTCGAGCTCAAGGATGACGCAGCATCCGATAAGGAAATCGCGTTCCAAAGCGAGCAGAGCACTCCCGAGAGGGCGCGCGCTTAGGCTCCACCGACCGCTCTGGGGCCGGCCGGTGTGCTGGCTGGCGACCGGTTACTGTTCGACGACGTGCATGGCGCGGGCGGCATCCGTAATGCTGCCCGTCAGTGACGGGTACACGGAGAACGCGCGAGCCATTTGGTCGACGGTGAGACGGTGCTCTACCGCGAGCGCGATCGAGACGATGAGCTCGGAAGCGTTGGGGGCAACGATCACGCCACCGATCACCGTGCCCGAGCCGGTACGAGCAAAGAGCTTTACGAAGCCGTCTTTGATGCCCATCATTTTGGCGCGCGGGTTTGAGGCGAGCGGCAATTTGTAGATCGTGCCCTGTACGAGCCCGTCTTCGATCTGCTTTTGCGACCAGCCGACGGTAGCGATCTCAGGCTGAGTGAAGATGTTGGATGCCACGTTGCGCAGTTCGATCGGCGTTACGCCGTCGCCCATCGCGTGGAACACGGCGGTGCGGCCCTGCATCGAGGCCACCGAGGCGAGCGGGAAGAAGTCTGAACAGTCACCCGCCGCATAGATCGACGGCATTGAGGTGCGGGCAACCCGGTTGACCCGGATGTGGCCAGACTCGGTCAGTTGCACGCCAGCCTCTTCGAGTCCAAGACCTTCAGTATTTGGCAGCGAGCCAACGGCCATGAGGCAGTGACTGCCTTCTACCGTTCGTCCATCGCTGAGCGTCGCAATCACGCCATCTTTGGTGGTGGTGACCGATTCGGCCCGCGACTTGGAGAGCACGGTCATACCGTTGCGCTTGAACACGTCTTCAATTACGCGGGCGGCATCTTCGTCTTCCCCGGGCAGCACGCGGTCGCGCGAGGAGATCAGGGTGACTTTGGCGCCGAGCGCGGTGTAGGCCGAAGCAAACTCGGCACCGGTGACACCAGAACCGACCACGATGAGGTGTTTGGGGGTTTCGGTGAGGGTGTAAAGCTGCGTCCACGTGAGGATGCGCTTGCCATCGGGCATTGCGGAATCGAGCACGCGCGGGCGGGCGCCGACCGAGACTATGACGGTGTCGGCATCCACTTCATCGAAGTCGGTTCCGGCTTTGCCCTTGCCGGTCGAGACGACCAGACGCTGGGGGCCATCGAGACGGCCTTCACCGTGGATGATGCGCACGCCAGCCTTGATGAGCTGCGACTTCATGTCGTCTGACTGCTGCTGGGCGAGGCGCATGAGGCGCGCGTTGACGGCGGCAAGGTTCACGGTGATTTCGGGGCGAACGGCACGACCGGAATCGGAGCGCGAGTAGAACTGCACGCCCAGCTCTGCGGCATCCCGAATCGCGTTGGTTGCTTCAGCAGTAGCGATGAGCGTCTTCGACGGCACCACATCGGTGAGCACGGCAGAGCCGCCAACACCTTCGCGTTCAACGAGGGTCACCTCCGCGCCGAGTTGCGCGCCCGCCAGGGCTGCTTCGTAGCCACCGGGGCCACCGCCGAGTACTGCAATTCGTTGGGTGCGCTCGAACTCATAGGCCATGCAGCAATTCTCTCGCGGTTCTGCCTCAGCGACAAACCACACCCTCCCACGTGGGGGTTGGCGCGCGGCTCGGACCTAATCACCCGCGTCGTGCGCACCGGCGTGCTCACATTCGCGCTGAATGCACCGGTGAGTCGCAGTCACCACCGTTTAGAGTGGATGCCATGTCACAGTCGCCCACCACAAACCCCCTCGACGACCCCACCGCAGACCCGTTCGCGGTCGCGAAAGACGCCGCTGCAGCAATCGCAGCCGCGACCGGAGTCGAGAAGCACGACATTGCCCTCACACTCGGAAGCGGGTGGGGCAAAGCTGCCGACCTGATTGGTGAAACCACCGCCACGATTCCGGCCTCGGACATCCCCGGTTTCTCGAAGCCGGCCCTCGAAGGCCACGTCGGAACGCTGCGCTCCATTCTGTTGCCAAGCGGCAAGCGCGCCCTCGTGATCGGCGCTCGCACCCACTACTACGAGAACCACGGCGTACGCCGCGTTGTTCACTCCGTGCGCACGGCTGCCGCCACTGGCGCAACAACCATGATCCTCACCAACGGTGCCGGTGGCATCAAAGAGACCTGGAAGCCGGGCACCCCGGTTCTCATCAGCGACCACCTCAACCTCACTGCCGACTCCCCCCTTGAGGGCGCGACGTTCATCGACCTCACCGATCTCTACAGCAAGCGCCTACGCGAGATCGCGAAATCGATCGACCCGAGCCTCGACGAGGGTGTGTACACCCAGTTCCGCGGCCCGCACTACGAGACCCCGGCCGAAGTGCAGATGGCTAAAACAATCGGCGGTGACATCGTGGGAATGTCCACGGCGCTCGAAGCGATTGCCGCGCGCCAGGCAGGCATGGAAATCTTGGGAATGTCCCTCATCACCAACCTTGCTGCTGGCATCCAGTCCACTCCCCTCAGCCACGAAGAAGTGATTCAGGCGGGCAAGGATGCTGAAGTACAGATCAGCAGTCTTCTCGCCCAGATTGTGACCGCACTATGAGCACCGAAATTCTCAGCACCGCCGACCTCATCGCCGCCGCGAACGCGTGGCTCGAGCAAGACCCCGACGCCGTCACCCACACCGAGCTCGAGGCTCTGATTACGGATGCCGCCCAGGGCGACGAGGCCGCCATCGCTGGCCTTCATGACCGCTTCGATTCGCGGCTCGCGTTTGGCACGGCAGGGTTGCGCGGCGAGCTCGGTGCCGGCCCGAACCGCATGAACCGGGTGTTGGTCACTCAGGCGGCTGCGGGACTTGCCGCCTATCTGCTCACCCATGAGCTCAGCCCGAGCATCGTGATCGGCTACGACGGTCGCATCAATTCTGAAGTTTTTGCTCGCGACACCGCAACCATCATGGCCGGGGCCGGTGTGCGCGCCATCCTGTTGCCGCGACTGCTGCCCACGCCCGTGCTCGCCTTCGCGGTGCGCCATCTCAACGTGAGTGCTGGCGTCATGGTTACGGCCAGCCACAACCCGGCCAACGACAACGGCTACAAGGTGTACCTCGGCGGCGACAACCACGGCTCACAGATCGTGCCGCCCGCCGACGCCGACATTGCACACGCCATTGCGATCGTCGCCAAGGGCTCGATTGCCGAGCTGCCACGCTCCACCGATTTCGTCACCACTGACGAGGGTGTTGTTGACGAATACATTGCCCGCACGGCAGCCCTCGCCGGCCCCGTCAAGGACGTCGTCTACACCTATACCGCCATGCACGGTGTGGGTTGGGAAACCAGCAAGGCCGTGTATGAGAAGGCCGGATTCGCCGCCCCCGCGCTTGTCGAAGAACAAGCTCACCCCGACGCCGCGTTCCCCACCGTCGCCTTCCCTAACCCGGAAGAGCCAGGCGCCATGGATCTCAGCTTCGCGAAAGCACGCGAAGTCAGCGCCGATCTCGCCATTGCCCACGATCCCGACGCCGACCGCCTCGCCGTGGCTGTGCCCGGTCGCGACGGCGAATGGCGTCGGCTGAGCGGAAACGAAGTGGGAATTTTGCTGGGCTGGCGCGCGGCAGAACGCGCCAACGGCACTGGTGTTCTGGCGGCATCCATCGTCTCGTCTCCAGCGCTGCGAACAATCGCCGCGGGTTACAACTTGGACTACGCCGATACCCTCACGGGCTTCAAATGGATCTCCCGCATCGACGGCCTCGTGTTCGGTTACGAAGAGGCCCTTGGTTACCTCGTTGATCCCGACAAGGTGCGCGACAAGGACGGCATTTCGGCGTCGGTCGACTTTCTCTCGATGGCCGCCGAGCTCAAGGCCGAAGGCAAGACGGTGCTCGATCGTCTCGACGAGTTTGCGGCCCGCTTCGGTGCGTTTGCCTCCCGCCAGGTCTCGCTGCGCTTCACCAAGATTTCAGAGATCGGCGAGACGATGACGCGCTTGCGTGCCAACGCTCCCGCCACCGTCGGCGGCCTCACGGTTGCCTCGTTCGATGACTTCGAGAATGGTGTCGACGGCTTCGCGCCTAGCAACATTGTTCGCATGCAGTTCGAGGGCGGAGCACGGGTGATCGTGCGCCCCAGCGGCACGGAACCCAAACTCAAGTTCTATGTGGATGCCTCGAGCACGTCAGGCGAGGGCGCTGAGCGTCAGGCTGCGGCCGAAGCGGTCGCGAGCCAGCTTGAAGCGGGCATGCGCGAGATTCTCAGCTAATACCGCTGGCGCTACTGCCGAACAGCAGTGCGCAGAGAAACGTGAAGAGGGCGTCCTCGGCTCAGCCGAGGGCGTCCTCTAGTTTTTGGGCAAGCTCCGACGTGTCAAAGAGGTTCACAATCACGATGACATCGGCGTTCGTCTTGCCGATCGCCTCAACGAACTCTTGCGTCGTGAGAATAATCTGAGCATCCGCGGCAACCGTGCGAACGGTGCTCACTTCAGCGGCAACGACTGTGGCTTCGAGATCAAGCGCGCGCAACGCTCGTTCTGCGTTGACCTTGAGCACACCGGAACTGCCGATTCCCGCACCACAGATGGTCACGATTTTCACGACGGATTCACTCCCATGATGCGTTGCACCTCGGCGGCGCTCGTTGCGGCCGCAAGCTCGTTTATCGCCGAGGAGTCATTGAAGATGTTAGCGACAGCCGCGACCGCTGCCAAGTGTGCGCCTGCCTCAGAAATAGCGAGGCCAAGCACCACCCGAACCGGATCGTTGTGGGCGTGACCGAACCGCACAGGTTCTTTGAGCGTGACAACGGAGAGTCCGTTCGCGATCACTTGCGGACCGGGGCGTGCATGAGCCAATGCAAGACCGGGCGCGATCACCACGTAGGGACCGTGATCCTCGATCATGCGGATCATCTCGTCGGCATAACCCGACTTGGCCGCGCCGGAACGCACAAGGGCTTCACCTGACAGCCGCACGGCGGCACGCCAGTCAGCCGCGAAGGCATCAATTTCTATCGCTGATTCGGGCAGCGGAGGAAGGGACATAACTACGCTCTTTCGAAACCGACGCTGATGGCCTCGGAAAGCTCTTCGCGTTCTTCAAGGGGCAGGAACGCTGCGGCAGCAGCATTGAGTTGGAAGACCTCAAGGTCCGTGAGGTCGTACCCGAACGCTTCGGTGAGCAACGAGAGTTCGCGACTGAGGGTCGTGGCGCTCATGAGGCGGTTGTCGGTGTTGACCGTCACCCGGAATCCGAGCTGGTAGAGCAAGTCGAAGGGGTGGTCGATGATTTCGTCGCCCCACTGCTCGATGGCACCGGTCTGAAGATTGGATGACGGGCTCAGTTCGAGCGCAATCTCGCGATCCTTGACCCACTGCGCCAAATCACCGAGCGTCACATAAGTGTTCTCGTCGTCTTCGTTGGCGATCGTGATGTCTTCAGCCAGGCGAACACCGTGTCCGAGACGAAGCGCGCGACCGTCAAAAAGGGCACTGCGGATGCTGTCGAGGCCATCCGCCTCCCCCGCGTGAACGGTGGCAGGAATGTAGTTGTGCGCGAGCAAGTCGAACGCACCACGGAGGCGACTTGGCGGGAATCCTGCTTCCGGACCCGCGATGTCGAAACCGATAACACCGCGGTCGCGGTGACGGATTGCCAACTCGGCGATGTCGGTGCCCCGATCGGCTTGGCGCATGGCAGACAACAACTGCCCCACACGGATGCTGCGGCCGCTCGAGCGCACCGCATCCACACCCTGTTCCAAGCCTTCTTGCACGGCGGTGACAACCTGATCGAGGTCGAGCCCCTTCTGCAGGTGCTGTTCCGGCGCCCAACGGATTTCGCCATAAATGACACCGTCATCGGCAAGGTCTTCCACGAACTCGCGGGCGACCCGCTGGAGACCCTCGGTGGTCTGCATGACGGCGATGGTGGCGTCGAAAGTCGCGAGGTAGTTCACGAGCGAGCCGGAATCGGCCTGAGTCGCAAACCATGATTTCAGCGCCTCCGAGTCATTCTCGGGGAGCGCATAGCCGACCTCGTCGGCAAGTTCAACGATGGTCTGAGGCCGCAACCCTCCATCGAGGTGATCGTGGAGGGAAACCTTGGGAAGCGCAGTAATGCTCGCGCCACCTCCGGGCATCAAAAAGTTTTCAACAGCGGCGTTCATGCCTCTAAATCTACCGTGCATCACGCTGAAAGCGCGCTGTGCCTCCGCTGAACAGCGTTACGATCCTGTGAAAGCTCCCCCGCTAAGCAGAATCGAAATTTCTTTTGCGGCGGCGGAGGCTAATTCTTGAACACGGTCCACATCCACTTCGCTGAACGTTGGTGCCACGTATGGCACCGTCAGCGCGGCCACCACAGCACCAGTCGCCCCGAGAATCGGCGCCACTACATCGGTGATTCCGGGGTGCAAGGTATCGGCCCGCACGACCGTGTCAGCCGTCAATGGTGATGTTGCCGAAAGCACCGAACCCGTCGCTGTCGTCGTCAAATCGAATGTTGCCCCGACGCGCACTCGAAAACCGAAGTCGGCGGGAGACTCCACCTGGGCGACGACGCGCACTTCACTGCCATCGAGCACGGCGAGGTTGCACGATTGCCGCACCTGCTCCGCGAGAACCTGCATGATGGGTTGCGCCACGCTGACCAATCCCCGAAGTGGCGGATGCCGGTGCGCGAGCTCAAACAGCTTCATAGCCAGCGTGTAGAGCCCCGATTGCTTGTCGCGGAACACGTAGCCCCGGCGCTCGAGAGTGGAAAGAACTCGAAAAATCTGGCCAATACTTCGCCCGGTTGCTTCCGCAATTTCCGATTGGCTGAGGGCTCCCGATGTTTCGGCAAGCAGTTCGAGAATGTCGAGCCCTTTGTCGAGGGCTGGCGCGGTGTACTCGGGGGCAGTCGCCATTAGCGGTCCGCTTTCATCGTGGCGAGCATCCGGCGGGCCGCTTCACGGTTGATGCTGTCGGGGACAGGTTGAGCACCCGGTTCGAGCGTGCCAGCCGCTGTCGCGATGCGTTCGAGGGAAAGCGCTTGAAGCAGAAACCCGAGATCCATCGATTCGATCGAGTTGCCCCGAGCCTCGCGCCCCGCGAGATTGATCATGCGGCCGTCCGCGAGCAAGGTGACGTGGCGGTTTCCCGGGAGGTCAACTCGCTCGATTGCACCGTCGATCACTGTCGTACTCGTCGCCACATCACGCAGAGCCAGAACGTCGATTTCCCAGTCGAAGTGACCGCAGTTCACGAGCATCGCTCCGTCTGCGACAACCTCGAAGAAGTCGGTAGTCAGAACCTGCGGATGGCCGGTTGCCGTGATGAAGACCTCGCCCCAGCCGGCGAGGTCGAACACATTTGCCACCCGATAGCCATCGAGTGCTGCCTCAAGGGCCTTGATCTCATCAACCTCTACGACAGCGACTTTGCCACCCAGAGCACGAAGATAATGCGCCACGCCGCGACCGCACCAGCCGTAGCCGGCCACCACGAAACGGCGCCCAGAGACCATGACGTTCGTGACGCGCATAAAGCTCTCAACAACTGACTGTCCTGCCGCATGCTTGTTTTCGTTGATCACAGTCAGTGGGTTGTCGTCGATAACGATGATGGGAAAACGGATGTGCCGAGCGAGCTCCTCGCGCAGCCGGTAACTTCCTGAGGTGGTTTCTTCGGTGCCGCCGACGATGCGCTCGGTGTCCCCGAGCTCAACGAGACGAGCAACCAGGCCGGCGCCGTTGTCGAGGATGATGTCTGGTTTCGACTCCACCACGTTCCGGATATGCGCCTCGTATTCGCACTCAGAGTCATCGCGGGCACCAAAAATCGTCATTCCCTGCGAGCGCAAATATGCAACAACATCATCCTGCGTCGACCCGAGATTGCCGGTCGCTACGATCTCCGCTCCCCCGGCCTTCAGGGTCTCAAGCAACACTGCGGTTTTCGGCTCGAGGTGCATCGCCATGCCGATGCGGTGCCCAGCGAAGGGTTTCGTCTGCTCGAATCGCTCTCGCACTTCGGCGAGCAACGGCATGCGAGATCTCACCCAGAGCAACCGGGCGGTCGCACCCGCAATAAGATCATTTGTCATATCTTCACTCTACATATATGAATGGTGTTTTCATATATGCTTTTCGCTATGGCTGAAAAAATTATCCTCGACTGCGATCCCGGGCACGACGACGCGATTGCGATCCTGCTCGCTCACGGTAGCCCCCACATCGAACTCCTCGGAGTCACGACTGTGATGGGCAATCAGACCATTGAGAAAGTCACTCGCAACGCGCTGGCCGTTGCCCGCGTCGCCGGCATCACCGACGTGCCCTTCGCCCGCGGAGCCCACCGCCCGCTTGTGCGCGAAGTCGAAGTAGCCGAATCCATTCACGGCGAATCCGGTCTCGACGGCCCCGTGCTCCCCGAACCCCTTATTGAGTTGGATGCTCGTCACGCCGTCGATTTCATTATCGACACCGTGATGCAGAACGAGCCAGGCACCGTCACTCTCGTACCGACCGGAGCCCTCACCAACCTCGCCCTCGCCGTGCGCAAAGAGCCACGCATCGCTCAACGCGTGAAGCAGGTCGTCATGATGGGTGGCGGCGTCAACGTCGGCAACTGGAGCGCTACCGCCGAGTTCAACATTGTGATCGACCCCGAAGCAGCGCACATCGTCGTCAACGAATCCTGGCCGCTCACCATGGTGGGCATTGACGTCACTCACGACGCCCTTGCAACCGACGACGTCGCCGCTGCGATCGCCGCCGTGGGCACCGCCCCCGCAGCATTCGTCGGCGAGCTTCTTGAATTCTTCGGCACCACCTACCGCGAAGCTCAAGGCTTCGAGCACCCTCCCGTGCACGACCCCTGTGCCGTCGCCTTTGTGATCGACCCGACCATCATGGACACCGCAAAGGTGCCCCTGAACGTCGAGCTCACGGGAACGCTCACCCTCGGCATGACCGTCACCGACTTCCGCGCTCCGGCTCCCGACGACTGCACGACTCAGGTCGCACGCAATATCGACGTTCCCAAGTTCTGGGGCATGATCGTCGACGCCCTCGAGCGCATCGGCGACCCTCAGCTCTAAACCTTCAGCGCTCGCGCGCGACGCTTGCGTGCGCCAAGATCGACAACACCGATAAGCATCGCGATCGAGAAGAACAGGGTCGTGGCGAGCATCCCGGTGCCGTAAGCGTGGTGGTACAGCTCGACCGTGCTCTCGCCGTTGTTGCGCTCGTTATAGAGAGTGGAGTAGAACAACGAGAGCGCTACGGCGGTGCCGATTGCCGTGCCAATGCGTTGGCCAAGTTGACCCACGGATCCGGCAAGACCGCCCTCGACGGGCGAAATGTCGTGCAGCGTGAGGGTCTGGTTTGGCGAAACAACGAGCCCACCGCCGGCGCCTCCGACGATCAAAGCTGCCGCCATGACGTACGGAGTCAGCTCGGGCGGAGTCAGTATCGCGGCAGCCATGAGAAGCCCGAGCCCGACGAGCAAGATCGCAAGCCCTACGACCACGAGCGACCGGCCATAACGTTCGACGAGGATGCCACCGCGCCACGACGACACCGCGCTCGTGAGCGCAAAACCAATCGTCACCATCCCCGCGAAGACGGGTTCGAGGCCAAGCCCCAACTGCAGGTAGAGCGTCGTCATGAGGAACATCGCTGGCATCGCCGCGAAGTACACGGTCGCGAGCAACGTTCCGTTGCGGAACGAGCTGATGCGGAACAGCTGAAGCGGAACGAGAGGCGCCCGTCCCCCTGCTGCGTAACGACGCTCCCAGGCCACGAAAGCGGCGGCAGAAAGCACAAAAAGCACCAGCAACCACCATCGGTTCGGGTCATCCGTCGGAGCACCCGTCGTAAAGAGGAACGGCCACATCAACGCAAGCACCGTGACACCGAAGATCGCGATACCGACCGGGTCGAGGCTGAGACGCTCGTAGCCAGCTTTGGAGGTAGCGGGGAGAATGCGCCACGCCAGAATGAGGGCGATGATGCCGAGAGGCACATTCATCCAGAAGATGTAACGCCAGCCGTCGTCAGCGCCGCCAATCGCGATCATGAGCCCGCCAAGGGTGGGGCCGAAGGCGGTGGCAACACCGATCATCGCGCCAAACAGGCCAAAAGCGCGGCCGCGCTCAGGCCCACGGAACAGCTGCTGAATAAGGCCAATGACCTGAGGCATCTGGATGCCAGCCGCGACACCCTGCAACAACCGGAACACCAACAACAGGGTCGCATTCGGGGCGAGCGCACACGCGACACTGGCGAGAGTGAAGAGCGTCAGCCCCACGAGAAAAAGCTTCTTGCGCGAACGCTGATCGCCGAGGCGGCCCGCCGGCACGAGGACAAGGCCAAATGTCAGCACATAGCCCGAGACGATGAGCTGCAGTTGAGTGGATGTTGCGCCGAGAGCATCCTCGATCGACGGAAGGGCCACGTTGACCTTCGAGAGGTCAAGGATCGTGATTGCGGCGACCACAACACACACCCAGAAGGCACGCCACTTAGCCGAGTGTTCGGCTTCGGTTTCGGTAGTGTGTGCGCCGCTCAGTGCCGGATCAGCACTGGCGGCGGTCTCATCCGCGGTCGTCATTGAGACAACATTACGTCAGCGGATGAGACCCACCGTTCAGCTTACAAAGCCAGAATGCAGGGGCGTGCTCTAGTCGATACGCCCAGCGATAAGCGGGCCACCATCGTGGATGGTGTCCCCGGCATCGCCGATGCGGTAGGCGCCCTCGAGCGACTCAAGTGCGCGCTCAAAACGAGCGGGCTCGTCCGCGTGCATCGTGAACAACCGCTCCCCCTTGCGCACAGCGTCGCCCGGCTTGGCATGCAGATCGATGCCAGCGGCGTGCTGCACCGGGTCTTGTTTGCGAGCACGACCGGCGCCCAGACGCCACGCAGCGACCCCGAAGGGCAGAGCTTCTTGTTCCACGAGAACACCATCGCGGTCGGCGACAACAACGTGGCTTTCCTTCGGCTGCGGCAAGGCAGCGTCGGGGTCTCCGCCTTGAGCGGAGATCATGCCGCGCCAGGCATCCATCGCTTGACCGTTGTCGAGAGCCGCTTCCACATCCGCATCTTCGTGACCGACCTGAGCCAACATTTCGCGGGCAAGCGCTACCGTCAACGCACGCACGTCGGAGGGGCCGCCACCGGCGAGAACCTCAACCGATTCGCGCACCTCATTAGCGTTTCCGATGGTGAGACCGAGGGGAACGTTCATGTTGGTGAGCAGCGCAACAGTCTTAACTCCCGCATCCTTGCCCAGGCGAACCATGGTTTCGGCGAGCTCGCGACTGCGGTCGGCATCCTTCATGAAAGCGCCAGAGCCGAACTTAACATCGAGCACGAGGGCCGACGTTCCTTCGGCGATCTTCTTACTCATGATGGAGGACGCGATCAACGGAATTGCTTCGACGGTTCCGGTGATGTCGCGAAGGGCATACAACTTCTTGTCGGCTGGAGCGAGCCCTGAACCAGCAGCGCAGATCACTCCGCCAACACCGCGCAGTTGGGCGTAGAACTCTTCGTTGCTGAGGTCTGCACGCCAACCGGGGATGCTCTCGAGCTTGTCGAGCGTGCCACCGGTGTGGCCAAGACCGCGGCCCGAAAGCTGCGGCACGGCGACGCCGAAGGAGGCGACGAGCGGGGCGAGCGGCAAAGTGATCTTGTCACCAACGCCACCGGTCGAGTGCTTGTCTGTCGTTGGCTTGCCCAGTCCTTCGAAGCTCAGCGTCTCGCCGCTGGCGATCATGGCCAGGGTGAGGTCGCGGATCTCTTCGCGCTCCATGCCGTTGATGAAGATGGCCATTGTCATGGCAGCCATCTGCTCGTCGCCGACATAGCCGCGAGTGTAGGCATCCACGAGCCAGTTGATCTGGTCGGTGCTGAGCACGCCCTTGTCACGCTTGGTGTGGATGAGGTCTACGGCGTCAAAACGTTCGACCTGTTTGGATTCTGCGCTGTTATTCACTGCGGTACTCCTCAAGAGTGCGTGGCCCGAACGCGTCGGGGATCACTTCGTCAATCGTTTTGATACCAGAAACCGTGTCGAGCAACATGCCTTCGGCGGAGTGCTCGAACAACAGCTGGCGGCAACGCCCGCACGGCATAAGGGCGTTGCCTTTGCCATCGACGCAGGTGAAGGCAACGAGCTTTCCGCCGCCTGTCATGTGCAGGGCAGAAACCAGAGAACACTCCCCACACAGGGTGAGGCCGTAAGACGCGTTCTCGACGTTCGCCCCCGAAATTACCCGGCCGTCATCGACGATTGCGGCGACACCGACCGGGAACTTCGAATAGGGAACGTAAGCGTGGCTCAGGGCGTCTGTGGCGACGAGCCTCAGCGCATCCCAGTCAATAGATTGCGGCTCGATCGTCATAGCGTTACCCCTTTATGTATGGTGTTCCGGATGCTGCTGGCGGCCGAGACTTTCCGACCAGACCGGCGACGGCAATGATTGTCACAACGTACGGCAGCATGAGCATGAACTCGCTTGGAACCGGCGAACCCACCACGCTCAGAGCGTTCTGCAGGTTGCTGGCGAAGCCGAAGAGCAGCGCGGCGAGCGTTGCTTTGATCGGGTCCCAGCGACCAAAGATCACGGCGGCGAGAGCGATAAAGCCGGCGCCCGCGGTGACATCCTTGCCGAACTGGCCTGTCTGGCTCAGCGTGATGAATGCTCCACCGAGACCGGCAATCGCGCCGGCAAGGGCGACGTTCCAGAAACGGGTAAGCGTCACGTTGATGCCAACGGTGTCAGCGGCCTTGGGATGCTCACCGACGGCACGCAGACGCAGCCCCCAGCGAGTGCGGTACAGCGCGAACGCAACGGCGGCCACGATGACGTACAGCAAGTAGACGATCAGCGTCTGCTGGAACAGCACCGGGCCGATGATCGGGATGCCGCTCAGCAGCGGAATCGATAGCGTCGAGAACCCTTCCGGGTTGTTCAGCTGCTCGGGGTTGTCCGTAAGCCACGTCGAGTAGAGGAATCCGGTGAGACCCGAAACCAGAACGTTGATGACAACACCAACGATGATCTGATTGACGAGGTACTTGATCGCGAAGACCGAGAGCAAGAACGACACGAGCATTCCGGCGACAGCTGCCGCAAAGAGTCCCGCGAATGCTGAGCCAGTGAGGGTTCCGACGACGGCGGAGACAAACGCACCGGCCAGCAATTGGGCTTCGATCGCGATGTTGACGACACCGACGCGCTCGGAGATGACACCACCGAGAGCACCGAATACGAGTGGAACGGCAAGCACAAGAGAGCCAGCCAGCAGTTCAGGAACGCGAAGCGTCTCATCGGCAGCAGCCCACGTGAGGAAGCCGGTGAGAGCGAGAATCGCACCCACAATCGGAATCCACTTAGGAACTGCGCGATCCTGCGAGATCATGAATGCCGAGCCGACCGCGATCAGCGCGGTCAGTATCGTAACGACGACACCGGTCGCGAGCGCAGGCAAGTGAACAACCGGCAGTTGGAACAGGTCGGAACCCGTGGAGAGGTTGAACCCGGTGGGGGCGTCCTCAGCGAAGCCCACAAAGAGCACGCCAGAGATCAGCGAGACAATCGCGAATGCGATCGGGAGCTTCCAGCTACGACGATCGATCTTCGATCCTGCGTGGCTTTTGCCTTCAGAAGTTTTGGTGAAAGTCATTAGCTGACCACCTTCTTTGCGCGAGCGCCGGGTTGCGGCAGTCGGAACACAGCCCTCACGAGCGGCGGAGCTGCGATAAACAGCACGATGAGGGACTGAACAACGAGAACGATGTCAATCGGGATTCCCTGCGAAGCCTGCATGGTGAAACCGCCTGCTTTGAAAGCACCAAAGAGGAGGCCGGCAGCGAAGGTACCCCACGGAGTTGAACGCCCGAGGAGAGCAACGGTGATGGCGTCGAAGCCGATTCCCGCATCGACCCCGGAGGTGAATCCGCTCGTGGTCGTTCCGAGCACCTCGGTGCTCGCAGCGAGACCGGCGTAGCCACCGGCGATCAGCATGACGTAGATGTAGATGCGCTCGACCTTGACACCGGCGACGCGAGCCGCGTGAGGGTTGAGGCCCACAGCGCGGAACTTGAAACCGAGGCTTGAGCGGTCAATGAGCCACCAGGCCACAACGGTAGCCGCAACCACGAGCACGAAGCCCCAATGCAGCTTGAAGCCGTCACCGAAGATGGGCTGTAGGACCGCACTTTCCGCTGCCGGTGGGGTCTTCGGGTTGTTGGAACCTGGGTTCTTGAGCAGATCAGTGCGCAGCAAGAAGCTGATCAGGTAGTAGGCAACGTAGTTGAGCATGATCGTGACGATCACCTCGTGAGCGCCGGTACGCGCTTTCAAGAGGCCAGCGATTGCACCCCAGAGGGCGCCACCGATGATTCCCATGATCACAGCAACGGTAACGTGGATGACGATGGGCAGATCCCACGCGAAGCTTGCGTAGCCGGCGAATGCTGCACCGACGATGATCTGGCCGCGGCCACCAATGTTGAACAGACCAACACGGAATGCGATCGCGACGCCGAGCCCGGCGGCGATCAGCGGCGTTGCGAAGACCAAGGTCTGCGTCAGCGGCTTAATGGCCGAGAGGAAGTCATCGCGACGGAAGTCGTAGATCGATCCTTGGAAGAGAGCCAGGTAGGCACCACCGACGGCAGAGCCAATAGCAGCGAAGAAATCGCCGGGGCGGGCGAAGAAATATCCGGCCGTCTCTTGCACGTCGGAATCGGTGAAGGCAATGAGCACGCCACCAATCAGGATGGCCAAGACGACGGCGAGCAGCGACAGCAGTGCGTTGCCCGAGGCGATTTCGCGGAACGCATTCGTCCAGCGGACGGTGTCCTGGTTTGTTTCCGAGTTCGTGGCAGTCTCTGTCACGGCCCCTTGTTCGGCTTTCAGGTCTTCAGGCTTCTGGTCTTCAGGCTTCTGGTCTTCAGGTTTCTGTGGTGTTGGCTCGCTCATGCTGCCTCCTCCGTAATGCGTTCGCCGGCCATCATGAGGCCGAGTTTTTCGCGCGGGGTATCCGCAGGCACGATTCCAACAATTTGTCCCTTGTACATGACCGCGATGCGGTCAGCGAGGGAAACGACTTCGTCGAGTTCAGTCGAGACGACGATCACGGGCACACCGCGATCACGCACTCGAACGATCTGCTCGTGAACAAACTCGATAGAACCAACGTCGAGTCCACGCGTGGGCTGCGAAACGACCAACAACGACAGCTCGCGGCTGAGTTCTCGAGCCAGCACTACCTTCTGCTGGTTACCGCCCGAGAGCTTCGAGACGAGCTCGCCAATGCTCTGAGCGCGGATGTCGTATTCCTCAAGCTTCTCGGTCGCGAACTCGGTGAGCACGTCCGTTTGCAACGTGCCGTACTTGACGAACGGTTCCCCGTCACTGCGGTCGAGCATCAAGTTTTCGGCAACCGAGAACGCACCGACGAGACCATCGAGAGTGCGGTCTTCCGGCACATATCCAACGCCAGCATCAAGGATTTGGCGGGCGTTGAGCCCGAGCAATTCGATGCCGTTCAACGCAATTGACCCGGATGCTCGCTCTTGCATGCCGAGCAGCGCTTCGGCCAGTTCAGTTTGACCGTTGCCCTGTACGCCCGCGATGCACAGGATCTCTCCACCCTGAATCGTGACGCTGAGGTCTTTGACTGCACGGTGCCCAAGTTCATCAGCGATCGATAGCTTGTCGATCACGAGGGAGTTGTCGGTGAGCTGCGCCGGAGCCTTGTCGATCGTGAGGTCGACAGCGCGGCCGACCATAAGCGATGCCAGTTCTTCCTTGTTCGCACTCGGGTCTGCTTCGCCGACAACTTTTCCGAGGCGGATGACGGTGATGCGGTCCGCTACTTCGCGGACTTCACGCAGCTTGTGCGTGATGAAAACAATGGAGGTGCCTTCGGATTTGAGCTGGCGCATAATGGCCATGAACTCGTCGGTCTCTTGAGGCGTGAGCACGGCGGTCGGCTCATCGAAGACCAGAATTTTAGCTTCACGAGAGAGCGCCTTGACGATCTCTACACGCTGCTGCACGCCAACCGGTAGATCTTCAACGAGAGCGTCCGGGTCGATGTCGAACCCGAAGCGAGCGGATATGTCGCGCACGAGGGTGCGGGCGGCTTCGAGGTTGAGGAGCCCGGGGCCATAGACCTCTTCGTGGCCGAGCGCCACGTTCTCTGCGACCGTGAACACGGGGATCAGCATGAAGTGTTGGTGGACCATGCCGATACCGGAGCGCATCGCGTCTCCTGGGCCTGCAAAGTGACGCACCTCGTCATCGATGAGAATTTCGCCCTCCTCAGCCTGATACAGGCCGTAGAGCACATTCATCAACGTTGACTTACCCGCGCCATTCTCGCCGAGGAGGCAATGGATTTCGCCCTCTTCGACCGTGAGATCAATATGGTCATTCGCGATTAGGTCACCGAAGCGCTTGGTAATACCTCGCAGCTCAAGTTTCACAATCTCTCCTCAGTACTGTGACGGGCATCATCGCCGTCGTCGGGTTTCACAAGAATAGCCTCAGAGGACTAGTCCAAAACGAAGGGGGCTGACCCTCAGGCCAGCCCCCTCAGTTCTATCTAATTAGTTCAGGTACGACGTTACGGCGATGTCGCCGGAAATGATGCCGTCCTTGACGGTGACGAGCTCAGCTTCGAGCCCTGCGTCAACCTTCGACTCGAACTCGTGGAACGGCGCGATGCCAACTCCACCGTTTTCGAGGGTTCCGATGTACGGGGTGGTGTCGAGCGAACCAGTCGATGCCTCGTTCACGACGTCTTCAACTGCAACGCCGATCTGCTTGAGGATCGAGGTGAGGAACAAGTCCGCAGCTGCGGTCTCGGTCTCGGTCAGGTCAGCGTCTACACCGATCATCGCGATGTCCTTGCCGGAGTCGCGGATTGCCTCAACCGCGCTCTGGAAGATCGGTCCACCGGCAGGAAGCAGAACGTCTGCACCCTGGTCGATCAGGTTCTGAGCTGCTGCACGCGAGTCGGTTCCAGGAGCGAAGGTACCGATGAAGGTTCCGTCCTGCGCTGCAATGTCCCAACCGCGAACGGTGACGTCGGTGCCCTTTTCGGAGTTGTAGTACTCAACACCCTGTGCGGTTCCGTCGAGGAAGATCGAAACGGTGGGGAAGTTCATTCCGCCGTACATTCCGATAACACCGGTCGTGGAGTAGCTAGCCGCGGCGTAACCTGCGAGGAATGCAGCACCGGCGGTGTCGAAGAGAATCGGCTTGATGTTCGGAGCGTCGATCTCTCCGTCGAAGTCATTGTCAGCTGCGTCATCAACGATGGCGAAGTCGATGTCAGGGTTTGCAAGAGCAAACTCAACGGTGGCTGCGGAGAGGTTAAATCCGACAGTGACGATCAGGTCGCAACCCTCGGCAACGAGGCTTTCGATGTTGGGTGCGTAGTCTGCATCGCTGGTCGACTCGACAGCGTTGAATTCAACGCCGAGTTCGTTGGCTGCCTTTTCGATACCTTCGTAACCGAGCTGGTTGAACGACTTGTCGTCGAATCCGCCCGAGTCAGAAACCATGCAGGGAAGGTAGTCAAGCATTTCGCCTGATCCGGCTTCGGTCTCTTCGGGTGCTGCAGCGCAACCGGCGAGTACGAGTGCGCTCGTTGCAACAAGCGCCATGCCGCTGAGTGCGCGGCCGTGAGTGCTGATTCTCAAGGTGTCCTCCAAGATGCTGTCCGACAGAAATTGTCGAAACATAGTGAACCTACGCTACCGAAGAATCAAGGAATGCATTGTGCGAATATGAGCGCCGAAGCCGAATGGTTACAAACGCGAAATACGGTTGTCACAACACATCATTACGTCCAGAGACTTTTAGAGCATCCACTACAGATTTTACTCTCTGAGCGTTTGCAGTTGTAGTAACCAGCAAAGCATCGGGGGTATCGACCACGACAATGTCGTTTACCCCAATTAGGGAAATAAGCCGGTCAGTCTGACTAATCACTACGCCCGTGGACTTATCGGCTAGGACGCGAGCATTTTCGCCGAGGATCGCGAGGTCTGATTTGCGCCCACCCGAGTGCAACTTGGCGATCGAGGCGAAGTCTCCAACGTCATCCCAATCGAAGTCTCCGGGGATAACAACGAGGCGGCCCTCTTCAGCGGCCGGTTCGGCCACGGTGTAGTCGATGGCGATCTTGGCCAGATGCGGCCACACGGCATCCACAACGGCGCCGCGCTCAGGAGTGTCCCAGACCTCGGCAAGCTGGGTGAGCCCCGCGAGCAGTTCAGGCTGCGCTTTGCCGAGCTGTTCGAGCAGCACGTCGGCACGCGAGATGAACATCCCGCCATTCCAGAGGTAGTCGCCACTGGCGACGTACGTCTGAGCAGTCTCGAAGTCGGGCTTCTCGACGAATGACTTCGCCATGACCGCACTCGGAGCACCTTCAATTTCAAGAGCCTCACCGCAGTGGATGTAGCCAAATCCGATGGCCGGCTCAGTGGGGGTGATGCCAATCGCGGCGATGTAGCCGGCGTTGGCCACGGCGATCGATTCGCGAACACTGCGCCTAAAGCCGCGGATGTCGCGAATCACATGGTCAGCAGCAAACGATCCGATGATGACGTTGGGGTCGCGCTTGAGCAGGATCGCGGCTGCAAGCCCGATCGCTGCGGAGGAGTCTTTTGGCTCGCTTTCAAGAACAACGTTGGGGTCGCTGAGTTCGGGCAGCTGCTTTTCGACAGCGGCGCGGTGCGCGCGCCCTGTGACGACCATGATGCGGTCGGCGCCGGAGATCGGTGCGAGGCGGTCCCAGGTGTCCCGCAGCAAGGTCTGGCCTGATCCGGTGAGGTCGTGCAAGAACTTGGGGGCGTCGGCACGCGATAGCGGCCACAAGCGTGACCCGATACCGCCCGCGGGGATCACGCTGTAAAAATTGTCGAATGGTGCCTGGTTGTGGCTCATTCCTCCACCTTAGACTTCAGCACCCGTTAACTCGCCGGTTATCCGCACCTTCTACAGTCAGGGTCACGACAACCGATTGAGGTGCTGATTGTGCGAGTCGCCATTGTGAGCGAAAGCTTCCTCCCCACTGTCAACGGCGTCACCAACAGCGTGCTGAAGGTGCTCGACTATTTGAGCGCCGAAGGCCATGAGGCCATTGTGATTTGTCCATCGGCCGGCGCCCCCAAGACCTACGCGGGATTCACGGTGCATGCGGTGCCCGCGCTGGCTTATCGGCAGTTTCCTGTTGGCTTGCCTAATCCGCAAGTCCACAAACTGATCGCCGATTTTCGCCCCGATGTGGTGCACGCGGCTGCTCCCTTTCTTCTCGGTGCTCAAGCGATCTCGTCAGCGAATCGCCTCGGCATCCCTGCTGTCGCAATCTTCCAAACGGATGTCGCTGGCTACGCGCGCCGCCACCGCCTCGGTCAGGCGACCAAGCTGGCGTGGCGCATCGTGCGGTGGATCCACGATGGTGCCGAGCTCACGCTTGCCCCGTCGAGCACCGCTATGACGGATCTGCGCGCTATCGGCCTCACCAAACTTGAACGCTGGGGTCGCGGCGTGGACCTCACGATGTATCACCCCGCCAAGAAGCTCTCGCCCGCGACGGTGAAGCTGCGCAAGCGCCTCTCCCCCCACGGTGAAGTCGTCGTGGGATACGTGGGACGCATCGCTCCCGAGAAGCAGGTGGAGCGGCTGCGATCACTTCGGGGGCTCAGCGGGGTGCGCGTAGCGATCGTGGGAGACGGTTCATCTGTGCCTCTTGTTAAGAGGGAGCTTGCCGGCATCCCGGTGACCTGGTTGGGCAAGTTGGGGGGCGAGGAGCTCGCTACCGCTTACGCGGCGTTCGACATTTTTGCGCACACGGGAACGGAAGAGACGTTCGGCCAAACCTTGCAGGAAGCACACTCGGCGGGCTTGCCCGTAGTGGCACCCCGCTCTGGCGGCCCGATTGACCTGATCGACCATGGCACTAACGGCTTCCTTTTCGAAGCCGACAACGAGGATCAGTTGCGCGCCTATATAGAGGCACTCGCCATCGACCCAGCACTGCGAGCTCGCATGGGTGAAGCCGGGCGGCGCACGGTGCTCGGCAAATCGTGGAGCGGCATCTGCGCCGAGCTCGTCCAGCACTACGAAGCAACAATTGCGGCAGTACCCGCACCGCTTCCTCGCTAGCTAGTTGCGCACTGTGCCCACACTGACTTGACTTAGAGTGCGCTCTAGCAAGGAACATAGGTGGCACGATGACAACCGCTAACGAACGAGTACTCACCATTGGCGAGGTTGCCGAGGCGACCGGCGTCACCGATCACACGCTTCGCTACTACGAGAAAGCAGGACTTCTTGTGGTTCCCCGCCTCGCGAACGGTCAGCGGCGTTACCGCGAGATGGATGTCAAGGCCGTTGAGTTCATCGGCCATCTTCGTCGCACCGGAATGCCCATCCGCACCATCCGGGAGTATGCCGATCTGGTGCGGAGCGGCAAAGACACCTCAGCGGAACGGATGCGCTTGCTCGAGCAACACCGCGAAAACGTTGTGCGCGACCTAGCCGAACAACAGAAGCACCTCGATGGGATCACTCTGAAAATTGAGTGGTATCGAGCAGCGATGGATCAGCGACAAGATTCTGGTCCACAGTTCGCAGAACCTTTGTCGTCAGCTGCACTTGCTCAGTAGATTCGGCGCTGCATCGCCAGAAGGCCTCGTTAAGTTTCACAATATTCTCGAAAACATTCCGGATATCTCGCTATTTAGGGTCGACTGGGAAGCGAGGGCCCTCTAGCGGGAATAGAATAGTAAGAGTCCGCCTGTGCGGACACTCATCGGTCGCGGTGGACGCGACCCCACACCGCAAGGAGGGTCCTCGTGCCAGAGAAGTCGGCGAGTAACCTAGTGGCGGAGCCGCAGTCGCCGCCCAAGATTCGCTCACCCAAGAGACCTGCTGGCACCCTGTACCGGGGTAAAGAGGGCATGTGGTCGTGGGTGCTGCACCGTATTACCGGTGTTGCTATCTACTTCTTCCTCCTCGTGCACATTCTCGACACCGCCCTCGTGCGTGTTAGTCCTGAGGCCTACAACGCGGTGATTAACACCTACAAGACGCCCATCATGGGCCTGGGCGAGATTGCTCTCGTTGCGGCGATCGTGTTCCACGCGCTCAACGGACTGCGCATCATCCTGATCGACTTCTGGGCGTTCGGTGCCAAGCACCAGCGCACCATGTTCTGGGTCGTCATCGGTCTCTGGGTGGTACTGCTTGCCGCGTTCATCCCCCGCCAGCTAATGCACGTCTTCGGAGGTTGAGAATGAGTCTCATCGAAGCCCCCCGCACCCCAACCCGTGGCCACCGCACCGGTGGAATCAACTGGGAAAAATGGGGATGGATCTACATGCGCGCTTCTGGCGTCGTGCTGATCGTTCTGATCTTCGGCCACCTCTTCGTCAACCTCGTTGCTGGCGAGGGTGTCAAAGCTATCGACTTCGCATTCGTCGGCGGAAAGCTCGCTGACCCGTTCTGGATCGTGTGGGACGGCCTCATGCTGTGGCTCGCACTCATCCACGGCGGTAACGGAATGCGCACGCTCGTGAACGACTATGCAACCAACCCCAAGGTGCGCAAGGTTCTCATGATCGGAATTGCCGCATCCACGGTCATCCTGATTATTTTGGGAACGCTCGTGATCACCACCTTTGACCCCTGCCCAGCCGGAGCTGACCCAGCTCTGCTCCCCAGCTTCTGTGAGGCATCTTAATTGGCAACGATTAACACCGGCGACATCGCCGACGGAACCGTTATTGACGGAATCCACTACCACCAGTTCGACATCGTCATTGTGGGCGCCGGTGGAGCCGGCATGCGAGCCGCTATTGAAGCCGGCCCGCACGCCAAGACCGCCGTGATCTCCAAGCTCTACCCCACGCGCTCGCACACCGGTGCAGCGCAGGGTGGCATGGCTGCTGCTCTCGCCAACGTTGAAGAAGACAACTGGGAATGGCACACCTACGACACCGTCAAGGGTGGCGACTACCTCGTCGACCAAGACGCGGCAGAGATTCTCGCCAAAGAAGCCATCGACGCCGTTGTAGACCTTGAGAACATGGGTCTACCGTTCAACCGCACCGAAGACGGCAAGATCGACCAGCGTCGCTTCGGTGGCCACACTCGCGAGCACGGCAAGGCTCCGGTTCGCCGCGCCTGCTACGCCGCTGACCGCACCGGCCACATGATCCTTCAGACGTTGTACCAAAACTGCGTCAAGCTCGGCATCAACTTCTTCAACGAGTTCTACGTGCTCGACCTGGTCATGACCGAGGTCGATGGCGTTGACGAACCGTCGGGCGTTGTTGCCTACGAGCTCGCTACCGGCGAGCTGCACGTGTTCCAGTCGAAGGCGATCATCTTCGCTACCGGTGGATTCGGCAAGATCTTCAAGACGACATCCAACGCTCACACCCTCACCGGTGATGGCGTCGGAATCATCTGGCGCAAGGGCCTGCCGCTCGAGGACATGGAATTCTTCCAGTTCCACCCCACCGGGTTGGCTGGCCTCGGCATCCTGCTCTCCGAAGCTGCTCGTGGAGAGGGCGCGATTCTGCGCAACTCCGAGGGCGAACGCTTCATGGAGCGCTACACGCCGACGCTCAAGGACCTCGCGCCGCGTGACATCGTTGCGCGTTCGATGGCCACTGAGATTCGTGAAGGCCGTGGAGCTGGTCCCGACAAGGACTACCTGTTCCTCGACATCACTCACCTCGAGCCGGCCGTCATTGACGAGAAACTGCCGGACATCACCGAGTTCGCTCGCACCTACCTGGGCGTCGAACCGTACACCGAGCCGGTTCCCGTGCTGCCAACCGCGCACTACGCGATGGGCGGCATTCCCACCAACGTTCAGGCCGAAGTGCTGCGCAACAACACGGATGTCGTCAAGGGCCTCTACGCCGCTGGCGAGTGTGCGTGTGTTTCCGTTCACGGATCCAACCGTTTGGGAACCAACTCGCTGCTCGACATCAACGTCTTCGGAAAGCGTGCCGGAAAGGCAGCCGTTGAGTACGTCAAGACTGCTGAATTCGTGCCGCTGCCCGAGAATCCTGCCGGGGGCGTCAAGAACATCCTCGACATGGTTCGTGCCGGCGATGGCACCGAGCGCATTGCCGTTATCCGCAAGGAACTGCAGGTCTCGATGGACCGCAACGCGCAGATCTTCCGCACGGATGAAAGCCTCGAAGAGGTAACCAAGCTCATCCAGACTTTGCGCGCTCGCTACAAGAACATCCGCCTCGACGACAAGGGAAAGCGGTTCAACACCGACCTGCTCGAAGCCGTAGAGCTCGGCTTCCTGCTCGACCTCGCTGAAGTGCTCGTGTTCTCGGCTCGGTCTCGCAAGGAAAGCCGTGGCGGCCACATGCGTGAGGACTACCCCGATCGTGACGACGAGAACTTCCTCGTGCACACCATGGCGTACCTCACGGGCGACCCAGAATCAGAAGAGGCGGGTGACCACATCCGTCTCGACTGGAAGCCGGTAGTGATCACTAACTACCCGCCGATGGAAAGAAAGTACTAATGAGCACTGCCGTCGCTGATAACAAGCCTGCCGCAGCAGAGGTCGTTCCGACCTTCACTGCGACGCTCATGATTCGTCGATTCAACCCCGAGGTGGATGAAGAACCGCGCTGGGAAGACTTCGACGTCGAGCTGTACGAGACCGACCGTGTTCTCGACGCTCTTCACAAGATCAAGTGGGAACAGGACGGGTCGCTGACCTTCCGTCGCTCCTGCGCGCACGGCATTTGTGGTTCGGATGCGATGCGCATCAATGGCCGCAACCGCCTCGCCTGCAAGACCCTGATCAAGGACCTCGACATTTCGAAGCCGATCTACGTGGAGGCCATCAAGGGTCTCCCCCTAGAGAAGGACTTGATCGTCGATATGGAGCCGTTCTTCGACTCCTTCAAAGAGGTCAACCCGTTCCTCATGGCTGGCCCTGTCAAGGGCGGCAAGGAACGCAAGCAGAGTCCTGTGGAGCGCGCCCGCTTCGACGACACCACCAAGTGCATCCTGTGCGCTGCGTGCACGTCGAGCTGCCCCGTGTTCTGGACCGACGGACAGTACTTCGGTCCTGCTGCCATCGTGAACGCGCACCGCTTCATCTTTGACTCGCGCGATGAGGGCGCCGGCGTTCGCCTCGACATCCTCAACGACAAAGAGGGCGTGTGGCGTTGCCGCACTACCTTCAACTGCACCGACGCGTGCCCCCGTGGCATCCAAGTCACTCAGGCAATCGCTGAAGTGAAGCAGGCCATCATCAAGGGCAAGCCGTAACCGTACGCTCGCTTAAACAAGATCGCCCCTGGCGCTACCGAGGTAGCGCCAGGGGCGATTTGTTTGTGTGCGTCCGTCACCCACGGCGAACGCCCACAGTAGGCATTCGGGTTGCCTACTAAAAGAGACTGGTCTCTCGACAGATTATGACGAGAAGAATGTGCAAACACCCCCGAACTGGGGTTTAGCTCAGTAAACGAACGTTGACGCCTTGGTTATCACCCGACGATAGCTGGAGGGGTTCGATGAGGTCATTGATGAGGCCATCGACGGTGCCGAGGAGTCCCCCGAGCAAGCCGCCGCCGCCCACCAGGCCGCCCAAATAGTCACGATCGACGGTCTGCACCAAGTCGAGCGATGACAACCCACCCGGGATACCGGTGACGTTCAGCGCAAAAGTGCCGTCGCTCGATACCGTCGTCGTCGCGTAGACGAGCCCCGCCGCCTGCAGCGAGAGGTGCGCGCCCGGAGTGGCGGTTCCGATGAGGTTCAGGTCGATGTCGGTACCCACAACGCCGCCAGGGGCCGTGTGACCTTCGGGAGCAGCTCCTCCAGTGACAGTGCCGATGACGGAGTCGACAAGCCCCCCAACGACATCTTCAACAGAATCGACGAGCCCACCCGAGCCGGTTGTAATGCCACCGGTATCGGTGCTCGCCTCAATCGAGGGAACCGTGGGGACCGTGGGAATCGTGATGTCGCTGGGATCGGTGCGAGAACCGCCGAGGTTGTCACTGACTCCCGAGTTCGTCACGTCGGGGTTGCCCTGACCGTCAGAGGTTTGGCTCGTCGATGTGCCCTCGGCACTCGTGGATCCGGGAGCTGTAGGAGCAAGAACAACAAGTGAGCCGGTAAGGGCTAGCGCGGCAGCAAGCGTGCCGGCGACCGCAACGGGAAGTGCCCCGGCGCTGGCTCCGCCTGCGGCAGCCACGCCGCCAGCGCCCACCAGATGCGTACTGGCGACCACCGCTGCCGGCATGGCCGGCGCCGCTGCTGCGGTAAGCGACGCTGCGCCGCCCTGCCCGAAGGCACTCAGGAAACCGCCACCAGCAACGCCGCCCAGCAGCATCGGGATCATCACGAGTGCTAGGCGTGAACCAACCTCGTCGACCTCTTCACACACGATCGCACAGCGAGCGCACGAAGCGAGATGGGCTTCGATGCGTGTGGTGTCTCTGCCGCTGAGGCTCTTGCGAGCATGCTCGCCAAACTTTGACATCGCCCACTGGCATTCGCCGGATGCCGTTGCGTCGTTGATATGAGCCTGCAACCAGGCTTTGCGAAGACCTTCACGCGCGCGGTACGACAGCGCAGCGACGCTGTTAGCGCTCATGCCGAGTAGTGGCCCTACCTCGTGAGGGTCCATGCCTTCAACCTCGGTGTACCACAGCACTGACTGCCAGCGTTCCGGAAGTTCACGGAAGGCTTTGGCGGTGAGCGAGTGATCGAGCGCAACTGCAATGGGGTCGTCGAGAGTCTTGGGGTCTTCGAAGTCGGCGATCTCATCCACTTGCACTTCGCGCGAGGCAGCGCCCCACGTCGACGCGAGGTTGCGGATGGTCGTATAGAGGTAGGGGCGAAAGGCACCCTGTGGGCCGCCACCCGCCAGCACACGCTGGTAAATACGCGCGAACGACTCAGACACGAGATCGTCCGCGTCTATCGACGTGTACTGACGGGCAACACATATTCCCGAGCGGTAGTGGCGACTCCAGAGCTCGGCAAAGGCGTTTTGTACCCCCGTACGCGCCTGTGCCAGCAGCTGCTCGTCCGAAGTGGTTAGCTTCGGTGCCACGATTCCGCTCATCCCCCTGATCCATTTCCCGGGCCTCTCTTTGTCCCTTTGGGGCGAAGATTTCAGAAACAAAACCTTCTTACCCAAAGAGACCGATGAACCCGTCCTCTATGACGCAGACTATCGAAAGTTCTCAGAAATTTGTGCCCCCCATAGGGGGGAACAGCTTGTTCTGTCCCGAATGATCAAGCGTTATAGCGAATTTCAGAGTAACGCTGACGAGTTCATGAGCACTGCCACTGGTAGACCACCTGCACTGGATGGAAGCGCTCTCTCGGGCGCGGGACGGTCAGCGGAGAATTTGTGCCGATTGTGCGCTTCCCTGCAACCACTCGAACCACTTTTGCTGGTCAGGCCAACAAATTGCTCGCTCCGGCGGCACCACCCGTGAAAGCACTTTGTACCCCGATTTTTCGAAACACGTTTTTGAGAAGAGTTCAGCTCCATGCGTGCACGCTCCCAGTTCGCGCGAGATGGACCTTTTAGCTGGACCACTTTCACGCTCGTGGAGTTGCTAAGAGCCACGGGTGCGCCCGCAGCGTAGTGACGCCCATACCGGTAGGTACTCGAAAAAGTTTGTGGCACAACCCTCGCCGAGACCTCCGACGGCCGATTTAACGACGTAGCGCCACGATTCCCGAAGGAATCGTGGCACGACGAAAGAGTTATTCGAGCGAGCTAGGCAGCGTTCGCAGCGGCCTCACGAGCGGTCGGCCCGGTGGTCGCGTTGATGGCGGCCGCGGCGCGAGCCTTGGCCTGTTCGAGCGTGACCGTCAGCAGCTCGGCACGCACGTCGGCGAGCGCCGCGGGTGTCATCGAGAGGCTCGTGACTCCCAGACCGACAAGAACGATGGCGAGCTGCGGATCGGCGGCAGCTTCACCACAGACTCCGACAGGCTTGCCGGCAGCGGCCCCAGCGTCTCCGAGCATCTTCACCATGCGAAGCACGGCAGGGTGCCACGGGTCTTGGAACTTGGCGAGAGTGCCGAGCATCCGGTCTGCAGCCAGCGTGTATTGAGTGAGGTCGTTGGAGCCGATCGAGACGAAGTCGCTGCGTTCGGCAACCTGGTCAGCGAGCACGGCGAGCGAGGGAACCTCGGCCATGACACCGACGGTGTTGAGACCGAGTTCGCGGCCAAGGGAGACGAAGTAGTCGGTCTCCTCAGCATCCGACACCATCGGCGCCATGACCCAGAGGTCAGCGTCGGTAGCGTTCTGAGCGTTGACGAGGGCAGTGAGCTGGTCGCGCAGGATGTTCTCGTTGACACGAAGCGAGCGAAGGCCGCGCTGGCCGAGGGCGGGGTTTACTTCTTCACCCATGTCCATGAAGCTCAGCGGCTTATCAGCACCGGCATCGAGGGCACGAACGACAACCTTCTTATCCGGGAAGTGCTGCAGCATCTCGGTGTATTCCTTGGTCTGCTCTTCAACCGTAGGAGCCGAGGTGGCATCAAGGAACATGAGCTCAGTGCGGAAGAGGCCGACACCTTCAGCGCCGAGTTCGACCGCCTGCGCGGCCTCAGACGGAGTGCCGAGGTTGGCGAGCAAAGGAACGAGAGTTCCGTCAGCGAGAGCTCCATCAGTGATGGGGGCGTCTGCAGCGGCAGCGAGCTCGGCGATGCGGGCTTCTGCTGCGGAGACTTGCTCAGCGGTGGGCTCGGTTGTGATGATGCCAGCTCCGGCATCCACAATCACCACAGTGTCGTCGGCAAGGTCGAGTGCTTCTGCGACGCCCATGATGGCGGGGATAGCCTTCGATCGGGCAAGGATCGCGGTGTGGCTCGTTGGCCCACCCTGGCGGGTAACGAGAGCGAGAACCTTGTCGAGCTCAAGCAGCGCTGTGTCAGCCGGAGCGAGGTCATCGGCAACGAGCACGAACGGCTCATCGCGCTGCGGGACACCCGGGGCTTCCACGCCACGCAAGCGAGCGACTACACGCTGGCTCACGTCGCTGAGGTCGGTGGCTCGTTCGGCCATCATGCCGCCCAGAGACACAAGCATTTCGCGGAACGAAGCGAAGGCCTCGAATACTGCGCGTTCGGCAGCTTTGCCGCCGTCGATCAGCTCGTTGACGCTATCGAGAATCGAGGGGTCTTCAGCCATGAGGGCTGTAGCGGTGAGAACCTCATTGGCTTCGGCATCCGCTTTTTCTGCGCGAGCACGCAGGTCAGCAGCCACAAAAGTGAGTGCGGATGCTGCCGCTTCTTTCTCTGCTGCAGCATCGCCGGAATGGCGAGCATCTTTCGGTTCCGGAAGGGGGTCGGGCATCCGCACGACTTTTCCGACAGCAACCGATCGTCCGACTCCAACACCCTGAAGTTCCATGTGATCTGACCTCTCCTCTGAGTTACGCACAGACAGCCTAGCTATTCTTATTGGATGCAGCTTGCGCAACGACTGAAACCAGCCATTGAGTGGGTACTCCAGCTACGCCCGGTGCGTGTCTTTATGCACTACGCGGAAAAGTTAGGACCACTCCTCTCATCGGGACTTTCCTACCAAGCGATCTTCGCCGTCTTTGCCGCAATCTGGGTCGGTTTCGCTGTCGCCGGCTTCATTGTGCAGGGCGATCCAGTATTGCTCGATGCGGTCTACAACTTCATTTCTACGAACATCCCTGGCCTCATTGGCGATGGCAGCGGCAACGGCGCCATCAGCCGCGACACCCTCGCCGACACCAGCATTTTGGGTATCACCGGTGTCATTGCTGCCTTTGGTTTGGCGTTTACGGCTCTGGGCTGGATCGCCTCGGGCCGCAGTGCCGTTCGTTCCATGTTTGGCCTCGAGAGTTCCGAGACGAACTTCCTTATTTTGAAGCTGAAAGATGTCGGGCTGGCGATTGGCTTCGGCCTTGCCGTTCTGCTGTCGGCTGCGATGTCTGTCGTGAGTTCTGCCGCTCTGAACTGGATTCTCGGCCTCGTATCGATCGATGAAGACTCCGATGTCGCGATCATCGCCACTCGCGGTGTCGCCCTCGTGATTGTGCTGCTTCTCGACACGGCCACTCTTGCCGTGTTCTATCGGGTAGTTTCCGGCATCAAGATCCCCTTCCGTGTGCTCGCTCAGGGAACGATCATTGCGGCCGTTGCGCTTGGTGCGCTGAAGTTTGGTGGTGGTTTCTTGCTGGAAGGTGCCACCCGCAACCCGCTGTTGGCATCCTTCGCCGTGATTATCGGTTTGCTGATCTGGTTCAACTTGATCTGCCAAATCATCTTGATCGGTTCGGCGTGGATTGCAGTCTCCGCCGATGACGCTGACCTCGACATCAGCGGCGAGAAGCGTGACGCCGAGGCGCCGCGGGCCGTGGCAGCGACGAAGGCCGCCGATGACGCGAAAGCGAACAAGGCCGTCAAAGCCGAGCGCAAGGCACAGCGTCAGGCCAGCCGCACACCGCAGGCAACTCCCGAAGAGCAGAGCGAACTCGACAAAGCCAACGAAGTGAAGTTCAAGCGCACCTTCAAAAGGATGATGAAGCGCAACAGCAAGAGGTAGCTGACGGTCACCACAGGGTCAGTGGCGCTCGGTAGTCTTGAGGCATGGCAACACGTCTTCGCATCGCATCCGTCAACGTCAATGGTGTTCGCGCCGCCTACCGCAAGGGCATGGGCGATTGGCTGGATGCCCGGGACATCGACATTCTGGCACTGCAAGAGGTTCGCGCCGCCGACGCCGACATCGAAGGGCTGCTCGGCGATGGCTGGAACATTCTGCACGACGCTGCGACAGCTAAGGGCCGCGCGGGAGTCGCGCTGGCCTCACGCAAGGGTTCGGCGGCATCCGCCCCTCTTGCTCACCGCGTTGCACTGGGCGCCGACGATTTCGATAGCGCCGGGCGTTGGCTCGAAGCCGACTTTGACGTCAACGGCACAACCGTCACCGTCGTCAGCACCTACGTTCACTCGGGCGTCGTTGACACCCCGAAGCAAGTAGAAAAGTACAAGTTCTTAGAGGCCATGCTCGTGCGCCTGCCCGAGCTTGCCGCCCACAGCGACCACGCTCTCATCGTCGGCGACCTCAACGTTGGTCACCGCGAACTCGACATTAAGAACTGGCGCGGCAACCGCAAGAAGGCCGGCTTCCTGCTCGAAGAACGCGCCTACTTCGACCGCATCTTCGGCGCGGCCGGCGAGACCATCGAATGCGTTGATGGCACGACCGCGCCCGGCCTCGGTTGGGTGGATGTCGGCCGCCAGTTCGCCGGTGAAGTCGACGGCCCGTACACCTGGTGGTCGCAGCGCGGCCAAGCTTTCGACACCGACACTGGTTGGCGTATCGACTACCACGTCGCCACCCCCGCGCTTGCAGCCACCGTTGCGGATTACCGCATCGACAAGGCCGGCGCCTGGGATGAGCGCTGGAGCGATCACGCTCCCGTCGTTGTTGACTATTCAATCTGAAAGAATTAGCCCATGAGCACCACACCTCGCCTGTTTTCAGGCATGCAGCCCTCTGCCGATTCGCTCCACGTAGGCAACTACATTGGGGCGCTCCTGCAGTGGCGCGAAATGCAAGAGAACTACGACGCCGTCTTCTGCGTAGTCGATATGCACGCCATCACCGTTCCGCAGGAGCCCGCGTTGCTGCGCGCTCAAACTCGTCGCACCGCCGCGCAATACATCGCCGGCGGCATCGACCCTGAACACTCTGTGTTGTTCGTGCAGTCTCAGGTTCCCGCTCACGCCGAACTTGCCTGGGTGCTCAACAGCATCACCGGTTTCGGTGAAGCTTCGCGAATGACCCAGTTCAAAGACAAGTCAGCCAAGCAGGGATCGGATTCCGCCTCCGTTGGCCTCTTCACCTACCCGGTGCTGATGGCCGCCGACATCCTTCTCTACGACACCGCCATCGTGCCGGTCGGTGAAGACCAGCGTCAGCACATCGAGCTCACGCGTGACCTCGCCACCCGCTTCAATTCGCGATTCGGCGACACCTTTGTGATGCCCGAACCGCAGATTCAGAAGGCCACCGCCAAGATTTACGACCTGCAGAACCCCGAGTCGAAGATGAGCAAATCAGCGACGACCGATTCCGGAGTGCTGTGGTTGCTTGACGAGCCCTCCAAGACGGCAAAGAAGATCAAATCTGCCGTGACGGATGCTGACCGCGAGATTCGTTTCGACCGCGGGGCAAAGCCCGGCGTCTCGAACCTGCTCACGCTGCACTCCACGTTTAGTGGGACATCCATTGCCGATCTCGAAGCGCAATTCGAGGGCAAAGGCTACGGCGATCTCAAGAAGGAAGTTGCTGAGGTTGTTACCGAAGAGTTCGCTCCCGTGCGCGCCCGCACGCTCGAACTTTTGGATGACCCCGCCGAACTCGACCGCATGCTCAGCAAGAACGCCGAGCGCGCCAACGAGATGGCTCAGAAGACGATCGACCGCGTTTATGACCGAATCGGCTTCTTGCCGCGGGTGCGCTAATGCAGGTCTTTAATCTCGCCAGCGAACGCCTCACCCTCGACACCCTCACCGGTGACGATGCTGAGCTCATGACCGCGTACTGCCAAGACCCGATCTTTGAGCACACGCTCACGATCCCGTGGCCGTATGCCAAATCGGATGCCGAATTCTTCATCAACAACCTCGTAGCGCAGTGGTGGGAAGACGACGACGAGTACACCTGGGCGATCCGCGAAACAGGTAAGCCCGAGCTGCTCGGCGTCATCAGCTTTCGCCTCTACAACGACACCATCGGCTACTGGATGGGCGAACCCCACCGCGGTAAAGGCCTCATGAAAGAAGCTGTCGCGGAGGTCTGCCGCTGGGTCTTCTCTACTGGTCGCCCCGAAGTGCGGTGGGAAGCCCTCGTGGGCAACAAGGCCTCTGCTGCGATCGCGAAGAGCCTCGGCTTCATTTACACCGGCATCGAGCCCGCCTCGAGCGAGTACCGTGGCGGCACGCATCCGCCATCGTGGTGGGCAACGCTCACCGCTCCAGACGAGAACCCCACGTATGAGGTCGAATCCGGCCAGCCGTGGCCGGTGTAGCGAGCAACGCATGCAGCCCGTTGTCCTGACGACCGAACGACTCACTCTCGTCGCGCTCACAGACGCTGATGTCGACGTGATGACCTCGTACTGTCAGGACACGGTGCTCAAAGATGCGGTTCCTGTCCCGTGGCCCTACGAGCGGGAGCATGCGGACGGGTTCATTAATGAACTCGCACCCCAGTGGTGGGCAGAGAGCTCCGAATTCACGTGGGCTATTCGCCGATCCGGCGATCCGCTGCTGCTTGGTGTCGTTGGATTCAACGTGAAGAGTTCTGCGCTCGGCTATTGGTTGGGGGCTCCCCACCGCGGTAAGGGTTTTATGCCCGAAGCAGTCGCCGCTGCCGCGAAATGGCTTCACTCGATGGGGCACGCTGAGCTGCACTGGGAGGCAGTCGTGGGAAACGCCGCCTCGGCACGCGTTGCCGAGAAAGTCGGCTTCGAATACACCGGCACCGCGCCTGCGTTGGGTCAATTTCGTGACGAGACCCACCCGCTGTGTTGGCACGCTCGCCTCACTGCCGACAACGCTGAACCAGCCCACGCGGCGCTGCCGTGGCCGACATGACCCGAAACGGACGTGCATGACATTCACCGTCGCCCTCTTTGACCTTGACGACACCCTGTTTGCCCACCGGGCATCCGTCGACCTTGGCATTCGCAACCACCGGCGATCGCTCGGCGCTGCGTTCGCTGCGGGGCCGACCAGCGACGGCAGCACCGTGTGGCCCGACGACGCGGCGGAGAGTGTGCGCTGGACCGCGCTCGAAGAACACCACTATCACCGCTACCTCGGCGGCGAACTGACCTTCGAAGGTCAACGCCAAGCCCGCGCCCGCGGTTTCGTCGAGCCCTACGGCGTGATGCTCAACGACGCCGAATCCAGCCAGTGGTTCGACACCTACTTCGAGGCCTACCGCGATGCCTGGCACCTGCACGATGACGCCCTGTCCTGCCTCGATTCGTTGGATGCCCGCTCCCCCACCACCCGCCTCGGCATCATCACCAACGGCGAACTCGACTTTCAGGTGCGCAAAGTCGACACCGTCGGTCTCACGCACCGAATCGAGCACCTCGTCGCGAGCGGCGAATTCGGGCACACCAAACCCGACCCGCGCATCTTTCACCACACCTGCGAACTCTTCAACGTCGAACCCGCCAACGCGGTCTACATCGGCGACCGGTTAGCGACGGATGCGCTGGGAGCCGCGAATGCCGGGCTCACCGGGGTGTGGCTCGACCGCGAGCGCAACGCAACCACCGACCAGCTCGACGAAGCGCGGGCGGCCGGCGTCAGCGTCATCCATTCGCTTGATGAATTGGCGGGGCTGCTCGGCTAGAGCATCTTCATAGCTCCGTAACAAACTGAGAGGTTCGGGCGGGAATAGTTTGCGGCGAGACGCGTTGAGTAGACTAAGCAAAGCAAAACGTGCTCCGGGGCTCGGTGAGAATCCGAACCGGCGGTTATAGTCCGCGACCCGCGCCGAAGTGACAACTTCGAAACGGTTGACCTGGTGAAACTCCGGGACCGACGGTAATGAAGTCGCAAGCCTTCTCAGTCCGGATAAGAGGAAGCACGAGCTGAACCATCTAGCGTGCCCACATTCTGGGCGAACTCGATAATTCAGTGGGTTTTTCGAACCCATTTTCCCGGAGCGCGTCCCACGAGACGAGAGCCGGATGACCACACCAGAACAGCAGGCACAGCTGGAGAAGCTGATGCGTCATGCGCTGTCACTGGCAGGCCACGGCCCCATCACCGGCGGTAACCCTCAAGTCGGTTGTGTGCTCGTGGATGCCACCGGCAAAATTGTTGCCGAAGGCTGGCATCACGGTGCAGGCACTCCTCACGCTGAAGTTGATGCCCTCGCCAAATTGGGCGGCGACACTTCCGGCCTCACCGCCGTCGTCACCCTCGAGCCCTGCAACCACCACGGCCGCACCGGCCCCTGCGCTCAGGCGCTGCTCGATGCTGGCGTGAGCCGCGTTGTGTACGCGGTGTCTGATCCCGGGCCGCATTCCGGCGGCGGCGGCGAACGACTGCGCTCCGGTGGCGTCGAAGTAATCGCCGGTGTTGCCAAAGCTGAGGCCGAGGACTTTTTGCATTCGTGGCTCACGGCCACTCGCTTGCAGCGCCCACACGTCACCGTGAAGTGGGCATCCACCCTCGACGGTCGTGCTGCGGCCGCCGATGGCACGAGCCAGTGGATCACCGGCACCGCCGCCCGCCAGCACGTGCACGAGCAGCGAGCGCGCGCCGATGCGATCGTCGTGGGCACGGGCACAGTGCTCGCCGATGACCCGAGCCTGACCGCGCGGGGCGACGCCGGCGAACTGCTTGAGTCGCAACCGCAGCCGGTGGTGCTCGGTCGGCGCGAGATTCCGGCGGATGCGCAACTGCGCCAGCACCCCGAAAAACTGCGTCAGTTTGACGGCAGCGACCTCAACGCCGCACTGAGCGAACTGTTTGAGGCGGGCATCCGTCGCGTTTTCGTTGAAGGTGGCCCGACCATCGCGAGCGCTTTCATCGCCGCGGGGCTTGCGGATGAACTGCTCATCTACTTGGCCCCGAAATTGTTGGGCGGCCCCAAAGTGGCGCTCGGCGAGCTCGGGGTATCAACCATGGCTGAGGCGAAAGATCTCAGCATTACCGAACTTCGCCCGCTGGGCAACGACGTACTGATTGTCGCCCGTCCGGTGGCACCCAGCGTGCCCGCCCAGCCGGCAGCAGAGCCAACGGTCGCCCCGGCGACAGAGACGGACGCGTAACCATGTTTACCGGAATCATTGAAGAGCTCGGCGACGTCGTCGAGTTTGCGGCGACCGACGATGGCGCGCGACTGACCGTTCGCGCCCCGAATGCGGTGTCGGATGCCGGCCACGGTGACTCGATCAGTGTCAGCGGCGTGTGTCTCACCGTTGTCGATCAGGGCCCGGACTGGTTCACGGCCGATGTCATGGGCGTCACTCTCGACATGAGCACGCTCGGTTCGCTTGCCGCCGGCGCCCGCGTGAATATTGAGCGCGCGATGCAGGTCGGCGATCGTCTTGGCGGCCACATCGTGCAGGGCCACATCGATGGCACGAGCACCGTGCTGAGCGTCACCGATGAGGGCAGTTGGAACATCCTGCGCTTCAGTCTCACCGAAGAACTCGCGCCATTGGTCGCCCGCAAGGGGTCGATCGCGGTGCACGGCGTCTCGCTCACGGTGAGTGCTGTGGGCCACGATTGGTTTGAGGTCTCGCTGATTCCCGAGACCCTTACCGCCACAACGTTGGGAGCGCTCGCTGTGGGCGACTCCGTCAACATCGAAACCGACATTCTGGCCCGCCACGTGGCCCGGATGGCGGAGTTCACCGACGCACCTTCGCGTCACGAAAGGAGCGAGTCATGAGCCTCGCCAGTATCCCCGATGCCGTTGAGGCACTCCGCGCCGGTCGCCCCGTCATCGTTGCCGATGATGAGGGCCGCGAGAATGAGGGCGATGTCATCATCTCCGCCGAGCTCGCCAGCCAAGAATGGATTGCCTGGATGGTGCGCCACTCCTCGGGCTTCATCTGCGCTCCCATGACGAATGAGATTGCTGACGCCCTCGCCCTGCCGCCGATGGTTGCTCACAACGAAGACCCCCGCGGCACGGCGTACACCGTCTCAGTGGATGCCGCCAACCGTCTCAGCACCGGCATCAGCGCTTCCGACCGCGCTCACACTCTGCGCGTGCTGGCCGATCCGCTCTCGATGCCGTCGAGCCTGCACCGCCCCGGCCACATCCTGCCGCTGCGCGCCGTCGATGGTGGCGTGCGCGAGCGTGACGGTCATACCGAGGCATCCGTCGACCTGATGAAGCTCGCGGGCCTGCGACCGGTCGCGGCGATCTCGGAGATCGTGCTCGACTCCGGCGAGATGATGCGACTGCCGGATCTGATCGAGTTCGGTGCGCGCGAAGACGTGCTCGTCATCACGATTCTGGATCTCATGCGCTGGCTCGAAGAGAACCGCTGCGACACCATCCCGGCGCCGATCGAGCCAATCCCCGAGATGAGCCGGGTGACGTTCGAGGTCGAAACCACGATCCCGACCGTGCACGGCTCGTTCACGGTGCGGGCGTACCGCGACAACTCGACCGGTGCCGACCACGTCGCGTTCATCGCGCCGGGAACCCTGGATCGAATCGGCGATGAGCCCACTCTGGTGCGCGTTCACTCCGAATGCCTCACCGGCGAAGCATTTGGTTCTCTCAAGTGCGAATGCGGCCCCCAGCTGGAGGCCTCACTCGACACCGTGCAGCGTGAGGGCGGCGCCGTGATCTACTTGCGCGGCCACGAAGGTCGCGGCATCGGACTCATCAACAAACTGCGCGCGTACCGCCTGCAAGAAGATGGGCTCGACACCCTCGATGCGAACTTGGCCCTCGGCCTGCCTGCTGACTCCCGCGACTATGGGGCTGCTGTCGGCATCCTCAAAGACCTCGGTATCTCGTCGGTGCGGTTGCTCAGCAACAACCCCGAGAAGAAGCGCCAGCTCGAAGAGCGCGGCGTCGAAGTGACCGAGCTGATGCCTCTCGTCGTTGGCGTGGGCGCCGGCAACGAGGGTTACCTCGAAACGAAGCGTGACCGCATGGGTCACCAACTCCCCACTACCGCCGTGCTCGATGAAGCACGACTTACCGCGAAAGGCCTCTGATGAGTGGCGCAGGATCCCCCGAAATCGTTACCGATGCAACCGGCCTCAAGGTCACGATCATCGCTGGTCAGTGGCATGAGGTCATCACCAACGGCCTGCTCGCCGGCGCCCACCGCGCGCTCAAGGCGGCGAATGCCGAGGTGACCGAGGTGCGCGTTCCCGGCAGCTTTGAGCTGCCCGTCGCGAGCAAAGCAGCCCTGGATGCTGGGGCGGATGCCGTGGTTGCTCTCGGCGTCATCATCCGTGGCGGAACACCCCACTTTGAATACGTGTCGGATGCCGCCACCAGCGGCCTCACGCAGGTGTCGATCCTGACCGGCAAACCGGTGGGCTTTGGCGTGCTCACGCTCGACGACGAACAGCAGGGCCTTGATCGTGCGGGGCTCGAAGGCTCGAAAGAGGACAAGGGCGAAGAAGCGGCCAACGCCGCTATCGCGACCGCGGTGTTATTGCGGCAGCTGCGCGGCGAATAACTTCTGAGGGGATGGCTAGGGTGAACCTTTTTCAGCAACCCTAGCCATCCAGCGGAACACCGCCCTAGGCTGGCGGCATGCGAAACTCACAGCGAATGACGCACTCTGCTCGATCCCTCGGGGCGCTAGCGATTCTCGGCCTCGCGATTGCGGTCTCCGGATGCACGCCCGGAAGCCCTACGGAGGCGGATTCCACCGCAACGCCGACCTTCATCCCGGATGAGGAGAGCGCGTCAGCTTCGGCCGATCCCACGAGCGATCCGATCGAAAGCACGGCTCCCGGCAGCGGGGTCGCTTTTCAGATGCACGACAAATACACGCTGTATGCGGACGGTCCGGGCACCGTGGTTCTCGCCGGACAAGCGCTGACCGGGAATTTCCGAGTCGGAGACGGGCTCGAGCTCCTCGGCGGCGGCCCCGATACCGGCATCGTGATCCTCGAGATCAGGCAGGGCGTGCCAAGCGTCGCCGTTGATTCACTCCCTGCGGGCGAATTCGGCGACATCCTCATCAATGGCAGCTGGGACGATTACGACTTCGACGAGAAGTTCGTGAGGCCGACGGAGTAGATCTCCGATTGGCTCCTCGGTGATCGCCTTTCGCTCCCCCCGATAGTATCGGGGCATGAAGGATCGCTCGTGACCGAACCAGTACAGCCCCCTCCTCGCCGCTTTCCGCGCCGCGTCTACGGCGTTGGCACTGAGCCGGATGCCCGCTTCAGCCTGGCGAACGAGCGCACGTTCTTGGCATGGATCCGCACCGCCCTCGCGCTTATCGCTGCGGGTGTGGCGCTGGAGGCATTCGTGTTGCCGATCGCTCCCGGGTTCCGGCTCGGGGCATCCGTGCTGCTGATTCTGTTGGGCGTACTTGCCCCGATGCAGGCGTGGTTCGGCTGGATGAAGGCCGAGCAGTCGTTGCGTCTCGGACGCCCACTGCCCTCCCCTAACCTCGCTGGCCCCATCGGCGGCGGCGTTGTCGCGGCCGGGCTGCTGCTCGCGATCGGTATCCTCCTCCAGTGACGCGCGCCTTCGACCGCCCCTTCGATGCCGGCCTGCAAGCGGAACGCACCGCTCTCGCCTGGCAACGCACCGTGCTGTCGTTTGCCATCGCCGCGCTGGTCTCTGCCCGCCTCCTCCTCAACACCGTCAGCATCGGCAGCTACGCCGTGGCAGCGCTCGGCCTCATCATGACCGCCGTGCTGTTCTGGGTCGGGCACCGTAGATACCGCGCCGTGCATACGACGTTGGTTCAGGCATCCACCGACCGTGTTCGCCTCGCGAGTGCTGCGCCGCTCTTTCTCTGGGCGCTAGCCGTGTTCGTGCTCGCCGTCGTCGGTGCGGTGTTCGCCGCGCTCGGGATCGTCGCGACGCTAGAGCCTTAGCCACGTCGGCGCTCGGCGCGAGCAGCCGTGCCTCCCGGCGGCGACCTCTGTTCACCGCCCACCGGCGTAGCAACATCCGCACAGATACACCGGATGTTGTACGCAGCGCCCAGACAGAAGGCTTAGTGTTTTAGAGGCTGATTGCTGATGCCGATGTCGCTGAACACTCGCGGCACCTCCGCCCTACATTTTTGGGACAACGAGAAACTTCATGAGCTCGACTTCACACACCTCTGCACCTCGTCGCGGACGCTCTGGATCACGCGACAATCCCGACGACGGCCCCCGCGCCAAGTTCAGCGAGCTCTTCCCGTACCTGCTGGAGCACCGCAAGGTTCTGATCTTCGTGATCATCTTGAGCATCCTCGGCGCCGGCGCTTCGCTCGCCCAGCCGCTGCTCGTCAGCCAGGTCATCACCATCGTCGAGGCCGGCGAATCGCTCGGCACTCTCGTGTGGCTACTCATCGGCCTCGTCGTCATCTCGGGCCTCATCAGCGGCTACCAGCACTACCTCCTCCAGCGCACCGGCGAAGGCGTCGTACTCTCCAGCCGTCGTCGACTAGTGAGCCGGATGCTCAACCTCCCCATCTCAGAATTTGACCGTCGCCGCACCGGCGACCTCGTCTCCCGTGTCGGCAGCGACACGACCTTGCTGCGCGCGGTGCTCACGCAGGGACTCGTCGAAGCCATCGGTGGCTCGATCACCTTCATCGGCGCGCTCATCGCGATGCTCATCATCGACCCCGTGTTACTCGGCCTCACCGTGCTCGTGATTGCGATCGCGGTCGTCACCGTTACGACCCTGTCGAAGCGCATCCGGGTGGCCAGCCAGCGCGCCCAGCGCAAGGTCGGCGACCTGGCCGCAGCCGTTGAACGTGCGATCTCCGCCGTGCGCACGCTGCGAGCATCCAACGCCACCGAGCGTGAAATTGAGGCCGTGAACGAAGACGCTCTCGGTGCCTGGAAGATGGGCATCAGCGTCGCCAAGATCTCGGCACTCGTTGTTCCGATTGCCGGAATCGCCCTGCAGGTCTCGTTCCTCGTCGTGCTCGGCGTCGGTGGCTACCGCGTTGCCAGCGGAGCCATTGAGATTGCCGACCTCGTCGCGTTCATCCTCTTCCTGTTCCTCATGATCATGCCGCTTGGGCAAGCCTTCGGCGCGGTCACCGCAGTCAACCAGGCACTCGGTGCGCTCGGCCGCATCCAAGAAATCATCAAACTGCCCAGCGAGCTCGAATCCGACGCTGGCGTGGTTGCTGTCGCCAGCATCGAATCGGATGCCGCCATCACGTTCGAGAACGTCGAATTCTCGTACCCCCGCGACTCAGTGCTCGTGCAAGCCGAAACGGAACTGGCCTCGCTCAAGCACGGAGGCAACGAAGCTGCCGCCGACGAGATCGACCTCACCGTGCTGCGCGGAGTCAGCTTCGCCGTGAAGCGCGGCGAACGCACCGCCATCGTCGGCCCCTCGGGCGCCGGCAAGAGCACCATCCTCGCCCTCGTTGAGCGCTTCTATGATCCAACGGGCGGTGTTGTGCGGTTGGGCGGCGATGATCTTCGCGGTCTCAATCGTGAAGAGCTGCGCGCCCAGATTGGCTACGTCGAACAGGATGCTCCTGTACTCGCGGGCACCATCCGCCAAAACCTTCTCATTGGTGCGCCCAACGCCACCGACGAAGAATGTGTGAAGGTCATCGCCGCCGTGAACCTCACTGCGGTGCTCGAACGCAACCCTGCTGGTTTGGATGCCGCTGTCGGCGAAGACGGAGTAATGCTCTCCGGTGGTGAGCGTCAGCGACTCGCTATCGCCCGCACGCTGCTCGCTGCTCCCCCGATTCTGCTGCTCGACGAATCGACCTCAAGCTTGGACGGCCTCAACGAGCAAATGCTCCGCGAAGCCATCGATGCTGTTGCCGAGAACCGCACGCTCATCGTGATCGCACACCGCCTCTCGACAGTCGTCGACTCCGACCAGATCGTCGTACTCGACAAGGGCAAGGTCGTGGGCGTTGGAACGCACTCCGAGCTCGTCAAGTCGACCCCGCTCTACAAGGACCTCGCCAAGCACCAGCTGCTCGTCTAGCGGCTCGCGGGTGCGCCGCAACAGCTACTCGACCGCGAGCGCGAACATCGCGACCGCGGCCGTCGCCGCAACGTTGAGCGAGTCGATGCCGTGACGCATCGGGATCTGCACAATCGAATCGGCGGCATCGATGGCTTCGCGAGTGAGGCCGTGGCCCTCGGTGCCCAGCACCAGCGCAACCTTCTCGGGAGCATCCGCCGCATAATCGCGCAGCGATACCGCACCGTCTTCGAGCGCTAGGGCTGCGATCTGAAAGCCGGATGCCGTGAGCAGCGCACGGGTATCTGTCCAGTTGCCGATACGGGTCCACGGCACCTGCAGCACGGTTCCCATCGAGACCCGGATTGCACGGCGGTAGAACGGGTCGGAGCACTGCTCGGTGACGAACACCGCATCCGCTCCGATGCCGGCGACCGAGCGGAAGATGGCGCCGACGTTGGTGGGGTCAACGACGTTTTCGAGAATGACGATGCGGCGCGCATCCGCCAACAGAGCTTCGGGCGTCGGCAACGGCGGGCGGTGCATCGACGCGATGACGCCGCGGTGCAGCACGTAGCCGGTGAGTTCGGCGAGCAGCGAGCCGTCGCCCGTGAAGATGGGAACGTCGTCGCCCACGAGCTCGACAATCTCGTCAACCGAGGTGCCGAGCGCCAGCACCGAGCGCACCCGGTGACCGGACCGCAGCGCACGCTGCAATACGAGGGTCGATTCGGCGAGGTAGAGACCGTGTTCGGTGCCCTGTGCTTTGCGCAGTGCAACATCGGTCTGGTGCGAATAGTCCGCGAGCCGTGGATCGCTGAGTTCGGTAACCGGGATGACCGGCACGCTAGATTGCCCGACTCACGCGAATGAGAATCACGGTGCGCCCATCGGCACGCTGCCCGCTCGCGGCCTCAAAGTCGGGCCCGGTGATCGACTCAATGCCCTCGTACAGCAGCGCATTGTCTAGCCCGAGAGAATCCACTTCGGATGCCCACGACAGCGTTGCCGCAACACGGTAGTTTCCTCCACGCAACGGATCAGCCGCCCCTTCCGGCAACACGACAGTGGCATACAGCAGCCCGAACGAATCCTCGACCGTCGCGAACTGCACGCTCTCGACCTCGACGCCCTCGGGAAGATCAATGAGCGAGAACTCGGCGATCTGCTCAGCCGAAACATCGCTACAGGTGCCGGCAGAGGAATCGCACAGTGTTTCGCTGGTCGGCCAGATCGCTGTGAAGACTGCTGCGCCACCCGCAATAGCGAGGCCGATCACGAGCCCCAAACCCACCAGCAACGCCAGCAGACGCCAGCCCAAGCCCTTACTGGGCGGCAGAACGTCTGACTCAGCGATGAAACCCGGGAGGCTCAGCTCTGGCTCGCTCATATCGTTTGTCATTTCTCGGCCACCACTCGTCAGTCTTCGGTAGAGACAAGCGTGATGCCCGTGTCTGCCATCGTGCTGAGAGCGGCGGCGCTCGACTCCGGAGCGACACCGGCGACTAGGCCGGTGAGCACCGACACATCGCGGCCGCTGCCCGCGGCATCCAGAGCAGAAGCAAGAACGCAGTAGTCGGTAGCGATGCCAGCGACATCGATGGTGTCGACACCAAGACGATCAAGCAGGGCGGGCACCGTCTCGCCCTCCGCGGTCGTGCCCTCGAAGATTGAGTACGCCGGAACGCCCTGCCCCTTACGCACGTGCACCTGCACGAGCGAGGTGTCGAGCGCGGGGTGGTACTCGGCCCCAGGTGTGCCCGCAACACAGTGAACGGGCCAAGTGTCAACAAAGTTGGGCTCGGCATCGGTGGCAAAGTGGCCACCGTTGTCATTGTCGGCATCGTGCCAGTCACGGGATGCGATCACCACGTCATAGCGATCGGGATTGGCCCGCAGATAGTCGGTGATTCCGGCCGCCACAGCGGCACCGCCGTCGACGCCTAACGCGCCACCCTCGGTAAAATCGTTCTGGACATCAATAATGAAAAGTGCAGCAACCACGATGCCAGTCTAAGTCGCGCCGACGCCCCACGACCGATCGCCGCGGACCGGAGTAGTTGGAGACCTGAGTAGTTGCAGACCCTAGTAGTTGGAGAGATTGCTTCCGCAGGCATAAACGCCAGCAACGAGGTTGTCGAGCGCGGTGCGTGCGTCGGTGGAGATGCCCTCGCCGATCGCGTAGAACGCGAAAGCCAACTGAGTGCCGTCCTTGGCATTCACCACGCCACCAAGCGAATGCTCCTGGTTCGTCCACCCTGATTTAGCCGCGACGTGACCGGATGCCGCAGCGGCATCCCCCTCGAAACGGTTATAAAGGTCGCCGCTTTCGCCCCCGATCGGAAGCATCGAGAACGCTGTCGCGATTGCGCCGCTACCCGATGCCCCTGCCGCCATGAACTGTGCGACGAACAACGGCGAGACTTGGTTTTTGGCACTGAGACCTGAACCATCGGTGATGGTGATGGTTCCGGCATCATCGAGTCCGGCATCCGAGAGCACACTTTGGATGGCCTGGTTCAGAGTGCTTGCAGCGCCGCTGAGACCTTGCTGTTTGGAAACGAGGCGGGCAAGCGACTCAGCCAAAGAGTCATCGCCACTGATCAGCATCTGCTCCACGAGCACGCTGACAGGTTGCGATTTGACTTCAGCCAGCACCGTGTTGCCGACCGCTGCACCGGTCGAGAATGTGACCGCGGGCAATCCAGCGGCTTGGGCGAATGCTTGCCCAGCCGATTGCACAGGATCGGTGCCGCGGGGGCTGATCGCGATGGTGGGATCAGCGCGGTCGCCGTTAACCATGAGCGCCGTAACGTAGGAGTGGTATCCGCCAGTGCGTTCCCGCTCGGGCCAATTCGCATCCCAGGCATCGCTCGTGTTCCACAGAGTGGAGTCGAGCACGATCTCCGTAATCGGAACGCCAGGATGGAGCTCTTCATAGCGGGTTATCGCCTGCGAAGCGAGATCCGAAATTTGTGGGGCATCGCGATAGTACGACGCATTGGTCGTCGCGAGGGTCGGGTCGCCGCCACCCACCAGCACGATCACGCCAGCCGATGAACCGTCGATCACTTTAGTGCTGATGCGAGTGTCTGCACCGAGAGCCTGAAGTGCCGCAGCAGCCGTCATCGCCGTCACGATGTGGGCGGGGCTGGCCGCTTCGTCGGCAGATCGGTCCCACAGCACGTTGCCCGTAGCGACATCCGTCACGACGCCAACAAGTGAGGGGAAGGCTGCGACCGTGGCCAAAGAATCCACAGAACAGGTGCGCACCGCGACTGCTCCGGGTGTAACATCCGGTTGGCTCCGCTGCTCTGCAGTGACTTCGTCTGGGGTGACATCAACTGCCGAGTTAGCGGAGCCAACCGAAATTCCGGCGAATACTGCTACTACTGCGAGTAGTACGAATACAACCGCTGCGACCGTCACCGTGGATGCGGTGGGGTGCTGAGTTATAAACGCGCGTATTCCTCCCGGCGCTTTCGGCTCACTACTGGCTGAATCAGTCACCCGGTTATAGTACCCGGATGTTCCAACCCAGCGCTTCGAGTGGGCCTAACAGTACGTCCATCGTGCTGCTGCGCGGGTAAAACTGTAAGGCTCATCGATTCCACCATGGGTCATGGCGAAGGCGATGCACACGCCACCGGTGCTGACACCGGGGCGGTAAAGCGATGCGCGGTGAGAATACGATTCCCACCACTTGGAAGCAACGGTGGCTCCGCTGTTTCCTGAACCACCGGCGAGGTTTCCGTCGCAACCGCGAGCGGCAACGCCGTCGGAGCGAGTGGTGCCGTTGTGGCCCCAACCGTCGAGAGGATTCGAGCTGGGCGATTCTGCCATCCAGAAGAGGCGTTCTTCCATGCAGGAGTCGTAGCGGAAGTTCGACAGCGCGATGGGCTGCAAGCAGTTAGCAACACGGATCGAGTTGTAGGCATAAGCGAAGGATGCGAGGTCGCCTGAGGTCGTGCCTGCGACACCCTGTGAGGAGCTGCGGCTCGGCGCACCAGGTACGCCACCACCAACGTTGCTCGGGCACGACTGGCCCGCCGAAGCATAGGCTGCACGAAGCTGAGTAACGGATGCTGAACCGCCCGTTACCGAGGCAACGACGATTGGCTCCGGCTTCGGCACTGCTTTCTGCGCGAGGTGCTCGGAGTCAGTGGTCAGCGACTTGGCTTCAGCCTTGATTGCTGCAGCCAGTGACTCTTCGGTGACGCGTTCGAGGCTGGCAATCGCGACGACATCGACCGACTCTTCGATCGGCGCAGTCGCCGTCGACGCGAACAGCGGCGAACGTGCAGCTGAGTTAGCGGTTGCGCTCTCGGTGAGCCCTGGTCCGCCTCCCCCGACGAACGGTACTACTCCAACAATCACGACGGTGACTAAGGCCGTTAAAAACGGAACTCTCCCCATGAAAATCGTCCCCCAGACGAATAAATAGGAGGCAGACCCCTCTGCTTCCTGTTGCCAAAACTAGGCGCGAAAGCAGCGTTCCACAAGGTGAAAACCCCGGAAACATAAGGAAATACCCGTTAATGGGGGGTCTGGGTGACGGGTCTATCCTCTGTTTGGGGGACACCCTCGTAGCCCGAAATCGTCGTTCGGGGCACTAGGGAAAGCAGTGCGGGGTTAGTGCTTGCGGGCGGCTTGTGCGCGTCGCGCATCACGCTCAGCATCTGCCGCTGCCGCCTCGTCTGGCGTCGGTGCGGTTCCGCCCAAGTGACGCGGTTGCCACCACTGACCAGTGCCATCGAGCGGGTATGCCTCCTGCGCCGTCTGGAGCAGGCCTTCCATTGTCTTCTTGAGTCGCGCGGTTGCCGTTGTCGCATCATCCGTCGTCGCAACTGTCATCGGGTCCCCGACGACCATCACGATCGGGATGCCCACACGTTCACGCAAGGTGATCTTGCGGTTCTTCGTCATCAGGCGCTGCCCGCCCCACAGTGCGATGGGAATCACGGGCACGCCCGCTTCTGCTGCTAGGCGCACGGCGCCGGTTTTGAAATCGCGGATGGTGAAGGATGCGCTCACTCCGGCTTCGGGAAATACCCCAATCAGTTCCCCCGTGCGCAGAGCCGTAACGGCAGACTCGTAGGCCTTAGCACCAGCATTCATGTCGACAGGAATGTGCTTCATGTTGCGCATGAACGAGCCGACAACGCGCTTCTCGAATACGCTCTTTTTAGCCATGAAACGGATGCGGCGGTGATTGTGCAGCCACAGCGCCCACTCGACAAGAGCGAACTCTAGGTAACCGAAATGGGTCATCGCGATCACGGCCCCTCCCTCATCGGGCAGATTCTGCGACCCGATGACGGTGCGTCGCACACGAAGAGCACCGAACATGGCGCGACCGGCGCCGATGGCTGCTGTATAGATGGGTTCGTTGCGGTACTTCATACCTTCAGCTTAAGACTCCGATATGGGAGTTTGCCGCCACCACAACGCACAACGAGGACCAGATTTCTCTGATCCTCGATGCTCAACGGAGCCGCCTGTCAGAATCGAACTGACGACCTTCTCATTACGAGTGAGATGCTCTACCAACTGAGCTAAGGCGGCCGGCCACATTTTCATGAGGCACAGCAAGATAGCTTAGCCGAAGTTTTGGAGCCCGAAAGCCCACTCCGCCAAGTTGTCGTTAGGCAGCACAATCTGGGTCGTCATTCGGGACTACACCGTTGATGAAATAGGCGTCGACCGCTCCATCGATGCACCCGACACCACCGTTGTAGGCGGTGTGACCTTCGCCGTTGTAGGTGATGAGCTGGGCGCTCTCTAGCTGCTCGCTGAGTGCTACGCCCCATTCGTAGGGTGTCGCCGGGTCGCCCGTGGTGGAGATGATCAGCACGGGCGGTGCGCCCTCACCGGTCAGCTCCGTAATGTCGGGCCCGATGTACTGGTACGGCCAATTCAGGCAGGTCAGGTCGCCGGTCGGCGGAAAATCCCGGTAGGTCGTCGGCGACGCCTCACGCATGAGTTCCTGCTGTTCAACCAGTACGGCAGGGTCAGTCTCAACGGGGTAGTCGACGCAGTAAATCGCGATGAAAGCCTCGAGCGAGTTGTCGGTGTAGCTGCCATCGAGATCGCGGCTGTAATAGAAATCAGCAAGGAAGAATGCGGTATCCGTTTCACCGCGCGCAGCCTCCGAGAAAAGGTCGTTGAGGAACGGCCACGAATCTTGAGAGTAGAGGGCAGTGCTCATCGCGATATCGAGCACACCGGCATCCATCATGCGGCCATCGGGGGCAGCGATCGGATTCGCGTCATAGCGGTCGTACAGTTCGCGGATCGTCGCCAACGCGGCATCCACCCCGCCGGTGAATGGGCAGTCATCGAACGATGTCGGGCACGCCGCCAAATAGTTTTCGAGTGCCCGCTGGAAACCAATCGTCTGAACGCGGCCGACCTCAAAAACAGAAATAGACGAGTCGGTGGCGCCGTCGAGCACAATGCGACCCACGTTCTGCGGGAAGTTTTCGATGTAATAAGAGCCGATATCGCTGCCGTAGGAGTAACCCAAATACTGCAGCTTCTCGTCGCCCACAATCGCGCGCAACATGTCGAGGTCGTGCACCGTGCTTTGGGTATCGATGAACTGCAGGATCGGACCCGTGTTGTCGAGACACGCCTGGCCGAAATCGATGGCCGCCTGCTCGCTCTCCGCAAGCCATTCATCGCTGCCGACCGCCGCAGCCGGAATACCAAAAATGAAGTCATCGAGACCGTCATCGTCTAGGCACGTCACGGGAGTCGAACGGCCAACTCCGCGAGGGTCCCAGCCGATCACATCGTAGTTCTCACGCAGGTTCGTACTCACCGCAAAGTCCACGTCGTCATGGATGAGATCAAAACCTGAGGCGCCTGGCCCACCAGGGTTCACAAACAGCGACCCCAAGCTCTCCCCTGTTGCCTCCTGGCGCGCCATCGCGATCTCGATATCAGTTTCTGGAGACGGGTTTGCCCAATCCATCGGAGCGATCGCCGTCGCACACTGAGCGCCGTTATCGCAATCCACCCATGTGAGAATTTGCTCGTAGTAGGGAGCGAGTTCTGCCGATACCGCCTCACCGGTCGGCTGCGAAGTGTCCCCAAAAAGCCCCGAAAAGAGGTTCGCACAGCCGCTCAGCACGAGGGTGAGAACGAGAGCGGGCACCACAAGGGCAAACCTGCGAGCGCGAGAGGCGGGGGCGGCGGCGATAAAGTTCACCGCATGAGCCTAGCGGTTAGCAGTTCGGATCGGCGCTGGGAACTTCGCCCCTGAGGAGAAAGTCTTCTACCGCCGTATTTACGCACTCATTCGACTTGTTATACGCCGTATGACCTTCACCGTTGTAGGTGATCAGGTGGCCCGAGTCGAGGTTTTCGGCAACGGTTTGTGCCCACATGTACGGCGTCGCCGGGTCATTCGTCGTGCCGATCACCAGCATGTCGGCCGCACCGGGAGCAGCAATCGCCACGCGCTCCCGCTTCGCTTCCACCGGCCAGTTAGCGCAACCGGGGTCGCCATACGACATCTGCGGGCCGAACACCGGAGCCGCGGCGGCAAGCTCGGCAGCCTGCGCACGCATGCTCTCGTTATCGGCTGGCTCGCGGGCATCCAAGCAATTGATCGCGATGAAAGCTTCTGTCTGGTTTTCAGCGTAGGTGCCGTCAGCGCTGCGGCCGTTGTAGTTGTCGGCCAAATCGAAAGCGATGGTGGCGTCGCCCCTCATTACCGAGTCGAAAAGCTGGCGCAGGTAGGCCCAGTTGTCTTGGCTGTAGAGCGGCAAGATGATGGCCGTGAACATGGTTGCGCTGCCCAATTTGCGCCCGTCAGCGTTTGTGAGCGGGCTCTTGTCGAGGCGGTCGAGCAACGTGCGGATGGTCGTGCGCGACTGCTCGACAGATCCCGTGAACGGGCAATCGCTCGCGCCGGCGCAGTCAGCCAAGAACGCATCAAGCGCGCCCTCGAAACCCTCTGCTTGAGCCTTGGTAGTTTCGAATTCGGATGCCGCGGGGTCGACCGCACCATCGAGAACGAGCCGCCCCGTCTTCTCCGGGAACAACTCGGCATAAACCTGGCCGAGCAACGTTCCGTAGGAGTAGCCCAAATAGTTCAGCGTCTCATCGCCGAGAGCGGCACGCAGCATGTCGAGATCGCGGGCAGCACTCGGGGTGTCAACGAAGCCCAACAGCTCGCCTGTCTCCTCGCTACAGCGCTGAGCAAACTGGGCGGAGGCATCAGTGGCGGCGGCAATCCATTCGTCGCTGCCCTTCTCCCCCGGCGTGATTCCGTAGATGTATTCATCCATCTCGGCAGGGTCGGAGTAACACGACACCGCCGTCGAACGGTTCACCCCACGAGGGTCAAAACCGACCACGTCAAACTGCGACTGAAGGGCCTCGCTGGTGGCGTAGTCCACACTGTCGGCGATGAAATCGAATCCAGAACCGCCAGGGCCACCCGGGTTGACGAGCAAAGATCCGATGCGGTTATTGCCTTGAGCAACTTGACGCACAAGGGCCAACTCGATCGTGTCGCCCTCGGGATTCTCCCAATCCACCGGCGCAATCGCCATAGCGCACTGCAGATCGTCTCCACAGCTCGCCCACTCCAGCACCTGCTGATAGAACTTTGTCAGATTCGGCGCAACGGCTTCTTCAGTCGGTGTCGATGTTGTGCTGGATTCCGACGGCACGAACCACGACACACAGCCGCTCAGTGTCAGCGAGACCGCCAGCGCGACCGATGTGAGGCCAACGAGGCGTGCAGAGCGGTGCCTCATGCCCCGCGTCCCGATACCGCGACCTTCACGAGCATCGCCTCAAGGGCGAGTGCCGGAGCAACGTTGCTTTCGATGCGACGGCGCGCTTCAGCGATACCGTCCATGATGGCGAGCGTCGCTGGCGCTGTTGTGCGGTTCGCCACCGCCGTGAGGTTATTGACAATGCTGAGGTTAATGAGTTCTCCCGGGGCACCAATTTGGGTCAACAAAATGTCGCGGTAGAGCGACAGCAGGTCAACCATGATGCGGTCAATACCGTCACGGAGGCTCCGTGTTGCACGACGCTTCTGGTCTTCTTCGAGGTTCTTGAGCTGCACCCGCAGTGCCGGCGGAATGGTGCCGCCGGGGGCAACACCGAGCGAGCGAAGCGCGGACTCGCGTTCGTGGGCGTCCTTCTCCTCGGTGAGGGCGGTGGCATCCGCCTTCGACAGCTCGAGCAAGAGAGTGGCGGCGATCACAGCGTCCGAGACCGTGCGGATGTTGAGCACGGTCGTCAGTGCCTGTTCCCGTCGTTCGCGGGCCTCCGCATTGGTCGCAAGACGGTGTGCCATGCCGATGTGGCTTTGTGCTTCTCGTGCCGCACGCAACGCAATATCGGGTGCGACGCCATCGCGGTCTTGCAGCAGTTGGGCAACATCTTCGATCGCGGGCGTGCGGAGACGAACACTGCGCACGCGGGAACGGATGGTGGGAATGAGGTCTGCTTCGCTGGGCGCGCACAGAATCCAGACCGTGCGTGGCGGCGGCTCTTCGAGTGCTTTGAGCAGAACGTTGGAGGTGCGCTCGACCATGCGGTCGGCATCCTCAATAATCATGACGCGGTAGTGGCCGACCGACGGCGAGAACTGCGACGAGGCCACCAGCTTGCGCACCTCGTCGATGGAGATGATGACGCGTTCGGTGCTGAGCACACCAAGGTCGGGATGGGTGCGGGCAACAACCTGCTTATAGACCGACTCTTCGGTTTCGTCGCCGCGCGTGCCGAGCAGGGCGGCAGCGAAAGCGTAGGCGATATTAGAGCGGCCAGATCCGGGCGGGCCCGTGATCAACCACGAGTGCGTCATCGACGACTGTTCTGAGCTGCCCAACGCCGATGACGAGGCCGCGGCCTCAAGAACGGCGATCGCTTCAGCTTGGCCCGTCAGGCCCTCCCACAACGACATGCGCTCAGTCTAGGCGGGTTGCGGGAGGTGGTTCTGAATGCGCTCACGGATCGTCGTGGCGATCTCGTCTATGCCGCTGGCGGCATCCACGACGAGGATGCGCTCGGGCTCCTTCGCGGCACGTTCCAGAAAGGCATCGCGTACGCGAGTGTGGAATTCTTGCTTCTCAGCTTCGAGCCTGTCGTAGCGTGTGCGGGCGCTGTCTAGACGTTTGCGGCTGTCGACCGGATCGAGGTCGAGCAGCACTGTGACATCCGGAAGCAGGTTTTGCGTGGCCCACAACGAGAGCTCGCGCACTTCGTCGGAACCGAGCACTCGACCGGCACCCTGGTAGGCCTCGGAAGAGTCGATGTAGCGATCCTGAACAACGATCTCACCGCGCTCAAGAGCTGGACGCACCAGCGTTGCGATGTGGTGGGCACGGTCGGCGGCGTAGATGAGCGCTTCGGCACGCGGGTCCATCTCGCCCCGACGGTGCAATACGATTTCGCGCAGCTCTAAGCCCAAATCAGTGCCACCGGGTTCGCGAGTTACAACAACCGTGTGACCGGCTTCTTCGAGCCACTTCACGAGAAGCTGCGACTGCGTGGTCTTACCGACGCCGTCGCCGCCCTCGAGCGTGATGAACAATCCGGGCACGCTACTCTGCTTCGGTAGCGGCGCTGGTGGTGGCCTTGGCTGCGGCCTTGGGCGCAGCAGGCTTCTTCGCCGCCGGCTTCTTGGCCGCAGGCGTCTTCGCTGCTGTGGTCTTTGCCGCAGTCGTCTTCGCTGCTGGCTTCTTCGCTGCCGGCTTCTTGGCGGCAGGTTTTTTCGCAGCAGGCTTCTTGGCAGCTGGCTTCTTCGCAGCCGTCTTGCGCTTGACCGGCCCCTTGGCTCGCTTGTCGGCCAGCAGCTGAACGGCACGCTCGAAGTCGACGTCTTCGACAGTTTCGCCGCGCGGGATGGTGGCGTTGGTGGTGCCGTCGGTTACGTACGCACCGAAGCGGCCATCCTTGATCTTGATCGGCTTTTCGCTCACCGGGTCTGCATCGAACTCTTTGAGAGCACTGGATGCCGCGCGGTTGCCGTACTTGGGCTGGGCGTAGAGCTCTACGGCACCAGCGACGTCGATGTCGAAGATGAGGTCTTCGCTCGTGAGCGAACGCGTTTCGACACCCTTCTTGAGGTAGGGGCCGTAGCGTCCGTTTTGTGCGGTGATCTCGACGCCGGTTTCGGGGTCGAGGCCGACCACGCGGGGCAGGCTGAGCAGTTTGAGCGCGGTATCGAGGTCGATCGCATCGAGCTCCATCGTCTTGAAAATGGATGCCGTGCGCGGCTTCACGACGGCAGCCTTCTTAGGCTTCTTGGCCTTCTTCACTTCGCCGGTCTTGGGATCGATCTCTTCGACGGGCTCCGGAACGGGCTCAGGCTCTGGCTCGAGCTCGGTGACGTAGGGGCCGAACCGGCCATCTTTCGCCACGATCTCTTTGCCGTTCTCCGGGTTGACGCCGATAACACGGTCACCGACGACGGGAGCTTCGATCAGTTCGATCGCCTTGGCAAGGGTGAGCTCGTCGGGCGCGAGCGCTTCGGGAATGTTGACGCGGCGCGGCTTCTCCGGGTCGTCACTGGGGGTCTCCAGGTACGGGCCGTACTTTCCGATGCGTAGCGTCACGTCATCCGACAGCTTCATCGAGTTAATTTCCTTGGCATCGATTTCGCCGAGGTTGTCGATGACGGTGCGCAGGCCCCGGTACTTGTCGTCACCGAAGTAGAACGACTGCAGCCATTCAACGCGGTTCTGGGTGCCGCCCGCGATGCGGTCGAGGTCGTCTTCCATGCCGGCGGTGAAGTCGTACTGGACGAGGTCGCCGAAGTATTCTTCGAGCAAACGGATCACCGAGAAGGCAATCCAGTTGGGCACGAGGGCTTGGCCGCGCGGCGTAATGTAGCCGCGGTCGATGATCGTGGAGATAATCGACGCGTAGGTCGACGGGCGACCGATGCCGAGTTCTTCAAGCTTCTTGACGAGGCTTGCTTCGGTGTAGCGCGGGGGCGGGCTGGTCTCGTGACCCTTCGCTTCGATGTCGAGAAGCGTGAGGGTTTGGCCTTCCTTGAGCGGAGGCAGTTTCGCTTCTTTGGGCTCAGCGGTGGCGTTGCGTTCTTCGTCTTGGCCTTCTTCGTAGGCCTGCATGAAGCCGCGGAAGGTGATGATGGTTCCGCTGGCCGAGAATTCGGCAACGGGGGCTTCACCGGCAGCGATGGTGACTGATGCCGTCGAGCCCTTGGCGTCAGCCATTTGCGAGGCGACGGTGCGCTTCCAGATCAGTTCATAGAGCTTGAAGTCATTGCCGCGCAGCGTGGACTGGAGTTCGCTTGGCGTGCGGAACGTGTCGCCTGAGGGGCGAATAGCTTCGTGGGCCTCTTGAGCGTTCTTGCTCTTGCTGGCGTACACGCGGGGCTTGTCGGGCACAGCGTCAGCGCCATAGAGCGCGACGGCTTGAGTGCGGGCGGCGGTGATGGCCTGCTGCGAGAGCGACGAGGAGTCGGTTCGCATATAGGTGATGTAACCGTTTTCGTACAGCGACTGCGCAACGCTCATGGTCTGGCGTGCGGAGTAGCGCAGCTTACGGCCGGCCTCCTGCTGCAGCGTTGAGGTGGTGAAGGGCGCTGCGGGGCGGCGCGTGTATGGCTTGGTTTCGACCGACTTCACCGTGATGGTGGTGCTCGGCATCCGCAGTGCATCTGCGAGAGTTTGGGCTGCCTTTTCGTCGAGCGCTACTGCTTCGCCTTTGAGGTTTCCGCGGTCGTCGAAGTCACGGCCGGCAGCAACGCGCTTGCCGTCGAGGCGTACAAGTTTGGACTCGAAACCGTTGGTTTCGCTGTCAGGCGAGAGCTGGGCGATGAGGTCCCAGTAGTTGGCGGTGATGAAGGCGAGACGTTCGCGCTCGCGCTCAACAACGAGGCGGGTCGCGGCGGACTGTACGCGGCCGGCGGAAAGACCGGGGCCGACTTTGCGCCAGAGCACGGGCGAGATTTCGTAGCCGTAGAGGCGGTCGAGGATGCGGCGGGTTTCTTGAGCGTCAACGAGGGCGGTGTCAACGTCGCGGGTGTTGTTGATAGCCGCTTCGATGGCGTCTTCGGTGATTTCGTGGAAGACCATGCGCTTGACGGGAACTTTGGGCTTCAGCACCTGCAGGAGGTGCCACGCGATGGCCTCACCTTCGCGGTCCTCATCAGTTGCGAGGAAGAGTTCGTTCGCTCCGCTGAGCGCTTTCTTGAGTTCGGCGACGGTTTTCTTCTTGGCGTCGGAGACCACGTAGTACGGCTCGAAGCCGTTATCGACGTCGACAGAGAACTTGCCGAGCGAACCCTTTTTGAGCTCGGGCGGCAGATTGCGGGGTTCGACGAGGTCTCGAATGTGACCGACGGAGGAGAGCACGTCGTAGTCGTCACCGAGGTACTTGGCTATCGTCTTGGCCTTGGTGGGCGACTCGACAATGACAAGTTTTTTGGTGCCAGACACGGGACTCCTTGGATGATGACGCACTTGACCGGTGGCAGCGCCACTATCAGCGACACAATACACACACCGACCGCTCAGTTGCCTAATCCGCCCTGGTTGGGGGTGGGCCTGCTGTAGCGCTCGTTGTGACCAGTATGCCGAGGATGCGGCGACTAGCGGTAACTGTCACGATACGCCCATCAACCACACAGTCCTCTATAAGGGAGTTATTAGCACTCGCGAGCCGCTCGGCGTTGGCACACGGGTAGCCGGCAACAAGCCCGCTCGCGGTGTCGGCTGCGGCGAGCGCGGCAGCGTCGGTCGCCCCGGCAAGCGCGTGCCTCACGCTGAGCACCCAATAGAGAGGGATGACGAGGGCAGCGACGGCGATCACGGTGGCGATGAGACCGACCATCAGGATGGTGCCCGAGCCTCGTTCGTCGTTCAGCGGGCGACGCGCAGCACACGCCGTAACCCCAGCTCCCGCCTGCAATGTGGCCATCATTGGCCTCCCGCGAGAGCGCAGCTGGTGGCACTGAGCGTGATCGGAAGCAGCCCGAGCAGTGCGTTGCGCGCGGGGGCGCTCACGGTGGCGCACACGAGGCCGTCGCGCTGATGGGAACTGAGTCGTGCCGACGCGACCAGAGCGGATGCGGTGGCCGCGACCGTGCCGGAGCTTTCGTCGCGCGCCAGGCTGCGTGCTGACACAGCTGCCGCATCCTGCAACCGGATTTGCAGCCCGGCGAGTTGCACCCCGCTGAGACAGCACACGAGCACGAGTGCGACAGCGGGCAGCGCCAACGCAAACTCTGCGGTAACACTGCCACGCTCGTTCATCGCTGCTCGTGCTCGATCACGCCGGGATCGAGAGCGCACTGCGCACAAGGTCGGTGAGCATGCCGCGCACCTCTCCGGAACGGAGAATCACGACGAGCAGTCCGGCGAACCCGACTGCGGCCAGAGTGGTGATGGCGTATTCAGCGGTTGCTGCGCCGCGCTCGGAGCGCAGGCGGGTGCGCACGCGGGCACGGAACTGGCGCGCACGTAACGACATCCCCGCGACGCCGCCGAACCGGTGGCGGCGGGCACGGCCTGGTTCGAGAGTGGGCAAGGGAACAAGGTAGGGATCATTCATGAGGTACTCCTTCGTGCGCTGTTGCGCAGTCTGCGGCCGAGTGACTCCAGCCTGCCGAGCGTGGGGGTCTCGCGACCTAGCGCGGCCCGATGTGTGGAACATCGCTAGAACCCGGCAACGGTGGATGAGATGACCGCAACCATGAGCGGCAGCACTCCGAGCACCATGAATGCCGGGAGCACGCACAGCCCGAGCGGGAGCATGAGCCGCACCGAGAGCGCTGCGGCACCGGCACGAGCATCCGCATCGGCCGTCAGCCGCACCTCGTCAGCTTCGGCCCGCAAGAGTTCGGCGGCGGGCACCCCGGCCTCCTGCGAGAGCCGCAGCACGTCGTCGAGATGAGAGCCGTCGTCGGGCAGGCCGAAGCGTTCGAGGGCCTGCGTCACGACTGCCCGAGCCTGCACGAGTGAGCCGCCACCCGACACCGCAACGGCCATCAGCTCGCACTCAAGACCGGGTGCCGCGTGTGTGGGCGTCGCCGACCGCACAAGCCGGTTGTTCCAGCGCACAGCAATCACGATCAGCCCGCCGCCGACCACGAGACACCCCCACCCGATCGGGGTTGTGAAGAGCACTCCCAGAGTGTCGAAACCCAGTAGCGCCCCAAAGATGAGCCCGACGGCGGGCAACGCCAAGACCATGCGCGCGGTGGCGACGGGGGCAGCGAGGGCGGTGGCCACTTCGCGCTGGATGTGCACGAGCATCCGCAACGCTCGCGCATGAGTTCGAAGCGCACCGGCCAGCGGGGCCCCAACTTGACCAGCAACAAACCAGGCGGCGGCAAGCGAGTTCCATGCTTGCCGATCCAACGCTGGCAGACCCGCGGATGCCCGCAAAATACGTTCCGGAGCCCCTCCCGAATCGCTGCCTTGCACCGCTACCGCCGCCGCGACGCTTCCCTCGGCGCGGCCGCGCGCGACGTGCTGCCAGGCCGAAGTGGGAGTCAGCCCGGCGTGCAGCAGCACGGCCAGCCGTTGGGTGATGCTGGCGACGTCGGGCAGTTGCGATGGCAGGCGTTTCATTCGATTTCGGCGATCGCGAGGCGGTCGTTGTCGTCGAGCACGAGCCGGCCGAGGTGGGTGAGGCGTCGGCGGCCGTCGACTCGATCGACGTGCAACACCGCGCCGATGGCGCTGACGGCTTGGCGTGCGATGGCGGTCGCGTCTAATCCGGCGAGCGCCCCCAGCGCTTCGAGCCTGCTTGGTACGTCTTTCAGCGAGTTAGCGTGCAGGGTTCCTGCGCCTCCGTCGTGGCCGGTGTTGAGCGCGCTCAGGAGTTCGCGGATCTCCGCACCTCGACATTCCCCTACGACGAGCCGGTCGGGCCGCATCCGCAACGCTTCGCGCACGAGCGCGGGCAGCCCGTAGCCCCCTGCGCCTTCGAGGTTCGCTTGCCGGGCCTCGAGCGATACAAAGTGCGGGTGTTCGACGCGCAGCTCCGCGACATCCTCAATGGCGACGATGCGTTCGGTGTCGGATGCCGCCGCCAACAGTGCGCCAAGAAACGTGGTTTTTCCAGCTCCTGATGCGCCCGAGATGAGCACATTCTCCCGCCCGTCGATGAGGGCTTTCACTCGCTGCAGCGGCACCTCGTTGAAGAAGCCTGCGAAGTCGAGTTCTGCCAACCCGAATGGTTCTCGGCTGGGCACGCGGATCGAGAGCAGCGTGCCGGTGGCGGAGATGGGAGGGAGAACAGCGTGCACCCGCACCCCACCGGCGAGCCGAACATCCACGCAGGGTGTCGCTTCGTCGACGTGACGTCCGCCGAGGTTGATGAGGCGAATGGCGAGCGCGCGCAGGTCAGCTTCGGTCATGCCTACGTCGCCAACAAATTCAAGCCCTCCGCCGCGGTCGATCCAGACATTCTGGGCACCGTTGACGAACACGTCGGTGGTGTTCGGGCGCCCAACATAAGGGGCTAATGGGCCGAACTCGTGGAGTGCCAGGGTCAGAGCATCCCCGTTCGCCGTTCCAGAACCGAGGCCAGCGCCGCCACCGGCTACAGGCACACCCCGAGCATGCGCATTGGTTGTGAGGGTGGGCTCAGCTGTGAACCGTCGACGAGCAACGAAAGGAACAATGTCGGGGTGCGAAGGAGTCGTAGTCACAGGGCAACATTAAGGAGACTCCGACTGTAGTTTTGGCGGCACAACCGCACTCGTGCCGAACGGCGACTCCCTGACTTTGTTAGGGAGAAGTGCGCAGGAAACCGAGTCAGCGATAGGCCGAAACGAGCTCAGCCCGGTTCGAGACCCCCGCCTTGCGCAGCAGGTTCGCCACATGAAACTTCACCGTGTTCTCACTGATGGAGAGCGAGAGCGCGATGGCTTTATTACGGGCACCCGAGGCGACCAGCTCCAGCACGTCGGCTTCCCGTTGCGTGACCTGCCACTGGGCACTCGGGGAACGATCAAGCCCCTCAGCGCTCAGAGGCAAGACAACCGAGATTTCGGAACCCCACCCCGCAGTACCGTTCACGCTCAACCGACCACGAAGGGCAGCTGCCCTCTCAACAAGTTGCCGCACAGCGGGGTCTTCCACCGCTAGCTCACCAGGGCCGTCATCGCGAATCCCAATCAGCAGATTCTCCCCGTCGCAATCCCACTCCACCCGCAACCGAGCGACTCCCGGTTGGTCAACGAGCGCAAGCACAGCGCCCCGAACGATCGCTCGGCCAGCGTGGGCGACTTCGCCCGGCAGTGCGCGACCGTTAGCGGGTGGTTCCACAAATTGCACGTCAAGGCCTCCAAACCGGGCCAAGGGCCGCAGGTCTGCTTTGAGGCGTTCGAAAGCGCGCGCAACCGGTTCCTCAGCCAAACTGCGATCCCGATCAGACACCGCCCGCAGATTGACCATCGCCGTAGCGGCCAGCTCGGTGGCTTCTTGGCGCGCAGTCTCATCCGACGCACTACGAGAGCGCAACGTCGCAAGAATTTGTTCCAGAGTCGTGGAGTGCGCGTCGGTGAGATCGGCAATAACCTGGGCGCGATCCTGCGATGCCATCCGCGAATCCCGAAGATAGTCGGGGCTTGCAACGGCAACTTGCTGCTGGATGCTCACCGCCACCAATCGCCACAGTGACGCGATCGTCGCCAACGCCTGTTCCTGCGATTGCCCACCAGTCACGATCACCGGATCGGTGAGGACGAGCAGCGAACCGGTCGGCGCAATCCACACTGCTGCGGGACGCTCGTGGCGGGCAACTACCGCCGTGATTCCCCACACCGGATGCCCGATGCTCGACACTGTCTCACGCACGGCGTCGAGTTCGGCGATGCTCACGTGATTGGTGATCGAAGGATCCCCCGCTTTCTTCTGAGGGCGCCCTGTGCAGTCTTCCGTGAATATCAATAGAGAGCTGTGCGCCACCATGGGCGCAAGCACCGCAGAAAAGGCGCTCGCAATCTGAAGCAGAGAACGTGACACCACCGAATGGGCGGCATCGAGGAGGTCAAGGGAACTGGCGTTGCTGAGAGCAGTCACTCCCCCATTTTAGGCGCGACCTACCCTTTCGGATAGGGAAAACCGGCCAAAAGGTGGGCGGTCTGCTGCCCAAACGGGTGGCACAGTGAAGTAATGGCCAGCAACGACACCACTACGGTTTCCTCCGCAATCGAACTTGTTCTCGCGGAAAATACCCGCATCAGCACCGCAATCGCTCGCGACGAATCCGAGGCAGTGCGATCAGCACTCGACCTGCTCAGCACCGCATCCCGAGTGTTCGTGCTCGGCTCCGGCCGCTCCGGACTAGCCCTGCGGATGCTCGCGATGCGCCTCATGCACGCGGGCCTGGCCGTGCACGTGGTTGGCGAGGTAACCACTCCCGCAATTGCTGCTGGAGATGTTCTTCTCGCAGCAAGCGGCTCGGGAACGACCGCCGGCATCATCCGCTCGGCAACGACTGCGAAGGAGGTTGGTGCTCAGGTCATCGCCGTCACCACGGCAGCGGACTCGCCTCTGGCACAGCTCGCACAGGTCGCCGTGATCATCCCCGCCGCACAGAAACAAGACCACGGGCACACTCGTTCGGCTCAATACTCCGGCGGATTGTTCGAACAATCGTTGCTGCTGCTTGGCGACGCACTTTTCCACGTGCTGTGGCAAGAGTCCGGCGCGACCGCCGAAGAGCTGTGGCCGCGGCACGCCAACCTCGAGTAGCAGCAGCAGCAGCAGCAGCAGCACAGGCTGCACCTTCTCCCCGGCTACACCTTCTCCCCGACTCCCCTGTCGGCAGATTCCCCTCGTCCAACTCCCCCATAAAGAAAGAGAACTCAATGAAACTTCAAGTAGCAATGGATGTACTCACCACAGAAGCCGCCCTCACGCTGGCCGGACAGGTTGCTGAGTATGTTGACATCATCGAATTGGGCACACCGCTCATTAAGCACGAAGGTCTCAGTGCCGTGCGCGCCATCAAGGATGCTCACCCCGACAAGATGGTCTTCGCCGATCTGAAGACGATGGATGCCGGAGAGCTCGAAGCCGACATCGCATTTTCTGCAGGCGCCGACTACGTCACCGTCTTGGGCACCGCCGGAGACAGCACCATCATCGGTGCCGTGAAAGCGGCGAAAGCCCACAAGAAGGGCATCGTTGTTGACCTCATCGGCGTTGCCGACAAGGTCACTCGCGCGAAGGAGGTCACCGCTCTTGGTGCCGTGTTCGTCGAGATGCATGCAGGGCTCGATGAGCAGGCGGAGCCCGGATTCACCTTCGAGACTTTGCTCAATGACGGTGAGACCGCGCGGGTTCCGTTCTCGGTCGCTGGCGGCATCAACGCTTCCACGATTGCAGCAGTGCAGCGTGCCGGCGCAACCGTTGCCGTTGCCGGGAGCTCGATTTATAGCGCAGCCGACCCAGCGGCAGCAGCAGCCGCCCTGAAGGCGGCAATCGTCTAGTGAGCAGCGCTGCCTAGAGAGCGAAAACGAGGGGGGTGCCTACCGGCACCCCCCTCGTTTTTTATGCGCACGAACGCGTCACGACGCGCCCGCTGGCGATCAGTCCTGTGCGACAGTGATGGTGACGTCGATGTTGCCGCGAGTGGCGTTGGAGTAAGGGCAGATCTGGTGGGCGGCATCCGCCAGAGCCTGAGCCTGGTCGTGGTCAAGATCAGGGATGACGACCTCGAGCTCAACAGCGAGTTTGAATCCTCCGCCGTCGATCGGCAGAAGGTGCACAGCGCTGCCCACGGAGGAGTGGTCGATGGCGACCTTCTCGTTGCGAGCAACAAGCTGCAGCGCGGAGTGGAAGCACGCGGCGTAACCGGCGGCGAAGAGTTCTTCGGGGTTGCCACCGTTGCCCGATCCACCCATCGACTGCGGCACAGCCAAGTCGAGGTCGACGGAGCCGGATGTCGTAGCTACGTGGCCGTTGCGGCCAGCGCCAGTCGAGAGAGCCTGTGCGGTGTAGAGAGCTTCCATTAGTTCTGCCTTTCAATGACATGAGATCCAGCAGCGGTTGCTGTGGAGAGGTTGGTGGTGACGTTGTGAAGCGTTGTCAGCGTCGAGGTGAATTCGGGGAGAGTAATGCCAGTGGCCTCGGCGATGCAGCCGGGAATGTGAGCCAGTTCCGCGCGGAGCGCGAGCCCGGAGGCAGTGAGCGACACCATTACGCGCCGTTCGTCTGAAGCCGATCGTTCGCGCACGACGAATCCGCGATCTTCTAACCGCCGAATCAGCGGCGAGGTGGTACCGAGGTCGAGCATGAGGCTGTCCGCGAGGCCACTCACTGTCGACGACCGACGTTCCCACAGGAGAATCAGGACCAAATATTGCGGGTAGGTCAGCCCCCACGGCGCCAAAAGCGCGGTGTAGCGACGGTTCGTCGCCCGGGCGGCCGCATAAAGACCGAAGCACAGCATGGTGTCGAGGGCGGATGGAGCCGATCCCGTCTCGTTCTGTTCGTCATCCATCCTGAAAGCTTTGCACACAAATAAATTGTGCACAAAGCAATATGGCGGACTGTCAGCAATCCGGATGCCAGCGGCAACTGAGCCGTCAGAGTGCCACGATTGCTGAGGAAGTCGACCTCTACCGTGCGCAGGTCTAACCCAGCCTTGGGCCGGGTTGCGGGGCGTCGGGGTCCCACCGAAACACGCCTTCACAACTGGCCATTAAAAAGAGAGGGGCGGCGCCCAGTGGGGGGAAAGGGCGCCGCCACAGCGGCCGACGATTGGGGGGAATCGTATTGGCCACTTGCTGAACTTGCGCCCAGCGACTTTCAGTGTAACGCAACGGTGTGGGCGTGCAACGGAGGTTCTAGAATCGGTGGAATACTTTCAGAAAGCACGTGGTCAATAAATGCAATCACACGATCGAAGAGGATCAAATGCCTAGTAATTCCATTGACAGTCTTCTGCACGAATCACGCCGTTTTGCCCCGTCAGAGGCCTTTTCTGCGGCTTCCGAGGCAAGCGCCGACCTCTATGCCTCAGCCAAAGAAGATCGCGTTGAGTTTTGGGCCGACAAGGCACGTGAATACGTGCACTGGCACAAGCCATTCACAGAAACCCTCGATTGGTCTACGCCGCCGTTCGCCAAGTGGTTCGCCGACGGCGAGCTCAACGTGGCCTACAACTGCCTCGACCGCCACGTGCTCGCGGGCAACGGTGACCGCGTCGCCATCCATTGGGAAGGCGAGCCCGGCGACAGCCGCAGCATCACCTACGCCGAATTGACCGCAGAGGTGAAGCGAGCCGCTAACGCCATGGCTGCCCTCGGCGTCGGCCAGGGTGACGTTGTCGCCATCTACATGCCGCTCGTTCCCGAGGCCGTCATCGCGATGCTCGCCACGGTTCGCCTCGGCGCCGCTCACTCCGTTGTCTTCGGCGGCTTCAGTGCCGAAAGCCTGCGCAGCCGCATCGACGACGCGAGCGCGAAGCTTGTCGTCACCGCCGATGGTGGCTGGCGCAAGGGAAAAGTCTTCCCCCTCAAAGCAGCAGTGGATGCCGCACTCGCCAACGGCGAATCCAGCGTCACGAATGTGCTGGTCGTCAAGCGCGGCGACAACGATGTCGAGTGGACCGAGGGTCGCGACCTGTGGTGGCACGAGCAGATTGAGGCAGCGGAGCCTGAGCACGAGGCGCTGGGCTTCCCTGCCGAGAACCCTCTCTTTGTGCTTTACACCTCGGGAACGACGGGCAAGCCGAAGGGCATCCTGCACACGAGTGGTGGCTACCTCACGCAGGCTGCATTCACTCACAAGAACGTGTTCGATCTGAAGCCCGAGACCGATGTCTATTGGTGCACCGCCGACGTGGGTTGGATCACCGGTCACACGTATGTCACCTACGGTCCGCTCGCGAACGGTGCGACTCAGGTGCTCTACGAGGGCACGCCCGATAGCCCCAACCCGGGCCGCTGGTGGGAGATCATTCAGAAGTTTGGGGTGAGCATTTTCTACACGGCGCCCACCGCCATCCGTTCGTTTATGAAGGCCGGTCGTCAAATCCCCGAGCAGTTCGACCTGAGCTCGATTCGCGTGCTCGGTTCGGTGGGCGAGCCGATCAACCCTGAAGCGTGGATTTGGTACCGCGATGTAATCGGTGCGGGCACCGCCCCCATTGTTGACACCTGGTGGCAAACCGAAACCGGCGCCATCATGATCTCCGCGCTGCCGGGGCTCACGACGCTGAAGCCAGGCTCGGCCCAGGTGCCGATTCCGGGAATCAAGATTGACATCCTCGGTGAAGATGGCACGCGCGTCGATCCGCCCAACGGTGGGCTGCTCGTGGTCTCCGAACCGTGGCCTGCCATGCTGCGCGGCATCTGGGGTGACCCCGAGCGCTTCAAGGAAACCTACTGGTCGAAGTTCCCGCAGCTCGACGGCGAACAGTACTTCGCTGGCGATGGTGCCCACGTTGACGAAGATGGCGACATTTGGCTGCTGGGCCGCGTGGATGACGTCATGAACGTCTCCGGCCACCGCCTGTCGACCACCGAAATCGAGTCCGCTCTCGTCTCCAACCCGATCGTGGCGGAAGCCGCTGTGGTCGGAGCCGCTGACGAAGCGACCGGTCAGGCTGTAGTCGCGTTTGTGATTCTCAAGTCGAACCAAGAGCACGCTCAGACCGCCGCCGAGGCGAGCGCCCTCTTGCGTCAGCACGTTGCGAAGGAGATTGGGGCGATCGCTCGCCCCCGTGAAATCTTCATCGTCGCCGAGCTGCCCAAAACCCGCTCGGGAAAGATCATGCGACGACTGCTTCAGGATGTCGCGGAGGGTCGCGAGATCGGTGACACCACCACCCTCGCCGACACCACCGTGATGCAGATCATCTCCGACAAGCTCAACTAGCTCTCACAGCAATGACGAAGGCCGGGCCCCAACGGGACCCGGCCTTCGCTACGTTACAGCTGCGTTCTCGCTACTTCGCGCGCTCCTTGAGCAAGCGAATAGCGGTGTCGATGTCGCTGAACGGCACGCGCTCGTTGCCCACAATTTGGTACGGTTCGTGACCCTTGCCCTGCAAGAGCACCACGTCATCCGGATTCGCTGCATCAATCGCATAGGCGATGGCGGTCGTACGGTCGCGAATTTCCACTACCCGCTCCGGGTGTTCGAATCCGGCGCGAATGTGGTCCACAATCTGGTCGCCATCTTCGTTGTGCACATCGTCGTCGGTAACCACGATTACGTCAGAGGCGTCTTCAACGATGCGAGCCATCACCGGGCGCTTGCCCGGATCACGGTCGCCCGTTGCACCAAAGACGGTCACGATGCGGGTGTGGCCCGAGTCACGCAGAGCCGTGACTGCTTGACGCACCGCATCGGGAGTGTGGCCGGCATCCACTACAACCAACGGCAGCTGGTCGTTTTCGCGGATGCGGGTCATACGCCCCAGCACCGGCTCGAGCGGCGCCAATACCTCAGCGATCGCACGCGGCTCGACACCTTGGGCCCACAGCACTGTCGCGCACGTGAGCAAGTTGTCCACATTGAAGCGTCCGATGAGACCGCTGGAGACGTGATGGCTTTCGCCCTCGATCACGAGATCGAACTCGAGACCCTCGGTGGTGAGCTTCACGTTATCGGCACGAACACTCGCTTCAGCATGGCCGTGGGAGGTCATGCCAATCGCGCGCACGCCCGCAGGGATCGTGTGGTGGAAGTGATTCTCGGCAGCCGCGTCATCAAGATTCAGCAGAGCCGTCTGGATGCCCGGTAGCGTGAAGATCTTTGCCTTCTGCGCCGCATATTCCTCCATCGACCCGTGGTAGTCGAGGTGATCGCGCGTGAAGTTCGTGAACGCGACAATGTCGAACGCAACGCCATCTACTCGGCGTTGCTCGAGCGCGTGAGAGCTGACCTCCATAGCCACGTTTGTGACGCCGGCACGGTGGAAGTCATCCAAGAACTGGTGCACCGCCGTCACTTGCGGAGTCGTCATGCCCATGTTGATGCGGGGCTTGCCCGTAATTCCCGCGCCCAACGTTCCGATCGTTGCCGACGTCATCCCCAGTCGCTGCCACGCTTGCGTCAGCAAGTGAGCCGTCGACGTTTTACCATTCGTGCCTGTAATACCCACCATGGACATCGAGGCAGACGGATGCTCGACAAACGCATCCGCTCGGGCGCCGATTACCTCGCGGAGGTTCGCAATCGCGAACACGCGGTCGTCACCGTGGGCGCTCTCGGCCGCCTTCGCGTCCACGAGCACAGCGACAGCACCCTGGGCGAGAGCGGCATCAATGTACGGCAATGCCGACGACGCAGTGGTGCCGATAGCCACAAACACGTCATCCGGCCCAGCCTCGCGACTGTCTTGCACCAGACGACGCGCCTGCAGCGTGACGCCCACGAGCGTAGGATCCCACTCACTCAGATCTAGCGAGCGAAGCGGGGCATTCTCTCCGGCTTGACCGGACTGCCAGACTTCGATCACGCGAACTCGAACACGAACTCGACCTCAACAGGAGAATCGAGCGGCAATACAGCGACACCGACAGCGCTACGAGCGTGCTTACCGATCTCACCAAAAATCTCAACCAAGAGCTCGGACGCTCCGTTGATTACACCGGGCTGGCCGGTAAAGCTGGGGTCGGATGCCACGAAACCGACGACCTTCACCACGCGCGTGATGCGGTCAAGAGATCCAATCGCGCCCCTCGCGGCAGCAAGGCCGTTGAGAACACAGGTCTTGGCGTACTCCTGTGCTGCAGCAGCATCCACCTCGGCACCGACTTTGCCGGTTGCCGGAAGTGCGCCATCAACCATCGGCAGCTGACCGGACGTGTACACAAGGTTTCCCGAAACCATTGCTGGCAAATAGGAGGCAAGTGGCTTTGAACTTTCTGGGACCGTCAGGCCCAGCTCTGCGAGCCGCTGATCAAGCTGTGACATTACTTATTCTCTTCCTTGATGCGTTTGAAATAAGCGACCGGGCCCCCTTCAGGGCCGGTACCGACCTGCACAAGCTCCCACCCTTCGGATCCCCAATTATTAAGAATCGCGGTGGAATTGTGCACCATCAGTGGTGTTGTCAAGTACTCCCATTTAGGCATATTTGCGGCTCCCGTTCAGCATGGCGTTATCAATGATCCCCTACTCTTGATCATATGTCTGCCCAAAAAACTCCGCGTCGCGGCATCGTTTCGGCTATTGCCGGATTGATCAGCTTCAGTGTCCTCTCTGGCGTGCTCGTCACAGCCATGGTTGCCCCCGCGCTCGCGGTCACCGGCATCACCGCCACAAGTACCATCGGCATCTTCGATGGACTGCCCGATTACCTCGAAATCGATCAGCAGCCAGAACGCAATGCGATCTTCGCGCAGTTCACCGGCAGCGGCAACGTAGACGGCTACTACCAGATCGCCACGATCTACGATCAGAACCGTCAAGAGGTCGGATTCGACGAGATCTCCGAGTACGCCGTTGATGCTGTAGTTGCAGGCGAGGACCGCCGATTCTTCGAGCACGGTGGTGTCGACCTCACCTCGCTCGTGCGTGCCGCCGTGGGTAACTTCGTTTCTTCGGGAATCGAGAGTGGTGCATCCACGCTGACGATGCAGCTCGTCAAGAACACCTACATCTCAGAGGCAGAATCTCTGCCAACCGAAGATGAGCGCTCGGCCGCGTATCTTGCCGCCACGAGTCAGTCCTTCGACCGCAAACTCAAAGAGATGAAGCTCGCAATTGGGCTTGAGAAGCGGTACACGAAGAAGGAAATCCTGACCGCGTACCTCAACATCGCCAACTTCGGCAACGCCACGTACGGCATTCAGGCCGCCGCGCAGCGCTATTACAGCGTTGATGCGAAGGATCTCACTCTCGAGCAGTCAGCAAGCCTGATCGCCATCGTGCAAGAGCCCAGCGTCCGAAACCTGTCGGATCCTGAAAACTATGCAGCCAACCAAGAGCGTCGCAACGTTATTCTCGTCGCGATGCTCGACGTCGGCGCCATCGATCGCACACAATACGACGAAGCCGTTGCTATTCAAGTAGACGAAGAATCTGTAGACCTCTCCGCGCCGAATAACGGTTGCACCTCGGCCTACGAGTACGCCAAGTGGTTCTGCGACTACGTCGTCAAAAGTGTTCCCGACTTCGAGTTCCTCGGCGACACCGTCGACGAGCGCAACCAGAATTGGAAGAAGGGCGGCTACAGCCTCTACACGACCCTCGACCTCGACGCTCAAATTCCCGCCCAGAAAGCCACCTGGACGTACGCGCCCAACGACGAGACTTCGTTCAGCCTGGGAAGCGCCACCTCCACCGTTGAGTCGGGCACCGGGCGAGTGCTCGTGATGGCCGAAAATAAACTCTTCAACGACACCCTCGACGGCGGTGGCATCGAGAGCACCGCTGTGAACTACAACACCAGCTACAACTATGGCGGATCGAGCGGATTCCAACCCGGATCGACGTACAAGGTGTTCACCCTCATCGAGTGGCTCATTCAGGGCAAGGGCATCTACGACCGTCTTGAAGGTACCGCTCGAGACATCCCAGGCTCTCAGTTTTTGGATAGTTGCAACGGCCCCTACGGCGACACCGTGGAGTTCGGTAACAACGCCAATGAGTCGGGCATTTACACTGTCGCCGAAGGTACCGCAGAGTCCATCAATGGTGTGTTTTTCTCCATGGCTACCCAACTTGACCTGTGTAACATTCGCAACGTCGCTGCAAGCATGGGCGTTGAGCGAGCCGACGGCGCCGAGCTTGAAAGCTTCCCGTCATCGATCATCGGCACGAACGATGTAACCCCGCTCAGCATGGCGTCGGCATACGCCACGATTGGTGCTGGCGGACTCTGGTGCGAGCCGATCATCATCGACAAGGCGATCAACGCCAGCAACACCGACCTTGGTGGCCAAGAACAAAATTGCCGTCAGGCCATCTCTCCTGAGGTCGCCGCGACCACCGCATATGTACTCACTGAAGTACTGAACCGCGGTAACGCTGCCTACTCCGACCCCAACGATGGCATCCCGATCTTTGGTAAGACGGGAACCACCGACGGCGCTGTCCACACGTGGATGGCGAGCGGAACGACTCGTTACGGCACGGCAACCTGGGTCGGAAACATTTCCGGGTTCCAAAACATCAGCCAGCTCTACTACGCCGGTGTGAACGGTTATCGTCTGCGCCACTACATCACCAAAGCAACGGACACCGCGCTCAACATCAAGTACCCCGGTGGTGCTCTTCCTGAACCCGACTCAAGCCTTCTCACCGGTTCGGGTACCGAGGTTCCTGACCTCTCCCTGCAGTCGCTGGAACAGGCCAAGTCAGTGCTCGTGAGCCTGGGCTTCAGCTTCGCAGATGGCGGCCAGGTCGATTCTGAGCTCCCTGAAGGTCAGGTCGTCCGGACGAATCCTGCAGCGGGCACACAGTCCGCCGCCGGCGTCACCGTCACGGTCTACACCAGTAAGGGCAACAAGGTGGAGGTACCCGACGTCGTCGGGGATGACTTAGCCACCGCCCAGGGCATCCTCAGCGGGTCTGGATTCTCGAACGTGAGCCAGTCCTGCGAGGAAGTATCGCCGGGTGACCCGAGCGACGGAAAGGTAACAGCCTCCAGCCCGTCGGCAGGCTCCTACGCAAAGACGAGCACCACGATCAAGCTCACCGTCGCGCAGTCAACGCCGTGTCCGTAGGCAGACGTCTCTCCCCCGCAGCTACCGCACTCGGTGCGGTAGCTGCGGCAGGGGTCGCCGCGTTCGCGTGGGGCTCGTTGGTTGAACGCAATGCGTTCACTGTTCGACACGAGATCCTTCCGATCCTCGACCCGAGTGCGCGCGACATTACCGTGCTGCACCTCTCCGATTTGCACATGGCTCCGTGGCAAACTCGCAAGCAGGACTGGGTTCGCGAGTTAGCGCTGTATGAGCCCGATCTGGTCGTCAACACTGGCGACAACCTGGGCCACCGCGACGGCATCCTGGGCATCAAGCGCGCCTTCGAACCTTTCGCCGGCGTTCCCGGAGTCTTCGTGCACGGCTCGAACGACTACTACGGCCCCCAATTCAAAAACCCTTTTACCTATTTCACCGGGCCGTCCTCAGGACATCGCCCCGTCGAACACCTCGACACAGATGCTTTGGATGCGTACTTCGAAGACCAACTCGGCTGGCTCTCGCTCAATAACCACGCGCGGGCGATCGAGATGCGCGGGTCACGGCTCGAGCTTTTCGGCACGGCAGATGCGCATCGCGGCTGGGAGCGCCTCGACCGGCTTCCCGCCAATGTCGAAGAAATGCGCGAAAACGTGGGCTGGGCGGATGACCCCCACGGCCCCGAAACCGTAGCGCTCGGCGTAACGCATGCCCCCTACCGTCGCGTGCTCGATGCCCTCGTCACTAACGGTGCTGACGCCATCTTCGCTGGACACACCCACGGAGGCCAAGTTCGCGTGCCTGGCATGCCTGCCCTCGTGACTAATTGCGACATCCCTCGCGAGCAGGCGAGCGGCCTCAGCATCTGGCACCACTTGCGTCGTGCTGCGTTCCTCAACGTCAGCGCGGGCCTCGGAACGTCGATTTACGCGCCCGTTCGCTTCGCTTGCAAACCAGAAGCGGTGATAGTGACTCTCACCGCCGGAGATATCGGCTATTCTTGATGTATCGGTCGCGCAAGTGACCGATGATCGGGGTGTGGCGCAGCTTGGTAGCGCGCTTCGTTCGGGACGAAGAGGTCGTGGGTTCAAATCCCGCTACCCCGACAAACTGCAGTAAGTACGACGAAACGCCCTCCTTCGGGAGGGTGTTTCGTCGTTAACAGCCTCTCGGTACGGCGCAGGTGCCGTCCCCAGCCTTACGAGAAGTCGGCGTCAGGCGCGCTTCCGTAGCTGAACTCGATCTTGGGGCGCCATCCACTGTTGAGAACGCCACCGCTCTCTTCGAGGTAGCACGCTCCGCACAGCGACTGGTAGCCGACATCCACCCCGTCGATAGCGACTTGGTCGCCGTCGAAAATGAACTGGTCCCCGACCGTGCGGGCGTTGAATACTGCTTTGCGGCCGCAGCGGCAAATGGTCTTGAGCTCTTCAAGCGAATGCGCAATTTCGAGCAAACGACGGCTGCCAGGAAACGCGACCGTCTGGAAGTCGGTGCGGATACCGTAAGCCAGCACCGGAACCTTCTCCACAATGGCGATACGCAGCAAGTCATCGACCTGGGCTTCGGTAAAGAACTGAGCCTCGTCGACGAGCAAGCAACTCACCGGCAGCCCGGTCTTCTCGAACACGCTTGCTCGTTCGCGAGCAAACACCTCGTACACGTCGTCGGTCGGCGAAATTGTGAAGTCGACCTGACGCGTTACGCCCAGTCGCGAAATGATCGCGTTGTCGCCCTTGGTATCGATGTGCGGCTTTGCCAGCAACACCTGCTGATCGCGCTCTTCGTAGTTGTAGGCGGCCTGCAGCAACGCGGTGCTCTTGCCACTGTTCATGGCTCCGTAGCGGAAATACAGTTTGCTCATCAGCGTAGAAATCCATCCTCAGCAGCCCGACGAATCAGGTCAGCCTTTTTACTTGCCGGCCGGTTGGCCTTTGCGTACTTTTCTCGCACCCTGCGCAGGTAAGTCTTTGCCGTTTCGTATTGAACGTTCATCCGCTCGGCAACCTGCGGTGTGCTTAGTCCAGAAGCGTACAGGGTGAGTGCGTCAGCCTCGCCGGCACTCAGCTTCGGCTTCGACTGGTCAGCCGATCCCGATGGCAGTGGTCGCCAGTCATGCTGCTGCGAACCTTCGCCCTCGACGCCCATGATCTGGCGGGCGGCATCCATCACTTCGTGCATCGGCAGCGACTTCGAGAGGAAAGTGGCCGCCCCGGCCGCCAGAGCGCGGTCACGAGCCTCGCGGCTATCGAGGCTGGAGAGAACGATCACTTTGGCTCCCGCGGCGCGACATGTGCGCACACGGGCTTCGATCGACACAGGCTCTTTCAGCTGGAAGTCGAGAAAGACGAGCTCGGTCGGAAAACGGTCGCTGTGCACGAGCTCGAGCCACGTGCTGGCGGTGAGAACAACATCGAAGTCCGGTGCGTTGTTGGTGATCCAACTGTTGAGGCTGTCGAGCAGCACTTCGTGATCGTCGAGGATCGCAAGACGAATGGGCGGCCTGTCGCCGAGATGAGCGCTGAGGTTGGTCTCAGGGGGTGTCATAAGTGAACCTAACGGTGAGAGAGGGCGATCGATAAGAAATGCGAAGTCCAGTAAAGACAACGCGCAAAACTGCGAGATAGGGCGCCAAAGACGAACGCCACGATGATTCGGATGAGGTGATGAGGCCTGTCACTGTGATAACCGCCCCGGAGTCAGTCTTCTCAATCGCGAGGCGCACACTGCGACGGTCAATTTCACCACCGGTCGCAACGGCCAATACGGCCGCGCGCAAGGCAGTGCGTTGATGGGCTGTCATGGCACCGGCCAGTCGATGAGGGTCGTAGACCCGATTACCATCGTCGAGCGCACCGAAAGAGTTGGCAACGACAGATTCGAGCCAACTGCGGTTAACTTCGGTAACCATGAGTTCACGGATCGATTCCGAGTATGTGGCCGCTCGAGCGCGGTCCTCGGGCGAGATGATTCCGCGCTGAGCGAGTTCAGCAAAGAGCGGCGCAATATCGCGGTTGAGGATAGTGACGCGGTCCTGTTGCACCGATCGCGCAACTCCCGCATGCTCACGTCTCATCTGGCGCGACGTCGCTCGCAGGGCGCGTGACGCCCACTCTTCATGCGTCTGGATGAGCGACCGTGAAAACGCGGCACCACCGATCGACATCGTGAGAACCGGAGTCATCGAAAAGAGGGCGACGATCATCGCTGGCGCCTGAACTTCCGAAACGGACGACTGCACGATGGCGATAAACCCCGTGAAGATCGCGGCGACCACCCCCATCGTGACCAGTTCTGCGATGGGCCGATAGGGGGCAAGGGCCATGCAGGCAATACCAATGAGCAGCGGCCCCCAGAAATCGGTGAGCAGCGCAGCATTGCTTCCCAGCGACGCCGAACTGAGCGCGAACGCGATAACCAGATAGCCGATAACAGCCGCGTGCAGCCCGCCGCTGAACGGGGCACGCAGCGGGCTCGTTCCAATGATCAGCGTCACCGAAGAGAGCGCAACAAAGATCAACGCACTATTTGCGAGCACGGGATGGGCGATGTTCGGCCCGCTAAGCCAGGTCATAACAGCGCCGAGAATAAGAACGCCAGCCGCAGCCACAACGCTGACGGGGCGCGCGTCAAGGGTCCCGAGGGGGTCGAGCTGTTGAACCGACTCGGTGTCAGCGAGAGCGGTCATTGGGCTGCACTCCGCTCTAAGGCGGGCGCGTTCTCAGCCGTGGGCACCCGAATCATGACCGATGTGCCGAGGCCCGGAGTAGACCAGACTTGAACTGTTCCCGACACCGTCTCGATTCGCCGGCGAACAGACTGCCGCAAACCCAGCCGATCAGCACCGGTCTCCGCCTCGTTGAAGCCCTTGCCCGCATCCACGACGAGCACGCTCACTTCGCTCGGGGAGCCGAAGATTGCCACTTCAGCCCGCATCGTGCCGGAGTGATTGATGACATTGACGAGACACTGCTTAACGGCGGGGGCAAGAGCAGCATCGCCTCTCGAATCCAAGCGGGACAACGCCGTCAAGTCTCCGGTGACTTCAACGACGAGTTCTAGGGCACGAGCCTCAGTAATCGTCGCGAGGAGCGCGCTGTTCTGCCAGTCGTGCCGCACGCTATCGGAGGAATCGAGAGCCGCCTCCGAAAGCCATTCTTCGCCCACGAGCACCTCAAGGTCACGGCTAATGTCGCGCTGGAGTTTCGGGTTCATCGCGCCAAATGGAGCGTGTGCGATAGCGGCGAGATGACTAAGAACCGTGTCGTGCATAACGGCAGCGGAGGTGGCTTCGATGCCATAGCGAAGACTCGCGAACTCATCATCGCGTGCCGCCCGGTGCAGGTGAGACTGCACGCGCCGCACCCCGCGTTGGCTGAGCCGCAGGATCATGAGCACGCTGATAGCAGCAACGTAAATCACAAAGACTGTCGGATGCGGGTGAACAAAGCCCTGAATCTGCAGCGATGCCAACGCCACTGACGCCTGAGACACGGCAACACCAACCGTGCACCAGAGGATGCTCCACACCACGTTGCGCCCGGCGCCGCCCACGAACATCATGGCGATCAGGACGAGGTCGAGCAAGTAGTGCCCGACAACCCCTACCGGTCGCAATTGCGAAATGATCGTGAGCGCGAACCAGTAGGTAGCGGGGCCGCCGATGAGAAGGTGCGCGACGGTAAAGAACATCGTGCGATAGCGGTTCAGGAGCCTGACCGTAATGAGCATCGGAATAAGTGCGATCGCCGCAGGCACGAGATTGCGGCTCGTGTCGCTGGCATACAACGTCACCACCCCCACGAACGCGAGGGTTAAGCAGACGAAAGCGACAGCGTTAATAACCCGCGCGAAAGCCCGAGTGACGCTCTCTTTGCGCAGGTGGGCAGGCAAGCCAATAGACATGTCTGCCCCCGTTCCTCGTGCCGGAAATACACCACACACAGTATGGCAGCAATCGGGGTACGAACTGTACCCCGCGTGCGGGGTACAGTTGGGGTCAAAGGCCCACTAAACGGGGGACAAATAGCGCGCTACAAGCCACTTACGGATTGATGTGCAACGCCTTCGCCGTGCGGGTGATCGTCTCTCGAGCAAGTTCAGGCGAGTCAGCAAGCTGCTGGCCGAACGTCGGGATCATCTTCTCGATCTTCGGACGCCACTCATCCATACGCTCGGGGAAGCACTTCTCCACCAGACCGAGCATGATCGGCACGGCCGTGGAGGCTCCCGGCGATGCGCCGAGAAGGCCAGCAATGCTGCCATCGGCGGAGGACACGACCTCGGTGCCAAACTGCAAGACACCGATCTTCTTCGGGTCTTTCTTCATCACCTGCACGCGCTGACCAGCCGTGATGCTGTACCAATCTTCTGGCTTGGCATTGGGCACGAATGCCTTGAGTTCTTCGAACTTGGTCTCGGGGCTCGCCATGAGCTGACCAACCAAATACTTGACGAGCGACAGGTTGCTGAGGCCGGCGGCGACCATCGGGAGCACGTTGTGCCACCGGATGGACGCAAAGAGGTCGAGAACTGAACCGGTCTTCAAGAACTTGGGGCTGAATCCGGCGTAGGGGCCGAACATGAGGCTGCCCTCCCCCTCAACGACGCGAAGGTCGAGGTGAGGAACCGACATGGGCGGCGAACCAACAGCCGCCTTGCCGTAGACCTTGGCACTGTGGGCAGCCACGAGCTCGGGGTTGTCGGTGCGCAGGAACTCGCCGCTGACGGGGAACCCGCCGAAGCCGCGAATCTCTTTGATGCCCGACTTCTGTAGAAGGTTGAGGGCGTAACCGCCAGCACCCACGAAGACGAAACGTGCGGTCACGGGCTCGACAGGAGTGCCGCCGATGTCGTGACGCAGCTTGAGCTTCCACAGTCCGTCGCGCTGTTTCGTGAGGTTCGTGACCAGGATGCCCGTGCTGAGCTCAGCACCCGACTCCACGAGGTTGTTGACGAGATAGTGCGAAAGCGCACCAAAGTCGACGTCAGTGCCCGCAGGAATGTGCGTCGCGGCCACTGGCTCTGACTTGAGGCGACCTGGCATCATGAGCGGCGCCCAGCCGTGAATGACGGCAGGGTCTTCGCTGTATTCCATGCCCGCGAAGAGCGGGTGATCCTTGAGCGCTTCGAAACGCTTGCGCAAATATTCGACGTTTGTTTCGCCCCATACAAAGCTCATGTGCGGGGTCGCATTGATGAACGACTCGGGTTCGGGCAACGCGCCCTCATCAACGAGGTACGACCAGAACTGGCGTGACACCTGGAACTGCTCGTTGACCTTCACCGCACTCGAAATCTCGATAGAGCCATCGCTCTTTTGCGGGGTGTAATTGAGCTCGCACAGCGCGGAATGTCCGGTGCCAGCGTTGTTCCACGGATTCGAACTCTCCAGGGCAAGTTCGCCCAAGCGTTCGAAAATCTGGATCTCCCAGTCCGGCTGCAATTGCTTTAGCAGCGTTCCGAGGGTGGCACTCATGATTCCGCCGCCGATAAGCGCGACGTCGACGGTTTTCTTCACAACTCCACTTTAGCCTTCTGTTAGAGGCCCAAAGTGCGAAGAGCCTGATCCATCTCGCTGGCCATCGCCGCGTAACCCTCATTGTTGGGATGCAGCCCGTCGCTGGCCATCCACTCGGGGTGCCCCTCGATCCAGTGCGAGGCCCCCGGAATGTAGTCAGCACCGCTGTCGGATGCGGCAGCCTCGACCCAACCGATGATCGTTTCGACCGACTCTGGCCGCTCATCCGTGTACCAGAACGGCTCGACAACAATGAAGCGGGCATCCGGAAGCGCGGTTGTCAGCCGGTCGAAATCTGCTGAGATTTGAGCGCGGATGTCGTCGGATCGGGCATCGAAACTGAAGTTGTCGTTGAGGCCCATCGTCACGATCACGATGTCGGGGTCATCCGCGATGATCAGGCTCGGAAGATCGCCGTCGCCGAATGTGCTGCGGTTGTTGATAAAGCCGAGTCCGTTCACGCTCGGATTGAACTCGCTCCACCCCCGCTGCTCGCTGATCACCGTCGACCACCGGTTCTCGAAAGCCGACGCTCCGGTGCCGAGAGTGTAGGAGTCACCATAGAAAGCGACGCGAACGTCGCTGGGGTCGCGTTCGGCCGCGGGCTCCTCGGAGCTGCAGGCCGAGAGGCTGAGGGCCGCTGCGACCACAACGGTCGTCGCGATAATGCGGGCTACTGAATCAAACTTCATGGAAGGAGTTCGGCGCGGGTGGCCCAAACGATTGCTGTGGCCTTCGGCGCGGGAGACCATGAGTAATTCACGAGAGCTAGAGCCCGAGTTCGCGAAGCGCGAGATCCATCTGGGTTGCGATCGCCGCATGCCCCGCATCGTTGGGATGCAGGTTGTCATCGGACATCCACTCCGGATGCCCCGTGAGCCAATACGACGCGCCCGACACGTAATCGGCGCCGGCTTCAGTTGCGGCGTCACGCACCCACGAAATGATCACTCCGACCGAAGCAGGGCGCTGGGTTTTGTACCAGAAAGGCTCGACGACAATGATCTGGGCATCCGGGAGCTCCGACACGAGTCGCTCGAAATCGCTCAGGATCTGGCCGGGCAGCTCGTCGGCATACGCGTCGTAGGCGAAGTTGTCGTTGAGGCCCATCGCGACAATAACGACATCGGGGTCGTCGGCAATGATGAGGCCGGGCAGGTCGCCGTCGCCGAACTCCGTGCGGTTGCGCATGAACCCAAGACCGCTCACGCTCGGATTGAACTCACTCCAGCCATGCTGGCTGCTGAGAAGCGTCGACCAGCGCAATTGCTCCGCTGATGCTCCTGTTCCCCGCGTATACGAGTCGCCATAGAAAGCGACCCGAAGAGCATCGGAATCTGCCGCCGCGACGGCGAGAGGCTCCGTCGAGGACGCGCTCGTCGCGCACCCCGCAAGACCCAACGTGACGGAGACCGCGATCATCGCAATGATCGTGCGGGCTGCGGAACCGAAGGTCATACGGGAAGTTCGGAGCGGCGGGCAGTGAAGCGTGCCCGCTAAGCCGAAACCTTTGCGAGAATCTTTGCGGCAACAAGCTCCGCGATTTGCACCGCGTTGAGAGCGGCACCCTTGCGCAGGTTGTCGTTGCTAATAAACAACGCGAGGCCGCGACCGTTCGGCACGCCCTCATCCGTGCGGATGCGACCCACAAAGCTGGGGTCGGCGCCCGCTGCGTCGAGAGGCGTCGGGATGTCGCTGAGACTGACACCGGGAGCATCCGCCAGCAATTCCTTCGCCCGCTCGGGGCTCAAGGGCTTGGCAAATTCGGCGTTGATCGACAACGAATGGCCGGTGAAGACTGGGACGCGAACGCACGTGCCACTGACCAACAGGCCGGGCAGTTCGAGAATCTTGCGGCTCTCGTTGCGCAGCTTCTTCTCTTCGTCGGTCTCGTTGAGTCCATCGTCGACGATGTTGCCGGCAAACGGAACAACGTTGAACGCAATGTTTTTGGGGAACTTGTTCGGGGCAGGCATGGTGACGGCCGCGCCATCCTCGACGAGTCCCATCGTGTTTTGGGCGACCGCAGCAGCAGCCTGCTCGAGTAGCTCTTCGCCACCGGCAAGGCCTGCGCCAGACACAGCCTGGTAGGTGCTCACGATCAAGCGCTCAAGACCGGCTTCGGCATCCAGAACCTTCAACACCGGCATCGCTGCCATCGTGGTGCAGTTCGGGTTCGCAATGATGCCCTTAACGGCCTGGTCAATCGCGTGGGGGTTGACCTCGCTGACGACCAGCGGAACCTCAGGGTCCATGCGCCAGCCCGACGAGTTATCGATCACCGTGACGCCGGCCGCTGCAAAGCGGGGAGCCTGCGCCAGCGACGTCGTGGCACCAGCAGAGAAAATCGCAACGTCAAGGCCCGTGGGATCAGCAACAGAGGCATCTTCAACGGTGATCTGCTCACCCTTGAACGGCAACGTCGTGCCCGCACTGCGAGCAGATGCGAAGTAACGAATCTCCGCTACCGGAAAATCACGTTCTTCCAACAGACGACGCACAACAGCGCCAACCTGACCCGTTGCACCAACAACACCAATACGGATGCCTGCGTTACTCATGAGTACCTCTACCTACAGTTTGTATTCGCCACACTAGCGCCGAACAAGAAGAAAATTTGGCCGCGAAGCGCGGTTAGCGGCCCGTTCCCGCGTGCACAACAGCTTCTTCATCGCCATCAAGGCCGAACGCCGTGTGCACCACGCGAACCGCCTCGGCGACGGTGTCAGCACGCGTGACGACAGAAATGCGAATCTCACTGGTGGAGATCATTTCCATGTTGATGCCAGCCTCGAACAGAGCTGTGAACAGTCGAGCCGACACTCCAGCGTTGGTGCGCATGCCGCCGCCGACCACGGAGAGCTTTCCGATCTGGTCATCGTGCTGCAGCGACTCGAAGCCAACCTCTTCTTGATTGAAGGTCAACGCTCGAAGCACATCTTCGGCATCCGACTTCTTCAGAGTGAAGGAGATGTCGGTGCGACCGGTGGCCGCCTCAGAAACGTTCTGAACGATCATGTCGATGTTGGCATTAGCGGTGGCCACGATCGTAAAGATCTGTGCAGCCTTTCCTGGAACATCAGGAACTCCTACCACCGTGATCTTCGCTTCGCTCAGATCGGAGGCAACACCTGTGATGATTGCTTCTTCCACGCTCTCTCCATCCTTCGGATTGACTACCAACGTGCCCGTGTTGTTATTGAACGACGACCGCACGTGGATCGTTACCCCGTGCCGGCGCGCATATTCCACAGCGCGCACATCGAGCACCTTGGCGCCTGCCGCAGCAAGCTCCAACATTTCTTCGCTCGTGACGACATCGACCTTGCCCGCGGACTTCACGATGCGGGGATCAGCCGTAAAAATGCCATCGACGTCGGTATAGATTTCGCACGTCTCGGCACCGAGCGCGGCGGCGAGGGCTACCGCGGTGGTGTCTGAGCCACCGCGACCGAGAGTCGTAATGTCTCCGGTTCCCCGGTTGAATCCTTGGAAGCCTGCGACGATCGCGATAGCGCCATCGTCGAGGGCTTCTTTGACGCGGCGAGGAGAAACCTCCACGATACGCGCGGCACCGTGCTGGGCATCCGTGACCATTCCGGCCTGGCTGCCGGTGTAACTGCGAGCGTCGACGCCCAAGCCCTTGATCGCCATGGCGAGCAACGCCATCGAAATTCGTTCGCCTGCGGTAAGCAGCATGTCGAGCTCGCGCCCGGTCGGCACTGGCACGACTTGCGCGGCGAGATCGAAGAGTTCGTCGGTGGTGTCACCCATGGCTGAAACGACAACAACAACGTCGTTTCCGGCCTTGCGGGTCTCGACAATGCGCTTAGCGACGCGCTTAATACTCTCAGCGTCGGCAACGGACGAGCCACCGAACTTCTGAACGATGAGGCTCATTGTTCTCCTGAAGCGTGGTTGATCGGGCAGCAGGTGCCCAAAATGCGAGTCTAACGGTGCCAGCACCATCCGCCGAGTTCGTTACGGGAGGGCTAGTTGTCGATCGTTCGACGACCTTCAAATGCACGACCGAGAGTGACCTCGTCGGCATATTCCAGATCTCCGCCGACCGGGAGACCGGATGCGAGGCGAGAAATACGAAGGTTGGGTTGAACGAGAAGCCGCGTGAGGTACGTAGCGGTTGCTTCACCTTCGAGATTGGGGTCGGTCGCGATGATGACTTCTGTGACGACGCCGTCAGCTAACCGGCCCAACAGCTGCTTGATGCGCAACTGGTCGGGACCAATTCCATCGATGGGGCTGATAGCTCCACCGAGTACATGATACAGCCCGTGGAATTCGCGAGTGCGCTCGATAGCGACGACGTCTTTTGCCTCTTCGACAACACAAATCGTGGCCGGCGAGCGCCGAGCATCCCGACAAATCGAACACGTGTCGTGCTCGGTTACGTTGCCGCAAATGGCGCAAAAATGCACTTTGTCGCGGATGTCGTTGAGCAGTTCTGCAAGCCGACGAACATCAAAACTTTCGGTCTGCAAAATGTGGAATGCGATGCGCTGAGCAGACTTGGGCCCGATGCCGGGAAGCCGACCGAGCTCGTCGATCAGTTCTTGAACAATTCCGTCGTACACGGGTTACTCGTCTCTCGGCTGCGGCACCACGCGGGGAGCCACTTGCTCTTCTTCGATAAAGGTTGCGTTCAGCAGTTCGCGCACAACGGATTCGCCATAACGCGAACGATCCATTTGCGCTGCCGTTGCCGACATCGCTGCTTTCGCCATTGATTCTGGTGGGGCTGGAGGTGCAGCTGCTGCCGCTTCAGCCAACCGGTCGGCCGTCGGCTTCTTCGCCGCTTGCTGAGCTTGCTGCGCTTGCGCGTTAGCAGTGCGTTGCGCTGCAGCGCCACCGCGTGCTGCGGAAGGGTCGCCCTCGGATTCTGGCTCGGACTCAGGGATAGCCGCTACAGCCCATCCCCCGGGTTCACGATCTTCGGCCGGCGCAGGTTCCTCAGGCTCGGGGCCCTCATCAACGGCGGGCGCGGTGCGCTGCGGCGAGCGCGGCTGAGCCGTGGGTTCCGGCGAAACCTCCGGGACCGGCATCCGCGATTCCTGCTGCGGTGCTGCCGGCGGTGCTGGGTGCTCAGCGGGAGGCGCCGACGGGGCACCCTCAACTTTGGCGATGAACGCGGGCTCGAAACCGAGCACGTGCACGACTGCCTTCTTGAGATAGTCGCCGACTCCTTCGCCGGGAGCACTGCGCTGCTTGAGAGCATCAACGTCGCGTTGGCTGGGGAACGAGAGCACCAAAATCTTCTCGTCGCGAAGCTCAAGAGGCTTAGCCGTGAACACGACCATCCACGCGGTGCGCTTGAGGTTCTCGACCACATCAAGAATTTCGGGCCAGGCATCTTTGACCTGCTGAAACGATACGGGCGTCGTGCGCGGCGCAGCGGGGGCAGAGAGCCCCGTACTGGATGCTGCGGGCGCCGGCGGTGAGGCAGCCGGAGTCGCCGAACCAGCCGCGGGTGCCGGCGGCGTCGCGGCAGGTGTCTGCGCAGCGGCACGTTCAGCGGGGGCAGCCGCCGGTGCGGAAGCAGGAGCAGCCGCCGGTGCCGCAGCACGCGACGGTGCCGCACTGGCAGCGGGAGCCGCGGCGATGGGTGCATCACCCTCGATACCGATGCGACGTTCGAGGCGCTCAACCCGCGCGAGTGCACCACGTTGGGTGTTATCGCTCGCGGGAACCAAAATGCGCGCGATCATCAGTTCAAGATGAAGCCGCGGTGAGGTTGCGCCGGTCATTTCTGAGAGCGCAGCGTTGATCACATCGGCTGCGCGCGATAGCTCAGCGGCACCCAGTGTGTGGGCCTGCTGCGCCATGCGCTCAAGCTGGTCTTGCGGGATGCCGCGCAGCACGGAGGCGGCGTTGTCTGCGGTGGCTGCGACAACGATGAGGTCGCGCATCCGCTCCAGAAGATCTTCGACGAAACGACGCGGGTCTTGACCGGTCTGGATGACGCGGTCGACCGACGAGAACGCAGCGGCAGCGTCGCCGGTGCCGAGGGCGTCAATCACTTCGTCGAGTAGCTCGGCGTGGGTGTAACCCAGCAGCGCAACGGCGCGCTCGTAGCCGACCGTTGCGGTGTCGGAGCCAGCGATGAGTTGATCGAGCAGCGAGAGAGTATCGCGCACCGAACCGCCACCGGCACGAACAACGAGGGGAAGCACTCCGGGCTCCACTTCGACGTTCTCGCTTTCGCACAGCTGCTGAACGTAGTCGAGCATCTGGGCCGGCGGAACCAAACGGAACGGGTAGTGATGGGTGCGCGAACGAATCGTGCCGATCACCTTGTCAGGCTCGGTCGTCGCGAAGATGAACTTCACGTGCTCCGGCGGCTCTTCAACAATCTTGAGCATCGCGTTGAAGCCCTGAGGCGTCACCATGTGCGCCTCGTCGAGAATGAAGATCTTGAAACGGTCGCGGGCCGGGGCGAACACTGCGCGCTCGCGCAGGTCACGGGCATCCTCAACACCGTTGTGGCTTGCCGCGTCGATCTCGACAACATCGAGCGAACCGCCACCATCACGCGACAGCTCTACACACGACGCACACACCCCACAGGGAGTGTCGGTCGGGCCCTCGGCACAGTTGAGACAACGCGCCAAAATGCGGGCGGATGTCGTCTTGCCACACCCACGCGGACCACTAAACAGGTACGCATGATTGACCCGATCGGTGCGCAACGCTGTGCGCAGCGGATCGGTCACTTGAGACTGGCCGATGAGTTCAGCAAAAGTCTCGGGCCGGTATCGGCGATATAGGGCAGCAACCACGCCCCTAGCGTAGTCGTGCCCGCTGACGATCCCAACGTGCGGTGAGCGAACAGGCACAGCCCACACTCATCTCAAAGTTGTGTGAAATCGACCAAACCGTATCGCCGCCCGCCCCGAATCATCTCTGGTCGGCTGGTTACCGACCACAGCCACACCTGATCCGTGGCAAGCGTTACCCGAATAGACGTGCAGGGCCAACCCGGGGGGTGGGAAAACCCTGCACGCACTTAGCTCTCGAGGCGAGTGATTGGGTGGCAGCGCTCCAGTGCGCTGCCACCCCTATTCACGCGCGGTGGCGCCCGGTGGGGCGTCGAGAAATCATGAGCAGTCCGCCGGCGCCGATGAGCGCAAAAGCGAGCCAAGCGCCTAGGTAGCCGGACGAACCGGTGAAGGCGAGGCCATCATCCGCTGCAGCCAGTGTGGTGAGCTCGAAGGTGAAGCCAGGCGTGCTGACCTCTAGTGCGCCCGAGGCGACCATCGCAGGAACCCACATCGCTTCGTGTTCGGGAGTGACCACCGTTGCGACTGTGTCACTCAGAACCGTGAAGTTGGAGCCCCACACCTCACCGAAGCGTGCTCCGGTAGCGGCCGAGAATCCAGATCCGCGAAGCGTCACCAGAGTGCCACCATCATCGGGACCGACTAGCGGCGTCATCGACATGACCACGGGGGCAACGAGGTAGGTGAAGTCGCCGCCGTCAGCATCGCCGTTCGGATGCTGGACCACGACAGCCGCGGTACCTTCCGAGCCAGCGGGAGTAGTCACGGTGATCTCAGTGTCGCTCACGACCGTGAATGACGTTCCGTCGTCCCCGTCGAACGTGACGCCGGTTGCTCCAGTGAAGCCAGAACCGATGATCGTCACTTCAGTTCCCCCGGTAAGAGGCCCTTCATCCGGGCTAATCGACGACACTGCGGGCGGAGCCACGTAGGTGAAGTCGGCAGGAGCCGAGTCGCCGGTCGCGTGGGTGACCACAACCTCAACATCTCCCGCGGTGTGCGCTGGACTCGTCACGGTAATTTCAGTGTCGCTCACGACCGTGAACGATGTTCCGTCATCTCCGTCGAAGGTCACGCCGGTCGCCCCCGTGAAGCCAGTTCCCGTGATCGTGACGACCGTGCCGCCTGCTACCGGTCCCGTGCTTGGCGTCAACGACGCGATCGCCGGAGCTGCGGTGTAAGTGAAGTCGCCGGCCGCGGCATTGACGATCGGATGCACGACCACAACTGCCGCATCACCCGCTGCGTGAGCCGGGCTCGTCACGGTGATCTCAGTGTCGCTCACGACCGTGAGCGACGTTCCGTCATCCCCGTCAAAGGTCACTCCCGTTGCCCCGGTAAAGCCGGTGCCGGTGATCGTGACGACGGTGCCACCAGCCAAAGGACCGGAGCTCGGAGCCAGGTCGGAGACACTGGGGTTCGCGAGGAACGTGAAGTCTCCTGCTGCAGCGTTTCCGCCGACGTGCTGCACGATGACCGCAGTGGTGCCCACCGCGTGAGCCGGGCTGGCAACAGTGATCTCGGTATCGCTCACAACCGTGAGCGACGTTCCGGCATCCCCATCAAAGGTCACACCCGTTGCCCCGGTGAAACCGGTGCCCGTGATCGTGACTTCCGTTCCGCCAGCGATCGGTCCCAGAACGGGACTCATCGCGGAGACGGTCGGTGCCGCAACGTAGGTGAAGTCTCCTGCGTCAGCGTCGCCAGCGGGGTGCTCCACTACGACGGCCGCAGCACCCTCCGTGCCTGCCGGGGTGGTGACGGTGATTTCAGTGTCACTCACGACCGTGAACGAGGTTCCTTCATCGCCGTCGAACGTCACGCCGGTTGCCCCGGTGAAACCGGTGCCGGTGATCGTGACTTCTGTTCCTCCCGCGAGCGGGCCCTCATCCGGAGCGATCGAAGACACTGTCGGAGCGGCTTGATAGCCGAAAGTGCCCGGGGACGAATCGGATGGCGTGCTCTGCACGATCACGTCGACAACGCCAATCACGTGCGCCGGGGTGGAAACGGTGATCTCGGTATCGCTCACCACCGTGAACGACGTTCCGGCATCCCCATCGAACGTGACTCCCGTAGCCCCGGTGAAACCAGTACCCGTGATCGTCACGGCAGTACCGCCCGCGACTGGTCCGATGTTCGGCGATAGCGAGGAGATGATCGGTGCAGCGGTGTACGTGAAGTCACCGGCGGCGACATCTCCGATCGGATGCTGCACGACAACCTCAATGGTTTCTGCAGCATGCGCGGGGCTCGAGACGGTGATCTCGGTGTCACTCACGACCGTGAACGACGTTCCGGCAGCGCCGTCGAAGGTAACCCCCGTGGAGCCCGTGAAACCGGCACCCGTGATGGTGACCTCTGTGCCGCCCGCGAGCGGACCCTCGGTCGGTGTCATACCGGAAACCGTTGGCGCTCCGCGGTACGTGAACGTGGCAGGAGCTGAGTCGCCGGTTGCGCGTTCAATAATCAGGTCGACAGCGCCCAGGGCGTGTGCCGGGCTCGTCACCGTGATCTGAGTGTCGCTGTCGACGGTGAATGACGTGCCGTCGGTTCCGTCGAAAGTGACACCCGTGGCATCCGTAAATTCAGAGCCAGTGATGGTCACCACAGTGCCACCGGCGATCGGACCGAAGTCCGGTGTGAGGGAGGAGACGAGAGGTACCGGCGTGTAGATGAACTCGGCAGCATCCGAAGCACCCGCAGGATGTTGGATGATCACATCGACGTCACCCGCAGCATGCGCGGGGCTCGTCACGGTGATTTCGGTGTCGCTCACGACAACGAAGTCAGTGGCTGCGACGCCATCGAAAGTGACGCCGGTTGAGCCTCCGAAATCAGTTCCCGTGATCGTGACCGCTGTGCCGCCGGTTGCCGGTCCGCTCGTGGGATCGACATCGGCGATAGCGGGGCGAACTCCGGCGCTGTTGGGACCAACAGCGGAGCGTGCGACATCCAGCTCCAGAAGGCTTGCAACCGGACCCTGGGCGAGTAGACCTACACGGAGAGCTGTCTCAACGAACTCTTGGGCTGGTGCAACACCGAGCAACTGCTGGTTGTTGACCGTTAGCGCGAGAACAGTATCAAGAGCTTCAAGCACCGGGTTCAGAAGCGTCACTACTGGAGTGATAACACCGGTCTGAAGACCATCGACGAATGCTTTGAGGGCGGTCGTGTCTGGATCCAACAGGTCCGACACTAGCGGCGCAATGGCCGCCCCGACGATCGCGGTCGTAAGCGCGGAGATGTTTACGAGACCAGAGAGCGCAGAAATCCCAATAGTCGCCGTGGACGTTGCAATTTCGCCGAGGGTGCCATCAACGGTCACCTCAACAATCGGCACAACCCCAAGGAGAGCTCCAAGGTCGAGCCCCAACTCGACGGTGATGCTTACTTCGGCCGCCGTAAGCGCCGCCGTGACGGCATCCTCAACATTGTCAGTAAATTGCCCGACCAAAGTAGTTACCGAAGCGGTGATCGCAGCGAGTTCGGTGGACGTAAGAACAGAGGTGTCCACCGGCAGCCCCGACAGCGAACCGCCTTTGAGCTCCGCCAAGTCCACGATAATCTCACCCGTGCCGAAGTCGATGGTGACGGCGTCGGATGTGAGCGGTGTGTACACGGGAGCCAGCGCAGCGGGAAGATCAAGCGCCACGCTCGCTGAGGTATCGCCGACCGAGAGCACACCCAGGCTACTGAGCGTGCTGAGAGCGATACCAGAGACACCGCTCACTAGCGAACCGCTGGGCCCAGCAACGGCATCAACAGCGCCGGACAGAGTCGCTGCAAGGCCATCTACCGTGGCGCTTACTCCTGCAACAGTGTCACTGGTGAGCCGAAGTTCAGCGCCCACAATCTCGTAGGATCCCGTCGGTGCCGCTGGTGCGGCGGCGGACGCACGAGAGCTGGCTGCTCCGACCTCAAGGGAGAGCGCTGTCAGTTCACTCGCAAGGCCAGCGCCCAACGCCTCGGCGAGCCCCAAAGAAAGTGACGACGGCTGATCGGTCAGGTCGAAGAGGGAAGCCCCGATGTCTCCTGAAGCATCAGCCAGTCCTGTTGCAGCGATTGAGCTACCGTCGTTCGAGGCTTGAGCATAGGTGCCGAGAACGCCAGCATCGGCGAGAGCGATGGGCACCCCGATGCCACCAGCGGTGGCAGTTACTGCCGCGAGCACGCCGACACCGGAGGTGTCCGTCTGCTGTGCCTGAGTTCCGTCATTGCTCGCGGCTGATGCTCCGAGAAGTGCAATCTGCGCCGGAAGGAGTCCCGCAAGTAGCGTGCCCGACAAGAAAGTCGCGTCCGCGGTGGAATCATCCCCGGCTGCCGCCTGCGCTGGAGCACCGGCAGAAAAGACCGAGAGCGTGACGAGCGCTGCCGCCGCGACCGTCGAAACGGTCAAGCGAACTACCCGAGCAAGCCCCCAACTGGTCTTGTTCGTACTAAAAATTGGTTCCCCGAAAACCACAATATCCCCCTGATCACGAGGCCAGTGTGCTTGGTATGCACAGTCTCAACTCGAGTAGTGGTTAGCTACTCACAGGGTGGTTGACCCCACGTTGAGCCCGCCCGAATCCGGCCTCAGCCCCATGATAAAACCTCAGCGCGAGGCGATACAAGAGGCCTTTTAGGGGGACAAAGAAGTGGTCTATCGGGTTACAGCCTCAACCGATTCCCGTGCTATCTGCAGTTCCTCGTTGGTGGGAATGACGAGAACCTTGACGCGCGAATCGGATGCCGAGATGATGCGCTCGCCACGATTTGCTGCGGCGTTGGCGGCGACATCCATCTCGATCCCAAACGATTCGAGACCCTCGACGGTCGCCAGACGCGTGTTCGCGTTGTTCTCGCCTACGCCCGCGGTGAACACGATTGCGTCCGCCCCGCTCAGCGCCACGAGATACGCGCCAAGGTAGTGACGGAGCCGGTGGTAGTAAACGCCGAGCGCCGCCTGCGCCTGCTCATCGCCAGCATCCGCCTTCGATTGCACATCGCGCATATCTCCGGTGCCGGTCATGCCAAGCAATCCACTCTCACGGTTAAGCAGGTGGTCTAATCCGGGGAGGTCCATTCCTGCCCGGCCGAGATGAAAAAGTGCCCCAGGATCGATGTTTCCGGAGCGGGTGCCCATTACGAGCCCCTCGAGCGGAGTCATGCCCATTGAGGTGTCGACGCTGCGACCGCCGTCGATCGCGCACACGGATGCCCCGTTGCCGAGGTGAAACACAATCAGTTTGAGGTCGGCGAGATCTTTGCCCAGCACTGCGGCCGTCCGCCCCGCAACGTAGCGGTATGAGGTGCCGTGAAAACCGTAGCGACGGATGCCGTGCACTCGGGCCAGTTCCGTATTAATCGCGTACGTGTAGGCGTGGGGCGGCAGCGTTCCGTGGAACGCGGTATCGAAAATTGCGACGTGTGGCACGGTCGAGAATGTCGCCCTCGCCGCCCGAATCCCTTTGAGGTTGGCGGGGTTGTGCAATGGCGCCAGCACCGAAATCTCTTCGAGCCGATCTTCAACCGCATCTGTAATCACGGTGGCTTGGGTGAATTCCGCCCCGCCGTGCACCACACGATGGCCGACGACGGCCGGATGCTCGTCCCCGAGCTCGGCCAAGATCTGCCGCATTCCGTCGTCGTGGTCCGCGGCTCCTCCGCCGGGTTCCCCGATGCGTTCCACGATGCCGCCGCTATAGACGGAACCGGACTCGGCATCGAGCAGCTCCCATTTGATCGACGATGAACCGGAGTTCACCACGAAGACCGTTGTCATTCTTACTCCTTGGCAGAGGCATCATCGGCGATGCCACGTAGTGCGGCAGCCTCGGCGGCAACCGATTGAGCCTGAATTGCGGTGATCGCCACAGTGTTGACGATGTCTTGCACGAGGGCTCCTCGTGAAAGGTCGTTGATGGGTTTGCGTAGACCTTGGAGCACCGGCCCAATGGCCACCGCGCCAGCGCTGCGCTGCACGGCCTTGTAGGTGTTATTGCCTGTATTCAGATCGGGGAATATGAACACGGTGGCACGGCCGGCGACTTCTGAGTCGGGCATTTTTGATTTACCCACGGCGGCATCGACTGCAGCGTCATATTGGATGGGGCCATCGACGGCAAGATCAGGGCGTCGTTCGACCACGAGCGCGGTAGCGGCCCGCACCTTGTCAACGTCGGCGCCGGTGCCCGATGCTCCGGTGGAATACGACAGCATGGCGATGCGCTGTTCGATGCCAAATTGGGCGGCAGTCGCAGCAGACGAGATTGCGATGTCTGCCAGCTGCGCGGCATCCGGGTCGGGATTTACCGCACAGTCGCCGTAGACGAGCACGCGGTCTTCAAGGCACATTAGGAACACACTCGACACGATCGACACATCGGGCTTGGTCTTGATGATTTCGAAACTGGGGCGGATGGTGTGAGCCGTGGTGTGAGCGGCGCCCGAGACCATGCCGTCGGCCAGCCCCAAGTGCACCATCATGGTGCCGAAGTAGGAGACGTCGGTCACCGTGTCTCGCGCCACCTCCATCGTCATTCCCTTGTGAGAACGCAGCTTCACATATTCCGTCGCGAATTGGGTGCGCAGTTCTTCATCAAAGGGGCTCAGGATGCTCGCACCCGAGATGTCGAGACCGAGTTCAGCCGCGCGGCCACGCACCTCGCCCTCGTCACCCAGGATCGTGAGCTTGGCAACGCCGCGCCGCAACAGCGTGCTTGATGCGCGCAAAATGCGGTCATCACTGCCCTCCGGCAACACAATGTGCTGCGGGATGCTGCGAGCGCGATCGAGCAGTCCGTACTCAAACATGAGCGGCGTGACGACGGTGGGCGGATGCAGGTCGAGTCGACGCAGCAGCTCTGCGGCATCCACATGCTGTTCGAATAGGGCAAGCGCCGTATCGAACTTGCGGGGAGACTCGGCAGCCAAGCGGCCGCGCGTCTTGGTAATAATGCGCGCGGTGTCATAGGTGCCGAACGAGGTACGAATCACCGGCAACGAGACATCGAGACCATCCATAAGGCGCTCGATCTGGGGCAGCAGATCAAAACCACCGTTCAGGATGATGCCCGCAAGCGAAGGGAACGTCTCCGACGCGTGCGCCATCAGCGTCGCCAGCAACACATCCGACCGGTCGCCAGCAACCACCACGACCGAGCCCTCGATGAGACGCAGCAGCACGTTCTCCATCGTCATACCGGCCACAACAACGCCGAGCGCTTCACGCTGCAGCAGATCATCGTCGCCGCGCAACAATTCACCATCAACGGCAGTGAGCAGAGAGGCGAGGCTGGGCGCGATGAGGAAGGGGTCCTCGGGGATAGCCCACACCGGAGTATCGTCGCCGACCGCTGCGCTCACTCCGGCGATGATGTCGGTCATGAAATCGGGGTCAGACCTGTTGACGATCACACCGACCAACCGCGCGTGGGCGGCATCCAATTCTTGATGCGCAATCGAATACACCTGAGCCATGTCAGCGGGGCTACGGCTCTCGCCGTCCTCAGACTGACCACCCAATACAAGGAGCACCGGAGCACCGAGGTTCGCGGCGACGCGCGCGTTATAGGAAAGTTCGGTGGGGCTGCCGACATCCGTGTAATCAGAACCGACAATCACGACAACGTCGCACTGGGCCTCGACCGCTTTGAAACGTTCGATGATGCGGCTGAGCGCCAGTTCGGGGTCCGCGTGCACGTCGTCGTAGCCCACACCGACAGCCTCGTCATAGCTGAGATTAACTGCGTCGTGACCGAGCAACATCTCTAAGACGTAATCTCGCTCATCGCTCGTGCGAGCGACTGGCCGAAACACCCCCAGACTCTTAGCTTCGCGACTGAGCGTGTCGAGTAGACCGAGGGCGATGGTGGACTTGCCAGCGTGGCCTTCGATGGAGGTGATGTAGATATTCCGCGTCACCTCTCCAGCCTACGCCGGAAGATACGCCCCAGAAGGAGATGCCGGGCGCTTAACAGAAAAGACCCCTCGCGCACCCGCCAGAGCCCGGTTACCCTTGCTACGTTTCCGTCCTGGGGGAATTGGCCTGGATGGCGCCACGCGAGGAGCCGCCCTCAGTCTACCCAAAATTATTGACCCTCGCGCGCCCGCGGCACTGCCCTAATCCAGAGTGTTGGGGACGCCGATTACCACTGGGCCGCCCACCCCGTTATGATCACTTGAGGCTGTTTGCGCTAACGCGCGTTCAACCTGTCAGGAGAATTCGCCTAGTGGCCTATGGCGCACGCTTGGAAAGCGTGTTGGGTGCAAGCCCTCGGGGGTTCGAATCCCCCATTCTCCGCACTTACCCCATTGTGATCGCCCACGCGAAAAAACGAAGGGAACGCCGTTGTCGACTAGGCCAGTGAGCCTCAAACCTCGCCGTGACGATCCTCGTCGTCGGCTCGTTCCGCCACTCTCACTATTTTGGCGTGGGTTTGTGGCTGGTCTTCTTTTCACCGTAGTAGTCTTCGGCGCACTTTATCTCCTCACAATCCCGGATGGGCCTTGGCTAGCGGTCGTGATCACTCAGGTGATCGCTCTAGCCGCTGCCACTCTCGCTGCCATCTCTTACTTTCGCATCGCTATCTGGATCGGTGCAGACTCGCCTCTCGTCACCGAGCGAGGCTTCCTCTTCGGCCGACTACGGCACTTCGATAAGTCAGAAGCCACGCTGATGGTGCGGTCAACGGTCTACACAAGCGATGGTTTGGAGTCGCGGGCCGAACTCTCCGTGATGGGCCACAATGGCCGTCGCCTGTTGCGCATGCGCGGGCAGTATTGGGCTCTCGAGGATTTCGAATTCGTCGCGTCCCAGTTCGATGTGCCGGTTGAAACGATTCCCGGCACCGTTTCCCACGGTGAAATTCGGCGCGATTACCCCGAAACCCTGTACACGTACGAGCGGTATCCCCTCCTCGTAGTCGCTATCGCGATTGGCACCACTGCCGCGGCCGCTGGCATCTTTGTCGCAGCGCTCACGGTAATCAACGCCCTCGCTCGTTAGCGGTAGCAGTGACTCCCCTTTAACGCACAAAAGCCGCAGTGCCGATGCCCTCTGGAGGGGCAACAGCACCGCGGCATTCGCGGCGAGGAGATCTGACTTAGCTCTTGACCGAGCCGCTCATCAGACCACCGATGAAGTACTTACCAAGCACGATGTACACGACCAGCGTGGGCAGCGATGCCAGCAATGCGCCCGCCATCGCGGCGCCGTAGTTGGCTAGTTGCGCGCCCTGAGCGAGGTTGTTGAGCGCGAGCGACACCGGCCCCTCATTCTGGTTCGACAGGAACAGCGCGAACAGAAAGTCGTTCCACGCTGAGGTGAACTGCCAGATGATCGTGACAACAAAGCCGGGAAGCGACAGCGGCAAGACGATGCTGCGGAACGTGCGCAGCATCCCCGAACCATCCATGCGAGCAGCCTCCATGAGCTCATGAGGGATGCCGGCGTAGTAGTTGCGGAAGATCAACGTACAGATCGGCAAACCATAAATCACGTGCACCACGAGCAGGGTGGAGACATCGCTCGGCAATCCGAGGCTGGTCTTCATCTGCACGAGCGGCGTCATGATCGCCTGGTACGGAATGAACATTCCGAACAGGATGAACGTGAAGACGACGTCGGCGTACGGGAAGCGCCAGCGGGCGAGAACGAAGCCGTTCATTGCTCCCAGGAACGACGCGATCAATGCTGCGGGAATCGCCAGCAAGAACGTGCGACCGATGGATGCCGACAGCGCGTTCCAGGCGAGAGCCCAGTTGTCGAAGCCGGTTGGTCCGCCCTCAAAGGCGGGTTCCCACGGCCAGCGAACCGGAAGCCCCCACGAGGTGGCGGGGTTGACGTCCTGTGGCGGCTTGAGGCTCGTGACGATCAGCACGTACACGGGCATCAGCACGATGACCAAGAAGAACACCAGCAGTACGTACTTCGCGGTGCGACTCAACCCAGCCCGCGCACGGATCGCCGAACTCTGCGGCATGTGCGACTCGGTAGTGGGTTCGCTTGGCTTTTTGTCGAGTCCAGTTGCGACACTCATCCTTGCCTCTTCTCTGCGCGAGCGGTGTAGATCAGGTAGGGGACGATTACGACGGCAACGAAGAGCAACAGGATCGTCGCGATAGTGGCCGACTTGGCGTAGTCGTTAGAGGTCAAGGCAACCCACAGGTAGGTGGCGGGAACCTCGGTCTGGTAGATCGACTTCGTGATCGCCATGATGAGGTCGAAGACCTTGAGCGACATGTGGCCCACGATGATGAGAGCCGACAGCGCGACGGGGCTGAGCTGGGGGAAGATCACGTAGCGGTAGAGCTTCCACTCGGTCGCGCCATCCATGCGGGCTGCTTCACGCAGCTCTTCAGGGATGCCACGGAAGCCCGAAAGGAAGAGCGCCATGACGTAGCCGGCGAGCTGCCAAATGGCGGGCAATGCAATGGCCGCCATGCCCCAGGTCGGATCGTTCCACCACGAGTTCTGGAGAAAGTCGAGACCGAGGTTCTCAAAGACCCGGTTGAGCCCGGATGCACGGTCACCCTCAGCACTGTTGAGCAACCAGCGCCAGACGACACCGGATGCCACGAACGAGATCGCCATGGGGAACAGGAACACCGAGCGGAAAACGCCCTCTGCGGTGACGCCCTTGTCGAGCATCCATGCCCACAAGAATCCGAAGATCATGGTGCCACCGATGAAGAAGAGGGTGAAGATACCCAGGTTCTGAAGCGAGTGGATGAAGCGCTCTTCGCCAAACAGAGCGATGTAGTTATCGAGTCCAACGAACTCAGTAGCGGGAACAAGACTGTTCCGGTTGCTGAGCGACACCGAGATGTTGGCGCCGATCAAGCCATAAACAAATATCCCGAGAACGATAATCGTCGGGGATATCAAGAGGAGCGGTGGGCCCCAGTTTTTATATCCTTTTTTCACGCGCGAGCTCCTCGGTTTGCACGGTAGTGGGTGGAGACGTCTCCGCCCCCACCCACTGTGTCTCGTAGTGCTAGTTAGCCCTGAGCCTTGTCAGCGGCAGCAACAAGTCCGGACAGGAGCGACGCTGCGTCGCGGTCAGCGCCGAACTTACCGATAGCCGAGGAGATGTCTCCCGACCAGGCGATGCTTGCTGCTGCACCGTGGGCGAGCGAGCTAACAACGGTGTCTTCGCCGAACGACTTGATAGCCGTCTGCTGGTACGCGGGGTAGTCAGAAGCGACCGTGTCGGTACGTGCCGGGATCGAACCCTTAGCGAGGTTGAATGCCTTCTGGCCTTCAGCCGAACTGATGGTCGTCAGCCAGTCAATGGCAGCCGCCTCGTGAGGAGCGCCTACCGAGAGGGTGAACGAGTCAGCGAGGAAGTCGAAGACTCCATCGGTGCCGGGGGTTGCCCAGGTGGTGTACTCGTTGTCGTAGGTCCAACCAGCCTGCTGGAATGCAGACTCGGCCCAGTCACCCATGACGTTGTATGCGGCGTTGCCATCAAGAACGATCTGCGTTGCAGCATCCCAGTCGAGGCCAGCGAAGTCGCTGTTGGTGTATTCGAGCAGGTCGCCGTAGTGACCGATTGCGGTCTCTACGCCAGCGTCATCCCAGGCCGTGTCGCCAGTCCAGAGTCCCGAGTAGCCCTCAGCGCCCAGGTCAGCGATGAGAACGTTTTCGAAGAGCTGCATCTGGGTCCACTCGGTTCCGAGGGCGAGAGGAGTCTCGACTCCGGCATCCTTGAGCTTCTTCAGGTCAACAAGCCAGGCGTCGATGTCGGCGGGAGCGGCCATCGGGTCGATCCCGGCATCCTCGAGCACCTGGGTGTTGGCCCAGACGACGTTGGCACGGTGGATGTTGCTGGGTACCGAGTAGATGGCACCGTCAACGGTGATGCGCTCGATCAGGCTCTCGGGGAAGACATCCGTGAGGCCGTTCTCTTGGTAGAACGAGCTGAGGTCCTGAAGCTGACCGGCGTTGATGTAGTCCGTGAGTTCTGCTCCGGCGTGGGCCTGGAACGTGTCCGGCGGGTCATTCGACTCGAGGCGTGATGCAAGAGCTGCCTTGGCGTTAGAGCCGGCACCGCCAGCTACAGACGCATTGATGAACTCAATGTCAGGGTTCTGCTCAGCGAATACCGTGACGAGAGCGTCAAGGCCGACCTTTTCTGATCCTGAGGCCCACCAGGTGAATACCTCAACCTGGTCAGCGTTGTCGGGGTCTGAGCTAGGGGTGCTCGAGCAGCCCGCAAGAACGAGGCCTAAGGCCACCGCCCCGGCGATAATGGAAAGTGGCTTACGCATTCTGTGTTCCTCCATTGGAATATGAGTGCTGTTCCGTTCAAGAAGTGAATCGGACGTTCACCAGTAAACTGTCTAACCGTTGGGTTTGACAAGTGAACGCAGCAACTTTTTCCACATTGGTATGGTCACAATTTGGCAACAGCAAGCTTATTTCGGTTCGTTGCCACCACCAATCGGAGTGGAATTCGTACTCAAGTTCCCCTAAAACACTGGGGTCTAGGCACGTTAGACCGCCCGGGCGTCCACCACGGCGCGCTCCGGATGTCGGTCGAAATTAGCGACGTTTAAGTGTCGAAAAAATCCCGCGAAGCACCTCGCGCACGACCGTCTGTCCAGTTCGTGAACCCAAGGCGTCACCCAAAACGTTGGGTTGCTTGCGCGTTGTCGTGCGTGTTGTGGTGCGCGACGTCGTCTTTTTATTCATGTCTTTGAGCGCTCGTTCGTAGTCGGCTTGCACCTTCGCCTGCTCTTTGGCCTGCGCCTTCGCGAGCTTCTCCGCGTCTTTGGCGGCAACCTTCGCGGCCGCTTCAGCCGCTTCTGCTGCCTCCGCCTTGGCGTCCGCTTCGGCCGCTGCATTCATCTTCACAGCCAACATTTCCCGCGCAGACTCGCGATCGATCGCGGTGCCGTACGTCACCATCAGCGGGGATGCCGCGACCGCAGCCTCCATCGTGGCGGCATCCGTCGGCGACATTGAGCCTTGTGGGGCACGCAACCGAGTCCACGCCACCGGGGTCGGAGCACCCTTTTCGTTCATGACAGTGATGATCGCCTCACCGGTGGCGAGGGACGTCAACACCTCGCCCAAGTCGTAACCCGACGTCGGGTAGGTCGACACTGTCGCTTTGAGCGCTTTTGCCGAGTCAGGCGTGTGGGCGCGCAGCTGGTGCTGGAAGCGGGATCCAATCTGCGCGAGCACATCGCTCGGCACATCCTTGGGCGTCTGCGTCACAAACACCACACCGACCCCCTTGGAACGGATCAGCCGAACCGTTTGCGTGATCGATTCGATGAAGTCCTTCGACGCATCGTTGAACAACAAATGAGCTTCATCAAAGAAGAACACCAGTTTGGGCTTATCGATGTCGCCCACTTCAGGGAGGTCGTTAAAGAGGTCGGCAAGAAGCCACATCAAGAACGTCGAGAAGAGTGCCGGTTTGTTGCTCACGCCCGGCAGCTCGAGCAGGCTTACGATGCCCTTGCCCTCGGCGTTGGTGCGCAGAAAAATCGAGGTATCGATCTCGGGCTCGCCAAAGAACTCGTCGGCACCCTCGTTCGCAAAGCCAATGAGCTCGCGCAGGATGACGCCGGCCGTCGCAGAGGACAACCCGCCTAGATTCTTCAACTCGGCCTTGCCATCATCGCTCAACAGGTATTGCACAACAGCGCGCAAATCACTCAGGTCAACCAGCGGCAGACCGGTCTGATCGGCGTAGTGGAAAATCAGGCCCAGGCTCGATTCTTGGGTGTCATTGAGGCCGAGCACCTTCGAGAGCAACAATGGCCCAAAGCTGGAAACTGTCGCACGAATGGGAACGCCGATGCCCTTACCGCCGAGCGTGAAATATTCGGTCGGGGATGCCGCGGGCTGCCAGTCTTGCCCGATCGACTCGGTGCGCTCCAGCAACTTCTCGCTCGAACTGCCTGCCGTAGCAATACCCGAAAGGTCACCCTTGATATCGGCGGCGAAGACCGGAACCCCGGCGGCCGACAACTGCTCGGCAAGCACCTGCAGCGTCTTCGTTTTACCTGTTCCAGTAGCACCAGCCACCAAGCCGTGACGGTTAAGCATCGCAATCGGAATGCGCACGGGAACATCAGCGAGCGCATCTCCATTGACGAGAGCGCCCATCTCAAGCACGTCACCCTCGAACGCGTAGCCCTCGCGAATCTCGGTCACCTCGGCCGCGTTGAGAGGCCCGTCACCAGAGTCAGTGGTCTTAGTTGGTTGTGCCGCGGCGGGCTTAGCTGCGGCCGATTTCGCGGCAGCCGCTTCAGCGCCAGTAGCTTCCGGCGCGGTCTCGGCAGCGGCTTCGGCGGTTGCCGCCTCCGACGCTTCGGCAGCCGCTTGCTCGGCGGCGAGCGCGGCCTCCGCCGATGCCAGTTCGGCAGCCGCGAGCGCAGCCTGTGCCTCCGCTAGGGCTTTCTTGGCTGCTTCTACTTGGGCTGCGGCATCCGTCATGCTTCTAGCCTACGGAGTGAGGTCGCCTAGCGCGCTTTTTGATGCCGAATTGTGTGTCTTCAGTCGCCAAGAGATGCGCGAAGGGCGCCCACACGATAACGCCGACACCGATACCAACGAGTGCGCCGCCGATGGTGTCGCTGAGCCAGTGAGCGCCGAGATACGTGCGGCTCAGAATCATCAGGATCGTGTACACGATGCCGACGACCAGCACCCATCGCCGCTGCAACAGGATGATCAACACGACCGAGAGCGTCGCCGCGTTGGCTACATGCCCCGAGGGGAATGAACCGAGGTCAGCGGTCACCAAGATCTCGTCGGGACGAGCACGGCCATAGAACGACTTGAGCAACTGAACAACGCCGGCGCTCAATGCTGATGCCAGCAAAAAGTACAGAGCAGCCCAGCGACGTTTCACCAGAAAGAAAGCGAGTGCTCCTCCGAGCGGTACCACGAACACCCCAAACCAGCCGCCACCCAAGAAATTCATTGCTAAGGCCGGCACGGTAAAGATATCGGCTCGGATGCTCAGCAGATCGTCGAGCACCAACTGGTCGAGGCTCAGCACGCCGTCTCGTGTCGCGATCAGCACGCCGAGGAGCACCGCGAGCACTAGCGCGCTCACGCCGCTGATGAGAGGCCACCGCCGCGTAATCTGACGGGCTTCTGCGGGCGAAATTTCAGAGTTCACCGGTTCACGCTACCGGATGAATCTTCGCGACTGCCGAGACAATCCGCGGCTGTCAGCCTTTTGTGAGACTCAATACCGCTCGCGATGCCTAGCGCGATAGCGCGGGCACGGAGCGTGGACGGATGACGGTCCACATGACGATGATCGACACGATTGCGGTGCTCCCCATCACAATGCCCATCGGGATTGCGTTGGTGATTCCGAAGGCGCCGACGATGGGTGAGGTGAGTCCGGCAAGGCCAAAGTTTACGGCGCCCAACACTGACGCCGCCGTCGCTGCTTCTCCCCCGTGGTTGGCGAGCGCCAACACTTGAGTGCAGGGGAACGAGAAGCCGCAGGACATCACGAAGAAGAACAGGGGAATCAGCACCGTAATGAGATCGCCGTTTACAATGTCGAGGAACACGATCGTGGATGCCGAGAGCAGCAGCATCACTCCGGAGCCTGCAAGAATCCACTGCGGCCCGATGAATCGCATCAGGAATGCTGCGGACTGGACTCCGATCACGACCCCCACCGAGTTCACGGCGAAGACAAGACCGAACGCTTGAGGATCAAGACCGTAGACGTTCTGCAACAGGAACGGAGATGAGGCGAGGTACGCGAAAAGCCCGGAGAAGGTCATTCCCGCGATGATCGCCGTGCCCACGAACACCCGATCAGTGAAGAGCGCCTTGTAGCGTTGCCCTGCCGTAGCATGGCCGAGATCTCGTCGCCGGGCTGGCGGCAAGGTTTCAATAATAAGGAACCACGCCGCTATCAATACCAAACCGGCGTAGATCGCCAAGAAGACGAACATTCCACGCCACGGGGTGATCAGCAGAAGCTGAGACCCGATGAGTGGAGCCAAGATGGGCGCAAGTCCCTGCACGAGGGCAAGGCGTGACAGCATCCTCACCAGAGGAAGCCCACCGAAGAGGTCACGCACGATTGCCATGGTGACAACAGCACCCGCCGCCGCCCCCATTCCTTGGATAAGCCGAAAGACGAAGAGCAGCTCGATATTGGCCGCGAGGGCAACTCCGACACTCGCCATCAAGTGAACGCTGGTGGCAACGAGAAGCGGCAGTCGTCGACCGATCCGGTCGCTCAGCGGGCCAACAATCAGTTGTCCCAGCGCGAAGCCAAGTGTCGTTGCTGTCAACGTGAGCTGCACTATGGCAGCAGTCGTGTCGAGATCCGCTTCAATGAGCGGGAACGCCGGCAAGTACAGGTCAACGGTGAACGGCCCGAGCGCAGTGAGCGCACCAAGCACGAGAACATACACAAGCCGTTGACGTGCAGAGAGTGAGTCACCGGGATGAACGACGGTAGTCAAGCGATTCCTAGCTAAGAAAGGGCCCGGTTGTGGGCGCGGCAAAATTGTGATGCCCGCAACCCCGAGGGCTCCCCCAGCCTACGCCCAGCACACGCCACACCGGCACCCGCGCCAGCAGTGGTCTCCGAGAGGATGTGTGCGACCCGTCAGTCGGTACGGTTCTGCTCCGCGTACAACCGCGAGTACTCGCCACCGCGCGTGATCAGCTCAGCGTGTGTTCCCCGCTCGACAATCGCGCCGGCGACCACAACAAAGATCACATCAGCTGAACGTACCGTCGACAGCCGGTGCGCGACCGCGATGGTGGTTCGACCCCGCGAAGCAGTGTCGAGGGCGGCTTGCACGATGCGCTCGGAGATCGAGTCCAACGCACTCGTTGCTTCGTCAAGGATCAGCACCCCAGGATCTTTGAGCAGCACACGCGCAATTGCGATGCGCTGCTTCTCGCCGCCCGAAAGCCGGTAACCACGCTCCCCTACCGTGGTGGCGTAACCGTCGGGGAACGACATGATCGTCTCGTGGATGTTGGCGGCACGGGCCGCGGCTTCGATCTGCTCGGTAGTCGCATCCGGTCGCGCGTAGGAAAGGTTCTCGGCGATGCTCGCGTGAAACAGATAGGTCTCTTGGCTCACTATGCCGATGTTGCGAATGAGGGAATCTTGAGTGAGGTCCTTGACGTCATCCCCGGCAAAGAGCACGCGCCCGTCGCTCGCTTCGTGCAGGCGCGGGATCAAATACGACACCGTGGTTTTGCCGGCACCGGACGGGCCGACAAACGCCGCGTACTGTCCGGCCTCAATCGAGAAGCTCACCGAGTCGAGCGTGGGTCTCGTGGATGCGTCGGCATCCGGATAGCGGAACGTCACGTTGTCGAAAGCGACCGCTCCGAGCTTGTCTGTGTTTACCTGGTGGGCGTCAGCCTTGTCGGTAATCGCGGGCTTGAGGTCGAGGTATTCGAAGATGCGCGCGAAGAGTGCCGATGACGTTTGAAGGTCGAGCGCCACACGCATGAGACCAAGAAGAGGGAACATGAGGCGTGCCTGCACGGTGGTGAAGGCAACGATCGTCCCGGCGGTCACGTCAACGCCACCAGTAATAAGGTACGCCGCGACCATATAGACAATCGCCGGGATGACCGACAGGAAGATGTTGACGGTGGCGAAGAACCACTGACCACTCATCTGCTGGCGCACCTGCAGATCGACCTGCTGTTCGTTCTCGTCGGAGTACCGCTGAGTCTCGATGTCTTGCTGATTGAAGCTCTTGGAGAGCAGGATGCCCGAGACGCTCAGTGACTCTTGAGTGATCGCCGTCATGTTGCTGAGCGACTCTTGGGTCTTGGTAGCGATGCGCGCACGGATTTGCCCGACACGTCGTTGAGCAATCACAATGCCGGGGAGCACGATGATTGCGACCACGGTGAGCTGCCAGCTGAGCACAAGCATGCTGATGAACGCGGCAATCACCGTAACGGTGTTGCCGATGACGCTCGACACGGTGTTGTTGAGCACACCGGCGACTCCACCGACATCGTTTTGGAGCCGAGATTGGATGACGCCCGTCTTCGTGCGGGTGAAGAACGCCAGTTCCATACGCTGCAGCTGGTCGAAGAGGCGCACCCTAAGTGCTCCCATGACCTTATTGCCGACTGTCGCGGTGAGATACGTCTGCCAGACACCGAGCGCGGCAGAGGCTACCCAGAGCACGATCATGGTGCTGACGAGTTGTGTCAGCACCGGGATGTTAGGGGTTCCTGCTGTCGGGAAGAGGCCCTCGTCGAACGCTTGCTTGGTGAGAAGCGGCGGCAACACACTAATGGCGGCGCCGATCAGCACCAGAGTGATGGTGAGCGTGAGCGCTGGCTTGTGAGGCTCAAAGAGTTGAGCGATGCGCCCGAGGAGGTGGGGAATCTTGGGGGCTGCAGCGTTTTCTGCTTTTTGGGCGGAATAGTCTCCGCCACTGACTCGGCCACCGCGCCGCGGGCCACCTACTGTGCTCATGATTCGAGCCTAGTTTGCAGTTTTGCCCTTAACGGCCAATCGCACAGCGCCCGAGTGCGCTGTGCGAGAAACCTCACAAAGGGAGTTCGGCGGGCAACTAGGGTTGCCCGCCGAACAGTCAGGATCAGTTTCCGCGAACTACCGAACGTCGTCGCGCAACGCTGAACCCTACGAGCACCAATCCGAGCTGCAGGAACCCGAGTCCAGCCAGTGTCGGAACGATTGTGCTCGAGCCTGTGTATGCCAGGGTAGGCAGGTCAACTGAGGAAGGCACCGTGGTCGGTGGCTCCTCGGGAGGAAGCGGCAAAGTAGGCAGCTCACACACTTCGAGTGTCACTTCGCTCTGGCTGACAAGCTCCATGTCGGAACTTGCAACGGTCACGATGTAGGTGTCCCCGTTGGGAACATTCTCGATTGTGATCGTTCGAGTCGGCATGTCGGCTTCGAAGGTGACCGGAGCGACACCTTCAACAGCGTCGCCGGTCGACTTCGTGACCACGGTAACCGTGTAGTTCTCTCCAACGAAGAGGTTGTCTGCCGTTACTTCAATGCTCGAATCTCCGCCAGCGGTGCACTCTACCTGCGAGCCGAGAACAGCGGGCATTTGCGGGCAAGCATCCAAGTACATGTCTGCCGCGGCAGTCACACTCGGATTCGACTTGGTGTCCGTCACTACGACTCGGTAGGTGTTGTCGGGCTCAAGGCCGTCGAACGTGAACTTCTGAGCGGTACCGGAGCTGGAGTCGAGCGACTGAGCGTCGACTGCAACGTTGTCGAGCATAAGCGTGACCTTGTAGTCGCGACCAGCTGCGTAGTTGGAAACAGTCGCGGTGATCGCTGCGTCGCCTCCGGGAACGGTGCACTGCTCTGCAGCCAATTCGACCGTGGTCTCGTTGGTGGCGCAGGGCAGGAGTGTTGCGGTAGTGCTATTCGTGTATTCCGACTGCGCCGCATCCGTCACCGTAGCGGTGTACTTGCCTTCGGCAAGACCGGTGAGAGTGGCGTCGTAGCGGTCGGTCGTTGCAACGTAGTTGTTCTCAGAAAGAACCGGCTGCTGGGAACCGTCGGTGATGACGATGTTGTAAGTGCGGCCAGGAACCAAACCATCAACGGCGAACGTAATCTCGCCCGCTGCATCAGAGGAAACAACGTCACACTGCGTAGCGATCAAAGTGAGCCCGCCAATTTCACCGGGGCAGGGAAGGAACGTGTGCGTGTTGCTCTTCAACGGTGTCGCGTCTGCTTCACGGGTATCAACGATTGTCGCGTAGTAAGTAGCTGACGGCGTTGCGGGTGAGTTGTAGACCCCGCTGGTCGCATCTGCAGTGAAGGTGTTGCTGTCTACGACTGCGTCGGAAGCGGCGTTGACGATGTCGATGCGGTACTCACGGCCGATAACGAGATCGCTCACGTTGACCTTGAGTGAAGCGCCTTCACCAGGCACGGTGCATTCGTTCGCGAGGATTGCGATACCAGCAACTTCGGGGCAGGGAACCGAATGAACGGTCTTGCAGGCCACAAGTGAGCGGTTGGTCGTGTCAGTAATCGTGACGGTGTAGGTGGGGCCGGCGGCCGTTCCCTCCCAGGTGTAGCTTCCCGTGGTTTGCTTCGGCGTGTACTTGACCGTCTGGCTGTGGCCAGAAGAATCGGACAGCGTTACTTCGTACGTGCGGTTCGCGACGAGATCTTTGAACTCTGCAGTGATGTCGGTTGAGCCACCGGGAACCTCACAACGGGGAGCGGTTACGCTGACGATGCTCTGCGCAACGCACGGCTCGGACGTCTTGGTCCACGTGCGGTTCCAGCTCGTGTGAGTGGGGTTGTTCCACGCGGTTACCGAGGCAGTGAAGGTGTGAGCCTCAGTGGAGTTCGGGAAAGCGAAGAAGTGCGAACCGTTCTTGCTGAACTCGATAACCTGCTGCTTGCCACCCTCAAGTTGGAACTTGATGAGGTTCTGCTGGCCTTCGCCCGAGCCACTAGCGGCGTAATAGAGGCCAGTGACAGTCACGCCTTCACACGTAACTTCGATGCTTGGCGTGTGGGCTTCGGCTGCGGAGGAGACAGAAACAACTGCCAGTCCTGAACCGACCACAAGCGCGAGAGCGACCATGGCAGAAACGCCACGCATGTCTCGCAACGACCAGAGCTTGCGCTTCTGGCCAGTGGCCTTATCGAATCGGGGGCTTCGATTTGCGGCGCGCCAGCGCGCCAAAAAGTTATTCACTTCGGGTTTCGCTCTCGGGTAACGAGCGACCTGGAACTATTCGAACCAATGCGCTGGGGGGCGCGTTAGCCCGGCGGGGGATTCCGGGTAGCTCTATCGGGATATGTCACACGTTCGGGGGTCAAGAATGCGACGTGCCTATTATGGGGGGTCATCGAGAATGAATGCAAGCGCGACGCGCAGAAGGAGTAGTCTGTAGACTCTCGCGTCACCCACCCGACCAGGCGAGATCATTCGAACTCATCGAGACTGTGGTCTCGAAGGGGGGAACACAGCAATGGCGACAGTAGACGTGAGCGCGCTCGAACGCGCTTTTGATGCTGCCCGCTCCACCGGTGACTTCACACTCGCACTGCACGAATTGCGCGAAGCTTGGCCGCAGGTGGTCAGCACTGCGGGTGCATCGCTACGCACGATGCTCGATTTCACCCCCGACGAGTTGTGGCACAGTGATCCTTGGCTAATCACGTGTTACGCGTCAAGTTTCCGCTCCGCAGACACTGCGAGCCGCACCACGGCACTCCCGTACTACGAGGCCGCCTTCGCTCTGCTTACCCCTGAGACTCCCGCCTTCGTGCGCGCCACCCTTTACGTGCGCTACGCGGCAGCCCTGCGATCTCTTGGCCGTCTGAATGACGCTCTGGCCGCGATCACGAGCGCGAGCGCGATCGCAGATAGCCGCGATGTCATCCCGCTCGCTCGGCGTGTTCCGCTCACCGCAGAAATCGCGCTCCAACGGGGTGCGATAGCCCTTCATGGCGGCGACTTTGACCGCGCCAAGGCAGACTTCCGGTTGGCCGGGTCGCTAGCCGAAACAAATTTGAGTGTCGCTAACCAGCTTGAAGTCTTCGGATGTCTCGCCCTCATCCAGTTCCTCATGGGCGACTTTGAGCATGCCCTCAGCTACGTCGCTAGAGCCGAATCAACGGGCGCAAGCCCTGCGTTGCGCGACAGCAGATTCAACGCGCCCGCTCTGATAACCGAGCTACTGATCGGGGTCATGCAACGCGGCACAGACGCGGTTGGTCCGCTCGTGAGCAGAGTGCAGGAAGCCATTCGCGAGAGTGATTGGGAAGCTCTCGGACTCTACGCGCAAGCTTTTACGGAACTCTTCGTCGGGAATGCCCACGAGGGTCTCGAAAAACTTCGTTCAGCGCTCTTTGCCCTCGATGAGTGGCAACCCGTCGGCTTCGTGGACGCCGAGATCCGCGGACTCCGCGCTGCCGCTTTTCTGCAACTCGGCGATAGCGGAGCTGCGTGGGATGTGCTTGCGACGCTCTCCCCCACCCAGCACCACACTGTGTGCCCGAGCCGGCTTGTAGCTCACCTTCGCTTCGTTACCGGCGACGCTCGAGGTGCGCTGGACGCCCTTCGCGAATGCGAGTCCATGGGAGATAATCACTCAAGTCGGACTCTCGCGGATGTGTTCCTCGTCAAGGCTGCGGCGAACCTTTCGCTCGGCGGCGAAGAACAATCGGATGTCGCTTTCGACCGCGCACTGCGCTTGGCTGCCCGCAACCGCATGCACAGCCCATTCCGCCTGATTCCGAGCGAAGTGGTTCAAGCGATGCTCACTCGTGCGTCGACACGAAGCCAACCTCTTGAAGTCGGCGCTCTCATCAAACGACTCGACGGCCTCACCGTCGTTCTCGCACCACGCGACTCGCTCGCCCTCAGCGACCGAGAGCGCTCGATCGCCCGCGAGCTTGTACGCGGGAGTAGCTCATCAGAAATCGCGGAAACACTGTTCATTTCGGTGAATACAGTGAAATCGCACCTCAAGAGTATTTACCGAAAGCTGGGGGTGACATCGCGGGTCGAAGCGATTCACAAATCTCGCGAGCTCGGTCTTCAAGTGGATATCACCCGCGACTAACCCTCTATTCACCCTCACCGCTGTTGCTGCCTCAGTTTCACCTCGATACATTAGTGAGACCACTTCCGCTAGCCCCGTATTCTTTACGCGCCTAGCGGTCTCGTGCCGAAACATCCGCCTCCGGAACCTGATCCCTGGTGTCAACGGATTCGGCACGTTGGTGGGGCGCTCGGCTGGTTACCAGGCGCCCCACCCCCTCTCTCAGCGGTTCTTCCCCGAGACACTTCCCCTGTTTGCACAGCGTGTGCTCTGCACGCGGGCGTTTGAGCGTCCCGGCAAACGCGTACGCCAGACGCTTTTATCGCGTCTCAACCGCCCGTGAGCGCTCCCAGAGCACTTTCCCTGCGACCGCCACCACCGCACGCAAGCGTGAGGCAGTCTCCATGTGCATCCGCGCGCCAGCTGCGCACGGTGATTAACGCAGAAAGGCGCCACCCCGAAGGGTGACGCCTTTCTGGCAAGTAAGTCTCTAACGAGACTCGAACCTAGTTAAAGGATTCGACTACTTAAGGGTTACGGTTGCGCCGGCTTCTTCAAGAGCAGCCTTTGCCTTCTCAGCGGTCTCCTTGTTTGCACCCTCGAGTACAGCCTTGGGAGCGCCGTCAACGACTGCCTTCGCCTCTCCGAGACCGAGGCTCGTGAGTGCGCGCACCTCCTTGATAACCTGGATCTTCTTCTCGCCAGCAGCTTCGAGGATGACGTCGAAGGAATCCTTCTCTTCAACCTCTTCAGCAGCAGCAGCAGGTGCAGCAGCAGCAGCAACCGGAGCAGCAGCGGTAACTTCGAAGACCTCTTCGAACTTCTTAACGAAGTCGCTGAGCTCGATGAGGGTCAGTTCCTTGAAGGCCTCGATGAGGTCGTCGCTTGACATTTTCGCCATGATTTTCTCCTATATTTCTTAAGCTAATTAACCCGCGCGTTACTGCGCGGAATCCTGCTTCTCGCGCAGCGCGTCGACCGTGCGAACGGCCTGAGCGAGCGGTGCGTTGAACAGATACGCGGCGCCGAACAGTGAAGCCTTGGCTGCTCCAGCAAACTTCGCAAGGAGCACCTCCCGACTTTCCAGTGCGGCCAGCTTGGTGACCTCTTCAGCGGTGAGCGCGTTACCGTCAAAGTAACCACCCTTCACCACGAGAAGAGGGTTTGCCTTGGCAAAGTCACGCATAGCCTTCGCAACGGCGACAGGGTCTCCGTGTACGAATGCGATTGCAGACGGACCAACGAGCTCTTCGTCGAACGACGAAATGCCTGCTGCGTTAGCTGCAATCTTTGTCAGCGTGTTCTTCACCACGGCGTATGTTGCGTGCTCACTGATTGACTTGCGCAGCGTCTTGAGCTGGGCAACAGTGAGTCCGCGATACTCGGTTAGCAGAACGGCGGTCGAGTTGCGGAAAAGATCCGTAAGCTCGGCGACCGATGCTTCCTTGTTCGCCATGGTGCTCCCTACTGGTTGATGTGTGTCTGCCTCAGAGCCGCACGGAAGTGTAAAGAGTGGCTGGAGAAAAGAAAAAGCTCCGGCCCTGCTGCGCTAACGCAGAGGCACGGAGCTGAGTTGCGGCCAGAACTGGCCGGAAAACTACTTCACACACCTGCGCTGGCCTTCGTTTTCACGAACTTCGATCACACACACTTTCGTGCGTGCAAACGACCGGCGGTCTTTGGCTTCGATAAGAGTACGTGATGGGGAGCATCTGCGCAAACCAGCAGGAGACCAGCCGGAAGCCAAGGCTAAAGAATAACGCCCGCCGGCAGCTCAATGCGGAATACCGTATTGCCAGGCTCACTGGTAACTGAGCTCGAACCGCCATGCGCCTCGATCACCGCAGCAACGATAGCGAGGCCCAGCCCAGTGCTTCCCGCAGCGCGCGAGCGTGAACTGTCTCCGCGGACGAAGCGTTCGAAGACTGTCGCCTGCAACTCCTTGGCAATGCCAGGACCGGTGTCTCGGATTTCGATGACGGCGCGACCTGCCTCCAACATCAAGCACGCGGTAACCGTGGTGCCCGCAGGAGTATGCACTCGCGCATTGGCGAGCAGGTTGGCGACGACCTGATGCAAACGGGCGCTATCGCCACTGACCACTATTGCGTCATCCGGAAGCTCCAGCTCCCACACATGGTCGGGGCCAGCCACGTGGGCATCCCCCACCGCGTCAATGAGGAGTCGCGAGAGATCGACGGAGGCATGCTCCACAGGCGCAGCTTCATCAAGTCGGGCCAACAGGAGCAAGCTTTCAACGAGGCCGGTCATGCGCACAGACTCTGACTCGATGCGGCCGATCGCGTGAGCAACGTCATCCGGAATCTCATGGCTGCCGCGGCGAGTGAGCTCGGCATAGCCACGAATCGAGGCCAGAGGCGTACGCAGCTCATGGCTGGCATCCGCCACAAAGGAACGCACCTTTTTTTCACTGGCTTCACGAGCAGAGAGAGCGGATGCCACATGCTCCAGCAGTCGGTTAAGAGCGGATCCCACCTGCCCCACTTCGGTGCGCGGGTCGGCGTCATCGGCCGGGACTCGTTCTGCGAGCGCGACAGCACCGCGATCAAGTTGGAGCTCAGACACCCGTGTTGCGGTGCTCGCGACTCGCTCAAGCGGGCGAAGGGCGAAGCGCACGGCGATTGCTCCAGCAATGGCGGCAATGACGATTGCGAGCAGGCCGATACCGACAACGAGCGTGGTGAGTTGGAGCACTGTCGCGCGCACGTCAGACAGTGGCAGGGCGACAATGAGCGACTCCCCGGTTGCCGCATTGTGCGATGCGATAGCTCGGTAGTCGCCGAGGTCGCCTCCCAGAGAAACAGTCGTGGGTTCGTCAATTTCTGCAAGGGCAGCCAGAATCTCGAGTTGCTCGTCTGTGAGCGGCGCCGAGGCTCCCCTGTTGCCAAGGACACCCGCGGTGATCTGACCGCTGGAGCTCACGAGCCCCGCAATGGTGCCCTCGCTCTGCCCGGGGAGCGCGAGGTAATCCCGCGCGGGTGGCGGCTGAGCCGGATCATTGGTGTCACGGATATCGAGGGCACCCTGAGAACGGTTCGCGGCCGACTCAAGCTGGACGTCGAGCCGATTCACGAGAAAACCCTGAAGCGCAAGAACACTGACAACACCGATAAGAACCGCTGCGAGCGCGATAAGAGCGGCGCTGCCAAGCACTAAACGATTGCGGAGACTCAGCGGTGGACGCCGCGTGCCCGGAGCCCGGACCTCTCGAGGCCTGGTCATTCCGGAGCCCGCAACATGTAACCAACACCGCGTACGGTTTGGATCATGGGCGGGCCAAGAACATCGACCTTCTTGCGAAGGTAAGAAATATAGATTTCAACCACGCTTGCTTTGCCCCCAAAGTCGTAACTCCACACCCGGTCGAGGATTTGTGCTCGGCTCAAAACACGGCGTGGGTTACGCATAAGGTAGCGCAAGAGTTCGAATTCGGTCGCAGTGAGCTCGATCGGGGTGCCCGCGCGGCTCACTTCGTAGGTGCTTTCATCGAGGCTCAAGTCGCCAACCTCGATGATGGGGTTGGCCTCCCCCGAGATCGTGAGCGCTGAACGACGCAGCAACGCCCGCAATCGCGCAACAAGCTCTTCGAGGCTGAACGGCTTCGTGACGTAGTCGTCGCCGCCCACTGTGAGACCGGCAATGCGATCGTCTACCGAGTCTTTGGCGGTGAGGAAAAGAATCGGAGTTTGGATGCCATCGGCTCGCAAGCGAGAAAGCACCGAGAGTCCATCGAGGCCAGGCAGCATGATGTCGAGAACGACGACGTCAGGTTTGAATTCGCGGATGGTCGACAGCGCTTGCGGACCATCTGACGCGAGCCGCACATCCCACCCCTCATAGCGCAATGCCATGGAGAGAAGGTCGGTGAGCGAATCTTCGTCGTCGACCACCACCGCACGAATGGCGGTTCCATCGGCGCGGCTAAGTCGCGGTTGAGCCTGGACGGCGGGGAGGTGGTGTGACTGGGTCATGTCCTCTAGTTATTCGGAGTTTCCTATGAAATTTCTGTGCGCGGCTTATCAATCTGGTGAGCGCGGCACACGTTAGTGACTTTCACGGCGCACTCTCAGCCTTGGCATAGATCGCTGATAGACGTCGTTCCTAGGTTTGGCTCCACTACCGCACCGTTCGCATCACCCGAGGAGACCCATGTTCGGAACATACCTGTATCGAGAGCTCAGCAATCGACGCAAACAAACAGCCATCATTGCGGCCGGAATGGCACTCGCCATCGCGCTCGTCATGATCGTCAACGGCGTCGCAGCCGGCGTCAAGGATGCCCAAGCCACCGTGCTGGCCTCCGTTTACGGTGTCGGAACCGACATCACGATCACGCAAGACCCCGAAACACCAGTCGAAGGCGAAGAGGGAACCGCGCAGCAACAACAGCCTCGGTTCGAATTCGGCGCCGATGACGGCGAAACCGCCGACGGCACCACAGCAATCAGCCAATCCCGCCTCACCAGCGGAATCGCCAGCACCACCTTCGATGCGGATGCCCTCACCACGGCACAGGGCCTCGACACCGTCGCTGCAGCCACCGCCACGTTGGCCCTCACTAACGTGAGCTTCAGCGGCGAAGTAGCAGCACCCGATGTCACCACCGACCAAGGTACCGAGCAAGGCGCAGCACCCGGCGAGGGCGAAGCGCAGGGCGGCCGCGGTGGCCCAGACGGAGCAGGCGGAAGCGCCTTCGAAGTTGACACCTTCACGGTTACCGGAATCGACGTAGCCGGCGAAAGCGTTGGCCCGCTCACTTCCGTTGAACTCGTCGACGGCCGCGCTTTCGAGACGACCGACAGTGACTCCAACGTCGTCATCCTCGACACGAGCTACGCCACCACGAGCTCACTCGCCGTCGACGACACCCTCGAGATTGGTGGCGAAGAATTCACCATCATCGGAACCGTCACCTCCACCTCGTCGGACGCCACTACGGCATCCAATACCTACATTCCGCTCGACACCGCTCAGCGAGTAGCTGACCTTGAGGGTCAGATTTCCACCGTGTACGTGCAGGCAGCAAGCTCAACGGATATCGCCGCTGTTCAGGCGTCGCTGCAGACGGCGCTCCCGGATGCATCGGTCAAGACCCAGGAAGATCTCGCATCGAGCGTTTCTGGTTCGCTTTCCACCGCCTCCGACCTCGTCGGAAAGCTCGGAACGTGGCTTTCGATCATCGTGCTCGCCGCGGCCTTCCTCATCTCCGTACTACTCACGACCTCGGGCGTCGCCCGTCGCACCCGTGAGTTCGGCACCTTGAAAGCAATCGGTTGGAGCAACGGCGCCGTAGTGCGTCAGGTTGCCGGCGAATCGCTCGTGCAGGGTGCCATCGGTGGAGTTATTGGGGTCGTCGTCGGCTTGCTCGGCATCCTCTCGATCAATCTCATCGCTCCCGTGCTCAGTGCGAGCGCGGTCGCCACAACGGTTGCAGGCCCAGGAGCCGGTCAGGGCGGAGGCGGCAACCGCTTCGGTGATGCCGCAACGACGGCAGCCGCAACAACCGATATCGCTCTCCAGATACCCGTGACCTTCGGGATCATCGGGATCGCTGTTGCTCTCGCCATCGCGGGAGGTCTCATCGCCGGAGCATTCGGTGGATGGCGTGCAGCGCGACTGCGCCCGGCCGAAGCTCTCCGTAGCGTCGCCTGATCCCCCGCACCCTCTAGACCTCAAGGAGACTTTCTATGTATGAACTCAACGAACTCACAAAAACCTACGAAACCAAACGGGGCACTGTCACTGCTCTCAACAAGGTGAGTTTGACCATCCCAACGGGACAGATGGTGGCCATTCAGGGCCCCACCGGTGGTGGCAAGTCGACACTGTTGCAAATGTTGGGCGCACTCGAACGTCCAACCAGTGGCACCGTCACGCTCGGCGATGACGAACTTTCGAAGATGCCAGATTCTCGGCTCGCTGAAATTCGCGCCCGCACAATCGGGTTCGTCTTTCAGGGCTTCAACCTCATCCCCACCCTCACTGCTCAAGAGAATGTGGAGACGGCGCTAGCCCCTCTCGGGCTTTCCAGCGCGGATCGCAAGAGTCGGGCCACGGCGGCGCTGGAGAAAGTGGGCTTGGGCGAGCGCCTCACCCACCACCCCTCTGAGCTTTCAGGCGGTCAGCAGCAGCGTGTTGCGATCGCTCGTGCCCTCGTGAAGGAGCCGACCGTGCTGCTGGCCGATGAGCCGACCGGAAACCTTGATGAGCAGACCCGTGACGAAATCATGGAATTGCTCGAGGGGCTATGGCGGGATCAGGGCCTCACTCTCATCATCGTGACCCACGACTCTGCGGTCGCTAAACGTGCCGAGCGTCGCCTGACGTTGAAGCACGGTGCGGTAACCGAAAAGAAATAGCAGCACCCCATCCCTCGGACGGGCGGCGCGTGTTCGCTAGCGCGTCGCCCCAGGAATGAGCCAGCGATCGCCACGAGCCCGCAGGCCGAGAGTGACAGCACGGGCACCGATATAGCCGAGCCCGAACGCACACCACAGGGCCACGATCGCGGACACCGACGTGAGGTCGGCGACATCAACCCACCACAGCAACGGCACATACACGGCGAGGTTGATAAGGCCACTGAGTGCCAGATAGCGCGCATCTCCAGCGCCGATCAGCACACCATCGAGCACAAATACGAATCCGGCAATCGGGATGCCGAGGGCAAGCACCGGCAGAAGCGCCGCTAGGCCGCTGCGCACTTCTGGGTCGGAACTAAACGCGAACCCGATCCACGGTGACGACAGAAGCACTAATACTCCAAGAACGATGCCGCTGCCGATTCCCAGCTCGATGAGCCGCCGCGTGATCGCACGCGCACGCGGAAGATCGCTGGCCCCCAGCTCTTTGCCGATCATCGCTTGACCGGCAATAGCGAGCGCATCGAGCACAAAGGCAAGCGTCGCAAAGATCGTGAGCGCAATTTGCACGGTCGCCAGCTCAGGCACCCCGAAACTCGTGGCGACCGCAATCGTCGCGAGCATTGCTGCGCGCAAGGATGCGGTGCGCAGCAGAAGCCACGCTCCCGCGTGACCGGCCAACAGCATCCCGGTGACGTGCGGTCGCAACCGGGCGCTCTCCCGACGAGCGAGCGTGACAAGCATCACGAGGTAGGCGGCAGCCATGCCCCAACTTGCGACGACCGTGCCGATGGCTGAGCCGGCAACGCCCCAACCGAAACCGTAAATGAAGAGTGCATTCAACAGGGCATTGGAAACGAACCCGGCAACGGCAACCACAAGCGGGGTGCGCGTATCCTGCAGACCCCGCAGCAAACCAGATGCCGCAAAAGTAATGAGCATCGCTGGCAAGCCCAGGATCGAGATTGACAGGTATTCGGTGGCGTAACCCACGACACTGGCATCTGGGTTGAAGAGGCTAATCAGCCAGGGAGTGGTGGGGATGCCGACTGCCACAAGCACGACCCCGAGTGCGATCGCCAGCCACACGCCATCCACGCCCGCCGCGACCGCGCGTGCCCTATTGCCGACACCCAACCAACGAGCAACCGCGGGAGTGGTGGAATAGGCCAGAAATATCAATAGTCCGACTGCCGTCTGCAGCACAGCGCTTGCGACACTCAACCCACCGAGCTGCGCGCTGCCGAGGTGCCCCACGAGAGCGGTATCGGTAAGCAGGAAGATGGGTTCGGCAACTAGTGCGCCCAGCGCCGGAACGGCGAGGCGGCGGATGTCGCGATCAAGCGGAGAGTGCAGCAATCCCACGATTGTCTAGTCTGCTGAGCTATCGCTCGTGTGTGTACCTGCAGACGACGCGGGCTTCTTGGGTGTTGGTTTCTTCGTCGCTGGCTTTTTCGCAGCGGGCTTTTTTGCAGCGGGTGTCTTCGGTGTGGGCTTTTTCGTCGCGGCTGTCTTCGGAGCAGGGGTGGTCGCCGTCGTTGTCTTCGGCGACGCTGTGGAGGCGCGCTTCTTCGCGGCTGGTCGAGCAGCGGCGGATTTCGACGCCGTCGCCGTGGCGGATTTCGCAGTAGTTTTCGGCGCAGCCTTCGCCGCCGCCTTAGGTACCGCCTTAGGTGCCGCCTTGGGCGTCGCCTTGGGGGCAGTTTTCGGCGCCGCCGTGGGTTTCGCTGGCGTGGACGCGTTCGTTGTTGTCTTCGCGGGAGTCTTCGTCACCGCAGCAGTGGTGGACTTCGCGGTAGTCGTTGCTTTCGTCGCGGCCGGCTTTGCCGCGGACTTCGCAGCGGCCGGACGGGGCGTTGTGGCTTTCCCGGTGGACTTTGTGGCTGCCGCTTTTTTGGCTGGAGCTCTCTTAGCGGCGGGCTTTGCGGGGGCGGCAATTTGTGCTGGGGCGGTTGTCACTGGCACTGCTTTCGCTGCAGCGGCAACCTCAAGTTCGTCGTCAGCCTCGGTTGCCGTGTCGGCTTTATCAGCCGAGGCAGTTGCGCCCTCAGCGTCGTCGTTCTCTTCCGCTGCACCATCTTCAACAGCGCGACGCTCACGGCGCTCGCGTACTTGGCCAACCACCGTGGGAACAAGCAGCACCATCAGCACCACAAGAATCGTGGTGGCGATCAGTACTACGGACTGCACTGAGCCTTGGTCCGGCTGCGGATCTTCTTCGACAACTTCAATGAGGCGGGTCGACACGATGGGCTGGTACGCCTCGAGCGTCATCTCGCCTGCTACTTCGCTAGAACCACGCACGAGCGGCGTGATGGTGCCATCGATGAGACTGAACCACGCACCCGTCTCGGGCTCCTGCACGAGAGTGGCGTCGTCGTCAACGTCGTCAAGCGCGAGAGCAATGCCTGGATTACGGATGAAATCGATCATTTCAGGTTCGACAGTCGCCGGATCGATGCCGATCATGGCAACGCCGACCGGCTCTTCCCCGATCGTCACCGGAACCATCCACCGATTCACATACTGAACCGGAGTCTCTGTCGGTTGACCCGAGTGATAGTCGTTCGACCACAAGAACACGCGATCAATCGCACCAAGCTCAATGCCATCCGTGAAGTCGAGGCCGCTGCCACGCTGGTCTTGGCCGAAGAACTCTCCAAGTTCCAGAAGGAGTCCATCATCGTCGTTGGCAAACGAGGTGACGTCAGGCGGCGTCGAACCAACAGACGCTGAGGCCCCCGCGACCGGAACCAACGTCATGACTGCCACGATTGCTGCCGCAGCTACCCCAGTCCACCGACTGCGAAAACTCGAAGTTGGCGCTGTGTCGGGGTGCATGGCTCGCATGGGCCTAGTCTGCCAGTTCGTACCGGCATTACAGGTCCAGACGCGGAGTAAGTGATCACACAGCAGCGAGAATCCCCGGTTTCTCTGTAGGGCGCGCACGCGATGCCACCAGCACGAGAGACAATGGGGTGTGACTATGCAACCGGAACTCGATCTTTGGGAACCGGTTGCGCCCAATCATCGCCATCGCATCGTTGCTCACTCTGAGGATCGCGTCGCGTGGCTTCGTGCCCGCAGTCGCGGCGTGACAGCAACGGATGCCGCCCGCCTGGCCACAGAACAATCCTTACGCGCTGTGGTGGAGAGCAAGCTGCTCGGCTCCGGTTTCAGCGGCAATGCGTTTACCGATCACGGTCGCGCTCGGGAACCCGAAATCGCTCGCTGGGTGCTCGGCGCGCACGGCATCCAGTCAAGTTCGGCGCTTTATCACGCGCACGATCAGCCTCTGCATTTAGCAACCCCCGACGGTGTCTCGGTGCTTGATGGGTCCCTCGTGCTTTCGGAGATCAAAACGACCGCTAAAGCGTGGCGCACCATTCCCCGCTCGTATCTTCGTCAGGTGTGGTGGCAGCAGTATGTGCTGGGCGCTGACCGCACGCTCGTTGTGTGGGAACAACATACTGATTTTGTCCCTGTGCATTCTGAGCCGAAGTGCCAGTGGGTTGAGCGCGACGAAGATCAGATCCACACTCTGGTGGGTTTGGCTGATCGACTGCTCGATCTCATGCGCGCGCCGTAGACCCTGAGTCCAACGCCGTAACTAGGACCGGATAGACCGGGACAGCGCGCGTGCAGCGATCACGGTCCCGAGAATGATGAGCCACGCAATCGCAATCGTCGTGGCTACGAACTCAAGCCTGCTGCCGAGCACGACCTGAAAACGGAACAAGGAAAAGAGCCCGCCGGTTCCCGCAATTACCGCAACCGCCACAGCGGTGATGAGCGACATGCGCGCCAGCACGCGGTGTTCCCTCGCAAACGAGGTTTGGATCATCGCCCAGCATGCTGCGGCAAAGGCGATAACTGCCGCCAGCGTATGCGTGAAATCTTGCCAAGTGAAACTAGGTCCGTAGGGCAACGGGCACCCTGAGGTGCACGTCACTTGGGAGGCGATCAGGAAGAATCCGCACCCCACCCAGAGAGACAACGCTGGCGAACCGAACGACAGTAGCGGCGGCCACGCGCGCACCCGTCGGGCACTCCACGCAACTGCCGACCCACCGACCACGATGAGCAGCAGTGCGACTTCGAAAGCGGCCGCGGTCGGTTCGCCCTCCGCCCCCAACTCGCTGACATACAGCTCACGCGGAACCATAAGCCGCGAGGCCCAAATTACGACAAGCGCAATACCGACAGCGACGCTGCCTACGACGGCAGAAAATCCCTCAATAGCTGCAGAAGAAACGCGCTGCGGCGCAACAGTCGTCATCGGGTTAGTGGGCGGCGAGGGGTTCGTTGAGCGAAAGTTGACGCACAAAGTCGTCTTCCCAGCGGTCTCCGACAAGAAACTTTTTGGTTCCTGCGAGCTCGAAGCCCATCTTTTCGTAGAAACGATTGGCGCGGGCATTCTCCTGATTCACGCCCAACCACATCCCAGCGAAACCTTGATCGCGGGCCCACGCGATTCCTGAACCAATCAACGCGGGCGCGACACCGGCGCCATGAAAGAGGCCGAGAACGTAGCACTTGCTGAGCTCTACCGTGGGGTGAAGAGTAAGCACCTGGGCGACATCCGGATCACTGGGCTCGGCAGCAGAAAATAGCGCGTAGCCGGCGGGCTGGCCATCTACCTCGGCCAGAAGCACCTCGCGGGCAGGGTCAGTGAGATAGTGACGGAATGCTGACACCGAAAGGTGTTCTGCGATGTACGACGCGATCGAATCGAGTGTTGTGCTGGCAGGGCACGCCAACGGAAAAGTCTGGCGAGCGATCTCGTGGAGCAACTCGGCGTCACTCTCGATAGCGCGGCGAACAGTGGTGGTCACAACAAAGCTCCCTACGGCGGATACCGACCAGCATATTCCCTCCAGCAGGATGCCCGGGAATGCAAAAAACGGGGGCCGGCAGATGCCGACCCCCGTTTATTTAAGCAGTATTAGATCGAGTTGATGTCGACCGGAATGCCAGGACCGAAGGTGGTCGAAACCGTTGCCTTCGTGATGTAGCGACCCTTGGAAGAGCTGGGCTTTGCGCGCAGAACCTCGTCGAGTGCTGCCTTGATGTTCTCGTCAAGCTGCTCAGCGGTGAAGCCGGCCTTGCCCACGATGAAGTGAACGTTGGAGTGCTTGTCGACGCGGAATTCGATCTTTCCGCCCTTGATCTCCGAGACAGCCTTTGCGGTGTCAGGGGTAACCGTTCCGGTCTTCGGGTTCGGCATGAGGCCACGCGGACCAAGAACCTTACCCAAACGACCAACCTGGCCCATGAGCTCGGGGGTCGAAACTGCAGCATCGAAGTTGGTGTAACCAGCGGCTACCTTCTCGATGAGCTCCGAGCCACCAACCTCGTCAGCGCCAGCAGCGATTGCTGCTTCTGCTGCAGGACCGGTTGCGAAAACGATAACGCGAGCAGTCTTACCCGTGCCGTGAGGCAGGATAACGGTGCCACGAACCATCTGGTCAGCCTTGCGAGGGTCTACACCCAAGCGAAGAGCAACCTCAACGGTGGAGTCGAACTTCTTCGAGCTCATTTCGCGAGCAACAGAAACAGCCTCGGTAGGCGTGTAGAACTTGCCCTCTTCGAGCTTCTCAGCGGCGGACTTGTATGCCTTGGAATTCTTGGACATTATGCCTCCACCGTGATTCCCATCGAGCGAGCGGTGCCCGCGATGATCTTCATTGCGCCGTCGATGTCGTTGGCGTTGAGGTCAGCCATCTTCTGCTCGGCGATCGTACGTACCTGGTCTTTGGTGAGCTTCGCAACCTTGACGGTGTGCGGCGTGCCCGAACCCTTTGCAACTCCAGCAGCCTTCTTGATGAGTTCTGCTGCCGGCGGGGTCTTGAGGATGAACGTGAACGAACGGTCCTCGTACACGGTGATCTCTACCGGGATAACGTTTCCACGCTGAGCCTCGGTAGCGGCGTTGTACGCCTTGCAGAACTCCATGATGTTAACGCCGTGCTGTCCCAGCGCAGGCCCGATGGGCGGTGCGGGGTTAGCGGCGCCGGCTTGGATCTGAAGCTTGATCAGACCTGTAACCTTCTTTTTCGGTGCCATTGTGTTTCCTTTTCAGTACGAACTGACCCGTGTGGTCAGCTCTCCCGCACCCGAAGGGCGCGGTGGTTTTTTAGGGGCGTGAGCCCTTAAAGCTTGGTGACCTGATCGAAGCTGAGCTCGACCGGGGTCTCGCGCTCGAAGAGGGAAACCAGAACGATGAGCTTTCCGCTCTCCGCCTTGATCTCGCTGATCGAACCGGGAAGGCCCGCGAACGAACCTTCCTTGATGGTGATGGTCTCGCCGATTTCGAAGTCGATCTCTGCGGGGATAGCGCGTGCAGCGGTCTTGCTCTTCTGCGATGCACCCTTAGCGACAGGAGCTTCAACGATCTCAACAAGGCTCTTCAGCATGTTGAATGCTTCTTCGAAACGCAGCGGTACGGGGTTGTGAGCGTTGCCCACGAAGCCAGTAACACCAGGAGTGTGACGAACAACCGACCAGCTGTCTTCGTTGAGGTCCATGCGAACCAAAACGTAGCCGGGGATGCGAACGCGGTTAACGAGCTTGCGCTGACCGTTCTTGATCTCGACAACATCTTCCATCGGAACCTCGACCTGGAAGACGAAATCTTCCATCGCCATGGAAACCTTGCGGTTCTCGATGTTGTGCTTGACGCGCTTTTCGAAGCCAGCGTAGGAGTGGATGACGTACCACTTGCCCGGCTGCAGGCGAAGGTCCATGCGGAACTCGGCGTACGGGTCGACCTCGGCCTCTTCGCCCTCGGCTGCTTCAGCAGCGTCGGTGCCTTCAGCTTCAGCTTCATCCGCTGCTTCGTCATCGGTTGCGGCAACAGAGGCGTCAGCCTCAGCAGCGTTGTCGATGTCGAGCGCGTCGTTTACTTCAGCATCTGCTGCAGGATCGACTGCGGCATCCAGAGCCTCAAGGAGACCAGCAAGATCGGCATCGACATCAGCCGAATCGCCTTCAACGTGCATTGCCTGGTGCTCGGCGGAGTCTTCTGAACGCTCTGCCGCAGCCAAGGTGTTACCCGTCTGCGCCTCATCCTCCTCGGAGGACTGCTCTGCTGCCGTAGCGAGCTCGGAGTCTTCGCGGTGGTTCTCGGACACTAAATCTCTTTTCGTTACTCTGCAGTTCGGCCGTAACCGCTGCGGTTTATGAAGGGCTTAGACGACCAGGTTCGGGTCGCCGAACAAGAAGTTCACCAACGCGCTAAACCCAAAGTCGAGGGCCGAAACGATACCCATCATGATGATGACGAATACAAGAACAACGAGAGTAAAGCTGACCAGCTCGCGCCGAGTCGGAGTTACTACCTTCTTGAGTTCGTTAATAACTTGGCGGATGAAGAGTGTCATGCGGCCGAAGGGTCCACGACGTTGCGCGCTCTCCTTCTTCGCCTTGGCGACGACGTCCTCGCTGGGCTCGTCTACGTCTTTCTTGGCCACTCTTACTACCTTCCGATACTTCGGCTTACTCGACCCGCTCCGTTTCTCACAGAGAGGGACTTGCAGGGCGGACAGGACTCGAACCTGCAACCTGCGGTTTTGGAGACCGCTGCTCTACCAATTGAGCCACCACCCTTTGCAAGAGAGGTAAATCTCTTACCCACACTTTCGCACAAACACTACGACACATCCACATTGAGAAGTGAGGAGCAGGCGCGCGAAAGTATGGCAGTTATCAACAACCTGAACAAGTGTACGTCATCCTGAGCAGTCCTGCAGTGCCTACTCCCCCTCTAGGGAGAGCAATGCGGTGAACGGGCAGAAATGGGTGCCACTTCGACTGTCATTTCGGCGTCTCAAAAAAAGTTTTCGAAAAAGTTTGAAAACCCGCGTCATAACCGAGGGGGGTCTCAGTCTCTCTATGCAAGCAGGGCAAACCAACCCTTCTTATTCGGGCAACACCAGCAAGACCAGCACCACCATTCGGGCACAACCAGCAACACCATTCGGGAAACACCACGCGAGACCTCACCATCTCGCCGCATAACTCAAAAAACCAGCACCACCATATGGGCAAGCGAAGCTGAGATCAGGCAGTAGTTCGTGGCACAACCCTCACGTTGGCCTCATTGTCGAATCAGCTTCCTTGTCCGCACAGGATCAGGAAGGTACCAGTCGTGTTTACACAACACATCCCGCGCACTGGGAAGCCAGTCGGGAACACCAAGCACACCCCAGCAGTCCGTTTCGGAGCGGCTCTGGGAACCGTAGCCCTCGTATCGGGCTTCACTCTCATCGCACCAGCCGCAGCAAGCGCAGAAGAGACTACCGGCGCCTCCTACGCTTACGCCGAGTTCCTTTCAGGGGACGTACTCGGCACTGACCTGAACAACGTTGCCGGCCTCGGCCAAGTTGTTGCTTCCAATGACGGAACCCAGTCGCTCGTTGTCAACCGCGACCCCCTCAGCGTTGATGCACTCGGCGCGACCGTCATCAACCAGCCTGGCGGCCTACAGCTTCCGCTCCTTGACGTAGTGGATGCCGGAGTCATCAACCAGTACGCCCAAGCCGACAAAGATGGCGAGTCCTTCGCCTCCACCGGCGCCATTCAGGATGACGGCGGCATCGGCATCGGCAACGTTGCAGCTGGCCCCGCTGGTGACCTCACCCTCGACCTCGACAGCCTTCTTGACTCCGAGTTCGCCTCCGTGCTTACCGACCTGAAGCTCGACCTCGATGCGGTCTCCGCTCGCGCTGACGGAAACATGACCTCGGCATCCGGCGACTACACCCTCGCCGACGCGACGCTGAGCTTCTCGAGCCCCGCTATCAGCAAGCTGACCAGCAAGGTCACCTCCGCACTCAGCGGCGTTGACAGCAAGCTCGTGAGCCTGGGCAGCGATAACGGCGCTCTCGGCAACTCAATCGACGGCATCCTCGACCCCGTACTGGGAGTGGTTGGTTCCTCGGCCGACGTCACAGTTGTTGTCGATGTTGACCTCGACAAAGCCGTGAGTTCACTGCTCAAGGGCAGCTATGGCGACAGCGGAGTGAGCTTCAATCTCGAAACCGGCGCAGTCATGGTTGACCTTGAGACTCTTCTCGGCAGCGATCTTAACGATCTTCCGCCGAACACAGAGTTGCTGACGGATGCTGTTGTCAACAAGATTCTCAACGGCATCACCGAAACCGTCGCTACTCTCGCTGACGACATCGTCGACCGCGTCGAGCTGGCGCTGCGCGATGCCAACGTTGAGGTGTCAGCGAAGCTGAACCTCCTCACCACACAAGACGCAGTACAGAACACGGTGTGCCGTGACATCCAGGTTCCAATCATTGGGGACATCCTCAACGGAGACTCCAGCGGCGGCGGCCTTGTCGGAGGTCTTCTGGGCGGCCTCACCGGTGGCCTGACTGACGGAGTCACCCAGGGCATCATCGGCTACACGACGGACACCGTGTGTGACTTGGTTACCACCACTCTTCCCGACCTCCGCAGCACCGTAGATGTGAGCATCATCGGAAATGTCGATGACCTCATCAACGGCACTGCAGTCTCTGCCAAGGCGGACATCTCACTGCTCGGCGGAACGGTCAAGACCGGCCTGAAGGTCAACACGTTGATCGGCAGCCTCGGCAAGAGCCTCAACACGTCGCTCTTCTCCAACGGTGGAGTTGTCACCTCACTCGTCAACAGCCTCAACACCGGCCTCGTCAACCCCGCCGTCACCGGGCTCCTCGGCGACTCGAGTGTGGCGACAGTGCTCCATGACCTGGTTTCGATCAAGGTCAACGTGCAGGAACAGTGGACCTCCACCGGCGCTGTCTCAGGTGACATGTTCAGCGAGACGGCCGTGCGAGTAACTGTCGGTTCAGGTCTCAGTACAGCGGGACTCGCCAGCGCCGGCGGACTCCTCAACGGTGCACTTGGTCAGGTAACGGCCGCTCCGAGCTTCGCTTCCACCGGAGTCGCAACACTCAGCGTGGCGCGTGCCGTTGTTGGCCCCAACGTTCAGACCGTGGTCGACCCCAACTGCACCGAAAACTGTGGAACCGGCGGAGACCCCGACGGAGACCCTGACCCCTGTGTCGGTGTCTGCCTCGTCGGCGGTTCAGACTTCCTCGATCTTCCGACCTATGCCCTCGGTGGGCAGCTCGCATACACCGGTGCCGGTGTTGCGACTCTCATCGCCCTCATCGTCGCGTTGTTGGCAGCGGGTGCCTACTTCGCGCGTCAGGGTTACCTACGTACACACCCCAAGTCCGAGCTCTAGGACTGCGTAAGTAACCTCTAGCGGCCGGAGCTTATCGTCCCCCCAGGATTCAAGCTCCGGCCGCTTCTCCCTGCCCCTATCGCGTTCTCGCGGTAGGGGCAATCTTCTGCGCCAGCGCTGCTCTGGTTGGGTAGGCAATCTCTGGGCATCCACCCTCCCGAAGCCATACACTTGAGGGGTGACCTCACCTCGCCTCTCAGCCAGAATTTCCGCCATCGCCGAGTCAGCCACCCTCAAGGTGGATGCCAAGGCCAAGTCGCTTCTTGCGGCCGGGCGGCCCATCATCAGCTATGCGGCTGGCGAGCCCGACTTCGCGACACCCGCGAACATTGTGGCTGCGGCATCCAAGGCAGTGCTCGACCCGAAGAACCACCGCTACACGCCAGCGGCTGGCCTTCCCGAACTTCGTGAAGCTATCGCTGCCAAGACATTGCGCGACAGTGGCCTTGAAGTCGGCATCAACCAGGTTGTTGTGACCAATGGTGGCAAGCAGGCCGTCTACCAAGCTTTCGCGACCCTCGTTGATCAGGGCGACGAAGTCATCGTTCCTACCCCGTACTGGACCACCTACCCCGAAGCGATCAAGCTCGCCGGTGGCACCATGGTCGAAGTTTTTGCTGGCGCAGACCAGGGCTACCTCGTGACCGTGGAACAACTCGAAGCCGCTCGCACCGAGAACACCAAGGTTCTGCTTTTCGTTTCGCCATCGAACCCCACCGGCGCCGTCTACACGCCAGAACAAACCAAGGCCATCGGCGAATGGGCTCTCGAGCACGGCATCTGGGTGATCAGCGATGACATCTACCAAAACTTGGTCTACGACGGAGTGCGTGCTGTCTCCATCGTTGAGGTCGTTCCGGCGCTTGCCGACACCACCATCCTCGTGAACGGTGTAGCCAAGAGCTACTCGATGACCGGCTGGCGCCTTGGCTGGATGGTCGGCCCGGTTGACGCCATGAAGGGTGCAGCAAACCTGCAATCGCACCTCACCAGCAACGTGTCCAACATCTCGCAGCGTGCCGCCATCGAAGCCCTCACCGGCCCGCAGGATGCCGTGGAAGAGATGCGGGTGGCCTTCGACCGCCGCCGCAAGCTCATGGTCTCCGAACTCAACAAGATCGACGGCATCAACTGTCCGACACCTCAGGGCGCGTTCTACGTGTACCCGGATGTCGCCGGCTTGCTGAACCGCGAATGGGACGGCGTTACGCCAACCACAAGCCTCGAACTCGCCGACCTCATCCTTGAGAAGGCCGAAGTCGCCGTGATCCCCGGAGAAGCGTTTGGGCCAAGCGGCTACCTCCGCCTTTCCTATGCCCTCGGCGACGACGCACTCCTTGAAGGCGTGCAGCGCTTGCAGAAACTTTTTAACTAACCCAACCGCCCCGACGCGGTGGAGGATTTATGGATGCGACACCACCGCTCGATGCCGCCGGCCGGTTGAGCGCGGCCCTCACCGGCGCGCTACCCTCCCAACGGCTTCAGGCTGCCCTCTCCGCCGGAACGCATCCGCGGGACGAGTTCGTGAGCGTGCTGCTCGAGCACTGCGCACTCGAACCCGACCTCAACGTTCGCGAGACACTCACGTGGGCGCTCATGCGGCATCCAGCAGCGGTTACGGTGCCGCTGCTAATTGCCGAAACACTATCGGCGACCGCCCAAGCGCGCAGCCAAGCGCTGCACACTCTCTCGAAAATTGGTGACCCCGCCGGGTGGGACGCAATAACTCCCGCTCTTCTCAACGACTCGGATGAGACCGTCGCCCGCACAGCGTGGCGGGTTGCTACCGTTTTGGTGCCCGACGGCGACGAAGCTGAACTCGCTTCCCAGTTGGTCGCACACCTTGGGCGCGGCGAGCGCGAAGCTCACATGAGTCTCAGTCGATCACTTGCGGCGCTGGGGATGTACGCGACACCGCTGCTCGACGAGATTGTCGAAAACGGCGCTGGGGATGTACGGCTTCACGCTCTGACCACGCTGCTGTTGCGGGAATCTCCCGACGACGGCTACGAGGCAGCGCTGTTTGATGCGGAGCTGCGCGTGCTGCTAGCAGATGCCGCTGCGGCAGAGGAGCCCGAGGGCGACAGCGACTAGCGCCCCGGCAGTTCGACCGTCACCGTTGTGCCGCCGTAGCCGTTTGCTTGGTCGCGACCCTCGATGGTGACCTCGGTGATGCCTTCAGGAATTTCCACGCCCGCTTGAGTTCGGGTGAAAGGCTGCTCGCTGGCGTGATCGTGCGAAAGCGTGTGCTCACCCAGCACCGTGCCATCGGGGGCGAGCACGCGCCATCCGTCGGCATACTGCTCCGGAGTGTCGTACGGCGAGCTCACAGTGACGGCGAAATCGAACAGGTTCGTTCCCGTCGGCGAGACGCTTACATCCTCGATATCGGGGAAGAATGTGGCCGCGTCAGGGCTTGAGCTGGCTGGCGGCGTTGTGCTGAGTTCAGAGGTGTTGTTGTTCGAGGTGCTCGCAGTCGAGCATCCCGTCACGGTGAAAGTAACGGCGAGCGCGAGCGCGGTGAGAGCAGATGTTCGAGAGCGGGCCGGCGTGATCATGATTCGACGGTAATGGGGCTGGCTGACAATCCCCGCCATACCTCGCATCAACCGATCGGTTGATAGACCTCTAACCGTCTGCACCTGTCGCAGCGCGCCCAGACAAGCGACGATAGAAGCATGAACACCACCGCTCCTGTCGTGCAGGTCGAAAATCTGCGCAAAACCTACGGTTCTTTTGCCGCTGTTGACTCGGTTAGTTTTGAGATTCAGCGCGGCGAAACCTTCGCGCTGCTTGGCCCTAACGGCGCAGGCAAGTCGACCACGATCGAGATTTTGGAAGGCTACCGGGATCGCACCGGTGGCTCCGTGAGTGTGCTCGGCGTTGACCCCGGCAAGGGTGGCCTCGCTTGGAAGGCTCGCCTCGGCATCGTTCTGCAGTCCAGTGGCGAGAGCGGCAATGTGTCGGTGCGCGAACAGCTCACCCACTTTGCTGGTTACTACCCCCATCCCCGCGATGTCGACGAAGTTGTTGCATCGGTCGGGCTTGAGGAGAAGGCCGGAACGCTGATCCGCAAACTTTCTGGCGGGCAACGTCGGCGAGTGGATGTCGCGCTCGGCATCATCGGCAGCCCCGAGCTGCTCTTTCTCGACGAACCCACCACGGGCTTTGACCCCGAGGCGCGTCAGCAGTTTTGGCAGCTCATTCGCTCGCTCAAAGCGGACGGAACGACCATCCTCCTCACCACCCACTACCTCGACGAAGCGGCCCAGCTCGGCGATCGTGCCGGAGTGATTGCGGGCGGAAAGATGATCGACATTGGTGCGATCGACGAGATTGGCGGGCAAGAAGCGCGCACCCCACGCGTGCGTTGGCGCGATGCCAACGGCAAGCACGAAGAACGCACCCACGCTCCTGGCGCTGTCGTGGCATCCCTCATGGCCGCCGGCGCAGAACCGACCGGGCTCGAGATTGTTCGCCCCAGTTTGGAAGACATCTACCTGCAGTTGGTCTCCGACCACGCACACGCACGCGAAGTGGAGAACGCACGATGAGCACCCCAACCACGACCAGCTCGGCGGCGACGGCTGCCAGCACGCCAAGCTTTGGCCTCGGAATCGGCCGCAGCCTCAAGCTCGGATTCAGCCGCATCACGCTCGAAGTGCGGAGCTACTTTCGCCAGGGCGATTCGGTGTTCTTCACCTTCTTGTTCCCCGTCGTCATGCTCACGATCTTTGCGGTTGCCTTCAGCGAACAGAACTTCGGGACCGAAGAAGAACCACTCACGGCAGCTGCTTTCTACCTGCCAGGGATGATCGCCGCCGGCCTGCTCCTCAGTGGCCTGCAGAACATGGCGATCGACATTGCTATGGAACGAAGCGACGGCACCCTCAAACGCCTCGCCGGCACACCCCTGCCGGTGATGAGCTACTTCATCGGCAAGATCGGGCAAGTCTTCGTGACCGGCGTGCTGCAAGCTGCCCTCGTGATTCTGGTCGCGAGTGTCGCATTCGACGTCGAACTGCCGAGCGAACCCAGCAAATGGGTGACCTTCGCCTGGGTCTTTGTGCTCGGAGTCACGACATCCGCCGTGCTCGGTATTGCCCTGAGCGGGCTCCCTCGCAGCGGTAAGAGTGCGACCGCCGTCGTGATCCCGGTGGCTCTCGTGCTGCAGTTCATCTCCGGCGTGTACCTCGGATTCTCGATGCTGCCCGAGTGGTTGCAGAACTTCGCCAGCATCTTCCCCCTGAAGTGGATGGCGCAGGGAATGCGCGAAGTGTTCCTGCCCGCAAGCTTCGAAGTGATGGAGCAATCCGAAAGCTGGAACCTTCCCGGCGTTGCCATCGCCACCGGCCTCTGGCTCGTGATCGGTCTGATCATGACGCGCATCACCTTCCGCTGGATCCGCAAGGATAGCTAAATGGGTTTCGTTCGGTGGATGAGCATTGCTGTGATCGCCACTTCGGCGGTCATGGCAGTGCTCATCGTCGGCTCCGGCGGCTACGGCTCCGGTAGTCGGCTCGGTGCCGCGGTGGCCCTCGCCGCCTTCGCGCTCGCCTGGTTCACCCTCGGCGTCCGCGCCAGAGACAATTCCACTATCGCCGCCGTGTATGTCGGAGTGCTCGTGGTCACCGTCGGGGCCGCCGTCGCGTTCATGCCCGTGATGGCCACCCTGCAATCGCTTGCCTACCCGCTCGTCTGGGTGCTGGCCGAACGCACCCGCAACGCCATCATCGGCAACGTCGCCCTCGCCCTCTCTGTCGGCATCGGGTTTCTCATCACCATGGGTCTCAGCGCAAATGCACTGCTCTACACCACCACGATCGTTACCCTCTCCCTCCTTTTCAGCCTCGCCCTCGGACTCTGGATCACGCAGATCTCCACGCTCAGCGACCAACGCCACGATCTGGTGCTCGAACTGCAATCGACCCGAGACGAGCTCGCCGCCATCAGCCGGGATGCCGGAGTCTCCAGCGAACGAGAGCGGCTTGCCCGCGAAATCCACGACACCATCGCGCAAGACCTCACCGGGCTAGTGCTCGTTGCCCAAAGAGCCAGGCGCGAACTCGACAACAACCACCCTGCTGCCGCAGCCGAACAACTCGAGCTGATCGAAGACAGTGCCCGCGCAGCGCTCGCGGAAGCGCGTGCACTGGTGACGGCATCCGCCCCGGTTGGGCTCACGGGTGACGGTATTTCGAGCGCGCTGCACCGACTGGCCGAACGCTACACGCGCGAAACCCAACTGACCGTGACAGTGGATGCCGAACAGCTGCCCGCGATTGAACGCGAGACAGAGGTGGTGGTGTTGCGCTGCGCTCAGGAGGCCCTCGCGAATGTGCGCAAGCACGCGTCGGCCACGCGCGCGACGATCTCGGTGTCGGTCGATGACACTGGACTCACCGTCTCGGTCGCCGATGACGGTGTCGGCTTCGACCCCACAACAGCCCGCACCGGGTTTGGGCTTGAGGGCATGAGCGAACGCTTGGCGCTCGTCAACGGCCGCCTCGACGTCGACAGTTCGGGCGCCGGCACCACCGTGCGCGCCACCATCCCGAAGGAAGTTCTTGCATGATCCGTGTCGTTGTTGCTGACGATCATCCGATTGTCCGCAGTGGAATCGTCGGCCTGCTGAGCTCGGCGGATGACATCGAAGTTGTCGGCGAAGCCAGCGACGGTGTCGAGGCGGTCGCGCTAGCCACGCAGCTCTCCCCCGACGTTGTGCTCATGGATTTGCGCATGCCCGGCCTCGGAGGCGCAGAAGCGACCGCGCAACTCGTGGCCGCTCGCCCCGACGTTCGCGTGCTCATCCTCACCACGTATGAATCCGACGAGAACATTCTGACCGCCATCGAGGCTGGAGCGAGCGGCTACCTGTTGAAGGCGGCACCGCAAGAAGAGATTCTGGCCGGTCTTCGTTCGGTCGCGCGGGGCGAGGTCGCGTTAGCACCGTCGATTGCGGCGCTGCTCGTGAATCGCATGCGCGAGCCCGCGAAGGTGTCGCTGAGCGATCGTGAGACTCAAGTATTGGGGCTCGTGGCCGAGGGCAACAGCAACCGAAAGATTGCGGCCGCCCTGTTCGTGAGCGAGGCTACCGTGAAGACGCACCTCATCCACGTCTTCGAAAAGCTTGACGTGAAGGACCGCACGCGGGCCGTCACGAAAGCGATGGAGCTGGGGTTGCTGCCCCGCTCTCGGTAGCGCCGCCTGAGCTAGGCGAGGCTCGCGGGTGAGCGCGCGTTGTTAGACGGGTTAGGCGAGTTAGGCGAACTAGGCGAGTTAGGCGAGTTCGGCGAACTAGGCGAGTTCGACGCCAACGGCGACGGGTTCTGGCTGCAAGTGGATGCCGTATCGGCTGAGCACACACGCACCGATGTAGCGCGAAAGTTCTGCAATCTCGGTGGCGTCCGCGCCAGTGCGGTTGACGATCGCGAGGCTGTGCTTCGTCGACACTGCGGCTCGCGAGCCCGGCAGCCTGAAGCCCTTGTTCACGCCCGAATGTTCGATGAGCCAGGCGGCGCTGAGCTTCACCAGGCGCGGCTTCGGCGCGGGTGGCGGGGCGGGTACTTCGCCGAGCGGAACCGCAACGTCGGTGACGGGATCGTCGTCGATAACCCAGCGTGGGGCATCCGCGGGAAGCCCGCGAGCGATGTGTTCTGGCACGATCGGGTTCGTAAAGAATGACCCGCAGCTGGCAGAGTCTGGTTCGTTGGGGTCGAGCACCATCGCCTTGGAGGCACGCAGGGCGAGCACCGTGTCGCGCACCTGCTGCAGGGGCACAGCGTCGCCGACGTTTACCCCGAGGGCGGTAGCGAGTTGTGGATACTGCACTGTGCTGGCGGGTGAGGCGGTGACGGTGAGGTACACGGCAACGACGACTCCGGCGAGGCCACTTTTGATGACGGAGCTGCGGTAGCCGAGTTCGAGTTCGACCGTCGTGAGGTGCACGAGTTCGCCGCTGTCGTAGTCGAGAAAGTCAATGCCGGTGAGGGCGCTGGCGACTTCTTGGCCGTAGGCTCCGATGTTTTGAATGGGGGCTGCGCCGACGGACCCGGGGATGCCGCTGAGGGCTTCGATCCCGCCCCAGCCGCGGGCGACGAGGCGCGCAACGAGGGCGTCCCATGATTCGCCCGCCTGCACGCGGAGGCTGAGGGTCGTGTCCGTTTGATTGGTGACTTGGATGCCGCGAGTGGCGATGTGGATGACGGTGCCGTCATATCCTTCGTCACTGATCACCATATTGGAGCCGCCGCCGATGAGCAGCCAGTCGTCGCCGCGTTCCCAGACGGCACGCACACTCTCGAGGAGCTCAACTTCAGTCGTGGGGCTCACTAGCGTGCGTGCGGGCCCGCCGACTCGGATGGTGGTGAGGTCGGCGAGCACGGTGCTCTCAGCAGGTGCTGTGCTGTCGGGGGAAACGGTGTCGGTCATTGGTGAAGTTTGACCCTCACTTGTGCTTTGCCAAGCACGGTTTGGTTGTTGGCGCTGACAGTGAGGTCGATGCGCGTCACGTCGTCTTCGATCGCGCCAACCTTGGCGGTGACAGTAACAACGACGCCGCCGTTGCCGTCGACGACGACAGGGCGAGTGAAGCGCACACCGTACTCGACGAGTTCGCCGCGGTCGCCCATCCAGTCAATGACGGGTTGCACGGCGAGGCCCATGGTGAGCATGCCGTGGGCGAGCACACCGGGGAGGCCCACGGAGGCGGCAACGTCATCCCGGTAATGGATGGGGTTGAAGTCTCCGGATGCTCCCGCGTAGCGCACGAGCGAGAAGCGGGTGAGGGTGACTTTGCCGGTGATGAGTTCTTGGCCGACGACGAGGTCGCTCATTCTGTGCCTCTCATGACAAGTACGGAGGTCGCGGTGACGACGTGGTCGCCTGCGGCATCACTGATGGCGGTTTCGGCGGTGATCATGTCGTTGCCGCCAAGGGACTTAATGCTCGTGACGGTCAGGATGGCGGTGAGTTCGTCGCCAGCGACGATAGGTCGCGTGGAGGTGAACTTTTGTTCGCCGTGCACGATGCGAGAAAAATCGATGCCAGTGTCGGGGGCGGCCAAGAGAAGGGCGAGGCCTGCTTCTTGGATGACGACGGCGAAAGTGGGCGGTGCTACGACATCGGCGAAGCCTGCTGCTCTGGCGGCTTCGGGGTCGTGGTTGAGCGGACTTTGAGCGAAGACGGCGCGCGCAAATTCGCGTACTTTTTCTCGCCCGACGAGGTAGGGGGTCGTGGGCGGGAAGACCCGGCCTTCTAGTTCTTTATTCACTGGCACGGTGTCCAGCTTAGGCAATGTTGGCGATACGTGTGTGGGTGAAATTGGGGTTGTGTTTGTGGGCCGGTTTATTGGGCCCGGAATGTGTTGCGGCCGGATTGTGTTGCGGCTGTTAAATGGGTGAAGCCCCGGTGACCGTGAGGTCTGCCGGGGCTTCAGAAATTCTGTGAGGCGTTAGCTCAGTAAGTTTTTACTGGCAGCTGTCGCACTGCAGAAGATCCATTGGGTCGACGGGAATTGCATATCCGCCAACGGTGTCGTTTTCGTTATCCATTCGATCCTCCTTAAAAGTCTTCTAGAAGTTTTCCGGCGGTTTGTCGGAGATTTCACTATATATGGGTAATGACACCCATGTCATTACCCCAGATGTAGTGTCTCGGCGTGTCGGCCAATTTTCTTTAAATCTACCCTCAGCCACTGACATTTCACCGCAAACGCCCTCCCTCAGGACGCGAAGCTGCACTCCCGCTACAGGTGCGCTGTGCCCGAGATATGGGCAACGGGAGGCGACACCGGATGCGGGGAGAACCCGAACCGGTCGACGGCATCGACTTCGAAACCGGCGGCTTCAATCGCGGCAAGGGTGTCGCGGTTGGGGCGGCATCCGCCTGCTATTGCAGCCCAGGCAGGAGTAAGAGCATCCTCGATCACCGCGACCACACGATTGCTCGAACGCACGTGCTCGTAAAACGCGAGGTGCCCGCCCGGTTTGAGCACGCGCGTGAACTCCGCGAGCGCGGCCCGTTGATCAGGGACCGTGCAGAGAACCAGGCTGCACACGACCCAATCGCAGCTGTTAGAGGCGAGGGGCAGCGCTTCTGCGGTGCCGTCGCTGACAGTGATGGGGACACTTGCCTTCAGTGCCGCAGCCTCGGCGATCGACCGCAGTTCGGCATCCGGCTCGACGGCGTGAACGGAATCCACCGCCGAACCGTAGTGCTGAAAAGTGGTGCCGGTTCCCGCGCCGACCTCGACCACGGTGCCGGAGATAGCGCGAAAAAGTTCAGCACGGTGGGTGTTGCCACCCCGGGCATCCATCGTCGGAGACAGTTTGATGAATCCCTGACGAAAGAACTTTTCGCGCCAGCCGCCCTCACCCACGGGGACGACCCGCGAGTGAGAGCGTGTGGAGAATCAGCACGGTGTTAGATGAACAGCGTCGTCGTAGATTCAGCGGCCTCGCCCAAGAACGTAGCGACCCCGCCGAGCTCAACACCCTCGATGAGATCAGATTCGGCGATGCCGAGCAGATCCATCGTCATGGTGCAACCGATGATGCGAGCGCCGCCCGCCATTGCCGATTCCATGAGTTCGGGTAGCGAGTGCACGCCGTTCTTCTTCATGGTCTTCTTGATCATCGCGGTGCCCGCGCCCATCATGTGCATCTGCGAGAGCGTGAGCTTGTCGGCACCAGCGGGCATCATGCCGGCGAAGAGTTTGTCCATCGCCTTACGCTGACGCTTCGGTGGCTTTTGCTGGCGAAGCGCGTTGAGGCCCCAGAAGGTGAAGAACATCGACACCTCTTCGCCCATCGAGACAGCACCGTTGGCGATGATGAACGCGGCGATCACCTTGTCGAGGTCGCCCGAGAACACCACAAATGACACCTTGGGTTTCGCAGGGGCGGCAACGACTCCTCCCCCACCGGCGAGCAAGAGCGCCTCGGGACCAGCCTTGCGGATGGTGGCCACATAGCCGGGCCCCTCCGGTTCGATGGCCAAGAGTTCGTGACCGTTGCGGCGCACCCACGCGGGTGCATCGCTCGCGAAGCCGGGGTCGGAAACGTGCACGACAATCTCGTCGCCGAGGTTGAGCCCCTTCATTTCGGTCGCAAGCTTCATGATCGGGCCAGGACAGGCGAGGCCCGTACAGTCCAGGTTCACCGAAACACCGGTGCCGTTGGCAACGTGCGCCGCGACACGAGCCGAGTTGAGCGCTTCGGCTGCTTCGGCGTACGAGGTTTCTGGCTCGATCGGTCCGTCGGTGTCGGGCTCGACCTCATGCCACGCTCGGAACGTTTCGGATCCGCCCGACAGTGTGGCGACATCCGTAAATCCCAGCTGCACAAGGATGCGGTAGGCAAGGTAACTGCGGAAACCGACGGAACAGTAGAGACGCAGGCCTACTGACCGATCCCAGTCGCCGGTGTCGGTGCGGAGGGTCGCAAGCGGCACGTTCTCGGCGCCGGGCAGGTGGAAGATGGAGAACTCTTCTGGCGTGCGCACGTCAATGATGCGTGCGCCCTCGGTGGCCTGCGGGTAGTCCTGCGCGTACCAGAGGTTCAGGTCGCCGAGCAGTACGTTGCTGGCGACGAAGCCGGCCATGTTCACCGGGTCCTTAGCCGAACCAAACGGCGGGGCGTAGGCGAGCTCGAGTTCTTCGAGATCCCAGACGGTGAGGCCTGCACGAAGCGCGGTGGCGAAAACATCGAGGCGCTTATCGACGCCATCAAAACCGGTGACTTGAGCGCCGAGCACCTTTCCCGAGTCCGGCGTGAAGAGCAGCTTGATGTGCATCATCGCGGTGCCCGGGTAGTAACCAGCGTGGCCGGATGGATGCACGTGCACGGCCCGATAGGTGACGCCCGCTGCCAGCAACTGGCGTTCCGTCGCGCCGGTGCCACCCGCGACCATCTCGAAGATCTTCACAATCGAGGTGCCCTGAGTGGACTTGTACTCGGTGTCACGCCCGCAGATGTTTTCGGCAGCAACGCGCGCTTCGCGGTTAGCGGGCCCCGCAAGCGGTGCAAGCCAGGAGCCCGGCAGCACCGTGTTCGGGGTTTCGACCGAGTCGCCGGCAGCCCAGATGTTTGGGTCAGAGGTGCGCATGTGGGTGTCAACAGCCAGCCCACCGTGCTCGCCCAGGTCGAGGCCGGCATCCTTCGCAAGACCAACGCTCGGGCGGACTCCGACCGACAGGATGACGACATCCGCCTCAAGAGTGGTCGAGTTCGTGAGCTCCACCGTTACTCCTCCGCCGGTGCGCGGCGCGAAGGCGGCAGCACCCGTCGAGAGGTGAAGAGTGATTCCCCGGCTGCGGAGGTGGTGTTCAACGGGAACCGACATCTCGTGGTCGAGAGGCGGAAGAATCTGGTCGCTCAATTCCACGACATCCACGAGCGCACCACGGTGCTTCAAGTTTTCGGCCATCTCAAGGCCGATGTAGCCGGCGCCGATCACGACGCAACGCACGGGCCCGCGAGCGCCACTGGCCGCCTTCTCCAGGTCAGCATCGAGTTCGGCTTTGATAGCATCCATGTCGCCGATGCGACGCAGGACATGCACCTCGGAAAGGTCGATACCCGGCAGCGGTGGGCGGATGGCTTCCGCCCCCGTGCACAAGGCGAGGTTGTCGTAGCTTTCGACATACTCGCGCCCAGTGTCGACCTCGCGTACCGAAACGGTTTTGGCCTGGCGGTCAATCGCAGTGACCTCGTGCGCGATACGCACTTCGATGTTGAGAGACTCGCGCAGGCTCTCGGGCGTCTGCAGAAGCAGTCGGTCTCTCTCGGTGATGACTTCACCAATGTGGTAGGGCAATCCACAGTTCGCGAATGACACGTGATGGCCGCGCTCCAGCACGACAATTTCTGCACTTTCGTCTAGCCTGCGCGCGCGGGCTGCAACCGACGCGCCTCCAGCAACTCCTCCAACAACGACCAACTTCATGGGATGCCATGCCTTCTGCGGCGACCTCTGGGCTGTGCCATTCACAGTCCATCAATGCACCGCTATATATCTCACGCTACTCCTGTGCAGTGCTTCGTGTGGGAGTACTTGGGGCTTGTCGCGATGCACCATTGGGGCGTATCTCTTGACTGGTTTTCCACAGCTCGGCTGCGGCATCCATAGGGCTGTTTGCTAGTCTGCGAACCTGCCACTGTGCCAGCGCCCGACAGCGCGATAGCACCGCCGCGGCATCCGAGAGGGTTCGAATGTATTCACCGATCGTCTTTGACTACTGGCTGCCGACGTACGAGCGAGAGCCCGCCTTCGACGCGCTGTATGTGGTGCGAGTTGCAGAAACGCTCCCGACGAACACCGCCGTCACGCTGCTGGATGTCGCCGCCGGACCCAGCATCGTCAGCCTCGTGCCGTCATTCGCCGAGCGACTCGATTTCACCAAGGGGCAACGCATTAGCGCCGAGCAATTGCGCTCCGAACTCGATGCCGCCGGGGTTGCCCTCAACGGCGCCGATCAACTTTTCTACCTCCCGCGGCACGCCCAAGACACCCTTCGCGCCGAAGTGATTCCTGAGACAACGCGCCAACTAACTGAAGCGGATGCTGCCGCGTTCGAGAAGTTCACCGCAGCCATTCCCGAACGAGAACTCGACGAAGCATTCGTGGAACTCGATCACTGGCTCGTCTACGGAACCTTTACCGATGACCAGCTCGTCGCCGCGTCCAGCATGTACCCGTGGCGCGGCTCGCAGCTTGCCGATCTCGGCATCATCACCCTGCCGGAGCACCGAGGTCGCGGGCTCGCCACCCGCACCGTTCGCGCCATCAGTGCACGCGCTCTTGCCGACGGCTACGAACCGCAATACCGCTGCCAGCCCGACAACGCAGGCTCTGTCGCTGTTGCCCTCGCCGCAGGCTTCACCCTCTTTGGGCAGTGGGATGTCGTGCCGCTGAACGACTGACCTGCAGTGGTCGTCTCTCAGTCGGAGATGGCAGCAAGGATTGTGTCGCAGAGTGCCATTGTGCGCACGTTATCCGCTGCCGACGGACTGAGTTGTTCGGTGCCCTGCAGCACTCCGACGAAGTGTTTCATCTCGCCGACGTAGCCACGCAGATAGAGATCTTTGAGGCTCCCGGAGCCGGGAGAGTTCGACACGTCGAAGGTGACGGACCGCTCGGCAAGGGTTTCGCCTGGCCCGGCGGTGGTACCGGCAACTTCGCCCGTGAGCACTTGGATGCGACTCAGGTCGGAGACCCGCACGACGCCGTTGGTGCACGTCACGCTGAGTTCTTCGGTCTCGCGCGACCACGCTCTCGCTGACACGAAGTTCAACGATCCGACTACTCCGCTTTCGTGGCGCACCTGCACAATGATTGCGAGCCCATCGCCCACGCTGTTCTTGATCGCTGAGACGTCAACAACTTCTCCAAAGATGTCTCGCACGAGGTCGATGAGGTGAATGACCGCCTGGGTGATGAACTCGACCGGCGTGAAGTCGGGCTTCCACGCGGCAAAACCAAACTCGCAGGCGTACGACAAGACGGGGCCCTGCTCGGTGTCTTCGCCGATGAGAGCTTTTAGCTGGGTGTAAGCCGGGGCGAATCGCTTCATGAATCCGAGCATCACGGGCACGCCAGCATCCGCGGCGATTTCGGCAATCTCGTCAGCTTCGGCCTCGGTCGACCCGAGTGGTTTCTCGACGAACACAGCGACTCCCGCGCGAACGCAGTCGGCAACGACGTCAGCCTGCAGGTGAGGCGCGAGCGACACCACGATGCCATCGAGGTTCGAGGCTTCGATGAGTGCGAGGTGGTTCGGGAAGATGGGATGGATGCCACGGGCTTCAGCCTCAGCGACGCGAGCAGGATTGCGCTCCGCAACGCCAACCAGAGGGACACCCGTCGCGGCAAACGCGGGATACAAGTTGAGTGAGGAGTGGAGGCCTGCGCCGACAAATCCGATTCGGGGCTGCGCAACGGTCGGCATAGGTCCTCACTTCTTCTGTGCACGAGTGGCACTGCCCCATTGTCTCCCACTCTCGCAGTGGCGCGGCCGCGCTCGGAGCTGTGGTGTGTTGGTTTGCGCTGGCTGGGGCGTGCATCTGGAATTGTCCGGCTCAATGTCAGGAGCGACTGCTTCACTACCTCCATGGATGCCGCATCGCTCAGTTCCGACGGGTACGACGCTGATTTCTTGGGTGTTGCCGTGCCGTTGCCCTCCCCGGCCTCAGGAGCTCCGATTCGTGAGTTGCCGTATACGCATTTCTCGGTAAATCTGGATCCGCTGCGGGGGCTCGCCAGCGCGACCGGCGTGAACATCGATGGCGATCAACTCGTTGATGTGGGTCGCGGTAATGACTGGCATCTGGATTCGCGCGTCCCCGAGCAGGAGCAGACCGGCGAGGCCGTGTACGCCCGCAATGACCTCGACCGGGGGCATCTTGTGCGCAGGCGCGACCCGGTCTGGGGCGACGGGGCGACCGCAAGCCAAGCCAACTACGACACCTTTGCGTTCACGAACGCTGCGCCTCAAGCTGCGGGGTTCAACCAGTCGAAAGAGCTCTGGCTGGGCCTTGAAGATCATGTGTTGGAATACGCGCGCACCAACCGAAACCGCATCAGCGTGTTTACGGCGCCCGTGCTCGGCGACGACGATCCGGTGTACCGGGGTGTGGGCATCCCGCAACTGTTCTGGAAGATCGCCGCGTGGGCGAACGCTGGCGATGCCGGTGCCGTCGTAGTTCGCGCCGCGGGATTTCTGCTTGACCAGCGCCCGCAGCTAGACGAGGTTGATCTCGATGAGGCTCGTGCCCGCGCCATCGCCGACGGCGCTCCCCCGCCGCTGGGGCCGTTTTGCACCTTCCAAGTGCCTATCGTCGATATTGCTGAGCTCACCGGGTTGACCATGGGCGCACTTAGCGCGGCAGATGTGCTCGAGCCCGTTCCGGCGGCGGCCGCCGGCCGTCACGAAGCGCGGTGGGTGGAATTGAGCTCGATCGAAGGCGTGCGACTGTAGTTCGCGCTTAGCTCTAGGCGCGCGAGTCACTACCCGCGACATCGGCAATGGCATCTGCGACGTCGGGATGCTCGAACGTGAAGCCCGCCTCGGTGAGCGTGCCGGGCACAACCCAGCGGCTCTTGAGGATGAGTTCGGGCTCGGTTCTGAGAGCCCACATGGCGGGCTCGAGCATCCATCGCCAGGCAGGCAAGCCAAACGGTGCGCCGACCGCTGCGCGCAGGATGCCCATGAGCGTGCGGTTGTCGGAGGGGTTGGGGCTCGCGAGGTTGACGGGGCCGTCGATCGTGTCGTTGTCGCGCAGAAAGCGGATCGCGTTGACGACATCGTCGAGGTGAATCCAGCTGAACTTCTGGCGCCCGCCGGTCTTGTGACCTTCGGCGCGACCACTGCCCGTTGGCGTCGGGCCGATGCCGCGGTATCGGTTGTGGCCGAACCACCAGCCATCGATTTGGGGACCGCCGAGTCCGATGCGCGCAAGCCGCAGCAGCAGGTTGGTGGCGGGGCCATCACCCAGTACGATCGCCATACGGAGGGCAACGCGGCGCGTGTGCGGCAGGTCGCCTTCGAAGAATTCGTTCTCCCAGTTGCGGGCAACATCCACCGAGAAGCCCTTGCCGAGTTCGCCGTTGTCGTCGCTATTGGGGCGGTCGGTTGAGTGGCGGTAGATCGTCGCCGTTGACGCGTTCATCCAGATGGCGGGCGGGGCGGATGCCGCGGCGATCGCCTCGCGAAGTGCCCGCGTTGTGTCCACCCGCGAGTGCAGAATCTCGTTGCGGTTCTCGACGGTGTAGCGGCAGTTCACGGATTTGCCAGCGAGATTCACGACAATCGCCGAGCCATCGACGAGCTGGGCGATCGCGGCGGGGTCATTCCACGTGACGGCGGCGCTGCGGCCGATGAACCGCACGTCGTAGCCGACGTCGCGGAAGGCGTCGGCGATAGCTGGCCCGACGAATCCGCTGGCCCCGGCGATTACGGCAATCGGCTGTGCCGCGCTTGGTTCCGCCGCCGCTGCTGCCGCCGTTTGTTCCGCTGCCATGACGCCCCCATGAGTCTGAAATATTCTCACTCAGTCTACCGAAAGAGCCCTCTGCAACTCTTCGGCTTCCAAGCCACAGAAAGCCGCAGGGCGGGTGGAGACCGCCACGTCGCGACCACATCGAATAAGAGAAATTAATTCACTTTTGCCTATCGGTTACCGGCAGAGCTGCGCTACGCTGCTGCCCTGCGGCCGCGCGCCTCTGCGTCGGCCGCCGCATACGCGGTGGGGTGGACCCGACGTTGGCGTGGTCGTTGCCCTCCGAATTCCTTTGGGGAGGGAGCAATCATGGCTTGTCGCACGGTTCCACAGTGGATCACCGAGAACATCCTCGGTCCTGTTGCAGGCTTCGGAACGCGGGCAGCCGACGCGTGCGATGAAGCGAAACGAAAGATCGAAGAGAAGATCGAAGAACCAGTCGAGGACTGGATCAGCTCGCAAGAACAACGCTGCAGGTCGCAACGGTGCAAGTGGTGGTGCGCGTGCTGCAATAAGTGGTTCTGTTGGCTAGTCACGATCGTCGTGCGGATCGTCAGTTGGGTGATCACGACGATCATCAAATGGGTCACGTATCTCGTGTGCAAAGTCTTGACGGTTCTCCTTGCTGCGATCATCAACTTGGTGCTCAAACTAATCACGAGAGTCATCACCTTCCTTGTGTGCTTGTTCACCGACCCGGTTCGCGCGCTGAGCGCAATCTGGGACATCGTCAATGACGTAGTCGACGCAGTAGAGGACGTCCTCGATCTCGTAGTGGACCTCGTCGGCGATGTCGGCGACATAGTGACTGATCTCGGCAAGCTGGTGGGCGGTATAGGTCGCTCATTCTGCATTTTTGGGAAAGCAGCGTGCACCTTCTTCGGAGCCATCTTTGGGTTCGTGAAAGGGATCATCGACTCAGCCGTCGAAATCATCGAATGGACCCAAGACACTGCGCAGGGCGTAATCGACTTAGTTATCGGAGTTTTAAGTCTCGACCTCTGCCGAATCCAAAAGGGGCTCGGCGTCTTCAATGTCCTCCGCGTCATCAGCAGCGCATTCCGCGGAATCGGCATGGCTTTGTATGTCGGTCCTCGGGAAACCGCCGTACTCAGAGACCTCGAATCGTTGATCGACCAGAAGCTCGAGGATGCTTTCGGCGATGACCCAGAACGCCTGGCTCGCTCGCGTGCACGTATAGGTTCAGGGGGCGCGCTCGGCGTTCCGATGACCCTGAAGCCTTATCGCCAAGCGATTCGTTCCTCCGATTTCCTGCGAGAACTTCACAACGATGGAATCGTTAATTTGTACGCGTTAGCCGGGCGCTACAGCGATTGCCAAGGGAAGTGGGCTGGCACCCAATTCGAGGGTGAGGTCGTCTACACCGGAACCCGCACCACCGTCACAAAAACTGATATCGATTACTTCGTTCGACTCGGACCGGATGCTGCGCCGTCTTTCACGGTCTATCCAATCCTGACGCGGACCTTCACACGGCGGCTCGAGTTGGCAGTGCGAAAGCTTCGTGCTGTAGGAGTGCATTTCTCTTGGGACTCGATCGACGAACTAGTGATCGATGATCGGCAGTTTGTTCCGCTGGATAGCGATGAGGGCCGGCCAGGAGCTCAACACGCAATGCTCCGACAGCTAGGACGAACCGGTGACGACAACCTTGCAGAGGTGCCCGTCGTTGGAATTTTCGGCTACGTCAATTCAGGTTTGCACGGGCTCGCGTCGTGGTTCAGACCAGAAATCAACCAGACGGGTCCTTCGGGAGTCACCTTCAGGGATCGCTTTCCACGAGTCGTCTTCCAGTATGTGGCCGCTCATGAGATTGGGCACTACTTGGGACTAAACCACTCGGGTCACACCGATCCCGGCCAGATCATGTGGGTGCCCGAGGAAGGAATCGAGTGGGTTGACACCCTCGTCAACTACTTCGCAACCCATGGCGAGCCCATCTTTACGACCGAAGACACAGAACCGGTGTGGACATGGATTACAGAAATTGAGAGTGCTCGAGATGACATCCTTCCGTAGCCGCTACCCCGACCGTCAAGAAAGGGAAACCCGTGATCTTCACCATTGATGACGACACCAGCTTGGCAATGTTGCGCCGACGATCGCTCCCAGCCGGCACCACCAAGTTGGAACTCGGTGGCCCGTTCGCCGACCAAGAAATCGAAAAACGGCTCAATTCGAGCTTTTTCGCGTGCGGCTGCCAAGAGGGTGCGACGGCCGTCTTTGCGGCGCTCATGGTTTCGACTATCGGCGCTATTGCGACCGGCCTGAGCGGTGCCTTCGCCTGGTGGTGGATTGTCGCTTATGCGTTCGGAGCAGCGCTCCTCGGCAAAGGCATAGGCCTAGCGATAGCCTGGGTCCGCTTGATCCGTGTTCGCCGAGAACTTGCGGCAATAAACGTCCGCGAATTGCATCCAGAAAGTCAGTGAAGAATGCTCGCGCGCACGAGCTCGTGCGCCAACTCGATGCTCGCCGAGAGGGTGTCGAGCGGGAGTTGCTGCGTGACGAGGGCGCCCTCGTGCAGCACCAGAAGTTGGGTGGCAAGCGTGTCGGGAGCCGAGCATCCGGCGGCCGTCGCTAGGTCGGTAAACAGGGTCAGCAGCCACTGCTTTTGCTGCGTGGCGATGAGGTGCGCGGGATGCGCGGGGTCGGGCAGTTCGGCGAGGGCGTTGATGAAGGCGCATCCGCGGGGGTTGCTCTGGTTCCAGGTGCGGAGGGCTTCGAGCGGGGCGAGCACGGCATCCATCGGTGACGCGGCGGCGATGGTTTCGCGAACCAGCAGCCGCCAGCGCTGTTCGCGCTCCTCAATGTAGGCGACCACGAGCTGATCTTTGGAGCCGAACTGGTTGTAGAGGGTGCGCTTGGTCACGCCCGAGTGCTCAGCGATGAGATCGACACCGACCGCGGTGATGCCGCGGCCATAGAAGAGGTCGCCGGCGGCCACCAGAATGCGCTGGCCTGCGGCTGACATCGGTTTCGTCTCCGACACTCGACACTCCTTCACCGATCGGCGTACTGTGGGTCTAGTTCACCGATCAGTATACCCACGAGGAGACTTCCATGGACGTTCCCACCACCATGCGTGCCGTACAGCTCACCCAGCACGGAGGGCCCGAGGTTCTGAAGCTGACCGAGGTAGCGACACCAACGCCCGGAGCCGGAGAAGTTCTCGTGAAGGTGAGCGCCGCCGCCCTGAACAACACGGATCTGTGGACTCGCGAAGGCGAATACGGCAAGCCCGGCCCTCGCGCCGGATGGCGTGGGCCGCTCGACTTTCCGCTCATCCAGGGCGCTGACGTTGCTGGCTATGTCGCCGCAGTCGGCGAAGGCGTCAACGAGAGCGTGCTCGGCTCGCGGGTCGTGATCGACCCCGCTGTCTACGATGCCGACGAGCCGGATGCCAACATCACGGGGCTCATGGGCAGCGAACGTGACGGCGGTTACGCCGAATATGTGACGACACCGCTGAACCGCATCCACGATGTGAGGGAGTCGAAGCTCAGCGACGATCAGCTTGCCGCCCTCCCCATTTCCTACGGTACTGCCCTCGGCATGATCGAACGCGGCCGCCTCCAAGCGGGCGAAACCGTGCTCGTTTCTGGGGCATCCGGCGGCGTCGGCATCGCTCTCGTGCAGCTTGCGCGCGCTCGTGGCGCCCGCGTGATCGCCATTAGCAGTGGCTCCAAGATTCAGGCGGTTCTGGATGCCGGTGCTCACGTTGTTGTCGACCGCGCGACCGACATCATCGAGCAGGTCCGCGCAGCCGCCCCCAATGGCATCGATGTTGCCCTCGATGTTGTCGCCGGAGATCTCGTGCACGACGGACTACCCCTGTTGCGCAAAGCCGGCCGCTGGGTCGTTGCTGGAGCTCTCGGAGGCCACACAATCGACTTCGACGTGCGCGACCTCTACCTACACAACCGGCAACTCATCGGCTCCACGATGCACACGCCCGAGCACTTCGAGTTGCTCATGGGAATGGCGCGGCGCTCAGAAATCGTGCCTGTCGTCGCCGCGACGTTCCCACTTGAGCAGGCGGCTCAGGCGCAAGAGGTACTCGCTCGCCGGGCGCACGTCGGCAAGATTGTGTTGCGCCCGTAGCTTCACGCAGCGTAGCCGACGGTCTTATTGCCGTCACGGTGCTCGACGGCAATAGGACCTTCAGCACCCGCAGGTCAGCCAAGCGGACGGACCAGCTCGGTGCGGGCCCTGCTGAGCTCCGCAAGATATTGCCCGGGCGTGACTCCAGAAACGGAACGGAACTCGTTGGTGAGGTGCGCTTGATCGACATAGTTGAGGTCGAAGGCAACGCCGGCGATCGTGGTGTCCGGCTGCGAGAGTCTGCGAACAACTTCCTGAAGGCGGATTCGACGGGCGATCTCGTTAGGACCGTGGCCGACAGTCTCGCGTAGCGCGCGTTGCAGGGTTCGCTCGCTCACTGCCAACTCCGCAGCGACCTCGCGGCCCGTCCTCACGCGCGGGCTCGCGACGAGGGCATCGACGGCGGAGTTAGCCAAGCGCTGGCTGCGTGTGAGCGGGCGTTCTGCAAGAAACTCCCGGATGAGATTGTCGGCTTGGAGCACACGATCGTCCACACTGCTGCGGGCACCGATCTCTCGAAGGACCCGATGGGCGCGAGTATCGACCTCTAGAGTGATCTCCGTTTCGGGGGCGAGAAGCGAAGGCTGGAAGTCAGTGATTACGGCGATACCGGCGGGGCGCAACCTGATCGCGAAGACAGAACCTGCACCGCTGATCTCCCGGGACCACGCCTTAGTGCGAATTGCGGTCATCATGAATGGTGCAGGCACATCGCCCTCTTCGATGCTCATTGTGAGTGCCGGGTGATCGATGATTCGTTGGGTCACGGTCTCACCCGGATCCAACTTCCACTGCACCGCCCAATAGGTGTCGACCACGTCGCGCAGATCGGTGGCCGGTTCGAGCCACTGAGCCGAGAACCGCGTCAGATTCTGGGGTCGCAGAACGCCGGAGCGCTCGTCGGCCCCAATCTTCCTTCCGCGCGAATTTGTCATCTGACGCAATTCTGCAAGACGGGCGGCGTTTGGGCCAGCATGCTTGAGCCATGTCCACGAACTACCGCAACACTTTCATCGCTGTCGCACCCGATTGCCCGGCCGCTGCCGCTGAAATTCCGCCCACCACCGCGAAGCCGACGGTCGCCGCGTTGCAGTTCGCGCTGATCTCGGCGCGACCCTACGAACTAACCTCTGACGATGTGCTCTTCGAGGTGCATGCCACCCGCGCCGGGATCGCGGATGCCGACCGCGATAGCGAACGCGAACGATTCTTTGCGAAAGACCAGGCCTGCCTTCGGGCATCCCCGCTCGGTAAACGTTACGGCTGGGGCGTGCACCAGAACCAGAACGAGCGTGTGGCACTGATTGGGCTCGGCACCCCCGAGTACGACGCGCTCAGTCGCCGCGACGACCTCGTGCATAAGGCCGCGATGCGATCGTCACGCGCATGAACCTTGTCATTGCCGCAGCAACCTGGTGGGCGCTGCCCGCCGCGTTCGCGTACTTCGCGCTTGGCGCGCTGTGGTTCACACCGCTGTTCGGTCGCGCTTGGGATAGATCGATCGGTCATGACCGATCACAAGATAACGGTCGATTTCCCACTTCGTACTACGTCACGCCCTTCATCACTGCTGTCGTCACCACCATCGTTATGTCGCTGTTGATACAAAACAGCTCCGCGACAGGCGCGTTCGGGGCGGGTGCCGTTGTCGGTGCGGGAATCGGGCTTGCGATTGCTGCCGCATCGTTCACCAATGCCCTCACCCCGCACACCCCGCGACCGTTCACCTTTGCCACGATCACCGGTGGATACCACTTGGTCGCCTGCATCATCACCGGCACAATTCTCGGTGCGTTGAGCTGACTCGCTAGGTTGAACGAGCGTGGCTCGCAGCTGGCTAGGAATAACTTAGGCTGAACGCAAGCGGTCTGAGCGACCGGATGCTGGCAAGAGGATTCCGCGCATGACCACCACCCCTGAGTACGTTCCCACCATCGTTTTGTCGAAGGCTTCGGCCGGTGGTGCTCACGAGAAGCCCGAGCTCACGGCGCTGATTCATGGGCTCGAAGCATCCATGAAATCGGCCATCGAAGCGACCGGTGCTCGCGTGATTAGCGTCGATGGTTTCACCGACGCAGACGTGGATGCTGCGCTCAGCCAGGCAGACGGCGTCGTGCTGCTCGGCGGTGGCGATGTTGACCCCGACGAGTACGGGGCGACCGAGCGGCATCCGAAGCTCTACAACATCGACCGCACCACCGACCGGGTCGATATCGAGCTCGTGAACCAGGCCACCGAGCGTCGCCTGCCGCTGCTTGCCATCTGCCGCGGGATGCACATCGTGAACGTCGCGCGCGGGGGCACGCTGATTCAGCACCTCGAGCCGAGCGCTGTCGTTCACAGCGGCGGCGGAGTCGACGCGATGGTCGACCACGACGTGACACTCGAGCCCGCCTCGCAACTCTCCGAGCTGTATGGCGACGGCACGATGACGATTCGTTCCGGTCATCACCAAGCGGTCGATGTTGTGGGCGCCGGACTCACCGCCACGGGTCGCGCGGCGGACGGCGTGGTCGAAGCGGTGGAAAGCACCGACCCGACCTCTCCACTGATTGCCGTGCAGTGGCATCCCGAAGACGACAAGGCAAGCGAACGCGACCGCGAGCTGCTCTTCGGCTGGCTCACCGCGCAGGCGCGCGAGTTCCACACAGTGCGAGCGAGCGCCGCTGTCTAGTTCGCAATACAGGTAGGCGCAGCACCGAAAGGCTCAATGATGAGAGTTAACGAACACGAGATCACCTCCGAAGTATCGCTATGCCTACCCAACGGCAAACTCAATCCAAAAGCGGTGGGCTGGACACGCCTCCCCCTTCACAACACTGACCGCATCGGCCACGGAAGCTATGGGTGGGGCCGAAACAAGCGTTGGGAGTACTGGGGCATCACGACGCCGGCCCACATCCTCGCGTTAACAGTCTCCTCGCTCGATTACGCGGCGGTTCACGAAGTGTGGGTGCTCGATCGGGCAACCCACGAATCCTTCGGGTCTAGTGCCGTAGGGATCCTCGGCAGCAGCGTCACCCTCCCCGGCAGCATCTCGGCAGGACCCTCGCGAGCTCACACCGCAGAGATCACCATCGAAATCGACGAGGTCCCCACAGGTACACGACTGCGCGCCAGCAGCACCGCCGGTAGCGCCCCCGTCAGCTTCGACGTAATCGCGGAACGGCCAGCCGGGCACGAAGCTCTCGGCGTTGTCGTGCCGTGGAATTCCCGACTATTTCAATACACGGTGAAGGATGTGGCACGCCCCGCCCAAGGAACAGTCACCATCGACGGCCAACAGTTCACCGTGCCCGCTGGCGAGTCCTGGGCGGTGCTGGATCATGGCCGCGGTCGCTGGCCGTACTCCATGAGCTGGAACTGGGGTGCCGCATCCGGAGTCTGTGACGGTCGCACGGTGGGGCTACAGATTGGCGGCCAATGGACAAACGGTACCGGCTCAACGGAGAACTCAATCCTTGTCGACGGGCGCCTGCACAAAATCAGCGAAGAGCTCACCTGGGATTACGACGAAAACGACTGGCTCGCGCCCTGGCACATCCGCGGTGAGCTTGCCGACCTCACCTTCACCCCGTTCTACGACCGGGTCTCGACGATGAACATGCTGGTGGTGGCATCCAACACCCACCAATGTTTCGGACACTACTCCGGCTGGGTCGCGGTAGAAGGTGGGGAACGGGTTTCCGTCGACGGCCTTCTCGGCTGGGCTGAAGCAGTCCACAATCGCTGGTAGGCACTCGGCACGGTGTCTATGACGGAAAGCTAAGGGCGCGTTCGCCGTGCGCGCTCCAAAGCTGAAGCATCCTTGCGAATGGATGCTCGCAGTGCGACGGTAGGAGCATGCGGAAACTAGCACTCGCCCTTCTTGCTGCCAGCACCGCACTAATTCTGGCGGGCTGCACCGCCTCCGCTAACCCTGAGTTTGCTCCGACCAACGCCGCACCGGCCCAACTGCCGGAATGGGTCGTTGGTGTCGCCGCGGAAGAGTACTCCGACCTCACGCTTGTCAGCGAAGGCATCGACGAAGTCGGCGAGAACCTCATCTACTCCGGCCACGACAGTGAAGACAACGTGTGCATCGTCGTAGCAGTCCCTCCCACGGGAGGCGGAGATGGCGACGACTGGCTCTTGTCTGCCGGCTGCGGTCCCGCCGCAATCTTCGCAGAGAACGGCGCGATGGTCTCGTACAGGGGCGGCGGCCGCAGTGGCGGAGCTCACTTACTCCCACCCGGCTTCGACAAACCTCTCGAAGCCGGATGGTCGCGCGTGAGTCCGCAGCTAGCGATCAGGGACTAGCGAACCGCCATTGCGGCGCGAACGCCTTCGTTGACGATTTCGCCATTGGCGACGTTGAGTCCGCGAGCAAGCGCGGGCGATGCGGCAGCGGCAGCATCCCAGCCGTGGTTCGCGATGGCGACAACGAACGGCAGCGTGGCGTTGCTGAGCGCGCGGGTCGAGGTACGAGGAACAGCGCCGGGCATGTTGGCAACGCAGTAGTACAGCGAGTTGTGGACGGTGAAAGTGGGGTCGTCGTAGGTCGTGGCGTGGGAGCCTTCGAAGCATCCGCCCTGGTCGATCGCAATGTCAACGAGCACAGAACCGGGCTTCATGGAGGCAACCATTTCGTCGGTGACGAGCTTGGGAGCTGCGGCGCCGGGGATCAGCACCGAACCGATAACGAGGTCGGCCTCGAGAAGCTGTTCGGCGATTTCGTAGCGCGTCGAAACACGGGTCTGAATCTGGCCGTTGAAGCGCTCTTCGAGAACCCGAAGGCGCGGAAGCGAAATGTCGATGATCGTGACGGCCGCGCCCAGTCCGAGAGCGTTAGCCGCAGCGTGCTCACCAGCAACACCACCACCGATAACAACAACCTTGGCCTTGGGGGTTCCGGCGACTCCACCGAGAAGCTGACCACTGCCGCCCTCAGCCTTGAGCAGAGCGTGCGCACCAGCGACGATCGAGAGTCGACCAGCGACCTCACTCATCGGGGCAAGAAGCGGAAGCGAACGGTCGTCGCCCTGCACAGTCTCGTAGGCAATCGCAGTGGTGCCCGAAGCAACGAGGGCTTCGGTCAGCGCGCGGTCCGCCGCGAGGTGCAGGTAGGTGAAGAGAACGAGGTCTTTACGAAAGTAGCCGTACTCCGAAGCGATCGGCTCTTTGACCTTCACGACGAGGTCGGCGGATGCCCATACCTCGGCTGCGTCAGCAACAATCTGTGCGCCCGCTGCCGCGTACAGCTCGTCGGTGAAGCCACTACCGAGGCCAGCGCCGGCTTGAATGATGACGGTGTGCCCGCCAGCCGCCAAGGTATCAACGCCCGCCGGCGTGATGGCGACACGATTCTCGTTGTTCTTGATTTCAGCAGGCACGGAAATGCGCATCGACTTACCTTTCGCAGCGGGGTGGAGTTGCTCAACCCTGTCAGAAATTCTGCCTTTAGTGGAAAAGTCAGAATTTTGATCGGCGTTTTTTCGAAAGTCATGTGAATTCGTGCGAAAATGGCACCTCAGCGACATTTCAACCGAAGGATCTTCGCATGGCCGACGAGCTTGATCCGATCGACACGAAGATCCTCGCGCTTCTCTCGCGGGATGCCCGGATCAGCAACGCGGCTGTCGCCAGCACCGTGGGTATCGCAGCATCCACTGCCCACACTCGCATCAAGTCGCTCTTCGACCGCGGCCTCATCACGGGATTTCACGCTGCGCTCAACCACGAGAAGCTCGGCCGCGGCCTTCAAGCCATCATCGGAGTCTCCCTGCGCCCGGGCGCGCGTCAAGAGAGCATCCAAGCCTTCACCGAAGAAATCCGTCGACTGCCCGAAGTGATTCAGCTGTTCTTCGTGGGTGGCGGCGATGACTTTCTCGTGCACATCGCGGTCGAAAACTCGTCAAAGGTTCGGCTCTTTGTCGTTGATCACTTGTCGGCCCGCCACAGCGTTGCCTCGACCAACACGAGCATGATCTTCGAGTACCACCGCAATGCGGTTGCTACGGATTTCTCGTAACCCTAACCGGCGACTTCTTGAAATTGATGCCTCGTGCTGGCAGTCTGAGCGAAGGCGGAAAACATATCCCTCCACACCCCTTTGGAGCAGCACCGTGACCACGATTCCTGACACGAACAATCACACAGGTGCGGTTCGGTCCGCGAACAACACTGCCGGTCGCGTCTCGCTGATCATCGGCATTGCCGCCACCGTCCTCGGCACTGTGTTCTTCGTGGTGCAAACGAATCTCACCTTCACAGTCGGCTACGAACTAATGAACTCATGGGGACTGGTCAGCAACGCCGTTATCGTACTCATCAGCCTTGCCGGCCTCGGTTTCGGAATCGCTGGCGCAGTGCAGCGCAGCAAACCACAGCTGGCTGCCGGGATTGGCATCGGTATCGCAGCAGTCATGCTCACCGATGTACTTGTGTCAACTGTGGTGTTTGCCGTCGTCGCGGCAATTTTTTAGCGCGGAACGGCGCGCGCGAAGCACTGTGGGCGCACCACAATCTGCATCTGCGGCTTTCCCCCTAAAACTGGTCGAAGCGTGGGTTCGTGAGCGGCCAATCGCGTTCGATCCATGCCGGCACGAACGTATCGAGTGCGGCTTCGAGCTCGGTGCCGACGTACTCGTCCCGCACCCACCAGGAAACGTCGGCATCCGCTGCGGGCGTTTCGGCAGGGTCAATATAGACACAGCCGATGAGTTCCGTCTCGTCCGCATCGAAGAGCGCGAAGTTGAACGACTCGTGGGTCTGCATCTCGTCGGCATGGCGCTGGAGATCGGCGCGATCCTGCTCGGCGGTCATCGTAACTGGCGGCCAGCCCCAGGCCTCGCCATAGATCGACCACAGCCGTTCCCGCGACCCCATCACGGCAGCCATATCGAGCTCGGTATCGGAGGCACGGATCGGGCGGAGGTGGTGGCCAGTCGGCAGGGAGACGCGGGTCGGATGCTGCCAGCCCGCAGGCAACCACGGCGCGGCCGTCGTGACCGATTCAGGACCACTGCCCCACGCGGCGAGCGCCGTCACCACGCTCTCGACAAGCTTGCCGAAGCTGCGTTCGCGGTCGACGGGAAGTTCGAAGGCTCCGCCCGTTTCGAGCGAGACAAAACCGTGGAGTGTTGAGCGGAGAAAACGAGTGGCATCCACTGCGTCATCGTCCCGCAGGCTGTAGCCCGCAAGCACCGCGAAGATCACCGCAACGCTCGCGGCTGACACCGCTTCATCATCCGGGTCATCGGGCGCTGGTGCACGCACCGTCAGCGGATACTGCCCCGGATGCCGCAGCGCCCACTCGCGGTACGCCACCGCGATTCCGCGGATGGCATCGTCGCGCGAGCGCCCCACCGCGGCCTGCTCCATTGCCGCGGTGAGCTCTGCCTTGGCGGCGAGCATGATGCCGCGCCGCAGCCCTTGCACGCCATCGACGTGCTTGTAGAGGGACGGAATCTTCACGCCAAAGCTGGTCGCCACGGCTGCCAGATTCAGGCTCTCGGAGCCGTGCTCGTCGAGGAGCTGAGCGGCCCGCTCGATGACGGCGGCGATGCTGAGCCCCGCCCTAGGCACGGTGGCCTTCGGCGTCGCGTCCCGAACCGCGGTGTCCCGAAGCGCGGAGGAAGTCGAGAATGGCAGCGGCCGTCTGCTCAGGCTGTTGCGACTGCGGGTAGTGGCCGGCGTCGTCGATCATCACGGTAGTGCCGCTGAGCGCGGAGCTGATCCAGTCCGCCTCCGCTTGCGGATCGGGAAAGTCGGGATCGTTGTCGCCCATAACCACCAGCGTAGGGGTCGTGATGGCAGCCAGACTCTCCTCCGCTTTTACGTGATCGGTGCGCGTCGTGAGACTGAAAGCACGCGCATAACCGGGGCGCTTGATCGCGGCAATTACCGCATCCAGATACTCGGCGAAGTCGTCAGGCTTTGCCCCCGCATAAAGCTTCGGCAGGTAGCTCTTCCACACCGCGGCAGCCCAGGGACGCGCCATAAGGATGCGCATCGCGAGCTTCATGAGCGGGTTCGCGGATGCTGGCTCCCGCACGAAGGGGCCAACCAGCACGAGACCGGCGACGAGTTCGGGCGTTTCTGCCGCGGCAATAGCCGCAGCGCCAGCACCCATGGAGTTGCCAATGACGACGGCCGGGGCATCCAGCTGCCTCAACAGCGCAGCGATGTCGGATGCGGTTGCTTCATCACCGTAGGAGTCGAAGCCCACACTGCTGTCGCCGTGGCCACGGAGGTCGGTGGTGACCACTCGATAGCCCGCTGATGCGAGCGCTGGAGCGAGAAAGCGGTACGTCGATCGCAAATCGCCCATGCCTGGCACAAGCAGAAGGAGCGGGCCTCTGCCGCGCTCGTCGAAGGCAATTGTGCCACCCGAAACGGCAAGGTGCTGCGTAGCCGGGTGGATTGAGTCGCGATTCGTCATGTGGCTAATGTAGTTAGCTAATTGGCTAGTGTCAATAGCCAAACGCCCGCGGGAGCCGTGCGCGAGTCGCCTGCCGCACTCGTTCGAGTCAGCCGCTAATCGCGTCGTAAGTGATAGGTCAGCGCCTGCCGCACGCACTCGCGCAACTCCTCGACCGGGATCTTGTCGCCGACGTTGAACTGCACCGCACGGTCGCCCTCATACGTGAAGGTATCGCCGAACTGGGCCCGAAAGTCGCTGACTAAGTTCGTGCTGCAAATGAAGAACATCGCGTAGTCGTGTGCCGACTTCGCGTTCGTCGGAGCGATGCGAATCGTGCTGCCGCTGCGCGTCTCCTTCGTGAGGTACGCCGGCTCGCCCCACTTCAGGGTTTCGGTGATCGAGCCAACACCGTCAGCCTCGGATGCCGTGGCCAAGATCAGCTCACGAAGCGTGAGCAGTTCGGCGCGTATCGGTTCCGGATAGTCTTCGAAGGTTGCCGCCACCTCCGCCGGCATGGCCGTGCTGCTGGAGGCCGTGTTGCTGGAGGCCATGCTGCTGCGCGCCACCCCAGCACCGGCACTCGCATCCGTACTCGTGTTCGTCTTCGCCGACTCACTCATGCTTCGACGCTACCGCTTCTCTTGGCGGCGCACCATCTCCGCAATCCACAACGGCGCATAGGGAGAAGTGCACCCCCGCGGGGTGGGGTAGCCCTTCAGCACCTCGAGCCGTTCGCCAATCTCGAGCGCTCGCTCGCGCAGGTCGGCATGCTCGATTCCGATGTAGGCAAGGGTGTTGTTCATCTCCCACTGCAGTCGATCCGGCGCATCCTTCATCTCGGCATCAACAACGTCGAGCAGGCTGGGGAGATCGAGTCCGTCAGCCTTCTTGCGCACTCGCTCGGCGGTGAGCGCCCAGCCAGCGCTGCGCACTCCGGCATCCGGGTCATCCGTCCACGCCACCCGCAACTCTTCGAAGTGGGGGCTCTTCTTGACGACATAGTTGATCAACCAGTCGCGCACCTTCGATGCCCTCGCCTGGCGCACCATGGCATCCAGTTCGTCGCGGGTGAATTCTTTGGGCTTGCAGATCAGCAGCGCCACCAGTTGCGCGGGGGTGTCATCCGTTTCCCATAATTCAACGGCGAGCGGATGCTGCGTTGTGAGCCGCTTGGCGATCGCCCGAAGCTTGCCGAGATTGACTCCATGGTCGTCGCCGTGGCGCTCGTTAATGGCGCGAGCTTGGGGATCCTCGAGCGCCGCCAATTCAGCCATGACCTCAGCGGCTGCAATGGTTTTCATGCCCCGACGCTACTCCCCCTGCGCCTGCCGTGCGCGAGCACAGAGCACGGTCAGATCCACGCCAGAAAACTCCATCAAAGATTTAGTTGCTTAAGGTAAGCAATATGATTAGTCTCGCTAAGTGCTTAAGGAGATGAGACATGATTGACGAGACGGATGCCGCACGGCTACTTACCGGCATGGTCACGATCAGCCGCACCTTTCGCAAGGCCGGCCAACGCAGTCGCGAACGCAGTCTCGCTGGCACGAAGTACGGATTCTTGCGGTGCCTGATCGACTCTGATGCTCGACTCGGTGAACTCGCCACCCAGCTCGTTGTCTCAGCCCCCGTCGCTTCCCGCGCTGTCGAGGCGCTCGAAGCAGAAGAGCTCGTCGAACGCCGCCCTGACCCGAGCGATGCACGCGCGATCCTCATCTCCATCACCGAGCAGGGGCGCACCGCGGTGGCCGAAGGCAACAGCCACATCATCCGCAATTTTGCTACTGCTCTCGACGACTGGACTCCCCAAGAAGCCGAGCGGGCCATCAGCCTGCTCAGCGCGCTCAATGAGCGTTTGGCTGACGTGCTTGAGCCCTCCGAAACTCCGGCTGACGCTGAAACCAGCGCCACGCCCGACTCCGCTAGACCGACCGACACACTCACCGCTCACGATGAAGACGAGAACAACGAATGACAGCACCCGCACGCCCCGCAGCGCCATCCCCCGATCAGCCGGGCGCTCCCGTGACCTACACCCACCGCGAAATCCTGCAGGTGATGACCGGCCTTCTCGCCGCCCTCTTCACTGCCATGATCTCCACCACGATCGTCTCTACTGCACTGCCGACCATCATCGCCGAGCTCGACGGAACCCAGCGTCAGTACACCTGGGTCATCACCTCCAGCCTGCTTGCGATGACGATTACGACCCCGATCTGGGGAAAGCTGTCTGACCTTTACAACAAGAAGATGCTGACCCAGCTCTCCATCGTCTTCTTCCTCGTCGGATCGATTGCCGCCGGCTTCGCTGGCTCTATCGGCGTGCTGATGATCGCTCGCGCACTCCAAGGCATCGCGATGGGTGGCCTCACCGCGCTCGTGCAGTCGATCATGGGCTCGATCATCGCGCCCCGCGAGCGCGGCCGCTACGCCGGCTACATGGGTGCCGTCATGGCCGTCGCCACGGTCTCCGGACCACTCCTGGGCGGCATCATTACCGACTCGCTCGGATGGCGCTGGTGCTTCTTCGTGAGCCTTCCGCTGGCCATCATCGCCCTCATTGTGCTGCAGATGAAGCTTCACCTGCCCACTAACCCGCACGCCAAGACCCAGCTTGACTACCTCGGAGCCGTTCTGGTCTCCATCACCGCAGCTCTCCCGATGCTCTGGGTCACCTTCGCGGGCAACGACTACGACTGGATCTCGTGGCAGTCGGGCGTCTTCCTCGCCGCCTTCCTCGTCGTCGGCTTCTTCGCCGTTGTCGTTGAACTGCGCGCGCCCACCCCGATGATTCCGTTGCGCCTACTCGGCAACTCGACCACCATCTGGATGATCGTCGCCAGCGTCGGCATCGGTGTCGGAATGTTCGGCTCGGGCATCTTCTTGACTCAGTACTTCCAGCTCGGCACGGGAGCCACTCCCACGCAGGCCGGCCTGATGACGATCCCAATGATCATTTCGCAACTGCTCTCAGCAACCATCGGTGGTCTCATCGTCAGCCGCATCGGTCGCTGGAAGCCCGTCATGCTGGTGGGCAGCATCCTGCTCTTCGCTGGCCTCACAGGCCTCGGCACGATCACCCACGACACCGCCTACTGGACAGTCGTGATCTACATGGTGCTCATGGGCGTCGGTATCGGCGCTCTCGTGCAGAACGTCGTGCTCGCCGTTCAGAACACTGTCGACGTGAAGGATGTCGGATCTGCTTCGGCTGCAATCGCGTTCTTCCGCTCGCTCGGCGGCGCCGTTGGCGTCACCGTCTTGGGTGCGGTGCTCACCAACCACGTGAGCACCAACATCGTGGACGACCTCGCCGAAATCGGCGTCGACCCCAGCGCGCTTTCGAACAGCTCGGGAGAAACCAGCCTCAACATTACCGACCTCCCCGAGGTCATTCAGACGGCATTCCACCATGCCTACGCGGACGCGTTTGGTTCCATCTTCATGATCGCCGCCCTCGTCAGCGCTACCGCCGTGATCGCGATTGCCGTGGCCCGCGGCTCGGTGCTGCGCACCACGATCGGCATGGCTCCGCCTGCCGGAGTGACGGTTACTGAGGCCGGCGGCGAGACCCCCGCTGCCGACGCAGCGACGGACAGCGACCCAGCCGGTGATGCATCCGGTGAGACAGCCGCAGGTTCGAATGAACAAACGGATCGCCCCAGCACGGACTAATTGGCGCTGGCCCTCTTAAGGGAGTGGCCCGACGAACACTTCGCCATCACGGCGAGTGTGCGTCGGGCTAGTTCCGTTTAAAGTGTTGGCGCGCTAGGTGTGCGCGTTGCGGGTGCGGGCTAGCCGTGCGCGCTACGCGAGCTCGCGGATGGCAGCGACGAACGCGTCGATGTCTGCCGCCTGGTGCGCGAAGGACACCACGATGCGCACGACGCCAGGCTCCCAACGGTTGGCGTAGAAGCCGAAACCGCGATCGTGGAGGGCTTCAGTAAGTTCGTCAGAGAAGACAGCGAAGAGGATGTTGCTGCCGGGCTTACTCGTGACAGTGACGCCCGCGACATCCGCGATTCCCGCGCGAAGGCGCGCCGCCATCGCATTGGCTTGGCGGGCGTTGTCGAGCCAGAGGTCATCGGTCAGATACGCGTCGAGCTGGGCGGCCTGGAACCGCATCTTGGAGGTGAGCTGGCCGCCGCGCTTGTGGCGGAACGACAGCTCGGTCGCGAGCGTCGGGTCGAAGCAGACAATGGCATCCGCCGTCAGCGCGCCATTCTTGGTCGCCCCAAACGAGAGCATGTCGACGCCGAGCTTCCACGTCATCTCGGCGGGGCTCACATCGAGGGCGACGAGAGCGTTGGCAAAGCGAGCGCCATCCATGTGGATGCGCAGGCCAGCCTCGCGCGCAATATCCGTCAAGACGCGCAATTCGTCGATCGTGTACACGCTGCCCGTCTCCGTGACCTGCGTGATGCTGAGCACGGATGCCTGAACACTGTGCACGTCGCCACGACCAGCCTTCACTGCGACCCGCAACTCGTCGGGGTCGATCTTGGAGTGCTCGCCTCCGAGCAACACAATCTTTGAGCCATCGGTGAAGAACTCGGGAGCACCGGCCTCGTCGTTCTGAATGTGGCTGTCGGCGTGGGCGAGGATGCTGCCCCACGGCCGCGTGAGCGAAGCAAGGCCGATTCCGTTGGCCGCTGATCCGGTGCCGACCGCAAATACCTCAAGGTCGCACTCGAACGCTGCCGCCATCTTCGCGCGCATCTGAGCCGTGAGCGCATCGTTTCCATAGGGCGCAGCGGGGCCAGCGGATGCCGCAACGACGGCATCCAGAATCTGCGGTGAAGCACCGGCAGCGTTGTCACTCAGGTAGCCACGCAGGATGGAATCGTTCGGGGTCATGGCAGCTTTCTGAAACGAGAAATAGGGAATGCCAATCGGATGCGCCTCGGGCCCTGGGCCTCGAGCGCTACTAGACCGAATCACCACCGCAGAAAGCGAATCAGTCGAGTGTTCGGCAACGATCAGCACTGCTCCGAGCCACTCTTAGTCGATGATATCTCGCGGCGGGTAGTGCCGGATAGCCGCCCCGTCTCCGGGTCGATATCGTGCAGCTTTATTGCGCCTAACGCAATGACACGACGCCCCTTTGAGGGCTATGGTGCGCCGCCCCAGCCCGGTACCCTTGAAACATGAGTATTTTTGCAGCAGTGAGCAACGGTGGACCCGACGGGTCGGCAGCGATCGCGGTCGTCTTCATGATGATCTTTTGGTTCGCCTACATCGGATTCTTCGTGCTCATCGGGCTCGTCTCGCTCGCAGTCTCGGTGCTTGCTCTCGTTTCCCTCTATCGCAATCGTGACAAGCTTCGGGCAATCGAACTTGCCGTGTGGGTAGGGATTTCCTTGGTCGTCACCATTGCCGGCCCGCTCTGCTGGTTCTTTATCGGCCGCCGCAAGATGCTCGATGATGAGCGCGCACACGAGCAGCCAACCCCCGCCTGAGCAACGAATGTAAGGAACAACTAAATTGCTCAAATGAGGCCTCGACAGACTCGCTCCTAAGGAGTTGAATCGTAGTGAGCACCACCCGCACAGCAGCGGGATGCAACCCTGCAGTGTCTGAGGTCTTCAATAGTGTGAACTCGAAGGAGTAGAAAACTATGACGATTGCCGCGCCCCGGCCGACCGAAAGTTCAGCAGACCGAGCACGCCCCGCCGTCGCTTGGACGACCATCCAAGCAGGCTTGTGGGTAGGCAATGCCGCCGGCGAATTCGCCGGAATGATCGAGCGAAGTTCCTCCGGTGAATTCTTCATCACCGACCACCGCGCCAAGCCACTAGGCACCTGCGCAACGCTCGATGAGGCTCAAGCCCGCCACGCCCGGCAGTTCCAGCTAGCGAAAGCCGACCGTTGACCCCCGAGCGCACTGGTCGTTGATCGTCTAACTTTCCGGGACTAATACGCAACGCGGGCAACTAGAATCAGCCCCATGGATCGATTGGCTTCTGCGCGCGCCACGGGAGTGCACTAGTGGGCGCCGGGCACGATCACGCTACGAGTACCGACAACCGCAACCGGCTACTCATCGCGTTCATTATCACCGTGGGCGTAGTCATTGCCCAGGCCATCGGCGCGATCGTCACCGGCAGCCTCGCACTGCTGGTCGATACCGCCCACATGCTCACCGACTCTGCCGGCCTGCTCATGGCGCTGCTCGCCGCTGGCCTCATGCAGCGCCCAGCTACCAGCAAACACTCCTGGGGCCTCAAGCGCACCGAAGTATTGAGCGCCATGGCTCAATCGAGCCTGCTCTTCGCCGTCGGAATCTACGCCCTCGTCGAAGGCGTGCGTCGCCTCTTCGACCCACCCGAGATTCAGCCAACCGGCTTGTTGATCTTCGGAATCATCGGGCTCGTAGCCAACCTTGCGGCCATGCTAGTGCTGACCGGCGGCCGCAACTCCAACCTCAATATGAAGGCAGCGTTCCTCGAAGTCGTGAACGATGCGCTTGGCTCCGTCGGCGTCATCATCAGCGCAATCGTGATCGCCCTCTTCGGCTGGTATCAGGCGGATGCCGTGGTCGGCATCCTGATCGCCCTGCTGATTGTGCCCCGCACCATCATCCTGCTGAAAGCCAGCCTCGGCGTGCTGCTGGAGTCCACCCCGAAGGGCATAGACCCCGAAGCGGTGCGCGCCCACATCATGGCTATGGAGCACGTCACCGCGGTGCACGATCTGCACATCACGCGCATCTCCTCAGACCTGCCCGTGCTCACCGCGCACGTCATAGTCGGTGACGCCTGCTTCCGCGACGGTCACGCCGCCGAGATGCTGCCAGCCCTGCAAAAATGCGTCGCCGAACACTTCGAGCTCAGCATCGAACACTCGACATTCCAGATCGAGCCAGAAAGCAACATCGACGAAGAGCACGTGCACCACCACTAGGCGGTTGCCACACCACCGACTATTTCGCGCGCTGGCCCGGAATCGCCTCGAGCAGTTCCCGCGTGTACTCATGCTGCGGATTCGACATCACATCGTGGGCGGTGCCCGCTTCGAGCACCTTGCCGGAACGCATCACGGCGATGTGGTCAGAGATTTGGCGAATCACCCCGAGGTCGTGGGAGATGAAGAGGTAGCTGAGCCCGAACTGCACCTGAAGGTCGACCAACAGTTGCAGGATTTGCTCCTGCACCGAGACATCCAGAGCAGACACGGGCTCATCGAGCACGATCAACTCGGGGCCGATCGCGAGCGAACGCGCGATGGCGACGCGCTGGCGCTGACCACCCGAAAGTTCGGTCGGTCGGCGCTGCGCGAGCGTGGGGCTGAGGCTCACGTGCTCGAGCAGTTCGCGAGCAACTTCGGCGCGGTGCGTGCGATCGCCCACGCGGAAGGCACGCAGCGGCTCAGCGATGATCTTCTCGATCGACATCTTGGGGTCGAGCGAACCGAAGGGGTTTTGGTAGACGACCTGCACGCGGCGGCGCAGTTGACGCAAAGCTTCGCCCGAGAGCGAGGTGACATCGGTGCCGTCGAAGCTGACGGTGCCCGAATCGGCCGACGCGATACGAGCCGCAATGCGCGCCGTCGTCGTCTTGCCCGAACCCGACTCCCCCACGATCGAGAAGGTCGAGCCGCGCGGAACCACGAACGAGACATCGTCGACGGCGCGCAACACTTGCGAGCCACCGCCCTGGCGGCGCAGAGCGAAAGTCTTCACTAGGTTCGAGACCTCAAGAATGTTGGTGGCTTCAGCGGCATCCGCCCCGCTGCTGGCGGCGGAAGCAGCGACGGCTCCGGATGCCGTGGATGAGCCCGCAGGCTGCGCCGGGCGGGTGTGGGTGAATAGCTTTCCCGCGCTCGATTGCTGTTGTTCGCCGAGAACAGTCAATGACGGGGTGAGGCGTTTGCTCGCCAACCCCGGAGCGGATTCCACGAGTTTCTTCGTGTACTCGTGGGTGGGCGCCGACAGCACCTGTTCGGTCGTACCTTGCTCGACGATCTCGCCATTGCTCATGACAGCGACGTAATCAGCGCGGTCGGCGGCGACGGCAAGGTCGTGGGTGACGAGAACGACGGAGGTGTTGTGGCGACGCACGAGTTCGTCGATGTTGTCGAGAACGTGGCGTTGCACGGTCACGTCGAGGGCACTCGTCGGCTCGTCCGCAATGACGAGTTGGGGGTTGCACGCCCACGCGATTCCGATGAGCACTCGCTGGCGCATGCCGCCCGATAGTTCGTGCGGAAACTGGGTGGCGCGAGCATCCGGATCCGGCAGACCGACCTCAGCCAGAATGCGCACCGCTTCGGTCGCCGCCTCGGCTTTGCTCAGCTTGAGGTGCAGGCGCAGCGCCTCGGCGATCTGGTCGCCGACGCGCATGAGCGGGTTGAGTGACTTGCTGGGGTCTTGCGGCACGAAGCCGATGCGACCGCCGCGAATGGAGCGCAGCTCGCGCTCCGACATCGGGCCGAGATCGCGCCCTTCGAACTCGATGGAGCCGCTGTCGATACGGCCGCCGGATGCCAACCGCCGAATCAGCGCTTGCGAGGTCGTGCTTTTACCTGAGCCCGATTCGCCGACAATCGCGACGATCTTGCCGCGCGGAACGACGAAGCTGATGCCGCGCACCGCCGCCACGGAACCCGAGCGGGTCGCGTAGGAGACGTGCAGGTCGCGCACGACGAGGATGTTGTCGTCCACTTCCGTGGTGTGCTCGTCCACCGCGTTCGCGCCAGACCCTACTTTTGCACCAGAACCGTGCTCGATCATTCGTCGCCTCCGATCGATCGCGCGACCCGGTTTACGGCAAGCACGACCACAAGAATTACGGCACCCGGAATGATGCTGAGGCCGGGGTTGGTCGCCACGTAGTCGCGGCCCGCCGAGACGAGTGCGCCCCACTCGGGAGCGGGCGGCGGAGCCCCAAAGCCGAGGAAGGTCAGGGCCGAGACCGAAAGAATTGCGGTACCGAGTTCGAGCGCCGCCATCGCGATCACGGGGCGGGCGGCGTTGGGAAGAACGTGCTGCACGAGAATGGCTGGCGAACGAACCCCGAGCGTGCGAGCCGCTTCCACATACTCTTCGCTGCGGATGCGCAGCACTTGCGATCGCATGACGCGCGCGAAGCTGCCGGCGGCTCCGAGTCCAACGCCAAGGGCGAGCGAGACGGGGCCGAAGCCGAGACTGGCGACGACGATCAGGGCGAGCAGAACTCCGGGAACGGCGATCAGCACATCCACGAAGCGCATGATGATGAAGTCAGTGCGGCCTCCGACAAAGCCGGAAATGAGGCCGACAACGGCACCCACAACAACGCCGACGACGACGGCGAGGGATGCCGAGAGCAGCGAGAGGGCGGCTCCATAGATGACGCGCGAGTAGAGGTCGCGGCCCAAGTTATCGGTGCCGAACAGGTACTGAGCGCTCGGTGGCAGCAGACGGTCGGTGGCTACTGATTCGAAGGGATCGTGGGTCGCGAGCAACTGAGGTGCCAGAGAGGCCACGATCGCCAACGCGATAATGATGAGCCCGAGAACGAAGCCGGGCTTGCGCAGATTGGTCATTTCTTTGCCCCCAGCCGTGCGCGCGAAGGAATGCCGCCACCGATTCTGGTGCGTGGGTCGATGAAGCCGTAGGCGACATCCACGAGCAGATTGACGAGCGCATAGATCGCGCCCACCAGCAGCACAACGCCCTGGATGACATTGATGTCGCGGGCGAGCACGGCATTGACGGTCATGCGGCCGATTCCGTCGCGCGAGAAGACGGTCTCGACGACGGCGGTTCCTCCCGCCAAGTACCCAATGAGCAACCCGAGAATGGTGATGGAGGGCAGCATCGCGTTGCGCAGCAAGTGCTTCGTGAAGATGCGGCGCGGAGGTACACCCTTGGCTACGGCCGTAAAGACATAGGGACTGTTCTGGGCTTCAAGCACGGCAGAAGAGAAGACCTGGAAAAAGAGGGCGCCGACGGGCAGGGCGAGCGTGATCGCCGGCAGGATTGCGGCGTCGAAGCTGCGAGCGCCGGCCGAGGGCAACCAGCCGAGGCTGAAGGCGAAGACGCTGATCAGCAGCAGGCCGCTCAAGAAGGCGGGCACCGCGATCCCGAATGGCGGAATCTGTAGCAGCAGTTGGCGCAGCCACGGCCACGGCGCGGCGTAGGCCAAGAAGGTGATGAGAACGGCGGATGTCACGCCGAAGAGCAGAGCGAGCGAGGCGATCTGCACGCTGAACGGGAACGCTCGGGCAATCATCTCGGTCACGGGAACACCGGTAGAGATCGAGACCCCAAGGTCTCCCTGAGCCGCCGCGATGAGGTGGCCGAAGTACTGCTGCCAGAGCGACCCGTCGAGGCCGTACTGCACCCGCAGGGCATCGAGTTCGGCCGGATCGATGACCGTTGATGCGCCGCCCTTTGCTGCAAGGGCGGCGATCAACGGGTCACCGGGCAGGAAATGGACCAGCACGAAAACGAGCGTGTAGGTAGCCACCACAACGAACAGGAACTGTCCGAGTTTGGGCAGCAAGTAGCCTGCCCAGGCTTTCACCTGTGTCACGACTGACGCTCGTTCATGCTGGTCACATCACCTAGGGAGAGTTATTCCGAGACGCTGACGTCGTACATGATCAGTCGCGACGACGAATCGAAGGTCAGACCAGAAACGTTGGCGGTTGAAGCGTGCACCTGAGCAACTTCGAGAAGCGGGATCAGGTAGGCACGGTCAATAATCATCTCCTGAATTTCGGCGATGAGTTCCGTGCGCTCAGTGGTGTCTGCTGTGCTGGCCTGCTCGGTGAGCAGCGATTCCAGTTCAGCGTCGTCGATGATGGCCCACTTCGAGACGGCATCCTTCGAGAACGTGACCCGCAAAACGTCGGGGTCGGTGCGCGTGAGGCTGGCGCTCAAGAAGTCGTAGTCACCAGTCGCGATAGCTCCGAAGAAGTCTCCGGCGGTCACGATGTTGAGCTGCAGGTCGATGCCAGCCTTAGCGAGCTGAATCTGAGTTGCCTCAAGAACATCCTGGCCGTAGAACGCGGTAACGCTCATGGTGAGACGCTGGCCGTCCTTCTCGCGGATGCCGTCAGAGCCGACTACCCAACCGTTATCGTCGAGCAACACGGTGGCTGCATCGAGGTCGTAGGCCATGGCATCTGCCTGGCTGCTGTAGCCAGGAGTAGCGGAGCTCAGCGCGCTCGACGCGGGCTGCGACTGCGACGAACCGGTGAGTGCGGTGATTTCCGCACGATCGGTAGCGAGCAGCATTGCCTTACGCACGATCTCGTCGCTGACGACGGGGCGTGTGGTGTTGGGCACGAGGCTCGTCGGCATTCCCGGGTTTCCGCGAGCGTAGATGTTGTAGTCCGCGGTGTCGAAGCGGGTCTCGTCTACAGCAGGAAGGTCCTGGATGATGTCGAATTCGCCGGTCTGGAGTCCACCGGTGCGCACGCCAGCCTCAGGCGTGATCGGGAACGTGACGGTGTCAACGAGTGCTTCACCGCTGTGGCCGCGAAGTTCGGATGCCCAGTCGTAACCGACACGCTTGGCGATCACGACGGAGTCGTTAGCCACGTAAGAGTCGATCGTGAACGGGCCGGAGCCGACAACAGTCTGGCAACGGTCTTCAGCACTGAGTTCGGTGGTGGCGTCAGAGACGAGGCCAAGCGTGATGGTGCTGGCGCCCTGCAAGAACTGGGCGTTCGACGACTCGAAGTTCACGGTCACCGTGTTCTCGTCAACAGCGGTGCTGCCTTCGTAACCGGCGAGGTATTGTGACGCGAGGGATGCGGTGGAACCCATCTCGAAGAGAGCATCGAGGTTCTTGACCACGGTGTCTGCCGTCAGCGCAGTCTCATCGCTGAAGGTGACGTCATCACGCAGCTCGAAGGTGAACTCGGTGAGGTCATCGTTGGTTTCCCAGCTCTCTGCGAGCCATGGAACCAGTTCGCCGGTTTCGGCATCCTGATCAATGAGCGAGTCAACAACCTGGCGGCCAATGTTGAGCGCGGTCGTGAGGGTGACTTGCTGCGGGTCGAGGCAGACGGGGTCGCCCGTGACTGCCATCGTGATATCCGTTTTGGGCGAAGCGGCTGGCCCTGCCGTGCAAGAGGCCAACAGGCCCAGTGCGGCAAGCGCTCCGATGGGGGCAATGCCCCAGCGAAGTACTCGGTTTTTCGGGGAGTTCATACTCGGTCCTTTCAGTGCTGTCTACGCAACGTGGTGAGCGTTGCGGTGGTACTGCGGAATGTGATGCGGATGCTGGTGGTGCTGGTGCTGCACTTACTACTGGAGGTAGTCGTACTGGTAACGCGGGTGATGCGGGTGATGCGATTACTGCGGTAGCTCTCCGAACACCACAACACCGCGCGAGACAACCGCGACGATGTTTTCGGTTCGAAGCTGAGTGATGTCTTCCCACGGACGGCCCTTGAGCACGACGAAGTCAGCGCCCCATCCGGTCGCGAGGGTTCCGACCTTGTCTGCCAGGCCGAGTGCATCGGCGGCATCCGAGGTCGCAGACTGCAGCGCGCGTTCGGCGCTCCATCCAAACATCTCGGCCATCAGACGCACTTCTTCCATCTGATCGCCGAATTTCACGAAAATGCCATTGGCATCGGTGCCGAGCACGAAGCGCACTCCGGCGCGCCCTGCTGCAGCAAAGTTGGTGTTGCGCTCGAGCACAACGGCTTGCGCTTTTTCTTGCGCTTCGGCCGAGACGGGAATGCGAGCTTCCGCGATCACGTCGTTGATCATGAGCGTGGGAGCCACCGAGATGTTGCGCTCGAGCAGCGTCGGCCACTGCTCTTCGGTAATGCCGGTGCCGTGTTCGAGGGAGTCGACTCCGGCATCCAGAGCAATCTGGTTGCCCTCGGTGGAGTGACTGTGTGCGGCAACCTTGAGGCCGAGAGCGTGGGCCTCGTCGAGAGTCGTCTCGATTTCGGCGGTGGTCTGGTTACGCCAGTCGACCTTGTCGCCGGTCGAAAGAACGCCGCCACTCGTGAAGATCTTGATGCCGTCAACACCGGCGCGAGCGTATTCGCGCACGAGCTTGCGGCACTCGTCTGGGCTGTCGGCGGTGGGCGTGCGGTGCGGGTAGTGCGGCGGGATGAAGAGATCGCCGTGGCCCGCGGTCATGCCTACGGGGCCGTGCACCAGAATGCGCGGCCCCTGCTGGATGCCCTGATCAAAGGCGCGCTTGACGGCCAGTTGACGGCCGTCGCCGGCGAGATCGCGCAGCGTGGTCACGCCGTTGCGGGCTGCCTGGTGGGCGTTCGCCGCGATGTGGAAGACCTGCTCTTCCCACGGCGTGATCAGCGGCCACGAAACCCAGTCGACAGTGTTCGGTCCGGCGTAGCCGCCGAGGTGAACGTGAGTGTCGATGAGCCCGGGAATCACGCTGTATTCGGATGTCGTGGTTGCGGCATCCGAATCGGTGGCGGTGCTGTCGGCGACGGTTTCTACCGCGTCGATCCGGTCACCTGTCCAGCTGAGGGAGCCAATGCCATGTGCGGCCGTTCCATCCCATAGCGATATTCCCTCGATGCGCTGGGATATTTCGGTCACGAATGGCTCCTTCAACTTATGATTTGTACGACGCTAGCAGAAGAGTGGCACTTGTAAACAAGTGACAGTACTCTGAAACACAGCAGCGGACACGTCACATGAGGCGCGCCACAAGCGTGACCATGCGCCGGTGTCGCGCCGCCTGAGAGGAATCAATGATGAAGGCCCTCTATAAGGACAAGGCCGGACCCGGCCTCATATTGGCCGAACGCCCCGAGCCGACCCCCGGTCGCGGGGAGGTAAAAATCAGGGTCGCCCGCACCGGCATTTGCGGCACTGACCTGCATATTGAGTCGTGGGATGCCTGGGCCGCCGGCGCCATCAACGCTCCCCTGATTCCTGGCCACGAGTTCTCTGGCCATGTCGTGGAACTCGGCGAAGGAGTCACTTCGGTCGAGATCGGCGCTCTCGTCTCGGGCGAAGGCCACGTCGTTTGCGGCCACTGTCGCAACTGTCGAGCAGGCCGTCGACACCTCTGCAAATTCACTTCAAGCATTGGTGTAAACCGCGACGGTGCTTTTGCCGAATTCGTCGTTATTCCCGAACAGAACGTCTGGGCGCATCCCACCGATATCGACCCCGAGCTTGCTGCCATCTTTGACCCCCTGGGCAACGCCGTGCACACCGCCCTGTCGTTCCCGATGGTTGGCGAAGACGTACTCATCACCGGCGCTGGCCCCATCGGACTCATGGCCGCCAAGGTCGCGCGCCACATCGGCGCCCGCAACATTGTGATGACTGACGTCAACGAACAACGATTGCAACTCGCGCGCGAGATGGGCGTCAGCCTCGCGATCAACGTATCGACAACGCGCATCGCTGAAGCCCAAGAGCTGCTCGGCATGAAAGAGGGCTTCGATATCGGACTCGAAATGAGCGGACACCCCACCGCCCTGCCCGAGATGATCAGCAACATGAACCAGGGCGGCCGCATCGCCATGCTCGGCCTGCCCGCCGAACCGATCGGCATCGACTGGGCCACCGTCGTGACCCACATGATCACCATCAAGGGCATCTACGGTCGTGAAATGTTCGAGACCTGGTACGCCATGAACGCCATGGTGCACACCGGTTTGGATGTCTCCGCCGTCGTCACCGACCGCTTCCCCGCCGAACAGTGGGAAGAAGCCTTCGCGACCGCTCGCCGCGGAAATGGCGGCAAGGTCATCATCGACTGGTCGTAGCGCGCGTCGCTCTGGCTGCCGGCCCCACCCCACATTTTTAGGAGAACACCATGTACGGAAAAGTTCGCGAACAACTCACCGAGACCCTGAGCGAGATCCGCTCCGCTGGCCTCTATAAGACCGAGCGCCAGCTCGACACTGCGCAAGCTGCCCACGTTGAGTCGGGTGGCAAGCCGGTACTCAACTTCTGCGCCAACAACTACCTCGGTCTGGCCAACCACCCGCGCCTCGTCGCTGCCGCGAAGGATGCCCTCGACGAGTGGGGCTTCGGGATGGCGAGCGTGCGCTTCATCTGCGGCACCCAGACCCAGCATGTTGAGCTCGAGAACCGGCTCTCGGCGCTGTTGAGCATGGAGGCGACCATCCTGTTCCCCTCGTGCTTCGACGCGAATGGTGGCATCTTTGAGGTGCTCCTCGGCGCTGAGGATGCCGTGATTTCTGATGAGCTCAACCACGCGTCGATCATCGACGGCATCCGTCTCTCGAAGGCCGCCCGCTACCGTTACAAGAACCGCGACATGGCCGACCTCGAAGCGCAATTGATTGCCGCGAAGGATGCCCGCCGCCGCCTCATCGTCACCGACGGTGTCTTCTCGATGGACGGCTACCTTGCCCCGCTCGAAGCGATCTGCGACCTCGCCGAACAGTACGACGCGATGGTCATGGTCGATGACTCGCACGCTGTCGGCTTCGTCGGCGAGACCGGAGCGGGAACGCCCGAGCACTGCGGCGTCTCCGACCGCGTCGACATCATCTCGGGCACGCTCGGCAAGGCGCTGGGCGGAGCATCCGGTGGCTACATCAGCGCTCACGCCGAAATCGTGGAACTGCTGCGCCAGCGCGCTCGCCCGTATCTCTTCTCGAACGCTGTCGCGCCCTCGGTGGTTGCCGGCTCAATCGAAGCGCTCAACCTCGTGGCCGAAGGGGCCGAGAGCCGCGCCAAGCTCAAGGCGAACGCCGAGCAGTTTCGCGCCGGAATGGCCGAGGCCGGGTTCACTCTGCTGCCGGGCGAGCATCCGATCATTCCGGTCATGTTTGCCGACGAGCACGAAGCAGTCGCGATGGCGGATGCTCTGCTCGCGCTCGGCGTCTACGTAATCGCCTTCTCGTTCCCTGTCGTGCCGCTGGGCAAAGCTCGTATTCGCGTACAGTTGTCGGCTGGACACTCAAGCGAGGACATCAACCGTTGCGTTGAGGCTTTTGTGGCCGCACGAAAGTCGATCGCCGCAGAGGAGCACACATGGAAATAACGGTCCCCGAAGGCCGCATCGTCACCGGTTCGCTCACAGAAGACGAGCGAATTCTCAGTGGCGTGCTTCGTCATGTGCGTGAAGCGGCCCATGACTCCAACTTTCTGCTGCCCGGCGAGCTCAAGCTTGCCGAGTGGTTAAACTGCAGCCGCCCGCAGGTTCGGGTGGCGCTTGCGCAGTTGGAGCGTCAAGGGATTGTGATTCGCAGCCAGGGCGCGGCCACTGTTGTTGACCCGGTTGCTCTGCGTCTGAGCGCACGCTTCGAGGCGAGTGTGTCCTACGGCGAAGTGCTCGCGCGCATGGGCTACACGCCCTCGGTCGAGATCTTGACAGCCGAAACGATCGAGTTGCCCGCCGATCTAGCGCCCCTGCTTTCTCCCCTCAGCACCACCCGCGCCGTGAAGATCGTGCTGCGCTGGTACGCCGACGATCAGGCCGCCATGGTCGCCGAATACACGATCCCGCTGCCCGCTGGCGAGCACGACCCGATCAACCCCACCGACCCGGTTTACGAGTCGGCCAAGAAACTGTGGGGCGAAGGCATCGCGTGGGAAATCGTGACCGCCGGTGTTGCGCTGCTCGACGACAAGTATGCCGATCTGCTGCAACGTGAGAAGGGCACCGAAGCCAAAATGTGGGAGACCATCGGCGTCACCCTCAGCGGCGAACGCATCTTCTACGCTCTCGAACATCACCACCCCACCCTCGTGATGTACTCCTTCGTGCGCACGATGCGCGCACCGTGGAGCGCGATCCCCGGGCACTAGATTTTCTCGTGTGCCGCGGGTAGCGGCAGTCGGGAATTGTTCCCCCTCACGACAACGTTGGAGTTGGTATGAAAGCAATTGTCTACAGCGAGACCGGTGCCCCTTCCGTACTTCAGCTCGTCGAGCGGCCAGTACTCGAACCCGGGCCCGACGAAGTGCGCGTGCGGATCGTCGTCAGCGGGGTGAACCCGACCGATTGGAAGTCGCGGCGCGGTGCGGCATCCGGTCTAGCCTTGGCCTTCGATGAGGTTGTTCCCGGCCAAGATGGTGCCGGCATCGTGGAAGCGGTCGGCGTTGACGTGCAGCATGTCAGCGTCGGCGACCGCATATGGCTGGCCCTTGCTGCCTACCAGCGCTCGAACAGCGGCTCGAGCCAAGAGCAGGCCGTTCTGCCCGCCGAGCGAGTCTTTGCGTTGCCCGCGAGCGCAAGCTTCGATCAGGGCGCCAGCCTTGGCGTACCCGCGGTCACCGCCTACCGCGCGCTGACTGTGGCCGAAGACGGCCCCGACGAACTGTATCCGACCGCTCTCACCGGCAAGGTCGTGCTCGTTGCCGGTGGAGCCGGCGCTGTCGGTCATGCCGCGATTCAGCTTGCCCGCTGGGCCGGAGCCACCGTCATCACGACCGTGAGCGGACCGTCGAAAGCGGCCCTCGCTACCGCCGCTGGCGCCCACCACGTGCTCACCTACACCGACTCCGATATTGTCGACCAGATTCGCGCGATTGCTCCGGAGGGGGTCGATCAGATTGTTGAAGTCGCGCCCGCTCAGAATGCGGAGCTCGACCTTGCGGTCATTCGCAATCGAGGCTCGATCTCTGTCTACGCCAACAACGGTGGCGACGAGATGACGCTCGATGTGCGCCGCCACTTCGCACTCAACGTGCGCTACCAATTCGTGTTGCTCTACACCGTGGGCATTGATGCGATTCGTGCCGCGGCCGAGGCTATCAACGCGGCTCTTGAGGATGGGGCGCTCGGCATCGGCGAAGAGACCGGCCTGCCGCTGCACCGCTTTTCGCTGGAGCGGACGGCGGATGCTCACGCTCTCGTCGAGAGCGGAGCCGTCGGCAAAGTACTGATCGACGTTACGGTCGCGTAGCCGCAACCCCCTGTGCTTGCGGCTCTCAGCGCGCGCCGGGGTTCTCGACGCCGGGCAGAGTCCAGATCGCGCAGGTGCGGGCGGCCGCCGAGATCGTGAGCCCGGCGGCCGCGGATGTCAGAGTCGCGTCGCCGGAGAGGAACGCGGGGCTCGCAACATCCGCCTCGTTTTTAGCTGACCCAAAGGTACCCGCAGGTGCAGCGTCCTCCATCGCTGTCAGCTCAACACCGAGCGCGTTGGCCGGCAGCGTCACCGTCAAGGGCGAGCGCGCGACGACCACCAGCACCGTGGCAGCAGCATCCTCGCGCACGAAGACGAGCGCGTCATCAGCAACGTGCAGCCAGCGCAGACCGCCGTGCGAGAGTGTGGGCAACTCACGCCGCAGTGCGATCAGCTCGCGATAGACATCGAGGGTCGGCGCCACGGCCGGGTCGGTTTCGGTTCCCCACGGGATGGGCGTGCGCGAGATTTCGCCGTCGTCTCCGCTGAGGCCAAACTCGTCGCCGGCGAAAACGACGGGCACTCCGGGCAGCGTTACGGAGAGTGCGAGAGCGAGCGGAACGTTCTCGGCAGGCGCATGGGTACGGAACCGCGCGGTGTCATGAGTGTCGAGCGCGTTCATATTGCCGAGCCGGATGCGCCACGGAATGCTGGCCGTGAACCGTACCGTCATCTCCGCAAAGTCGCGTGCGCTGTAGTTCGGGATGCCGCCGATGGGCTGCCCGAAGAACCACGCCTCGGGGTCAATCGAGCCATCCGCGGTGACGTGGGAGGTATCACCGGGTTCGGTGAGCCAGCCCCACACCGGGCGCGTGAACGAGGGATAGGTCATCGCCCCGTGCCACGCATCGCCCTGCAGATCGCTCGCGGCGTCGTTCGTCGACTCCGCCAACAGCACCGTGTCCGGGTTCACGTCTTCCATAGTGCGGCGGATGATCTGCCGCACCTCCTCGTTGAGATCCTCGGCCCCCATCCGCCCGGTCATGTTCGCGACATCCACGCGCCAACCGTCGAAGTTGTAGGGCTCCTTCAGCCAGTGCGCGACGACCGAATCATCACCCTCAATGAAGCGCCCACGCAGCTCAGTCGAATTCCAGTTGAACTTCGGCAGGCTCGGCGTGCCCAACCAGCCCACGTACTCGGTGTGCTCGTCGTTTGTGAAGTAGTAGAAATCCCCCTCGGGCGCATCCGGCTTTCCGAGCGCCGCCTGGAACCACTCGTGCGCGTCACCGGAGTGATTCGTCGTGAGGTCACCGATGACCTTGAGGCCGCGAGCGTGGGCCTCGCCCACCAAACGGATCAGCGCTTCGCGCCCGCCCAACAGCTCATCGACATCCACAAAACTCGACGCGTCGTAGCGATGATTCGAACGGGCCGGAAAAATCGGCGTCAAGTACAGCATTGTCACACCGAGCTCGGTCAGGTGATCGAGGTGCTCGGTGATGCCATCGAGGTCTCCCCCATAGAACTGCTTCGAGCGGCCGGGCAGCACCGGGTCAACCGGCTCGTCCCAGCGCGCAGCAATAGCCCACTCGGGCTTGGCGTGAGAATCGGCAGCGGATGAGCGGGCAAAGCGATCGGGGAACACCTGGTACATCACCGTCTCCGCCAACCACTCCGGAGCAGCCGGAGTCGCGAGCAGCGCAAAGTCTTCGGAGTCCAGCGTTTCGATCGGGTGAAGCCCGCTCTGGTTGAGCCACTCGACGCGACCGGCATTGCCGTGCGCGGAAGCGGCAACGCTCGACGTGCTGTGACGTGGCTTCGACTCAGTGTGATCAGCCGCCTCGTGCACGAGCAACCAGCGGTACCCGTGCCGCGGATTCTCCACCACGATGTCGGCCTGCCACCAGTCCCAACCGGCGGCGGTTCCGGTGAGGCGAGCATCCGTCCAGCGTGGTTCGTGGTCGGGATTCTCGCGCACCCGCACTGCCTTCAGCGGGCCGTAGCCCACCGGCACGCGAAGGCGCAGAGTGACGGTATCGCCGAGCGCGGGAGTCTGGGTGGAGACGTGCAGCGCTGAGCCATCGTGGTGTGGGAGCAGGGCATCCATCACTTCACGCTTCCTGCGGTCAGGCCACCGACGATGTATTTCTGCAGGAACAAGAACAGGGTCATCACGGGGATGGCCGCGAGCACGGCGCCGGCGGCGAAGATGCTCCAGTTGCGCGAGAACTCTTGCGACACGAACTGGTAGAGGCCAACCGCGAGAGTCTGCTTGTCGGGATCGATCAGAACGATGCTGGCGATCACGAACTCGCTCGTTGTCCCCACAAACGAGAGCAGGCCGACGACCGCCAAGATAGGTGCCACCAGACGCAGGATGATCGTGAAGAAGATGCGTGCATGACCCGCGCCATCGATCTTCGCCGCCTCATCAATGGATGACGGAACCGTGTTGAAGAACCCGTACATCAGGTAGGTGTTCACTCCGAGCGCGCCGCCGAGGTAGACCATGATGAGCCCGATCTGGCTGTTAAGCCCGATCGCCGGGAAGATTTCGGAGATTCCGGAAAGCAACAAGAAGATGGCGACGACGGCGAGCAGCTGCGGAAACATCTGCACGAGCAGCAGTGTGAGCAGCCCCACCCGACGGCCGATAAACCGCATGCGCGAAAAGGCATATGCCGCGAGAGCGCCGAGGAAGACGGTGCCGAGCGACGAGATACCGCCGATCAGCAGAGTGTTGCCGAACCACGCAGCGTAGGGCTGCTGGGGGCGGTTGAAGAGATCGACGTAGCTTTCGAAGCTGAAGTTCGAGAAGAGCGAGTTGGCGGTCACGAGCGTGCCGCCAGGGTTCAGCGACGCACTAAACACGTAGAGCAACGGGAACGCCGCGAAGATCGACATAGCGATTCCGATGAGGTGACGCCAGCCGGTTTCGCGGAAATAGCGCTTGAAGGGCCGCTTCGGGTGACCGACGACAACGTCCGAGCGCACGGCGGCATCCGGGTTCTGCTTCTGAGTTGTTGCAGTCATCTCAGTTCAACTCCTCAAGCGACTTCGTGCGACGGAAACTGATGATGGCGATGCCCGCCACCAGAATGAAGATGATGATCGCGAACGCGCTCGCGAGCCCGTAATCGCGGTTGGCTCCCACGAAGGCGACCTTGTAGACCATCGAAATCAGGATGTCCGTGGCACCAACATTCACCCCAGCGGAGACATCGCGCGGCCCACCATTGGTGAGCATGTAGATGAGGTTGAAGTTGTTGAAGTTGAACGCAAACGACGAGATCAACAGCGGCGCAACCGAGACCAACAACAGGGGCAGCTTGACGAATCTAAAGATGGCCCACGGCTTCGCGCCATCCACTGTCGCAGCTTCGGTGAGCTCTTCAGGGATGGCCTGCAGCGCCCCCGTCGTCACCAAGAACATGTACGGAAAACCGAGCCAGAGGTTCACGAACAGAATTGAGCCTTTGGCCAGCCACTCGTTCGTGAGCCACGGCACTTCGGCTCCGCCGAGCAGCACCACATTGATGAAGCCGAACTCTTGGTTCATCATTCCGGCCCACACCAGCGCCGACAAGAAGCCAGGGAACGCGTACGGCAAGATCATGATGATGCGGTAGTACTTGCGACTCTTCATCCGCTTGTCATTGAACACAATCGCCAAGAACAGCCCGAGCGCGAAGGTCGTGAAGACCGAGAGGAACGCGAACGCGAAGGTCCACACGGTCACGCTAATCAGCGGACCACGGATGGAGTCCTCACTGAACGCGCGAACGAAGTTGTCGAGCCCGACCTCTATTTTCCATCCCGGCAGCAGCTCTTGGCCAGCATCCGAGGTGAAGGCACCGGTGCCGATATCGGAGTAGACAGTGCCGGAGTTCGTGTCGCGCATCGTGCCCGCGGCTTCGTCGTACTCGAGCGACGACGTGTAGAGGAATGCGCTCGACCCGTCGGGGGTGCGCAGCATGCCGTCGTTGGGGTCGTCGGTCAACGGGACGCTGATGGCGGCGATCTCGGTCTGCTTGCCGAGGATGTCTTGGAAGCCAAGACTCGTATACCCGTCGAGGCCAACCGCGACGCCTCCCTCAAGCTGGGCGTTCTGAACTTCTTTGAGTGGTCGTTCGTTGCCGCCGATGCTCACGCTGCCATCGGGCTCGGTGACGAGGAAGGAGATTTCGCCCAATTGCTCGAGCACCGTCAGACGGTAGTTTGGCGAATCGGCGACGCGGTTCTGCGATGACAGCAGTAGCGAATTGACGGCATCCGCTTTTGTGGAATTGTGGCCGGTTCCGTAGTTGGTGAACGCGATGTAGCCCGAGTAGAGCAGCACAAAGATTTGGAAGATGGCGAGAAAGATCAGGCCCGGCGCGAGGTACTTGGCGGGCAGCTTGCCGCGGGAGAAGTAGATCCAGTTGACGAGCAGCGTGACCGCAACGACGAGTCCAGCCACGAGCCACGATTCGCTGCGCACGAGCACAAACAGCGCGTAGATCGCGATCGCGTCGACGACACCGAGACCCAGGATCTTGATGGCGACAATTTTCCAGCCACCGGAGGCGGCATCCGCAATTCTGGTCGCACGTTTCGCGCGGGCCGACTGCCGGATGGGGCCGGGATCAGTCTCGGGGGGTGTCGTCACGGGGATTCTCCATTGAAGGCGTGCAGGTCAGTCGAGCGGTGCGAACCGGGGCTGCGTCCTAAGAACGCAGTGCCCGGCTCGGTGGTGCAGCGGAAGTGGCCGCCCGCATGCAGACGGGCGGCCACCGTGAGCTATCCGGCGATAGCGGTTTCGATGTCGCCTGACATCTTCTGCCAGAGCGACGTTGCGTCGCCGCCGTTGATAATGGCGGCTTCGGTCACACCCCAGAACTCCCACACGGCTCCCATGGCGGGAATCGAGGGCATGGGTACGGCGTTCTCACCGACGGTGCCGAATCCGGCAACGATCGGGTCGGCGCTTGCTGCTTCGAAGGATGCCGTGAGCGCTGGTGCGCGTCCGCCAACTTCGAACAGTGCGGTCTGCACTTCTTCGCTGCCCATGTAGTTCACGATGAACTCGTTGGCGGCGAGCGCATTCTCGCTCTTAGAACTGACGAAGAAGCCCTGCACTCCCACGAATGGTTGTGCGGTTTCGCCACCGGCGGAGGGGATCGGGTCGATCGCCACGTCGATGCCTGCTTCGACGGCGGCGGGCACGTTCCACGGTCCGGTCAGGTAGAAGGGCGATTCTCCGGCGATGAACTTTTCCTTGGCGAGGTCACCAGTGATGTTGGTGTTGAGTACGCCTGCAGCGCCCTGTTCACCGAGCCAGGCCGCGAACTTGTCGCCACCGGCGTTGCCGATTTCGAGTGCGTCGGCGTCGTAGCTTCCGTCTGCGGCGGTGCCGAAGACGGGCGCCCCAAACGAGGTCTGGAAGGGGTACAGGTGGTACGGGTCGGCCGCTTCAGGGTCGAGCCCTACCAAGAACGGGTATTCGGTTCCGGCAGCTTCGCCCATGGTGACCATCTCGTCGAAGGTCGCTGGTGTGCTGGGCGCGAGGGCCGTGTTGCGCACGAGAGCGATGTTTTCGATCGAATAGGGAACGCCGTAGACCTGGCCTTCGTAGCTCATGGCGGTGATTCCGACGTCTTGGAAGGAATCTGCTTTGTCGCCGAGTTCGACGGGAGCAACGACACCGTTGGTCACGAAGGTTCCGAGCCAGTCGTGGGCGCCGATGACAACGTCGGGGCCCTTGCCGGTGGGCACTTGGGCGATGAACTGGTCGCGAATGTCACCGAATTCTTTTTGTACAAGCTTGACCTCGACACCGGTCTCAGCAGTGAAGTCTGCTGCGGCGTCCTTGAGCACGGCCGCGCGGTCGGCGTCGACCCACACGGTGAGTGCTTCGCCAGTTCCGGCGCTGTTATCTGCTGTGTCGGATGCTGCTGTGCATCCGGTCAGTACTAGCGATGCAGTAACTGTGAGTGCGCCTACGGCCCACAGTCCTTTGTTGTTCACCCTCATTGGTGCTGCCTTTCGTCAGTGAAAGCATTGCAAACTGCAAGCGCTTCCATGTATACCTCCTATGGGCCGGGTTCGGCAACAGCCTGTTCCACAATTCTCAGCATTTACGGCAAGAGGAATGAGAAGAACAATGTGGAAGCGCTTAGCTTTTGGGGCCAATGGCGATAGTGTGGCGGCTATGACTTCCGTGCTTCAGGACACCGAATGGTGGCGCTCCGCCGTTATTTACCAGATCTACCCGCGGTCATTTGCCGACGCGAACGGCGATGGAATGGGCGATCTGCTCGGCATCCGCGACCGCCTTCCCGAGTTAGCTGAGCTCGGCGTTGACGCCGTGTGGCTTTCGCCGTTTTACACGTCACCGCAGCGCGATGCTGGCTACGACGTTGCTGACTACTGCGACGTCGACCCCCTGTTCGGCACGCTCGATGACTTCGACTCCATGACGAGTCGCGCCCACGAGCTGGGACTGCGGGTCATCGTCGACCTCGTGCCCAATCACTCCTCGAGCGAGCATCGGTGGTTCCAGGCCGCGCTTGCCGCGGCGCCCGGCAGCCCCGAGCGCGACCGCTACATGTTCCGCGATGGTCTCGGCGAGAATGGCGAGCTGCCGCCCAACAACTGGCAGTCGGTGTTCGGTGGCGACGCGTGGACCCGCACCACAAACCCCGATGGCACGCCTGGTCAGTGGTATCTGCACCTCTTCGACACCACCCAACCCGATTTCAACTGGGAGAACCGCTGGGTGCGCGACCAATTCGCCGACATCCTTCGCTTCTGGCTCGACCGCGACGTTGACGGCTTCCGGGTGGATGTCGCCCACGGCATGATCAAAGCCGACGGCCTGCCCGACTGGACTCCCCCGGTCGCCGGCGGCAGCATGGGCGGGGCCGGCACGACCGACGCCGAGCTTGCTGCATCCCGCGCACCGTTTTGGGCTCAAGATGGCGTGCATGAGATTTACCGCGAGTGGCGCGAGATTCTGAACAGCTACGACGGTGAGCGTATTTTGGCTGCCGAAGCGTGGGTCGATCCGCTCACCGACATGGCCAAGTGGGTGCGTCCGGATGAGATGCATCAAGCGTTCAACTTCCCTTACCTCGAGACACCGTGGGCTGCCGGCCCGCTGCGCTCGGTGATCGATGCGTCAATTAGCGCTTTTTCTGCCGTAGAAGCCCCCAGCACGTGGGTGCTCTCGAACCACGATGTTGTTCGTCACGCGTCGCGCCTCGCGCTGACCGCCGAGAACCCACAGGGTCACGGCATCGGACCGAAGTCAGCTGGCCTCCCGATTCCCGAGCTGGGTCTTCGTCGCGCCCGCGCCGCGACCGCCCTCATGCTCGCCCTGCCGGGCAGCGCCTACCTCTATCAGGGCGAAGAACTCGGCCTGCCCGAAGTAATCGACCTTCCCGATGAGGCTCGCCAAGACCCGACCTGGTTCCGCACCAATGGTGAACGCTACGGTCGCGACGGCTGCCGCGTTCCGATCCCCTGGGAGGCGAACTCGCCCTCCTACGGCTTCGGCCCCACGGATGCCTCGTGGTTGCCGCAACCCGCAGAATGGGCAACTCTCGCCCGCGACGCCCAACGCGACGACAGCACCTCGACACTCTCGCTGTACCGAAACGCTCTCGCCCTGCGTCGCGCTCACGAGTTGGCAACCAACGAACTCGAATGGCTCGATACCGGCGCCGAAACGGTGCTCGGTTTCCGCACCGGCGACGTACGTGTCTTTGCCAACATCGGGGACGCCGCCGTGGCTCTCCCGGCCGGCGAAGTGCTGCTGTCGAGCGGCCCTCTCGGCGACGATCAACTGCCGGCAGACACGACAGTGTGGCTGAGGGCATAGACCAACGCGGCACCGAATTCTCGCGAATGGATGCCGGTCGATAGAATCAGCAGCGGCGCGACCGCTGTAGGGCGGCATCCATTCTCGTCAGAATCCAACGGAGGGCAACTGATGGCTAGCATCGAAGATGTTGCTCAGCGCGCTGGTGTGTCCACTGCGACCGTTTCTCGGGCGCTCAGCGGCAATGGCCCTGTATCGGCGGCTGCACGTCTCAAAGTGACGGAAGCTGCGGCCGCTCTCGACTATGTTGTCTCGTCGAGCGCGTCGAGTTTGGCATCGGGCCGCACCAAAAATGTCGGCCTGATGGTGCCGTATTTGACCCGCTGGTTCTTCACTTCTGTGGTGGAAGGCGCCCAGCAAGCGTTGATGCGCCACGGCTATGACGTCACTCTGTACAACCTTTCGGGCAGCGTCGCCGAACGCGAGAAGGTCTTCGACGTCTTCTTGCAACGCAAGCGCATCGACGGCATCATCACTGTTTCCCTCAAGCTCTCCCCCACTGAAGTGGAGCGGCTGCACGCCCTCGACCGGCCAGCGGTCGGAGTCGGTGGCCCCATTGACGGAGTGCGCACTCTGACCTTGGATGACGACGCCGTGTCGAGCCTCGCCACCGGCCATCTGTTGGCGCTCGGCCACACCAAGATCGCTCACATCGGTGGCTCTGAAGACTACGATCTTGAATTTCACATCCCCACGAATCGGCGCCACGGCTACGAAGCTGCTCTGCGCGCAGCGGGAATTGAGCCACGACCAGAGTTCTTTGCCACCGCCGACTTCACCATTCAGGGTGGCTATCACGCAGCCAAGCAGCTGCTTGGCAACCCGCTACTGCGCCCGACGGCAATCTTCGCCTCGTCGGATGAGATGGCCATCGGCTGCATCTTGGCCGCCAGAGACCTTGGCCTCGTAGTGCCGCGCGATATTTCCATCATGGGAATCGACGGCCACGAACTCTCCGAGTTCTTCGGGCTCACCACGGTGTCGCAGTCCCCGCAGGCTCAGGGCGAGCATGCCGTCGAGATCCTGATGAACCTGCTCGTGCCTGGCAAGCATCCCGAGATCCCCGAGAACTCACCGATCGACTACGAGCTCATCGTGCGGTCGAGCACGAGCCGTCCACCCGAGTAGCCCCACCCAGTTCGGGTTACCTCGGGCTTTTCTCTCGTTTCGCTGTGGCACAATCAGAATCGGATGGGCCTATTGCAGGCGTCGAGAGTCTGGGGGCAGACGTGAGCACTGGGAGAGATCACTCGTCTATGCCTGCCGACTCTCTCGATCAGATAGCGGATGACCTGCAACGACTGCGGATCGATGCCGGAGAAGTGTCGTACTCCGAGCTTGCATCGCGCATCGCTCATCGCCGTGAGAAAAACGGCGTTAGTCCTGCCGCTGCGCGGGTTGCCCGTTCGACGGTCTTCGACATCTTCCGCACCGGACGAAGCCGCATCAATGCCGAGCTTGTGGCCGAAATTGTCGTCGCTCTGGGCCGCGACGACCTCGAAGCCGAAGCCTGGCGAACTCGCTGTCTCGCGGTTCGCGTAACGGCGAAAGCGCAGCCCCCACACGCCCCGCTGAACCCCACCTCGAACTCCGATTCGCGGCTCGCCTTTGTCGTCGTTTTGATGGTCGCGGCTGTCGGCCTCAATCTTTTCGGCGGCAGCGTGGTTTCAAAGTTTGAGTTGCCCATTTTTCTCGACATGATCGGAACCGCGGTCGTCGCGATCGTGCTTGGGCCTTGGCAGGGAGCCCTCGTCGGGCTCTCAACCAATGTCGTCGGCGTCTTTTCCACTGTGCCCGCAACCCTCGCCTACGCGATCGTCAATGTCGTGGGGGCTCTCGTCTGGGGTTACGGGGTGCGGCTCTGGCACCTCGATAAGACCCGCCTACGTTTTTTGCTGCTTAATGTCTTAGTGGCGCTCGCCTGCACGATCACCGCTGTCCCCATTACCGTGCTGGTGTTTGGCGGCGTTGCCGGTCACGCCGGTGACGACTTTATTGCGACGCTGCGGGCGATTGGCGACGGCCTGTGGGCGTCGGTCTTTACCGTGAATATCTCGATCTCACTCGCCGACAAGCTCATCACCGGTTACACGGCTCTCGCCATCATTCACCTGCTCGGCAGGCTTGGCCTGTCCGAAATCAGCCGTCGCAACGGCCCAGCGCTCAACACGCGACGCTGAGCCCCGGAGAGGTCGCCGACCGTTCGTCCTGCGATTGCTCGCTCCCGAACTGCCGCGCGAACCGACGATCGGCCCAGCGCTGCGCGTCCTGATGGCGCGTCGCGAGTTCTGACGCTCGCTGCGTTGGTTCGAGCGACTCGAGATAGAGAGCGTCGGCGCGCGCGCAGAGGCCTGTCGCGCTCGACCACATCGTCTGTCGCGCCTGCGCGGGGGTCGCGCCTAGCTTCTCCCGCAGCTCTGCCTCGGGACCTTCGAAGGCGTGGGATAGCATTTCGGCGCGTTCCCCGAGGCGAGCGATCCACACCGATCGCATGACGAACGTTCCGACCAGAATGACGAGCGAGAAGACCATCGCGAACGGAACGACGAAGAATCCGCCCACGGCAAGAGCCACAAGCAGGCTCTGGGCGAGCATCCGTCCACGATCGTGGTTCTTCAGGTGTCGCGCTTTCTCAGCTACCTCGAGCGCGATCGTCTGGTGGTCCTCGTTATAGGCGGTGAGCGCTCGACGCAACTCAGAGGTGACGGCCGCGAACTCCAGTTTGCTGATTCCCTTAAGGCGGGCGACATCGGTGCGTTGGATGATCGCGACTAGGTCGGGAGCAACGCATGATGCGGTAACGAGCTGGCTATCCGCCTGCATCATCGCCTCACTGAGGATGGCGGAAATAGCTCGTTTATTGTCGCTGGTGTGTATTGTCATGCCGCCCCTTTCGGTACTCACGGGTCTAGTCGTCAGCGTCCAGTACACCCCCTGCGAGCACTGCACCCCTGCGATTTCGACGATCCCGAACGAACCCGGACACCCCACGGATGCCGTCGCCGGGCTGCTAAGAGTGGGGCTCTACGAGTCGGCGGGCGGCTTCGCGCACGGAGTCGCAGCGGGCTTTCTCGCTGCCCGCGAACTCGGGGCAGCCGATGGAGCGCAGTTCGGCCGGAGCGCGCTCCCAGTTGCTGGCAACGGCCAGCAGCAGAGCGAGCAGCTCTTCGGGTTTCCACGAGGAATCGACGATCCCTCGTTGCTGGGCGTCGGCAATCACTTCGAGCTTGTGCTTGTAGCCCTCGACGCGCCCTTCAGAGAATGATCCGAGCGTTTCGGCATCGTGCAGCCACGCCCACATGGTGACGCGCTGCGCGCTCTGGTCGTTGACGAAGTAGTTGTGCAGTCGCACGGTATATTCCACGAGGTCAGCATCGATCGGCACGGCATGAGCGAGACGGTCGAGACCGGTCTGCATGACGTGATCGAAGAGAGCGTCTTTGTCGCCAAACCAGGCGTAAATACGTTCTTTGCTCGCCTTCGCTGTTTCTGCGATGCGATTGATGCGGGCGCCAGCGACGCCATACTCCGCAAATTCGGCTGCTGCAGCCTCAATTACGCGCTGTTTTGTTTCGCGGCCGCGGAGTTGATCACGCGGCATTTCTGTCGAAACCACCAAACACCTCCTAATCGAACCGGTTGGTTTGACTTAGCCTACACGCCGACGTACTGTCGAACCAATTGGTTTGATAAGAAACCAACCTGCTCGGTAACGAGCAACACGGTTGTGTAAGGAGTCAGCATGACAAACGTATTGATGGTCCTCTCGGCAGCGTCCTACTTGACGCTCGCAGACGAAACACAGCACCCCACCGGCGTGTGGGCAGAAGAGTTCCTTGAGCCGTACCGCATCTTCACCGAAGCCGGCTGGAAGGTTCAGATAGCCAGCCCCGCAGGAGTTGCCCCCACTTTTGATGCGATCAGCCTCAGCGAAGGTGGCGTCGGTTCCGCCGAGCGCCTCGCTGACTTTGAGACTCGCATCGTCGACCTGCAGTCTGTGCTGCAGCATCCGCTCCGCTTGGATGCCGTCAACGCCAGTGACTATGACGTGATCTTCTACCCCGGAGGCCACGGCCCCATGGAAGACCTCTCCGTCGACGACAACTCCGGCCAGCTCATTGTTGAAGCCGTGAAATCGAACACGACACTCGGCGTGCTCTGCCACGCTCCGGCAGCACTGCTCGCCGCGAACGACAAGGCAACCGGCGAATGGGTTCTCAAGGGTCGCAAGATGACCGGCTTCGCGAATACCGAAGAAGAGCTTGGCGGCCTCGCCGACAAGGTCAAGTGGCTGGTCGAAACCCGCCTCGTTGAGCTGGGTGCCGACTACTCGAAGGCAGCAGAACCTTTCGCCCCGTACGTCGTCGTCGATGGCGCGCTGTACACCGGTCAGAACCCCGCATCATCCGTCGCCGTTGCTGAGCGCATCGTCGCCGACAAGTCATAACCACACACACTTCACACTTTTCACACTTCATCAATTTCAAGGAGAATTTCATGACAACTGTTACAAGCACCCAATGGCAGCTCGCCTCACGCCCCACCGGCGTTCCGACCACCGACAACGTAGTGAAGGTTCAAATCGAGCTCCCCGAGCTCGCCGACGGCGACGTTCGCGTACGCAACACCTTCCTCTCTGTCGACCCCTACATGCGTGGTCGCATGAACGAGGGCCGCTCGTACGTTGCTCCCTTCAACCTCGGCGAGACCATGGGCGGCGCAGCCGTTGGTGAAGTCATCGAGTCGAACGACGCATCACTGCCTGTTGGCACTCTTGTTCAGCACCAGCTCGGATGGCGCGACATCGCGCAAGCTCCTGCTGGCCAGTTCAAGGCGCTCCCCAACGTTCCCGGCATCTCGCCTTCGCTGTTCCTCAGCGTTCTCGGCATCACCGGAATCACCGCCTGGACCGGACTCACCCAGATCGCGCACATCAAGGAAGGCGACACCGTCTTCGTTTCTGGTGCAGCAGGTGGGGTCGGCACCATGGTTGGCCAGATCGCCCGCCTCCTCGGCGCAGCACGCGTCGTCGGTTCGGCAGGCACCGATGAGAAGGTTGCACTGCTCACGAGCAAGTACGGCTACGACGCCGCTTTCAACTACAAAAATGGCGACGTTGCTGGCCAGCTGGATGCTGCAGCACCCGACGGCATCGACGTCTACTTCGACAACGTGGGTGGCGAGCACCTCTCGGCAGCACTCGGCGCGTTCAAGGACGGCGGCCGCGTGGCAGTCTGCGGCGTCATGTCCTTGATCAATGGCAAGGATGAGGGCATCAAGAACAGCGCCAACATCGTGACCCGTGGCTTGACCATTAAGGGCTTCACCATGGGCAGCTACTTCCACCTCGCCCCCGAGTTTGGCGCGGCAATGCAGGGATGGCTCTCCGAAGGCAAGATCGCCTACGACGAAACCATCACCGATGGCATCGACAACGCGCTCGACGCCTTCAACGGCATGATGAACGGAGCCAACACTGGCAAGGCGATCGTTCGCGTCTAACCGTTTTGCGACTGCCGACCCGAACGGCACACAACACGCACCTCGTGTGAAATAGAAATGCCCCGCAGCTGACGCTGCGGGGCATTTCTTAACTAACGCGCAAGTCAGGCCATCCGACGTCGCAACACGATTCCGGCGGCGAGAAGCAACGCTGCCAGTACACCGATCGGCAGAAGGGGAGCTGAGATGCCCGTTGCCGCGAGCATCGGCTCGGCATCAGCAGCAGCAGCAGCGACCGCACTCCAACCGGCGAACAGTGCGGTGTCGGCGGCGATCACCGTGCTGAAGTCCGCGAGAGTCGTCAGCGCAGCATCCGTGTACCAGCCGTCGAAGGTGTACCCGGATGCCGTGGGCTCAGCCGGAGCAGCAAGGGCAGCGCCAAACGGCACCTCGGTCGGCGCAATCGCTGCTCCGCGACCGGCGAGGTCAAACGTCACGATGGGATTGAGGATCACGTTGTAGCCCTGCCACGTTGGTGAGGTAAAACCAGCAGCCACGGCTGGCGCAGCGAAGGCACTGCCGTAGTGCACAAGGGTTGGAGAAGACGCACCTAAGGACCCATTCAGACCCGCAGGAACGAACATTGTGGGAGCGGCGCCAAGAAATACAACATCGAACGGCGAACCATTGAGCTGAAACGCGCCAGCACCGATGGCCGCGATAGACGCGGGGAAAGTGACTGAGGTGAGCAGATTGCCCTCAAAAGCAGAGTCGTCGATCGTTACAAGGGAACTGCCCAACGTCACCGACGTGAGCGAGTTCTCGTAAAACGCGTACTCGCCAATCGTGGTGACAGAATCCGGAATCACCACCGTTTCTAGGTCGTTGTCCTCAAACGCGTACTCTCCGATACTCTCTACCGAATTCCCGATAGTCACGGTTGTCATTCCGTTGTAGTTGAAAGCAGAATCGCCTAAGGACGTCACCGAGTTGGGGATCACTGCAGAATCTAAGTGGTTGGCTTCAAACGCGGAGTTGCCGATGACTTTAACACTGCTCGGAATGACGACCGACGTGAGCCCTTCATCCCGGAACGCGGCGTAACCAATAGAAACCACGGGGTAAGTGTCGCCCGAGATCGTGACTGAAGAAGGGATAACGGCATCAGTGCCGCCGCTTGCGGCTGTGGGGTTGTAGGCGGTGACGGTTGCACCCGCAGCCGGGTCAAAGTCGTCGCCCTCAAACGTCATCCCATCCTGAGTGATCAAGACGGGGAAGGCGTAGGCCGGGGTCGCGGCGATAGCGGAACCAGCCGCAACCAGAGCAGACGCGACGAGGACTGCGGCGATTCGCCCCATCCTGTTCGCGGGCCGGTCGGCAATCGGCGCGGGGCTAGAGGCAGCACTATTCATCATCAGATCCACAATCGGTTCGAGTCACACACTGGCGTTCGTAACATCCGGCGCAGAGCGTGAGTAGAACCGACCCGGCTAACCCTATTGGCCCAGCGCGGTCAGCGTTGTTTCGCGGCCAAGTGGTCTAGCGTGCTTGCGGATACTCCGCCCATCAACTCGTGAGCGCCGGGATGATCGCACCCGAGAACACCTGCCACGCGAGCGCGGTCTTCGCGACCAAGCTGAGCGTGATGTAGGTGCGCTCCCCTTGCAGGTAGCTCTTCCACTTTCCCACTTGCTTGTATTGCAGCCACTGGTTGAGCGCGAACGTGTTGAAGAACACGAAGAGCGAAATCACGATGCCGACGACAAAGCTGGGGGCCGCCACTTCGTTCGCACTGCCCGGTCGCAAGAAGTAGATGAGGATGAGAATCCACGGCACAACGCCGACCATCGATCCGAATACGAACGGCAGCATCCCGCCCGATCCTGGCTTCTCGTATTTCTCTTGTAAGGCGCCGAACAGAATCATCGCGGCGTTCACAGCGAAGACCGCGAAGAGGGCGGCGATATCAGTGACGCCGTTGATCGCGAGAATGAGCCAGATCATGATCGAGGAGCTGAGCGAGTACTCCGTCCAGCGGAAGTAGTTGCGACTCTCCAACAGACCCGTCTTGTAGCGCCCGAAGAACCACGGGCTCGAAACCAAAAAGTGGAAAAACGCGCTGAGCGCGAGAAAGGCCACAACGCCGACGCCGATATTGACCTCAAAAACGGTCACCCGCTCGGGCGGAATGGGCGCTCCGGGAGGGCCAGCCAAGTAGTCGGCCGTAACGGCGAACAGCACTTGAGTGCTGAGCATTGTGAGAACAATCGCAAAGCCGATGGCCTGCAGCAGGTGCAGGCTGCCCGCCACAACGTTGTAGACGCGTAGTCGGTCGACTTGTTGTTCCGGTGAATAGGTCTTCTTTGACACGGGATATTCCCTTCGACGGTAGCTGCCACGTTAGCACCGGCCGCACCAGCGAACGGGTCCTCTAGCGCGGTCGTTCTCTTCCCCTCACGGCAGCGCGGCGAGCGGCCCATTTCTGCCGACAAACACCGTGCGATCCGCAGTGCCCGGCAAAGGGTGAAGGTGCAGTTTGTGAGCGAGCGCGACCGAAGCTGCGTTGTCCGGATGCACGACCGCCACGAGCAGTAACGCCTCAATAGTGGTTCTCATATAGGCGAGCAGGGGACGCATCGCTTCGTACGCGATCCCTTGGCCCTGATACGCGGGATGAACAATCCAGCTCACCTCAAGACACCGCGCAGCGGCCGTGAGCGACCGCAGTTGCAGGGTAATCTCACCCACCAGCTCGCCGTCGTGTTCAATGGCCAACGCCAGCACGTCATCCACGCGGCGCATCTGCGTTTGCCGTGTTCTCAATTTCAGCTGCCGCAAGGACGATCGCGCGGTGCGCTGCGGCCACGTCGTGTACTGGCGCACGTGCGGGTTCGACTGGATTTCGTGCCACCGTTCGGCGTCTGCCAACCGATGCGGTCGCAGCAGCAAGCGATCGGTATGGATGATCGGCACGCGCAGAGGCGATCCGAGCGTGGGCCGAGCATCACTTCTGGGCATGAACCTACCGAACCGATGTATCCGTCGAGCGTGCCAATCATGGTGTTCGCAGCAGTCTGACACAACGGCTGACACTATTCAGTCGCGGGGGTTCCGCTCCTGTAAACAGGAGGTAAATTACGCCGGATGCGCTTCAGCGTCGGGCACAGAGCGCGGGTGACTACCGTGCTTGGCGTCGGCGGCCAGGCGTCGACTTGCCCTTGGCTGCGGGTGCACGACCTCTGCCCTTGGATGCTTTCGCTTTGCCACCGGGTTTCGCGACGGACTGTGCCGCTGATTTCGCGGACTTCTCTAATTGCCTCTCGGCGTCAAGAAGATACGCTTCGCCTTTCGGCGTGAGTTGGGTCGTACTCGCGGTGTTATCAAACAGCTCATAACCGAGCTGTGCTTCCAGCGATCTGACGGCCGCAATCAGGCTCGAGCGTGGCACACCACATTCTCGAGCCGCGTGGGCAAAGTGAAGGAGTCGCCCAGCGGCGACGAATTGTCTGAGCAGGGAAGGGTCCATTACCCTCAGAGTAGGCGATCACGCTGGCCGCAGCCTCATTGCCTCCGCGCCCTATTTTGCCGGCAGGCCTGTAGAGACGAAGATGATTTCGCCATCGCTGCCATCGAATGGCGTGAACCCGAGCTTCTGCGCCAGAGCCATTGATGCGGTGTTTGTGGGGTGCACGAGCGCGAAAATGACTCGGGCTTCGAGGCGCGTAAATGCCAGCTCCAGCATTGCTTGGGCGGCCTCGAACGCGTAACCATGCCCTTGGGAGTCTGGGTGCAGAATCCAACTAATTTCAGCAGAGCGAGTGACTGTTTCGACAGACCTCAGGTGCAGGGATACATCACCGATCAGGATGCCGTCGTGTTCGACGGCGAGCGCCAGAAAGTCGTCTGCCTGCTTCAGCAGCACATGGTGGGTGCGGTTCTTGAGGTGGCGGCGGGATTCTTCACGATTCCGCTCCGGCCACGAGGTGAATGTCCGCACTTGAGGGTCAGATTGGATCTCGAACCAGCGGTCGCTGTCGGCCATCGAGAACGGGCGCAGCGTGAGCCGTTCTGTGTGGATGATAGGGGCTTCCACCGGAACAGGAAGCGAAGCTCCACGCATCAGTCGTGGGCGTGTGATGCCGAACATAGTCATCGACCTCGGTTGACGTTTCGCGGTCGCGAGACCACGCGTCCGACTGAATTGTGTACTGACGTTTAACCTAACAGCACCGGTTTGCGCGACATCCTGCAAAACGCCATCGTGCTGCCCTGTTCGTAAATACAGCGAGCAGTGACAATCATCACGAAGAATCGTTTTCGTACTACTCCGCCTGCCGAGGCGACGGCACTGTGACGGTCGCCACCGCTTAACTGCAAAACCCCCGGAATTCCGGGGGCCTCGGTTGTAGCTGAGGCGGGATTCGAACCCGCGACCTCACGATTATGAGTCGTGCGCTCTCACCAACTGAGCTACTCAGCCGCATCATCCAATTATTGGATAAGCGAGCCCCCTGTGGGAATCGGACCCACTACCTCTTCCTTACCAAGGAAGTGCTCTACCAATGAGCTAAGGGGGCACACAAAAGCGCTGAACGCGCAATTGGCACCGTAAGAGACTAGCACCCGTTTAGGGCCTCTCAGTACGCTTTTGGGCCAAAATCGACCCTTCAAGAATATTAGTCGACAGCATTCACTGTGAGCCACGCATATGGGTCAACGGGAACACCATCGAGGTGTACTTCGAAATGCAAATGTGCGCCATAGGCGATGCCAGTTTCGCCGACAAGTCCGATGAAATCGCCGGCGTTAATCTGTTGCCCAACCACAAGAGGGCTGGAGTCGGTGATCATGTGGGCGTAGAGGCTTTCAACCTGCTGACCATTGATCACGTGGCTGATTACCGCGTGGTAACCGTAGCCCGACCAGTCGGCCTGGATGAGATCGACAGTGCCGTCGGCGATTGCGTAGATGGGTGTTCCGGATGCGGCCGCGAAGTCTGTTCCCTTGTGGAAGCCGCTGCTGCGGTATCCGAATCCGTCGGTGATGGGCACCGTATAGGGGAAGGGCCAGCGCACAGCGCCCACGGTCGCGTTGTAGTCGTAGTCGACGCCCGCATACTGCAGTGCAAGAACTTCGGCGTAAGAGATGACCTTGACGCTGTCGCGGGCAGCGAGGTCGTTTTCGACTTCACCCGACACAGCCAATGACTGCGAGGGGCGCACGTTGCTGCTGAGCGCCGCGAGATCAGCTTCCGGGGCGATTGCCGCCGTGATGGCAGCATCACCATCCACGAACGCATTTGAGGGCACCGAGACGCCGACCAGGATTGCGCCAGCGAAGAGCATGGCGACGAACGAGAAGGCTTTGGATGCCGCGGCTTTCGTGCGGCGGCGCGGTGTTCCACTGGGCGCGAATGCTGCGCTCGACACCCAGACACGCTTCGACTTTACGGCGGAGCCACGGGCTGCGCGCGAGGCTGGCGCCGTGGCAGCCTTCGCTGCTTTCGCCGGCTTGGGCGCACGAGCACTCTTGGCCGCTTTGCCCGACTTAGTGCGCGTTTTGCGCGGGCGCTCGTCTGCGACATGTGCTGCCGGGGCAACCGAAACCGCTTGGGTAACGACAGCGGGATCAGGTGTGATGCCGAAGATGCTGAGCGGCTCGTCGGCCGACGCCTCCTGAGAAACAAAATCAGAGGCGGCGGAGGCCGCGGATGCTGGCACCGTCGCGATGGGAGCCGTAAAGAGTCGTTCGGAAACCGTTGGTGCTCCCGCTGCCGGTGCAGTGGTGCCGAGCGCAGAGGTTGGCATTGTGGCGGGTGCCGTAGGAATTGCGGGGGCTGCGTGTGCCTGTTGGGCACGCAATGAGCGCCTGCTCGGCAACGACGCTTCAACCACGGGCGACGCTTCGACCACAGGAGTTGCTTCAGCTACCGGAGTTGCTACGACAACCGGGGCGGCTGCTGCCACCAGGGCCACCTCCGCGACCTGAGCCGATTCTTCAACGCGAGCCGCTTCTTCAACGCGAGCCGCTTCAACGACGCGGATCACATCGACGGCTGCTGCCTGCTCGATCGGTGGTGCGGGCTCGACTACCGCGACGTGGTCGCGTGCAGGCTCCTCCGCCGAGTGGGGCGTAAACAGATCAGCGAGCACGGGAACAGTCGGCGCCTCCACCGACTGAGTCGCAGCGGACTGCTTGGTGCCGCGCTGCTTCGAACCGCGCTTCTGCTTTGCCTCTAGTTGGGCCACACGTTCGAGCTCTCGCAGCTGCTTGCGTGTGAGCGGAACGTTGCCCGTGGTTCCCGGTTGCTGTGGGAACAGGTGATCGTGGCTCATAGGACCAGACCTGTGGAGCGGGAGGAGAAAGTCGCTGCGGCGCAGGCGCTCGTCAGTGACATTCTTCTCCTCCACGCGATTCACCTGCTAGGTGTGAATGCATAATTCGGGTATGAACCCACGCGCGTACGGGGTGCACGCAGGTAACAGATTCATAAAGGCTAGCGCGCAAGTGGTCTAGTTGCCACACCTTTTTAAAGTGGTCTAGTTCACGCGTCCATCTGCATCAATACTGCCTCAAGTTTCTGGGCAACAGCTGGTTCCGCAGCAAGGATAAAGTCCTTTCCTTCTGCCTGATCTCCGCGGCCTTTCACCGTGGCCCCAGCCTCCCGAGCAATCAACGCACCAGCCGCATGGTCCCACGGGTTCAGGCTTTCTTCGTAGTACGCGTTCACGCGTCCCGAGGCCACCATGCAGAGGTCGAGGGATGCGGTGCCCATTCTGCGAATGTCCCGAATTTGTGGAAGCAGGCCGGCAACCACTCGCCCCTGTTTCACCCGCAACTCCTGCAAATAGGAGAATCCTGTTGCCACTAGCGCCTGCGAGAGGTCTACCGCTTCAGCCACGCGCAGGGGATTTCCATTGAGGTGCGAACCTCCTCCAGCAGTGGCGGTGTAGGTCTCCTGGGCTCCAAGATTCACGACGGCTCCGGCGAGTGCCCGCCAAGTCGTGGGGTCAGGTTCGCCTTCAACCACGGCGACACTGATGGCATAGTGCGGGATGCCGTAGAGGTAGTTCACGGTGCCATCGATGGGATCGACGACCCAGGTCAGTCCACTCGTGCCCGTGTTTGCTTCGCCCTCTTCGCCCAGGAATCCGTCGTTGGGCCGCGCAGCAGCAATCAGGCTGCGGATGAGTTCTTCGCTCTCCCGGTCGGCGTAGGTCACGACATCTACTGACGATGTCTTGCGATCGGCAACGGCGACGCCCTCGATACGGCGCCGTGCGGCGAGCTCGGCCGCCTGCGTGGCAACACTGCGGGCAAGGTTGAGAAATTCGTCGTTCGACACACCTTCAGCCTAGGACACACCAAGGGAAGCAAGCTCCGGAGCAGAGTTCTTTCGGAGGGGCCGATGCGAGCAGCGAATCGTGGTGCAGGTCCCGCCTGCGCCTGTAGCATGACATTCCGTTCGAGGTCGATTCGGTGGGCAGAACAAGGCCCGGCCTCTCAGGTCGGTTCCTCACATCGTTCGATCAATTCGGACACCTTCGGGTGCATCGAGAAACGCGTTCTCGCAGGTCCCGGTGCCGTTCGGCGCACCCCTTGGCCGTCGCACGTATAGCATCGCGGAACACCGAGCGCGAACGAATCGAAAGGTGAAAGATGAACCGGAAACGAGTCATCCTCCTCGCCTTCACACTGCTCGCCGTCGCGTTGCTACTTAGTGTGCTGCTGGTTTCCCTGATTGGTGATCCTGCGGGCCGTTCCCCCGTAGCAAGTGACGAGTCTGATGGCCTCGTGCCCTCGCCATCCAACCCCCTGCCGCAGGGTCGATCCGTAGTGTGGAGTGACGAGTTTGATGGACCGGCGGGCTCGCCGCCCAACCCCGACTACTGGACCAACGAGGTCGGAGGCGAGGGCTGGGGCAACGAGGAGCTGCAGTTTTACACGGAGGGCGCAGAGAACGCCGCTCTCGATGGAGCGGGCAATCTCGTGCTCACCGCTCGGGCTCTCGATCCCCTCTCGTCAGATCAGACGTGCTGGTACGGACCTTGCTCCTTCACCTCGGCTCGTCTCATATCGGCCAATAAGGTGAGCTTGGAGTTCGGACGGGTGGAGGCGCGCATCCAGGTTCCTGGAGCAGGGGGCGTGTGGCCGGCGTTCTGGATGCTCGGCGAAGACCTCTCCGATGTCGGTTGGCCACAGTCGGGCGAGATCGACGTCATGGAGTTCGTGGGAAATTCACCGACCCAGATTTTCGGCACGATTCATGGTCCCGGTTATTCCGGCGAAGAGTCTTTCGGTGGTGTCTACGACCTCGGCATCCCGGTCGCCGACCAGTGGCACGAGGTCGCGGTGGAGTGGTCCCCCGGACGAATCGTGTGGGAAGTCGATGGCACCGTCTACCACGAGGCCGTGCCTACGGATGTGGCACCGAACCCCTGGGTTTTCGATCAGCCCTTCTTCCTCCTAGTCAATCTGGCGGTCGGCGGGACGTTCGGAGGCGACGTCTCCGACAACATTAGGCAGCCGCAGGAGTACCGCCTCGATTACATCAGGGCGTACGAGCTCTCAGCCTGACGCTTTCACCGTGCGGGCGATCACACCGAAGCGTTGACGAGCGAATTGACGACCGGCGCTGACGTCGCATGTTCATCGAACCGCGCTCGAAGCGAGCGCGAAAGCGCCAGAGCCTTGTCGTCCTGGGCATCCCGCTCCGCCGGAGTAGAGCCAAGCGACGGGCCCCTCACCAGCGCGAGATCAGTGGCGAACAACATCCGCGCCCAATCGGCGGGCGAATGCTCGTGATTAGCGGCGAGTGCGAGCTGAAGCCGCTGAATGTCCTCGTGCAACGCGTCGGGGGTATCGACGCCCCACATCCGCAACAATTCTGGCTGCGCCACCGAGGGCACCAGCATCCGATTGAGGCCGTTCGACACCAGCGTTTGTTCCTCATCGCTCAGTTGCAGCTGCACCGCGGGCGCGAGACGCTCTTGTGCGGCATGATCTGCCTCTTCGCGCTCAACACGCAGCGACGACATCGTGTCTACGATGACGGCAATAAACAAGTTCAGGGTGATGAACGCGGCGATCAGGATGAACGGCACGAAGAACATCCACGCCAACGGCATCACTTCCATAATCGGGCGCACAATCCCCATCGACCAGCTTTCGAGGGTCATGATTTGGAATAGCGAATACGTCGACTTTCCAATACTGCCGAACCATTCCGGAAACTGATCGCCGAAGAGTTCCGTCGACATCACCGAGGCGACAAAGAAGACAAGAGACATCAGCAGGGCGATCGCGCCGATGCCCGGAAACGAACGGATGAGGGCTTCAACGACCATCCGCACCTGCGGCATGAACTTGATCACTCGCAAAATACGGAGCACCCGGAGCGCACGAAGAACCGAAAGTGGTCCAGCACTGGGCACAAGGGCAATGCCCACAACGATGAAATCAAAGACAGACCAGCCGTCGGTGAAGAATCGCTTAGGTCCGTAGGCAACAAGCTTGAGAACCAGCTCAACGACGAAGACTACGAGAGCAATTGAGTCGAGAGCGTGCAAAACATCGTAGGTCGCTGTTCCCTGTTCTGCTGCCGTCATCAGCGCGATAATGACGGCGTTGATCACGATGACCGCGAGAACGAAATTTTGAACGAGGGCTGAGTCAACAAACTGAGCGAGCCGGCGACGAAACGATGGACTCTCGGGCGGAGTAGATAGATTCACGCGCCCATTATTCACGAAAGGCCCCACACTGTGCGCGCGGGGCCGTCCTTATAGGTGGTGGCGAGTGAGGGATTCGAACCCCCGAATGCGAAGCAGTCTGATTTACAGTCAGATCCCTTTGGCCACTTGGGTAACTCGCCGAGACGCCTCCGGCCACATGTATTCATCTGACCGAACGCGCTGAACCAGAATACAAGGAATCTGAGCCTCACGTGACCACTTCCCGAAAACTGGTCTGTGGGAGTTCGGGGCTGACCCCGGGTAGCATGGGCGCATGGCTGATTCTTCGTTTGACATTGTGAGCAAAGTTGACCAAATGGAGGCGGAAAACGCCGTCAACCAGGCGCAAAAAGAGCTTGCTCAGCGCTACGACTTCAAGGGCGTAGGCGCTTCCGTGGAGTGGACCGGCGAAAGCCTCCTCCTCAAGGCGAGCGCTGAAGAGCGTGTGAAGGCGGTTCTTGAGGTGCTTGAGGCCAAGTTCATCAAGCGCGGCATTTCACTGCGCAGCCTCGACGCGGGCGAGCCGTTCCCCAGCGGCAAGGAGTACCGCATCGAGATCAGTCTGAAGAATGGCATCTCGTCTGAGGACGCCAAGAAGATTTCGAAGATCATCCGCGACGAGGCTCCTAAGAGCGTGAAGTCGCAGATTCAGGGCGACGAACTGCGCGTGCAGTCGAAGAGCCGCGACGACCTTCAGGCCACGATGGCACTTCTGAAGGGCAAAGACATCGAAGTCGCTCTCCAGTTTGTGAACTTCCGCTAAGACTCCCCCAGCGTGGATGTCTTCCTGCTGATCTTTGCTGCGACCCTGCTGGTCGCGGTGCTGTTCTCTGCGCTCGCGGGGCGAACAGTCTTGTCGGCGGCTGTGCTCTTTCTGGCGGTCGGCTTTGCGATCGGCTCGGAGACCACGGGCATCCTCGATCTCGATTCGTCGTCGACTGAGGTCTCGACGATTGCCGAGATCGCCCTCTTTGTGGTGCTCTTCACGGATGGCATGAAGATGGGCTGGGCCGACCTGCGCAAGGCGTGGCGTCTTCCCGGTCGCGCTCTCGGGTGGGGTTTGCCTCTCACTCTCGCCATCACCGCGGTGTTGGCGCATTTCATGCTCGGGCTGGATTGGCCTGAAGCGTTACTGATCGGCGCCATCCTGGCTCCCACTGACCCGGTGTTCGCGGCCGCTCTCGTCGGAAACAAACAGGTGCCGGAGCGGTTGCGTCAGCTGCTCAATGTGGAGTCGGGTGTCAACGACGGATTGGCGTTGCCTTTCGTTGTCGTGTTCTTGGCCGTCAGTTCTGGCTCGGATGAGTTGCACTTGGGCGAGCTAGGAATAGAGCTTCTCGCAGGCACCGCCATCGGCGTCGCTGTGCCGTGGATCGTCATCAAGGCGCTCCACACCCGCCTCTTTGCCGCTGCCGGCGTCTTTGAGCCGATTGTGCCGATCGCTATCGGGCTGCTCGTGTTCGCGTTGGCGAGCTACACCAACGCCAACCTCTTCTTGGCGGCGTTTGCTGCTGGCGTGATGGTGGCAACAATCGGTCAGAAGGAACGCGAAGCCTTCGAGGAGTTCGGCGAGATCATTTCCGAGTTGCTCAAGCTACTCGCGCTCATGGTGTTTGGCGCCCTCTTGTCGTTCAAGTTCTTGGGCGAAATCGCGTGGACGGGCTGGCTCTTCGCCGTGCTCGCACTTATCGCTGCTCGCCCGATCGCGCTGTACTTCTCGTTCCTCGGCTCCGGCTTGTCGATGCGCGAACAGGTTGCGGCGATGTGGTTCGGGCCCAAGGGATTCGCATCGGTCGTGTACGTGCTCGTCGTGGTCTCGGCCGACATCCCCGCTGGCGACCTGATTTTCCACATCGTGGCGCTCACAATTGCGATGTCGATTGTCGCCCATTCGTCCACGGATGTCGTGGTCGCTCGATCGTTCGTGAAGCCCGATGAGACCCCCGCTTGGCAGGGCCCTCCCCCGCGCTGGTAGCCCTCTCGTCATCGCAGCCCTGCAGCGGGCGAGTAGCGAGAACTCGGTAGACTTCGCCCATGGACCTGAGCGGCATTGACTTCAGCTTTACGGCAGTGCTTGCCGCGTTTTTGGTGCTGCTCGACTTTGTAATTCGCGTGCTCGCTCTTATCTACGTGCCGCGCAACCGACGACCGCAGACCGCCATGGCGTGGTTGCTGGCCATTTTCTTCATTCCGTATGTCGGCATCCTGCTATTCCTGATTCTGGGCAGCAGAAAGTTGCCGAAGGGCCGCCGCGACAAGCAGAGCGAGATCAACAACTTCATCCTCGACACCACCGAGGGGATGGATCAGGTGAGCGCGGAGCAACCGTGGCCGGTCTGGCTCAAACCCGTTGTTGAGCTCAACCGCACGCTCGGCGCGATGCCGCTCGTGGGCGGCAACACCGCGAAACTGTACTCGGAGTACCAAGAGTCACTGGATGCCATGACCGCCGAGGTTGGCACAGCCCAAAACTATGTTCATGTCGAGTTTTACATTCTGAGCCTCGACGCCACAACGACACCGTTCTTCGACGCCCTCGAGCACGCGGTCGAGCGCGGCGTTCGGGTGCGCGTGCTTCTTGATCACCTTGCGTCTCTGCGTGCTCCCGGCTATTTCAAAACCATCCGGCATCTCAAGAAAATTGGCGTCGAATGGCAAGTCATGTTGCCCTTTCAACCGCTCAAGTGGAAGTTCCAGCGCCCCGACCTTCGCAACCACCGCAAGTTACTGATCATCGACGGCTTGGTCGCCTACACGGGCTCGCAAAATATGGTGGATGCCTCGTATAACAAGAGCTCCAACCTCAAGCGAGGGCTGAAGTGGAAAGACCTCATGGTGCGCTTTGAGGGGCCCATCGTGGCGGGAATCAACGCCCTTTTCATCACCGACTGGTACAGCGAAACCGATGAGCTTCTCGTGCGCGAGGGGGCACTCGCGCAGCCCACTGCTCCCGACGCAGTTCTCGATGCCCAAGTTGTTCCGAGCGGCCCCGGCTTCGAGGGCGAAAACAATCTGCGGCTGTTCAACTCGTTGCTCTATGCCGCCCAAGAACGCGTGATCATCACGAGCCCCTATTTTGTGCCGGATGATTCGATGCTCTATGCCATCACGACGGCAGCCCAGAGCGGCCTCGACGTGCAACTCTTCGTCTCAGAGGTCGGCGACCAGGCGATGGTTTATCACGCCCAGCGCAGCTACTACGAAACACTGCTGCGGGCCGGTGTGAAGATTTGGTTGTTCCCCACACCGACCGTGCTGCACGCGAAGCACTTCACCATTGACGACGAGATCGCGGTCATCGGGTCGAGCAACATGGATATGCGTTCGTTCAGCCTCAACCTTGAGATTTCGGTCATGGTGCACGGCGCCGAGTTCATCGCCGACATGCGCGAACTCGAATCCGAGTATCGTGCCGTCAGCCGCGAACTCACTCTCGATGAGTGGATGCAGCGGCCCCGACGTTCCAAAGTGCTCGACAATATTGCGCGGCTCACCGCAGCGGTTCAGTAGCTCAGCACCTGCAGCTAATTGCCCGTCGCTTGCAACCCGCAACGAGCAGCACGAAGCTCGCTGTTAGCTGGCGTCGGTGTTCTTGGATGCGGCAATCATTTCGTCGCGATCAACCAGCTTGATGCGCGCGCGGCCTTCAGGCTCGCCCAGAGCGATCTCGTGGGCATCCAGTGACTGCCAGCCGGCCAGGTTGGTGTAGTCAATGCCCCGGCTCTTCAGCAGGTCGATGACGGACTGCTCGTCGGGATGCTCGGGAGCCCACCAGTTGGCTTGGTCGTTCATGACGTGGCTGATGGTTTCCATCGCGTCTGACTTGGTGTGACCGATGAGTCCCACTGGCCCGCGCTTGATCCAGCCGGTCGCGTACACACCATTGACCTGTTCGTCGTTGTCGTCGATGACTTGACCCTCGCGGTTGGGGATCACGCCTCGGCGGTCGTCGAACGGGATGCCGTCAAGCGGCGACCCGAAGTAGCCAACAGCGCGATAAAGGCTCTGCACCGCAACCTCACGGAACTCGCCGGTGCCGACCACTCCGCCTTCGCCGTCGGGCTTAGTGCGCTCATACCGGAAGCCTTCAACACGGTCGGTGCCAAGCACCTCAACCGGGCCCGCGTAGAAGTGCAAGTGCAGGCGACGTGACGCCGTGCCCTTTTCTTGGCCACGCCACTTGGTGAAGATGCGGTCGAGCACCATGATCTGCTTGTTGGATTCGATGGCCGCTTTCGAGGCCGCGTCATAGTCAAAATCTTCTTCGTAGACGACGAGGTCGACGTCGTTGAGTTCGCCGAGTTCCCGCAGTTCGAGCGGAGTGAACTTCACTTGCATCGGTCCACGGCGACCGAAGACGTGCACGTCAGTCACAGGGCTCGCTTTGAGGCCCTCGTAGACGTTGGCGGGGATCTCTGTCGGCAGCAGGTCATCCGCGTGCTTAGCGAGCATTCTGGCGACGTCGAGCGCGACGTTTCCATTGCCGATGACGGCGGTCTCTTTCGCATCGAGGGTCCACTCGCGCGGCACGTCAGGGTGACCGTCGTACCAGCTGACGAAGTCGGCGGCGCCGTGGCTGCCTGGCAGCTCGATTCCGGGAATCGGCAGCGGGGCATCCCGCACAGCACCGGTCGAGAAAATCACCGCGTTGTAGTGCTTCTTGAGGTCGTCGAGCGTGATGTCGCGGCCATACGTGACGTTGCCGAAGAGGCGGATGTTGCCCGTGTCGAGCACGTCGCGCAGCGCATTCACGATGCCCTTGATACGCGGATGATCGGGCGCAACGCCGTAGCGAACAAGACCGTACGGTGCCGGCAGTTGCTCAAAGAGGTCAATCGACACTTCGAACTGTCGCTCTGCCTTCAGCAGGATGTCGGCGGCATAGATTCCGGCGGGGCCAGCACCAACAATGGCGAGTCGCAGTTTGCTCATCAGCTGTCGTTTCCGTTCATCTCGGGGCGCCCGGGGCGCGGGCGAGTGGGGAGTAGTTAGTTCGAGCGTTCGACGACGTTTTCGGCGAAGCGCGTGAGGGCCTTCTTGACCGGACCGTCGGGCAGCGGTGCAAGCGCATCAACAGCTTCGCGACCCCAGCGACGGGCTTCGTCGAGAGTCTTCTTCGTGACGGGATGCTCGCGGAGCTCGGTCACTGCGGCATCGAGAGCTTCTTCGTCGCCTTCACCATAGAAGTTGGCATTCACGTCGCGCTCAATGCGGGTCAACAACTCGGCAGCATCGCTGTTGGTGACGGCGAGCTCGCGCAAGTACAGCAACGGCAGCGTGGCAACGCCACTGCGCAGATCGGTTCCTGCCTGCTTGCCCGTCTTGCCAGTCTCATCAGACAGATCAATCACGTCGTCGATGAGCTGGAAGGCGATGCCGACCTTTTCGCCGAACTCGCGAACCGGCTTCGTGTACTCCACCGGCGCATTCGAGAACATCACGCCAACCTCGGCAGCGGTCGCAATAAGCGAGCCTGTCTTGTCAGCCAATACCTGCAAGTAGTGCTCAACGGGGTTCTCGCCCGGCTTCGGGCCGAGAGTTTCGTGCAATTGGCCGAGGCACAACCGTTCAAACGTGTTCGCCTGCAGCAACAGCGCTTCTTCGCCGAGGCCCGCAACAAGCTTGCTTGCCCGCGCGAATAAGAGATCGCCCGTGAGAATAGCGACCGAGTTGCCCCACACGCTTTGAGCGCTGGGAACTCCGCGGCGCAACTGTGCTTCGTCCATGACGTCGTCGTGGTAGAGCGAAGCGAGGTGAGTGATCTCTACAGCCTGAGCCGCCGTGACGACGTCAGCGTTATTGCCGTCACCCAGCTGAGCAGTGAGCAGCGCCAGCACCGGGCGCACGCGCTTGCCGCCAGCTTCGAGCAAGTAGCGGCTCGTGGCATCCGCAACTTCGTCGGCAAAAGCCATCTGATCGAGCAAGCCGACCTCTACCTGATTGAGACCTTCCTCGATCGCGGCAGCGAAACGACGCTCATCGCTCGAGGCAAAGAGCTTCTCGCCCAAGCCCAGTGAGGAGCTCAGGGTGTTGCTGCGGCGAGCAGACGGAACACTCGGGTTCACTATCAACCGGTTTCTTTTGCGAAGCGCTACGGCTTCGGTGTGCTGTCAGAAGAGGTCTTGGGCGTCTTGGGCATAGTGATCGTCTTGATCGGACGAGTGGCATTGCCCTTGCGCTTAGCGACGGAGGCCAGCACTGTTTCATCAACAGGCTTCTGGCCACGGTGCATGGCAACGATGCCTGCGGTGAGATTGCGGTACGCAACGCGAGTGAATCCGGCAGCCCGAATCCACTGGCTGAGTTCGCCCTGGTCGGGCCACTCGCGAATCGACTCGGCGAGGTAGGTGTAGGCCTCAGGGTTCGAGCTTGAGCGATCAGCAATGATCGGCATGACGCGGTTCAAGTAGGTGAAGTAACCGGCACGAACAATCGCGACGGGAGGCTTGGAGAACTCGGTGATCACCAGACGGCCACCGGGCTTGAGAACGCGGTACATCTCCGAGAGCGCTGCGCGCGGATCGTTAATGTTACGCAGACCGAAGCTGATCGTGACGGCGTCAAACTCATTGTCACCAAACGGCAACTGCTGAGCGTCGCCCTGAATGAACTCGATCTTCTTGTGACGCTTGCGCGCCTGCTCGACCATGCCGGTCGAGAAATCGAGACCAACAACGCGAGCACCATTGCGGTGCAAAGCTGCCGAGCTAGTGCCCGTGCCAGCCGCAATATCGAGGATGCGTTCGCCCGCTTCTGGGGCAACCGCACGCACCGTAGCAGCGCGCCACAGCAGCGCATTTCCGGCGGAGAGGACGTTATTGGTGCGATCGTAGTGTTTTGCGACACCATCGAACATTCCGGCTACGTCTTCCGGTCGCTTGTTCATGTCAGCCTTACCCACGCCTCTAGTCTAGGGCGCTCAGAGCGGATGCTCACTTTCCTGCCCGCAACTGACAGGTACTCTGATACTTGGGAGACATTGTTGGGGCAAAAGCCGTCCGGTCACGGGCAGAATCGGAGAAGGTGCCATGGCTAGCACCCATGCCGTCCTGAGCAGTGTTACGCGCCCAACCGCATCCGTCGATCGACTACTCGACTGGATCACCCCGCAGCATCCTCTCGGCTTCATTCGCGACGGCGAAGGCCTTGTCGGCATTGGCGAATTGCTGCGACTCGAGTTCCGAGGTGCCACCCGATTCACCGACGCCGCGGCCGCCTGGAACGAACTCTCGCGCACCGCAATCATTCACGACAGCGTGAAGCGCGCTGGCACCGGTCTGATCGCCCTCGGCAGCTTCGCGTTCGCCGATTCTTCGGATGCCGTGAGTGTGCTGATCATTCCCCGCATTGTTGTCGGGAGCCGCGACGGCATCCAGTGGGTCACCACCATCACCGCCGGAGAAGCCAGCGGCCTGCCCGTGACCTCCGATGGTCTGCCCTCTGATCCTCGAGCGGCCGCCGGGGACCCCGTGCACATCGTTTTCACCCCCGGCGAGATGAGCGCAAAAGGCTTCACCAAGACCGTCAAAGCGGCCCTGCGCGAAATCTCGCACGGCGCGGCAGCCAAGATCGTGATTGCGCGAGACCAGCACGCTGAGCTGCCCGAGAGCGCCGATCTGCGAATCCCCCTCAGCGCCCTTGCCGCACGCTACCCCGACACCTTCACGTTTGCCGTTGACGGCCTCATTGGCTCAAGCCCCGAAACCCTCGTGCGAGTGCAGAACGGCGCCGTCAGTGCGCGCGTGCTTGCGGGCAGTGCCGCACGCGGCGGGGACCGCATCTCCGACGGGCGAGCCGCCGGAAGCCTCATGAACTCCCCCAAAGATCAGAAAGAACATGCGCTCGCGCTTGCCAGCGTCATGGATGCGCTCGCACCGCTCAGCAGCGAACTGCATGCGGCATCCGCGCCCTTCACGCTTCAGCTGCCCAACCTGTGGCACCTTGCGACTGACATCGATGGCCAGCTCCGGGAGCACGCGAGCGCGCTCGACCTGATCGAGATCCTGCATCCGACCGCGGCCGTCGCAGGCACACCAACACCCGATGCCATCCGCATCATCGATCAACTCGAAGGCTTCGATCGCGGGCGCTACGCCGGCCCGGTTGGCTGGGTGGATGCCCACGGCAACGGCGAATGGGCTGTTGCGTTGCGCTGTGCTCAAGTGACCGGTACGCGCATCACGGCCTACGCCGGAGCGGGAGTCGTGGCGGGCTCTGACGCCAAGAAGGAACTCGCCGAGACCGAACTGAAGTTCCGCCCCATCGTCGAAGCCTTCGGGTAGCGACGCGGAGAAGCCGCTGCTGCCGCCGAAAGCTACGGCGCGATCTCGCGCAGCAGTTCTTCCACACGCGCGCGGATCTCATCGCGCACCCGTCGAACTCCGTCGATATCGAGGTCGGCAGGGTCAGTGAGCTGCCAATCGAGGTAGCGCTTGCCCGGGTAAATCGGGCAGGCGTCGCCGCAGCCCATCGTGATCACGGCATCCGCGGCACGCACGACATCGTCGGTGAGTGGTTTGGGAAAATCGTCGGTAAGGGCGATGCCCTCTTCTGCCATCGCGTCCACGACCAGAGACAGGATGCTGGCGCCCGGCTCTGATCCGGCGGAGCGCACATGAACGCGCCCCTTGCCGAGCTCGCGCAGCCACGCTGCGGCCATCTGCGAGCGCCCGGAGTTCTGCACACAGACAAAGAGCACCTCGGGCACCGTCTTCGGAATCACGCCCTTCGCCTGAGCGAGAGCGGCGAGACGGTCGTGCGCAAAGCGGTAGGAGAGGCTCGCGAGGTGCGTCGAGACTTTCGCGGTGCGCGCGAGCGCAGCGTAAGACTCGAAGAGAACGCGCTCGATGGTTTCCTCGCTCACGAGGCCGTCGTACTGCACCGCAAGGCGTTCAGCGCCACGGCGAAGAACATCGTTGGGGTCAGTAAGCGGCAGTTGACCAGAAGATGGGGTGCGCATGATTCCTCGTTTCGCTTGAACACTCAAAGCATAGATGAACATCTATGTATTTTCGAGTGTTCGCGAGCAGATTCATTTCCTGTTCACGAACCGCCAGCCTGACGCCTGCCGACTAGCTATTCGCGAGTCGCACTTTCTCAGCCTCAACGTCATAGTCGGCGCTCGGCCACTGCAGGTCAAGGCTCTCCAACGCCTCAAGCAAAAGCTGCTGAACAGCCCACCGCGCGTACCACTTGTGGTTCGCCGGAATCACATACCAGGGAGCGTTCTCGGTCGTCGTACGGCGCAACGCGATCTCGTAAGCCTCCTGATAGTCACCCCACAGCAGTCGCTCGTCCACGTCTCCCGGGTTGTACTTCCAGTGCTTCTCGGGGCGATCGAGGCGCTCCTGCAGGCGGTCCTTCTGCTCATCGGCGCCGATGTGCAACATGACCTTGATGATCGTCGTGCCCTGCGCGATCAATTCTTTCTCGAACTCCTGAATGATGCCGTAGCGTTCCTCGACCGTCTCGGGCGTCGAGAAGCCACGCACGCGGTGGATCAACACGTCCTCATAGTGCGAACGGTCAAAGACACCGATGAACCCGGCCTCAGGAAGCTCCTTGCGAATGCGCCACAAGAAGTCGTGTGACTTCTCCTCATCGGTCGGCGCTTTGAACGCATGAATCTGCACGCCCTGCGGATCAACCCCACCGATCACGTGACGCAGGATGCCGCCCTTGCCCGCGGTATCCATCGCTTGCAACACGAGCAAAACGCGGCGCTCGCCACCGAACTTGCTCTCGGCGAAGAGCCGCTCTTGAAGCGCAGCGAGACGTTCGCCGTTCTTCTCGAGAGCTTTTTCGGCATCCTTTTTGCTGCCATCAAACTCAGGAGTGGAGGACGGATCGATGCTGGCAAGCTCGAAATCGGCGGTGACAGGCGTGAGTGTGCTCATGCCCTAAGGCTACTCGGCACGCTTCTGTTCACCACCGAAACAGTGCTCGACGGCAGGCAGAACCTCGGGCGTTAGCGCCCGAGCGGAACCTCGATGATGGTCGGCTCGGGGTGAGCCGACAATGCCTGATCGAGTTCTCCGCGCGTTGCCGCAGAAACATACCGCCAGCCGTACGCGACAGCGAGCGCCTCGATGGAGGCATTCTGTTGCGTAAGCAACACCCGGTCGAAACTGTCGCCAGCCTGGCTCGCCACCTCGAGGCCGTCGAAGATGGTGCCGCCGTTGTCGTTGCCGACGATGACTTGGATGCGCGGTCGGGGTTCGCCGACGCCAAACATCAGCGCGCCCACGTCATGGAAGATCGCCAGATCGCCAAGGAGCACCCGAGTGACACCCTCATTGCCGACTTCGGCTTGGCTCGCGAGCGCGATTCCGAGAGCGGTCGAGATCGTGCCGTCAATACCGGCGAGGCCACGATTGGAGTGCACCGAAATCTTCTTGCCCGGCACCACACGGTCGACCTCGCGGATCAACCGTGACGCGCCGAGGACGAGGCGGTCGTGCGGCCAGGTGGCGCGCCAGACGGCTTCGGCGAGCATCCGCCGGTCAACAGGGGTGCGCACGATGGCGAGTTCTGACTTGGCGTGGGTTCCGGCATCCGCCTCGATATCAGGAGCGATGCTCTCGGTTTCGAGCAACTGACGGCTCGACATCACCCAGCGACCCAACCACGCGCGATCGGTGGCTTCGCCCGAGACCGAAACCTCGTCAACGAAGAGGCGAACGCACCGGCCAGGGTTGTAGTCGTCGGCCGAAGGATGCCGCACCACAATGGTTTGCACACCGCGACGCTGAATAAGCGCAGGAATCTCTCGGCTGAGAGTCGGATGCCCAAACACGATCACCCGTGCGACTCGGTCGCCGAAGTTGGCGGCGTTCAGCAGCTCGCGGTAGGCGACCACCAGGTTGGGCCCGAAGTGGGCACCGCTCGCGACCTCCGCAATGAGCGGTGCACCGAGTTCGCGGGCTACCTGCTCGGCGCGAGGGCCAGCACCGGTGCCCGCAATAACGACGGTGGCGGGCGACGGTGAGATAGCGAGAGTCGTTGGCGCACCCGGCGACTGGTGAGTGGTGTTCTCTACGACGGGGTCGAGGTCACTAAAAAGGTCAGGGAAAACCGGTTCGCGAGTGCCTGCCGGCTCGGGGGCCACGTCTGCTGCGGTCGGCTCCCACACGAACGGGGCCGAGAGCGGATCGTCGAACGAGAGATTGAGGTGCACGGGGCCATCGACCGCGGCGATCGCATCGCGAGCGAGTTGTGCTGCGGCATCCATCTCGCCAGCAGCACCGGTCGGCGCCTCAACGTCCCACGTCTTGTGCACAGCGGTGCCGAAAATACCGGGCTGCTGGGTGGTCTGGTTAGAGCCAATACCGCGCAACGAATCGGGGCGATCAGCGCTAATAATGATCAGCGGAACGGCCGAGTGGTGCGCTTCAAGAACCGCAGGGTGCAGGTTGGCGACGGCAGTGCCCGAGGTGGTGATAACCAGCACGGGCGAACCTGTTTCGACGGCAAGGCCCAGCGCGAGGAAGGCGCCAACGCGCTCATCGATGCGCACGCGCAACCGCAGCAGTCCCTGCTTCTCGAATTCGGCTGCCGCCAATGCGAGAGCCTGCGAGCGTGAGCCGGGGCTCAACACAACATCTCGAACGCCGAGACGAACGAACTCTTCGAGAAGGGCTACCGAGTAGTTGGTGGCTGGAGAGTTAGTTGGTCTTATCGTCATCGTCGAGATCTGCTAGTTCCTGTTCGAGGCGGCGAATGCGCTCATCTTGTTCTTCCTGGCGGCGCATCTTGCGCAAGAAGTCAGGGTCATCGTCGGGGGCAACGCTGCGTGTGTGGCCAGAACTGGCACTACGTGCCTTGCCGAGCATGAACCAGAGCACAACACCGATGACCGGCAGCAGCAGAATCACGATGATCCACAACACCTTCGGCATCGCGCGAACCCGGCTGCGTTCGGTAAGGATCACATCCACAATGGAGAACACGTCTACCGCAACGAGCGCGAAAGCGAGGACTACCAATAGGCGAGGCATGCGACCATTCTATGCTCGCAGTCTGCACGCGGGTTGCGAGCCTAGACTGTTGCCGTGAAACCTTGGATCTCCTACTCTCTTCTCCGCGTCGGAGTCTTCGCCGCAGCCTTCACCGTGCTGATGATCGCGAACGTTGAGCCGTGGATCGCCGCCCTCATCGCCGCAATTCTGGGATTCGCCATTTCGTACGTGTTTTTCTCGAAGCTTCGGGATGCGGTGGCGCTCGACCTTGCTTCCCGTCGCGGGCGCCCCAGCCACGATCCTGACCGTGACGCCGAGGATGCCGCTGTCGACCACGATGTTGCTGAGGCGCAAGCGGATGCCAGCGCTGACGCTGACGCTGACGCTAGCGCGTCATCCGCCGATCAGAGCACAACACCTACGCCTCGCAGCGACGCCTCATAACGACGTTTAGAACGCGATTGCTGCCGCGAGCCCTAGACCGAACAGCAGCGCGGTGAGCCCGGTGAGGCGCAACGCCAAGATCAGCTCGGCTGGCGTTTTTGCGGTGAGCACAATCACGCAGGCGGGCAGCGCCACGAGCAACACGAAGTTCACAAGGTAAGCGTTGAAGTAGAGCAACGAAAACACACCCAAGATACCGAACGGCACGAGCATCGCGACGACGTAGAAGATGCGCGATGGCAGGTTGCCCATCCGCACCGCTAGAGTGCGCTTTCCGGCAATCTTGTCTTGGGCGATATCGCGGATGTTGTTGACCATGAGGGTTGCAACGGCAAACAACCCGACAGCAACGGCTGCCAACCACGACTCGAGGTTCACGGTGCCGGCGAGCACGAACGTGGTACCAACAGTGGCGACCAGGCCGAAGAATATGAAGACGAATATTTCGCCGAGACCAAGGTAGCCGTAGGGGCGCTTGCCTCCCGTGTAGAAGTAGGCGGCGATAATGGCCGCGGCGCCGACGGCAAGCATCCACCAGTGTCCGGTTCGCACAACGATGACGAGTCCGGCGATAGCCGCAATACCGAACCAGGCAAAGGCGACAGCGATGACGGTGCGCGGGCGAGCGGCACCCGAAGCGGTGAGACGACGAGGACCGACGCGGTAGTCATCCGTTCCCCGCACTCCGTCGGAGTAGTCGTTGGCGAAGTTCACACCAATTTGCAGCGAGACCGCAACGACGAGGCAGAGCAGCGCGCGAACCCAGTGCCAGCCGGCCCCATCAACGTCATGCGGAAGCACGTAGGCCGCGGCAGTGCCGAGCGCGACAGGTGCAAAAGCTAACGGCAGGGTTTGGATGCGGGCACCACTGATCCAGTCGCGCGCGGTGGCTTTCGCAATCTTGGGCGCCTTGGGCGGTCGCCCACCGGGACGTCCGCTCTTTTTCTTCGCCGCAGCGGTCGAAACGGTTGCGGGGTCGATGCGTTGCTTTTTAGGAGAGGCCACGGAGGGATTCTACTTAAGCACGACTGTGGCTAAGGCGAGTCGATCGGGTTTTCCCGTCGAAAGCAGAGGAATCTCATCGATCAGCATCACGCGCGCAGGTGCGGCAGCAGCCGAAGACAACTGAGTTGCCACCGCTTGGCGCACCACATCAAGAGCGATCGCCCGCGTCGTGATGACTACGGGGGCTTCACCCCACTCAGGGTGGGGAGCGGCAACGACGACGGCCGAGTCTTGGCCGGGTAGCGTGCGCACAGCGGTCTCTACCTCGGCAATGGAAACCTTCACTCCACCGGAAATGATCATGTCGTCGGCTCGTCCGCGCACGCGCAGCACGCCGTCGACGAGCTCGCCGACATCGTCGGTGCGGTACCACCGCACGCCATCCTGCACGCGGAAGGAGAAGGCACTGCGCCGCGGATCGTCAAGGTATCCCTCGGCGAGCATGGGGCCAGCGATTTCGATGCGGTCATCAACGAGGCGCACCTGCGCGGTGGGCAGCGGCACGCCGTCCCAGACAGCGCCGCCACTGGTTTCGCTCGACCCATACGTGGTCGAGACGGCGAGACCGCGAGCGCGGGCTGCCACCAACAACGCTACGGGGATCGACTGGCCGCCGACCAGAATCCGCTGGAAGGTGGAAAGCGCCGCAACGGCTTCTTCCGACTCAAGAAGACGCGCCAATTGCACGGGCACGAGTGATGCAAAACGCCGTTCCCCCGTGAGCTGGGCCGCCGCTTCCACAAAGGTGGCCGCGGTGAAGTCACGCGTCGACATCATGACCGGCTCGGTGCCCGCAAAATAGGAGCGAGCCAGCACATTGATACCGGCAATGTAGTGCGCAGGCACGGCGAGAAGCCACTGCCCCGGGCCACCCAGCAGCTCATCGGATGCCGCAGCACTCGCCTTCAGGGCGTCAGCACTCAGCATCACGCGCTTGGGTCGGCCGGTCGATCCGCTCGTTTCTACGATCACCGCAACGTTCGCGGGCACGGTTTCTGGCAGGCCAGAGGGGGAGGCCGGGTGCGGCAGAATCGCGGCTCCCGTTCCGTCGAGTGCCGGCTTCAGTGCCGCCCAGACTTTGCGGGGATCGCGGGCGTCGATAGACCAGAGTTCTCGGGTCGAAGTGGTGTCAGCGGTCACGGGTAAACCTCTCTGGGTTAGAACTGCGGGAGCGTTAGAGCTGTCTGAATGTTAGAGCTGTCCGGGCGTTAGAGCTCTCCGGGCGTTAGAGCTCTCCGGGCGTTAGTACTGCCAAGGGAAGGGCGACCAGTCGGGTTCGCGCTTCTGCAGGAACGAATCGCGGCCCTCGACGGCTTCGTCGGTGCCGTAGGCGAGGCGGGTCGCTTCGCCCGCAAAAACTTGCTGACCAACAAGACCGTCATCGACCGCATTGAGGGCGAACTTGACCATGCGAATAGCGGTCGGCGATTTCGTCATGATGGTTTGCGCCCACTCGTAGGCGGTGGCTTCGAGCTCAGCGTGCGGCACGGCAGCGTTGATCGCTCCCGCGTCAAGGGCGCGTTGCGCGTCGTACTCGCGGGCCAGGAAGAACACTTCACGGGCAAACTTTTGGCCAACCTGGCGAGCGAAGTAGGCGCTGCCGTAGCCGGCGTCGAAGGAGCCGACATCGACATCCGTCTGCTTGAAGCGGGCGTGCTCGGCACTGGCAATAGTGAGGTCACAGACGACGTGAAGCGAGTGCCCTCCCCCGGCTGCCCAGCCAGGCACAACAGCGATAACGACCTTGGGCATGAAGCGGATGAGGCGCTGGACTTCCAGAATGTGCAGGCGTCCGGCGGCGGCGCGGCGCTTTCCCGCAGCGGCAGCCGCGTCGGCCTCGGCCTCAGCCGCGGAGAGCCCGGCGGCAGCGGTCGGATTCGTTGCGCCCTCTTGGCCTTCGTACTCATAACCAGCACGGCCACGGATGCGCTGATCGCCGCCAGAGCAGAACGCCCAGCCGCCATCTTTCTCGCTCGGGCCGTTGCCCGTGAGAAGCACGACGCCGATGCGAGGATTCTGGCGCACGTCATCCAGTGTTTGATACAACTCGTCGACGGTGTGTGGCCGGAAGGCGTTGCGCACTTCGGGGCGATCGAACGCGATGCGCGCAATCGTTCCGCTCACATCGTGGTGGTAAGTGATGTCGGTGAGGTCATCGAACCCGGCGACCGATCGCCACAACTTCTCGTCGAAAATTTCAGAAACAGGCGCCATGGCTCCACCCTAACCATCGGGGTGCAGAGCAGGCTGATGCCGAACCGGGGATGTTCGGCTTTCGTTCGTCGCGACGAACCCTTTAGCTGCCGAAGAAGCGGAACACGTACAACACGATGAGTGGGTTCGAGAGAACGGCGACGGCAAGCCCAAATGCTGCCCAGCGGCGCTGCAGGCCGAAAATCAGACACAGCATGGCGGTAATGGCGGCCGAGATTGACACCACGATCGCGGCATACGCCAGAGCAGTGCCGTTCGGGTAGTCCCCGCCAGCAGAGACGATCATCGCGATGATGAACAAGACGAGAGTGGCGACGCCGAGTGCTGCGGCAACAAATCCCAGCCACCGCGGGCGTGATCGCCGCGCAACTGGCACCTCTTCGGCGTCAGGGGTCGGCTCGTGCTCGCCGTCGGCGGGCAGCTCAGTTTCTTCGTCGTCGACAACGCCTACGACGTAATAGGGCACCACTTTGGTCGCAATGCGCTCGATATCCCCCGGATTAGTCACGCAATTACCCTAACTGACAGTGGAACTTGTCAGACTGGGAACATGTTCCCTTCAGTGAACGACATTCTCGACACCGCTCACGTGGTGTCCCTGCCCATGACCTCCCGTTTTCGCGGCATCGATCAACGCGAAGCACTCCTGTTTCGCGGCCCGCAGGGGTGGAGCGAGTTCTCACCATTCGTGGAGTACGACGATGTCGAAGCAACCCCGTGGCTCTTGGCCGCGATCGATTATGCCTACAACGAGATGCCGCCCCTCGTGCGTGATCGCATCTGGGTTAACGCCACCGTGCCCGCTGTTCCCGCCGACCTGGTCGAAGCGGTTCTCGAACGTTTCCATGGCTGCCGCACCGCCAAGGTGAAGGTTGCCGAGCCCGATCAGACCCTCGAGGATGACATTGCCCGCGTCGCCGAAGTGCGCCGCGTCATGGGGCCGACTGGCCGCATCCGCATTGATGCGAATGGCGCGTGGACGGTCGATGAGGCCGAACGTGCCGTGCATGCCCTTGCCGGATTCGACCTTGAGTATGTCGAGCAGCCGTGCGCGACGGTGGAAGAACTCGGTGAGCTGCACACGCGCATCGCCTACATGGGCATCCCCATCGCGGCTGACGAGAGTGTGCGCAAAGCCGCCGACCCGCTCGCGGTCGCCCGCGCGGGTGCCGCCGACCTCCTCGTCATCAAGGCACAGCCCCTGGGCGGCGTCTCTCGCGCTGTGGAGATCGTGAAGAATGCCGGGCTGCCCGTTGTGGTCTCCAGCGCCCTTGAGACCTCGGTGGGGCTCGCGATGGGCGCGCACTTGGCTGCCGCCATCGATCCCCTCGACTATGACTGCGGACTCGCCACGGCATCCTTGCTCGCCGCCGACGTTACCGCTGCTCCCCTGCGCGCTCGCGACGGGCACCTCGAAGTGCGCCGCATCGAGGCCGACGAGGCACTGCTCACTCGCTGGGCCGCTAATCCCGAACGTACGCAGTGGTGGCGAGATCGCCTCGTCCGCTGTCACGAACTAGGTAAAAACTACTCAGCCCAGTAACGCGGCCGCTCAGTAGGGTGGACGAACTGGTTGTCTCCGAGGGCAATCACTTCCGAGGAGTACACATGAGTATTGAATCGCGCCGTTTTCAGGCTGTAGCCGCGCTCAGCCTACTCAGCCTCGGGCTGCTCTCCGCGTGCACGCCGCCGGATGAGGAACCGGCCGCCACCGATGCCGCAGTGGATGCCTCGGCCCCCGAGGAAGCGGAGGAGGAAGCCGTCACCGGCCCCGAGTGCCTCATCGGTGACTGGTACATCGCCGAAGATCAGATGCAGGGCTTCTACTCCGCTGTCAGCGGCTCTAACGACGGACTCGACATCTCAGTCGAGGGCGGAACCGGGCTCGCTTTCACCGACGCGACCTACACCTACACTCCCGACTTCGAGATCCTCTTGCAGGTTGCCGGCGCCGAAGGTACCGGCGAGATCACCGGCGGTATCAGCGGCGACTACTCCGCCACCGACAGCGTGATTACGACCTCTCAGGAAGTCAGCGACATTGCCGTCACGGTGACGGTCTCCGGGGTCACCGTGGATGGCACTGACCTCACAAATAGCTTCTTGGCGGATGCCCCGATCAACTCAGCACCGTATGAGTGCGGTGACGATGGCCCGATCATCCACTTCTCCACGGGAGAGGGAAACCCCACCGTGCCGATGCAACTCACGCCCGCCAGCTAGTCACTAATACCGTGAGCCCGAAGGGGCTCTCCCCAATCAAACGCTGGGGTGCAGCTCGGTGCGGCCCCAGCGTTTTTCTTCCTAGCCCGCGTTCGTGGTGGGCGCCGCTGAGTTGAGTTTTACAGGCCGGAGTAGGCGTGAAGTCCCTTGAAGAAGAGGTTCACGACGGTGAAGTTGAAGATAACGGCTGCAAAGCCCACGATCGCAAGCCAGGCTGACCGCGATCCGCGCCAGCCGCGGGTTGCCCGGGCGTGAATGTAACCGGCATAGATGGTCCAGATGATGAAGGTCCAGACCTCCTTGGTGTCCCAGCCCCAGTAGCGACCCCAGGCCCGCTCGGCCCAGACAGCGCCAGCGATGAGCGTGAAGGTCCACATCACGAAGCCGACCACGGTCAGGCGGTAGGCGAGAGTTTCAAGGCGGTCGGCCGCAGGCAGAGTGTCAAGGAAGCGCAACTTGAGTGCCTTGCCCGCTTCGCGACGCGACTGCATGAGCTGAACCACCGAGAGTCCGGCGGCGAGGGCAAAGAACCCTGTGCTGAGGCTCGCGACGAAGACATGGATAACCAACCAGGCCGACTGCAGCGCTGGCGGCAGGGGCACGACATCCACATAGAAGCTTGAGGTGCCAACGCCGAGCGCGAGCAATGCAAACCCGGTGATAAATGAGCCGAGGAAGCGCAGGTCTTGCCAGAACTGCACCAGCAAGAAAACGCCGACGATCAGTGCTGTTGCGGTGAGCGTGAACTCAAACATATTCGCCCACGGAACGCGGCCCGCGGCAACCCCGCGGAAAATGACGGCGCTCACGTGCAACACCCACGCGATAACGGTCAGTGCCATGGCGATTCGCAACGACTTGGGCGAGTGAGAAACAGCGGCATCACCCGTCGACGCGGGGCTCGCGGTCAGCGTCGCCGTACCGCCAGAACTTGCCGCCTGCATGACAGATGCCTGCTGGGCGGATGCCGTAGCCAACCCGGTTGCACTCGCTGCGGAAGCATCGCTCGACTCCGCCGAGCGGCGTGCCAGATCGACGGCGAACATTATGAACGCAAAGGTATAGATTGCCATCGCTGAATAAACCGCAATCAGCGAATACGACACGAGGGTCTCAGTCACGATTCCACCCTAACTCTCAGTTGCTGGGAATGCTTATCGGCAAAGTCGGCGACTGCCGCTTCGAGGTTAGGGTCGTCGCCACGAGCCAGCGCGGCATACTCAACTGTTGTCACGCCAGAGGCGTCAGTCGTGGCGGCCACCCACATGCGGCGACGGGGCACGAAGAGGCTCGTAATGAGGCCGCCAAAGAGCAGCATGGCGAACAACAGCACCGGCAGCTGCGACGGATCATGGTGCACATCGAGGGAGACGAAGCGCGGGATGCTCGTCAACTCAACACTGCCCAAGCCGTTGGGCAGTTCGAGCCGGTCGCCGGGAGTGAGGCGCAAGGTTTCAGCGTCGGAACTCCGACCCGCGATTTGTTCGAGAGAGTCAGTGTTGAGCGAATAGGCGTTGGTGCCTTGCCCGTTGTCGAGACCGAGGTCGCCCTCGTACACCTCCAACGTGAGCACGGGTGACACCAGGTCGGGATACACGGAAGCTAGCGCTCCGGAGCTGAGGGTTCCGGCGGTCGGATACAGGAAGCCGAGCATCCCAATCTGCTGATCGAGTCCGTCGGGCACTTTAATGATGCAGGTGCTGCCGAGGTTGGCGTCGAACGGCAGGCACGGCGTTGGTTGCGACCAGATGACTTTGTCGTCCGCATCGCGCACGGTGATGACCGGGGCATAGCCGTTGCCGAGCAAATACAGGTTGGTGCCGCTCAGGCTGAGAGGCTCATTGACCTTGATTTGAGACTGCTGAGGCTCGTCGCCGCGCACCGTGGTCGTGACGTTGGCGGTGAAGTCAATCGCTTGACCGATCGCCTGTTGGTTCTCGATTTCGTAGACCGGCTCGAAAGAGTCAAGCGCGACGGTGTACGGGTCGAGAGCGTCATCGCTGAAGAACCGGCCCGGGTTGAACGAGTCATAGCTGGCGAGCGAGTTGCTGAATGCATAGCCCTCAACGACAACGCGCTGCCCGGTGTAGCCGAAGCCGCCGCCGATCCCCACTGTCACAAGAACGCCGACGAGAGCGGCGTGAAAGACAAGGTTTCCCGTTTCGCGCAGGTAGCCGCGTTCAGCACTAACCGAATCGCCATACAGTTCGGTGCGGTACCGCTGCGAGCGCAGCAGGCCACGTGCTGAATCGATCGTCGTCGCGACATCCGCCTCTGTCGTGCGGGTGGTGAAACCCTGCAACCGCGAGAGACGCGCTGGAGTCTTGGGTGGGCGAGCACGAAGCGCATCGAAGTGATGTTTAGTGCGCGGCAGCACACAGCCGATGAGGGAGATGAAGAGCAGGAGGTAAATCGACGAGAACCACACCGAGGAGTAGGTGTTGAAGACTTGAAAGAAGTCGAGAATCGCTGCGGTGTCTGGATAGTTGTTGCGATAGGCAATGACGCCGTTAGGGTCCGACGTGATTTGCGGCACGAGAGAGCCCGGGATTGCCGCAACGGCCAAAAGAAGCAGCAGGAACAACGCCGTGCGCATGCTCGTGAGCTGGCGCCAGAAAAAGCGACCGTAGCCCGCAAGCCCGAGCTTCGGCTGCGTGATCTTGCTTTCCGGCGTAGGCGTTGGCGCGTCCATGTGGTCGCTGGGACGCGTGGCATCCCCGCCCGTTACCGAATCGCCAGCTTCTGAATCAGAGGAGTGTGTCGAAGCCACCGATTACCGCCCCCAAACTTGTCACGATTGCACGCCACACACCGGTGACCATGAGTAGACCGATCAACACGAGCAGCGCTCCGCCGATCAGATTAATAAGACGGATGTGGCGGCGCATCCACGCCACCGAACCGGTTGCCCAGTTCAATCCAAGAGCCACCAGCAGGAACGGGATGCCGAGACCGAGACTGTAGGCGATGCCGACGATAGCGGCCCGGCCGGGGTCTCCGCCATCCAAGACCATGCTTCCGACGGCGATGAGAGTGGGGCCAACGCAGGGGGTCCAGCCGAGCGCAAAGACCACGCCGAGTAGCGGTGCGCCAGCGAGTCCGGTCGCGACTTTGAACTTCGGCTTGATCGTGCGTTGGGCGAAGGTAACTTGGCCGATGAACACGACACCCATGACGATCACGAGCGCCCCGGCGATGCGGGTGATCAGATCAAGCCACGGGCGCAGCAGAAGGCCGGCCGTGCCAAACAGCACCGTGAAAGCCACGAAGACCACGGTGAACCCCAGGATGAAGAGACTCACGCCGAGAACAAGGCGCTTCGTGCTGCCCTTCTCTTCTGCACTCGTGAAGCCGCCGATATAGCCAAGGTAGCCAGGTACGAGAGGCAGAACACAGGGCGAGGCAAACGAGACGAGGCCCGCAAGGAGAGCAATCGGAATCGCGAGAAGGAGGTTGCCGCCGAGAATGAGCTCCCCGACCGGACTCGACACTACTGTTCCTCAGCGATGACGGAGTCCATCATCGCTGCGAGGATGCTGGGGTCGCGCACCAGACCGCTGATGCGTGCGGCAACGCGCCCTTCGCGGTCGACCACGAGAGTGGTGGGCACCGCATTCGGGGGTACGGAACCGGCGAACGCCAACTGCACGCCCGCGGTCGTGGCATCCACGACGGAGGCGTACGGGATGCCGAACTCGTCAGCGAAGGTGAGCGACGTTTCGGCAGTGTCAGAGACGTTCACGCCCAAGAAGGGAACCTCGGTGTACTGCTCGCTCAGCGCAGCCAAGTCGGGCGCTTCGAGGCGGCACGGCGGGCAACTCGAGTACCAGAAATTCACGACGTAAACAGAACCGGCAAAGTCATCGCTCGACACGGTCTCGCCGGTGTCGAGAGTTGCCTCGTAAGTGATGGGTTCATCGCGACTGTCGGCCGGGATCTCGACCGTCGAACCATCGCCGGAGATATAGCCCTCTTCTGATCCGTTCTCGTACTGCTGCGCGAGACTTTCGGTGGCGCCGGAGCACGACACAGTAAACAGGGCGAGGCTCGCCACAATAGCGGCGATGAGACGGCGATTCACACGGCTCCTAAATCGATGGATGCTGCCAGCAAGTCTCCCGCAGGTTCCTGATAGTCAACCTCGACGAAATGGTCTCCCTCGCGGGCGAGAGTCGTGATGCTCGACAGGGTGCAGCGGCGGTGGCGGGGGTCGTGGGCGAGCCGCATTTTCTTCACGGAGCGGGCTACAACAACGATGGGCAGTTGATGGCTGACCATGACAATTTCGCCACCGTCGGCCGCGGACCACGCGTCGTCAACGGCAGCGAGCATCCGGGCTTCGATGCTCACGTAGGGCTCGCCCCAACTGGGCTTGAATGGATTGATCAGGTGCGGCCACGCGCGCGGCTGGCCGAGAACCTGCGGAAACCGCAGGCGACCGCCCTCGAACCAATTGGATGGTTCGATGATGCGCTCTTCGGTCGTGATAGGCAGCCGGTAGCGTTCCGACCAGGGTTGCGCTGACTCTTGAGCGCGCTGTAGGGGGCTCGCATAGAGCGCCGTGAGGGGCCGCTGGGCGAAGCTTGCGGCGGCGACATCCGCCATTTTATGACCGAGTTCACTGAGGTGATACCCGGGGAGACGGCCATAGAGAATGCGGTCGGGATTGTGCACTTCACCATGGCGAACGAGATGGATGAGGTCTGCTGGCACGGTATTCAGTCTACGTCTGCTGCCCTGCCGCACTTTCTCTTGCGTGATCCCTTGTAAACTCGGCGCTGTGACTACACGCACCCTCACTAAGAACCTGGCCGCCGCAAGCGATGGAGCAACCTCCGTTTCGGGGTGGGTCGACACTGTTCGAGATCAAAAGAAGGTGCAGTTTGTCGTGCTGCGCGATGAGTCGGGTGCGGTGCAACTTGTTCACCCCCGCTCATTCAACGACGACGGCACCGCGGCCGAGGATCCCCTCGCCGAGATCATTTCGGGCCTCGCTCAGGGCACCTTCCTCACCGCAACCGGTGAGTTGAAGCACGACGAGCGCGTGAAGCTCGGCGGCGTTGAGATCAAGCTCGACGGCATCGAACTTGCTGGTGAGGCAATCGCTGAAACCCCGATCGCCGAAGACACCAGCGTCGACAAGCGCATGGACTGGCGCTTCCTCGACCTTCGCGTGCCGCGCAACAACCTGATCTTCCGCATCCAGACCACGCTCGAGCACGCCTGGCGCACCTACTGGGTCGAGAACGACTTCATCGAGGTTCACACCCCCAAGCTCATGGCCAGCGCCAGCGAGTCGAAGGCTGAGCTGTTTGAGGTCGACTACTTCGACACCAAGGCCTACCTCGCGCAGAGCCCCCAGTTCTTCAAGCAGATGGCGCAGTCCGCTGGCTTCGGCAAGATCTTCGAGATCGCCCCCAGCTTCCGTGCCGACCCCAGCTTTACCTCGCGTCACGCCACCGAGTTCACGATGGTCGACAGCGAGATCAGCTGGATCTCCAGCCACGAAGACGTCATGAACCTGCACGAAGAGCTCATGGTTGCCGGCTTCCAGGCTGTCAAAGACAAGCACGGCGAAGAGATCGAGAAGCTGTTCGGCATCGAAATGACGGTGCCGACTCGCCCCTTCCCCCGCATCCCGCTTGCCGAGGCTAAGCAGATCGTCAGCGACCGTGGCTACACGGTGCCGCGCGCCGACGCCGACATGGACCCGGAGGGTGAGCGCCAGATCGCCGCCTACGTGAAAGAAACATACGACCACGATTTCGTGTTCTTGACCGACTACGCCGCCAGTATCCGCCCGTTTTATCACATGCGTCACGCGGATGATGCAGGCCTCACGAACAGCTACGACCTCGTGTTCAACGGCGTCGAGATCTCCACTGGCGCCCAGCGCGAGCACCGCGTTGACGTGCTGGAGGCGCAGATTCGCGACAAGGGCATGGACCCGGCCGAGCTCGACTTCTACCTTGACTTCTTCCGCTACGGCGTACCTCCGCACGGTGGATTCGGCATGGGCCTCGGGCGCGTGCTGATGTTGCTCCTCGGTCTGCCCAACCTGCGCGAAGCAACGTATCTCTTCCGCGGACCAACCCGCCTCACTCCGTAGCCACCCTGGGGGCTCGCGAGGGCCTCACAGTTCGACACACCGAACCCATAGCCAGCGCATAGCCAATTAGGACAGGATGACCTCATGTCAAAGAAAATTGATTCGGCACTCAAAGACCTGAAGAAGGCACTCAACAAGCATGCTGAGGTTGTGGGCAGCAGTGCTGTCTCGCTCAAGAAAGCTCAGCGTGCGAGCGCAAAGGTAGCGGCAGCAGCAACGGCCTACGCCGAAGCAGTGCACTCCAAGAGTGGAATGGGCAATCCCTTCGACGACATGCTGCAACCAGGCCTCGACAGTGGAACGCTGGCATCACTGGCAGCCGAGCGCGACTCGATCAAGAACCACATGACGGGCCCGATCGAAGTTAGTAAGTAGCAGGCCACACAGTCGTGCTCGCGAAGATCCCCCGCGAGCGCTGACAGCCTGTATTACGTAAGGTCTTCGATGCTGGCTCCACCGGCGCTCTTGATGACCGACTCCACAGCACTCTTCGCTGATGCTTTCGCCACGTAATTCTCGCTCACCGCGAGAGTTTGGCCATTGCTCGCAACGATGCGCCAGAAGAATGGCTGCGTCTCGCTCTTGCCTTTGACGATTTGAAACTTCATAGTTTCCTCTTTCGATCCTCGTTTCGGGACCACGCGAGAGCGCGGTAAGTGCCCCACATCCTAATGCGGGCGCATGAGCGGCCCACAAGAGGCGGCGTCGTTCCCCCGCTTAAAGCTCGAAGTCGACGCAGGCCCGTTCACGAGTGTTTGCCTTCACCACAGCACCCGCCTCCACGTGCAACGGATGAGTTCCGTACGCCGCAAGGGCCTCAACCGAAGTGTGATCAGACACAAGGATGACGTCCCAATTTCCGGCGACGGTTGCCACATCCGGGCGCACGGTTAGCGCTTCGAGACCATCGATCTTGCCGACGAGAGGTTCTAGCGCCGCAGCCATCGCATCCGCTGCGATCTTCTGGTCTGCGGGATCTTCGGCGATGAGTTTCCACATAACAACGTGACGGATCATTCTGTTTCCTCCAGAAGAGCAGCGCTGAGGCGCTCGGGTTCGACACGCCAAATGGTGTGTACGCGGTCGTTGATGAGCACAACAGGAATCTCGTCCCAGTACTTTGCGTTCAACTGCTCATCCTCCAGAATCGACAGCTCAGTGAGTTCGATCTCGATGGTTGAGGCCAGTGCCGCGATGACCTGATTGATAGTTTCGCGGGCATCGTCACAAAGATGACATCCCGGCTTGCCAATTAAAGTGAGACGTTTCGTGGGCACGACCCTAGAATAATGCGAATGCACGAGGTAACGTCGCCCCCGCCCAGCCAGAACGCCGTTGTGGCTTTCTTTGACGTGGACAACACGCTCATGCGTGGTGCGAGTGCTTTCTATTTGAGCAAGGAAGCCTGGCGGCGTGGAATCGTGGGCTGGCGAGATATTGCTCGCTTTGCCTGGCACCAGTTTCGGTTCGTCGCTGTGGGAGAAAACCACAAGCACATGACCTCCGCGCGGGAACGGGCGCTTGAGATCGTGGGCGGACATTCCCTGCAGACGCTCATCGATCTCGCCGAGACCATCTACGAGCGAGACATTTTGCCCAACCTGTGGCCCGAAACCGTCGATCTTGCCAAAGAGCACCTCGCGAAGGGCCACGAAGTGTGGCTCATCACCGCAACGCCCCAGTTTGTGGCGCAAGTGATCGCCGAACGGCTCGGCCTTACGGGCGCCCTCGGAACCCGCGTGCGCGCCGAAGACGGCTTTCTCACGGGAGAACTCGACGGCCACGTGCTTCACGGCCCAGAGAAGGCTGCCGTCGCCACAGAGCTCGCTGGGCGGCTCGGGGCCAACCTGGCAGACTGCTGGGCATACTCCGATTCCAGCAACGACATCCCGCTACTGAGTGCCGTAGGCAATCGTGTGGCCGTGAACGCGGATGTGAAACTCACGCACTATGCCCAAAAAATGGGCTGGCCAGTACTGCCGCTCAGCCGCGCCGGCCTCAAAGAAGCCCGGCGCCGCGTGAAGCGGCAAGCCAAGATCGTGCGCAAAAACGCTCGTTAACGCCGAACACCCGATCGTTCAGATGAACGTTCGGGTGTTCGAGTTGTGACCGTCTCGAAAGACGGCCCCTAGTCATTGGGACTAGTTACTTCTTGTTGCGACGCTGGTGGCGTGTCTTACGAAGCAGCTTGCGGTGCTTCTTCTTTGCCATACGCTTGCGACGCTTTTTGATGACTGAACCCATAGGAACCTCACTGATTTCTGAACGAACCGACCCGGTCCGATTCAGAACCGCGGAAAGACATACCGGAAGAGTTTACCGCACCGGGCGGGTTTAAAAGTCTCGATGAACTGGGAATGAACCCTCAGCGACGATTCGCCGCTATCCAACCTCAGAGATTGGGGGTGCAACGGCGCTCGCTACAGCCGATTCCGGGATGCGGAATGAGCGGCCAAAACGAACAGCCGGGAGTTCACCGGAGTGAACGAGACGATACACGGTCATGTTTGAGACGCGCATCATGTCCGCCACCTCAGCGACGGTGAGAAAACGCATCTCAGATAGATCCCGTGACATCGGACCAGCCCCTTAGTTTCACCAACTGCAGAACGCACGAAACGACTGCACAAAGCACCCAGCATGTGACTGAAGTGCTAAACGGTAACAATAGGGGCTGGTGTGACTCGCTGTCCACCCCTCAAGGTGCGCGCCCGGCGCGCCTGCCGCCTAATCCTTGCGGAAGATGCGAGAGCGAACGCTGCTCGGCAGGTGCTTTGCAGCCTCCGCGACGTCGTGCAGCGCGGTGCGAGCCCGGTAGGCGCGATCCGCAACCTGGCGGCCCAAGTTGTCTCCAACATCCGCTCCCGACCAGGCCGAGAAAGCGCCGGTCGAGGCGAGCAGCTCCTCGTCAAAGTCTTCTTGGAAGTCCGCGCTCAAGAACGGGATCAGCCAGTCTTCAATCTCTTCAAGAGGAGAAGAATCGAGGCGGTAATAGCGGTGTTGGCCGTCTTCACGCACCGACACCAACCCGTGATCGCGCAGCACCTTCAGGTGCTTGGAGACCGTCGGCTGACTCAAATCGAGTTTTTCGACAATCTCACTTACGCTCAGCTCGCCGCTCGGAGAATCAGAGGCGATGTACTGCTCAAGCAGCACGGTCAGAAGGCTACGCCGCGTTGAATCGGCTACTACGTCAAAGATGTCGGCCATTGCAATAGGGTACCGGGCGTTTCTGAGGAGTACCATGGCCTCCTGTGCGTGGGGAGATAAATTTATGAGCTCTTGGGCACCTATGCGTGCGCACCCGCGTGAACGCAGCATCCTCGCCCGCGTCCGTGATGTGATCGATCGTTTCGCTGCTGCAACTCCCGCGCGCTTCGCTATCGCCATCTTCTCGGCGCTCGTTGTGGTGCTCACGACCATTCTCGTTTTGCCCATCTCGGCTCGGGATGGCCAAGCCACACCCCTCGTGGATGCACTCTTCACCGCCGTCTCCGCCATCTGCGTGACCGGCCTCACCACCGTCGACATGTCGACGCACTGGTCAGCCTTCGGCAACTCCGCGATCCTCATCGGTCTACAAGTCGGCGGAATCGGCGTGCTCACTCTCGCGAGCATGCTCGGCCTCGTCGTGTCGCGCCGCCTCGGGCTGCGCCAACGACTCATCGCCGCGAGCGACTCGAACCCCTCGCGCATCCACGTCGGCCCTGTTTCTGAATCCCAAGCTATTCGTCTTGGCGAAATTGGTGGGCTCCTCGCGACCGTAGCAATCAGCGCGCTGGCCATCGAGGTCGTGCTCTCGCTCGTGATCATCCCGCGCCTGCTTGTGGAAGGTTTCGACGTGTGGCCCGCCATTTGGCAGGGCTTCTACTTCGCGGCATCGGCCTTCACAAACACCGGTTTTGTGCCGGCGGTCAGTGGCATGGAAGCCTTCGCTCAAGACCCTTGGATGCTCGGCGCGATTGGCGTCGGTGTGTTCCTCGGAAGCCTCGGCTTCCCCGTGATCTTCGCTGTAGTCCGCAACCTCAAAGACGGCGCCCGCCTCTCGGTTCACGCACGCCTCACCCTCTTCACGACGGTGCTGCTGATCTTCCTCGGGGCGCTAGCAGTGCTCATTTTGGAATGGAACAACACCAACACCATCGGTGGGCAAAGCCTGATCTCGCGCCCCCTGACATCCACTTTCTTATCGACCATGACGCGCTCGGGTGGGTTCTCCACCATCGACATCAATGAGCTGAATGGGTCGACGCTGCTCGTCTTCGACATGCTGATGTTTGTGGGCGGCGGCTCTGCCTCCACCGCGGGTGGCATCAAAGTCACGACTCTCGCTGTGCTGTTCTTGGCTGCCCTTGCGGAAGCTCGCGGTGACAACGACATGCACGCCTTCGAGCGTCGCATCCCCACCGACGTACTTCGCCTCGCTGTCAGCGTCACGCTGTGGGGCGCAACGATCGTCGCCATCTCGACCATCGCTATTTTGCAGATAACCAAGGAGCCCCTCGACAGGGTGCTCTTTGACGTGATTTCGGCCTTTGCCACGTGTGGGCTCTCTACGGGGCTCACCGAAACGCTGCCCGATGGCGGCAAGTACATCCTCGCCGCCACAATGTGGGCTGGACGAGTGGGAACGGTTACGCTGGCGGCAGCCCTTGCGGCCAGTCAGCGCCGTCAATTGTTCACGAGAGCAGAAGAGAGGCCCATCGTTGGTTGACAAGATCGCCCACAATGCCCCGGTGCTAGTAATCGGGCTCGGCCGTTTCGGTGCGGCCACTGCCGGTCAACTTCAGCGCCTCGACCGCGAAGTTTTAGCGATCGATGCTGACCTCAGCCTCGTACAGAAATGGTCGGAGCGCGTCACTCACGCCGTGCAGACGGATGCTCGCAGCCTCGATGCTCTCCAGCAGATCGGCGCGCAAGACTTCTCGATCGCCGTCGTGGCTGTCGGCTCGTCCATCGAAGCCAGCGTGCTCATCACGGCCAACCTCGTTGACCTCAAGATTCCGCAGATCTGGGCGAAAGCGATCAGCCGCTCGCACGGCAAGATCCTCAACCGCATCGGCGCCAACCACGTGATCTACCCCGAGGCAGAAGCCGGCGAGCGCGTCGCTCACCTGGTTTCGGGCCGGATGATCGACTTCATCGAGTTCGATGATGACTTCGCCATCGTGAAGATGTACCCGCCGAAGCCCATCCGCGGTTTGCCGCTGAGCGAGTCGCAAGTGCGCCGCAAGTATGGAATCACGGTGGTCGGAGTGAAGTCGCCCGGTAAGGAATTTACCTACGCAACGCCCGAGACCGTGATCTCGAATCACGACCTCGTGATCGTCAGCGGCAACTCTGTCGACATCGAAAAGTTCGCGACACTCGCAACGTAGCCCCGTTTGTGGACTGATCTGCGCGCACCCGCTACCTGTATCTTGATTCCGTGAGCAAAAAACGGGCGACCCCGGGGTCGCAAACTTCGCTCCGCGAAGCTAACCGCGCTCGCATAGTCGACGCGGTGAAGCACCATGGTGGCCTCACACAGATCGAGTTGGCCGGGGTAACGGGGCTTTCGCCCGCCACGGTCTCCAACATTGTCAAAGAGCTCGTCACCGCCGGAGTGCTCGCGACCACGATGAGCACGCGCAGTGGCCGTCGCGCTCATCAGATCACGCTTGCCCGCGCGCTTGGCCTTGTCGCCGGCGTGCACTTCTCCGAACGCCACATGCGCGTTGCACTTTCCGATGTCGCGCACACTGTCGTCGCTGAGCACCACATGCCGCTCGCGAAAGACCATCGCGCCGACAACGAACTCAACCGGGCCGCCCAACTCATCACCGACATGCTCGAGTCAGTCGACGCCACTCACGACGAGATCCTGGCGGTTGGCCTCGCGATGCCCGCGCCCATGGATCAGTCAACCGGCATCATTTCGCGCACAGGAATCATGCGCGGCTGGGACGGCGTTCCCGTCGCAGAGTCTCTCGGCATCCGGCTCAATAGCCCGGTGTATGTCGACAACAACGCCAACATGGGCGCGCTGGCCGAATACCGCACAGGCGCATTACGCGGCAAGCCCAACTCTCTCTATGTCAGCATCGACGACGGCATTGGCGCGGGCCTCATCCTGAACGGGGCAGTGTTCCGCGGCCACCACGGCACAGCCGGTGAATTCGGTCACATGGTTCTCGACGAAGATGGCGCGCTCTGCCGTTGCGGCAATCGTGGATGCCTCGAAACTCTCGCCGGTGGTCAGGCCATCGTTGAGTCGGTGCGCACTGGCCGTCGCGGTCTCAAGCTTCACGATGTGGTTGTTCGCGCAATCGCTGGGGATAATGCGTGCATCCGGGCCATTGCCGACGCTGGACGGCATCTCGGCATCGCCGCGGGCAACCTCAGCAACGTCTTCGATCCGGAGCGCATTGCGGTGGGCGGCGAGCTCTCGCAGGCGGGCGAACTCTTATTGGGCCCGATGCGGCACGCGATGGAGCGTTCGGTCATCGTGGGGTCTGGGCAGGCTGCCGATCTGGTGCAGAGCCAGCTGGGGCCGCGCAGCGAACTGTTGGGGTCGATCGCTTTTGCGATTGATCAGCTCACGATTGGTGCTGATGCCACGTTGAGTGCTGAACCTGCAGAGGCGGAGGCTTCGTGACATCCGTCCGTGCGCGAATGATGCGACTGATCGCTCTTGCGCTTGTGGCGGTGCTCGCTCTGGGTGGCTGCGCCTTGATGACGCCCGGCGCTTCGAGCGATGGTTCGCGCACGATTGCGCTGCTGCTGCCGGAGTCGAAGACGGCGCGGTACGAGGCTTACGATCGCCCGTTCTTTGAGGCCAAAGTTGCTGAGCTGTGCCCCGAGTGCGACGTGATTTATGCGAATGCCGATCAGGACCCGGCGAAGCAGCAACAGCAGGCGGAGTCGGCTTTTGCTCAGGGCATTAGCGTGCTCGTGCTCGACCCCGTTGATTCTTCGGCGGCGGTGACAATCGTGGCGACGGCCCAGTCCTACAAGGTTCCGGTGATTTCGTACGACCGCCTGATTGGCAGCCCCGAGTTGGCCTTCTGGGTGTCGTTCGATAACGAAAAGGTCGGAGCGCTGCAGGGCAAAGCTCTCGTCGAGCGCCTCGCCGAGGAGGGTTACTCCGAGGGCAACATTGTGATGATCAACGGCTCCCCCACCGACAACAATTCGCGCCTGTTCAAGAAGGGCGCGCACAGCGTGATCGATGGCAGCGCCTATACCGTCGTCGCCGAATTCGACACTCCCGACTGGAGCCCAGACAAAGCCCAGGAGTGGATGGCGAGCCAGGTCACCCAGTTCGGCGACAGCCTCATCGGCGTCTATGCCGCCAACGACGCAACGGCCGGGGGTGCGATCGCTGCGCTCAAGGCTGGCGGGGTGACCCCGTTGCCTCCCGTCACTGGTCAGGATGCCGAACTCACCGCCATCCAACGCATCGTGAGTGGCGACCAGTACATGACCGTCTACAAGGATCTGAAGCGCGAAGCTGAGATCGCGGCGACGCACGCGGTGGCGCTGCTCGACGGCAAGCAACTTGTGGGGCAAAGCGAAGAAACTAACGGCGTTCCGACAACGCTGCTCACTCCCGTAATCGTGACGATCGACAACATTATGGAGACCGTCGTCGCTGATGGTTTTTATGCCGTTGAGCAAATTTGCACGACCGAATATGCCCAAGCGTGTGCGGCGGCGGGGATTCAGTAATGCGTATTGACGTCAATGAACTCAAGGAAGAGAGCCACAATGACTGATGTCACTCCGGCCACCTCAGACGATGAGCCGATCCTTTCGCTGCGGGGAATCAGCAAGCAGTTCGGCGCGATCGAGGCGCTGAGCAATGTGTCGCTCGACATTTATCCCGGCGAGGTCGTGGCGATCGTCGGCGACAACGGTGCGGGAAAGTCGACACTCGTGAAGGTACTCGCGGGCGTGCATCCGGCCACTTCGGGCACTATTACCTATCGCGGTGACGAAGTGTCATTGTCGAACCCGACGGATGCCCGCGATCTCGGTATCGCAACGGTCTTTCAGGATTTGGCGCTGTGCGACAACCTCGACGTGGTGTCGAACCTGTTCTTGGGCCGGGAGCTGGGAACTCGAGCGCTCGACGAGGTCGAGATGGAGCAGCAGACCTGGGCGCTCTTGCGGCAGCTGTCGGCCAAGATTCCGTCCGTGCGCACTCCCGTTGCGGGGCTCTCGGGCGGGCAACGCCAGACCGTTGCCATTGCGCGTTCGCTCATCGGCAATCCGTCGATTGTGGTGTTGGATGAGCCCACCGCCGCCCTCGGCGTCGCTCAGACCGCTGAGGTGCTGAACCTTATTGAGCACCTCCGCGAGCGCGGTCACGGCATCGTCTTAGTGAGCCACAACATGGCTGACGTGCAGGCCGTGGCTGACCGCGTTGTCGTGCTGCGTCTTGGACGCAATAACGGTGACTTTGCGGTGGCCGACGTGACCTACGAAGACATCATCGCGGCGATTACGGGCGCAACGGATAACGCGGTGAGCCGGCGCGCTGGCCTCACCGGCGCGACCTTCACCCGCATCAAGGAAGGACTCAGCTCATGAGCGCCTCCGACACGCAACCGCCCACGAACAACACCCCCGCTGTCGAACTTCCGCCAGCCTCAGGAATCGCAGAATCCTGGGCCGGGTTTCGGTCACGCGTGCGAGGCGGCGACCTCGGGGCGATTCCCGTTGTCGTGGGTCTTGCCCTCATCTGGACCGTCTTCCAGATCTTGAACCCCACCTTCTTGTCGAGCGCCAACCTCGTGAACCTCGCGATGCAGTCCGCCGCGCTCGGCACGATCGCGCTCGGTGTAGTGCTCGTATTGCTGCTCGCCCAAATCGACCTCTCGGTCGGGTCGCTCTCGGGACTCGCGGCCGCGATTCTGGCGGTCACGTTTACACAGCTGAACTGGCCGCTGCCGTTCGCCATCCTCGCCGCGCTCGCCGCTGGTGCACTCTTCGGATGGTTCTACGGGTTCTTGCTGACCCGCTTCGGGGTTCCCAGCTTCGTCATCACCCTCGCGGGCCTGCTCGGCGTGCTTGGGCTCCAGCTGTGGGTGCTTGGCAAGCTCGGCTCGATCAATATTCCGTTTGATTCATGGATCGTGCAGTTCGCCCAGCTCATGTTTTTGCCTGCGTGGCTCTCCTACGTGCTCGTCGGGCTGGCAACCCTCGCCTATGTTGGTGGCCATCTGTCGTTGGCCAACCGCCGCATCCGCGCTGGCCTGCTGCCCGAATCGCGCACCGCGATCCTGCTTCGCGGCGGGCTCATGCTCGTCGCGCTCCTGTTGGGAACCTGGTACCTCAACACCGACCGCGGCATCGGCCTCATGTTCCTGCTCTTTGTCGTGCTCGTGATGGCCGTCAACTTTGCGCTCAAGCGCACGCGTTGGGGGCGCTCGATCTATGCCATCGGCGGCAATGTTGAAGCAGCCCGGCGTGCCGGCATCCGCGTTGATCGTGTCTACATTTCGGTGTTTATGGTGAGCGCAATGCTCGCCACTCTTGGTGGTGTCTTGGCCGCATCCCGGCTTGCGGCCGCGAACCAGAGCAGCGGCGGAGGCGACACCAACCTCACCGCCATTGCGGCAGCCGTCATCGGCGGAGCAAGCCTCTTTGGCGGTCGCGGAAGCGCCTGGTCTGCACTGCTCGGCATTGTCGTCATTCAGTCGATCTCAAGCGGCCTCACGCTGCTGAGCCTTGACTCCTCGGTGCGCTACATGGTCACGGGAGCAGTGTTGCTGCTCGCCGTGATCATCGACTCGATGTCTCGTCGTTCGCGCGCACTGCACGGCCGCTTCTAAAGGCGGTCGCGCAGCCGCATGCGCGAGGCGGCACGGATGGGGCCGCGCGAATGGCCCGGCGCGAACAGGTGAGAGCGATTAGCCCGCAGCGAGCTCCGTGGCCCGGGCGAGCGCCGCAGCGGTCGCCTTGTCGAAAATCGTCTTCAGATCGGCACCCTGCAGCTGTTCAACCGCACGCTCGGTCGTGCCCTTGGGGCTCGTAACCTGCTTACGCAGTTGCGCCGGTGAACTATCGGATGACGCCAGCAGGGCGAGCGATCCTTCGAACGTTCCCGCCACCAAGGTCAGTGCCTGCTCGGGCGTGAAGCCCATGTCGACCGCAGTGCGAGCAAACTCCTCGAGGATCAAGAACACGTAGGCCGGGCCGGAACCCGAGATGGTGCTGAGCGCATCAATCTGCGATTCCGGCGTTTCGACGACGGTGCCGACCGTCTCAAACACGGCGCGGCCGAGCGCGAGGTCATCCGCGGTGGCGCGCGACCCGGCGCTGAGTCCGGTTACGGCCTTGCCGACGATAGCGGGAGTGTTGGGCATGGCACGCAACACAACGTTGTCGACGATGCCCTCCATGCGCGCGGTTGTCACACCCGCAGCAACGCTGATGATGATCGCATCGGGTTCCAAGAATGGGGCGAGGGCGGTAAGGGTGTCGGGGATCATGGCGGGCTTGACGCCCAGCATCACGACCTTTGCCCCCTTCACAGCGCGCGCATTGCCATCAGGAGTATTCTCCAGCGCAAAGGACTCCACGCCCTCAGAACGCACCACAGCAGCCTTAGCTTCGGTGCGATTTGTGACGCGGATGCCCCCGCTTACAGTCACCGAGGGGTCAAGCAAACCCTGCAGGATGGCACCCCCCATTGATCCGGCGCCGACAATTGCAATGCTAGGAAGAGAAGTAGTCACGTGAACATCCTAGGATTGATGCCATGAGCGCGTCAGGCGGAACTAAGGCAATCATCGCTGCAATGGTGGCGAACGGTGGAATCGCTGTCACCAAATTCATTGCGTTTCTGATTTCGGGGTCCAGTGCGATGCTCGCTGAGAGCGTGCACTCGGTAGCGGACACCAGCAATCAGGCGTTGCTCTTGCTCGGCGGCAAGAAGGCGAAGAAGCAGGCGGATGCCGAGCATCCGTTCGGCTACGGTCGCGAGCGCTACGTGTACGCCTTTGTCGTTTCGATCATTCTGTTCTCGGTCGGTGGCGTGTTCTCGCTCTACGAGGGCATCAACAAGCTGCAAGACCCGCACCCTCTCGAGCAAGCGTGGTTGCCGATCACGGTGCTGTTGATTGCCATCGTGCTGGAAGGTTTCTCGCTGCGCACCGCGGTAAAAGAGTCGAACCTCGTGAGGGGCAAGCAGAGCTGGATTGCCTTCGTGCGCCACGCCAAAGCCCCCGAACTGCCCGTCGTGCTGCTCGAAGACGTCGCTGCTCTGCTCGGTCTCGTTCTCGCCCTCTTCGGTGTCGGTCTGACGATCGCTACTGGCGACTCAATGTGGGATGCCATCGGCACGATCGCCATCGGTATCCTGCTCATTTTGGTCGCTGTCGTTCTCGGCATCGAAACGAAGAGCCTGCTCGTCGGCGAAGGTGCAACCACGAAGCAGCGCAACCTCATTCGCGACACCATCAACGCCCACCCCGACGTTCGCTCGCTCATCCACATGAAGACGCTCTACCTCGGGCCAGAAGAACTCATGGTTGCGGCCAAGATCGACTTCGGAGCGCAAACGCGACTGAGCGACGTGGCCGCCAGTATCGATAGTGTCGAACGAGAGATTCGTGAGGCAGAGCCGATGGCCCGCGTCATCTATATCGAGCCTGATGTCTACCGTCGCCCGCCCGAAGCTGCACCACCCACTGATGCCATTGTCATCGTGGGCAACGATTAACGAAGGAACCCGAAACCATGAACTTCGAACCAATCATTCACACCGTGCTCGCGCTGCACATTCTGGGGCTTGCGCTCATCATCGGATCATTCGCTCTTCAGCTGCGCCGCAAAGAAGGCTTCGAACTCGGCACGATGCTGATCGGTGCCATCACGCAGCTCGTCACCGGACTCATCCTTGTTGGCCTCGTGCAGATGAACGACGAAGACGTCAACAACGCCAAGATCGCCGTGAAGCTGATCTTCGCGATCGTTGTGCTCGTCGCCGTCATGATCGCGCGCTCACGCCAGGCCAAGGCCCTCAGCGCGGGCACCAGCGAAAAGAAAGCCACCCTGCCGTTCCTGCACCTTGCGGGCATGGGCGCGCTCATCAACGTGTTCGTTGCGGTGCTCTGGCACTAAGCCAGGCCTAGCGGGCTAGCGTCGGGCTTCGAAAAAGTCAGTCAGCAGCGCAGCGCATTCAGTCTCTTGGATGCCCGCAATAACCTCGACCTTGTGCGGAAGCCGGCGGTCACGCAGCAAATCATTAACGCTGCCTGATGCGCCGGCTTTTTCGTCCCACGCCCCAAACACCACGCGCGGGATGCGGGCCTGAAGAATCGCGCCAGCACACATCGTGCACGGCTCAAGGGTGACCACGAGAGTCATCTCGTCGAGGCGCCACGAACCGGTGGCCGCGGCCGCTGCTCGGATTGCCACAACCTCGGCGTGCGCCGTGGGGTCGCCCGTGAGCTCCCGCTCATTGCGCCCAACGGAGACGAGATTGTCATTCTGATCAATGACGAGAGCAGCGACAGGAACGTCAGCAGAATCAGCCGTGAGCTTGGCCTCAGCGATGGCCCGCGTCATCCATTGATCGAACTTTGTCACGATCGGTTCTCCAAGTGGTCCGTACCTCAAGTAGATTTAGCCTATGCGAGTTCACGTTGCCGACCACCCGCTCATCACGCACAAGCTCACCGTGCTGCGCGACAAGAACACCGCCGCCCCCACTTTTCGGGCGTTGACGGAAGAGCTAGTCACGCTTTTGGCGTACGAAGCGACCCGTTCGGTGCGCGTTGAAGAGGTCGACATTGAGACCCCCGTTACCGCGACGAAGGGTGTGGCAATTAGCTCGCCCAAGCCGCTCGTGGTGCCGATTCTTCGCGCCGGGCTCGGAATGCTTGAAGGAATGGTCAAACTCGTTCCGACCGCTGAAGTCGGATTCTTGGGCATGGTGCGCAACGAAGAAACGCTGAAGCCCGACACCTACGCTGAACGCCTGCCCGACGACCTGTCGAACCGCCAGTGCTTCGTTCTCGACCCCATGCTGGCCACCGGTGGCTCGCTCATTGCGGCCATCCAATACCTGCTCGACCGCGGTGCTACGGATGTCACGGCCGTCTGCATCCTAGGAGCCCCCGAAGGTCTCGCCGCTGTTGAAAAGGCCATGGAAGGCCAAAACGTCACGATCGTGCTCGGCGCACTCGACGAACGCCTCAACGAGAACGGCTACATCGTGCCCGGCCTCGGCGATGCTGGCGACCGACTGTACGGTCTCGTCTAGCAGCACAATTGTCGCGCGCAACTTGACAGGGGCGCGCTGCATGAAACATCATTGCAACCATGACTGTACAAACTCGCGACCTGACCGCCCTCGTGGCTTCCAGGACCGCTAGCGCGATGCTTACGAGCACCGCGGTGGCTAGCGACGTTTCGTGTTGTCGAATGTGTGCCTAGTCGGCCTACCTGCGCCGGGCATTCTCACCAGATGGGATGCCCCCAGATCTTCGTCCTCATAACGGCGACTATCTAGCTCGACACACTATTTTTTTCCGAAGGATCACACCCTCATCATCAGAGGCCCTTCACCCCTTCTCCAAGGATTTCTGGACCCATGTCACTTGCAACAATCGAACGCACCACTCGCACCTCTTTCGCTTCCGCGGCTCCCGCGTTGGCACCGACCTACACTCCGCCGGCCCGCGACCTGTCGATTGCCGTGCAGCCCGCTCGCACCGTGCGCCCCGCTACGCCGACACCGGCACCCGCCGCGCCAGCCGCTGACGCACCGCACTTGCGCGCTGTTCCGCAGGGAACCGAAGCTCGTGGCTTCGTGCTCTACGTCGGCATCGACGAGCTCAAGGCTGCCGCCGCTGGCACCGACCTCAGCGCGATCGTCGAACAGCTCAAGCTCCTCACGCAGCAGCTCGTACCGAACGCCGAAACTCACGCCGCCGTTGCCCTCGCCCCCGTGGGCGCTGGTGGACGCGACGTCGACGTCGTGCGCCTCGCCCTGCAGGACCCTTCTGCTCTCGCCAAGCACCGCCAGGTTGAAGAGCCAGAAGAGAAGCCCGCGAGCGGTGTGGTCGTTGACCTCTCCCGCAAGCGCGTGCTCATCGATGACGCGCCCGCAGCCCTCACCTACAAAGAGTTCGAACTACTGCAGTTCCTCATCCTGCGCGAATCACAGACCATCGACCGCGCGCAGCTCATCTCCACGCTGTGGTCAGCGGAAGACGACGAAGCTCCCAACGAACGCACCATCGACGTGCACATCCGTCGCCTGCGCTCCAAGCTCGGCGCGTACGAAGATGTTGTTCGTACCGTTCGTGGCATCGGGTACCGCTACGACCGTCATCCGGATGTCTCGGTGCGCTTCGCCTCGACCCCCAGCCCCGACTTCATCTAGGCAGCTCGCGCGGCCCTCGCGTGCGCAGGGAACCACTCTCGCTCGGCGTAGAGGTTCAACGCTGGCGCGTGTCACACTGACCGGATGACAACGACTGATGCCACCCGGATGCCCGAGAAGATGTCGCGCGATCGGGAAGCCCTCGACGCCCTCCTCGACTCGGAGATCGTCGGGAACGTCGCCTACGTTCATGACGACGGAACCCCCGGGGTGCTGCCGACCGCGGTCGCCCGCCTCGGCGATGAGTTGATCGTGCACGGCTCGAGCGGTTCACGCTGGATGCGACTCGTTTCTGGTGCGCCCGTCGCAGTCTCGGTGACCGCTGTTGGTGGCATCGTGGTGGCCCGTTCCGCCTTCGAGTCGTCGCTCATCTACAGCAGCGCAGCGTTGTTCGGATCGTTCAGGGTGCTGGAGGGCGAGGAGAAAGCTGCCGCCGTCAACGCCATCACCGAGAAGCTGATCCCCGGCCGCCTGGCCGAAGTACGCCCCAACAGCAAGAAAGAACTCGCAGCAACGCTCGTGCTCGCGCTGCCGATCGCGGAGTGGTCGTTGCGCACCTCCGACGACTGGCCCGATGACACCGACGCCGATATCGCTGGTGACGCGTGGGGCGGGCAGGTGCGGTGGGGAGCTCGAGCCGTGGAGGTTGTTGCCACGCCTGACCTGCGCTCCGGCATCCGCGTGCCTGAGTCTGTTCGGGCGTTCGAGTAGCGGATGTCCGCTAGCGGCAAACACCGCCGCTCTGCCAATTCACCCCCGCTTTGATACTCTAAACGGGTAGCCGCAACGACGGCTCCCGACGACGGATCAGTACCGGGTACGCGAAAAGACTGGCCAAGGAGACTCTTGTGTATTGGCTTGTTTTGATTCTTTCTGGCGTGCTCGAAGCCGTCTGGGCTACCGCTCTGGGCAAATCGGAGGGCTTCACAAAGCTCTGGCCAACCGTGATTTTCGGTGTCGCCATTCTCGTAAGCATGGGCGGTCTCGGCTACGCCATGCGCGAGATTCCTATCGGCACCGCCTACGCCATCTGGGTGGGTATTGGTGCAGCGCTCACGGTGACCTACGCCATGGTGTTCGGCGGGGAACCCATCTCGTGGATCAAGGTGCTGCTCATCACCGGGTTGATCGGCTGCATCGTCGGACTCAAACTCGTCGACACGGCGCACTAGCTTTTCGACGGCCACGGCTCTGGCACAGTGCAGGGGCTATCGCGAGACGTGCACGACCGCGGCGATTAACCCCAGCATTGCGGCCAAGTCGAGGGCACCCCACGAGAAGATTCGCCGCCGTTGCCCTACGCGCATTCTCCACCACAAGAGACCCACTACTGCGATGAGCAGTCCGGGCCACCACGTGACCGAGGCAACAAACTTCACTTCGTCAGCACGATCCGCAAGATTGGACGCGAGGACGTTATAACCCGCGGTACCTGCCGCGTAGCCTGCGACGATGGAGAGCACGATGAACGCGCCGCCCGCCAACACAAAGAGGATGCCTCCATAGAGTTGGTCCCAGCCACGCGGAAAGTCTCGGGGAGCGAGGGCATCGGGTTCGATTAGCCGCCTGGCCCTCCATTGGCGGGTGCTGACGACATTGACGGATGCGACGCCGAGGGAAACGACAGCGGCGAGACCAATAATCGCCCAAGCGGGAACCGCCGTCACAAAAAGAGCGATCGAACTGGCCACGATAAAAACAGCGAGACCGAGCGGCCCCAGGCAGACGACCACGAGAAGAACGAGCATCCATCCTTGAAGGATGCCGGCGAGGCCGAGGGATGAAGCAACCACTGCGATGACACCCACGCTGACGATGTAGCCGATCTGCGCGGGCCGACGATCAATAATGTGCCGCGAATCGCCGCTCACTAGCGGGAACTGACGTCTAAGAGAACGCTGATGAGCACGAGCATTGCCACGAGATCGATCGCTGCCAACGCGGTAGCGGGTCTTCCTTTATCGACGCGAATAATCCACGTCACAAGACCGGCGACAGCAATCAGTAAGCCCGGCCACCAGATGACGGCAGCTGCACATTTCACCGGGTCGGCCTCGTCTACCGAGACGCCGGACGACATTCCATCCGCCAGCAGGATGACGCCTCCCGCGATCACGGAGAGCGCGATGAAGGCCCAACCGGCAAGCGCGAAGAGCAGCTTGCTGAACGCTAGCCCATACCTCCGCGCCACGTCCGGCTCGTCCCCACTCAGCCCCTCAGAGGAAGGCGTCGCAGCGGCGATTCGTCGGCGACGTCTGCCCTTCACGATGATCACGTTGAGTGACGCGGTAGCCATCGCGACCGCGGCTCCCATCGCAACCGCGATCGCCACGTCTGAGGCAGAGTTCGCTAGAGCAAACACCGCGGTGACGGGGAATGCCAGAAGGGCAGCGGCCGCAAGCCCCAGCGGTCCAAGGTAGAGGATCATCAGCAGCGGAAGGGTTCGCAGGTCGAATTGAGAGATCCAGATGAGCAGTGCACTCAGCACCCCGGCCCCGGCGATGTAGCCGACCGTGACAGGCCATCTCTCAAGCTGAATAGCCCAGCGATCGACGACGGCACTGAGAGTCATATAGTGAGCGTAACCCAACATGCCCTTGCGGCAGGCTCAGCCCGATCGGCCCCTCGCGGCGCGCAGTGTGCACCGAGGGCGCAGGATTAGGGCGCAGCGCCCTGCGTGACGTCGGCCCACAGAATGCCGATGAGCGTCAGCATGATCGCGAGGTCCGCGATCGCCCACCGCAGCACGGGCTCCCCGCGACGGGTATTCACAATCCACAGCCGCAGGCCTGCAATCGCGGCGACAAGACCCGGCACCCACACGATCGCCGACAGGAAGATCAGATGGTTCGCCCGCTCGGCCGACTCGCGAACCGCAATACCGGCAGTGGTTCCCGCCGTACCCCCGGCGAAGAAACAGAGAAAGATAAACGCGAGCCCAGCCGCCACGAACAGAACGGCGGCGAGCTGCTGGCGCCAACCATGCCGACGCTCCTCCGCTTCAAACGGCCTCTCCAGCGGAGGTGCAGGCCTGCGCCACCGCGCAAGAATTTCGACATTGACGAACGCAATGCCGACCGCCATTACTAGGGTAAACAGAGCAGCGATCCACTCATAAATCCCGTACACCTCGGGAAGTCGGAGCGCTCCCAAGAAGAGCGCGACAAGTCCTAGAGGACCCAAATAGATGGCTAGGGCCAACTCGGCGATCGGCGAGAACACAACGCCTGGCCCTGCTAGCGAGAATGCCACCACGGTCATCACCCCGGCGCCAACAATGTATTTGCGCTTCTTCGGTGTGCGCGTGGCATTGTCGATCAGAGTCATTAGTTGATCATGGGGCACACGGCCGCACCCCACCAGCCCGCGAATGAGGGTGGCTCATGTCGCGCCGTGGGTAGCTCACGACGGCTTGAGCGGTTTCTCCTATCCGAGATGCGAGACTCCAGCCGACCCGAACAACAGCGTCGCCAGGAGTGCGAGTTGGAGAAGGGCGTCGGCAAGCGCCCAAGACAGGCTGCCCCTCCCTCGGACCTCGTTCAGCACCCACAGCACAAGACCGCCGAGCGCTGCGGCGAGCCCCACCAACCAGACAGCGAACAAGAACGATGCCAGGTAAGGTCCGGCACCGGGTTGGGCTGTTCCCTGGCCAGAGCTCAGAGCCAGGTATCCCGCCACTACACACAGCACGATGAACACAAACCCCGCGACGACAAACAAGACTGCCGCGGCTACTCGACCCAACACGGTGTCACCGGCACGCTGGTCGGCGACTCGCACCCCGCTGCGCAGGCGGGCAATCCAGCCGAAGACAACAACAACATTGAGCAGTGCGGTGCCCACGGATAGCGGGATGACAATGGCGAGACCCAGCACAGAAGGTAACGCGGCGTTCCAGAGGACGAAGACGATCGGAAGCGCGAGCGTGGAAAACGTAATAACGCCGAGAGGGCCCAACACAAAGAAGATGGCTAAGCCAAAGAACACAACGAATTCGTCGCCGGCGGGCGAGCTGAGATAGGCACCGGAGAGCATGACCGCAGTGGCACCCACGTAAGCGAATAACGCCGCGTACTTATCAGTGCCAGCGCCGAGGATCATCTGTCGAGCATGCGTCACTTTGCGCGCTCCCGCCAGCCCGCGAATGAGGGTGGGTCGCGGGCTGGCGGGCTGGCGTTCTGAAGCGTTCGCGGTATTGACCCGCGGTCGGGGTCAGCCGCCTCCCCGCTTTGCGCAGGAAACGTGGGGCAAGGAACACCTGTCGGCCGTCGCAACCGGCCGAGTCGCCCACCCCTTCTGGGGTTGTCCCCGCCTGACACTAGGCTGCCAGAATTGAGTGATGCTCGCGCGGGGGTGCGGGTCGAGGGGAATCGATGAAGCAAGCTGGACCACGGGATTGGTCGCCGCCCGAAAACAACAACTATCGCCCGGCAGATAGCTACCGTTACCCATCGAGTCAATCGACGAACACTTTCACCCCGCGAAAGTTGGTGCGCAATGGGCCCGGACGACTCTCGCTGCTCTTCGGCATCATCGCTGCCGGGCTTGCCCTATTCCCCATCGCTTCGGCGGGAGCAGGGAACGGATACATTGCCTCCACGGTGGGAATCACCGCGATCGCCTACGGCTTCTATGCCCTCAGACTTCGCCACTACCGGGAGGCTACCGCCCGACTAAGTCCAATCATTGGCATCCTTCTGGGAGCTTTCGGAACGCTTCTGATGACCGCACTTGTCGCCAACTTCTATCTCAACGGTGCCGCGCTCAACTCCCCGATCACCTTCCAAGTTGCGCAGACAGAATTCACTTTTGATTCGGAAGGCTTAGCCCTGTCGACGCCCGCCGAAAGCGCGGCTACGGGCGGGACCGGTCAGACCACCGAGATCATCACGCCAGCACCGGTCGCCGCGCCTGCGTCGTTCGCATCCGCCGAAGAAGAACGGATGGCACTCATTCAACATCTTGGCACCGTGCAGTTCGTGCTGAAGCAGATCGCGCCGCAGAGCAAGCCCGCCAGCCTCAGCCTTGCCACCCCCGGCGGCACCCTCTCGACACCGGACGGGCACGCGCTCACGATCTTGCCCGAAGGCACCGTGGTCAACTATGCCCCCTCAGCAGATGGCTCCAATTACGTCATGACGCTCAAGGGTGCAACCTTTGGCAGCATGGTGCAGCTCGACACCGCGGTCGGCCAGATCGTGGCACTGAACTAGCGCCGGATACAGAGCGGGATAGCTGTCCACCGCTTGACGCGCAAGGCTTTGTGGATACAGTAGACAACAGAGTCCGCCCATTCGGGCAGGGCCGTACTTGCACCCAACCGCATCGTGCAACGCAACGTAGCTAACGTTTATTTGGGGTGTTTATGGGCGATTTTATTGCTGATTCCTTTCCGAGGATTCTATTCTCGAGCTGGCAGCACTTCTCGTTAGTAGTGCAATGTTTGATCATCGCGACCATCCTTGCGGTGCTCCTTGCCGTGCTGGTTTACCGCACTGATTGGTTGCGAGGCATCGCCGACGGAGTGACCGCAATCGGGCTCACGATTCCGTCATTTGCACTGATCGGCATCCTGATCGTGCCCTTCGGTTTTGGGGTCACCCCGGCCGTGATCGTGATCACGTTCTTCGCCACTCTCCCGATCTTGCGCAATGCTGTTGTCGGGTTGGCGAGCGTCGATGCATCGCTGATCGAATCCGCTAAAGGCCTCGGCATGAGTCGGCTCGGGATCCTTACCAAGGTAGAACTACCGCTTGCCTGGCCGGTGATCCTCACTGGTGTGCGCATCTCGGCGCAAATGGTGATGGGCATCGCCGCCATTACCGCTTACGCGCTCGGCCCGGGCCTCGGAGGATTCATCTTCTCCGGACTCTCCCGCCTCGGCGGCGCTAACTCTCTCAACTCTGTCGTCACGGGCGTAGTCGCCGTGGTGATCTTGGCCATAATTTTGGACCAACTGCTCAGCGGCCTCGGCCGCCTCACCATTTCGCGAGGTATCCGTGTCTAACATTCTGCAAACATCCAACGAATCCTCTGCCACTGGCGGCTCCTACGGGGTTCGGCTTCTCCTCGACGCTGTCGGCAAGACCTACCGCGGTCAAGCAGCCCCGGCCGTCAACGGGCTCACCCTTGAGATTCCCGCCGGCAAAATGGTTGCCCTCGTCGGGCCATCCGGTTGTGGAAAAACGACCACCCTCAAGATGATCAACCGCCTGATCGAACCGACATCCGGTCGCATCATGATCGGTGATGAAGACGTCACCGACATCGATGGCGACCAACTGCGACGACGTATCGGCTATGTCATCCAAGCCGGTGGCCTCTTTCCCCACATGACCGTTGAAGCGAACATTGCGATGGTTCCCAAAATGCTCGGCTGGGACAAAGAGCGCATCTCTCAGCGAGTAGAGGAACTGCTCGAACTGGTGTCGCTTGACCCCGCGCTCTACCGTGGTCGCTACCCGAAGCAACTTTCGGGCGGCCAGCAACAGCGCGTCGGTGTCGCTCGCGCTCTCGCCGCAGACCCACCCGTGTTGCTGATGGATGAGCCTTTTGGTGCAGTCGACCCGATCACTCGCCAGCGACTGCAAGACGAACTGCTGCACATTCAAGAAGATGTGCAAAAAACCATTGTGTTCGTCACCCACGATTTCGATGAGGCCGTGAAATTGGGCGACTACATCGCGATCTTCTCTGAGGGCGCGCACCTGGTGCAATACGACACCCCTGAGCGCATCCTGGCTGACCCCGCTAACGAATTCGTTGAAGACTTCATTGGCGCTGGTGCCGGCCTCAAACAGCTCACGCTCACCAGGGTTGGCGAAGTCACGCTGGGCGAAGTCACGACTGGCCACCCCGGTGAACGATCTGCGGATGTTCTGGCCCGCCTCGAAGGCGCCGGCCACGACAACGTCGTCATCGTTGACGAGCGGGAGCGGCCACTGCAATGGCTTAGCCGCCGCCAGCTGAAACGCATCGACGTCATCGGCACGCAGAAGAACGAAAACCTGCCCACGGTTGGGCTGAAGGCAACGCTGCATGACGCGCTCGACTCGATGCTGGAATCGGATGTCGGCGCCGCCATTGTGGTCGGAAGCCGGCAAAACCTGATCGGCATCGTCGACGTGTCCGTCGTTACCGACGCGATCAGCGCCGCACGCAACGCTGCGGCTGAAGCCCCCGCAGAAGACACCCCGCTCGGTACCAATACCGACACTTTCGACATCGTGCCGGCGACCACCGACGACAGCGATGCCGAACCGATCGGCGATGGCGGGCGCTGATGACTGCCGAGATTCTCGCCCCTAGCGTCGCCGATGTGGTGGCGACTCCCCTCGCCAAGGACCCCCGCTGGCGTGCCTGGCGACAAATAATTTTTCAGCTGGTGGGCATCACAGTGGTGACCGCTGGGCTCATCATCTGGCTTGCGACCGCCGATCTCTCTGAGACCGAACGCACCACGCTTGCCCCCGAACGCCTCTTCGGTTACATCGGTGAACACCTTCTGTTGACCTTCGTGTCTGCAGTGATCGTGCTGGCCATCGGACTTCCTCTCGGAATCCTGCTGACGAGAAAGCCGTTGCGTTTTCTCACGAGACCCGTGCTGGTCGTCGCCAATATCGGACAATCGGCCCCCTCCATCGGACTGGTCGTGCTTCTCGCGTTCTGGCTCGGATTCGGATTCACGGCCGCCGTCGTCGCGCTCGTGCTCTATGCAATGCTCCCGGTACTGCGCAACACCATGATCGGAATCGACCAGGTCGACGAACGGCTCATCGAAGCCGGACGCGGCATGGGGATGAGCTCCACGGCGGTGCTCCTCAAAGTAGAGCTGCCGCTTGCTGTGCCGATCATGCTCTCCGGCATCCGCACCGCCCTGGTGCTGCTCGTCGGCACCGCTGCTCTGGCAACGTTCATCGATGGTGGAGGGCTCGGGCTGCTCATCACAACCGGAGTGAATCTTGACCTCAGCAGTGTGCTCATAACCGGCGCGCTGATCGTCGCACTTCTCGCTCTTCTCATCGATTTGCTCGGCCGGGTCGTCGAGCAGCTCGCGCAACCGAAGGGCCTCGCATGATCACGACAACTACGCAGCGCGGGAAGCGCCTGCGCACACGCGTGGCGCTGACCACCGCAGTGTTCGCAACAGTCGCCGTCGCCCTCACCGGGTGTGGGCTCAAGCCAGCGACCTCATTCGTTCCTGCCGCCGGACCAGGTTCGATCCAAGAGATCCCTGATGCGGTTGGGCAACCCATCACGGTCATCGGAAAGAACTACACCGAAGCGCTTGTGCTCGAAAAGATCGCCGTCTTGGCGATGCAGGCGGCAGGGTTCGACGTCACCGACCTCGCCAATGTGCCCGGCAGCCAACCGGTGCGCAACCTCATGCTCTCCGGCGAGGCCGACATCGCATGGGACTACACCGGCACCGCCTGGCTCGTCTACATGGCTCAAGAGGAGGGCCTCGACGACCCTCAAGAGCAATGGCAGGCTGTTCACGACGCCGACCTCGCAAACGGCGTCACGTGGCTGCCACAAGCAGAGATGAACAACACCTATGCCATGGCAGTGCGCACCGAAGCCCTCCCCGACCTTCAGAACATCTCCACTCTCTCTGAACTTGCAGATCTGGCATCCGAAGACCTCACGTTCTGCGTCGAGCCCGAGTTCAACTCCCGCCAGGACGGCTTGGATGGCATGCTCACCACCTACGGAATCGAACGTGGCGCTGCTGACGGCGTTGCAGACAACAACATTGGCATCTACGACACCGGTGCCGTCTATGCTGCAACCGATCGCGGCGAATGCAACTTCGGTGAAGTCTTCGCAACAGACGGACGCATCGAAGCTCTTGATCTGACCGTGCTCGAAGACGACAAGAACTACTTCCCGTCCTACAGCGCATCCGTCAACGTGCGCACCGAAATCATCGAGCAGTACCCCGAAATTGCGGATGTTTTCGCCCCGATCACGGCCGCCATCAGCAACGATGTGATGCGCCGCCTCAACGGGCTCGTCGATGTTGACGGGGAACAGCCAGCGGATGTTGCTTTCGACTGGATGGTCGAAGAAGGCTTCATTACCCGCCCGTAGTCGCCCACAATCGCGGGGGTAGACAAAGTTTTCTAGGAATTTTCTGAAAATAACAGAATGATAACTAGACAGCGTTATGTTTCCGTTATACATTCATAGAGCAGAAGTTGTTTGCTGTGGCAGCTACTGCGGAATGTGATTGCAGGACACTCTTGGTGCAAAGGGAGAGGGTCGGTTTCATGCCTCTGAAACCGGCCCTCGAACTATTTAACGGGTGATGTTAGAAAGCCCAGAGCCACACGGTCGCGACAAGCGAAACCATCACGGCGAAGTCGACAATCGCCCACGGCAGCAAGGTCCTTTTCGTCTGTGCTCGGATAATCCAGATAACCAACCCCGCCAGCGCGACTAGCAGCCCTAGCCACCATGCTGCGCTAGCAACGTGCAACGCATCAACGTTCCAGGCCACCGGAACCACCGCGGGCACCCCAGTCGCCATGATGGCCGCAGTGCCCGCCAGAGCGCTCAGCACCACAAATCCACATCCCGCGAAGACGAACAGCAGAACGCCAAGCACCTCATGTCGTTCATTCAGCGGGCTTGGCGTGCGAATGGTCATTCCTTGAGTATTCCCCAGAACGCATAGCGTTACCAGCACGCGCCGCACGCGATCCCCCTCGCTTCGGCCTACGCTGGCACGACTGCCGAATCGAACGGATGACCGTGACCACTGCCCCGCTGCATCCGGACGTTGCTCACGCCATCCGCATCCTCGGTGACGCACTGCCCGAGCACGATCAACTCGTGGTCGAGCCCGACAACGCCGAATACGGTGCTGCCAACACGCTCCCCGCAGCAACCCGGATTCGGGTCGCGAAGCTCACCCCGACTAAGCCCGGTTTCTTCGTCACTGTCTGGCGGCGAGACACTGACGGCACGACGCAACCCCTCCGCAGCGACGACGGCACTCAGCGGCTCGTCGTTGTCGCCCGCGACGACAACGGCTTCGGCGCCTTCGTCTTTCCGCTCAGCGTGCTGATCGCCCGCGGCATCGTCTCGGTCGACGGCCACGGCGGCAAGCGCGGATTTCGCGTGTACCCACCCTGGGCCGACACCCGCAACCACCAAGCCCAGAACACTCAGCAGTGGCAATGTGAGCACTTTCACCTGCTCAGCTAAATAGTCAGCCGCCGACCCTAGAGTTGAGTCGTGAGCGGAAACCAGAATCAGCCCTCCATCGTGTGGCTGCGCAACGACCTGCGACTAGCCGATAACCCTGCGCTAACGGCGGCCGCGAGCGAAGGCCGACCGCTTGTTGTCGTCTACATTCATGATGAGACCGGCGATGGCATCCGTCCGCTGGGTGCGGCAAGTAAGTGGTGGCTGCATCACAGCCTGACTGCTCTGGATGCCGCCCTGCAGAATCTAGGCGGCCAGCTGACGCTGCGTCACGGCCCTGCCGCGCACGTGCTGCCGGCGCTCGTGGACGAGCTCGGCGCCGCCTCGGTGCACTGGAACCGTCGCTACACGGCCGCCCGCGATATTGACGCTGGCCTCAAAACGAAACTGCGTGAGCAGGGGCTCACGGTCGAAAGCCATCAGGGCAACCTGTTGAACGAGCCGTGGCATATCCGCAATGGGCAGGGCGAGCCGTACAAGGTTTTCACTCCGTATTGGCGTGCGGCGCAAGATCGTCCGGTGCGGGATGCACTGCCGGCGCCGACCGCAGCCGAGCTGAGTTGGCCTGCCGACTCCCCCGCGAGCGACGACCTCGCCGACTGGGATCTGCTGCCCACCCGCCCCGACTGGGCCGAGGGACTGCGCGAGACCTGGACTCCCGGCGAAGATGGCGCCCACGATCGCCTCGAGAGTTTCGTCACCGAACGTCTCGCCGACTATCACTGCCGCGATGAACCTGCCGTGGATGCCACGAGCGGCCTCAGCCCGCACCTGCGGTTCGGCGAGATCAGCCCCACCCAGGTCTGGCAGCGGCTGCGTGGCGACGGTAGCGGTGCCGGCAACGACAACGACTCCGGCAGCGGCTCGGCCGACGTGCCTACCGCGGCCCGCAAGAACGTCGCCAAGTTCTTGAGCGAAATCGGCTGGCGCGAATTCTCCACCGCCCTGCTCTTCGACAACCCGCGCCTCGCGACCGACAGCTACCGCCCCGCCTACAACGCCTTCCCTTGGGGTTACACCGTCGACCAGCTCGGCGACGTTGATGAACCAGCCGGCGTAGCTGAAGTCGACGCGTGGCGCCGCGGCCGCACCGGCATCCCCCTCGTCGACGCTGGGATGCGCGAGCTCTGGCACACCGGCACGATGCACAACCGCGTACGCATGGTCGTCGCGAGCTTCCTCATCAAGAACTTGCTCATCGACTGGCGGGCCGGCGAACAGTGGTTCTGGGACACCCTCGTCGACGCCGACGAAGCCAGCAACCCCGCCAACTGGCAGTGGGTTGCCGGATCCGGTGCGGATGCCGCCCCCTACTTCCGTGTGTTCAACCCCGTCTTGCAGCAGAAAAAGTTCGACCCCACGGGTGACTACGTCTCGTACTGGATCCCCGAACTCGGCACCGACGCGTATCCCGAACCGATCGTGGATCTTGCCGAAACCCGCCGCGAAGCCCTCGAGGCGTACACGGCCGTGAAAGCCGCAGCGGCCGAATAAGGACTCCCCGCGGCCTACGCGGCGTTAGTTCTTGGCGCGCCCGGCGAGCTGGAATCAGCCGTTGGATGCAGCACTGGGCACTTCGTCAGACTCCACTCAGTTGACTGCCAGCTAGCCCAACAGCCCCGGAAACATGCGGATCTGCGGGCGAGAGTTGCCCGCATCCGCACCCCAGATTGCTCGAATTTCAACTTTTTTGAAATGACCCCCAAACCGGTTACGGCCGCACTCCGGAGTACTCATTGCGCCTCGGGAAAGCCTCGAGACGCAGAGCCTCTACGGAGGCCGACCACGTAAGAAGGAGTTCAGTCATGAACGCATTTACGAAGAAGACAACGCTCGGCGCAACCGCTACCGCAGTAGCCCTCATCGCAGTCGGAGCAGCAGCTCCCGCCATGGCAGCAACCGGTGATAGCTACACCTCGACGAAGTCATACTCCTACTCCTCCCCCAAGCAGACCGACATCCCCGTCGTCGTAGCACCCGAGGTCGGCGACGTTGACCTTCTCGGTGGCGACGTTCTCGGCGGCGGCATCCTCAACGGTGACCTCCTCAACGGCAACGCTGTTGCTTCAGGCAACGAGGTCAACGCTCCCGTAGCTTCGGGCAACGACACCGCTGTTGGCAACGTGAGCGACTCCGCGAACGTTTCTGACGTAGCGAACGACGCCAACGTCTCTGACGTCGTCGACAACGCCACTCAGGTAACCGACGTTGTCGACAACGCCACTGACGTAGTGACCGACGTCACTGACATTGTTGATGTCGACGACATCCTCGACGATGTTGTTGACGCAGACGACATCGTCGGTGACATCACCGGTGACCTCGGTCTGAATGGAATCTTCAACTAACTTTCTTCACCCGCTTGCCCTCGCCCGATGTTCTCCGGGCGGGGGCAAGTTTCGTTAACTACGTCTGCCCGTACTTCAATCTTCGGCTTTAGACTGGGCGCATGTCGGTCACAGAGCTCTCGGTCAGCACCCAGAACTACCTGAAGACTGTGTGGAGCCTTTCCGAATGGTCCGATGCGCCCGTCACCGCCACCGTGATCGCCGAGCGCACCGGCTATACGCTGTCGAGCGTCTCGGATGCCGTGCGTCGCCTCACCGATCAGGGCTTCCTTGATCATGCCCGCTACGGTTCCATCGCTCTCACCGCGGTGGGTAGTGCTCACGCCGTCGCGATGGTTCGCCGCCACCGCCTCATCGAATCGTTTCTCGTGAGCGTGCTCGGTTACACCTGGGACCAAGTGCACGACGAAGCCGAAAACCTTGAGCACGCCGTCTCTGACTTCATGGTCGAACGCATCGACGAGTTTCTCGAGCACCCCACCCGTGACCCGCACGGCGATCCCATCCCCAGCGCCGACGGCGTGATCACGATTCCGGATGCCGTGCAGCTCAGCCGCGTCGCCCCCGGCAGCACCGTGGTCGTCGAACGCATCTCCGACGACGACCCCGAGCTGCTCAAGTTCTTCGAAGAGCGCGGCATCGGGTTCGAAGCGACCCTCAGCGTGAATGCCGGGGCACCGTATTCGGATGCGCTCGAGGTGGTGGTGCTCGGTGGCGTCGGCGGAGAAACCGGTGGGGCGAGCGGCGAGGCGCCGGGTGGTGCAGTGCGCCAATCCGCTGTGCCGATTAGCCTGGGCCGGAGCGCGACCGACGCACTCTACGTATCGGGCGGCACCCTCGCCGAATGACTTGAGGCGCACCGCGCGGGTTCGGTGCGCTGGCGGTGTCTTCCGAGCTACTGGGCGGCGAGCATCCGCTGCCGCTTCATCGCACCGAGTCGCTTGCCGATCACGCCCTGCGTGGGGCTGAACAGGTAAACGAGCGCGAAGATGCAGCCTTCGACGAGCACGATCATGCCGCCGGATGCCGTGTCTAAGTAGTAGCTGAGGTACAGCCCGGTGACGGCCGCGAGCGCCGACATCACTGGGGCGATCACGAGCATGCGCGAGAAGCGATCGGTGAGCAGGTACGCGGTGGCGCCGGGGATGATGAGCAGTGCCACGACGAGAACGACGCCGACGGCCTGAAGCGCGACGACAGCGGTAAGGGCGAGGAGCCCGAGAAGCGCAGCGCCGAGCACCTTGGGGTTAAGGCCGATCGCGTGGGCGTGGGTGGCGTCGAAGGCGTAGAGGGTGAAGTCGCGGCGCTTCACGAGCAGGATCGTGAGTGTGATCGCGCCGAGGATGAGCACTTGGGTGAGGTCGGCCCAGGAGACTCCGAGGAGGTTGCCGAAGATGATGTGGTTGAGGTCGGTCTGCGACGGGGTCACCGAGATGAGCACGATTCCCAGGGCGAACAGTGTCGTGAAGACAATGCCGATCGCGGCATCCTCTTTGATGCGGCTCGTGTTTCTCACGATGCCGATGAGGGCGACGGCAAGGAAACCAAAGATGACCGCACCAAGGGCAAAGGGGGCGCCGACGACGTAGGCGAGCACCACACCCGGGAGCACGGCGTGCGAAACAGCATCACCCATGAGCGACCAGCCGATGAGGACGAGCCAGCACGAGAGCACGGCGCACACGATAGCCGCGGTCACACTCGTGGCGAGGGCCCGCACCATGAAGTCGTAGCTCAGGGGTTCGAGAAGGAAGTCGAGAGGGTTCACGCGGCGTCTCCCGCCGTGACATCGAGGCCGAAGGCGCGCGCAAGGTTTTCGGGCTTCAGCACCTCGGCGGGAGTGGATTGCAGCAGCACCGTGCGCATCAGCAAGATTGCCTCGTCTGCCAGTTTCGGCAGCGCATTGAGGTCGTGGGTCGAGACGAGAACCGTGGCACCCTCGGCGGCGAGCTCGCGCAAGAGTTTCGTGATCGTTCCCTCGGAGCGTTTGTCGACCCCGGCAAAGGGCTCGTCGAGAAGCAGGATCGTCGCGCCCTGGGCGATGCCGCGCGCCACGAACGCCCGCTTCTTTTGGCCGCCCGAGAGTTGGCCAATTTGGCGGTCGGCGAGGTCCGTCAGTTCTACACGTTCGAGAGCCTCGGCGACGGCAGCCTTATCGGCAGCCTTGGGTCGACGCGAAAAACCCATGTGCCCGTAGCGGCCCATCATCACCACATCGCGAACCGAGAGCGGGAACGCCCAGTCGACGTCTTCGCTCTGCGGAACGTAGCCGACCGCTCCGGCCTTGCGAGCGAGTGCAGGCTGCTGACCTGCCAACGTGACTGTTCCGTGGTCGGGGCGCAGCATCCCGGTAATGGTCTTGAAGAGGGTCGACTTGCCCGAGCCATTCATGCCGATGAGGCCGTAGATGCGGCCCGGCGCGAGGCTGAGGCTCACGTTGTCGAGCGCGAGCACGTCGCCGTAGTGAACGGTGACGTTGCGCACGTCGATGGCGGGCACACTCATTCCGTGGCGCCGGTCAATCCGGCGATGATGGTTTCGGCGTCGTGGCGCAGCAACTCGAGGTAGGTCGGCACCGGGCCACCGTCCTCCGACAGCGAGTCGACGTAGAGGGTTCCGCCGAAGGTCGTGTCAGTGGCCTCGACCACTTGCTGCATCGCGCGATCGGAGACTGTGGATTCGCAGAACACGGCGGGCACGTCGTTGTCTCGCACGAACTCGATCACCGACGCGATCTGGCGGGGCGTCGACTGCTGCTCGGCGTTGACCGCCCACAGGTAATGCTCGCTCAGTCCAGCGTCGCGCGCCAGGTACGAGAACGCTCCTTCGCACGAGACGAGAGCCCGCTGCGACGCCGGCAACTCGGCGAGTTCGGCCGTGAGCTCGTCGTTCACAAGTTGCAGCTCAGCCTTGTACGCTTCGGCATTGGCGGCGTAGTCGGCGGCGTTTTCGGGGTCGAGTTCAGCGAACGCGGCTTCCATATTGTCGACGTAAATCTGTGCGTTGAGGGGGCTCATCCATGCGTGCGGATTGGGCAGCCCTTCATAGGCATCCTCGGCAATGTTGATCGTGTCGACGCCGTCAGAAACAACCACGTGCGGCACGTCGAGACCATCGACGAACTGAGCGAACCACGCCTCAAGGTTGAGCCCGTTGTCGAGAATCAGGTCGGCTTCGGCCGCCTTGGCAATGTCGCCGGGCGTGGGCTCGTAGCCGTGAATCTCGGCCCCCACCTTGGTGATGGATTCCACCCGCAGGTTGTCGCCGGCCACGTTCTCGGCGATATCGGCGAGCACCGTAAAGGTCGTGAGCACGACAGGGCGGTCGTCGTTCGGGTCAGTCGTGGCGCCAGCATCCGAAGCCGCCGTGCAGCCAGCGAGACCGAGCAGAAGGGCGGATGCTGCAGCGGCAATCAGCATCGCGCGTGCGGTGCGCGTGCGACCTGTTGCGGCTCTGATTCCCATGTTCTGATCCTAAGTTGGGAGAGCCTCTTTAAGAAACTACGCCTAGACGTAGTTTCTCGAAAATGCGGCGAACCAGCAAAAGTTGCGAATCTTTCTACTGCGCATGATTGGCGCAGGAGAACGCCACAAAACCCTCTACAGCGCAGGCTGCTCGACCACTAATGCGAGCGATCGCTGAGCCTCCTGGACTATCACCGGATTGGTACTTCCCGCGACGAGTCGTTCGAGGAGGAGCTTGGCGTTGGGATGATTGAAACTCTCGAGCGCACGCACAATCTTCCACTGCATGAGCTCGTCATCAGGGTTGCCCCGAAGCTTCTCGGTGAGCGCGTTCAGCGCTGCCAGCCGATCCGGCGTTGTCACCGCTGAGTAGAAACATAGGAAGCCGACGGCATCGATCGCCTCGACTGCCCGCGTCCGTGGCCCGTCGACAACGGCCGCGATTAACGGCGGCAACACCACAGGATCCATCCGGGCGAGAACTCGCGCCACGATGTCTCGCGGAAGCGGGTAGCTAGTCTTCTTGAACGCTTCAGTGGATGGCTGTTCGTGCTGATTCCGCCCAATAGCACCGAGCAGCGGAATGAGCCGCTGGGCGGTTTCTTGGCCGCCCGCTTGGAGCGCTTCGCACAGTTCGAGCTTGGTATAGAGCTTGGTCTCTCGTGTGAGTCGCTCCACGAAAAGCTGATCCAACGAAGCATCCGGTCCCGCAGCACGCGAGAGCAACCGGACTGCGGCTGATCGCTCGACAGCGTCAGTGGAGTCCAACTGTCGCGTCAGTTCGGCCGCCGACAGATGACGGGACGCATCGAGGTCTTCGTCGCGCAAGAATCCACGACCGCGCAACTGACTCACTGAGCTCTTCATGTGATCGCCACTTTATCGCGAGCGGGTCAGCCGAATGCGGGGGCGCATTACTACTGTGACCTCACACCTGGCATCGGCATCGTCATCGGCATCGAGAGGGCGACTCGCCTGTGGCTACTGGTAAAAGCTCAAAGGTGCGCCGACTGCATCGCATTCGACAGCGAGCGCCGTCGTCGCTTCTCCCAACGCTGACGCGTCCCCTACGGCCGGTTCGGCACCGTCGGCGCCTAGCTCCGTGATTGCCGAACGTAGGTCGTCGACTTGGCTGCTCAAAAGCGCGTCCTTGTGCAAGATTCCAAGGATCGGGAAGCCGTCGGCAATAGTGGCAATCATGTAATCGAACGATTCCCTATTCAACTCGCCGGCCTCATACCCCGAGACCACGCCGTTCACCGTCATGAGTTCGATCGAGAGCGAATGGCACAGCCCAACGTTGCCCTCCTCCAACGAAGTCGCGGCTGCGCTTGACGAAGGTTCGGTGGGCGGTGGCGGCTCGACTTGGGTGCATGCAGAAACAGAGATCAGCATTCCGGCGCATACGGCCGCGGTTAGCAAACGTCTCATTAGGCTCCTTAGCAGGTTGCGGTTCCAGCGAACCGCGCAAGTGGGGCTGTGTGCGACGCGTCTTCGCACACACCAATTTTCCGGTCTCAACTATGTGAAATCAATAATGTCTCACATTTGCCGACCTGTCTACCTGCTCGACATTTCGACCGTGAAGCGCAGCAGAGCGAGCGTCTGGCGGCCGCACAGCAGGCCTTCGCGAACGCGGCTGCGCTATTGCCCAGGGAGTAATACAAGCGATAGCATCGCCCTAAATCGAAAAATGTTCGTATTTCGACAGTGAGGGTCATACTTGCTTTGCTCTGCTGACGGTGCGCCCCAAAAACTCATTGCGGGCGTTGCGGCTGTTGGATCGTTCGCTGAGCTCAGCGGTGCGATCACCAACGATGAGGTAATTCATCTCGAAAAGCTAGGCCAGGAGTGGCTTAGCGTTATCAGCAATCCCCGAAGCGGGGCTTATATCTGGACTCCCGCTGCATCCATCCCGGCCTTCGCAGTAGACACGAACTTGCATTTTGACGCCCTGGAGGCAGAACTTGCGCCCCTCTAGGCCTGTGAAATCAGTAATCGTCTTGTTAGCCAGCACAAGTCTGCTTGGAAGCTGCGTAGGGGTCCCTGCCAATGAGATCGGTGCCGACCTCGAAGTAAAGGCGCTAGAGCGCACCGCCTTCCTATTCGCTGACGCCTCGGCCTGCATTCAGATCCAAGCCGAGGAGGAAGCACCTATCGAGGACGTTGAGCTATTCGAATCGAAACTCGACCAATGTGGATTCAGCTTGCAGATACTTGACCTCACCGATGAAGAGATCTTGTCGGAGTTTCGCCCTGCAGGGGACGGTACTTGGCTCGTCTCTGGCCACACGGCTGAACAGCGTCTGACGCTTACTGCATATACAACCGGGCTAGCACGATTCGATTCAGGGCTAGTAGCTGCACGTCACATTAGGAGCTTGTGCTGGTCGTTATCACTCGACATCCAGACTGGCAGCGATGTAAACATCACTGACGAGACATGCAGCCCAGCAATCTTTCTCGTGGACTCGGAGTACATCCTGACCAATATCGCCGAGCTCGAAGCAGCGACTTAACCAACTGGCTGCCTAATTGGGGTTCATCCCAAACCAACGCTAGCGTCTGCCACATGACGATCTCACGCCGAAACATGGTGCGCGGATTCGGCACTCCGCCAGTGGCGCCGTTCGAACTCCGGGATGCGGAGGCGAGCATTGCAGTCGAACTGCGATGCTGAATATAGTTGTTCTAACCGAGAAGGGACCAACGATGTTCACACGGTTTCTCAGTTTGATGGGTCGGGCCGCTAAGCGCCTGGCATTCGTGTTTACCCAGTTAGGCGGGGCGGCCAACGGTGGCCGAAGCGCAGATCCCAGCGCTCGCTCACTCTACGAAGACCGCGAAGACTACCGCCCGTAATAGGTTCCCGTTACGGACGTTCGCGGTCGCGAGCCGTCCACGTGGGGTTCGCCCTAAACCGACGTCAAGGTCAGCCGAACCCAGCACCACGTTGCTACTGTGACCTCATGACCGACATCGCTAGCGCGCCTACCGCAGACCCGGCTGCGACAGCCTTCGACACGATCGTCGTCGGCGCCGGAGTCTCCGGGCTCACCGCGGCACGCTTTCTCGCCCAGTCCGGCCAACGAGTGCTCGTGCTCGAAGCCCGCGACCGCACGGGTGGCCGCACGCACACCGAACGCTCCGGCGACGTTGCCACCGACCGCGGAGCATCCTGGATCCACGGCGTCGACGACAACCCCCTCACCGATATCGTCAACGCCTTCGGCATGCGCACGGTCGAGTTCACGGTTGGCAGCTACCAGCCCACCGGCCGCCCCATCGCCTATTACAGCCCCACCGGCGAGCGCCTCAGCGACGACGCTGTCGCCCAGTTCGCGGATGACGTACGCACGTTCGACGCGCACCTTGCGACGGCGGTGCAGGCTTCCACTCTCGGCACAAGCTATGAGCAGACGATGGGCGTCGCGCTTTCCACGCTCGGCTGGAACCCCGATCGGGCGGAGCGCGTGCGCGAGTTCGTGCTGCACCGCTCCGAGGAGCAGTACGGCGTGCACGCCGGGCTGCTCGATGCGCACGGTCTCGACGATGACACGGTCGAGGGCGACGAGGTGGTGTTCCCCGACGGCTATGACGAGCTGGCAACGAATCTCGCACAGGGACTCGACGTTCGCCTCGAGCATGTGGTCACCGGCATCCGTTGGTCAAAGCAGGGCGCAACGGTCGCCACCGCGCAGGGCGATTTCACCGCGGATCGCGTGGTCGTAACGGTGCCGATTGGGGTGCTCAAGAGCGGCGATCTCGCGTTCGAGCCGGCGCTGCCCGAATGGCTCACCCACGCCATTGACGGCTTCGAGATGAACAACTTCGAGAAGGTCTTTCTGCGCTTCCCCACTCGCTTCTGGGATGAGAGCGTCTACGCGATTCGCCAGCAGGGCGAGGCGGGCAAGTGGTGGCATTCCTGGTACGACCTCACCGATCTGCACGGCGTTCCCACCCTGCTCACGTTCGCTGCCGGCCCCAGCGCCATCGAAGCGCGCGACTGGAGCGACGAACAGATCAGCTCGTCCGTTCTCGATGCTCTGCGCGGGCTCTACGGCGAGCGCGTCGAGCACCCCGACGAAGTGCTCGTGACGCGCTGGCAAGACGATCCTTACTCGTACGGGTCGTACGCGTACATGCGCCCGGGGTCCACGCCCGACGACCACGACCTGCTGGCCACCCCGGTCGAGAACGTGCTGCACTTTGCGGGCGAAGCAACGTGGACGGCTGACCCAGCCACCGTCACCGCGGCACTACGCTCCGGTCATCGCGCCGCCGAGAACATCCTCGGGGTCGCACTGTCATTCAGCGCATTGAGCGAGTCGACGCGCGATCTCTGATCCGGTACTCGACCTCCGGAGGAACCGGATCGCCAGCGCCGTCGCCGTCAGGGTCGGCATCCGGATCGGCATCGGGCACGCCATCGAGCAATTCGACCAAGAACGTGACCGCAGCCTTCGCTGTTGCCTCGGGCGCCAAATCGATCGAAGTTATGGGCGGAGCGCTGTTTCTGGTCTGCTCCGAGTCAGACCCTGAGGCGATCATGATGTCGTCAGGAATCAGATAGCCGGCCGCTTGCAGCCCAGCTTGCATGCCCGCAGCGTGCCGCCCGGTCAGGCAATAGATGGCATCCGGAAGCGGCTCGCCTGAGGCCAGCAGCTGTTCGGCCAGTGCGCGACCACCCGCCTCACCCAAGCCCTCATCTTGGTGGTACACGAGCGGGGTTTGCCCGCGTTCTGCAGCCCAGGCCCGGTACGTCAATTCGCTATCGGCGTTCCACGAGTTGTTGTCTTCTCCGGTGACAATCGCGATGCGCGTGGCGCCGCGTTCGAGAAAGTGCTGGATAACTGCATCCGTGTTGGTGTGAGTGCCGGCGCCAAGCCAGGCGGTGAATTCCGGTCGCTCGATATCGCGCCCCACTGCCACGACAGCGATGCCGTTTCGCGTGAGCAATTCGATGACCGGATCGCTGGCCACCGGGTCAGAAATGATGAAGCCATCGGCGGCCAGAGCGATGCCGGGGGCATTGCCGACGGTGGGGTCCCGCATTAACGCAAGCCCGTAACCGCGATCCAACGCTTCGACTGCGGCGGCTCCCGCAAACCGCAAAAAGTAGTCGACACCCTCCGGCTGGTAGGAGCCCAGAGTGTCGAGCGGGCGGATGACGAGTCCCAGGATTCCGAGGCGCCGGCTGCGGAGTCCGCGAGCGATCGCATCTGGGCTATATCCCAGATCAGCGGCGGTTTCGACGACTCGCTTCCTGGTGGCATCCGCAATGACTCCCTTGCCATTGAGGGCGTGAGAAACGGTGGTGATCGAGACCCCGGCCCGCTTGGCGACGTCATGGATTGTCGCTCGTCTGCGTGGCGGGTTAGTGGTCACTCTGGCAGGCTACCTGAGTTTCCGGCATGTAAAACGTTTTGGGTATTTTTCCCCCAAAACGTTTTGGTCAACTAGGTTTTCACACACATCAAGCGTCTTAGCGTTCAGGTTCGATCTACCTAGGAGCAATTCAATGAAGAAAAAAGCAATAGCGATCGGCAGCATTCTTGCCCTCGCCCTGACCGGGTGCGCAGCAGGCACCAGCAGCGACACCTCATCCAGCGTTGACAACAACGACCTCCTCACCCTCACTCCTGCCGCCACCGGCGAGCTCGATTTGGTGACGTGGAACCTTCCCTTCGGCGAGCCAGCATCGCTCGACCCGATCAAGTCGTTCAACTACGCCGAGAACACCGTTGTGGCCAACCTGTGTGAAGGACTCATGCAGTTGCAGCCCGACTTCACGATCGAACCCGGGTTGGCCGAAAAGGTCGAAACCCCCGACGATCTCACCTACATCTACACAATTCGCGAGGGCGTCGAATTCTGGGATGGCCAGGAAATGACCGCCGATGACGTCGTGTACAGCCTCGGCCGCCATCAGGATGCCGACGAAGGAAGCTACTGGGCCGGCGGGCTCGTAGGCAACATCGCTTCCATTGAGAAGACCGCGGACTGGGAAGTCACCGTTACCCTCACGAAGCCGGATGCCGCCTTCAACTCCTACATGGTGACCCCCGTCGGCACGATCGTGGAGCAAGACTTCCGCGAAGCAGCTGGCGACACCTTCGGCAACCCGACCGGCAAGGTCATGTGCACCGGCCCCTTCTCCGTTGGAGACTGGGACCAGGGCCAGTCGATCTCGCTGATCAAGAACGACAACTACTGGAACAGTGACAAGCAGGCTCAGACGGCTCAGGTCGACATCAACTTCATCGTTGACGCAGCCGCTATCGCCACCGCACTCGACACGGGCGCGATCGATGGTTCGTACGACGTGCCGCTCGGTGCGCTCAAGTCGCTGCAAAGCTCGACCGAGGGATCCCTTTACCTCGGCAACTCGTTGCAGATCGTCGGCATCATCGGCACCGGAAACGGCATCTTCGCCGACCCCGCCGTTCGCCAGGCACTCATGATGGCGACCGACCGGGATGCCATTGCCGCGACCGTCTTTGAAGGCACGGCGAGCGCGTCACAGTCTCTCGTTCCCGACAACGGCTGGTCATATGGCGACGCCGAATTCACGGCAGGCCGCGACGAACTCGCCTCGGCAGAAATCGACATCGAAGGTGCCAAGGAAGTTCTGAAGGACGCCGAGGTCGACCTCACCGAGCCGATCAAGATCGTGTACCCGTCAGAGCGCACCTACTACGCCGACATCATCTCCGAGATCTCCAACGGCGCCCGCGCCATTGGCCTGACTGTTGAGCCGGAAGGGGTGCCCAGCGCCCAGTTCGGTGCATTCTTCTCTGACCCCGCAGCGCGCGAAGGCCACGACGCGTTCGTGACCTACAACTACATGGACGTTCCTGACCCGCTCGCGTTCCTCCGCGCAATCGCCGGAACCGGTGGATCGCAGAACTACAACGACTACAGCAACTCCTCCATCGACGCGTTGCTGGACGAGGCCGCTGCAACCGCCGATGACAGTGCGCGCGCTGAACTCGTGAACGAAGCGCAAGTGCTCGTGATGGAGGATCTGACCTGGATCCCGATCGTCGACCCTGCCGTTCGACTGTTCATGAATGACCGCGTCACGGGTGCTCCCGCATCCTTCGTTTACCTGTACTACCCCTGGGCTGCCGACCTCGGCGCTTCGGGCGAATAGTTCACACGCCCGGGGGTCGCGTGGCTCACGCCCGCGGCCCCCGGGGTTCGGCTCCAACGAAAAGGCTCATTCCGTGACCTTCATACTTCGACGACTGGCGGCGCTCATCGGCGTCCTCATCGCATCCAGCTTCCTCGTGTTCGCCGCCATGTATGCGGCACCGGGAAGCCCCGAAAACTTTCTCGTTCAAGGACGAACGGTAAGCCCAGAGGTGCTCGAAGCTATTCGAGCGCAGTACTCCCTCGATGACCCGTTCCTAGTGCGCTTCTGGAACTGGCTCACCAACGTGCTGCACGGCGACTTCGGTCGATCGCTCGCCAACCAGCAGGATGTCGGTGACCTGTTGGCCGCTCGCCTCCCCACCACACTGATGCTGGTCACGATGGCCGCCCTCATCATCATCGTTCTCGGCGTCGGCTTCGGCATTCTGGCGGGAACCCGCGGTGGCGTCGTCGACAAGATCATCCTCCTCGGCTCCAACTTGGGCTTCGCCGTTCCGACCTTCTTCGCCGCCCTCATCCTCATGAGCATCTTCAGCGTCGGCCTCGGCTGGTTCCCAGTCTTCGGGTCGGGCGACGGCTTCATCGACCGCGTCTGGCATCTCACTTTGCCCGCGCTCGCACTCGCCCTCCCCTCGTCTGCCGTCGTGGCGCGCATCACACGCACGTCCATTCGTGAAGAGCGTGACTCCGAGCACTCGGTGATGGCGCGGGCCCGCGGAGTAGCCGAACGTCTCGTCATGAGACGCCACGTCATCCGCAACTCGATGCTTCCCGTGAGCACCATCGTCGGCGTTCACATCGCCGGGCTGATTGCCGGGTCATTCGTTGTCGAGTACGCCTTCACCCTCGACGGAATCGGCACGCTGCTGGTTCATGCCGTGCAGCGAAAAGACTTCGCCGTCGTGCAGGCCATCGCGATCGTGCTGGTCGCGGCGTTCGGCATCATCAACCTTCTCGTTGACCTCTTCTATGCCTCCATCGACCCGCGAGTGAAAGTGGAGACAAACCGATGAAACAATTCGCTGAACGGATGGGCACGCTAGGCCTCATTGCGTGTGGAATCATCGCCGTTGTCGTTCTCGGTGCGCTCTTTGCTCCGCTGATCGCTCCTTACGACCCGACCATCGGATCTGTCACCCAGCGCTACCAAGGGATGTCTTTCGAGCACCTGTTCGGAACAGACCAGGCGGGCCGCGACATCTTCTCGCGCCTGCTCTGGGGAGCACGATCAAGCCTCACCGGGCCGCTCATCGTCGTAGCAATTACGGCAGTATTCGGAACCCTGATTGCTCTCACCGCCGTCTGGTGGGGTGGCATCGTCGACTCGTTCCTCAGTCGCGTACTTGACCTGCTCTTCGCCTTCCCCAACCTGTTGCTCGCCATGCTCGCTATCGCGGTCTTCGGCCCCAGCCTCACCACCGCGGCACTGGCTCTATCGGTGGCGTACATTCCGTATTCCGCGCGGGTGGTTCGCAGCATGGCGATGCGGGAGCGCAACCTGCCCTACATCCGCTCTCCTGAACTGCAGGGTATCCCGGGAATTGTGATCACCGCGCGGCACTTGCTACCGAACGTCGCACCCCTCATCGTGACCGGTGCCACCATCAACTTCGGGTTCGCGATGATCGAGCTCGCGGCACTCTCGTTCCTTGGCCTCGGCGTGCAACCGCCGGCAGCCGACTGGGGACTCATGGTGTCGAGCGGGCAGCAGTCACTCTTGAACGGCTACCCCGCAGAAAGTGTTCTTGCGGGACTCAGCATCGTCATCACCGTGGCCGCCTTCGGTTACGTCGGAGAACGACTCGGTGGCCGTGCCGCCGCAGGGAGGAAAGCCTGATGCTCACCATTGACAACCTCTCGCTCACCATTGGCCCCGATCTGCAGATTCTGCGCGAAGTGTCGCTCGCTGTCGCTGCGGGCGAAGCAGTCGGCCTTGTTGGCGAATCAGGCAGTGGCAAGTCCATGACCCTGCGATCAATCCTGCACATTGAACCGGAAGGATCGCGGGTCACCGGCACGATCACTTTCGATGGTGTGGACGTTCGCGGTCTCACCGGAGAAGCTCTCCGCCAGATGCGGGCCAACGATGTCTCGATGATCGCCCAGAACCCGCACGCCGTGCTCAACCCCGTGCTTCCTGTCGAGCGCTACCTCATTGAGGGAATGCATGACGCTCAAGGGCAACCCACGAAGACCGCCAAACTTCGGGCTGGCGAACTGCTCGAACAGGTCGGTATCGATGCCGTTGACCGCGTGCTGCGTTCCTACCCCCACCAGCTTTCCGGCGGCATGCTTCAGCGCGTCGTCATCGCCGGCGCGATAGCGGGAAAGCCACGCCTGATGCTCGCCGATGAGCCAACCACTGCACTGGATGTCACCACCCAAGCAGAGGTGATGGCCATCCTCGACGAGTGCCGACACGAACTCGGGATGGCGATGCTGTTCGTTACGCACGACCTCGACCTTGCCGCAGCAGTCTGCGACAGGATCGCCGTGATGAAAGAGGGAGAAATCGTGGAAATCGGCCTTCCTGAACAGCTTCGCGACAACCCGCAGCATCCGTACACCCGAGCCCTCATGGAATCGCGCCCCGCCGGACTCACCTGGACCCCGGAAGGCGGACCAACCTCATGACTACCCCAGCTATCACCGTCGAAGCGCTGAACAAGACCTTCCACACCGGAGCGAAGCAGAAAGTAAAGGCGCTCGACGAGGTCACGCTGAGCGTCGACAAAGGTTCGTGCCTAGCCGTCGTCGGAGAATCCGGCTCGGGAAAGACGACTCTCGCGCGCATTATCGTCGGCCTTGAAACGCCAGACTCGGGCAGCGTTACCGTCAGCGGCAAGCCCGTCGCCGCGCACGCCAACCGACGCGAACTGCGTCGTCGGGCGCGTGACATCCAAATGGTATTTCAGGACCCGCAAAGCTCTCTCAACCGTCGGCTCCCCGTTCGGGTTGCGGTCGACGAAGTGTTGAGAGCCCATTCGCGTCTCAGCCGAGCCGAACGAGAGGCGCGCTGCAGCGAGCTCTTTACGCTCGTCGGCTTAGAAACGCGTTTCCTTGACGCTCTGCCGAGCGAGCTTTCGGGCGGCCAGAAACAGCGGGTTGCGATCGCCCGCGCGCTGGCCGCGGACCCTGCCGTCATCGTGCTCGACGAATCTGTCGCGGCACTCGACGTCACTGTCCAAGCCCAGATTCTCGAGCTTCTCGCGAGTCTCCGCGCCACATACGGCCTCACCTACCTCTTCATCACGCACGACCTCTCTGTCGTGCAGATGATCGCCGACCAGGTTGTGGTGATGCGCCAGGGCCGCATCGTGGAGCGGGGAACGACCGCCGAAGTACTCACCAACCCGCAGCATCCGTACACTCAACTTCTCCTCGCCTGCGCGCCCCGCCCCGGCTGGAAGCCCGAGCGAGGAATGATCCGCAAGCTTCGGGAAGAGATCGCATCATGAGCACCACCCCTCCCTTTATTCAGATCAATTCAGCGGATGCCTTCCACCGCGGTCTGAGCCGCGGCGTCGCGATTGCTGAGACTCTGAAACGCGGCGTTGCGATCTATCTCGACCTCTTCGAGACATCCGGAATCAGCCTCGGCGATGTACAGAAGCATGCCGACAACGCCGTGCTCGTCACCGAACGCTGGAGCGCCGACCTCGCCGCCGAAATGCGCGGAGTAGCCGAAGGAAGCGACCTGCCGCTCTGGAAGATCGCCGCCGTGAACGCTCGCACCGAGATTCTCTCTCAAGCGATCGGCACCAAACCGGGCGAATGCTCCACCATCGTCAACGCCCGCGAGAGCCCGGTCGGAGCCCAAACGTGGGACTGGCACGACGACCTCGCCGACTGCTGGCACCTGCACGAAGTCAGCGGCACTCCCCGCACCTTTGTCGGCCTGACTGAGCACGGCATCCTCGGAAAAATCGGAATCAATGACGCCGGAGTGGGCATCATGCTCAACATCCTCGGCCACCAAGCAGACCGGCCAGACGGCGTGCCCGTGCACCTTGTTGCCGCCCGCGTTCTCGCCGAAGCGTCGACCCTGGCCGAAGCGGTCGAAATTCTGCGAACTGCACCCGTGAGCACGTCCAGCGCCATCACCGTCGTGAGCCCCGAAGGTTCCGTCACCGTCGAGCTGAACCCCGACGGCGCCGCCGTGCTTGAGCCAACCGATGGCGTGCTCATCCACACCAACCACTTTGTTGACCCCGAACTGAGCAAGGGCGAAAAACTGGGGCTCTACGATCCAGACACCCAAGCACGCTACGACGTTCTTACCGAACGAGCCGCCGCCGCACCGCTGCCCGCCGCGGCGAGCGCCCTCATCCCCTACCTCTTCTCCGAACCGGGTGACGCCGCCCAACTCTGCTGCGTTCCCGCAATCGGCGCAGTGTTCGGTGACCGCTGGGCAACATTAGCCACCATTACTTTGGATGCCGCGGCACGAGCAATCACTGTCTCCCCCGGTTCGCCCAAAGACGCCACTGCCGAAACAACCATCCGATTGGTCGCTACACGCTGATCGCCGCACGCTGACCGCTGACCGCTTCGCACCGTCACATGTCGCAACGCAGCACCCCCGAGTGTTAACGTGAGAACACCCCTTCGGGGGTAGCGGGCCGCAATTTCGGGGTGGCCCCAGCGACGGCCATTCGGGTGGCCATTACGCAGAGGAGCAACTGTGTCGGTGCAGCAACAATCGGGCGAACACGGATCCGTCGCCTCGCGACCACGTGAGCAGTGGTCGGGCCAGTGGGGTTTCATCCTGTCGGCCATCGGCTCCGCCGTGGGTCTCGGCAACATTTGGCGCTTCCCCGGTGTCGCCTACGAGAACGGTGGCGGGGCATTCCTGATTCCGTACCTGATCGCATTGGTCACGGCCGGCATCCCGATTCTCTTTCTTGACTATGCGATCGGGCACCGCTTTCGTGGGTCCTCGCCGACCGCATTCCGTCGTCTCGGCGGCAAGGCCGGCAAGTGGCTCGAGTCGCTTGGCTGGTTCCAGGTCTGGATTTGCATCATCATCGCCGTCTACTACGCCGCCGTTGTTGCGTGGGCAGCCAGCTACTTCACGTTCAGCTTCGACCTGCGCTGGGGTGACGACACTGCTGGCTTCTTCTTCGGAGAATTCCTTCAAACCTCTGACCCCGGCTTCAGCTCGCAGTTCGTGCCCGCCGTGCTCATCCCGCTCGTGCTCGTGTGGGTCGCGGTGCTCGCGGTTCTCGGCTCCGGTATCGCCAAGGGAGTGCAGCGCGCCAACGTGATCTTCTTGCCGCTGCTGGTGGTTGCCTTCCTCATCCTTGTGGTTCGCGCTCTCTTCCTCGACGGCGCTATGACCGGGTTGGATGCCCTCTTCACCCCCGATTTCTCCGCCCTGAGTGACCCGAGCGTGTGGATCGCGGCCTACAGTCAGATCTTCTTCTCACTGTCGATCGCCTTCGGCATCATGATCACGTATTCGTCGTACCGCAACCGCAAAGCTAATGTCACCGCGCCCGCGCTCGTCGTCGCCTTTGCAAACTCGTCGTTCGAGATCATCGCTGGCATCGGAGTGTTCGCGACGCTCGGCTTCTTCGCGTTCCAGCAGGGCGTTGGCGTCAATGAGCTCGAAGGTATCACTGGGGTGAGCCTCTCATTCGTCACCTTCCCCGCGATCGTCTCGCAAATGCCGGGCGGCCCCTTCTTCGGCATCCTCTTCTTCGGCTCGCTCGTCATGGCCGGCTTCACGTCGCTGTTGTCAGTGCTGCAGGTCGTGTCATCCGCGTTCCAAGACAAGTTCGGGATCACCGCCCGTCAGGCATCGATTCGCGTGGGCGTCGCGCTAGCGACCGTCTCGGTGTTGCTGTTCTCGACCACCACCGGAGTGATCACTCTCGACACCGTCGATCAGTGGGCGAACAATATCGGAATCGTGGGGGCGGCTATCGCCTCTACCATCCTGGTGATCTGGGTCTTCCGCAAAGGACCAGAGCTGGCGGCACATTTGAACTCGGTCTCCACCTTCAAAGTGGGGCGCCTGTGGCAACTGCTCGTCGGAGTTCTGGCGCCGGCCGTTCTGCTCTACATGCTCATCCAGCGAATCATCGTGCTCGTCACGGAAGGGTACGAGGGCTACCCCCTCTGGTACCTCGCGATTGCAGGTTGGGGCACCATCGCGGTGATCCTGATCGGCGCGATCACCATGACCGCTCTGCGCTGGAAGCACGATCCGGATGATTTCACCCCGTGGCCCAGCGCCCAAGCACTGAAGGAACTCAGCAAATGAGCGGCATCGCCATCACGTTCTTCGTCATCGCCGCCGTGCTCGTGTGGGGCGGCCTCATCGCGAGCATCATCTTCCTCGCCCGCAAACCCCAGCTCGACGTGTATCCCGAAGGCTCGGAACTGGTCAGCGACGACGACTAGCTTTCGCTGCGCAGTGAGTTCGACACGATCGGGTTGGTGATCGTTCCGATGCGTTCGATCTCGACCTCGACCACGTCGCCCGGGTGCAGTAACCAGGCTGGGGTGCGCGAGTAGCCGACGCCCGAGGGAGTACCGGTGCAGATAATGTCGCCGGGCTTCAGCGTGAAGCTGTGCGACACGAGCGAGAGAACTTCGCCCAGTTCGTAAATCATGTTCTTGGTATTGCCGTCTTGAACTTGCTCGCCGTTCACGCGAGTCTGCACCCGCAAGCCGTCGCGCAAATCTCCGACTTCGTCAGCCGTGACGAGGGCGCCAAGAGGGCCGCTGTTGTCGCCATTCTTGCCCAAGATCCACTGCGAGGTGAGCTTCTGGGCCCGCCGTGAGGTGACGTCGTTGAACGCCGAATATCCCATCACTGCCGCGCGAGCCTTATCCGCATCCGCATCAATCAGAGGCACACCGATGTAGGCGGCAATCTCGCCCTCCCAGTCGATTCCGTCCTCATTAGACGGCACGGGGATGGGTGCACCGCTCACGGTGAGCGACGAAGTCCAGCGTGCGAAAAGCGTCGGGTACTCCGGCAAGCCTGCATCGGCATAGCTTCCTTCGAGTACGTGATCGAGGTAATTGAGCCCGATGCAAATGACACGGGCACCCGGCAACACGGGAGGCACCAACTGCAATTGGTCGAGCGGAACAACCGTTCCGCCCTCGGACGAGTAGCTTGCCAAGGCTGCGGCCGGTGAGGCCCAGAAAGTTTCAAGATCCGTGAGGATGCGGGCGGCCTCCACGCCACCCTTCATCGTCAATTCTGCGATGAACGTATCGCTCCCCGGGGAGAGTCGTGCTCCGACAAGCCTCATGCCGCGCCTTTCTAAGCGATGGATGCAGGCGTAGCGCTAAGCGACCCTGCTTGAGTTCGATCCTCAGCCCGCCAGCGACCGCGGTCAACTGCCTGTCTCACTTCACGGGACACCTCCTACGGGAGCGCACAACTGCTGTGCTTCAATAGCGACGTGATGAGCGACGACGCTGGTTTCCGGCACTACCTATACCCATCGGACGATGAACGGATCGTGGGCCTCCGGGGCCTCGACGCGTACTCCTATCGGGAGGCCGCAAAACACGACGCCTTCACGGGAGACCTGATTCGGGGGTGGCAGCCGCTCTACCCCGCAGAGTTCGTCGGCGTCACTTCTGATGGCACGATCATCCCCGACCTCTTCGAAGCAGCCCCCAACGGTGCACCCGTCGCAGCGATGGTGAGCGCGGCAACGGCAGCGCTGGCGGCGCTCACTCCTGAGCAACGCGAGACGCTGCAGTACCCCGTGGATGCCGTGGAGTGGCAATCGTGGGCGAACCCCGAATTCATGCAGCACGACACCGGTCTCCGGCTCGAGTTTCTCAACGCCGACGCTCGCGAAGCGCTCCTCGGTCTCCTCGATGCAACGCTGAGCCCCCAAGGCGCCACGCTCGCTCGCAAGCTCATGCACATCAACGGCTACCTGGGCTGGCTTACCGGCCTTGAGCCGATCATGAACGACCTCAGCTACAACGCTTCTCTCTACGGAACCCCTTCGCTCACCGAACCGTGGGGCTGGCAAATCTTCGGGCACCACCTCGCACTGAACTGCGCGGTCGTCGCCGACCAACTCGTGATCTCGCCGATCTTCTTTGGCGCCGAACCCGACAAACTTCACGATGACGACGACCCCGCGCTGACCCCGCGCGTGACGAAGGCTCGCGCACTGCTGGCTGCGCTGACTCCGGCTCAGAGGAACACCGCCGTGCTCTTTGAATCGATGGTGGATCCCGCTATGCCGGCGGGCCGCATCCATCCCGGCGATGAGCGCCACCTTGCCGGCGCGTTTCAAGACAACCGCGTGATTCCTTACGAGGGAGTTCGCGCGTCGGAGCTCGAAGCGGATGCGCGCGATCGACTCCGTGAGCTCGTGCGCGAGTTCATCGATTACTTGCCCGAGGGCCCGGCCCGAGCCCGGCAACAAGAAATCGAAGCGCACTTCGACGACACCTGGATCTCGTGGATTGGCGGAACCGGCCCCGAGGATGTGTTCTACATCCGCGTACAGAGCCCCGTCGTCATCCTCGAACTCGATCACCACTGCGGTGTCTTCCTCAGCAACACCGAGCCTGCGGGGTTCCACATTCACACCATCGTGCGCACCCCCAATGGCAACGACTACGGCAGAGCACTGTTGCGACGGTACGAGGCGACTCATGACTGAGGATGCATATTCGGCAGCCCAGCAGCTCCTCTATCGCTACGGAGCGATCGCCGACGCCAAAGACATCCCCGCGGCGCTGGAGCTCTTTCGTCGCGCCACCGTCACGTTTCCTCAGCGCACCGTAGCGGGTGACGATCAACTCACCGAGCTCTACTCCGAGCTGTGGGGCAAACCCAACAACCACCGCCACATCATCACCAATGTTCGCCTTGTTGAGTCAGAACTGGGATACTCAGCCGTAGCTTTATATACCCGGTGGGAGTTCACTCCTGCCCCACTCTTGACGACGATGGGAGAGTACGAGATGTCATTCTCGCGCGACGGGCACACCTGGGGTATCGATTCCCTCATCGTCACTCGAACGTGGCCGGTGAGCTGATGTCCATCTTCGGCCGCGCCACAACGATCCTCAATATTGTCGCTGAGGGCCGCGGGCAGCTCTCCCTGACCGATCTTTCTCAGCGCAGCGGCCTGCCCCGCTCGAGCGTGCACCGCATCATTCAAGAACTCGAACGTGAATGCTTCGTCATTCGAGCGTCATCGGCCGGCGGCTACTCGCTTGGTCCCGGTGTCTTGAAGTTCGGGATGAACAGCCACTTGCAACTCGTCGCTGGCATGCGCCCCGTGCTCACCTCGCTCGCGCGGGCGGTGAACGAGAATGTCGAACTCGCCATCTTTAGCGGCCGAGAAGTCGTTGTCGTCGACCAGGTTGCCTCGACCGCGCGCCTTCATGCCGTCACTCAAGTGGGCAAGAGTTTTTCTTTGCACGGAAGCTGCATTGGCAAAGTGCTGCTGGCACAATTGCCCGACCAAAAAGTGCGTGAAGTGCTGCCTGACGTACTCGTCGGACACACCAACAAGACCATTACCGACGTCGACAAGTTCATCGCCGAACTCGATGAAGTGCGCGCCAACAATCTGGCGTTCGACCACGAGGAACGCGACGTCGGCATCTCGGCGGTCGCCACGTGCATCCAAAACTCGGCTGGCGTCAATCAGGCTGTCGCCATCGTGGCCCCCACCGAACGGTTTGACGTCTTGCAGGCGCTCTTCGTGGAACGGCTCATGAAATTGCAGGGAAGCATCGATACCCGAAACCTGCTGTTCGACTCTCGCAACATTCCCTCGGCCAGCTAGCTAGCCACCCCGCCCGCAGGTCAGCCGAGGTAACTCGACAACAGCCGGGCATCAGCGAGCAACTCTGCAGGCTTGCCCTCCAGAGTGATCTCGCCCTGGCCGAGCACCATCGCGCGGTCAGCCAGCCCCAGCGCACGGTCCACGCTCTGTTCCACAACGATCATCGCGACGCCAGAATCTCGAATCGCTCCGAGCGCTTCGTACACTTCGTCGACCGCGATCGGCGAGAGACCGAGAGAGATCTCATCAAAGACGAGGAGCGTGGGCGCAGACATGAGTGCTCGTCCGATAGCGAGCATCTGCTGTTGCCCGCCCGACAGGGCCGTTCCCGAGTTTTTGCGGCGCTGCTTGAGAATCGGGAAGATCGAGTAGACGGCCTCGAGCCGTTCAGCTTTCACGTGCTTGCGCGCATCCAATCCACCAGCGATCAGGTTCTCCTCGATCGAGAGCGTTCCGAAGATTTTGCGACCCTCCATGCACTGGGCGATCCCCAGTGCCGTCACCTCATCCGGGCGGAGGCCCGCAATAGATTTGCCGGCGAACGAGATCGTTCCTGAGGTCAACGGAACAGCGCCGGCGAGCGAGCGAGCCATCGTCGTCTTGCCCGCGCCATTCGCCCCTAAGAGGGCGATACATTCCCCGGCATTCACCGAGAGCGAGACGCCCTTGAGCGCATTCAGGCCGCCATAACGCACCCAAATGTCGTCGACGGTGAGCAGAGGTGTGCCGGGCACTGACGTCGCTACGCTCACAAGCGACGTGAGCGAGGCACGGATGCCCGCCCGCTTCTCCTCGTCAACCACGACAGTGTCGGCGCTCTCCGCAACCGAGCCAAGATAAAGCGATGCGACCACGGGATCAGCGAGCACCTTGGGCGTCTCATCAATCGTGACCATCTTGCCGAAGTCGAGAACAGCGGTGCGATCGCAGCACTGCGAAATGACATCCATCACGTGCTCAATGAGCACCATCGACTCGACCTCGGTGCGCAGGCTCTGGATGATCGCAATCAGCTCTTCGGTCTCCGCGCGAACCAGGCCGGCTCCGATTTCGTCGAGCAGCAGCACGCGGGGCTTGAGAGCCAACGCTCGGGCGAGTTCCAACCGCTTGCGGCGCAGCAGGGGCAGCTTGCCCGCAACCTCTTCGGCAAAAGGGGTGAGCCCCAGGCGCTCCAGGATGCCGGCAACGAAGGGCTCGAGCTCGCGCTGCGAAATGTGGTGGCCCGAGTTTGTCGCGGCGAGGCGCACATTGTCGGCCACGGTCATCCGAGTGAATGGTCGTGGAATTTGGTACGTGCGACCGATGCCCAAGCGCGCCCGATCGGCGGAGCTGAGTTTGCTGATGTCGCGGCCGTCGAACGTGACGGTGCCCGAGTTCGGCGTGAGCGCTCCCCCAATGACCCCGATGAGAGTGCTTTTGCCCGCACCGTTGGGACCAATGACACCCAAAACTTCGCCGGGCGCTACTTCGAGCGAAAGGCTATCGAGCGCACGAACCCCGCCATACGACTTGGTAATCGACTCGAGCTGCAATACGGCGGTCATGAGAAGTTCCTGTTCTTCTGCAGAGCGAGCGTGAGCGTGCCCCAGATCCCATTGGGCATAAAGCGGATGACCAGCACGAGAACCACACCGACGACGGCCAAGTGGATCTCGGGGAACTGGATGAGAAACTCGCCAAGCAACACGATAAATACGGCACCGACCCACGGGCCGACCTTGGTGCCCATGCCGCCGATGATGGCAACAGAAACGATGTCGATCGTCCAGCTCATCCCGAACCCACCGTTGGGCTGAACGATGCCCTGGTTGAGCGCCTGAATCGAGCCGACGATGGCGATGAGTGCACCAGAGAGTCCGAACGCCCACAGCTTGGTGCGATAGGTGCGCACCCCCAGCTGGCTTGCGACATCTTCATCGTCGCGCACCGCTTGCATCCGGTACGACCACCGACTGCGCAGTAAGAGCAGCACGCAGACCACGACGAACACGGCAATCAGCAGCGCGATCCAATACAGGTCATAGGCCTTGGGCGCTCTGGCGGTCAGATAGATACCTGCTTGGCCGCCGAACCACGGACTATTGACGACGAAGATGCGCATCGCTTCGGCGAGCGCGAGAGTGCCCACGGTGAAGTACAGGCCGCGAAGGCGGAACAACGCCGGGCTCACGATGAGCGCGAACAGCCCCGCGACTAGCGCTGCGAGAACAACACACAGCGCAATCGGCAAGCCCGCGTTGCTGGCTATCGCCATCGTGTAGACGCCGATTCCGAAGAACGCGGCCGAGCCGAGCGACACTAGCCCCGTGTACCCAGCGGCAATATTCCAGGCGGCGGCAAGCGCTCCCAGTTGCAGGATGCGAAAGCCGACCTCTTGCTGATACGTTCCTGCAAAGTACGGCACGGCGAAGGCGACTGCGGCCAGCACGGCGACGATGATGAAGTCTCTCGGGCCCACACGAGTGGGGGTCGCGATGCGACTGAGCAGGATAGAAATTCCGTTCTTCACAGTGAGCGCCTCCGTTTGAGGATTCCGTTAGGCGCGATGGCCAGAAGAATGATGAGCATGACGAGTCCAACAAAAGTGCGGTAACCGTCGCCGAAGAAGTAGGCGCCGAGTGATTGGATGACGCCGAGGGCGATTCCGCCCACAAAGGTGCCCATGATGTTGCCGAGACCGCCGAGCACGATGATTGCGAACGCGGTGAGCAAATATTCGGAACCGGATGACGGGGTGAACGAGAAGCACAGTGCGATGAGCACTCCACCCATCGATGCCAACCCTCCGTTGAGGGCGAAGGTGCCCCAGCGCACGCGGCTCACGTGGATGCCGACAATGGCCGCCGAGATCGGGTCTTCAGAACTGGCCCGCAGCGATCGACCGAACGAGGTGCGGGTCACCAACATCCAGACGGCCAGACAGACGGTCAACGAAATGGCGAACCCGATGAGGTAAATCGTCGGGAGGTTGATGGGGCCGATAGCGAGCGTTTCGCGGCTGAAGGCCGTGTCGAGCGATCGGCTGTCGCCGGAGAAGAACCGAATGAAGAGGTTCTCGAGAATGATCGCGAGGGCGAACGTGGTGAGCAATCCCGCTTCTTCGCCGTGCTTGGCGACGGGAGCGAGGATGAAGTGCTGCACGGGCGCGGTGAAGGCGAAGCCAAGCACAAAGACTATAGGCAACGCGAGCAGAGGGCTGATGCCCCAGAACGCGGCCAAGTAGAAGGCGGCGTAAGCACCAAGCACGACAATCTGGCCGTGCATGAGGTTGACGAGTTTCATCACTCCCAACACGAGGGAGAGCCCTACCGCACTGAGGGCGATGAGCCCACCGAGAAGGGCTCCGCCGAGGACTGTGTTAGCCAGTCCTACAGGGTCAATCGAGTTCATCCGAGAGTCATCCACATCGTTGTAGGGGCGGTGGGGTGAGGGGCCGACACCGCAGTGCCGGCCCCTGTGTCACCGGGATTAGGGAACGGGAAAGAGGAAGTCCCCTGTCGCCTGTTCCGTCGGCCACACGATGATCGGAACGCCGTCTTGCCACTGCGACGACACGACGGGGATCTTTGCCGCGTGCTCGTCATCAAACTTCACCGGACCGACGGCGTAGATGCCGTCGGTTTCGCCGATGGCGTCGTTGATTTCGTCTTTGTCGAGCGACCCTGCTGCTGCGATGGCATCCATCAGCACCATTGCTGCCGTGTAGCTATCAGCGATGTGCTGGCTCGAGGTCAGGCCGGTCTCGGATTCGAACGCGTCTTTCAGCTCTTCTGCGCCGGGGTAACCGAAGGACGGATCCCAGTAGGCTCCGACGATGATGCCGTCGGCGAGGTCTCCGAGCGCTTCAGCGAACTGCACTGGCTCGGCGCCCTTTTCGGCCACGATGACCTTCGGGGTCCACCCGATGGCTGCCATCTGCTTGCGGATGGAGATCGCCGCTGGTGTGATCGACGAAATGAAGACGATGTCAGCGCCTGACTCTTTGGCCTTCTGAATGGCGGCCGAGAAGTCGGTGTTGTCGGCGGGGAATTCGATATTTCCCGCGATCGTGTACCCCTGGTCGGCAGCAACGGCTGGCCAGATTTCATTACCGATTGCTTGCCCGTCAGGGCCGTTGTCGTGAAGGATGAACACTTGCTTGTTGGTTTCGATCCCATTCGCCTCAAGCGCTTCGAACGGGGCGACAGCCTGGTCGGCGACCGAGAAGAAGATGTCCCAGGCGTAAGTCCACTCCTTCACGGACTTGAATACCTCGATGGGGGTGCACTCCGCGACGAACGGAACGCCCTGAGAATCGGCAACGACCGCTCCCGGGTTGACTAAGTCAGGGGTGCACGAGCCAAGCAACGCATCCACCTTGGTGGAAGAGATGAGGGTCTTGATCGATGACGTGACCTCGTTGGGGTCGGACTTATCGTCGACGAGAGTGAGCTCAACTTCGCGAGCGGTTCCATCGATCATGATGCCGCCAGCAGCATTCACTTCGTCGACGGCGTGCTGGTAGCCCCATTGAAGGAAGCTGCCGAAGCCTGCGAGCGCTCCGCTGAGGGGAATTGTTGCTCCGATGCGGATGGGTTCTGAGGAATCAGAGGTTCCTCCATCCGCCCCTATGGGGGAACAACCAGTCAGGGCAAGTGCTGTTGCCGTGATGAACGCGAGGCCGCCAGCCAAGCGCCTACGTCGGGTACTGAGGTGCATCGCGAATCTCCTTTGATTGCGGCCCGTGGTGCACGGGATACCCCATACTCAAACCCTGTCGGCAAGCAAACAACTTTCCATCCCGTATTTCGGGACAGAACTTCGGCGCCCGCTTTCGCTACTTCTAGGCTCGGCGACGTGAGCAATGAAGCTACGCCGCCAACAGCGGCAACCGACAACTATGACGTGATGATCGTGGGACTTGGTCCCGTAGGAAAGCTACTGGCGATCCAACTTGGCCGTGCCGGTCATCGCGTCCTCATCGCCGATCGCAAGACCGAGGGCTATCCCCTGCCCCGTGCGGTGACTCATGATTTTGAGTTCGCGCGCATCTTGCAATCCATCGGTCTGGCCCCGGACACGATTCCGGAGATCACCGAGCCGTACGACGATATGTATGTCTGGCGCAATGCCGAGCGCCAAAGCCTTCTCGAAGTCGACTGGAGCGGAATCGGATCATCCGGTTGGTACAACACTTACTTCTTCAGCCAACCTGCGCTTGAAGACCGCATGGAGGCGGTGCTCCTCTCCTTGCCGACGGTGACCGTGCTTCGCGGATGGTCGGCAGAGGTCATCGCCGACGACGACGTTGTCTCGACCCGACTGAGCAACCTCGCCACAGCAGAGGAACTCATCGTTGAATCCCGCTACCTCGTGGGCGCTGACGGCGCAAACAGCACTGTTCGCCGGTGGGCCGGTATCGACTGGCACGACATGGGCTTCTTCTACGACTGGCTTGTCGTCGATGTCATCCCCGATCCCTCTCTCGAATTTCCTCACGTCGCGATCCAAACCTGCGATATCGCTCGTCCCGCCACGATGGTTCCGGGCGGGCCCGGTCGTCGCCGTTGGGAGTTCATGCGCTTGCCTCACGAGACCATCGAGTCGCTCAACAAGACCGAACGAGCGTGGGAGTTGCTCGAACCGTTCGGAATTCGCCCCGACAACTCAGAGCTCGAACGACACTCGGTGTACACCTTCCAGGCCGGTTGGGCCACCAGCTGGCGTCAGGGCCACGTGTTGTTGGCGGGAGACGCCGCCCACCTCATGCCTCCTTTCGCCGGCCAGGGTTTGGGCGCCGGTCTGCGCGATGTCATGAACCTGTTCTGGAAACTCGGGGCTGTGCTTGACGGTCGCGCCGCCGAGAGTGTTCTCGACACTTACGAGACCGAACGCCTCACTCACATTCGCGAGTTCATCGACTTCTCGATCTCATTGGGGCGCGTGATCTGCATCACGGATCCCGCAGAAGCAGCAGAACGAGACGAACGGATGATCGCCGAACTCGCCAAGGGACACGCTCCCCCTGCGCCTCCCGCTCCGCTACTGGGCCCCGGACTTCATCTCTCCAACGGCGGACAGCTTTCGCCCCAAGCGACTATTCACTTCGACGGTTCCGCTGCCCGCTTTGACGACCTGTATTCAGGGGCGGTACTGATGATGGCGCAGGCAGAGCTCTACACGCTTCTCTCCCCTGAGGCCGCCGCTGCGATCCGCGATCGGGGCATCACCGTCGTGGCGCTCTCCGGTGAGCATCCCGCCGTCATCACGATTGACGAAGTCGACGGCACGTACGCTGCCTGGCTCGACCAGCTCAACGCCGAGAGCGTGCTCATCCGCCCTGACTTCTATACCTTTGGCGCCGCCGCTGGGGTCGAGACCAGCGCCATGATCCTCGCCTTCAGCGACCAGCTCGGTGTCTCCACGCTGGAGGCACGAGCATGAACGACACCGGTTCGCTCAGCGGCTATCTCGTGCTCGACCTCACTCGCGCGTTGGCAGGCCCTCACGCCGGAATGATGCTGGGCGACTTAGGCGCGCGAGTCATCAAAGTGGAGACCCCCGGCACCGGCGACGACACTCGCGGGTGGGGCCCGCCCTTTGTCGGCGACGACGGAGCTCAGGAGTCGACCTACTTTCTCTCCACCAATCGGAACAAAGAATCGATCACCCTCAACCTGAAGGATGCAGCAGACTCGGCTCTGCTGGCAGACCTCATTGCGCGGGCTGATGTGCTGCTCGAGAATTTTCGACCAGGAACGCTCGATCGCTTGGGATTCTCCCCCGCACGCTTAGAGGAGCTCAACCCGCGCCTCGTGTTGTTGTCGATCAGTGGCTTTGGCCACGACGGTCCCGAGGGCGGACGGGCAGGCTACGACCAGATCGCTCAAGGCGAAGCCGGGCTCATGTCGATCACGGGCAGCAAGCCAGACGATCCCCAGCGCGTTGGTGTGCCGATCGGCGACTTGCTCGCCGGCATGTACGGCGCCTATGGCGTGCTCGCGGCGCTGCTCGAGAGAGAGCGCACAGGAAAAGGGCAAGTCGTTCGCACGTCGCTTCTCGCCTCCGTCGTCGGAGTGCACGCCTTCCAAGGCACGCGGTGGACGGTCGCCGGCGAAGTCGGGCTGGCGAATGGCAATCATCATCCATCCATCGCTCCCTACGGGCTCTTTCACACGGGATCTGGAGCGGTGCAAATTGCGGTGGGGTCGGAGAGTCTCTGGGCGCGGTTGTGCGCCATGACCGGGATCGCAGTCGATGACGAGCGCTGGGCATCCAATGGTCAGCGTGTAGACAATCGTGACTCCCTCATCGCCGCCTTAGAAGAAGTATTCTCGGATTGGAATGCGGATGCCCTGCTGATCGCTCTCGAGGAGGCAGGCATCCCCGCCGGGCGAGTGCGCAACTTGCAGCAGGTGTACGAGTGGGACCAAACCCAGTCGCAGGGACTCATCGTGGATGTCGACCACGCGACCCTCGGCGAGATCAGCCTGCCTGGCCCGCCATTGCGTTTTTTCAGCGCCGACGGCGAAGAGCACACGCGCACGGCACACAGCGCGCCGCCGACCCTCGGACAACACAACGACTCTGTGCGTGATTGGCTTAACCAATGAACATCCGTCCCAGTGCTCGCGAGCTCATCGCCATGACGCTCGACGATGACACCTTTGTCAGCTGGAACTCGCCGCTGGCTCCGTTGCCCATCGAGGAGAACTACCGCAGCGAACTGGAGGCGGCCCGCGCCAAGACCGGTGAAGACGAATCACTCGTCACCGGCGAAGGCCTACTCAATGGGGCGCGCGTCGCTGTCGTCGTGGGTGAGTTCCGTTTTCTCGGTGGCTCCATCGGCGTCAACGCCGCGACCCGGATGGTGGAGTCCATCCAACGCGCAACCAGAGAGGGCCTGCCGGTGCTTGCCGCCCCCGTCTCGGGCGGAACGCGCATGCAGGAAGGCACCCGGGCGTTCTTGCAGATGGTCAAGATCACCGAAGCAGTCGTGGCGCACAAAGCAGCGAAACTTCCCTACCTTGTCTACCTCCGGCATCCCACGACCGGCGGAGTTTTCGCTTCGTGGGGTTCGCTAGGCCACATCACAGTCGCTCAAACGGGCGCTTTGGTTGGCTTCCTCGGCCCCAAGGTCTACAAGGCGCTCTATGGTGCCGACTTTCCGGAAGGTGTTCAAACCGCCGAGAACCTCTTCGCCCACGGCATTGTCGACGCCGTGCTCGATGCCAAGCATTTGCGCACCATGGCCGGCGAGGCTCTGGCAATCATCGCTGCCGCTGATGATTCCGCTCCCCCGCCGGCGGAGGAACCCGCGACGCAGATTCCATCGTCGTGGGAGTCGATTCAGATTTCGCGCCGCAGCGGGCGCCCCGGCCTGCGTTCGCTTCTGCGCTACGCCGCGACCTCCATCGTTCCCCTGAGCGGAACCGGTCAAGGCGAATCGAACAAGTCGGCCGTGGTGTCCTTGGCCACCATCGGCGGACGAGGAACTGTTGTTGTCGGGCTTGATCGGCGAGCACAGGGCGAAGCCGAGCTGGGTCCGGATGCTCTGCGCCAAGCCCGTCGCGGAATGGCTCTCGCCGCGGAACTAGGGCTGCCGCTCATCACCGTCGTTGATACTCCCGGAGCAGCCCTTTCTCGCGAGGCGGAGGAGGGCGGTCTCGGCGGAGAGATCGCACGCTGCTTAGCCGAGATGTTGGATCTTTCCGTACCGACCGTCGCCGTAATTTTGGGTGAAGGTACCGGAGGCGGCGCACTCGCGCTCATGCCCGCCGACCGCGTTATTGCAGCCAGGAACGGGTGGCTCGCGCCGCTGCCGCCCGAAGGAGCCAGCGTGATCATGTTCGGCGACACCACGCACGCCGCGAGCATGACCGTCGACCAGCGCGTGCGTTCTCAGGATCTGCTCGACGACGGAATCGTTCATGAAATCGTCGAAGAATGGCCCTCTGCTGACGTCGAACCCGCTGAGTTTTGCCGAAGAGTCGGCCACGCGATCGTGCGCCAGCTAGCCGACTTGGAGCGCCAAGACAACGATCAGCGCCGGGCCGCGCGCACGGCCAACTACCTCGGTCTCGGCATCGCAGACAGCGGTGCAGCGCGCCCCGACCAGATCGGCGACCACGACTAGCGTTCACGTCGCAACGAACGAAAGGGCGGGCATCCGATGATCTGGATGCCCGCCCTTCGCCTTTATGCGATTATTCCGAGCTGTCGCTGCCCTCGGTAGCGCCGGCGGAAGTCTCGCTGAGTGCTACTTCTGCAAGCTTTGCTGCGAGCGAGTCATCAACCGAGTTGGTGGGTGAGCTGCTGGCGGCGCTGCCGCGAGCACCTTCACCAACAGCCTGACCAACGGCACGGCCCTGGATGATCGAGGCGAGGTCGAGACCCGTTGCAGCCTTGATCGATTCGAAGGAGCTACGCAAAGCGATTGAGCTTTCGTTGCCGATGGTGTCGGCTGCGCTTGATCCGCTGCCGCCGATAACGGTGACGGAACCGATCTGACCGTAACCCTTTGCCCACTGTTCCATAACGAGCGGCAGGGATTCGAGGGCACGCTGAGCGAGCAGCGCATCTTGGTGCTTGGCGAGAGCCGCAGCTTCTGCCTCGATGCTTGCTGCTCGCGCCTCACCAGAAAGGCGAACGGCATCCGCGTCAGCGGCGGCGCGAACGCGCACTGCCTCTGCTTCAACAGCCGCGATCTGTGCCTGAGCTTCTGCACCCTTGACGAGACGGTAGGCGTCGGAGTCGGCATCCTTCTGCGCCTTGTACAGGTTGGCGTCAGCGACGCGCTTCACGTCAGCGTCGAGCTCAGCCTGACGGTTCTCGGCACGCTGCTGCAGAACGCCCTGCTCGGCCGTGGCGCGAGCGAGCGCTTCAGCCTGCTCAGCTTCAGCGTTGGCCTTACCGACCTCAGCCTTGGAGTCTGCGGTGTTCTTGTCGAGCGCGGTCTGCTCGATCAGGTTTGCCTCGGCAACAGTGATGTTGCGCTTCGAGATCTCGCGGTTAGCGTCAGCCGTGGCGAGTTCTGCTTCACGACGCTTCGACTCGATCTGCGGGGTTCCGAGCGACTGGATGTAGCCAACCTTGTCGCCGATGCCCTTGATCTGGAAGGAGTCGAGAATCAGTCCCTGCTCCGACAGTTCGGTCGAGACATCCGTCGCGATCTGGTCAGAGAACTTCTTGCGCTCACGCATGAGTTCAACAACCGAGAGGGTTGCGACAACACCACGAAGAGCACCTTCAAGCTGCTCAGTCGTGAACTGCTCGATGGCGGCATCCTGCGAAGCGAAACGCTCGGCAGCGCGGCGAACCAACGCAGGGTCCGAACCGATCTTCACGATCGCGACTGCTTCGACCTGAAGGGTCACGTTGTCAGCTGACTGCGCCTCTGCAGTCATTGACACCTGGCGCGAACGCAGCGAAATCGTCTCGTGGCGCTGCGTGATCGGGTTGACCAAAGCCTTGCCGTTGACGATAACGGTGACGGCGGAATCGTTGCCTAGGCCGTCCTTCTGCGAACGACCCGAAACGACGAGAGCCTCGTCGGCGCGAGCGACCTTGAACCAGGCGCGAGCGATCAGCAACATGACCAGGAAAAGTACAACAAGGATGACCACCCCGATTCCGATGAGGAGGACGAGTCCGCCAGTGGCGAAGATTTCCATGTATGCACCTTTCAAAAAATGAGCGATCTGCACCCATTGTCCTTGGTTAGAGGCTGCGCATCCACTCTTCGATGCCGGTTGCCGTAATGGGCAGCGCTTCGGAGAGAACTTCGTGGCCTGTTGGGGTGACCATCACGTTGTCTTCGATGCGCACGCCGAGGCCGCGCAGCTCGGGTGGCACCGTGTTATCCCACTCGTGAAAGTACAGTCCGGGCTCGACCGCCATGACCATTCCGGGCACGAGTTCGCCGCTCTGGTAGGCGGAGTAGCTCGACTGTGCGCAGTCGTGCACGTCGAGACCGAGGTGATGACCGATGCCGCAGACAATGTAGCGACGGTGGTGCTGACCCTGCGGGCTCAGTGCCTCATCGACCGAGACCGGAAGCATGCCCCAGTCGTGCAGACCTGATGCGATTACTTCGAGCGCAGCGAGATGAAAGTCGCTGAAGATCTTGCCGGGGCCAACCGCCGCGAGGCCCGCACGGTGTGCCTTCTCGACGAGGTCGTGCGCTTGACGCTGGGCGGCAGAGAACGTTCCGGATGCCGGAAGCGTGCGCGTGACATCCGCCGTATATAAGGAGCGGGCTTCCACTCCCATGTCGAGCAGCACGGCGGCGTCGGGATTCACGGGGCCGTCGCAGCGCACCCAGTGCAGCACGGGAGCATTCTTTCCGCTGCCGACGATCGTGGTGTAGCCGGTGCCATTGCCAACGGTGCGGGCGTAGCGATCAAAAGTTCCCTGCAACCAGCGTTCGCCGCCGAACTCGATGGCCTGCGGAATTTCGCGCGCGACGGCCTTGAAGCCTTCGATCGTGTGGTTCACAGCACCGCGCAGTTCGGCGATTTCCCACTCGTCTTTGATCATGCGGATCTCCGAAAGCACGCGACCAAGATCCTGCGAGACCGGGATGTCGCGCAACAGCGGGCGGGCGCCGTGCAGTGATCCGGTCAGCGCGATGTCGCTCGCACGCACCAAAGCTGCATCGAGTTCCGAGAGTGGACGCGTCTCAATCTGCAGCGCGGCCGTCCACTCGGGCATCCCGGGGGCGGAGCCGACCCAGAGTTCACCGTGGGCGGCATCCGCAAAGAAATCTGCCTCACCGGGATATGCCGGAGCAGGAATAAACAGTGTTGCGTCGTGGCCACCGGCCGTGGGGCTCATGACGAGCACGGCGTCTTCGGCCGAGCATCCGCTCAACCAGAAGAAATTGCTGTCGGGGCGGAACCCGTAGTAGTTGTCGTTCACGCGCACTGGAGCCGTGCCGCCGGCCACCACAATCGTGCGTCCAGCAAAGGCGGGGCTCAGCCGTGCGCGGTGCGCTGCCGTTGCCGCTGCGATGCCCGGCACGGTGTCGGGCGTGCGGTCGGGAGTAGCCCACCCCGTTTCCATGTACTCAATGAACCCGGTCGCGTTGCGCAGGTGCGGCAAGCGCGGGTCGCCACGATCGGGATGCGGCACTGACGCTGAGGGAGCGGTGTGCTGGTGGGCATCGGGCATGGGAACGGATTCCGGCGACATGGTTTCCTTTGAGCGAAGTGTTGGTGTCACCAGTCGGGTGAGAACTGGCTGCACCGCCACGGTATCAGCGCTGCAGCGCCCGATAGTGCCACGTAATTCGGCCTGGGATCGGTCTGCGCCGCCAGCGCGCTCAGACGCGAGTAACTAGCGTGAGGGTGCTCTTGTCCACAGGCGCGCCCTCGCTGCCGTTGCGCGCGAGCCCGCTCGCGTAGTCTGACCGCCATGACCAAGATCCTTGTCGTGGAAGACGACGCGACCATGGGGGCTCTTGTCCAACATGGACTCGAGGATGACGGCCACGAAGTCACGCTCGTCACCAACGGTGTCGATGCCCTGATCGCCATCGCCCACGACACCTACTCGGCCGCCGCGATCGACGTCATGTTGCCCGAAATGACCGGATTCGAAATCTGCCGTCACCTGCGCGAGCAAGGCAACCTGCTTCCCGTGCTCCTACTGACCGCCAGGGATGCTGTCGAAGACCGCGTGGTCGGCCTCGATTCGGGGGCGGATGACTACCTCACGAAACCGTTCGCTTTCGTCGAATTCTCGGCCCGCATCCGCGCTCTCGTTCGTCGAGATCTGGCGATCAGCAGAGCGACCCTCATCATCGGCAACCTCACGCTCGATGCCGCTACCGTGCGCGCTACCGTTGGCGGCACTCCCCTGCCCATGAGTTCTAAAGAGTTTGCGCTGCTCTGGATGCTCGCCTCACACGAAGGTGAACCGCTCACCCGTTCGGTGATCTTGGAGGAGGTCTGGGGCACGACCGCCCACATTGATGCCAACGTGGTGGATCAGTACGTGAGCTATCTGCGCCGTAAGCTGCAGCCAACTCAGTCGGCACTTTCCATCCGCACAGTGCGCGGTGTCGGCTACGCGCTATCGGCGAAGGCGTGATGTTTTCGGCCCTCTCTATCCGTGCCCGCATCACGTTGGGCAGTGTTGCCGCCGTTGCGATCCTCTTGACGATCGCCCTTCTAGTGGTGCGCGCGTCAGTCGAGCAGATGCTGATCGAGGCCGATTACACTCTTGCCGCAAGCGACCTAGTCCCGCTTATCGCCGACATCACTGAAAACCCCGACGGCGCGATTGAGAATCCCGGCACCGGCGTACTGGTGTTTGTTCGCGATCCTTCCGGAACGGTGCACGTCAACTCGCTGCCGTACGACGTAAGGAAGGCCATCGATAGCCACGAGCAGTCCACCGGAACCTTCGACTTTCGCGACGATGAAAAGAGCGCGTTTGTTATCTCCGGCGCTGTTGTTCCGACCATCTCCGGCGAGTGGATGGTGTGGTCAGCACGTTCCACGGCCGCCAGCGAACTCGCCCTGCGCCGCCTCAGCGAAATTCTCGTGATCGCCGCCATCGTTTTGCTTGTCGGCTTCGCTCTCGCCTCGTGGATTCTTGCGACTGTCGCCCTCCAGCCGGTGAACGCAATGCGTCGCAAAGCCGAAGAGTTCAGCGCAGATTCTGAAGCGACCCTTCCCGTTGGTCCTGCCCGAGACGAGCTCTCGGCACTCGCTGAAACCCTCAACGCCTTCCTTGCCAGCAGCCGCGCCTCTACCGAACGCGAAAAACAAATGGTGTCGGATGCGGCCCATGAGTTGCGCACCCCTCTGGCGGCGCTCAGAACGCAACTCGAGCTCGCGCACTCCGACTCGGGTGATGCGGCTGCTCTTGCCGCTCACGTGTCGCTGGCCAAGGCATCCGTCAATCGCCTGACCTCGTTGGCTTCGAATCTGTTGGAGCTCAATCGACTAGATACAGACCCTGGCACGATGCAGACCGCAGCCGGCGGCCTCCTCGATGAGTTCATGGGCAGCATCGACCGAGCGCGGCTTCTGGGCATGGCAAAGTCGGCGCGGATAGAGTTCACGGTCGACGTGGCTGATGAGAGCGCACGATATGCCGTGGGGGTTCACACTTTCGGTCGACTCGTCGACAATCTGTTGTCGAATGCGGTGGCCGCGATCGCCGCGAAGGGTGAAGTTGTTGCCACGCTGCATCAGGATGCGACGCAACTGCGGTTGGAAGTGCACGACACCGGCCCCGGCATGTCCGAGGAATTCATCCCGATCGCTTTCAATCGTTTCTCCCGTCCCGACAATTCGCGCACCGCCACCACGGGAGGGAGCGGTCTCGGACTCGCTCTGGTGCATGCGATCGCCGTGGCTGCCCGGGGCACGGCCAGGTTGGACAATACCGAAACCGGTTTACGCGTGACGGTTGCTCTGCCAAACATGTGAGTTCGCTCATGTAAGAGCGCCTCATTTCTTGGCGTTCCCTTAGATTGCGGCAGCAGAGTGGGAGGATGCCCGCTACCCAGGCCAATACCCAGGCCACTTCCCGTCGCGCTGCCTCACAACCGCGCAATTCCGCCGCCAAATATCGACGCAAGTATGCCCGCCGCAACCGTCGTTCCGACATCCTTGTCATCGCATTCTGGGCCTCCGGGCCTACCGCTGCCGCGCTCTACCTAGCCTCGCAAACCGCCAGTCAATTCACGGTCGGTGAAACCATCACGAGCATGGGCATCGTTGCGGGTCTGATTGGCACTGACTTCATTCTCGTGATGTTGGTGCTCGCGGCCCGCATCCCCTTCATCGATGCGACCATCGGCCACGACCGCGCTATCGCCATGCACCGTTCACTCGGCAAACCTGCGCTCTACCTGCTGCTCGGCCATGCCGTCCTGTTGATTGTCGGTTATGGGCTGTGCACAGGAGTTAACCCGATTGCCGAAATCGGTCCGATGCTTGCCCTCCCCGATATGCCGCTCGCTTTCATCTCCCTCGGGCTCATGATTGCTGTCGTGGTGTCGTCGCTCGTTGCCGTGCGGCGCCGTTTCAGCTATGAGGGCTGGCATCTCATTCACTTGCTCAGTTATGCGTCGGTGGTGTTTGCGCTTCCGCACCAGCTCAGCGTCGGCGGGGTCCTCGCTGAAGGAACGTTTCAGCGCATCTACTGGATCGCCCTCTACGTTGCGGCGATCGGGGGCATCGTGATGTTTCGGTTTGTCGAGCCGATCGTGTCCAGCGTGCGTCACCGCCTTCGCATTTCAGCGGTCGACGTGATCGCTCCCGGGGTGACCGCAATTCAGTTCAGCGGTCATGCGCTGCGTGAACTTGACGCATCCGGTGGCCAGTTCTTCATCTGGCGTTTCTGGACGAGACGCACGTGGTGGCACTCGCACCCTTTTTCACTCTCCGCGATGCCGACCAACAGGTCAGCGCGCATTACCGTTCGAGCCCTCGGCGAAGGCAGCACTCAACTAGGAACTTTGCCGGTCGGCACCCGCGTGAGCTTCGAAGGCCCCTACGGGCTGTTCTCGAATGTCGCACGCACCAGCCCGAAAGTGGCGATCATTGCCGCCGGGATCGGTGTGACACCGGTGCGTGCCCTTCTCGAGCAAGCTAGTTTTGATCCCGGCGATGCGACTGTATTGTTGCGCGCCAGCACTCCAGACGAGGCCTACCACTGGGATGAGGTTCGGGCGATCGCCGCCACAAAAGGTGCCGCTTTTTATACAATGATCGGTCATCGGTCTCGCACCACCTCGAGCTGGATCTCTGCCGCCGATGTCGATCGTGGTGTCACCCTCGCCACCATCTTCCCTGACCTGGCCGACTCCGATGTGTACCTCTGTGGGCCGACCCCGTGGCTCGATCTCGTTGAAGCAGAAGTGCGAGCCGCCGGACTGCGCTCTCATCAGATTCACTCGGAAAGGTTCGACTGGTGAGAACACGAACGATGCTGGCGGGCATCCTTGCGGCAGGAAGCGTGCTGATAGTCAGCCACCAAGCAGGCATGAGAGTTGTCACGAGCGACGGCACGTCGTTGACGGCTCCAATCGATCCAACACCAGCTATCACTCCGAGCGTGGTGATCACGCCAGAGGAGGCCGTGTTAGATCTCGTTGACGGGACATATACCGGATCACGCATCAACACTCGTTTCGGCGACGTTCAAGTCGCCGTGACAGTCTCAGCTGGCATCGTCACCGAGGTTGCGGCTCTCACTCTGGCCGACAAATACAGTCGCTCTGACCAGACCAGCAACAAAACGGCACCGATTCTGCGTGCTGAAGTTATCGAGTCGCAGTCTGCTCAGGTCTCCCACGTGAGCGGTGCGACCTACACGAGTCAGGCCTATCTTGAGTCGGTGCAATCGGCACTCGACCAAGCTGCTTCCTGAGGCGGCTCGCGAACCTCGCTCTTCCCAACCCGGAGCTCGCTCAGCTAATAGGTGGGTGGTTCCGGGCAATCCCATAGCTTGAAGCCGCAGGGTATACACATGACCACGCACGCCGCGACCCGACGCGTCGCCGCCCGGCCCCCCATCGCCGGCGGCGACTACCGGCGTGCGTTCGCGCGTCGCGGCCGTCGTTCCGATGCGCTCGTGATCGCGCTGTGGGCTTCCGGAGCCGCCGCCGCTGCGCTCTTCTTGGCATCCGGAGGGCTCAGCCAGTTCTCTTCGATCACCGAGATCCTCACCAGCGTCGGAATCGTCGCGGGGCTGATCGGCACCGACTTCATTCTGGTGATGCTGGTGCTCGCCGCCCGCATCCCCCTCATCGATGCGACGATCGGCCACGATCGCGCCATCGCCCTCCACCGTTCGCTCGGCAAGCCCGCGCTCTACCTGCTTCTCGGGCACGGTGCGCTCCTCCTGATCGGTTACGGAATGTCGACGGGCATCAACCCGATTGCCGAAATCGGACCCATGCTTTCCCTGCCCGACATGCCGCTCGCCTTCATCGGCCTCGGGCTCATGATCGCCGTCGTCGTGTCATCACTGGTCGCGGTACGTCGACGGTTCAGTTACGAAGGCTGGCACCTCATCCACCTGCTCAGCTACGTGTCGGTGGCCTTCGCGCTGCCTCACCAGCTGAGTGTCGGAGGGGTACTCGCTGACGGCAGCCTTCAGCGCGTGTATTGGATCGCACTCTACGTGCTCGCACTCGGCAGCATCGTGACGTTCCGGTTCGCCGAGCCGCTCGTCTCGAGCCTCCGCCATCGGATGCGCGTGGCCGCAGTCACCGAGATTGCCCCGGGCGTCACCACGATTCAACTGGCGGGCAACGATCTACGGGCACTCGGAGCATCCGGAGGCCAGTTCTTCATTTGGCGGTTTTGGACACCACGCACCTGGTGGCACTCGCACCCGATCTCATTGTCGGCGATGCCCACCGCCAGCTCGGCGCGCATCACCGTCCGCAATCTGGGCACCGGCAGTGCCCAACTCACGGTGATACCGGTAGGCACACGCGTCAGCATCGAGGGGCCTTACGGGTTGTTCTCGGATGCCGCCCGCACGTCACCCAAGCTCACCATCATCGCCGCCGGAATTGGAGTGACTCCGGTGCGTGCCCTGCTCGAACAATCATCATTTGCTCCGGGTGAAGCCACCATCCTGTTGCGGGCCAGCACCGTCGAAGAGACCTATCACTGGGACGAAATTCGGGCGATCGCCGCCGCCAAAGGTGCCACCTGTTATTCGATGGTCGGCCACCGCCCGCGGGGTGTCGACAGCTGGATGACCGCAGCGGACTATGAGCGCGGAGTCACTCTTCAGAGCGCCTTCCCCGACCTCGCAGACTCCGACGTGTACCTGTGCGGACCCACCGCGTGGCTCGACCTCATCGAGGTTGACGTGCGCGCTTCGGGCATCCGCTCCCATCAAATTCACGCAGAAAGGTTCGACTGGTGAGAACACGAGCGATCCTGGGAAGCATCCTCGCATCCACGAGCGTGCTCATCGTCGGCTACCAAGCAGGCGTGAGCGTCACCACGAGTGACGGCACGTCGTTGACGTTGCCGGTCGACTCAGCAGCAGGCACTGATCCGAACGCCACCACGACCGAGACAGCACCGACAGATTCGTCGAGTGGTTCTTCTTCGGGATCGACTACCGACTCGACCGCTCCAGAAGCAGCCGCTCCAGAGACGGCCGCGACTGGCCCGACCGACGGAACATACACCGGTTCAAGCGTCAGCACTCGTTTCGGCAATGTGCAGGTTGCCGTGACGATTTCCTCCGGTTCCATCACCGACATAACGGCCCTTCAACTGACGGATGACGATGGTCGTTCGGTGCAAATAAGCAACCGGGCAGCCCCGATTCTGCGCACCGCGGTGCTCGAATCGCAATCGGCTCAGGTCTCGAATGTGAGTGGTGCCACCTACACAACTCAGGCCTATCTCGCGTCGGTGCAGTCCGCACTCGACCAGGCTGGTGCGTGATGCGGCACGTCTTTGAAACGATGGGCACGGTTGCTTCAATCGAACTTCCGAGCGCCTGGGCCTCGGAGCGTGCCGAGCTAGAGCGCATCTTTCGCGCGGTCGATGACCGCTTCAGCCTCTACCGCCCCGACTCTGAACTGAGCAAGGTTGCCGATAGCCGGCTCACCCTTCCCTCTGCCAGTAGCGTCCTGTTGGCCAGCTATGCCCGCGCGCTCGAGTGGCGCGCTGCCACCGGCGGCAACTTCACTCCGAACCGTCCCGACGGCACGATTGACCTCAACGGGATTGTCAAAGCCGAAGCGATTGAGCAGGCTGGCGAATACCTCACGTCGGTCGGATGCCCGCAGTGGAGCATCAACGTGGGTGGCGACATCCTCGTCTCCCCCACCGGCGCAGCCACCGCGGTCACCTCTCCGGCCGGGCAACTCGCGCCCGCGCTTCTGCGTGCCGGGATCGCCGACCCTGCCGCCCCAACGCAGCTCTTGTGTTCGCTGGAGTTGCGGCATCCGCGCCGCGCGATCGCGACCTCGGGCAGCGCTCAGCGCGGCGATCACATTTGGCGCGGCGGCAGTTTCGAGCCTGCCGAGTTCGTGCAGGTCAGTGTCGTCGCGAATGACATTGTGACCGCCGATGTTCTGGCGACAACGATCGTGGCGGGTGGCCAGGCTGCTCTCGACGATGTTACTGATCGTTGGGATGTCGACGTCATCACGGTAGATCGTGCGGGAGACTTGCGGGCGACACCCGGGCTCGTGAGTGCCTTAGCTTCAGCCTCCTAGAACGGCCACACCCGCGTGACGGTCCAATAGAGTCCGACGAGCCCGATCGCAATGCTCGCGCTGACCCGAATGATTTCGAAGCGTTTGGGCACCAGTCGAGTCAGCACTGCCGCAACGGCGAGCACGAGCAGCACGACGATGGTCTGTGCAATGTCAATTCCGAGGTTGAAGCAGATGAGCGCAATGACGTGGTCAGAGGTGACGAGCCCGAGTTCGGAGAGGCTGGATGCAAAGCCGAGGCCGTGCACCAGACCGACGACGCCTGCGATCCACCAGCGGTATTCGCCGGCTTTTCGTCGGAGTGCGAGAACCGCGGCGGCAACGATGGAGAGCGCGATGAGCGGTTCAACGATGCCCGCAGGAATCGACACAATGCTGAAGTAGGCAAGGCAAAGACTGATCGCGTGCCCGACGGTGAACGCGGTCACGAGTTTGATGGCGGGCCACCACACGGCGCGACCCTTCTTGACGCCGACTACGCCGAGCGCGAGCACAACAAGAAAGAGGAGGTGGTCAGGGCCGAGCTGAATGTGCTCGAAGCCCTGCAAGAGAAATGAACTTGCGGTCGCCCAGGCGCCCAGCGTGAACGACACTGCGCCCTCATCGCTGAGGTGGCCGAGAACGGCGCCCTCCGCGTCGGAAAGCAGAATCGCGTTGCTCGGTGAGGGGAATGTCCACGTCACGGCGAGTTCATCCAGCTCGCCTTCAAATTCTGCTGAAGCGAAAGCGACGCCAACATATTCGGATGCCGCGAGTTCGGTGTCGGTGCTGGATCCCTGAAACGAGAGCCCGGCCCCAATAATCTCAAGCGCCTCGCCGTTGACGGCGAGCGTCACGTTTTCGCGAACTGTACCGACGAGCGTCGCCGCAGCCGCGGCTTCTTGTTCGCTTAGTTCGGTGGCGTCGATGAGGCCGTCACCGCTGGTGTCTTCGAGTCCCAGTTCGGCGAATTCGACGAGTCCGGTCCCGACAACTCTTCCCTGATCGACGGTAAGAATGAGGGCTTCACTCGTGCCGTCGTGAGCGTATGCCGCAGTCGGCATAACGAGGGCCAGCGTTGCAACGATAAGCCCGGCCAGCACGGTGAGCCTCGCCAGAGGCGAGAACCCACCGTGCCGTGCGGATCGTGCTGTGGTGCTGTGGTGCACTACCTAGTTTCCCTGGTCAGGCGCTTCGCCGTCGGGCGGGCCACCGTCACCGGGTGCGCCGCCTCCGCCACCAGCGGTGCCGTTCGGCAACGCGACGTTGTCGCCGTCAGGGCTAGAGAGTGTTACCTCTGCCGTTGCCCCTACTCGGCACAGTGGCAGGTTGGATGCGTCGGTGCTGAGGTGGTAGTGGTACACCTCACCGAACTCTTCGGTGTCAGAAACGTGGCCGCCGCACTCATCGAGGTCGGTAGGTACTGCGCCATCCTCTTCTGAGCCGTAGATCACGTAGCCGTCGTAGGCGAGCGCGACGGGAGCTTCGTTATCTTGCTCGATCGCACAGGTCACGTTCGCTCCGGCGTCATCCAAGATCGACTGAATCGACTCGGCGCCGAAGTGCCAGTGGTAGTACCCCGAGGGGTCAATGTGGCCACCGCAGGCATCAAGCGCCGGAAGCCCGCCGGTGTCGAGCACCGAGGGAGCGTCGCCGAAGATTGTCACACCATCAAAGGCGAGACCGATCTGCGAGATCACCGAGAGGTCCGTTACTTCATCGAGAAGCTCGGGCGTCGTGGGGATCAGCACCTGAAGGTGATAGCTATCATCCGGCGTGGCCTGCAGGCAGGAATTCTCTGTCGTCGATGACGACGGAGTTCCGCCAGCAGGGTCCACGATCGTGATGTCGCCATCCGCGTCAGCGAACTCGAAGCCTTGCGACTCCATGAGGGCCCAGAAGTCTTCATCGAGCGCGTAGAGACCAGGTTCGTCCCCATCCCAGACCCAAATTCCACCCTCGTCCGTGGTGGTTTCGGGGCAGAACGGACCCTCAGTATCGACCGCTGATGAGAGACTCGCGACCTCGAATTGGTAGCACGTTGACTCGCTGCCGTTGGAGAGGGTGCAGTCGACGGTGATCGCGTCTGACGTCAACGCTCCGTCGGCGAAGAGCGCTGCGACTTCGGAATCCGTCGCCGACGATACCGCGTCGCTAGTGCTGTCCGTCGAGTCGTCAGCTGCTGTGCACGCGCTCACTAACAGCGCGAGACAGGCCAAGGGCACCAACACAAATTGGGCGGATGTTTTCATACTGATTCTCCAGAAGGTTTCGTCAGAAACGGTTCAGTTGCAATCGCCTTTGGGGCTATTCGTTAGGGTCAGCGGGAGCGCCACCAGCGGGCGGGCCGCCCGCGCCTTCATCGTCACTGGCTACCGTCTCGCCGACGAGGCACTGAATAACCTGGTTCTTTTCAGCGGAGTTCGCGTGGTAGTGGTAACCGAGTTCGTCGGTGGTGTGTCCGTTGCACTCGTCGAGCTCCACGTTGGCGAGCTCTTCGTCGCTGTAGGGGCTGTGCACGGCGAAGCCGTCCATCGCGTAACCGAAGATCGGGGTCTCGCCTTCGGCGGCATCGCCAACTTCGGAGCACCCTGTCGCACCGTGCAGGTGGTAGCCCTCGAACGGGTTGAAGTGGGCGCCGCAGTCGTCGAACGAGGCGATCGTGTAGGCGCCGAGGATGGCGTCAACGGGAGCGGACTCGGCGATGACGACACCGTCAAGAGTGATGCCCTGGTTGCCCTGCGATGCTGCTGACGCGTCAGCGGCAACAGGAGTGGTGGGGATCAGAACGGTCGACTCGATCGGCTCACCGTTGTCGAGGAAGTCATAGCTGCCCTCGATGCAGTAGTTCTGGTAATCGGGATCGACATCTGGTCGCGCGGCAGCTTCAAAAGCTTCGACGGTGTCGGTGACGTAGACGTTGCCGTCTTCGTCATACATGTGCCAGCCGTCATCGCCGTAGGTCTCCGCGAGGTTCGCGATGAACTCACCATCGAGGTCGTAGACCTCTTCTCCATCGAACCAAATACCGGCGTCGTCAGCCGAAGTGGAGGTCGTGTCAGGGCAGAACGGGCCGATCTCGTGGTCGGTGGGGTATCCGGATATCGTGATCTCGTAACAGGTCGTTTCCGTGCCGCCGTTAAGCGTGCAGTCAACGGTCGCTGGGTCCCCAACGATCGCTCCATCAACGAACAGGTCAAGGTCGAGTCCAGCCGACACGGCAGTGGTGGAACCGTCGGTTGAGGTCGAGGTGGTGGTGTCGGCCGAAGCGCACGCGGCCAGCGCGAGGGCTGACAAGACGAGCACGCCCGCGAACAGCGGGGGACGTTTGAGGCGGATGTCGCGCCGTACAGTTGTGTTCATAGTGACACCCTCGGCGCGGTTGCTGTGGTCACGCTGTGGAATGCGCCACAACTGTGCCACAGTTTTTCTTGCTAGATTCAGGCCGTGTCGAACGCACCGCAGTCACCCGCCCATCGCATCCTCGTAGCCGAAGACAGCGAAGCGATTAGTGACGTCGTGACCACCGCTTTGAGCTTTCAGGGCCATGCGGTCATGAGCGTCGCCGATGGCCATCAGGCGCTCAGCTCGGCGCTCGCCCAGCCCACTGATCTCATCGTTCTCGATGTGATGCTCCCCGGCATTGACGGTCTCGAAGTGTGCCGCCGACTGCGCGCCACCGGGTCGACGACCCCCATTCTCTTTCTCACTGCGCTGGCGGAGCCCGAGGATCGCATCCGCGGATTCGCCACCGGTGGCGACGACTACCTGACCAAACCGTTCACCGTCGACGAGCTGGTGTTCCGCGTTGCGGCGATCCTGCGTCGCACCAGCCCGAGCACGGCTACAACCATGCTGCAGGTTGGCTCGCTCACTCTTGATCTAGCCGGCCACCAGGCTCGTCGCGGCGGAGCCCTCGTTGATCTTTCGGCCACAGAGTTTCGGCTCTTGCACTACCTCATGGCCAATCGCGGCGTTGTGCTCTCTAAGGCCCAGATCCTCGTTGAGGTGTGGCAAGACGACTTCTCTGGCAGCGAGAATGTGGTCGAGTTGTACATCGGCTACCTGCGCCGCAAGCTCGATGACGGGCATCCGACCCTCATTCATACCCGCCGCGGCATAGGTTATGTTCTGCGCGAGGATGCCCCGTGAGACGCCTCTCTCTGCGGTGGATGCTGCTGCTGCCCGTTCTCGCGACGATCGTCGTAGGCTTCCTCGCCTTCGCCCTTGCTGTGGACGTCAGCGAAAGCGCTCGTCGGCTCGCAGAAGTGGACGCCGAACTCGCCCGTGCGGAAGTGACCACTGTTCCACCGCCCGCCGACGCGGACCCCGATGCCCCTGCCCCACGCCCCGATTCTCTTCCCGATAGCGGCCCGACCACGGAGTCGGAGCAAGTGCCACCCACTCCGAACATTGATGACCAGAGCCTCCCGGTCCAGTTCACCGTCGCACCCGACGGTACTGTTCTCGACAATCTGGGGATCACAAGCCCATTCGCTGCGGCGGATCTCGCGTACTTCGGGGCAACGACCACGAGCACTACAGCCACGGTCGACAACTATCGGGTGTTAATCTCGCCGACCCCGGATGGTGTGGTTCGCGTGACCGCGTTATCGCTCGATTCTTACAACGCAGCGTTGGCAAGCCTGCGCGGCACTCTTGTGGTTGGCGGGGTCACGATCGCAGTGCTCGAAGCTGCGATGGCCTGGTTCCTCGCCCGGCAGATCGCACGGCCACTCGCCGGAGTTGCTCGGAGCGTTACGCAGATCGCGGATGGCGGGCTTGACACCCCGATTGCACCAGCGGGTGGCTCGCGCGAGATCGCGGAGCTCTCGACCGATATCGATCGGATGGTGAACCGACTGCGGGATGCCCTCGCCGAGCGAGAGCAGTCCGCCGCCGATGCTACGCGGGCCCGAAATGACATGCGTCGCCTGCTTGCGGATGTCGCTCACGAGATCCGCACCCCACTAACCGCCCTCAAGGGTTACAGCGACCTCTACGCGCAAGACATGCTTTCCACTCCGGGCGCTCTCGATCGCGCAATGTCCCGCGTAGGCGACGAAAGCATCCGCCTCAACGTGCTCGTCAACTCGATGTTGCAACTGGTGCGGGAGGGAAAACCGCTCGAGGCCGTGGAGGAGGATGTTGACCTGGTCACGGTGGCAGAGAACGTGGTCGACGATCTACGGGTCGCTTTCCCGTCGCGCACGATCACGACCGATCTCGGCGCAGTAGTGAACGTTCCGCTCACCGGCAATCCGGCGCAACTCCACCAAGCGCTACTTAACCTTGTCGCGAACGCGTGCCGCCATACCCCGACTGATACCGTCGTCGCTGTCGTTGCGAACCTCATTGACAACGAGGCTGTGATCAGCATCGTGGATCACGGACCAGGCATTGCCGAAGACGAGCGAGACAAAATCTTCCAGCCCTTCTACCGCTCAGATCCGTCTCGCGTACGGAGCAGTCACGACGGCGCCGGTCTCGGCCTTGCCGTCACTCTGGAGATCGCACTCCAGCATCACGGCTCTGTGCAATTGCGGCCAACCTCGGGAGGCGGTGCAACCTTCGAGCTGCACCTCCCCCTCGCCGAGGAGCCGACAATTCAGGACTGAACGGCCGACTCCTCCCACGCGCCGGAGACCGAGCTCAGAATGTGGCTCGGCTCCTAGCGATGCTGGTTACACCGATTGAACGCTCGTAGCTGACGCGACGGTTTCAATATTGAGTTCGCCTTTCAGCCCTGCCACGCGATGAACCGCAGCGGCTTTCCACTCGTCCGTGCGGACCATGTCCACAAGATCGGACCGTTGGCCATAGCGCGCGATCATGATCTCGTCCCACAGCTCTTCGACTTCGCCGGTGTTCAGGAACGTCACGTCGCCGTCGAAGGTCACTTCTCCGCCGATGCCCCGGATCAACTCTTCCGCCACCTTGGCATAGAGGTGGTAGGCCTCGCGGCCCGTGAGCTCGGTTTCTCTGCCGTCGGGGTACTCGGCGTGATCTCTAAACTTCAGCATGTTGACCATGAAGATAGGACCTTCCGGACCGGGTTGCCCGATTTCCTCGAGACGCTCCTTGCTGGTGGGCAGAATTTCGTTCTCAACGTCCATGTGTGATCCTTTGGTTGGTGCCGGCCAACGGCCAGCCACGCTAGTGCACGCTACACCTCTGGATGGAGTCTGCAGTACCGGAGCAGTGCGCCCTTCGAGCTTCACCGCCATTGAGATCGCTCCAGCGGTACAACGGCGTGCGCACCTCCGAGCGACGTCGTCGACGGCAGTGTGACTGCGCTCTAGCGTGAGTCCCGCGATGATTCGCTGGCTGCCCAATTCGTGCGCACGTGACCGAGGTGGTTGCGCATGATCTGTTCCATCGCGGTGCGATCGTGCTCAAGCGCCGCATCGATCATCGCGTAGTGCTCGTTCGTGTTCTCGACAAGGTGGCCCGCATCGGCAACCCCCTTGAGCCCGTGTAGGCGGGTGCGATCGCGCAGCTCCCGCACGGTCGCCACGAGGATGTTGTTGCCGTGCAGCGCAAGAAAGCGGGTGTGAAAAGACGCATCGGCGCTGAGGTACGCCGTGAGGTCTTTACGGCGGGCGGCATCCACCATCTCGTCGACGATGGGTCGCAGCGCGTTCAGCTGCGTGTCCCGTTCAGCGCCGGATGCTGCGGCAACTTCTCCCATGATCGGCACTTCGAGCAGCAGCCGCACTTCGGTGATCTGGTCGAGGTCCCGCGGGGTGACCTCGGTGATGCGAAAGCCGGTATTCGGCACTACATCGACCATTCCGTCGCGGGCAAGGTCGAGCATCGCCTCGCGAACCGGAGTTGCCGAAACGTCGAGCTGCTTGGCTAGCGCCGGAGCTGAGTAGACCTGACCTGGCACTAGCTCCCCCGCGATCAGTGCTGCCCGCAGCGTGTCAGCCACATACTGGCGGATGCTCGCGCGCGGCGGTCGCGGCGCCAACGTCGGCTCAGTCATTGGCAGCACTTCCGCCATCGTTCGTGAGACTCATGGCACGGCTGATCGCGGACGCAACGGCAAGGTCTTCCCAACTCATCCCCGAGCTCTTGAACACCACCGGACGGTCGGCCTCCAGTTCGGTCCGGCCGCAAATCACGTCAGACATTGTAAGTAGACGTTCGGCCGAAAGCACCCCCTCCTCGATAGCGAGGATCACGTCGCCACTTTCCCGCAGCGCCGTGGGAACGTCTTCGACGATCACTTGCGCGCGCGCCATGAGCGCGGAGTCGAGTTCACGGGCATCCGGTTCGTGCGAGCCAACGGCAATCACGACGGCGTCATCTCGGACGGCCGCAGAGTCAAAGAGCGGAGTGCGGGCTGTCGTCGCGCAAATTATGAGCCCCGCCTCGGCAACGGCGGCTTCGGCATCGGCGCTCCCCGCCGCCACGACCGCGGCTTCAGCGACGTCAATGGGCCGCGGAGTGCGCACGACGAAGGTGACGGATGAGATGTGTCGCCGCGAACCCAACACGGCTTTCAGCGTTGCGAGGTGATCGATTCCCTGTGGGCCTGCCCCAAAAACCACAACGTTGAGTGGTTCCGTCGCACGAAGCAGAGCATCCTCGGTGGCCGCCAGCGACACTGCTGGCGTGCGGATGTTCGAGAGCGCCGCACCTTCCATCAACAGTTGCGGCGTCAGGGTTTCGCTGTCGAACAATACGTAGAGGCCTTGGATGCGGGCAAGCCCTCGCCCCGGATTCTCCGGACTGATCGTGATGATCTTGATGCCGGCGTAGGGCCCGACCTCCGAGGGCATCAGGAGAAAGTCGCCCTGGGTCAGCTTCTCGGTTGACCGCACATGGTCGGTTCCCGTATCGAAGCCGGCGAGCAGTGCATCCTGAATTGCACCAACAGCTTCGACCGGGCTGATCGCGGCATACAGAGCCGCAGTGTCGAGGTAGCGGGGCGCCGCGCTCATCGCAGCACGAACCCTGGTGTGAGGGTGTCGCGAGCGTCGACGGTAAAGACATGCTCGCCCGTCTTGAACGCCATGCCCGATACTTGCGGCATCACCGCGTCGTAGCCTTCCGCCTCAACGCGCTCGAGCACTCGCGCGGTAAACTGCGATCCCACAATCGAGTCGTGCACCAGCGTTGCGCCATCCGCGAGTGTGCCATTCGCCGTGAGAGTTGCAAGGCGCGCGCAGGTGCCCGAACCGCACGGCGACCTATCGAGCTCGCCGTCGGCAAAGATCGTGGCATTGCGTTGGTGAACAGCGCCGCCCGGATGCGGTGGCAGCGTTTCGTAGACGATAGTTCCGTAGATGCCGCTTAGTCGCTCGTCGGACGGATGCACGGCACACTCCGAATCGTTGAGAGCCCACTTGATCTCCCGCCCGATTGCGATCACGGCTGCCGCATCCTCGGGCGTGACAGTGAGTCCGACCGATGCTGCATCCAGTTGCGCGTAGATGGCGCCACCAAAAGTCACATCGACAACGACCTCGCCCAGCGACGTAGCGACGGGAACGCGTTCGGCAAGCACGTAACTCGCGACGTTAATGAAGTCGACGCCGGTTACGCTGTCGTCATCGGTGTGCACGCGCGCGGTAACCCGTCCGGAGGGAACATCGATGACAACGTCGGTAATCCCACTCGGGTCTATGGCGATGAGTCCGCTCTCGATTGCCCAGACGCCGAGCGCAATCGTGCCGTGCCCGCACGCAGTAGAGAACCCGTCTCTGTGCCAGAACAGCACCCCGAAGTGCGCGCCGGCGTCGTTCGGCTCGACGATAAAACCGCCATACATATCGGCATGGCCGCGGGGCTCAAAACAGAGAATCTGGCGGATGCGCTCAAGCTCCGGCGACTGCATCGCGTATACGCGCTTCTCGGGAACCCCAACGCCCTCGATGCTCACCGGCAGCGACGAGACGATCCGAAACGGCTCGCCGCCCGTGTGATAGTCCACTGTCGAGTACTGTTCCACCACGATCGGCCAGCCTTTCCGCGCTTCTAAGTACTATTGCAATTGCAATGCCTTTCAGTCTGGCAGCGGCGACGCACTTTGTCGATGCGAAGTTAGCGGCCCCGCACGCCGCGCCCTGCTCGCTAAGATACAGAGCGCGCAGCACTTAGGCGCACAAACGCATCATCAACTCGGCTCGACGCCGCCCATCGAGCTGGCGCCCTTGTGCTGATCCGCGCGACCGAAGGTCGTCTCGAGCACATGCTGCATCTTGCGAGTCGCACCGTTGATTGCAGTTTCAACGGTTGAAGCATTGTCGGTTACGAGTTCAGGAGTGCGGTTTTCGGGGCGCGCTTCAAGCTGGCACCGGATGTCATCGCCTGTGCTCCGGCCGGCGCTCTCGTCACTCAGGTGAACTTCGAGTCGCGTGAGGTGGGAGCTAAAGTGAGCAAGCTTGGACTCGAGCTCCGACGTGATCGACGCAATCGTGTCTTCGCTGAGGGTGATGTTGTTATCGGTATTCACGATGACCTGCATGGTCGCCTCCTGGCGGTTGAGGATGCTGGTGCGTGCCCTGAGGTGAGAGGTTCGCAGGAGGGCCGCGAGTGCATCCACTCATCACGCTACTCCGCGAAGCTGTATTCCGCGGCATTGCCTTGGTGAGGCCATGATTGTCTGGTGGTTAAAGCAAAATAGCCACACCCCGAAGGGTGTGGCTATTTTACAATTGAAGTCCGGCGGTGTCCTACTCTCCCACAAGGTCCCCCTTGCAGTACCATCGGCGCAGAGA
>NZ_JADYWF010000001.1 GCF_015864945.1 Salinibacterium sp. NG253 | reverse complement strand
TTCGCCACTAATCCACCAGAGCAAGCTCCGGCTTCATCGTTCGACTTGCATGTGTTAAGCACGCCGCCAGCGTTCATCCTGAGCCAGGATCAAACTCTCCATAAATGTTTGATTGCACCAACAAGCCAAAGCCCACCGATGCACATCTTGCGTCACCCGCACCCGGAATAGGGTGTCGAGGCAACAAGTTTGAAACTGACAGAACAAATCAATACTGACTTGCTTTGTTGTTTATATCTTTTTCCAAAGGAATCCGCTGCACTCCCACAACCAACCCGAAATAGGTTGATCATAAAAAGCACAGTCGGGTTTTTGGCATTTGACATTGTGCACGCTGTTGAGTTCTCAAGGATCGGACGCTCCTGACCTCCACCGCAAAACGGCTTCACCCCAGGGCTTTCAAAACCTGTGTTGGCAACCTCCGCCGAAAGCGAAAGGCAACCTGTCTAACTTACCAGCTTCACCGCGCTTGTCAAACCAGCAGAACTGCACCAGAACGGCACACAACAACTGACCAACACGCGAATAAAGCGGGTTCTCATCCTAAGATCTGACACCGCAACCCACAAGAGGTAAACCGATGTTTGACTCGACCCAAACCATAAAAGATTCAGGAGAATGGTGGCCCCCACTTGAGGCCGGAAACCTAGCAGCAGAACTGCCCGGGACTTCCGCACCTTTGGGGTGACAAGAGGAAACATTACGTGCATTCTGCCCCCCTCGCCAACACCGACCACATCCCGGGCGTGTCGCAAAAATGAGGGCCCCAAAACACTGTGTTTAGGACGCCTGAAGTCGCACTCTATAACCCGGAACGAAGAGAGCAGCAGGCAGCTCGATACCTACGCGCCGATAAACCTCGCGAGGAATCCCAATGTCGGCTAGCCACAGGGTGCCGACAGCTTCGGCATCCAACCCGGTCTTCGGAGCAGCGAGGGTCATCGTGTGGGTGGCGGTGACGTGATCACCTGGCGCTACGCCGGTCGTGGAGTCGACCCCGGATGGGATGTCGAGGGAGACGACCGGGGCGGGGTGGCGCGACATCCATCTGATGAGTTCGGCAGCTGCCCCGTGCGGTGCACCACCGAGGCTGTAGCCCAACACGGCATCGACGAGCAGCTCAGCATCCACGGTGTCAAGCTCAGCGACCGTCGCAACTCGGGCACCGGTGGCGCGGTAGAGCGCGAGTTGATCGGCAGGGACGCCCTTGAGGTGAGAGGGGTTAGAGATCACCAGAGTGACGTTGCCACCGTGGTTGGCCAAATGACGGGCCGCGCAGATTCCGCCGCCGCCGTTGCCACCGGTTCCGGCCAGCACCACGATCGGTGCTGTCGGCCAGCGCTCTCCGAGGAGCTCCACACAGAGCGACGCCAGATTGCGGCCAGCATTCTCCATCATTTGATAGAGATTCGGCCCGACTTCATCGACCGCGACCCGATCGACCTCGCGCATTTGCGTCGTCGTAATAGCAGGCACAACAAGCCCGCTGTCCGTTCGAAAGCTGTTCGCTGCCATGACGCGCGCTCTTAGCTCGCAGAAGTCGACGGGAAGAAGTGCGTTTTGGCCTGAGTGAGCTCGACGCCATCGATGAACATGTCGAGCTTCTCGTTGTAGAACGCCACGAGGCCGGCAATTGGCAACAGTTGTCGCGTGGGGAACGAGTACGACCACGCCAGATCGTCGTGAACCGTGTCGCCCACCTTTACCGACCAGTAGTCGGTAGTGGTTCCCTTATAAGGGCACTCGGTAACGGTGTCATTGGCGACAAGGTGCTGAAAGTTCACGTCGGTGCGGTTGAGGTAATACCGCGTCGGCAAACCCGTTTCGTAGACCATGACCGGAGACGAGGACTCGGCGAGCACAACCCCCTCGAGTTCGACACGCACCGTGCGGGTCGAACGCACGGCATCCACTCGGGCATAGGGGCTTCGAGGGTGCACGAAAACTTGCTCGTCTTCTTCGAACCAGGAGTCGAGCGCATCCCACTCAAAACGCACCATGTCGGCGAGGCCCTCGAGCCCGTCGCCGGCGTAAACCTTGGCTGCTGCCGGATGCTCGCGCTCCCCCACCGCGAGACCCTGAACTTGATAGGTGCCGCGCGCGGGATGGTGCTCCTGCCCTTCACCGACGAGGAACTCAGACTTCACATCGGCGAGCGGGATGTAGAACTGCGGATACGGTGCCCACTCCCACACATACAGCGCTGCTGTCGTGTCGAAGATGAGCTCGCCAGCGAAATAGCCACGAACGCGACGCGGGACAGGCTCGATGAGGTTTTTCTTGGAAATCATTCCTGGATAGTCGATCATCAGAATCCTCTTTCGTCGGTGAGTCCAGCCTGTCACCGTCGCCTGTGAGGGACAACACAACAGCGGCTGCCGCTCAGCGAACGCCACGGGGGCGAACTCTGGCGGCAGCCGCTGCTGCTGCTGCTTTAGATTACGGGCGAGGTGCTCCCCCGTCGCCGCCGCCGGCACTTTCGCTTCCCGCTGCCGCGACTCCGGCGGTCACGGTTCCGGCCGAGTCGCCGTCAACCGTGATCGTGTAGGTGTCGCCGTTCGTGATGGCGGCATCCGACAGCACGACCGACTGGAACGACTTGATCGACGTGAACTCGGCGATCACCGTGCCGCTGCTATCGAGCACTTGAACGGTCTGGTCGGCGCCGTACGCCTGCTCGAGCGAAGCGCTCACCCAGCCCTGCGCGGATGACGTTTCGGGCGCGGTTGCCATGAAGGTCATACCGACCGCCAAGACTGTTCCGCCGTCGACCACGATGGTGCCGTTCGCATCGAGCGCACCCTCACGGTCTTCTGACGAACCGAACACCGTGGTCATACCGCCCGTGACGAGCATCGACCCGTTGGAGTCGATTCCATCGCCGGCAGAGTTGACCGTGGTCTCGCCGCCGGTGATCGACACCATCGCTCCGTCATCCGCTTCGACGATGCCGCCGATGTCGGTAGTGGTGCTGGTGCCGCTCGTGGCGTTGATGCCGTCATCGCTTGCGTTGACCGCGAGCGCGCCGCCCTCGATAGTGATGTAGTACGACTCGATGCCTTCATAGGAATTGGTGACAGCGGTTCCGCCGCCCGAGATTACGATGTTGACCTCAGACTTGAGGCCGTCGTCTTCTGCCGCGAGCGTGGTCGAACCGCCAGCGATCACGATGTCGGTCTCGGCCTGCACTCCGTCATCCGCCGCCGTGAGGTCAACAATGCCGCCCGCGATGTACACGTAGCCGCGCGTTTCGTCTTCTTCGTTGTCTGACTTGAGAGCATCGCCGCCGGCATCCACCGTGATAGTTCCGCCCTCGATGGTCAGCGAGTCTTTGCCCCGCAGGCCGTCATCACCGGCAGTGACCGTGATGTCGCCCGAGAGGATGACGAGGTCGTCGTGGCTCGTGATTCCGTCGTTGACCGAGCTGCTCACCGTGAGCGAGCCGTCGCCCGAGATGGTGAGGTCGGCGTCGCTGAAGAGTGCGGCGTTGTAGTCGGCATCGTCTCCTGTGGAGGAGAGCGTGTTGGTTCCGCTGAGCGAGACCACCACGTCTTCGGCGTTGACGACCGCGATCGCGGCACTCGTCGAGTTGGAAATTTCTACCCCGTCGAGCACCAGCGCGACAACGTCTTCATCGTCGGTGTCGACGATTACTTGGCCATCGAGCTGCCCCGAGAGAATGTAGGTGCCGGCCGCCGTAATAGTGACGGTGGAACCCGAGACGCTGACGCCATCGCCGTCGGCACTCGCCGTGGAGCCGTCGAGCGCGATCGTGACGGCGCCATCGAGGGTCCACTCGTCATCGTTGGTGGTCGTCGAGTTTGCGTTCGCCGCGAGAACTTCTGTCGCAACGGGTCCCAGGTTCAGGTCGACGCTCGCCTCGCTGATCTCGGCGGCCACGCTGGAGGTGACGGCGGGAGTTTCAACGGCGGTCGAGCATCCGGCCAACAGCACTCCGCCAATCAAGAACGTGCTGACTGCGGCGGTAAGGGTGAAGTGATTTCGCTTCATGATCAAGCTCCTCTGGTGGTTGACTTGTTACATCACATCGGGATTCCCTATGACATTCCTATGAACGAGATATGCGTGAGCCGTGGATGTAGAAACTTCGCTCGGGACTGAGCTCTCGACCGCGCTCTCGGCCCTGTTCTGCCGCCACAGTGTGCGCTGGGTTCCCATGCGCGAAGATTGACCCATGACACCCGCGCCAACCACTACCGCTCCCGTCGGCGACCTCGAGGGGTGGGTTCGTGCGCCCTTCTCTGCCGCGGGGATGACCTACGACTGCTTCGAAAAAGGCGCGGGCCCAGGTGTGGTGCTGATTCCGGAGATTCCCGGGATCACCCCGGAGGTGCTGGGCTTGGCAGAGCACCTCGTCGCCGCGGGGTTCACCGTGGTGGTGCCCTCGCCGTTCGGCCAACCAGGCAAGCCCAAGACCATGGGTTACATGACGCGGATCGTGCTGCGATTGTGCGTGACTGCCGAATTCCGCGCGTTCGCGACGAACTCGTCTCGGCCCGTCACCGACTACTTTCGGGCGGTTGCCTCCGACCTCGCTGCCCGCACTCCCGGGCGAGGTGTTGGGGTGATCGGACAGTGCTTCACGGGCGGATTCGCCTTAGCCGCGGCGATCGACGATTCCGTGGCGGCATCCGTTCTCAGCCAGCCGGCCGTTCCTTTTCCGGTCGGCCGTGCGCGCCAACTCGATGCCGGAGTTTCGCCCGACGAATTCGACCGGATTGCTGCCCGAGCGGATGCCGGCGACGTCTGCGCGCTCGGCTTGCGTTTCAGCGAAGACACTGCGGCCCCGCGCGCCCGCTTCGACACCATCAAGGCCCGCCTCGGTGACGCCTTCGAGATCATCCAGTTGGACTCGACGCCGGGAAACCCTGACGGCTACGCCGCAACCGCACACTCGGTGCTCACCGGCGAAGTGCGCGAGAACCCGGCAAACTCCGCGGCGGCTGCCCGTGATCGGGTGGTGGCGTTCTTGCGCGAACGAATCGGGTGAGCGGCGCCTGCTGATCTGATTTAGCCGAGGCTGGAGCCGAGCGCCCCAACGATGTACGGCACGAGCCAGATTCCCCACACGATGACAGAGAATCGGTGAAAGCTGGTCTTCTCCGCTTCGCGGTTGCGCACCAGCACGACGATCGCCCAAGCGAGGTGCACAGCCATGAGCACGATCGCGATCACTCCCGTAACGCCCATCAGCTGGTTCAACGCGCTTTGCTCGATGCCGGCTGCACGATTCTCAGTCGCGATCAGGTTCATCAGGAACGTGCCCGTGGCATCCGCCGCCAATCCCAGCCCGAAGAGCACGACGTGCCACGGCTTGAGCACCTTCTGCACTCGCTCGCTCCACACACCGACGGTGTAAAAAACAAGAGCCAAGGTGATGAGGATGATCGCAGGTAGCAGCATCCCTCTAGTTTGGCCTGTTCACGGCCCGCGGGCGAAAGTGGTTCGGCGAAGTCAGCTGTTCGTCTCGACCCGCTCGATCTCATCGAAGTGCTCGACGACCGGGAACGGTTCGTAAAACTCGTGCAGCAATGCTCGCCACTGCTGATACTCGGGCGAACCCCTAAATCCGATTTCGTGGTCGTCAACGGTGTCCCACCGCACGAGCAGCAAATACGTTTCGGGATGCTCGACCCCGCGTGAGAGAGTCAGCCCGCGGAATCCCGGCATCACCGCAATGATGCTCTTCGCTTGAGCGAAAGCTGCTTCGAACTCCGCCTCACGGCCGGGCTTGACCGGAAGAAGTGCGTGTTCGACGACACGGCCCTGCTGAGTGGATGCCATGGCGTCACTCTAACGAATGCCCAGTGGAGCACGGCTGCGGCCGTTAACGACGAAAGCCCCACACGAATGTGGGGCTTTCTGGAGTGGTGCGCCCGGAGGGATTTGAACCCCCGGCCTATTGATCCGTAGACGAAAACCATTTCCGCAGAGCTATGCGGAAGTGCTCAAAATTGCTGCAAAATACTGGTGACTGGACGCGACTTCGATGCCGCAAGTTGACTGGGGTGCTCCCCAAGTGTGGGTGAAATGTGGGCACCATATTTCTTGAGCGATACTAAGTCCGATAGAACTGACGGATTTGCATCACAGTCGGGTCAAGCCGTGATCGCTTGAGATCGAGGCCCTTTGAAGCCGCTCGGCGAACCTCTGTTCGTGGGACCGAAACACAGAGGTATAGAGAGCGACAAGGCTCACGCGCACTGCGTTGGTTCGCCCGTACAGTGAGTCCAAACCCAAATGCGCCACTAGGAGGAGCTGAGATGACTGACATTGAGGTAGCAGGGTGGGGAGTGATCGCTGCTTTCGCCATCGGACTCGGCGGGATGGCTCTGACCATCATCGCGAACTTACGGTCGGAGAGACGCGCAGAACTCTCGCGGCGAATAGAACGCAGAACCGATGCCTATGTCGATCTACTTCGGATGTGCCACATCCGGGCGCGAGGGATTCAAGCAACGGTCAACAACATCGTCAATCACGAAAATATCGAGCATGGATTCGGTTCACGACAGAAGGTCATCAACCTCGATGCGAGACGGGACGCGGAGATGGCGGCATTGCGTGATGCCTTCGCGTCACCGAGTATTACTGCAGCTCACGAGACGTGGACCGAATCAGTGAGCAAGTATCAAGAAGAGCTTGACATGCTCTACTTCGACGGATCGTCGGACCAGGACTCGGGCGCACTGGTCGCCTTGGCGGGGGCCCAGGCGGCGGCTCTGGACGCGCTGGGAAAATGCATCCGCAAGGAACTACGCTTTTCTTAGCTCACGGCTCTAGGGACGATGTGACTACGCTGCTCCAACTCCTGATTGCATCAGTTCAACCTGTGCGGTTTCCAAATAGCGAAAGCTCTGCGGCGGCTCAACCCCGATTGCCTTGCGAAGCGCGCTCAGAGGCACCGGGGTATTCCAGGTAGAGGGGTTCTCGACTTCTAGGAGCGTCGACTCAGGTGCGCCATGGAGATACCGAGTTAGTTCCGCCTTGCTTATCTCGATCGCATCAGCGTGCAAGTTCCAGACTTGGCTTGGGTCGATCCGTGTTGTCCGCTTTAGACTTACGGTGCCGAGTACGGCCCGCTCGGGAGAGCTGGAGTAAAGAACGATCATTGTGCCCTCTGGGACGACAGGGAACTTGCGACGGACTTCGATTGTCTTTCTACCCTCAAGGATCGCCCGGGCGTAGCGAGGCTTAAGCGACAGAAACAATGCTCTAGTCATCGTCCCTCGAATCCTGGCTGATCCCGGACCACAACATCGAAGAGGTGAGATGGAACCATTCGCGCAGATTGAATAGGCGTTTTAATGGCAAACCGATCGAAGATTGGGCCGAGGTTTCGTCTTGCGATGGGCTCATCGAGTAGCTGCGTATCCTCGAAACGCAGCACACGAACTCTACCGTCTCTCGACCGATCTCGAATTTCGCGCTCCCTCAAAGTGCCGAACGATCGATATTGTGACATCGCCGCCCCCACTTCCATCACCACCGAATCGGTCACCCGAGAATGCGCGACGAGGGCCCTGACTGCGGTGGGTTCCTTCGCGTTGGTGTCTTTCGTCACATACCAAAGAACGCGGGCCGGCACATCCCAAGCTTTGATCTTAGGAGAGCTGAAGTAGGCGAACTCACGCGACAAGCCGAGCGCTGGTTTGTCTCGCGCGCTAATGAGTGTGTCGTTGAATCCGAGAAGGCCTCGGGCGTAAGTCGGCTGGATGGGCACCACCCACAGGGGGAGGCCCGAATCGAGTAGTATCTGTGGCCAGTTTTGCCGCTCATATGCAGCGACATCTATCGCACTCGCCAACCGCTTGAGCCCCTCCGGAGGGTGCCGCGCGACGGTCACCACCATCGGATGCCCTACAAATCCGTCAGCCCTCAGTGCATTGGCAACCACAGGATCAAGCCTGTCCTCGACGACCGACACCGCTGCAGCACCCAAGCTCAAAGCGATGTCCCGAAGGTACCGAACAAGCTGGAACGCGATCGTCGAGCCCAGCGTCCCTCTCGCCACTCGAAGAATGGGCACGGTCAGGAGTTCTCCCTGGACGCGAGTGCCAAGTAAGGCCAGCTGGCGACCACGTTTGTCCGTAAGGACGCTGAGGCGAGCTGAATTCGGACTGGCCAGCACAGCTTGAAGTTCCTTCTTGAAAAATGCGCCCTTCTCTTGCGAGCGGTGGTCCAGAAAGGCTTGTTCCAATGCAGCGCTAACTGTGGACACTGTCGACCAGGCTAGGCCAACGGACTCCAGCAGATCGGATCGGAATCGCGAGAGTGCAGCCTCGGGCATCATCTGCTGGATCAGCGCGACAGGTCGCAACACCTCGAGGTCGTACTCGCGAGCGATCCATTCACTAGTCGCTTCTATGAGATTGTTGTCGCGAGTCACGAAGAAGTCGGCCCCAGCGAGAATGGCGTCCGCGAGGTGAATGGCGTCGCTCGAAAGGCTGCGGTCCTTTAGGACCATCGCAGAAGGCATTTTCGAGATTAGCTGTTCAACTAGAGCCTTCATCCCGTCGACGCGCCTCAAGGCAACTAAGCTGCCGAGCCGCCTCTGCATGCGAGTTCGCTCGCCCGCGTCTGCGAAGGCCTTGAGGTCGACATAAGCCTCGGGCGAATAGGTCAGTTCTAAGAGATCGACGATCCAGTCCTCTGACAGCCCTGAGGACTCGTGACGATCGTGGCGATCTATCGCTTCGCTCGAATAGAGGTCAATGAGGACGTTGGAGTCTAGAACCGCTAGGGGACGCGCGGAACCATATAGAGCTTCCTCGAGCAGGTCGCGCGGACCGATCCGCCTTGTCCAAACGATCAGGGTCGATCCGGCCTTAGCCCTGCCCGCTCGTTCCGCCTCGGGGGTCATGTCTAGTGAGCGCCAGAATCCGTCCAGGCCGTAGTCGGAACGGCAATGAGCCGTAATCGTGGACCTTCCCGGATTGTGCCTTATGGCCGCCTCGACCATGGCCCCGGCAAGACCCGTGCCGCGCGCACCCACCGCCACACACACGTGCACTAGCTTCAGGGTGTGATGACGAGGGGTGCTGTAGAGCACATAACCCTCGAGCTTTCCGTTCACAAATCCCATGAGCAGATGACCTTGCTCGCCCGCCTGCCTGAACGCAGCAAATGGCAACTGTCCGAGCGTTGCTTTGCTCTTTCGGTGCAGCGTAACGATCTGTTCGAACTCGCCGGTGGCGGCGTTCCCCTGCGGATCCCATATGCGAACGTCGATCACGTCTAGAGCCTGCACCATGTTCGATCAAAACCATACCCGGCACGCGGAGCACTACAGCGGTATTGTCCAGACCAAAAGCTCCAGAACTGCCATCTCAGTCACATGACGCCCCGACGAGGGCCACGCACGATTTTCTAAACTTTGCGCAGGACGGACGTCGGCGTCGGTGCCGAGGTTGGCCATAACGCAGCCACTCCCCCGAAAGGTGGGTCGCTCGTTGACTTCAACCATAAGCTTGCGTACCTGGGCTGGCTTCCATCCGAAATCTCGCGCCAATGACGCGACCGCCAATCCTTGAGATTCAGCGAGCTCCACGGCGCGTCGAAGCATTTCAGGGGATGCACGCGGAAGTTCGCCGCACAGTTCGCAGAGCCAAGGGCGCGGGCTGGCAGTTTGGTATTTCGAAGACCGCGCGTAGCTCGAGGGACGTCCCCTTACGCTAGGAACTCCTTGAGAGCTTGGGTGCCTAGCTCTCAAGGAGTACCCTCACGAGAACAATCGAGATGCAGCGCTCTGGCCAGGGCGAATGCAAGGGGGCTACGCCGAGAGCAAGGCTGCGCTGGACTATGGCCGTTAATTCGATATCGGAAGTTTATACAAGCACTACTTCATCCCTGCATCCAAAAATTGGGAGTGACCGGATTGAAATGACACTCCCTTCGTCGCACTTACGCCTCCCCAATGGCGGCCGCTGGTATCGATATTTATAAGGTGAGTCGGTGGATGGGTCACAGCAGCATCGCAATAATGGACATCACGTACACGCACCTTTTTGAAGCTGATCGTTCCTCCGACATGGAAAAATTGGGCTTCTTCCTGACAAGCGACAACTCCAGGCAGGAAGTTGCAACTCAACGGCACAGAAGTTAACGGCTCAAGCCAACTTATGGCCAGAGCGCCTGTGCCGGTCCCAGAAAAGACGTTCCCTAGCTGCATACTGTTCTTGGCGGGGCGTTGACCCGTGTTCACAACGAGAAAGTCCAGGGGCAATGAGCATCAACGAAAGAATCACTGAAAATCTCGTACGGGATAAGCTCCGCATTCTGGGATATTTCGACGAGGACAGCGACACACGTGTAGAAGAACAGCGAAGCCAGATAGCTGAGATTCGCCGCCTCCTTAAGGGCGCCTCAAAGACGGGCGGCACCGGCCTAGGCGCGCCCGAGTTCATTGTTACATCCCTCGCCGTGCCTGACTTCGTGTTGGTAGTCGAATGCAAAGGTGATCCCAGAAAACATGTATCGAGAGATCTCTCGAAGCCCGTCGACTACGCCGTTGACGGTGTGCTGCATTATGCGAAATCGCTGAGCAGCAGTTTTCACGTGCTCGCTGTCGCGGTGAGCGGGCAGTCAGAGGGCGATCTACTTGTTTCGACATATTTACACCCACGCGGATCGGCGATCGCGCGACAGCTATCCGCCCGCTCAGGAGCCGAGATCGAGGACCTTCTGCCCTTCGTGGACTACATAGATGCCGCACAATACGATCCCGCAGTAGAACAAGCACGCGTCTCCGACCTGATGGCGTTCTCGCGCGACCTCCACAACTTCATGCGCGACTACGGGAAATTGACGGAGGCCGAGAAGCCCCTTCTTGTTTCGGGAACGCTACTTGCATTACGGAATGCTGCCTTCGCGAATAGCTATGGGAATTACTCCCCGTCAGAATTGCAACGGCAATGGCTCCGAGTTGTGAAGGATGAGCTGGAAGCTGCGGAGATCCCTCAGGCAAAGAAGATCAATATGACGCAGCCATATTCCACGATCGGAGTACATCCGGAGCTAGGGAAGCCGACGCCCACTCACCCACGCGGCGTGTTGTACGAGTTGATCGAGATGCTTGCCGAACACGTGTTGCCACTCACGAGGACGTATGAAGGCTTCGATGTTGTAGGACAGTTTTACGGTGAATTTCTGAAATACACAGGAGGAGACGGTAAGGCCCTCGGGATAGTGCTTACGCCCAGACACGTTACGGAACTTTTCGCCGAACTCGCGAATGTCAACAAACACGACATTGTACTCGATACCTGTGCGGGAACTGGTGGTTTTCTGATTTCAGCGATGAACAGGATGCTCTCTGGGGCTACGTCGGAAGCGGAACGGGAACAAATCCGCAAAGAGCGGCTGGTAGGCGTCGAGCAACAGCCCGGGATGTATGCCCTGGCCGCCTCCAACATGATCCTCCGTGGTGACGGCAAGGCGAACCTCTACCAAGGTTCGTGTTTCGATGAAGGTGTCTCGAAGGCGGTCCAGGCTCACAAAGCAAATGTGGGGCTAATCAACCCCCCTTACAACCAAAAGGGAGCGGGACTGAGCGAACTGGCGTTCGTTCAACACATGCTGGACTTGCTCGACGCGGGAGGCACCGGGGTTGCGATCGTGCCAATGTCCTGCGCGACCGCGCCAAGCGCTGAAAAGGCTGCCCTCCTGAAGTCACACACGCTCGAAGCCGTTATGTCCATGCCAAGCGAGCTTTTCTCGCCAGTAGGTGTGATCACCTGCGTGATGATTTTTACCGCCCACAAGCCACACGCCATCGAGAATAAGAAAACCTGGTTTGGCTACTGGAGGGATGACGGTTATGTCAAGACTAAACACCTTGGCCGGATCGATTCGAATGGCCGCTGGCCCGCGATCCGAGATGCCTGGGTTGACGCATTTCGAAACCGTGAGGTTCGCACAGGAGAATCCGTCACTAAGAAGGTAACTGCCAGCGATGAGTGGTGCGCGGAAGCATACATGGAAACGGACTATTCGAAGCTAACCGAGGCGGACTTTCATGCGACTATCCGCAACTACGCAATCGCGCAATTAATGCTATCCGCACAAGTGCCGCCGGAGCTCATCGATGAGAGTTGACGAGCTATTCGAGGTGTCTTACGGAAACAAATTCGATTTCAACAAAATGAAGGTCACCCCGGCAGGAATCTGCTTTGTAGGACGATCAGGAAAAAAACAGGGGGTCAGCGGTCGTGTCGCCCGCGTGGGGCAGGTTGCCCCATACAAGCCTGGGCTGCTGACAGTTGCGCTCGGCGGCGCGTCTCGTTTAGCGACGTTTGTCCAGAGCGAGCCTTTCTATACTGCGCAGAACGTAGCAGTACTGCAGCCCAAGACACCCATGACGCTCGTGGAAAAACTGTATTGGGCAACGTGCATTCAAGCCAACCGCTTCCGATACGAAGGGTTCGGGCGAGAAGCCAATCGCACGCTCGCGACGCTGGAGCTTCCGGATCGCCCGCCTGAATGGATTTCCGCAAATCAAGTCGTTGAGCAACTTACATCGATGATTCCGCCGATCACTGCGTCTGAATCGGGCGTTCCGCGAGCGGGAGCCGCTGTCGGAGATCTATTCGAGGTGCGTTATGGACAGAGCCTTGAGTTGAATCGACTTCACCGCGTGGCCCCTCCAAGCGGAGTGAACTTCGTTAGTCGAACTGATCGGAATAACGGCGTGTCGGCGCGGGTGAAGCTGCCCGTTGGAGAAACTCCGGGCGAATCCGGCGAACTGAGCGTAGCGCTCGGCGGAAGCCCGCTCGCCACTTTCCTGCAACCGGAAGCATTCGTCTGTGGCCGAGATGTAGCAATCTTGAAGCCACGGACGCCAATGTCCGACGCTGAGAAACTGTACTGGGCAATGTGCATTCGCTCCAATCGCTACCGGTTTTCATTCGGGCGTCAAGCGAATCGCACCTTGGCTGACTTAGCCCTTCCAGCGTTGCCGGAAGGGCTTGCTTCAAATCACACGGTGTCCACCGTCATAGGGGACTTGCGCGCGAGTCTCGTCAAGACACGGGGCGGATTTCGGATTCCGGTGACCGACGGGGATCCAACGGGAATGCTCGTCAGCACAGAAGAAAGCTAACGACGAAAGCCCCACACGAATGTGGGGCTTTCTGGAGTGGTGCGCCCGGAGGGATTTGAACCCCCGGCCTATTGATCCGTAGTCGAAAGCCGTTTCCGCGGAGTTGCGCGGAACTGTCCAAAATCTCTGCAAAACACTGGTGACTGGGCGCGACTCCGATGCCGCGCGCTGACGGCGATGCTCCCCAAGTGTGGGTGAAATGTGGGCACGGTCAATCTGATTATTGCTCGGTAACGAGCTACGTCTCCACTGCATCGGTGGAATTAGGGAAAGAGAACAAGCAGCCTTAGATCCACGTCTTCGAAGTTAGGTCCCACGCTGCCGCAGGTTCGACTGCGTCCACGAAGACTGGATTCAGGAATGTCGACACTTCAGTGAGATGATCTTTGAGGACGGCCAAAGCCATGTCCTCGACGACGGACTTCGCACAGCGCGCGGTCCTGCTATCGGGCGATGCGTTGCAGCGCAGCAAAAGTCTGCTCCGGGGTCATGTCAGTATCTCCAAGGCGGTTCGTAGGGGCCGACCGCTCGCGGCAGGGCCTGCGCAATGGCAAACAACCTGGCGGGTTGGGATGCTCTGGGTGCTTCAACCAATTGCGCAACGCCTCAATACCGGTCTCGTACCCGACAATGCCTCGCAGCCTGAACGCGTCGACAATCGAACGCTCAGCCGAATAAAGTTCGATGCTCTGACCTTCGTCCCCTGTCGCGAGCAGAGTGCGACCAATCTCGAACGTGGCACGGTCAAACAGGTGCCAATCAACTCGAAGCGCGCAAGAGCCGACTCCAAACAGGTTGAATGGCCGAGGCTTGTGAGGCAATGTTCTCGACCCGAACGACACTCCCGTTCGCGTCTGCTGATACTTCCGGGGAGTTGCACACAGCATTCAGCATTCTGAAGGAAGAGGTTGCCCGCACCGTCACCGAGCCGGAAGCGGACGCGGCGGCGGCGGCGGAGCTAATCCGGGCGGCAGGCCACGGCATCGTTACCTTGTTGGCCGCGAACAGAATCCCGCCCGACCGCGTGTGCGATCACATCGTTCGTATTGCTGGCTTCGCAGCGGACTCAGCCTCACGTTTCTGACGAGCCACTCTGACCACTATTCTCATCCGAAAGCACGCAAGCGCGACGATTTCCCATGCAGCTCGAACACGGGCGTGACCTGTGTCACAGGGAACCTCTAACGGAGGACCATCGTCATTTTTTCTTCAGACAGCTCAGGGTGACTGGGAAGCTTCGCGTAGTCGCCTGTAGCCCGAAAACCGACACGCTCATAAAACCGGCGCGCTCGTTGGTTCTCGACAACCACCCAGAGAGCAAGCGTTGTCGCACGCATGCCTTTCGCCTAGGCACACATGGCATCGACCACGAGTGTTGCCACCCCAGTTCCCCGCTGTTCGGGGTCGACCCACATCCCTACCAGCTCGTGCCCACCGGTCTCCCGCTTAACGATTCCACTCACCATTCCGATGGGCTCCTCGTCCGCCCAGGCGAGTACCGAGAAGCCGTGCGCGATGCGTTGCCGCCAATCACCCTCGGTGAGAAGGCTTTCTCCGCCCGCGGATGAGCCAAATGCAGACGGCTCACGAGTTAGTGCTCGAAGGCGGATGTCTTGCACGGCGCGCCACTCGTCAGGAACCGCTCTTCGAACGATGACATCCATCACTACATAATGATGGATCCCGGATGAATCCGCAGATCACGACGGCCCGCGGGCCGAACCTTCACCGACATGACCACCGCAGGCGGATCTCCATACGCACGCGCCAGCCCAGCTTCCGAGCCGCGGTCGCCGTCTGCAGGTTATTACCAAGCAGGCGACCGCGAAATTGATTGACGTTCACCTTTAGGGCGCGTAACTTGGCCAGCATCGTTACAAATCATCGAAACGGATCGGGAAGTCAATGAAGCTTCGCAGCCGCAATCAGAAAGTCGTCGTGGCGATCTTAGCAGTTGGTTTAGTGTCCACAATGTCAGTTGGGCTTGGTGTAACCGGGGCGAACGCCTACACCACGACGGGCTGTACCTTGAGTCCGCAGCGGTATCAAAACCTTGGCGGCACGCCGTTCGCATCCGAAGTATCTGCAGCGGTACGCGCTTGGAACGTCACAGACGCGAATCTACTCACCAGCTCCACGGCGGCGTTCACAGTGACCTATAAGAACAATGGGGCGGCGGGATACGACGGTAGGTCGACGTGGGCGTGCGATGGCCACACGGGTGAATCATGGATCAACACCTATTACACGAATTCGTACTCGGTGACGAAGCGCAAGTGCGTTTGGGTCCACGAGATCGGTCACGTGATGGGCCTCAATCATTCTTCGACCGCTACTGCCATTATGAATTCAGTTTCGACAAGCAACTACGCTGCGGGCATCGGCTGCCAACTTGTTGCGGATGACTCTCAAGGAATGAACGCTCTCTACTGATTGGATTGGGACAATGATTTCGCTCCCCAAATACGGCCGACAGTTCCTCATGATGGTGGCAGTTGTCAGCGTTATGTCGCTTGCAGCTTGCGCTCCGGCCGTTACGTTCTCATCTGGTTCACGGGTAAAGCTCTACAACTCCATCAAAGAGCTTGCCGCCGATAGCACGCTCGTGGCAAGCATCGACGTGACGAGTCAGAAAGAGTACCCCGAGACAGATTCTGCTTCTGCCTATACCGCATCCACGGCTGAGATAACGGCGATTTTCCAGCCAGCTGGACTGCCCGATGATGCGAGACTGGACCAGAAGTTTAGCGCCGGTGAGGAAATCGTGATCCGGCAGCTGGCAACTGGCAACTCGGTGTCTGAAGACGGCAGCAAAATCGTCATCGACGCCAGTGGGTCCTATCTCGTATTCTTAGTGGAATCAGGCGTGCCCGGTGCCTCCGGAAATGAGTTCTACATCACGGGTGGCACCGCCGGCCTCTTTGGTGCAGATGGTGATAAATATCAATGGCTAGGCAACGAGGGCGATAAGCTGCCGAACTCGTTGACCGCAGCAGACCTCCAACAGGGATAACTCCTTGCGTCCGAGTTTTATCCGGAATGGCCATGTAGTTCCCCGCCACGAGTTGTGCGGCGAGCTGGTCGACCGGTGGTGCAGTAGGCCGGCGGTGCAGTAGGCCGGCTGCCCTTTTTGAGAGGATGCCTGCACGAGGACCAACCGGTTCTGGACTCATCCTGCCTTGGGCGCCTGCGTCCTACATTTGACCTCAGTGAGTGCATCGAGCAATGCGATGATGCCGGCCGATGCGGCGACCACACCTTCGGACGAGAGTGAGGCTCCTGAGGTCGCTACGGTATGGAAGGCGCTGTCGCCATCGCGATGTCCCGGAGCCGTCGCGATGCAGTTGCGACTCGAACAATTACGAAGCCCGCCTCCTTGGGGACATGCCGGGCTCGGAGCGGTTTCGATGCAAATCGCGCTCCTTTTCGACGGAGCATTCATGAGCGACGGACGATTGCGCGACATCGACGCGGTCGATGTCCGCCGGGGCCGCGTGCGCCGCTTGACCGCCGTCGAACCGCGGGCAGATCGACCTGGATCGATGCGCCGAGGTGCGCTGTAACGTCCATTGATCTCAGCTCCGCGGCCCCGCGTGCACGCGAAACCGAAGCAGCCAGACTCGGCCGGATGTGGTTGATCAAGCACTCGAAGAGCACCGAGCCCGGTCTGGGCCGCCACACGGCCGACCCGGAATCGCAATATCGATCGCGAAGGCGATCTCGGGTAGTAGTTGGCGACTCATGGCGCGTAGGCCGCGCAGGCCGACCCCGGACGCGCCCGACCCGGTACAGGACGGCCCGCACTGCCTGGCAGCGTCCCGTCGCAGCAACCAAACACCGAGGGCAGAAGTGTAAAATTGATCGCTTTGTGGCGGCGTTCTGTGATCGCTATGTGGCGGTATCGCTACCCCGCAAGGGTAACCTGCTGCGGGGCAAATCGACGTTGTCTGTGCAGGATCCGCTTCCGTCGGGCAACGGAAAGACCTTACTTACGCCTCTAGTCCGTGGACCGGAGGTGAGGTTGAACGATGGTGACAGCGTTGCCGTCTGGGTCTTCGAATGTGCCCACGGTGACGGAGCTAACCGTCACGGCGTCGATCGGGAACTCTTGCGTGTCGAATGCCACCTGCAGATTCGCAAGGGACTGGGCGATCACTGTGATGTCTTCCACGTTGATCGTCGTCATCCCACCCCCGGCACGGTCGGCATCCTCCCGAAGTTGAAGCGTGCCATGCTCAGGCACCCGATCAACGGTTAGGTAGTAGTCGGCGATCTGGGGAGCGGGTCGCGCGTCAGGGGCACGACCCAACACCCGCTCGTACCACTCGATCGCAAGCGTCAGATCCCGAACTGGGAGACCTGCGAAAACCGTGAGAGCCGAAAACTCTGTCATGATCCCAGCCTAGCCGCTCTCGGATTGCCGGGCAATTGCCCCCCACCTTCATTCGCCCTCCCACAACCGGGACGAGCAGCGGACGTTCCCGAGCTATCACATGGGGCCGTCAAGAGCGCGGGCGTGTGGTGCCCGTATGACTCACCCGAGATTAAGCCAGATGAAGGTGCGTCAAACGTTCGAGGTGGGTGTCTCAGAAAGCTAAAGCTTTCGAGACACGCGGAACATCTTCCGAGCCTCGGTAGGAAGTGGCAGATTTCCGGGGCTCGATCTGTCTTGGAAACAGGTCTTTCCGCTAAGTGTCTTTGCTCCACTGCTCTGGCAGTTTCCGAGGCAGAAGGGTCTCCTGAGTGTTTCGGTTACTCCCTGACCTGCCCCTAGTTCGGTTACGCGCCGCTAGGCGCAATCACCGTCTACTCAGGCGATTGTTCAGAGGTCAATTGGTCAACTCCGCCCGCTGGACCAAAACCCAGATAAACACTGGGTTCCGCCGAGTCGGACAGGTCGATTTTTGCCCCGAAAGTACGCCCCGTTGTTTTCAAGTGTGGGCAGGATGTGGGCAGAAACCACAACAGGCCCGACCGCACTCCACAAGAAAGTGCTGATCAGACCTGTTTTATTTGGTGCGCCCGGAGGGATTTGAACCCCCGGCCTATTGATCCGTAGTCAATTGCTCTATCCGCTGAGCTACGGGCGCATCTCATTGACTTTCGCCAACCAGAAAACTATACCAGCGGTTTTGGCCTCCCACTGCCACTTTTGACAGTCGGATGCCGCGAGCGCCTACTTTCTGACGCGAAGGTGCGTTACTCCACCATCAACTTCGAGCGCGGTGCCCGTCGTTGAGCCGGAGAGCGGGCTCGCCAAATACGCGACGGCACCGGCGACTTCTTCGGGGGTGACCATGCGTCCGGTGGCCTGGCGGGCATCCAGTGCGGCGCGTTCAGCGACGGGATCGTCGAAGCCCTGCAGCATCCGTTCCACAAAGGGGGTGGAGACGGTGCCGGGGCTGACCGCGTTGACGCGCACCCCATCCGCCACATGGTCGGTAGCCATCGCGTAGGTGAGCGCAAGAACGGCACCCTTGGATGCGCTGTAGAGAGCGCGCTGCGGGAGGCCGTTGAGGGCGGCGATCGAGCAGAGGTTGACGATGGCGGCGTGCTGCGACTTGCGCAACCACGGCAGCGCTGCGGCCGACACTCTGGCCATTCCGGTGACGTTGATGTTGAGCACTCGCGCCCAATCGGCGTCGTCGTTGTCTTCGACGGTGCCGACCGCGCTGATGCCGGCGTTGTTCACGACGATGTCGATGCCGCCCAACTTCTCGGCCGCCGCTTTGACAGCAGCGACCACGGAGGCACGATCAGACACGTCTGCTGCGAAACCGTGCAGGCGAGCATCCAACCCCTCGGGGTTCAGGTCGAGCACGGCAACAGTCGCACCACGCTCGGCGAGAGCGAGTGCTGAAGCTAAACCGATGCCGGATGCTCCCCCGGTGACTACGGCGACGAGACCGTCGAATTCGGCGCTCATGCCTGCACCATCTCTTGGCGTGCACGACCGAGACCGTCGATCTCGAGCTCAACAACATCGCCAGCGCGCAAATAGGGCTGGCCTTCAATACCCATGGCCACGCCGGCGGGCGTTCCCGTGTTGATGACATCGCCGGGGCGAAGCACCATGAACTGGCTGAGGTACCAGACGACGCAGTGGACACCGAACGCCATATTCGCGGTCGTGCCATTCTGGCGTTCGACACCATTCACCCACAGCCGCAAGCCCAAGGCTTGAGGGTCGGACACCTCGTCGGCGGTCACCAGCTCAGGCCCGAACGGATTGAAGGTCTCGCAGCTCTTGCCCTTGTCCCAGGTTCCGCCACGTTCGAGTTGGAAAGCGCGCTCGGAAACGTCGTGCGAGACGGCGTAACCGGCAATGACGGCGGCCGCGTCATTCGGGGAATCAAGGTAGCGAGCAGTCGCGCCGATAACGACACCGAGCTCGACCTCCCAGTCGGTTTTGACGCTCGTGCGCGGGATGAGCACGTTGTCGAAGGCGCCGACCATCGTGCTGGGGTCCTTCATGAAGATGACGGGCTCGTCGGGCAGCGTCGCACCGGTCTCTTCAGCGTGGTCGCTGTAGTTGAGGCCGACACACACGATCTTGCCGGGCTGGGCGATCGCCGCACCGACGCGAACGCCCTCGGTCTCGACGGCGGGGAGCGTGCCAGCGGCGATTGCCGCTCGAGCAGAGTCAACTCCGCCGGACTCGAAGAAAGCACCGTTGATGTCTGCCGCGATGGGGCGCAGGTCGAACGCCGCTCCGTCGTGCAGGACGACAGGAATTTCTGAGCCAACCGGCCCGAGTCGCGCAAATCTCACTGAGTGTTCTCCTTAGTTGCCAACGCGATACCTTCGCGTTCTTGTGAATCGTATCCGGCTTCAACAACAGCCATAGTACGTATGACGTCTTCTACCGAGGTGGGAAGTTCAGAAATCGAGCCCTCGACGTAGCGTTGGAGGGCGCTCATGGAGCCGATGAAAGCATCCGGGAACCAGCTGCCCTCGAAAGGTACCGACTGCCAGCCGAGCTCGGGCTTGTCCGTGTACGCAATCTCGAGAGCATCCGGGCCACCCCGCGGATAGTCGAGCATGAGACCCATCTGAGCGCGAATGGCCCCCTTGGTACCCTCCCACTTGATGAAACTCTCTTCGAACTTGCCGCCGAATCCGTGATCGTGGTTCGTGCTGATCGTGACCCGCAGCGGGCGATCCCGATAACGCATGATGATCGTCGAGCGAGTGTTCGACACTTGAGGCTTGGCAGGGTGCCGCACCGTGACCGCGCTCACCCCATCCGGGTCGCCCAAGAATGAACGCACGAGGTCCATGTAGTGCACGCTGTGCATGTTGAGCTCGAGGCGTTCGATGCCGAGCACATGGGGAAAGATCTCCCAGGGCGTCTCGGTAGCGACGCGGATCTCCATGTCATAGAGCTCACCGATCCCACCCTCGGCGATGAGCTTGCGAGCCTCCGCGACGTATGGCGCGAACCGCAACTGCGTGTTCACGGCAGCAACAAGATTCTTGCGGTGACAGATCTCAAGGAGCACACGCGCCTCGGCCAGGTTCTGACCGAACGGCTTCTGGATGAGCACGGCCGCGCCATCGGGAAGTTGGTCGAGCACCGTCGGGTATTGCTCGGGCATGAGTGCGAGGTCGTAGACGGCGTCTTTCGGGGCCGCCGCTACGGCATCCGAGAGCGACGTAAACACGTTCGGGATGCCGAACTCTTCAGCCAGAGCCTGCGCCTTGGCCGCCGTGCGGTTCACAATCCCCCACACCTCGAACCCCGCCTTGCGGTAGGCCGGGAGGTGCGCATCTTTGACGATACCGCCGGCGCCAATCATGACGATCGGGCGTGGATGATCGGGCATCACGACCGTGTACGCCTCGGCTGGCTGACGTTCGGGGAACTGCGACACAGGTTGCTCCGGCTCTCGTAGGCGGTCAAACTCGTGATCAAACGATATATCAAACACTCGGAGGCGGCAATGCGGCGGGCTTGCGGCTGTCGAACATCGCCGCCCAAAGAGTGGAAACTCAGGACATTTGAGCGCGCGATCGCCGCATCAGCACGTGGGGAACCCCGCAAAGCCACATCTCCTGAGTTTCCAACGATGGCGATCCAGAAACAGCGCCGGCCCCGACGACAAAGTGCGGCCCACCCCGAGGGGCAGACCGCACTTGAGTTACGTCAGTAAGCAGGTTTAGATCGCACCCCGCGGGCCCTGAATCAGATCGTCGTGATGGATCTGGGCAACGTTGGGGTGCGCCCGCATTCGGTAGCGAAGCGCATTGTCTCCATACGTTTCGAGGATCGGGCTGTTCGTGGGGTCAAGCGACAGTCCGCGGGCCTGGGCCGCGAGCTCCGGCGGCAACTGCAGCTGGGGAATCACAGTGTCGAGGGCCGGATTGAAGAAGAACGGAATCGAGATGCGGTCATCGCCAATGAGCGGCGAGATCACGCGATGCAGCGTCGCCTTGAGGTATCCCTCGGTAGCGAGCTCGAGCATCTCGCCAATGTTGACGACGAACGCACCGGGCTTCGGCGGAACATCAACCCACTCGCCCTGAAAGTCGACCTGCAAGCCGCCCTTGCCAGGCTCCACCATCAGCAGCGTCAGCACGCCACCGTCACGGTGAGCACCAACACCCTGCTTGGGCTCCGGGTTGGACTCGCCGGGGTACCGCACGATCTTCAACTGCGGGAAAGGCTTGTCGGCAAATGCATTGTCGAACACGTCCTCCGGGGCGCCGAGGGCGTGAGCCCACGCGCGCAGAAGGCGCAGCGACACGGCGCTGAGCTTGTCGTTCCACTCGTTGACCAGCTCACGAAGCTGCGGCACGGCATCCGGCCACAGGTTCGGCCCTTCAAGACGCCAGTAGTCGGCAAGCCCAGCAGCGTTGTCGACGACGTCGCGCTCGGGGCCAACATCGATTTGCTCACGCCAGTCGGTCTTGCCCTCGGTCAGCTCGCCACCGACACGCGTGTAGCCACGGAACTGTGGGCTCTTAACGTTTTCAACAGCCAGCTTCTGCTCGGCGGGTAGAGCAAAGAACTCGCGGGATGCCGCAAGAAGGTCATCCATCAACTTTTCGTCGACACCGTGCCCGACAAGGTAAAAGAACCCAACATCGTGGGTGGCACACAGCAAATCATCCCGGAACTTGGCAGCCGCTTCTGGGCCGCCATCGAGTAGCGAGAGATCAATTACTGGGAGCGCGGAATCGTTCATTTAACGATGTTCACACGCCAAGTCTGAGAGTTTTCCTTTGTTACGCTCACAGCGTGAAGCGCGCGCGTAACACGATCACAGTTCGGAAAATTATGCTCCAACTACGGCGCGTTCGGGAATAACTTGCGGGTGCGTTTGCCCCATATGTTCAATCACGCGCACCACCTGGCTGGTGTAGCCAAACTCGTTGTCGTACCAGACGTACAACACGAGATGCTTGCCGGTGCTGATGGTCGCAAGGCCGTCCACGATGCCCGCGCGGTGCGAGCCCGTGAAGTCGCTCGAGACGACCTCGGGCGAATCGATAAAGTCGATCTGTTGCTGCAGAGTCGAGTCGAGCGAGAGGTCGCGCAAGTACCGGTTCACTTCGTCGCGCGTGGTTTCGGTCGCGAGGTTGAGGTTCAGAATCGCCATCGACACATTCGGAGTCGGAACCCGGATCGCGCTGCCGGTAAGCAATCCCGCCAACTCGGGAACTGCCTTTGCGACTGCTTTCGCAGCCCCCGTCTCAGTGATGACCATATTCATCGGCGCCGAACGTCCGCGACGATCTCCCGAGTGGAAGTTGTCGGTCAGGTTTTGGTCATTCGTGTACGAGTGCACCGTCTCAACATGCCCGTGCTCGATGCCGTACTGGTCACTGATCGCTTTCAGTACTGGCGAGATCGCGTTGGTCGTGCACGACGCGGCCGAGAGGATCGTGTCGGTGTCTGAGATTGTGTCGTGGTTGAGCCCAAACACGATGTTCTTGATGTCGCCCTTGCCGGGAGCGGTGAGCAGTACACGCTTCACACCCGTTGATTTGAGGTGCTGACCGAGGCCCTCTTCGTCACGCCAGCGGCCGGTGTTGTCGACGACGATGGCATCCGAAATTCCGTACTCGGTGTAGTCGATCGTGGCCGGGTCGTTCGAGTAGATCACCTGGATGAGGGTGCCGTTGGCCAGAATCGTGTTGGCTTCGGTGTCGACCGAGATCGTTCCCTCGAACGGACCATGAACACTGTCGCGACGCAGCAGGCTGGCACGCTTCACGAGGTCATTGTCTGACCCCTTGCGCACAACGATGGCGCGCAGACGGAGTCCCTCGCCGTTGCCGGCGTGCGCGATAAGAATGCGGGCCAACAGTCGACCGATACGTCCGAAACCGTAGAGCACAACATCCGCTCCCGCTGGTTTCGTTTCGCTGCCATTCTTGAGCACCGGCTCAAGTTCAGCCGCCAAGAAGTCGCTGAGCTCCCCGCCGACTTCGCGAAAACGGTTCACGAGCTTCGCCAAATCAATGGATGCCGAATTCAGTGGCATCGCCGAGAGCGCCACCATGATCGGCATGGTCTCTTCGATCGGCAGTTCGCTCTCGTTGAGCTGACGCGCAAAACGGTGGGCCTTAAGCACCTCGACAGGTGACTGATTGATGAGGCGGCGGCCGTGAATCGAGGTCACGACACCGTGGTTGCGATACAGCCCGCCGATAAGGGGGATCATTGCCTCGGCCAGTTCTTGGCGGGCATTCCACCGGTCAAATTCGTCGCTGTGTTCGCGTTGCATCAGGTTCCTTCCGACTGCACTGTCTTGGTCCGCGGGCGCGCTTGTGGCACGGCTGGTCCCGCATCCATTCTCCCAGACGGATGCTCGGCACGCGCGTTCAGAAAAGCACAGTTCGGGCAACACTTTAGAGATCGCTAAAGGGGGCGATATTTAACGGTGCGGATGCCGGTTTGGCCGCGGTTGTGATGCCGCTTGTGGCACCGAACGTGGGCGCAACCCAGACCCGACCAGACGCAGGCGGCTGGCGGCTGGCGGCTGGCGCGAAAGCTAGCGAGCGGCGTTGAACGCCACCGCGCACTGGATGAGCGCCTGAAAAGCATCAGGGTTTATCGCGTCCCCCTGGTGGAGATCGATCGCGCGCCTGACCTTGGCGTCAAGGCTGCTGTTGAAGATACCGGTGGGGTCGTCGAGCGAAGCGCCCTGCGCGAACGTGAGTTTGACCTTGTCTTTGTAGGTTTCGCCGGTGCAGATCAGTCCGTCGAGGCTCCAGGCTGCGACGCCATCCGGATTCGTGGGTTTTCGCCACTTGACCTCTTCCACGATCGCAGGCTCAGCCTGAACGATCAGTGCGCGAAGGTGGGCAAGCATCTCGCCCCGCCAGTCGCGGTGGCTCGTCGTGGTGGCATCCATGATGCTCACTTTAGTAGCTGTCATTAGTAGGATAATAAGACTTACTAACGGAAGGGCCGCCGTGAAGATCGCACGCATCGAAACATTCCTCGTTCCACCACGCTGGTTGTTCGTGCGTATCGAGACCGATAACGGCATCGTCGGCTGGGGCGAGCCCGTTGTCGAAGGCCAAGCCGACATCGTGCGCGCCGCCGTCGAACAGCACGCCGAATACCTCGTGGGGCTCGACGCCACCCGCATCGAAGACCACTGGCAAGTGCTCACCCGCGGAGGTTTCTACCGCGGCGGCCCCGTCGCTTCCAGCGCGATCGCCGGCATCGACCAAGCACTCTGGGACATCGCGGGCAAAGCCCACGGCGTTCCCGTTCACGACCTTCTCGGCGGTGCTGTTCGTGACCGCATCCGCATGTATGGCTGGGTTGGCGGCGACGAACCCTCCGAGCTGCGCGACAACATCGCCCAGCAGGTCGAGTCGGGTCTCACCGCGATCAAGATGAATGCAAGCGGACGGATGTCTCCCCTCAGCACCGTGAGCGCCGTCGCCGAGGTCGTCGACCGGGCTGCGCTCGCACGCGAAGTTCTTGGCCCCGACCGGGACTTCGCGATCGACTTTCACGGACGAATGACCGCGGCGAACAGCCGCCGCATCCTTCCCCTTCTCGAACCGCACGCTCCCCTGTTTGTGGAAGAACCAGTCGTGCCCGACAAGTCGCACTTGCTCGATGGCATCGTCTCGTCAACGTCGATCCCGATCGCCACCGGCGAGCGCCTCTTCTCTCGCAACGAATTCTTGGGTCCGCTTCAGGCCGGCATCGCCGTCGTTCAGCCCGACCTCTCCCATGCGGGTGGCATTTCCGAAGTGCGTCGCATCGCCGCCCTCGCCGACATGTTCGACGCTCAACTCGCGCCGCACTGCCCGCTCGGACCAATCGCGTTGGCGTCGAGCCTGCAGGTCGGGTTCAACACTCCGAACTTCTTGATTCAAGAACAGAGCATCGGCATCCACTACAACGTCGGATCAGATGTGCTCGAGTACCTGATGGATACGAGCGTCTTCGACTTCACGAGTGGCTACATCGAGCGGCTAACTGCCCCCGGACTCGGCATCGATATCGATGAGGCCGCCGTGCGCGCCGCCGACAAGGTCGGGCACCAGTGGCGCTCCCCCGTGTGGCGTCGCGATGATGGGTCGCTCGCCGAGTGGTAGCCGGTCGGCAACTTCGGCGTTAGCCGAGCGCGTGGCAGCGAGGCCCTGTTAAGCGCCGAGTGTTGTCGTCATGCCGCCATCGACGACGAGCGAAGCGCCCGTGATGTACGACGCACCGTCTCCAGCAAGGAACTGGATGACCGACGCGACTTCTTCAGGTTTACCCAGCCGCCGCAGGGTGGCCTGGCGCCGCGCCAGCTCTTGCGCTTCTGGGGTTTGGTGATCCCACTGCCGAGTCTCGATCGACCCCGGGAGCACCACGTTCACGCGCACGTGCGGGGCGTAATCCACCGACAGCTGCCGGGTGAGCGAAATGAGCCCGCCCTTCGCCGCATCGTAGGCGGGCTGCTCGGCCCAGGACAGCACCCCGTGAACGCTCGACACATTCACCATGTTGCCGCGGGCCGCAGTGAGAGTGTCATGGAAGGTGCGCATTGCCCGGTAGGCGGATGACAGGGTTACCGAGAGTTGCTGATTCCAGTCGTCTTCGCTCTGTTCATGCGCGATGCCAGTCACTTGAAAGAACGCGTTATTCACGATGACGGCCGGCGGGCGATTCGCGGAGCGCAGTTCACGCGAGAGCGACTCCCACTGCTCGGAGTCCGCGACGTCGAGGCGATGGGCGGTGGCGACGCCGCCGGCCGCAACGATCTCGGCGGCAACCGCGGCGGCGGCATCCACGTCAATATCGGTGACGACAACATCGTCACCGGAGGCAGCGAAGAGGCGTGCAGCAGCAGCACCGATGCCGTGGGCTGCGCCCGTGATGAGCACGGTGCGGGCCGCCATTAGAGAGCCGGCTTTCGGTTCGCCACGAGGGCAGCCCCGATCGGGTCTTTGCTCACGATGGTTTCGGAGTCGCGGTTCGACTGGTCCATCAGTAGCTTCATCGCGGTGTGGGCAGCCTCGGCATCCTGCGTGACAATCGCCGTCACCACCGCGCGATGGTCATCCAAAAACTGGGTTGTGGTTTCGTTCTCAAAGGCAAGCTCGTTGCGCGCATGCAGCGCGGGTTCCAGCACAACCTCAAAGCGAGCCAGTAGTTCGTTGCCGGAGGCCGCCAAGATGGCCCGATGAAAAGCTAGGTCCGCTGCTACGTGCGACGTCACTTCGGTGCTCTCGAAGGTCGCAGCTAGCGCCGTCATCGCGGCCTCGATCTCAGCACACTGTTCGTCGCTGCGGCGAACTGCGGCAAGTCGAGCCGCCGCGGGCTCGAGCACTTGCCGCACTTCGCTCAGTTCGAGCACAAGCAGCGGGTCGGGCATACCTTCCGAGCGCCACGTCATGACGTCGCGGTCGAGCAACTGCCAGCGTTCCCGCGCCGTGACGAAGGTACCCAGTCGAGGCCGCGCATCCACGAGACCCTTCGTAGTGAGCACCTTGAGGGCTTCGCGGATTACCGTGCGGCTGACCTGAAATTCTGTGAGCAGCGCATCCGGATCGATGATGTCTCCCGGCGCCAGTTCACCGCGCATAATGCGACGGCCGAGCACATCAACAACGTGCCCGTGGAGGCCTCGGCGAGAGAAAGTAGTCATCTCCGCGATAATACTGTGCCGATGGTTGGTGCGCCGAGCGGCTCCGTCTTAGTGCTGACGGAGACCGCCCCGCGCCTCTGTGCCCCGCAAGCAAATGCGGAGCAGTTTCTTACTTCAGGAGACCCTTTTCGGTGAGCCAGTCTTGGGCTGCGGTCGCAGCCTGTGCCTTCTCCGTGCCCTCGACACGGTCACGCAGAGTGATGAGATCCTCAGTTGTAAGCGCGGCCGAGATCGCATCGAGAACCTCTGCGAGTTCGGCACTGTAGATGTTCGAGTTCAACAGCGGCACAATGTTCTGCGCCGCGATGAGGTTCTCGGGATCTTCCAGAACGAGCAAGTTCTTCGCGACCAAGTCCGGCGACGTCGTAAAGATATCCGCAACCTGCACAGCATCGTCAACGAGAGCCTTCACCGTGTCGGGCCCTCCAAAGTCCTCGATCGGAACGAACGTGATGTCCGTCAGTCCGTACGCCGACTCGAGACCGGGGATGCCGTAGGGAAGCTCGGCAATCTGCGGGCTGGCTCCGAGGCTAAATGGCTCGATCTTTGCGAGGTCGCCAATGGTAACGAGACCTTCTTCATCTGCCAGCTCTTGGGTGACAACGTAGGCGTCTTTGTCCTCGGCAGGTGAGGAGGTGAGAACCTGGAAGCCGTCCGGAACTGTGGTCTCGAGCGCCGCGTCTACTTCGGCAGTGGTGCGGGCAGCATTTTCTGTGTCATAGAAAAAGAGGAGGTTGCCGTTGTACTCCGGCATGAGGCTGACCGATCCATCTTCCAAAGCGGGAATCGTGGTCTGGCGCGGCCCAAGGTTGAACTTCGTCTCGACCTCGAACCCGGCATCCTCAAGCGCGATGGCATAAATGTTTCCCAGAATCTCGCTCTCAGGGTAGGCGAACGAGCCCACGATGATCGTGTCGCCAGTGACAGAGCCGTCAGCCGACGTGTCGGTGGGGTCAGAGGTGGAGCACCCTGCGAGGGCAACAAGCGTTCCCGCGGCGACGGTCGCGATGGCGACCCGTGCCCTCCGATTTGCTGCGAACATTAGTTTTTCCCTTCGTGGGCGGATGGTGCCGCCACCGCGACCAGCCCCAGTGGCTGTTCACGGACGTCTATTTTCTTTCGGCGAACCCCGGCAGTTCCGCGCCGACGGGTAAGCCGCTGAGCGAGGGCGAACATACCGTCGACAACGAGCGCTAAGAGCGTGACAAGAATGGCGCCGCCGAGAATGCGATCGTTGTCGTTGAGTCCGATGCCGCTAGAGATGATTGTGCCGAGGCCGCCCAATGAGATGTACGAGGCGATCACTGCGGTCGCAATAACTTGAAGCGCCGACGCCCGAATTCCGCCAATAATGAGCGGCAACGACAACGGAATCTCAATCTGAGTGAGTACTTGCAGTTCTGTCATCCCCATTGCACGACCTGCGTCGATCGTCTGACGATCGACAGACTCGATGCCAGCGTAGGCGCCCGCCAGAATCGATGGAATTGCCAATATAACGAGTGCGATGATCGAGGCGATAAAAGCCGCCTGTGTAAAGGGCACGGTAGCGCCCACAATGACAAAAAGTGCCATGAGAAGCCCCAACGTGGGTAAAGCCCGCATGGCGCCGGTGAAGCCAATCACAAACTGCCGCCCGCGACCAGTGTGCCCAATATAGAAGCCCAGCGGCAACGCAATAACCGCCGCAACGGCGACGGCGACAACCGTGTACAACAGGTGCTCGCCCACACGGTCTTGAATCGGCAAAGGATTTAAACCGCCTGAGGCATAGTTAGCCGGGTCGAGCAGCCAACGAAAAGCATCGAGAAAGAACTGCATGGGCTAACCCACCCGCCCGAGAAGAAGCGGCGTGCGGCTGCGAACGCTTTTTTGCCGTCGCATCCACGGCATAAGAACTCGGCCAAGAAGAACGAGGATCACGTCGAAGACGAGCGCAATGACAAGGCTAGCCACAATGCCGATGACAATTTCGTCGAGAAAATCCCGCTGCTTTCCATTCGTGAAGAGGTACCCGAGGTTCGCCGAGCCGATGATGGCCCCGACCGACACCAGTGCGATCGTGCTCGCGGAAACCACCCGCATCCCAGCAAGAAGAACCGGGCCGGCTAGCGGAAGCTCGACTAGCCAGAATCGGCCCCAGGCCGAGTATCCGGTCGCAGTCGCCGCTTCGATCGCATCCTTGGGCACCGCGGCGAGCGCATCTGCTGCAGTCCGCACCATCATCGCGACTGCATAGAGCGTGAGCGCCACAACAATGTTTCGATCATCGGTAATCTTCGTTCCCAGCAGATACGGCAACATCACGAACAGCGGAAGCGAGGGAATTGTGTAGAGAAGGCTGCCGCCAGCGATCACGAACGAGCGCACGGGCTGCCAGCGGTTGGCGATCCATCCGAGCGGCACAGCGATGCAAAACCCGAGCACGATCGGAAGGATGCTGAGCGCTACGTGGTTGCCCGTGAGCTCGGCGACTAGAGCAAAGTTGTCAAGGAGCCACGTCATTGTTCGGTCCCGAGCACGCCGGCAGGCCGACCATCAGAATCCACTATTAACGGCGCGCTGTCTCCTTCGCGGTGCTGAATATAGAGGGTGCGCTTGCCACGATCAGCTCCGATGAACGACGCTACGAAATCATCCGCGGGAGTCGCCAAGATATCGGCGGGGCTGCCCACCTGCGCGATCACGCCGCCGTTGCGAAGAATAACCACCTGATCGGCGATAACGAACGCTTCATCGATGTCATGAGTAACAAAGACAGTCGTTTTGCCCAGTTCACGCTGCAGGCGGTTGAGCTCTTCTTGAAGCTCCGCCCGCACGATGGGGTCGACGGCGCCAAATGGCTCATCCATGAGAAGGATATCGGGATCGCTGGCGAGGGCGCGGGCCACACCGACGCGCTGCTGTTGACCGCCGGATAGCTGATCGGGATAGCGCTCCGCAAGATTCCGATCAAGGCCAACGGTATCAAGCAGGGTGATTGCGTCGAGTCGGGCCTTGCGCTTAGGCACACCATTCAATCGCGGTACCGAAGCGATATTGTCGACCACTTTGCGGTGAGGCAGCAGTCCGGTGGCCTGAAGCACATACCCAATGCGGCGGCGAAGCAACACTGGATCGACGTCGGCAATGTCTTCGCCATTGATCAGAATGGATCCCTCAGTGGGATCGATCATCCGGTTGATCATGCGAAGTAGCGTGGTCTTGCCGGAGCCGGATGAGCCCACAAATACGGTGGCTTTGTGCGACGGAAGCACGAGGGAAAAGTTCTCGACTGCGAGCGTTCCATCGGGAAACCGCTTAGTAACGTTGCGAAACTCGATCATGGCGCGGCTCATTCCTCGTGGGAGTGGCGAACCGACAACTGCCGGACACTAGAAAACCAGTATATTCGACCCCTGATCGACCCCCGCTAAGCCGTCACGCAGCTAAGCCATGACCCCTATCGGCGACACCTTCCAGTCGGGGAAGATGATGCTGGCGTCGGCCGCGCTGAGATCGAGGCGGTTCATGACGACCTCGCCAAGAAGATCGCGGAAGTCGTTGCTGCCGGGAACGTCGCCGTGATCGAGCACATCAGCTCCGAGGCCCTCCCACTTGCCGTGCACGCCACCCTTGACTCCGCCACCGAGCACCATGGCGAGGCCGCCGTGACCGTGGTCAACACCTGAGCTGTCGTTCTGACCTACGCGACGACCAAACTCACTCATGAGCACCACAGTGGTGGTGTCAGCCTTCGGGCCAAGGTCAGCGAAGAATGCCGCAAGACCGTTGCCCACAGCGCTGAGCATGTCGTGCATGTCGCCCTTGTCTGGTGTGCCGATGTCGGTGTGCATGTCCCAGCCACCGAGATCCAACGTGCCGACCCGAAGTCCCACGTTCGCCCGGATAAGGCTGGCCAACGTCGCGAGGTCGCTAGAGAAGTTGTCGTCCCCGTAGCCACGCGCTTTCGCGTCACCAGCGGAAGCCGCAATCTCGGACGCTTCGCTGGAGGCGCTCAAGGCGAGGTTGGCCTGCTGCGCGATGGGGTGGTCAAGACCGGTGTAGAGGCTTGCAAGGGCCGTGCGAGTGGGCTCAAGGAGCGAGTCATCCACGTCAATCGCCATGCGCTCGAGGTCAGGAACAACGAGCGCATTCGAACCACCCACGAGAGAGCGAGCAAGACGATCGCTTGCCCCAACCCCGCGCCAAGTCGTTCCTGGACCGCTCTGCTCAAGAGCGCGGTTGAGCCACCCCGTTTGCGAAGCGCTGCCGGCGGAGCCACCGCGCTCGAGGCAATCCTGCGCTTGGAAGTGGCTTCGCGAAAGGTCGGGCGTGCCGATGGCGGGTACAGCAGCGATCTTGCCCTGAGCCATCATCGGCTTCAAGGCAGACAGCGCCGGGTGCAAACCGAAACCGCGTTCGAAGGCAATGAGACCCGAGTTCTCTTTGACCGCGATGCCGGGGCGTGCCTTCAAAAGGTCAGCGTCGGTAGCCGGAACCAGCACGGAGAGCCCGTCCATTCCGCCGCGGAGGAACACAACGATAAGAGCACCCGTGTCTGGCGAACCCGGAGCCGCGTACGACGCCTGCGTGGTGACAATCTGGGAGCCGATAGCGGCGACTCCGGCCATGAGCCCGCCCTGCAGCATCCGTCGGCGGGTAAAACCTTTCGACCAGAGCTCGCGTCGTGCCGTCTCTTCGGCCACCACAATCTCGCTATGGGCTCGCACTGCGGAATCTAAATCAGTCGGACCCAACTGTCGCCAGTCTGGGCAGTCAGGGTGAAGGAAACGGGTCTCGGTCATTAGAGGGTTCTTTCTCGAGTCGGGTTCGAGCTACAGGGGAGGGTGAGTCTGGTCAGCGCAGTCGATTAGCGCCGTCAATTAGCGCAGTTGGAAATAGGGCGAGTCGAGCACGAGGGCCGCGAGAGCGGGGACCTGCCACGCATCGCCCGCTTCGGCTTCAGTAGAACCGTCAGCATCGAGATACGACAGCAGCACAGCGCGATGGGTATCACTGAGCGGACGGCCGATCATGCGCTGAGCGATGCTGTCGATCCATTGGGCGTTCGTCTGGCCCGTGGTCGGCACGAGTTCTTCACTGAGCTTGGCGGGTGGGGTGAGTCCCTTCATCCAGCCACCGGTCAAGCTCCGGTGCAGGTTCCAGCGCGACACCGTCTGGCTGGCGGAAAGCCAGGCCCCGGTGACGTCGGGGAAACCATTGGGTGGGGTCCACGTGAGAGGCGCGTGCCCAAGATTCTGAAGAACCCAGTAAAGATTCTTGGCACCATCGGCAAGCTTGTCACTGGGCTGAGCCCCAACCGCACGGGCCGCCCCCACCGCGTCTTCAAGCGGCCGGCGCGCTTTCTCTCCGATTGCCGACCAGAACTCATCGCTGGCGAAAAGCTGCTTGAGCACGGGAAGGATCGCAGTGTCGTTGTCGAGGTACGTCTGCGCCAAGCGATCGAGCAAGGCCTGGGGAGGCGAATCCGAAACGAAGCGAACCGCAAGCTTTCTGACGACCGTCGCTGCGGTAGCGGGGTGATGCGCCAGCACGCTCACGTAGCGGTCGCCCATCTCGAGTCCGCCTTCAGCGGTCACGTTCTCGTCGGTAAAGAACGATGTGGCGACGGGGCCGACATAATGGCGATCCGCGCGATAGCGGAATTCGCCGGTCTCGTAGTCGATGCCACGGCCCGAGAGGATCATGGCGCTGTTGCGCACATCACCCTCGGTGTAGCCCGACGCGACTCCCAGCGTGTGGAGCTCGAGCAGCTCACGACCGAGGTTCTCGTTGACATTCCCCTTGTTCGACTGCTCGTTGTTGAGATAGGTCAGCATGGCGGGATGGCGCATCGCCGCATGCAGCATGGCGGAATACGTGCCGAGAGCGTTCGCCCGGATAACCGAGTTCGCATAGTCGGGCCCCGTAGCCCACACGCTGTCCGATGGCGTAGTCACATTCAGCAGGTTCGAGAACACATCGACAACGACTTCAAACAGCTGGCGCTTGCTGAAGACCTGTGCCGCCAAGGTTCCTTGACCTGTCTGGCGTGCAGCATCCCAGCTGTATTGCTTGATAGAGGAGCGCACTTTGGCGGTAGACGACTTCGCGAGAGGGAAGGCAGCCCACGCCGCATCGCCATCCGGGTCTGCGATGGATGCCGGAGCAAGTTGTGCGCCCAACCACTTGTCGATTCCCATCGACGACAGGTCAACGAAGTCGCTGCTGCGCGGGCCAAAAGTTACGCGGGCCAGCAAGTGAGAGTGAGTTTGGTCGTTATCGGCGACGCCGGTGGAGATAACCTCGGGAGCTGTCGACCCTTTTTGCGGGGTTGGCTTGGTCGCGGGCTTCGCCGCTGATGGCGTGTCAGCACGGGGCGTCGTGCCCGTTCCTGCGCCGGGATTCGCGTAACTCTGGTCGCGGTCGGCAGGCGGGTTTGCCGTTGCCGGCGATCGCGGGTCTTGAGTCGCGGGCGGAGTAGTGCCCCCGGTCGGGTTCTTCGTGGTCGGCGGGTTCGTGGATGTCGCGCTCGGTGTCGGAGTGGTCGGCACCGGAGTGTTGCGCGGCGCAGACCCGGTAGACGGAGGAGCCGCGGGAGGGCTCGCTCCATCCGGAAGCAGAGAGAGGGTGCTCGCCGGACCAAACGCGGCACTGCTCGCGGCGGCCGCACCCACGGCGGCAAGAGCTGCGATGCCACTCGTTATGATCATGCGACGAGCGAGTAGAGCCTCGCCGTCACCTCGCGGACGTACGTCGGGATCTACAGGAGGATTCACGCCAAAGTCCTTCATCGGGCTCACGTACGCTGGTGCCGACTAGGTTTCGACAGCCTTACACGCACTACTGAATAACGATTCAGCATCGACCCTATGGTGAGAAACACCCCTCTGTCTACCCCCATCGGGGGGACACGCGGGTAATTATGAAAATCTTTCGCCCGACGCGGCGTGCACGGCTCAGTTCTCGGGCGCTACCGTTCCGCGCGCGGGATAATCGGTATCGGTGACGTACTCGAGACCATGAATGATGGCTTTCACCGGCATCCGACCAAACGGCATGCTGGAAACTGTAGTCCAGAACACGGTGTTGTCGGCGTCAAGGATGAACATGCCCGGCTCGCTAAACAGCTCCGGTTCGCCCTTCTTGAATCCGCTGGAGAGGAAGAGACCCCACTCGCGAGCCTGCTCCTCGCTCAGCCCATAGGCGACAGGAAGCCGCGAGAGCTCCCAGTCCTCGATCGAAATCGTGGCGCGCTTGAGGGTGTCCATGCTGATGGCCACAATACGACCCACCCCGGCGTCACGCAGCGCATCCATGTTGTCGTCAAGCTCGCGAAGTTGCTTACGGCACACCGGGCAGTGCAGACCGCGATAGAAAACGAGAAGAGTGAAACGGCCATCGGCGCCTGTTCCCAGCGCGAGATCCTCAAGGGAACCTCCGCGCGCGAGTGGCAACGAAAGGGCAGGAGGCTGGGTGCGCGGCAGAATAGTCATCTTCTAGACCAACATAGCGGTGGGCCGCATTCATTCCACGTCGTGGCTATGCAGTGCCGAACTCACCGTAGTGCCGTTGAGTTCGAGATACAGCTGCCCCTCCGTCACCGACAGGGTGACAGCGTTGCGTCGCTCCAGGGCGGCCACAGCGTCTTCGATGAAGCCGGGATCAAAGCTGCGGAAGACAATTTCGCTCGCATTGTGGATCTTCTTGCCTGCCCACGGAGCTGCAACCTTCACCGGGTCGCGGTGCGTGTAGATGGCGACCCTGTCGGCTAGTTTGCTGCCGTAGTGGAGTCGGGCGGCATCCGGTGCCCCAATTTCGATCCAGGCTGTAATCGTGCCGGTGAGGTCGCGCACGAGAACCGCAGGTTCATTGGTCGACGAGACTCCCTCGCTGAACGCGATTCCCTCTTCGTATTCGAGGCAATACGCGAGCACACGAGTCATCATGTACAAGTCAGTTTCAGAGGGATGCCGCGCGACGCGAAGCGTGAAGTCGTCGTACACACCGCGATCCACATCCGCCAATTGCACCGTGAAAGTGTGGATCGTTGAGCCAGTTGCCATAACGCCCGAGCCTAGCCTGTGGACGCACCGGTGCTAGCCAGCGCTCAGACGCCAGCCAAGCGCTCAGGCAGCAGCGATGACGGCATCCGCTCGCTGGCGCGTCGTGCGGATGAGCACAGCATTGGGTTCGTCGACCTCGGCAACCCAGCGGGCGGCATCCGCCTCCGAACGCCCGTAACGTTCGTGACGGGCCACGAGCCTGTCGCGCCGAAGGTCGTCATTGATGTCGAGATACCAGACCTCATCAAGCAGCGGTCGAATCGCACCCCAGCCGGCATTGTCGTGGAGAAGGTAGTTGCCTTCCGTCACGATCAACGGGGCATCGCCGGGGAGCAAAACCGCTCCAGCGATGGCGGCGTCGAGCTCTCGATCAAACCGCGGAGCCACGACAGCCTCCCCGGCACGCAACCGACGCAGCGTCGCGGCGAAGCCGGCGGCATCAAAAGTCTCCGGCGCACCCTTCTTGTTCCGAAGGCCCAGACGGTCGAGGTGTTCATTGGCGAAGTGGAAACCATCCATCGGAAGGATCGGCACCGCGAGCATCTCCGCGAACGTCGACTTACCTGCCCCGGGCGGCCCGACGACGCCAAGCAGAAAGGGCGCACCGTCTTTACGCTGGCTCAGCAACTCGATTCGCGCGGCCGCTTCGGCGACGGAGTAGATCTCCACGAGGTCCCTTCGCGATTGCAATGGTGGCTGGCCCTTAACGCAAGAAAACCCCTGAAAAATCAAGGGTTTTCTTCGCAGAGCGGAGACGGAGAGATTTGAACTCTCGGTACCCTTACGGGTACTCCACCTTAGCAGGGTGGTGCACTAGGCCGGACTATGCGACGTCTCCAGACGTACTCAGCAATCATAACCGCTCAGGAGCGGAACGACGAACCGAGCCGCAAATCGAACGATTTAGTAGCTGTTCGTGATCGTGCAGGTCTCATCCGCTGCGCTCTGGCCACGAATATCAAGAACCTCGGCTTCAACTTCAGGAGCAGCCGTTGCATTGGGGTCGGCCGACTCCGTGGCTTCGGGTTCCGTAGTCGAGTCAACAGAATCGGGGTTGACGTAGGACCCGATGTCGTCTCCAGCGTTTGCGAGCACGAACGGCTCATCGGCTGCGATCAAGGCAATCATTTGATCGCCCAGGTACGTGTTCGGCTGAACCTTGCCCGAGTACACGCCGACGCCACCAGTGGTACCGGGGTATTGCACAAACTGAACCGTCTCGAGCGGAACATCCTTCAACGCCAGCGCGATGGAGACGAGGGTCGGAATATCGCTGAGTCCAGTGGACAGCTGCATGTTGTCGATGGCGGCTTGCGCCAGGTTGTACAGCTTTTTGTAGTCGCCGAGCGTGTCTTCGCTCTTGAGAGTGCGCACCATCGAGGAGAGGTACACCTGCTGCGAACTAATGCGCGTGAGGTCACTACCGTCACCAACACCGTGGCGAGAGCGAAGGAAGCCGAGAGCTTCAGCACCTTGAAGCGTGTATGTACCTGCTTCAGGAAGGTTGATGTCTGCCAGCGGGTCAACGAGCGGGCCATCGATACAGACGGGAACGCCGCCGATTGCGTTGGTCATCTCGATGACACCTTGGAAAGTAATAACGCCGGCAAACTGGATGTCGAGGCCGGTGAACTCCGACAGCGTCAGGACGACACAGGCGAGACCGCCATACGACATCGCCGTGTTGAGCGCTTCGGTGGAGTAGTACTTGTTGTAATCGCCGTCCAGGCTCGGGCACTCAGGAATGCCGACAACCATGTCGCGCGGAAAGCTGATGGCGGTAGCGGATTGACCGTCTTCCGCGACATGCAAAATCATGTTCACGTCATTGAGTTCGCCAGATTCAACCGCTGCGGAGCCTCCGACGCCATCTTGATCGACTCGAGTATCACTACCCACGATGAGGATGTTGAAGCCACCCTCAAAGCTGCCGATCTGAGGCGGAGCACCTTCGGTTTCACCGATGAGGGCAACGGTGTCGCGCTGACTATAAATATTGTCAAAGGCCACAGCGCCAACTGCGGCACCACTGACCAACAGAACAGCGAGCGATGCGGCAACGACCTTAGCGATCGAGCCCCACGGTCCTGGCTTCTTCAACCGTCCGTGACGTGCCAGACCTTGGACTTCAGGCTTTTTCTTCGAGTCGGTGCGGTCGACAGAGCGCGAACGCAACTCTGAGCGCGGACGAAGTTCACTCATCGCACTCCCCTTTCTTTAGCCGGAAACAAGACATGACACGCAGAGCGGAGGGCGTGGGATTCGAACCCACGAGACATTTCTGCCCACCAGTTTTCAAGACTGGCTCCATCGGCCGCTCGGACAGCCCTCCTTGCGTGACGCAAGTTCAGAGTGTATCTGATGCCCGCAAGGCGTACCTGAAAGGCAGGCTAGAAGGCTCGAAATGGGGGTAGTGAGGTCTAGCCGTGCAGCCGAAGCGCCGCCCACACCTCAAGCCGCCCCTCGAACGACTCCAGATCGAGGTTCAGGATGCTCGCCGCCTGGTCGACACGCGACCGCACCGTATGCCGATGAACGCCGAGCTTCGCAGCCGTCGCGCCCCACGAACAATCGTTCGCAAACCAGGAGCGCAACGTCTCCACGAGAGCCGCCGAATGCGCGCTATCGAAATCGCTGAGCGGCGTGAGCACCCGGTGCGCCACTCGCTCAGCACCAGCAGACTGGAGCACCCCGAGCATCCCGGAGTCGCCAATATCGGCGAAATCAGTGAGCCCAGCCTGACCGCCGCGAGCGTAGAGGGCGCTGGTTGCTTGCCCGAGCGCTGCGCCCAGCCCCGCATAATCGACGGCACTGGAGCTGCCTGCCACGAGCTCGTGCTCAGCGATGAGTTGTGTGAGGTCTCGCTGCACGTCGGTCAGTTCAGAAGGCAGTGCGGAGAACTGCTGCTGCGCGCCCGCTTCAACGAGAACGACGACGGTGTCGCCGCGAACGGCGAAAAATGCGCTGCCGTCGGCATCGAGCGAGAGGGCGTCGAGGGCATCCAGTACGAAGTGGCTGTGGGTTTGCCGTGCAATCGCCACGACGCTCAGCGGCGCTACCGGAAGAGCGCCCCACACTTCGCCAGCAATTGCCTCGGCCGCGGCGACGTTGCCTGAGAGCACCAGTTCGAGCAGTGACGACCTCAGCTGACCACGCGTGGCATCCAGGGTGCGGTTCTGTTCAAGCGCAAGGGTGGCCATCGCGATCACGCTCGTCACGAGTTCGTTCTCAGCACGATCAAGAGGCACGCCGCGGCCAAGAGCCAGCGCACCGCGCAACTCTCCGTTCTGGCCGAGGGTCTGGATGGTGACTTGCCCAGAGTCGAGAGTGAAGGCGGTGGATGACCGACTGCCCTTGCGCAGCGCCCGCGCCACCTCATCCCTTACCGGCTGAGCAAAGCGAGCTGCGGAGCGTTGCTGGCCAGGAACGGGAATTGGGTGACCTGTCGCGTCGAAGAGCCCAACCCAGCATGAGAGTTGACGTTCGAGCTCGATGAGGGTCGACCGCAAACCTGTTGGTTTGAGGGCGGCGTGCGAAATGGCTTTGTGGGCAGCAATCGACCATGCCATGCGACGGCTGCGCTCCGCCGCGATGCGATCAGCGACTTCGCGGATGACCGCAATAAAGGGAACGCGATCGGGAACGTCAATAAGAGGGAAGCCCACGCGCGCACAAGCAGCAGCGAGCGCCTCTGGCATGCCTTGGTGAAGAAAGTGCGTTGCGAAACCGAGCCCGACAAGACCGGTGTCGATGAGGCGCTCAATGTAGGAGTCGTAGTCGTAAAGCTCAGCAGCTGCTCCGAACCCGAACTGCGCACCATCGGTGAGCAAAACATTGCCGCGGCTCAAGAACGGCGTCGGGTCGTCGAGGTCGGAGCTGTGCACCCAACTGATCGGAGCGCTCATTCTGGCCGTGAAAGCGGAGCTGAGTCTGGCACTCTCCACGGGGCTGGCGTTAGCGCCTGCGGTGGCGCTCACCTCGATCACGCTCAGTCGCAATGTGCGCCTCGTGAGCAGCCATTGAATTGTCGGGAGCATCCGGTTTCTCCCCTCATCGCCCTGTAGTCACATTATGTCGAACAATTGGTGATCTGGTGTACATATTGGCAGCCACGCGCGAGTGGCCGGCAGCAATAGTTGAGTCATTCAGCTTCGTCACGAAAGGTGCCCCATGAACTCCGCGCCCGCAACACCCCAGCACAGCAACGCCGACACCGTCGCGCTCGACCGCGCCCACGTATTCCATTCCTGGTCAGCACAGGGCGCACTCAAACCGCTCGTGCTCGAAGGCGGCCTCGGAAGCATGGTCTGGGACGACGAAGGAAACGAATACCTCGACTTCTCGAGCCAGCTCGTCAACGTCAACATCGGCCACCAGCATCCAGCAGTCATCGCCGGCATCAAGGCACAGGCCGACATCATGGCTACCGTCGCGCCGGCCCACGCCATCAACATCCGCGGCGAAGCAGCCCGCAAAATCACCGACCACGCGCCCGACGGCATGAACAAGGTCTTCTTCACCAACGGTGGAGCGGATGCCAACGAGAACGCCATGCGCATGGCCCGCTTGCACACCGGCCGCGACAAGATCATTTCGCGTTACCGCTCGTACCACGGCAACACCGGATCGGCCGTTGTCGCCACCGGCGACTGGCGCCGCATCCCCAACGAATACGCTCGCGCCCACGTGCACGTGTTCGGCCCCTACGAGTACCGCTCCGAATTCTGGTCGGACTCCCCCGAACAAGAATCCGAGCGCGCCCTGCACCACCTGGAGCGCACCATCCAAGCGGAAGGCGCCGAGTCAATCGCCGCGATCCTACTCGAAAGCATCCCCGGAACCGCTGGCGTGCTGACCCCGCCGCCCGGCTACATGGCTGGTGTTCGCGCGATCGCCGACAAGTACGGCATCCTGCTGATTCTGGATGAGGTCATGGTCGGCTTCGGTCGCACCGGAAACTGGTTCGCGTTTGAAGCGTTCGACGTGAAGCCCGACCTCATCACCTTCGCCAAGGGAGTGAACTCCGGCTACATCCCCGTCGGCGGTGTGATTATCTCTGACGAGATCGCCGCAACGTTCGACGAGCGCGTCTTTCCCGGCGGACTCACCTACTCGGGTCACCCCATCGCGGCTGCCTCGATCGTCGCGGCCATCACCGCGATGGAAGACGAAGGCATCATCGAGAACGCTGCCATGATCGGTCGCGATCACATCGGCCCCGGCCTTGCCGCTCTCGCTGAGAAGCACGACTGCATCGGCGACGTTCGCGGAAGCGGCGTGTTCTGGGCGCTCGAACTGGTCGCCAACCGCGAGACGCGTGAGCCTCTCAGCGCGGCTGACATGGGCCGCATCAAGGGTGCGCTCGTAAAGCGCGGACTGTTGCCGTTTATCGCCGACAACCGCATCCACGTCGTACCGCCGGCTGTCGTGACACCCGACGAAGTTGCGCGCGCCATGGCCATCTACGACGAAGCGCTCAGCGAGTTTTAACAGAGTTCTGCGCCGAAGGGGTTCAGCGCAGAAGCGGGTGGTTTGGCCGAGCTCGGCGTTCGGGCTCGGGCTCGGCTAAACCTCGCTACGGCGTTCTACGGCTTGCTACGGCTTGAAGGCGGCAAGAACGAGCGCGGCGCCGTCGTTGATATCGCTCTCAGTGACCTCGTTGGCGACCGCCAGCACGTCATCCGGAGCCTGACCCATTGCAACACCGCGGCCGTGACGTGACGCCCACTCGAGCATGTCGATGTCGTTGCGACCATCACCCATGGCGAGCACTCGCGTGCGCGGGATGCCGAGACGCGAACGCACATTTTCGAGCGCCGTCGACTTGTTGACGCCATCGGGCGCGATGTCGAGCCAGGCAGTCCAGCCCACGTTGTAGCTGACCTTGTGAAGGCCCATTTTTTCGACAACCGAGAGGAAATCATCGACTTGGTGTTGGGGTGAGATCACGACAACGCGAGTCGCTTGCACCTTGACGAGCTCCTCGAACGCGACATCTTCACTCACCGCACCAAGGGCGCCATCGGGGAACTTGCCGTTGACAAAGAACTTGCCCGTCGCATCCTCAACTGCGTAGTTCGCCGAACCCAAGTGCTCCTTGATGCTCGTGAGCACCTCTCTGGGGTTGAACATCTCCACAAATTCGCGACTGTAGCCGCCCTCGCCCATCGGGTTGCGCTTGAGCGTGATCGCCCCGTTCGAGCAGACCACGTACTGCGGCTTCAGCCCGAGCTTCTGCAGAATGGGCAAAGTCATGGCAACCGAACGACCGGTGGCCAACATAACTTCGTGCCCGGCATCTCGAACCTTCGCGACCGCCGCAATAACGGCGTCGTTCATCTCGCCCGACTCGAGCAGCACAGTGCCATCGATGTCGAGTGCGATCATCCAGCGGTCATCCTGCGCTGCGGTTGTCACGCGATTGGCTCCAAAATTTCAAGGCCACCGAGGTAAGGGCGAAGTGCTTTCGGCACCACGACCGACCCGTCGGGCTGTTGGTGGGTTTCAAGAATGGCAACCAGCCAGCGGGTGGTTGCGAGAGTTCCGTTGATGGTCGCTACCGGGGCGGTCTTGCCCGACTCGGTGCGATAGCGGATGTCGAGACGGCGCGCCTGATAAGTCGTGCAGTTCGAGGTGGACGTGAGTTCGCGGTAGGTGCCCTGAGTAGGGACCCAGGCCTCAATGTCGTACTTGCGAGCAGCGCTCGAACCGAGGTCGCCACCGGCAACATCGATCACGCGGTAGCTGAGCTCACACGCCTGCAGCATCGATTCTTGGAACGACAACAGGCGCTCGTGCTCGGCCTGAGCATTCTCGGGTAGCACGTAGCTGAACATCTCGAGCTTGTTGAACTGGTGCACACGCAGAATGCCGCGGTTGTCTTTGCCCGCAGAACCGGCCTCACGGCGGTAACAGGTCGACCAACCGGCGTAGCGCAGCGGGCCCTTCGAGAGATCGAGGATCTCGTCGGAGTGGTAACCGGCGAGCGCCACTTCACTCGTACCAGTGAGGTACAAGTCGTCGGCGGGCAAGTAGTAAATCTCGTCGGAGTGCTCACCCAAGAACCCGGTGCCGGCCATCATCTCGGGGCGCACGAGGGTTGGCGTGATGAGCGGGATGAAGTCGCCAGCGATAGCGCGATCGAGAGCCATGTTCATCAGGCCGATTTCGAGTCGCGCACCAACGCCCTTGAGGAAGTAGAACCGGCTGCCCGATACCTTCACGCCGCGGGGAATGTCGATGGCTCCCAGGATCTCGCCGAGATCAGCGTGGTCGCGGGGCTCAAAGTCGAACTTTGTGGGAGTGCCAACTTCGCGCACGAGCTCCCAGTCATCCTCGCCGCCAACGGGAACGCCCTCAACAGCAATGTTGCCGAGTGCACCGACGATGCGAGTGAACTCCGCCTCAGCCTCGGTGGAAACCAGCTGAGCGGCCTTTACCCGAGCAGCCAGCTTCTGAGCCTCAGCGACGAGCGCCTTCTTCTCTTCGGATGGCGCCTGAGCAACCTTCTTGCCGAAGCTGTTTTGCTCGGCCCGGAGCGCCTCAAATTCGCCAATACTGGCGCGACGCTTCTGGTCGGCGGCAATAGCATCGTCGACCAACTGGACTGAAGCTCCGCGCGCGATTTGCGACTGCCGCACGGCTTCAGGGTTTTCTCTAAGAATTTGGGGGTCAATCACCCCTACAGCCTACCGATTCATGGCGTAGCGTTTATCTGTGCCCACCCCTCGAAACTCAAAGCCTAAAGTTGCGGTTGTTTACAACCCCATCAAGGTCGATCTTGCGAAGCTCAAGAAGATGGTCGCTGCTGCGGCGAAGGCCGCCGACTGGGCTGCCCCCATCTGGTTTTCCACGACCAAGGAGGATGCCGGCCAGAACGTCACCGGCAGTGCGATCCGTCGTGGTGTCGCCGTGGTGATCGCTGCAGGCGGCGATGGCACCGTGCGTGCTGTGGCCGAGGCCCTCGGGGGCAGCGGAGTCGCGTTGGCTGTCGTCTCGGCGGGCACAGGCAATCTCCTCGCTCGCAACTTGGATCTACCAACAGGCAGCATCCGCGACAGTGTTGAATTGGCCTTCCACGGTGCAGACCACGCCATCGACCTCGGCATGGTCGAAATTGTGCGGGACAACGACGAGCACGAAAAACACGCCTTCTTGGTGATGGCAGGCCTAGGACTCGACGCCAAGATGATCAAGAACACGAGTACGAAGCTGAAGAAAGCTGTCGGCTGGTTGGCCTACGTCGACGGCATTGCACGGTCCATTCCCGAGCTGAAACCTGTGAAGCTGCGCTTCAGCGTGGATGGCTCCCCCAATCGTTCCCTCAGCGCGCACACCGTGATCATCGGCAATTGCGGATCACTGCCCGGTGGTTTGCTGCTGATGCCCGAAGCCCAACCCGACGACGGCATCCTCGATATGGCCGCGCTCATACCTCGCGGTCGTTTCGGGTGGCTCAACATTTGGAACAAGATTGCGTGGGAGAACGGCGTGCTGCGCAAAAGCGCCATCGGACGCCGCATCATCGATCTTTCCCAAGACGTGCGTGATGTGCGCTACGCCAAGGGCAGCGACCTCAACATGATCGTCGATAACCCGGAGGAGTTTCAGCTCGACGGAGACGACTTCGGTCTCGCCAAATCAGTGCATGCCTGGGTGGAACCCGGCGCGCTCATTGTGCGAGTACCGAAGGTTCACACTCGCGCCGAAGTACGGGCTCATTCCAAGGCGCGTTCACAAGCGCGCACAACTGCGCGAACCACAGCGCGCACGACAGCTCAGGAAAAAGCGCGAAGCAAAAAGGCTACGGCTCGCGAGTAGCCGAAGGCTCGTTAGTGGTGATGGCCCGCAACCAGTCGCGTGCCTCAACAAACACATCGTTGCCGTAGCGCGGCGTTACCGTCGTGGCGAGCTTGTCTGCCCGCGGGTAGCTGCCCAAGAAGATGACGTTCGGGCTGAACCGCTTCAGACCGAGCAGCGCGTCTGCCACCCGCTCATCGAGGATGTGACCCTCAAGGTCGATGACGAAGCGGTAGCGGCCTAGCTCGTCACCAATCGGCCGCGATTCGATGAGGCTCATGTTGACGCCCCGCGTCGCAAACTGCTCAAGCATTTCGAGCAAGCGACCAGGAGCGTTGTCGGGGAGTTCAACGATCACGCTCGTCTTGTCTGCGCCGGTCGGCTCAGGCAATTCGGTGTTCGACGAGACCAGCACAAACCGCGTCACAGAGTTCTGGTTATTCGCAATGTTCTCAGCGAGAACCTCGAGCGGATAGTGCTCGGTGATTCCGGGTGGGGCGACTGCGGCATCCGCAATGCTGTTGTCGAGCAAGGATGCGGCAGCGGCAACGTTGGAGGTCGCAGGGATGTAGCCGTGTTGGGGAAGCTGGGCATCAATCCAGCGCCGCGTTTGCCCGTAGGCAACCGGATGCGCGTTCACCGTCGTCACGTCGGCGAGCGCCGTTCCCGGCCGGGCCACGAGCACGAAGTTCACGGGCACCAAGTATTCGCCCAAGATCCGCAGATTGGGGGTGGTGGTCAAAGCATCTTGCGTGACACTAACGCCACCATCGATCGAGTTTTCGATCGCGATCATCGCGGCAACGCTGCGACCGCTCGTGACATCGTCGAGAGCTTCGCCAACGTTGTTGACGCTCTTCCAGTGGGCACCAACCGCTTCGGGAACCTGCTTAAGCGCGGCCTCCGTAAAGGTTCCGGCAGGCCCGAGGTAGCTGTAGCTCACAGTGTCGGGGTGCGGCGTCGAAGTCATGACACGAGTTTAGGGTGCCAGCGGCTAGCCGTAGTTCGGTGCGGCAGGCAGCCCAAAGAACTCTTCCAAGGTTTGGATGCCCGTGCTATGAAGTTCAGCGGCAAGTTCCTTGCCCACGTAGCGCATGTGCCATGGCTCGTACTCGTAACCGGTGATGTCGGTTTTTCCCTCGGGATAGCGGACAGTGAAGCCGTACTTCCAGCCATTTTCCGCCAACCATTGCCCCTGCGGGGTGTCACCAAAGCACTGGTCAAGAGTGCAAGTCGCAGGCGACGCACTCACGTCAATCGAGAGACCGGTTTGGTGTTCGCTGTGGCCTGGGCGCGCGCTCGTGAGGTCTGCCGCCTCTTGCCCAAGGCTTGATACCCAGCCGGCATAGACGCTCTCTTGAGACCAGTAGCTGCGGTAGGAGCTCTGCGACTGCATCTGAAGCCCGGTCTCGGCTTCGAATGCGGCAAACATTTCGATGACAGCAGCGGCAGCATCCGGCGTCAAGTAGGGCTCATACACGTACGGCACATCGACGAACACGAGGCTCGGTTCGTAGGTTTGCGGGTTGAGCGGGCGAAGCTTGTTGGCGACGACCCAGAGACTGCTCGCATCGTCGATGGAGAACTGGGCTTTGTCGAACGTGGGCGTGGGGGTAGGCGTCGGGGTGGGAGTGGGCGTCGGAGTAGGCGTGCGCGTTGCGGTCGCAACCGGCTCGGGACTGGGCTCAAGCGCGACAAACGAAGCCACTGCGGCGATAACGATCAGCACGAAACCAGTGACGGCGATGATGATCAATCGGCGGTGCGACCCGCCGGAACTGGGGGGAGGAAAATCAGACACCCGTCGATACTATTCCCATGCTTTGACGCGCCGCAGAACGCATCCCCAGCAGAGATACCGCGACTAGGCTTTGGTCATGGCCAGCGAAGTTATCCACGACCCTGCAATGCACCGGTACGAGTTGCTTGTCGATGGTGTGCAGGCCGGACTCGCCGACTACCAGCTGCGCGACGATCAGATCGTTTTTGTGCACACCGAGATTGATCCCAAGTTTCGGGGCCGAGGTCGCGGCAGCGAACTAGCCCGCGGCGCCCTCAATCTGGTGCGTGCCGAAAGCGAAACCCGCGTCGTGGCAAAGTGCGAGTTCATCGATAAGTTCATCACCGATCACCCCGAGTACCGCGACCTTCTCAGCCGCTAGTCGCTCTTCGCGGCTGGTCTGTCAATCGCTGCCGTCAGCGTCGGGGAACGACTACCGGATGCCCACCGACGTCGTGCAGGTCGACAGCGAGGCCATACACGCGCTCGACCCGCTCGGCGGTGAGCACTTCACTGGGAGTACCGATCGCGTCGAGCGTGCCGTGCGCAACGAGGGCGAGGCGGTCGGAGTAGGCACCGGCGAGGCTGAGGTCGTGGAGTACGACCACGACGGCACGGCCATCGGCGGCCATCGAGCGGGCGACCCGCATCACCTCTTCTTGGTGGCGAAGGTCGAGCGCTGCGGTCGGCTCATCTAAGAACACGACGGGGGTGTGCTGAGCGAGAACCCGCGCGAGCGAGACGCGCGCCTTTTCGCCACCCGACAGCGTGGTGAACCGGCGCTCGCTCAGGTGGGCAACATCCGTGACAGCAAGAGCATCATTGACGACGGCAACGTCGTCACGGCTATCCGGGGTTCGCGACCACGGGCTTCGGCCCATGGCAACGACTTCAGACACCCGGAAGGGAAAACTGACTGTGTTCTCTTGAGTGAGCACGGCGCGCAGGCGAGCGAGCTCTGCATGTCGGATGCCGCCAATATCCCGCCCGTCAATGGTCACGGTTCCGCTGTCTGGCTTGCGGTCACCGCTCAACACTGAGAGCAGCGTCGACTTTCCGGCGCCGTTCGGCCCGACGAGTGCGAGGACTTCGCCGGGAGCCACGTCGAGGCTGACGTCGTCGAGGATGGCGCGAGAGTCGAGTCGGACACTCACGTTGCGTGCACTAATCATGCCCACCCTCCGCTCTGTCGTCGTTGGCGGAACAGGAGGTAGAAGAAGAACGGGCCGCCAATGAGCGAGGTGAGGAGGCCAATCGGCAGGTCGCCGCCGGGCACGACGGAGCGGGCGAGCAGGTCGGAGAGCACGAGCAGCACTGCGCCGCCGACAGCGCTGGCAATGATGAGCGGGCGATGGGCCGGCCCAATCGCCATGCGCATAGCGTGCGGCACGACCAGGCCGACAAAGGCGATGATTCCCACGAACGCCACGGCAACGCCGGTGAGAAGCGCGACGATCACGATCGAGACGATGCGCAGGCGCTCAACGTTCACACCGAGGTGACGAGCGTTGCGCTCCCCCAGCGCGAGCAGGTCGAAGGGGCGCGCGAGAACCACGGCGGCGACGAGACCGATCGCGGTGACGAGCGCCACGATGAGCACTTCGCTCCACCGCGAACCATTGAGCGAGCCCAGTTGCCAAAACACGATTTGTTCGCGGCTGCCCGAGTCGGCGACGAACAGCAAGAACGCGAGACCCGCGCCAGCAAAGGCGTTCACAGCGATACCGGTCAACAGCAGCGTCACCACTTCGGTGCGGCCGTTGGCGCGCGAGACGAAGTAAACCAGCAGCGTAGCGAGCAGCCCGCCGACGAAAGCGAAGAGCGCAATCGCACTGTCACCGAGCGCGGCAACTCCCACTACGATCGCAATCGCGGCGCCCAGAGCGGCACCGGATGAGACTCCCACGACGCCAGGCTCCGCCAGCGGGTTGCCAAAGATGGCTTGCATCACAGCACCGGCAACGGCGAGTGCTGCACCCACGACCATGGCCATCGCAATCCGGGGAAAACGCACCACCCAGAGCGTGGATTCCACGATGGAATCGGTGGGTGCCCAGGCGTTCTGGATGCCGAGCGAGCGCAGCAGCGATCCGCCCACTTCGGCAGGACTCACCGGAAGTTGCCCGAGCACAGCCGACGCCACGATGCCGCCCAGCAGCAGCGCGGCAAGGGTGAGCGTGAGGGTCAGGCCGCGGAGGGTGGTGTTCACGGAACGCGCTGCAACCATTCTTCAGTGCCGAATTTTTCGGTCACGAGTTCTTCAGCACGAGCGATCTCGTCGCTGGTGAGTTCGCTCTCGGTGAGACCGTGCAGCCCTCGGAAGGTGGCAACCATGGTGTCGATGATGTCGGCACGTTCCATGCCGGTCTGGCTGCGCAGCGGGTCGACTCGCTTGGCGGCAGACTTGGTGCCTTTGTCGCTCATTTTCTCGCGACCGATGCGCAGCACCTGCACCATCTTTTCGCCATCAATGTCGTAGCTCATGGTCACGTGGTGCAGCACAGCACCAGCACCGAGACGCTTTTGGGCTGCCCCGCCAATCTTGCCCGTGGGGCTCGCAATGTCGTTGAGGGGTTGGTAGCTGGCGTCGATGCCGAGTGATTTGAGGGCGATGATGACCCACTCGTCGAGGAACGCATAGGAGTCGGCGAAGGTCATGCCCTGCACTAGCTCGACCGGGGCGTAGATCGAGTAGGTGATGACGGTGCCGGCTTCCATGAACATGGCGCCACCACCCGAAATGCGACGAACGACCTCGAAGCCGTATTTCTTCGCGTTCTCAAGGTCAACTTCGTTGCGCAGAGACTGAAAGCTGCCGATCACGACGGCGGGCTTGTCCCACTCCCAAATGCGCAGAGTGGGTTGGCGGCGACCGGAAGCAACCTCTTCAGAGAGCACCTGATCCATCGCCATCTGCATGCGCGGTTCAAGAGGTGGCCCGGTGACGATCTGCCAGTCGTAGTCTTTCCAGGTTGTGGCACGTTGCAGTGCACGACGGATGGCCGTGGCGACCGATTCGGCAGAGAAACCGAGCATCACGGTGCCCTCGGGCAGCGACTGCTGAATCGCGGCCGTGATGGTCTTCGCGTCAGAGTTGGCGGCGAGCCCGTTGATGGCGGCGTTGATGTCTTCGAGAGCGTCATCTGGCTCAAGGAAGAAGTCGCCGGCGAGCCGGAAGTTGGTGATGGCGTCGTCGACAACGTCGAGATCGACCACTACGAGCTTTCCACCAGGCACCTTGAATTCGCCGTGCATCACTCACCCCTGTCTAGTTGTACTGAATCCAGCCTACTGGGCAGTGTCAGCCTGCGGAATTGACCAGTCGAGCGGCGGCACGAACTCACCATGACCGTGCTCGATCATGCGGGCCCGCAATCGCTGAAAAGCTTCGTCCAGAGCCGCAGCGCCCGGGTCACGGTTGATGCCCGTGTGGCTGTATTCATACACATTCCACGACGGCCAGACGTGCAAGTGCGCGTGCGGCACCCGGTAGCCCTCGAACATGAGACCGACCCGGTCGGCATCCCACTCATCACGCTGGGCAAGGCCGATGAGCCGCCCGACCCGGAAGATGTGCATCGCGAGATCTTCGTCGAGCTCGCTCCACCGATCAACCTCGAGGCGCGGAATCACGAGCACATGCCCCGGCTTGCGGGGCTCGATCGTGAGAATGGCGAAGACACGGTCATCCGCCCAAATAAAGCGCCCGGGCGAGCGGCCGTTCAGAATCTCAGTGAAAATTGATGCCATTTATTTGGGTTCGGTCGCCTCGGGGTGGGCTGGCGCCGGAGGTGTCGCGTCAGGATGCACGGGCTTGAGCCGAGCATCGAGCCACACCACGAGGTCTCGAATGACGTCGTCTTTGTTGGTCTCGTTGAAGATTTCGTGGCGGGCACCCGGATACACGATGGCCTCAACGTCGGTGAGCTTGGAGCGCACCACGTAGTCGGCAGCGAGCGCCTCGATGCTGGCTTCACCGCCGAGCGAATCTTCGTCACCGATCATGATGAGGATCGGGATGTCGCGCTTGAGGTGTTTGGCCGGACGACCGAGCAGACGCATGCCGTCGATGGGGCCGAAGAGTTTGAGAGCATCCGCGTAGAACGTCAGCGGATCGTGCACGAAGTCTTCGGCGACCTGCGCATCGCGACTAAGCCATTCGTAGCCAGTGGTGCCGAGGTCTTTGTGCTTGGCGTTGAGGTTGCCGCTGTTCATGTGGGCAAAGGTTCGGTGTGCGGTGCCGGTGAGGATCGCCACTTCGTATTCGTCGGCGTGGTGATTGAGCACGTCTTGCACCATGAGGGAGCCCCACGAGTGACCGAGCAGCGCCAACGGAAGGGTGGGGTTCTCGGCCCGAATGATCTTCGTGAGGTCGCGGATGTTTTCGGTCGCCGCCCGCAGGCCGCCCTTGCCGAGCTTGCCCAGTTTGCTGGCGTCGCCCGCGTTCTGGTCGAGACCGGTTGCACCGTGCCCACGGTGGTCGTCGGCATAGACCGTGTAGCCAGCAGCGACGAGCGCTTGGGCGAGATATTCGTAGCGGCGGGCGTGATCGCCGAGGCCGTGCGTGAGCTGAAGCACCGCATGGGCTTTGGGCGACTGCCACACGTAATAGTGAATCGTCACTCCATGGGCATCCGTGTAGGAGTGATCAGTTCGTGGCACCGTGAACTTGGGCATTGGGCCTCCTTGCTGCCTCCATTCTATGGCGGCGAAGTTCCAAGCAATATGGGTAAAGCTGGCCAGATTCACATTTAGTTAGCAAGACTAATTTGCTAAACTAACGAAAGTGCCAGACAAACTAGACGACGAGCTTCGAATCACCCTCATGCGTATTGCTCGTCGCATCCGCCAGCAGCGTCACGACGACACCTTGAGCGACAGCCAACTCTCCGTTCTCTACGTGCTGACTCACCACGGCGGCAGCACCCTCGCCGCCCTCGCCGAGCATGAACACGTCACCCCGCCCTCGATGAACCGCACCGTCAACTGCCTCAGCGACGAAGGCCTGATCACCCGCTCCAGCTCACCAGACGACGGCCGCAAAGTGCTCATTGAAGCCACGGATGCCGGAGTCGAGTTGGTAGACAAGACCCGCCAACGCCGCGCAGCCTGGTTCGCCGCAGAGCTCGAGGGGCTCAGCCCCGAGGAGCATGCCGCCCTGCACGCCGCCATTCCCGTTCTACTGAAGTTGGCCAATTCGTGAGCGCAATGTTCCGCTCGCTTCGCCTCTTCAACTATCGCCTCTGGATCATCGGTGCTGTCGTCTCCAACACTGGCGCCTGGATGCAACGCACCGCCCAAGACTGGATCGTGCTCACCGACCTGACCGATTATGACGCCGCCGCTCTCGGCTTCACGATGGCGCTGCAGTTCGGCCCGATGCTGCTGCTGATGCCACTCACGGGAATCATCGCCGACCGTTTCGACCGTCGCACCGTGCTGCTGTGGACCCAGTTCAGCCAGTTTGCTCTCGCTCTCGGGCTCGGCATCCTCGTGATCTCAGGTCACGTGCAGTTGTGGCAGGTCTACGTCTTCGCACTCCTGCTCGGAGTCGCGACCGCGATTGATGCCCCCGCTCGTCAAGCGTTCGTCTCAGAACTCGTGAGCGACAAAGACCTGCCCAACGCTGTGGCGCTCAACTCGATGTCGTTCCAGACCGCTCGCCTCATCGGGCCTGCCGTAGCTGGCGTGCTCGTCGCCGCCATCGGTGCCGGGCCGGTCTTCATCGTGAACGCGGCATCCTTCGCCGGCGTACTCGCCTCGCTCTGGTTCATGCGGCGCGGGCAGCTGTTTCCGGTGGCGAAGCTTGGCCGAGCGAAGGGCCAGATTCGGGATGGGCTGCGCTATGTTCGCGGACGGCCCGACATCCTGATTGTGCTCGTCATGGTCTTTCTCGTCGGCACCTTTGGCTTCAACTTCCCGGTCTTTATCGCGACCATGGCCACCGGAGTCTTCGGCAAGGGAGCTGCCGAGTTCGGGCTGCTGTCGTCGATGATGGCGGTCGGAGCCGTCGTCGGATCCCTGCTCGCTGCCCGCCGCGAGCGCGCCCGCTTCGGGGTCGTCATTGTGGGTTCTGCCTTCTTCGGCCTTGCCTGTCTCCTCGCGGCGTTCGCGCCCAGCTACTGGACGTTCGGCGCCGCCCTCACGATCATCGGCATCTTCTCACTGACAATGATGACCACCGCCAACGCCTACGTGCAGACCTCAACCACGCCCATCATGCGCGGTAGGGTCATGGCGCTCTATCTCGCGATCTTCGCGGGCGGCACACCGATCGGCGCCCCCATCGTCGGCTGGGCAGCCAACGAACTCGGTCCCCGCTGGGCACTCGGTATCGGTGCCCTCTCCGGTTTGCTCGCCGCTGCTGCTGCCATCATCTGGCTCGTCTACAGCCGCGGGATGCGCGTGGGCCGCGTGCCCGAAAGCCGCTTCCGTCTGCGCTTGCGCTTCCCGCCCGAGCCCACGCCCGATGAAGAGCGTGAGCTCGCGACGCAAGAGATCGCGATCGTTGAAACCACCACGCGACGCACTAGTTAGGCCTCGCGGGTAATCTCCACACTCACGAACAGCTTCGAGCCGAATGGTCCCGCATAGACCCCACGGAGCGGCGGCACGTCGTTGTAGTCGCGACCGCGACCCACGAGCACGTGCCGATCTCCAATGTCGATGAGGTTCGTGGGGTCGTAGCCGCGCCACTGCCCGTTGCAGAACCACTCGATCCACGCGTGGGATTCCCCGACGACCGTTTCACCAATCGCGGCATCCGGTTTCGGGTGCAGGTAACCAGACACATAGCGGGCAGGAACGCCGACGGAACGCAGCGCGCCCAAAGCGAGATGCGCGATGTCTTGGCAGACACCCTTGCCTCCGATCCAGGCCTCTGTCGCCGTCGTCGCTACGCCAGTGACACCGCTCATGTACTGAATCGCGTTACCGATGGCCATCGAAATCTCGAGGGCACCAGCACAGGCATCATCTGACTTCGCTGCGATGTCTTTCGCGAGCGCGATCACCTCTGCTGGGGGCTCAGTGCGCCGCGTCTGGGTCAAATTCTCGACGGCTTCCATCGAGAGCTCAGCCGTGGCGATCATCTCGTCCCAGCCAATCGACTCGAAGTCGTGGGTGCGCTCATGCACCTCGACCAGACTCGTCGCGGTGAGGGACAACTCCTTGTGGCCCGTCAACACCTCGAAGGAGGCGACGCGGGTTCCCCAATAGTCGACGTAGTTGCTCTGGCTCGAGAGCGGCAAGATATCCAGATTGGAGAACAACACGAGTTGGCCCTCAACGCTGGCAGGAAGCATCCGCGCCTCGTTATAGGAGGCCGTAACCTCGCCGCCGTAGCTAAAGCCGGTGGAGTGAACGATCCTGAGACGCTTCATGAGATCTCTCCAACCCACTCGGGAGCGGCATTCGTCGGGAAGTAGCGCTGACGCACTGCCTCCGAAGCCGCACTCGTTGCTGCCTGCACACGATCCATGTGGTGCGGCAGGTCATCCAAAATTTCGGCGATCGGTCGATATTCGAGCTCACTGCGAATCTTGCCCAACAGTCGCTGAGCGTCGTCGCCGACCCCCACCCGGTTCATGCGGCGCGGCTCAAGCTCGCGCATGCAATCCTCTGCCCGCGACACCGAGAACAGGATGCTGCGCGGGAACAACCGGTCGAGCAACAAGAACTCGGCCGCGTTGCTCGCGCTCGGCACACCACGGTAGGTGCGCAGGTAAGGCTCGTAGGCACCGCAAGAACGAAGGATGGTCGTCCACGATGGACCGCTGGCCTCCGTGAGGCTGCGGGTTGCCAGCAGTCGCGCCGTCATGTCTGCGCGTTCGAGGCTGCGACCGAGCGTGAAGAACTGCCACGCTTCGTCCCGACTCGTTGCGGACTCGATGATTCCCACGGCAAGAGCGGAGCGCTCGCGAACCCAGGCGAAGAAATCGCTGACTTTGTCTCCGGAAATGCGGCGCGGCATCCGAGCCTGGGTCGTGTTGAGGCACTCCCATAGTTCGGTCGACACGATTTCGCGAGCACGACGCGCGTTTTCACGAGCAGCACCGAGCGAATAGGCGATCGATGCTGGTTCGGTACGGTCGACCGCAAGGATCGACAGCACATCGCCGCGAGTGAGAACCGCATCGGCCGGAGCCTCGCTGCCCATCACGCTCAAGAGCGCGCGGCAGGCGTCGTCTTCTTCGATCCACGGGTCTTCGAGCAACAGCTGAAGGTGAACGTCGAGGATGCGGGCGGTTCCGTCAGCACGCTCAATGTAGCGCCCGATCCAGAACAGTGATTCTGCAATGCGGCTCAGCATGATTGACCTCCCTCGGTGTCGACACTCTGCTGTTGCTGCTCTTCTTGACGTTGACGCTGAGTGAGCGTTCGCGTGCTGTCCTGATCTTCAACATGGTCAGCATGCCCGGAGGCTTCGAGAAGCATTTCGGGAGTGATGACCGTGATGGCTTCGGTATCGGCCTGTCGTTCGACCAGACCCTGGAGCGTGCTCTCGGACGCTTCGACCTTCTCGCGACCGACAACCCACGTGTCTTTCGAGCCACCACCCTGCGAGCTGTTGACCACCAGCTGTCCCTCGGGCAACGCGACGCGAGTGAGGCCACCTGGCAACACCCACACATCATTGCCGTCGTTGACCGCGAAGGGGCGGAGGTCGGCGTGACGCGGTCGCATGCCGTCATCCACGACCGTCGGAATCGTCGACAGCTGCACAACCGGCTGCGCAATCCAGCCCCGGGGATCCTTGAGGAGCTGCTTCTTGAGCGTCTCCAATTCAGCTTTGGATGCGGCTGGGCCAATTACGAGGCCCTTACCACCGGAGCCATCCACGGGCTTGATCACGAGCTCATCAAGACGGTCGAGCACTTCTTCGAGCGCTCCCGGATCTTCGAGCCGCCACGTATCAACGTTCGGGATGATCGACTTCTCGCCGAGGTAGTACTCGGTGAGATCGGGCAGGTAGGTGTAGACGAGCTTGTCGTCGGCAACACCGTTTCCGACCGCGTTGGCGATCGTGACGTTTCCGAGGCGAGCAGCGAGCATCATGCCCGGGCTGCCCAACATCGAGTCGGCACGGAACTGCAGCGGGTCGAGGAACTCGTCGTCAACCCGGCGATAGATCACGTCGACGCGGGTGGGACCGGCGGTAGTGCGCATCCAGACCCGGCCACCGGAGCAGAACAGGTCACGGCCCTCCACGAGCTCGACGCCCATGAGGCGGGCGAGCAGCGTGTGCTCGAAGTACGCAGAGTTGTAGACACCCGGAGTGAGCACAACGACGTTGGGTTCATCCACGCCGCCGGGTGCACTAGCGCGCAGTGCCTGCAGCAGCTTGTGCGGGTAGTCGCCGACGGGGCGAACCCGCATCGAGACGAACAGTTCGGGCAGCGTCTGCGCCATCACTCGACGGTTCGAGATCACGTAGCTCACGCCGCTGGGCACGCGCACGTTGTCTTCGAGAACGCGCCACGCACCAACTTCGTCACGGATGAGGTCGATACCGCTGACCTGAATCCGCACGCCATTTGCCGGTTCAATACCGGCCGCCTGCCGATGGAAGTGGCTGGATGAGGTGATCATGCGAGCAGGAATCACACCATCTTTGATGGCATTCTGCGGCCCGTAGATGTCGGCCAAGAATGCTTCGAGCGCACGAACGCGCTGTTTGACTCCCGACTCGACCTGTTTCCACTCGGAGAGGTCAATAACTCTGGGAACTGCATCCAGTGGAAAGGGTCTCTCTTCGCCAGCGAAGTCGAAGGTAACGCCCTGGGCGAGGTAACTGTCGGCGAGTGCTTCAGTACGTCCGCGCAACTCTTCTTGCGTCATTTGCGCCAGCGCGTCATGAATCTCGCGGTAGGGGCGACGTATCTCGCTATCGGCAGAGAACATCTCATCCCACGCGGCTGGTCCGGTGCGTTTGGAGGCGCTTGATGTGTATCCGTCAAACAAATCTGCCATGTACAGACATTAGGCCGATTGTGAAAGTTTTGCTCGTCAGTGCGTTGATTCAGCCAGATTGACTCGAACAATTTACGCTGAAGTAATGGATATGCCCCTCCCCACAATTCTTGTTCTCCCCGGCGGAGGGTACTCGCGACTTGCACCCCACGAAGGCGAGCCCGTTGCTGCCTGGTTGCGATCGATTGGCTGGAATGCTCGCGTCGTCGAGTACCCCGTAAGCACGAAGCATCCGGCCCCTTTGCTGGCAATTCAGTCTGAAATTGCGAAAGAACGTGCGCTAGGGGCCCCTCTCGTGGGTGTTTTGGGGTTCTCCGCCGGCGGCCATTTGGCTGGTCACGCCGCCGTCGCGCCCGTCGCTAAGCCAGAAGAGCGCCCCGATTTTGCGGTGCTCAGCTACCCCGTCGTCAGCATGGTCACGCCCACCCACGCCGGGTCACGCGAAGAGCTCATTGGGCTGGATGCCAATGACTATCTTCGGGAAGACACCTCCCTTGAGTTGTTGGTGACGCCCGCGACTCCCCCGATGTTTATCTGGCACACCGCCGCCGACGAACCCGTTCCGGTCGGTGAACACTCCTACCCGCTCGCGGCGGCATTGGCAGCAGCCGGAGTACGCCACGAACTGCACGTCTTCGCGGACGGCAAGCACGGCTTGGGCCTTGCAGAAGGCACGCCAGCCGAAGCGTGGCAGGCGCTCTGCGAGATCTGGTTGAGCTCGCTGCGCTAACAGCCGCTCGCGCGCACCGACTGCCTATTCATTCCGCTAACGACGCAAGCTGAAGGCTTCTGCCTTGCTCGTGGGACCGGAAACCAGAATGGTGTCGTCGGCAGCAATGACCGTTTTCTCGTCAGTGTAGGTCCACGCTCCGCCGTGCGGACGCACCGCAGTGACCGTGACGCCCGCCGTTGAACGAACCCGCGATTCCCCGAGCGTCTTGCCGATGATCGCGACGGGCGGCGCCATCTTGACGAGCGAAAAATCGTCGCCGATCTCGAGGTAGTCCTGCATGGAACCGCGCACGAGATGAGCGACCCGGCGCCCCATCTCCTTTTCGGGGTAGATCACGTGGCCCACGCCGAGCTGCTCCAGAATCGTGCCATGCGCGTCGCTCACCGCCTTCGCCCACACGTGCGCCACGTTGAACCTCAACAGCAGCGACGTCGTGAGGATGCTCGCCTGAATGTCACTGCCGATCGCGACAACGACCCGGTCAAACTCCGGCACCGCCAATTGCTGCAGCACCTCTTCGCGAGTCGAGTCAGCCGCAACAACATGGGTGAGCTGGCCGTTGAGTTCCTGCACGATCGACTCATCCAGATCGATACCGAGCACTTCAGTGCCATTGGCCATGAGCTCCAGCGCGAGGGCGCGACCGAAACGGCCGAGCCCGATCACCGCCACCGAATCTGCGGCAGCCACACTTGAAGCATCCGAGCCAGAGAACATGCGCAATTTAGCCAATGATCGGCCTTTCTTTGGGAAGTTCATACAGGACAGCGCGCTCACGCAGAGCGAGCGCGGTAGCAAAACCAATCGGACCAAGGCGGCCCACAAACATGAGAACAGCGAGGATCAGTTGCGCCGCGACCGGGAGTTCAGGGGTGATGCCCTCTGAGAGCCCGACCGTGCCGAAGGCCGAGACGGTTTCGAAAAGCACTGGGCTTAGCGGCAGCCCCGACAACAACATGATCGTGACCGTGGATGTCGCCACGACTCCCCCCGACAGCAAGACCACCGCGATCGCTTGGCGGTGCACCGCGCGCGACAGTCGCTTGCCGAAAACATTCACGACGCCGTCTCCGCGCACCTCCGCGAGGAGGATGAAGAACAGCACCGCAAAAGTCGTGACCTTGATGCCACCGGCAGTGCCGGCGGGGCCGCCTCCGATGAACATGAGGGCAGTCATCCCGAACTGGGTCGCTTCGCTCATGGCGCCGATATCGATGCTGTTGAAGCCAGCGGTGCGGGTCTGCACTGATTGGAAGAACCCGGCGAGAATCTTGGTGTGCCAGTCGAGCGGGCCGAGGGTCGCGGGGTTGTTCCACTCGATGAGCGTGATGTAGACGGCGCCCGCGACGAGAAGTAGTGGAGTCGCGGCAATCACGATGCGCGTGTTCATGCTCCACTTGAGACGGTTTCCGCCGAAGCGCAGTAGTTGAATGATCACCGGGAAGCCGAGACCACCGAGGATGATCTCGGCACAGAGTGTGAGCGAGACCACCGGGTCGTCAACGAACGACATCATGTTGTCGCTGAAGAGCGCGAAGCCGGCGTTGTTGAACGATGAGACTGCGTGGAAGACCGCAAGCCACGCCGCCTCCCCCACGCTGTAGCCGTAGCGAAGCAGGAACCAGAAGAAGAGGATGACCGCACCGGCGCCCTCGATGATGAGGGAAATCTTGAGCACACCGAGAACCAGCGACCGCACGTCACCGAAACCAACATTCTTGGTTTCGGCCGCGGCCGTAATGCGAGAGCGCAGCGAGAGGCGGCGAACCACCGCGATGCCGATGATGGAGGCGAAGGTCATAACCCCAAAGCCGCCGACCTGAATGAGCACCATGATGACGACCTGGCCAAAGCCCGTCCAATAGGTAGACGTATCGACGATCACATGGCCGGTCACACACATCGCTGACACGGCGGTGAAGAACGCCTCAACGAGAGTGGCGCCACCGGGACCGGTACGCGAAATAGGTAGCGCCAGCAGGGCGGTGCCCGCTGCGATACCGATCAAAAACCCGAGAAGGGTGAGCTGCGCTGGGTGTACCAGTTTTCGCTTGTTACCCGTCCCGCGAAGGATGTTGTGCACCGGCATACAGTACGCCTGTTTGGGGCCAATCGTCACGACTTTTCATTCGCTACTGTTAACAGCAACCACAGCAACGACCGGAGGCTCGCCGTGCCCAACGCCCCGGACGACCGGCCGCAGGCTCACCGGCTGCCCGCCGACGCCGACGAACTCCACGCGCCGCTGCGCCGCCCGTGGCATTTCCCGCGCTGGCGACGGCGCCTGCGAGCCCGGCTGCCGATGAACAGCGACATCGAGATCACTCGCACCGTCGTGGGGATGCCGGAGATGATCCGCATCCGACCTCGTCATCTTGCACTCGCCGCCCTTGGTGGTGGGCTTGGTGCTGCGGTGCGATTTATCATCGCGCAGACTACTCCGATCTGGGAGACGCTGTCTCTCGGCACCGTGATCGTCAATGTCGTTGGGCCCTTTCTGCTCGGGCTGCTGCTGCAGAGTCTGGCCGAACGTCAAGAATCTAGGCGGATGCGCGTGATCCGGCTCCTCACTGCCGTCGGGTTCTTGGGCGCCCTCACGAGCTACGCGCAGCTCGCTGTCGACATCGTGATCGTCTCGGAGCGCCACCACGTGCTGCTCGCTGTTGCCTATGGCAGCGCAACCCTTATCGCGGGAGCCGGAGCGGTCTGGCTTGGCGTCTTCACATCGAAGAGCTGGTTCCGCATAGTGCGCCAACACGAACGGTTGGTCCGATGATCATCGGGGCGCTCTTCATCACCGTCGCGGGCGGACTGGGCGCCGCTCTTCGACTGGCGGTGAATGCGTTCGTGCACCGCCGCATCCGCACCAACTATCCAGTGGCGATGTCGATTATCAACATCAGCGGATCGTTCCTCTTCGGCCTGATCACCGGGATGACCGCCGGTCACTTTGTGCCCATAGAACTCGGACTTTATGCCGGAGTCGGGATGGTCGGCGGCTTTACGGCCTTCAGCACGACAAGCTTTCAGACTGTGCGGCTCTTGCAAGAAAACCGGGTGTGGCTCGCCATCGCGAACTCCTTCGGCATGCTTGCTGTCGCCGTGCTGGTGGCAGCGCTCGGACTCATGATCGGCCGGGCGCTCTGACCCCGCCGTCCGCTGAGTCCCGACGGCGCGCTTAGGCGCTGATCGGCTCCAACACGAAGACCGGAATCTCGCGCTCGGTCTTGGCCTGGTAGTCCGCATAATCGGGGTAGGCAGCAACCGAACGCTCCCACCAGAGAGCCTTCTCGTCACCGGTCACCTCGCGGGCCATAAAGTCGCCCTTGACCCCCACATCGTGCAGCTCAACGTGCGGCTGAGCGACGATGTTGTAGTACCAGACCGGATGCTTCGGCGCGCCACCGAGCGAGGCAACAACGGCATAGTTGCCATCGTGTTCCACTCGCATGAGCGCGGTCTTGCGCAGCTTGCCGGATTTGGCACCCACCGTGGTCAGCACAATGATCGGCATCCCGCGCATGAGGTTGCCCTCGTGGCCGTTGCTGTTCTCAAATACGTCGGCCTGGTTGCGGGCCCACTCTGACGTGCTGGGTTCGTACTCTCCTGTAAGCGGCATGGCTCCACGTTACCCGCCGAGCCTGAGCCTGTTACTCAGAGATAGGTAGTTTCTACTCACGCGCCCGAGCACGGCCGAGGAGTTTACTTGGCGCATGATCACTTCACAGCGCGCGCTGAAAAGCGCCATCGCCATCTCCCTTGCGGCAGGGCTCTCCGTCTCCCTCTCCGGCTGCTTCGGCAACCCGCTTGAGGACTTCACTGACAACCTCATCGAGAACACCGTTGAAAACGCGATTGAGGGCGCAACCGGTGTCGACGTGGATGTCGATGGCGACGGCACGGGAGGCTCGCTGCCGAAGTCGTGGCCTGCAGAAGTACCCGCACCGGACGGCGACATTCTCTTCTCGCTCGGCATCGACGATGGCTACAGCGCCACCATCAACGTGGGAGATGAAGCGGGCGCGCAAGCCGGCTACGACGAGCTCATTTCCAGCGGCTTTGAAATGGTGTCCGAAATCTCTCTCGGCGACGAGGGATTCCTCTACGGTCTGCAAAACGACAACTGGATCATTCAATATTCCTGGGGAACCACCGAAGAAGACGGCACGATCGTGAACATGATCGTGTCTGCAAACGAGGGGTAACGACCCGCCGCGTTCTCGCCGCAGCTACAGCTACAGCTCGGCAAGAACCTCTTCCAGCTCAACCCGACCCTTGACGCCCAGCTTGCGATAAATGCGAGCCAAATGGTTATCAACGGTTCTGACAGACAACCCGAGCTGCTGGCCTATTTCGCGACTGCGTTTGCGGCCAGCAGCAGCCCGGGCAATTGTCCATTCTCGCTCAGTGAGCTCGGCGGCGTGAGACTCCCCCGGCACCTGATCCATGTCGGCCGCGAGGCGGCGGGCGAGCAACGTTGCTTTGCGCTCCAACTCGCGCCGGTCGGCCTTCGCCGCGGTGCGCGCACCCGCGAGAAGGCCATCGACCGCGAGCGCAGCTAATCCCGCGGAGGCAAGAGCGGGAGCGAGCACACAGAGGCGGGCGACATCCGCTTCGGCTGCCACCTCTGCCCAGTCGCGGATGCTGGCCACCAGCGGCGAAGGCGAGAGGTGCGTCAGCAGTTCCAGCTGCTCGCGCGCGACAGCGGGATGCCCCACCCGAATCGCCACAGTAAGAGTGAGGGCACTCAGCAAGAAGTGACCGAGGATGATGCCCTCGGCGGCAGCCGCGACGATCACGCCGGCCGCTTCGTCGGTGCGCCCCTCGGCCGCCAACAACCAGGCCTCGCACTCGGCGCGCTGCAGAATGACTTTGGCGTCGCCAGCATGCTCTGGGGTGATTTCGGAGAGCAGTTCTCGGGCTGTTTCTGGCTCACCCAACTGGGCGTCGACGGTGGCGTGCAAGGCAATCGCGGTGCCCAGCAACCCGGTGAAGTCGCGCCACTTCAACTGTTCAACTGCCAGAGTGGCGAGCGATTGGGCGTCACTCAACCGCCCCTCGTGAAGGCGCACAATGGCCAGCGCGTACGACCATACCCCGGCAGAATCTGCGAACCGGTCGAGGCGGCGCTGGGTTGCGAAATCGCGGGCGCGGCCGATCTCGGCTGAGGCAACGAGCGCCAAGAACTCGGAGAGATCGAGAAGCGAGCTCGCGAACGGCGCTTCAAAGCGGAAAGCGTTGGCGAGAGGCCGGGTCTGCAGAATGGCGGCAAACGCATCGGCGGGATTGCCCGCCATCGTCGCGATCATTGCCGCGGTGAGTCCCGCGTTCACGGCGCCGAGCCCGCCCTCGGGAGAGACCGGGTCGGCGACCTCGGCGAGAGCTTGAGCGTCTCCCGTCATGAGTTGCCACTTGGCCAGTTCCGGACGCAGCACCGGCTGAGCGCGAGCATCCATTCGCGACAATTCGCACGTCACCCGGTCGACAGCATCCGAGGGTCGAGAGAGGCGATAAACCATGTGCTGACCCCAGCGGGCGAGGGCAATAGCCCGCTGTTCGTCATCGCCGGAGAGACCAATCGCCGACTCGAACACTGCGGACGCCCGGTCGGACTGGGCCAGAGCCGAGAGCGCACTCGCGAGCACCAGCTCGGGCGCGAACCGTCGCTCACTGAGTTGGGCGCGTTCTGCGAGCGATGCTGCAACAGCATGGTCGCCGGCGGCATGGGCGTAGCTCGCCGCCCAATCCAAATCGTCGTTGCTGATCACGGCATCCGTCGAGATGAGCAACACCGTTGCCGTGAATCGCAGTTGCTGATCGCCCATCGGAATCAGTCGACCCGCGATCTCCTTGACCAACTCTGCGCGTGCGTCCTGCGTCAGCTCGATCGTGAGCGCCTCGGCAAAGAGAGGATGCGCAAGCCGCAGAAGAGGTGTCGTTTCGTCACCAGCGTCTTCGACAATGCCCTCGCTCGTGAGGAAGGCAAGCGCATCCGCCTCCTCGGCCCTCATGGCCGCGCGGGGAATCGGCTGCGCGATCGCAATGAGCTGAGCCAGACGACGCTGCGCGGTTGTGAGCTGCTGAACGCGATCGGCAATCGTTGCGCGCACATGCTTCGGCAGCGTCGCGATCGACACTTCAACCCCAAAATCACCGCTGTGGATGCCACCCGCTCGCGCCGCGGCAAAAATGAGTTCGCGCAGCATCAGCGGGTTGCCGCGGCTCGCCTCGAAGAGACCGCGCAGGCTCTCGGGGCGCAGTGTTCCGCCCAAATACTGCTGGAGGATCGACTGGCTGTGTTCGAGGCTCAACCCTTCGAGCTCAACGATGTCGATGAGGTTTTCGTGCAGCAGTCGCGCGATGGGGCCATCGAGCTCGTGCGAATCCCGGGCGGTCAGCAGCGTCGTGACGCCGAAGACACGTACCAGTTGATAGAGCACGCTCGCCGAAACGGCATCGAGGAGTGGAGCATCATCGATGACGAGCACAAACTTCTGCGGGTTCTCGCCAACCACACCGACGAGAGCTTGAACGCGGTCGCTCACGCTCTCGAGATCGTGCCTGCCCGAGCTGGCGAGCACCGGGGCGAGGGCGCCGAGGGGAACATCCACGAGCTCAGCGAGACCGATCACGGGCACCACAGTGCGTCCATCGGCGCGCAGAGCGTGAGAGATGTGGGCGCCCAATGTGGTCTTGCCAACGCCACTCGGGCCGCGCAACATCACCGAACGCGGTCGAGGGCCGCGAAGGGCCGCAAGCACAGCATCCCGCTCACTTTCACGGGGCAGAACCGGCCACCGTGCCATGACCTGCCTCCCCGCCTCGACCAATGATGTGGCCGCCAGCATAGTGGCAGGGCGTTACGACTTGAATAACCTTCCATAAGGCATGCTGGAATGATCGCCGCCCGACGCCACACTCAGGAGACCTGCGCCATGATCACAATCGCCCTTCCCGACCAGCAGATTCACGACAGGTTGGCGCCGCAATTGCCCGACGTTAACGTCATCCTCTGGGGTCCAGCCGACGGCGCTCCCCCGGTGCACGTCGACCTCGCGCTCCTCGGCTACCTCGGCGCGAGTGGCGGTCTCGCATCATTTGCCGGAATGGATGTCGCAGCCCTCCAGTCGCAATCTCTCGGTTATGACGGCGTCGAAAGCCGTCTGCCCGCGGGCATCACCTACTGCAACGCCATTGGCGTGCACGAAGCCTCCACCGCCGAGCTCGCGGTCGGCATGATCATCTCCGAGCAGCGCGGCTTTCCTCAGCACTTCGCTCACCAACAGACCGGCACCTGGGACCAGCACGAGCAGCCCGGTGTCGCCGGCAAGACCGTCGTCATCGTGGGCGCCGGTGGCGTCGGCAACCAGATCGCCGACAAGCTTGCCCCCTTCGACGCCAACGTTGTGCGCGTCGCCCGCACCAACCGCAGCGATGCCCGCGGCGCCGTGCAATCAATGGATGCCCTGCCTGCGCTGCTCGCCAAAGCCGACATCGTGGCAATCGCCGTGCCCCTCAGCGACGACACCACGGGGCTCGTGGACGCCGCCTTCCTCGAGGCGATGAAACTCGGTGCGCTGCTCGTGAACGTGTCTCGCGGAAAGATCGTCGACACCGATGCTCTCGTGGCTGCGGCATCCGCCGGTCACGTTCGAGCAGCACTCGACGTCACCGAGCCGGAACCGCTGCCGAGCGACCACCCGCTCTGGACGATCCCCGGCGTGACGATCACCCCGCACATCGGCGGCGCAACCTCAGCCATGCACGCCCGAGTGGATGCCGTCATGCGCGAGCAAGCGCGTCGGCTCGTCGCTGGTGAGCCGCTCGCTCATGTGGTGATTGAGGGGCGCTAGCGGTGTCGGGAATGCAGCCGTTGCTTAGGCGCCCCACCCTGCTTGGACGCCGCCCACCCGCTCTGTCGCAATCTTCTGCTGATACCCGGATGCCGCGTACGCCTGCATAGGATCGGCCGCAAGCCCGCGCGACTCTCGCCACGCAGCGAGGTCGCCGCGCACGTCAGTGTAAAAAGCATCCATCATGACAGCGTTGGCCCCGAGCACATCGCCAGCGATCTCGGCTGCAGCGAGAGCATCCCTGTCGATAAGAAGCGCCCTTGCCGTCATTTCTTGAACGTTGAGCACCGAGCGGATCTGGCCCGGAATCTTGTCTTCAACGTTGTGGCACTGGTCGAGCATGAAAGCGACGTCGCTGTCGGCGCCGTAGCCACCGCCGCGCACCACTTCGAACATGATGCGGAACAGCTGAAAGGGATCAGCAGCGCCGACGATGAGGTCGTCATCGGCATAAAAACGCGAATTGAAATCGAAAGACCCCAGCTTGCCGAGGCGCAGCAGCTGCATCACGATGAACTCGATATTGGTGCCCGGAGCATGGTGACCCGTATCGAGGCAGACCAGCGCACGCTCTCCGAGCGCAGATACTTGAGCGTATGAGGTACCCCAGTCGGGAACATCAGTGTGATAAAAAGCGGGCTCGAAGAACTTGTACTCAAGCACCATCCGCTGCTCACCGCTCAAGCGGTCATAGATCTGCCGCAACGAGTCGGCAAGGCGATCTTGACGGCCACGGAGGTCGACCTGGCCGGGATAGTTCGAGCCATCCGCAAGCCAAATCTTCAGGTCGCGAGAACCAGTGTGACCCATGATGTCGATGCACTCGAAGTGATGGTCGATCGCCTTCTGGCGAATCGTCGGATCGACATGCGTGAGCGACCCGAACTTGTAGTCGTCATCCTGAAAAGTATTGCTGTTCACCGTGCCGAGAGCAACACCGTGCTCGTTCGCAAAGGCACCGAGCGCCTCATAGTCATCAACCCTGTCCCACGGGATGTGCAGAGCAACAGACGGGGACAGCGCCGTGAACTTATTGACTTGCGCTGCATCCGCAATCTTCTCTTCTGGGGTGCGCGGAGTTCCGGGCGTACCGAACACTTTGAAACGCGTTCCTGAGTTGCCGAAAGCCCACGATGGCAGTTCAATAGCCTGCTGGGCGAGCAATGATTCGATCTGAGCGAAACCGGTCATGATGTCTTCCTGTCTTCGTTAACGCTGGTGAATTCGTGGGTTGAGTTGTGAGTTCAGTTAGTTTCTGGAGGAGATGTTGGAGCGGTAGGAACGTTGTATCCAAGAAGTGCTGGCCCGTTGAAGTCGGCGCTGTCATCGGCGTCGGCGTTCCATGCGACCGTGGTGATCGCTACGTTCGCTACCGACGGGAATGTCGTGCGGTACCTGTCGAGCGGAATCCCGAGCGAGCGACACAGGATGAGCCTCATCAGTGTGGAGTGCATGACGACAAGCAGGGTGCCGTCAGGATGCCGCGCGGTGATGCTCTCAAGCGCACCCCACGCACGAGCAACGGCGTCCTTCCCCGACTCCCCCTCGGGCAGCGGGGCGGTGCCAGGGTGGGCAACGAAGAGTGCTGCCTCATCCGGAAATGTGACACGCATTTCAGCGGAAGTGAGGCCCTCTCCGCGACCGAAATGTACTTCGCGCAGCGCAGGTTCAATCCTGAGAGGCAATCCGAGCGCGGTGGCTGCCGGCGTCGCCGTGATTACCGCACGAGAAAGATCAGAGGCGTAGACGGCATCGATGGACTGCGTTCTTGCCCAGCGCCCCAGTTGCTCACCTTGAGAGAGGCCGAGCTCGGTGAGCGCAACATCCGTGCTCCCGGCGTAGCGGTTTTCGGCATGCCAAGCTGTTTCGCCGTGGCGCGCGAGCAAGAGGGTGGTCATACGGTTATCCACTCTTTCGAGACAAGTTCAGCAACGAACTCGTCATAGCGATCGTTCCATTGCGTCCCATGTTCGGACCGCGGTTCGACAACGCTGCCCACAATGGACATACGCGACGCGGTTTCGGGCAATACGGCGTTCGCCGTTCCGGCCCATGCCGCAAGAATTGCCATTCCGATCGAACCCTCCGATGACCGCGGGATGGTGATGCTGCGGCCGAGCAAGTCGGCGCGCAACTGCGTCCACCATCTGTTCTTCGTGCCGCCACCTGATGAACTCAACGTTCCATCAACGGCAGCGCCCGCGTGGGCCATCGTCGCGAAACTGAGCCGCTCAACGCACGCGACACCGAGCATGATCGCTGCAGCTAGCAGGTCGGGATCCTCGCGCGTTGCGGCTTCTTTGAGGCTGTAATCGACTCCTGAGATCGTCACAAAACCACGAGCGTCCGGGCGAATCAGCGGAAACCGCTCACCGACCCCGGCAAGAGGATAACTCGTGGGTATCGTGGGAAGTTGATCACCTAAAGCGCTAAGGCGCTGAGACACTCCAGCGAGATCAATCGACGGAAGCGCCTCCGTGATCGCCCCAGCGCCGACGCTGGAAGCACCGCCCGGAAACCACAGCCCGTCATGAGGGGCGCGATGGGAGTAGACCGCGCCGGCGTCGTCAATGATGATGCGATCCGTTACTCCCTTGAGCACCATCGTTGTACCGATCACTGTGTGCCAGTCACCAAGGCCGAGAGTGGCGGCGCCGAGCTGGGCGGCACACCCATCTGTCATACCGGCAAAGATCGGGGTGCCAGCCGGAAGCCCGGTGAGTTCTGCCCAGCGCTCACTCGACTGTCCAAGTTCGGTGCCAGGGGCGACGACCTCTGGCAACTTCGCCGGAGCGACTCCCAAGGTGGTGAGAGCGCCAACGGGCCATTCCAACTCACCTAGGTCGTAGCCCGATTTCAGCGAGTGGCTCCAGTCAGAAGACACCCGTGTTCCGACCATAGCCGCTGCGAGCACATCGGCCTGATGGGCAACCCATCGACCCTCAGGAAGCATGCCGTTGCGCGCAAGCCACGCAATCTTCGGGAGTGCCCACGTGGGTTGGATGCGATAGCCGAGTCGAGCCCACCGCTGAGGATCAGCCTCGTTCGCTTCCTGCCCGAGCGAACCTGCCCGAGCATCGTCATACATAATGCCCGGCGATTGGGGACGCCCCGCGGAATCCACCGTGGTGACGGTACCGGAAGTCGCGCAAATAGACACCCCGGCAATACGATGCACTGAGTTCGCGGCGAGCGAGTCGATCGCTACCGAAAGTGCCGCACCCGCTTGGGCGACCCACGTTCCGGGATCTTGTTCGTGACGTTCGCCGTCGCGATGGCTGACCAAAGGTAACGATGCCGAGGCCGCAACAGCGCCGTCATCATCAACGATGGACACCTTTGTACTCTGGGTTCCTAGGTCAATACCAACCCACAGCGCCGCCACCGTCAGCACCCGTTCAGCGGTGACATTAGACGGTGCCTGCGAGGTTCTTGCGACGTTCAATCATGTCCGTGCGCTCAAAGTAGTGCGCCACAGCTTCGCTACCGAGGCCGGAAACTCCCCCAACCGATAGCGCCTGCACGCGGGTTCGCGCGCCTTTAACAGTCATGAGGGTGATTGCCTCAACAGCATCCGCAGATCCTCCGATGGCGACAATGCCGTGGTTGCCCAACAGCACGACCGACGGTAGCGCGCCATGCTCAGCGAAGTAGTCTCGCAAACGTTCTAGGAACAGTCGCCCCAGAGCGATTCCCGGCGCAGCGTACGGAACGAAGAGCGGAATGCCGATCACGACTGCTTCATCGGTGTAAACCCACTCCGCAAAAGCAGTATCCGCATGAATGCTTGAGAGCAGACCAAGCACAGCAGTGGGGTGAGTGTGCGCGACATACGCTGCCGGGAGCACCGACTGCACCGCAGCATGCACGAGGGTCTCAATGGACCCGCGGCGTCGAACGCCATCGTGCTCACCGGCATCGAGCAGCACTGTCAGATCTTCCTGCGTCGACTCAGGATCATCCATGAGGTCGATGAGCGGTTGCACATCCGTCACCACGAAATCATTTGCGTCGGCGCGAGCCATATATACGCCGGATGCCTTCACAACGAGACGCCCATCTGCAAGCAACTGCGAAGTGTTTCCCTCCGCGAGGATCACGAGGTCCTTGGCGGGCTCCCCGAGCGTACGAGTGAGCGCGACGAGGTCCTCAGTAACGAGGCTGGGTTGCCAGTTGGTAGCCATAATTCATTCCTTCTCGGAGTCTGATGGTGTGTTCGTCACGCCGAAAGACGGGACGATGGCGGTGCCGCGCTTGAATCGCGCACCACCAATTCGGGGACAAGCAAGTCATGGTGGTGAGTATGGGATTCGCCGCGGTCAATTTCGTCAAGAAGCATCCGAACGGCACGCCGCCCCAGCTCTTCTCGCGGCTGGCGCACCGTAGTGAGCGGGACTGTCGCTGCCTGGGCCCACACCAAGTCATCGAATCCGATAATGCTGATCTCCTGCGGAACCCGGATGCCGCGATGGGCGAACTCTACGAGCACGCCAAGAGCAAGGAGGTCGTTGCCGCACATGATCGCGGTGGGACGTGAGCGGGCAGGAAGCATCGCAAGGTTCGCGGCCGCCTGCCGCCCATCCTGAATTTGCCAGGAGTCCGCGACGATGCGGCGAGGATCGATTCCGACCGGTGACAGTGCTTCCATAAAACCGGCGAAACGCCGATCTACCTGGGGGTTAGTGCCGAGGTCCCCAACGAAAGCGATATCGCGGTGTCCGAGAGAAACTAGGTGTGCTCCAGCAAGTCGTCCGCCGGCAAAGTCGTCGGTTTTAACCCAGCAACGGCTGGACTGTTCCGCGACCCTGTCGACGTACACCAATGGAACGTTGCGGGAATCGAAACGGTCGAGTGCTACGTCGTCAGCCTGCACGGGCGCAATCATGATGCCGTGCACACGTTGCTGAACCAAGAGGTTGAGGTTGTCGTGCTCACGACCCACATCGTTGCCGTTGTGGGTAATGACCACGCCTACGCCAAGGGACTTGGCCTCCGCTTCTGCCCCGAGTGCGATATCCACAAAGAATGGGTTGGATAGATCAGCCAAGGCGAGCCCCAGCGTGCGCTGGCGGCCGGCAGGAAAACGTCGGGCGTTGGGGGTCGGAACGTACCCCAGCTCAGAGATTGAGGCCTGAACCCGTTCGCGCGTGGAGGAGGCAACATAGGCCGGCCGGTTGAGCACGTTGCTCACCGTTCCCGCAGACACACCCGCGTGGCGTGCGACGTCATGAATGGTCGCCATCATCGGCCTCCTTCGCGCTGGATAGGTAGAGCCCGCAACAAGTGCTGCCGCGGGCTCTACCGTGATATTCCGTTCGCCTCTCGACGAATCTTAGGAGCTAACTCGTCCCTAGAAGGAGAAGTCGCCTACGTTGCTCGCATCGAAGACGAACATCGGGCCGAGGACGACCTCTCCGCCGGCGCCGACGGTGTATTCACCGAGCGTGCCTGCTTCGAAAGTGTCTCCTTCAGCGCCAGTGATGTCACCGTTGATGAGTGCTTGAGCTGCGTATGAAGCAAGGTAACCAAGGTCTTCTGGGTTCCAAAGACCGAACTGCTCGATTACACCGCTGTCGATGTACTCAACCATTTCGCTCGGAAGACCAAGACCGGTAACCCAGACCTCGCCCTGGTACTCAGGGGTGTCTGCGAGGTAGTGAGCGGCTTCCTTCACCGAAACGGTGTCGGGGGCGATGATCGCGTCGAGGTCCGGGATGCTCTGGATGAGTCCCTGAGCCTCCTGGTATGCCTTCTCATCGATGTCGTCACCGTAAGCGACCTTAGCGATCGTGATCTCGGGGTGGTCTTCTTCGATAATTGCGGTCATAGCGTCAACCCAGGCGTTCAGGTTGGCGGCGTTTGCTCCACCAGACAGAATCGCGATGGTTCCACCTTCAGCGCCGAGATGAGCAGCGGTGAGGTCAACAAGACCCTGTGCGATTCCATCGACCGTTGCTTGGTTGATGAAGACGTCGCGGCAATCAGTGTCGGTGTCGTAGGCAACAACTTTGACGCCCGCGCTCTGCGCAGCAGTCAAGTCGTTGCATACAGCTGCGGGGTCGTTCGCCGCGATGACGATTGCTCCCTGGCCTGTCTGGATTGCAGTCTGGATGAATGGAACCTGGTCAGCCGAACCGGTTGCGGTCGGGCCTGCCTCGGTAAAGGTAAGACCGAGTTCCGCAGCTGCAGCAGCAGCACCCTTGTCCGACGCCTCAAAGTACTTGTTGCCAAGGCTCTTAGGGATGACGGTGATGCTTCCGCTTGCGCTCGCGTCACCGTCTCCGCTGTCATCGCCCGTGGGGGCAACGCAGCCGGTGAGCAGCATCGCGGAGGCCGCGACGGTTACTACAGCGGCTACCCCGCGCTTGCGCGAAGTTTTACTGAATGTGAACTTCATTGTTCTGCCTTCCTGTGTGGATTGTGGTGCATTGTGGTTGGGATGGTGAAGCTGGTTGGCGCTAAGCTCCCGCGGAGGCCGCGGAAGCCTTCCCTCGGCGTCGGCGCGAAATTGAGCCAGAGACACTTGCGACGACGACGGAGAAGATGAGGGCAGCACCGGTGACGATGCTGATGGTGTCGGACCCGATTCCGGCGAGCTGCAGCGTCTTGTTGAGCGCTGCGATAAGCACTCCACCAGCCAGCGCTCCAAGCAACGTTCCGCGGCCGCCCCAAATTGAGACACCGCCAAGCACGATTGCCGTGACGACTTGAAGTTCGAATCCGAATCCGTTGGTACCGATCGCGTTGCTGTACTGCAGCGTGTAGTAGACACCGGTCGCTGATGCAACGAGTCCACTCAGCACGAAGAGGATGAGCTTGGTGCGATTGACCCGCACGCCGGAGAACGCTGCCGCTTCCGGGCTTAGTCCGATCGCAAACACACCGCGGCCGAAGGGAGTGAAGTGCAGGAGGACCGCGAATGCGACGACAAGCACCAGGATCGCAACCGTGACGATGGGAAGCGGCGAGCCAAAGACCGGCGAGATTGCGAAGCTGAGCACTTCTTGAGGAAAGTCAGTGACGGCTCGAGTGCCGAGCAGCCCAACAGCGATTCCCCGGAAGAGCGCCAACGTGCCAATGGTCACCGCGAGGCTAGGTAATCCGACGACGGTAACGAGCACACCGTTGAACAGCCCGATCAGGCCCCCGCCCACGATCGCCAGCACGGCAGCCAGCGAGAGAGGAACACCGGCCGCGTAAGACAACCCGAAGATGGCGCTCGAGAAGCCGAGCACGCTGCCGACCGACAGGTCGATTTCGCCCGTGATGATGATCAACGTGACCGGGATCAGCATCAGCAGGATCGGCGCGGAATTCAGGATCATCGTGGAATACGTATACGGCTGGGCAAAGTAGGGCACGGTTGCCGTCGCAATAATAATCAGGAGCACGATCGCCGCGATGATGGCGGTTTCGGTGCGCAACAGCAGTCGACGCCAGAGCGGGCGGCCGTAGCGCTGGTACTTTGCTGCCGCGGCGGGGTCAGTCATGACAGCGCTCATAGTGACTGTCCCTTTCTCTTAGCCTGACGTGTTCGGTTGAGGAACATAAGCCGGTCGAGCACAATCGCGCCGACGATGAAGATACCGACGATCGACTGCTGCCAGAGGCTCGGAACACCAAGAACCGGTAGCGCGCTACTAATGGTGGCGAGGAAGAACGCTCCAAGCGCCACACCCCAGATCGTGCCCGATCCGCCGATGATGGCGACACCGCCGACCACCGCTGCGGCGACCGATTCGAGTTCGTAGCCGGTGCCCACCTTGGCGTCACCCGTGGCGTAGATCGAAAGATAGACGAGCCCGCCGAGGCCCGCGAGCGCCCCACTCGTGACAAAGGCGTTGAGCGTGAGCCGACGTTCACTCAGACCGAAGAGGGTCGCCGCCTCTGGGTTTGAACCCAGTGCATATAGGTTGCGACCCGCTCGCCGGCTCGTCATGAACCAGGCGACCAAGAGCACCACGATAGCGACAATCATCAACAGCACTGGGATGCCAAAGAACTGCATGGTGCCGATCTCGCGGTACTCGGGAGGCAACCAGCTTGACCGGATGAAGTGAGGGCCGATCCACAGGATGGCGATACCGCGGTACGCGTAGAGCGTGCCAAGAGTAATCACCAGCGAGGGCACCTTGAGGAACGCAACGAGCAAGCCGTTGATCAATCCGAGGAAGGCACCGAGCAGGATACCGATCACGACGACGACCGGGATCGGGATGCCGGGAACGTTCGCGAAGAGCCAGCCGGAAAGATAGGTACACAGGCACAAAATCGAGCCGACCGAGAGATCGATATTTCGGGTGATGATGACAATCGCTTGGCCGAGCGCGATCAGAATCAGGATGGTGGGCTGGCGAAGAAGTTCACGGAATCCCCCATCGCTGAAAAGGAACGATGGCTGGATCGCTGTCGTAACCGCGACGAGCGCGATGATGAGCACGATGAGGCTGACTTCGCGAGCGCGGATAATTTTGCCGAACATAGATCGGCCCGTCTCGGTTGGCGGGAGTTTCAGGGTCGTGGTCATGCTGCCACCTCCGGTGCGTGGGTTGCGGCGTACATTACGTTCTCGGGGGTGGCTGCTTCGCGCGAGAACTCAGCCGTAATCCGGCCCTCACGAACAACAAGCACTCGGTCGGCCATTCCCAAAACTTCGGGCAGTTCAGATGAGATCATCAGCAGGGCTACGCCGTTGCCGGCAAGTTCGGAGAGCAGACGATGGACCTCTGCTTTGGTGCCGACGTCGATTCCTCGCGTCGGCTCATCAACAATTAGAAAACTGGGCTCGGTAGCCAACCACTTGCCGAGGACGACCTTCTGCTGGTTGCCTCCGGACAGCATCTGCGCCTCGGTATCGAGAGCGTTGGTTTTTACGTGTAGACGGGCTGCCCAGTTTCGCGCGCTCGGCTCTTCAAGGGTCGACGTGATGATTCCGAAGCGCGCAAGTCGATTGCGGATCGCCATGGTGATATTTGTTTGCACACCGGCCGTCATCGCTAAGCCCTGTTTGCGTCGGTCTTCGGGAACGAATCCCATGCCCAAACGCATAGCGGCTGCGGGGTTTTTGCGGGGCACCTTGGCTCCGCCGAGACGGACAGCCCCGGAGTCGTAGCCGTCAACGCCAAACACTGCCCGCGCAATCTCACTTCGACCGGCACCGACGAGGCCGGCGAAACAGACAATTTCACCCGCACGAACCGTAAAACTCACATCTTCGAACACGCCAACGCTGGTGAGGTTTTCGACTTCAAGGACGGCGTCGCCGATCTCTGCGACCTCTTTCGGGAAGAGATTCTCGACGCTGCGACCGACCATCTGTCGGATGATCTCGTCTTCTGTTACTTCAGCGGTCTGGTTGGTGGCGACGTAGCTTCCGTCACGCATCACTGTCAGCACGTCGCATAGTGCGAATACTTCGTCGAAGCGGTGTGAGATAAAGATGATGCCCTTGCCCTCGTCTCGCAATTGACGAGCGATGCCCATCAACCGTTCGACTTCGATGCCAGAAAGAGCCGCAGTCGGTTCATCCATAATGATCACTTTGGCGCCGACGGAGATTGACTTAGCGATCTCAACCACTTGCTGGTCGGCGATCGACAATCCCCGCGCTTCGCGGTCGGGGTCGATCGGAACACCAAGGCGCAGAGTCAGCTCGCGTGTTTCGCGACGCATCCGGGCACGGTCAAGAAACCCCAACCGGGTGTACGGCTGCCTGCCGACAAAAAGGTTCTCGGCGACGGACAGGTCGGGAAACAATGTTGGCTCTTGGTAAATCACAGAAATTCCCGCGGCCTTAGCCTCATGGGTGTTCTGGAAATCGACGCTCGTACCTTCCATCAAGAATTCGCCGTTGTCGCGGCGGTACAGCCCACCAATGATCTTGACCAGGGTTGACTTTCCTGCGCCATTTTCACCAATGACTGCGTGAATCGATCCAGCATCGAGCGAGAGGTCGGCATCGACGAGAGCTGCGACGGCACCGAACGACTTGGTGACGCCTTTGAGCTCTAATAACGGGGTGTGGGTCATGCTGCATCCACCTCAATCTCGATCGCGTATGAACGGCTTTCGCCCGGCGCAAGACTCGGCAACCTGCCGTTGTCTCGAGCAGCGGAACGGCCCTGAATTTCAGCGGTATTTGCGGGTTCAAGACCCAGAACATAGTGCTTCGTCGCCGTGAGCTTCCATTGGAACAGCGCCGGAAGGGTCTCTGAATGGCGAAGAGTGAAGGTGAGTCCACGAGCGGCGTTAGTGACTCGGGCAACACGGTCGGCGTTTGGCGTGTGCACGTACACCTGTTCGCGTGTACCCGCGACGGGTTCGCCGATCTCGGTGTGCTGGTCAAAACCAGCGACTGCGTCTGCATCGCGCGGTTCAACAGAAGAAGAGGGTATTTCGATGACCGCACCAGCGTCGAGCAGTGGCCATCCGAGATTCACGTGGTACAGAACCATGTGCGGGCTCTCGCTCTCGCCTTCGTTCGTCACCGTGTCTTCGATCCTGAACGACGACGACCCGACGCGCGAAGTAATTCGGCGACGAAGAACAAGGTTCTCGTGGAAGACAGCAGCCTGACGCACTTCACCGGCAATCGTGATCAGCTCGGGAGTAACGGTGACCTCGGAGACGCGGGCCGAAATCGAGCCGATACGTCCGTGCATTCCCGAGACGCCATCCTCGTCATCCGCCGGTGGGCCGAAATTGTCGAGGCCGCACGTCGTAACGAGTCCACCAGCAAAGTTGCGCAGCCATCCGCGCCCCTCGGGTTCGCGGGCCTCGGGCCGGGTGAATCCGGTTGACGACAACCATGCGAGTGGAATTCCGTTTACGGTCGCCGCACCGATGTCGAGCGCACGGTCGGGGTGAACATCAAATTCGAGTCCGCCCCCGTTAACAACACGAAAGCGGCGAGCGCCCCGCGCCGGACCGTCGTCTTCGACGAAACGGTCCACGCGGGCGAATTGATCAATCGTGCCTACGCGAAGGAGGGCCTCATCAACTGAGCTTCCATAAACATCAGCCGACATGACCGAGTTCCTGGTTCCCAGGGCCAAAGTGCTTGAGCATAACGATGTCGTCAGTCGAACTGCGGTTGGTAATCGTGACTCCGGCACGAGCTGCAGCCTCAGAAACAAAGAACTCGTCTTGGCTGAGTTGTCCATAACGAATAACGGTTGCTGCCTGCGCCTCATGTGCACCGAAAGTGCCCGAGCCTTGAACGAAAATGACCCCGTAGGCGTCTTGGTCCGTGATGGTCACCGTCTGACCTGGACGCACGGTGAGCTCTTTCGCGCTGAACGAATCCGAGCGATAGACGATCCAGTTTTCGACATACGCACTTCCGCCATCGGCGTTGGATGCCGTTGTGGGGTACGGGTTCATGAAACGGTTCGAAACGAAGTCCGCGTCAACATTCTTTTCCCAGTCAAGGAGATCGAGCAGGAAGTCATAATCACCGTGGTGCGCTTCAGGCACGTCCTTCCACAGCAGCTCTTCTGGGACTTCCTTGTTATTACTCCAGGACTCGCACATTGCAAACACATCGCTGGCGGATTGCGGTTCGTACGTGCAGATACTCGCGGGGGCGTGCAGAACTCCCGCGGGGATGTCCCATCCGGTGCCGAGCTGGGTGCGGTATCCGAGAGAGAGGTCGGTAATGCGGTTATCTCCACCGTCGGCGAAGCGCATGAGGCGCTCCTTGACCTGGTCACGAGTAATTCCCGGCTGAAATCCGAAGAACGAGATCGGCTGCATGCCGAGGTTGTCATTCATGTGAGGCGAGTAGTAGTAGGCCTCGGGCTTACCGACTTTGTCGACAAGCGCTGCCTTCTCATCCGAGTGATGCACGTGAAATGGCAACGGCATGAGGTTGTCGTAGAACTTGGAATACATCGTCCATGCACCAAAACGTTCCCAGAGGCGTGAACCGATGAGGCCGTCTTTGTGGTGAGCGATGAACTCATCGAACGGCAGGAGTCCGCCGTCGGGATCGACGACGAGGCTGAGCCCCTCGTAAGCACCCGTGAGCGGACCGTTGTCGGCACGGATGGATGACGAAAGCCAGCGTTCATCGATACCGCCACGGCCGTGACCGAGCGGGAAGTAGTCGTCAGGATGAAGGCGGATGCGCTTGCCTGGTGTGCAGAATGCCCGGGGAACCCACGCTGGCGCCAATCGGACGATGCCCTTACCGGCGTCGAGTACGCGATCGTATGCCGTTGCCGATGTTACAACGTTGTCGTAGGCCTCAGCGGTCATCAGCGACGCTCTCCCTTGAAGTTTGCGCGTTACCGGAGTGGCAACGCTGCCAATAATTGTGGGTTCAATGAACCCCGTTTAGGGAATGTAGCACCACGCTAATTGTGTGTCAACGATGGAGATCAACACGTAATAGAAAGCAGGCGAATAAAGGGCATGAACAAGATATTGTTATCTTTAGTCGAATTGGTACCACAAACGAACGGTTGAAAATGGCTACTACGGGCAGTGCTGAATCCGAGGATCGACGCAAGCAACTACTCGATGCCCTCGAGCAAGAGAGCGTTATCCGCCTCACTGACGCCGCCGACTCGCTCGGGGTCTCCGCCATGACCATCCGTCGAGACCTCGCCGACCTTGAGTCCGAGGGGCTACTGCGGCGGGTTCGCGGCGGTGCTATCTCAGTACTTCGCCCTCGCCCGTTTGAAGAACGACGTTCGGTGCGTTCCCGTGCCAAGGAAATCATCGCCGACAAGGCTCTCGCTTTCGTGCCGCGATTCGGTTCAATTGCTCTTGACTCCTCAACGACAGTTGGCATCATGGCGAGCAAGTTGGGGCCGAGGTCAGGCCTCATCGTTGCCACAAACTCCTATCCGACGTACACGACCATCAACGGCACGGTTGGCGTGACTCCGATCCTCATTGGCGGCGAGACCGAAGAATCAACCGGCGCGTTCGTCGGCCCGTTGGCCGTGCAGACCGCGCAATCACTGCGGTACGCACGATTCTTCGCCTCGTCGAGCGCGGTGGTTGCCGAGTCCGGCACCACGGAGGTGTCCCTCGCTGAGGCTCAGATGAAACAAGTCTTCGCCAAAGTGTCGAAAGAGATCGTGCTCTGTGTCGACTCATCCAAGCTCGACCAGGAAGCCACAGCAGCGGCCCTCGAGCTGTCGCAGATCACTGTACTCATCACCGAACTTGCTCCCACCGACAGCCGGCTCGACGAATTTCGCAACTATGTTGAGTTGCGGTAGCCCCTCATGACATCCTTGTGACTTCTTGTGTTATTTCTTGTTATATTTCACAATTGCTCACACGCGGCGTATCATCGTCGATCAGACCCCTTCACAGACGCAGAGTCAGGAGCTCGATGAAGAACTCGACCGTGGCCGAACTTGTTGCTCGAAGCAACGCTTTAGGCAGCGACCCCAAGATCACCAACTACGCTGGCGGCAATACCTCTGCCAAGGGCACCGACATCGACCCCGTTACGGGCGAACCGGTTGAACTTCTGTGGGTCAAGGGCTCAGGTGGCGACCTCGGCACATTGACAGAGTCGGGCCTCGCCGTTCTGCGGCTCGACCGCATCCGCGCCCTAGAAAACATCTACCCTGGCCTCGACCGCGAGGACGAGATGGTTGACGCCTTCGCGTACTGCCTCCACGGCTCCGGAGGCGCAGCGCCCTCCATCGACACCGCCATGCACTCGCTCGTCGATGCGCCCCATGTAGACCACCTCCACCCCGATGCCGGAATTTCAATCGCCACGGCCAAAGACGGCGAGAAGCTGACCGAGACGATCTTCGGCGGCACCGTTGTGTGGGTTGATTGGCGCCGCCCCGGGTTCCAGCTTGGGCTCGACATCGCGGCCATCAAACAAAAGAGCCCCGACGCTATCGGCTGCATCCTCGGCGGCCACGGTATTACCGCTTGGGGAGACACCTCCGCCAAGTGCGAAGAGAACAGCCGCTGGATAATCGATACGGCACAGGCCTACATCGATGCAGAAGGCTCAGAATCCCCGTTCGGCGCTCCCGTCGCCACCAACGCTCCGCTTGCCGAAGATGAACGCCGTACGAAAGCTGCCGCACTCGCCGCAACTATCCGCGGCATCGCCTCACACGACAAGCCGATGGTCGGCCACTTCACTGACGACGCGCGCGTGCTCGAGTTTCTCAGCAGCACCAACGCCCCCAAACTCGCGGCGCTCGGCACAAGCTGTCCCGACCACTTCTTGCGCACCAAGGTCAAGCCGCTGCTGCTCGACCTGCCCGCCAACGCCTCGATCGAGAAGAGCATCGAGCGTCTGAAGGAACTCCACGCGGAGTACCGCAAGGACTACACCGCGTACTACGACAAGTTTGCGACCGACGACTCCCCCGCGATTCGCGGCGCTGACCCGCTCATCGTTCTCATTCCCGGTGTCGGAATGTTCAGCTACGGAGCCAACAAGCAGACCGCCCGCGTTGCAGGCGAGTTCTACGTCAACGCCATCAATGTGATGCGCGGCGCCGAAGCAATCTCCACTTACGCTCCGATCAGCGATGCCGAGAAGTTCAACATCGAATACTGGGCACTCGAAGAAGCGAAGCTGCAGCGGATGCCGAAGCCCAAGTCGCACGCGACGCGCGTCGCTCTCGTGACGGGCGCAGCATCCGGCATCGGCAAGGCGATTGCTACCCGCCTAGCTGCGGATGGCGCCTGCGTGATCATCGCTGACCTCGACCTCGAGAAGGCTCAGGCCGCTGCCGCTGAGATTGGCAACACGGATGTCGCGATCGGCCTCAAGGTTAACGTGACCGATGCTGAGGCAATCGAGCGCATGGTGCAGGATGCCGTCCTCGCCTTCGGTGGTATCGACATCGTCGTGAACAATGCAGGTGTTTCGCTCTCGAAGTCGCTGCTCGAGACCACGGAAAAGGATTGGGACTTCCAGCACGACATCATGGCCAAGGGTTCGTTCTTGGTCTCGAAGGCCACCGCACCCGTTCTCATTGAACAGGCCATGGGCGGCGACGTGATCTACATCTCGTCAAAAAACGCGGTCTTTGCTGGACCAAACAACATTGCGTATTCGGCGTCGAAAGCTGACCAGGCTCATCAGGTTCGACTGCTGGCGGTGGAACTGGGCGAACACGGCGTGAAGGTCAACGGCATCAACCCCGACGGCGTTGTGCGTGGTTCGGGAATCTTCTCGTCCGGCTGGGGCGCCAACCGCGCCAAGACCTATGGCGTTGAAGAAGAAGACCTCGGCAAGTTCTACGCCCAGCGCACGATCCTCAAGCGTGAGGTTCTGCCGGAGAACGTTGCCAATGCCGTATCGGTGCTCACGGGGCCTGATCTCAGCCACACCACCGGTCTTCACATTCCCGTCGATGCTGGTGTTGCGGCAGCCTTCCTCCGATGAACGCCGGGGTAGTAGCTGCGGTTGATCTCGGTGCGACCAGTGGCCGAGTCATGCTCGGCCAGGTGGGTCACAACGAGCTCGCTGTTCGCCCGGTAGCGCGCTTTCCTAATGGTCCTGTGCGCCGCACGGACGGCCTGCACTGGGACATCGATGCGCTCTATTCGAGCGTGCTTACCGGGCTTGCTGCTGCTGTTAGTGATGAGCCACAACTATCGAGCATCGGCGTTGACTCGTGGGCGGTCGATTACGCGCTGATGGCGGGCGGGCACATGATTGCTCCCCCGTTCCACTACCGCGACGAACGCACCGCTGTTGGCATTGAGCGCGTGCACGCGATTGCCGATCACGCCGAGCTGTATGCCTCGAACGGGCTCCAATTTCTCGCCATCAATACGCTCTATCAGTTCGCCGCCGAAGAGAATCTCGCCGACGCCGACGGCTTCCTGCTGGTGCCCGACCTCATCAATTACTGGCTGACAGGGCGACAGGTTGCTGAACAGACAAACGCATCAACAACGGGTCTGCTGAACATCGCGACCGGTCAATGGGATGACGCGCTCATCGAGAAGCTCGGATACTCCCGCAGCCTCTTCCCCGAGCTGGTTACTCCCGGCACAACACTGGGGCCGGTGCGCGACGAGCTCGGCATCCGTGCCGACGTGATCGCCGTTGGATCGCATGACACGGCATCCGCTGTAGTGGCTGTTCCGGCAACGAACGACGACTTCGCGTACATCTCGTGCGGAACGTGGGGCTTGGTGGGCGTCGAACTCAACTCCCCCGTGCTCACCGAAGCAAGCCTCGCCGCCAATTTCACCAACGAGGGCGGCGTCGACGGGCGGGTGCGTTACCTGCACAACGTCATGGGCCTGTGGCTGCTGAGCGAATGTGTGCGCGAATGGCAGAAGGATGACGCCAGCGTCGACCTTCTCGAACTGTTGGCTGCGGCATCCGCTCTCACGACAACGGTGCCGATCTTTGACGCTAACGACCCGAGTTTTCTTGCCCCGGATGGCATGCCCGAGCGCATCGCCGCCTGGTGCATCGAACACGATGTGCCAGCGCCGCAATCGCGCGTGGAGTTTGTGCGCAGCATCATCGAAAGCCTCAGCGTTGCTTTCGTGGATGCCGTCCACACGGCCTCAGACCTCTCCGGAAAGTCGGTGTCGGTCATCCATATCGTCGGCGGTGGCTCGCAGAACGAGTTGCTCTGCCAACTGATCGCGGACCGCAGTGGAATGCCGGTGCTCGCCGGCCCCGTGGAAGCCACGGCCATTGGCAACGTGCTCGTTCAGGCGCGGGCTCAAGGTTTCGTCGAGGGCTCGTTGGAGGCGTTGCGTTCGCTCGTCACCACCGCGTTCTCGCCCAAGCGCTACCTTCCGCGTTCGCGCTAGGGTCCGCGCTTTCGTTTAACAGCACAGCGCCTGCCACCGTTCGATTCGGCAGCAGGCGCTGTGTTGTTAAACCGCGTTAGCGCGCGCTAGCTTTCGTCGAGCATCGGGTAGGTAAGCCCGATCTGGCGGCGGATCTCGTCGAGCGTGTGCATGATCTCGATGGTCTCGCTCGGCGACAGAATATCGTTGGCGATCTCGCCTGCGGTGACGAGCCGTTCAAGTTCTGCGGCCTGAAATTGCATGCCGCGACCGGTGACGGTGCCATCGAATTCTTCGACAACGTTGCCCTTTCCATCGAAGCGCGTGTAGGTCGTGGGCGCGTACCAAGTCTCGGCGATTTCGATGCGGCCTTCGCTGCCGACGATCACGGCGCGCGTGGGGCCTCGCAGATCGAGGGTGGTCTGGATAACCGCTTGGGCTTCGTCGCCGTAGCTGAAGATCATCGAGGTCTGGCGGTCGACATCCGTCACTGTCTTGGTGGCGACGGCCACGATGCTCGTGGGGGCGCCGAGGATGTCGTAGGTGAATGACACGGGGTAGATACCGAGGTCGAGCAGCGCTCCACCGCCCAAGAGCGGGTTGTTCAGGCGGTGCAGCGGATCCATTGAGATGTTCTGGTTGTGGTCGGCTATCACACTGCGGATCTTTCCGAGCGCGCCCTCGGCGATGAGCTGGCGGATGCGCACCATATGCGGCAGGTAGCGCGTCCACATGGCTTCGAGCACGACAAGGTTCAGTTCGGATGCCCGGGAGACGACGTTCTCCGCCTGGGCAGCGTTCATCGTGAACGCCTTCTCGACAAGCACATGCTTGCCGGCGTTGAGGGCCAGCAGCGCGTGCTCTTCGTGGAACGGGTGGGGAGTAGCGACGTAGATGGCGTCAACGTTGGGGTCGGCAACGAGGTCTTCATAGCTGCCGTGAGCGGTCGGGATGCCGTACTCGGCAGCGAACTTGTCGGCCGATTCTTGAGTGCGTGATCCAACTGCAACGACCTTGTGGCCGTGCTCGTTCAGGTCACTCGTTTGCAGCGTTGCGATCCACCCGGTGCCCAAGATTCCCCATGCCACTTGCTTCGTCATGCCATCTCCTTTGTTGCGCACGAAAACATACGTCGCCAATGTAGCAGGGGCCTATTTCACTTTGTCTTACATTCTGTTAGATTGTTTGACAATCCGAGTCAATGAAGAGGGAGCGCACCTTGATTGAAAACGCCGCAGTGCTCCCCGAGACCGTTGCTCAGAAGCTTCGCGCCGACATCATCGCCCAGCGCGATGCCCCCGGATCGGCCATCACCGAGTCGGCCGTCGCCCTGCGGTTCGGCGTGGCCCGCCCCACCGCACGCATCGCCATCGACCGTCTGGTCGCTGACGGCATCCTGCGTCGCGAAGCCCACCGGGCCGCGCGCGTGCCCGAGCTCAGCTACGACGACGTGCTCGACCTCTTCGACACCCGCTCCATCGTGGAAACTGCCGCGATGGGCGCCCTCGCCGAAGCCGGCGCGATTCCGGCAGAAGCGCTGGCAGCCCACCGGGCGCTTACCGCCACCGATGATTTCGCGCACCACGACATCCAATTCCACCGCGCGCTCGTCGCCGGTCAGCCCAGCACGCGCCTCACTCGCCTGCACGAACTGCTCATGGGCGAAGTCGAGTTGTGCATTGGGCAAGTTCAATCCGCCCACCTCATCACCGCTCACGAGGTAGCCGAGCAACACCAGGGCATCCTCGATGCGATCACCGCCGGGGATGCCGCCTCAGCGGAGCGCCTCACCCGCGACCACATTCTGGGGGCGCGCGATCGCCTCCTCACCCACCTCGACACCTCCAACTAAAGGAACCCCATGGTTAAGCGTCAGTTCCCGAACCCCATCGAGCTTGCCAAGCTCATGAAGTTCAAGGCACCAGAACTCAACGGCAAGAAGCGCCGTCTCGATAGCGCCCTCACGATTTATGACCTCAAAGCCATCGCTAAGCGCCGCACCCCCAAGGCCGCCTACGACTACACGGATGGCTCGGCCGAAGGCGAAATCTCGCTCAGCCGTGCGCGCCAAGCTTTCGAAGACATCGAGTTTCACCCGTCGATCCTTCGTGACGCCTCGAACGTCTCGACCACGACCCAGATTCTCGGCGGCACCTCCGCGATGCCCTTCGGTATTGCGCCAACGGGATTCACGCGCCTCATGCAAACCGAAGGCGAGATTGCGGGCGCGGGCGCAGCAGCGGCAGCGGGCATTCCGTTCACCCTCTCGACGCTCGGCACGACATCAATTGAAGACGTGAAGGCCGCGAACCCAAACGGTCGCAACTGGTTCCAGCTGTACGTCATGCGCGAGCGCGAAATCTCGTACGGACTCGTCGAACGTGCGGCAGCTGCCGGCTACGACACCCTCATGTTCACCGTCGACACCCCCATCGCCGGCGCCCGTCTTCGGGACACCCGCAACGGATTCTCAATCCCGCCGCAGCTGACTCTCGGCACGATCGCTAATGCGATCCCCCGCCCGTGGTGGTGGTTCGACTTCCTCACGACTCCCCCGCTGGAGTTTGCCTCGCTCTCGTCCACCGGCGGCCGCACCGTCGGTGAACTGCTCAACTCGGCGATGGATCCGTCGATCAACTACGAAGACCTCAAGGTCATCCGCGCCATGTGGCCGGGCAAGATCGTCATCAAGGGAGTGCAAAACCTTGAAGATTCGAAGCGCCTTGCCGACCTCGGTGTTGACGGCATCCTGCTCTCGAACCACGGTGGCCGCCAGCTCGACCGCGCGCCCATCCCGTTCCACCTCCTGCCGGAGGTCGCCCGCGAGGTCGGCAACGACGTCGAGGTGATGGTGGACACCGGCATCATGAACGGTGCGGATGTCGTGGCCTCGATGGCGCTGGGAGCCAAGTTCACGCTCATCGGCCGCGCCTACCTCTATGGCCTCATGGCCGGAGGTCGCGAAGGCGTCGACCGCACGATCGAGATTCTCTCCAGCCAAATCGTGCGCACTATGAAACTGCTCGAAGTCACCAGCATCGAAGAGCTCGAGCCCAAGCACGTCACCCAGCTGCAGCGCCTGGCTCCCCGTGCCGTAGCTCCCAGTGCAGCCGCTGCGGTTCCTGCCAAGCGCGCCGCACCGAAGAAGCCCGCGGCCAAGAAGCCTGCTGCCAAATAACTAGGCCACTCGCGCCGCAGGTTGTGGTGGGTTGCCGCGCGAGTTCTCTGTCCCCGCCGGGTCTGGCTTCTGACGTTCGTCAGCTAGCACCCGGCGGGGCATAGGGTTGAACACCGTGACTCAACCTTCTCTCGCAACTCCGCCGCCTGTGTGGCGCGCACCCGGGATGCCCGCGCTGCTGGTGTTGACGGCGGCAGGATTCGGTGGGTTCGTTGTTCTCATTCCTGTCGCTCCGTTGTGGGCGATTCAGGGCGGCGCGACAGAAGCCGGCTCGGGCTGGGTCAACGGAATCCTTCTGCTCGTTACCGTGATGACGCAACCCTTCGTGCCTCGCCTTCTGGCGCGATTGGGCACAGGGCGAGTGCTGGCTGCGGGGCTCGCGCTGCTCGGGGTTCCGCCACTGCTGCTGCTTGTCTCTGATCAGCTGGCGTGGATTCTCGCGATTTCAGCAGTGCGCGGGGTCGGCTTCGGCATCCTCACTGTCACCGGGTCGACCGTGGTGGCGAACCTCGTCGATCGCACCCAGCATGGCGCCGCGGTCGGCATCTACGGTGCCTCAATTGCGATTCCGCAAATTCTGCTCGTGCCAGCCGCGACACTCCTTGCCGACGCCGTCGGCTTCTGGGCGGTCTTCGCTCTCGGCGCGCTCCCCCTTCTCGGCATCAGCTCGGCACCCCGGCTGGCCCGTATTTTGCGCGAGCAAGCAGCCGAGCGCGAACTCCTACCAGCCACCGGTGCGACGCCAATCGCTCCCCCACCCGGCGGCAAATCTGCCAGATGGATGCTCGCCGTCACGCTCCTGCGCCCCATGATGCTGCTGAGCGGCGTCACCCTTGCCGGCGGCGCCTTGATCACCTTTGCGCCGCAAATGAGCTCGTCGGCAGCGGCAACCGCAGGCTCTCTCGCTCTGCTTACCCTGAGCGCCGCTGTGACCCGGTGGGCCATTGGTGGGCTCTCTGACCGTTTCGGCGCCAACCGCTTCCTGTGGCCCCTCGTCATCATCGCGGTCGCGGGTCTGCTCGCGATTGCCGCAGCCGTGCAGAATCCCGCCGCCACCGGCATCCTGTTGTTCCTCGTCGGTATGACCCTCGTCGGCATTGCCTACGGCGGCCTGCAAAACCTGACTCTCCTGATCTCGCTTGCTGCCGTTCCGCGCAAGCAATACGGCACAGCCAGTGCCGTCTGGAATATCGGCTTCGATCTCGGAACGGCTCTCGGTTCCGTGCTCATCGGAACCCTCGCCACGGCGTTCGCTTTCTCGCCCGCCATTCTGGTGGCCGCAGCAATCACGCTGCTAACCCTGCCCCTCGCGTTTCTCCGCGGCCCGAAAGTCGCTGAGTAACGCCGCTCGGATCTAGGCGGCGCCTGGCCGGTGCGCGATAAAGGTGGAGCGAGTGTGCGAACGGCGAGGAGGCGTCTCGGCACGCAGCAGTGCGAGGCTCGCGATCACTGCCGTGAGCGCTGACACGCCCAGAGTGAGTGTGGGAAGTGGCGGGAGGCCCGAGACGATAACGAGCTCAGGACCGACTCCAGCCACAAGCAGCCAGACGGCTGCTGCGGCTGCGGCGGTAAGGCTCGCGAGAAGAACGATGACCCAACCGAGTACTTTCTTGTTCATTTCTGCCCCCTGCTTTCAGCTCTGCCTGGTTAATGCGACTGTGTAGCGTGAGCGAAAGCCTGAGACTTTCTCTCTACTTGAACGCTAGACCCCTATTGGGGGCCAAACTAGTCGTCATTAATGCGGACTAGTTCCCAGCGGTTTAGGCGAGCCGAAGCAGTCGAGCCCGTAGTTCCTTTGGCGTCGATTCGGGCATTGCTGAGGAGAGTTCGCTGCGCTGGGGTAGCGCGCCACCTTCGGAGACGATGGTGATGGCGCGGGCGAGGCTGCCTCGGCCGACGTGTACGAGGGCATTATCGTCGGCGTGCATTTCGAGCAGGAGGGCGACTTCACGGGAGGCGTTGCGGGCGGTGGGTAGCCACGGGAGGGAAACTTTCCAGGCGGTGAAGAAGATCAGCACGATGTCGTGGCGCAGACGCACGTGGGCACGTTCGTGTTCGATGACCGCTTGGAGTTCTTCTTCGTCGAGCAATTGCAGCAGTCCGGCGCTCAGCACGGTGATGGAGGTGAGGGCACCGGGGAGGCAGTAGGCCACGGGGGCTGGGGTATTGATGAGTCGCGTGCCGGGGCGGTCGGTCATCGGTTCGCTCAGCAGGGTGATGAGTTGGGAGTGGCGCGCACGCTCACGCTCCGCGTAGACGACGGTGACGAGGAGATTGAGCAGCAGGTGCGCAGTGAGGAAGAGAGCTCCCGAGAGTGCGAGCAACGACCACACCGAGGAACCTTCGGGGAGTTCGTTGTGGGTGACGAAGCGCCACATGCCGGTTGCGGCATCCGGAAGATCGGTGGCGAAGGTTGCGGCCCCGAGCAGCACGAGGGAGCCGATCATGCTGAAGCCGCCCACGAGGGCGACGAGTTGCCAGACGAGCAGCCCGAGAGTTGGACGACGGTAGGCCCAGGTGGCACCCGTAAGCAGTGCGGGCAGTGGCCACGCCAGCAGCACTGCGACGAAGCCGAGTGTGATCGCGGCGGCAACCACGGTTATCGTCCGGCGAGAATGCGGCGGAGGGTCTCGGCTTCTTCGCTCGTGACCTGCCCGACGAAGCGTTCGAGCACTGCGGTGCGGTCGCTGGCGCCACCGAGCACTTCGTGCATGAGGTCTGCCATGTGTTCGGCGCGCACTGATGCGGCGCGGTAACGGTGCGGGCGCACGTCACGTTCGCGCACCACAAAGTTTTTCTTCTCAAGTCGAGAGAGCACGGTGAGAATGGTGGTGGCGGCGAGCTCGCGCCCGGATGATGCAGGGGATGCCAGAGCAGCCTGCAGGTCGTAGGCCGAGAGGCTTTCAGTGCTCGCCCACAGCAGGTCCATGACACTGCGTTCGAGTTCACCCAGCGAATTCATGGGCCAATTCTACCCTAAGTAGAAATAAATTCTACGAAGGTGTAGAAATGTCTTACAGCACTTACCCAGCTAAAACATTGGCTGCTGTTATGAGGGCAATCGTCACAATTAGAGAGGCCAGGAGTGGACCCCCTAGAGATCGCCAGATGGCAATTCGGAATCACTACCGTTTACCACTTCATCATGGTCCCGCTCACGTTAGGTCTCGGCCCTATCGTTGCGCTCATGCAAACCCAGTGGGTGCGCACCGGCGACGAAAAGTGGCTGCGCATGACCAAGTTCTGGGGCAAGTTGTACCTCATCAACTTCATCATGGGTGTGGCCACCGGTCTCGTTCAAGAGTTCCAGTTCGGCATGGCGTGGAGCGAATACTCCCGCTACGTCGGTGACGTCTTCGGCGCACCGCTTGCCATGGAAGGCTTGCTGGCCTTCTTCTTCGAGTCCGTCTTCCTCGGCCTGTGGATCTTCGGCTGGAGCCGTCTCCCCAAGAAAATCCACCTCGCCACCCTCTGGATCGCTGTCGCAGGCTCGATCGTCTCCGCCTTCTTCATCATTGTTGCTAACTCCTGGATGCAGCACCCGGTCGGTGTTGAACTCATCGATGGTCGCCCCGTCATGACTGACATCTGGGCCGTGCTCACCAACAACACCGCCCTCTCCGCCTTCTCCCACACGGTCACCGGTGCTATTGCCGTCGGTGCTGGCTTCGTGGTCGGCATTGCTTGGTACCAGCTCTGGCAGCGCCGTCGCGATGGGATCGACTCTGTGGATGCCACAGGTCGTGTCGTCGTCGGCGAGAACCTCAGCATCCCGGGCCGCGATCGCAAGGATCACGCCGTCTGGATCAAGAGCATCCGCATCGGTGCCGTTATCGCGATCCTCGGATTTGGCGCTCTCTCGATCACGGGTGACCTTCAGGCCAAGCTCATGTTTGAACAGCAGCCGCTGAAGATGGCCGCCGCTGAGGCTGCGTGCTACGACGGCACGAGCTTCTCGGTGCTGTCGATTGGCCCCCTCGGAGGCCAAAACTGTGAAGATGTCGTGGGCATTATTGAAATTCCCGGCTTGCTCTCGTTTCTCGCGCACGGCGACTTTGATACCGAGATTCAGGGTGTGAACACCCTCATCCCGCAGTACCAAGAGCTGTACGGAACCAACCTTCCCGACGACCCGCTGTATGGCGAGCGCGCCGGCCAAGAGATCGATTACTTGCCTCTCATGGAGGTCACCTACTGGGGCTTCCGCCTCATGATCGGCTTCGGAATGCTCGCAGCCGCGTTTGCCGCCCTCACACTGTGGATCGTTCGCAAGGGCACCGTGCCGCGGTCGAAGTTCCTCATGGGAACAGCGCTGCTCAGCATCGCAGCCCCCTTCGGCGCCAACATCGCCGGCTGGGTGTTCACCGAGATGGGCCGCCAACCTTTCGTGGTCGTGCCCAACCCGACGCCCGGTGGCGTCGACGGTGTCTACATGTTCACCGCGGCAGCCGTCTCCCCCGGCGTGAGTGGCGAAGAGATCATCTTCTCGCTCGTCTCCCTCGCTCTGGTCTACGCCTTCCTGATGGTCTTCGAAGTGAGATTGCTCGTCAAGTACGTGCGCGGTGGGGTTGCGTCGGCAATGCCTGAGCTCGATCATTCGGATGGCGATGGCAACGACCCTGACGATCCCAACAAACCAGACAATCGCGACGACGTTCTCGCGTTCGCCTACTAAGCAGAAGGGCTACTACTCATGGAACTTCTTCCGACAATCTGGTTTATCGCGATCGCGGCTTTGTGGATCGGCTACCTCCTTCTCGAAGGCTTCGACCTCGGCGTCGGGATGCTGCTGCTGTTCAGCACCCGCAAAGACCGCGAACGACGTCTCATGCTCAATGCCATCGGCCCGGTCTGGGACGGTAACGAGGTCTGGCTGATCACGGCCGGAGCCGCCACTTTTGCTGCATTCCCGTATTGGTATGCATCGCTCTTCTCGGCGCTCTACATCCCGCTGACGATCGTGCTCGTGAGCCTTATCTTCCGCGCCGTCGCAATTGAGTACCGCGGCAAGGGCTCCACTGAGAAGTGGCGCATGTGGTGGGACCGCGCTCTCGGCCTCGGCTCGCTGGGTTCCGCCTTTGGTATCGGTGCAGCGCTCGCGCTCACCACGACCGGCCTCCCCATCGACGCTAACGGTGACCGCGTTGGCGGCGCCTTCGCGTGGTTCACCCCGTATGCCGTGCTCGGTGGCCTCGCGGTCGTCGGCTTCTCTCTCGTTCACGCCTCCGTCTTCCTTGGCCTCAAAACCGATGGCGATGTGCGCGTTCGTGCCCGCAACTTCGTGGTGCGCTGGAGTCCCGTAGCGTTGCTTCCCATCGTGGCCTGGGTGCTGATCATCCAGTTCCAGAACGGCACCGTCATTACTTGGGTTCTCGTTGTCTTCGCTGTGATCGCGGTCGTCTTCGCGTGGCTCAGCGCGAAGGCCGGAAATGAAGGCTGGGCGTTTATCGGGATGGCAGCATTCTTGGTGGCGGGTGCGTCATCCATCTTCGCCGCCGTATACCCGGTCGTGCTTCCTTCGACCATTGACTCCGCGTTCAACTTGACGATCTCTAACGCCGCGAGCGGTGAATATACCTTGGGCGTGATGAGCGTTGTTACAGCGTTCGGACTGCCTCTCGTGTTCATCTACCAGGGCTGGACCTACTGGGTCTTCCGCAACCGTCTGAGCGATCACCACCTCCCAGAGGCGCACATCGTGAAGCCTGCGGTTGCCCCCTCTTCTTCAGCTAGCTAGGGCACGATGGAGGGCATGAGAGCCAAACTCCACGAACGACTCGCAGCAGGCTTCGGCCCGGGTGGTGTGCACACACTATTCGGGTTGGGGCTGCTTGCTTCTCTCAAGGGATTGGCGCTCGTGCTCATGGCCGAGGCGGTCGCGCGCGGTGTCGTTGGCGTCATTGACGGGGATGCCGCGGCGTGGCAGTTCGCGATCGGCCTTGGCATTGCGGCTGGCCTCCTCCGCGCGGCCACCGCTTGGGCAACGGAGAGTTTCGCGTCCCGCGCTGCGTTGGGCGCCAAGGAGTCTCTGCGCCACGAACTCGCGGAGCGAGTGCTCACCGGTTCCGATGCTCGCCCGGGCGCAAGCACCGCGATTGCAACGGTGGGGCTCGATGAGCTCGACAACTACTTCCGCGTGGTGTTGCCGACGATCGTGATGACGGCGACAGTTCCCCTGTTGGTCGGCCTGCGCATCCTCTCAGTCGACTGGGTGAGCGCGCTCATCGTTGTGTTGACGGTCCCGCTTGTTCCGGTGTTCATGATTCTGGTCGGCGGCCACACTCGCGAGCGGGCCGATGCGGCAAGCGCGAGCCTCGAACGTCTCTCCGATCATTTGGTCGAGTTGGCCCGCGGCCTGCCCGTGCTGGTGGGGCTTGGCCGAGTCGGCGAGCAGTCGAAAGCGTTGCGCGCGATTTCTGCCGAGAACCGCACGAAGACGATGGAGACCTTGCGCACCGCGTTTCTTTCGGCGCTCGTGCTCGAACTCATCGCCACCATTTCGGTCGCGGTCGTTGCTGTCTTTGTGGGCGTACGGCTGGTGGATGATCAGCTCTCCCTCACCGTCGGCCTTATCGCGCTCGTACTCGCCCCGGAGTGTTTCGCACCCTTCCGCGAGCTGGGCGCCGCGTTCCACTCCTCCGAGAATGGGCTCACCGCTCTGCGCCGCGCTCGCGCGATCATCGATGCGCCGCGGGCACGGGAACACCGCCAGAGTGCTGGCGCTTTCCGCGTCGTGAACCTCACAATCGCCTACGACGGCCGCGCTTTGCCCGCGGTCAACGGTCTGAACTTCCGGGCAACCCCCGGCACCATTACTGCTCTGGATGGGCCAAGCGGCAGCGGAAAATCCAGTGTTCTCGAGGTGCTGGCGGGCAATCGCGAGCCCAGCGGCGGCAGCGTGTGGGGCATCGACGTTTCCCGGGTGGCCTGGGTTCCGCAGCATCCGCACACTGTTGCTGACACCGTGCTCGACGAACTTCGCCTCTACAGCAACGACGAGAAAGCCATCAAGTCTGTGCTGCTCGACCTCGGGCTCACCGGGCTTGCCGAGGCCGATCCGCGCCAGGTTAGCCCGGGCGAGCTGCGCCGCATTGCCGTCGCGCGCGGACTGCTGCGCGTCGAAGCGGGAGCCACCCTATTGCTGCTCGATGAGCCGACCGCTCATCTCGACCCGGCATCCGCTGCCCGCGTTGAAGCCGCGATTGCTGAGCTGCGCGGTCGCCCCGTCACCGTGCTGGTTGCCTCGCACGAGGCGGGCATCGCGGCGCTGGCCGATCAGGTAGTCGTTGTTGGCGCCTCGGGCGGAACTCGTGCGGTCGAGTCTCGGGTTGATCCGCTGACGGTTGCAGGGGACGTGGATGTTGACTCTCTCGCCGAGCCCAGCACAACCCGCGCGACTCTCGCCAGTCTGCTCGAGTTTGTGCGCCCCACCCTCGGAACTCTCGTCGGAGCGATCGCTCTCGGTGTGGGCGCGAGCCTCTTCGCGCTGTCCCTCACGGCACTCTCGGGCTGGCTGATTGTGCGGGCGAGCGAACATCCGTCGTTCATGTTCTTGCTCGTCGCGATCGTCGGCGTGCGGTTCTTTGGCATCGGGCGGGCTGCCTTGCGCTACGCCGAACGTCTCGCCACCCACCGCGCCGTGCTCGGTTCGGTGATCGAGCTACGGGTTGCTCTGTGGAATGGTCTGGGCGCTCGGGCGCTCGGTTCACGCGCGCTCGCCAATGGCGGGGTTGCTCTCGACTACCTCGTTGCCGCCTCGGACCGGGTGCGCGATCTCGTTCCCCGCGTCGTGTTGCCTCCCGCCGTTGCAGCCGGCACGTCGCTCGCCGCGCTCATCGCGGTCGGCCTGCTGCACGCGCCCGCTGTTCCCGTGCTGCTGTGGGGGCTCGCGGTGGGGCTTATCGTCGCGCCGATCGTGGCCGTGTGGGTGGACCGTTCAGCAGCGAACGGCATCGCTGAAGTTCAATCGCGTGTCGTGCGCGCCTTCGCCGCCATGACCGGAGCTGCCACCGACCTGCGCGCCAACGGTGTCGGCCAGCGGATGCTCGCCCGCCTCGATCACATCGATGCCGAAGCAGGCGCGCTCTCCCGCCGCAGCGCTCGCGCCCTCGGAATCGGTAACGCCGTCGTCGTACTCGCCTGCTCGGTGACCGCCGTCGCCATGCTGCCCGTCGCCGCTCCCGCGGTTACCGCTGGCACCCTTCCCATCGGAATCGTCGCCGTGCTCGTGCTCATCCCCATCGGTCTCGTTGATTCGTTGATAGCGTTCGTTGACTCCGTGCAGCAATGGCCCGCGCTGAGCGCTGCGCTTGCCAAGGTGCGCGGGGTTACTGCTGGGACGGATGCTGGCGGTTCGGCTGCGAGCGTGCGCGATAACAGTGGCTCACCGGCTGGGCGCCGCGGCGCGCGCCATGACGCCAACCGCGCTGACACCGCAGCCGCGAGCGCAGACCAGCCACTCGGTGACGTGACCGTTCTGGAATTGCAGGAGCTCGGCATCCGCTGGCCTTCGAGCCCGACACTGGCGTTCTCGGGCGCGACCGCTCGGGTTGCGCGTGGCGAGTGGCTCGTCGTGGAAGGTCCTTCGGGCGCCGGCAAGTCGACGTTGTTGGCGGCGCTGCTCGGGTATCTTCCGGCAGCCGCTGGCTCGTGGAGTCTCAATGGGGTGGATGCTCGCGAGCTGTCGCCCGAGCAATTGCGCGCGGCGGTCACGTGGTGCCCGCAGGAGTCGCACCTCTTCGATTCGACGATTCGCGCGAACCTGTTGTTGGGCCGCGCGCACGATGATCAGCCGACCGAGCAGGAGCTTGTTGCGGTGCTGCGCCAGGTGGGTCTCGGCCCGCTCTTCGATTCGCTCGACCGCGGCCTCGACACTCGCGTGGGTTCGGCGGGCGAAAGCCTCTCGGGCGGTGAGCGTCAGCGCCTCGCGGTTGCCCGCACTCTCCTCACGCGTGCGGATGTCGTGCTGCTCGATGAGCCGACCGCCCACTTGGATGCCGCGAGCGCTGAGCAACTCATCACCGACCTGCGCACGGCTCTCGCCGACAAGATCGTGGTGCTCGTGAGCCATCACGACGATGAGCGTCGCGACGACGACGTGAGCTTGCGGCTCGGGGCGCGCGAGCATGTCGCCTCGTTGTAACCTCGAATGAGGACGGGTCACCTTTCGGGGTGGCTCGGGTGGCTCGAGGGGGTGTGGACCAGTGACGACATCGGCACCAGAACAGCGCATCGATAGTGTTCCGCTCCCAGCGAGCGCGCACCCGCAGCGAAACTTCACGGACATCGCCGCCGTTCTCGGCTGCGTCGCAGTGGCATTGGCTCTGGGCACTGCGCTCGTGGTGCTGGGAAGTCCCCATTACGGCTCGACTGGCTCAGAGCTGCTGCACGCTTTCGCCCGCGCAACTGCAGTGGGACTCCCGGTAGCCGCGTTGTTCGGTGTGCCGACATGGTTGTGGCTGAGCGCGCGGGTTCCCGCTCGAGCTCTCCCCCTCGCACTATTCATCGCGCTGAGCCCCCTCTTCGGGATCGTGCCCGGTCTCGCAGTCTTAGTTACGGGGCTCATTACCCACCTGGACACTCCCGTGTTCCTGGGCATGTTCATGATCGCGGCTGGAGCGTGGACCGCACCTATCGCGACCGCGCTGTACTACCTAGTTCTGGGCAAGCGACCTCGTATCGCAATCTCACTCGGCGGCATCCTGGTCGTTCTTGCGCTGCTGGGCTGGGTGAGCATCGCAATCAACGGCGGCTAGCACTCTCGACGGGCGGATGCTCTCCATCCGCTTCGGCGAATCGGTCGCTTGCACGTGTCACAGTGGGTTCCATCTACGAGTCGCAGCCATCACGACAAACGCGAGAGCGGGGCCAGAATGAAACGCAGCACCCAACCTCTCGCAGTTCTCGTGACCGTTCTGGCGATCATTATCCTCGCGGCCTGGCTCATCATTACTTCGGGGATCTTCGGCCTCGTGCTCGACGCTGACGATGCATCCGACGGTCATGGTACCGTCGAGCCTTATGAGCATAACTCGTAAACAATGGGTGTGGATCGGCGCAAGCGTCGTCGTCACCGCATTCGTGATCGTGTATTTGCTGCGTCTCACCTATCTGACCGTCGCCGTTTCGGAGTGGGAAGTTCCGCCGACTTCCTCGATCGCCCTCCCTCAGGGAAGCGAGATCGTTGCGGTCGACGAAAAGTGCGCCTCGGGCGGATGTTGGTCTCTAGTCTCGGTGCGTCCACCGGATGGGATGACGCCTGACGAGCTCTCCAGCGTGCTGGGCACAACGCCGCGAGAATACATCGCCGGCTCATTCTGGACCCCGTTCACCACCGAGCTGAGTGCCGAAACTCAGGGTCAGCTTCTCGTCATCACCGCGGCCTACGCACCCGACAACTACATTCCCTGAGCTCGCGCGCCTAACTCCCGAACAGGTCGCTCGCGACTGTCTTGTACACCGATTCCGGGTTCGAGGGGTGGTAGATGCCGGCGAGCACATCGCGTTGCAGGCGCGAGAGTTCGCTTGTGCTGCGGAACGCTCCTCCCCCGGCTGAGCGCATCACCTGGTCGACGACGTGACGTGCGGTTTCGATGCTGCGGTGCTTCACACCGGTCAGTTTGCGGAACCAGCCAGCCCCGTGATCCACACGTCCATCAACGTCATCGACGATGCTGTGCAGCTGGGGTTCGATCGCGTCGAGCGCGAGGGCGGCATCCGCCATTCGCCAGCGCAGATTCGGATGCTCGGAGTACGCCTCACCGCTGATGGCCGAGCTGCGCTGCTGCAGTGCTTCGACCCCGAGTTCGAGGGCGCGGTCGGCAAGGCCCGCATAGACGGAGGCGATGAGCGGCAAGAAGTTGGCGAAGACCGCGAAGATGAATGGATCGGCGTTGGGGCCGACGGGCAGCACGCGAGCGACCCGGTTTGCGGGAACGAAAGCGCCATCCAGCACCGTGGTGTGACTTTGGGTGGCGCGCATGCCGAGGGTGTCCCAGTCGCCGAGCGACCGCCAGCCGGGCTCATCGCGAGAGATGAAACCGTGCACGAGGGTTTCAGTGCCGTCGTCGGCGGTGTGCTTGCCGAAGAGACCCAGCTGGGTCCACGCCGGAGACAGCGAGGTGAAGATCTTGGTGCCCGTGAACGCGTAACCGCCCTCGACGGTTTCGGCGGTGGTGAGCGAGTCCCACATGACGAGATCGTTGCCGGGTTCGCTCAAGCCGAAAGCAAAGATTTCGCCGGCTTCGGCATCCGCCAACAACCAGTTGAGGCTCGAGTCGCCGCGCTCGCGCAGAGCCCACGCAACGCCGATCCACACGAGGTGCATGTTGATGGCGAGCGCCGTGGCCGGGGCGTACGCGGCAAGCAGGCGCTGGTCATCCGACAGCTCACGCAAACTGCGCGGCTTCAGATACCCAACGGCACGCAGCTCTTGCAGGTCTTCGGTAAAAAAGATGTTCTCGCGGTCGTAGCGCGCGGCCCGCGACCGGATGCGATCAAGCAGTGCTGGGGTGAGTACCGTCATGGGTCAACGCTACTGTGCCGCGCGCAAAGCACGCTGCCCAAGTTCGCCGGGCACCCCTATTTTTCGACTGTGACTGTGACATCGATCGCCTTCGGATCAACGTCAAGCCAAAGCCCGATAATTTCGCGGGCCACCATCTCGCACTCCCCGGCGCTCCGCGCTTGGCCGGCGGTGTCGAGTTCGGGCACTTCCACGAGCCACCAATCGCCGTCCTCGCGAGCGGTTGCTGCGTGGGACGGTTTAGTCGACATCATGGATTTTCTCCTATCGATTCCCCACGGCCATCGATTATCAGATCGCGTTCGGAACTACGTCTAGCTCGCTAGCGACACTATTTCGGGGTGAGGCTTCTGGCGCTCGACCCACAGGTCGTACGCGGTCTGCATGCCGAGCCACAGTTCAGCACTGGTGCCAAGCAAGATTCCAAGACGCACCGCCATATCGGCGGTAACTGATGCGTGCCCATTACGGATGCGCGACAGCGTCGCCCGCGTGACGCCGAGTCTGCGGGCAGCTTCAGCGAGGCTGACGTCGCCGAGATAGTCCTCCAGCAACATGCCAGGGTGGGGTGGGTTGTGCATGCTCATCGTTGCTGCTCCGTTCTAGTGATAATCGAGGTAGTCCAGAAGATAAACGTCGGTGCCCTCAAATCTGAAAACCATCCTCCAGTTACCGCTCACCCAGATTGCATAGTGACCGGCGACATCGCGACCCCCAGCTGTTGAGCCGCTGAGCGAGTGTGGCTTCCAAGCCGCGGGGATGTCGTCGACCGACCGAGCATTGTCGAGCACTGCGAGCTGTCTCTGGAGTTTGTTAGCGTGATCTGGCCGTATCCCCGACTTCTTTCCTGTCGCGAAGAACGTTTCGAGACCTTTGTGGCGAAACGACTTGATCACAGCTTCAACCGTACAGTGATGCTATACGTATAGCAAGAGCATACGCAGGATGCTTGAAGTGTTCGCTCGCCAGCGAAGCCCAGCTCAACCGTTACTTCATGGCGTTTATGCATGACTCACATTGTGGCTCTAGGCGCTGCGCATTTCAGCACATTGCGCGCCTCTGAGATCTCCGGAAGGCTGCTCGCCAATGTTGAGAAGTGGACGCGGCAGACTATGGCAGTGAGGCGAGACTTCTCGCGTATCGCCCCACTGTTTCGACATTTACGCGTCCTCGGCGTTATCCGTAAGGCTTCCTGACAGGAATTCGCTCGGGCCCTTCTTCTTGAAGAGCGAACCCACTGCACCGACGCCGCCCACTGCAGCGCCCTTGATCGCTGATCCCGTCCGCTTAGCTGCAGTCACCGCTCGGGCCTCGTCAGGGATGCCGTCTCCGTCGAGATCTACGGAACGGAAAAGGGCGGCTGCATCAGTAGTCTTTTCGCGGACTGCGCCGCTAAAGCCGGCGACACCTCCAGCTGCAGCTTGAAGCGCTTGCGCGGCACGAGACGAGGCAGTCACTTCGGGCTTCGGCTTGCGGAAAGTAGAAAGGGACTCCGGGAAATTTTCTGGAGACGTCGGGAACGCGAGGTGGGCAGCTTTCACTACATCGCTGCCGAAGGTATAACTGCCGACGCCTCCGACAATGGCGCCCAAGCCGAAGGGAATTGCCTTGCCCAGAGTTCCCACTCCGAACTTCGCGCTGGCTTTTAGCGCCTCCCTTGCAAGAACAGTCGCTAGTGGCGCGAGTGCGGAGTCAGGAAGCTGCTGCGTAAGAACTGATCCCCAACCGCTCGAGAGCGTCGCGCCGACGGCATTGGTAGCTGCGCCACGGGCCATGCTTACTCCGCCTGCACCTGACGCTTGCATCACGAGCTGCGTGACTTGGCTCTGCGACTTTTGACCAAGAAGAATTCCGAAAATGAGCGGTCGAGCACGCTCCACATCATGGACTTCGATGTCATGAAGTTCCGCCGCTGCGAGAACATACAGAGCGCTTGTCTCGTAGAAGAACAGCAGGTCGGCAACGCCGAGCCCAAGAGCCAACGGAATACCGACGGCAGGAATCGCCGCCGAGGCGCCTACCCCGGTACTCGCGACTGTAACCGTCGCGACGTACCGCTTTTCCAGCTCTTTCAACAATTCAGCTGGACTCGCATCCGGCTTCTCGCGGCGCAGCGATCTTAGGTATTCGAGGACAACTGGCCGCTGGACCGAGATGGCGTCGTAGACCTTCGCTTGGAAACCATCCGACTTCGCGATGCTAGTTGCTTGAGCCGCGACCGCCGCGGGCAGCCCTTCTTTATTGGGCGCGGCAGAAACTGGCTTCTTCGAGGTCATTCTTTCTCCAAAAGATTTCGCCACGAGGGAGCCTCAGTTTGAGGTGGCTAGTCAAAACCCTAATGCTGCTGAGCCCAACTACGCCTTAATGACCGACAGCACATTTCCCGCGGGGTCCTTGAACCACGCAATCTCGGGCCCGTGCCCACGCATGATGCCCTTCGCGTCAGTGCCGAGGTCACCCATGAGGTCGCCGTCGCTATAGATCTTGGTCACCACGCCACGCTCGTTAAGCGCATCGACGGCAGCTTCGACATCCTCGACCGCAAAGTTCAGGATGGTGAAGCTCGCCGGTTCGTGGTTCTCTTTCGGGTAGATGGTCACTTCGGCGCCGCCGGGGAGCGTGAGGCGCAGCGTGCCCATTCCGCCATCGGCGACTGCGAGGCCGAGGCTGTCACGGTAGAAGGCCGCAGCGGCTTCCAGATCGTTGACGCTGAATCCAGAGAATGCATCTTTCGGATCAAACATCGTGTTCCGCCCTCTCTTTGCTAGTCCTGCTTGGCCTCAAGTTTTGCTGCGCGCATGCGTCCCGTCAATAGTGCGACCGCCAGCAGAATTACCGAGACCACCGCAATAGCCACGGCTACGCCGATAGTGCCGATGGCGGATGCCGCCAGCGGCAGCGCCAGCATCACGAGCACCGCAACGATTGTTGCCGATCGCGGAATCGACACCCGCTCCACCATGGGCGCGTGTAACAGCCACAGCAGCAGAATGAAGAGCGCAACGGGCAGCGCCAGAGAGAAGCCGACCACAAGCTCGCTCGACTCGAGGTCTGTCGTGACGGATCGCACCGACACTTCGATGCCGGTTCCGACGGCGGCGAGCGCCGCAAACAAAAAGTAGTGGCCGTAGTTCCAGAACAGGTAGCGATCGCGCCTGTTTTCTAGGCCCTCGGCGGCGGGTTCAGAGAAGTACAGCCACCACAGCGCGAACAGCAGCACGAGGCCAGCAGCCGACGCCACAATGAGCGACGGCGTCAGCCCCTCTTCGAGCGCTTCCTGCACCGCGAACGTCGAGGCGAGCACGCTTTCGCCGAGCACCAGGATCGTGAACTTTCCGTAGCGCTCCGCGATGTGGTGCGGATGCCAGGACAGTCGCTGTGCACGATCGGCCCAGAGCGGCACTGCCAGCTCCGCAATTACCAGAATGCCGAACGACACCATGGCCAGCTCGGCGGGAAGCAACAGGCGCAACAACCAACCGACCTGCACGACCCCGATACCGAGCGCATAACGTCCGGCGGTGGCGCGCGTTTCAGGGTCATCTTTTACGGCGCGCAGCAGGGTCGCGATAAGCCCAATTCGCAAAATCAGGTATCCCGCGGTGACGGCTGCAAAGTTGCCGTCGTCGAAGGCCATAGGAACGCCGGCGGCGAGAACGAGGATGCCGCCCATCTGCAGCATGGTGAAGAGACGGTAGGGAACGTCATCCGTGTCGTACGCCGAGGCCAGCCAGGTGAACTGGTTCCACGCCCACCAGATGGAGAAGAAGACCATAAGAAACGGCGCGATGGCTTCGAAAGCATGCCCCACCTCGACGGCGTGCGTCAGCTGCCGCACGACCGAGGCGACCGCGACCACGAAGGTCAGGTCAAAGAGCAGCTCGAGCGGAGTCGTTTTGCGGTGCGGCTCGTCGATGTCCCGAGCCACCACCCGCGAGCGCAGTGCGTTCATGTCGCAACTTTACGCAACTGCTCCGCAACGCGCCTGAATCCCGTCACGCCAGAGGCGAGTACGATTTTGGCTATGCGTTGCGGCAGGAGTCGCGGCGCCAAGCGCTGGCCCGACGGTGGGTTCGAAGGGTTGAGTGGTTGTGGTTTCCTCTGATGTGAACGTGGCTCAGTCGCGCCGACGTTCTCCGGCACAGCGGTCGCCCGCGCGGTGGTTGCCGTGGGTGAGCCTGGTCGCCGCTGCGGGCATCATCTCGGTGATGACCGCTCCGGGTCAGACCGCCGGAATCTCCGTCTTCACCGACCCGCTCATCGCTGAACTCGACGTCTCCCGCACGGGCATCTCGGTCAGCTACTTCTTCGGCACGATCGTTGGTGCCGCCGCCCAACCCTTCATCGGCCGCGCCCTCGACCGCTTCGGCGCCCGCTACGTCACCATCGTCATCGGCGCCCTGTTCGCGAGCGTGCTGCTTGCCCTAAGTTTCGTCGACGGCGTCGCCGGACTCACTGCCGGTTTCGTCGGCGTGCGGATGCTCGGCCAGGGCGCCCTCAGCCTCGCCGCCACCACGGCGGTCGCCCGCGCCATCACCCACCGCCGCGGTCTGGCGCTGGGCATCACGGCCGCCATCGGATCCGCCGGAATCTCCCTCGCCCCCGTTGGGCTCGAACGACTCATCTCGGCCGTCGGGATTCACGCCGCGTGGCGTTGGGAAGCCGCGATTGTGCTCGCCGTCGTCGTACCGCTCGCGTTCATCCTGCCGAGGCGCAGCCGGGTTGCCGCCCAGACCGAAGATCTGTCGACAGCGCAGATCGTCATCCAGAAAGAGTCGTGGATGCTCGGCGAAGCAGCCCGCACCGGCATGTTCTGGGTCATCGCGTCCTCCCTCGCCGTCTCGGGCATGCTGAGCACTGGCCTCGCCTTCCACCAGATCGCGATTCTCGGCGAGCGCGGCCTCACCCCGTTCGAAGCGGCCGCCAACTTTCTCCCGCAAACCGTGACCGGCATCGCGGCAACCCTGATTGTCGGAGCGTTCGTCGACCGCGTGAGCCCCAAGCTCTTCGTGATCTTCTCGATGCTCACTCTCGCCGGCTCGTTGCTGTTGCTCTCGGTCGTCGGCCCCGACGGCACGGCTATTCTCTACGGACTCGTGCTCGGTGCTGCCGGCGGAAGCCTGCGCGGGATGGAAGCCGCCGCCTACGTGCGCTACTACGGCACCGCCCACATCGGCTCCATTCGCGGCGTCACGACCGCGATCGCTCTGGGCTCCACCGCTCTCGGCCCCATCGCCCTCGCCCTTGCCGTCGATGTCAGTGGCAACTTCACCGAGCCGGCCGTGTGGTTTGCGAGCCTCCCGATTGCCGTCGCCGTGCTCGCACTCTTCGTGCGCCCGCCGCAGCGCCGCGCGGCTGTCTGACCGTCTGAACGCGCTCGACTCAGGCAGACGCCTGACGCCATCCAGCCGCATCCCACCAGACGCGCGACAATAGACCCATGAGAACTAGCAACCGCCTCAGCGACCTCGGCATGAAACTCATGAACGGCGTGCACCGCGCGATCCTTGCGGTTTCGGGCGGGCGCCTGGGCTGGACTCTCGGGGGCATGCCCTCACTCGAGCTTCACACCACGGGCCGGGTGTCGGGCATCCGCCGGTCAACGATGCTGACTGCTCCCGTGCATAGCAAGGGCCGCTGGGTGATTGTGGCGTCGAAGGGCGGCGACGACCGCGACCCACTCTGGTACCGCAATCTGCAGGCGAATCCGGATGCCGAACTCACCGTGCGCGGACGCACTGTGCCCGTGCACACCCACACTGCGGATGCCGCCGAGAAGGCCGAGCTGTGGCCCCAGATTGTGGCCGCCAACTCGCGCTACGCGGAGTACCAGACCAAGACGACCCGTGACATCCCGGTCGTGATCTGCGAAGAGCGCTAGCCCGCGCAGTACGGCAGCAAAACACGAATGGCCCGCGCTCGAGTCGCAGGCCATTCGTTCTGTTCAGTGCGCCAGGCGCATCTCGCCGCTAGCGGCGAAGTTATCGGTACCGTGCCGCTAGCGGCGCAGTTCGAGGGTGCAGCACTTTACGCCGCCGCCACCGAGCAGCAGCTCGGAGAGGTCGACGCCGATGGGGTTGTAGCCGCGTTCCTTGAGCTGGCGCTCGAAGTCTTTGGCGCGGGCGGCGATCACGACGTTGTAGCCGTCGCTGTAGGAGTTGAGTCCGAGCACTGCCGCATCCTCTTCAGTGGCGAGGATGGCGTCGGGATACAGCGCACGGAGTTTCTCAAGCGAGGGCTCGTCAAACGCGCTCTCGAGGTAGGCGATGTTGGTTTCGTCGAGCTTCGCGATGGCGGTGTCGACGTGGTAAAAGCTGGGGTTAATGAGGTTGAGGGAGACAACGTTGCGGCCCGAAAGCGCTGCAAGCTCTCGGTGGCTTTCGACCGAAGTGCGGAAGCCCATGCCTGCAAGGATGTTGTCGCCGACAAGGAGGAAGTCGCCCTCACCCTCATTAACGTTCTCGGGGGAAGCAACGTCAAAACCGTTAGCGCCGAACCAGTCCATGTAGGCGGGGCCTTCTGCTTTGCGCTCGTCGTAGGTGAAGAGGGCGCCGTAGGCTTTGCCGTCGATCACGAAGCCGCCGTTTGCGGCGTAGACCATGTCGGGCAGGCCATCGATGGGGTCAATGAGCTCGACGGTGAAGCCGAGGTTAATGTAGGTGTCGTAGAGCGTCTGCCACTGCTTCACAGCAAGGCTGGTGTCTGTGGGATCGTTGGGATTCATCCACGGGTTGATGCTGTACGTGACTGTAAAGAAGTCGGGACGGCACATCAGCACAGTCTTCGCGGTGGCCTGGCGGGCAGGCGTGGTCGATTCGGTGTCAGTGATCGTCATAGCCCCAGTGTTTCACGCACCTATCCGCAATGTCTCGGTAATGTGCGCACTAATTCGGCGCAATCCCTAGCCAAGGCACAATAATTCGCCGTACTCTGAGGGCATGGACAAGCTGGACGCAGGAATCATCGACATGCTCCGCCTCAACGCCCGCGCAGGCTATGGAGATATAGGAGAAGCCGTGGGGCTTTCGGCCTCCGCAGTTAAACGGCGCGTCGACCGCTTGGTTGCCAACGGCACCATCCGCGGCTTCACCGTGCAGGTCGATCCCGCCGTCGATGGCTTGGGAACCGAAGCGTACGTCGAGCTCTTTTGCCGCGGAAACGTGGCTCCGCAAGAACTCAAACGCATCCTCAGTGCCATTCCCGAAGTGGTGGATGCCGGAACAGTCAGTGGGTCTGCCGACGCAGTCGTCCATATGCGCTCGCGCGACATCCACTCGCTTGAGATCGCCCTCGAGAGACTGCGCACTGCCACGAACATCGACAACACCCGCAGCTCCATCGTTCTGTCGCGGTTGATTCACCGACGCTACGAGTAACGACGCGCCCTGTCGTGGTTCGGGGGAATCTCATAGATTTACGCACAAAAAACGCCCAATAACAACGAAATCCGTTCTGTAACACGAACTTAACCATGTATACCGTTGCGTCTCGCCGGTTTTTCCGGTTGACTACACCAACAGTTGCGAATAACTTTTCGCGATCTTGGAGGTACGTAGCGTCGTGACAGAGTCAGCCCAGAACACAGCTCCCGCAGGTTCAGCCGCGGGAAGGTCCAGTGCAGAAATGACCAGCGCTAGCGAGCCAGAGGGTTCTGTTGTCCTTGAGGGCGTGACTAAGAAGTTCGGCGGCGCCATCGCTGTCGACAACATCAGCCTGCACGTGCGCCCCGGCGAGTTCCTCTCTCTCCTCGGCCCCTCGGGCTGTGGCAAAACAACAACGTTGCGCATGCTCGCCGGCTTCGAAGAGCCAACCTCGGGCAGCATCCGCATTTCTGGTCAGGATGTTGTGGGCATTCCTCCCCACAAGCGCAACGTCAACACAGTTTTTCAGGCTTACGCTCTCTTCCCGCACATGAGTGTCGCCGAGAACGTGGCCTACGGGCTTCGCCAAAAGGGCACGCCCAAGTCGGAGATTCGCGAGCGCGTCACTGAGTCACTCGATCTCGTGCAGATGCGCTCATTCGCCGACCGCAAGCCCACTCAACTTTCAGGCGGCCAGCAGCAGCGCATCGCGCTGGCGCGGGCCCTCATCAACCGCCCTGCCGTTCTCCTCCTCGATGAGCCGCTGGGTGCTCTCGACCGCCAGCTGCGCGAAGAAATGCAGATCGAGCTCAAGCTTCTGCAGTCGCGCCTCGGTATCACCTTCATCTTTGTCACGCACGACCAGGGTGAGGCACTCTCGATGAGTGACCGCATCGCGATCATGCGCAAGGGACGCATCGAGCAGCTGGATGACGCCGACTCGATCTACGATTCGCCGGCGAGCGCCTATGTTGCTGGCTTCATTGGCCAGCAGAACTTTATCGCTGGCACGATGACAAACGATCTGTCTGTCATGGAGTCGCCGTTCGGAATTATTAACGCTTCGGGTCCCCATGAAGATCTCGCGGCCGGCATGGATGCTCAGGCCGCCGTGCGTCCCGAAGCTGTTGCTGTTGCGCTCGCCACCGGAGATTCAACGAGCACTGCTGCGAACCAGATTCGCGGCGAGGTTATTGGGGTGTCCCATCAAGGAGAGACGCTTCAGTTCTTGGTGTCGATCGGAAACGACCAGACGCTGCTCTCTCGGGTTCCGCGCCCGAACGCGCCACGTCTGGCTGTCGGCGACTCAGTGCTGTGCACCTGGGACACCGCATCCGTTCATCTTTTCCCCAGCGATCAGGCGAGTCAGGCTCAGGCCGATATTGCTCGCGCGGTCTCCAACCCAGCCCCACCAACCAGTTCAATTTCTCTCTAGAAGGAGCAGCCCGATGTCCCACGAACAGCCCATTCGCATTCTTGCCTCTACCTCGGCAACGAAGATCATGAAGAGCGAACTGAACCGTCGTCGCTTTCTCGCGCTGTCGGGTGCCGCAGCCAGCGCTGCCGCTCTAGCCGCGTGCAGCACAGATTCCGACACTGGCTCGGCGACCCAGGCGACCGGCGGCGACCTTGAAAGTTCACTTTCGGTCTACAGCTGGGGTGACTATGACGACCCCGATCTGGTCAGTGAATTCACTGACGAGCTGGGCCCGACGGTCACGTTCGATGCCTTCAACTCCAACGAAGAACTCATCTCGAAGCTTGTTGCTGCGCGCGGCACCAGTGGCTACGACATCGTTGTTCCGACCGGCCCGTTCATCCCGCAGATGATCGAGAACGGTTTGCTCAGCAAGCTCAACCTCGACCTCATCCCGAATATCGCCGACATGGATCCCGACTTCCTCGGTCGCGACTGGGACCCGAACAACGAGTACTCCATCTGCAAGGCGTGGGGCACGACTGGTTTCGTCTACGACAAGACCAAGATCACCCGCGAGCTCACCAATTGGAGTGACTTCATCGACGCGGCCCAGAATGAGGCCAGCGGCAAGACCTCGGTGCTCGACGACCCCGCTCCCCTGCTCGGCATCTACTACTGGGCTAACGGCATCGACTGGAACACCACCGACGAGGCAGACCTTGCCGCCGCGGAAGAGTTCCTCACCACGCAGCTCGCGCCGCACATCTCCGCTTTCGACTCCTACCCCGGTGGAGCCGCTATTCCGCAGGCGCAGCACATGCTCATGCAGTCGTGGAACGGTGACGCTCGCATCGGCATCATGGAGAGCGAAGACCCCGACCGCTGGCAGTGGGTGCTCGGTTCGCCCGACACCGAACTCTGGATGGACAACTGGGCTATCGCCGAGGGCGCACCCAACCCTGAAGCGGCTCACGCTTTCATTAACTACGTACTCACCCCCGAGGCATCGCTGCGCGAACTCGACTACATCGGGTACCACACCGGCGGAACGGGCATCGAGGACACAGCACGTGCTGAGGGCCTCGAAATGCTCGACCTCGTCTTCTTCGATGAAGAACAGATCAGCACCATGCACACTCAAGCCATCGGCGACGCGCAGCAGCGCATCGTTGAAATTTGGGACAAGACGAAGGCGTCGGCCGGCGCCTAACCCGCGACCATCCGGAATTTACTATGACCACTACCGTTGAAGGCCGAACGGCCCCACCGCGAAAGGCGCCATCGAAGCGCCCTCGCTGGTTGAAGCTGCCCAGCTTTGCCCTCGCCATCCCGGCGTGGGCGTGGCTGTTCGCCTTCTTCGTAGCGCCCGTCGCGCTCGTGGTCTGGTTTAGTTTCGGATACAAACCGGGCATCTTCGGAACCCACGCCAATGACGTGCTGTCGTTTGACCGCTACGCCGAGGCGTTATCTCCGACGTTCTTTACAACGTTCCAAAACACACTGTGGGTGGGGGTGGTCGGCACCCTGATATGCCTGGCCATCTCCATCCCATTCGCTTACTGGCTCGCGTTCAAGGCCCCCATCGCTCGCCGCGGAATTCTGCTCGCGATGGTCATGATTCCGTTCTGGACCAACTTCTTGGTTCGCACCATCGGTTGGCAGATCATCCTCGCGCCGAGCGGCATCCTCTCCGAAGCCCTCCAGTCGATTGGCATGCTGAACGAGCCCCTCGAAATCCTTTACACCCGCACCGCCGTGCTTATCGGTGTCGTCTACAACTACTTGCCGCTCATGATCCTGCCCATGTTCGTAGCGTTCGACCGCGTATCGCTGCCGATGCGTGAAGCGAGCAAAGACCTCGGCGCCGGGCGCTGGTCAACGTTCATGAACGTGACACTGCCCCTCGCGAAGCCCGGCATCGTCGTCGGCATTCTTCTCGTCTACATCCCGCTCATGGGTGACTACATCACCGCTACCGTTCTCGGTGGAGCAAAGGGAAACATGGCTGGCCAGATGGTCGCTAACCAGTTCCAGACCGCCCAGAACTGGGCGCTCGGTTCAGCCATGGCCGTCGTGCTCGTGCTTACCATCCTGACCACCGTCGGCATCGCGGCGCTTGTGGCGTGGCTTGCAGCGTGGCCGCTTCGCGCCAACCAGCGCCTCGTGTTGGGAGACAAATCATGAACCGCCTGACACTTACTGACGTGTCGCTCAAGGTGTGGGCCGTGATCGTTTTCGTTTTCCTCTTTGCGCCCATCGCCGTCATCATCATCTACTCGTTCAACGAGGGTCGCCTTCTGGTGGCGTGGGATGAGTTCGGTTTCGGCTCCTTCGCCGCCATCGTCACTAAACCAGCCATCACGGATGCCGTGCTGGTGTCGATCCAGACCGGCTTCATTGCGGCACTCATCGCGACCGCTCTCGGCACCATGGCTGGTGTGGCACTCGCTCGCCGGGCCGGCAAGTGGGCACCCGCGTTCCTGATCTTGCTCGTGCTTGTTACCGTCACCCCCGAAATTGTGGATGCCGTTTCACTCTTGCCGTGGATGGTCTTCCTCGGTCAGGATGTCGGCCTCAGCATGTTCGACAACGGAATCGTGCGCCTCGTCGTTGGTCATTCTCTGTTCGCGACCGCCGTCGTGGCGTACATTGTGCGCTCGCGCCTGGTTGGTATCGATGAGAGCTTGGAGGAGGCCGCTGCCGACCTTTACGCTCCCCCGTTCAAGCGCTTCACGCAGATCACTCTCCCGCTGGTGATGCCCGCCGTTCTCGCTGGTGGCCTTCTCTCGTTCACCCTCAGCCTCGACAACACGATCGTTTCGGCTTTCGTTCAGGTCTCGGGTTCCACTCCGTGGCCTGTCTACGTGTTGAGTGCCGTGCGCACCGGATTGCGGCCTGAAATTGCCGCCGTCTCAACGATCATGCTGCTGCTGACGCTTCTGGCCCTCGGCCTCGTGGCCTACGTCTTGCGTCGCGCTGGCGATTCTGCCACTGATATCGCAAAGACCGTTGGTGGCGGCTAGGTCGCTCCCCCGCTCCTGACCGCAGCAGTTCGAACGAACCAGAAGGTGCACGACCATGACGTTTGCTGACCTCGTTTTCACCGGTGGCCCCGTCTTCACGGCGACCGGCGATGAGCCCTGCCGCGGAAGCGTGGCCGTGCGCGACGGCCGCATCATCGCTGTCAGCAGCGTCGACGCCGACATCCAGCCGTTTATCGGTCCCGCTACCGAGGTTGTTGACCTTGACGGCAAACTGCTGATCCCCGGATTTCAGGATGCTCACGTGCACGCCGTGTGGGGCGGGCTCGACCTCATCCGCTGTGATCTCTCCGGGGACTCGACGCGCGATGAGTATGTAGCGCGGCTGAAGAACTATGCAGCGGCGAACCCTGAGCTCGAGTGGATTCTGGGCGGTGGCTGGAACATGTCGGCCTTCCCCGGGGGCACGCCAACGGCATCCGATCTCGATCTCGCTGTTGCTGACCGGCCCGCGTTCATTCCGAACCGCGACGGCCACGGTGCCTGGGTGAACTCGCGCGCGCTGGAGCTTGCCGGCATCACCGCCGAGACACCCGACCCTGCCGATGGCCGCATCGAGCGCGACGCCGACGGCCACCCCACGGGCACGCTGCACGAGGGCGCAATGTCGCTCGTGAACGCGCTGCTGCCCGAAACGTCGCCCGAAGATTACGCTCGCGCGCTGCTGATCGGGCAAGAATATTTGCACTCGCTCGGGGTGACCGCGTGGCAAGATGCCATCTTGGGCGGCTACGGGGATGCCGGCGATGCCACTCCCGCCTACATGGCTGCGGCCGAGTCGGGAGACCTCACCGCTCGCGTAGTCGGGGCCCTCTGGTGGGATCGCACGCGTGGCCCCGAACAGATTCCCGAGCTCGTGATGCGCCGGGAGAAGAACGCCACTGGGCGCTTCGCCGCCACGAGTGTGAAGATCATGCAAGACGGCGTTGCCGAGAACTTCACCGCCGCCATGCTTGAGCCCTACCTCGACGGCTGTGGCCACCACACCGACAACTCCGGCATTTCCTTCGTGGATGCCGCGCAGCTGATCTCGAACGTTACTGAACTCGACGCTCTTGGCTTCCAAGTGCACTTCCACGCCATCGGTGACCGCGCCGTTCGCGAGTGCCTCGACGCAGTTGAGGCTGCGCGAGCGATCAACGGCCCCAACGACAACCGTCACCACATCGCGCACCTGCAGGTGGTGCATCCGGATGACGTGCACCGCTTCGCTGAACTCGGCGTGACCGCCAACCTGCAGTCGTACTGGGCCGCGCTCGAGCCTCAGATGGTCGACCTGACGCTGCCATTCTTAGGCAACCCGCGCAGCTCGTGGCAATACCCGTGGGCCGACCTGCACCGCGCCGGAACGCACTTGGCGTCCGGCAGCGACTGGTCAGTATCGAGCCCCGACCCCATGGCGGCCATCCACGTTGCCGTCAACCGCAAGGCGGCTCCCGGCCACGAAGAGGGCGAGTATGACGCCTTCTTGCCCGAGCAAAGCATTGACCTGCTGACCGCCATGACCGCGTATACCGCAGGCAGCGCGTTCACTAATCACTTGGATGAGACGGGAACGATTGAGGTCGGCAAGCTCGCCGATCTGGTCGTTCTCGATCGCGACCCCTTCGCGGAAGCAGCCGCCGACATCGGCCGCACCCGCACCGAGCAGACGTTCGTCGAAGGCGAGCGCGTGTACCGCGCGCCCGCCCAACCATAAAACTCGCCACCAGGCGAGAGAGGAAAGTGCCCCATGGGCAAGATAGTGTTCGAAAGAAATGTGCCAGCGGCATCCGTAATCAGCCACTCCCTTGAGGGTTCGATTCACAAGCCGTTCTGGATCGATGATGTCTCCGGCGCGCCTACCTTCAGCGCGTTGAAGTCCGACGTCACCGCCGACCTCGCCATTGTGGGCGGAGGATATCTCGGCCTCTGGACGGCTGTGCTAGCGAAGCAGCGCAACCCTGATGCTCGCGTTGTGCTGCTCGAAGCCCGCGAACTCGGCTGGGCCGCTTCGGGCCGCAACGGTGGTTTCTGCGAAGCGAGCCTCACCCACGGCGAAGAGAACGGTCTGAGCCGCTGGCCGAAAGAGTACAACCAGCTCGAACGCCTCGGCCTGCAGAACCTCGATGAGATCGAGGAGACCGTGAAGACCCTCAAACTCGATGTCGACTTCGAGCGCACCGGTTCACTTGACCTCGCCATCGAAGAACACGAGATCGACTGGCTCAAAGAAACGATCACCGACGATGACACTGTCTTCCTCGATGAGGCTGCGATCCGTGCCGAAGTGAACTCGCCGACGTATCTCGCTGGCGTTTGGAACAAGCGGATCAACGCGATCATTCACCCCGCCAAGCTCGTTCATGAGTTGGCGCGGGTCGCGATCGAACTCGGAGTTGAGATCTTTGAGAACTCGCCTGTTCGTGAAGTCGCGACATCCGGTGGCCCGACGGATGCCGCAGTCGTGCACAGCAAGCATGGTCGCGTTCACGCCGCCAAGGTTGCGCTCGCGACTAACGCCTTCCCTTCGTTGCTGAAGCGTGCGCGCCTGCAGACGGTTCCCGTGTATGACTATGTGCTCATGACGGAGCCCTTGACCCCCGAGCAGCTGGCGTCAATCGGCTGGTCGAACCGTCAGGGTCTTGCTGACATGGCGAACCAGTTCCACTACTACCGCCTCAGCGCCGACAACCGCATTCTGTTCGGCGGCTACGACGCGGTTTACCATTACGGCCGCAAGGTTCGCGATGAGTACGAGAACCGTCCGGAGAGCTTCGAGCGCCTCGCGAGTCACTTCTTTACGACGTTCCCGCAGCTGGAGGGCCTCAAGTTCAGCCACCGCTGGGCGGGCGCGATTGATGCGTCGACTCAGTTCAGTGCGTTCTTCGGTCTGGCTCGTAACGGTCGCGTGGCGTACTCGGCTGGCTTCACTGGGCTTGGCGTTGGCGCGACTCGCTTTGCCGCGCAGGTGATGCTCGACAAGCTCGACGGTCTCACGACCGAGCGCACCGAGCTGGAGATGGTGAAGAAGATGCCGCTCCCGTTCCCGCCCGAGCCGATTGCTTCCGTGGGCATTCAGGCCACGCGCTGGTCGCTCAATCGTGCCGACCACAACCAGGGTCGCCGCAACCTGATTCTCAAAACATTGGATGCGCTGGGGCTCGGTTTCGACTCTTAGCGAGGGTCGCGCGACCGGCGCTTTTGCGGCTCCGGTCGCGCAACAACCCGCGCGGCGCGAACACACCTGTCAGTCACCTGTAATAACTTGCACATCACTGTGCAAGTTATTACAGTGGCTGCATGACCACTTCCGCTCCCCGTCGCCCGCGACAGGACGCAGTCGATAACCGCGCCGGCATTCTCAGTGCCGCCACCGCCGCTATTGCCCACGACCCCCAGGCGTCGATCAACACCATCGCCCGCAGTGCCGGGCTCTCTCGTCGCGCCCTGTACGGCCACTTCGCCGACCGCAACGCGCTTCTCGCCGAAATCATCGATGCAGGCGCCGAACGTTTCAACCGCATCGCCAGCGACGTCACCGACACCGATGCTCAAGTCGCGCTTGCCCGCCTCACGTCACTGCTGTGGCAACAGGCCGCCCACGTGCAGGTTGCCGCCTCCATCGCCCTCGATGACGCTCACCTTGAAGCCACCGGAAAAGCGCTCGCACCGCTACGGCATGCTGTTGCCGCCATCCTCCAGCGCGGCCAGAACGACGGCACGCTCCGCACCGATGTGGATGTCACCACCCTCGCTCGCCTCGTCGAAGAGGCTGCGCGCGCCGCGATCACTCGCGTCGATGCGACACTGCCCGAAGCTCGTTCCCTCGCCGTGCGCACCACGCTCAGCATGGCTGGGCTCTCGTGGCGCGAGACGGTCGCGCTGCTCGAGGCGCATCCCGATATTCTCGGCGCTCCGGCGGCTGGCGATGTTGCAACTAACGGCACCGCTCCCGCGACTGCTGACGCCACTCCCGCAACCGCCGACACTGCGACTGCCGGGGCCAAACGCTGATGCGCGTCGAATTGAGCGGGGTGACGAAGGGTCACGACGCCGAAGACTTGCCCGCGACATCCATTACCTTTGAAAGCGGCACAGTGACGCTAGCGGTAGCCGAAACCGAACAGCGCCCGACCGTGCTTGGCCTTATTGCCTCTGGTCGCATGCGGCCAGACTCGGGCACCGTCACAATCGATGGCCGAGCGGATGCCCGTGCGCTCCGCCGCAGCGTCGCTCTCGTCGATGCCCCCGGAGTTTCTGATCCGGATGCCGGAGTGCCGCTCGTCGGTGTCGTCGCCGAAGAGCTGATGTTCGCTGGCCGTCGCGCCGACCCGATCTCGGCCCGGCGCTGGCTCGACGCGGCAGGCTTTCGTTCGCTTGCCTCGACCGCGATAGCCGACATTGAGCCGATCACGAGACTGCGCGTTCTGTGCGAGCTAGCCGTTCTGCGCCCTCACGTCGAAGCGCTCGTCGTGACCGCACCCGACCGCCACGGCGGCCAGCCCCTCGAATGGTGGACCCTCTTCGGCGAATTTGCTGATCGCGGCCTCGCCGTTCTCGCGGTCGCTGGTCGCGCCTCCGAATGGGCCATTACCCACGCCGATGTGATCGAGCGTGCCGAATCTGCCGAAGCATCCCTGCGCAACAGCCTAGGAGCTTTTGACGAACGTAGCGCTGCCTGGGCCCAAAGTGGCGGCGGCGTAGGAGTAGACAACGTATGAAGGTTCCCGCAATGATCGCCGCTGAACTGCGGCGACTCACTTCGTCACGCATGGCGATGCTCGCTTTGCTCGCGCTCATGCTCGTGCCTGTGCTCTATGGCGGCGTGTACCTGTGGGCCAACCAGGACCCCTACGGCAGCTTTGCCGAAGTGCCGGTCGGGTTGGTCGTCAACGACGATGGCGTGCCCGCAGACGGCGACGACGAGGCTGTGAACTACGGCCAGCAAGTCGCCGACGATCTGCTCGAGGGCAATGACTTCGAATGGCATGTGCTTTCCGCCGCCGACGCTGAGACCGCGCTGGCCGACGGCGATGTCGACTTCACGGTGACCATCCCGCACGATTTCTCGGATGCCCTCACCTCCATCGCGGACACTGATCCGCATCAGGCTGAGATCGACCTCGAAACCAACGATGCCAACAACTACTTGGCGTCCACCATCGGCAAACAGGCCGTCGAACAGATCCGGCGGTCGGTAGCGGAACTCGTGGGAGAAGAAGCGGCCGGCACTCTGCTGACGGCGATCTCTGACATCCGCTCGGAGCTATCGGATGCCGCCGATGGCGCCTCCCAACTTCTCGACGGATCACAGGATGCCGTCTCTGGTGCTGGTGAGCTATCGGATGGCGCGAGCACTCTGACTTCGGGACTGACCGAGCTCAGCACCGCCACCGACACTCTCGCGAGCGGAGCCGACCAGCTCTCCGCCGGAGCAGCGCAGGTCGCCGCCGGCAACACCGAGCTTGCCGGGTATGCCGATCGCGCGGGCACGGCCGCCCAAGACATCGCAGATGCCCTGCCCACCGCTCGCGCCGACCTCGTGACCGCCCTCACCGAGCAGGGGCTCGACGCGACCGAGATTGACGACGTGCTCACGGCACTCGACCCGCTCAGTGATCGCATCGCTGAGGGCAACGGCACCGTGCAGTCCGCGGTGTCGCAGGTCGATGAACTTGCCGCCGGCGCACACACGCTCGCGAGTAGTGCAGCTGAGCTCGCCTCGGGGGCGCAGCAGATCGCCACAGCGACCGGCTCCGCAACATCCGGAGCATCAACACTCAGTGATGGAGTGAGCACCCTTAAAGATGGCCTCGGCACTCTCGCCGACGGCACCGCCGAACTGCGCGACGGCCTTGCGAGCGGCGTCGAGGAACTGCCCGATTCGAGCGAAGCACTGCGCGCTCTTCAGGCCGAAACGATTGCTGACCCGGTCGCGGTCGAGACCAGCGCTGTGACGACCGCTGGCAACTATGGTGCTGGCCTTGCCCCGTTCTTCACGGCTCTGGCTGGCTGGATCGGCATCTACGCCCTCTTCCTCATTGTGAAGCCCGTCTCCAAGCGCGCCGTCACCGCCCTGCGATCACCAATTCGTGTGACTCTGGCCGGCTGGCTCACGCCCGCCGTGCTTGGCGCGCTGCAAATGGTGGCGCTGTTCGGCATTCTCGCCATCGCTCTCGGCTTCAACTTCACGCATCCCCTCGGCACCCTCGGCGTGATGATCGCGGCAAGCTTCACCTACGCGGCCATCATTCTGGCCCTCAACATTTGGTTCGGCTCCGTCGGCCAATTCTTGGGGCTCGTGCTCATGGTGCTGCAACTCGTGACCGCCGGCGGCACCTTCCCATGGCAAACCCTGCCCGCACCGCTGGCTGCCCTGCACCACGTTCTACCGATGGGCTACGTCGTGGATGCCATGCGCCAATTCATGTACGGCGGCGACATCGCCCGAGTCGGCACCGACGCTCTCGTGCTCGGCGCCTGGCTCGGTGGCGCGCTCATCCTCTCTGCCATCGGAGTGACACGCATGACCCACCGCCGCACCCTGCGCGATCTGCAGCCCAGTCTCATAGGCTGAGCCCATGACCGAACCCGCAACACTCCTCAGCCCCGGCACGCCCCTCGCGGCGAGCGCCGTCCCCGTCGCCCACGAAGCCCTTGAGGCAGACGAGGTGGTGGAGGGCACTCCCACCGCGGGCTACGCCGTGCTCGACACCCTCGGCGACAGCGAGATCGGCATCTGGGAAATGACCGTGGGCACCGCAACAGACACCGAGGTCGATGAGGTCTTTGTGGTCATTAGCGGGCGCGCCAGCATCCACTTCGCTGCGGATGATCGCACCGTCGTTGTGGGCCCCGGCGATGTTGTGCGGCTCACCGAGGGCATGCAGACCACCTGGACGATCACCGAAACGCTGCGCAAGATCTACATCAGCTAGCTCGCGTGCGCCGCCGAGCACGGCTGCGTCGCGTACCGTAGGAGCATGATCACACGACGGGAAGTTGCACTCCGCCTCGACATTCCTTTGGAAATGGCGAGACGGCATGACCTCCCGAATCGCATGTCGGATGCCGAGTTCGACGAGCTGCAAGCCAACCCGCCAGCGTGGCTGGTTCAGTCGCTCGCCAACCGCACCGGCAAACGCCCCGTCTGGATGCAGCTCACGTGCACGGTCTGCGGCTTCACGGAGGCGGCCCGCCCCAAGAAGTGGTGGCCAGCGTTCACGTATTTGACGTGCGATTGGCATGACGCAGATGAACTGCCCGCTCCCGCTGAGGGCGTGTTTCGCTCGGAGATCGACGGCATCGGTAGTCGCTTCGTGGGCATCGTCGACGAGAAGGTTTAAGCCGCCGCTCCCGCCGTTCGCGCCGCGTCTCTGCGGACGCCGAACTACTTCTTCGGCAGCGGCTTCGCAGCGCCCGCGAGTACGAGCGCGACCACAATCGGCACTCCGATAGCGAGCAGCGCAAACCGGATGCCGACAGCATCGCCAAGGAACCCCAGCAGTGGCGGCCCCGACAGAAATGCGACGTAGCCGATGGTGGCAACCACGGAGACTCGGGCCGCAGCGCGCTTCGGGTCGTCGGCTGCTGCCGACATCCCCATCGGGAATGCGAGCGCTGCACCAATCCCCCACAGGGCCACGCCGATCAGCGCGAGCCACAGGGTGGGCGCGAAGACGAACACGGTGAGCCCGATCGCGGCGGCGGCCATGCTTCCGCGCAGAACGGGAACTCGACCAAACGCATCGATCGCTCTGCCACCGAAGAATCGCATTGCGGTCATCGCGAGAACGAAGGTGGCAAACATGAATGCGCCGTTGGCGTTGGTAACGCCGAGCCCATCGACGGCGGCTTTCGCGATCCAGTCATTGCCGGCGCCTTCGGTCAGAGTCGCGCCGAGCACGACGACACCGATCAACAGAGTGCGCCGGTCGCGCCACGCACTCCGCACCTTGGGCGGTGCAGCCTCGCCCGCGGGCTGCTGCGGCTCCGGGATGCGCGGCAGAAAGTACTTCGGAAGCCACTGCGTTGCCGCAACCACAACGCCAGCGATCACGAGGAGGTGAGCCGGAAGCCCCACACCAATGTTCGCGAGCCCCGCGCCGATGATGGCGCCGACGAACGCACCTCCGCTGAAGGCCGCATGGAGTTGAGGCATGACCGTGCGGCCCAGTTTGTGCTCGACGTCGGCGCCCTCAATGTTGATGGCGACATCCCAGAGCCCAATACCGATGCCAAAGACGAACAACGAAATTGCGGTGCCTATCGTCGTTGCCGCCGAGAGGGAACCGGCGATGCCGATCCCGGCGAGTGCAGAAACAAGCCCCGCGAGCCGCACCGAATGCGCCGTGCCTAGCTTGCCCGTGACCCAGCCGGCGGTCGGCAGCGCGACAAGGGATCCGACGGCAAGGCAGAGCAGTAAGCTACCCATCTGTCCAGGCGTGAGACCGAGAATGTCAGTGACAGCGGGAATGCGCGCCGCCCAGCTGGCAAACACCAGACCGTTGACGCCGAAGACGATGAACGTCGCGACAACAGCAACTCTGAGTTGTGCTGCGGATGCGGTGGTGCTGGTGGTCATAGGGTCAATACTCCCAGTCCCGATCACCAGCTCAGTGCCACCCCAAGAATCGCACTCGTTTTCGCACGCGACGCGTCATTCGCGCTACTGCGTGTTGAGAGGTGTGGTGACGAGATCGACAGCGCCAAAGGGGAACGGGTAGAAGAAGGTGCCCGTGCCGTCCCAGTCGGTGATCGGGATCATCCAGAACCAGATTTGGCTGATGAGCACCGAAGCGACGACGAGAATCGCGATGATCGCGGCGGCACGATCAAGGTAGCGCAGCGCGGACTCAACCGTGTGTGCCCGCCGGAGCACAAAGTTGAGGTTCACAATAACGATCGCGAAGATCGCCAGGAAAATCAAGCCACTTGGTTGCAACGTCAGCGAGATGCAGCTCGGGTCCACCGCGCCTTCGGGGGTCGGGCAGTAGCCCCTACTGCCGGTGGTAAAGATCGCATAAACCGCTGCGGCGATTCCCGCGGTAAGAATCAGTCGACGGATGCGCGCCACAATCTGTCGCGCCGGCACCAGGCTCACGGCATCCGTTGTTTCAGACTCCTCGATGCGCGGCATGAAACTCCTTTGGTGGCCCTCGGTGATCACTCTTAGAGTAATCATGAAGTCGAGAAATTGTCGAGCAAATCTGGCGTCTGCGCACAATGGCGGCGAGCGGGTTGGACAGTCAGCCACGCACCGGACATGTACTGAGTAGGAGCAACCCTACGAATCGGAGAATGTGATGGACAGAACAACCGAATTGCTCGACGCGAGCGCCCCTCGGCGCGAGCTGGCCACGCCTGCCATCACTGCGGCGTTGAGCGACGTTGTGGAGTCGTCCACGCGCTCACCACGGTATCGACGCCCCGCTTTCATTGCCGGAATCTCAGCGCTTCTCGTCGGGACCGGTACCGCAGCTGCGGCCGCCGCGGGGCTCTTATTCCCGATCCTTCCGCCCTCCCTGTTCGAAACTGGCGAGGGCTATGACCTCTCCTGGAACGTCGTCATCACCACTCACGGGCAAGAGTTTGCGTGCAGCGGCGGGTACACCCTCCAGCCCGTCGAGGATCAACCCGGCTTCGACCAAGAGATCTATGACGACGCAAAACTCTTTCTTCAGACAGAAGACTGGTCAAGCGTGCGCCCCGATCCCGCCTTCATGGACCATGAAACTGTTACCGCCCAGCAGACCGCAGAGATCCTCGCGAGGTCTATCAAGACTCAGGTTATGGCGGCCGTGATCGCTGAGTTCGAGTCGCGCGGCACCCCGTTGCTGGGTATCTCGGGGAGAGGAATCGACGAGTGCACGCTGTAGATACTCGGGCTCGGGATGCGATCCGGCGGCACCAGTCTGCACTCCTCGCCTACTTCACCTACCGCGTAGACAACGTCGAGGATGCCGCAGACCTCTTCTCCGAGACAGCTCTTGTCGCGTGGCGCCGACGACGCACAATGCCCGCCCCCGACGAGGAAGCAAAGCGGTGGCTGTATGGAGTTGCGCGCAATACGCTGCTCAACCATCGCCGCACACTGCGCCGGCGCAGCAAACTTGTCGAGACCCTGCGCACCGAACTCGTGCGTGCTGACACAATCGCCGTCGCCGAGAGTGTGGATGATTCTCAACGCGAGGTTCGCGCTGCTCTTGAAACCTTGCCGACCGCGCAATCCGAACTATTGAAACTCATCCACTGGGACGGCCTCACCATCGCGGATGCCGCTGCCGTGCTCGGGCTCAATGCCTCGACTGTGCGCAGCCGCTATTCAGTTGCGAAGGCCACTATCGAGGCCGAGCTGTCTGCGCACGTGCGGATGAGCTAACCCAACGCGCGCTACAACCATTAGAGGCAACCGCGCTATTCGGTGTATTCGATCGCGGCGAGAAGCTGGATGTTTTGCGAAAAGATACCGTCCCACACGCTCGTCGACCGCTGCGTGAGCGCCGTCACTCGAGCGTTGGGAAACTCTGCCAGCTTCTCGCGGAGCGCAGCCGTCGCGACCTCCATGTTGGTGCCGGGAACTTTGACGGTGATCAATTGGCGACCCGTGAAATCAGACATGCGCTCATTTTATGTGACCCTGCCCCGCCGCGACAGATGTCGGGCGCGGCTTCTACTCCTCATCCGACCGCTTTGTCTACCCCTCGCTTAACGGGCGAGCATGACCAGGTAGACCAGTTTGTCCACCACTAAAAGTCGTCTGCCTTTCGGTCTCGCTGAGAAATCGCCCGAACTGGGGCCAGCATCGACCCCCTTGGTGCTTCAGCTCACACCGTTTGGCGGCAGCCCGTAGACCACTTTCGCTCGAGTATGAATCTCCTGAGAAAATACCACTTTGAAAATGCCCCTGGTTTTCCGGAGTTTCCCTCGATACCACTTTGTGTTCCTCTGTTGCCCAGAGAACCCCGGCGATAGTGTTTCGGCGTACCGTGCATGGCTGATCTCTGTGCGTCGATTCGTATTACCCGATTTACCAGCCTTACCCGGCTTACCTGCACGACCTGATTTACCCTTTCACCCTCCGAACCCGAATCTGGAGAGTTTCATGTTGTTGACCCATAAACGTCCGCCTGCCCAAAATCGGCCAGCCCCCACGAGAGCGAGCGCGAAGAAGCTCCTCGCTGTTGCATCCACCGCGCTGCTAGCGATCGGAGTCTCTGTAACTGGTGCGCTTCCCGCCACCGCAGCACCCGGGCCCACCACCGAGGCATGCGCCGCAGTGACTAACGGTCCTATCGCTACTAACCAGACTTCTCAGGGGTGGACCTTCACCGACACTCGCGCTAAGGGTCACAATGACTTCACAGCCGCGGGACTTCACGTGTGGACCGAAGGCGCGACCTCCGCTGACAAAGCAGCCGCGTACAAGTCAGTCGATCTTGCGCTAAAGGATGCCGGAGTGCCGGTGGTCAACTTTGTGTCGAACTCTGGTGGCGTTCCTAGCCTCCAACTCATCACGGACTTCGACAACGATGGCACTGCTGATGGAATCTTGGTCGGCGAACCATCGTTTTACGGCAGCGATTTCTGGGTGCCGAACAGCGCGGCAGCTTTCGTTAAAGACAACGCCCCCGACACTTCGGGCGGTCACGGGAGCGCCTACCACGGCACACTCGATGAGTGGCTCGTGGAATTCCCGGATGCTCGCGTACTGCAGATCGGCTACAGCCTCGGCTCAGGCGTTCTGGGTGATGCCGTTATCGAGTCCATCGAAGTAGGTTGTGTGAGCTACGGCTTCAGCGTCGATAACGCGTATTCGGCCTCCACCACCGTCGCCGTTGACGACTCCGAGATTGCACCGTTCGAGGATTCCGATCCCGCCTCCGCCAGCTACAACTACGAGACCTGGCATGAGGGCTACAACAGCAACACTGTGCGGGCCTACTCGACTGAGGCTGATGGACTGCACCTGGGTGACGGCACCCCGTCGCAGGTGATGCTGGGAACCCCCGGCCCTGTTACCGCCACGGAGCTCGAAGCACTGATCACGAGTGCAAGCATCAATGTTCTTGAGGGCAGGGTGACCTTCCAGATTCCGATTACGTATGGCACCGCCGCGAACTTCACGACGCTTCGATCAACTTCGTTGGTGTCTAACAACGAACATCACTTTGATGTAACCGACAAGTGGGTTACATCTCGACCGCTCAAGCTGGCTAACGGCTCGACGTTCACCCCGGAGAACGCCTTCACCATCGCGGACCTTGTCGCCTTCCTTGGCACCCAAGGGGACATCACCCTGCTGGGCTTCGGTGTGCAGGCAGATAGCTCGGCTGTCGTTCAAGACTTGGTGTTCAACGACACGAACTACAGCTTCGTGCCCACCTCTGCGGAGGCGACTACTGATCACGTTGTGGTCGCGTACGACGAAATTGCACTCAATGAAACCCCAGCGAACTACACCACCTGGCATGAGGGCTATGCCAATGCGACGAAGTCCTTCTCCGTTGCGGCTGATGTGCTTTCGTTCGGCAGCCCGTCGCACTCTCAGATTCTCAAAGGTCTAGAGACTCCGGTTGACGGCAGTGACCTCTACGCGCAACTCACCCGCCACGCTGCGGTGACCGTGGATAGTGGCCTCGTCACCTACCAGGTTGCTTTCACGCACGACGGAGCTATCGGTTGGGGAACCATCCGTTCCGCAAGCCTGGACGCCGGAGAACACACGTTCAACCTCAGTGACCCGTGGAAGTCGAGCAAAAACATCGGCACCGCAATTGTGGCCAACACGGAGTATGCGCTCGGCGACATCCTCGATGCTCTGAACGCTCAAGGCAACGCGCTGGGCACTGCTTTCGGCATTCAGGCCGATCATGCTGCACAAGTCTCGAGCCTGACGTGGGGCACCACCGAGTACAGCTTCAGCCTCAAAGTAATTGCGGCTGCCCCCGCAATCTCTGGAACCGCGAAGGTTGGGGAGACTCTTACGGCGCAGCCGAAAGCTACTGTGTGGATGCCATCCACCGGCGTGACGTTCACGTACCAGTGGAAAGCGAACGGCACCGCAATTTCGGGAGCAACCGGCTCAACATACAACGTTGCGGCAGCGGAGCTCGGCAAGAAGATTACGGTCACTGTCACTGGCTCCCTCGCGGGCTACACCAGCGCATCCGAGACTTCGCCGACAACGAGCTCAGTAGTCAACGACCGCATCGTTGTTTCGCGCCTCTCCGGTGCCGACCGCTATGCGACTGCCGCTGAGATTGCTCAGGAGTGGGACAGCGCTTCCGTTGTCTACATTGCGACGGGCGCTGGTTTCGCGGACGCTCTCAGCGCGAGTTCTGCTGCTGCCTACAAGGATGCCCCGCTGCTGCTGACTGACTCCAAGTCACTGTCTGCCGCGGCTAAAGCTGAACTGCTGCGATTGAAGCCGAGCAAGATCATCATTGTCGGAGGAAGCGGCGCCGTCTCGAACAGTGTGAAGGCGAGCCTTCAGTCGCTGTCGTTCAACCCGTCGGTGAGTCGCATTGGCGGCGCTGACCGTTACGCAACATCGCGACTGTTGGCACAAGCAACGTTCCCGGCCTCAGCCGTGACCACCGCTTATGTTGCCAACGGTAGCGACTTCCCGGATGCGCTCACAGCAACCCCTGCTGCCGCCAACCTTGGCGGTCCAGTCGTGCTGATTCCTGGCAACGCAAGCAAAGTTGATTCGGCAACCGTAGCGCTCTTGAAGTCTCTGGGAGTGACCTCGGTGAAGATCGCCGGCGGCAGTGGCGTTGTCTCTAGCGCCATCCTGACCAACCTGAAGACGAACTTCTCGACCGTCAAGCGCAACAGTGGTTCCGACCGCTACGCGACCGCGGTTGCGATCAATGCCAACGAGTTCTCTTCAGCGAGCACCGTCTATCTCGCTACAGGCTCCGGGTTTGCGGATGCTCTCGCCGGTGCCGCTCTCGCAGGATCACAAGACGCTCCGCTCTTCATCACCCCATCAAATTGCGTGCCGCAGTCAGTCCTGACTGCGATCACCAATCTCGACAACCCGAAGGTAGTACTGCTCGGTGGCACGGGAGTGCTCACCTCGTCAGTGGCAAGCCTGAAGGTCTGCAGCTAACACCGTACAACCAGTAGAGGGAGTGTGGTCCGCACCAGTGCGGGTCACACTCCCTTTGCTTGTGCAGAGCGCGGTTAACCGAGCTGCCACCACCGTCCTGTCTGCTCGTCTCGCATCCACGTCGCATCAGAACCCGCATGCGTCACGACATCGGTGAACCAGTAGGTTTCGTCGGGGTTCCACCCGGCAATGACACTCGCGAAGCCGTCGTCGAGCGGGATAACGACTCCGGCGGCAGAGAGATAAGCCGCGAGAGTAAGGTGCACCGCGTCGAAATCGTGGGCGACCCTCGACCAGTCAGGCATCATCCATTTGCCGCTACGGCCTGTGGTGCGGTACCAGTCGTGGCGCCGGGTAGCGGTGATCTCGAGCGGGTACCGCCGGCAAAGTTCGGCCCACGACTCTGCAGCAACAATTTCGAACACACGCGGAGTGCCTTCGTAGGCCACCGAGTGTATGTCCGCCGGTTTTTCGTCGGAGCGATCTTCGACCAGCCAGAGCCCGACCGGGCCTAGATCGGGCAGCGCCCGCGTTGTCGCGGTAAGCCCGAACGGTGGCCGCGACCACCAGCCACCCGAATCATCAGCGGTGGGATCTGCCAGGCGATCTCGAAAATTGACCGCCCACTGCTGCGGCGCCACGGGGTCACTCCACCACTCGATCATCGGCGACGTCACGATGTGCTCCGCGACGCGCATCAGCGAACGCTCGAGGCGGGAATCCGCTAAAAGTTCGTCTCTGCCATCGGGTTCTTGCCAATAGCGTGCGCTATCCACAGAAGCGGCGCAGGCTTCAAGAGCCTCGGCGATACCGATCGGGGTCAGCGGGATGCTGTCGAGGGCTTCGGCAATGTCCTCGACGCTTGGCTCGGGAAGCGGATCGGGAATGCCCCAGCCGAAGATAGCTCCCCCTTGCCCTCGTGCCTTCTCCAGATGATGGGCCGCATAGACAAGAAGGTATCCGAGCGATGCCGCTGCCGGGATTGCCCCCTCCGGGTCGTGCTGAGCCACAGCAACACAAAGACGACGGCCGCGCGGTCCCGACAGAAGCGTGCGAGCATCCAAAGGCATGACGCCAGCCTAAATCTCGAAGCCCGCAGAATGAAGCTTTACTCGGGAATGAAATTAGTGATCTCAGGCTTGAGGGCTACTTTGTGGCGGGGAAATCATCCTTACGACGGACCCCGCAACGCGAGTGCGCTCGTACACTTAAGACATGATTGAAATTCAAGGATTGACCAAGAGGTATGGCGCCAAAACCGCCGTCGATAACATCACCGCGACCATCCGTCCCGGTCTCGTCACCGGCTTCCTCGGCCCGAATGGTGCCGGCAAGTCCACCACCATGCGCACCATCATCGGCCTCGACCGCCCCGATTCTGGCTCGGTTACCGTGAACGGCAAAAAGTACGCCCAACACCACAACCCCATGCACGAAGTGGGTGCATTGCTCGACGCGAAAGCAATCCACACCGGGCGCACCGCCTACAACCACCTTCTCGCCATGGCCGCCACCCACGGCATCGGCAAAGCACGCGTGCACGAAGTCATCGCAATGACCGGCCTTGAGTCTGTTGCGAAGAAACGTGTCGGCGGATTCTCGCTCGGCATGGGCCAGCGCCTCGGGATCGCCGCCGCCCTCCTCGGTGATCCCCAAACCCTGATCCTCGATGAGCCAGTCAACGGCCTCGACCCCGAAGGCGTCATGTGGGTGCGCAAGCTCACGAGACAACTCGCCTCAGAGGGCCGCACAATCTTCCTCTCCTCTCACCTCATGAGCGAGATGGCACAGACGGCCGACCATCTCATCGTGCTCGGGCGCGGTCGCATCATTGCGGATGCCCCCGTCGGCGAGATTTTGGCACTAGCAACCGGAACCGCAGTGCGGGTTCGCACACCGCAGGCCGCTGATCTCGCCAACCGCCTCGCTAGCAGCGACGTGACCGTCACCAGCCTCGAAGGTGACGTTCTGAACATTGCCGGGTTGGCATCCGCCCAGATTGGTGAGGTCGCAGCACAAGCGGGCATCGTGCTTCACGAGCTCACTCCGCTCGCCGCCTCGCTTGAGGATGCCTACCTAGAACTCACGCAAGACGACGTTGAATACCACTCGGAGGTTTCCCGATGACCAACACCACCCTTGAGGCTTCCCCCGCTGCGGCAGGTCAACGCTCTACACACTTGAGCTTCCTGCGCGTTGTGCGCTCCGAATGGATCAAGCTGCGCACGCTTCGCTCGACCCGGTGGTCGTTTGCGATCATCGTGCTGCTCACGGTCGGATTTGGCCTCCTCATGACAGCCACCATCGACACCTCGACAGGCCCTGCCTTTGACGTCGAAACGCAGAAATCATTCACGGTGATGGTGGCAACGCTTGGCGTGAACTTCACGCAGCTTGTCGCCGCCGTGCTTGGTGTGCTCATCATTAGCGGTGAATACACGACGGGCATGATCCGTTCAACGTTCGCGGCGGTGCCCAAAAGATTGCCGGCCCTCTTTGCGAAAGCGCTAGTGCTGGCCGTAGCCACGTTCGTGGTCGGTCTCCTCTCAATCGCCCTCACAGCACTGGTCACCGCGCCGATACTTGCGAGCAAGGGCGTTGAAGGGCAGCTTCTGGATGGCGACGTGATGCGTGCTCTCGTAGGCGGCGCCGGTTACCTGACCCTCATTGCGCTTCTGGCTTTCGGTTTCGGTGCGATTCTACGTAACAGCGCTGGTGGCATTGCGACTGTGTTGGGACTACTCCTGGTGGTGCCTACCGTGCTCTCCATCCTCGCGAGCGTGGCGCAAGTGGCGTGGCTCTACAACCTTTCGGCGCTACTGCCGTCATCCGCTGGCAGCCAAATGTATGCCATCGGCAGCGACTCCGCCGCGGGCGGCCCGCCCCTCGGAGGGATCGCCGACGAAGTACTCACCCTCGATCCGACCCAGGGCTTCCTCGTGCTGCTCGCCTGGGTTGTTGTACTGCTCATCGTCGCATCCGCGCTCATCAAGCGTCGCGACGCCTAGACGTTTCGACGGAGCAGAAGTTCGCCCGTTTCCTTCAGCCACACCGCTACCTCGGCTGAAGGAGGCGGGCGTTTGCCTTGCATAATGAGGAGATGAACCCACGCACGCGTTCGACTCCCATCGACGTGCGCCCGTATCGGCCAGCGGATGCGGCGCCGACGCTGGCAGTGTTCCTTTCTGCGGTCACCATCACGGCATCCGCTGACTACTCGCCGCAGCAGATTGCGGCGTGGGCACGAGCAGACGAGCGCGAGATACCTGTCTGGGATCAGTCGATGAGCGCCCGCAACAGTTTCGTCGCCCTGGTCGACGGTGAGATAGCGGGCTTCTCGGATGTGAGCTCGGATGGCTACATCGACATGATGTTCGTTTCTCCCCAGCACTCGCGCCAGGGCGTCGCCGCTGCGCTACTCGACTTCATCGAGGTCATCGCCCGCGAGCGAGCGAGCCCGTCACTTTCCGCCAACGTGAGCGTTACCGCCCGGCCGTTCTTCGAGAAGCGGGGCTTCCAAGTGGAGGCCGAACAGCATCCCGTGCTGAACGGCGTTGAACTGAACAACTTCACAATGACCAAGTCTCTCGACGCTTCTCCCTTGGCCGGGCAGGTCACCGGGCAAAGCCAAGGATCAGAGCAATGACGGCCAGTTCCGCAAAGTAGCAGGCGACCTGAACCAACGCGAATAGCACTCATAGTGTCTAGCAAGGCAGGCTACTGTGCTGTACTAGCCTCCGCGGTTGCGGCATCATGGCCACATGGCCAAGACATACCGACTCGGATTCGTGCGACGCGCGGCCAATCTATTCATGACTGCGATGATCAAAACAGGTCTCGGTCCGAGCTCGAACTATCTTCTCTCTACGACCGGGCGCAAGAGCGGTGAGCTGAGAACAACACCGGTCACCATCATTGAGGCTGCGGGGAATCGATGGCTCGTGGCGCCGTATGGGAACGTCAGTTGGGTTCACAACGTCCGCGCCGACAACGCAGTGAAGCTGCGGCGGGGTCGACGGAGCGAGGTTCTTTATGCGGAACGCTTGGCTGCCCATGCCGCCGGGCCGGTTCTGCAGCAATACGTGCGTAATGTTCCGATCACGGCCCCTTTCTTCGATGCGACGTCGGAAGACCCGGTAACAAAATTCGTCGATGAAGCCTCACAACATCCAGTGTTTCGACTCACACCCGAAGCTTCGCGACCCCGATCGAACTAGCTCATTCGTCGAAGGATTTCTGCTCCACCAGATTCAGCAGCTCTGCCCATTAGGGCTTGCTCAGCTAGTTCGCCATGATGGGAACATGAGCGACGGCGCCTCCCCCACGTTAATCCCGGCGGGAACACACTTCACCGCAGCAGATATTACGTTTTACGCAGACCCTGAGAACCGAACGCTCAATGAGGCTTTGAGCGACGCTGATCTGCTGGTGAGCTGCCCCCACTCGGGCGCGGCGATCCCGGAGGAACTTTCCGAATTCCTTGCACCTGAGTTCACTCGCAGGCTCCAGTTTGACTTCAGTGACGTCTCGACGAGCGCCGTTGTGCGCCGCTGGGCAGAAATCGATCCTCGCATCGTCTATGTGGAGAACCCGCATCCGCGCATGATCCGCGACCCCAATCGCGCCAAGCCGAGCGATCTCGCCGGCAGCCTCGCCGCCGCACTGGAGCGGGTGCGAGCAGCCGGACCGTATCAACCCGTCGATCTCAGCGGTGTGGATGCCGTGCGCCCCGTGACCTTCGCGTTCTATCCGCTGCTTCTCGTTCCGCAGGATGAGGCGCAGCTACGCCACCTCACTGACACCTTTGCGGCTGTCGCCGAACGCGGACTTGGCGTCTACGAACGCACCCGCGACGAGCTCCGGGCTCGTTTCATAGCGATCAAACTTGAGCAAGCGCGCACCTCCGCTCAACCCCATCGCTTTACGGCGCTGTCCTTTCACGACACGATGAACCACACCGCCGCTAGGGATGGTGCCGTGTGCGTCGAGCGTGCGCCCAAGGACCGGTTGCCGCAGATAGTGGCGCTCTCCAACCGAGGTGATAACGAAGGCGACCCTCGCGGCGACGAGCCCGTGACGATGACGCCGGTCACTCTTCGGCGGCTGGCAGATGCGCACCGCACAGCCTTTGGCGCACACTCACCCAGCGATGTCGGGCTCAACATCCCCTATCTCGGCGGTCAAGAAATCATCGACGCCGCGGCACACTTCGAGCGCGTTAGGGAGGATGCGGAGACAGCCGGCCTTTCGCTCAGCGCCGTGCAGGCGGAGTTTTTGCGCGAATACCTGCTCGGCGCGAAGAACACGGCGATCTTGTCGCAGCCGGGGACGGGCTGGGTTGCCCCCGACCCGGAACACGTCGACCGGGTTGCCCGGGCGTGCAAGGCCGCGTGGGATTCCTTCCGCGCCGGGTAGCCCGCCGCCGTCGGCCTCCATTATCCCCAGAGCACGCCGAACAGCGCTCCGGCAGCGATCGTCGTGCCTGCCAGCAGCAGCGAAGGCACAAAGAAGGAGTGATCATAAAGCTTGGTGCCCAGCTTGGTGCTCCCCGTCGTATCGAAGTTGGCCGCGGCGATCTGAGATCCGTTAGTAGGAAGCAAGTAGATTCCAGCGAAGGCGCCCGCCCACATGCCAGAGAGTAGCCCGAGCGGGATCCCGGAAACCAGACCAATCGGCACGATCGTCCTAGTCGCGGTCGACTGACTCGTGGTGAGAACGCAGACCACGAAGACGCCAAGCGCGAAGATCCACGGTGCCGCCTGTACGGCGTTACCAACAGTCGAGGCGATGTCCTCGGAATGGGCGCCAAGGAAAGTATCCGTGAGCCAGGCCAATCCGAACAGAGCAATGGCGGAGACCATCCCGGCCCGGAAAACAGTCGTCTTGGGTACAGCGGCGATCGTGGGACGCGAAACTAGCAGGATTACCGTGCCGGTGACAAACATGACGATCTCGATGATTGGCGTCATCCCAACGGGGTCGCCAGCCGCATCCAACGGCCGAATGGCCTTGAAAAGACCAAACACGACAATCGCCACGACGCCGAGAAGGAAAATAATCGCGGCATTTCTTCCGGATGTCGTCACAGTGGTCTGAACCGGGGTGGGTGCCAGCTGGGTGCCACGCTTCGTCTTTTTTGCGCCACCAGACTGCACCCCGTCCGGTGCAGGAATCGTTCCGGCGGCGATCTTTGCCTGGATCTCGGGGTCATCAGCAATGTCCTTGCCGAGGCGCTGCACGAAGAAGCTCGTAGCGACAATGCCGACCACCGCAGCCGGGAAGGTGACCTTGACGATGTCGATGAGCTCATAGTTGAAGGGCGATACGTCGGTGAGCGTAATCATCGCTGCCATGGCTGCCGAGACCGGGCTGCAAGCGAGTGCGATTCCTGTCGCTACAACGGAGAGCGAAAGCGGTCGAGAAGGACGGATGCCGTTGCGGTAGGAGAGGTCTTGGATGATTGGCAGCAGCGGGTAGAGGATGTTCGAGGTGCCGGCGCCGGCCGCAAATACGAAAGAGACAAGCGGGGCAACAAGAGTGATCTGTTTCGGATTTTTCTTGATGAGAGTGGCGGCGATTGACACCATCCAATCGATTCCACCGGCAACCTGCATCACTGAGGATGCGAGCACGATGGCGAGAACGATGAGGAGGGCGTCGACGGGCGGCGAGCCAGGAGCTAGACGGAAACCAAAAACAAGAATAGCAACGCCTGCTCCGCCCCAAAGGCCGAGCCCGACCCCGCTCGATCGTGTACCCATGACGATGCAGCCGAGCACTACGAGAAATTGTGTGATGAAAAGTGCGATCTCCATGGAGCCCCAGCCTTATCGCTGACCTAAAGCGGGCAACTGTTCCACAGCATAGGCACCCGGAGGCACCGGCACCACCCAACGCCCGGCGAGCGGGCTGCTGCTGCCCCTGCAGAGGAGTGCGATCCTGTGCGGATGCCCGGCAATACTGGACCCTTCCTACCCCTTACGCTTGCCGACACCCGTGGCTACGCTGAGGTTATGAGCGAACAAGAGCACACTAAAGACGAGGGCGAAGAATCTGGTCTGGACGGCTACGTCAGATTCATCGATTGGCTGAACCACAAACTGTTTCCCGTTCTGGGCATACCCGATGTGGGGCCCTACGACGCCGTGGTCTCGAAGGTTGCGGATGCCGTGTGTCCCGTGTGTGGGCGGCCAATGTCAGAACATTACATCGACCACTCGACGCCGGAGACGCTTCTCGACTGCCCTGCTGAACACCTGCCGGAGCCCGTCGACAACTCGCCTCTGAACGAGCTCGGAATGGATATCCCTTCCACCGAGAGCTAAACCGTTCGATGGGGCGGTAACAACGCCATAAAGTGGGGATTATGGCATCCGTTACTCCCCCGCTGTCCACGACAGGGCGGCCCATCGTGACCCTGACGGTCAACCCCGCGCTCGACATCAGCACGTCGACTCCACGGGTGATTAAGGATCACAAGATGCGCTGTGGCCCCAGCCGCATCGACCCTGGCGGAGGCGGCGTGAATGTGGCGCGCACCATCCACAAACTCGGCGGGGACGCCCTTGCCATCTACGCGGCTGGTGGCCTCACGGGAGCCACCTATCAACAGTTGCTCGAGACAGAAGGCGTTCCCAGCCTCGCGGTGCCCATCGCTGGCACGACTCGGGAGAGCTTCACCGTTGACGAAAACGATTCGGGCCAACAGTTTCGGTTCGTGCTGCAGGGCCCAGAGTTTCGCGAAGCCGAGTGGCAACGCTGCCTTGCAACGCTAGAAGCAGCGATCATTCCCGGTGGCTATGTTGTGGCCAGCGGCAGTCTGCCGCCCGGAGTGCCGACAGATTTCTACGCTCAAGTGGCACGATTGGCGCACCAGAAGGGTGCACGCTCGATCATCGACACGTCTGGCGAAGCGCTCACCGATGCCCTCGCCGAAGGTGTCTACCTTGTGAAACCGAGCCTCCGCGAACTGAGTGAACTCGTGGGCCGAGAGCTCACCACCGAACAGAGTCAAGTGGATGCCGCCGCCGAGCTTGTCGCTCGCGGCTCCGCCCAACTCGTTGCTTTGACTCTTGGCGAGGCCGGCGCCGTGCTCGCCTCCGCCTCCGGCGTCATCCGGCTGCCAGTGCCCACGGTGCGGGTGCAGAGTGCTGTCGGTGCTGGTGATGCATTTCTGGGAGCGTTTGTGTGGCGACTGTCACAGGGGCAAGATCCTGAACGTGCATTCCGTTCTGCTGTCGCTGCGGGCAGCGCAACGGCAGCGACGCCGGCGACCGAGATGTGTGCCCTTAAGGAAGTAGAAGCTCTCGAACTAGTGCTTCCGGAGGCCACACGCTACTAGGCGAAACGAAGAGGAGCATAACCATGAATGAATTGCAGTTCACCAAGATCAAGGACGCTGACGGCTTCATTGCGGCGCTCGACCAGAGCGGTGGCAGCACACCCAAAGCTCTAAAGCTCTAAAGCTCTATGGCATTCAGGATGACTCCTACTCTGACGACGAGGAGATGTTCGATCTCGTCCATGCGATGCGCACACGTATCGTCACCAACGCCAGCTTCAGCGGTGACCGCATCCTGGGTGCCATCCTCTTCGAGCAGACGATGGACCGCCAGATCGAGGGTCGCCCGAGCGCCGACTACCTGTGGGACGTCAAGAACATCGTTCCCTTTCTCAAGGTAGACAAAGGCCTCCAGCGCGAGGTCGACGGAGCCCAGTTGATGAACCCGCTGCCCGGACTCGACGCGGTGCTGGCCCGCGCTCTCGATAACGGCATCTTCGGCACCAAAATGCGATCACTGATCCTGCTTGGTAACGCGGCAGGCGTGCAGGCAATCGTTGACCAACAATTCGAGATCAGCCGTCAGATTCTGGCGGCCGGTCTTGTGCCCATCATTGAGCCTGAGATCGACATCCATTCGCCAAGCAAGCATGAAGCCGAGCGGATGCTCAAGGCCGCGATTCTCGAACAGCTCGACTCCCTCGGCGCAGACCAGTACGTCATGCTCAAGCTGACGCTTCCCGAAGTCGATGACTTTTACGCAGACCTCGTGGCCCACCCGAATGTGCTGCGAGTGCTCGCGCTCTCAGGCGGCTACAGCCGTGCAGAAGCCAACGCTCGACTATCCCGTCAGCACGGCGTAGTCGCGAGCTTTTCGCGTGCGCTCACGGAGGGGCTCACCATTCAGCAGAGCGACGACGAGTTCACCGCAACGCTCGAAGAATCGATCAGCAGCATTTTTCGAGCGTCCACAACTTAGCGGTCGCGCGCCTCGACGGCAGCCTCAGCGTCAGCAATATGGGGAACCGTCTTCATGAAGCTGTCGGGGTTGAGCGAAATGGAGTCGATTCCCTCGTTGACGAGGAACGCCGCAAAGTCGGGGTAATTGCTGGGGCCCTGCCCGCAAATTCCGATTTTGATTCCGGCGGCGTGCGCTTTCTGGATGGCTTGGCTGATCATGGACGTGACCGCGTCATCCCGCTCGTCAAAAAGCGCTGCCAACTCCTCTGAGTCTCGATCAACACCAAGCACTAATTGCGTCAAGTCGTTGGAACCGATCGAGAAACCATCGAACCGGGTGGCGAACTTTTCAGCCAAAATCACGTTGGCGGGAATCTCGCACATCATGTAAATCTGAAGCCCATTTTCGCCTCGCACCAAGCCGTTCTCTGCCATCACGTCCAGAACACGATCGGCCTCGGCCACAGTGCGACAGAACGGCACCATGATGATGATGTTGGCGAATCCGATCTGCTCGCGCACGCGCTTGAGCGCGCGACATTCAAGGTCGAAGCCTTCGCGATAGCGCGGGCTGTAATAGCGCGACGCTCCCCGGAAGCCGAGCATCGGGTTCTCTTCAGAGTGTTCGAAAACACTGCCGCCAATGAGGTGCGCGTACTCATTCGTTTTGAAGTCGCTGAGCCTCACGATCACGGGCAGCGGATGATACGGCGTAGCAAGTTTGGCAATCCCTAGCGCCAGGGTCTCCACAAAGAACTCCGTGGGGTCGTCAAAACCGCGCGTGAGCTCCTCGATCTGTTGACGCTCACCCTCGTCAGTGACCAGTTCGGGATGCACCAGGGCCATCGGATGAATCGTGATCAGATTATTGATGATGAATTCCATCCGGGCTAGACCAACCCCGGCTGCGGGCAACCGCCACCATTGGAAGGCTGCTGCTGGGCTCGCGATATTCACCATCACTGCTGTGCGTGTTTCCGACAGCGTCGCGGGGTCAAGCTCCTCGGTCTCAAAGGTGAGGGTGCCCTCGTAGATGTGGCCTTGGTCGCCTTCCGCACAGGACAGGGTGATTTCTTGGCCCTCTTTCAGCACCTCGGTAGCGGTGCCGGTTCCTACGACAGCGGGGATACCGAGTTCACGGCTGACGATCGCCGCATGGCTTGTCGGGCCACCATGATCAGTGACGATTCCCGAGGCCCGGGTCATGATCGGCACCCAGTCCGGGTCGGTCATTTCGGTGACCAGAATGGCCCCGTCACGAAAGTTCTCGATATCGGCGGGGTCCCGAATCACACACGCCGAACCGGTGGCAATTGCATCGCCGATGGCGGCGCCGGAGATCAGAAGCGGGCCATCCTGAGTGAGATGGTGGGTGGTGAATCGCGTACCTGTCTTGCGCGCCTGCACGGTCTCGGGGCGCGCTTGCACAATGAACAACTCGCCCGTCACGCCATCCTTGGCCCATTCCATATCCATCGGGCGGCCATAGTGCGCCTCGACGACCACTGCCCAGCGCGCTAACTGCAGAATTTCGGCATCAACAAGCACGAACGACTGCTGTTCCCGCTCCGAGGTATCGACCATGCGCGTGCGCGCGCTGCCGCCCTTGCTGTAAATCATCTTGCGCGACTTGGCGCCCAGAGTTTTTTCGACAATCGGCGAACACCCCGGCATCTCCAACAGGGGTTTGAACACGAGGTACTTGTCGGGGTTTACCGTTCCCTGAACAACAGTTTCGCCGAGTCCCCACGCGGCGCTAATTACCGCGACACGGGGAAAACCGCTCTCCGTGTCGATAGAGAACATCACCCCGGAGCCGCCAACATCCGACCGCACCATACGCTGCACGCCAATCGACAGCGCCGCATCCAGATGATCAAATTCCTTGACCTCTCGATAGCTGATCGCGCGGTCGGTAAACAACGAGGCATAGCAGCGCCGGCAGGCATCCAGAAGCTCTCGCTCACCCCGCACATTCAGGAAGGTCTCTTGCTGACCGGCGAAACTGGCATCGGGAAGGTCTTCGGCCGTGGCGCTGCTGCGCACTGCAACCGCGGGGTTTGTCTCGCCCGAACGGGCGGCAAGCTGGCGATAGGAAGCGCGGATCTCTTCCGCAATGCCCTCAGGAAACTCGCTGCTGAGGAACAACTCGCGCAGCGCTTCCCCCGTTTCGCGCAAGCTCGCACTCCCGGCATGAAAGCGATCAAGCTGCGCCCGTGCGGCTGTTGCAATCCCGTTCGCATCAACGAATGATCGATAGGCATCGGCAGTAGTCGCGAACCCTGGCGGCACCCTCACCCCCTCGCTTTCGAGAGTGCGAACCATTTCGCCCAGCGATGCATTCTTCCCCCCGACAATCGGAACATCTCCAATGCCAAGGTCCTCGAACCACATCACATGCTGCTTGCCCATATCGTGCCTCCCACGTTTTTTCACGGAGTTGCCACTGCCTATGGTGTGAACTCTACGACCATTGCCGCATCGTCTCTAGGGGCGCGCACAAGAGACTCAGGCAATGCTGTGAAGAGCTTCGGATGCCGCCAAACCCCGTGTGAGAGAATCAACCATGGCTGAATCGTGGCGTCGCACACCGACCGAAAGTCCTGTCACTTTTGAGATCGACACCGCAGCATCCATTCCTCCGTTTGAGCAGATCAAAGCTCAGGCGATCGCCCAGATCACGAGCGGCGAGCTTCTGGCCGGCACCAAGCTAGCGACCGTGCGTCAGCTGGCCACCGACCTGGGCATCGCGCCCAACACGGTGGCGCGGGCCTACCGCGAACTCGAGGCCGACGGTTTTCTGCACTCGCGCGGCCGCAACGGCACCGTCGTAAAAGCCCAGCCCGGCGATGCCGCAGCGCTTCTCCAACTTGAGGCCAGGGCCTACGCCAACCGCGCAGCCGAGCTCGGAATCAGCACCGACGAAGCACAGCGTTTCGTCGCTATCGCCCTCAAGGGCTAGTCGGCCAGACCTACCGCAGCACGTCGAGCTGGCGCAGCCCGCCGAACTGACGCAGCAGCCTGAACTACCGCAGCACTCCCAGTTCGCGTGCCTTCGACACTGCAGCGGTACGCGACGACACATTCAGCTTCGAAAAAATGTGCACCAGGTGCGACTTCACCGTCGTTTGCGAGACAAAGATTTCTCCCGCGATCGCCGCGTTCGACATCCCGGCGGCAACGCGCTCCAGCACCTCGATCTCGCGCTTGCTCAGACTCACTTGCGGAGCCCGCATCCGGTCGAGCAATCGGCCAGCGATTACGGGAGCCAAAGCGCTCTCGCCCGCAGCCGCAGCACGAACGGCCGCAATCAACTCATGCGGTGGAGCGTCCTTGAGCAGGTACCCACTGGCACCGGCTTCTACGGCCCCCAGGATGTCGCCATCGGTGTCGTAGTTGGTGAGAACCAGCACATACGGGGCAGCATCGAGCGCGCGGATGCGGCGCGTGACATCCGCGCCTGACTCCAGCTCGCCGAACTGCAAATCCATCAAAATCACACTCGGGCTCGCCGATTGCACGAGCGCAAAAGCCTCATCGGGAGTGGCCGCCTCCCCCACAACAGTGAGGTCGGTTTCGTGTTCGAGCAAGGCACGCAAACCGGCGCGGACGACCGGATGATCATCGGCAATCGCCACCCGGATCATGCCGTCTCCCCCGCCGATGGGCTCAGCAGCAGATCAACCGTCACCGTGGTGCCAGCGCCGGGGCTCGACTCCACCGTCAACGTGCCACCCAGCTGTTCGACACGTTCGCGGGTTGCCGTGAGTCCGAAAGAATCTGTGAAGCCACGAGCCGACGCTGCCTCCGCGCGTTCGGGGTCAAAGCCGCGGCCGTTGTCCGCAATCATGAGCCGCACATCCGAATCATTGCGCTCGATGGAGATCGTGGCCTGCGTTGCCTCCGAGTGCTGCACGACGTTCGCCATCGCCCCCTGAGCGATGCGCAATAGCGCGGTCTGCACGGGCATCGGAAGGTCAAGAGCATCCGCCACCCGCACCCGGATCTCACGCTCGGGGGTCTGCCACTGGGTTTCAGCGAGACGACGCAAAGCCGCGCCCATCCCCTGCTCCACGAGTGCCGCCGGGGCAAGCTCGCGAATGAAGTTACGAGTGTCGGCGAGATTGGCGGCCGCTGTCTCACGGGCAAGGCGCACGTGTTCGAGGCCCACAGCATCCGGGTCAGCACGTTCAGCAGCATGCAGCAGCATCTGGATGCTCGACAGCCCCTGTGCGACGGTGTCATGAATCTCGCGGGCGAGTCTCGCTCGCTCCGCCAGCACCCCGGATTCGCGTTCGGTCTGCGCCAGCTGATCGCGCGTCTCGAGGAGTTGCTTCACCAACAGTTCGCGGTCTGCAGCCTCAGCCGCGAGTGATTTGTAGCCAAGACCAATCACGATCGCAACTCCCGCTCCGACGAGTGGCCCCACAACGCCACCCACGGTCCATTCGCTGTGAAGACCAAGCGCCGCGATGGCCAGCAACGTCGAACCCAACACCGCGAGGGTGCGCCAGCCGCGAGGCAACAAGTGCAGATAGAGAAAGAACAGGGGGAACACCAGATAGGCGGCATCCGGACTCAACCACACCAGCACGAGCCATTCTGCCGACAAGACAAGCGCCCACAGGTAGGCCGAGACCGACTGCGCGCTCGCCCCCGAACTCATCGCGTGCCGCGCCAGATAACCGCCGAAACCGTAAGTGATGAGCAACAGCGCCGCGAGCGCGATCACCGCCCCCATGTTCGGGTTGCCATCGACAAGAGCACGCACCACCACGAGCACAGTCAAAGCGACAAAGAGGATGTGCAAACTGGTGCGCAACCCCACAAAAACGGGGGTCAACGCAGTGTGGCTCATAATTCGACCCTACTGCCGTGAACGAGTGCTTCTATCCATCGAAAGGATGATTGTGCCCTCCGTACTAAGCGCCACGAAAGGTACTCTCCCGGCCGATGCCCTACCGCGCCCAGACGAGGAGGCTAGTTACTGTCGCATTCGTCGACGCCGAAAGGACTCCCCATGTTTGTTGCCTGGCGCGATCTGCGCTTCGCCCGCGGACGATTCGTGCTCATTGGCACCGTTGTCGCCCTCATCACTTTGCTCGTGGGGTTCTTGAGCGGCCTCACCGGTGGGCTCGCTGCCCAGAACATTTCGGGAGTGCTCTCACTCCCCGCCGACCAGCTCGTGTTCGCAACCCCGAGCAGCAAGGGCGCCGATGAGGCGAGCTTCTCTGACTCTGATGTCACCGAGAAGCAGGCAAACATATGGGCTGCTGCTGACGGTGTCGAATCGGCCAACCCGATCGGCGTCTCGCAGACGAAGGCAGAATCGCCCGAGTCCAGCACCGCCATCGCCATCTTCGGCGTTGTCGCCGACTTCGATGAGACGGCCCCGAGCGCCGACGGCAAGGTCGGTCTCTCAGAGGATGCCGCCACCGGCCTTGATGTCACCACCGGTGACACCATCACCATCGCCGGCACCGATTACACAGTCGAGAAGGTCAGCGGAAACTGGTGGTACAACCACACCCCCGTCGTGCAGATGACTCTCGAAGACTGGCAGGGCTACTCGGCCACGACCGGCAGCCCCGACGCGTATGCGACCGCCATTGCGGTCACCGGCGACGCGGACTGGGATGCCATCAATAGTGAAGCAGACACCCTCAGCAATTCGGTGGTGTTGTCTCTCACTGCCGTCAGCTCGTTCCGCTCAGAAATCGGTTCGCTGCTGCTCATGGTCGCCATGCTGTTCGGAATCTCTGCCCTCGTGATCGGTGCCTTCTTCACCGTGTGGACGATGCAGCGCAAGGCTGACATCGCCGTGCTCAAGGCGCTCGGAGCCTCCACTCCTTCACTCGTTCGCGATGCGCTGGGTCAAGCCCTCATCGTGCTGTTGATTGGTGTCGGCATTGGCATCGGAATTACCGCCATTCTCGGGGCCCTCCTGGGCGACGCTTTGCCGTTCATCCTGAGCCCCCTCACCACCCTGTTGCCGGGCTTCATCATGATTGCGCTCGGCCTTGCCGGCGCCGCTTTCGCGCTTCGTTCCGTCACCACCGCCGACCCCCTCACCGCCCTTGGGAGCACCCGATGATTCAGCTCAACAACGTCACGCTCACCTTCCCCGACGGCGACGGTCGCGTCACTGCGGTCGACCACGTCACGCTCAGTGCCCGCCCCGGCACGGTCACCGGCATCACCGGGCCGAGCGGGTCTGGCAAGTCGAGCCTGCTTGCGGTTGCCGCGACCCTCATCCACCCCGACTCCGGCCAGGTCCTCATCGATGAGGTGGATGCCGCCCAACTGTCCGCCACCGAGGCAACAGCGTTGCGCCGCGACGCAATCGGTATCGTCTTTCAGCAGGCCAATCTGTTGCCGTCGCTGACCGCGCTCGAACAGCTCGCGGTCATGAACGAATTGGGTTCGCCGCACAGCCGCGGCCGTCGTGCCGCCGTGCGCACACACGCCGCCGAATTACTCGCTTCGGTCGGTCTTGGCGATCAGATGCACAAGCGTCCGCACCAGCTTTCGGGCGGTCAGCGTCAGCGCATCAACATCGCGCGGGCGCTTATGAACGACCCGAAGGTGCTGCTCGTTGACGAACCCACGAGTGCACTCGACCAGGAGCGCGGTGCGAGCATTATCGAACTCATCCTGCGCCTTACAGACGAACGCAACACGTCAACGCTGCTGGTGACCCACGACCTCGTTCACTTGCCGCGGATGCACGCCGTGATGAACATGATCGATGGCCAGCTCGACACTGTGCGTGCCGAAGCGCTCGTTGCCGCTAACTAGCGCGAGCTAGCGCGAGCTAGTGCCCGATCTCGTCAGAGTCAACGCCAGAGCCGGGCACGTCGATTGCCGCGATCGCTTCAAGGTCGCGGGAGTCGAGCTCGAAATCGAAGATCGCAATGTTGTCGGCCAGTCTCTCGGGGTTGGCCGACTTCGGAATAGCGACGAGACCGTTTTGTAGGTGCCAGCGCAGCGCAATCTGAGCCGCTGAGCGCTCGTGCTTGGCCGCGATCTCGAGCAACACTGGCTGGTCGAGCACGCCCTTGATGGGGCTCCACGCTTCCGTGACGATTCCGCGGGAGTCGTGATAAGCGCGGTCGTCGAGGCGAGCGTTGGTCGGCGAGAGGTCAACCTGGTTCACGGCCGGAACGGTAGCGCCCGCATCCGCCAGCACTTCAAGGTGCGCAGGCTTGAAGTTGGAGACCCCGATCGAGCGAACGAAGCCGTCGGCCTTCAGCTTCTCAAACGTGCGCCACGTCGAGAGAAATTCGCCGCGCTCGGGCAGCGGCCAGTGGATCAGCAGCAGGTCAACGTAGTCGAGGTCGAGGCGCTCGAGGCTGCCGCGAAGACCCTCAATCGCGAGGTCGTCGCCCTGAAAGTCGCCATCGAGCTTGGTCGTAACGAATAGTTCGTCGCGGTCAATGCCGCTGCGACGGATGCCCTCGCCCACGCCCGCTTCGTTGCCGTATCTCACCGCCGTGTCGATGTGGCGATACCCGAGCTCGATGGCGGTCGGAACCACGACAGCAACTTCAGCATCGCTGAGCGGCCACGTGCCAAGACCAAGCTGGGGGATGCTGTGGCCGTCGTTGAGAGGAATCGAGGGGATCATCCTCTTAGGCTAAACGACGCTCAGGGCAGTGTGCGAGGACTCGCTGTAGCGAATCCCCGCACACCCTGTGAGTTCTTTAGACCTCGAGTGCGGCCATGGCCAGATCGGGGTTTCCGAAGCGGTGTGCTGTGATCGACAGTGACTGCTCTTGCACGAAGATCAGCAGTTCAACGCGACCGGATGTCGTGACTTCTCCCGACCACACAGCGACGTCAGGGTTTCCGCCAACGGCTTCTGCGAGATCGACAGAGGAACCACCGATGAGGCGCACCCGGCTCGTCTTCAACTCGCCCTTAGCCGCACGCTCGTTCCAGCGAGCATCCGACTCAACACGAACCTGAGCAACCGAGACTCCGGCATTTCCTGACTCGAATGATTCGGTGAGCAGCGACGGCAATGGAATAGCCGAGCTGATGTGAATGGTCGCGCCGATACGAGCGGCACCGGCGATCATGCGCACCAGGTGGCCGAGCGGTTGACCGTCTGACAGGCGAATGGTCACGGGCACCGGGCGATAGCGGAAGACGTTGCGTTCGACGCCGAGTCCTGACACGTCGCGGCTAACACCGAACTCTGTCTCCCACGCGCGCTGGTCGCTTTCGGCGGCACGACGAACACGGTCGAACTCGTCGAACTCCATGCCCGACTGTGCCTTCTTGATAACCGAAGAGACCTGGTCGCTGAGACCGCGGACCTGAATGTCGCGAGCGGCGGGCTGCTCTACAGCCTTCCACTGCCCGAGGGTCATCAGGTAGTTGGGTCCGCCAGCCTTGGCGTGGCAGCCGACGGCTGAACGCTTCCAACCGCCAAAGGGCTGGCGGCGAACGATGGCGCCGGTGATTCCACGGTTGACGTAGGCGTTTCCGGCCTGAACCTCATCGAGCCAGCGAGCAACCTCGGTGGGATCGAGCGAGTGGATGCCCGCAGTCAGTCCGTAGTCCACGGCGTTCTGCATCTCGATCGCTTCGGTGAGGTTCTTGGCACGCATCACGCCGAGAACGGGGCCGAAGTATTCGGTCATGTGGAATTCGCTGCCCGACGCGACACCGGTGCGAACTCCGGGAGTCCACTGCTTGCTTTCGTCATCAAGCTGACGTGGCTTCACGAGCCAGCTCTCGCCGGGAGCGAGAGTGGTGAGGGCGTTGAGCAACTTGCCCTGAGCAGGCTCAACGATCGGGCCCATCATGGTGAGCGGGTCCTGAGGGAGGCCAACGCGCAGGGTGCGTACCGAGTCAACAAGCTGACGCTCGAAGCGTTCGCTCCTGCCGACCGAACCGACCAAGATCACGAGAGAGGCCGCCGAGCACTTTTGCCCTGCGTGTCCGAAGGCGCTCTTGGTGACGTCGGCGACGGCGAGGTCGAGGTCTGCGCTCGGCGTCACGATGATCGCGTTCTTGCCACTGGTCTCCGCGAGAATCGGCAAGTCATTGCGCCAGGAACGGAACATTGCTGCGGTCTCCCACGCACCGGTCAGGATGACGCGGTCAACAGCAGGGTCGGCAATCATGACGCGACCGAGTTCACGATCCTTCAAATCAACGAAGGTGAGCACGTCGCGCGGCACTCCGGCTTCCCAGAGAGCTTCGACCATCACTGCGGCGCTGCGCTGCGAGAGCTTCGCCGGCTTGATGATGACACCGCTGCCGGAGGCGAGAGCCGAAAGGACGCTCCCTGCCGGAATGGCGACCGGGAAGTTCCACGGCGGAGTAACGACGATAAGCCCCGACGGAATAAAGGTGGCGTCTTCGATCTTTTCCAGATCGAGCGAGCGCTCTGCGTAGTAGTGCGCGAAGTCGATCGCTTCACTGACTTCAACGTCGCCCTCAGCAATGGTCTTGCCTGCTTCGTTGGCCATGACCTCGATGAGGTGGGCACGGGAGTTCTCGATGGCGTCACCGGCACGGTGCAAGATTGCGGCGCGCTCAGCGGCGGGCATCGCACCCCAGCGGCGTCCTGCAGCCGTTGTCGACTCGAGGATGCTCTTCATCTGTTCGGCGGTGCTGACTGCCCCAGCCGTGACGGTGTCGATACCGAGCTGCGACTCTCCACTGCGCGCCAAGATCGCCCGACCCCACGTGCGGTTATCGCCAATGGCGGGATCAGTGTCGGCAACGTTATCGAAGGGGCGGTCGCCGATGATCGCAGCAGGTGTGGAGCGGTTCTGAACGCGGTTGGTGGTCTGAGCCGGCACGTCGAGGTTCGCGAGCGAAGCCAAGAATCGGTCTTGCTCGCGCACGAAGATGTGTTCGTTGCTGGAGAGTTCGAACAACCCCGACATGAAGTTCTCGGTGCTGGCGTTCTCTTCGAGGCGACGTACGAGGTAGCTGATGGCCGAGTCGAACTCGGTCGGCTGAACAACGGGCGTGTACAGCAGCAGGCTGCCGACATCCTTTCGGACCGCTTCGGCCTGGCCGGTAGCCATTCCGAGGAGCATTTCGAACTCAATGCCGTGTGTTACGCCTCGCTCTTGAGCGAGGTGCCAGGCGAATGCGATGTCGAAGAGGTTGTGGCCAGCAACACCGATGCGCACGGCATCCACGTGCTCAGGGGTGAATGCCCAATCGAGCACACGCTTGTAGTGAGTGTCGGTGTCTTGCTTGGTTCCCCAGGTAGCCATTGGCCAGTCGTGGGTGACAGCGTCAACGTGTTCCATCGCGAGGTTGGCGCCCTTAACAACGCGCACCTTGATACCGGCGCCACCGCGAGCGCGACGAGCCATCGACCAGCGGGTCAGTTCCTGCAGCGCGGTGAGGGCATCCGGCAGGTACGCCTGAAGCACGATGCCGGCTTCAAGTTCGAGTAGTTCTGGCTGGTCAAGAAGCTTCTCGAAGACCGCGATGGTGAGTTCGAGGTCTTTGAACTCTTCCATGTCGAGGTTGATGAACTTCTTCTGCGGCGAGCGCAGTGCGAGCAGGTAGAGCGGGGTGAGGCGGTCGACAACACGGTCGACAGTCTCATCGAAAGCCCACATGGAAAGCTGCGACACGACCGACGACACCTTGATGGAGACGTAGTCAACGTCATCCCGGTTCAGAAGCGCGCGCGTTCCGGCGAGGCGCTTGTCTGCCTCGTCGTCACCAAGAACGGCTTCGCCGAGCAGGTTGAGGTTGAGGTTGACACCTTCACGACGCAAGTGCACGAGAGCCTTGTCGAGCTTGGCGGGAGTGGCATCGATGATGAGGTGGCCAACCATGCCGCGGAGAACGCGACGAGCGATCGGAACGATGATCCACGGGAGCAGAGGCGCGAAGCCGCCGCCGACCATGATCGCGAAGCGGAGGTACCACGGCAGGAAGGCCGGGATGATGTGCGTGAGGCGCTCGAGGTTGCGGCCGGCGACACGCAAATCTTCGGGACGCACAACGGTGTCAATGAAGCCAAGAGTGAACTCGAGTCCGTTCGGGTCTTTCAGCACACCGGCAAGGCGCGTGGCACTCGCGTCGGTGGGAAACTCTTCACTTTCAGCCAGCCAGCGACGAACGGTGGCCACCGTTTGGTCGGCAATCTGCTGGTGTGAAGCATCGAGGTTGTCGGTAGAAGTTGACATGCTCACGAGAATAGGCCTCCGAACGGGGTTGTGGCTGGAACTCTCAGTGTGCGCCCGGGAGTGCCTTTAGCAAAAGCGACGGAAATCGCATGGTTTCAGTTAGAATTAGTTAACGATTGGCGGAGAAATGCTCGATGTTAGACGGCTGCGACTTTTGCGAGAACTCAAGCTTCGCGGCACCATCGCCGCAGTGGCAAACGCCCTCAGTTACACGCCGTCTGCAGTCTCCCAACAGCTCGCTCTTCTCGAAGAAGAAGCGCGGGTTCCCCTGCTCGTTAAAGCGGGTCGCCGCGTGCAGCTCACCCCCGAAGCCGAGCTCCTCGTAGAGCACACCGTCGCCCTCCTCGAACGCCTCGAACTCATGGAAGCGGAGATCCACTCCTCTCTCACCGAAGTGCGCGGAAAGGTACGTCTCGCCGTATTCCAATCGGCAGCGCTCGGCATCATTCCGCAAGCGCTCAGCATCATTGCCGAAGAACACCCCCAACTGCGCATCGAGATGACCCAGCGCGAGCCCGAGAGCGCCCTCTTCGAAACCTGGACGCGAGAATTCGACCTCGTGATCGCCGAACAGTATCCCGGCCATGCCGCGCCCCGGCATCCCGATCTCGACATGCTCCCCCTCTATGCCGACGAACTCTCGCTCGCTGTTCCTCACGAGAGCGGAATCATGAGTCTCGCCGACACCACCCAGAGTGCCTGGGTGATGGAACCCCGAGGCACCGCATCCCGCCACTGGGCAGAACAGCAGTGCCGCCGCGCAGGGATAGAGCCCGACGTGCGCTACGAAACCGCCGACCTTCAGGCCCACATCCGACTCGTTGAATCAGGCCACGCCACCGCGATCTTGCCCGGTCTGGTCTGGGGAACACGCACGCCGACCGTCGCTTTGCGGCCGATGCCCGGCCTTCCCCGACGCACCGTCTTTACGTCGGTGCGCGACTCGAGCGTCAGCCGCCCATCGATTGTGGCGTGCCGAGAAGTGCTCGAGCGAGTTGTTCTCGCGCTCGCGCCGGAGTAGCCTCGACGGCTGCCGGAGTCGCGGCTGAGGCTGCTGCAGTCGCTGTGGCGGATGCAGCGGCGAAACCTAGCTACGCAGAATCGCGGATGACGAGCTCAGTGTCGAGGGTCGTCACGGTGTCGACCGGTCGGTTTTCAATCAGGCCGACTATCATTTCGGCCATGCGTCGGCCCATCTCGACGGAGGGTTGACGCACTGTCGTCAGTGGTGGAGTCGCGGTGCTCCCATAGTTGTCGTCGTCGAAACCGACCACGGCGATATCGTCGGGCACGGAGAGCCCGGCTTCGCGGATGGCCGAATAGGCGCCGATGGCCATCTGGTCGTTGGCCGCGAAGATGCCGTCGATGGGCTCACCTCGGGCCAGCAGGCGTCGCATTGCTTCTGCTCCGGAGGGCGGCGAGAAGTCGCCGACTTCCACCAGATCGCTCGTGAGGCCGTGCTTGCCAAGAGTGGAGTGGAAGGCAGAAAGGCGGTCTACGCCCGGGGGCATATCTTGCGGGCCGGCGATCGTAGCTAGCTTGGTGCGACCGGAAGCAATCAAATGCTCAACGGCAGTGCAGGCACCAGCGAAGTTGTCGACATCCACGTAGTAGTTGTCGCCGCCAACGTCGCTGAGCGGGCGCCCACCGAACACGACGGGCAGGGTGCGGCTGAGCTCAGAGTAGGAGTGGTCGCCCGTGTGGTGCGAGACCACGAGAGCGCCATCGACGTTGCCGCCGAGGAGGTAGCGCCGCGTCTTGTGTGATGCAGCCCCTGACTCGATGATCATGTTGAGCGTGTAATCAGTGTCTTCGAGATAGAGCGCAACGCCCTGCACGACCGCCGCGAAGAAGGGATCATCGAAGACCTTGGCTGCCGATTCCGGAACCACCATCGCGATGGCCTGCGTCTTGCGACTCACGAGCGAACGGGCAGCGCGATTGGGCACGTAGTTGAGCTCGTCGATGGCGGCCTGAACGACAGTGGCAACATCCGGGCTCACCTTAGGGGAACCGTTCACCACTCGAGACACGGTGGCGCGCGAAACACCTGCCTGTGCCGCCACCATTTCGAGTGTTGGCATGGCCCCGCTGCGCAGTTTCTCCGCCACGAGCTCGCTCTCTCCTAGAAGGTCCTGCCTAACCCTAACGATCAGGAGGCCTTCTTCGTGGCAGCGATGTGGGCTGCGTATTCCGTGGCGCTGCGTTTCGGGATGCGCTCCTGGGTGTCGTAATCGACGTAAACAATGCCGAAACGTTTGTTGTAGCCCCACGCCCATTCGAAGTTGTCGAGGAGCGACCACACGAAGTAGCCGCGCACATCAGCACCGTCGGCAATGGCATCCGCCACAGCCTGGATGTGTTGCGCAACGTAGCTGGCACGCTGCGGGTCGTCGATCGTGTCGCCCTCACGAGTGTCGTCGTAGGAGGCACCGTTTTCGGTGACATACAGCGGCGGCAATGTGGGGTACTCCTTGCCCAAGCGCACAAGGAGGTGCTGCAAACCGCTCGGGTTGACCTCCCAGTCCATGGCCGTGCGCGGAAGGTCGCGAGGGGGCATCGTCACGAACTCGCTGCCGACAAACATGGAGCGACCGGGCTTTGTGGTGGGCCGAAGTCCGGGTGCTGCATCGGCGGGAGCGGGATGCCCGCTCACGTTGTCGTCGTGGTAGTGATTCACTCCCAAGAAATCGATGGGGGCGGAGATGATCTCAAGGTCGCCCTCCTGCACATACTGCTCGAAGTTGTAGTCGCGCATGTCTTCGAGCACGTCAGCCGGGTAGGCGCCAAGCACGAGCGGCTCTAAGAACATGCGGTTCCAGATGCCGTCGATGCGACGAGCCGCGTCGAGGTCAACGGGATCGTTCGGATCGTTGGGCACGGCGTTGGTGAGGTTCAGCGTGATGCCGAGCTCGATCTCGCGGCCCTTCGCGGCAGCAAGCGAACGCAGTCGCTCCGCGGCCAAACCGTGAGCCAAGTGCTGGTGGTGCAACGCGGCAAGGCCCTGATTCGGGTCAGTGAGACCGGGAGCGTGCTCCCCCGCGATGTAGCCAATCAGCGAGGAGCAGAGCGGCTCGTTGAAGGTAGTCCAGTGGCTGACGCGATCGCCGAGCGCGGTGTAGACAGCTTCGGCATAGTCAGCGAAACGGTACGCGGTTTCGCGGTTGGCCCATCCGCCCTTCTCCTGAAGCGCCTGCGGCAGGTCCCAGTGGTAGAGCGTGAGCCACGGCAAGATGCCGGCCTCCAGCAGCGAGTCAACAAGACGACTGTAGAAGTCGAGGCCCTCGGCGTTGGGCTCGCGGTCGCCGGGAACAACACGGGCCCAGCTGGTGGAGAAGCGGTAGGAATCGAGCCCCAGCTTCTTCATCAACTGCACGTCATCGTTCATGCGGTAGTAGTGGTCGACCGCAATTTCGGGGGTGTCTCCGTTGGCGACGGCGAGCGGCTGGCGGGCATAGTGATCCCAAATGGAATCCTCTTTGCCGCCTTCGTGAGCTGCTCCCTCGATCTGGGCAGCCGCGGTGGCGGATCCCCAGAGGAAGCCTTTCGGCCAGGTGGTGGTGAGAGTGTTCATTAGCCTTTTACTGCTCCTGCCATGATGCCCGAGACGAGTTGCCGTCCGGCGAGAATGAAGATGATGAGCAGCGGCAAGGTGGCGAGCACCGCTCCCGAAAGCACGACCGAGTAGTCCACGTATTTTGCGCTCTGCAGTTGGCTCAGCGCAACCTGCAGGGTCGGATTTTGTGGTGCAACCAACAGCGGCCACAAGTAATCGGTCCACGCGGTCATGAAAGTGAAGAGTCCGAGGATCGCCATCGCGGGGCGGGCCGCGGGGATTCCGACGTTCCAGAAGGTGCGGAACATATTGGCCCCATCGACACGGGCCGCTTCGATGAGTTCGTCAGGAATGACATCCACTAAATACTGGCGCATGAAGAACACCCCGAATGCTGTCACGAGCGTTGGCACGACAACGGCGCCGAGGGTGCCCGTCCAGCCGAGTTCTTTCATGAGCATGAACTGCGGGATGATGCCGAGTTGGGTTGGCACCGCGAGCGTCGCGATCACGAAGATCATGAGCCCTTCGCGGCCCTTGAAGCGCAGCTTCGCGAACGCATAGCCGGCCAGAGTCGAGAAGAAGATTACCGAGGTCGTGATGATCGTCGAGACGATGATGCTGTTCAGCAGCGACTGCCAGAACGGAACGGTGGAGAGCACTTCGCCAACGTTGATCCAGAAGCGACCGCCGGGCAGCAGCGGCGGCCAGGTGGCGGTGATGGCCGTGTTGTCACTTGAGCCAACAACGTACGACCACCACAGCGGGTACGAACCGCCGAGGAACAGGGCCATCAGCAGGCCATAGATCAAGAAGCCGGGGCGTTCGGCGAGTCCACGGGCGCGGCCGCGACCACGGCGCTTCTCGTCGGCTAGGGCCTTCTTGTCGGCGGCGCGATCGGGGGTTCGTGTGGGGCTCGTGGTGCTCATGAGCTCTTCTCCTCGTCTACGACGGATGCCGCTGGCACGCCGGTGGGGTTGGCCGCGGTGGTGGCACGGTAGCGCGCAAGTTTCTTCGCTCGACGCTTGGAGATGACCTTCACTTCGGTGGAGGCAATCTTGCGCGAGATCATGAAGTTCAGCAGTCCAATGCCGACGATGATGATGAAGAGCAGCCACGCGATGGCCGAGGCCTTGCCGAAGTCACCGCGGTTGAAGGCCATATCCCACAGGTACAGCACGGTGGTTTGGTACTCGCGATGAGCGCCGCCGAGGTTCGCGCTGGTGGGGTTGAAGAGCTTCGGTTCGGTGAAGATCTGCAGGCCACCGATCGTGGCGGTGATGATCACGAAGATCATGGTTGGCCGGATGCTCGGCAGCGTCATCGAGAAGAAGCGACGCACGGCGCCCGCTCCGTCCAGGGATGCCGATTCGTAGATGTCGCGGGGAACTGCCTGCATCGCGGCGAGCAGGATGAGCGCGTTGTAGCCGGTCCAGCGCCAGTTGACCATCGTTGCAATCGCGAAGTGGCTTGCGAAGACTTCGCTCTTCCACATCACGGGCTCAATGTTGAACGAGGTGAGGATGTTGTTGATGAGCCCATACTTTTCGCCGAACGCACTCGAGAAGATGATGGCGACTGCGACCGGGGTCACGATGTACGGGATCAGGATGCTCATGCGCCAGAACGTCTTGGCGCGCAGGTTTTGGTCGAGAAGGGCCGCAATGAAGACGGCGGCGACAAGCTGCGGAATCGCACTGAGCAGGAAGATGCTCATGGTGTTGAAGAGCGAGTTCCAGAAGTAGGGGTCGTTGAGCTCGGCGACATAGTTGTCGAAGCCGATCCATTCACCGGCACCGCTCAGGATGTCCCAGTCGTTGAGCGAGACCACGAACGTGTAGACGAGAGGGAAGAGCCCGATGAGTGCGAAGAGCACAAAGAAGGGGGCGATGTAGAGGTAGGGGGACGCTTTCACGTCGAGGCGACTCAGACGCTGCCGCCGGGTGAGCTGTGTCGCGTTGCGCTCGGAGCGCTTCTTCGCCTCCCCTTCATCAGGTCGGGGCGGGCTCGTCATCGTCGTCATGAGATATCGCTTTCAAGAAGTGAGGCCCCCGGCCAGGGGATGACCGGGGGCCTCGATTGCTGCTGTGGACTAGTTGAGGTCGAGGTTCTTCAGAACCTCAAGCGCGTTGTTCCACGCGGTGTCACCGTCAACACCCGAGTCGAGTTCCTTGGTAGCGGGGCCGAAGACCTGCTCCTGGATAACTGAGTCGTTCGGGCCCTTGAACTGCGAGGTCACGCCTTCTGCACGCGATCCGAGGATCGTGCCGATGGGAGCATCGTTGAAGAAGGTGCTGAGCTCGCTGGTGCCGGTTACTCCGTCATCCGTCTGAGCTTCGATCACGCTGGGGAAGGTTCCTGCAGCCTGGAAGGCAGCAACTTCGGACTCAGCCGAGGTGAGGTAAGCGGCGAGCTTTGCTGCCTCTTCCGGGTGCTCCGACTGGGTCGGAACGGTCAAGAATGCGCCGCCCCAGTTTGCTGCTCCACCGGGGAAGACGTCTGCGAAGTCCCAGCCAGTGCTGGCGTCTCCGCCTGCTGCTTCAACCTGTCCCTTGACAACACCGAGCATCCAGCCGGGGCACATGAACGTAGCGAAAGAGCCATCAGTGAAGGCCTTTCCCCCGCCCCAGTCCCACGCGCTCTGCTCAGCCGAGAGGCCGGATGCTGCACCGTCGGCGAGGAGGTCCCACTGCGACTTGAGGTCGGCGTTGCCTTCGATGTCGATCTCACCGTCTGCGGTGTAGTAGCCCTCGTCAAGCTGGTTGACCATGGCGTTCCAGACGAAGCCGGAGTGGTCGTAGAAGGCTGCGCCGGTTGCGGCGTTGTAGTCCTTGCCGACCTGGAAGAAGTCTTCCCAGGTTGCACTGTCGCCACCGAAGAGTTCGGCTACGGCGTCGCGGTCAGACGGCATGCCGGCTTCTTCGAGAAGGGCGCCGTTGTAGCAGAGGCCCTCGGGGCCGATGTCGGTTCCGTAACCGATGATGCGGCCGTCGGCGTCGGTGCCCTGAGCGAGCTTCCAGTCGACCCAGCGGTCCTTGATGTCGTCTGCGCCGTATTCGCTGAGGTCAACGAACGTGTCGGAGACTTGCATGACCTGGCCGAGCCATCCTTCTTCAACGGCCTGAACGTCGGCGAGACCGGCGCCTGCTGCCTGCTTGGTCTTCCAGTCGGTCAACGCGTTTCCACCGGTGTCGATGTTGGTTGCCTTGATGGTGATGTTGGGGTTCTCGGCTTCGTACGCTGCGTACAGTCCGTCGAGTCCCATCGTGCCGAAGGTGGTCACGGTGAGGGTGATGGGGCCATCGCTGTCTCCACCGTCAGTTGCTGAACAACCGGTGGCGAGAAGAGCGAGAGATGCTGCGCCGGCGACGGCTGCAACCATCTTGGTGCGTCGTTGAGATTTCACGGTCACTTCCTTGTGAATGAGGGTTATTGGTGTCCGAAAGAGACCCCCATCAGGAATGAGAGCGCTCTCACGATTGCAGACTGATCTTATGAGAGCGCTCTCTCGATTGTCAAGAGAGCGCTCTCACACAGCTGAAAGTCATACAAATCACTGCAAACGCTTGCTGCGATCGGATGCCGCTTAACGCCCGACAACCCCCGCGGTGTCGCCGGAGTACGGGCGAGATGCGGGGGTTGTCGGTGAAAACTGGAGGCGCTTACTCCCAGGTGCTGGGCGCATCGGCGCGACTGACGGGCAGCGCAACATGATCAGCCCATTCTTGGACCCAGTCGGGCATGACGGGTTGTTCGTCATCCCAGCCAATGGTTTCGAGAAGTTCGGCAACGCTCACGGTGCCGCCAGAGCTCCGCAGGAAGCGGGCGCGGGTCATCGCCTGGGCGTAAATCTGGCCGTCGACCACAAAACGTTGCTCGACAAAGACAGCCTTGTCGTCGTAGCCGACAACGCGTGATTCGAGCTGGAACTTCTTCCACAGATCGAGCGACTTGCGAAAGCTGATCGTCTCGTTGGCCATCACCGGGTAAAACCCTTTGGCCCTAAGCTTCTGCCAACCTCCGGCGCGGATCAACAGATCCATGCGACCGATATCCATGATGGAGAAGTAGCGGCCATTATTCATGTGGCGCAGCAGGTCAACATCGGTCGGCAGAACCTTCATCGTCATGCTGCCCACATCGGTGATGCCGAGGGCCGATCGTCGCGTGCTGAGGATGCGGTGCAAGATGGTGCGGAAGATCAGATTCACTCGCCCAGATTAGGTGAATCGTGATCGACTCCGTGAATCGTTTGTAGGGATGCTCTAGCGAGTGGAGCTATTTTGCCCCGGCAAAACGCACAACAGCCTGCACGGGCGTGTGATCCGACGGCCAGCCGCCCGCATACCGCGTGACGTTGATGCCTGCCTCCATCACAGTCACATCGGGCGTTGCAAGAACCCAGTCAATCCGCTTGCGATTGTGCTTCGGCGGGCCGTAGTTGGGGAACGTGCCCCACACCTGGGTGAGACGCTCCTCGGCGGTGTTCCACGTGTCTACGACCAGTCCATTACCGGTGAGCTGGCTATAAGGGTGAGTGTCAGCATCCGTGTTGAAATCGCCGGTCAGGATGCTGGGGTGCGGTGTCGCCTGCACGATGTTTCTCAACGCGTCGGCGGAGTGAAGGCGAGACGTGCGAGACCGGTGGTCGAGGTGCGTGTTCACAGCCTGAAAGTGGATGCCGGTGGCGAGGTCGCGGAAGATCGCTTCCACCACAACGCGAGGCGTGCGATTGCCCCACGAGACCGATCCCGGAACATTCGGAGTATCGGAGAGCGCCGACTGCCGCCACTCGACCACCTCCAGACGAGTGGAGTCGTAAAAAATGGGGCAGCCTTCGCCACCCGTGTTCCTCTCGCGACCATGACCGAGCGAACGGTAGTGCTCCCCCAACGACTGGCGCACAAACCGCGCCTGAGTGAAGAGGGCCTCTTGCACGCCGACCAGCGCCGGTTGTTCGGCAAGGAGAAGGCGTCGCATTAACGGCTGACGGTGCCGCCACTGGTCAGGATTGCGCGGCAAAAGCTTCGGCAGGCGCCGCCGGATGTTGTAGCTCATCACATGCAGACCGGGGGCGTCGACGGGGCCGATCATCGAGCTACCGCGCGGAGGGAACGCCAGTTGGGGCTCACGCTCCGGGGCGAGCGCAGAAAAGTGCTTCGACCGTGGGGTGGTGATTCCCGTCATAGTTCAAGCCTAGGGCGTGGTCTGGCGTTTCGGTGGGGTCGGGCGCGTGAAATGTTCGTCGAAGTGACTAGTCGAAGTGACTGGTCGATCTGCACGCTCGATCTGCGTTCCTGCGTGACCGATGTGCGCGGTAGCGGCACGGGTCAACGACGATGTCGCTCCCCGGCCATATTCTGATCGAGACATGTACCTACTCACCGACACCGCTCTCGTGACGAGCGCCAGCGATCTGACCCAAGCGTCGAACTGCGAGTTCGGGTTTCTGCGCGTGCTCGACAAGCGGTTGGGGTTTTCTACTGATCCGCTGCCCGCTGACGATGCGATGCTGGAGCGGGCGGCAGAGCTGGGAAACGTTCATGAGGCCCGGCTGCGGGATCGCTATCGCGCCGAGTTCGGTGATGCGATGGTCGAGTTCGATAAACCTCCGGGGCGGGATGCCGCTGTTTTGCGTGACTACGCCGCGCGCACCCGTGACGCTCTGCTCGCCGGTGCCCCCGTCATTTTTCAGGGGGTGTTCTTTGACGAGGACGACCCCGAGTCACCCTTCATCGGCTACGCCGACTTTCTGGTCAAGCAGCCCGACGGCAGCTATCGGGTGGTTGACTCGAAGCTCTCGCGCCACGTGCGGGTCACCGCGCTGCTGCAACTGGCGGCGTATCACGAGCAACTTCAGAAGCTCGGCGTTCCGGCAGACGGCACCGTCGAGCTCATCCTCGGCAATGATGCCTCCGAGCTCGCTGCGGTGGCCGACATCGCCCCCGTCTTTCGCCGCCGTCGGGCCCGTATGCACGCGATCATCGCCGAACATCGCGCCGAAGGTAAGCCGGTCGATTGGCACGATGAGCGGTATGCGCGGGATGGCCGCTGCAAGTTCTGCACGGAACCCGCCAAGAACGCCGACGACCTGTTTACGGTGGCAGGGCTGCGCGCCGGGCAGCGCACGAAGTTTCTGGCGGCGGGCATCCGTACCCTCACCGATCTGGCTGAAACGTCGGAGCGTCCCGAAGAACTGGCCATCCCGAAAGCCAGCTTTGCCAAACTTCACCTGCAGGCCAAGCTGCAGCACACGGTCGATCCGGCCGACACCCACGCCATCCCACCCGTCGTTGTCGTTGACCCGCGGCCGATCGCGAACCTGCCCGCGCCCAACGCCGGCGACCTCTTCTTCGACTTCGAGGGCGACCCGATGTATTCCGAGCCGGGAATCGGCGGGGTGCCACGCTGGGGCCTTGACTACCTCTTCGGCTGGGTCGATGCCGCGGGCGAGTTCGACTGTCTGTGGGCGCACTCCCATGCCGAGGAACGGATCGCGCTGCGGGCGTTCCTGGACTTCGTCACGAAGCGGCGGCAGCAGCATCCGGGCCTCCACATTTATCACTACGCCAGCTACGAAAAGACGCACCTGCTGAGCATCGCCGCCCGGCACGGTGAAGGTGAGGATGTCGTCGACCAGTTGCTGCGTGATGGCGTGCTCGTCGACCTGTACCCGATCGTGCGGGGTGCGCTGCGCATCGGAACGCCGTCGTATTCGATCAAGAAACTTGAGCCGCTCTACATGGGCGAGGCCGAACGCGCCGGCGTGACCAACGCTGCCGACTCCATCGGTGAGTATGTCGACTCCAGTGTCGCGGCCGCGAATGGCGACCTGCAGCGGGCGAACGAGATCCGTGAGGATATTGCCCGCTACAACGAGTACGACTGCGTTTCGACGCTCAAGCTGCGCGATTGGCTGCGGGCGCGGCCCGAAGTCCAAGGCGTGACGGTGGAGCCGGTCGAGGAAGAATTCGAGGGCAAGGTCTTCGAACCCAGCGCGCTCGATGTTGCGTTGCAAGCTCTCGGCGATGACGCTGAACGAGCGGACGATCATCCGACCGCTAGTGCGTATCGCATGGCCGCAGCAGCGATCGATTACCACCGGCGCGAGGTCAAGAGTTTTTGGTGGGAGCACTACGACCGCCTCGAGCAACCGTCGGAGTTGTGGGAAGACACTCGTGGGATTTTCGTCGTCGATGGCGCCCAGCTCGATCGCGATTGGCACAAGGAGGGGCGCCAGCGCACCGAGCGTCGGCACCTCTACCTGCGCGGTCAGTGGGCGCCGGGCAGCAGTGCCCCGCGCCCGGGCGGCGACGTTTTTCTCATCTACGGCGACCCGCTGCCGTATCTTCCGCCGGGCCATCGCGCCGGCGCGCGCCTCGCCCGCGGGGTTCGTTTCGCTGACCCCGCCGAGGATGAGGGCGGCATTTTCGTCATCGAATCGCGGCCCGACGACATTCCGGCGTGGGATGAAATCCCCACGCACCTCACGCCAGGCCCGCCACCCCGCGCCGACAGCATCGTTGCCGCGATCGAAGCGTGGGGTGAGACCGTCGTGGCGGCCGCTCCCGAATGGCCGGACGACGCAATGTCTGACCTGCTGCTGCGCAAGGCTCCCGCCGAGGTCAGTGCGCTTGAACCCATGACGAGCGCGGATGATGGCGTGCGCGCTGTCATCGCCTCCCTGCTGTCGCGCGAGAGTGGCTACCTCGCGGTGCAGGGCCCACCCGGCACCGGCAAGACATATCTCGCTGCTCATGTCATTCAAGAGCTGGTCGAGAAGCATCACTGGAAGGTCGGCATCACGGCGCAGTCGCACAAGGTGGTCGAGAACGTTCTCGATGCTGTCGTGCTTGACGCGAGCCTCGACCGGGACCTTGTCGCGAAGGCGGTGCCGGGAGAGTTCGGCGTTGGCTATTACGCCGATGGCCCGTTCAGTGAGTTGCCGGCGAATGGCCACGCGGGCTTTGCGCGCGAGCACGACTCGGAGGGCTACGTGATCGGCGGCACGGCCTGGGACATGACCAATCGCAAGCGGATGCAGGCCAACCAGCTCGATCTGCTGGTCATCGATGAGGCCGGGCAGTTCTCTCTCGCGAACACGATCGGCGTCGCTGCGAGCGCGAAACGCATTCTGCTGCTCGGCGACCCGCAGCAGCTCCCGCAGGTGAGCCAGGGCATCCACCCGGCGCCGGTAGATGGTTCGGCGCTTGGTCACGTGATCGGCGAGCTGGCGGTGCTGCCGGATGACTTCGGCTACTTCCTCGAAGAGAGCCGCCGCATGGATGAGGCCGTCACGCGCCCCGTCTCGCTGCTCTCCTACGACGGACTACTGCGGTCGCACGCATCAACCGAGGGGCGGATGCTCGAGGGCTTCGCCCCCGGCCTGCACTCGGTTCCGACCACTCACGTCGACAACTCCACGTTCTCTGCCGAAGAAGCTGACCGCGTGGTTGAGCTGGTGCGAGAGCATCTCGGAGCACTGTGGACTTCCGAAGCCGGCGGCAAGGCGAAGCCGCTCGCTGAGGACGGCATCATTGTGGTGACGCCATACAACGCGCAGGTGGAACTGATCCGTGGCCGTCTCGATGCTGCCGGCTATACCCGAGTCGTCGTCGGCACGGTAGACAAGTTCCAGGGCCGAGAAGCTGTGATCTCGATCGTCAGCCTCGCTGCCTCCAGCGCCGACGATGTGCCCCGGGGCCTCGACTTCCTCCTCTCCCGCAACCGCCTCAACGTCTCCATCTCGCGCGCCCAGTGGGCCGCGTATCTCGTGTACTCGCCAGCACTGCTCGACTCGCTGCCGCAGTCCGCAGAAGGGGTCGCGACGTTGAGTCGGTTCATCTCGTTGGTTGAGGGCGGTTCGTTCGTCTAAGACGACGCCCCGGCCATGCGAGCGGGGAACGCTGCTAGGTTGGCGATATGGATGAACCTTCTCTCCGAGACGAGATCAGGGCCTTCGTGGCGGAGCGCGATTGGGGACAATTTCACTCACCCGAGAATCTGGCCAAAAGCGTCTCAATCGAAGCGGGCGAGCTGCTCGAGTGTTTTCAGTGGAACTCACAGGCGGACCCAGCGCGAGTTCAAGAAGAACTCGCCGACGTCCTGACCTACTGCTTCATGCTTGCTGATCGTATGGGCTTGACCCCCGATCAAATTATTCGAGACAAACTTGCCGTTTCACGGGAAAAATACCCTGTCGAGAAAGTCCAAGGTACGAGCACAAAATATGACCGACTTTGAGATTGAGCGGGTCGCGTTCAAGAAGCAAGACATCGGGGTCTGGGCGCAGCTAAGTGCGCGAAATACCAACTGGCCGGTGGTCTATGTTCTGGACGACGCAGAAAAAACAGCAGCAGGTAAACGGTCGCGTCTCAGCGACGTTTATGTGGGCGAGTCGCGCAATGCAGCCGGAAGAATGCTGCAGCACCTCGACTCGAGCAGCAAGAGTCACCTCAAAACTGTGCGTGTGGTGATCGACAGCACATTCAATAAGTCAGCCTGTCTAGATCTAGAGTCCTACCTCATCCGTCTGCTTGCCGGGGACGGAACATATCGTGTGCTGAACCGGAACGACGGCATAACCGATTCCGACTATTACGACCGTGAGCGTTATCAGACGTCGTTCCGGGAAGTCTTCGAGGAACTACGGTCCGATGGAGTGTTCACGCGCACAATCCCGGAGATCGAGAACAGCGATCTCTTCAAGCTGTCGCCCTTTAAGTCTCTCAGCCCTGATCAAGCAATCGCCGTTGAAGATATCGTCGAGGGTTTATTCGAGAACCTCGAGAAGAGCAAACTAAGCACGATTGTGATCCAAGGCGACCCCGGCACGGGGAAGACGGTAATCGCGATCTACCTCATGAAGCTACTCGTTGACATCGCGCACTCCGAACCGCACAACGACATCGACCAAGATTCGATGTTCTCCGAGTTCTTCGCATCCGGCTACCCTCAGATCCTCGAAGGGCTGCGGCTCGGAATAGTCGTACCGCAACAGTCGCTGCGGAAGTCCATCCAGAACGTCTTCGCGAAGACACCCGGATTGACTCGGAGCATGGTGATGACTCCGTTCGAAGTAGGAGAATCCGCCGAGGACTTCGACATTTTGATCGTCGACGAAGCCCACCGCCTGAACCAGCGGGCTAATCAAGCCTCTGGGCCCCAGAACACCAAGTTCAAAGAAATCACCGAAGCTCTCTTTGGAACTGACGACAAAACTAAGACGCAGTTAGATTGGCTGCGCGCCAAGAGCCGCCATCAGATCCTGCTCATCGACGAAGCTCAGAGTGTTCGCCCCGCCGATCTCCCGCTGTCGGTGACTCGCGCTTTAGTTCAGGACGCGAAGGCTGCCAGTAATCACTACAGGCTCGCATCGCAGATGCGGGTGCGGGCCGAGTCGGATTACGTTGGCTACGTGCGCCACCTAGTCGGGGCCGCATCGATCGAAGCGAAAACTGCTCCTCTGATTCCTGAAAAGTTTGCGGGCTACGACTTTCGCCTGTTCGACAGTGTCGAGCGAATGCACGATGAAATTCGCAGGAAGGATGTCGAGTTCGGCTTGTCTAGGCTTACCGCCGGCTACGCGTGGGAGTGGAAGTCCAAGAAGCAGCCCGCCGCCTATGACATCGAAATCGACGGATGTCAGCTTCGCTGGAACAGCAAGGCGGTGGATTGGATCGCCTCCCCAAACTCAGTTGACGAAGTCGGCTCGATTCATACCGTTCAGGGATACGACCTCAACTATGCCGGCGTCATCATCGGGAATGACCTGAGGTACAACCCTGCAACTGATTCTCTGTTCATCGACCGCGACTCCTACTTCGATAAGAAAGGCAAAGAGAACAATCCAACGCTCGACAAGGTCTATACCGATGCCGATCTGCTCCAGCTAATCAGCAATGTTTACGCGGTACTCCTCACTCGTGGAATTCGCGGCACGTACGTCTATGTCTGCGATCCCGCACTCCGCGACTACTTAAAGAAGTTCATTCCGACCAGCGGTGTAGATGCGGAGTAAAAGCGGCAGGCGCAGGGTTGCCGTTTTCGCGAAGAACAGCCACGGAGAACTTACGAAACTTTCTAGTGCACAAACTGACCGCGCCACCGGCGTGATGCTCGCGATGGCCTGCGGCGATGCTCTCGGCGCCGCAGCTCGCGAGATCTGAGTAGATAGTTGATCTGCCCCATGACGTGCTCGGCGGCGGGTCCCGTCGCTCATTGAAGTCCGCGACGATCTGATGATTCTGGCAAAAGAAGCGCTTGCTCGTGGAGCGCGAGAGAACGGCCGTCAGCGCGAGTAGCGAGACTAGCCGCAAGAATACGGCACCGCTGGGCCCAGATAACGGGAGTCCTAAACAGGAGCAGCATTGTGGCCAGCAGCCTCTGCTTCTTTCATGGTGTTTCGACACTTCGGATAGTTGATGCAACCGTAAAATTGCCCAAATTTACCGGCCCGGGGCACCTCCTTTGAGGGTGGCGACGAGGTTGCGTTTGTTCTTATCCGCCCAACGTGCAATCTCCCCGGCTTCGCGGCTGCGGTGAGTGCCCGCGGAATGAGGAGCATGTAGCGGGCTCGCGTAAGCAGGGTGGAGGTTCCGGGGAAGAGTGTGTGGCTGAGCACATCGCGGATCTGCCCGATCCCGAGCTCGTCCCGGCTGTCACGGTCGCTGAAGAGGTTGACGATCTCGCGCATACGGCGTTGGTCTTCGCTCAACGCATCAAGCCACGCAATCAGTGACGACATTCTGCATTCCGCCTGCATCACCGATCGGGCATTGGTGCGCACACTGCCACACTATCGGCGAGACCAGCCAAGACGACCCACAAAAACGTCCACGACCGATGGTTCCGATTCGAACGATGTCTCCCCTGCGCTTCTTTAGTGCCGTGCTCGTAACCGTTGCCTCGTCGGGGGGGGCACCCGCCCGTTGAAAAGGTGGCCGCGCGACGAACCAGGTACTGAATGATCGCAACTCTTGAACATGATTATTTCTTACAGGGATGCCCCTGACATTGGGGGCATCCTCGCCGCCTCAACCCTGTCACCGTCGCGATACCGTGTTGTAACCGCGTTTCCACCGTAGGGAGTGCGCCGGTCAAGGCGGAAAAATGACTCAACCATCAAGCGTACGGTTCTCTTCAAGTTGTCTGATCAAAGCGGCCAGGTCCGCCATTGGCTTCCTCGAGAATGCGGTAGCAACAGTATGAGGATCTTTGAAGAAGTGTGCCGTGCCACCGCTTTGGGCCTTCGATGAGCCAGCGAACAGAAGCCACTGTTGCTCGCGAGCGCGACATCATCGCACGGCGGGCGGCCGGGGAAACCCTCGAGAGTATCGGCGCGTCATACGGGGTGACGCGCGAGCGTGTCCGCCAGATAATCAAGAAGGCCGGCGGCCCATCTTCCAAGCAATCGCACCAGGCAGCTGCTGAGGCCCGAGAAACGGCTCACCAGCTTCAGCGCGATGCTTTCACGGCCGAGTATCTGCCGATCGCGCGCGAACTCGCCTCTAAAGGAGAGTCTCTCCGGAGCGTCGTTGCGCGACTGAAAACCATCGAGCCAAGTATCGACGAGGTGTTGGCGAGTTCTGTGCTGCGGGCGTCGCGGATCGTCTTCCGGCAGGACTGGAGCGAAGACTTTATTACGGACCATTCGCTGGTCGCCGCAGTGTGGTTCATCTTTGGCGTCGACTACCAGATTCCGCCTGACACTGCACTCGCGGTGGCTACGCTAGATGCGGCAACGATCCACGATGTCGCTGCCGCTCTCGCCGAGCAGGGTGTAGACGAGATTAGTCGTTCACGAGTTCTCGGCGTCATTGCCGCGGCGCGAGGATTCGCGGGAGAGAATCCCAAGGTCACACTGACGGGCGCTCGGTACGAAACACTCCGAAGGGCAACGCTCGAGGAATGGGAAGTCAACTCTTCGCGAGGTACTCATTTCTGGCCTCCGACCCGTCAGACGGCGATGGCCAGGTTCGGTGGGTGGAATGAGACGCTCGAACGTGTGGGCCTTCGAAAGTCGAAACACGGGCGGTCTAAAGGACTTGTCAAATACTCGGCGGAGGATTACCACAACGCTTCCCTCGATTTCGTCGAGTGGGCCGACGGTGCGGGGATGAGCACTTCTGTGGATCACTACGCGGAATGGCGAAGAGGCCAAGCCGCCGCCGGCCATCAACGTCCCGCCGCCGCTTCGCTTCGTAACGTCTTCGGCTCTTGGTCTCAGGCGATCCGCTCTGCGCGCGAGAGCCTCTAAGTTATTGACGGCGCATAGTGCCAGAATGGCGTTGATGGCCGGAGCCGGGACTGAGTCCCAGGTTCGATGCAGGCACGTTATCTATACGAAGGAAACTCTGGCTTAATGAAGCGCAAACTGATCGAAGTAGCACTCCCCCTCGAGGAGATCAACAAGCAGTCAGCGCGTGAGAAATCGATTCGTCACGGCCATCCTTCAACCCTCCACTTGTGGTGGGCTCGGCGACCGCTCGCGACGGCCAGAGCCGTGCTCTTCGCGCAACTCGTGGATGACCCGAGCAACAGGGAGCTCGAGTACCGCGAAGAAGCAGCTCGTAAGGGCGAGGAGGACGTCGCCGCCTACGCCGAGCGGGCGATTCAGACGGAACGCCAACGACTCTTCAGGCTGATCGAACGAATGGTGGATTGGAACAACCTCGGGGACGAAGCGCTATTCGACGAGGTGCGAGCCGAGATCCTCAAGAGCACGAACGGCAAACCGCCCGCGATTCTCGACCCCTTCGCCGGCGGTGGCACTATCCCCTTAGAGGCACAGCGCCTGGGCTTGGAAGCACATGCGAGCGACTTGAATCCGGTAGCCGTACTGATCGACAAGGCATTGATCGAGATTCCGCCAAAATTTGCCGACCGCCCCCCAGTTTTTCCGGATGCAGCGGGGCAACGTAACGAGTGGACAAGAGCTGGCGGTCTAGCTGAGGACGTGCGTCGCTATGGGGCGTGGATTAGCGATAAAGCTGAACAACGGATTGGGCATCTATATCCGAAAGCAATACTTTCCGATGGCTCCAAGGCGACCGTGGTCGCATGGATATGGGCGCGCACCATCACCTGCCCCAACCCGGCTTGCGCAATAGAGATGCCGCTTGTTAGGTCATGGTGGTTGAGCACTAAGAAGGGAAAAGAAGCTTATCTGTTGCCGAGCGTCGCAGGTAAGCAAGTTGTGTACACGATTGGACACGGTCTAGCGAGTGCGCCGATCAAGACGGGCGACGGGACAGTAGGTCGCGCCGGAGCGATCTGTGTTTCATGCGGCGCAGCAGTACCACTTGCTTATATCCGCGAACAGAGCCGCGTGGTTGGATTCGGCAACCAACTCCTTGCAACGGTCGCCGAAAGTCAACGTACTCGTGTCTTTATCGAACCGACGATCGCGCAAGTCGATGCCGCCAATCTGGGTCGGCCAGGAACGCTCCCCGATGGGAAACTACCCGAAAAAGCTCTGTCTTTTCGAGTTCAAGCGTACGGGATGCTCGATTGGGTGGACCTATTCACGAACCGACAATTGACTGCGTTGACAACCTTCAGCGACCTCGTAGGAGAGGCTCGGGAGGAGGTATTCCAAGATGCACTCGCATCCGGGATGTCCGGGGGCGCCCGTCTCGAACAAGGAGGCACCGAAGGCGCTGCCTATGCTGATGCGGTTGCCACCTATCTGGGCATGGGTGTGAGCCGACTGACGGACATCGCCAATTCGCTCACGCGCTGGGAGAATACGAAGGAGCAGATCCGGAATCTCTTTGGCAGACAAGCGATTCCGATGATCTGGGACTTCGGCGAAGCACCCCCGTTCGGTAAAGCCGCTGGCTCATTCGGGGTTAGTCTCGGGAATCTGGTGAAGGCGCTCGAAAGGGTCCCTGCACGCCCCCCAGTCGCCAACGTTACCCAGGCGGATGCAGCTAGCCGGAGTTACGAAGGCCTTCTGGTTTCAACAGACCCGCCGTACTACGACAATATCGGATATTCAGATCTCAGCGATTTCTTCTACGTGTGGCTTCGTCGCTCATTGCGTCCAATTCACCCCTCACTGTTAGGAACGATGCTTGTACCGAAGTCGGAGGAGTTGGTAGCGAACCCCTACCGCCATGGTGGAAAAGCTGGTGCGAAAGATTTCTTCGAGCACGGATTCGAAGAAGTTTTCGATCGAGCGCGAGCATCTGCGAGTCCCGATTTCCCAATAACCGTGTACTACGCTTTTAAGCAGGTTGACTCGAATGTAGACGGCACCTCTTCAACAGGTTGGGAAACCATTCTCAGCTCGATGGTGCGCGCGGGTTGGACCATCACTGCCACTTGGCCAGTCAGATCCGAGATGGGAAACCGGATGGTTGCGTCTGGCACAAACGCGCTCGCGTCTTCTATCGTCCTTGCTCTGCGCCCCCGCCCGGAGGACGCACCCATCACAGATCGACGCGGGTTCCTTGCCGAATTGAAGTCCTCCCTGGCGGAGTCCCTTCGCGAGCTTCATCAAGGCACGGTGGCCCCGGTCGATATGGCGCAGGCGGCAATCGGCCCAGGTATGGCGATCTTCTCGAAGTACGCCAAAATTGTTCAGTCAGATGGCTCGGCGATGACGGTGCACGATGCGCTCGTGCAGATCAACACAGTTTTGGACACCGTTCGGCGAGAGCAGGAGGGGGACTTCGACTCCGACACCCGCTGGTGTGTGGCGTGGTATGAGCAGTACGGCTTTGATTCTGGTCCATTCGGAGATGCGCACACCCTCGCCACCGCGAAAGCGACAACTGTCGACGGGCTCGCCCGCGGCGGCGTAGTCAACAACGGTGGGGGCAAGGTCAGACTGCACGGCCTCGACGATCTCGCCACCGGCTATGACCCCCGCAAGGACGACCATATTTCCTTGTGGGAGGTCGTGCTTCACCTCGCCAAAGCAGTTACAGAGTCCGGTTTGGACGACGCGGGGCGTATTCTGCTGGCTGCTATCGAGCGCGGCTTTGACATGACTGAAGGCAAGGCTCTCGCGGACCTACTTTTCGTACTCTCCGAAAAACGCGGCCTTACCAAACCCGCGCTTGAGTTCAACCAATTAGCTTCCGCTTGGCCCGAGATTGTCGCAGCCTCAGTAAACGCGCCGACGACAGTCACCACCGATCCAACAATGCTTGATTTTGATTCACTGGAGGATTGACCAATGGCAGAGTTCTCAAATAAGGATCGGGTGCGCCGTGCGCTCGACGATGTCTTCGCGCCAGCATTGCGCGCGTTCATCGAGTCCGTGCTCGGCCCCGGCGACGACTGGACCCAAATAGTCGAGACCCGGTTCCCCGGCAACGTCTACGAACCCTACGATCCGCAATCCCAGCTGTACCTCATTTCGCTACCGTGGCCCGCCGGCCGCCGTAACCCTTTCTGGGACGAACTCAGCAAGACTGCGACGAAAGCTTGGTCTTCGGAACTGCTTGACGTGCGCAACAAAGCCAATCACAATCGCCCGTGGCAGCCCAAGGAAGCAGAGCGCGCGCTTGACACAATGGTGCTGCTACTCAGGGAAATCCATGATCCCCGCGCCGCAGATATTGTCGACGCTGAGCGACGTGAAATCGTCAAGTCGAGCCAAGTAGCCGAAGCAAAGAAGGACAGCAAACGCCTCGCCGCGATGCCCACGCTCGACGCCGGCGATGTTCCAGCCTGGCGGGACGTTCTCGAACCCCACCCTGACGTCGCTGCCGGCGACTTCGTAAGCGCGGAATTCGCCGCAGACCTCTACCAAGTGGCCAACGGCCACGCTGGCGCAGACTATGCCGACCCAATTGAGTTTTTCCGCCGAACATATCTGACCGAAGGCATCCAAACGCTACTCAAGCACGTCGCTCGGCGTGTCGCTGGAGATACCAACGCTGAGCCGATCATCAATCTTCAGACGACCTTTGGAGGAGGAAAAACTCACGCGATGCTCGCAGCGTGGCACCTTTTTTCCGGCCGTCCCCTCAATAATTTTCCTCAGGCTGTACAAGACCTGTTAGAAGATCTTGTTCCCGCGGAAACTTTCACCGCTCCAGTTCGTCGCGTTGCGATCGTCGGCAATGAACTCTCGCCAGGACAGTCCTGGATGCGCGACGGAACCGAAATTCACACCATTTGGGGCGAACTCGCGTGGCAGTTGGGTGGGGCAGCAGGCTACGCGCTCGTCGCGGACTCCGATCGCAATGGAACCAACCCAGGCCATGCCCTGCGCACGCTGCTTCAAACATACGGCCCGGCGGTGATCCTTATCGATGAATGGGTCGCGTACGCTCGGGGGCTTGTTAGTAAAGACGGTCTTCCCGGCGGGGACTTTGGGGAGCAACGAAGTTTTGCTCAAGCCCTCAACGCGGCAGTAAAAGGCACCCCCGGCACTGTACTTCTTGTCTCACTGCCGGCCTCCGAAGCTAGAACAGATGACGACACAGTCTCCGCCCATGACATCGAAATCGGAGGGCCGCGCGGGCGAGATGCGCTCGACATGCTCGACCACACGATGACTCGAGATGCATACCGCTGGGCACCTGCCAAGCCGATAGAATCCTTCGAGATCGTCAAACGTCGGTTGTTCCGCGAACCCGACGCTGCTGCCCTCACAACAATCGAGCAGGTCGCGCGTCGATTTACTAAGTTCTACACCGACCACAAGGGTGAATTGCCGGGAGAGTCCCTCGACTACGGCTATGAGGACCGCATTCGCGCGGCTTACCCCATTCATCCGGCTCTCTTCGATCGGCTCTACGGTGACTGGTCGATGCTCGAACGTTTTCAGCGCACCCGCGGCGTCTTGCGCCTGATGAGCCAAGTCGTTCACTCCTTGTGGGTAGCCGGCGATCGAGCCCCTTTAATCATGCCCGGTTCCATCCCACTCGACAGCGACGCAGTACGCGACGAAATCGCAGGTTACCTTCCTGACGAGTGGCAGCCCATCATCGCCAAGGACATTGACGGTGAATTGTCGAACGCTGTCTACATCGACAATGAGAAACCATTATTCGGAGCGCGCGCCCTCACGCGGAGGATCGCGCGCTCGATCTTCATGGGATCTGCTGCCACCCTGACGACGGAACACAAGGGTATAGCTCGCAAGCAGGTCTTCCTCAGCGTTGCACTCCCCGGCGACACCATCGGCAACTTCGGTTCCGCTTTGAGCCAGCTCACGGAACGTGCGACTCACCTATACGTTGACTCGGACCGGTTCTGGTTTGACCGCACGCCGTCGCTGAACCGCACCGTAGCCGAACGTGCCGATTCCTATCAGCCGGCTGATGTCTGGGCAGAGATCACCTCACGGCTCCGTCAAGAACCGAAATCGACGACTGAGATCTCCGAAGTAATTATCGCTCCGGAGGACACCAGCGATGTTGATGAGAAAGATCGCGTGCGCCTCGTCATCGCCCACCCCCGCTACACGCATGAACAAAAGGGCAAAGACACGACCGGTCGGCTGTGGGCGCGCGAGGTAACGTCAAAGCGAGGCGCGGGAGGGCGCATTAACGCTAACTCGGTCGTGGTGCTGACTGCTGACAGTGCTCGGCTCAAAGAGCTAGAGCAATCTGTGCGGCACTACCTTGCCTGGCGCTCAATCTACGATTCTCGCTCGGCGCTGAACCTCACGGAAAGTCAAACCAACGAGGCAAAGTCGAAAATCGACCAGTTCAACGGAATCGTTAAGCAACGCATCCGTGAGACGTGGATTTGGGCCTTGCACGCCCAGCAGGACGCTGGGGATCAACAATGGGCAATTAGCCAGCTTAAGGTTGACGGCGCAACAGACTCCATCGCTCGTCATGTCGCCGAACGACTGCGACGGAACGACATCGTGCAAGTGCAACACTCTCCGACTTCGATTGGCATAGCGCTCACTAATCATCTCCGTGCGAAGTGGAATAGCGGGCGAGTGACCGTCGGCGAGCTGTGGGAGTACCACTCTCGCTACCCCTATCTCCCCCGGCTTCGTGACAAGTCCGTGCTGACCGACGCCGTTGGGGCTGTCATGGATGACATGGCGTGGGATGCGCATGGTTTCGCGTTGGCCACACGGTACGACGAGTCAACGGGCGACTTTGATGGCCTTCGACTCCCGATCGAGGACCACGCTCCCGCGATTACTGACCAGACCCTACTCGTCTCCCCGACACTAGCCCGCGCACAGCGGGAGAGGGAGCGCGCTCAGCAGCAGCCCGAGTCCATCGACGATTCTACGAGCGCACCTGAAACCACGACTGCTGCTTCGCTTGTGTCGCCAAGTCTCCCAGCAATCCAGAACGTGAACTATGCAGCGCGCGTTGATTTAAGACCAGCGGGCGACTTAGCCGCCCAAGTTAAGGCCATCGCGGAAGAAGTGCTCGTTCACTTACAGCAAGCAGCCCCAGACAGCTTAGAGATTCGCATCGAGATCGACGCATCCAAACTCGGCGGGTTTGAGACTAATCTAGCGCGCACGGTGAAAGAAAATGGGGCGACGCTCGGCTTCAAAGGGCAGGGGTTCACCAGCGAATGAGCGGCATCGTTGCACCCAAACTTGGCGGTTCCATCACCGTCGCGCCAGACAAATCGATCGTGCACGCCGTTGGACGCAGCCACTCATTTGAGAGCGCTGTAGCTGACCTCGTAGACAACAGCATCGACGCCGGAGCGGCGAACGTGCTCATCCGGTTCTTGCGCTCAAATGGCGTCGTCATTGGCCTCCGCGTGATCGATGATGGCGGCGGCATGGACGCCACTGCCATTGACTCCGCGATGCAGTACGCAAAAACGCGTGACTACGGCACGGGAGACCTCGGGCACTTCGGTATTGGCATGAAAGCATCGTCGATGAGCCAAGCGGACACGTTGCGGGTGTACTCCAGAGAAGCGGGGGCTGTCCCGGCAGGCCGTCAAATCAACAGATCCAGCCCGACGACCGTCTACACAATCGATACCGAAGACGTAGTTGCTGCCCTCGCGGGCGCGCAAGCAGGGTTCCCTCTCGATTCAGGCACGATAGTCGAGTGGGCGGATCCCCGCACTTTCCTCCTAGATGCGGCGCCCAGCGAGAGGGAGGTTTGGTTCAGCACGGCTAGTCGCCTGCTTATCTCTCATCTCGGCATCACATTCCACCGCCTAATCTCGGCGCGCCGGACAAAGATCACGGTGGACGAGTGGGATCTCGACCTGAACGACGGCGGGTTCCCTATCGAAGTCGTCGCCGTTGATCCATTCGGCTATGAAGTCACCGGCAACTTTAGCTTCCCTCAGCAATACGTTTACAAGGTCGATGGCAAGTCGCGGTTCGCTAGCTTCCATGTTTGGCCAGCGGGCCAAGCGACTCTGCCGGGGTACGTTCTCGGAGGAAAAGGCGCCGAGCATCAAGGAGTGTTCGTATACCGCCACAACCGCCTACTTTCAGACGGCTCTTGGCAAGGACTCGTGCACCCAGATCTCAAATACCGATTTGCCCGCATCAGCCTGGACCTCGATGAGGCGCTCGAGTCGCACGTCACCATGAACCCGGAAAAACGCGGTGTCGAGCTCGACTCAACCCTCAACCAAGCGCTGTTGGCCGCGACTGGCAACAATGGGCTAACCTTCTCCGACTTCTTGAGCGTTGCATCCAACGAATACAAGGAATCCAAGACCCACGCTCTCGTTCCCACGCGCCTCGCGAAACCAGATCGGGGTTTTGCCGCCGGGCTTCAAGCCGCCATCGCGGGAATCGTCGAATCCTCCGGCGATGCCGCCCAGTTCATTGATGGTGATGAAGTCGACGTGCGCTGGCGCGCGATGACAAGTGACGATCTGCTTCACTTCGATTTCAGCTCGCGAACGATCTGGCTTAACACGCGCTACCGGGACGTACTTAATAACGGCTCAGGCCCGAATGATAATGACGACGCACCCCTACTCAAAACAATGCTGCTCCTCATCTATGGCGCCCATTTCACTGGGGCCCGACCGGGCCCCAAGGAGCAGGCCGACCAACGAGTCTGGCTGCAACTTCTGACAGCTGCCGCGCACTCCGAGGAGCGCCGGTACCGTCAGCAGACGAAAGGACAGTTCGAATGACCGTCAATGAACCAAGTGCACGGCTCAGCCCAGCCGACATCGATGCACTTTTCAACGCCCCGTTGGCGCGAGCGCGGCGGAGGATTGCAGCGGAACCTGAGACCTATCTAATTGTTACGCCCGGCACCGACCAGCTCACTTTGCAGACAACAGCTGTCACGACGGCCGCGCCCGACGTCACCTCACTGCGCCATATCGGTTATGAGCTCGTGAAGAATCCCGCCGGCGGGAACTGGCATGAACTGACTGTCCACGCTCTTGAAGATCGTTTCGCCTCCTACCAGGTGCTCGCCGTGATCGCTGAGCTGCTTCGGAGTGGAGTGAAATTCCATGATGCAGTTCCGGTCGCCGTTGGGGCTCTCAGAGAAATTCTTGCGCGGCGCACGAAACTATCGGAAGAACAGCAAATTGGCCTCTTCGGAGAACTGCTGGTTCTCGAGCACGGCCTCGCAACGGCATCGGAGGAGACGCTTGAAGCTTGGTTGGGAATCGAGAACGAAGAACACGACTTCGTCTTTCGAGACTTCGACCTCGAAGTGAAAACGACTCGAAGCGAGGGTCGAGTACACACGATCAATTCGCTGACGCAATTAGAGGCAGCGCCGAGCCGACCACTCAGCCTTGTGTCAATTCAATTGACTGGTGGTGGCTCAGCTGCCGAGGGAAGATCGTTGACAGATATCGTCGCCGATATCCGTCGTGCCACCGACGAGCGTTGGCATCGGGGAATCGACGAGAAACTTGCAAAAGCCGGGTGGCACGATGAAGACGCGGATCTTTATCCCACGCGATGGCTGTATAGAAGTCGCCCACGCGCTTACCAAGTTGACGATTTATTTCCTGCTCTCACCCCATCCACGGTGGTTGAAAACGTTCCTAGCCCACAACTAATAGTTAGCGTGCGCTATCAAGTGGACGTTACACAGCTTCCCTTTTTCTCACTGTCTCATCCAGTCCAAGAATTTGCGGAGGAAGTCCAATGACCGCCGACAGAATCGCCGCGGCAGTCAAAGCTGCCGTTGAAGGTGTTGCCCCGATGGGGCCACGCGCTCTCTTAGACGAGGTCAACCGCAATCTTGAGTACGAAGAGATCACAGTGGGCGAGAATGTCGTCATCGCGGGAATCACGGATGTCGGCCAGCCCGCGCAAACACCATTCTGGATTGCAATAAACACCTGGGATCAAGATCAAGACCCAAAGTGGGCTGCGGGAACAGTCGCCGGATCAGCAGAGCGTAGAGCGCGCATCCACGAGCGCCTCGGCCTGAGCGAGTCCGCCAGGCTCAAAATTGACGCGGAGTTTCCCATTGAGACTTTCGGTGCCGGGATCGTCGACGCAAATTGGGAGCCTTGGTACAACACCGCGCGGCAAGGGTCGCACGACTTTTACTGGAAGCATTACAAGAAGGTGCTGGAAGAGAACAACTTTGACGGCCACGCTATCGCCAGCATTGATGAAATGACGAACCGGATCGTGGGTCGACTAGCTGATCCGACTTCTGCGGCCCCGTATCAAAGCAAGGGGCTAGTCGTCGGATACGTTCAGAGTGGTAAGACTGCAAACTTCACTGGAGTGATGGCGAAAGCTATCGATTCAGGCTACAGACTCATAATTGTCCTGACCGGAACCTACGACAACCTCCGCACGCAGACGCAGCGAAGGCTCGACAAGGAGCTAGTAGGTTGGGAAAACATTGTCGGCGGAATTCCCCTAGAAGATGACGTTCTCGCTCAGCAAATTGACTATGTGAAATCCGGCGACAAGGAGTGGACCGCTGGTAAGTTCTCCAAGCTCGGGGTCAACCCGGTTAACGCCCCCGGCGTGCCCGCGATTCGGCGGCTCACCACATCGCTCACCGACTATAAACTTCTCGGCGTTATCAACAGCACGGTTCTTGATTTTCAGATCGAAAAGGCCGCAAAACAAAAACCGTTATGGGATTCGCAGAACCTCCACGACACCGCGGTGCGTCTAGCTGTCGTAAAAAAGAATTCCACAGTGCTCAGGAAACTCAATGCTGATTTGGCAGCACTGCATATCGACCTCAACGAAATCCCCGCGCTGATTCTGGATGACGAGTCCGACCTTGCATCAATCAACACAATTCGTCCGGGTAAAGGAAGCGCCGAGGAAGTCGAGCGCACGGCGGTCAACAAGGAGATCGTCAAGCTTCTAAAGGTGATGCCTCGCGCTCAGTACCTTGGCTACACCGCGACTCCCGCCGCTAACGTATTCGTGAATCCGGACGTGGAGGAGGACATTTTCCCGAAAGACTTCATGTTCTCGCTGGAGCCGTCAAGAGAATATATGGGCGGCGCAGCAATGCACGATCTAGACGCTGAACCCACGCTCGACAAGGCCGACCCGGCAGTTTCGAACGAAGCTGCGTTTGTGCGCGACTTGGGGCTGAACGCTCAGCTGGACGAAGATGATGAACTCGCCGATGCGATTGACGCTTGGGTTCTGACCGGCGGAATAAAGCTGTGGCGACAAGCAAACTCAACTTTCAAGTTTCGCCACCACACAATGCTGGTCCATGAGTCGGTTAGCCAAAAAGATCATGCGCTTCTTGCAGCCCGCATCGACGCAATTTGGGGGAGGTCCGGGTTCAAAACGGCCCTAGGAAAACAGCGCCTAAAGAGGAAGTGGGAAACCGACATACTCCCTGTTTGGCGAAGTCGCAATACTCGTGATTTCGAAGACCTTCCGATGCCTGATCATTTTGCCGCCCTCGTTCCCTTTATTGGCGAAGCGATCGGCCGAATGGAAGATACGGGCTCGCCGGTAGTGGTTGTCAACGGAGACAAGGACTCAGACTACGAAAAGCTTGATTTTCAGGCTAAAGACACTTGGCGCATTCTTGTCGGTGGCGCAAAACTCAGTCGAGGCTTCACCGTTGAAGACCTCACCATTTCTTATTTCCGCCGAAAGTCAGAAGCCGCTGACACGCTCATGCAGATGGGGCGATGGTTCGGCTATCGGCGGGGATATCGCGACCTAGTGAGGCTATACATCGATCGCTACGTTGTGGATGCGAAGGGCAAGACTTTCGACCTGTACCGAGCGTTCGAGGGAAGCATGGAAGACGAGCTCCTTCTTCGCCGTCAACTCCGGAGATTCGAAGGCGTCAATGCCGATGGTAAGCCGAAGATAACTCCTCGACAGATACCTGCGTTGATTTTTCAGGCGCTTCCTTGGCTTCGCCCGGTTGCGCCTAACAAACGCCACAACGCAGTCCTCAAGCACATCGGTGAAGGGGGGATACCCATTGAGCGGACGTGGTATCCGAGACGAGACACTGACCCGAATCCTGCTCGAATCGCTGCCGTCACGCATTTGCTCTCTGGCGCAGGCCAGCAGATTCCTTTCCACGACGCGGATGGAAAGCTGATCTGGCCGGCTACCTGTTGGCTTGTTGATGCGCAACTTGTTGTTGACGCACTCGTGGATTTCGTTATGCCTATCGGACACGGCATCGAAGAGCACCTGGCGTTCATGAGTTTGCTCATCGCTGAAAAGAAACTGACAGAGTTCGTCGTGATGATCCCAGAAACCGGAGGCGCGTCTTTCCGAAAAGTGGCGGAACTCGAACTGCCAGTGCGTGCGATCACCCGCCGCACCGACCGGCCTGCATTCTCAGGAAAACTGACGCGAAGAGAAGAGCCATTCAAAGCTATCGCAGGGCACCCAGAGGCGGAAGGCACCGTAGAAGCGCAGGCTCTAGCAGGGGACGGAACTCGTGGCGTGCTCGCTCTCTTCTTCACTTACGATCCGGTTGACAGTAACGCGGTGCCGTCAGGGCGAAATAAGGGCAAGGAGCCGCTGGCTGCTCTACCGCCCGAACTTCCTGCGGAAGATGTTGCTACGGTATTCAGCTTCACCGTGCCGTATGCGGCAGCACCAGAAGCCCGCTCTGCCTGGATTTGGCGGGACGTTGGAGGCCTCGCGACGGTTCAGCCCGCCGCCAAGACAGATTGAGCGACGCTAGTCCACCGCACGGTCGACCGGGCGAAGGACGAGGCTGAGTGCTTCCGCGAATGGCAGCTCAGGGTGAGCAGCATGCGTGTGGCGATGCCACCGTGAGGGGTGACGTGGCCGGTCGGCGAGCATCCAAGTGGGAATGCTGTGTCGCCGCATTTCTCCTTGAAGCCAAGAAAGTTGATCGCGGAAGTGATGCCGCGCCGCGCCTGCGGGTTCTCGACAGCCGTACGCGAGGACGACAGCATCCGCTGAAGCGAGCAGCGTGGCGAGTTCAGGCCGCGCGCCTAACCATCCCGCAGCGTCAGCCCCCGCCTCCGAGATACCCGTCGTACGGTAAGTAGCGATCGAGAAAAGATTAGCCGTGACCACAGATTCGTACCCCAAAACTTGTCTGGCGAGCTCAACGCGTTGAAGCGTTCGCGACCCGCTTGTAGTCGGCGGGTTCGATAAAACTACCGCGAGGCGGCCGGCTGGATTCTGAGAGAGGGAACTCATCTTCAAACCAAATTAGCCGATGCGGCCGAGCTCAGCGTTCCATCCGGGGCTATGCGACCGGTGAGTTGCGAGCAATGATTCAGCACAGAGCAGCCACGCTTCCAGCCAGCGAACGGCCTAAGCACGAGCGAATAGCCGCGCCGGCTTCCCCACGGTGCCGGCGGCGAGCTCGCCCGTCGCCGCGAGCTGCGGCTCCATCGCGCGACGGAAGCTATCGCGCATCAGCGGCTCGCCCGCGATGGTCTCGTGCAGCTGCTGCAGTTGGCGCAGGGTGAACGGGTGCTCCAGCAGGCCGGCCGGATCGGGTGTCGTCGCGTAGCTTGAGCGGATGCTTGCCACCGCCTGGTCGAGGATCTCGTTGTGCCCATAAGGGAGCGCGCCAGCATCCGTCACGGGCACGATCTTGGCGAGAGACTCGTCGATCGTGAGTCGAGACCACGGCACCACATCGAGGTGCGCGACCGAGAGCACCCAGCCACGGTTGTCGCGGGCGGGGTCGTCGAAGACGTGAAGTTGGCGGGGCGACAAACCCGATACCCCGGCCTTGGTCTGCAGCGACCGGAGCACGGCATCCGCGAGCCTCTCTCGCTCGTGCAGGAAGGTTCCGGGGAGGCGCCATTCGTCGCCGGTGCGCACGAGCAGCACGCTGAGGGCAGCACCCGGCGGGACGGTCAGCACGGCGGTGTCGACGGCGACGGAGGGCCGCGGGTAGTCGGTGAGTGCTCGGTCGTGCGAGTCGCGGTAGGTCTCCATCATGCAATTATCGCAGATCCGCGCTAAATGTCGGTGGGGTGTCATACTCTGAATTTGCGCAACAATGCGCTAACTATCGGAGGCACCATGAACGGACACACGAACAGACACCCCAACAGACAAATCCCCCAACTCCACGTGGGGCACGGCAGCCACCACGGCAGCCTCAGCATCTTCCCCGTCTGGGTCGACTCGCCCAGAGTCACCGGCCTTGACTGGAAGGCCACGAGCATCCGCACCGCCGAACGCGAAGGCTCCCCCGTCGTGGGCGAACTCGTGTTGCACAACAGCACCACCCGCCCGGTCGTCGCCCTCGAAGGCGACCTGCTGAAAGGCGGTTGGCAAGATCGGATGCTCGCCGCTAGCCTTCTGCTCGAACCCTTCGAGGCACGAGTCGTCGCCGCGCTCTGCGTCGAGCACGGGCGGTGGGGCGGACGAACCCCAGAGACCCAGAGCACCCACGAAACCAGCGGTCGTCGCAGCGCACTCAGCGTGCGCCACGGAAACGTGCGCGGCGTCGACCAGCAGGGCGAGGTGTGGCGACGCATCGGCCGTTACGAAAACACCCTCGGCACTACCGCCAGTTCGTCGATGCTCGATCACCTCGACCGCTCTGGCTCGATCGATGCCCACCTGCTCGAAGGGCAGCGCGGCGTGATCATCGGCATCGGTGGTCGCGTGGTTGGCGCAGAAATCTTCGGCAGCAGCACCGGCCTGAAAACCCGGTGGCAGGGCATCCTCGAGGCAGCCGGCCTCGACGCCAGGCTCGCACCACACCGTCGCACCAGCGCCCACGATGCCCGAGTCTTCGCCCGCCACCTGCAAGCCGTGACCCTCGAAGACGGAGGCGACGCCGGGATGGCCCGAGCGGTACGTTCACAACAGGGCCGACTGCGGACATCCGGAATCGTGCACACAAACGCACGCACAGCACCACCGAGCATCATCCACCTGACTGCGTTTGACGACGCGCACCCGCTATTGGAGAACGCATGAACGAGCTGAACACCACCCCAGAACGCCCCACCATCGAGCCGCAACGTTTCTACACCCGGTTCACCGACACCGGCTTTCTGCACGTCGGCACCTTCACCGGCATCACCCTCAACGGCGAGCGCCGCTACTTCATGTGGCAGACGGATGCGTGGGGTGAGATCGACCTCGACCTTTTTGAGCACTATCGGGATGACGACGATACCCACTTCGCCGAAAGCACCCGCAGCGACATCGAGCAGCTTCATCCCGGCGCCGTCGACAGCATCCCGCGACACCTCCACGTCGCGAAAGACGCACAAGACGGAGAGACTGACGAAGGCGAAGAAGAGGACGACGGCGAAGACGACGACATGCTCATGACCGAGGTCGACGCGATGGTGCAGCACGGCATCGCAGTCGGCATTGCGACGATCGCCCACCGCGGGCAGCTCGACAAGCTCGGCTACGACTACATCGATCACCCGGCGCGGGTTGCCGAGAGCTTCGATTGGCTGAACGAGCCGGTCGAGCACTGCACCGCGTGGCTGCACGATGTGCTCGAAGACACCGACGTGAGCGCCGCCGACCTTCTGAAGGCGGGGATGCTGCCTGAGATCGTGACAGCAGTCGAGCTGATGACCCGACGGGCGGATGTCGCTGACGCTGACTACTACGACCGCATCCGCCAGAACCCTGCTGCTCTCGCGGTGAAGCTCGCGGACATCAATGACAACCTCGCCGATTGGCGCTTTCGCAAACTCGACTACGACACCCAGGTGCGGTTGTCGAACAAGTACTTTCACGCGCGGCAGCTTCTGCGGCCCGCGACGGACGAAACGGAGAACTCATGAAACTCACCTCTGCACAGAACGACCGCGCCAGTGGCGTCATGCTCGCGATGGCCTGCGGCGACGCGCTCGGCGCCGGCTACGAATTCGGCCCACCCTTCGAGGGCGAGGTGCTCATGAAGGGCGGCAACGGCTTCAACTGGGCTCCCGGCGAATGGACGGATGACACCTCCATGGCCATCCCGATCCTGCGAGCCGCCGCATCCGGCCGTGACCTGCGCGACGAAACAGTTCTCAACGAAATCGTCGCCGCGTGGATCGACTGGGCGAAAACCGCGCCGGATGTCGGCGTGCAGACCAGCGGGGTGCTCCGCGGCATCGAGCCCACGGCATCCGCAGCTCGCGCATCAGCCAAACGTATCCACGAAGCGCGCGGCCGCAGCGGCGGCAACGGCTCGCTCATGCGCACTGCGCCGGTCGCGCTCGCCTACCTCAACGACCCGACCGGGCTCGCAGAAGCCGCTCGTGCGATCAGCGATCTCACCCACTTCGACGAGGATGCCGGCGACGCCTGCGTGCTCTGGTGCCTCGCCATCCGTCACACTATTCTCACCGGCGAAGCGGATGTTCGGGTCGGCCTCTCGGCCCTCTCCCCCGACCGCGCTGCGCTCTGGTCCGCCCGCATCGATGACGCCGAAACGAAGCAGCCGCGTGACTTCACCAAGAACGGCTGGGTCGTCGAAGCGTTGCAGGCAGCCTGGTCGGCGATCGTGAACGGCGAGGGTCTCGTCGATACGCTCGAGCGCGCGGTGCGCGGCGGTCGTGACGCTGACACTGTCGCCGCAATTGCGGGTGGCCTCACCGGCGCGCGGTGCGGACTCTCTGCGATCCCCGCCGCGTGGCAACGCATCGTGCACGGCTGGCCCGGGTTGCGCCGCCTCGACCTCGTGCGCCTCTCCACCGAAGTGCTGCGGGGCAAGCCGGCAGACGAACGCGTTGATTACGCCGGGTATGGCGACATCTCGACGCTCGTGCAACATCCGCACGATCCCGGCGTGTGGCTTGGCGCTGTCGGCGCACTCGACAACCTTCCCCCCGAGGTGGATGCCGTGGTGTCGCTGTGCCGCATCGGCTCGAAGCAGGTGCCGGCGCGCATCCGCGAGCGCCTCGAGATCCGGCTGATCGACCGAGTCGAGCCCGACGAGAACCCCAACCTCAGCTTCGTACTGGCGGATGCTGCGGATGCCGTCGCCACTCTCCGCGCCGAAGGCCACACCGTGCTGCTCCACTGCGTGCAGGCGCAGAGCCGCACGCCTACCGTCGCTGCGCTCTATGCGGCCCGGCACCTCAACATCCCGATCGAACGGGCCCTGGCAGAAGTCTCGGCAGCACTGCCGCACGCGCGTCCCAATCGCGCCTTTCGTAACGCGCTGTCGGATCCCCAGCTCACGCATCGAACAGCTCTCACAACAGACGGGCTCACCCCATGACGATTGACCTCCATACTCACTCCGCAGTCTCCGATGGGCGCGATACGCCCGCGGAGCTCATGCGACTCGGAGCCGCGGCAGGTCTCTCGGTGATCGGCCTCACCGACCACGACACCACGGCGGGTTGGGCAGAAGCGACCGTTGCCGCCCAGCAGCACGGCATCCAGTTGCTTCGCGGCGCAGAGCTTTCCACGACGGATGCTCGCGGCGGCACCGTGCACATGCTCGCCTACCTGTTCGACCCGGCCGCACCCGAGCTGCACGCTGAACTCGCGAAGGCTCCGCAGCAGCGAGAGGATCGCGTGCGCGCGACTATCGAGCTGCTGAAACCGGCTTTCCCGGTGTCATTCGAATCGATCACAGAACGAGCCGGCGAGGGCGCAATGCTCGGCAAACCGCACATTGCGGCGGAGCTCGTATCAATCGGCGCGGTCACAACACCGCGCGATGCTTTCACCGAAATCCTCGCCGACGGCAGCAAGTACCTTGTTCCGCTCGAACGGATGAGCCCCCTCACCGCTGTAGACCTCGTGCGCAAGGCCGGCGGCGTCACGGTGATCGCGCATCCGCGTGACGGCGGCCGAGGCACCGGGTTGAGCCACGATGAGATCGCCGAGCTGCGGGATGCCGGTCTCTTCGGCCTCGAAGTAAACCACCGCGAGCACAGCGATCAAGCGCGCGCCGAGCTCACCGCGATCGCAGCCGATCTAGGACTGCGGATGACCGGCTCCAGCGACTACCACTCCACGGTCAAACCAAACCAGCTCGGCGAAAACACGACAACGACCGAGGTGCTCGACGAGTTACTCGTGAGCGCAATCTCAGGAATGGGGATCGTCTAGTTCCTCCGGCTCGGCTTCGGTTTCGGTTTCAGAGCCCGAACCAGACTCAGCCTCGGCTACACCCTCGTGTTTATCTTCTGCCGCTCCTGCAGCGCGCTTGCGGGCTCGCAGCCAGAAGATGACACCCACGAGTGCCGCCATTACGGCCGCCCCTGCCCCGAGTATCCAGGGAAGGATGCCGAGTCCCGCATCGTCTGGCGCCGGCGCCGGTTCGCTGGCGGCGGGCTCCGTCACGAAGTCGTAGCGAATTGCGTCGTTCGGTCCGCCCTCGCTGATGGCAGAAATCGTGAAGGATGTCTTTCCTTCTAGCGCGGGAGTGCCAGCCAGCACTCCATCCGTCGAGAGTTCTAAGCCTTCGGGAAGCTCTCCGTCGGTGACCTCGAATGTTGCGGTCGGCGCCGCAACGGCGGTGAACGTGAACGAGTACGGCACGCCCACCTGCGCTGCGGGGGGTTCGTCCGAAGAGATTCGTGGGGCCGCAAAACCGAAGGAAGCCTGAATGTTGGAGGTCTCCCCGTCTTGTACAAACCAGAGGCTGGTGAGCGCCCCGTCTGCTGAAACTGCGATCTGGGCGTCTTCGGCGCCGCTACCCGACGCGACAACGCTCACAACATCCGACCACGATTCGCCGCGGTCGAGAGTAGTGCTCGAAAGCACTCCGCTCTTCAATTGTTCTTCACTTTGTGTGCCGGTAAAAGCCTCCGACGACCCCCACAGCGCGCTAAAAGAATCATCGGGCGTAACGACAACTCGCGGCCAGTCTGCCAACTCCGACTCCCAAGAAATCGCTTGGGGTGTCGCCCACGATGCTCCAGCATCGACTGAGGTGGTCGCCTGAATGACAAATCGGTTCGAATCGAATTGGAAGGTCCACACCACAGCGAGGGATCCATCGGATGCCGCAACAACGTCGTGCTTCAGTGCCCCTGCCGTTGACAAGTTGATTGGCGCAGACCACGTCGCCCCACCGTCGTGCGAACGACTCGCCTGAATGAGCTCCGCCCCGAGTAGAGCCGCCTGGCTCCACGTCACTACCTGCGAGCCGTCGGAGGCCATCGTCACTCTCGCGTCAGCCGCGGATCCCGCTGCCGCCGAAAGATTCACCGGCTCGCTCCACGTTAATCCGTGATCACTCGACGTGCTCGCTTGCACCACGCTGGGATCAAACCCTTGAGCCCATACGGCTGTGAGGGAGCCATCAGGGGCCTCGCCCACTGCTGGCGCTCCGCTGCGAGCACCAGCACCAGCACCAGAGAGAGCTACTGGCTCTGTCCACGATTCCCCCTGGTCGTTGGATGTGCTCACGTAAGCGCGATTTTCGCTGCCACTCTCCATGCTCCACACGGCAACGAAGGAACTATCCGCCCCGGCAATGATGTCCCAGTCATAAACGTTGTCCGCAGGAGAGGAAAGCGAGGTGGGTTCCGACCACGAGACTCCGCCGTCGGTTGAACGACGCGACTGCACCATCCTGTCGCCCGTGGCGCCGATACTCCACACACTAACCACAGTGCCATCGGGGGCGACTGCGAGTTCTGGGGTGGACACTTCGGCTCCCGCAGCAGACAGCGCTTGAGGACGCGACCACGTGACCCCGCGATCGTTGGACACACTGGACTCCACCACGGAGGGGCCGAAGCCTCTCACCCACATGGCAACGACGTTGTTCTCGGGAGTTACAGCGAGCCGAGGCCCCGACAGAAAGTCATTGTTTCCCGTTGCGACCGTTGACGCGGGGGACCACCCATCCGGCACCACAGCGGTGGCCGCTGACGCCCCTGCAAGGAGCAATACGCCCAGCGTTGCCGCCAGCCCAAGAATCCGTGACTTCATCGCTTGACCCCGTATTCGTTCGCCCTAGTCGCAATTATCACCGAAACTCTGAATTTGAGCAAAAGTTAAAAGTAGGTTGTTCTGAGCGAATCAGTGCGCCTGCAGCTGTGCCCACTCCATCGCGCTCCAGCGCGGTGCCACTCCCCTGAGGGGACCCAAGCCCGCACACCTATTTCTTGGCGTTGCGCATCCGAGACACGACGAGGAGCCCCGCACCGATCAGCAGCACTACTCCCCCAACAATCATGAGCGGAACCGGGAGCGACTGCCCTGTCGGGGGCAAGAGTTCTAGCGGCTCTTCTCCGGCGGGATCGAGGGCGGGAGTTGTGAGCGTGTAGGTGGCGGTGGCATCCGGTAGCGTGCCGTTGCTGGCCGTGACGGTGAAGGTGAATTCTCCGGCTGCGGTGGGTGTGCCGGAGAGCAATCCGTCAGCAGACAACGTCAGCCCGGTGGGGAGTGTGCCGCTACTGACGGCGAACGTCGGAGTGGCGATACCGGTTGCCGTCAGCTGGAACGAGTACGCCGTCTCAAGCGCTGGGGCCGGCGGGGCAGCCGACGTAATTTCTGGCGCGACGAGACCGAATGCCGACTGAATGACTTGAGTGCCACCAGTAGTGAGAGCCCACACGATCGTGAAAGCGCCATCGGCCGCAGCAACGATCTCTGGTCCAGCGGTGTCGCTTCCCACGGCAGAAATATCCGCAGCCGGTGACCACGTCACGCCCTGGTCGGTCGAGAAACTTGCCTGAAGAATCCGGTCGCCGCTGTCTTGGCGGTGCCACACCGCAACCAGTGTGTTGTCAGGTGTAGCGGCAAGCTGCGGTTCACGCGCATTTTCGCCGATCGCTGAAATGTCGATCGCTGCAGACCACGTAGCGCCTCCATCAGTGGAAGTACTCACTTGAGCAATTCGCTCGCTGCCGTTGCCACGCAGCCACACGGCTGTTCGTGAGCCATCCGCTGCGACAGTGATTTGCCCTTGGACTGCAGTGCCGCCAGCCGCGGACAGATCCACCGGCACCGACCAGGATGCGCCACTATCGTTTGAGGTGCTCACTTGAACGATCCCGTCGCTGCCATCACTGCGCTCCCACAGCGCGGTCAGCGAATTATCCGGCGCAGCAGAGATCTGCGGAGTGTCGGAGTCTTGGCCTGCAGCAGAGAGATCTGCGGGAACCGACCACGTAATCCCGTTGTCAGTCGACGTGCTCGCCTGAATGATCTGATTGCTGCCACTATTACGGCGCCAGACCGCGGTGCGCGTGTTGTCAGCAGCAATTGTCACCTGTGGGGTCGTCGAGTTGCGCGCGTCATCCGACACATCCACCGGAGTCGACCACGTCGCACCGCCATCGGCAGAAGAACTCGCCTGAATCACGTTGCGGCTGCCATTGTTACGGCGCCAGACCGCGGTCAGAGAATTGTCTGTCGCCGCGCTAACCTGCGCCGTCTGGGCAGGCTGGCCCGCGACAGAAACATCGATCGGAGCAGACCACGTAACACCGCCGTCAGTAGAGCTGCTGGATTGCACAATGCTGTTGCTGCCATCGAAGCGATCCCAGACCGCGGTAAAAGTGTCGTTCGGAGCAACAGCGATCTGCGGATCTTCCGCATCCTGACCAGCTGCCGAGAGATCGAGGGGAACCGACCAAGTGACACCGCGGTCGGTCGAGGAGCTCGATTGAACGATGACATTGCTGCCATCGGAACGCGTCCACACAGCAACAAGCGTGTTGTCTGAGGCAACGGCAACCTGAGGGTGAGACGCATCCGAAGCTGTGGTTGAAATATCGGTCGGAGTCGACCAGCCATCCGGAGCAACCGCTGCAGCCGGTGTGATGCTCGTGAAAATCAAGGCGCCGCTCAGAGCGAGCGCGCTAAGAATTCTCAGCTTCATCAGTCGATTCTCCCGGGTTGGTCATTTATTCGCGACGACGTGAGCCGCAAAATGCCAAGAACCTCAGCGTAGCGGACGCCGCATTTCGGCGTCTTTCGAACTCTCCACCGCGGCAGCGACAATGCCCCCACTCGACTCGGGCGACCTGCCGTTCACACTCTCGCGCCTGATCGGCACGAGCGCATCACCAGTAGCGAACCCAGAACTGTTGATCTTGACGGAAAAGCTCACCTTCGCCGAACGTTGCGACGGGATAGTAGGTTCTGTGCAGCCAACCGAAATTCGCTGAGTGCGCGCCGGTCCGATAGACCTCGCCCGAGTTTTCGACGGGCTCGGTTGCGAACGCGGCATCGGTCGCGGCGTGTGACACTCGGCTGAACAACTGGCGACGAGGGTCCGCTGCGCATGTTGCGGCAGCCTGAAAACCGGCGCCGAAATCGGTCGACCACAGCACGTTATCGATCTCGAGGTGATCAGGATGCGGGTAGGCGTAGCATCCGGTGTATCCGCCTTCCGGCGTGGAATACGACCCGACAATTCCTGCGATTCCTACATCGTCACCAACCAACTCGGGCACGAACGTGTTGACTGTGGCGCTCAGCGCCCAACTGACCTCGCCCTCGCTGAGGTCTCCGTCGCCTAAGTCGAATACCAGCAGCGCCCCACGGTCATCGAGGTCGCGGTAGACGTCAACAGTGGTCGACACGATGCACTCGTCAGTCTCGTCGATGCGGCAGACAACACCATTGGGGTCTGGCAGGGGGGCGGAAGTCACGGGCTCCGCAAAACGACCAGGCACGGTTTCATCTTCTTGCGCCATGTCGCTGAAATAGTGCACAAATGAATTCACTCGCGCCTCGGCGCAAGCCTCGCTGTACTTGCCCTCAGGAATGGGCTCCGGAGCGGGCTCCAAGTCGGGTTGCCACCCGGCTTCAAACGCCTCTGGGGCGCAGAATCCAGTCTGCTCTCCCCGCGTCAGCAACACAACCACGCTGTAGACGTCCGCTCGGTTCTCAAATAGCGACCAGTACTGAAACTCATCATCCGGATGCGGGCCGACATAGATGACCGCGCTGGGTTCGATCGTGGTGCGTGCCTGCGCGACCACACCGAGACTTGCCGTCACCCCCACGATCAGGGTGAGAGCGAGGAGCCAGGTGAGTGTGCGACGACGGCTCATGGCTTCACGTACCAACCGCGGCGGTGAAGCACTATACAAAGCAGAACCCACGACGTTAGCCACAACGCAGTCCACACGATTTGCGCGAGAACTGCCGACGGAAACAGGCTGGCGAAGGCGCCGGTAATCGATGTCCCGTTGGGGAGCGATCGGTTGAGCAACAGCATCAGCAGGTGCGAGCCAAAGTATGCCAACAGGCTATTGCGCCCCAGCGCTACCCACGGCGTCCAGAAGCGGCGCTGCCGTTCGGTTCGAAACTTGCTGGACGGCAAGGCGACCTGGCCCAACCAGAGAAGCAGAGCAGCGATGGCTGCGATGCTCAGGGCGAAGGGTGCTGTCCACAACCGCTTCATTGGCGGCACCGGCCCACCGGCCAGCAGGTCGGGGCCAAGCCACAGCGCCGCTGCGAGCCCTAACAGTGCGGCGATGGCGAGAGCAATCGGCACGGTCGTGATGGGAAGTCGCGTTGAACTTGCCGCCTCGTCCTTGCGGAAGCGCAGAATCAGATGCCCCAGTGTCGCCCCGGCTGCTGTAGAAACGAGAGCACCCATGATCGCGATGATCCCCTCCGGGTCATGCCCGGCGAGACCGTTCCTATAGATGTGGGTTGCTCCAAAGAGGAGCGAGTCGAGCGGGCCGGACGGGTTGCACTCAGGCGTGAGCAGAGTCGCGACACACGAGCGCGCGAAGCTCGAGAGCATCACCGTGTGTGAGATAGCGAGCACGATTGTCAGCAGTGCCCAGCCTCGCCAGCTGCGCGTGACGAGGTGCAACAAGGCCATCACGACGATCACGACAGCGTAAAGCTGCAACACTCCCGTGAACCGCAGTTCTGACAGTGACGCTGTTAGGTCGACAACGGCGTTGAAAGCGAGGCCAAGCACGACAAGCACGAGCGCTCGGCGCAGCACCCCCCACGGCTCTACCCGACGATGAAAGGCGAACGCCATTCCGCAACCGGCAAGGGTGACGAACAGCGGAAAAATGAAATCGATTGGCATTACGCTCGCCCAGCGAGCGTGATCAAGCAGCGGGATGGAAATGATGGCGCTGTTGACACCCAAGCTGGCGACGAGCATCCAACCCCGCGCCCAGTCGAGAGCGTCGATGCGACTCTTCGTGGCAGTGGCTGCGCCGTTGACGGCTACCGACGCGCGCTCGTTGGCCATGCGCTCCCCGAATCCCGGCTCCCGGCCGAATGAACTGACGCAGTTGATGCCCGGTGGGCGCTCGACTGCCTCGCAGAAGAATACCACCGCGCTTCCTCTGCTTCATTCGCGCTGAGCCGCGCCCGGAGCCCTATTACTCCGTAGCCGCGCTAATGCGAGCGATGATCCTGAATCGTCATCCGTGGCCCAAAGGCTGGCTTGCGAAACCCGGAGGCCGTGATGAGCCGCACGACACGTTGACGGTGGCCGCGCCAGGGCTCGAGCAGTTCGAGCATCCGCTCATCGTCGACGGGTGCGCCAATCAGGGCCCAACCCACAACGGCGGCCAGGTGGTAATCGCCAACACTCGGGCTATCGGGATCGGCGTGCGAGCGCTGCATAGTTTCGGCGGCCGTCCACACGCCAACGCCCACGACTGATCGCAGGGCGGCTTCGATGCGAGGGCCGCCACGCCCCCAATCGGCGGTGCGCTCGAGGGATGCCGCTACTTGCGTCGCGCGCATCACGGTCGCCGAACGCTGTGGCCCGACTCCCGCGCGGTGCCACTCCCACGACGGAATTCGTGCCCAGCCCTGCGGTGTCGGCACGACGCGCATCCCGGCCGGGGCGGGCCCGGGCGCCGGCGAACCGTGCTTCGTGACGAGGATGCGCCACCCCCGTTTCGCTTCAATGCCCGTGACTTTCTGCTCGAGAATCGCCATCACTAACGCCTCGAAAACGAGTCGAGTGCGCGGCAATCGCAAGCCAGGGTTCTGACGCTGAGCCTCAGCGGCGAACGGAAGCGCCGATATATCGAAGTCGCTCCAGTCATCGCCCTCCCCCAGCAACTCGGGAACACTGGCGATTGCCCAGTCGGCTCCGGCGCCCCACGCGGTGCAATCCACATGCGATTGGTGCTGCACGAGACGCAGAGTCGCGGGGCCGTGCGGCGTGAGCATCGTGCGCCAGGTGCCCGCGGCATCCACTCGCATGGTGGGGTCACCAGCGCCACGCTTCAGCGGCGCTAACGTCGCGCGCACATCGACGGGCCGCCCGGGCGCAAAACGCATGCGCACGGGCTCGTCGACGGCGAGCGCTTCGGTCATGAGCCCTAGATTACGCGGCACCCCTGACGTAGAGTTTCACTCATGATCTGGCTCGCGATTATGACTCTCAGTGGCGCAAGCCTTGGCATTTATCAGGCACTCGCGACGGTGCCGCGGCTACGAGTGTTGCCTTTCGTCGGCGGAGCAGTACTCATAATGGGGCTGATTGTGTGGCCGAACATTCCGCCCAACGACGTTATCGCTCCGGCGTGGCTCAACTTCGCTGGTGTTGCGGCTTTTGTGATCACTATGGCGAGCGCATCCACTTTGTATTCGGCCAAGCTGTGGATGGATTACTTTCCCGAGGCGGGCCTCACGTACCGGGAGTTCGCGTGGCGAGACTTCACCGGCTCCTTTTATATACGGCAGCAGTACGCGGCGATGCTTGCCGACCGCGAAGAACTGCGGGCGACTTGGGACTACGACGGCCGCGGCGCTGTCAGACCAGCGAACGACGAAGCCAGAACCAATGAGCCCTAGATTACGCGCCACCCCTGACGTAGAGTTTGGCTCATGATGTGGTTGGTTGTTGCAGCGGTGATCGGAATGATCACGGGGGTTCTGTCGTGCGAAGCACGCACTCCCACCTATAAGCCCCTCCCCAACCTCGTCATTCTCCTGGTGGGCATGGGCGCGGTAATCGCCATCATCGCAACAACAGGAGGCCACGGGATGATGGGCTACGCCTTCCTCGGCGGCCTCATCATTACCCAAGTCGCCTACGCCCCACGCATCTGGCTACGAGTTTTCCCCGAATCCGGCTTCAGCTACTGGCAGCTTGTTGCGCGCCAATTCACCAACCCCCGCGACCTGCGCAAGGAGTACGCGGCGATGCTCGGAGAGCGCGCAGACCAGCACCCGGCCGCTGGCTAAACTTCGCTCATGCTTCTCTTTCTGGGCGCGATCGTCGGCGGCCTCCTCATCGGGGCCGTCTATGCCAGGGTGCATGTGCCCGCCGCGCAACGCCTCCCCCGCATCGGCACGATTCTGCTTAGCTTCGCCGGCGCGATGGGCGTGCTCTTTCTGCAGCCTGAAGGCGACCCGCTGCAGCAGGCGTTGAACACCCTCGTCGCCTATGCCCTCAGCTTCTTGCTGGCCTCGACACTTGTGCGCGGCATGCTCTGGCACCGGTTGCTCCCCGACTCGGGCCGCACTCTCGCCCACACCATCGGCCGCGTCTTCCTGCGCCCCGACGAGATCTACACCGAGTGGATGCTCTTCCTCCGGTCCGAGGTCGCCGCCGCCACCGCAGCCGCAGCCGCAGCCGAAGAGTCTGCCCCCAGCGAACAGCCGTAAACTTGCCCTGTGGCTGTTCCTAAGATCCTTCTCTTCTACGTGTTCACGCCGCTGGCCGATCCGGAGGCTGTGCGGCTGTGGCAGCGCGACCTCTGCGAGTTCCTCGGGCTCGGCGGTCGCATCATCCTCTCTAAAGACGGCATGAATGGCACCGTCGGCGGCGAGCTCAAAGACATTAAGCGTTACGTACGCAAGACGCGGGAGTATCCGGCGTTCAAGAACATCGACTTCAAGTGGAGCGAGGGCCAGGGCGATGACTTCCCGAAGCTCAGCGTGAAGGTGCGCGACGAGATCGTGAGCTTCGGCGCTCCCGGTGAACTGCAGGTCGACGAGAACGGCGTCGTTGGCGGCGGCACGAAGCTCAGCCCCGAAGAGCTCCACGAGCTCGTTGCGCGCAAAGAGGTCACCTTCTTCGACGGCCGCAATCCCATCGAGGCTGCGATCGGCAAATTCACCGATGCGATCGTTCCGGATGTCGCCACCACTCGTGACTTCGTCGCCGAACTCGACAGCGGCAAGTACGACCACCTCAAAAACAAGCCGGTCGTCACGTACTGCACGGGCGGCATCCGCTGCGAAGTGCTCTCCTCTCTTATGCGCAGTCGCGGATTCGGCGAGGTCTACCAGCTCGAGGGCGGCATCGTTCGCTACGGCGAAAAGTACGGCGACTCTGGTTTGTGGAACGGTTCGCTCTATGTCTTCGACAAGCGCATGGCCATCGACTTCACGGCAGACACCGAAGCGATCGGCCGCTGTTACCAATGCGGTGCGGCAACCAAACGGGTCGAGAATTGCCACAACAAGGCCTGCCGCGAGCAGTTCGTGGTGTGCGATGAGCACGCAGACTCCGTGGCGTGTGCCGCGCATCCGATCGGCGAAGCAACAATCAGCCACTAAAGTTATGCGGCGCTGCGAACCAGATCGTGGCTCGCTAGCGCACAAAAATGCGCCATGATGGGTTCATGAAGATCGGAATCCTGACCAGCGGTGGCGACTGCCCCGGGTTGAACGCAGTTATTCGCGGCATCGTGCTCAAGGGCACGCAGGTCTACGACAAAGAGTTCGTCGGCTTCCGCGACGGTTGGCGTGGAGTCGTTGAAGGCGACGCCATGCCCCTCACTCGCAAAGACATTCAGGGCATCTCCAAGCAGGGTGGCACCATTCTGGGCACCTCGCGCACGAATCCCTTCGAAGGCACCGACGGCGCAGACACTGTGCGCGAAAACATGGAACGCCTCGGGGTCGACTCCCTCATCGCCATCGGCGGCGAAGGCACGCTTGCTGCTGCCAAGCGGTTGACGGATGCCGGCATCAAGATCGTCGGAGTCCCCAAGACGGTAGACAACGACCTCTCCGCCACCGACTACACGTTCGGCTTCGACACTGCCACGCAGATCGCGACCGACGCCATGGACCGCCTGCGCACCACCGGCGACTCGCACGGCCGCTGCATGGTCGCCGAGGTCATGGGCCGCCACGTTGGCTGGATCGCCCTCCACTCGGGCATGGCTGCCGGCGCGCACGCGATTCTTATCCCCGAACAGAAGACCTCGATGGCGCAGATCGTGGAGTGGGTCACTTCGGCTCGCGACCGCGGCCGCGCCCCTCTCGTTGTTGTTGCCGAAGGCTTCACCCTCGACACCATGGACGACGCCCACTCCGAGCGCGGACTCGACGCCTTCGGTCGCCCCCGCCTCGGCGGCATCGGCGACCAGCTTGCGCCCGAGATCGAAGCCCTCACTGGCCTCGAAACTCGCTCAACCACTCTGGGGCACATCCAGCGCGGTGGAACGCCCAGCGCTTACGACCGCGTGCTCGCCACTCGCTACGGCCTCGCCGCCGTCGATGCGGTCATCCACGGTCGCTGGGGTCGCATGGTGTCACTGCGAGGAACCGAGATCACCAACGTTGCGTTCGAGGATGCCCTCGGCAAGCTCAACACGGTGCCACAGTCCCGCTACGACGAAGCTGCGATTCTCTTCGGCTAAACCTGATTTCTGACTCAGAACCCAGCCTGCGGTTCTAGGCTGACGGTATGTGGCGTGGAATCGAAGTAGTCAAGAACGAGTCCGACCCGAAAGCTCTGGCGCACGTCGAGCTCTCTGAGCAACTGGATGACAGCATCCTGATGCCCGGAGACGTCACGATCGATGTCGAGTTCTCCAGCCTCAACTACAAAGATGGCATCGCCCTCACGGGTAGGCCTGGCATCGTTCGCGCGCCGCGCCTGATCGCCGGTATCGACCTCGTCGGCGTCGTCGCCGAGTCGACGGATGACCGCTTTAGTGCTGGTCAGCGTGTGTTGGTGAACGGCTGCGGTCTCAGTGAAACCCATCATGGTGGTTACGCGGAACGGGCACGTGTTCCGGGCGATTGGGTTGTTCCGGTGCCCGCCGGCATCAGCAATCATCAGGCCGCCGCCATCGGCACGGCAGGCTTCACCGCGATGCTCTCGGTCCTCGCGATCGAGCGCGGCGGAGTCTCCGGCGAAGTTCTCGTCACCGGTGCTGCCGGCGGAGTGGGGTCTGTGGCCATCGCCCTGCTCAACAAGCTCGGCTACAGCGTGACAGCATCCACTGGTCGCGAAAGCGAACACGACTACCTGCGCGCGCTAGGCGCCACCACCATCATTGACCGCGCTGAGCTCAGCGCCGAACCCAAAGCCCTCATGAAGCAGCGCTGGGCTGGCGCCATCGACGCCGTTGGCGGCACGACTCTGGCCTCGGCGATCGCCGCCACCCAATACGGTGGAACGGTCACCGCGTGCGGCAACGCCCAATCGAGCGACCTGCACACGAGCGTGATGCCCTTCATTTTGCGCGGCGTGAGCCTCGTCGGCATCAATTCGGTCTTCACTCCGCGAGCACACCGACTTGAAGCGTGGGAACGCCTCGAGCGCGATCTCGACCTCAGCCTGCTCGAGAGCACGACGTCCACGATCGGACTCAGCAACGCTATCGCGGCCGGAGAAGACATCATTGCAGGGCGGATCCGTGGTCGAACGGTCATCGACGTGCACGGCTAGCAACCCGGCTGTGCCACACTTTTGAGCATGAACACTGCTTTAGCCATCCTCGGATCAGCTTTTATCTTTCTCGCCGCCCTCGTGCACCTCATGATTTTCTTCATGGAGAGCGTGCTCTTTCACACGCCTCGCGTGCAGCAGATCTTCGGCGTGAAGCCTCACGAAGTGGATGTCGTGAAGCCGTGGGCCTACAACCAGGGCTTCTACAACGTCTTCCTGGCTCTCGGCGCCGGAACGGGTCTCGTGCTCATGGGCACCACCAACATGTGGCCAGCTGGCATTGCGCTCGCCATGTTTGGAGCGCTCAGCATGGTGCTCGCTGCGATCGTGCTCGTCACGTCGCAGCCCAAGACAATGATGCGTCCCGCGATCGTTCAGGGAACCCCGCCGCTGCTCGGAATCATCTTATTGGTATTGGCCCTCAACATCGGCTAAGACGGCACGATCGGGCGGCAACCGCCACCCACGATATCGTCCACCTTCGCCCGCTGGCGGGCCTCACCACCCGCTAGCGGCGCAGGTACTCCACGAGCGTCTCGACGAGAGATTCGCTCGAGCGGTCTTCGGCGATCACGTGCACGGTGAGACCAGCGGCACGCGCGTCGAATGCTGTGCGCGGACCAATGCACGCCACGATGGTGTCGTCGGGCAGCGGCGCGAGCTGCTCGGCCACTTGTCGCGCGACTGAGCCAGAACTGATCAGCACGGCTGAGATACGACCGGATGCAACATCCTCCCGCACCTTGTCCGCCACAGGCACCCCGACGGTGCTGTACGCCGAAACGCTCAATACCTCGTGACCGAGCGCACCGAGCCCATCAACAAGAGTCGTATCAGCAAGGTTCGATTGCGGTGCCAAAACCCGGAGGCCTGGAGTCGTGTCGGGCCACTCTTTAACGAGCCCACGACCGGAGTTATCAAACTCGGGAACGAAATCGACCCGGTGTCCAGCGAGCGCCAGCGCGCTGGCGGTGGTTTCGCCGACGGCAGCGATTTTGGTGTTTTCGGGGATCTTGACGCCACTTGCGATCAATACATCAATGGTGGTCGCGCTGGTCACAGCGATCCAGTCGAACTGCCCATCATTGAGTTCATGAAAGGCGTTGGCGAGCGCGGCGACATTCTCTGAGGGCGCGAAATTGATGAGGGGCGCAATCACGGGAATGCCCGCGTGACCCCTCAAAAGTGCTGCGACGCTATCGCCCCAATTGCCTCCGCGCGGGACGAGCACGCGCAAACCATCGAGTGCTTTTCTTGCCATGCTCTCTATACTCCCCCTGTTGGGGAGTCAGACGCTAATCGAGCTAGTCGTCGTCGCTGAGAATTGCCCATGCAACGACAGCCACTACCGAGACTGCGGCCGCTGCTGCACCAATAATCCACGGCAACGGGTTGCTCTCATAGGAGCTGCGCACGTTGGTTGCAACTTCATCTACACGCTTGCCAATGTTGAACTTATCTTCGATGGCGTCGAGCGTTTTTTCGAGTTCGGCGCGAGCCTGCTCGATCGTGTTGTTGGTCTCTTCAGACATTATGACCTCCGCTTTCGGGTGCCTTTGATGGCACGAACGTCGCTCTTAATACTTTCAATCGTTTCGGTGGGTGCCGGTGGGGTTCCCTTTTTGACGAGCGCAACGCCCGCCAACACAAGGATTGCCACAATGAGCAGCAGGATGCCGGCCACGATCAGCGCGGCGGCCCAAGCTGGCACTACTTCAGCAAAGCCAAGCACGGCAGCGGCGATGAGAACCATCAGTGCGAACAGCGCGATAAACGCGGCGCCCACAAACAGCCCGATGCCAACGCCCGCGTGCTTGAGCTTGTCGACCATCTCGCTCTTGAGCGATTCGATCTCTCCGCGGACGAGGTCGCCGAGAAGGCGAGGGACGTCGGCGATTAGTGCAGCGAGTGACCGCTTGGGGTCGCGCTGCGAGTCTGTATTCGGTGATTCACCGTACATGGCAGCCCTACTTCGAGTTGGTGGACTTCGTCGTGGATGCCGATGACGAAGACTTCTTGGCGGCAGGCTTCTTTTTAGGTGCGCTGCTGGTGGTCGTCACTTTTTCTGACGCCGTCTTGTCGCTCTTGCTTGACGCGACCTGCTTGACGACCTTCTTGGCGCCGTCTGCAAGGAATTCCGCAACATCCGGAGCCTTGTCTTTTACAAAATCTTCAGCATTGTGTCGCTGCTGCGTGATTCGAGGATCGTTCCACAGCTTGCCCGCTGTCGCCTTGATCTTTTCGTACTTCTCGCGGCCAGCGCGGGTTCCGAGCACGTAGCCGATGCCGAGTCCTACTACTAGGAGGATTTTGCCCTTCATGGTGAACTCCATTTCGTTGCCGGTTGGTTCTTCCAACATACTCGCGATAACTGCAGACGGTGGTCAGCTTTTTCTGTTATCGCAGGTAACTAGTCTGGAGCATATTCTCAGATTGGCATAGGGCTGCGTCCAGAACTCACACAGAGTTTACAGACGAGTCATCATCGCTTTCGAAGCTCACGTCGCAGCCGTCAGGAGCAATGTCGACTATTGCGGGGCGGATGCCGCGGCAGCAGCCTTCGCGGCTGCGGGAAGTGCCTCAACGATCTTCGCCACCACGCCATCGTCGTGGGCTGCCGAGACGAACCACGCCTCGAACACACTCGGCGGCAGTGACACTCCAGACTCCAGCATCGAGTGGAAGAAGGGTGCGTAGCGGTAACCCTGCTGAGCCTTCACGTCAGCGAAGTTCAGGGGTTCGGTGCCGGAGAAAACGAACGAGAAAAGGTTGCCTGCGTGCTGCACAACGTGCTCAACGCCCTCGGCGGAGAGTGCGGCAGACGTTTCGGTGGAGAGCGTTTCGGCAACCTGGTTGAGCCGCGAATACACGGCGTCGTCGGCGAGCCGAAGCGTAGCGAGGCCCGCAGCGACGGCGACCGGGTTTCCACTCAGGGTGCCTGCTTGGTAGACCGGACCGAGTGGAGCTAGCAACTCCATGATGCGAGCCGAGCCGCCCAGAGCGGCCAACGGCATCCCTCCGCCAATGACTTTGCCAAAGGTGAAGAGGTCGGGAACCCAGCGCGCCTCAGGGGCGTCGGGGTTCGCGGCCGCTGCGGCACGAGCATCCAAGCCCCAGTAGCCGGCGGGGTCAACACGGAAGCCCGTGAGAACTTCGTCGCTGATAGCAAGGGCACCGTGCTCGTGGGCGATGCGCACGATGGTTTCGTTGAAGCCGGGCTGCGGGGCCAGAACACCCATGTTGGCAGCGGCGGCCTCGAAGATGATTCCGGCGATGTCGTGGCCGTGCTCGGCGAAGACCTGCTCGAGGGCGGCAACGTTGTTGTACTCGATCACGAGAGTCTGGGCTGCGGTCTCGGCGGTGACACCGGCAGAGCCGGGCATCGAGAGCGTGGCGAGACCAGAACCGGCTTCAGCCAGAAGCCCGTCGGAGTGACCGTGGTAGTGACCGGCGAATTTCACGAGCAGGCGACGACCAGTAGCGCCGCGAGCCAAACGGATGGCCGTCATGGTCGCTTCGGTGCCGGTCGAGACGAGACGCAAGCGCTCGATGGGGCTCACTCCCCCGACGCTTATGCGCGAGCGCACGAGTTCGGCGAGCTCGGTCTCAGCCGGAGTGGATGCTCCAAAGCCGAGGCCGCGCGACGCTGCCTGCTGAACGGCATCGATCACTTCGGGATGAGCGTGGCCGAGAATGGCGGGGCCCCAGGAGTTGACCAGGTCGATGTACGACCGGCCCTCAACATCCGTCACGTACGAGCCGGAGGCCTTCACGTAGAAGCGGGGTGTTCCGCCGACGGAACCGAAGGCACGTACGGGCGAGTTGACGCCGCCCGGCAGGACGCCGCGGGCGCGGTCGAACGACTGTTGGTTGGTGGCGGGGGCGGACGGGGTGTTGGACGTGGTGTCGCTCATCGGCGTAGCCATTCTGCAAGTTCTGTTGCGTAGTAGGTGAGCACCGCTTCGGCGCCGGCCCTCTGGATGCTGAGTACTGATTCTTCGATAGCGCGGCGGCGGTCGATCCAGCCGTTCGCTGCGGCGGCTTCGATCATCGCGTACTCGCCGGAGACTTGGTACGCCCAGACCGGCACGCTGCTGACGGCGCTGGCGTCGGCGAGCACGTCGAGGAAACTCATGGCGGGCTTGACCATCACCACGTCGGCGCCCTCATCGATGTCGAGTTCGACTTCGCGGATACCCTCGCGGCGGTTGGCCGGATTCTGTTGGTACGCGCGGCGGTCGCCCTGAAGCGAGGACTGCACTGCTTCGCGGAACGGGCCGTAGAACGCCGAGGCGTACTTGGCGGCGTAACCGAGCAAGGGGGTGTCAGTGTGGCCAGCGGTGTCGAGCGCGTCGCGCACGGCGGCAACTTGACCGTCCATCATGCCGCTGAGCCCAAGCAGTTGCGAGCCAGCTTCGGCCTGAGCAACGCCCATCTCGCGGTAGCGCTCGAGCGAGGCGTCGTTGTCGACGATGAACTCGGTCGCGCCGGTCGCGAGGTTGGTGCGCTCGCGCAGCACACCGCAGTGACCGTGGTCGGTGAATTCGTCGAGGCAGAGATCGGTCTGCACCACGAGGGCGTCGCCGGCCTCGGCTACAGCCGCGCGCGTGGCGACGTTGAGGATTCCGTTCGGGTCAATCGCCCCCGAGCCTTCGGCATCCTTATGCTCAGGAACACCGAAGAGCATCACGCCACCGACGCCCAGTCCGGCGGCTTCGGCAATCGCGCGGCGCATCGAGTCGAGCGAATGCTGCTGCACGCCCGGCATCGAACTGATCGCGGCAGGCTCCGTGAGCCCTTCGCGCACAAACATCGGCAGGATCAGCTGGTTGGGGTGGGTGCGGTTCTCGGCGACGAGGCGACGCATAGCCGGGCTCGACCGCAAACGGCGGGGGCGGATGATCACGCTCGTGCCCCGGTAAGCTCCCCAGCGCCCTGGGCCAAAAGATCGTCGGCGACCCGCTGTGCTGCCTCGCGCGCCGGGTCGTCTACATCGTTGACGTACAGCGCGTGCGAGCTGGTGAGGTAGCGGGAGCCATCGAGGGCGTAGACCCGCGCATCCAAGAACAAGAGGCCGTCGTCGATCACGGCGTGCGCTCCGAGGGGAGCCGAGCATCCGGCGTCGAGGAAGGCGAGAACGTAGCGTTCGGCATCCGTCTTAGTGCGGCTGGGTTTGTGGTCGAGCACCTTGACGAGCTTCTCATCGCCGTCGCGAACCTCAATGGCGAGCGCGCCTTGACCGGGAGCCGTAGGCCAACCCGAAATACCGAGGTACTCAGTGATGGCGGCGGCGCGACCGGCACGGGCGAGGCCCGCAGCGGCGAGGATGACGGCATCCAGTTCACCGTTGGTGACTTTGTCGAGGCGCGAATCGATGTTGCCGCGAATGTCTACGACCTCAAGGTCGGGGTAGAGCGAACGCAGCTGAGCCTGGCGACGCGGCGAACCGGTGCCAACACGGGAGCCGGCGGGAAGCGTCGCGAGCGTGAGTTCATCGCGAGCACACACCACATCGCGCTCGTCGGCACGCTTGGGGATGGCCGCGATCGTGAGACCGGGCACGGGAGCAGTCGGAAGATCTTTGAGCGAGTGCACGACAACGTCGCACTCCCCCGCGAGCAGCGCTTCGCGCAGAGCGTTCGCGAACACACCCTGCCCGCCGATCGTGGAGAGCGATTCTGTTGAACGGTCACCCTGAGTGGAGATCGGAATGATTTCCGTTTCGACGCCGGTCTTGCTTTCGAGCTGGCGTGCCACCGTGGTGGTCTGCGCCATGGCGAGCGTGCTGCCTCTGGTGCCAATACGAATTACGGTCACGGTGCTACCCCCGCGGCTGCCGGCTTGAAGCCGAGCCGCACGTTTTCACAGCATCCGGGACGACAGACGTCGTACCAGGGGCCGATTGTTGTTAGTGCGGGGCGGTCTGCCACCGGCACTCCGTCGCGGCGCTCCAACACGAGGTCAACAAGACCCGTGACGAACGCCGGATGTACGCCGGGCGTAGGAACGCGAACGGCAACCATGTTGTGGCCTCCCGCAGTTTCCAGCGCCTCGGTGTCGAGATCCCATTTCACTTCCATGTGGTCGGAGATGAATCCGACCGGAACGATGACAACCGCTTCGATGCCAGCGGCGGCAAGCGCATCGATCGCATCGTTGATGTCGGGCTCGAGCCACGGCATCGAGGGCGGGCCACTGCGCGACTGGTACACGAGACTGTGCGCCGGCAGCGTGGTGGCGGAAAAGTCTTCCGCCTGCGCCGCCATCACAACTTCGGAGACCGCGAGGTGCTGCGCCGCGTACGCGCCGCCCTCTCCGAAACCGCGCGACTCCGGGCCGCTCTTGGCGGCATCCGTCGACGGGATCGAGTGGGTCGTGAAGAGCACGTGCGTCTTCTCGGGCGCAATGCCCTTGGCGGCGATCTGAGCAAGACCGTCACGAACGCCATCGATGAACGGCTGAACAAAACCGGGGTGGTCGAAAAACTGGCGAACCTTGTCGATCTGGATCGTGCCTTCGAGACCGGTCTGCTCGAGCGCAATTGCGTAGTCTTCGCGGTACTGGCGGCAGCTCGAGTAGGAGCTGTACGCGCTCGTGCCCACGGCGATGAGCTTTCTAAAGCCTCGCTCGTTGGCCTCGGTGAGCGCATCGCTCAAATAGGGGTTCCAGTTGCGGTTTCCCCACAGCACGGGCAGGTCAATGCCGCGGCGAGCAAGCTCGGCTTCGAGCGCTGCCTTGAGCTCACGGTTCTGGTCGTTGATCGGGCTGATGCCACCGAACGCGCGGTAATGATGCGCGACCTCTTCGAGGCGCTCTTCGGGGATGCCTCGTCCGCGCGTGACATTCCGCAGGAACGGAATGACATCGTCTTGGCCCTCAGGCCCACCAAAACTCGCGAGGAGAATGGCGTCGTAGGCCACGGGCTCCTCGACGTGTTCGGGACCGGATGCCGCGGCATCCGTAGCACCGAGAACGTGGGTCATGCCAGCACCTCAGAGATCTCGTCGAGAGTGATGCGACGGCCCGTGTAGAAGGGAACCTCTTCGCGTACGTGCAGGCGGGCATCCGTTTGGCGCAAGTGACGCATGAGGTCTACGAGGTCAACGAGTTCGGGGGCTTCGAGCGCGAGCATCCACTCGTAGTCTCCGAGCGCAAAGCTCGCGACGGTGTTGGCGAGAACCTGGGGCATTTCGGAGCCCTTCATGCCGTGGTCGCGCAACATCTTGCTGCGCTCGGCGTCGGGCAGCAGATACCACTCGTAGCTGCGCACGAAGGGATAAATGGTGAGCCACGCTTCGGGCTCCTTGCCGCGCATGAACGCTGGCATGTGGCTCTTGGAGAACTCCGCGTCGCGGTGCACGCCCATCGCGTTCCAGGTGGGCAGAAGTGAGGCGAGCGGGTTGCTGCGACGCAGTTCGCGCAACGCCCACTGGATGTCTTCAGGGTTGTTGCCGTGCAACCAAATCATGATGTCAGCGTCGGCGCGCATGCCGGAGACATCGTAGAAACCACGGATGGTGACCCCCCGGGCCTCGACAGCGGCCACGGCCTTGTCGAGGTTGCCGGCGAGTGCCGGACGGTGCGGATCACGACGGAGAACCGCCCAGAGTGTGTAACCCAAAACTTCAGTGGACTCGTCGACGTCTGTCATGTCTTCCATTCTCTCCCGCGCCTTCTGGGCACACTGGGAAAATACCGTGAGTTAGGTGAACCTAACTAGCTTACCTCTTGAGTGGCGTCATCGGCCTCGGTGGCTGCTTCGGTGGCAGGCTCCTCGGCGGGCTCCTCGGCAGGTTCCTCGGCCGCGAGCGCCAGCAGTCGATCGACCGTGGCATTGGCGTGCGTGACGATGCCAGCCAACCCGGTTCCGCCGACGGTTTCGCCGACAACGACTACGCCATCCGTGCGCTCAGCGGCGGCGAGCGCGGCCGGGCGAACCCATTCGCGACGAGCAAAATCGATAACGGACTCTGGCGGCAGCGAAACCCCGAGCAGCACTTCGGCATCGCGACGAGCGACGTCGGCAAACTCTCCGGCCGGCACCTCGTTGTACGAGAGGCGCACGACGTGGCGGCCATCCGCCTGCTCTTTCAGCCACTGCCATTTCGCCGTCGCATGGGTGAGTGCGCGAGCGGAAACGGCGGTGCAGCCGGGGGCGACGAGCACTCCTGAACCGCGGGGTTCGGCATCCAACGCGGGCGCATCAAGCACGAGGGTTGCGAGCGTGACGGTGCGGCCACGAACCGGGGCAAGGATGCCGGGGGCTGCCACAATGACGGTGCCGTCGAGTGCCGCAAGCTCGTCGGCACTCTCAATGCGCCGGTCGAGCTCGACAACAACCCCGTAGGTCTTCAGATCGGCGGCCAACTCAGTGACGAGGCGATTGATTCCGCCCCGGATGCCCTGAACCGCTGTTCCGGCCGGCATCGCGCCACGCATCGAACGCACCGCTGCCGCCAGCGACCCGTGCAGGGCGAGGCGTTCCTTGAGCGTTGCAACGCGGTCGAGCGGAAGATCGTCGGGGTGCAGCGAGTACACGCCGTGCACGACAGGGGCGACCAGTTTCTCGACAACGGCCTTGCCCATGCGGCGACGAACGAGAGCACCGAGCGAAACATCGGTGCGCTTTCCGAACCACGGAATTAACGAATCGAGTTGGGCGCGCAGAGCGCCGCCCATACCCAGAACCGCAATCGTCTGAGCGTCGAGCGGTGTCGCCGGAATGCCCAAAATGCCGGTGCTGGGCAACGGGAGGGCCGCGCCATCCACGGGCTGCAGCCAAGCACCTTCGTCGCCCGGCGAAACGATGTCGTCGCCAAGGCCCAGCTCGCGAGCGAGGTCGGCCACAGTATCGCCGCGGGTGGCGAAGCTTTCGGCTCCGGCATCCAAATTGATACCGCCAACAAGGTGGGATGCCACGGTGCCGCCCAGATGATCGCTTGCCTCAATGAGGCGCACGGTTCGGCCAGCCATCGCGAGGCGGCGCGCAGTGACAAGCCCTGCGATGCCGCCGCCGACGACGGTGAATTCTGTCGTGCTCACGCTCACTAACCTTCCTCGTGAACGAGCTCCACAATTTTGGTGAGCACATCCGGGTCAGTGTCGGGGCCAACACCGTGGCCGAGGTTCACCACGTGAGCTGGGGCAACGCGGCCGCGGTTCATGACATCGCGCACGTGCGCTTCGAGCACATGCCACGGTGCGCCAAGCAGCGCGGGGTCGATGTTGCCCTGCAGCGGCACTCCGCCACCAAGGCGACGGTCGGCCTCATCGAGCGGGATGCGCCAGTCAACACCCATCACGTCGGCGCCAATGCCGTGCATGGCCTGCAACACTTCGCCGCTGCCGACACCAAAGTGAACCTTCGGCACGTCGTAGCCACGCAAGTGCGAGAGAACACGCTTGGAGTGCGGGGCCACCCGGCGCACGTACTGCTGCTCCGAGAGCGAGCCGACCCAGGAGTCGAAGAGTTGCACGGCAGAAGCGCCAGCCTCAACCTGGGCGATCAAGAATTCGCCAGCGACATCCGCGCACCAGTTGAGCAAGTTTGCCCAGGTCTGCGGGTCGGAATACATAAGCGTGCGCGCACGCTGCTGGTCTTTGCTCGGGCCACCCTCGACCATGTACGACGCAAGAGTGAATGGTGCTCCAGCGAAACCGATGAGCGGGGTGGTTCCGAGCTGAGCAACGGTTTGCGCGACAGCCTCACGGATCGGCGCAAACGCAGCAGGGTCGATCGGGTGCAGCTTGGCGACATCCGCCGCCGTACGAATGGGGTTGGCAAAGACAGGGCCACGGCCGGGAACGATCTCGACCTCAACACCGGCAAGTTTGGCCGGGATAACAATGTCGCTAAAGAAGATGGCGGCGTCGACATTGTGGCGACGCACCGGCTGCATCGTGATCTCGCTCGCGAGGTCGGGCGTCAGGCACGCCTCGAGCATTTCGTTGCCCTCACGCAGCTTGCGGTACTCGGGAAGAGAGCGGCCGGCCTGGCGCATAAACCAGACGGGAGTGGTTTCGGGGCGATCGCCGCGATAGGCCCGGATGATAGGCGAGTTAGCTGTGCGGCCGTCGAGAAGTGGGTGGTCAGAATTCAAAGTCACGGGTTAACATTAGGTCGTGCTCCTGTGTCTTAGCTCGAATCATCGCAACGCGAGCTTAGACGTACTCGAAAGTCTGTCTGAGGTCGCCCCGGCGGCCACCGTCGACCTTGTTACGCACAATGATTTCGTGGCCGGAGCCGTTCTGGTTGCCACCTGCAATCGCTTCGAGGCCTACCTCGATGTCGAAGAACCTCTCACCGCCGCCACGGCCATCACGGTCTGCTCGCTGCTCGAATCACTGAGCGAACGCACCGGCCTTAGCGTCGACACTCTTCATTCCTCCATCGCCGTTCATGAGGGGGCGGATGCCGCAGCTCACCTCTTTGCGGTGACCTCGGGTCTTGAGTCCGTCGTGATCGGTGAAGCCGAAATCTCGGGGCAGGTCAGCCGCGCTCTCGATCAGGCGCGCAAAGATGGCACCACTACCCGCGACCTCGAGCGCCTCTTTCAGCGCGCCACTCACACGAGTCGCGGCATCAAGAACAACACGGCCATCGGCGGGGCTGGCAAGTCCCTCGTGCGCCTCGCGCTCGAACTCGCCTCGAGCCGCGTCGCCGACTGGTCAACCGCGAGTGTTCTCGTCGTCGGCACCGGCCGCTACGCCGTCACGACCGTCAACGCTCTGCGCGACAAGGGTGCACTCGACTTGCGCGTCTTCTCCCCCTCGGGCCGCGACGCCGCCTTCGCCCTCAAGCACGGCCTCACCCCCAGCGAAGACTTCGACGTTGACGTCATCGTCACGTGTACTGCCAGCGCCGTGCTCGGCACCGAGCGCTTCTCGGCCGCCAGCAAGTGCCTCGTGCTCGACCTTGGTCTCCCCCGCAACGTTGACCCCGCGGTTGGCCAGCTCGACGGCGTTGACCTGCTCGACCTCGAAACCATCAGCCTGCACGCACCGCTCGAAGAACTGAACGCGCATGCGGATGCTCGCGACCTGGTTCGCACGGCCGCCCACGAATTCGCTGCCGAAAGCCAGGCGGAGCCAGCCATCGTTGCTCTTCGCAAGCACCACTTCGCCCTCCTTGAGGCGGAAATTGCTCGCGCCACCGCCCGCGGGGCCGGCGACGAAACCATTTCGGCCCTGCGCCACCTCGGCGGAGTCCTCCTCCACGGCCCGTCCGTGCGCGCTCGCGAGTTCGCGGCTGACGGCCGCGTCGCAGAGTTTGATGCTGCCCTCTCGGCGCTCTACAACATCCCGGTCGAGCGCACGGCACGGGCGAGCGACGCTCAGGCGCGACCGCACACGGCTTAGCGTCGGGCCGCGATACTGGCCTTCGGCACCACCCACAACGATGAGGGGCTCGCATGAAACCGTATGAGTCAACAGCTCCCCTGCACACCGAGCGCCTCGTGTTGCGCCGCCTCACGCCCAGCGAGCACGATATCGACGACCTGCACGCGCAGCAGTCAGACCCCGAGCTCACTACCTACATGCTTTACGAGCCCCGCGACCGCGCCACGATAATCGAGAAGATCACCGAGTGGACAGCGAACGAAGTGCTCGCGGAGACTGACGATTACGTGCAGCTGGCCATTGAACTACCGGATGCTGTTCCTCCCGTTGCGGCGGGCGCTGAGCCCACAGCTCACCACCGCGAGCGCCGCTCCGTGATGATCGGAACCCTGTATTTCAAGATCGAGAGTGCTGAGGATTCGAATGCCGAGATCGGGTGGGCTCTGCATCCCGACTTCCAGGGCAAGGGCTATGCCCGGGAGGCAGCATCCGCTCTGCTCGATCTCGCTTTCGACGCCCTGAAGCTGCACCGGGTTTTCGCCAATTTGGATCCCCGAAACGACGATTCCGTTCGCTTGTGTCTCGCGCTTGGCATGCGGCATGAAGCACATCACGTGGAAGATATGTGGTTCAAGGGCGCGTGGGCAGACACCGGTATTTACGCGATTCTCGACCGCGAATGGGCAGTCCACCCGCACAAGTAGAGACCTCGCACCACCCTGCCGCCCGCTGGGTACCCCGTTTTTCGGGTAAAACTTACACCCAGTGATGGGGACAGACAGAACGTTCTGGTGCAGTTTTCTGCGGGTTCCGTTCTCGCGACCCCCGAGTGGGGACTCGTGAAGATTTTGGGCAGCACCGATTCTATTAACGCCGCACACGACGCCTGATCGTTTAGCGGTATTCGCACGCCCATCGAATGAGGCGTTCGCTCCGAAGTACTAACCAACCGAAAGAGATCTATGTCTGAGCACGTCGTTTTGTTTGCTGGCCCCATGGGCTCCGGCAAGACGACCGCTATTCGCAGTCTGAGCGAAATCGCTGTGGTGTCGACCGAGGCTACCAACACCGATCGCGAGACAGCGGATAAAGAGACCACTACGGTGGCTCTTGACTACGGCGAGATCACCATCGACGATGTCACGAAGGTTCGCCTCTACGGAGTTCCGGGGCAAAAGCGCTTCGATTTCATGTGGTCAATTTTGGCCGGCCGCGCACGTGGTCTACTTCTTCTCATCAATAACGATGCGCCAGACTCTGTCGCGCTGCTTCTGGAATACCTCAACGACTTCCGTGAACTTCACGCCCGCGGCGCGGTTGTCATCGGTGTCACCAAGTCTGATGTTTCCGAAACACCCAGCGTTGCCGACTACTCGGCCGCGCTCACCGCTGCGTCTCCCGACCAATTGATTCCCGTATTCACCGTCGACCCTCGCAATGCCGAAGAGATGCGCACCCTGCTGCTCACCCTCGTCGCCAGCGTCGAAATGCGTGAACTCCTTGCACCTGCCCCGACACCGATCTCCGAGAACATCTAATGAACCTCACCCCTGCGCCCGTCGCCGCTATTGCATCGCACCTGAACCCCGTCCACATCGAAGCCGGCAACCGCACCCTTGCCGAAATGCAAGATCTCGCGAGCTCACTCACCTTTGCCTCGCTGCTCACCGATGATGGCTTCGAGATCGTTCACCTCAATGGAACCCACGCGGATGGCGGACGCTTCGCCAGCATGTCCAGCTCAGTGCAAGCACTCAGCGATGCTGTCGCCCACGAACTGAAAATCGGCACCAACGAGTACGTGATCATCGCATCCGAACTCGGCCATGTCATCCAGCTGCGCGTGCAAGGGCACCCCATCGTGCTCGCCGCACTGTTCGACACTCATGAAACTTTGGGCAAAGGCCTCTCGATCGCACGCATTGCCGCGCGACGCATGGCCGAGCTCATTGCTTAACCAGCATCACATCGACGTATCACCAACCCGACACCTCAAACGGAGAACATAATGTCAAACATCACTGAAACCCTCGCAGCCCTTCTCGAGACCGATGGCGCCATGGCCGCCGCTGTTGTCGACAGCGGCTCGGGCATGCTGCTCGGAAGCGCTGGAAGCGGCATCGACCTCGACGCAGCAGCAGCCGGTAACACCGAGGTAGTGCGCGCGAAGCTCAAGACCATGAAGGCTCTCGGCCTCAAGGACTCCATCGATGACATCCTCATCACGCTCTCAAGCCAGTACCACATCATCCGCCCGCTGTCATCGAACCCCGAGGTCTTCATCTACTTCGTGCTCGACAAGGCGAAGTCGAACCTCGCGCTTGCACGTATCAACGTCAAGACCGCCGACTCCAGCCTCGGCCTCTAAAAATCCACTCGCTGTGGCGGTCATCCGATGACCGCCACAGCAGGCTTCACCGCTCAGAAAGAAACATCATGACCGACGGCACCAGTATCCCCGCAGGGTGGTACCGCGACCCGCTTGGCGCTCTGCAGCTTCGCTGGTGGGATGCCACCGCCTGGACCGAGCACGTCTCAGCCCTCGACAGCGAGCCAACACCGCTCAACGTCACGGTCGATGAAGAACAGTTCAACGTCAGCGCTCCCGCCACTGCCGCGGACCCCGACGTGCTCATCATTCACCCGGCCCCACGCAAGAGCGCCCGCGATCATGCGAACGCGAGCGCCTCCATGGACTCGGCGATGCCCGCCATGGCCGGCACCACCACCACCACTACAGCCACCGCTCCTGTCCCGTTCTCAGCCGCTTCAACGACGGAAGCAAATGCTGCGGGACCCCAGCGCGCCACGGCACAGATCCTCAACGTCACTCCGATCGACGACGACAACACTCCAGCGGATGCCGCCTCCGGTGCGCGCGCGGCCGGCAAGCGCCGCACGGGCCCCGCTAGCAGTGTTGATATCGTTCTGCCCGCAGCCACCTGGAATGCGCTCAACCGCGCCATCACCGAAGCCGTTCACTCTGCCGCGGAACCGCTCGTGGAACTTCGCTTTGCCGATGCTCCCACTCTCGTCATTGATCCCCGCGGGGGCGTGTACTGGTGGGCTCAACCTCTTGAGAAACTCTCTGAAACGACCACCGACGGCGACGTCGAGACCGTTGCTCGACCGCTCGCGATTCACCACGATGAAGCTGGCCGCGACTGGGAGCCTCTGATTTGGCTCATCGGCACTCAGGCTCAGCCCGAGTCGTTCGACCCCCTGAGCCTTTCAGGCGCTCGCTTCAAACTGCGTCGCTGGCCAAACCTCACCACGCTCACGCACACCACTGACCAGATGAGCATGACGGCAATGCTGGGCGCCGCCTACCTCACGATCACCGAGCTCGCGTCACTCGCACACGTTCCCGAAGACGAAGCGCGCCGCTTAGTCTCCACCTTTGAACTAATGGGTTTGTTGACTCACACCGTCGATACGACCGCAGATGTGATTCGGATGCCTGAGCCTGAAGCTTCGAAAGAGGGAATCTTCTCCCGGCTTAAAGCACGCTTCAGTCGCTAGCCACGAAGTGCTGCTTAGTGCACGTACTCCAGCAGGTCGAGGCCGAAGGTGCGCATCGCTTCAATCACGCGCAGGCGTGAACGAAGGTTGACGTCATCAAATTGGATGGATGCCGCATACGCGACTGCGCGCTTGTTGCCTCTGAGGGCGCCCGCTTCCGCTCGCACTCCCTGGTCGATTCCGGTCTTGTTGACCAGCAGCGTGTTGTGGTCTGCTCCCCGGTGAGCCAGGGGATCAAGCCCGAACGCACTCGCCACGAGCGACAGATCGGTGTTGAGCGAGAGCCAACCGAGCACGCGTTGGCTGGCGATCGAGTTCACAATTTCGCCACGGGCGAGGGCACCGAATAGCCAGCTGAGTTCGATGGCGGATCCGACGGAAAGCTGGGGTGCATCGTCGGGACCGCGAGTGTCGCGCACGAGATCGAGGAGTGCTGTCTTGGTGAGGCCAAGGGATTCGGTGCGGGCGCGCACAGCATCCAAACCGATCTGGCGAAGCAAAATATTGGTCGCCAGGTTGTCGCTGGTTGCACCGACGAGGGCAGCCAAGTCCGCCACCGGAAGCGATGGTGCTTGCAAGTGCTGCCACAGCCCGGCGGCGCCAACGGAGGCTCCGGGAACTTTGTCGAGGATGCCGTAGGGCGCAAAGTCTCGGCTATCGAATCGCGCCGCTACTTCGATGAGCAGCAGAATTTTGCCGATGCTGGCGGTGGGGAGCTCTACCCGATCGTCGATGCTGAGGATCGTCTTGCCCGTGTTGATATCAACAGCGCTGGCGGACACTCGCACGCTGCGGTCGGAAAGCTTCAGTTTTCCAAGCGCGGCAAAGGTACTGGTGAAGTTGGGCACTTCTCCAGTTCCGGCATGCTTCGCAACTCGGGGGGTGCGAATGCGATTCCGGCGTTCTCGGGTTTGCTCGATCTCTACCAAATAGTGACGCGATCTTTCGGGTCCAGCCACAACGAATCGGATTTCGTAACACTAAATGTCTCATAGAACGCGTCAAGATTGCGAACAATTTGGTTGCAGCGGAACTCGTTGGGCGAATGAGGGTCGATTGCTAGCAAGCGAATCACCTCTTCGTCACGACCCTTTTGTTGCCACGCTTGAGCCCAGGACATGAAGAATCGCTGGGCGCCAGTGAGGCCGTCGATCACGGGAGCCTCGGCTCCGTCGAGAGAAATTTGGTAGGCCTTCCATGCGATTGCGAGCCCACCAAGGTCGCCAATGTTCTCACCAATGGTGAGTGAACCATTGACGTGATGCTCGGGAACCTGCGCCGGAGCGAGAGCGTCGTACTGGGCGATGAGCGATTTAGTGCGCTCTTCGAACGCCGCCTTATCTTCGGGAGTCCACCAATCAATGAGGCGACCGTCGCCATCGTATTTGGAACCTTGGTCATCGAAACCGTGGCCAATCTCGTGCCCGATGACGGCACCGATGGCCGCGTAGTTGGCGGCGTCATCCCTTCCCTCGTCAAAGAACGGGTACTGCAGGATGGCGGCGGGGAACACGATCTCGTTGAAGCCGGGGTTGTAATACGCATTGATGGTTTGGGGAGTCATGAACCACTCGTCGCGGTCGAGCTCTTTGCCAATCTTGCCGAGCTCACGCTGGAACTCGAACTCATTAGCTGCCCGCACGTTGCCCGCGAGATCATCCGCGCTGATCTCGAGCGTGGAGTAGTCACGCCACTTGGCGGGGAAACCAATCTTGGGGGTGAACTTGTCAAGCTTCTCGAGAGCACGCTCACGCGTCGTTGGGCTCATCCATTCGAGCTCAGTGATCGACTGACGGTAAGCCTCAACGAGGTTAGCGACGAGTACATCCATCGCCGCTTTGGCCGTCGGCGGGAAGTGGCGCTCAACGTAGATCTTGCCGACGGCTTCGCCCAGCACTCCTTCGACCAGCGAGACGCCCCGCTTCCAGCGGGCACGAAGTTGGGGCGTGCCCGATAGCGTGCGGCCGTAGAAGTCGAAGTTGGCTTCAACGAAATCACTCGACAGGTAGGCGGCGTTGGTGCGAATAACCTGCCACGACAACCAGTCACGCCACGCCTGCAGGTGGTCGTCGCTCAGCACCGCCTCAAGCCCTTCGGCGAAGCTGGGTTGACGCACAACAACCTCGTCGAAGGCGTGGGCGGGAACATCGATGGCGTCGAGCCACACGTTCAAGTCGATCGCGCCCGTGAGGTCATTGGCAGACTGCCACGTCATCGGGTTGTAGGTCTTTTCGCTGTCGCGGTTGGCGACGTTATCCCAGTGCTTCGACGCGATCTCGGTTTCGAGGGCGACGATGCGGGCGGCGCGCTCAGCCGGAGCATCGAGACCGGCGAGCGTGAGCATCCGCTCAATAAAGGTTTCGTACTTGGCGAGGATTTCGGCGAACTTTTCTTCGCGGTAGTACGACTCGTCGGGAAGGCCGAGGCCGCCCTGCTCGAGGAAGACGAGGTAGCGCTCGGGGTTGCCGGGGTCGTTGTCGACGAAGAGTTGGAAGAACCCGCTCGTGCCGCCACGTTCGAGGCGACCGAGAGTGCTCAGCAAAGTGGGGATGGAGTCGACGACGGCGGCTTCTGCGAGCTGCGGTGCGATGGGGGTGGCGCCGAGTTCGTCGGCACGCGCCTCGTCAAGGAAGCTGGCGTAGAGGTCGCCGACCTTGCGTGCTTCGGTGCCAGGCTCAGCGGACTGCGATTCGATGATGATGTCGCGCACAGCCTCTTCGGCTTCTTCCGCGAGGACCATGAAGGAGCCGTAGCGAGCCTTGTCTGAGGGGATCTCGGTGCGGTCAATCCAGGCGCCATTCACATGGCGAAAGAGATCGTCTTGAGGGCGCACCTTCTCATCAAGATCGTTGACGGCAATTCCGGAAGGCAATGACGATTCGGCACTCATGCACCCCAGCCTAGAGCGTTCTTTACAAGGATTAGCTGCGAATCGAAGACCAGTGGATAGGCCTACACTTAACTGATGACAGCCTCTGACTCGGCCGCCACACCACCATCTCTTCCCCACGGCCTCACCACCCACCAAGTGCTTTCGTGGCGCAATGCGATTGCAACACTCTTCGCTCTCGCTGGCTTTTCCTTTGCCAGTTGGGTTGGTCGCATCCCGACCGTTCGCGACACCTTTGATGCCAGTCATTCCGAAATCGGCGTGCTGCTGTTTGGGCTCGCCATCGGGTCGCTCTTGGGGCTCGTCGTTGCCGGCAAGCTCGTCGAACGGTTCGGCGCTCGCATCGTGGTGCGGGCGTGCGTTCTGCTGTTTGTCGCGTCCCTAGCGGCCACCGCGATCATCATCGGGCTCGTCGGAAGCTTCTTTGGCGCGGTAATTTCGCTCGCCGTGTTCGGCTTAGCTTTCAGCACGTACGACGTTGCCATCAACCTGTCGGGCACCGCCAATGAACGCCTGCTCGGTCGCTCGAGCATGCCAACCCTGCACGGTTTTTACAGTCTCGGAACGATGGCCGGGGCTGGGTTCGGAGCCGCGGCGGAAGCCCTGCACGTTCCTCTCGCCACCCACCTGATCGTGGTGTCGATAATCGTGCTGATCACCGCACTCGTCGTTTCCGCGTTCATCCTTCCGGAGCGCCTGGCGGATCCCCCACCGAACACCGTCGAGATAAAGATCGCCGCCGGAGAGCTGACGGCGCCGAAACTCAAGAGTGTGTGGCTTGAGCCCCGCACCATCCTGATCGGGATCATCGTGCTGGGCATGGCCTTCGCTGAAGGCTCGGCGATCGACTGGCTCGCTCTCGCCATGGTTGATGGCTACGAAATTTCCAACGCCTTCGGCACCCTCATCTTCGGTGTCTTCGTGACAGCAATGACCGCCACCCGCTTTTTCGGAGTTCGCGCCCTTGACCGCTTTGGCCGTGTGCCCGTGCTGCGGGCATCCGCCGGACTGGCTGCTGCCGGTCTGCTTCTCGTCATCTTCTCGCCTGCTGTCTGGCTCGCCGTTGTAGGCACCGCACTGTGGGGCGCGGGTGCTGCGCTCGGTTTCCCCGTGGGAATCTCGGCCGCCGCCGACGACCCCAAGCGCGCCACCGCCAGAGTCACCGCCGTCGCGACGATTGCGTATGCTTCAACCCTCATCGGACCGCCCATGATTGGTGTGCTGAGCGACCAAGTCGGTGTGCTGAACGCGCTGCTACTCATCGTCGTTCTCGCGATTATTTCCGGGCTGCTTTCGCCGTACGCCCGCGAGTTGGCAGGCCGCCACGCGTACACCTACATCGACTTCTCGTCGCCTGGTCCAACATCCGCGGCCGTCAGTATCGCGACGACAGAAATGCACTTCGTGATCACTCCCGAGCAGATCGAAGAGGCCCAGCGGGAGAACGATCGTCGCGGCTTGGGCAAGTTCAAGCGCAAGCGCAAGCGCCCCAGCAAATAACGCGGCAGCAAATAGCACCGCCTGCCGCACACCGTTAGGCTCATCGGGTGCGACTTGTCATAGCCAAATGCTCCGTTGATTACGCCGGACGTCTCAGTGCCCACCTGCCCCTCGCGACGCGACTGCTGTTGCTGAAGGCCGACGGCAGTGTGCTCGTGCACTCCGATGCGCTCTCGTACAAGCCGCTCAACTGGATGAGCCCGCCCTGCGTGCTTTCCACCCTTGAGCCCGAAGCTGAGCAGTCGGATGCCGGAGTCACCGAGATCTGGAAAGTCGCCCACACCAAGTCGGCCGACATGCTCATCGTCTCGATTCACGAAATCCTGCACGACTCCAGCCACGAACTGGGCGTCGACCCCGGACTGCAAAAGGATGGCGTCGAGGCTCACCTGCAGAAGCTCCTGGCCGAACACATCGATATTTTGGGTGACGGCTACCGCCTCGTACGCCGCGAATACATGACTGCCATCGGGCCTGTCGATATCCTCGCGACCGATGAGAAGGGCGCGAGCGTTGCCGTGGAGCTCAAGCGTCGTGGCGACATTGACGGCGTCGAGCAGCTGACGCGCTACCTCGAACTGATGAACCGCGACCCGCTGCTGGCTCCGGTGACCGGCATTTTTGCGGCCCAGGAAATCAAGCCACAGGCACGCACGCTCGCGAAGGACCGCGGCATCCGCTGTGTGCTGTTGGATTACGACGAGATGCGCGGCCTCGACGACCCCAACATGCGATTGTTCTAGTCTTCAGGCGCACGCCTTAGGCTGGTAACAAATGGCTAATAACTGGACTTGCATTCTCGTTGACCTTGACGGCACGATCGCTGACTCGGCGCCCGGAATCACGGCGTCGCTCGCGTACATGTTTGAGGAGATGGGCTACCCCGTGCCCTCCGCTGACGAGCTGCGCGCGTATGTTGGCCCGCCGATCGTTGACTCGTTCCGTGACCGCGCTGGGTTCACGCCCGTTGAAGCAGCGCAGGCACTCTCGATCTACCGCCGCCACTACATGGAGGGCAACAACGCCAGTGGGAGCGACATCTTCCCCGGCATGCCCGAGGTGCTGAAGACGCTGCACGCGACCGGCATTCCGCTGTCGCTGGCAACCTCGAAGCCCGAGTTTCCGGCATCCGTGATTCTGGATCACGCGAACCTCACGCAGTACTTCCGCGTGATGGCTGGCGCCTCGATCGATGAGATTCGCAGCGCCAAGAAAGACATCGTGGCCGAAGCGCTTACGCGCCTGACGATGATCGGTGCCGACGTGAGCAACCCGGTGATGATCGGTGACCGCTTCTACGACATCGAGGGCGCAGCCGAGCACAACATCCCCACGATCTATGTCGACTGGGGTTATGGCAACCCTGGCGAATCCGACGGATCGCTCGCTGTGGTGTCGAAGGCAGAAGAGTTGCTGCCGCTGCTTCTTCCTAGCTAGCGGGCGAGGCTCTCCACAACGCGGCCGTAAACGCCGGGCAATCGCGCGGCGAACGGCACGATGGCTCGGCGCAGCGGTGAGTTCGCGGCCGCCACGAGCCCGGTGGTGAGCATCCGAAAGTCGCGGGTCACTCGACGCCACTCGCGTTCGTAGCGTTCGGGTTCACCGGCAACGATGCACTCGATGGCGGCGCGCGCTTCCGCCAGCCCTAAGCGGATGCCTTCCCCCGTGATCGCATCGACATAGCCAGCGGCGTCGCCCACGAGCAGCACTCGGCCCGCGCGCTGCCCGGTCGTGTTCTGCAACAACGGGCCAGCACCCCGCACGCTCGACGCCGGCGTAGCCCCGCGCAGTCGTTCGGCGAGCGCCGGCACACTCGCCAGGGCCTCCTCGAACGACGTTCCCCGCGGGCCCAACACGGCAACACCCACCTCGGTATCGCTCACCGGCGTGACATACAGCTCAGCGGTCCGCGCCCAATGCACCTCCACGAGATCAGTCCACGGAGCAACCTCAAAGTGCTGCCGGATGCCGAACCGCCGAGAATCCCGTCGCCTCACGCGGCGAGGGCGCGCGGCCAGGCCAACCAGCTCACGCACCGTGGAGTGCAGGCCATCGCAGCCAAGCATCCACCGGCCCTCGATGGTGCGACCGTCAGCGAGGTGCGCGGATACCGCGCTCGCTTTGGCGCCGCCCGACTCACCGTCATCCTCTTGCTCGATCGCCTCAACCTTGCCGTGCTCGAACTCGACGCCGAGCTCAACCGCACGTTCGGTGAGTGCCCGGTGCAGTTCGGTGCGACGAACGCCGAGCGCGGCATCCGAAGCGAAGCGGTGTTCGGCTGTGCGGGTGCCGTCCTGATAGCTGATGCCCGCGATCCTGCACCCGTGTGGGTAGACCCCGAGGGCGGCGAGTTCGGTGACGGCGCCCGGCATGACTCCCTCGCCGCAGGCTTTGTCGATCGTGCCAGCGCGGGGTTCGATCACGAGGGCAGTGAGGCCGTGCATCCGCGCGTTGATTGCAGCGGCGAGACCGATAGGCCCGCCACCAACGACGATGACGTCGACGACCGGCGAAGCGCTCGGTTCTGCCACAACATCATCGGCCGCACCGGCAGCAACCGCATCCTCGCCCGCCGCACTCATGGCGTCAGTTCGCGCAGGGCCCGGTTTTCGGTCGGGATGCGGAACGCCAGCAACAGCACCGCATTCAGCACGGTGAAGACAATCGCGGTGACCCACGCGGTGTGCACGAGCGGCAATGCGATCCCCTCGATCGCGACAACCAGATAGTTGGGATGCGGCAACCACGTCAGCTTGTACGGGCCTCGGTTCTGCACGCGGCCGGCTCCGGGCACCACGATCACGCGGGTGTTCCACTGGGCGCCGAGCGAGTTGATGATCCAGTAGCGCGCGGCCTGGCTCAAGAGTGTGATCACGAGCATGGGGATTCCGAGCCACAACAGGAAGGGGCGATCGGCCACGATCACTTCGACGACGCACGCGATCAGCAGCCCGGTGTGCAGGGCCACCATCCACGGAAAATGCTTCTGCCCATACTCACGACCGCCGCGCTCAAACGCTGCGGCGGCATTGCGCTTGGAGATGCGCAGCTCATAGAGGCGCTCCATGCTCGTGCCTACGATGAGGGCGATGTAGGCAATGACGGTCATACTCACCACTCCAAGAGGACGAATTCGGCGCTCACTCCCGGGCCGAGAGCGAAGGCAAGAGCGTGACTGCCGGGGGCTGGCGCCGGATCGGCGTGCAGAGCATCTGCCAGCACATGCAGCACGGCCGCCGAGGACAGGTTGCCGACGCGAGCGAGGCAATCCCAACTGCTCTGTAGGTCGCTGCGCTCAAGCCCGAGCGCACTCTCGAATGCTTCGAGCACGCGCGGGCCGCCCGGATGCGCAATCCAAGTATCGATGTCGGCGATCGTCAGACCGTTGCGGCGCAGAAAGCCGCTGACCTCGCCCGGGAAGTTGTTCTGAATCACGTCGGCGACGCCCGCGCTCAGTACGATCTCGAAACCGGTACCACCCACGTTCCAGCCGATCACGTCGTGACTGTCCGCGACGAACGTGCTGCGGGTGTCGATCACGCGCGGGCCCGGCTCGCTGCGGTTCTCCCCCACCATCACGACCGCCGCGGCGCCGTCGCCGAAAAGGCCGGTGGCGACGAAATTGGCCATGGTGTGATCGTCGCGTTGCAGAGTGAGCGAGCAGAGTTCGACGCTCAGCAGTACGCCGACCTCATCCGGATGCCCGACCAAATAGTCATGCACGCGGGCCAAGCCCGCGGCCCCCGCCAAACAGCCGAGGCCGAACGAAGGAACCCGTTTCACGTCGGGGCGTAGCCCCAGCCGCGGGATCAGCAGCGCGTCGATCGACGGCGCCGAGATGCCGGTGACGGAGGTGAAGAAGACGAAGTCGACATCGCTTGGGGCGAGGCCGGCATCCGCGAGCGCCGTGGTCAGTGCACGCTCCAGCAGCTCGGTCGAGACGCGGATGAACTCATCGTTCGTCTCGCGAAAACTGCCCAGCTCGGGGTACCGCTCGAGCGGAAGGGCCATGTGGCGGCGGTCGATGCCGCTAGCGCCATGCATCCGCTCGATTACGGCCTGATGGCGGGAATTCTCGGCCAACAGCGGCGCGAGCATGCCCGTCATTTCGGCTTGCGTGTAACTGTATTCGGGCACCACCGGGGCGACTGCCGCAACTCTGCTCATTCGGCGACTCCGCTCATGGAGTGAAGCTATCACGCACCGAGGTTTCGACCGTCGTTGCGGCGGGCGGCACGCCACGCGCGCCACGCTCCGGTCGACCAGAGGGCCCAGAGAACGAGCACGGGTTGGAACGGCATCCGAATCCACCGTTTGAGATCGGTGTCGAGACCGAGCGAATCGACCTGATTCACGAGCTGGGAGATGTTGCCGGGGTAGATCGCGATGAAGAACGCAGCGGCAACCCAGCCCACGTGCGGGCGGTACTTCTTGGCAAAGATCAGCGCACTGCCGAGCGCAATTTCGACAACACCGGATGCCACGACCACAAAGTCTTGGTCAAACGGTTGCCAATCCGGCACTTGCGCCTGAAAGTCTTCGCGCGCGAACGTGAGGTGGCCGATGCCAGCAAACACGAGCGAGGCTCCGAGAGCGATGCGCCCAATTCGGCGGCCGATGCGGCTGGCACGGGAGACTTCATCAGGGGTGTTCGAGTCTCGCACCGATGCGACCTCGATCTCCTCGCTCTGCCCGCTCCGTGTGCCGTGCCCGGTCGAATCGTTAGCCGCAGGTGTCTTCGTCATCCGACCATACTGGCGGCGTGGGCTTAGCGTCTGCCGAGTGTGTGGCCGCGACGGAATGTAGTCACTGCCAACGGCACGCCCACTGTCAACGGCACGCCCACTGTCGACGACGGATGCGCGGGTGCACACTGGTTCCATGACTGAAGCCACCGCGTCATCCGCCGACCGTCCCGCACTGCTGCGCCACTGGAACGCAACAGCAATCACCTTTGCGGTGCTGTCCATCGTGGGGCTCGTCGGAACCTGGGTCTTCAACGCCCTCGCCATCATGCAGATGAGCAACTTCTTGGGCGATTGGTTCGGCAGCGGCCCCGCCGTGAACTCACTCGGCGTCGACCTTCTCGTCGTGGCTGTTGCGGGCAGCATCTTGATCATCATCGAAGCACGCAGGCTCGGGATGAAGCGGGCCTGGCTCTACATTGTGCTGTCAGGCATCACGGCCTTCGCGTTCACCTTCCCGTTGTTCCTCGCAATGCGCGAGCGCAAGCTCGTGGAGCGCGGCCGCCGCTAAAGCGCCCCCGCCTGGTTCGCGTCAGAGCGGCATTCGCGCCGCCCGCGGCCCAAAGATGACGAACATGATGGCGACGAGGATCGCCCAGGCGGGATATGTCAGCCACACCCATTCGGCTCCGGGGTCACCGGAGTCGGCGAGCGCGTAAATCACACCGGCCGAGCCGCTACCCACCGCGCCACCGATCGCGTTCGCGAGACCCTGCACTCCGAAATAGCTCGCGACGGAACCGTCGGGGGCGAAGCGCGACACGGTGGCGTTGAGCACGGGCTGCACCAACATTTGACCGACGATGAACACGGCGACGCCGACGAGCATCCCGACCAGATTCGTCGACAGCCCCATGAGCCCGACGCCTACGCCCAAGCATGCGGTTGCGCCGGCGAGCGTGATGCGGTCGGGCAGGAAACGGTTAGCGGCACCGGTGAGCGGCAGCATCGTGATCACCATGACCACGGCGGCGCCCGAATAGATGAAGCCGAGGTCGGAGGGCCCCGAGGTGAACTCGGCAGCCCGGAACGGGATCACGAGATAGAACTGGGCGATGAGCACCGCGGTACCCGCAACGAGCGCGCAGTACCGCAGGAATGCGGCATCCGCGAAGGCCACCCTCAAGCGCGGAGGCGTGCGGGCCCGCTCTTCGTCGCTCGGGTGCGGCAACCCGAAGGCGCTGATGATGAACGCGATCACGAACATCCCGGCCGCCGACAAACTCACAAAAGCAAAGTCTGCGCCGGCGAGAAAACCGCCGATGATCGGGCCAACAATGAAGCCGACGTTGCTCACGACCTCGCGCGTCGAATACACCCGCACCCGGTCGGCGCCCGTCGTGAGAGCCGCATAGGCCGAGTAACTCGCCGGGTGAAAAAGCGCGCCGCCGAGCCCCGTCAGAATCGACGCCACCACGAGCAACGGCACCGAATCGACCGTGCCCAACATCGCAAATCCCGAAGCCCGAACCAGCACCCCGATCAGGATGGCGCGGCGAAAGTTGATGCGGTCAGCAACCCACCCGGCGATCGGCATCATCCCGTTTTGGGCTGCCGTGCGCAGCGCGGTGAGGGCTGCGACGACCGCAATCGTTAGGGTCAGATCTTGCAAAAAGTGGTACGCCAGCAACGGCACGAGCATGTAGAAGCCGACGGCCATCGTGAAGGTGTCGCCATAGAGAACCTTCAGCGCAAACGAGATCGGCGGGCGTTTCGCCACTCCCCTAATCCTGTTCGTCGTTGACGGGAGGCTTCGGGCCCCAGGCCCGCACGCCCACGTAGACCGGCAGCGCGATCGCCACGAATGGCGCGAGGCTCGGCACCAGCACCGAGGCCACGATGGTGACCGTCAGCGTGAAGAACACGAGCAGCGAGCGACGCGGATGCTGCAGCATCAGTACGAATCCCTCCCGTGCCCAGGTGCGGGCATCCGCTTCGGTGGAGAGCGTCGCGGCTGCCGTGAGCGCGACGGCGAACATGCCCACGGCCGCAGCGATCGGCATCACGGCGGCGGCGAACATGAGCGCCAGTGGATCGCCGGTGCTCGTCAGTTGCGCCGCGAGGAAGATGCCATCGGCCACCAAGATCGCGAAGACGACGGTCGCGATGGCGCCGAGGCCCAGCGTGCGCCGCCACGTTTCCCGAAACTGCCGGAAGGTGTTCGTGAAGACTTTGTCGTCGTTCGCGACATTCCAGACCGCGAAGGCGCGAGCGAGCGCAATCGCGGCCGGCAGCACCGTGATGATCCCGAGCGACAAAATGAGCACCGCAAGCGACCCCAGGAAGATGTTTCCCGGGTACGCGAGCGCACCGAGCAGAGTGGTCTCCCAGCGGGGAGACCGCCTCGTGCCCTGCGGTCGCTGCGGTCGCTGGCTCATCGTCGCGCGTTCGTGCTTCCTTGGAATCCTTCGCCAATGACAGCAGTTGCGCCCAGAGTGGGAGCGTCGCCATCAAAGCCCAACGATACGGTTTCGGTCACTCCGTCGCGCTCGATCTCCACACGTACCCCGCCCGCTGCGACGTCGTAACGGATGGTCGCGGGTGCGGTGTCATCCCAGTTTCGCGACTCCAGCACGGTCACGAACCGAGCGCTCATGGTCGGCTCGCTCAGCCGCTTGAGCGTGTGCTGCTTCTTGCTGATCGCCAAACTCGGCGTGGATGACGTGGGGTTGGCATGCACGAAGGTTTCGACGATTTCGCTGGTGGGGTTGTCGTCGAGCGCAGCGATCGGCATCACACCGTGTCCGGCATCCGCTCGCCACCGCTTGTCGCTGACGGCGACCGGCGCGTTGTCGGTTTGCAGCAGCCAGGTCCAGGTGCGGGGTTCGTCGGCGGCGAGGTCGTCGGCGATCACGAGATTGCCGCCGGGCGTCAGCACGAGATGGCGGCGCACCCGAGTGACACCGAGGTCCCGGTCATACATCGCGGATGACTCGCTGACGGCGTGCGTCCAACCATCCTTGATCGTGGTCGTGAGGATCTCGGCGGTGAACTCCTCGGCCAGCTCTTCGAACACGTGGTAGCGGTCTTCATTCACAAAACCGTTGCCGTCGATAAGGATCGAGTTGTGGTGCTCGGTGAGCTTGCGCGACGAATACCCTTCGTCGATCGCAAGGTACGAGCCGTGGCCCAAGAAGACGAAGCTGCCCGAGTCGGGGTGGTGGTGTCCCGCGTTCAGCGTGACCCAGCCGTTCTGCTCGCGCTGACGGTGCGACTGGTTCCACGCCTTGTGGCCGCCGCCGGGTGACGCCTTGAACGACACGAGTGCCGCCTGCTCGTCCCACGACGTGCGACCAACAACAAGGCCAAGGTCTTCGAAGTACTTGCTCGGCGGAAGCGTTTCGGGGCCAGCAGCCTCGACGCTGGGGTCGAACCACAGCAGCTCTTGGTACGCCTCGGGGCGAACGCCGGGCCGCACTCCACTCTCGTAGGCTTCGCGCCAATAGAACTCGGTCGACACCTTGTTGGCCAACCACTGCGCCTGCGGAATGCGGTATTCGGCAGCCAGCTTGTAATACAGAGCGACCGGATGCCCGCTGCGGCGGTCGTGGCAGTCACCGTGATCGACGATCCGCTCCATGTCGGGAGCCGCTTGGTAGAGGCGGTACCAGAAGGTCTCCTTCAAGTAGGTGCCGCGATTGAACCAGTCGAGGCCCTCCTGATCGCGGAGGACGTCAAGGTAGCTGGCGATCCACGGCACTCCGTAGCGCCAGTAGACGACACCCTCATTGTTGGAACCGTCGTCGGGAAGTGAGTCGAGAACCTTGCCGAAGTTGTCTTTCGCGCGCTCGGTCCACGCCTTAGCTTCGGGGTACTTCTCTTGCAGCGCATACCCGGCGGTGGCGAGGCCGGCGTAGCAAATCCAGTTGTGGTTCTGCCAGTACGACGACGACCACCATCCGCCCTCTTTCTCCACAGCGAACTCATACATGCGCTGCCCCTGCAACAGCAGTTTGTCTTCGAGCGCCTGCTTCTCTTCGGGGCGCAGCGCGTCACCGGCCCACGAGTACGCGAGCGAGAGCCCGTGCAGAATCCAGCCAGCATCGAGGTCATGGTCGGGCAGGTTCGCCTTGCCCCAGTGCGGGAACGACAGCGGCGGTGCCAGCCAACGACGCAACTCTTCGAGGTAGGCCTCTTGCCCGGTCAGGCGGTAGGCGAGCGCAAGGTTCGCCGAGCCTGGCCCGAAATAAGTGATGGATGCCAGCGGGTGTTCCTGCGGAAGTTCCATCCACTTCGCACGCTCACACTCCTCGAGCAGGCGACGGAACTGCGCGCTCAAGGGGCCATCGAGCGCGCTCCGCAGCTCAGCTTCGCGGCTACCAATCAGCATGGGGGTGGTCACAGTGCTACCTCTATTCGGGAAGTGTCGTGGTCAGCGGCGGCGATCTCAATCACCACAGCGGTATCGGAAATATGGGTCTCAATGGAGTCGATGGTGGCGTCGGGATCGAAGCTGTAAACGCTCACGAAAGTCGCGGCCGGAGCCGTCGTCACCCAGTCGCCGATTTCTTGGAGCCGGCTCGGATCGTCGGAGGGTCCGCGACCCGCATGCAGGTCGAGCGTGCTTTCGCCGGAGGCCCAGTGCCAACCGCTCAGCGCCGGCTGAGCCTGCTCGCCAGTTTTGGCGTGCGCACCCGCGGGCGAACCAGCTGCTCTCGCACCAGCACCCCAAGTCGAATTCCACGAGTTGCCGACAACTCTGACGCTGAAATCGACGGCAGGGCGAAGGCCAAGCGCAATCGTGTGCGGTGCGCCGTCATAGCACGTGACGTGCACGACATCCACCAGCAATCCGTCGGAGAGCTGCACCGTGCGGCTCAAGCGCACGCCCTCGATCGCGGTCGTCGTCACGGCCGTGACGCGGGAAGTTGCAGCATCCCACGCGGTGATTTCGGCGGTCGATTCGACCTGGTCGGCGCCGTCAACGCGCACCGTCGGATGCGCGATCGTGCGCGCGTAATAGGAATGACGCAGTGCGTGCCCGTACGGAGGAACTGCCGGGGCTGGCTGCCAACGCAGGCCATCCCCATAGAGATAGAGCGCGAGCTTGTCGAAGTGACCATGGGCTCCGCCGTGCGGTCCAGCATCGAGGATGCCGACCATGCGATTGCGTGAATCACGCAACACGACATACCCGGCATCCTCGAATGCTCGCGAACCGACCACCACCGGTGCGCGGTCAAGCGGTGCTCCCACGAACCAGCCATCGAGCATCCACTCGAGACCGTCGTGGTCAGCACCAAGCCTTTCGACGACCCACGACTGCACAGTCGCGAGGCCGGTGTCGCTGAAGAGCTGGGCACTCAGGGTGCAGATCTCCAACACTTCGCGGTGCATCGCGACCCGGTCGTAGGGGCCGTCGTGCAGCGCGGGCAAAAATCCATCGGGGGCCGCGATCGACACCAACACGTCGATCATGCGGCGCAAAGTATCGGCAACCTCAGTCGCAACCTGCTGCGGGTCGAGCCCGCGCAAACCCAGAAGATAGGCCCGCAAAACGAACACGTGATAGTAGGTGGATGCCTCCCACTCCCAGCCGTCAGAACGCACGGCGAGCTGCAGGTGATCCACGATCGCGGTCTCGAAGTGTGCGACAACAGGCTCGCCACCCAGCGACTCGCGGGCTAGCGCGATGAGCCGAGCGGCGGCATCCAGCCATGCGGTGTAGTTGCTGCGCTGATCGTTGCGATCCTCCACGAGGATGCGGCGCGACTCGGCCAGCGTCTCTCCGAGACCATCGAGGGTGAGTCTGAGATCGGTCGACTCCTGAAGTTCCGGGATTGGTCCGAGCGTGATGATGGCATCAGCGAAACCGACGGCCCACTGCGCCTCAGACAGTGCCTGAGCAAAGAGCTTGCCGCGCAGCATCCACGATTCGCTCTTGTCGCTCCAGCCACCCGCTGAGATCTGCACATACAGTGCCGAATAGTCGAGAACGAGCTCGACGGCCCGTGCCCGATCGGCGGCGTCTCCGTGCAACGCGAACCGTCGCGCAGCAACCCGGGCGGCCCGAGCCAGGGCTTGATGTTCAAGCGCGAGCCACGCCGCTTCGACCTTGTCGCCCGTGAGGCGACAGCCGTAGCTGCACAGAAACTCGTTGCCCTCGCGGACACCCAACTCGATGCCGTGGGTGGGGCAGACATAGTCATGCCACCACCCGCCCGGCTGCTGCGGAACTGAACTCATCGGAAGTTGAGTCCTCCGTTGATGTCGACAACTTGGCCCGTGACATACGACGAGAGGTCGGATGCCAGGAACAGAGCAACGTCAGCAACGTCGCCAGCGGTGCCGGCGCGACCAAGCGGGATGCCCGCGACGATGTTCTTCTGAGCTTCGCCCGGAGTGAAGGTCTCGTGGAAGGCGGTCTCGCCGATGAAGCCAGGAGCAACAGCGTTGACCGTGATCTTCTTGCCGGCGATCTCCTTAGCGAGGGCACGAGTGAAGCCGACAACGGCAGCCTTCGAGGTCGCGTAAACGACCGATCCAGCACCGCCACCGTTTTCAGCGGCGAGCGACGCCATCGTGATGATGCGGCCGTGCTCCGACTCGGCGAGCGCCGGGAGGGCCTGGCGAGTAGTGAAGAAGGTGCTCGCGATGTTTACATCCATGACTTCGTTCCAGCGCTCATCCGTGGTCTCGGTGATTGTGGCGCGACCCACCAAGTGACCGGCGTTGTTGACGAGGATGTCGAGGCCACCAAGGAACTCGACTGCGGCATCCACCAACTTTGTTGCCTGCGCCGAGTCGGTGAGGTCAGCCTGCACAGCGAGCGCACGATGCCCGCCCGCTTCGATCTCTTCCTTGACTGCGGTGGCTCCCGCTTCACTGTTCGCGTAGTGCACCACGACGTCAGCTCCTGCTGCCGCCAGTGCCTTGGCGATGGCCGCGCCGATTCCCGCTCCTGCTCCTGTAACGAGTGCGCGTCGTCCGGTGAGGTCAATACTCATGTCTATGTACCGTGCCTATCTATTGGTTGGGTGTTGATCAATCGAAAGTTCGTGCTGGGCCGCTCTCGGTAGCGGCGGCCGAGCAATGCGGCTACTTGATGCCAGCGTTGGTGAAACCCTGAATGAAGTACTTCTGGGCGAAGATGAACAGCACCACCATCGGTACGGTCGCCATCGTGGTTCCGGCCATCAGGTACTGCCACTGCGTGTTGTCGAGCTGCTGGAACACCGCGAGCCCGACCTGAATCACGCGAAGGTCGCTGCTGGTGGTGACGAGCAAAGGCCACAAGAAGTTGTTCCAGCTCTCTTGGAACGTCAGCAGCCCGACGGTCGCGATCGCTGGCTTGATGAGCGGCGTGTAGATCTGGGCGAAGATGCGGAACTCGCCCAGGCCATCAATACGCGCTGCCTCTTCCAAGTCCTTCGGCAGTGACAAATAGAACTGACGGAAGAGGAAGATGGCGGATGCGCTCAGCCCACCAGGAATGATGAGTGCCCACCACGTGTCCAGCCAACCGCTACCGCCCTGACCGAGAATGTCGTTGCCCCCGAACAGCGGCATGAACTTCACGAGCAAGAACTGCGGAACGATCTTCGTGTAGGTGGGGATCATCAGCATCGCGATAAAAGCGAGGAAGATCGCCTCCCGACCCTTGAAGTAAATGCGGGCCAACGCATAACCCGCCATTGAACCCAACACGACAGTGATGAGGGTGTGAGTGGTGGCGATCACAAAGCTGTTGCGAAAGTACAGGCCGAACGGCGCAGCATCCAGAGTCGCCGCGTAGTTGCTGAACATCCACTCTTGCGGAAAGAACGTGGGCGGAAACTGTGCCAGCTCGGCCGGCGATTTGAGGCTCGTGAGCACCATCCACAGGAACGGCACGAGCATCGTGACCGAGCCAAGGATGAGCGCCACATTGATGAGCGCCGCTTGCCGACCCTTCGCGTGGTGGAACCACCGCTTGCGCGGCACGACCGTGACCTGCTCGCTGATCGCGAGGGCCTTGATAGTAGGGAGAGTCATCACTAGTCCTCTTCTTTGGTGACGCGACGGCTAATGAGAGTGACAAAGAGAAGGAAGGCAAAGAGCACGACCGACTGAGCGGATGCCATTCCCATGCGGAATTCTTGGAACGCCGAGCGGTATACCTCGTAGGTCATCATCGTCGTGGCGTTGGCAGGCCCTCCGTCGGTGAGCACGTAGATCTGGTCGAACACTTGGAAGGCGCCGATGATCGAGATGATGAAGACGAAGAACGTGGCCGGCTTGAGCATGGGAACGGTGATGCTGAAAAACTTGCGAATGGAGGATGCGCCGTCGAGCGATGCTGCCTCATAGAGCGATTCGTCAATGTTCTGCAGCGCCGCAATGTAGATGAGCATCTTGATACCGATGCCCTGCCAAGCGCCTACCAAGATCACTGCCGGGAGCGCCCACTGCGGGTCGACGAGCCAGGCTTGACCGGGAATGCCCAGCGTTTCGAGCATGGCGTTGAGCAGACCGTACTGCGGGTTGAAGATCCACAGCCACACCATCGCGATGGCGACGGTAGCGGTGACCTGCGGCAGGAAGAAGGCGGTGCGATAAAACTTTTGTAGTTTGAAGCCCTGGTTGAGCAGCACTGCCACGACGACTGCGACAGCCATTGATACGGGCACTGTCCAGAACGTGTACCAAACGGTATTGCCGATGGACTGCATGAAGACGGCGTCGTTGAACATTTCGACGTAGTTGTCGAACCAGATCCACTTCGGCGCTTCGAAGATGCCGTAGTCAGTGAACGAAAGATAGAAGGTCGCGATGACGGGGATCAGCGTCCACAGTCCCACGTGGATCACGGATGGCGTGATCATCAGCCAGCCAGCACGGCGCCGCTTCTTCTCCGCGGTACTGATCCGCTTGCGTTTCTTCGGTGCGGTGGATGGGGAAACCTGCTTCGCTGCCGCTTCCGCGCCGCGAATGGGGTGTCGCTCTGTAGTGGTCATCACGCCCTCGTGTGGTTGAAGTCTGGGGAGGTAGTGCCCGGGCGGGTTGGACGCCCGGGCACTCAGGGGAGGAACTAGCGGTCTATTGCTGTCTGAACGAGAGCAGCGAGATCGTCAAGCGCTTCCTGGGGAGTTTTCTGTCCGAGCAGAGCGCCCTGAACTGCGGGGGCGAAGTCGCCACGCACCTCAAGCCACTGTGACGGGCCGCCCTCGCGCTGGGCGACATCCAAGTTCTCCATGGCGAACTGCACGAAGCGGTTCGACTGCACGTAGTCAGAGTCGAGCAGTTCGGTCAGAGCCGGCACGTTTCCGCGCTGTTCGTTGGCTGCAAGTGCTGCGTCAGGGCTCGACAGGAACTCGAGAAGTGCGCGAGCTGCCTGCGGGTTCTTGGAGTTGTTGGCAACGGTCGCCAAGGTTCCACCGAAGAACATGCCGGATGCTTCGCCCTGAATAACGAAAGGCTCAAGGTTGTCGAGCACAGTCGGGTCGGCTTCCTGCGCCTGGGTCCACAGGTTGTTGTGGGCGATACCCATTGCAGCCCGGCCGTTGATGAGCGGGTTCACGATGTCATCGGTTGAGGTGAAGCCAATGTCTTCAACCTCATACTTGTTCACTAGGTCAGCCATGAGGCCAAGAGCCGCAACACCTTCATCACTATTGAACGCGGGTGCCGTTGCGTCGTCATTGAAGAGTTCGCCGCCGGCCGAGAAGAGAATCGTCTCAAAGGCTTGGCGGGCATCCAACGACATCATGTCGAAGCCTGCACGCTCGAGCGAACCGTTGGATGAGCGCACGGTGGTCGCTTCTGCGATCTCGATGAGCTCCTCCCATGAGGAGGGCGGGCTGTCGTAGCCAGCTTCCTTGAGGATGTCCATGCGAGCGACTCCGAAGCGAGTGTCGAGCATGATCGGCACGGCGTAGACGTTGCCGTCCCACATGCCGGCTTCAACGATCTCGTCGGTGTAACTCTCCTTGAGGGTGTCTTCACTCAAGCCAAGTTCGCCGAGGTCAGCAAGCACACCCTTGTCAGCGAAGGCTTCGATCCAGCCGACGCCCATGAGCATCACGTCGGGCACGAGGCCTGAGACGACAGCCGTCGTCAGCTTCTCGTTGAGGTTGCCGTACGTCGTGTAGTCGACATTGACGGTGACGTTGGGGTATTCCTCGTAGAACTGCGGAAGCAGTTCGTCTTCGAGAAGGTCTTGTCCGGGGCTTCCCTCAAAGATGGGGGTGAGCAGGCTGATCTCGCCCGAAATCTCGTCGGGGTTGAGTTCTGTGTCTGCTTCTCCGGCTGAACAGGCGGCGAGACCGAGACCCATCAGGGCCACCATCGCTACCGATGCTGTGCGGCGCATTCGTGACTTCACTTCCATGTGCATGTCCTCTCACTGTGAGATTGAGCGACGGCTCCAGTGCCTTCGTTCCGCGACGTCGTCGTCGGCTCATTCGATTGTTGACCGATTTCCTAAGGGGGGTGGGTGAAATCGGTGTAACGATGCACTGACCATAGACGAGTCTGTCTCTTCACGTCAATAGGTTTTATTTGAATAGGTTTAACTTCGGCGCGAGTGGTTCAGCGACCGTTTGCCGAAAACCAATAAATCGTTACACTGAAACAGCGATCATCAGGATCGCCATCAACCAAAGGAGGTCACGTGGCTCGAGTAACCATCCAGCATGTGGCGCAGGCCGCTGGCGTTTCCCCCAGCACCGTCTCCAACTTCCTCAACGACCGTCAGGGTCGGATGGTCGCTGCGACACGAACGCGCATTGAGACGGCGATCGCAGAACTCGGCTACCGGCCCAACCGTGCGGCCCGCCAGTTGCGCAATGGCAAAACGCAGACCGTAGGCCTCGTAGTGCCCTCCGTCGGCAACCCGTTTTGGGGAGCATTCGCTCACGAAGTCGAAGTCGCCGCACTGGCATTGGGATGCAGCGTTCTGCTCTGCAACAGCGAGCGCGATCCCGAACGCGAGCGCCGCTATGTCGAAGAGCTGTGGGAAGACGGCGTGCGCAGCATCATCCTGTGTACTTCATTGCCATCACTCGATCACGTCAGCCAAGTCATCAAAGAAGGCCTTCGGCTTGTCACTTTCGACCGGCCGGCTCAGCCGCATGACCCCGAGTCAGTGGTGAGTATCAGCATCGACAACAACGTGGGTGGCCAGGTCGCCACCGCTCACCTTCTCGAGCTCGGTCACACGCGCATTGCTTTCGTCTCGGGCTCAATCCGCTCGGTCAACCGGTCAGCACGCTACCGCGGATACTGCGATGCCATCGAGGCCGCAGGTCTCTCCGTGGCCGACATGCCGCACTGGACTGGCCTCGACGCTGATCTGTTCGGTGACGTGGAAGCAGCCGAAGTGGGCCGCGCTGCGGCAAAAGATCTATTCGCCGACCCCGCTACCGCTCCCACCGCGGTCGTGGCGATCAACGACATGACGGCGCTGGGATTCTGCCGCGGCCTTCGCGATTTGGGGCTCAAGGTCGGTCGTGATGTGTCAGTGATCGGGTTCGACGACATCATCCTCGCCGATCTCTACGACCCGCCGCTCACGAGCGTTCGCCAGCCCATCACTCGGATGGCGCAGCTTGCCGTCAGCGAAGCGGTCGAGCGCGGCTCAAACGAGTCGACCGACCCGGGCAGCTCGGTGCTGTTGCGCGCAGAACTCGTGGTGCGGGAGTCGACGGCTCGGCTTGCCTAAGGCCAAATAGCCGCTAGAGCCAAAGAATTATTCCAAGGCGTCGGGGAGCACGTAGGTGTCGAATTCTTCTCCTGAAGCGGCGTCGATGTAGCTCACAACGACATGGCGATCATCGATAGAAACGCCATCGAATGACTGGAAGAACATCGCTTGGATTCCCAAGCCGAATGGAATGAACTTAGCGGAAAACGAGCTATCGAACGCTGCGCGGTCCACGGTCATGGCGAACGTTTCGAATTTGTCGTCGTGCGTGATCTCTGTGATCGAAGCTTCCGTGCTCAACGTTTCGGCGATACTCTCGTCGATGCCACTGGCCATCTCTGCGATTAGTTCGGCGTGCACCGACTTGGGAATGGTGTACTCGACCGAACCATCGTCATTAACGACAGCTTTATAGCCAGATTCTTCAGCGTTTGCTTGAATTTCCTCTTCGGACATTTCCTCGAAAAAGCTTGCGGGCAGCGTTACAACCACGTCAAGGAGTTTCTCTTCGACTTCAATTCCGCCCTCGGTCGACGATGAGGATTCCGGATCGCTGCTTGCTCCCGAGGATGCGCAACCCGCCATCATTGTGCAGGCCACAATTGCGGTCGCGATGACGCTCATGGTCTTAGTTCTTACAATCACAAAATCCCCTAAATCGCTTCAATACGTCAAATTTGAGGCTATCGAGCGGCTCTCTTCGAGCGCGCCCCCACGTTGTGGTGACGCCGCACGTTGGCATGCAGCAGAAGGTGGGAGAATCGAGTAATGAAGATTCTCTCGATCCAGTCAGCAGTCGCGTACGGCCATGTCGGCAATTCAGCCGCGGTGTTCCCGCTGCAACGCATCGGCGTTGAGGTGTTGCCTGTCTATACGGTCAATTTCTCGAACCACACTGGGTATGGGGCGTGGCGCGGCCCGATGATCGATCCGAGCGACGTTTCTGAGGTCATCACCGGCATCGAGGATCGCGGCGTTTTCCCCGACATCGACGTCGTGCTCTCTGGGTACCAGGGCGGCGAGGGCATCGGCGATGTGATCATCGACACCGTTGCCCGAGTCAAGGCAGCAAACCCGAACGCGCTCTACTCGTGCGACCCGGTGATGGGCAACGCGAAATCCGGATGCTTCGTGGCTCCTGCCATCCCGATCCTGCTTCGTGAGCGCGTGGTTCCTGTCGCCGACATCATCACCCCGAACCAGTTCGAGCTGGGTTTTCTCACCGAAACCGAGCCCGACACCATCGAATCGACGCTGGCATCCGCAGATCTCGCCCGCGCTATGGGCCCGAGCACTGTTCTTGTGACGAGCGTGGAGCGTCCCGACCGTGAGCTCGACACGATTGAAATGATGGTCGTGACGGATGCCGGGGCGTGGATCGTGCAAACCCCAAAGCTTCCCATCAAGGCCAACGGTTCCGGTGACGTCACCGCCGCGCTTTTCACCGCCCACTTTGTGCGCACCGGCGATGCCGCTGATGCTCTCGCTCGCACGGCATCCAGCGTCTTTGACCTTCTCACCAAGACTCTCGAGTCTGGCGACCGTGAACTCCAACTCGTTGAATCGCAGGAGTTCTACGCGCACCCACAGATGCAGTTCACTTCGCGCCAAGTTCGCTAGCGAACAGCGCAGACCAAGCGGAACAGACCAATAAGAAAAGGCCCACCAACCGGTGGGCCTTTTCTTTTACTTCTTGTGTGCGATTGCACTGTGCGCGAGGGGGGACTTGAACCCCCACGTCCTTTCGAACACACGGACCTGAACCGTGCGCGTCTACCAATTCCGCCACTCACGCGTGGGTTGAGTTGAACACTCAACTGAGTGAGATTATCACAGCGCCCAGTGGTTCAGTGATTCCGGGGCCAGAAGATGAATAGTGACGATTCACAGCTTCGTCATATAGTGTCGATAGCTGTCCGTGTGCCTAAAGCTACGGGTTCAACCAGACTTGATCCAAAATCTGTCCAACCAGACAGAACACAGACCACACCCCTGGGGGTTACCGCGTGAAACGATTGCTGATAATCAGCACAATCATGGCTGTTGTCGTGAGTGTGACTGTTCCAGCCGCAGCACACATGGAGCCCTCGTCGCGCGATATCGAGTCAACTGCTTCTGCAGCGTCGGCATCCGCAATTTTGCAGCAGTCTGCTGCTATCGCCCCCACAGAACCCGCACAGACTGTGCCGATCCAGTCTTTTGCTTCCTCGGTAGAAACCGAAATTTCAGCGGCCACTCGCGACGCCATCAAGGTAAAAGCGCCTGAGCCTGAGCCTGAGCCTGTTGTTGAGGTCTATGCCGCAGCACCCTCCGGTTCATTCTCCGGAAGCTACAACGGTGCCTTCGCTGGTTTCCTTACACAGTGGCCGGCTAACGCTCCTGTCAACGATGGCTTCGGCTACCGCGGATCAGAATTCCACGGCGGAATCGACATCATGACCGGCAGCGGCATGACGGTCGTCTCGGCCGCACCCGGCGTCGTTACTCAGGTCACCTACGGTGGCGGCTGGGGTCAATACGTCAAGGTCGATCACGGCAGCGGCGTTTCCACGCTCTACGCTCACTTCATTCAAGGCTCGCAAATGGTCTCCCCCGGCCAAACTGTTGCAGCAGGCACCCCCCTCGGCCTGAGCGGCAGCACCGGTTACGTCACCGTCGCCCACCTCCACTTTGAGACCTACGTCAACGGCACACGCGTTGACCCGATGGGTCTCCTGCCCTAATTGCTCAACCGTGGGTAACGGGTTAGCGACATGCACCAGCTAACATCGACGTACTACAACGAGCCACAACGAGGAGAGCTTTGGGTCTTCTGGACAACTTTGAACGAGGTCTCGAACGCGCCGTGAATGGCGCTTTCGCTAAGACCTTCAAGAGTGGTCTGCAACCCGTCGAAATCACGAGCGCCTTGCGCCGCGAACTCGACACGCAGGCTGCCGTTGTATCGCGAGACCGCATCCTCGTACCCAACAACTTCACCGTGCGCCTCAGCCAAAGCGACTATCAGCGGATGGCTGGCCTCGGCAGCACCCTCATCTCCGAACTGACCGAGTTGGTGCAGCGTCACGCCACAGCCCAGCACTATTCGTTCTCCGGCGGTATCTCTATCGCTCTTGTCCCCGATGATTCCCTCAGCGAGGGGATGATCGAAGTCGACTCTGTGAATGTGAAGGGCACCGTCGCTTGGACTCCGGTACTCGACATCAACGGCACTCGTCACACCCTCAAACACGCCCGCACGATCATTGGTCGCGGCAGCGAAGCCGACATCACGCTCGACGACAATGGCATTTCACGCAAGCATGTTGAGATCCTGTGGGACGGCAGCCGTGCCGAAGTTAACGATCTGAACTCCACAAATGGGTCAAAATTGAACGGATCGCCAGTTTCTCGTGCACCACTCGCGCCGGAATCCGTGATTGATATCGGTCGAACCCGTATCGTATTCCGTGTGCTTGCCCAATCTGCAGATGTCGACCAGCCCGCTGATCGTCGCGACGACCGGGGGTTCACCCTATGAGTGAACTAACCCTCCTTTTGTTGCGCGTTGCGTTCTTGGCCGTCATGTGGGGCTTCATCTTTGCCATCGTGTATGCCTTGCGCTCCGATCTCTTCGGAGAAAAGGTGCGTCGGATGCCTGTTCAGAACGCAGCTCAGGCGCAGCAAGCTGCCGCAGCACCGGCCGCTCCGGCTCCTGCCGCCGCCCAGCCCACGCGCCCTGTGCCGCCAGCGCCCGCCGAGGGAAGCTCGCTCGACGCTACGCGCCTCGTCATTGTCTCTGGATCAAAAGAGGGGCTAGAGATTTCGCTCCCCGAAGAGCAGCTCACGATTGGCCGCTCGAGTGAATCCGGCCTCGTTATCCGTGACGACTACACCTCCACTCACCACGCACGCTTGTTGCGGTGGGCCGATAGCTGGGTTGTTCAGGATCTTGATTCCACGAATGGCACCTTCTTGGCCGGTCAGCGTGTGAGTGTTCCGACGCCGATTCCGTTGAATACGCCGATCAAAATCGGCACTACTAGCTTCGAACTGCGACGGTAACTGAATGGCCACTTCGGGCAACAGTGCTGCCGCCTCCCATGTGGGAAAGGTTCGGGCTAACAACCAGGACAGTGCGTACGCCGGCAGTCACCTCTTTATCGTCGCGGACGGCATGGGTGGTCATGCTGGCGGTGACGTCGCCTCCGCAATCACTATCAAGCACGTTGTAGAAGCCGACCACATTTTTGAGACCGCGGAAGAAGCAGCTCAGGCGCTGCACGACACTCTGCTCGCCGCCAACCGCATCCTCTCTGACACCGTTATCGAGCACAATGAGCTCACGGGCATGGGCACCACGGTCAGTGGAATGGTTCGTGTCGGCAACAAGATGGGCATGGCCCACATTGGTGACTCGCGCATTTATTTGTTGCGCGACGGCACCATGAAGCAGATGACGCACGACCACACCTTCGTGCAACGTCTGGTCGAAAGCGGCCGCATCACCCTCGAAGAAGCGGCAGTGCATCCGCGTCGATCGGTCCTGATGCGGGTATTGGGTGACGTTGATGCGTCGCCCGAGATCGACACCGAAGTTTTTGACACCCAGCCCGGTGACCGCTGGTTGCTGTGCTCTGATGGTCTGAGCAGTTTCGTTACTGAAGAGAAAATCGCGGCAATCCTTCGCCGGGTAACCGACTCGGAGGTCGCGACCGAGCGTCTCGTTCAGGCTGCTCTCGATCAGGGTGCCCCCGACAACGTCACCGTTGTGTTGGTGGATGTTGGCGACGACGCGTCGTCAGCCCACGAGCCGCCGCTCATGGTTGGTTCCGCAGCCTCCCCGCTCTCGTTCGAGCCGACAATCGTGAAGAAGCCGGTTCGTTTGCCGAACCTGTTGCTGCACCCGTTAAAGGCGACGCAAACCGACGACAGCCACTTCGAGCCCGAGTCTGACGAGTATTACCAGGCCATCATCCGCGAGGATCGCCGCCGAGTTCGCCGCCGCCGCATTTCGTGGATTACTTTCATCACCCTCACTATCGCGGCGATCATTACGGGTCTAGTTCTGGGCTACCAGTACACGCAACAGCAGCACTTCGTGGGGACTGATGACGGCAAGGTCGCTATCTATCAGGGTGTGCAGCAAAGCATCGGCCCGATTTCGTTGTCCCACGTTTACCAAATCACCGACGTTCGCGTTGTTGATCTTCCCCTCTATTTGCGCTCGAGCGTTGAGAACACCATCAATGCGAGTGACCTTGAGGATGCCCAACGCATTGTAGAAATGTTGTCTGATGCCCGTGTCCCCTAGCGCTGACGCTCGGGCCTCAGCGGCGGCGGGCCCCCGAGCTATCACCGAAAACATCCGTCTTAAACTGCGGGTTCCTGCGCGCCTGCGCAACCTCGAATTGCTGCTGATCATTGTCGCAATCGGCATCAACTTGGGCGCTATAGCTCTCGTGCAATTGGGGGCGATGGGGCACCTTGGCTACACCGTCTTGGGCCTCTCGGGATTGCTAGGTGTGCTCGTATTCGCGATGCACATCACGCTGCGCAAAACAGCGCGGGATGCCGACCCCCTGATTCTGCCCATCATTACGGTGCTCAATGGTCTCGGTATCGCCATGATCTACCGCATTGATTTGGCGGACGAGACTACTGGCTGGGGCAGCGGCGGCGTTCGCCAGATCGTCTGGACCGGCATTGCGATCATCATCGCCATGGCGGTGCTCATCATCATCAAGAATCACCGAGTGCTGCAGCGCTATCGCTACATCGCAATGTTCAGCGGTATCGCCCTGCTGCTGCTGCCGCTTGCGCCGATCATTGGCGACACCCGATTCGGCGCGCGCCTCTGGGTTCAAATCGGTGCGTTCTCGTTCCAGCCGGGCGAGCTCGCCAAGATTGCCTTGGCAATATTCTTCGCTGGCTATCTGGTGTCGGCGCGAGACTCACTCTCCATGGTCGGCCGCAAGTTTATGGGGATGACCTTCCCGCGCGCCCGCGATCTTGGACCGATCATTGTGGTCTTTGTGGCCTCCATGCTCGTGTTGATCTTCCAACGCGATATGGGTACCGCCCTGCTCTACTTCGGCCTCTTCCTCGTGATGATCTATGTCGCCACGGGCCGTTCAAGCTGGATTCTGCTCGGAATGGCGATGTTCTTGGGCGGCGCTTTCATAGCAAGTCGTTACCTCACCTATATCTCTGGCCGCATCGATGCCTGGCTCGATCCCTTCAATCAGGAGGTCTACGAGGCAACCGGAGGCAGCTATCAGCTGGTTCAGGGGCTCTTTGGATTCGCTGACGGTGGGCTCATCGGCACCGGTCTCGGCCGAGGCAGCCCCGAGATCACTCCGCTTGCCGAGAGCGACTACATCGTTGCCTCGCTTGGCGAAGAACTCGGCCTTATAGGCATCTTCGCAATTCTGGCGTTGTACCTTCTGTTTGTGTCTCGTGGATTCCGTATCGGCTTTGCCGGTCAAGATGATTTCGGCCGCCTCTTGGGTGTCGGTCTCGCTTTTGTGATCGCGCTGCAGGTCTTTGTCGTTATCGGTGGCGTCACACGCGTGATTCCGTTGACGGGTCTCACGACCCCGTTCTTGGCCGCCGGTGGTTCATCGCTGGTCGCCAACTGGATCATTGCAGCGCTTTTGCTGCGCCTCTCTGACACCGTGCGTCACCAGCCGCAGCTCGTTATTGAGCCCTCGATCGAAAACCGATTGGTGGTGGGACAGTGAACCGCGAGCTTAAGCGAGTAAGCGCCGTCGTGCTTCTCATGTTCATCAGCTTGTTCATTTCAAGTTCAGTGATTCAGGTTGTCACGGCCGACAGCCTGCAGGCGGATGGTCGCAATGTACGCACGCTCTACGCAAGCTATTCGGCCGAGCGTGGCCCGATCCTCGTCAATGGGGAACCAATCGCATTTTCAGAGCCTGTGGATGACGAGTTCAAGTTCTTGCGGGTCTACCCGAAGGGCGAGCTGTATGCGCCCATCACCGGCTACCTCACTCTGAACCAGGGCAATACTGGTCTCGAAGATTCGCTCAACGACTACCTCAGTGGTTCCTCGAACGATCAGTTCTTTGATCAGGTGAACTCAATCCTCACCGGACAGAACCCCACCGGTGCTGCTGTCGAACTCACGATCGATCCCGTGATTCAGCAGGCTGCCTGGGATGCCCTCGGAGACCTCAAGGGCGCCGTAATCGCTATCAAGCCCGATACAGGCGAAATCTTGGCGATGGTGTCCAAGCCGTCGTATGACCCCAATGAGTTGGCCGTTCACAACACGAGCGAGGTCATCGATGCGTATGACCGCCTGCTCTCTGACCCGGACGACCCGTTCTATAACCGCACGCTTGCCGGGCCTTTGGACCCTCCCGGATCGACGTTCAAGCTCGTCGTCGCAGCTGCTGCTCTCGAGAGCGGCGACTACACCGCCGACAGCACGTTCCCGAACCCCGCAGAGCTGCAGCTCCCCGAGAGCACCTTCGTCATCAGCAACTCCGACAGCGCGACGTGTGGCTCGGGCAGCACCGCATCAATCGCTACGGCAATCCGGCTCTCGTGCAACATCCCCTTCGCTCAGTTGGGTGCAGAGCTCGGGACCAACGCAATTCGCGAGCAGGCCAACCTCTTCGGCTTCAACGAGAGCGTCTCCGTGCCGCTCGCCTCGACCGAGAGTGTTTACCCCCGCGCGCTTGACGCTCCCCAGACCATGCTCTCCGCATTTGGTCAATCCAGCGTTCGCGCGTCCCCCCTGCAAATGGCAATGGTGTCGATGGCAATCGCCAATAGCGGCACTCTGATGCAGCCCAATCTTGTTGAGAGCATCGTGTCCTCCGATCTCACAACCATCCAATCCTTCGAGCCAACCCTGTTCAATCAGGCAATCAGTCCGCAAACCGCGGCTGCACTCACCCAGATGATGGTGGATGGGGTCAGTAACGGTGCCGCGAACACTGCCAGTATTGATGGGGTTGAGGTTGCAGGTAAAACCGGTACAGCAGAAAACGGAGAAGGCGAGCCATACACCCTATGGTTCACCGGATTCGCGCCGGCAAATGATCCAGAAGTTGTTGTCGCGGTAGTTGTTCAAGACGGTGGCGGACTAGGACAGTCCGGCACATCGAGTGGGCTCTCCGCACCAATTGGGCGTCAAGTACTAGAGGCGGTGCTAAACAGATGAGACCAACTAGTGGACTCACATTCGGCGGTAGATACCAGCTTTCCAGTCGCGTAGCGATTGGTGGCATGGGCGAGGTCTGGCAAGCAACAGACCTCGTGATCGGTCGAACGGTTGCGATCAAGATCCTCAAGGACGAGTACCTCGGCGACCCCGGGTTCTTGGAGCGTTTCCGTGCCGAAGCGCGCCACGCTGCTCTCGTCAACCACGAGGGCATCGCCAACGTCTTCGACTACGGCGAAGAAGAGGGCAGCGCTTACCTCGTCATGGAACTCGTTCCTGGCGAAGCGCTCAGCGCCATCCTTGAACGTGAACGCGTTCTTGACCCCGACCGTGTTCTCGATATCGTGTCTCAGACCGCCGCCGCGCTTCAGGCTGCCCACGCCGCTGGTCTCGTACACCGCGACATCAAGCCCGGAAACCTTCTGATCACACCAGAAGGCCGCGTCAAGATCACTGACTTCGGTATCGCCCGCATCGCCGATCAGGTGCCACTGACCGCAACCGGTCAAGTCATGGGAACGGTGCAATACCTCTCGCCTGAACAGGCCAGTGGTCACCCCGCCTCCCCGACGACCGACATTTACTCTCTCGGAATCGTCGCCTACGAAGCCCTCGCTGGCCGCCGCCCGTTCACGGGCGAATCGCAGGTTGCGATCGCGATGGCACAGATCAACGAGACTCCACCCGAGCTGCCGATGACGGTATCCGAGCCGGTACGCAACCTTGTGTACGCGTGCTTGGCTAAGTCACCCGGCGACCGCCCGGCATCTGCTTCGCACCTGTCTCGCGCAGCACAATCGTTGCGCCGCGGGGATGTCGCTGCTGCCGCCACCGCGGTTCCCGGCATCTTGGGCGATAACTCTCATGCCGCGACCGTCGGTCTCAACTACGGCAACAACACGCAGGCGACTCGAGTTCTCACGACCGCGAACCCCGCCGGCGCCGCCGTCACCCCGGGCGAAGTTCTCGAGGAGACCAAGCGTCGCAATCCGTGGACGTGGCCGATCGTTGCGCTCATTTCCCTGCTGGCCGTCGTCTTGATCGGTGCGATTATCGCGCTGCTCGCGAGCCCGGGTGATGAAGAGCCCGTGGCAACAAGCGCATCGCCGAGCGCTACTGAGACTGTCGAGCCTACGCCGGAACCCACGCCCACAGTAGTCGCGCTCAGCGAAGATGAACTCTTGGACCGCAAGCAAGATGCGGTCGCGCAAATTCTCGAAGACAAAGAGCTCGTGCTCGATGCTCAGATCGGCACCGAGGCACCGTCGTCTGAAAAGGTTGGTTTCTCCTACCAGGCAGCCCCGACCGGCAACGTCTCGAAGGGCGAAACCATCACGGTCTACTTCTACGACAAAATCGCGGTAACTCCGGATCCGACGCAGCCTTCTGCGACGACATTGACTCCACTGGGCCCGTATTACGGAGACGAACCTGTCACGGTGAAGTGGACGACGTATCAGGGTTGCCCTGCTGGTCATCCGCTAACTTCGTTCAACTTCCTTGTCGTGGGCGGCCCCAACGCCGGAGCTTCCAGCTATGCCGCCGGCGTGACCCAGTTCGACATCGTGTTGCCGTCGAATGAGGGCGACACTACAAAGATCTCGTACACCGCGGTGTGTACCGATCTTGAGTCGCCGTCTTCTGAGCCGGTCACAGTCACGATCGTTGCCGGTCCGTGAGGCAATATCACTACTCGCAACGGATAGACTGAGTCGGTACAGACCCCACAACAAACAGGAGTGAACCAGTGAGCGAAGGCGTGGCAAAGGGCGTACGCCAGCTCGCCGGGCGATACCAAATTGGCGAACTTCTTGGCCACGGCGGTATGGCTGATGTTCACTTGGGAATGGACACGCGGCTAGGTCGTCGAGTGGCAATCAAGCTGCTCAAGCCGTCGCTGGCTAACGACCCTGCGTTCCGTACCCGTTTTCGGCGGGAAGCTCACGATGCCGCAAAGATGGCGCACCCCACCATCGTGCGAATTTTCGATGCTGGCGAAGAGTCCGTAATCGATGAGACGGGTCATGAGACCCTCATCCCGTTCATCATCATGGAATACGTCGACGGGCGCCTGTTGAAAGACATCGTGGCTGAAGGCCCGATTGCTCCCGACGAGTCAGCACGCATCGTCTCGCAAGTACTCACCGCTCTTGAGTACTCGCATCGTGCTGGAGTCGTTCACCGCGATATCAAACCCGGCAACATCATGGTCACTAAGAGTGGCCAAGTGAAAGTCATGGACTTCGGCATCGCCCGTGCGGTTTCTGACTCCGCTGCCACGATCGCTGAGTCGAGTGCCATCGTCGGCACCGCCCAATATTTCTCTCCCGAGCAGGCTCGTGGCGAAGGGGTGGATGCCCGCTCCGACCTCTACTCCACCGGCGTTGTTTTGTTCGAGCTTCTCACCGGGCAGCCGCCGTTCACTGGAGCAAACCCGGTCGCCGTTGCGTACCAGCACGTGAACTCGGAGCCAGTGCCCCCGAGCACGATGGTTGCCGCTGTCTCCCCTGCTCTCGATGCTGTCGTACTGCGGTCGCTCTCGAAGGATCGCTTCGACCGCTACCAGAGTGCTGCCGAGTTCCGCACCGACCTTGAGGCAGCTGCTGCCGGCTCGGTTCCGGAACGCAAGCAACTCGCATCCACCGATTTTAATTCCACCCTCTTCGGGGTCAACCCGAATAGCACTGCCGGCAGCGACGCCACTTTCCGTCAGCTTGCGGTCGATGAGAACGATCGCACTCCGCGCACCCAGAACCGTCCTCCGGTTGCCTGGATCTGGGGCGGAATTGCTCTCATGGTTGTCATCATTGTCTCCGTCGTCGTCTGGGCCTTCAGCCTCACTCCTGCTCAGCTCGCTGGAACCAGTGCAGTGGACGTTCCGGATGTCGCGAGCCTGACTTACGAAGAGGGTGCCGCTCTGCTCACAGAGCTCGACCTCGTTCCGAAGCGGGTCAATCAGGCCAGCGAGACTATTGAAGAGGGCATCATCATCCGCACAGATCCTGGCCCCGGCCAGACTGTGCCTCTTGGCCTCGAAATTCAGGTTGTTGTCTCGCTTGGTCGCACTCCGGTGACCGTGCCGAATGTCAGCAACATGCAAGAAGATGCGGCGATCAAGCTCCTCGAGTCGGCGGGGCTGGTCTACGGCACAACCTCCCAGACCTATTCGCCCAATCTCAGCAAGGGCACCGTCATCAGTTCTGACCCCCGCGGGGATGCGGAGCGCACCTCAGACGGTGAGGTCATCCGCGAGGGTGAAACTGTCAACCTCGTCGTGTCCAATGGCCTCGTGCAGGTTCCTGATGTCACCGGCAAAGACATCGGTGAAGCGAACACGACGCTCACCGGCCTGCAGCTCAGCGTGAAGTTGAGTGCGGACTTCGGATGCTCGGGCAATACGGTCAGCTACCAATCAATCGTGGGCGACCAAGCTCAGAAGTCCGAGATCACGCTGCAGTACTGCGCTGGCTAAGACTGCGATAGTCTCACGCCTCACTGCTGAGCGTTATGGCCTTTCGCCAGATCCGGTGGCGTCTGCCGACGCTCCCTAGTTGTGAACGAGGGGCGTCAGCGTCTTCGCTAGTGCGGGCGCTTCAGCCATCCCGACGCGAGACAACCAGTTACCGAGCATTAAGTAACCACCCTCGGTGAGCACAGACTCGGGGTGGAACTGCACTCCGTACACAGGCTGCGTTGCGTGCTGCACTCCCATGATGATTCCGTCATGCGTGCGAGCAGTGACCACGAGGTCATCAGGCACAGTGCCATCAACGATGGCAAGCGAGTGATACCGCGTAGCGGTGAACGGCTGAGGCATATCGCGGAAGATGAGACTGTCATCATGTTCGATTTGCGACGTCTTGCCATGCATGAGCTCAGCCGCGTGAGTAACTGTGGCGCCGAGAGCCTCAGCAATCGCCTGATGCCCGAGACACACTCCTAGCAGCGGGGTGCCCGAGGCGAGAGCTGCGTGCACGATAGGGATGCTCACTCCAGCGTCGGCCGGAGTGCCCGGACCAGGCGAGAGCAGCACCGCGTCGTAGTCCGCGAGAACGGCGGCCGCGTCATCCGCGCTGAAAGCGTCGTTTCGCACGACCTCGGTGGTAGCGCCGAGCTCAAGCAGATACCCGTTGAGCGTGTACACAAAGCTGTCGTAGTTATCAACGACGAGGATGCGGGTCACTGTTGCACCGTCGCATCCAGTGGAGTCACCAGCGGCAAGGCCCAAGGGAATACCCACATGAAGAGGGCAGCCACGATGGCCGCGGCCATCACCAACAACAGGAGAACGCGAATAATTGCGGGTCCCGGAAGCACCCGCCAGAGGGCAGCGTACATTAGCCAGCTCCTTCGAGATTAAGGGCGATCGCCGAGATCTCCGAGGGGGCACCCTCAGATCGCGGATACCAAGTGTCGTACACCGCGTAGGCGATGATGCGCTCGTCGGCGGTGTGGATGGGGTTGCAGCTCGTGAGCGTCATGATGCGATCGCTGGCCGCTGCTCCCCCGAACTGAGGAACAGGCTCAAGAACTCCAACACCGGATGCCAGAACATATTCAAGAGAACGGTAAACGTAGCGGTACCAACCGGCTTCGGTCTCAACATAAATGCTGTCACCGAGCTGAAGCTTGTTGATATCGAAGAAGGGGTCACCGTAGCCGGTGCGGTGAGCAGCAACCGCAAAGTTGCCGACCTCGCCGGGCATTTGGGTTCCGGTGTAGTGGCCAACGCCTTGTGCATTGAGCACGCTGTAGAGGCTCACGCTTTCGGCGATCGGAACTGCATAGTCCTCGCCAAAACGCGGAACGATCAACGTGCCGAAGGCGACTGCTTGTCCGGGAGCTTCATCGACCACGGGCACACCGGGGTCGGCACGCTCATCCGGCGCCAGCGTGACAGCTTCGCCCTTGCTCCACTCTTGGCTGAGCTCGAGAGCGTCATCGCGCTGTGCATTGCTGACGAAATAGCTGTTTACCCAGGTCTGCCAGACAAGAAAGAGCAGCACAATTACGCCGGCGGTGATGAAGATTTCACCGAGCACACCAATGAAAGAGATAGGGCGGCGGGGCTTCGCACTGCGCCGCACGCGGCGGCCGTCTTCGAGAACCATAAGCGCAATTCTATCCGCAGACTCTGGCTGGTTTCCGCGCGGCCGTTCAGCACTCAGGGCGTTCGCGCTAGAATCTCTCCCATGGCCCGTAACTCTGCAGAAAAATCATCGTCGCGTCCCGCTGAAGACGCCCCCAACGCGGTCTGGTTCAAGCCCGTCATGTTTGGCTTCATGCTGATCGGGCTCGCGTGGATCATCGTCTTCTATGTGAGCAACCAGCAGTTGCCTATTGCATCGCTCGGCAGCTGGAACATCCTGGTCGGATTCGGAATCCTCTTCGTCGGATTCCTGATGACAACACGCTGGCGTTAGAAATTACACGCGTGTAGTTATACCCAGTGTTAATAACCCTGTGGATAACTTTTAGTCAGCTATAGAACGAAGATCCGCAGCAGTGTCAGGCTGATCAAAGCCGCGACGACGAGGGCCACTAACGCGATCTCCGAATTGGCGGATCGCTTATTCCTTTGGCGCACGAAGATAAGCGCGAGAACGGCACCCGTGACGAGTCCACCCACGTGGGCCTGCCACGAGATGTTCAATCCGGGAATGAAGCCGGCGACGAGGTTGATCACGAGCACGATCAGCAGCACGCGGTTGTTCACACCCATACGGCGCTGAATCACGAAGAACGCTGCAACGATTCCAAAGATCGATCCGGATGCGCCCAACACGACCGAGGTCGGTGCAAGCAGCAGTACGGCGACAGAGCCACCCAACGCGCTAATCAGATAGAGCGCGATGAACCGCGCTCTCCCCAGCGGAATCTCCAGCACGCGCCCAAAGATGAAGAGCGTGAACATATTGAAGCCGAGGTGGAAGATGCTGCTTGTTGAATGCAGGAAGGCCGAAGTAATCATCCGCCACGGCTCAATAGCCGTCAGAGGCGGATAGTACACGAGCGCTTGAGTCACGCCGAGACCCGGAATTAGCTGCAGCAAGAAGATTGCGACAGTGAGACCGATCAGCGTGTATGTGACTACGGGTTTGCCCTGGGAGGCTCGAGCTGCGCGAACCAGAACAGGTTTGCGCTTCGGCCCGTTAGCGCGGGCTTCTTTAATGCACTCGGGGCAATGTACGCCCACAGCTGCCTGCGTTTGGCAGCTGGGGCATACGGTGCGCCCACATCGTTGGCAGAGTGTAAAACTTTGCCGGTCAGGATGCCGGTAGCAATAGTTGCCGCTGGCATCCGGGGATGTGGTCACGAAGGTTAGACCTCGTCGATCGTGACGGACTCGATGACGATGTCGGTGAGGGGCTTGTCGCTGCCATCGGTGTCGACGGCTTCGATTGCGTCGACTACCTTGCGCGACTCGTCGTCAGCAACAGCACCGAAGATGGTGTGCTTGCCCTGAAGCCAGGGGGTAGCAACCGTGGTGATGAAGAACTGCGAACCGTTGGTTCCCTTGCCTCCGCGCGTTCCGGCGTTCGCCATGGCGAGGATGTAGGGAGCCGAGAAGTCGAGCTCGGGGTGGATTTCGTCGTCGAAGTTGTAGCCGGGGCCGCCGATGCCCTTGCCCAGGGGGTCGCCGCCCTGAAGCATGAACTGCTTGATGATGCGGTGGAAGATGACGCCGTCGTAGAGAGGCGCTGTGGTCTTCTGGCCGGTGGCGGGGTGGGTCCATTCGATATCGCCCTTGGCGAGACCAACGAAGTTAGCAACGGTCTTCGGCGCGTGGTTGCCGAAGAGGTTGAGACGGATTTCTCCGAGGTTTGTCTTGATCGTGGCAACTGCGGTGTGTTGAGACATAAGGTCAATTCTTACATAGCGAACCTGAGCCTCAGATCCTCGTTATTCAGGGGGCTCACAGGCAAAGCAGTGCGCACACAGAAGAGGCCATGGCAGTATGGACTCACCGTTCGACCATCTTTGGAGGTTTCCCGTGGCACTAACTCGCAAACGCCGGAAAGAACTCAAGCGCTTGAAAGGTCAAGCTGAAGACCTGTGGGCCGACCAAAAGGAGCTGCTTGATCACGCTTCTGCGGTTGTACGAGAGGCGAGCCATCAGGCCGCCAGTTACGCCCGCGAAGAAGTCAGCCCCAAGATTCACAACACGATCGACTCCCGGGTGAAGCCCGTTGTGTCGTCATCCGTTGCTGGAGCTCGCTCAGTGGCCGAGAGCACCCGCTCCAAGGTCAAGGGTGATGTGTTGCCTGCTGTCACGTCAGCGCTCGGCACAGCCCTTGCAGCTCTCGAGGTAGCCAAGAACCAGCAGGTTCGGGATGCGTTCGCTCGCGTTTCGGGTCTCGCTGCGACCGCTGGCGAGAAGACCGGGCTGATGAAGGCACAACCCCAGCCCAAGTCTGCCGGCTTCGGTCGCTACATCCTCATTGGCATTGGCGTCGTTGCTGCAGTGGGCGTCGCGTATGCCGCGTGGCAAACACTTCGCGCGGATGATGACCTCTGGATCGACGACGAAGCAGAGACGGCGTAGCCTTCCGCAGCGTCACACCGCACACGGTGTAGCTCCAACCTCTAAAAGTTCTGGCCCGGTTCGCAACGAACCGGGCCAGAACTTTTTTGTCGTGCGCTGACCTTGCTACGCAAGTCCGCCGGTCGCGAAGAGAACGTGGCCATTGATCCACCGTGCAGGGCCCGCGAGAAAAGAAACTACCTCCGCGACATCCTGTGGCTGCCCCAGACGCTGAAGCGGCGTCGCGCGAGCGTGAGACACCTTCCACAGCGGCCTTGCTCGCTGTGTAAGCGCCGCAGGAGGAGAATTGCGCGCGCTTCCCCGAAGTGGAGAAGTTCACGGTTGCAACGCCCGCCTGCGGCCGCGATCATTTCGGTCTCATCAGCTACGTCGCCCCGCACTGCGGTTGCGCTCCCCAGACATGCAAAAACCCCGGCCAGAAGACTGGCCGGGGTTTTTGTTCTTGCTGTGGAGCCTAGGGGAATCGAACCCCTGACCTCCTGCTTGCAAAGCAGGCGCTCTACCAATTGAGCTAAGGCCCCAATTTAAGGAACCTCTTGTGGAGATTCCAGTGGGGGTACGTGGACTTGAACCACGGACCTCTTCGTTATCAGCGAAGCGCTCTAACCGCCTGAGCTATACCCCCGTTGGGCAGATACGAGAGTATCGCATTCTGACCGTTTGGCGTAATCGACTAGTTGTTAGTGAAACCCACGAGGATTCCGCCAGTAAGTCGAACGCTGAAGTTATAAAGCATACTCGAAATTGCGCCGAGTGCAGTACCGATCAAAACGTTCAAGATGGCAACGACCAGCGAGAATCCTCCGACCTGGGCAAGCGAGAACGTTGTCGCCACGCTGAAGGTTTCGTCACTCAAAATATCCCGGAAGATCTCATCGACCTTTCCGAAAATTCCGGTGGAGTTCAGCACGATCCACACCAGAAGCGATGCCACCACGAGAACAATTCCTAACGACACTGCTACTAGGAATGAGAACTTAACGGCCGACCAGAAGTCGATGTACACCAGCTTCAGGCGAACCTGTTTTACCGATGTTTGGCGCTGCGACTTGCGCTGCAGCTTCTCTGCGACACTACTCATCTACCGACTCGTCCTTCCCAGCAGGGGCATCTTCGCTTGGAACACTATCGTTCCCAGCTTCAAGTTCTTTTTTCTCTAGATTTCGTTCGCTGTTTCGTGCGATTGCAATGATCTTGTCATCCGCTGCGAAGCGGGCAAAAACCACTCCCATGGTGTCACGGCCCTTGGCCGGAACCTCAGCGACAGATGAGCGTACCACCTTGCCACTGGCAAGAACCACAAGAACTTCGTCCTCATCCCCGACCATCAAAGCACCGGCCAAGTCGCCACGAGTGCCGTCAAGTTTGGCAACCTTGATACCCAAACCACCACGACCCTGAACGCGGTATTGGTCGGCAGCAGTGCGCTTAGCGAAGCCACCCTCCGTGACGACGAACACGAAGCCACTGTCGGGAACCACGCTCGCGCTGAGCAGTTGGTCATCCTCTCGGAAGCTCATCCCCATCACACCCGACGTTGAACGACCCATGGGGCGCAGTGCTTCATCGGATGCCGTGAAGCGAATAGACATTCCCTTACGCGAAACCAACAAAACGTCGTCGGTGTTCTCCACCAGCAGGGCCGACACGAGTTCATCGCCTTCCCGCAGATTCACAGCGATGATGCCACCGCTGCGGTTGGTGTCATATTCCGCCAACGCGGTCTTCTTGACGAGACCCTTGAGCGTTGCAAGAACTAGGTACGTGGACTGCTCATAGTCACGGATGTCGAGAATCTGAGCGATCTCTTCGCCGGGCTGCAGCGCCAAGAAGTTGGCAACGTGCTGCCCCTTGGCATCCCGGCCACCCTCTTGCAGCTCGTAGGTCTTGGCGCGGTACACGCGGCCGGTGTTCGTGAAGAACAACAACCAGTGGTGCGTCGTGGTGACGAACAAGTGGTCAACAATGTCATCGGCCCGAAGTTGTGCGCCCTTGACTCCCTTGCCACCGCGGTGCTGGCTGCGGTAGTTGTCGCTGCGGGTGCGCTTGACGTAACCGCCGCGCGTCACAGTAACCACCATCTCCTCTTCGGGGATGAGGTCTTCCATGCTCATGTCGCCATCGAAACCCATCATGATTTCGGTACGGCGATCGTCGCCGTACTTGGCGAGCAACTCCGTCAGTTCTTCACTGACGATGTTGCTCTGGCGTTCTTTGCTCGCAATGATTGCCTTGAACTCAACAATTTCGAGCTCGATAGCATCGTGCTCGTCGATGATCTTCTGGCGCTCAAGGGCCGCGAGTCGACGCAGCTGCATGTCGAGAATTGCGCGGGCCTGAATCTCATCGATGTCGAGGAGATCAATCAAGCCGTTGCGCGCATCTTCAACGGTGGGCGAACGGCGGATGAGGGCAATGACCTCATCGAGGGCGTCCAGAGCCTTGAGGTAACCACGCAAGATGTGGGCACGTTCTTCAGCCTTACGCAGGCGGAACTCGGTGCGGCGAACGATCACTTCGATCTGGTGGGTAGCCCACTCAGTGATGAAGCCATCAATCGAGAGCGTGCGCGGGATGCCATCGACAATCGCGAGCATGTTCGCGCCGAAGTTTTCCTGCAGCTGCGTGTGCTTGTAGAGGTTGTTGAGAACAACCTTCGCCACAGCATCGCGCTTCAGCACGATGACGAGGCGCTGGCCGGTACGACCCGAGGTCTCGTCGCGGATGTCGGCGATGCCGGCGAGCTTGCCGTCCTTGACGAGGTCGGCGATTTTCAGTGCCAGATTGTCGGGGTTCACCTGGTACGGGAGCTCGGTGACGACGAGGCACGTGCGACCCTGAAGTTCTTCGACATTCACGACAGCGCGCATCGTGATCGAACCACGACCCGTGCGGTACGCATCCTGAATTCCCTTGACACCCAGAATTTGCGCGCCGGTCGGGAAGTCAGGCCCCTTGATGCGCTGAATTAGCGCCTCTACGAGCTCTTCGTGAGAAGCATCCGGGTTAGCCAAGTGCCAGAGGGCACCCTCGCCAACTTCGCGGAGATTGTGCGGCGGAATGTTCGTAGCCATACCGACCGCGATACCCACGGAACCATTGACGAGCAGGTTCGGGAAACGGCTAGGAAGAACCGTCGGCTCTTGGGTGCGGCCGTCATAGTTGTCTTGGAAGTCGACGGTGTCTTCTTCAATGTCCCGCACCATTTCCATGGCGAGCGGAGCCATTTTTGTTTCCGTGTAACGGTGGGCAGCAGCACCATCGTTACCGGGAGATCCGAAGTTTCCTTGGCCTAGGGCCAATGGATAACGAAGGCTCCACGGCTGAACCAAACGAACGAGGGCATCGTAGACCGACGAGTCACCGTGCGGGTGGAACTGCCCCATGACATCACCGATGACGCGGGTGCACTTGGAGAAACCCTTGTCTGGGCGGTAGCCACCGTCGTACATCGCGTAAATAACACGACGGTGCACAGGCTTCAAACCATCGCGCACCTCAGGAAGCGCACGACCCACGATGACGCTCATCGCATAGTCGAGGTAGGAGCGCTGCATCTCCAGTTGAAGATCGACCTGGTTAATCTTGTCGTGCCGGTCGTCTAGAGGTGCATCCTCGAAGGTCTTCTTCGGAGTTTCTTCGTCAGCCATTAAGTGTCAATTCCAGTCTGTGTCAGTCGCGAGTGCGGGCGCCGTGTGCTCGTAGCGAGCTAGATGTCTAAGAAGCGGACGTCTTTGGCGTTGCGCTGGATAAAGTTTCGGCGAGACTCAACGTCTTCGCCCATGAGGGTCGAGAAGATTTCGTCTGCCGCGGCAGCGTCATCGAGGGTGACTTGAAGAAGCGTGCGAGTGGCAGGGTCCATCGTGGTTTCCCACAGTTCCTTGTAGTCCATCTCACCAAGACCCTTGTAACGCTGGATGCCGTTGTCCTTCGGCATGCGCTTGCCCTCCGCGAGACCCATTTCGGTCAGGGCGTCGCGCTCAGCATCGCTGTACACGTACTGGTGTTGCGCATTGCTCCACTTGAGGCGGTAGAGCGGGGGCTGCGCCAAGTACACGTAACCCAAATCGATCAGCGGACGCATGTAGCGGAAGAGCAGAGTGAGAAGCAGCGTCGTGATGTGCTGACCATCAACATCAGCATCAGCCATCAAAACGATCTTGTGGTACCGAGCCTTCTCGGGGTCGAAGTCTTCGCCGACACCAGCGCCGAACGCAGTAATCATTGCTTGGACTTCGGCGTTGCCGAGAGCGCGATCGAGGCGCGCCTTCTCGACGTTCAAGATTTTGCCTCGCAGCGGGAGGATTGCCTGGAATTCGGGGTTGCGACCCTGAACGGCGGAACCGCCGGCCGAGTCACCCTCAACCATAAAGATCTCAGACAGTGACGGGTCTTTGCTCGAGCAGTCGCGCAGCTTTCCGGGCATTCCACTCGACTCAAGCAAACCCTTACGGCGAGTCTGTTCGCGCGCCTTACGGGCAGCGAGTCGTGCTTGGGATGCCTGAATGGCCTTGCGAATAACATCGCGGGCCTGCGTGGGGTTGCGGTCGAACCAGTCACCGAGCTGCTGTCCAGCGATTCGCTGAACGAATGCTTTCGCTTCGGTGTTACCGAGCTTGGTTTTGGTCTGGCCTTCAAACTGGGGCTCGCCCAGCTTGATTGAGATGACGGCGGTCAGCCCCTCACGCACGTCATCACCAGAAAGGTTGTCGTCCTTTTCCTTGATGATGTTCTTCTCACGCGCATAGCGGTTCACCAGAGTGGTGAGCGCAGCGCGGAAACCCTCTTCGTGGGTTCCACCCTCGTGAGTGTTGATGGTGTTGGCGTAGGTGTGAACACTTTCGGAGTATCCCGCCGTCCACTGCATCGCGACTTCGAGCGAAATCCTCTTCTCGGTGTCTTCCGATTCAAAGGCGATGACATCCGGGTGGATGAGTTCGTTCTTCTTCGTCTTGTTCAAGTACTCCACGTAGTCAACAAGTCCACGCTCGTACATGTAGCTCTCGAAAATCTCGTCTTCGCCACGTTCATCAGTGATAGTGATGCGCAGTCCCTTGTTAAGGAATGCCATCTGCTGGAAGCGCGCGCGCAGAGTTTCGAAGTCGAACTCGACTGTTTCGAAAGTCTCCTTGCTCGGCCAGAAAGTCTGCTGGGTACCTGTTTCGTCGGTACTTTCGCCCTGGGCAAGGGGACCTGTCGGCACACCGTTAGCGAAGCTCATCCGCCAGACGTGTCCCTGACGACGAACCTCGGTGTCGATTTCTGCCGAGAGTGCGTTCACTACAGAAATACCAACACCGTGGAGTCCACCGGAGACGGCGTAGCCACCGCCACCAAATTTTCCACCGGCATGCAGGATCGTCATAACCACTTCAACAGTGGACTTCTGCTCCTGCTGGTTAAGATCGACCGGAATACCGCGGCCGTTGTCGCGAACGCGAACCGAACCGTCTTTGCGAAGCCAAATGTTGATGTTGTCGCAGTAACCCGCGAGAGCCTCATCCACAGAGTTATCCACAACCTCATATACAAGGTGGTGGAGACCGCGGGGGCCGGTCGAACCGATGTACATACCGGGGCGCTTGCGCACGGCCTCGAGACCCTCAAGGATCTGGATCTGATCGGCACCGTAACTGTCAGCGGCAACATGACCGTTGGCAATGATATGGCTTTCGGGCACGTCGTTCTCGGGCGTCGATGTCATCTGAAGTTAGGCTCCTGCCGCTAGTTCACGCTGGCCATTCAGAGCGGATAACTCCCTGAGGAGGCGCGTCCGACGGCTTCTGAGATTCTACCAAATTCCGAGAGGCCGCGGCGCTCAAATTGCCTTCTGCGGGAGTTTCTTTAGTAGCGTGACCTATTTTGCCTTCCTAGCCGTAAGTATCTCGCGGGCCCCTACCTGGAATTGATCTGGGGCCTCTTTTCCACGAAGGGGCGTTGGGCCCTTCAAAGCGCACGGATTCCACACCGGCTTCCGGATGCTGTTGAGCGATCGTCGTTGTGATGTGTCCACGCATGAGTCGAAGTTGGGTTGCCCACGCGGTGGAATCGCACCGAATGGTCAGCACTCCCTCTTCAATCCCGATCGGCTCCGAGTGTTCCGCGGTTTCGGCGCCGACAATTGTGGTCCAGGCAAGAATCAATTCAGAGCGAGCCAAGGGAGAGCTCCACCCCATGCTCATCGTGAGGTTATCCATCACATCGCCAAGTCCGTGCGGATCGCGACCGGGGGCAAAAGGAACGCTCGTTCCCGGCTCCTTGCGATTACGCTTGCGCGCCATATACGAACGTTTGCTGGCGTCACCGAAAACATCGCGAAATCTGAGATAAACCGCAACGTGTTCATCCACCGCAGGATCCCGGTCATTCATCGTCAATCACCTCGCCGGCGCTGATGCGCACTACATTCGCCGCAAGCTCCGCCGGAACATCGCCGAATACCGCAGCGGTAATGAGAACTTGCTCAAAACCTGCGATCGAAGTTGCAAGTCTTTCGCGACGAGATTGGTCGAGCTCTGCAAAGACATCATCCAAAATAAGCACCGGGTCGCCTGCCGAAGAATCGCGACGCAGCAGTTCAGCGGATGCCAGCTTCAGCGCGAGTGCGAACGACCACGATTCGCCGTGGCTGGCATACCCTCGCGCTGGCAACCCGTTGAGTCCGAAGATCAGGTCGTCTCGGTGCGGCCCGACCAAGGTAATCGCTCGATCACGTTCTGCTTTTCGTACGGAGGCCAGGGCCGCCGTGAATGCTGCCGTCGCGTCAGCGACCGAAATTATTTCACCGACCGCGCTAGTGGCTACGGCGTTTTCTGGGTCGTCCTGACGAGAAATGATGCTCAACGAATTGGCGAGCGATGCCCCGTGATCTGCACCGACGATACGTTCGTAAGCAAGGGACACTTCGGGGCTCAGATCAGCAACCAAGGCACTCCGGGCGCTGATGATTTCGGCACCAAAGGCCACGAGCCGTTCATCCCACACATCAAGAGTGCTCAACTGGGCGTCTCGAACGCCGGATGCCCGTGCTGATTTCAGCAGCATGTTGCGTTGCTTCACGACACGTTCGTAGTCGCTCATTACTCCGCTGAATCGTGGAGAGCGAAGCACGAGAAGCTCATCGATAAATCGACGCCGCCCGGAGGGTTCGCCGCGCACGAGCGCCAAATCCTCCGGCGCGAAGAGAACACTGGAAAAATAGCGTGGAAGTTCGCGGGTACGGATGACTGAACGATTGATCTGAGCACGGTTAGCCCCAGAACGATTGATCTGCACTTCGGCCAAAAATTTTCGTTCATTATGTTCGAGGCGCACTCGCACAATTGCGGCATCTGTTGATTGCCGAACCATGGCGTGATCAGTCGAGACGCGGTGTGAACCGAGTGTGCTCAAGAATCCAAGAGCCTCAACCAGATTCGTTTTACCCTGGCCATTGGAACCTACGATGAGTGTCGGTCCCGCGCCCAGTTCTAGAGTCAGGCCCTTGTAATTACGGAAATCTTTGAGCTCCACATGAGTTACACGCATTGCGGCGAAACTTAGCTCTTGCGGACGCTATGCCCGCCGAACTGGTTACGGAGAGCGGCGACCGCCTTCATGGAAGGGGAGTCTTCTTGACGAGAAACAAAACGTGCAAAAATTGCGGCACTAATCGTCGGAACAGCAACGGCTTGATTGAGAGCCTCGTGTACAGTCCAACGGCCCTCCCCCGAATCCTCGACGTAGCCAGCAATATCAGCGAATTCGGGATCTTCTTCGAGAGCTTTCACGAGAAGTTCAAGCAACCAGGAGCGAACAACTGTTCCTCGCTGCCAGGCTTTAAAGGTGCCGGGAACGTCTTCGATGAGATCCTTGCGGCTGTCCAGTAGTTCAAAGCCCTCGGCCCAGGCCTGCATGAGGGCATATTCGATGCCGTTGTGGACCATCTTGGCGTAGTGACCTGCACCAACGGGGCCAGCATGAACAAAACCCTCTTCGCGCGGGCCTTCGGGGCGAAGAGCATCGAAGATCGGCATGGCTCGTTCGATATCCGTCTTATTTCCACCGGCCATCAGCCCGTAGCCGTTTTCAAGTCCCCAGATTCCACCAGAGACTCCAACATCCACGAAGGAAAGATCGAATTCTTCGAGCTGATCACGGTGAAGTTGGTCATCAGTAAACCGAGTGTTTCCACCATCGATGACGAGATCACCAGGTGTGAGCAATGCCGCGACATCGGTAATCACAGAATCCGTAATCGTGCCGGAAGGGACCATGACCCACACAATGCGGGGGGCCGGCAACGCATCCACCAAGTCGGTCAGCTCAACCACATCGCTAACCTCAGGATTGGGGTCGTACCCGGTCACTGTGAGACCGGCGGCTCGCATGCGCTCGCGCATGTTGCCGCCCATTTTTCCGAGGCCAATGATTCCGACATGCATAGTTTCCGCCATGGATTACCTCAACAAAAGGTTGGGCTGCAACAGGTACTTGTAGTTGTCGCTGCCTGGCTGATCCTTCGATGACTGGCTCGTAATGAGCACCGGGCCAGGCTTGTTCGGGTTTTCGGTCTTAGTGAACGAAATGCGCACAAATTCGGAATGAACCGAACTCAAGCCATCGATCAAGAACTGCGGTTTGAGTGAGACCACGGTGTCGTCGCCCGTGAGGAACGCGTCGATGGTTTCGGATGCCTGTGCTTGTTCAGACCCGATTGCTTCCAAAGTGACGCCCTCGGTCGTGAAAGTAAAGCGCAGAGCAGCTTCCCGCTCGAGCACGAGGGACACTCGACGAACGGCTTCAATGAGCTCGCCAGTATTCATGACAGCGAAGTTATCCACAGTCTCGGGAAAAAGTCGGCGAACCGGTGGAAAGTTTCCCTTGATGAGCAACGAGGTCACAGTTTTCTTGTCCGCCTGGAACGCAATGAGTTCACGTTCGTCGGAACTCGTGATCGCAACGGAAATCTCGCCGCTGTTGCCGAAAGTCTTTCCAACTTCGACCAAAGTCTTGGCTGGCACCAATGCGGTTGCAGCTTCGACTCCGGATGCACCGGCATCCCATTCGATGTCGCGAACGGCTACTCGGTAGCGGTCGGTGGCAACAAGCGAGATGTTATTTTCAGAAACCTCGAGCTGCACACCGGTGATGACGGGCGTGACGTCGTCGCGTGATGCAGCAACGGCGACCTGAGAAATAGCGGCGGCGAAGAGGTCAGCCTTGAGCGTTCCCACCTTGTCGGAGATCTGCGGAAGTGAGGGATATTCTTCAACCGGCATGCTCGACAAGGTGAAATGGCCGGTGCCACAGGCGACGGTGATTTTGTTGTCTTCGGTGCTAAAACGCACAGGAGCATTGGGAAGTCTGCTGGCAATATCAGCCAAAAGCTTGCCAGAAACCAACACGCGACCAGGTTCTTCGACCTCAGCGAGGATCTGTGTCCGTGCGGAAACCTCGTAGTCAAAAGACGAAAGCGTGAGGCCCTCATCGGTAGCTTCGATCAAGACACCGCTCAAAATCGGCAGCGTTGTGCGTTGCGGCAGCAGTTTTACCGCGAACGAAACCGCCTCGCTGAAGACGTCACGATTGACTTGAAACTTCATGAACTACCCCTAACCGGATCAAGCTCTGGCCGTTAATACTGGCACAGCCAATCCACTTGCGAACTACAGGTTATTTGGGATTCAAATTTCATTCTTTAAAGGTCACACTCTTAACCGTTGTGGATTGTGTGAATAACTCTTCCAAATTCATGTAATTACTGGAAACTACATCGGTGTGAGTTGTTGACGGCCAGTGGAGAACACTCGCACTCTTCGTGGAAACTCGAATGACACGAATTCTTGATTCCACAGAAAAATTCTTGTGGTCAACAATCTTTCCGGCGAGTTGGGAGGGTTATCCCCAAGTTATCCCCAAGTGGGAAAACCTATTTCTGGCTGAAACGCTGGTTTTGTTTGATGCGACTTGTGAGCTCAGTGACCTGGTTATAGATCGAGCGACGCTCCTTCATGAGCTCAGTGATCTTCTTATTCGCGTACATCACTGTGGTGTGGTCTCGATTTCCAAACAGCTGTCCAATCTTGGGCAACGAGAGGTTCGTCATTTCACGACAGAGATACATAGCGATCTGACGCGCGGTTGCAATTGCTTGCGAACGAGACGAGCCATAAAGGTCGTCGACGGAAAGCTTGAAGTAGTCAGCGGTGTGATTGATGATGTCGACCGGCGCGATGACGTTGTCTTCATCAAGAGTGATGAGATCTTTCAGCACGGTCTGAACAAGAGCCATGTCGACTTCGGTACGGTTGAGGCTCGCGAACGCGGTAACTCGAATCAACGTTCCTTCGAGCTCACGAATGTTTGACGAGACCTTCGATGCCATGAATTCGAGGATGTCGTTGCCCACCTGCATCTTCTCGCTCTGGGCCTTCTTGCGAAGAATGGCGATTCGCGTTTCAAGGTCGGGCGCCTGCACGTCGGTGATGAGGCCCCATTCGAATCGCGACCGCATCCGGTCTTCAAAACCGGTGAGGTGTTTCGGAGGCAGGTCGCTGGTGATGACCACTTGCTTGTTGTGATCGTGAAGGGTGTTGAAGGTGTGGAAGAACGCTTCTTGAGTGGAGTCCTTACCTTGAAGGAACTGGATGTCATCGATCAGCAAAATGTCGATCTCACGATAGCGAGACTGAAATACTGACGCGCGGTTATTAGCGATTGAGTTGATGAAGTCATTGGTGAATTCTTCGGAACTCACGTAACGCACCCGGATTCCCGGGTAGAGGCTCTCGGCATAGTGACCTATGGCATGCAACAAGTGAGTCTTGCCAAGCCCGGACTCGCCATAGATGAAGAGCGGGTTGTAGGCCTTTGCTGGTGCTTCGGCGACAGCCACTGCTGCTGCGTGAGCGAAGCGGTTGGATCCACCAATAACGAAGTTGTCAAAACTGTATTTGGGATTGAGCCGTGAATCGCCGCGTCGAGGCGTTGATGTTTCGACGGGCTTTTGTGGAGTTGGTTCAATGTAGGGCTGCTCGGTACGCGGTATGTCTTGAGAAAGGGCATCCTGTTGGATTTCAGGATTGACCACTGTGGCGAAATTCGAAATTCCATGTTCGTCGTCGAGAGCGGCGATCGCATCGATGAACGGCTGGCGCAGTCGTTGTTCGAGCATCCCCCGCGTCAGCTCGTTGGGAACCTCGAGATAGAGAGTGCCGGCCATGACGCCTTTTGGTTCAACCAGGTTCACGAATCCCTGCAGTTGAGGGGTAATTCGCTCATCACCGTTGAGGTGTGTCAGAACTGTTTGCCACAGTCCTTTAGTCGGGTCGGGTGTTTCCGACATTCTTTTCCCATCCCTTGGCAGTATTTACTCACAGGCTTATCCACTGGTGAGTACAGCTATTCTCGCTGAAATACTGCGGTCTTTTGGCCGTTGTGCACTGATAGTCATCGTAGTTGTCCACAGCATGTCGTTACCAATAAGGATGTATTCTGTGTGGATAATGCGCCGTTGCAGAAAGTGTGGTTTGACCGCACCCGTTTAACGCCGTAGTTTTAATCAGTTGACTTCTGGCCCTTGGGCCTACCAATTCTTCCCGGCTGCTAGAGCTGGGCCTTGGAGATATAGCTATGAGCAAGAGAACTTTTCAGCCCAACAACCGTCGCCGCGCGAAGGTTCACGGTTTCCGTCTGCGTATGCGTACCCGTGCCGGTCGCTCGATCTTGAGTGCTCGTCGCCGCAAGGGACGCACCGAACTCTCCGCGTAATCTCGTCCGGTGCTGTCTAAGGCAAACCGTGTGGCGCTTCCTAGCGATTTTCGCTTGGCTGTGCGTCGCGGTCGTCGTTTCACAGCACCGCACTGCGTTGTCCACATTGTGAACAATGAGCGGTCTCAGAGCGTTCGCTTTGGTTTCATTGTTTCTAAAGCGGTAGGCAATGCGGTTGTACGCAATCGAGTTCGGCGTCGGCTTCGTGCTGCTGCCGCTCAGCTTCTTCCTCACGTCCAGTCGAACGTAGACATTGTGGTTCGTGCGCTGGCAGGTTCTGAGCAAGCTGCGTGCACTACGCTTCAGGCTGAGATTGCAGAAGGGATCGACCGCATCGTGGTGAAGGTATGAGTTCCGTCGTGACATTTGCGATGCTCCTTCCGCGCAACGTGTGTGTCCTTGTCTTGCGGTTTTATCGAGCAGTGATTTCACCTCTCTACGGTGATGTCTGCCGGTATTACCCTTCGTGCTCTCACTACACACTTCAAGCAATTCAGGAACACGGTGTTGTCCGTGGTGTGTGGCTTGGTTCTCGTCGACTTCTTCGTTGCCACCCGTGGGCCGAAGGCGGAATCGATGACATCCCGGTTCGCCGGCACGACCGCTACCAGATCACTCGGTTCGGCTTTGTTGTAGCCGCAAGCCACGAAAGGGGCTAACTACTTCATGGATCTTTTTGCTTTCTTTGGCAGTCTGCTTTGGCCGATCAAGTGGGTGATCGAGGCAATCCTCGTGGCCTTCCACGAAGTCCTTACATTCTTCGGAATGGATGCGGATGCCGGCCTGACCTGGGTTCTTTCGATCGTCGGTCTCGTCTTGGTTGTGCGCGCAGCTTTGATTCCGGTCTTTGTTCGCCAGATCAAGAGTCAGCGACGCATGATGGAAGTCGCGCCACAGCTCAAGAAGATCCAGGACAAGTACAAAGGCAAGAAGGATCAGTTTTCTCGTGAGGCGATGTCTCGCGAAACGATGGCGATGTACAAGGACGCGGGAACCAACCCGTTTAGTTCGTGCCTCCCTCTTCTTCTGCAGATGCCGATCTTCTTCGGGCTCTTTTCGGTGCTGCGCAATGCACAGCTCGAGGGAAACGCTCCTGGTGTTGGCCTCCTCAACGCTGAGCTCTCAGAATCCTTCGGAACTTCGTCACTTTTCAACATCGCTCCCCTGCACCTAGCAATCAGCACGGCAGACGGCAACACCGCGGTCATCGTTACTGCAGTGATCATGGTCATCCTCATGACCGGTTCACAATTCATTACACAGCTTCAGATCATGTCGAAGAACCAGTCGGCTGAAATGAAGGCAAGCCCCATGTACCGCCAGCAGCGGATCATGTTGTACCTACTCCCCCTCGTTTTTGCCTTCTCTGGGTTCACCTTCCCGCTGGGCGTTATGTTCTACTGGCTCGTTTCCAACTTCTGGACGATGGGTCAGCAGTTCCTCGTGATTCGCAACATGCCTACTCCTGGCAGTGAAGCGGCGCTCGCTCGCGAAGCTCGTTTAGCAAAACGTAATCAGCGCAAGGGAATCATCGAAGAAGCTCCCGAATCCGACTCCGGAACTGCTGTGATTGAAGAACCTAAGAACGTGCAGCGGGATCAACCTGTAAGTAAGAACCGCGCAAAGAAGAAGCAGGGAAAGAAGAAATGACGAACGTTTCTGATATTGACACCACCGCAGTCGAGTCCGCTCCTGTGGAGGATCGTGACGACCGCACGACCGCGCAACTCGAGGAAGAAGGCGATATTGCCGCCGACTACATCGAAGAACTGCTGGATATCGCTGATCTTGATGGCGACATCGAGATTGATGCTCGTGCCGGACGCTCGTACGTTTCCGTGACATCGAGCGAGGACACGAACCTCCGGTTGTTGTCTAAGCCCGAGACTGTGACGGCTCTTCAGGAACTCACTCGCATCGCGGTTCAGAACAAGACAGGTGCATTCTCGCGTTTGATTCTTGATATCGGCGGTTCGCGTGAGGCTCGTGCTGCTGAGTTGTCGAAGCTCGTAGATACTGCCGTTGAGCGCATTGAGGCCGGCGCAGATTCTGCAGCACTCCCCGCGATGTCGTCGTACGAGCGCAAGCTTGTTCACGATGTTGTTGCGGAGCGCGGTTTCGTCTCGCAATCAAGCGGCGAGGGTCGCGACCGTCACACGGTCATTACCCGTTCATAGTTTCACGTGAAACATTGACGGATGAGTTGGGGCTTGAGCGCGAGCCTGAGATAGCAGCTGAACTCTTTGGCTCTCGTATCGATGTCGCGCGAGCGTATACGGAGAGCCTTGCTCTCCGCGGCGAGGAACTTGGACTAATTGGTCCGCTTGAAGTGCCACGTCTATGGACTCGACACATTATTAACTGTGTGCTCGTCGCTCCCCTGCTTCGCCCAGGACTTGTCGGAGACATCGGTAGCGGTGCAGGGCTTCCGGGATTGGTTCTCGCGATTGCGCGACCAGATGTTGAATTTGTGCTGATAGAACCGATGGAGCGGCGAGTCGATTGGCTCAATGCTGAGTCCGAACGCCTCGGCCTCTCGAATGTTGTGGTCGATCGTTCTCGTTCGCAGGATGCTCCGTACGCTGAAGGATTGACTCAGATTACGGCCCGCGCGGTCACCGCTCTCTCCAAGCTCATCCCCTCAACCGAGCATCTTTTGGCCCCTGGCGGAGAGATGGTCTTTATGAAGGGTGCGCGCATCGATGAAGAGATCGAAGCTGCATCTAAAGCCATTCGTAAAGCGCGGCTGAAGGATGTCGAGTCGATCGTTCTTGGCGAGGGAATCACCCCCGAGATCACTAGGGTCTTTCGGGCTAGAGTGGACTGATTCGAGTCCGCTCAGCGCAGTCTTCACACTCCCCGTTTTTCACCACCCTGAGAGAAAGTTTCACGTGAAACATCCCGAAAGCGAAGTCAACGAACAAGGCAAGTCGTTCGATGAAACCACGCCGCTTGCGCGGGAAATCGCGGATCTGACTCGCCGACGTGAAGCTGTTGCGTCCGCTTCACTCCCCTTGCCTGAACATCCTCGCGTGTTTACCGTCGCGAACCAGAAGGGGGGGGTCGGAAAAACTACCTCGACGGTGAACCTTGCCGCCGCGCTCGCTCGTACCGGGGCACGGGTTTTAGTCATCGATCTCGATCCTCAGGGCAACGCGTCAACCGCTGTTGGTGTGGAGCATCGCTCGGAGACCCCAAGTGTTTATGACGTCATGATCAACGATGTGCCCATGGCCGACGTCGTACAAAAGAGCCCTGAGTTCAACGCTCTTTATTGCGTACCCGCCACGATTCACCTCGCCGGCGCGGAGATTGAGCTCGTTTCGCTCGTGGCTCGTGAACAACGCCTACGTTCTTCATTGGATGCCTTTCTGGCGGAAACGCCCGAGCCATTCCACTACGTATTCATTGATTGCCCGCCGTCACTGGGCCTGCTTACAATCAACGCTTTCGTAGCCGCGCAGGAAGTGCTGATCCCCATTCAATGCGAGTACTACGCGCTCGAGGGTCTGAGCCAGCTGCTGAACAATATCAAGCTCATCGAGCGTCATTTGAACCCTCGTCTCCGGGTATCGACTATCTTGATGACAATGTACGACTCTCGTACCAATCTGGCTAACCAGGTTGTGGACGATGTGCGGCAGCACTTCCCCAAGCAGGTATTGACCACGGTCATCCCTCGCTCAGTAAGGATTTCCGAAGCTCCCAGCTACGGGCAAAGTGTCATCAGTTACGACCAGAACTCCCCCGGATCGCTCTCCTACCTTGAAGCAGCGGCCGAGATTGCTTACCGAGGAGCACGCAAATAATGGCAGCACCAAAACGTACGGGGCTTGGTCGTGGAATCGGCGCTCTTATCCCCTCCTCGGATGAGAATGAAGAACGTCCCGTCGACGTGTTTTTTCCTGGAGGAGAGCTAACACCGGACAAGCTTCGATCGGTTCCTGGCGCGCGGCTAGCCAGCCTTTCTCCCCTTGATATCGTTCCCAACTCTCGCCAGCCACGAACTGAGTTCCGTCAAGAGGAACTCGAAGAGCTTATTATCTCGATCCGCGAAATCGGCGTGCTTCAGCCAATTGTTGTTCGTCCCCTCGCTGGTGCTATTGATGGTCAACCGCAATACGAACTGATCATGGGCGAGCGTCGTCTGCGTGCGAGCAAGCACTTGGGCTTGGCGACAATTCCTGCTGTGATTAAGAGCACAGCAGATGAAGACATGCTTCGCGATGCGTTGCTCGAGAACTTGCACCGCGCAAATCTCAACCCTTTGGAAGAAGCATCGGCGTACCAGCAGCTTTTAGCTGACTTCGGTATCACCCAAGAACAGCTGGGTGAACGAATTGGACGCTCACGGCCCCAAATTACGAATACTTTGCGTCTTTTGCGCCTTCCAGAAAGCGTTCAGCGCCGTGTAGCAGCTGGCGTCCTGTCCGCAGGACACGCGCGAGCGCTCTTATCGCTTCCTGACAACGCCGGAATGGAGCGTTTGGCGGAGAAAATTGTCAATGAGGAGCTCTCTGTTCGTGCCGCTGAAGCAGCTGCAGGCTCCTTATCGACCAAGCCTCCTCGCTCAAAGCCGTCACGCGGCAAGAAGCAGGGTCATCTCGATGAGATCGCAGAGCGCCTGGGCGACCGACTGAACACCCGAGTGAAGGTTTCGCTCGGTGCGAGCAAGGGCCAAGTCGTAATCGACTTCGCAACGGTCGCAGACCTCAACCGCATTCTCGAAGAACTCGGCGATACTGGCTTCAACTCTTAAGCCGTTTTTGCGCCGCTCCAGCGGGTTGGTAGGCGGTCTGGCCCGGCGCCGCGTCTGAGTTAGTTGTAGCAGTGGTCCTTTGTGGGGCTCTGTGCCTAGTGCCTAGTGCTCGATGCCTACGTTTCTCAGTGTCGACGTTTCTGAGTGTCTTGTTGCTCGGCGCTTCGGCGAATGTTTGGGCCTTTGTGTCTACAGAGATTCTCCTCGCACATTCGGTGTTGGTCCGCGCGCTTCTTTTCGGCGCACGTGCAACATGGCTGGTCGATCCGATGGTCTGCCGCTACTCCCCCGCCCCAAGTTGTACGTGGGAGCGGCGTGAGCGGACAGCGCTAAAGGTATCTCTCGTTTCGGTGTGCAAGGCCAGAGATATGTCCGATTGCAACAAGGGGCTCGTGATTCTCGCTTCTTAACGCAGGGAAATCACTCTGCGCGACGACACATGGCCGCCTTCAAGGGAGTGTGGAGTTGCGGGGTTTATCGGGCGCCATGGTTCAGACCCGTTGATTCGCGGGGTTGGGATCGCGAGTGTTCCACGTGAAACATTGAAGTCTTGACCGAATCCGTAACTTTGTGGACAACGATGTTTCACGTGAAACCCCTGCACGAGGTTCGTTGAGCCTCGTAGGGTGAGCACGAATGTTCCACGTGAAACACTACCGGCGTGGACGCTTGTAGATCGGCCCACGAGCTGTGCAATCGCAACAATCAACAATCTGCTACCAGTACCCAGTACCCAGTACCCAGTACCCAGTACCCAGCACCAAGCACCAAGCACCAAGCACCAAGCACCAAGCACCTGGCCACCGGTCCCCGGCCGGAGGCGAAAGAAGCAGGGTGCTGGGCGCCGCGTTCTGGCGCCTCAACTCAACTAAACCCGCAGTCGATTAGCGGACCGAATGCGGCGCTACCGCGCCGGCTGCTGCAAATTGGGCTGTAAAAAGTTGAGGGCTCAGAGTGAGCGCATTCCCCTAGCGGTGGTGCATGATGCGCTGGTTAACCTTCCATCGCGATGTCCGCGAGAGCAGCGTAGACCCAGCCGAGGTCGTGGCCCGCGGCGACGAGGGCTTGGGGAAGAATCGACGTCTCGGTGAGGCCGGGCAACACATTGGCCTCGAGGAACCAAGGCGTGCCGGCGCCATCCACAATTATGTCGACGCGCGATAGGTGGCGAAGACCTAACGCGGAATGTGCTGCGAGAGCGGCTTCGGCCGCGCGGTCAGCTTCACCTTCGGAAATTCGGGCGGGAGTATAAAAGCGGGTCTGACCAGCATTATAACGAGCCTCGAATGTGTAGGCTCCATCGACCGGTTCGATCTCGACGGCGGGCAGAGCAACCGGGCCCATGCCGCTATCGAGGATTCCAATCGCGATTTCTACCCCCGTGATGCGCTGCTCGATGAGGGCTACGTCGCAGTAGTTGTAGGCATTGACCATGGCCTGCGGGAGGTCAGAACGATCGGTAACGATCGAGACGCCCTGCGCGGAACCACCCTGTGCGGGCTTCACAACGAGTTCCCCCGAAAGTTCATCGGCCAGTTCATCGAGAATGCTGTGGGCGCCAAGTTCACGGAAGGAGTCCCGCGACAACGCGATCGACAGCGGCGTGCGCACTCCTACTCGCGAGACTAGAGCCTTAGCGGTGGGCTTGTCCCACGCGAGACGCGCGGCATCCGCTCGCGATCCAACATAAGGGATGCCGATGAGGTCGAGAAGACCGCGCAAAGCACCATCTTCACCACTGGCACCGTGCAAAGCAGGCCACACGACATCCGGCTTCGATTCCCGAATATAGGGAAGCAGGGTGGCATCCGGATCCCGGAGCTCGACGATCTTGCCCTGGGCGCGCAATCCGTCGGCGACGCGGCGACCAGACCGGAGGGAAACGTCGCGTTCGTGCGAGATTCCGCCAGCAAGAACGAGGACGCGAGTGGGTGAATCGTTCATGAGGTGTCCTAGCTGAGGTTGGCTGGAGGGTTGATCATCGACGGTGTGGGAGGCACAACCGTGAGAGGGGCTGTTTGCGAGAAGGTGCTGAGCAACTCAAGTTCTCCGTTGATCACAGTGGAGAGACGACGGATGCCCTCACGAATGAAGTCAGGCGTCGGGTAGCAGAAGGACAGACGCATATTGCTGCGCCCATTCCCATCCGCGTAGAAGGCCGTACCTGGCGTATAGGCCACTAATTCCTTGACCGCACGCGGCAACATCGACTTCGAATCGAGGTTATCGGGGAGCGTGACCCAGATGTAGAAACCACCATTGGGTACAGTCCACTCGAGGTCGGGCAGGTAGTCGTCGAGGGCATCCAACATGGCATCACGACGTTCCCGGTAGACGCCACGGAAGGTGTCGATCTGGCCCTTCCAATCAGAGACATTCATGTACTCGCTAATGATGTTCTGGGTAAACGAGCTCGGCGATAACACGGCCGCCTCATTCGCTAAAATGAGCTTTTCTCTAATCGCGTGGGGAGCGAGCACCCAACCAACCCGGAAACCGGGAGCGAGGGTCTTCGAGAATGTGCCCAAATACACGACACCGTCTTCTTCGACTGAGCGCATCGCGTGCGGTGGCGGCCCATCGAAATAGAGGAGGCCGTAGGGATTGTCTTCGAGCACCAGAATGCCGTTTTCGCGGGCAATCTCTAGAACTTCAAGACGTCGTTCCCAGCTGAGAGTGACTCCAGCAGGGTTGCTGAAGGTCGGAACCGTGTACAAGAACTTGATTGTCTTGCCCGCGGCCCGCACTGAGGCGATGTGAGCCCGCAGCGAATCGGGAACGAGGCCGAACTCATCCATCTCGACATGTGTAATCTCGGCCTGGAATGACTTGAAAACCACCATTGCCGTGACGTAGCTGGGGCCCTCGGCAATAACGACGTCGCCGGGATTAATGAAGAGTTTCGTAACGAGCTCAAGGGCATGCTGTGAGCCAGTCGTGACGACAACGTCATCGACGCTGGCACGGATTCCCTCGAGAGCCATTACTTCGAGGATTTGCTCGCGAAGCGCAGGTAGTCCCTGGCCGGAGCCATATTGAAGGGCGGCAGCACCGCGATCGCGCATCACACGATCGATCGACTCGGTAATGAGGTCTTGAGGCAGGGCGGAAACAAACGGCATGCCGCCGGCGAGAGACACAACTTCGGGGCGCGAGGCCACCGCAAACAACGCTCGGACCTCAGAGGCCGCAAGGCCGGAGGCGCGATCTGCATAGTGGTCGAACCACTGGTCAAGGTTGTTTGGCTGTGTTGTCATGGGCAATCCCGTTCGGTTGACTTTAAACAATAGGCGTTTCACCCGGAGGACTCGAAACCGAGCGACGTTTACGCGGTGATCGCGACCAAACCTCACACTTCCTCGCTCCGAACAACGTTCAAAGGCGATGCATAGAAAGTCGTGCTCAAATCATGAGATCTACTCTGACCTTGCGCCGAGTCTGTCACGATCGCCGAATCACATTCGCAGCACACGACCATGAAATTGAGAACACCAGTGAACGCTCGCACCACCTGGACTGAATCTGACATCGGAGATCTCACCGGCACTGTCGCCATCGTGACTGGGGCAAATTCGGGGCTCGGATTCGAGACGAGTCGGGCGCTTCTGAAAGCTGGGGCGCATGTTGTGATGACGATGCGCAGCGCCGAGAAAGCCGAAGCCGCCACCCAAGCGCTTCTCGATGACCTTGGTGCAGTGTCCCTTGAAACGATGCTGCTCGATCTGGCCGATCTGGAATCCATCCGTCGCTTTAGTGAAATGTTTCACGGGAAACATTCGCGCCTCGATCTTCTGGTCAATAACGCGGGAATCATGATGACGGATGCCCAACTCACTATCGATGGCTTCGAATCGCAATTGGGCACCAACCACCTCGGTCACTTCGCTTTGACTGGTCATCTGATGGACCTCATCGAGGCAACTCGGGGTGCACGAGTAGTCAGCCTTTCCAGCCTTGCTCACCGCTGGGGGTTCATGGAATTCGGCAACCTGATGTTCCACAACGGCTCGTACACTCCCCGAGCCGCCTACGGTCGCTCCAAGCTCGCTAATCTTCTCTTCGCGTACGAGCTTCAACGCCGCTTCGAAGCAACCGGGGTGGATGCGATCTCTGTGGCCGCACATCCCGGCACCGCCGGCACCGGCTTGGCCGACCACCTCTTCAATCGATGGTATCTGCGCCCGCTCAAATCACTGGTTTTCTTGGGTATTCAGTCGCCGAGGCAAGGCGCGAGGCCCTCTCTGCGGGCCGCAACCGACCCCACGGCGCAGGGTGGCGATTTCTTTGGCCCCGGCAGCCGTAACGAGCATCGAGGTGCTCCTGTATTGGTTGAGTCGAACGCAGCCTCACACTCGCACGTCGACGCGACCAAACTCTGGCTTGAGTCAGAGCGTCTGACGGGCGTTAAATACGAAAGCCTCCGTACACCCACCAAGTAGTGGAGGCCGGAGGCTTTCGGCAGAGACTGAGCTTTACGCCAGGAACTCTGCGAGGTCTGCTTCAATTGCAGGCTTCGGCTTTGCGCCGATAACGGTCTTGACGACCTCGCCGCCCTTGAAGACCTTCATCGCGGGGATGGAGGTGATCTGGTACTTCATGGCCATCTGCGGATTGTCGTCTACGTTGAGCTTGACGATCTTGATCTTGTCGGAGTTTTCGCTGGCGATCTGGTCAAGGATGGGGCCGACTGCGCGACAGGGGCCACACCATTCAGCCCAGAAGTCCACCATGATGGTGTCTTTTGAGTTGATGACGAGTTCTTCAAAGTTGGCGTCGGTTACTTCTGTTGCTGCTGACATGGCTAATTCCTTTGTTCGATGGGACGTTTAGACGGAGGCGGCTACGGGAGCTGCTGGTTCCGCGGGCTGGATTGCGCTGGCAACGAGTTCGCGGGGCAATGATGCAAGGTAGTGCTCTGCATCGAGAGCAGCGACGGTGCCGGAGCCGGCGGCCGTTACTGCTTGACGGTAGGTCGGGTCGATGACATCGCCGGCTGCGAATACTCCGGTGATGTTGGTGCGAGAGGAACGACCATCCACTGCAACGGTTCCGTCGGCGTTGATGTCGAGCTGGCCGTGTACCAAGTGGGTGCGGGGGTCGGCGCCGATTGCGATGAACAAACCGCTGAGTTCAACGTGTGAGGTGGAACCATCGACGGTGTCGGTGAGATCAATGCCATCAACGAGGGTGGAACCGGTAATGCCGGTTACAGCCTTGTTCCAGAGGAACTCAATCTTCGGGTCGCTAAACGCACGCTCCTGCATTGCCTTCGAGGCACGCAGCTCATCCTTGCGGTGAATCACGTAAACCTTCTCAGCGAACTTGGTGAGGAACGTCGCTTCTTCCATGGCCGAGTCTCCCCCGCCAACGACAGCAATCGTCTTCTGGCGGAAGAAGAAACCGTCGCACGTAGCGCACCAGGAAACTCCGTAGCCGCTGAGGCGTTCTTCGTCGGGAAGTCCGAGCTTGCGATAAGCAGACCCAGTCGCAAACACAACAGCGAGTGCTTCGTGCACTTCTCCATTGCCGAGAGTGACCTTCTTAACCTGGCCCTCAAGCTGAAGATCGGTGACGTCGTCGAGAACAATCTCGGCGCCGAAACGCTCAGCCTGCTTCTGCATTTCCATCATGAGCTCGGGACCCTGGATGCCATTAGCAAAGCCGGGGTAGTTCTCGATCTCAGTGGTCTTCATGAGCTCGCCACCAGCCTCAACAGAGCTCGCGATGACGAGGGGCGCAAGGTTCGCGCGCGCCGCGTAAATCGCAGCAGTGTACCCAGCGGGGCCGGATCCGATGATGATGAGTTGGCGCACTTTTTGTGTCTCCTTGGGATTGTGATTACCCGGTTCAACACATCCTAGCCACGGAGTATTCCGAGTGGCTGGGGCGTGCGGGGCTAACACCCAAGAGTTCGGAGCACCGACACTTTAAGTTCGCTTTTTCACGGCAAAACTGTGGGAGGAGCAGGCGGTTAGTGGCGGCGCAGTCGAGACACGATCGGTCGAGCGAAGGCGAAGAACTCGGAATTGCGTGTGAGGGCAAGAGTTGCCGCGTAGACGATCAGCATGCCGGTACCCGAGAGGGCGATGGAGACAAAAGCACCGGCGAAGCCAGAGACAGCGAAAGAACCCTCGCCTAATCCGCCCAGGAGAGCCAGGATGCCGAAGCCGGCTGCGGCCGACGGAATCATCGCCGCGAGGAACCACAGAGCGCGAAGCACGAGAGGAAGCAGCTGGAATCCTGGAACGCGTTTGCGGACCACGATCAACGCAATGATCGTCTGCATCGTGCCTGCGATGCTGATCATCGCGGCTAGCCCCATCGCAATGCGATCGAGCGGAAAAGTGGAGACGTACAGAGCGCCCGCGACATAGACCAGAACCTGAATCGTCTGCAAGATGAAGGGAGTTCGAGTGTCTTCGAAGGCATAGAAAACTCGCTGCAGTATGTACATGATGCTGAAGGGAACCAGCCCGACCAGATAAATGATCAACACGATGGCTAGGGACGATTGCTCGGCATAGACAGTGGAGAAAAGTGCGCTGAACGGGAATGCGATCACCATGAGGCCGATGGCTGCGAACATCAGCAGCATCAGAATTGAGCGTATGGCGGCTGATACGTCGTCGCGCATGGCCGTGAGGTTTCCATCACGCGCATGGCCGCTCATCCGGGTGAAGTAGGCCATCCCGATCGAGACCGAAATTACGGAGTGCGGCAGCATGAAAATGAGCCACGCGGTCGTGATGACGAAGACCGATGCGGCGACAGTAGAGGCGAGGCTGGCAATCTGGGTGCCAACAGCACCCGCAACCTGCGTGACAAGAATCATGCCGAAGGTCCAGGCCGCTGCTTTGCCGGCGTTGCCGAGCCCCACTCCGCGCCAGCGGAACTCCGGGCGGTAGTGAAGACCGGCGCGACGCCAGAAGAAGGCCAAAAGTGTTGCCTGCACCGCGACACCGAGAGTGGCGCCACCGGCGAGCACTCCGATCATCTGCGGCGTCCAGTCCTCGGATGAGTACTGTGTCACGTCGCCAAAGAGCAAGCTGAAGACGAGCAGCCCAATGAGCATCACCACGTTGTTAGCTACTGGTGCCCACGTGAACGGCCCAAACTTGCCGCGAGCGTTGAGGACCTCACCGAGGAGTGAATACAAGGCGTAGAAGAGGATCTGAGGAAGGCACCAGTAGGCGAAGGCCGTCGCGAGTGCGAACTCTGCTGGCCCAAAGTTGACGCTGGGTCGCGCATACACCTGCACAAGAAGAGGCGCGCTCAACGTTGCTGCGACTGTAATGACGAGGAAAACGACGATGCCGAGCGTCACTAGACGGTTAATGAACTTCTGGCCGCCGTCTTTGTGGAGAGCGGCCCGCACGATCTGCGGCACAATGACCGCGCTCAGAACGCCGCCAGCCACGATGGCATAGACCGCTTTGGGAAGCTGATTGGCGATGGCATAGGTATCGCTCGTGCCGAACAGCCCCAAGGTGCGGGCGAGCACCATGGCGCTCAGAAACCCCAAGATACGAGAGACCAACGTGCCGGACGCTAGAAGAGCGCTCGCTCGCCCGATTGTCGAGTTCGTGACCTCTGGCACGTTCGCGGCGGGCAGGGGCACTCCGGGCGTTGGGGTCGCGTCGGGAATGGGTCGGTCAGTCATCTGCCGGCTTTCTGCGGCGAACGATGCTGCGAACAAATCCGACCGCGAAAATCACGATGACAAGGGCGCCGAAAGCAAGCACGAGGGGAGTCTCCCACCCCGCCTGCACGTTGATCTCGCTGACCGTGGTGGAGCCGACCTTCAGTCCGGTGCTGCTGCTAAGGCTGATTTCAACATCCACGACCCCGTTTGACAACGATTGCACCGGAATTTCACCCTTGGCTTGAGAATAGGGTTCGATCGTCAGCTCCACTCGACTGTCCCCCACCGCGAGGAGGCCGGTTCGTGGGTCGACCGTGATGAAAACGGTGACAGCTTGACCAAGGTTGTTGCTGACCGACACGGGAAGAAATCCGTTGTCGGCTAGAACCAGAAAGTTGCTGGCCTCCACGACGGTCACTGAAGTGCGCAACTCACGGGAGTCAACCAGGAAGTTGTTTACTTCAGTCAGCCAGTCAGCGGAATCCTCAGTCTCTACGGTGCCGAGCACGTCGAGCAAAGCAAGCCGTCGTTCCGCGATAAGTGATTCAGGGTCTGCGGCGATCGAGAAGAACGTTCGTTCCGCTTGGGCTGCGGCGAACATTCGTGAAACATCACCGATGCGCGATTCCGACTGAGGCATGTCGTTGATTGTTGCCGCAGTGGCTTCGGTCGACGCTAGTTCGCTCAGGTTCACCATCGTGATTGACGGGCTGGCCGTCATGGTGGCCAGAGCGGCATCTAGTCTCGCCGAGCTGAGTTCCAATGAGTGATCGATCGTGATCAACACGGATCCAGTGTCTGCCGTTTGGCTAGCACCGGCGTCGAGCACGGCCTGGCTGAGTGCCGTTTCGGCGGCAGTCACGTCGCGGTCGAGGGTAGATCCGAGCGCGTCATCCATTGCTGAGGAAGCAGTGGTATCAGCCACGAGCGCGGTAACACCATCGATGGTGGTTACCGAGCCGGCGCCGGATTCTCGAGAGACGTTCGTCGACGACAAAACGATCGTGCTGTAGCCACTATCGGAAAACGCAGCCAGATCACTCGCAACAACCGTGTCGGTGCGGGGAAGAATAAAGCCGTCGATTTCGTAGTCCCAGGCGAGCAAGGACTCCGTAGTGGGAAAACTAGGAATCGCGTCCGGGTCCTCCGCCTGCGCGGTAGCTGTCGAGGAAGGCGTAGGCGCCGGAGTGTCACTCACCGCGAAGTTGGCCGAGTCGAGAGCGAAGTCAAAGGAGATGGGTTCTACCGTGGCGCCCAGCTCCGACTGGGTTGCCAAGGTGATGTCCGCATTCGCGTAGGACAAAGGAACGATCTCATTGTCGATGAGTGAGAGCCGTTCGAGCCACTCGCGCGCCGAGGCGGGAGCACTCGTGCCGAGCACGCGAATAGACGCCACAATCATCGGATCGACTGCGATTGCCACAGGCTTGCCATCCATGGCATCCAGTTGACGCGTGAGAAGACCAAGAGGTTCCGTGTAGTCAGCCAGGGCGTCTGCGTCGAGAAGACCGCCACTGCCGGTGGGAACCGTCAACGGAGCAATGATGGCAACATCGGTAGCCGCGGATGCCGTCGTCAGCACCGGAGCATCGGTGACAGCAGGCGCGGCGCTGGCTCCGCTCGCGGCAAGAGTGAGCCCGAGACCGAGCGCCAGAGCGGCACTAAAGACTCTTATAAGCAAGGGATTACCCCGTACTCTCGCGTGGCCAGCATGGTGTGAGTTTATTCGTCCTTGTCTGAATGGTGGGTGCTTTGCGCGGTTGGGGACAAATTGCACTCGTTGCTCGTGCGAAACTAGTCGCATCATGGAGAGTGTTGCCCACGCGATCGAGAGTCTCGGACAGCTTGCCGACTCTAAACCCGTAGCCACCTTATCGGCGCGCTTCGCTGCCGAGGGATTCGAACTCGCCCTCGTGGGTGGTCCGGTGCGGGATGCGTTCTTGGGCCGCAAGGTCACAGACCTCGATTTTGCGACTAATGCGACCCCTGACGACATCATGCGCATGGTGAAGCCGATTTCAGAAGCACAGTGGGATATCGGACGGGACTTTGGCACGATCGCTGCCCGCATTGATGGCGAGACGGTTGAGATTACGACCTACCGTGCCGATAGTTATGACGGCGCGACCCGTAAGCCTGTTGTCGCCTTTGGTGATTCTCTCGAGAAAGATCTGGAGCGTCGCGACTTCAGTGTCAACGCGATGGCGTTGCGATTGCCGGAGCGCGTTCTCGTTGATCCGTGGGGCGGCGTTGAACATCTCCTCAGCAAGACTCTGACAACGCCGGGCTCCCCCGAGGTCTCGTTCGGTGATGACCCGCTGCGGATGATGCGTGCCGCACGGTTTACGTCGCAACTTGGTTTCACGGTCTCCCCCGCGACCGTCGACGCGATGAAGCAGCTCGCTCCACGCCTCGACATCGTGAGCGTTGAGCGTGTCAGCGATGAGTTGACAAAACTGTTGAAGACGGATGACCCGGTGCCGGGCATCCGCCTCATGGTCGAAACTGGCCTCGCCGACCAAGTGTTGCCTGAAGTGCCCGCCTTGAAGCTTGAAGTGGATGAGCATGCTCACCATAAGGACGTCTACGAACACTCCCTTACAGTGTTGCGTCAGGCGATCGCTCTTGAAAAGACTCGCCCCGGCATTGAAGGCCCCGACCTGATTCTGCGTCTTGCTGCGCTTTTGCACGACATTGGAAAGCCATCGACCCGCAAAATCGAGCGCGGCGGCGTTGTTACTTTCCACCACCACGATGTTGTGGGAGCGAAGCTCGCGACGAAGCGTTTGCGTGCACTGCGCTTCGACAAGGAGACCATCACGTCGGTGGCGCGCCTTATTGAATTGCATCTACGGTTCTTTGGCTACACCGAGGGCGCCTGGACCGATTCGGCCGTGCGCCGTTACGTTCGGGATGCCGGTGACCAACTCGAACGTCTCCACATCATTACGCGGGCGGATGTCACCACGCGCAATGTGCGCAAGGCCGACCGACTGTCTTTTGCCTACGACGATCTCGAAGACCGCATCGCGGCTATCGCTGAGGCAGAGGGAGTTGCTGCAGTTCGTCCCGATCTTGACGGTGAGCAGATCATGGCGATCCTCGGCCTCAAGCCCAGTCGCGATGTGGGCGAGGCGTACAAGTTCTTGCTCGACCTGCGTCTGGATGAAGGACCGCTCGGCGACGACGAAGCAGAAAAGCGATTGCGAGCCTGGTGGGCTGCCCGCCAGTAGACGCCCGCTAGCGAAAGCGGCTTTTCTTCTCCCCTTGAGTATTGGGGCGCCGAGCAACTACACTGGGCAGGTTGTCTGACTGCCTTTAGGCAGTTCGATGAACGTCAACACCCTCCTGTTACAGACCGTCTGTAACCGTTTAAGTCCGAAGGAGGTGGGTTTGTGACGCATCAGTACGAACTCATGGTCATCCTCGATCCAGAGATCGACGAACGCACCGTGGCTCCCAGTCTCGACAAGTTCCTCAATGTCATCCGTAATGACGGTGGCACCATCGATAACATCGATATTTGGGGTCGCCGTCGTTTGGCCTACGAGATCAACAAGAAGACCGAAGGCATCTACGCCGTCGTCAACTTCACCGCAGAGAGCAAGTCAACAGACGAGCTCGACCGCCAACTCTCACTCAGCGAAGCTGTCATGCGCACCAAGGTGCTGCGTGCAGAAGCTGGGTTCGCTCAGGTAGCTGCTGCCAAGAAGGTTGCTGAAGAGAAGGCCGCCCGCAAGGCTGCTGCTCCAGCAAAGACTCCTGCAGCCGCAACCAAGGCTCCTGCTGAAGAAGCTAAGGCTGCTCCGGCGCCCGCCGCTCCTGCCGCTCCTGCCGCACCTGCTGCTCCTGCTGACGAAGCCAAGGCTGAAGCGGAAGCTAAGTAACCGTGGCCGGCGAAACAGTCATTACGGTCGTGGGGAACCTCACGGCAGACCCCGAACTGCGTTACACGCAGGGCGGACTTGCCGTAGCTAACTTCACCATTGCCTCTACGCCGCGCACCTTCGATCGAGCATCCAACGAGTGGAAAGACGGAGAAGCACTTTTCCTCCGCGCTTCCTGCTGGCGTGAATTCGCCGAGCACGTTGCCAGCTCACTGACCAAGGGAACCCGCGTTGTTGCGCAGGGTCGTCTTCGTCAGCGTTCCTACGAAACCAAAGAGGGCGAAAAGCGCACGAGCATGGAACTGGAGATCGACGAAATCGGTCCCAGCCTCCGTTATGCAACGACGCAGATCACCCGCGCCCCCCGTGACAGCTCGGCTCCTCGTGGAGTCCAGCAAAACGGTGGCGGCCAGGCAAAGGAAGAGCCGTGGGCAGCTAGCGCTCCTGCAGCCTCATCCGGCGATGTATGGAACACCCCTGGTAACTACTCCGACGAGACGCCTTTCTAGGCACTCGACGATCAGTCTTATTTACAGAAAGAAGTAACACTCATGGCAGGAAAGAGCAGCGGCGACCGCCGCAAGCCCATCCGCAAAGGCAAGGACGGCAAGAACGCCGCACCAGCCAAGTCGATCCGCGTAGGCGTTATCGACTACAAGGATGTCGCTACGCTTCGTAAGTTCATCTCCGAGCGTGGAAAGATCCGCGCCCGTCGTATTACCGGTGTTTCCGTTCAGGAGCAGCGTCTCATCGCCACGGCCGTCAAGAACGCCCGTGAGATGGCATTGCTGCCCTACGCCGGCGCAGGCCGTTAAGGAGCCACCGACATGTCAAAGCTCATCCTCACTCACGAAGTGACTGGTCTCGGCGCGCCTGGCGACGTTGTAGACGTAAAGAACGGCTTCGCCCGTAACTACCTCATCCCCCAGGGCTTTGCCGTGGCGTGGACTCGCGGTGGCGAAAAGCAGGTCGAGTCCATCAAGGCAGCACGCGCATCGCGCGAGCACGCCACGCTTGAAGAAGCTCAGGACCTCAAGGCTCGCCTCCAGGCGACCAAGGTCAAGCTCACCGTGACCGCTGGTCAGGGTGGACGTCTGTTCGGTTCAGTTAAGCCCGCTCACGTAGCGGACGCTGTTGCCGCTGCAGGACTTGGCGACATCGACAAGCGCAAGATTGAAATCTCGTCGGCAATCAAGGTTGTTGGAGATCACGAAGCTACGATCCGTCTGCGTGACGACATCGTTGCAACGATCACCCTTCAGGTGGTTGCTAGCAAGTAACTGTTTTATCACAAGGACGACGAGCCGCTTGGCTCGTCGTCCTTGTGTTTTAAGGCCCGTTGTCAAGCCTTTTGTGCACAGGATTACGAAAAATACGGAACCCTCAATCTCGACTTTAGGCATGTTTTTACACATTGTGTGTGAAAACTAAAAGTGCAGGTCAGACGGCGATTCGAGTGGTTATTCCCCGCTGTTTCCACAGTTGTTTCCACAGGTTGTTCACACAGCAGTCGGCGTTTCGTCCGAGTTGTGCACAGGTTTATACACATCCCCAGTTGTGGGTAGTTGATTCTGCTTCGTAGGGTAAAGCAGCCTTGGAGCGGGTCCCAGTGAGGAGCCTGCCCGAGTGTCAGGGGCTACTCGTATAAATAGAGCTGCCCCACAAGGAGGAAAACCATGTCGATCGCGCACCTAGGCCTTTCGGGCGACGAGCGTCAATCAGGCGAATCACGAGGCAGCTCCCGCGGCGACCGCGTACCTCCCCACGACCTCCTTGCCGAGCAAAGCGCCATCGGTGGAATGCTCTTGAGCAAGGATGCTGTCGCCGACGTCATCGAGACCGTACGCGGAGTCGACTTCTACGTCCCCAAGCACGAAACCATCTTCAATGCAGTACTCACCCTCTACTCGCACGGTGAACCCACTGACGTCATCGCCGTTACCGACGAGCTCACGAAGACAGGTGAGCTCTCCCGAGCCGGTGGAGTTGAGTACCTTCACACCCTCACTGGTCTCGTACCAACCGCAGCCAATGCCGGCTTCTACGCGACGATCGTCACGGAGAAAGCGGTCCTTCGCCGTCTTGTTGAAGCGGGGACACGCATCGTTCAGATGGGTTACGCCAGCGAAGGTGAAGTACTCGACCTCGTAAACAACGCGCAGGCCGAGATCTACTCCGTGACCGGTGGAGTCGAGACCGAGGACTACGTACCCCTCACGACCGCCGTCGAGAGCGCGATCGACGAAATCGAAGCAGCTCGCGGCCGCGACGGCCAGATGATCGGTGTTCCCACCGGATTCGCTGAGCTCGATGAACTGACCAACGGGTTGCACCCCGGTCAGCTGATCATTTTGGCCGCGCGACCCGCTATCGGTAAGTCGACGCTGGGTTTGGACTTCGCTCGCGCGGCATCCATTCACCATGATTTGCCGTCGATTGTGTTCTCGCTCGAAATGGGTCGAAGCGAAATCGCTATGCGACTGCTGTCGGCAGAGGCCAGCGTTCCGCTGCAGCACATGCGTAAGGGTTCGGTGCACGCCAACGACTGGACCACGATCGCTCAGACGCGTGGTCGCATCAATGATGCTCCGCTGTATATCGATGACAGTCCCAACATGACCCTCGTTGAGATTCGCGCCAAGTGCCGCCGGCTCAAGCAGAAGGTCGGTCTGCGCATGGTCATCATCGACTACCTGCAGCTCATGACGAGCGGTAAGAAAGTTGAATCGCGTCAGCAAGAGGTCAGCGAGTTCTCGCGTGCGCTCAAGTTGCTCGCGAAGGAACTTGAAGTTCCCGTCATTGCTATCTCCCAGCTGAACCGTGGACCTGAACAGCGTGCAGACAAGAAGCCAGCGCTCTCCGACCTTCGTGAATCGGGATCGCTCGAGCAAGACGCCGACATGGTTATTCTGCTTCACCGCGAAAGCGCGTACGAAGCAGACAGCCCCCGCGCCGGTGAGGCCGACCTGATCATTGCCAAGCACCGTAACGGACCGACTCGCACCGTCACCGTGGGCTTCCACGGTCACTTCTCGCGCTTCGTCGACCTGCCGCCAGGGTCCTAGGCGTTTCTGGTTGGCATCCCCGACAGGGGAGTGTCACAAGCGGCCTACACTAGAAGCATCCGCTTGTTGAGAAAGAAGGCGATCGCTTGACTAGTGCTCACGCTGAGCCGCTGCCGGCATCCACTGCGTGGTACGTGCCGCTAGCTCGCGCTATTCCCGCCCTTGCTCTGGCCATCGTCATCACGTTTTCGGCCGACCATTCGTCGCGCCTTGGTCTTGTCACCCTCGCAAGCTTTACCCTCGTGGTCGGCGCCGTTCTTCTCACGGCGAGCATCATGTCGCCGCACCGGGGCATCGCCCGCTCTTTCACGATCACGCAGAGCGTCGTCACGCTCGCCACTGCCGTCGCCGCGTTCGTCGCGACGGGCGGAGGCCAGGCCTACTTCGTGTTCTTGCTGACAGCCTTCGCCGCCATCACCGGTTTTCTTGAGCTCTACCTTGGTCTCCGCAGCCGGGGACGCGACGCGTCATCCCGCGACTGGGTTTTCGTCGGCGGCCTAACCGCGCTACTCGCGCTCATCGTGCTGCTTGTGCCGCCGGGATTCAGCCAGCCCTACACCGGACCCGATGGAATCGACCGAGAACTCACGGCATCCATTGTGGTAGTCGGTCTTCTCGGAGCTTATTGGGCCATTCTTGGTGTGTACCTAGTGATCGCGGCATTCTCGCTCAAGTGGAGTCGAACCGATCATGATGTTGTAACCGCAGCCGTGCAAGAGAAAGAAGAATAGTGGCCTCCCCAGACAAGCGTGACCGCACGCGTCCAGCCGAAATGCTCGGTCTTTCCGCGATTTTCGGGCTGTTCGCCGGTCTCGTCGTTTTCATGTCGACCCGTGAACTGATGCTTGCCCTCATCTTCACTGGGGTTGCGTTCATCGTCTCGCTTGTTGTTATCGCAATGCTCGTGCTCGCCGTTCGTCCCGATAAGGACGAACTTCTTGACATGGATGAGCAGGACCGCGACGCCTCGCACTAGTGTGCTCTGACGCACGGGGGACTGTGCACCCGCCTGAAACGGCTGAAGTGCGCCCCGATCGACCTCTTTGGCGCGCCCAGAAGTTCATGCCGTTAGACACTGAAACTCCTTTGACTCCCAGTCTTTATTAAGGTTAGGCTTACCTAAGCAACACTCGCTGCAGCGGGTGTTGCCTTTTTATGCCCGACCGCTTTCGGTCATCCGAAATAACTAAGGACACCATGAACTTTTCACGAACCCGGCACGGAGTACTCGTCGGAGTACTGGCTCTCGCGCTTGCTGCCTGCAGCACCGCGACCCCTGAAGCTGCAGATTCAGACGGAGCAGAAGCATCCGTTCAGTTCGAGGACAACAACGGCAGCCAGACCGTAGCGACTCCGTTCACTTCGGTCGTTGCCACTGACAACCGCACGTTTGAGACGCTCGCCTCCTGGGGGATCGAACTCAGCGCCGCTGCTGTCGCGCTGATGCCCAGCACGATTTCGTACACGCAAGATGACTCGATCATCGACCTCGGAAACCACGGCGAGCCTGACCTTGAGGCAGTCGTTGCTGTTCAGCCCGACGTCATCATCAACGGGCAGCGGTTCGCGCAGTACCACGACGACTTTGCCAAGCTCGTTCCCGATGCCGTGATCGTTGAGCTCGACCCGCGTGAGGGTGAGCCCTTCGACGCCGAGCTCAAGCGCCAGACCACCGTTCTTGGCGCAATCTTCGGCAAGCAGGCAGAAGCCGAACAGTTGAACGCTGACTTCGACGCCGCTATCGAGCGCGTTAACGCGGCGTACAACGCCGACGACTCCGTGATGGCTGTAATCACCTCGGGTGGAGAGATCGGATACTCGGCTCCGAGCGTCGGTCGCACCCTCGGCCCGCTCTTCGACATCTTCGACTTCACCGCCGCGCTGGATGTCGATGACAGCAGCGAAGACCACCAGGGTGACGACATCTCGGTAGAGGCAATCGCTGACTCCAACCCCGACTGGATTCTCGTCATGGACCGCGACGCAGCGATTCTCGCCGACGACCCCACCTACGTGCAGGGCAGCGAAGTTCTCGAGAACTCCGAAGCACTCTCGGGCGTCACCGCGGTGCAAGACAGCAACCTCGTGTACATGCCGGCTGACACGTACACGAACGAGGGCATCCAGACGTACACCGAGTTCTTCAACGCACTCGCTGACGCGCTCGAAGCCAAGAACTAGCGTCACTCACGCCGTTCGGTGCTGAAGCGTGCCCGCGGGCGATCTTCAGCACCGAACGGTTCTGTCCTTCAATCAGAAACCCTCACTCACGGATGACGTCAACACTGGCCCGACGGCGGCCCGCCAACACGACCACCCTCTTCGACTGGAAACTCCTGCTCGCGACGGTGGGTGTTGTTCTGCTACTGATCGCCTCCCTCTTCACGGGTGTTTACGACATTTTTGGGGCGGATGACGGCCAAAGAATGTTCGGCATCACGCGCGTTCCGCGAACGATCGCCTTGGTGCTCGCGGGCGCAGCAATGGCGATGAGCGGGCTCGTCATGCAGCTACTGACGCAGAACCGGTTCGTGGAACCGACGACGACGGGCACCACCGAGTGGGCAGGTCTTGGACTGCTCACCGTCATGATCCTCTTTCCGGGAGCCAGCATCCTCGCCCGTATGAGCGGTGCGGTCGTAGCCGCGTTCATCGGCACCGGGGTGTTCTTCCTCTTCTTGCGCCGCGTAACCCTGCGTTCCTCGCTGATCGTGCCGATCGTCGGCATCATGCTCGGCTCGGTGGTCGGCGCCATCTCCACCTACATTGCTCTCTCGACGGACATGCTTCAGAGCCTTTCCGTGTGGTTCGCCGGTAGCTTCACCTCGGTGATGCGCGGACAATACGAACTGCTCTGGATCGTTGCGCTCGTCGTTGTTGTGATCTTCCTGTTCGCCGACCGACTCACTGTTGCGGGGCTCGGCCAAGACATAGCGACGAACGTCGGCGTGAACTACAACCAGATTTTGCTCATCGGCACCGCGCTCATCGCAGTCGCGACCGGAGTCGTGACAGTTGTCGTGGGCAATCTGCCGTTCCTCGGCCTCATCGTTCCCAACATCGTGTCGATGTTCCGTGGCGACGATCTGCGCAGCAACCTCCCCTGGGTGTGCCTGCTGGGCATCGCGATCGTGACGGTGTGCGACATCGTCGGCCGCACGATCATCATGCCGTTCGAAGTTCCCGTGTCGCTCATCTTGGGTGTCGTGGGCGCGATCGTCTTCATTGCCCTTCTGTTGAAGCAGCGCCGTCGTGCATAGCCCCGTGGAGGCGCAGCAGAGAGCGACTGTTGGCGTCGGCTCGCCCGGCGTGACGGGGCCGTTCCCCACGGTGCGGGCGCGACGCCGCTACTGGATACTCCTCAGCATCCTGAGCGTGGCTGCTGTCGCAATCGCCGTTGGCCTGCTCGCGTGGGACAACCCGATGCCGGTGGGCACCGAAGGGTTCTGGCTTATTGCAGAGCTGCGCGCCACCAACGTGATCGTGATTGCCGTCGTGGCCTTCTGTCAGGCGATTGCAACCGTGAGTTTTCAGACGGTGACAAACAACCGGATTCTCACGCCATCCATCATGGGCTTCGAGTCGCTGTATGTGGCGGTGCAGACCTCTGCGGTGTACTTCCTCGGCATCAGCGGCATCGTTGCCCTGCAGGGCCTCCCCCAGTTCTTGCTTCAGATCGCCCTGATGGTCGGACTCTCGCTACTGCTGTACGGCTGGTTGCTTTCCGGAAAGTACGGCAACCTGCAGATCATGCTGCTCGTGGGCATCATCATCGGCGGCGGGCTGGGAGCAGTGTCGACGTTCATGCAGCGCCTACTCACGCCCAGTGAGTTCGACATCCTCACGGCCCGACTGTTCGGCTCCATCTCCAATGCGGATGCCAGCTACCTGCCGATCTCGCTCGTGCTCTGTCTGGTGGCCGGCACCGTGCTGCTCTCGCAGGGCCGGCGCCTCAACATCATTGCGTTGGGTTCGGACACCGCCACGAATCTAGGAATCAGCTACCGCTTCGAGATCATGCGCGTGCTGTTCTTCGTGTCGATTCTGATGGCTGTCTCGACGTCGCTCGTCGGCCCGATGACTTTCTTTGGATTCTTGGTCGCCACGCTCGCCTACCAATTCGCGGACACCTACGACCATCGCCACATCTTCCCGATCGCGGTGTTGGCCGGGTTTGTAGTGCTGGGCGGAGCGTACTTCGTGATGAAGAACCTGTTCTACGCGCAAGGAGTGGTGTCGATCATCGTTGAACTTGTCGGAGGAACTGTCTTCCTCATCGTCATTCTGAGAAAGGGACGACTGTGATCACCCTGAGCAATGTGGGAAAAAGCTATGGGCACGACGTGACCATTGGTCCCGTCGACCTCACCATTCCCGAGGGCGGCATCACCGCGCTGGTGGGCCCGAACGGTGCGGGCAAATCCACGCTGCTGACGATGATTGGCCGCCTGCTCGGGATCGACTCCGGCCACATCGAGGTCGCGGGCTACGACGTCGCGAAGACTAAGTCGAAAGACCTAGCCAAGATCATCGCGATCTTGCGGCAAGAGAATCACTTCATCGCCCGCCTCACGGTGCGTCAGCTCGTGGGGTTCAGCCGCTTCCCGTATTCGCAAGGTCGACTGACCGAAGCGGATGAGGTGGCGATCAACAACTCCATCAACTTTCTGAACCTTGAAGGCTTGCAAGACCGCTATCTTGACGAGCTCTCAGGCGGACAGCGCCAACGCGCCTACGTGGCCATGGTGCTCGCGCAAGACACCGAATATGTGCTTCTGGATGAGCCGCTCAACAATCTCGACATGAAGCACTCGGTTCAGATGATGCGCCACCTCAAGCGTGCCGCCCAAGAACTTGGCCGCACCATCATCATCGTGCTTCACGACATCAACTTTGCCGGGCACTACGCCGACCACATTTGCGCCGTCAAGGATGGCCAAGTCACCGAATTCGGAACGCCCGCTGAGATCTTGACCGACTCCGTGCTCACCCGGATCTTCGATACCCCTGTGCAGGTCATCGACGGCCCTAACGGTGCCCTCGCTGTGTACTACTAGCGCTGTCTCACGGCGACACCGTTAGCCCCGGCGGCCGTCCCGTCCCAGCGGGCCGCACCCCTGCAGGTAATGTCGTGAGTATTCATCGCCTGCAACGACGATAAGGGGTTCCGATGTTTCAAACGAACGGTTCATCGACGGAGATGACGGATTCCGAAAGGGAGCTCAGTTGGCGGGTGGTGGGTCGGATTGAGCAAGGTTTGGTGACCATCGTTGCGATCACCGTCGACGGGGTAGAAGTCCCTTATGAGTATTACGTGCAAGAGAAGCGGAACGAGACCGAGCCTTGGTTCGATGTAGAAATCGGAGCGTTCGGTACTAGTCCTACTGGCCAACTCAAGATGGGTCTTAGCCCGGTCTACTTTGATTCTGCGAAAGAACGCGATCCGGTAGTCCTGCTTGCGATTGAGGCGGTTCTCGCTTGGGAGCCCATCGGGCTTGGGATGCGCAGGGGAGACGGTTACAACCGCTGCACGTTCAAGGGCGTGCAGTACCGATTGAGCGACTTTGGTCCGTACTTTGACGATGAGGGGCGCTGATGTTTCAGCTGAGTGAGTCAGATACGAGGATGACGGATTCTGATAGGGGAAACACCTGGCGCCATGTAGGCGACATCGAGCAGGGTTTGGTGAGTATTGCCGCGATAACGGTCAACGGGGTGGAGATTCCTTACGAATACCGGGTCGAGCAGGAGCTCGACAAATCTGACCCTTGGTACAACATTCAGCTTGGAGCTTTCGGAACCAGCCCGATAGGGCAGCTCGAGATGGGCCTGAGCCCGGTCTACTTTGATTCCGCGCAAGACCGTGATCCGATAGTTCTCCTTGCGATTGAAGCGGTTCTCGCGTGGAGACCGTACGGGCTTGGCATGCGCAGGGGCGACGGTTACAACCGCTGCACGTTCGAAGGCGTGCAGTACCGATTGAGCGACTTTGGTCCGTACTTTTCAGAGGCGCCCGATGCGCTGTAGGGCATCCACCGCCTGAATAATGTGGCCCAATCGCACCTGTCGAACAGAGCGATCACGGGTGGAAACACGAAAGGCCGGCCTCACGAGGAGACCGGCCCTCTGTAGAGCGTGAACTACTTGGTGTCGCCGAGGTAGTCGACGAGCGAGCTGGCAAGGCCGACATAGGTCGCCGGCGTGAGCGCCTGCAAACGGGCTTTGGCATCCGCACCAATGTCGAGCCCCGAGATGAACTCGGTGAGGTCGACAGAGTTGATGCGCTTGCCGCGCGTGAGTTCCTTGAGGATGGCGTAGGGGTCGCTGATGGTGCTGCGGCCCGCGGTGACCTCGGCGCGAATGACCGTCTGGATGGCCTCGCCGAGGATCTCCCAGTTGCTGTCGAGATCAGCGTCGAGAGCAACAGGGTTGAGGGCGATCTCCTTGAGGCCGCGCTCGATGTTATCGAGAGCGAGCAGCGAGTGACCGTAGGCGACACCCACGTTGCGTTGCGTCGTGGAGTCGGTGAGGTCGCGCTGGAGTCGTGAAGTCACGAGAGTCTGAGCGAGCGACTCCAGCAGAGCGCTCGAGAGCTCGAGGTTGGCCTCAGCGTTTTCGAAGCGGATCGGGTTGATCTTGTGCGGCATTGTCGACGAACCGGTTGCGCCTGCCTGCGGAATCTGGCGGAAGTAGCCCATCGAAATGTACGACCACACGTCGGTGCAGAGGTTGTGCAGCACGCGGTTGGCGTGACTGGTGGCCTGGTACAGCTCCACTTGCCAGTCATGGGATTCGATTTGCGTGGTCAGCGGGTTCCAGTCGAGCCCGAGGGACTCCACGAACTCCTTCGAAAGGGCCGGCCAGTTCTGCTCAGGGTCTGCAGCGAGGTGAGCGGCAAACGTGCCAGTTGCTCCGCTGAACTTGCCGAGGTAGCTGATGGACTCAATGCGAGTCAGGATGCGGTCGAGACGGTACACGAAGACCGCGAATTCCTTGCCCATGGTGGTCGGCGTTGCCGGCTGACCGTGGGTGTGAGCGAGCATCGCGTTGTCGCGCATGAGCTCGGACTGCTCGCGAAGCGCAGAGAGCACGGTACGGAACTTGGGCAGCCAGACTTCGCGCACGGCATCCGAAATGGTGAGCGCGTAGGAGAGGTTGTTGATGTCTTCGCTCGTTGCGGCGAAGTGAGTGAGTTCAGCGATCGCGGTGAGACCGAGCTCGTCGAGCTTGGCGCGCACGAGGTACTCGACGGCCTTGACGTCGTGGCGGGTGGTGGCTTCGAGGCGAGCGAGTTCATCGATCTGCTCTTGGCCAAAATCGGTGGCGAAGGCGCGCAGGGCGGTGACCTGATCGGCGCTCATCGGGCTCGAACCAAACAGGCTCTTGCTCGTGAGAAAAATCAGCCATTCGACTTCAACGTGCACGCGGGCCCGGTTGAGGCCGGCCTCGGAGAGGTACTCCCCCAGAGCCGAAACGGCGGGACGGTAGCGACCATCGAGGGGGCTCAGTGGTTGAACGGGCAACGGGCTCATGGGGCTCCCTAGTTGTTGGGGGTTGGTGCTGTGATGCCTGGCGTGATCTGACGAAATAGTGAGCCGCACGCTTTCTCGATCATGCCGAGGACATGATCAAAGAGTGCGGCATCCGAATAGTAGGGGTCTGGCACGTCGATAAGAGGAGCGAGTTCGCTGTCAAAACTCAACATAGGCTGCACTTTTGATCGGTCTTGATCGTTGGGTGCCCACGTGCGCAGAATGCGTTCCTGTCCTCGATCGAACGCGACAATGAGGTCGAACTTGTCAAACCATTCGGGGTCGAACTGGCGGGCGCGATGCCCAGAACCATTGTAGCCGCGCGCTGCGAGGGCGCTAATGGTGCGGGGGTCAGCTGACTCCCCCACATGCCAGTCACCGGTGCCGGCGGAAGTCACCGCGATGCGGTCCTGAAGGCCAGCTTCGGCAACAAGCTCTCGAAACACTGTTTCGGCCATCGGAGAGCGACAGATGTTGCCGGTGCACACGAAACAGACCCTAAAGGCAGTCGAGTCTGAGAGTGCTCGCTCGAAGGTCATGCTTCATTCTGTCGCAGTTTCAACTCCCCAACAGCGCTGGTCTACGTATTCCCTTCCCCGATACGTGTTGGTAGCCACTGCGTGGGGCGGTGTTTGGCGAGAGTTGTGACAGCGAAAGGCGACCATTGACTACACCCCTGGATGCGACTGCCCGCGTCGCGCTTGAATTTCAAGCCCAACAGCTCCGCATGATCATTGAACGGCTCAGCTCTGTGCGGGAGCTACTCCCCCGCGCTGGCATCGACTGGCGCGGCCCGGCCCAAGAGCTGTTCGATGCCGGGGTGCTTGAGCTGCACCGCGACCTAACGCGAGCACGGACCTTGATCGAGACGGCAGAACATCGAACGACGTTGGCACTTCAGCAGATGGGCTCCTATGTCGGATGAACTCATCATCTCCGGTGGTGGAAGCGTTTCGGTCTCGACGGAGGAAATGCTCATCGCTGTCAGCACACTCCAGCGGGCAGCCGAAATGACGCGGGACATCGCTGGTGCCATTCAGATGGTGGATGCCCGGCTCACCATCAGCCAATTGGAGACGCTCGGCATCCCCACGGCTGCCGCGCTGGCCGAGGATGACCTCGACTTCGCTTTCTCCGAGCTTCAGAGAGTCGCTCATCGTGCCGAGCACCTGAGTAACCTCGTGCGATTCGCTGCCGACAGTTACGGGTTGGCCGAGGCCTTCGCTGAGGGGGTTTCTCGCAAGATCACCGCCGATGCCGCGGCATGGCTCGGTTTCTTGTTCCCGACGCACGCCGCAGTGTTGGCATTGTCTGTGACCGCGGTGCCGATTCTGTTGGGGATTACAGCAGCCGCTCTCGTGACGGGCCGCGATCTAGCAGAAGTGTTCGTCAGTGAAAAATTCACCGCTGAACTCAATGAACTCATTAGCGATCCGGCATATGTGCTCGCCGTTCGCTTCGGCGTAATGAATGCTGACGAGTTCTTGGCGGGAGCCGCAGGGTTACCGCCATCACTAGTGAGCGTCTTGAGCGCCGCGGGTGTTCTGGGGCTTCCCACCGCAGCCGGGGCGATCCAGCGGCTGGGAGGTATCGCCGGGGTGCTGAAAGAAACGCCGGTGCAACTGGTCAGCAAGAGTGACACCACTCGCGTGGAGCCCGCCCACTCTGTCGAGGAACGCGCCGAACGAATTCCCCAACCCACCTCAGATTCTCCGTTTCAGATCCGCATAGAAAAGACATCATTTCCCGGAGAGGACGACTCATTCGAGGTGTACGTTTCCGGAACCGTTGATTTCGCTTTTTCTGACTCCGAGCAACCGTTCGATGGCACGAGCAATCTCAGCCTTGCTGCAGATCAGGAAGCAGCGGCGTACAGCGCTGTGGTTGCAGCGATGGCAGAAGCGGGTATTACCGCCGAAAGCGCGGTCGCTTTGACCGGGCATTCTCAGGGGGCAGCGATCATCGCGCGGCTCGCCGAATCGGAAGACTACAACGTCACCGGTTTAGTCGGATTCGGAGGCAACACGGGTCAGATCAAGATCCCACCAACGGTTCCCACGCTCCTCTTCGAGCACAGCGATGACATCGTTCCGGCTGCTGGGGGGATTCAATCAAATCAGCACGCGGTGATCGTGGAGCGAGAGGTCTTTGCTGGCCGTCCGCTACCCGACGGTGTTATGGCGCCAGCCCATCAACTGGACGAGTATCGAGAAACCGCGCGCCGAATAGACGGCACAGACAGTGAATTTCTTCGCGACGCTGTGTCGAACCTAGTGCCGACCGTTCACAAGGATGCTGTAACCACCGTCACCAGTTACGAGTACGAGCGGGTGCAGCCTTAGCGCTTGCGGCCTACGACCGGCCGAACCAGGATGCCGATGAACCAGCTGATGAGACCCAAGACGAGCGCACCAAGCACTCCCCACCAGAATCCGTCAACAACGAGGCCGAAACCGAAGAGACCTGAGATCCAGCTCGTGAGCAACAGCAGCAGACCATTCACCACGAGAGCAAGAAGGCCCAGTGTCAGAACGTACAGCGGGAAAGCAACAATGCGGATCAGATTGCCGAGCACGCCGTTCACAATTCCGAAGACCGCAGCGACCAGCAAGAAGGTCAGAACGACCTCAAGGGTTCCCCCGGGAGCAAAAGGAATGATCTCGACCCCGGCAACAACCACCGTAGTCAGCCACAAAGCAAGAGCGTTGATCAGCAAGCGCACGATGATTCTCATACCTCAACTATGCAGCACGTGTTTGTGCTGCCGCAACGACTATCCGCTGAACGGCGGCACAACGAGGCGCGCGAATCGCCTCGCACATTGTCACCGGCGCGAAACGAATGCATCCACTCGCGCCCCTAGGCTGGTGATGTGACCAGTAAACGAGTACAGCTTCGGCCCGAAATCGCCGCCATCGTGCCCTACCGCCAGGGTGCGCCCGCCGCCGCGGATGCCTTCAAGCTGTCCTCCAACGAAAACCCCTACGAGCCGTTGCCCTCGGTGCTGGCGCAATTGTCGACGCACTCGATCAACCGCTACCCCGACGCATCCGCCGCTGCATTGCGTGCGCAGATTGCTGAACGCTTCGGTGTTACGCCCGACAGCGTGCAGGTCGGGGCAGGTTCGGTCGCCGTGCTCGCCCAACTCGTGAGCGCCGCCGCTGCCGCTGGCGACGAAGTCATCTACGCCTGGCGTAGTTTCGAGGCCTACCCACTGTTGGTCTCGGCAGCCGGAGCCACGAGCGTGCAGATCGCGAATCAAGGCGACCACCGGCACGACCTCGCGGCTATGAGCGACGCCATCACGGCGTCCACTCGTGTCGTGATCGTCTGCAGCCCCAACAACCCCACCAGCACGGTTGTCACGGATGCTGAATTCCGCGACTTCATGGCAACAGTTCCCGAGAACGTTCTTGTCGTTCTCGATGAGGCCTACCGCGAGTTCGTTACCGACGCCGATGCTGTGCGCGGAGAGACGCTCGTCGGCACGTACCCGAACCTCGTGTTGCTGCGCACATTCTCCAAGGCGTACGGCCTTGCAGGCCTCCGCATCGGCTACGCGGTCGGCCCCGAATACGTGATGGATGCGGCGCGAGCGGTGGCCATTCCACTCTCGGTCACGGAGATTGCGCAGAAAGCAGCGATCGCATCCCTCGAACATGAAGATGAATTGTTGGAGCGGGTGACCCGCATTAATACGGTGCGCGACAGAATCGTTGCCGGCCTCAGCGAGCAAGGCTGGGACGTACCCGCCCCCAACGGCAACTTTGTCTGGTTGCCGACCGGGTCAGCAACCGACTGGGCTGCAGAGGTATTCCGGTCGCATGGGATCGTCGTTCGGGCACTCGGTGAAGGCCTTCGGGTGAGTGTTGGCGAAGAGGAATCTGTGGAGAAACTCCTAAGAGCAGCCCAAGAGGTTGTCGCTTCAAGGGAAACGATCTAACGCTGGCCGCGTTAGATTAGTCGAATGTCTTATACCGCCGCGACGGTTCAGCTGCTCTCTCCCGAGGGCACGCTCGTTCACAGCGATGCCAGCGAACAGTACCTCCCCTATATCGACAAGCTCAGTGATGACGCTCTTCAGGAGTTCCACCGCCACATGGTGGTGATGCGCCGCTTCGATATTGAGGCAGCGAACCTGCAGCGACAGGGGCAGCTTGCCCTCTGGGTTCCGAGCCACGGCCAAGAGGCCGCTCAGGTCGGTTCGGCGCTCGCCGCCAAACCCCAAGACCACCTGTTCCCGTCTTACCGGGAACACGTCATTGCGCTCATGCGCGGCGTTGACCCGATCACGATCCTGTCGATGTTCCGCGGACTCAGCCACGGTGGCTGGGATCCTCAAGAGCACGACAACTTCCACCTCTACACGCTCGTGATTGGTTCGCAGACCCTGCACGCCACCGGTTATGCCATGGGCATGAACCTCGAAGGTCGTGCTGGCACCGGCAACCCCGACACCGATGCGGCCGTCATGGTCTACTTCGGCGACGGCTCAACGAGCCAGGGTGACGTCAGCGAAGCAATGGTCTTCGCCGCCAGCTACCAAACTCCGCAGGTCTTCTTCTTGCAAAACAATCACTGGGCTATCTCGGTTCCCGTCTCACGCCAGTCGCGCACGCCGCTCTACTTGCGCGGCGAAGGGTTCGGCATCCCGAGCGTTCAAATCGACGGCAACGACGTTCTCGCAAGCTTCGCCGTGAGCAAAGCCAACCTGGAAGCCGCCCGCGCCGGCGAAGGCCCCCGCTTTATCGAGGCCCTCACCTATCGCATGGGTGCCCACACCACGAGCGACGATCCCTCGAAATACCGCGACAACAGCGAACTCGAGTTCTGGGCTCAGCGTGACCCCATCACCCGCTTCGATACCTACCTGCGGGGCCGCGGCGCGAGCCAAGCCTTCTTCGACGAAATCGCGGCTGAGGGTGACGACCTCGCTGCCGACATCCGCAAGCGCATCACCGAGTTGCCGGTGCCGGCCAGCTCGACGATGTTTGACAATGTCTACTCAGACCCGCATCCGCTGATGGATGAACAGCGCACAGCGCTCGCCGACTTCGAGGCATCGTTTGAGGAGGGCAACTAATGACTGAAACGATGACGATGGCTAAGGCTCTCAACGAGGGCATGCGTGCCGCGATGGCTGCTGACGGCAAAGTCCTGTTGATGGGCGAAGACATTGGGCCGCTCGGCGGAGTTTTTCGGGTAACCGAAGGACTGCAAGCTGAGTTCGGCGAGAATCGCGTTCTTGACACTCCTCTCGCGGAGTCCGGAATCGTGGGTACCGCGATCGGGCTTGCCATGAGCGGATTCCGCCCCGTGTGCGAAATCCAGTTCGACGGTTTCATTTTTCCCGGCTTTGACCAAATCACTTCCCAATTGGCAAAGCTGACCGCGCGCCACGAAGGCACGCTTCAGATGCCCGTCGTGATTCGTGTTCCCTACGGCGGACACATTGGTGCGGTCGAGCATCACCAGGAGAGCCCAGAAGCTTACTTCGCGCACACTGCCGGGTTGCGTCTGCTCAGCCCCGCTACGCCGCACGACGCCTATTGGATGATTCAAGAAGCCATCACGAGCAACGACCCCGTGATGTTCTTCGAGCCCAAGTCTCGCTACTGGCAGAAGGGTGAGGTTGACCGCGAGTCGGCCGGCATCGCCGCTCACTCCAGCCGAGTCGTGCGTGATGGCACCGAAGTGACCCTTGTTGGTCACGGAGCGATCGTGTCGATGCTGCTGCAAGCAGCAGAGCTCGCCGCTGAAGAAGGCACGAGTGTTGAAGTCGTTGACCTTCGATCGCTCTCCCCTATCGACTACGGCCCGATTGTGGCATCCGCCCAAAAAACGGGCCGCGTTGTTGTTGTTCAAGAGGCACCCGGGAATGTGAGCGTGGGCTCGGAGGTTGCGGCTACCGTGGCAGAGCGTGCGTTCTACTCACTCGAAGCACCTGTGCTGCGCGTGAGCGGTTACGACGCCCCATTCCCTCCTGCCAAGCTGGAATCCGTGTACTTGCCTAGTGTTGACCGCATCTTGGATGCTGTCGACCGGGCATTGGCCTACTGACGAAGGAGGCCCCCGTGGCCGTATCTGAATTTCCTCTCCCCGATGTGGGCGAGGGGCTAACTGAAGCCGAGATCGTCTCCTGGAAGGTTGCGCCTGGCGACGAAATCGTCGTGAACCAGGTTCTGGTGGAGATCGAGACGGCTAAGTCGCTCGTCGAACTCCCCTCGCCTTTTGCCGGCACCGTGCAGAAGCTGCTGGTCGAGGAGGGTTCGACTGTTGAGGTTGGCACTCCGATCATCAGCGTGCAGTCCGTTGGCGGCTCAGTTGAGTTGACCGCACCCGGTTCCGGTGAAGACGAAAGCCACGGGATGATGTCCGACGTTGGTGCAGAAAGCAGTGCAGCGGATGACACTGCCGCTGCTGTCGCTGACACGGCATCCACCATCGCGAACGACGATGACAAGCCCGGGGCTGTGCTCGTGGGCTACGGCACTGCCGGTCACGTGAGCTCGCGTCGTCGCAAGGGTGGGCAGCCGGCGAAGGATGGCGCCGCCGCCGCAGCGAAGCCTCGCCCCGCATCCGTGCCCGCGTCATTCGCCAGCCCAATCATCGCGAAGCCGCCGATTCGCAAGCTAGCCAAAGACTTGGGTGTTGAACTCGCCGAGGTCGTCGCGACAGGGTTGGCCGGAGAAACCACGCGCGAAGACGTGATTCGTCATGCTTCGCAGGCGAGCGTCTTCCGCAACATCGAGACTCCCGAGTGGGGCGACGAGCGCGAAGAGCGCATTCCCGTGAAGGGCGTGCGTAAGGCCATCGCCAAGGCCATGGTGCACAGCGCGTTCACGGCGCCGCACGTGAGCGTCTTCACCGACGTGGATGCCACGCGAACCATGGAGTTCGTAAAGCGACTCAAGAACTCCACCGACTTTGCTGGTGTGCGCGTGAGCCCGCTGCTGATCATGGCCAAGGCCGTGAGCTGGGCTGTGCGCCGCAACCCGACGGTGAACTCAAGCTGGACCGACAAAGAGATCATCGTTCACCACTACGTGAACTTGGGCATCGCAGCAGCAACGCCTCGCGGACTCATCGTTCCGAACGTTAAAGACGTTCAAGAATTGAGCCTGCTCGAGCTCGCGAAATCCCTCGAACAGCTCACCATCACCGCGCGTGATGGCAAGACGCAGCCCGCTGAAATGTCGAACGGCACGATCACGATCACCAACATCGGTTCGTATGGCATGGACACCGGCACGCCCATCATCAACCCGGGCGAGGCCGCCATTGTGGCTCTGGGTTCGATCAAGCAGAAGCCGTGGGTTGTCGACGGCGAAGTGCGGGCCCGCTACGTTACGACGGTCAGTGCAAGCTTCGACCACCGCATTGTTGACGGGGATGTTGCGAGCCGTTTCGTGGCCGACCTCGCGAGTGTGCTCGAAGAGCCTGCGCTTCTGCTTGACTAGTTCGTGCGGCTCTACCGATTTCGGTTCAACGGTAGGTAATGTGGCCGCATGGCCTTGAAGAAGAAATCGTCTGCCGCTCAAGCGGTATCCAGTTCCCAGCGTCTGGGACTGCGCGAATTATGGACCGACCGCTTGGGTTCTTGGTCGATCCGGTCTCTGCAGGTGTTGTTGCTGCTGACGCTGATCTCGGTGACGGTTTTCGCGCTCACGCAGCTCAAGCTTGTGGTCATTCCGGTTCTTATCGCGTTGATTCTTGCCGCGGCGGCTAGCCCGCTGGTGGTGTGGATGCGCCGCCACGGTGTCGGTCGTGCGCTGTCGGCGTGGATCGCCTTGCTCGGCGGCATCATCGTGCTTGGCGGATTAATCACCGCGATCGTGTTCGCTGTTCAGGATCAGTGGTCCGACTTGTCTGACTCGGCCGTTGAGGGGTTCGAGCAACTCAAGAGCTTCGCGCTCGACGGACCGTTCCCGATTGATCAGGACGCCCTCGATGAGGCGTGGAACGCGGTTGTCGATTTCGTCACGAGTGCGACCTTCGGCCTTGGTGCGATCCAGGGAGTATCGGCAGCAGCTCAAGTCGTGACCGGAATCCTGCTTGGTGCGGTGATCCTGTTCTTCTTCCTCAAGGACGGCGACCAGATTTGGGAGTTCTTCCTTCGCCCGATGACCGGCGAGCGTCGTGATCGTGGGCACCGCATCGGCCACACAGCGGTTCGTACGCTCGGTGGTTACGTTCGCGGAACCGCGACGGTCGCTGCTGTTGACGCGTTTGGTATCGGCATCGGACTGCTGATTTTGCAGGTGCCGCTCGCGCTGCCACTCGCTGTGATCGTCTTTCTTGGTGCCTTCATCCCGCTCGTGGGAGCCACCGTCGCGGGCATCTTGGCCGCCGTTGTCGCTCTGGTCACGAATGGCTGGGTCGTTGCGTTGATTGTTCTGGGAATCGTTGTGCTCGTGAACCAGTTGGAGGGCAACTTCCTTCAGCCCGTCGTGATGGCGCAGTCCTTGAGCATCCACCCGCTCGTCATTTTGGTGGCCTTGACCGCCGGAACGATCCTCGGCGGCATCGTGGGAGCGGTACTCGCTGTACCGATCGCTGCGGTCGGCTGGTCAATTCTCAAGACGTGGAACGAAAACGGAGAGAAGCCAGCTCCTGCTGGCAAGAAGCTGAAGTAAAAACTGCGAGCTCTGAGCTAGCGGGATCCCAGTTTCTGTTCGAGGAACGTGTTCCAGAACTTTCCCTCGGGGTCATACTCGCGCTGAAGGGCGCGAAAATCGTCGACGCGCGGAAAGCGCTCGTGCACAACTTCGGCGCCAAAGTGGAAGAGCTTTCCCCAGTGTTGCCGCGGAGCGTAGGGTGCGAGAGCTTCCTCGATCACGGGGAGCAGCGCCTCGACTTCTGCCGGATGTTTGGCCCAGGTGAAGCCGATGCAGAGAACATCGCGCTCGTAGGCGGGGCTCATCCACAGTGAGTCAGCGGCGGCGGTGCGGATTTCGGAGATCAGCAGGTGGGGTGAAATTTGGTCGCCCAAGGTTCGAAGCACTTCTAGGGCGGCGACTCCATGTTCCCGAGCAACGTAGTACTCGCTTTGGAGCTCATCGCCGCCATTCGAAGGTTGTCCGTCGAGCCGAAAGTGCGGCATCCGCTCTGACCACGGGCCGGGAACGCTTGCGCGCTGGTTCACGTTTTCGGGCGCAAGCTCTTCGGAGTCGTCGTACCAGACACCACCGAACAGGGTGGATGCCACTTCAGGTTCCATCCCGTCGGCCAGACGGGTTTTCAGCCAAATCTGCATGACGGTGGGGCTCGCGAAGTCGGCGAGAAGACTCACGCTGTAGGCGCTGGCCATCACCTCGTCGAGTTGCTCGAGCACGGTTTCCCAGCGCGCGAAACGGTAGACGTCTTGGCGTACTTGATAGCTCGGCTCGATGTCGAGGGTCACGCGGGTGATGATTCCGAAAGCGCCGAGCCCGACGGCGATGGCAGGCAGGTGCTCGCTGGAGCGGTCAACGTGCACGAGGGAGCCATCCGCGGTGACTAACTCCACGGCCGCGATGGCGGTGGAGAGGATGCCGTTGTGATCGCCGGAACCGTGAGTGCCGGTGGCGGTGGCGCCCGCTACCGAAATGTGCGGCAGCGAGCCGGTGTTATGGAGAGCGAAACCGTGCTTTTCGAGTTCGTTGATCAGGATGCCGAAGCTGGTGCCGCCGGCGACGCTGACGGTCATGGTTGCCGGGTCGATCTGGATAGCCGGATCAAGTTCGGCGAGCGATATCAGCGCGCCGGGGGTATCCGCAATGTCGGTGAAGGAATGTCTGGTGCCGAGTGCGCGCACGCGGGGCCACTTGGCTACACGCTCTTGGACTTCAGCAACCGTGGTCGGGTGCAGGATTGTCTCTGCTCCGTAGGTGAAGTTGCCCGCCCAGTTTGTGGTGGTGGTGGTTGACATGGCAGTCCAGTCCTTTCGGCGGCCGGAGCTCCCCAGCCGCAGGGCAGCGTTAGCTTCGTTTCGGCACTGCCCACTTCACCGAAAGCGTCACGATGGTGGCGAGAAGGGCCAGCTCGACCCCGCTTGCAAGCACATAGTATCCCCACTCGCCGATAGCAGCCCCGACGATTGTCAGGGCAAAGACGGGTGCCACGATGAGGTTAGTGAGGCGGTTTGAGCGGTGGGGTAGCAGTACGCTCAGCGCGATCATCAGTGTCGGGATCATCACGTAAATCACGATGCCCAGCATGAAGGGTTGGCCGATGTCGAATACGAAAACCCGCCCGGCCTCAACCTGTTCGCGATAGTCGGGGCGGTAGAAGCCGAAGATGTCGACAAAGGCCACAAGCACCATTGTTGCGGTCCAGAGAGCGGCGAGCCGGATGCGGGTGTCGAGTGGTGGGAGGGGTGCTGCGGCTGTGCTCATGGCGGGAACCTTTCGGGATTCGTTGGTGTGGTGATGAAAGCGAGCATAGCCTTACGCCTGTAAGGGGCGCAACAATAGGGTGATGAGCGCACGAGGAACGTTGAGCAAGGAGCGAATTGTCGCCGCCGCGGCCGCGGTAGCGGATCGGGACGGTCTCGCAGGAGTGAGCATGCGAACCGTCGGGGCGGAACTGCGCGTGCAAGCGATGTCGCTGTACCACCACGTTGCGAACAAGGAGACTCTGCTCGACGAGCTTGCAGAATGGGCGTTTTCTCAAATCGAACTCCCCACGATCGAAGCTCCATGGCGAGAGCAAATGGTGCTGAGGGCCGAGTCCGCCCGACGCGTTCTTCGAGCGCATCCGTGGGCTCTGGGGATGCTCGAATCTCGACCGATCCCGGGGCCAGCATTGCTGCGTCACCACGATCGGGTGATGGGTTGCCTCCTGACCCACGGCTTTTCGGCAGCGCTCGCTACCCACGCCTTCTCGACAATCGACGCCTTCGTGTACGGCTTCGTGCTGACCGAAGCTGGCCTTCCGTTCGCCGCGGGAGACGGGGCTGAGGAGGAGTTCGCCTCCGACGTTGCGCCCTCACCCGAGGAGTATCCGTACCTCACGCGAGCGCTCGCGGAATTGTTCGGTGACAGCGGCTATGCGTTCGAGAGTGAGTTCACTCATGGACTCAATCTCATCCTGGATGGTCTCCAGTTGCAGCTCGCTGGTGGCGCGGCGCTCTAGGCGGCTCGCCGCCGAGTGGTGACGATCACGTTCCTCATGTACTCTATTGATAACGAATCTCATTACCACGACTGGCTTCGGCCTTAGAAGGACACCTTGATGTCTCGCTTCACCACTTTTCAACCCCGCGCCCTCACCGCAGGCGCCGTTCTCGCTGTTTCTGCCCTCGCCCTTGCCGGGTGCACGGCGGACGCCCCGGTTGAGGAGGATGGCACGATCGCCGTCGTCGCCTCCACCATCGTTTACGGCGATCTTGTCTCTACCCTCGGCGGCGACGCCGTGACGGTCACGAGCCTCATCGACAGCGCAGCGCAAGACCCCCACAGCTATGAAGCCTCAGCGCGCGACCAGCTCGCCGTCTCTGAGGCAGAACTCGTGATCGTGAACGGCGGCGGCTACGACCCCTTCGCCGAAGCGCTCTACGAAGCCGCCGGAGCGGGCGCCATTCTTGTAACCGCCGTTGACGAGTCAGGCCTTCTCGATGACGAAGACCACGCCGACGAAGAAACCGACGACGACCACAGCACGGATGACGGCCACGATCACATCGAGGGCTTCAACGAGCACGTGTGGTACAGCTTCCACGCCATGGAGCACATCGCCGAGCACATCACTGAGGAGCTGACTTCGCTCAGCCCCGACGACGCCGACATGTTTGACACCAACCTTGCCGGTTACCTCTCTGACCTTGCGGATCTTGAAGCCCAGGCTGACACGATCGCTGAAACTGCGGAGGGCCGGGGTGTAGCTATTACTGAACCCGTCGCCGTCTACCTGCTTCAAGCGGTTGGCCTGCACAACGACACTCCGAGTGACTTCACCGAGGCGATTGAGGAGGGTACCGACGTGCCCCCGTCGGCGCTGCTCGAGGTGCTTGCACTGGTAGAAGATGACCACGTCGCACTCTTGGCCTACAACGATCAGACCTCGAGCCCCGAAACGGAACGTGTGCGTGAAGCCGCCGTTGAGGCGGGACTTCCGGTGGTGTCGTTCACCGAGACGCTGCCCGAGGGGTCAGACTATGTCGAATGGATGACGTCAAACCTCGATGCTCTCGCGGAGGCCCTTGCTTCATGAGCAGGGTGACCGCGTGACGGGCGCCACAGCAGAGCCCATAAGCGGCACTGCGCCTGCAACACCCGTGCTGAGCATCCGTGATGGGGTGCTCGGCTTTGGGTCGCGCATTCTCTGGTCGGGTCTCAATCTCGATGTTGCGCCCGGCGAATTTGTGGCGGTGCTTGGCTCGAATGGCTCCGGTAAGTCGAGTTTGCTGAAGACGATTCTGGGGCAGCAGAAGCTGGACTCGGGCACAATTTCGGTGAACGGGCATCCGGTCCGCCGCGGAGATCGCTGCATTGGCTACATCCCGCAGCAGAAGCTGGCAGCCCCTGGCACTCCTCTGCGTGGTCGCGATCTCGTGACGCTCGGGGTGAACGGCCACCGCTTTGGGGTGCCAACGCTCCCCCACAGCGTGCGTGTTCGCGTCGACGAACTGATCGCGGACGTCGGTGCGACCGACTATGCGGGCCAACCCCTCGGTTCGTTGTCTGGCGGCGAGCAGCAACGGTTGCGCGTTGCCCAATCACTCGCGGCCGACCCGGTTTTGCTTCTCTGCGATGAGCCGCTGCTCAGCCTTGACCTGCAGCACCAGCGTGGTGTCTCTGAGCTGATCGACCGTCGTCGCCGCGAGCACAACACCGCGGTCATTTTTGTGACCCACGACGTGAACCCGGTGCTGGGCATGGTCGACCGCATCCTGTATTTGGCTGGCGGAAAATTCATGATTGGTACGCCAGATGAGGTGCTGCGCAGCGAAGTTCTCACGGAGCTCTACGGCACTCCCGTCGAAGTTGTGCGTGTGGCCGGCCGCGTAATCGTGGCCGGCATACCTCAGGGCGATCACCACCACGAGGAGGAGATCGCGTGACATTCGCAGATTTCTGGGCCCAAGTCGTCAATTTCAGCGACTATGGCGCACTGCTCAACCTCGTGCGTTTTTCGCTCATCGCAGCAGCAGTTCTTGGCATCGCAGGCGGGCTCATTGGCGTCTTTGTGATGCAGCGCGACATGGCGTTTGCCGTGCACGGCATCAGTGAGCTCTCTTTTGCCGGTGCTGCGGCTGCACTTCTTTTTGGCGCCAATGTGGTGGCCGGTTCGATCGTCGGCTCGCTCGTTGCGGCGATTCTGATCGGGATGCTCGGGGCGAAGGCTCGCGATCGAAACTCGATCATTGGCGTGCTCATGCCGTTTGGTATGGGTTTGGGCATCCTGTTTCTGGCGCTCTACACCGGACGCAGTGCAAACAAGTTCGGGCTCCTCACCGGCCAGATTATTTCGGTCGACAGCGAGCAACTCGGCCTGCTGATCGTGATCAGCGTCGTTGTGCTCGCGGCCCTGTTTGTTGTGTGGCGCCCGCTCACCTTCGACAGCCTCGACCCGGAAGTGGCTGCCGCCCGCGGCGTTCCTTCTCGGATGCTCTCGCTCGGCTTCATGGTGCTCCTGGGACTCATGGTTGCCGTAGCGGTACAAATCATCGGCGCACTACTCGTGATGGCGTTGCTCGTGACGCCGGCGGCAGCCGCGATGCAGGTTTCGTCATCGCCACGCCTGGTTCCGGTGCTCAGCATGATCTTCGGCTTCGTCTCGGCCACCGGTGGTGTCCTCTTGGCAATCGGCGGCTCGCTGCCCATCAGCCCGTACATCACGACGATTTCGTTCCTGATTTACCTAGTCTGCCGGGTGATAGGCGCGCGCCGCGCGCGTGGGGGTCGCCGCAGTGTGGGCCGCGCATCCGGAGCTGAACTGATCACAGCTACCCCGGCGGGGAAATAGTTAGAGTGGTGACTATGAAGCGCAACACCTGGCAGCGAGAAGCAGTGCGGGATGCTCTGACTCAGTCAGAGGGTTTCGTGAGCGCCCAATCGCTCCACGGTGCGCTGCGCGACGCCGGCAGCTCGATTGGCCTCGCCACTGTCTATCGGGCACTGGCGGACCTCGCGGGAGCTGGCGACGCTGATTCGCTGCAGCAAGACGGCGAGAGCCTATTTCGGGCCTGCACTCCCGACTCGCACCACCACCATTTGATCTGCCGCGAGTGCGGAACAACTGTGGAAATCAAGGCGGATGCCGTCGAACAGTGGGCCAAGAATGTGGCCGCAGAACACGGCTTTACTGACCCGCACCACATTGTTGACGTTTTCGGGTTGTGCCCAGCGTGCTCTAGCACGTAACATATACCGTTGATCGAGCGGTATCTTCCGCTCTCGCAGACACATCCCACCCTGATTGAATTCGTGCCAAAACGCGGGTTTGAGAAGAATGCAGTGTGTGTGCCGACAAGTGATCTTGGGTAAGGCTTTGTCCTTACGGTAACTAGAACAGGAGTATCACCATGGCAGCAACCTGCCAAGTGACCGGCGCCATTCCCGGCTTCGGACACGCAATCTCGCACTCGCACCGTCGCACCAAGCGTCGTTTCGACCCGAACATCCAGAAGAAGACGTACTACGTACCGTCGCTTCGCCGCAACGTAACTCTTCAGCTGTCCGCAAAGGGCATCAAGGTAATTGACGCTCGTGGCATCGAATCCGTTGTCAAGGACCTCCTTGCACGTGGGGAGAAAATCTAATGGCAAAGGCACAGGACGTACGTCCGATCATCAAGCTCCGTTCAACTGCTGGAACGGGCTACACCTATGTGACGCGCAAGAACCGTCGCAACAACCCCGACCGCCTCGTACTCAAGAAGTACGACCCGGTGGTTCGCAAGCACGTTGAATTCCGCGAGGAGCGCTAAACATGGCTAAGAAGAGCAAGATTGCAAAGAACGAACAGCGCAAAGTTATCGTTGCGCGTTACGCCGAGCGTCGTCTCGAGCTGAAGAAGGCTCTCGTCGACCCCGCCGGAACTGACGAGTCACGCGAGGCTGCACGCCTCGGACTTCAGAAGCTCCCCCGCGATGCTTCGCCGATCCGCGTACGCGGTCGCGACGCCATTGACGGACGTCCCCGTGGATACCTCAAGCAGTTCGGTGTTTCCCGTGTTCGCTTCCGTGAAATGGCTCACCGGGGCGAGTTGCCCGGAATTACCAAGTCAAGCTGGTAGATTCCAAGCGGTTCCGACGTTTTCTAACGTTTCGGAACAACTAACTGCACTACGTCCGAGGAGGACCACCTTATGGCTGACAAGTCGCTAAACCGTACTGAATTCGTAGCGGCGGTTGCCGCAGAGTCTGGCCAGAGCCAGGCTGCCGTTTCCGGCGTCGTTGACGCATTCTTCTCCGTACTCTCGAAGTCGGTCGGCGAAGGAACCAAGGTTTCGATCCCCGGATGGATGGCTGCAGAGCGTACCTTCCGCGAGGCTCGCACCGGCCGTAACCCGCAGACGGGTGAAGCTATCGAGATCAAGGCCAGCCACGGCGTAAAGCTCAGCGCAGGCAGCAAGCTCAAGGCAGCAGCCAAGGGCTAAGTAGCAACTTTGAAAGGGCGACATCCTCCGGGATGTCGCCCTTTTTGTTTTCTGGGTGCGATTCCCCTCGCTTCCGGAGCTGCGGCCGCTGGCGCGGGCGGCTGGACCGGGCGAACTCCCGAATAAGCGCGAGTACTCTTGAGGGGTGCTAAGAATCAGCCGGATCGCCGGACCCGCCCTGCTGATCCTTGTTGCAGCCATTGCGGTTGTTGCTGGCCTCCAGTTCGGTGGCGGTGCTGCGGTTCCGATTCTTCTTGACCCGGGCGCTGTCGTGCGCTGGGGACTGCCCATCGCGAAGCTCTTCGTGAACCTTGGGCTTGCGGCGACCATCGGCGGGCTCATGATCGCTGTCTTCGCGATGAGTCCGAAGCGCGACGAATTCAACATCACTCTCGACTTTGCGGCCGCAGGCGCCGCAGTGTGGGCTGTGGCATCCGCCATCACGGGGTTTTTCACCTTTCTGGCGGTGCGCAACCAGCCCATCGACCTCTCCAGCGCCTTTGGTGACGTTCTCGCAAGCTTTCTGACCTCGACCGAACTAGGTCAAGCCTGGCTTGCCACAGTGCTTATAGCGGCCGTTGTGACCGTTCTCTGCTTCGCCGTGCGCAATATGACCGCCCTCGTCTTTGTGTTGGTGCTCTCCGTTGCAGGGCTCATACCGATGGCGCTTCAAGGCCACAGCGGCGGAACCGCCGACCACGATGCCGCCACCAGCGCCATATTTCTCCACCTCGTCTTTGCCGCCCTCTGGCTCGGCGGGTTGCTCGCGATCGCCATCGCCCGCCCTGCCCTCACTAAAGACCGACTGAGTATCGTGCTGCGCCGCTACTCGACCATCGCGCTCGTGAGCTTCATCGTGGTGGCAGCCTCCGGCTATGTGAGCGCAGAAATTCGCGTCGAGAACTTGGCGAACCTGCTCTCGCCCTACGGCATCCTCGTGCTCGTCAAAGTCTTTGCCCTCATTGTCTTGGGTCTCTTCGGCGCCGTGTACCGCAACTACGCAATCGGGCGCCTCGAAGCCAGCCCTCGCAAGCAGCGCGGATGGTTCTGGTGGATTGTCAGTGCTGAGTTGGCCTTCATGGGTCTCGCATCGGGCGCAGCTGCCGCCCTGGCGACGACGCCCACGCCTGTTCCCGAGATCGTGGCCGCTGATTTGCCCGACTCCTCCCCCGCTGCCTACCTCACCGGTTCACCGCTGCCCCCCACCGTGACCGCAAGCAACCTGTTCACCCTGTGGAGCTTCGACCTCATCTGGGTGCTGATCTGCGCGTTCGCGATCTTCTTCTACCTCGCCGGCGTCTGGCGCCTCCACAAGCGCGGCGACTCCTGGCCGATCTACCGCACCGTGTTCTGGGTGCTCGGGATGCTGCTGCTGTTCTACATCACCAACGGTGGCGTGAACGTGTACGAGGGCTACCTGTTCTCGATGCACATGCTCGGGCACATGACCCTCGGCATGATGATCCCGGTGCTGCTCGTGCCCGGTGCGCCCGTGACGCTCGCGATGCGCGCGATCGCCAAACGCACTGACGGCAGCCGCGGAGCCCGTGAGTGGATTCTGCGGATCGTGCACTCACGGTATCTGGCCGTGATCGGGCATCCGGTTGTTGCGGCGATCATCTTCGTTGTTTCGCTCTGGGTCTTCTACTACACGCCGCTGTTCCGGTGGGCTTCCACCGACCACGTCGGGCACGAATGGATGATCATCCACTTCTTGGCCTCCGGCTACCTGTTCGTGCAGTCGCTTATCGGAATCGACCCGTCGCCGCACCGCACGGCATACCCCATCCGGCTACTCATCTTGCTCGCCACTATGGCGTTCCACGCCTTCTTTGGCTTGGGCCTCATGACGGGAACCGGTCTGCTGCTGGCTGACTGGTACGGCGCCATGGGCTGGGATAACGGCGTGACAGCGCTCGAAGACCAACGCATCGGTGGTGGCATCGCGTGGAGTGTTGGCGAGATCCCGACCATCGCGCTCGCCATCGCCGTGGCCATCATGTGGTCACGCAGCGATCGACGGGCATCCGTGCGCTACGACCGCAAGGCCGACCGCGACGGAGATGCCGAGCTCGACGCCTACAACGAGATGCTCGCTAAGCGCTAAGCGCTAAGCGCTTCGGGCGCATGCTTGCGCGGCAGCGCGAGGCTTGCCGACTAGGAGCGTGCGTGGAGGGCGTGCTCCGCGATGTAGGCGCGCAATTCGTTCGGATCCGCGGGCATATCAATCTGGTGCTGCGGAAGCTCGAGCATCTCGCGGTAGGCCTCGTCGGTGGTGGGAATGCGGCCGAGCGCCTCAGCGATGACGTCGGGGAACTTTGCCGGCTTTGCCGTTTCCAAGACCAGCATCGGAATACCGGGCTCAATGTGGGCATGGGCGACAGTGACACCGTCGGCGGTGTGCGGATCGAGCAGCACCTGCGTGCTCTCGAAGACTGACCGGATCGTGTTGACACGATCCTGGTGAGTGCTCGTGCCGCTGACGATTCCGAACTCTTCTAGGAAGCGTGGCTGCTCTGTGGTGAGGTCTACGAAACCGTCGGCGCCGAGTTGCTGCCAGAGGCCACGAAGGCGTTCCGCATCGCTGCCGAGCAGGTCGAAGAGAAAACGCTCGAGGTTGGATGCTTTAGAAACATCCATAGACGGGCTGGACGTGGCGAGCGTATTTGCTGCGTTACGAGGGCGGTAGATACCAGTCCTGAAGAACTCGTCGAGGACATTGTTTTCGTTTGTCGCTACGACGAGCTTTCGAATGGGCAGGCCCATCGTTCGCGCGTAGTGACCCGAAAGCACGTTGCCGAAATTGCCGGACGGTACTGAAAAAGAGACCTCAAAGTCGGCCCGGTCGTGCGCGTCTACGGCATCGGTCACGCGCAGCCATGACCAGAAGTAGTAGACGATCTGCGCAGAGATTCGCCCAAAGTTGATGGAGTTCATAGCGCCCAAATTGTGCGCCTGCTTGAAGGCAGCATCGCTCGAGAGCTCCTTGACGAGCTCTTGGCAATCGTCAAAAACACCGTCGACCACGAGGTTGTGGATGTTCGGCTCCTGCAGCGAATACATCTGCGCTCGTTGAAACTCGCTCATGCGGCCGCGGGGCGACAGCATGAAGGCGCTGAGTCGTTCTCTGCCGCGGATCGCGTACTCGGCGGCGGAACCGGTGTCACCGGAGGTAGCGCCCAGAATGTTGAGGACGCCGTTAGATTTTTCGAGAGCGAAATCCAGCGCTTCGCCAAGAAACTGCATGGCGATGTCTTTGAAGGCGAGTGTCGGGCCTTCGGACAAACCGACAAGCGTCAGACCGTTGCCGAGATCGCTGACAGGAACAATCTCGCTCGTAGAAAACTTGGCCGGGTCGTACGCGGCGCGGCAAATGCGCGCGAGGTCGTCTTCTGCAATGTCGTTCGCGAACAGTGAGATGACCGCCGTCGCGAGTTCGGCAAAGTTCAGATCGCGCCACGACTCGAGCAGGGCTGAATCGACCTGCGGGAGTGGCCCGGGGACCGCCAACCCGCCGTCGCTCGCAAGACCTTCGAGGATGACATCGGTGTACGAGCCGAGGGCGTGGCCTCGCGTAGAGGTGTACTGCAATCGGTCCTACCTTTCGTGACGCTGAGGCACCAGTTTATCGGCTGGGGAAGACTAGTACTGCGGGGTGATGAGCAACTGGTCGTCCGGCAAGAACGTAACGAGGTAACTCGCGGTGAAATCTACGTCTTCATCGAAGCTCGAAACGGAGCCATCGAAAATGGAACGGACATCGACCTTGAGGTGCGCTGCGGCATCCGTCTCTGGCATAAGCCAGCTTCCTGTCTCAGAACCAGGCACGAGCGAAACCTCGGGATAGCTCGCCATGCTCCACTCCGGAGTGGTGACGATGCGGTTGGCCATGGGCTGGCCAAACGGACAGCCGGTCGGCAGCAGCACAACCTGAGTGGCGCATCCATCGAGGTAGTCGTTTACTTGGCGTTGCACCTGGGAAACCATGGTTTGGTTCGCGACGGGCTCAAGCCGCGCACGGATAGTGCCGCCGGGTTCGGTGGCAGCCACGGTTATTGGCTCGGCGGTGAGGAACGTGGAGGAGTGGCTGATCTCGAAACTGCTGGGAGCCAACACCACGTAGGGCGCGGGAGTGTCTTGGGCGGGCGTGACAAATTCGGAGCCATTGGCGGTGAACTCTTGAGTATTCGAGACCGTGAGCCGCACGATAGTGAGCGGCGCGGTGACGAACTTCCAATCGGCGAACACGCCGAAACGAGTGCCATCGCGCTCCACCGTAAACGTGGTGTGAGAGGTTTCGCCGTCGAGTTCGAACACGAAGGTGACGGTTTCGGAGCCATCGTCGTTGATCTCCCGCGAGACGAGCGCAACATCTTCAATCGTGCTGAGCGCGGAGGGCCGCAACAGATCGTGCGAGCCAGCAAGCAGCATCGACCCAGCACCGGTCGTGTCAATGGGCGTCGCGCCCGAGCCATCGTCGGACGACGCACCGTGATCTTCGGCCAGTTCAATGTCCGCAATCTGCAGGGCGGATGCCATGTCATGGCGAGAGAGGGCGCCAAGATAACTGCGTACAAAGCCGCTCGCGCTAAACAGGGTCGCGTTCACAATCAGGACAGTCGTGACGAAGGCGACAACAATCAGCCCAAACACGATTGACCAGGTAACAAGCTCGCGACGCATTCACACATCCTAAACCGCTGAGGTGCGCCGGAGATGAACCACAGATTGTGGCGCGCGGGCACGAGACCAGCAAGGTGCGGCATTAGGGTGATTGGGTGTCCGAAATTACCCTGTCGCCCGAGCAAGCAGCGGTCTTTGCTGCCATCGAGACGACCCGGGAGAACCTCTTCGTTACGGGGCGGGCCGGCACGGGTAAATCCACGCTGCTCAATCACCTCGCGCACAACACATCGAAGCAAATTGTGATCTGTGCGCCCACCGGAGTTGCGGCGCTCAATGTGGGTGGGCAGACCATCCATTCGCTGTTCCGATTGCCCATCGGTGTCATTGCCGACCACGAGCTCGAACAGACTGATCAACTCCGCAAGCTGCTCAACACCATCGAGACCCTCGTGATTGATGAAGTGTCGATGGTCAATGCTGACCTTCTCGACGCGATCGATCGCAGTCTGCGGCAGGCTCGTCAGCGCAAGAAAGAGCCCTTCGGCGGGGTGCAGGTCGTCTTGTTCGGTGATCCGTATCAACTGGCCCCGGTTCCGGGCGACCCGGATGAGCGGGCCTACTTCGAAGACCGTTACGAGTCGATCTGGTTCTTTGACGCTCTCGTGTGGCAACAGACTGACCTCACGATTTACGAACTCACGAGCATCCATCGCCAGCATGAGGATGAGTTCAAATACATGCTCAATGCCGTGCGTCACAACGGCGTCACTGCTGAAATCGCAGGACGCCTCAATGCGGTGGGCGCGCGCCCCGCACCCAACGACGGCACGATTACGCTCGCAACCACGAACAGCACCGTCACGCGCATCAACGCGACAGCGCTCGCGCGACTCCCCGGTCGAGTGCTGACGGCGAAAGCCGAAATTTCGGGAGAGTTCGGCGGTCGCGCCTACCCCGCCGATGAATCCCTTGAGCTCAAGGTGGGCGCACAAGTGATGTTTTTGCGCAACGACACTCAAGAGGGCGGCACTCAGCGCTGGGTCAATGGCAGCGTCGGCACTGTCGTCAAGATTGCTGACACCGTGTGGGTCGAGATCGACGGGCGCGATTACGAAGTGAAGCCCGTCGCGTGGGAGAAGTTCAAATACTCGTACTCGGCGCGCACGAAAGCGCTTCGCAAAGATGTCGTGGCCGAGTTCACGCAGTTTCCGCTGCGGCTCGCCTGGGCGGTCACGATTCACAAATCACAGGGCAAGACCTACGACAGCGCGATAGTGGATCTCGGGCCACGCTCTTTCGCTCCCGGCCAGACCTACGTTGCCCTCAGTCGCATCAGCAGGCTTGAAGGGCTCTACCTGACTCGGCCTCTGCGCCCGAGTGACATCATCGTTGATGAAAACGTCGTGCGGTTCATGTCGCGGGCCCAGCCCATCCCAGCTATTCAGGCCTGACTCCCCCGGGCTCGCGTGAGCTGCTGGAGCTACTTCACGCTACCGGCCGTGATGCCTTCCACGATCTGCTTGTTGAAGACGATGTAGATCACGATCATGGGCAGCGTCACGATCGAGAGCGCTGAAAACAGCAGGCCGTAGTCAGTTACATACCGGCTGGAGAATGCAAGGAGTCCGGTGGGGATGGTCTTGAGCGCATCATCCTGAATGTAGAGCAGGGCGAGCAAGAACTCGTTCCAGCTCGAGAGCGCGGAGAAGATTGCGACGGTAGCGAGTCCGGGCCGCAGCAGCGGCAGCGCGATCGAGCCGAAGATGCGCAGGTCGCTGGCGCCATCGATGCGGGCGGCCTCGAAGAGTTCGTCGGGCACGGCATCCAAATAGACCTTGAGCAGGTAGACCGCCAGGGGCAGCCCCATCGCGGTATACGGGATGATCAAGGCCCAGCGGGTGTCGGTGATGGCCAGCTGAGTGAACATCGTGGACTGTGCGATGAAGTAGGACTGCAGCGGAAGCAGAAGGCCCAAAGCCAGTAACCCCATAAACAGGTTACGACCGCGAAAACGGTAGCGGCTGAACGAGAAAGCAGCGGCAGCGCCGAGCAGAAGGATGGCGAGCACCGACGCTCCGGTGACGATCACGCTGTTCAGGGCGTACTGGCCGATGTGGCCGACCTCGAACGCTTCCACCCAGCGGCCGAAGTCGATCTCGGTCGGGAGAGCGAAGGGCGTTGCAAAAATCGCCGAGTTGGTCTTGAAGCTCGAGAACACCATCCAGAGCATCGGAAAGAAGAACACGACGGCGATGACGATGAGCGCCGCGGTGAAGAGCACATCGGCGATCCGCAAGGGAGTGCGCCGGCCGGCGTGATGCTTCGCGGTGTGCGTACGGGCTGAATCGAATTGCTTGTTGCTGGCGTCGATACTCATGAGCGCACCTCCTCAGGCTTCTCGCGATTAACTCTCGTGAAGATCAGCCCGAGCCCTACTACGACCACGGTGAGCACGACAGCCATCGCGGATCCGTAACCAACATTCTGGAAAGTGAATACAGACTTTACGAGATAGGTGGTGGGGATCTCGGTGGCACCGTAGGGCCCACCATTGGTCATGACATAGAAGAGGTCGAAGCCTTGGAAGCCACCGGTGATGCAGAGCAAGAGCGCGACTGTGATCGCGTTGCGGATCATCGGAACCTTGATGCGGCGAAACAGCTGCCATTCGCCAGCACCATCGAGGCGGGCTGCCTCAATGACTTCGGTGGGCACTTGATTGAAAGCCGCATAGAAGATGGTCATGTAGAAACCGGCATATACCCAGCCGGAGACCACGCTCACCGCGATCAGCGCGGTGGAGGTGTCGCCGAGCCACACCCGTTGGAGGTCTTCTAGGCCCAAGGTCTGCAGGGCGGCATTGAGGAGACCGAAGTCGTTGTTGTAGACGAATGCCCACAGCACCGCCACGACGACCATCGGGAGCATCACCGGGGTGAAGATAGCGACCCGAAACCAAAGAGAGCCGCGGCGGCGTACGCTCACGAGACCCGCGAGCACCAGGCCGACGACAACCTCAAGCACGATCGTGATCGCGATGTAGATGAGAACGTGCACGAAAGAATCGCGAAACAGAACATCCTGGGCGGCCTTGACGTAATTGTCGATGCCGACAAAAACCATGGCGCCGTAGCCGTTCCACTCCGTGAAGCTGTAGGCAAAAGTCATGATGACCGGGAACAGCACGGCGAAGCCGAAAACCGCCATGGCGGGCACCAAGAACAGATACGGGGTGACCGTACGGTTCGGCTTCATGGAGCGATCCTTCGAAAGGAGCGCTGGTCGTCCGCCTTCGGGTGGCGGACGACCAGCGCGGTCGGCTAGCTAACGGGGAGGGTGTTAGCCAAGCTTTTGATCGATGCCGGCAACGGCATCCGCGGGCGAACTCTGGCCACCCAAAACCTCAGCGAGAGCCGCGTAGAGCGCATTGGCGGTCTCGAGGTCGTAGCCGTTGTCGGGCGGCAGCACGATCGCGGGAGCGGTCTCAAGCAGAGACGTGAGCGATGCGGTGCGCGAATCGATGTCTTCACCCGACGCGGCCGACAGGGTCATCGGAGTGAGCTCGGCACCGATGAACTGCTGAACGTTCTCGTCGCTGTTGAGCAGGGCCAAGAACTCGGCGGCCTCATCCTGCTTGGTGCTCTTGGCGTTGACGACGTACCCGGTGACAACACCGATGACGCTCTCTTGGTTGCCTTCGCCGGGCATAGCCGGGAGGTTCACGTAGTCGAAGTTAAGGTCAGGCGCCTCATCGATCGCCCAGCTCACGAGCCACGAACCAATCGCGTGCATTGCGGCCTTGCCCTGGAAGAAGAGTTGAGCACCCTCGTTGTCATCGACGGCGTTGACGCTCTCGTTGACGCAGTTGTGGTCGGCAAGCTCTTCAACATAGCCGAAGGCTTCAATCCACTCGGGAGTGTTGAAGTCGGTGTCACCCGCAAGCGCCGAGCTATAAGCCTCTTCGCCCACAACGCGGGAGGTCAGGTGGGCGAGCCAGTTACCCGCAGCCCACAGGTCCTTGTTGCCCGAGGCGATCGGGATGATTCCCTCGGCGTTGAGCGCGTCACAGGTGTCGAGCAGTTCCGCCCAGGTGGTGGGAGGCGTGAGTCCGGCATCCGCAAAGATGTCTTCGTTGTACCAGAGCACGTTGGTGACATCGGCGGAGTGAGGCACCATCACGACGGCGCCATCGACGGTGAGCGAGGTGAAGACTTCGTCATCGAAGAGACCAGCAATGGGACCGGATGTCACGGCTTCCGTGAGATCGGCAGCAAATCCGTCAGCGGCACGCTGTTCCAGTCGCGCTCCCGCCCATTCAAAGTAGATGTCTGGAGCGTTGCGGCCGTTGAGCAGGTTGGGAAGCCCGATGGTTTGGTACAGATCGTCGTCTTGGTAGTTCATTTCGACAGTGACGTCGGGGTTGGCGGCTTCGTACTGTGCCGCTACGTCGTCCCAGACGCGGATCTGAGCTTCACCAGGGGAACCCATGGCGATGCGGAGCACGTTGTCGTCGGAGCTTCCGCCGTCGGCTGAACAACCGGTAAGGATCAGTGCTGTGGCGCTGAGGGCAGCGACAGCAGCGAGAGTCTTCTTTCTCGTGACGGGCATGATCATTCCTTTGCTGTAGGTGATGCAGTGTCGGGTGATGCAGTGCGGGGTGATGCAGGTGTTGCGGGTGGTGAGCCCCCGGCGGAAACGAGTTCTGCCAAAGTCATATCGAGCAGGTCGCCAAAGACGCGACGGCGGGCTGCGCGAAGGGTATCGAGATAGGGGAGAAGCCGGCTGGGGCCAGCGGTGGAGAGGCGACCGGCGGCGGCGAGCTCTGCGACTTCCACGAGTGCGCGCGCGCCCACGCGGAACGATTCAAGCCACGGCCGCACTTCGGCAATGAGCTGCGGGTTTGCCACGGGGCCGTCGAGCAACCGGTCTGCGGCACCGAGCATGGTGTGGGCAACTGCGAGCAGGTTGGCGGCAGCGGTGGCGGCATCACCGTATTCCGACTCAAAAGTGAAGCGCTCGAGGGCCTCGCCTAGTACCGGCGCATCGTCAGCCGAGAGGCACGAGGAACGAACCGTGTCAGCAAACAGACTGAAGTCGTCGAGGTTATCTTGGCCAACGACATCCAGTAGCGCTTGTTTCCAGCTGGCCTCGGGGTCGTAGTTCTCGGGGTCGCGCAGGTAGTCGGCGATAGTGGCGAAGGGAATCTTGGATGATTCGAAGAGCTCCATGCCATTAGCGATGATGCCCGTCGAAAAGCGGTGCAATTGCGGATCGCGACCTTGGTAGGGGCCGATGTGGAGCTCGTGGCCCATCGCGACATCGTTCACCGGATAGTTATCCCAGTAGGTCGCGGGGCGGCCGGTTGACCGGGCAAAGACGGCAGCGTCGGCAAGATCGAGAGTGGCGGAGCAAATGGCGCGGCCGGTCCAGAAGAGGTCGATGCGCGGATCAATGCCGCGCCCAAGGCGAGTGATGTAGTCCTCGTCGCCGTAGCCCCAGTACTGCGTGGGACACACCGTGAGGTGGGTGTCGGCGTCGAACTGCGAAAAGACATTCCCAATGAGCGATTGGTGGGCGGTGACGAGATCGGGAAATGCTGCCACGTCGGCCGGATGCTGGAGTCGGGCCGGGATGTCATCCAGTAGCAGTCCAAAGTTGGTGACGCCCAATTCGCGCACGGCGCTGAACTTCGCGAGCAGCATCTCGATGTCGTCGTTGCTCGAGTACTTCATGGTGAGCCCGGGGGAGAGGCAGTACATGAACGTCAGGTCGTTGTCGTCACAGCGTGTGATGAGTTCGGCCATGCGGGCGAGCTCGGTGCCAGCGTAGGGGGTGCGCCATTCGTGACGAACGAGCGGGTCATCTTTGGGCGAGTACACGAAGGTGTTCATGCCGCGGTTGCCGAGGAAGCTGATGAGGTCGAGGCGTTGTTCGTGGCTCCAGGGCGCGCCGTAGAACCCCTCGATGACGCCGCGAATGGCGAAAGCTGAGGAGTCGGAGATGGCTCGGGAGCGTGGAGTCATGGTGTGGTTATCGGGGTGGTGAATTTGAGGTTGCTGGCATCGCCGCTGGTGGTGTTGCTGCTCTCATAAATGTCGGGAGTGACTCCGGCACTAACAGAGAGCTGGATAGCTTCGGCCATGACGGCATTGAGAATGGCCGCTCCCACCACAGTAGAGGTGGCAGACACCCGGCTGCTCAGCCCGGCGATGTCAACGGCCGCGTCGCCGACCGCGCCACCGTTATCGATCACGACGGTGGCGAGTTCGTGCAGTCGCGGGAGCGTAGTCGCTCGGGCCTCGGGGGAGGTGGCGTGCGTCAGGCTCGTGAGGGCAATGACGGGGGTGCCATTGGCCACCACCTGCTGCACGAGTTCAGACGTGACGGCGTTGCTGCCGGAGTTGGATGCCACGATCAGCACGTCATTCGCGGCGATGGGGTGATCGCGCAGCAGCGCCGCGGCGAGCCCGGGCAGTCGTTCGAGGGAGGTGCTGAGCGGCGCACTCGTGTGCAACATGAGGCCCTCAAAGAGCAGCGGCTGAACGTTGACGAGGCCGCCGGCTCGGTAGTAGAGCTCTTCGGCGAGCATGTGGGAGTGGCCGGTGCCAAAAATGTGAACCGTGCGGCGGTTGATGAGCACGTCAGCAACGAGGCGGGATGCCGCCACAATGTTCGGACCTTCATCGGTGGTCAGTCGCTCGATGAGCTGCGTCGCGCGCGCCAAGTAGCGCGCAGCGGGTGACTGCACATCGAGAATCGGGGGGCTCGTGAGTGTCATGCGGGTGTTCCTTTTTTCCACACGTGGATGAGATCGCGATAGAGATTGTCGGTGTCGCCAGCGCCGAGCAGGAGCGAACCTTCGAGAGCTGACGCATCCGCGGGGCGGAACGACATGCCTTCGCTGGCGAGATGTTCAACGAGGCGGGCGAAGAGGAGAGTGTTCGGTCCTAGCAGTTTGCCGCCAAGAGCCAACGGGGCATCATCGCCCACCCACCGAACTCCGACACGAGCGGTGAGGAAGAGTTCGTAGGCCGCTTCGATCACAATGGCGTCGGCGGCGGCATCCCCCTCAGCGGCCGAAGCGAGCACGGCACGCGCGAACTGGGCGATGCGGTTGACCGGGCGGTGCGCACTATGGAGGCGTGCGGCAAGATTAGTGAGACCATCGAAGTGTTCTGCCGCTCGCGCCGTCAGGGCGGTGCTTGGTCCGCGCCCGTCACGTTCTTTGAGCACAGCAGAGATGCCGCGACTGCCGATCCAGAACCCGCCGCCGGCATCCCCCAAGAGATAGCCATCGCCGTCGACCGCATGGGATTCTCCTGTGGGGCGCACAGCGAGACAGGCAACGCCGGTGCCGGTGATGAGCGAGACGCCGGATTCGATGGAGAGTGCTCCGGCGTGGGAGGTGACGGTGTCATCTGCGATCCAGACCTCGCTGGCCCCGGTCGTTGCCGCGACAAGTTCAGCGAGACGGGTGGACGATGCAACATCCGCGGGGGACGTAGTGAGACCCATCACGACACGATCAACCGGCTCGAACTTGCCGTGTGCCCAGGCGCTCGCGACTGCGGCCGCAACCGTGCGCATCGTGTCGCCTTCAAGGCGGCTCACCCCATCGACTTCAACAGTGCCAGGCTGTGCGCTGCTTTTGAGGCGAATTCCGGACTGTCCGCCATCGACAGCGAGAACCCGAAGCATTAGCTGTTCCGGGATTGTTCGGCCGAGAACGCACCGCCTGAGACCTGAGCTGTGAGCTGGTACTTGTCGCCGCGATAGAAGCAATTGGCGATCATGATGATGTTTCCACGGGCATCAGAGTCGACCATTCGGATGCGCAGGCAGGCCTGATTCTCGGAGATGGTGAGCAGCTCGCGCACGCGCTCGTCGGGCAACACAGGCTCGATCGAAACATTGGCGGCACCGGGGGAGATGCGGTAGCGGCTGCTCAGCAGTTCGTAGAGGGAGCCGCCGAGGTCGCTACCGTTGATGCCGGGAACGAGGGCTTGGGGAATCCAGACAGTCTCAACCGCCATGGCTTCGCCACTGCCTAAACGCAGGCGCGTGAAGCTGACGACAGGATCGCCGGCAGAGATCTGCAATTGAGTGGAGATCGCGGCATCCGCGGGAGCCACCCGGTAAGCAAGGAGGCGGGCGCCCGGTTCGAGGCCACGGTCGCGCATATCTTGCGAGAACGAGGTGAGCCCGAGCAGGCGCACGAAGGGTTGCGGGGTCACGTAGGTGCCGGAACCGTGGCGTCGTTCAACGAGGCCTTCGGCGACGAGAGCGTCGACGGCGCGACGAATGGTCATGCGTGCGACACCCCAGCGGGCACTGAGATCGCGTTCGCTTGGCAGGCTCTTGCCCACCTCTGTCGACGCTACGAGTTCTCGCAAGCGTGCTCTCAGGGTGTGTCTGGTGGTTTCCTCGACAACGGTCACGCTCTCATTAGAGCCCATTTTCGCCACCCTGGTAAAGAGCCAATTAGACCACTCCGGGGTACATTTGCCCGAAATATGCTCGAAACATACAAGCAAATGAGCGAATTGCGCCCCAAAGTTCGCGGTCAACGCTGCTCTGTCTAGACCACTCCGTTGCCAACGCGAGACCGCGGAACTAGACCAGTTGACGCGGGCGATATGGTGAATCCATGAGTCACATTCGGCCTGCGGGTCTCTATGACCTCCCCGGCACCTACCGAGTCTGTCTTCAGACAGCGGATGCCGGGGCTGATGGGAGCGCGCTCTACGAGAATCCCGACCTCCTCGGCCACATCTACGTTGGCCCGTATCTGGTCGGTGCGCCCGATCTCGCGTTCGTGATCGCGGACGAACTCGGAGTCGCTGGCTATGTTCTTGGCGCCGCAGACACGCGCCAGTTTGAGGCGTGGCAAGAGCGTGAGTGGTGGCCGATATTGCGCGACCAGTACCCGTCGACGGCGGGTGATTCGCTCGACGACGAACTCATCTCGCACCTTCACACTCCGGTCACGGCGCCCGAGGCTGTTGTGGCCGACTATCCGGCCCACCTGCACATCGATCTTCTGCCGCGCGCTCAGGGGCAAGGCCTCGGGCGAACGATGCTCGAGACACTGTTCGAGGCGCTGCGCGCTCGCGGTGTGGGCGGCATCCATCTCGATGTGGGCGAAGACAACCACAACGCCATCGCGTTCTACCGCCACCTGGGTTTCACAGAGCTTGCTCGGGGCGCTGACTCGATTTACATGGGAATGGAACTGTCGTGATTCTGCCTGAATCGACTGCGACCCCGCTTCGTGGTGGGCCAATGTTGCGCTGGGGCGTTCTTGCTCCGGGCGGGATTGCCACGGACTGGGTTGCCGCCATGCATGCCAACACCGATCAGCGAGTGGTGGCCGTCGCGTCGCGTTCTGCTGACCGTGCCGCTGAGTTCGCTAGGAAGCACGGCATCGGGCGCAGCTATGGCAGCTATGAACAGCTAGTGGCCGACCCCGAGGTCGACATCATCTACGTTGCCGCGCCGAACGTTTTTCACCGACCGCTGGCGTTGCTTGCGATCTCAGCAGGCAAGCACGTGCTCATCGAAAAGCCGCTCGGCATTGATGCGGCGGATGCTCGCGTGATTGTGGATGCCGCCCGCGCCGCTGGCGTGTTCGCCATGGAAGCCATGTGGACGCGCTTCTTGCCGCAGACCACGATCATTGCGCAGCTCCTCGCCGAAGGTGAGCTCGGCGATCTGAAGGTTGTCACCGCCGACTTCGGGGCCAACTTTGGCGCACCCGCCGGCCAGCCCGTGTTCGACCCGGCCATGGGCGGTGGCTCGTTGCGCGACATCGGCATCTATCCCGTCTGGTTCTCTCGCTTCGCCCTCGGAACCCCGACTGCCGCGTTCGCTCGGGGACGGATGCTCGCCACGGGTGTTGACGGGCAGGCGGCCATGATCCTCGACCACGCCACCGGTGCCCAGGCCGTGTTGCACACGACCATGCAGTCCGACACACCCACGGAGGCCCGCATCAACGGCACCCGTGCTCGCGTTGAGGTGCGCACGCCGTTTTATGCGCCGAACGGGTTCGCGGTGGTGCGCGACGACGAACGCACCGAGTTCACCGACGGCACCGGACTCCGCGGCCGCGAAGGGCTGTCGTTCCAGACGACGGCGATTGCCCAACACATTGCGGATGGGCGCACCGAAGCTCCCGAGCATCCGCTGGATGTCTCACTAGAGATTCTGGAAACGCTCGACACGATGCGCGCCCAGATCGAGGCGGGCTAGCGGGCTCCCAGGGAGCGTGCGGGGGCTGAAAACCCCAAGCGGGCCATGCCGGTTCGGCGACACGGCCCACGCGGCGGGGCTAGGCGGCCGCTTTTGCGCGCGACAGGTCGACGAACAAGTCTGTGTTGAACTTGTAGGCGGCGAGCACTTCGTCGATGACGCGGTCACGCTCGGCGTCATCCCACTCGACAGCGTCGAGCTGGTCGCGATACGTGATTTTGAACTCTTTGGGCTTGGCGATCTGGTCGAAAAGGTAGAAGCCAACACCGTTGGTTTCGAACCCGAACTGGCGCTGCATGAGCGTGCGGATGACTTGTCCACCCGAGAGGTCGCCGAGGTAGCGCGTGTAGTGGTGGGCGATGAACCCGCCAGCCCAGTCTTGGGCAGCAACTTCGCGCACGCGGGCCGCATAGGCGGCGGCAGTGGGGAGCGGAGCGATCTGGTCGCGCCAGTCGGCACCGATCAGAAACTCGAGGTCTGCTTCGATCGCGGGCAGGCGCGTGAGCTGCGAGGTGATGAAGGGCGCGGCAACAGGGTTGCTGGCAAAATGGTCGGCGGCTGCCTCGATGGCTTCGTAGATGAAGTAGTGCTGTGCCACTAGCGCGATGTAGTCCTCGCGGGTTCCTTTGCCTGTCATGAGATCTTTCATGAAGTCAGCACCTTCGCTGTCTCCGTGGCTCGACCAGGTGCGCTCACGAAGTGCTTGCGAGAAAGGAATTACAGCCACGGGGTCTCCTAGAAGGGGGTTAGGTGACCCTCACTCTAGTGGGATGCCTCGTGACCGGGCATCCTCCAAAAGTTGGTTAATCAGTCGGGAAAGCGCGAAGCGCGGGGGACCGCCTAGTGGCCGACGTGGCCCGGGATGTCGAAGAGGTCATCCACGTCATCGCCACCCGTACTAGGCCCGTTTATGGTGCCGAGGGCAGTGAGTGTGAGGGCGGAGACCACGAGAGCACCCACCACGAGGGCGGTGACGTAGCGTCCAACGCTGGGGGTGGAGGCAGCGGCGTCGGTGCCATCACTCACGCGACGGAAGTGCCGCGCAAGCGACCCCGCCACGAACAACTGGAGCACTGCCGCGATGCCCCAGGGGGCGACATCCAACACCGAACCGAGCGCCGCACTGTGAAAAGTGGATGCTGCTGCCACCAAAGCACCCCACGCCAGGAGCGGTGCCAGCGCAACGACGATCGCGGCGCGCGGCGCGGGCAACTGGTCGCGAGTGAAGGCAAGCAAGCCCCACCCGAGTTCAATCACACCGAGGATTCCGAGGGGCAATGCGAGCTCGACGGGGGCGCCAATGATGAGCGCACAGTGAATAACGCCGACGCCGATAGCGGCGAAGGCGAGCCAACTGCGAACAATGGCAGACACGCGATACCTTTCCAGCGCGTGAGCCGTTGCGGGTCACGCTTCCGCCGGCAGTTTAGGCGCTGACCCCGGTAGCGCGTTTGTCGGCACCGATGCCGACCAAGAGCAGGATTACGGCTGCCGCAAAGTGCAGGGCATTGTCGGCGGCGTTGAGCGCGAGCACGTTGAATTCGGAACCCACGAGCATCAGGCCAACAAACCCGAGCACCAGAAAGGCGAAGCCGATGGTGGAGTTGAGAGCCCGGGCGGCTGCGCGGTTAGCGAGTGCTGCCAGCAGGAGGACGGTGCCGATGATGATGTGAACAACGTTGTGGAAGCCATTCACGCTGAAGACGTCGGCGAGCAATCCCCCTTCGGTGGCAAAGAATTCGACCCCACCGGTGACGACAAAGCCGAGCAGGCCGATGAGTACGAAGAATGCTCCGACGATTGCTCCGAGCATGCGGTTGGGTGATCGAGTCATGATTGTTCCCCCTCGTGCGCACACTAGGTGAGTGCGCATCGTGTGCTCTCTATTCGTAGTCGCTACGAGCAACCCGCGCTAGGGGGAGGGGCAGGTGAATTTTCTCTCCAGCCCCGCTAGAACATATGATGTATGCTGTTTAGATGCAGTGGTTCACTGCGCACACAGCGATCATCAAAGGCGAAGATGAAGATTACCGGCTACCGCTGCCTCAGCAGCGTCCACAACTGGGGGCGGCCAGTCGGCGACGTGAACGGCTTCGTCGCCTCGGGAGTCACCGAGTTTCCGATCGTCTTGCTCGAAACCGACGTCGGCATCACCGGTGTCGGCACCGGTTCGCACCGCGACCTCGCCCAGATCTTTCCCGCCATTGAAGGCCAAGACCCTCGCGCGGTATCGGCCTTGTACGACCGGATGCTCGCCCAAGTCTTCAAATCAGGTCACGGTGGAGCCACATTCGGCGGCATCGGCACCTTCGACATGGCGCTCTGGGACATCAAAGCCAAAGCCCTCGGCGAACCACTCTGGCGATTGCTCGGAGCGCGCGACAAATTCGTGCCCGGCTACGCCTCGGGGCTCGACATTGCGCTCGACGATGATGCTCTTTCTGGCTTCTACTCAATGATGGCCGAGCGAGGCTACACCGCGGGAAAACTGAAGGGCGGCCGAGACCACGAGGACGACATCCGTCGCCTGAAGCTTGTCGAAGACGCGCTGAGTGTCAACGCCCGCAAACCCGGCCTCATGCTTGATGCGAATGAATCGTGGAACCTCAAGCAGGCGGAACGATTCATGGCCAAGATCGAGAACGAACTTGATCTTGCGTGGATCGAAGAACCGTTGCGCCGCTGGGATGCCGCGGGTCACGCCCGCTTGAGTCGCTCCATTCGCGCCGCTGTTGCCACCGGCGAGAACCTCACGGGGCTTGAACAGTACTCACCACTCTTCGACCAGGGCGGAATCGACGTCGTGCAGGTGGGCAGCGTGTGGGGCATCACTCACTTCCTCCGCGTCGCGCACGCCGCACACAGCCGCAACCTTCCGGTTAGCCCGGTAGGGCTGACCCTGAACCCCGCGTTGGCAGCCGCGGCCGCAGCCGTGCCCAACCACCTCACCGCTGAAGTGCAAGATGTGAACGCGCCCTTCGGTGTCACGATCGATCAAGAGTTCATCGATGGCGGAATTGTCGTGGGGGACACTCCTGGCGTCGGAGTCTCCATCGACGAAGAGGCCATTGCTTCGCAGGCAACAACCCATGCTGGATGGTTGGCGCCCGGCGGCCCCCACGTGCGTTCCGAGCGAGCAGGACTGCGGCTCGTTGGCGAGTAGTCCGGCGCAATGCCGGGCGGTGTGCCACAGCCCGGAGCGAAGATACGCTCCCCTATGCTGGGTGAATGGATCCTGTGAGTGCCGATGACGCTGCGCCCAAGTGGCTAGCCAGTGGTGAGGTCGGCCGTGCGCCGGCTGCTCGCCTGGGAGTTGCCGTCGTTCGTGAGCTCGTAGATTCGATCGTCACCGAGAAGGTTCCCTCGGGCACCACCCTGCCTCCCGAAGGCACCCTGAGTTCACACTTCGGCGTGAGCCGCACGGTTATTCGCGAGTCTGTAAAGCGGGTTGAAGAAAAAGGTCTGGTGACCGTCGCACAGGGTCGCGGAACCACCGTCAACCCGGCAAGTGCGTGGAACATGCTTGACCCGGTCGTGCTGTCGTCGCTCGTCGACAATGACGACACTCTTGGAGTGCTCGACGAACTCGCGGTAGTGCGCGGAAGCCTTGAATCATCAATGGCCGGTGCTGCTGCCACGCGCCGCACTGACGACGACCTTGCTGCCCTTCGTGCCCTTGTGGAGCGGATGGAAGCCACCCTCAGCGACGCCGAAGAGAACAACCAGGCAGACGCAGAATTTCATCGCCTCGTGATGGAGCAGTCGGGCATCCGCTTGGCAGCAAACATCACGGGAATCCTTTTCGACCGCGCGCTCTCGAGCAACCGATTTGTGGGTGAGCGCGCCGATGAAGGTTCACTACGCGTCACGCTCGCTGAGCACGTCGCCGTCTTGGATGCCATCGAGAGTGGAGACAGCACAGCCGCGTCTGAAGCGATGGCTACCCACATCTCGCGAGCGTGGCTGCGTCGCCGCCCCACCGCATCCTGACTTTCGGTCGCTGTGAGTCCCACCTTGCGGGCAGATCACCAATCGCGAGGGCTGGCTAGTGGGGGCGAGCCGGCACGCCGAGCTTTTCGCACGCGGCATCGTAGAGCTTCACGATCTCGTGGCGGATCTCCGCGCGCTCGGTGATCTCCGTGCTCCAGGGCACGGTCACGTGATGTTCGATGCCGTCGACATCCGAATATTGCCAGGTTCCCTCGGTGCCATCGAGCGACACCATGGCCGCAGAAATGGCGGAGGATTCCGCGAAGGCACGCACAATGAGCAGGTTGTCATCGTTGTGGTCGCTGTTCATGTGGGCGAGTACTGCGGACACAATTTCTTCACTGAAAGTAGTCACGGGTCTACGGTAGCTGGGAGTCGTTGGGTTTGGGGTTGTTCCATACCCTAGAGGGGTATAGCGTGGCGCCCATGGACCACTCGCATCACGTTGCCCAGTTCCGCCGCCTGTTCTGGATCATGCTGGTGATCGCGGTGCCCGTGACGGGTTTCAGTATGATGTTCTCCGAGATCATCGGCTACACGATCCCGGATGTCGCGGTGTTCCACTGGATCTCGCCAGTGCTCGGCACGGTCATGTATTTCTGGGGCGGAAAACCCTTCCTCACGGGCGGCTACTCTGAGCTGAAGTCGCGCAAGCCCGGAATGATGCTGCTGATCTCACTGGGCATTACGGTCGCGTATGTCGCCTCGCTCGCATCCACTCTTGGCCTCATCGACCAAGCCCTTGAGTTCTGGTGGGAGCTCGCGCTTCTGCTCGTCGTCATGTTGCTCGGCCACTGGGTCGAAATGCGGTCACTGGCTCAGACCTCAAGCGCACTCGATTCTCTTGCCGCTTTGCTTCCGGATGAAGCGGAGAAGGTTGAGGGGGACGACTTCGTCACCGTGCCGCCGTCTGCTCTCGTTGTGGGCGATGTCGTCATCGTGCGCCCCGGCGGACGAGTACCCGCCGACGGCGAAGTGATTGACGGTTCAGCCGAGGTTGATGAGTCGATGATCACGGGAGAGTCGCAGCCGGTTTCGCGCGGCGAGGGCGACCGCGTTGTGGCGGGAACCGTGGCTACCGATAACTCGATCCGAGTGAAGGTCACCGCGATTGGCGATGATACGGCGCTCGCGGGCATCACCAAGCTCGTTGAAACGGCGCAAAACTCCTCGTCGCCCGCCCAGCGCATTGCCGACACCGCCGCCGGCTGGTTGTTCTGGTTCGCGCTCGGTGCCGCAGCGATCACCGCCACTGTGTGGACCCTCGCAGGCAGTCCGGATGACGCGATCGTGCGCACCATCACGGTGCTTGTCATTGCGTGCCCGCACGCTCTTGGCCTTGCCATCCCGCTCGTTGTCTCGATCTCTACTGAGCGCGCGGCTCGCGCCGGAGTGCTCGTGAAAGACCGCCTTGCCCTCGAAACAATGCGCAAGGTCGACACCGTTCTCTTCGACAAGACGGGAACCCTCACGAAGGGCGAGCCCGCCGTCACTCACGTCGCGGCGGTCGGGGATGCGAGTGAAGACGAGGTTCTTCGACTCGCAGCGGCAGCGGAAAACGACAGTGAGCATCCGCTGGCCAAGGCGATTGTGACCGCCGCGAAGGAGCGCGAACTCGAACGAGTCGGAGCCTCGAACTTCAGCTCATCGAGCGGAGTTGGCGTCGAAGCTTCTGTCGATGGTGCGACGATCAGCGTTGGCGGGCCGAGCATGTTGCGCCAGCACGATCAGCAGCCCATCGATGTAACGACCGAGTGGGCGGCAGACGGCTCGATCATTCTGCACGTGCTCTCTGGCGGTCACGTGATCGGCGCGATCGGCCTCGCGGATGAGGTGCGCGAAGACTCGCGCCAGGCGATCGATGCACTGCACGCGCAGGGCGTCACCGTGGTCATGATCACGGGAGATGCGGATGCTGTGGCACAGTCGGTAGCCGCAGAGCTCGGCATCGACCGGGTGTTCTCGGGAGTGCATCCAGAAGACAAAGCCGGCAAGGTTGCCGAACTGCAAAAGGCGGGCGGCACCGTCGCAATGGTCGGCGACGGCGTGAACGATGCGCCAGCGCTCGCCCAGGCGGATGTCGGAATCGCGATCGGTGCCGGAACTGACGTAGCCATCGCCTCGGCCGGTGTTGTGCTCGCCAGCGACGACCCACGCTCGGTGCTCGCCGTGTTCGAACTCTCGCGCCGCAGCTACGCCAAGATGCGCCAAAACCTGTGGTGGGCTGCCGGCTACAACCTCATCTCGGTGCCCCTCGCTGCTGGCGTGCTTGCCCCCATCGGCTTCGTGCTGCCGATCTCCGTCGGTGCGCTGCTCATGTCAGCCTCGACCGTCGTCGTCGCGGCGAACGCGCAACTCTTGCGTCGCCTCGACCTGCGGCCCGAATCGGTGATCGCGCGCAAGGCCTGAGCTAGGCGGCCGAACTCCAGAAACAACTGTTGGTACCCACCGACGAGGATGGATGCCAACAGTGTGCGCGTGAGGTTTAACGGCCGAGCCAGCCGCCATCCACGTTGAGGATGGCGCCCGAGACGTAGTCGGAGGAGCGCGACGCGAGGAACACGGTGGCACCTGCGAGATCGCTACCGACGCCCCAGCGACCGGCGGGGATGCGGTCGAGGATCGCCTGCCATTCGGTGTGGCGCTCGCGGCAGACATGGGCGGAACGTTCGCCCTCCACGTCGCCCTCCACATCGACATCGGCACCCGCGGAAACGTGGACGACCCCCGCGACACCGCCTCGACCGACCCCTGGGACGGCAAGCTCTCCAGCGGTACTTCGACATCGCCGGCGGCACCACCACAATCGCGTCAGGACTTCACCTCGACGCTCGACCCGCAGAAGTCGCGCGCTGGATCACCGGACAAGCACGACGAACTGACTTCCTGGCCATCACCCACATCGCCCGCTAAGCGACTGCGGAAAGCAACCCAATGGACGCGCTGGAAAAATTCGGCCCCGAGCCGGTCAGTTCCGAACAAAAGAACCTGCGAAAAGCGATCGAGACGTGAGAGAGATCCACGCACACCGCGGCGACATTCGCGCTGCTCCTATAGAGGCATTTCGTATGACGGCCGGAAACTAATAAAGGATCCCCGGCACGAATCAAATCACAGAGTGGGTGTGTTGGGGTGTTTCTTATAGGGTGACGGTCGGCCAGGCTGTCCCAGTTATTTGAGCAACACGTTCAGCGTCACCAATGTGGCGGGGGCTCCAAACACCACCATGAAGAGCGACGCCACTGAACTCGCGTCCTCAAGCCATTTTCTCGAGGCCTCGCTGAAGTTGATATCTCGAGCGAAAGTGGTGGCTGCTGCCTTCACGAGAATGCATAAGAAAGTTGCGCCGCCTGTCCAGAGAGCAAAGTTGGGCTGATCTGTGAAAAAGAGGAGTACCACGATGAGTATCACGATGACCCCAAACGCGATCGCTGCGAGGATGATTGCGTTGAGGTCGCTTTCCTCTGGACTGGTCTTCGTTTTTTTTGCGTATATTTTCGTTTTTTTTGCGCTTAAGGGAGATTTGCTCATTGTGAAACTCTATTGGGTTAGCGTTACTTAGCCCCCCCCCCCCCAAAGAGCATCCCGTACACCGTTTCATAAACGGAACCAGAACATGGGGCTTTGGCTGATAGCCCGAAGTCGGTGTAGCGGCCCTCTAAAATCGCAAGAGATTGGCGGGTGAAGTGCTCGTCGCGGAAGCCGAGGTTGCTCGTGGAAAAAAGCGGGAAAGAGCGTTGGAGTTCTTTTTTTAAGAGAGTTAGGCGCCGTCGGCGGCTTCCGCTGCTCGTCGCCGTTGTCGTGGCTTTGTCGGTTGGTGCGGCAGTTGCGTTCGTTGCGTGGATTCTTCTAGAGCGGCTTCTAGGGCGCGACCCTGGCCAGCTCGCCACGGGCGACCTCCTTAGGTTGTCGCTCTACATCGCCGCCGGTGTTGGCGGGTTCGTAGCTCTCGTCGTCGCCTACCGCAGGCAGGATGATCTTGAACAGGGTCGGTTCGTTGAACGCTTCGGTGCGGCCGCAGCTCAGCTGGGTAATTCTGATCCTGCGATACGTTTGGCTGGCGTGTACGCAATGGCCGGAGTGGCTGACGAGAGCAACTCTGCCAAGCGCCAGCAATGTATCGATGTGCTTTGCGCATATTTACGTCTGCCCTATAGCCCGGCACTTAACTTGGACAATCAAATTGGTTATAGCAAGACTTCGGTTTCCGAGGGCTCCGATCGAGTGGAAGAAAACTTCGTCTATCGCCTCAACGACCGTGAAGTCAGACAAACCATAGTTGCGGTTATCGCGAATCGTATCGTTAGAGGTGCTGGCGTTAGCTGGTCGACCAGCGACTTCGACTTCGAAGGCGCGACCTTTGATCGTGCGGATTTCCACAATGCTGTTTTCAAAGCGGGTGCGGAATTTTCTGGGTCTAGGTTCAGCAACGACGTGAACTTTTCCAAGGCTTTTTTCGCGAATCGAGTGTCCTTCTTCGATGCGAAGTTTGGGGAGGATGCAGATTTCTCGAAGGCAACGTTTGAGGGCGGAGCATCGTTCGCTGAAGCGACGTTTGGGGACGGAGCGACCTTCTCAGAGGCGGCGGTTGGAAACCTAACGTCTTTCCGAGCCGCGATATTTGGGGACGACGCCAATTTCACGCAATCAACGTTCGGGCGTTCAATATCTTTCAGCAAGGCGACGTTTGGGGACGGAGCGGCTTTCCCTAAAGCAAGATTTGGCTCTCCTCCATATTTCGACCAAGCGACATTCGGCAACGATGTGGATATCACGGCAGTGAAGGTTGGCGGGCATGATTCGAAATACCTGTTAAAGGAGGCGTCGACGTTTGCGCTACGAACGGATCAAGAGGCTTCTACGGATTCCTGAACTGCGAGAAACTCGCTCTAGGGAAAAATACGCTCGCGTGTCCACCAATGAGCAAGACATGCAGCCAAAGCTCGGAGTTGATCCTCGCCGGATCTATGTCGACCAGGGACTGAGCGGCCGAAAACGCGAACGTCCGAGACTTCGTGGAGCGCTGGCGGCCTGCCACGAAGGCGCCGCTCTTGCTTTCTCCAAGCTCGATCGCCTGGGGGTGATCGCTTGTAGATCTCCGCGACGTCGCCCGTCAGGTTGAAGACAAGGGGGCTCAGCTCAACGTTGGGGGAGTGGTTTATGGTTCACGCACCCCCATTGGCAAGCTCATGTTCAACGTTATCGGCATGATGGCGGAGTTCGAGGCTGATCTCACTAGCCAGCGAACGAAAGCGGGAATCGCTGTCGCCAAAGCTCGCGGTCGATTGAGCGGGAAGCCGCCTAAGCTCAGCCCTCGCCAAGATGCCGCCGACCTGAAACAATACGAACAAGGCAGCGAGCCCATCGAGGACATTGCAATGAGCTTCAATCTCTCTCGGTCGAGCCCCGCATTCGCTTCTGTTGTAGCGTGTCTCACAGCTTCAGATGGCTATTTGACATCCACTGACGTGATCCGACTTCTACGCGCACAACCAGAAACAACTGTTGGCACCCACCGACGAGGATGGATGCCAACAGCGTCTGCGTGTGAGGTCTAGCGGCCGAGCCAGCCGCCATCCACATTGAGGATGGCGCCCGAGACGTAGTCGGAGGAGCGCGACGCGAGGAACACGGTGGCGCCCGCGAGGTCGCTGCCGACTCCCCAGCGGCCGGCCGGGATGCGGTCAAGGATCGCCTTCGAGCGGTCGGGGTCGTCTTGCAACGCCTGGGTGTTGTCGGTCGCGATGTAGCCGGGGGCGATCGCGTTCACGGTGATGCCCTTGCCAGCCCACTCGTTCGAGAGTGCCTTGGTGAGCCCGGCGATGCCGGACTTCGCTGCCGTGTAACCGGGCACGTTGATGCCGCCCTGGAAGCTCAGTAGCGACGCGGTGAAGATGATCTTGCCACGGCCACGCTCGATCATCGAGCGAGCGATGGCCTGGGTGAGCGTGAACTGGCTCGACAGGTTCACCTGGAGCACGCGATCCCACAGTTCGGTGGGGTGCTCGGCGGCGGGGGCGCGCTCGATGGTTCCGGCGTTGTTGACGAGGATGTCCACGTTGCGGGTCGAGAGTGTCTCGCCCAGCGCGGCTACGGCATCCGGGTCGGCAAAGTCGCACGCGATGCCCTCAAAGGTGCGGCCATACGAGGTGACAGCCTTTTCGATGTCGCTGCCCGAGGCCTCGATGGTGGCGCTCACGCCGATGATGTTGGCGCCGGCAGCGGCGAGTGCCTCGGCCATGGCGAAGCCGATTCCACGACGTGCGCCCGTGACGACCGCGGTGGATCCGGTGAGGTCAAACATGCCGTTCATGGGGTTGCCCTTCTCTGACGTGATCGTCTCTGTCGTGCTCACTTCTGGCCCGCGACATCCACGAGAATCTTCATCGCTTTGCCCGCAGCAAGATCAGCAAAAGCCTCGCTGGTTTGCGACAGCGGCACAATGCGCGTGATCAACAGCTCGGCCGGGATGACGCCGCTATCGATCAGCTCGATGGCCTTTTCAAAGTCGGTGCGCTGGTAAACGCGCGCTCCCATAATGGTGAGCTCGCGCCAGAAGACGCGCTGCAGGTTGATTTCGCGGGGCGTGGGGTGAATAGCGACGACCACGAGAGTTCCGCGAACCTTCGCAAGGTCGGTGGCGCCGAGCACGGCAGCCGCAGCACCCGAGACTTCGAAGACCACATCGGCACCGGCATCCGCAGTCCACTCGTTGACCCAGGCAACCTGGTCGACCTCGAGAGGGCTGATGGTCGTGAAGCCGAGTGCTTCGATCTGAGCTCGACGACCGGCGTCGATCTCGATGACCGCGACCTCAGCGCCAAATTCGCGGGCGACGGATGCGATGAGAACACCAATAGGACCACCACCGATGATCACGGCCTTGTCTCCGGGCACCAACTCCGAACGGCGTACATCGTGCACCGCAACCGCGGCAGGTTCAACGAGCGCGGCGTGATCGAGGCGCAACTCGGGCGGGAGGGCAACGAGCGTCTCGGCGGGCACATTCCACTTGCCCTGCAGGGCGCCGGGGGAGTCGATGCCGATGAAGTCGAGGTTCTGGCAGATGTGCTGGTTGCCGGCGAGGCAGGCGGGGCACGTGTTGTCCCACCAGAGCGGCATGACGGTGACGTGGTCGCCCACGTTCCACCCCTCAACGCCGTTGCCGAGAGCGGAAATGGTGCCGCTCATTTCGTGACCGAAGGTCAAAGGCAGCTGCACGCGGGCATCCATGTTGCCGTGCAGGATGTGCATATCGGTGCCGCACAGTCCGTTGTAAGCGACGGCGATTTGAACCTCACCGGCGGCCGGAGGCTTCGGTTCGTACTCTTTGACCTCAAGGCGTTGCTCGCCTACGTAACTCACGCTCAGCACTGGTGCGCTCCTTTGCGATTAGTGGACACGAAGGGTGGATGCGGGGCAACGACGGTGCTCGGCACCGGATGTCGCGGCCTGGTTCCCTTGCGTGTATTTCTGCGTCATACTAGCATGATCAAACGATTGTTCACGAGTATCAACAGAAGGCTGAACAGCAATGACTGACGACAACGGCGCACCAACGGAGTCTGCGCCAATGGACCGCCCCCTCGAGGGCATTCTGGTTCTGGACTTCAGCCAATTCTTGGCCGGACCAGTAGCCGCGATGCGTCTCGCAGACCTCGGCGCCCGCGTCATCAAGGTTGAACGACCCGGCACGGGCGACATCGGTCGCACCCTCGCTTTCGCCGGTCGAGAGTTCGACGGCGACACCGTTTCCTTCCACGCGATGAACCGCAACAAAGAGTCGATCACCGCTGACCTCAAGGTCGCTGACGACCTCGCCTACGTGAAAGAGCTCGTCGAGCGTGCCGACGTGATCATCCAGAACTTCCGCCCCGGCGTGATGGAACGCATCGGGCTCGACTTCGAATCGGTGCGCGCCATCAACCCCGGCATCGTCTACGCCAGCGCGACCGGCTACGGCGAAGAGGGTCCGTGGAAGGATCGTCCCGGGCAAGACCTGCTCGCTCAGTCGATGTCGGGCATCCCGTGGCTCAACGGCTCGAAGGCTGACGGCCCCGTGCCGGTCGGGCTCTCGATCGCCGACCACCTGATGAGCTGCCACATTGCCCAGGGCGTGACGGCACTTCTCGTGCGCAAGTTCCGCACCGGCAAGGGCGGGCTCGTGCAGACCAGCCTGCTCGAAGCGATGCTCGATCTGCAGTTCGAACTGCTGAGCACCAAGCTCAACGACGACACCATCACGGTGCAGCGCCACGGCGAACACTCGGCCCACGCCTTCTTGGCGGCGCCCTACGGAACGTATCCCACCACTGATGGTTACATCGCAATGGCGATGAACGCGCTGCCGAAACTGGGCGACCTGCTCGGCATGCCCGAACTGAGTGCGATGCACGACCCGCAACTGGCGTGGGATCGTCAAGAGTACGTCGAAGAGATTCTCGCGGCGCGGTTCGCGACCGGCACCACCCAACAGTGGCTCGACATTCTTGATGCCGGCGACGTGTGGTGCGCTCCCGTGCTCACGCTCGACGAGCTGTTGAACTCGGGCGGATTCGAAGCGATTCGGATGACGCAGCCCGTGAACCGCGGAGGCAACGAACTGCTCACCACTCGCAGCCCCATCCGCGTTGACGGCCAGATTCTCACGAGCACTAAAGCGGCGCCCACTCTCGGCGAAGATAACGACCGGATCCGGGCAGAGTTCCCGTCGCGTGCTGCTGCAAGCGCCGCCGGTGCCGCACCCGCCAGCGCCGCCGCGACCCAGGAGGCCTCCGCGTGAGCCCGACGATCGTTCGCGGAATGACCTGGGAACACGAGCGCGGCTACGGCAGCGTCGTGAAGGCCGCCGAAGCGTATCGCTCGGTTGCTCCCGATGTTGAGGTGCAGTGGGAGTACCGCTCACTGCAGGCTTTTGCCGACCAAGATCTGGAGAGTCTGGTCGAGCAATACGACCTGCTTGTGATCGATCATCCGCACATTCCGATTGCGGCAGAAGACAAACTCTTCACGCCCCTGAACGGGTGCGGCTTCGATGCAGAACTCGAGACCTTGGCCACGCAGTCGGTCGGACGCTCCCACGAGTCGTACCAGCACCTCGGGCAGCAGTGGGGCCTCGCGCTCGATGCTGCAGCGCAAGTTGCCGCGTACCGCCCCGACCTTCTCGACGAACCGCCCCGCAACTGGGATGAGGTGATGGCGCTCGCCGAGGAGGGTCGCGTGCTGTGGCCGTTCAAGCCCGTCGACTCGTACTCAAGTCTCATCACAATCGCGGCCGGACTCGGCGAAGATCCGATGGCAACGCCCGGCAGGTTTTTGTCGGAGGAGACTTTGACCCGCGCGATGGGGTTGCTCACGCGCTTGGCCCGCTTGGTGCCCGCCGACAACGCTGGCTTCAACCCGATTCAGGTTGCCGATGTGCTGGCTGAGAGCGACACCTTCGCCTACTCGCCCCTGCTCTTCGGATACACCAACTATTCGCGTGTCGGCTATCGCCCGAACCGCGTGCAGTACATCGACATCCCGAGCTCGACTCGTGGTGTTGCCGGTTCACTCCTCGGTGGTGCCGGTATCGCAGTGTCGTCACGCAGTCAGGTGATGGATGTTGCGATCGCCCACGCTTTCTGGCTCGCGTCCGGCCCCGTGCAAGAGGGGTCGTACTACGACGGCGGTGGCCAGCCCGGCAACGCGGTCGCGTGGGAAAGCGCGCGCACCAATGCCGACAGTCTCGACTTCTTCACCGGTACGCGCGCGACCCTCGAAGGCGCCTACATGCGCCCCCGGTTCGCGACCTATATCGAACTCCAAAATGCGGTCTCCCCGCTCGTGACCTCGGCCCTGCTCGGCGAGATCACAATCGCTGAACTACGCGAACGCCTCGATGCGGGCGTCGCAGAATGGCTGGTGCGCTGATGCTCACGAAAGACCGCTGGTACGACGACCACGAGGTGGGGGAGCGCCGCGAAACCGTCGGCCGCACCATCACCGAAGCCGACATCGTGCTGCACGCTGGCCAAACCGGCGACTTCTTTCCGCACCACATGGATGCCGAATGGATGGCAACGCAGCCCGCCGGTCAGCGCATCGCCCACGGCACGCTCATCCTCTCCGTCGCGGTGGGAATGACGGCAGGGGACATCAACCCGCAGGCCATGAGTTATGGCTATGACCGCATCCGCTTCATCCGCCCCGTCTTCATTGGGGACACCATTCGCGTGACGGCGGAGATCAACGAAATGTCGTTGCATGCCAAGCGACCGGATGAGGCGGGCTACCTGCACGAGCTGGTGACGGTGGTCAACCAACACGGCGATACCGTGATGGTGCTCACGCACCTGTATTTGGTCAATCGACGTACCAGCGAGTAGTTGCCCGAATACACTGGCTCTCATGGCTACTTTGAGTGATGTTGCGACCCGCGCCGGAGTTTCGGTGTCGGCGGTTTCGCGTGTGCTGAGTGAAAAACCCGGTGTGCGCGTGAGCGTAGCAACGCGGCAACGTATTCACGACGCTGCGAAAGAACTCAACTATCGCCCCAACTTCACGGCGCGGGCGCTCAAGTCGTCGCGCACTCATGCCGTTGGTCTTGTCGTGCCCGGTGTCACGAACGCCATCTTCGCCGAGCTGATGCGCGGCGTCGAAGAAGAAGCCAGAACGAAGGACTACATGGTGCTGATCGCTAGCACCGAACGGTTGCCCGAGGGCGAAGAGTCGATCCCGCGCCTCATGGGTGAGGGGCGCGTCGACGGCGTGCTCGTGCAGTTCGGCGACCACTTGAGTGGCGACGACCTGCGCACCGTGACCGACAGCGGCCTGCCCGTGATCTCGATCAACACGATCAACCCCGGCAGCGGCGGCTCTGTTCGTCTTGAAGATGAGGCCGGGATGCGCCTCGCGACCGAGCACCTCATCGAACTCGGTCACACCCGCATCGGCTACGCCGGCGGTGTGCCCACCTCGGAGTCGGGCCAACGTCGACTTGCTGGATTCCTCGAGGCGATGGCTGCGGCGAAGCTCACGGTCGAACCCGAACTTGTCACTGACTTTGGGTACTACCCCAAGCAGGGCGCTCAGGCTCTGGATGCCATGGCCGAGCTCTCGACCCCTCCCACAGCGGTTGTGGTGGCCAACATCAACGCCGCTCACGGTGTGCTCTCTGAGGCACGACGGTTGGGCATCCGCGTTCCTGAAGACATGTCGATCGTCGCCATGCACGACACGTGGACGGCCGAAATTGCGTGGCCGCCGCTCACTTGCGTGCGCTTGCCGCTGTACGAACTGGGTCGCGCCGCCATGGCGAGCCTGTGGGACAACATCAACTCCGGCATTGCCGAAGACCGCGTTATCGCCGATCCAGCACCGGAGCTGATCGTGCGCGAATCTACTGCGCCCCCGGCGCGCTAACCCTCCCTGGAGAAGCCAACAGTGAAGACCAGATCAACTCAGCGTGGACTTGAACTGACAGAGATCGGCCTCGGTGCCGCCCAGCTCGGCAACCTGTACCGCGAAACCACCGACGCTGAAGTTGAAGAGGGAGTCGCTGCAGCCTGGGACGCCGGGGTTCGATATTTCGACACCGCACCGCACTATGGTCTTGGCCTTTCCGAACGTCGCCTCGGTGAACAGTTGCGCGCTCACCCGCGCGACGAATACGTGATCTCGAGCAAGGTGGGCAAGCTCCTCGTGCCCAACCCCGGTGGAGAAGACCGGATGGATGACCAGGGCTTCGCCGTGCCCGCCGTCACCAAACGTCAATGGGATTTCAGCCGCGACGGCATCTTTCGCTCAGTCGAAGAATCTCTCGCCCGCGCCGGCCTCGACCACTTCGATGTGCTCTACATGCACGACCCCGATGACCACTTCGAGCAGGCGTCGACCGAGGGCATCGCGGCTCTCATCGAGCTGCGCGAACAGGGCGTGGTGAAGGCCGTCGGCGCCGGAATGAACGCGGCGGAACCGCTTGCGGAACTCATCCGCCGCGCCGATGTCGACCTCGTGATGTGCGCGGGGCGTTTCACTCTCATCGACGACACGGCGCTCGCCGACTTGTTGCCCCTTGCCGTCGAACGCAACGTCGGCATCGTCATCGCTGGCGTCTACAACTCGGGCTTGCTGAGCCGTAGCCGCCCCAGCCCCGACGCCACCTTCGACTACGGGCCTGTCCCACCGGCCATTCTTGAGCAGGCCAATCGTGTGGCCGACGCGTGTGAAGCCCACGGCGTCACGCTTCCCGAAGCCGCTATCGCCTACGTGCTGCGGCATCCGGCGGTCGTCTCGGTGGTCGTCGGCGCTCGCGGCGGAGACCAAGTGCGGTCGAACATCGAGCGGTACGCCGCCACGATGCCCGACGGTCTCTGGAGCGACCTCGAAGCTGCCGGGCTGGTTGCTGCGCTGTAGCTGCCTTTAACGACCGCTCTTTCGCGGATGCGGTCTTACATGCTTGTGATCAAACGATTGATCAGATACCGTAACCACTATCGCTCGCTAGTAGAAACGAGGCGCCCTTCCATGGGACCCACTGACACAGCCCTAACCATTACCGCCGTGCGCGCAGTGTTGCTTTCGCACCGGTACCAGCCCGGAGAAGAACTCACGTGGGTAGGAGGCACCATTTGGTCATGGGATGCCGCCCTCGTCGAAGTAACCCTCTCTGACGGAACCACCGGAGTTGGAGAAGCCGGAGCCGGCATTATGGCCGCCGCCGCCGTGCCCGGAATCGTCGACGCTTTCCGCCCCTACGTTCTTGACCACGAATTTGCTCACCCGCTCGAAGTCGCTGACCACCTCCGCGCCTACACCGCTTTCTGGGCGCGAGGCGGAATGCTCAACGGCGTTGCCGGAGCAATCGAAACCGCTGCAGTGGATGCCGTCGGCAAGCGCCTTGGCGTGCCCGCCTACGAAGTACTCGGTGGCCTCAAGCGCGACTGGATCGAGTCGTACGCCAGTGGCGGACTCGGCACCACGTTCGGCGAGGTTTCCGATTGGGCCGCCGCGCAGATCGAGGCCGGCTTCGGCACCGTGAAGTTCCGCGCCATGACCGACCCCGACACCACCATCAAACTGCTCGACCATGTGACGGCGCTGCTGCCCGAGGGCGTGCAGTTCGTCATCGACGCCGTGCAGGCCTGTGCCTCTGACCCGTGGCCCGTCGACGAAGCAATTCGCGTCGGCAAGAAGGCCGCTGAGCTCGGCGCCCGCTGGTACGAAGAGCCCTGCCAAGCGGATGACGTGGCTGGCTACGCCGCCGTGCGTGCCGCCGTCGACGTGCCGATTTCCGGTGTCGAATCCAACGGAACCGTGCGGGATTTCGCCCAACTGCTCGATGCGAACGCGCTCGATGTTGCCCAGCCCGACGTCACTTTCGTGGGAGGCCCCAAGGCTTTCGCGCAGGTCGCTGAGCTCGCTCACGCCACCGGCGTGAAGACCGTTCCCCACGTGTGGGGCAGTGGCGTCACCTTCGCCGCGAACCTGCACACCGTGCTCGCCAACCCTTACGTTGAGCTCTTCGAGTACTGCACCCTGCCCAACCCGCTGCGCGAAGCGATGCGAGTGGAAGAGGTCGAATTCAAGGATGGCGGAATCGTCGCTCCGAAGGCTCCCGGCCTCGGCATCCAGCTCACTCCCGAAATCGAAGCGCAGTTCCCGTTCAGCCCGGGAGGCGGCCATGTCATCCGCTAACGCAGCATCCGCTAACGCCGCGCCCGAAGCATCCGGAGCCGCAGCGCCCACGCCCGAAGCCGGCAACGCAGGTTTCACGCCGTTGCCCGGCGACGAGCGCCTCACGACCGCGATTCTTAGCGATTCGTGCGACGAATCCGGCCTGCGCAATCAAGTGCTCAACCAACGTTTCGCGCCAATCACTCCCGGCTCGCGCGCGTTCGGTCGCGCACGCACGGTGCGTTTTGCGCCGGCTCTCGAATCAGATCTCGATGACCCGTACAAGGAGTCGATCGACTTCATTGACGGCATCGGTGCTGGCCAGATGATTGTGATCGCTACCGACAACAGCAACGACTCGGGGTTCTGGGGCGAACTGTTCAGCGCGGCAGCACTGGGAGCGAAAGCATCCGGCGTCATCACTGATGGCAACCTGCGCGACACCGACAAGATCGCCAAACTCGGCTTTCCGTCGTTCTCGCGCTCGCGCCGCCCGATCGATTTCCGTGCGCGCATGCGGGTAATCGCGTCGGATGTTGTCGTCGAGTTGGCCGGAGTGCTCATTGCTCCTGGCGATCTTGTGATGGCCGATGACGATGGTGCTGTGGTGATCCCGCGGGCGCACGAAGAGGAAGTTCTCACTCGTGCTCGTACGCGGGCCGCCAACGAATCAACGGTTCTGGCTGAACTGCTTGCCGGAGATTCTTTGCGCACCGTATGGGAACGGCACGGGATTCTCTAAACTGGCCACAAGTGAGAGGTAGTTATCGTGACTTTTCCCATAATTGATGCCCATCAGCACATTTGGAACCCCAATCGGGCTCACTATGACTGGCTCGATGAATCCCTCGCCCCGATCAATCGGGTGATGACGCTTGACGACCTCCTGCCCGAGTTACGGGCTGCCGGTGTCGACTACACGGTTCAAGTGCAGTCGGCCGACAACTTCGATGACACTCGCTTGATGACCGAGTGCGCGGCCGCCAATCATGAAGTCGCGGCGATCGTGGGCTACGCGCCCATCGATCGCCCCGAGCAGGCGGCCCGCACGGTGGAGTCATGGGAAGGCGACACCCGCATGGTCGGGGTGCGCACTCTCATCCACAATCAGGACGATCCGGAGTGGCTGCTGCGCCCGAACGTTGACGAGGGGCTCACGGTGCTGGAACGCGCCGGGCTCACCTTCGACGTGGTCGCAGTGCTCCCGGAACACTTGGCGATCATTCCGGAGCTGTCGCGGCGGCATCCGGAACTTCGCATGGTTATCGATCATTTGGCTAAGCCGCCCATCGGGCTTGCCGACCATGAACCCTGGTGGTCCGCAATTGCTGAGGCCGCTGAGAACCCGAATGTGTACGCGAAAATCAGCGGGCTTTATTCGGCAGCGGGAGATCCGCAGCAGTGGACGACCGAATATGTGCGCCCGTTCTTCGATCGCGCCCTCGAGGTGTTTGGCCCATCGCGGCTGATGTATGGCGGCGACTGGCCTATTTCGGTGCTTGCCGGCGGCTACACGCGCGTGTGGCAGGGCCTCCAGCCCCTCTTCGACAGCGTGGATCCCGTGGACCGCGAGCGGCTGCTTGGCCGTACGGCTGCGGAGTTTTATGGCATCGATCCCGCACGTATTGGCCGATAGGGCAACGAACGCGCACGCTAAATAACAGTTGAAAAACCTTTGATCAAACGTTTGCACAACTTCCGCGCTTGGTATAACGTTTGAGCACCGGAGAATTCGAGCCGTTCCAGCGTCTTGTTTCTCTCCACTACGAAGCAGTAGTAACCCCACCAAGGAGTGTCAATGAAGACGAAGAGGTTCCTTTCCGCCAGTGCAGGAGTGGCCATTATTTCCGCCGCTGCACTCGTTCTATCCGGCTGTTCAGCTGACGGAGGCGCCACCGCCCCCGAGCAGACTGACTCGGGTGGAAAAATCACGGTGTGGGTTGACCCGCCCCGTGTTCCCGCCGCAGAAGCTTTCCAGGAAGCACACCCTGAGATCGAAATCGACGTCGTCCAGATCGATGGAACCGTTGGTGGCCAGACCGTGAAGCAGGCCTTCGCCAACTTCGACTCTGCCGGATCAGGATGGCCTGACGCCATCTTCTTCCCCTCCAACGACGACATCGCGTGGGCAACTGGTGCTGCCAGCAACTACGCTGCCGACCTCACCGATCTGCTTCCCGATGTCATCGATGGTTACGACCCCGCAGTGCTTTCGTTCTGCGACATCGATGGTCAGATTCGCTGCCTCCGCAACGACGCTGCGCCCGACGTGTTCTGGTACAACAAGGCCTTCTTCGACGAAAACGGCTACACGCTGCCCACCACGTGGGAAGGCTACGGCGACCTGGCTGTGGAGATTGCAGCAGACCACCCCGACAAGATCAGTGGATTCTTGGGCGACGCTTACGCCGTCAACCGTTACCTTCAGGCTGCGGACTGCCCCACGAACGACCGTCTCTCCGAGTCGGAAGTTCACATCAACCTTGATGACCCGAACTGTGTTCGCGCCAACGAACTGCTCACCCAGATGTATGACGGTGGAGCACTCACCACACAGGGCATCTTCGACGGTGACGCCGCAGCAGCTGGAGTCAACCTCGTCATGAGCCCCGGTGCTGTTTGGTGGGGCAACTACCTCTTCCGCGACACGTGGAAGATTCCTGCCGGCGAGATGAGTGCAAGCGCACCGTTGACCTGGGAAGGCGAATCAAGCCCGACCGCTGGTAACGAAGGTGGCGGCCTCTGGGGCGTCTCCTCGCACATCACCGGAACGCAGCTCGAAAACACGCTGACCTTCGCAACCTTCGTCGCGACCGACCCGGCATGGCAGGTTGAGCTCTCAACCGGTCTCCCCGGTTACGGCCCGATCCAGGATGCTTGGCTCGAGAAGCTCGCAGAAGACGGCTACTTCGCCGATGTTGACTCCGTGCAGCAGGCATTCAAGGATGCCGCCGGCGCAGTAGCTCCGTACTCGTACATGCTCTACGACACCGGTGCTGCCTGGACCGAAACGGTCAGCCCCACGCTGATCGCCGACGGATCCATCAGCGACGCACTCAGCACCTTCGGTACTGAACTCGTGAACCGCGCCAACTCGGTCGGCTACACGGTCACCGCCGAATAGAAGTAACCAGCTAGGCACAGCAGGTGTGGGGGTTTCAGATCCTTGAGGCCCCCACGCTCTGTTCCACTCCCGAACTCATAGGCGAGGACTACATGAGCAGCTCAACGCTAGCCACGAAAGGCACGGAGCCACCGGCCACCGGCCCCCGTGCATCCACCACACCCCGGCGTCACCGTACACGCCACGCGGAATCACGCGGCGCCTGGATTCTGCTTGCCCCCTACCTCGCGCTGCTTCTTGTTGCCGCAGCGATCCCCATTGGCTATGCCTTCTGGATCGCCCTGCAAAAAGCACCAACCCTCGTCGATCCCTCCAGCGGATTCGGCGGCTTTGACTCGTTCATCACGGTAATCACCGACTATCGGTTCTCCGGAACGTTCATCAATATCTTCTCCGTCATGATCGTGTGGTTGCCGCTCATGATGGTCGGCATCGTCGGCTTGGCCCTGCTAGTTCATGCCAGCCCCGGCCGCTTCGGCGACACAATGCGGTTCTTCTACTTCATCCCCGGAGCGTTGAGCGGAATCGCGAACTTCGTGCTCTGGGTTTACCTCCTTCACCCCACCCAGTCACCGCTCGCGCCACTCTGGCAAGAAGTCGGGTTCGGGTCGCTGAAAGAGATCGTGACCGACGGCAACATGCCGATGATCCTCACCGGAATGTTGTTCTTCCAAGGTGTCGGAACCTGGATCATCGTCGTCAACGGTGGTCTCAACGGCATCCCCGACGAAATCTTTGAAGCCGCCAAGATCGACGGCGCGAGCGCCTGGGATCTGGCCTGGCACATCAAGCTTCCGCTCATCCGCCCCTGGATTGGCTATGCCGCCCTCATGAACCTTGCCTATGGATTCCAGCTCTTCTTGGAGCCCTACCTGCTGCGACAGATTTCGTCTGGCGCGATCGCCGGCGAATGGGCACCAACCCAATTGGGTTACGCCTTCGCTTTCACTAACCGAAACTTCCCGGCCGCAGCAGCACTCTCCATCATTCTGCTCGTAATCACCCTCAGCATTGGAGTCGTCATCGTGATGAAGAGTGGACTCTTCGGCGACGAAAAGGAGAAGAAGCGATGAGTAACAGCGCTCCCGGCGTCGTCGGCGCCAAACACTGGACCGTCGGCCGAATTGCCCGCATCACCGTCATGGTGATCGTTGCTGCCGCCTTCATCCTTCCCATCATTGGCTTCATTGCGATGGCCTTCCGCAGCCAAGAGGGTGTCCTTGCCGGCACCGACGGATTCCTTGGTCTCGGCGGTGTCTCATGGGACAACGTTGTGTTCAGTTGGAGCCAGATCAACGGCTTCGGCCCCGGTGACGGTGGCCTCTTCACCCGCTGGGTAGGAAACTCCCTCGTGATTGCCATCGTTGGTGGGGTGCTCGCCCTTATCGCGGCGCTTCCGGCGGGGTATGCGCTAGCGCGACTGCGATTCCGTGGCCGCAAGGTGCTGCTCTTCGCCACCCTGCTCGCCATGGTGATGCCGAACACTGTTCTCGTCATCCCGCTGTTCCTCGAAGTGAACGCGATCGGAGCTGTCGGCCAGCTCTGGCCGGTCGCTGTCATCATGGGCTTCTTCCCCTTCGGCACCTACCTCGTCTATATCCACTTCATGACGACGATGCCGCAAGAGCTAGTAGAAGCAGCCCGCATCGATGGCCTCAGCGAGATCTCCACCTTCTTCTACGTGGCACTGCCCATCTCGAAGCAAGTCGTCGCGCTCGTCGCGTTCTTCTCCTTCGTGGCCAACTGGACGAACTTCTTCCTGCCGCTGGCTCTACTAACCTCGAACCAGGAAAACAAGACGATTTCAATCGGCATCCAAGAGCTCATCGGCGCCAGCCCACTGTTCAACGCAACAGTGGCGGCCGGCCTCGACGTGAAGCTCTATATGCCCCAGCTCGCGCTCGCCACGTTCATCTCCATGATCCCGCTGCTGATCGTGTTCCTCACGGCCCAGCGTTTCCTGATGCGTGGACAAACCGTTGGTGCGGTGAAGGGATAACAATGAAACGAGTAGCCCAGGTCATCGGCCTCCCACCCGAGAACCGAGACGAGTACGAGCGATACCACGCCGCCGTGTGGCCAACGATTCTCGAACGACTCGCGGCCAGCAACATCCACAACTATTCGATCTATCGTCACGGCGACCTGCTGTTCTCGTACTTCGAATACACGGGGGACGACTACGAAGCCGATCAGGCAGCGATTGCCGCGGACCCCGAGACGAAGCGGTGGTGGGCTCTTCAAGAACCGCTGCAGCAGCCTCTGGATGATCGTGCCGAAGGCGAGTGGTGGAAAGAGCTGCCCGAGGTCTTCCACGTTGACTAGCTGACCAGCCACCTAGCTATACCGCGCACTGCAGCGCACCAGACGCGCCTCACCCGCGCAGACATACCTCTTATTGGTTCTGAGCAAGGAGAACTCTTCAGCATGACTACTATCACCAGCGTTGACGTCTACGACGTGCGTTTTCCGACGTCGCTCACCGCCGACGGCTCAGACGCCATGAACAAAGATGGCGACTACTCGGCCGCCTACGTTGTACTCCGCACCGACGAAGAGGGCGTCGCGGGCTACGGCTTCACCTTCACTATTGGTCGAGGCAATGACATCTGTGCGCTCACTGCTGAACAGCGGGCCGCACCTCTCGTGGGCCGGGATGTCGACGAGATCGTGGGCGACCTCGGTGGCATTTACCGCGAGCTGAAGTCTGACTCGCAACTGCGCTGGCTTGGGCCAGAAAAGGGTGTCGAGCACTTGGCGATGGCCGCCGTGATGAATGCCGTGTGGGACCTCGCTGCGCGTCGCGCCAACAAACCACTCTGGCGTTTGCTCGCCGACATGACTCCCGAGCAACTCGTCGACACGGCTGACTTTCAGTACCTCACCGACGCCCTCACTAAAGAGGAAGCGATCGCGATGCTGCACGAACTCGCTCCCACCAAGGAGCAGCGCATTGCCGAGCTCACCGAGTCGGGCTACCCCTGCTACACGACGAGTGCCGGCTGGTTGGGTTACTCCGACGAGAAGCTTCGCCGTCTCTGCCAGGAGGCCGTGGATGCCGGCTACCGCCACATCAAACTGAAGGTTGGAGCGAATTTAGAGGAGGACATCCGTCGCTGCGGTATCGCTCGCGACGTGATCGGTGCCGACGCGAAGCTCATGATCGACGCCAACCAGGTGTGGGATGTCAATGAGGCGATTGTCTGGGTGAAGGCGCTCGCCGAGTTCAACCCGCTCTGGATCGAAGAGCCGACGAGCCCGGATGACGTGCTCGGTCACGCCACGATTCGTAAGGCTGTTGCCCCGATCGGTGTCGCCACGGGAGAGCACGGCATGAACCGTGTGCTCTTCAAGCAGATGTTCCAAGCCGAAGCGATCGACTTCTGCCAGCTCGACTCGGCCCGCCTCGCCGGCCCGAACGAGATCATTGCCGTGTACTTGATGGCCAAGAAGTTTGGCGTTCCGGTGTGCCCGCACGCTGGTGGCGTTGGCCTCTGCGAGCTCGTGCAGCACCTCTCGATTTTCGACTACGTCGCCGTATCGGGCACGCTCGAGAACCGGGTAACCGAGTTCGTCGACCACCTGCACGAACACTTCGTTGACCCCTGCATCGTCGAGAACGGCGCCTACCGGGTTCCGATGGCTCCGGGCTACTCGGCGCAGATGCACGAGTCGTCGGTCGCCGAGTTCTCGTTCCCCGCAGGAAGCTACTGGGCGGGTGTCGCTGCGTCTGTCGCGTCGTAGCGTTCTCGAAGCCTTTGGGGCGCTTCGCGGTAGACCAGTTGTGTAAGTTGCACGCGCTCCCTCATGGCGATTAATGCTCGCTTATTGAGCCCCGCACCCCAGTAGTTGCGCGGGACTTAGGTGTAATCAACCTCGGGTTTCGTCAAACCGACACGCCGAGTGACCCCCAAAATGGGGGTACGAGTCGCGGTGTGAGGGGAGTATGTTCTCCACTACCCCCTTTGGGGGGTCAGCAGTACCAGAGCAGTTTAACCAACCCGCCCCGCAGTGCGTGCCGATCAGCGCGCCACCTCCGAGCGCGCCCCCGCAGCGCTCCTATTAGCGTCCCCAATGTCGACACCCGAAATGTCGTGATCCCGATGCAGGCTATAACCGAATCTCCCCTGTCCTCCGCTCAGCAGCTGCACCACACGCCTGTGCAACGCCCGCATGTTCAGGCGTGCCAGTGCGGAAGTTGACCGATGAGTCAGCTCCGAAAACTTCCTGGATCAGAGCCCAACGATAGAGAACGAGCACACCTTCGATTAGTTGATGGTGTGGAATTTGAGCCCCACGCTCCGAGCACTCCGCACCCCGACTCCGGGGTGGCTTGGGCCCGTGCCTACCAAACACGACTGCTCATTTCGGATGCCGCCATTATCGTCGTCACGATGATTGCCGCGGTCTTCATGCGGGCGGCCGTCGATAGCACCCCCGGCGTCATGTCAGAGTTGCCGCCAATTGTGTGGCTGGGTTTGGGCGCTATCGCGCTCGTGTGGATTCTGGTGCTCGAGGCCTTCCATACCCGCGACTGGCGCATCATTGGTTCCGGGCCCAACGAATACAAGCGTGTCATCACCGCGTGCATGACTGCCTTTGGGCTGCTGTCTGTCACAGTGCTCATCGTCGAGGTTGGCTTTCCCGGAAAAGCAACTGTGGTCACGATGGCGTTGGGCGTCGTTGGCCTTCTCGTCAGTAGGTGGTCGTGGCGTCGGTGGCTTACGACGCAACGTCGTTACGGGCATGCGCTCTCCCGCGTTGTCGTTGTCGGCACTCGTTCGGAGATCGACTACGTGGTGTCCCGCATCAAGGGAAACCTGAGCACGGCCTTCAAGCTCGTCGGCGTGCTCACCGACCCCGAAGTCAACGCCCCCAAAACCGCAGGCACTCCGCACCCCTATAGCTTTACTCCCGAAGAGGTGGTGGAGGCCGCAGCGGATCTCGGGGCTGATGCGGTCATCGTCGCCGGCGATCACGGCTTTGGCAACGACTTCATCCGCAACCTCGCCTGGAGGCTAGAGGGCACCGCTGCTGAGCTGATTTTGGCGTCATGCCTTGCCAATGTGGCTGGACCCCGCATCCACTTTCGACCAGTGGAGGGCCTGCCGCTCATTCACGTTGAGATTCCGCAGTTCGAGGGCGGCAAGCATGTCGTGAAGCGGGGGCTCGACATCGTGGTCTCCAGCATTGCCCTTCTGGTGCTGGCGCCGCTGTTTCTACTCTTGGCGCTCGTCATCCGTGCCGAAAGCCCCGGTGGTGCGTTTTACAGCCAAGTGCGGGTGGGTCGAGATCTCGAAACGTTCCGCATGTTCAAGTTCCGTTCTATGGTCTCGGATGCCGACGCCAAGTTGGCTGAACTGCAAACGGAAAACGAAGGCTCCGGTGTGCTCTTCAAGCTGAAGAACGACCCCCGAGTAACCAGAGTCGGACGCTTCATCCGCAAATATTCTCTCGACGAACTGCCGCAGATCTGGAACGTACTCAAGGGCGACATGAGCCTCGTAGGTCCCCGACCGCCCCTGCCTAGCGAAGTGCGCGCCTACAAAGGGAAGGTCAATCGTCGCCTCTACATCAAGCCAGGGCTGACCGGCATGTGGCAGATCAACGGCCGCTCCGACCTGAACTGGGAAGACAGCATGCGCCTCGACCTCTACTACGTCGAAAACTGGTCGGTCGTCGGTGACCTTGTCATCATGTGGCGAACCTTCAAAGTGCTCGTCAACCCGGTCGGAGCCTACTAATCGTGTGCGCGCTCACTGAAGTCAGAGCCGCTGAACGCTGTGGCGCGCACCACCATTCACCCCAACCAGCATGTCTCTCCCCAGACGCCCTCACTGTTGTCATCGGGAGATCGGTGAGGGCAAAACCCGTCGCTGATATGCGCCACGAGAAGTGGGATTTTCGTGTACCCGTGCAGGCCGACATGAGAGGAGCTGTCGTGAACGGAACCGATGGCACGCTCGGGAGGCCTCGGCGCCCTCCGACACTCACTCATTACCGCCACACGGCAAGTCCACCAGCTCACGCGAAGCGGACTGCGCAGTCAGCGGCGGGCGCCCGATCATGACTCAGAAATGCTGCTCTATTAAGAGGAATGAAACCTCGTCGGGACGGCCGTGCGCGCGTGCCCCTATTAAGAGGATTAGCTCGGTTCGAAATGGAGCGGTTAGCGTGAGGCCCGGTGTGGGTCGTCGACGATGCGCGCGCGGAGGGCGCGAACGCTGGCCGCCCAGGAATAGCGGGTGCTTTCTGCTGGCTGTAGAGGGGCATCCGAGGCTAGCGTCACGCCGTCCATGGACGGATGCTCGCGCGCGGGCGCCGAACGGATTGCCGCAGCGATAGCCGCCACATCATCAGGGTCGGCGAATGTCGCCTGCGCTCCGGCTAGTTCGTGAAAGACAACGATGTCGCTCACGACAACCGGTGCGCCGAACGAGAGCGCCTCGATGACGGGAAGCCCGAAGCCTTCGTCACGAGTGAGAAAGAGCAGCAGCGCCGTGTGGGCGTAGAGCCATGCCAATTCGTCGTCGTCGATGAAGCCGAGAAATCGGATGGCGCCGCTCTCCGCGGCAGCGTTTACCGCAGCCGGCAGCTCAGCGCTGCGCCCTTGCGGTTCGCCAACGATCACGAGCGGAGTGCGCTCGGTGGCCCGACCCGAGGCGAGGGCTGCCTCGATGGTGTTCGCCAGATTCTTGCGGGCATTGAGTCGGCCAACACAGAGCAGAAAATCGCCCGCTAAGTCGTCGAGCCCCGGCGGCTTTCGTGGAGCGGACTCCGTGAGCCCGCGCCCCACGGCCAGCCCAATGGGCGTGACGGGGCGACCCTGGCTCAGGCGACTGATTCGCGCAGCCTCCGTTGCCGACGACGCGAAGAGCCACGTCGCCCGCCGAGAACTCAAGGGCATTAGCGCAAAGTACGCACGTTCCTTGAGCGTGAACCACTCGGGCGACGTGAGAAACATGTAGTCGTGGATGAAGACCGCCGACCGCCCGAATGCTGGCGTGAAATTGTGGGTGATGGTGACATCCGCGTTCAGCCGTTTCGTGATGAAGGGCAGCTCGGCGATCGCACTGACACCCTGAGGTCGGAGGCGGGTGCCGACAACGTCCGCGCTCGCGGGCAGTTCTGAGCGCGCAATATCGATGGATGCTCGGGGCACCGCCACCGTGACTTCGTCTTCGGGGAACTCGCGCAGCCAGGCCCACACGAACTCGCGCAGCACTTGACGATTCGAGGCCGGACCTCGAACCCACCAGAACCCGTCGAAGAGAACGCGCATGACCCCCATGCTAGACCCGACGCTTTCGCTGCCCACCGGGGAGAACTCTCGACCCAGCCCGGAGCCTAGGGCTATGGTGAAACATGACCGCCACAGGGGAACGCCCAGAAGTGCCGGAAACATTCGGTGCGATTGTCCGCTCGCTCGCGTCTGCTCAGAAGCCTGGCCGGGGCGCTCCGCCGTATTCGCGGTGGATCAACCGCCGCCTGGGGCGCCTGCTCGCAGCAGCCGCCTACCTCGCCGGGCGCACGCCCAACCAAGTCACCGGCCTCAGCGCCCTCATGACGGCGATCGCGCTTGTGCTCGTGGCCACCGTGCAGCCGAGCTGGTGGCTTGGCATCCTCGTGGCCTTCCTGCTGCTGCTCGGGTACGCCCTCGACTCTGCTGACGGCCAACTGGCGCGGTTGCGTGGCGGCGGTACGAAAGCGGGAGAGTGGCTCGACCACGTGGTCGACGCGTTCAAGATCGTGATCTTTCACGGCGTCATCCTGATCTCGCTGTACCGTTTCGACACTGGATGGCCCGACAGCATCTTGCTGATTCCGCTCGGCTTCATCGTGGTGTCGTCGGTGTTCTTCTTCGCGATGATTCTCACCGATCAGTTGCGCCGCATTGCCTCCGCCGAGCGCGGGCGCGCCTACGCCAAGCCCAGTGGTGGTGGCGGCTGGCTGCAGACGATTGTCGCGATTCCCACCGACTACGCCGTGTTGTGCCTCAGCTTTGTTCTCTTTGGCTGGATGGACGGCTTCGTGGTGTTTTATGGCCTGCTGTTTCTCGCCAACGCGCTCATTCTGCTCGCTGTGCTTGGGCGCTGGTTTCGGCAGCTGCGCGCTATCGACGCGAGTTAGTTCTCGAACTCGCGCACGAGCGCAACGGTGCTTTCGATGTGAGAGCGACTGGATGCTCCGAACACGATTGATTCAATTCCGGGCTGCGCATAGATCCACTCCAGTGCCTCTCGCGGGGGGATCGCTCCCGACGCAAACACCGACATCGCGACAGCACGGAACGGCCGCTTGGCCAACGCATCCTGATAGGCCTCAACGCCGCCCGACATCCGGAACCCGATCTTGTTGATGTTGGAACACACGAGCGGATTCTCGATGCCGGCCTGATCGAGGTGATCGAGCAGCATCGGCAGGTTCATCGTGATGAAGCCGGGCTCGGCGCCGTAGCGGGTGCGCACGTGGGCCGCGAAGATCGCAAAGGCATCGGTAAAGCCGAGCCCCAGCAGCAGATCCACGACGACGTTCTGCAGCCAGACCACCGGGGTGCGCACGCCAGCGAAGCCGGCCATCTCGGCATCCACCAGCAGGGTGATGATGCCCTCGATGTCTTTCTTGGCCAGCGAACGGCCGCCGCGCATCATTGCGTTGAGCATGCCTTCGTCGGGCATGAAGCGATTGAGGGCCCCCAGGATTCCGTTCTCGGTGACCGCGTCGGCGTACTTGTGCGCGTACGGCATGCAGGGGAAAAACGAGAACCCGTCGTAGCGCTCAGGGTCAGCGCGCACTCGCTCCACCACATCGGCAATGCGGTCGTGCGTTGTGCACATGAGAGTGCGGATGCCGCTGGCGTAGGCATCGTCGATGACCGCCATGATCGCGTCGAGATCTTGAAAGCGCATCGCCTGCTCGCGAGCCTTTTCCTCCGAGCGATGGTTGATGCCAAAGAACTGGTTATCGCCAAACAGCACCGGGTCGAGTTTCGACGAACCGGGAGTGGTGAGCGGGCCGCCCGAGTCGGTGGTGCGCGGTGCGGTGGTGCTCATGAGCGTCTCCCTAGAAGGCTTCCGCGGCGGGCTTTGGGTGCGGTCGAAGCCGTGGTCTCGCCGACGAGGGTGGTTGTGGCGGGCCCGGCGGCGGCATCCGCTGTCAGCAGTTCGATGATGCGGTCAGTGATGGCAGCACTCGCGAAGTCGTTGGTGGCGGGCAGCGAGGGGTCACCGATGCGCTGCACGAAGTGATCGAGTTGGGCGCTGTATTCCTCGCCGCGGAGGTAGAACCACACCTCATCGGTGAGCTCGGTGGTCGACTTGATCGTCCAGCCGGGTTCGTAGCCCTCGAGCTCGGGGGCGGTGCTGCGCAGGTAGACCTGAATCTCTTGGCGGTCGGCAATGATCTTGCCCTGCGTGCCGAAGATGCTCACCCGAGTGGTCATCTTGCGGTACGACTCATCCGACCAGTTCACCGAGAGCTGCCCGCTGACTCCGTCGGCGAAGTAGATCGTGCTGTAGACCTCGTCTTCGGTATTCTCCGAAAAGACGCTGCCCAGAATGGTGCCGCCGACGCCGGTGGCGTTGCCGACAAACCACGTCGCGAGGTCGAGCGGATGCGCGGCATAGTCATAGAGACAGCCGCCGCCCTCGGTGCGCTTGCTGCGCCACGTCGTGCCCTTCGCCTTGAGCACGACCGGGCCATACGACTCGGCCTGCAAGTGGGTGACCCGGCCGATCGCGCCTGCCTCCAACAGTCGCTTAGCCTCGCGGAAGGTGCCGACGAAACGGTTGTGATATCCGACTTGCGTGACAAGGCCACGGACAGCTGCGACTCCCGCAAGCTCGGCGGATTCCGCTGCGGTGAGCGTGAGGGGCTTCTCGCAAAACACGTGAAGCCCGCGGTCGAGAGCCGTGCGCACCATCGCCGCATGAAAGCGGGTCGGGGTCGCGATGAGCACCGCATCGAGTTCAACGCTGTCGAGCATCTTCTCGAAATCAGTAAAAGTCTTCAGGCCCGTGTACTTCGACAGCACCCCCAAGATGTAGCCAGCCGAATCGACAACCGCGTCCACCGAGACGTGAGGATGCGCCCGAATCATCGACAAGTGCGAGAGCCCCATTTTGCCGAGCCCGACCACGCCCACGCGGATCATGCGTTCGCTCCGGGTCGCGGCGACGGGGTCGAGCGCGGAGCGGCGACGGGAGCCGTGCCGGCGGGGAGCTGCTCGGCGAGGAGCTCCGCGTACTGCCCCGCGACGCGTTCCCACGTGAACTCGGCGGCATGCCTGGCGCGGCTGGCGGCCGCGAGCGAAGCCCGGCGATCGGGCGCCGCGAGCAGCGTCGTGATGTGGGCGGCTGCGTCATCCACGCCCGAAAAATAGAGTGCACCGTCACCGGCAACCCAACGGTTGTAGGGATTGTCGTGGGCGATCACCGCATTGCCGGCGGCCATCGCTTCGACGAGCGAGGGGTTCGTGCCGCCAACGGTATGACCGTGCAGGTAGCCAAGGGAATGGAATCTCAAAGAAGACACCTCATCGGGTTCGTAAATCGGGCCGACGAACAGCACCTCATCGCTGGCGGCTTCGCGCACCGCCCGCGCATAGGGATCGCTGTCGTCGTAGGTGCCGAAGATCGCCAACTGGTGATCGCGGCGTTCTCGGGAAAACGCGGTGACAAGTTCGAGAATCGTGTTCTCGGGGATGGGCCGACAGATGAGCGTCAGATAGCGCCCGGGCGTGAGGCCGCGACTGGTTACCGGCAGAGTGTCAGCGGCTTCGACAGCGTGGGCGCCGTACGTGATCGTGACGAGTTTCGAGCGCCGAGCGCGTGTGGCCAGATAAGTTTCGATGACCGGATGATCGGCAATGAGTCGATTGCCCACCCAACAGGCGATCCGTTCGTTTATCCACAGAATTGCCTGCCGCCCCTTGCCCCAGCGCGAACGAGACCACTCGATGCCATCCATGTTGATGACATTCGGGATGCGCTTGAGACGCTGCAGGATGTTGAACACGGCCGTGTTGTACCCAAACGTGAGGCAGATATCCCGGTGTCGAATCGCATGCCGGATCGAGGTGAGGTCGAAGCGTGCGGTGCCCAACCATCCTTCGCGTTGTTCCGGAATCAGCACCCGTTCGATGCCGTGCCACAGGTCTGTCGTGATGGCGCCGGTGCCCGGAACTTGGCAGTAAACAACAGGGCGCCAGCCGTGGTCACGCAGAAAAATGGCGACGTTCTCGGCGGCAGTTTCAAAGCCACCGTAGGCGGCAGGAATGCCGTGGGTTCCGAGGAGGCGAACGATCGGTTCGCGCTCGGCAGGGGGGCGTGGGCCGTTCAACTTTCCCTCCTCCGTTGACGGACTCAAGAACTTCGACCAGACTCCCCACAGTCTGGCTTGGAAGTGTACGCCGCTCACGTTTCTCGCCGTGGCCCCAGAACAGGGGGTACGGTGCTGAAGGGCGCGGGTGTACCGTCCAGTACCGACCACTCCCGAGGCACGGAGCTGCCATGACTATGTCGAAGCACCCAGGAACCGAGTTAGAGCCTGAAGCTGTGGCGGCCACGCCGTCGTGGCTAGGCACCCGCCCCCGTCGCATGATCGCGGGCGGCATCGTGATTGCGCTGCTCGTGGTGCTCGGGGTCGTGCTGTTTGGGCAGCTTGCACCGACCTCGACTCCCGGCGCTGCGCCCGCGGCGACGCCGAGTGCTGGGGCGTCAACCGAGTTGCCAGCAGCGACAGGGACAGCGACAGAGACAGCGGCACCGGTCGACGGGCCAGCCGTGCCCGATGTCACACCCGTTCCGCTCGAGGAGCCAGCGGATGTTACCCCCGGCCTCGTGGCAAAAGTCACCAAGGTTGAGGAGGTCGATGGCACCGCTCGCGGCCCCGGTGAAGTCGCTGGTCCGTCGTTGCGCGTGACGGTCACGATGACAAACTCGACCTCGTCAGTGGTCTCGTTGCGCACGACCGTGATCAGTTGTTACTTTGGCGCCGACCGCACGCCGGCGCCCGAACTTCGTGAGCCGGGCGGCTCGCCGCTGCCGGCATCCCTCGCGGCAAATTCGGTGATCGATGGCGTATACATTTTCACTGTTCCTGCTGATCAGCGTGGCAATGTCACCCTTCTCGTCGACTACTCCGTCGACGTGCAACCGGTTGTTTTCCAAGGGGATATTGCGGACCTGCTGTAACGATCGGTCTACCCACCTCGGCGGGCGACCCCCGAAACGTGACCCCCTTTTGGGGGGCACCCAAACGGGGCGGAGGGGGAGTATGGTGACCCACCAAGTGGAACCTGAATAGCCACAAACCCCCGAGAAGGCACATCATGCGCTTAACCCGCCAGATGCCACCGAACCCGCTGAGACTTGTTTCCGCCGCAGCGGCGATGACATTAATTGCGACTTTGCTCACCGTAACGCTGCCCACCGCAGCTGTTGCCGACACTGCGGCTGCCCCGCCTGTACCCACCACTGTGTCTACTGATCCCTTACCCACGCCCCAGATCAATGGTGTGGTCTGGGACCAGGTCATCGTGGGCAACACCGTCTACGCGTCTGGCGATTTCAGCTCAGCCCGACCGTATGGTTCGCCCGCGGGCACCAACGAGCAGAGTCGCTCGTACGTGCTCGCGTACAACCTCACGACTGGTGCCCTGCTGCCGTGGGCTCCGACGTTCAACGGGCAAGTTCGTGCTCTGGCCGCCTCTCCTGACGGAAGCCGGCTCTATGCGGTCGGCGACTTTACATCGGTGAACGGCGTCTCGAAAAGTCGCATCGTTGCGTTCAATACCGCCACGGGGGCAATCTACGGCGGCTTCGATGCTGGCGCGAACTATCGCGTTTATGCGGTCGTAGCTACGAACACTCAGGTCTTCTTCTCGGGACCATTCACCTCGGTCAGTGGCAACACTCGCCTCGGCGGCGCTGCAGCTCTCGCCACAAATGGCAGCGTGACCTCCTGGGCTCCCGAGCTCGCCGGCGGTCGTGCCTTCGGCATCGTTGTCTCCCCCGACGAATCCAAAGTTGTGATTGGCGGAGATTTCACGACCGTGAACGGATCGAGCGATCCCGGCTACGGCCTTGCCATGGTCGACTCCACGGTTGGAGAGCTCATCACGCCCTTCGCCACCAACAATCAGGTGCGTAACGCCGGCCTCAACGCCGCCATTTTCTCGCTCGCGTCTGACGGCGACAGCTTCTACGGTTCCGGCTATGTCTTCGGCTCCGGCGGCAACCTAGAGGGCGTCTTCCGATCGAACTGGTCGGATGGCGAACTTGTCTGGGTCAACGACTGCCACGGTGATACCTACTCGGTTTCTCCCTCGCCCAGCGGAGCCATCTATGCCGCTGGTCACTCGCACTACTGCGGCAATATCGATGCCTTCCCGCAGACGAACCCGTGGTCATTCAACCGCGGAATCGCGTTCTCGAAAGATGCAACCGGCAGCATCTCCCGCGATCCTTACGGCTACCACGACTGGTCGGGCAACTCGAGCCCGTCGTTGCTGAACTTCTTCCCCGAGATCAACCTCGGAACCTTCACCGGCCAATACCAAGGCCCGTGGGATGTCACGTCTAACGCTGAGTACGCCGTCTTCGGCGGCGAGTTCACGCGCGTCAACGGTCAAAACCAACAGGGGTTGCTGAGATTCGCGATTCCGGCGATCGCCCCCAATGCGGATGGCCCGCGCCTGACTGGTGCCAACTTGGCCCCGACGATGAGCTCTCCCGCGCCCGGAACGATCGCGCTGAGCTGGACCGCCGATTGGGATCGTGACAACGAAAACCTGACGTACCACCTCATCCGGGATGGCAAGAGTGGATCACCCATCTACGTCACCGAGCAAGCGTCGCGGTTCTATGACCGCCCGACCATGACCTACCTGGATACCGGCCTCACGCCGGGCCAGACCTACACGTATCGCCTGCGCGCGATCGACCCCTATGGCAACAATGGCTGGGGTTCGACCGTGTCGTTCACCGCGGGGGCCGCCGGTGAGTTGAGCGATTATGCGGCAGCCGTGATGGAGGATCAACCCTCCAACTACTGGCGCCTCGGCGAGAGCGGCAACACCGTGGTCGACAGCGTGGCTCGCGACAACGCGACCGCGACCAACAACGTGGGCTTCGGAACATCCGGAGCAATCATCGGCGACAGCAACACCGCCGCGACCTTCACGGGAAGCTCGAATAGCTACGCCGGATCGAACACCCAAATCTGGCGCGACAACACATTCTCGGTCGAAGCCTGGTTCAAGACCAGTACAACCTCGGGCGGCAAGATCGTCGGCTTCGGTAACCGTCAAACCGGTAACTCAAGCAACTACGACCGCCATGTGTACATGGACAGTTCGGGCCGCCTGAACTTCGGTGTGTACACCGGTAGCGCTCGCGTCGTGCAAAGTGCGAAGTCGTACAACGACAACGAGTGGCATCAGGTCGTCGCCAGCATGGGCGCCGATGGCATGGAAATGTTCGTCGACGGAGTGCGCGTTGGCGTAGATCCCGACGTGGTGTGGGGCCAGAACTACTGGGGCTACTGGCGCATCGGTGGAGACCGCAGTTGGAGTGGCTCTGACTACTTCAACGGTGCCATCGACGAAGTGGCCGTGTACCCGAACCCCCTCACCGCGGCCCAAATTCAGAACCACTTCGAGCTCTCGGGCCGGTCGCTTTCCGGACCGCCCGCACCCACTGACAGCTACGGTGCTGCGGTGTACAACGCGAGCCCGCAGCTGTATTGGCGACTCGGTGAAGCGTCCGGTGCCGTCGTGAATGACGCTGGACTGCAGGGGCTCGATGGAGCACTCAGCGGCACCTACACGCGCAACGTGCCCGGTGCGCTTGGCGGCACGAGCGACTCGGCAACCCAGTTCACGCAGGCGCTCGCGGCAACGACGACCTCGCTGCCGAACCCTTCGACGTATTCGAGCGAAGTATGGTTCAGAACCACGAGCGCCACGGGTGGCAAGCTCGTGGAGTTCGGATCCTCCGCCACCGGGACCGCCAGCAACTATGGCGACCACGTGATGATGCGCAACGACGGAACACTCGTGTTCGGCACGGGCAGCAACACCGTCTCGAGTACCGCCTCCTACAACGATGGCGAGTGGCATCAGGCGGTAGCGACCCAGGGATCAGCAGGGTTGCAACTGTTCGTCGATGGTGCAGTGGTGGCATCCAGTGCTGCAACCCCGACCCAGACGTTCTCGGGCTACTGGCGACTCGGCCGCGGCAACACGGTCGGAGTGGCATCGTCGAACTACTTCAACGGTGACCTCGATGAGTTCGCGGTGTACCAGACGGTGTTGACGCCGAGCGAAGTCAGCTCGCACTTCTTGATCGGGACCGCGAACGAAGCACCGCTTGCCGAGTTCACGCATGCGGAGAGCGACCTCGTTGCCAGTTTCGACGCGACCGGATCGAGCGACCCCGACGGCACTATCGACGCCTACGCGTGGGACTTCGGTGATGGTGCGTCGAGCACGGATGCCGTGGTCGATCACACGTATGCCGCCGCGGGAACCTACGACGTCACCCTCACGGTTACCGACAACAAGGGAGCCTCGGCAACCGCCTCCGCCGCAGTCACGGTGTTGGCTCCGAATGTGGCGCCGACCGCAGCCTTTACGAGCGAAACCACCGACAACGTGGTGAGCTTCGACGCGAGTGGCTCGGCCGACAGCGACGGCACGATCAGCTCGTACGCGTGGGACTTCGGCGACGGAGCATCCGGTAGTGGAGAAAGCACTTCGCACCTCTACGCTGCCGCCGGCGACTACACCGTGACCCTCACCGTGACCGATAACCAGGGGGCAACGGGAACGGTCAGTCATGACGTGATCGCTCTCGATCCGCCCGTCGTGACCGTGCTGGCTCGCGACGAATTCGCTCGCTCCGAAACCTCTGGCTGGGGCACAGCTCTCGTCGGTGGTGATTGGTCGACGAACAGCAACGGCAACTTCTCGGTCGAATCGGATGCCGGAGTCGTGAACCATAGTTCGTCGGGTACCACCCGGCACGCCTGGTTGCCGAGCGTCTCGACGGACGACGTGACGGTCAGCGCGAGCATCTCCGTCGACCAAGCGATCACGGGTGGTGGCGCCTACACGGGCATCACGATGCGCGAAGTCGGCAACGGCTTCTACCAAGCCCGTGTGCGCTACTTCTCCAACGGCACCCTCGCCTTCCAGCTGCTGAGTGGCAGCTCGACCAACATTGCTTACACGGATGTTGCGGGCCTCACTTTCAGTCCAGGCGACGTGCTGCTCGTGAAAGCGCAAACCTTCGGAACCTCGCCGACGACCATTCGCGGCAAGGTCTGGAAGCAGGGAACAAGTGAACCCAGCGACTGGACCCTCACCGCAACCTCATCGGTCGCCAACCTGCAAACCGCGGGAGCGGTCGGCCAGTACAGCTACCTGTCTGGCTCGGCCACGAATGCTCCCGTGCACGTGAGCTACGACTCGTTCGTGGCGACTGCAGGCCATGCCGACGAGCCCGTGACGCCGACGAATCTGCTGCCCACGGCATCCTTCACCAGTACGGCGAACCTTTTGACCGCGAGCTTCGATTCGAGCGCATCGAGCGATCCCGATGGCAGCATTGCTTCGCGATCGTGGGACTTCGGTGATGGTCAGTCAAGCACCGCAACGAGCCCCGATCACAGCTACGCGACCGCGGGTACCTATTCGGTAGCTCTGACGGTGACGGATGATCAGGGCGCCACGGCTACCGTGACGCACCCCGTCACCGTCAGCTCGACTCCGGCGAACCAGGCACCCACTGCCGCGTTCACGTCGTCCGCGACTGAACTCGCCGTGGCGTTCGACGCGACAGGATCGACGGACGCCGATGGCAGCGTCGCGAGCTACGCCTGGGACTTCGGAGATGGTGCGAGCGACACCGGCGCAACGCCGTCGCACAGCTACGCGAGTTCGGGCACCTACACCGTTGTGCTCACCGTGACGGATGACGACGGGGCGACGGGCACGGTCAGTCACGATGTCGTCGTGACCGCACCGCCCGGCGCAGCCTTTGCTGAAGACACCTTCGAGCGCACAGTTGCCGCCGGTTGGGGCTCCGCGAACACGGGTGGGGCGTGGTCGTCGAATACGAACTCGACCTACACCGTGGGTAACGGTGCTGGCGCCTTCGTGCATACGAGCACGGGAACCACTCGCCGGGCGTTGCTCGAGGGCGTGAGTGAAACCTCGGTGGAAGCTCAAGTGGAGATCACCGCTGACAAGGTTGCCGAATCCGGCCACATCGTCGTCGGCGTGATCGGTCGTCAAGTTGGCTCCGCGTTCTATCAAGCACGACTGCGCCTGCAAACCGGCGGAGTCGTCGGTCTGCAAATCATGTCGGGCTCCACGGTGGTGCTCGCCAACATGAACGTGCCGGGAATGACGTACGCGGCCGGGGACACCTTCATCCTGAAGACCACGGTGGAGGGCACGAGCCCCACTACGATTTCGGCCAAGTTGTGGAAGGAGGGAGACACCGAGCCGGCCGCCTGGCAGCTCGTGACTACCGATTCCACGGCAGCGCTGCAGGCGGCAGGTTCGGTCGGATTCGAGAGTTACCTCTCGGGTTCGGCACCCAACGCCCCCGTGACTGTGAGGTTCGATAACTTCAGCGCGCGGCCCGTGCAGTAGGCAGCCTGAGCGTGTCAGGCAGACGGTCGGCCCTGGGAGCAATCGGCTCTCAGGGAATGCAGGCTCTCTCGAGCTTCACGATTCAGGTCCTTGTCGCGCGCACTCTCGGCTTCGACGGGCTGGGCGCCTTCGCCATCGCGTATGGCGTGATGGTGCTCGTCGCCGGGCTTGCGAGTGGGATGGTCGGCGACTCGCTCGTCGTACTGGAACGGCGTGCTCCGGCCGTGCGCTCGGCGCTGCAGCAGTTCGCTCTCGGTATTGCAGCGGTGACCGCGGTTGTTTCCGCAGCGATCGCTGGAGCATCCGGACTTCTGGATGTCGCCACCGCCGTCATGTTCGGAGCAGGCGTCGCCCTCTTCGCGCTCGAAGAACTCATGCGTCGACTGCTCATGGCCGGCTTCGGGTTCTGGCGCGTCATGCTGATCGACTTCGCGTCGTTCGCGGTCGCGCTCGCCGTGATCGGGCTGAGTGCGCTCGCCGGAGCCCTCAGCCTCTTCGTCTTTCTCGGTGCGGTTGCTGCCGGCCAGCTCGCCGCTATCGGGCTCGGCGCAGTGCTGCTGCCGCGGGAGGAACGCTTCGTCGTGGGCTTCGTGCGCGGGGGTGTTGGCACCGTCTTTCGCTACGGCATCTGGCGGGCGGGCCAACAGTTCCTCCGCCCCGCCCTGCTCACCGTCGTGCGCACTCTCGTGACCGTGCTCGCGAGCCTCGCCGCGACCGGACTGCTCGAGGCGGGTCGCGTCTTCGTCGCCCCGGCCACCCTCGCGGTCAGCGGCCTTAGCTCGTATCTCTTCGTCTCCTTCGCCCGAGACAGCAGCAAGCCTCTGGCCGAGAAACTACGGCGAGCGGATCGTGCGGTAACCACCCTGGTGGGTCTCACCGTGGTCGTCGGCGCGCTACTCGTCGCGCTGCTGCCGTGGGCCGGGGCGCTACTTTTTGGCACCGCGCCCGATCTGCTCGCCGTCATCGGCTGGATCGCCTACACCGCGTCTATTGCCGCCGTGACACCGTATGGTGCGCTCGCGGCGGTCGGCGGAAAACAAGCGGTCGTGTTCGGGATCCGGGCGGCCGATACCGTTCTCGCTATCGGAATCGTGAGCGCGGTGTTGCTGGCCGGGGGAGACGTGCAATGGGTTCCGGCGGCGCTGGCCGCGGCATCCATTCTTGGCGGCTTGGCAATTCGGTGGCTGATTCTGGTGCCGCTCGTGCGGGCGGGCTGAACCCCGGAGGGCTGGCGCTCGGCGCTGAGTGCTGCGGTTCGGTCGGCGAAACGCTCGGCCCAGCGACCGACCTAGCGCTCGATCACCCTGCCGCCGAGGTGCTCGAGCCCGGTCTGCTCTTGCCCGGTGCAGCGCGCAAAGTCGGCGAGCGAGCTAAACGGGGTCACCCCGATCGCGTTGGTCGGCCAGGCAATGAGGATTCGCGGTTCGAGTTCAGTCGCGCGCACGTAGAGGTTGTTATCGACGGTGATGCCGAAGTCGCGGGCGCTGCGGGTGCGGGAGTAGTCCTCGATCCAGAGGAGAGCTTCACTGCTACCGACGAGAGTGTTGCCGATGATGCTCACGTCGGTGCCGACCCAGGTCATCTCGGCGTCATCCAGATACCGTTCGTCGTGACCGGCTTCGTTCTCGTCGCTCTTGAGGCGGTTGTCTTGAAGCACCGCGATGGCGTTGCGGCTGCCCACGACGACGTTGTCGCGAATCTCGACGCTGCTCGTGTCATTGATCTTCATGCCGAAGATGCCGTTGTCGGCGAGGTAGTTGTCGGCCACGAGCGCGCGAGCGGAGATTTCGAGAAAGAGCCCGTGCCCAGCATTGCCCACGAAGGTGTTGCCGGTGATGGTCAGGTCGCGACAGGACTGATCGAACCAGAGGGCGGTCGCGTTGTTGTCGGAGAAGTCAGAGTTGCGAATCTCGACGGTGCGCGAGCGGGTGAGTTTGAGTCCGCCCGCGACGGGTGCGCGGTTGAACCACTCCGTGTTATTGCCGGATGCTTTCAGCCCGTCGATCAGGAGGTTATCGGCGTAGTTCGCGGCCACTCCGATCATCCCGCTTTCGGTAACCGTGACTTGGCGGATCGTCGTGTTGGCCGCCGTGATGAACAGGCCCGTTGTAGCCGACTCGGTGATCACCACGTTCTCGATCGTCACGCCCGGTCGCTCCACCGTGACGGCGCCAAAGTCGGGCACCGAGGGCGCAAAGCGACGAATGCCGATGCCGCGAATCGTCGATCCTTCTGCCCGGATGCTCAGGGCACGCTGCAGCGTGCTTGCCCGCACGGTGTGGCCGCTGGGGTTCTCGCCGAGGTACAGCACGCCCGCGCTCTCGTCGTGGAAGAAGCTCGACGCCGTCACCTCGTCGCGCGAGCCGACCTGCGTGAGTGGGGCGTCATCCAGCCACAGTTGGTCCGGATGGGCGGCGAGCGGATGCCCGGCGGTCACAAAGTTCCAGTACTGCTCGGTGTTATCGGGAGCGCCCCGTTCGTAGGTGGGGCTCGAGTCGAAGACGGTGCCCCACGGCACCGACCAGAGCTCGCCGTCGTACTCGGCGTCGCCGGGCTGCTCGCCGTCGGCTTGCCAGCCCTCCACAACCTCGCTGCCGTCGAGCCAAACAACCTCACCCGGGTACGACTGCACCGTCACGGGGGTGCCCTCGGCAATCGTGAACGCCTCGTGATACTCGCCCGCCCGCAGCACGATCATGCCGCCCGCGGAGACCCGCGCCAGTGCTGCCTTGATCGTGCGGAGCGGTGACTCGAGGCTGCCGTCCGCGTCGTTGTCGCCGGTGGGCGAGACGAAGAGAGCGCCGGCCTGGATCTCATAATCGGTGGTTCCGAGCTCGGCCGCACCGGCATCCGCAGCCTCTGTCGCAACGTTCTCGGGGGCGCCAACACCAGAAACGAACGGCACAGCGGGGCGCACCGTTGTGCTGGCGCTCCCGCCGAGCGAGGAGACCACGAGGGCGCTGGCGGCGAGGGCGAGAGCAAGCACGATTGCGACCGCACCGAAGACCTGTCGACGTCGAAAACGCCGACTTGTCGTGCCCGTCGCAACGCTCATCAGCGCTCCTCACGGTTCGAAACTCCGCGGTATCGGGTGTGCTCCGTGGAATCGATCCGGTATCTATTCTCCCAGAATCGCGCGAATGCTACTAGGGTAAGGAAACCTGCAAACGCTTGTTTGGCACAATGCTGTGCTGATTGTTACCCATCCCGATTGGGGTTCAACGCGTGGAAAGTTTGAGTTATCTCGAGATTTTCCGGCAGCGATGGCGTGCAATCCTAGTTGCTGTCGTGGTCGGAGTAGCTTCCGCTGCGCTCATTGCGTTCAGCATTCCGCCAACCTACACGTCAACGGCCACCCTCTTTTTGAGCGTCAAAGACGTCAATGCGACTCTCGCCGAACGCTCGCAATTCTCGCTGGCCCGGGTAAATTCGTATACCGATTTGGTGCGCAGTTCTGAGGTTCTCGAGCCGGTCATTTCTGACCTCGGCCTCGACCTCACGGTGCAAGAGTTGCGCAGCCAAGTCTCGGCGACCAACCCCAACAGCACCGTCAACATAAACATCGCAGCCCAAGCAAGCACTGCTGCGGATGCCGCCCGCATCGCCAACGCTGTCGCCGACAGCCTGTCGCGCCTCGTCTCCCGGGTCGAAGACTTCGGCACGTTCTCGGTCTCGCTTGAGCGCCTCATCCCTGCACTGCCGCCCTCGGCACCGAGCGCCCCGCAAAAGACGGTCATTCTCGGTCTCGGACTCATCTCTGGGCTTGCCGCCGGTGCTGTGCTGGCGTTGTTCTTAGCTCGTTTCGATCACCGGATGCGTCAGCCGAGCGATGTGCGAAGGGTCACCGGATTGCCCGTGCTCGCGGCCGTTCCGCGCGGTCATCGCCGCGCCCGGGGCAACAGTTCTGACGCTGAATCGACAGTGGATGCCGCGTACGCGGAAGCGTTCGCCCGCATCACGCAAGCCAACGGAGGCGCAGTGCCGCGCATCCTGCTGCTGGCCCCCGCCGGTGACGCCGCCAACCACGCCTCCGTTTCGCTCGGTGTCGTGGCTGCGGTTGCCGCCACCGGAAGACAAGCCCTCTTCGTCGAGGCGCACCCCTCTTCCGGCGACGACAACGCCCTTGCCTCCTTCGCCGGCACTGCGGGACTTGCCGAACTCCTCAACGAATCCACCACCCTGCCGGAGGTCACCCGACCTCTCGACGGTTCAGAGGCACTCTTCGTATCCGCCGGGGTAGCCGAAACGACCGAAGTTGCCGCAGACAAGACCCTGCGATCGGTGCTCACGCGGCTTATCTCGCGAGCGGATGTTGTGCTCACGCAAGCAACATCCGAGACTCGACCGCTGAGCATTCCGCTCATCGCGCCCTTCGTCGAGGTCGCCATCATCGTTGTTCGCTATAACCGCAGCTCGGAGGCTGAACTCGCCCAGACTGTTAGCCAACTCCGCATTGCGGGAGTTCGCCCCCTCGGCGTCGTGCTGACTGATGTGCCTAATGCTCGCCACTTCGAGCTAATGGCGACCTGGACCCCGGATGACTTCGCGAGCGTTCCGGCGAAAGCGCGCGTGCACTTGCGGCGCAAAGCCAGCAAGCCCGTGGCTCCCGCCGCGACCGCGACCCCGCCCTTGACCTCGACCGCAACCGCGACTGCCACCGCAGACGCTTCAACGGTCACCAAGGCTGGCCCCGACAGGAAGAAGAACATGGCATCCGAATCCTCATCTTCGCCGACGCCCGTACCGAAGCCGTCACCGCCTAAGCCTGCCCCGCCCTCAGGACGCACCGAAACTGCTGCTGCCTCTGCCGCCGAGCGCTCAAGCGAGAATGAACGCGTGGTCGTGGACTAATGATCGCGACAGAACAGCGGGAGCGCAGTACCGTCTCACGTTCCTTGATCGGAACGTGGCTCCTCGTTGTTCTGAGCGTTGTCTCGTGGCGACCCGATGCCCTCTTTGATGGCGGCTTTGACGTCGTGGTCATCGCAAAGGCCCTTGTCGCCTTTACAGCTTTTCTGTGCGCGGTAGCGATACATTCGCGCGCTCGCGTTCATGCGCGAGTCGGCGTGCGATCGGTCATCCTGCTCTTCATCGTTGTGGGGCTCTCGTGCGTTGGCGCACTGGCAACAGATAGCGCGATGCCGTCGCTCGTGCTCGCGGTGCGCATCGTGCTGCTCGCCGCAACCGTTTACGTGCTGGCGAGCAGTGCTGCGCCGCTTGAGGTGTTGACGTCGCTGTTCATTGCGATGGGCATCCTGACTCTTATCGGCGCCGCGAGCGGGCTACCCCAGTTTCTGAGCGACGGCCGACTGCCGAGTGGCATCCCCGCCATGAAGCCCAACGAGCTCGCCGGGCTTGCCGCGCCGCCTCTGCTTGCGATTGCGATCGACATCGCGCGGCGTGGTCTCACGCCGCGCAAGTCGGTGCTGCTCGTGACATTCGCAGCGATTCTGTTGGCCACCGGATCTCGCACCACCCTGATCGTTGTCGTCATCGCGATGGTGCTGGCCGTCGTGCTGGCGTGGCCGGTTCCGCACTCCACGGGCATCGCCCTCATCCTGCTCGTGCCTGTCTCCTATGCGATGGTCGCGTTCACGAATGTGGTGTCTGAGGTCGCTATTCGCGGGCAGGATGTCAGTGAACTCGCCACTCTCAGTTCCCGCACGATTGCGTGGCAAGCCGTCTTCAGCATCCCGATGGACACCTGGCACAAGTGGATCGGCGTCGGCCTCGCCGCCAAGACCATTGAGGTCGATCAGCGCTGGTGGGATGTTCAAGTGCTCGACAGCAGTTGGATCTCCATCCTGTCGCAGGCTGGCATCCTCGGCCTGATCGCAGTCGGCATCTGGGTGCTCTTTACCCTGAGGGACAGTCTCAAGAATCGCGAACTACGCACCCTCACGCTTCCCCTGCTCGTTCTGCTTCTCGTGCGCAGTGCGCTCGAGAACGGCCTCATTGAGTCGAGTGTGATCTTCACGCTCTTCTTCCTCACGTCGCTCGTCCTCGAGCGAGGGCACCGCTACCCCTTCGAGCACGACCGCTCCGTGCGGTTCGCGCTTGCCGTGGCACCGCTGCCTACCCCCACCACAGAACTCACGCCTTCCCCGACCTGAACCCGGTGAGCATATGTCTCAAAGAATTGGATACGCCGCAGGAGCCTACGACCTCTTTCACGTTGGCCACCTCAACATTCTCAAACGCGCAAAAGAACAGTGCGACTACCTGATCGCCGGTGTTGTCTCCGACGAAATGCTGGAGCAGACCAAGAAAATGCGCCCCACAGTTCCCCTTGAGGAGCGCTTAGAAATCGTGCGCAGCATCTGTTATGTGGATGAGGCGGTCGCCGAAACGGTGCCAGACAAGTTGGAGATGTGGCGTCGTTTGCAGTTCACTCTGTTCTTCAAGGGCGACGACTGGCGCGGCACCGAAAAGGGGCTGAAGTTGGAGCGTGAGTTCGCTGCCGTCGGGGTGGAGGTTGTGTACTTCCCGTACACCGTCAATACGTCGAGCACCGGCCTACGCCGGGCGCTGGAGTTGATTGAAGAGATGTCGGCTCGCGCTCGGGCATAGTGGAGCAAGCGCACCAAATTCACGCGGCAACTATTCAGACACCCGGAATAGCGTGGCGTTGCGGGCGGTTCACTCCTGCAACGACATTTTCCCCAATTTTTTGGAGCGCCATGAATCTCACCCAGCAGCTCAAAGAACGTGCCGACAACAGTGCGGCTACAAAGTCTGCCGAAGACAGCGCGACTCTCACGAACTCGGTGACCGAAGTCGAAAAGGCTGGCATCGTCAACAACGCGCTCAAGGTCGGCGACACCGCTCCCGACTTTGCGCTGCCGGATGCCGAAGGCAACACCGTGCGCCTGAGCGAACTACTCAACAAGGGCCCGGTTGCAATCGCGTTCTACCGCGGCTCTTGGTGCCCCTACTGCAACCTCGAGCTCAAGGCGCTGCAGGAGACTCTGCCTCAGTTCCGTGCCGCCGGAGCAACCCTGGTAGCTATCTCGCCACAAACTCCTGACGAATCCCTCTCGCTCGAAGAGAAGCACAACCTCGAATTCCCAGTGCTCTCCGACGGCGAGCTTGAAGCGATCAACGGCTTCGGACTCCTTCACCCCGTGGATGACCGCACCAAGGCGTTCTACGAGAAGTCTGGCTACGACCTCGTGAAGTCCAACGGCGCGACCGGCTGGCAACTGCCGCTTCCCGCAACCTACGTGATCGCGCAAGACGGCACTATCGCGTACGCGTTCGTGCAGGCCGACTACAAGTTGCGTGCCGAGCCCTCCGATGTTGTTGAGGCGATCAAGGCTCTTTAGCCCCTTGGCCGCGTGCCGATCTTTGGCGCGTGGCCGCCGTCCTCCGGCCCAGGCGTAGGCTGGCGGGATGATTGAAACTCAAACACTTCTCGATGGCAGTTGGGCGTGGATTGCCCTCGCTATTGTCACCGCCGGCCTTGCGGAAATGAAGCATCGTCGGCGCTGGGTGTGGTTTCTTCTCGCCCTCATCTTCGGGCCGATCGCCACTGCGCTCGTCGTGATTTGGCGCCGCCCCGATTCCCCCTTCGGAAGGTAACGCTGTATGTCTCATCAGTTCACAAGCTACGTCGCCATCGGTGACAGTTTCACTGAGGGCGTCGGAGATGAACTGCCGGATGGCCGGGTGCGCGGTTGGGCAGACCAAGTTGCTCTCGGCCTTGCGCTCGCATCGCCTGAGCCGGTCACCTATGCGAACCTCGCCATTCGCGGACGGCTCTTGGCGCCCATCGCGGGGGAGCAGCTGCAGGCCGCGGTCGCCCTCCGGCCCCAGCTGATGAGCATCAACGGCGGCGGAAACGACATTATGCGCCCCCGAGTTTCGCTGGAATCGATCACCGACCAGCTGCTGGCCGCAGTCGATACGGCGACAGCTAGCGGCATCCATGTTCTGCTGCTGAGTGGTGGCAACCCCAGCAAGCACTTGCCGTTCGGTTCGGTGATGGCCACGCGCGGCGACCGGTTGGCCCAAGAGGTCATGGCGCGGGCGTCGAAAGACAACGTGACTTTCGTGAATAACTGGGCAGACCAAGAACTCACGCAGTTGCGGTATTGGTCGGTCGACAAGCTGCACCTCAACGCGCGCGGTCATGCGCGGGTGGCGAGCAACGTGTTGTCGGCGCTCGAAGTTCCCGTGCCCGACTTTGCTGCAGACGAAGGGCCCGCGGATGACGCCCGGCCCCGCACCGCGGCCTACTGGCGTGAATACGTGCTCCCCTGGATTGGTCGCCGCCTCACCGGGCGTTCCTCGGGCGACAACCGAGAACCGAAGAGTGCGACGCTGCAGCCCGTGGAGATCGCGGGGCGTTAGGCTTTTCCGGCGGCGTTGGCGAGGCTGGCGCCGCACAACGATGAAGGAGCTCTCATGACAACGGCACCGACGACGTACGAAGTTCACGGGCGAAGTGTTGCGCGCGAAGAGGCATCGATTCACGCTGGCAACCAAACGATCCCGATCGATGCACTCTGGGATGCCGACGAACCTTCTGGGCTCCCCGGGCCGGCAGAGTTGCTCGCGTCAGCGCTGGCCGCGTGCATGCTCAAGAATGTGGAGCGCTCCGCAGCTCTGATCCCGTTCAGCTACGAGAGTGCTGAGATTGATGTGCGCTCACGCCGCCAAGATGCGCCACCGAAGTTCGTTGAGTTTGAGTATGAGATTCGGCTCGTCACGAACGAAGATGACCGACGTGTGGAGATGTTGCATCGCAACCTCAACCACTACGGCACTGTCTACAACACGCTCGCAGCGGTAGCCAACGTGCACGGCACCATCGTTGCCGTGAAGCCCTCCGTCGAAAACTAAGGGTGCTCAGCTCGCTAGTTGCGTGCGGCGAGCAATTCCGCGAGGCGCGGCAACTGGGTCTCGTCGGCGAGTGCCGAACCGACCGCAACAACCTTTGCGCCCGCGGTGAGGTACTCGCCGGCGTTGCCGGCATCCATTCCTCCGGTCGCAACAAAACGCATCGCGGGGAACGGCCCACGCATGGCGCCAAACCAGCTCGTGCCGAGAAGTGATGCGGGGAAGGCTTTCACCCAGGTGAGGCCAGCGGCTTGTGCGGTCTGAACCTCGGTGGCGGAGGCGACGCCCGGCAGCGGCGGCATGCCCGCTTCGAACGAGGCGCGAACGACGTCGAGGTCGAAGCCGGGGCTGACGGTGAAGGCCGCTCCGGCATCCGCAGCTTGACGCACGTGTTCGAGGGTGACGACGGTTCCGGCGCCGACGGACTTGCCGAGCTCCTTGCCGGCGGCAACGACGGCGCGCAGTGCTTCAACATCTTCGTCGCTCTGGATGGGCACTTCTACGGAGTCGATGCCGAGCTCCCACGCGGTGCGCGCGAGGGCAACACTGCGTTCGACGCCGAAGCCGCGAAGGATCGCCATGAGGGGCTGGCCGTCGAAGAGTTGGTCGAGCGATGCGTTAGAGATCTGAGCCATGAGAGTGAGCCTTTCAGCGGTATGGGGGAGAAGAGTTAGAGCGTGGGGAGGTCGGTTGTCGATTGCAGCACGAGGGCAGCGCGGTCGTGGCCGAGTCCCAAGCGCTGTTCCGGAGTGAGCCCGGTGAGGTAGCCGCTGAGGTAACCAGCCGCGAAGGCATCTCCGGCACCGACGGCTTCGACGACATCCACCTTGTGGGCTGGCACGAACACGTGGCCCTCCGCATTGAACTCAGTAGCGCCGACGTCACCGTCTTTGATCACGAGAAAGTCAGGGTCTTCGAGCAGCGCGCGCACTTCTTCGGGAGTCGTCGTGCCCCAGAGCACTTCGGCTTCATCGAGACCGACGAGCACGATGTTCGCACGGCGGGCGAGGGCCAGCAGTGTGGGGCCGGCTTCGGCGACGGGCCACAGGGCAGCGCGATAGTTCACATCGAAGCTCACGACGGTGTCGCGGTGCTGCGCACGATCGAGCACTGACTCGATGAGCGCGGCACAGGAGGCCGAGAGCGACGGCGTGATGCCCGAGATGTGGGTGATGGCAGCCTGCTCGAACGGAACCTCGGCGAGATCATCCGGCGTCATTGCTGATGCGGCAGAACCCGCGCGATAGTAGGTCACACCGTTGCCGGGATCCTTGAAGTAAAAGCCGGTGGGGGCATCCGGAGTGAATTTCACGAGACTTGTATCAACACCGCGCTCGCGCAATTGGCGTTCAACGCGGCGACCGAAAGCATCGGTGCCGAGGTGGCTTGCCCACGCGGCGTGATGGCCGAGAGCCGAGAGGTGCACGGCAACGTTCGACTCGGCGCCACCCGTTTCGAGGTGGAACAGTTCGGCGGTTTCGATGGGCTCGGCGACCGTGGGTGCGATGAGCACCATGGTCTCGCCGATCGTGATGATCTCCGGCTGCGTCGTCGTCTGCACAGTTCCACTATCGACCATGTGCGCATCCTGTGCAACACTGTTGCATATAGTGCAACATGTGCGAGCGGGGTAAAGCTCCGCCAGTGCAGCAACGAGAGGAAGCCCGGATGTCGCAGAGCGTTCGTCGTGCAGCACGCATCATCGATTCGGTCGCCCTGCGCCCTGCAAGCGTCAGTGAGCTCGCCGAGGAGTTCGGAGTGCACCGCTCAACGATGTTCCGCGAAGTACAGTCGCTCGAAGAAGTTGGCTACCTGCGCAAGCGAAAGAATGGCGAGTACGTGCTCGGCCTGCACCTCATTGCGCTCGCCCACCAGGCATCTGACAGCCTTGATCTGCGCGAGATCGCCCACGACCGCCTGCTGAAACTTCACCGCACCGTCGGAAACACCATCCATCTCGCCGCCCTCGTTGACCACAGCATTGTGTACGTCGACAAGGTCGAAGACACCAGCGGGGTGCGCATGTATTCGCGCATCGGCAGCCCAGCGCGCCCTTATTGCAGCGGCGTCGGCAAAACGATTCTGGCCGAACTACCCACTAACGATCGGGATGCCGTGCTCGCCGGCGTCGTGTGGGAGAAGTTCACCGACAAAACCCTGACGTCGCGCTCCCAACTGGATGCCGAACTCACCACCGTCGCTGCCCGTGGTTGGGCGGTCGACGACGGTGAGTTCGAAGACTTCGTGAACTGTATCGCCGTGCCGATCCACGGACCGGCCGGGGTGGTGGGCGCGCTCTCGATCACAGCGATCCGGATGGCAGCCGATCTCAACGCTCTCAAGGCTCACCTGCCGCTGCTGCATTCAGTCGCCCGCGACATCTCGACCGAGCTCGGCGCAGCCTGAACGGAACTTTTCTCGCTTATTCGCTTAGGGTTGCAGCATGGCCGCAATCACCACGTTCCTCTATCGCCTCGGCGCGACGGCAGCGAATATCGCGCAGAGCGTTCTGCAAGCCAACGGTGGCGGTAACGGCGATCCCCAAGTTTTCGACGAGACATCGAAGCGCGCCACGAAGCCTGTCGTGACCGCTGCGGACGAGTCCGAGGATTCCGAGAAGCGGCACGACCGGTAGTCGATTGATGACCAGCGAAGCGCGATTTCTCGTCAGTAGAAACTTTGCGTTGCTGTGGGTCGCTCAAGCCACCTCATCGTTCGGTGAATTCATTCTCGGAGCGACCGTGACGGTGTGGCTTGTCCTCGACCTGGCTAAGGGTGACCCGCTACTTCCGACTTACGTGGCTGCCGTGGTGATTGCGTCATCAGCCCCGCGACTTTTTGTGGCACCGTTCGCCGGGGTATGGGTAGATCGGTGGAGGGCCAAGCCCACCATGATCAAGGCCGACCTGTTGCGTGCCGTCCTGATAGCTCCGGTCATTGTGCTCGCAGCGACCACGCCCAGTAGAGGACTGACGATCGGCTCGTTGCTCTGTCTGCTGGTGGGCATCTCGGTGCTTTCGCAGTTCTTCAATCCAGCACGAGCGGCCCTCATGCAAGTAGTCATCCCTGTTTCGCGGCGCGTAGATGCGTCGAGCAAGAGCATGTTCGCAAGCCTGGGTGTCGCGACCATCGCGGCTGCGCTTGGCCCCATCCTATTTGCGCTTTACGGTGCCATCCCTGCGCTCACGATAACCATGCTGACCTTTTTGGTGTCGGCGTTAGTCATTACCCAAACGAGAAAGCTCGCGGTGGTACCGGTTTCCGATCCCGAGATCACGGCGTTCTGGTCTCGCTTTCGAAACGGGCTCGCAACGGCATGGCGAGTGCGATCGGTGCGGCTGGTGATCGTGGGTGTTGGCCTCTATGGCGTCTCGTTGGGAATCAACAACGCCGTGTTGTCGCTCTTCGCTCTCGAAACGCTTCAGCTCAGCGCGGCGCAGTATGGCATCGTTGCTGCGACATTCTCGCTCGGCGGACTCATTGGTGCTGTTTTCGCCACCCCACTTCTGCATAAGGTCGGAAGTGAACGGCTCTTCCCGATCGCGATTGTTCTCCTCGGCGTGAGCTATTTCGGCTACGCCTTTACCCGTGACTTCTGGTCGGCATCACTACTGATGCTGCTTTCGGGAATCGCGTTTGCCGTCTATGTGGTGGCGCAGGGCCCCATCCTGCAGGCCGCCACCCCGCCCGGATTCATGGGGCGCATCACAGCAGTGAGCGTGCCTATTCTTGGACTTTCGTCAACGCTGGCGACGATAGTCACGTCGCAGCTTCTCTCGTGGGTTTCGTTTCGTGCTTCCGCTGTGGGAGCGAGCTTGGACTCTCGAGCGTACGCAGTAGCAATTGCGGCTGGTGCAGCGGTGCTGTGCATCGGCGGCACGGCCATGGCTGTGGGCTCGCGACAGAGGTCGCAGGGATCAGTGCCGTAGGCGTCGTCGTCTGACAAGAACAGCGTGGAGGTCTTGCCGACCGGGTCAGAGCTAAGCGAGCGAAGCGCGCACGCGGTCGCGCTCGGGTTGCGGCAGCCGCTCCGTCGCGCGGCGAGTGGCAGGCCGCGGCATGCTCGCAGCATGGGTCGTAAGAAACGCGAGTACGGCATCCGGATGCACGGCGAGCAGTTCGCGCAGTACCCAACCGAGCGCGCTCGAGACGGTCTCGCGCCGGTCTGTCACGGAGTTCGCGAGCAGGCTAAGGCAGGGCTCGATCGGCATGAAGACGGCGTTCTTGCCGCTGTAGTGGATGAGGCTCACCATTGCGATGCGGCGCTGCCGTTCGTTGTCGGAGCGGCTCCACTCCTCGAGCGTCGGATACACGAGTTCTGGCTGGTCGGCTAGCGCGAACGAATACAGCCGGGCAAGGTCGTCGGCGTGAGCCCAGTTGTCGATGCGCTCGATCCAGCCGACGGCGGTGCTCCAGAACTCGGCGCTGTCTGCCGCGGTCCAACGGCGTGAACCGATCCGGCGCCGATAGAAATCGAGGGCTGCGAACATCACATCGCCGTTGTCGGCGAGGTGCCAGATCTCATCCCACGCAGCGAGGACGGATGCCGAATCCTGGCCGGTGAACGAAAACCCAGCCGCGACTCGGCGACGTCGGTCGGGCGTGCGCAGACCGAAGTACTCGAACTGGGAGCGGCGATCGGCCCGCACGAGTTTGCCGCGTTCGAGCGAGATGCCCGTCTCTGCAGCGAGCGCGGAAAGCGCACCGAGTACTTCGTCGTGGTGCTGCTGCGCCGTGGGAGAGCTCACGCTCTACCCTCCCACAGCGACTGCAGCTGTTGTGCGGTGGCGGGTTAGGAAACCGCGCTCGATGCTGCCCACAGGTTGATGCCGGCATCCTTGGCGTGCTCGTCGATCGCAGCCAGTTCAGCATCCTCGAACGAGAGGTTCTGAACCGCAGCAAGGTTCTGCTCAAGCTGCGACACGCTCGAGGCGCCGATGAGGGCCGACGTGACGCGGTCGTTGCGCAGCGCCCACGAGATGGCGAGCTGCGCGAGCGACTGGCCGCGTCCGGAAGCGATGTCGTTGAGCGCCTTCACGCGACCGAGCGTTTCGTCGTTGAGCATGCCCGACTTGAGCGAGCCACCCTTGGCTGCGCGCGAGTCTGCGGGAACTTCGCCGAGGTAGCGATCGGTGAGTAGTCCCTGAGCGAGCGGCGAGAAGGCGATAACGCCCAAGCCCAGCTCTTCCACAGTGTCGAGAAGTCCGTCTTCGACCCACCGGTTGAACATCGAGTACGAGGGCTGGTGGATGACCAGGGGCGTTCCGAGGTCATTCATGATCCGCACGGCTTCGCGCGTGAGTTCGGGCGAGTAGCTCGAGATTCCGGCATAGAGCGCACGGCCCGAGGTGACGGCAGTGTGCAGCGCACCCATCGTCTCCTCCAGAGGGGTGTCGGGGTCGGCACGGTGCGAGTAGAAGATGTCGACGTAGTCGAGACCGAGTCGGTTGAGCGACTGGTCGAGGCTCGCGAGCAAATACTTGCGCGATCCCATCACGCCGTAGGGGCCTGGCCACATGTCGTAGCCGGCCTTGCTCGAGATGATCATTTCGTCGCGGTAGGGGCGGAAGTCTTCGCGCAGAATCTGGCCGAAGTTCGACTCCGCTGAACCGGCGGGAGGGCCGTAGTTGTTGGCGAGGTCGAAGTGGGTGACGCCGAGATCGAAAGCGCGGCGCAGGATCGCACGCTGGTTCGCAAGCGGCTTGTCATCCCCAAAGTTCTGCCAGAGCCCCAACGAGACGGCGGGCAGTTTCAGGCCACTACGCCCCACACGGCGGTAGGGCATCGGTTCGTAACGGGCATCATCAGCGACATAGACCATTCGCTAATGCTGCCATAACTTTCCTCACGAAAGCAGGGAACGGGAGTTCCTCATCGGCACCAGTGTGCCGCTGAGTAAGCCCGATCACACATCGCGGGTCCAGGGGAGCCGTAGCATTGGGCTCATGACAAAGCCCCGCGCCTCAACTCTGTGGCGCGCTGGCGTTCTTCTCGCAATCCTCGTGGCGATCGTGATCGTCGCGTTGACCGTGCAGATCCCCTCTACGGATGAGATTCACGAATGGACGAAGAGCGCAGGAAGCCCGGGGATCGCCATCTTTGTGGCTGGGTATGCGCTTCTCACGCTCACCCCAATACCGAAAAGTGTGCTCAGTATCGCGGGCGGGGTTGCCTGGGGGCTCTGGATCGGCAGTCTCATCGTGCTGATCGGCGCCCTGATCGGCGCTGCGCTTTCGTTCTGGCTCGGACGATACTTGGGGCGGGATGCCGTCGAGCACTTCACCGGTGGGCGAGTGCGCGTTGTCGATGACATGTTTCAGCGCCGGGGCCTGCTGTCGGTGATTGCCCTTCGCCTCATCCCCGTACTCCCGTTTACTCTCATCAACTACGCCGCAGGGCTGACCGCCGTGCGCGTGCGGGATTACGCCCTCGGTACTGTCATCGGCATCATCCCGGGCACGCTCGCGTATGTCGCGGTGGGCGCTTACGGTGCAGAGCTCAATGACGGTTTTTACTTCGCGCTCGGAGCCATCGGGGTCCTCGCGGTCGCTGGTGTACTTGTGGTGAGGCGCATCCGTAAAAATGATGCCGTCTTAGAGAACGACCAGATCGTGCCGCCAGCTGACGAGCAGATTGCGCCCGAGCCGGTCTAGCCCCCAATGGCTGCCCGGCGTCGCCAGCTTCGGCAATTGCGCGGCTAAGAGGGAACCGTCCAGAGCGCTTCGCACGGCAGAGAAACCGTGACGGAATCGCCAGCTGAGAGAAGCGCGCCGGGGGCTGCCTCGGTGCGGATCTCGGCGTCTCCGACTCGAACGAGAAGCTCGCGACGCGGGCCGCGCTGAATGGCAGAGGTGACGACGCCGTGCAGCTCGCGCGGGCCGCGACTCTGGCACGCGGTGGCATCTGAATCGCGAGTGACAGGTGGCGAAGCATCCGTTCGGTTATCGGGGACGCGCGCTGAAGCGGAGACCGCTTCCTGGCGGAAGACGAGCGTTGCGGGGCCCGATTCAACCGTGGAACTGATGGCGACGGCGCCGATCGCGGAATGATGCACCCCGTTCCTGACCTCCCCAGCGAACGCATTCTTGCCGCCAAGAAGTCGAGCAACCGCGAGCGATGCCGGCCGGTGAAAAACGTTGTCGACAGTGTCGTGTTGCAGCAACTGACCGTTCTCAAGGACAACGATCCGTTCGGCCATCGCGCTCGCCTCATCACGGTCATGGGTGACGAAGAGGATGGTCGGATTCACGGCCTCCCGGATGCTCGCAATCATCGCGTGCATCTCATCTTTCAGCCCGGGATCGAGGGCGCTGAACGGTTCGTCGAGCAGCAGCACGGATGGCTTTGCGGCGAGAGCCCGTGCCACAGCGATTCTCTGCTGCTGGCCGCCCGAAAGCGAGTGTGGCGAGCGGGATGCGAATGCCCCCATCTGCACCAGTTCTAGGTGCTCGCGGGCGCGCTCCCGAGCCTGCCCGCGGCTGAGTCCTGCCGCGCGATCGGCAAACGCGACATTGTCGAGCACCGTCAGATGCGGAAACAGCAGCGGGCGCTGGAACACCATCGAGATACCGCGCTGCTCCGGCAGAAGCGCTGTGACATCCCGACCGCTGAGGCGCACTTGGCCACCATCGGCATCCTCAAGACCGGCAATGATGCGCAGAATCGTGCTCTTGCCTGAACCGCTCGGCCCCACAATCGCGGTGCTCGTGCCCGGCAAAATATCGAGGTTCACCTCGCGCAGCGCGGCAGGGGAGGCGGCCGAATAGCTCTTCGTGATGCCAGTGAGGGTGATCGCAGAAGTCTCCACGTCAGTGGTCTGGGTGTGAGTGGTCATCGTTGCTTCCCTGGGTCGAGATTGCGGGTGCGAGCAATGAAGCCCAACAGGATGAGGGGTGGAATGACCGCGGAGAGCGACAACACCGCCACGCTTGATTCGTTGCCGACACCGGATGCGCTTGACGCGATGATGAGCGGCAGTGTGATCATATGGCCGCCTCCCACCACGAGCGTGATGAGGTAATCGCTCCAGCCGACCAAGAACGCCAAGAAGGCAGAGCGTGCCAACGCCGGAGCGATCAGGGGGAGGTGGATGCGCCACAGCGTCAGCCGTGAACTCGCCCCAAGCGTGCGGGCAGCGTCATCGAAGCCATCGTCGTAGGCGGCGTACGCGGCGCGCATCGAGAACGTTGTGTACGGAATCGCTACCGCAACGAGCACGAGAACGACACCGACTGCCGGGGGCACCCACGCGCGCAGCAGCAGCACATTGAGGCCGAGCACTGCGGCGAACGGAGGCAGCAACACGGGGGAGAAGAGCAGAACGGTAATCGCCTTACCGAAGCGAACGTGACCGCGCGAGAGAGCGCGGGCGGCCATCGCTCCGAGCGGGGTGGCGATCACGGCCACCACAAGCGACAGCAGCAGCGAGTGGAGGAAGGCGAGGCCGCCGCCGTTGGCGATTGCGGCGGTGAGACCGTCGGTGCCGGCTTCCATCGGGAACGCGGCGGGGTGCATCCATTGGTTCGCAAACGACCACAGCACGAGCGGCAGGAAGGGCAGCGCAAACCAGAGCGCAATGAGCGCGGTCGAGACGATACGCAGCACACGGGCAACGCCGCGAGACTGAGTCAGCGGGCTGCCATGGTCGCCGGGCATCCGCCGGGGTGGGTGCACGACCGGCTTATCGAGGCTGACGCTCGTGGTGCCGGCGCTCACTGCCACGCTCGCATTCGCCGAAGCCCGAGCATGGCGACGCCCACGATCGCCGCCGTGAGAAGCAGAGTAATCACGGCAACGGCGGCAGCCTCGGGCCGAGCGGTGAGGCTTGCCGAGTTGAATAACCGCAGCGCCATGACCGAGAGCGGCTCGGGGTAGGTCTTGCCGAGCAACCACGCGACCTCATAGGAACCCAGCGTGTACGCAAACGCGATAGCGGATGCCACGAGCAGCGACGGTGCGGCGAGCGGAAACAGCACGAGTCGTAGTCTCGCCCCGCGGCTCGCGCCCAGCATGGCGGCGGTTTCGTCGTAGGACGTGATGCGGGTGGCGAGGGTGCCGACGATGATGAGCGCGACGAAGGCGGATTCTTTCCACGCGTACTCCGCGATCACGGCAAACCAGGTGGGGCCGGCGACGAGCGCGGGCCACGATTCTGGCGGGATGCCGAGAATACGGGCGAGCACGCCAGAGTCGGAGAGCAGAAGGCCGACGCTCGCAGCTCCGACGAGGTGGGGCACGGTGACGGCCGCAGCGCTGAGGGCGCCCACGATGCGGCCACCCCAGTTGCCCGAGATGATGAGTACGGCGGTGAAGAACCCGACGACCGCAGCGATCGCGGTTGACACGACGGCGATCCCCAGAGAAAGCAGCGCGGAGCCGAGCAGGTTGTCGGTGCTTTCGAAGGCGTCAACGCTCAACGCGGGCGTGCCCACGAGTGGCATGAGACCGAGACTTTGCACCACAGTGGTGCCGATGCCTCCGATCACTACGATCGCGACCGGAATGATCGCCGGGAGCACGAGAAGCGTGGCACGCATCCCGTGGCGTCGCGGCCGACTCTGCACCGCCGTCATCAACGAGCAGCGATCGTAGTGCGCCAACCGTCATCGAGTGCAGGAACCCATTCGGCCGAGAGTTCGGGGTTGGCATTCTGCGAGAGGATGTCGAAGGTTGGCACAACAGGCGACTGCGGCAGGGCATCAAACAGGGCGCGATCATCGGCGGAAAGCGCATCCAGATCCAGCACAGTGAACTGGCCCCACACGGCAGGGTCGGCCTTCGCGACCTGCTGCTCAACCGAGAGGGCTTCATTCGCGACGACCATGGCGCCAGCGATGTTGCCGGAGTTGCTGGGAATGCCGAAGAAGCTGGCGTTGCCGAGCGTTCCGTCGTCGACGGTCAGCACTCGCGTCGTGTCGGGGAGCGTGCCGTTCTCCACGAGTGCGGTGAGCGTGGCGGGGCCATACGTCATCATCATGTCGATCTCGCCATCGGCAAACAACTTCGTCAGTTGTTCCGAGGTTGCGGGATAGGTGGTGCCTTCGCGCCACAGTGACGGCGCGAGCTGGTCGAGTCGTTCATAGAGCGCAGGGGAAAGTTCGGCGAAAGCGTCATCGCTATAGACCGAAGGAACATTCTCATAACCGCCCGAGACGCTGTAGAGCACCTCGCGTAAGAAAGCGGATCCCGTGAAGTCGGGAGCAGCCGGGTAGGTGAAGCGACCGGGGTTATCTTCGGCCCAGTCGAGGATGCCCTCAATGGTGGTTGGTGGGTTCGGCACCGTGGCCTCGTTGTAGACGAAGGAGAATTGCGCCTTGTGCCAGGGAGCCTCGCAGCCGTCCACAGGAGTGCCGAAGTCTTCGGTGAGCAGTGGGTCAGAGTCGGAGACCAAGGTCATGTTGGGCAGCAGGTCTGTCCACTCGCAGAACCAGGCATCAGCCTGTTTGCCAGTGCGGAAGTTGTCGCCATTGATCCAGACGAGATCAACAGCGCCATCCGTGTTGCGGCCAGCCTGCAGCTCAGTGAAGACACGGTTGAGCGCATCCTTGGTGTCGGCAATCGGTACACGTTCAAGAGTGACGCCCTGCGCCGCCGCAGCCGGAGCTAGTACATCGTCGACGTAGGCGTTGCCCTGATCGTCGCCGCCCCACATCCACAGTTTCACGGTTTGGCCGTCGGCAGCGATCTGCACGTCAGCCCAGTCAAAGAACTCAGGACCACTCGGAGTGTTTGTCGGTGCCGAGCACGCGCTCAGGGCCAACGCGGTCACTGCTGCAGTAGCAAGCGCGGGAAGGATGCGGCGGCGGGCAGTGGTGGGGGAAGCCGCACGACGAAACGGTAACCAGATCTGCACGCAGGTGCTCCTAAGTAATTGAGGGCTCACGGGGAACTGTCGAGATGCCCCGCACAGCGCACTCCAGATTAAGCGCGAACAACTTATTACTTCAGTAAGCCACATCACATACGGACTTCATAGCTCCGACATAGCATTGCTGAAATGAAAAACAAACGCGCCTCAGCGCTCTGGAAAGCTGGCGCGTTCGTCGTGTTCCTCGTGGCCATCGTCATTGTGGCGTTCACCGTAGAGATTCCGAGCGTTGAAGAGATTCAAGCGGCAGCAGAAGGCACCGGCGTGCTGGGCGCCGTCATTTTCATCCTCATTTATGCGGTCCTCACCCTGACTCCAGCGCCCAAAGCCGTGATCAGTATTGCCGCAGGGCTCGCGTGGGGTCTGTGGATCGGCACCCTACTCGTGCTTGTAGGTGCCGTTATTGGGGCAGCGCTCTCCTTCTGGATCGGCCGCCTGCTCGGACGTGAAGCTGTTGAGCAGTACACGGGCGGCAAGGTTCGCGCCGTTGACGAGATGCTGCAGAAACGGGGCTTGCTCTCCATGATTGCGTTGCGACTCATCCCCCTCATCCCCTTCACCGTCATCAACTACGCGGCCGGCCTCACCGCGGTGCGAGTGCGCGACTACATGATCGGCACGACCGTCGGCATCATCCCCGGCACCATGGCGTTCGTCGCGGTCGGCGCCTATGGCGCTGAACTCAACACCGGGTTCTTCATCGCACTCGGAGCACTCGGCGTTCTCACGATCGGTGGCGGGATCGTTGCCGCGCGACTGCGCAAGAAAGACGCTGTCGCCGCAGCGGCCGCCGGTGACGAGGATGCCGCCAAAGAACTCGACGCGGAGAACGACTAGCCGTGCTGGATGCCCAACTGCGTCGAGCGGTCAGTCGACCCCTCAACGGCATGGCATCCGCCCTCGACGTGCCTTGGATCACGCCCGACCGCATCACGATCGCCGGGCTCGTTGTCGGCCTGAGTAGTGCTGCGCTCGCCGCAACGCAATGGTGGAGCCTCGCGCTCATCGCGTGGCTGCTGTCGCGAGTGCTGGATGGGCTCGACGGAACTCTTGCTCGACGGCGGCTCGCTGCGGCATCCGCTTCGGGTCGGGATGGCGTGGATGCCTCGAGCTCCGCTGCCGCGAGCCAAGCGGGTGGTTTTCTCGATATCGTCGCCGACTTCGTGGTCTACGGCGCGACGGTTCTCGGTGTTGCGATCGGTGCGACCACCGCATTCGGGGCGCCCTGGTGGCCGTTCTTGCTCGTCATGTTCAGCTACTACCTCAACGGCGCCGCGTTTCTCGCGTTCTCCTCGATCGCTGAACGCACCGGCCGAACAGTCTCAGACGAAGACAACCGCTCGCTTTTCTTCCTCGGTCGTATTGCCGAAGGCGGCGAGACGGTATTCACTCACGCGCTCTGGCTGATCGTGCCGTTCTTTGCCTGGCAGATCGCGATTGTGTGGAGCATCATCGTGTTCGTCAGCGCCACCCAGCGGATGATCGTCGGCTACCGCCTGCTGCGCTAGTCCTTCGGCTTTCCCAACGTCGCCCGGCGAACCCGAGCCAACAGTTGGATAGCTGACTTCACGACGCCGCTCTTCAAACGGAATTGAACGTCAGCAATGGCCGCATTCCAGAGGGCATCGCTGAAGGTCGGGTAGGCGTGGGTCGCCGAGGCGAGCGCGCTCGTGGAGAGTTTCGCGCTGACGGCGAGTGTGAGCTCTCCGAGGCTTTCGCCCGCGCGCGGTCCGACGATGGTGCCGCCAAGTACCCGGCCGCGAGTATCGACGACGATTTGCGCGAAACCCTCTTCTTCACCTTCGGCAATGGCGCGGTCCGTTGAGAGGTGTTCGCCCGTGTAAACGCGGTGCTTGCCGGGCACGGCATCCGCCGCGGTGATGCCGACGGCTGCGATTTCGGGCGAGGTGAACGTGACGCGGGGCACGAGCTGGTCATTGAACTTGCGGCGTAGGCCCAGGGCCGCGTTGGTGCCTGCAATGCTGCCGCTTACTCCGGCGATGTGGCTAAACTTTGGCAACCCGGCGGCGTCGCCGGCCGACCAGATGTGCGGGTTGGAGCTGCGCAGCGAGGCATCGACATCGATGAATCCCTCGGCCGTGATGTTTACGCCAGCGGCCTCGGGGGCGAGAGTCCCCACGCGGGTTGAGCGTCCGATCGCGGCCAGCAGGCGGTCGAAGGGCACACGGGTGCCGTCGTCGAGCACGAGCTCTCCGGCCAGTCCGTCGGTCGGGATGACCTCGGTGGCAGAGCGGCCGTTGAGCACGGTGATGCCGTCGCCGCCGAACGTCGTCTGCAGGATGCTGCTGGAACGCTCATCCTCAGTGGGAAGGATGCGGTCGCGGCGGTTCACAATCGTCACGGCGGAACCGAGTCGGGCCATTGCTTGGCCGAGTTCACTTGCGATCGCACCGCCGCCCAGCACGACGAGGCGCGGTGGTAGTTCGTCGAGTTCCCAAATGCTGTCGCTCGTGAGCATCTCGATGCTGTCGGTGCCGGCGAACTTGGGGAGGCGCGGTTCGGTGCCCGTCGCGATCACGGCCTGCACGAACGTGTGGCGAGTGCCATCGATTTCTAACGAGTGGCGGCCAGTAAAGTGAGCATCCCCGTGGATGACCTCGATGCCGAACTCGGCAAAAGCCTCGGCGGAATCGTGCGGCTCGATCGTGGCAATCGCATCCTTCACGTGCCCCATCGCCCGCGCAAAGTCGATTGTTATGTTGTCGGCGGTGATGCCGAAGCGTTCGGAGGTTCGCATGACGTGAGCGGCATGCGCTGTAGCGATCAGTGACTTCGAGGGAACGCAGCCAGTCCAGAGACAATCCCCACCGAGACGGTGGCGTTCGACCATCAACACCCGTGCACCAAACCGGGCGGCGGTCTTGCTGGCGACAATTCCGGCGCTGCCGGAGCCGATGACGATGAGATCCCACTGAGCGGGCATGCGTATTCCTTTCGAGAGGGCGTTTGCCCCAGTCATGTTTAGCAGCGCATTGTTCAGCGAACCGTACGCTAGATCACAGTTCGCAGGGAGGGCTGGCCCGTAACATCGGGTCATGGCTACCGAAACTAACGCGAACACCGTTCCTGCTGACGCCCCCCGCTACGACGGGCTCAAAGCCGTCTTCATCAACTGCACGCTCAAGAAGAGCCCTGAGATGAGCCACACCCAGGGCCTCATGGATTCCAGCATCCAGCTGATGCGCAGTGCCGGAGTGCACGTCGACAACGTGCGTTTCATCGACCACGACATCGCCATCGGCGTCTATCCCGACATGCGCGAGCACGGCTGGGAGAAGGATGCCTGGATGGACGAAGTCTGGCCCCTTATCGAAGCGGCCGACATCCTCGTCATCGGCGGACCGATCTGGCTGGGCGACAACTCCTCTGTCACGCGGATGCTCATCGAGCGTCTCTATGCGATGAGTGGCGAGTTCAACGACAAGGGTCAGTACGTGTTCTACGGCAAGGTCGGCGGCGCGCTCTTCACCGGCAACGAGGATGGCGTGAAGCACTCCGCCATGTCGGTGCTCTACAGCCTTCAGCACATTGGCTACGTCATTCCTCCCGCAGCGGATGCTGGCTGGCTCGGCGAAATCGGCCCCGGCCCCAGCTACCTCGACGAAGGCTCGGGCGGTCTCGAGAACGACTTCACGAACCGCAACACGACCTTCATGTCGTGGAACCTCATGCATATGGCATCGATCCTCAAGAACGCCGGCGGTATCCCCGCTTACGGAAACACCCGCAAGGCGTGGAACGACGGCGAGCACTTCGGCTTCGAAGCTAACCCCGAGTACCGGTAACCCTCAAGTGAGCATGTCATGATGGATCCGTGCGGCGAGAGAGTGGCGTCAGCCCCTCTGGCGGGCGAACGCCCGTGGTCGCCGCAGCGAAGGGATCCTGAACCACTCATGCCGATCGACAACGGTTCGTTTAGCTGCCTCAGCGAAGTCGACCTGTTCGCCGACCTGTCGCCTGCCGAGATCGAGCAGATGGACCGCATGGCGCCCTCGCGCTCGTACTCGCTCGGCGAAATGGTCTTCAGTCAGAGCCAGCCCGTCACCGCTCTTTTCATTCTGAAAAAGGGTCGCATCCGCATCTTCCGCGTTACCGAAGACGGCAAGGCGCTCACGATGGCGATCCTCGAGCCGGGCGCCGTCTTTGGCGAAATGATGATGGTCGGCCAGCGCATGTATGACAACTACGCCGAAGCGATCGACAACGTCGAAATCTGTCTCCTCAACACGGCGGATGTCGAGCGGTACCTTCTTGCCGACCCGCGCATCGCGATCCGCATTTCGCGCCACCTTGGCGAGCAAGTTGTTCGGCTCGAAGAGCGCCTCACCGATCTTGCATTGCGCCCGCTGCAATCGCGCGTGTGCAGCACGCTGTTGCGCCTCGCCGAGGCGGCCCCCAATTCGCGCTTCACGCATCCCACGATCCGTCTCAGCCACGACCAGCTGGCCGGGCTCCTCGGTGCGACTCGCGAATCCACGAGCAAGGCCATGTCTGATCTCGCCAGCCGCGGCATCATCCGGCAGGGCCGCGCCCGCGTCGTCATTCTCGATGCGGATGCTCTGGGTCAGCTAGCACGCCAGTCCAGCTAGTCGCGCGCGGCACAGCCGAGCTACCTCGCCAGTAAGAACTACTCTCTTCCACCGGGCAGGTTGCGGGGTTACTCTTCAAACATGAACAGTGGACGCGATGAAAGCTCGGTGATTGCACGGCGCGAGCGTGCGCGGATGACCGGAGCGGCGGCATCCGCAATGATCGCACTCGGGGCGCTCGCCGGCTGCGTTCCTTCGGGCTCCAGCACTTCATCATCGAGTTCGTCGAGCGTTCCCACCGCCTCGTCAACACCCAGCTCTACGCCGCTGCCTACCCCGGAGCCGCTGATCATCCCCGGCTGCGACACTTTGCTGCCTCTCTCCGAAGCGAAGACTCTGTTCTCTCCGTCAACCGTTGTCTTGGGCGCAGACGACGCAGTGCCGATCCGCGGCGACGATCTGCCCGAGATTGACACTGCTGCGGGCAATGCCTCCGTGGCCAAGCACTGCATTTGGGGCGTTCCCAATTCGGACGGTGGCTTCACTGTGATCGTCACCGACATTTCAGAGGCGGATGCCACAAACCTGCAAGACGCGCTGCTGGCAACAGGATTCACCGGCGCGAGCGCGGGAACCGTGACGACTCTTGAGAAGGAGTTTGAAACTGCGGTGGGCGTGAGCGCCCAAACTCACTACTTGGTGAGCGACCTCTGGGTTTATGTTTCCGGCACGAGCACTGAACTGACTGTTAACGTCGCCGATGCTGTGCTTGACGAAGTGCGAGCAGCAAACCCCACCCGCACCTACTGATCGGCAGTAATCCTCACAGTTCGGCTACAACTGTGTAAAAAGAAGACAGATGGGTCTACCCTTCAGGCATTGCTACGGATGCGAGGGGGACCCCAGTGAGTGACCAACTACGACCTGTCCGAACTTCTATCGCGGCGGCATCCGCGACTCTGATCGTGATTGCGCTGGCGGGCTGCGTGCAAGCGGAAACCCAGACCGCGACCGAACCATCAGCGGCTGCGCCAACCGCGTCAACCACGCCAGCTGAGGTCACCCCAACTCCTGTGGTCGAGCCTCTCGTCCTTCCGGAGTGCTCGACGATGGTGCCTCTGGACGTCGCGAAGAGCTGGTTCGCTGAATCTACGGTCGTTCTGGAGGACTCGAGCCTTCTGGAGGCGGAAGAGTGGTTCATGCCAGAGGAAGCGGCCGTGGTCTCGAATGCATCGCTGGCGAAGAACTGCTGGTGGGGAGTACCGCGTGGCGACGGAGCCTTCGGACTCACTGTCACCGATATCGATTCCACCCACCGCATGACGCTGTCTACTGCCCTGCTCGACGAAGGAGCAGTGGAGACAGCGTTAGGAAGTGTGACTGTGTTAAACGTGCTGACTTTGGGTGGGTTGAACGACATTTATGACACCCACTATTTTGCTGATGACGTGTGGATTCATGGCTCGGCAAATAATGACCAGCTCTCGACAAGACTTGCGGATGCCGCCCTTGAGCAGCTGCGGCTCGCCAATCCCACTCTCAGCTACTAACCCCTTGTTCGTCATAATTCACTAATGAGATATTTCGCTAGTGAACTATTTGACCAACTGCGGCCACTTTTCCCGCAAATAGGAAACGAACGCGTTACCAACGGAGATCTCGGCGAACTCGTCTTCTGTGAGGGGGCCGCGTTCCGGCGCCCAGTCTTCTGAAAGCGCCCGTTCTGGCCAGTCAGGATTGAGAATTCCGGCACGGCCAAGCGCGACGATGTCGGCGCCGCGCGCGAGTGCTCGCTGAGCTTCAGCGCCTGTCCATATCTTCCCCGCGACCATGAGTGGCACGTTGGCCGGAAGGGCGTCGCGAAAGAGGGTTATCGGGTGAATCTCGGGATGCTTTGCTGAATTGAGATCGCAATCCCAGACTGACAGGTGAATAAAGTCTGCGCCTGCTTCGACCATCATCTTGGCGACAGCAACACTTTCATCGATATCTATGCCGCGTGACTGCCGAGCGTCTTCCGACGAGAGTCGAACGCCGATAGCGAAGTTTTCGTGGTGATCATCACGCACTGCGCGCACGATCTCGCACAGCAGGCGGGCGCGGTTTTCGATGCTCCCGCCCCACTGGTCGGTTCGAGCGTTTTCTGTCGCGCTGAGAAACTGCGCGGGTAGATAACCGTGAGCGCCGTGCACTTCGACGCCAGCAAATCCGGCGGCGGCAGCGAGAGCTGCACTCGCGCGATAGGCGGCGATGATGCGAGCAATGTCAGCCTCGGTGGCCTCGGACCACGCGTCGTCGCTGTTCGCGGAGGGAGCGAGCGCGGCCACGCCGGATGCGTCCGGATTCGCCCGCAACCCGCCGTGGAACAGTTGCACGATTCCGAGAGATCCGGCAGCGCGCAGCTCTGCAGCCATCGGCCGCAATGAATCAGCGTGGGCTTGGGTAGTCAGCCCAAGCTGCCCGGGCCACGACTGCCCCTCCAGACTCACGTACACTCCGCAGCTAATGACTATTCCGAAACCACCGCGCGCACGGCGCAGGAGCCACGAACGTTCGGAAGCGCTGAGTGTGCCATCCGCGTTGCTCGATCGGTTGGTCATCGGCGCAAGCGCGACCCGGTTGGCCGACCGGATTCCCGAGGCAAGCCAAACCGGAGAGTGGATGGTGTGGCTGTTGTCGATCATTCGATGTCCTCGTTCTCTGGTCGGGGCGGTGTGGCTGAAATAAGGGGCGCTCGCGGTGAAGCCGCGCGCAACGCCGCGGAGGCGGCTTCGATCGCGCCTCGCTCGAGATCGGAATTCCAGCAGTAGATTCCCGAACCAGTCTTTGCCCCATAATGTTTCGTTTCGGCTAAAGAGTCGAGCAGAGGAGAAACGGTGGTGCGAGCATCCAGTAGTGGATACAAGCGCGCGGTCAATGCCGCGAAAACATCGAGCCCACCGAGATCGGCGACAGCAAGGGGCCCGAGCGCTGCCCACCGCGGGGCGAGGCTAAGTCGCACCACTTCGTCGAGCTGCTGCGGTGTGCAGACCCCCTGGTCGATGAGGGCGAAGCACTCGCGCAGCAAGGCAGCTTGCAGCCGATTCGCGACGAACCCCGGTGTTTCGGCAGAAAGCACGATGGGAATTTTTCCGATTTGGGTAAGGTAGTCAACGGCGCGCGCGACGGTGTCGGGGTCGGTCGCGGGTCCAGGGATCACCTCGACGAGGGGCGCGACCTGCGCCGGATTAAAGAAGTGGCCAACAATGAGTCGAGAAGGGTTGCGAACAACGGGCGCAAGCTCACTCGCCATGTACGTAGACGAATTCGTCATGATCGTCGCGGACTCGTTGAGGTTGCCGATCGCGCGCATTACGGCGAGCTTTGTCTCGAGCGACTCGCTTACGGCTTCGATGATGAAGTCGCAGTCGGCAAGCTCGTTGAGGCGACCAGCGATGAGGAGCTCTTCGGAGCCCACGGACGCGGCCCACTTCGCGATTGCCTCGCGGGCGTCGACCGACGAGTCATAGCCGCGCACCTGAAGGCCCGCTGCAGCACTGCGCTCCGCGATAGCGCGACCCATGAGGCCAAGGCCGACGACTCCAATGACGGGATTCGACATGACAGTTCTCTCCCAAGGGTGGCTGAACGTGCGCCGCGACGCGCAGGGTGATGAGGGCACTCTAACGAATGATCTCGCGGGGACAGCATGGTCTTTTGCGCACAGCGGGTGTGTGCAAGTTGGCTGCTCGCGACGTGATGACGGGGCATTCAAGCAGGGGCGAGCGACTGCGAGGAAGGCTCGATTAACGCACACTGAGGTGTGCATGAGTGCACATCCCTTGCACGTAAGTTTACGTTGACGTTCCCTTGGGGTGAGGAAATGATGATCGTGACTATTTGTTCTGATTATGAGTACAACGGAGTGCCGCCAGTGAACGATGAAGTACACGATTCCCCTCAACTGCGAACGATCGCCGATCTGCCTGTTCAGATGAAGGCGGCAATTCTTAGGGAAGGCTCGCCCGAATATTCGGTCGAGCTGATCGCAGTTCCTCAACCGCGAAGTGGTGAAGCGCTCATCCGGGTAGCGGCGTGTGGCGTGTGTCACTCTGATCTCCACGTCGCCCGTGGACAAATCGCCTTTCCCCGGCCAGCCGTGCTCGGCCACGAGCTAAGCGGCACCATCGTCGCGCTCGGGCCTAACACCGAAGAGCTCGAGCTGGGCACTCGCGTGGTTGCCGGCTTCATCATGCCGTGCACCAAATGCGAAAACTGCCTGCGTGGCCGCGATGACATCTGTTCCGAGTTCTTCGCTCAGAACCGAGTGAATGGTGCGCTCTTCGATGGAGAATCTCGCATCGCGCTCAACGATGGAACCCGCTTGAATATGTATTCTGCCGCCGGATTCGCAGAGTATGCCGTCGCGCCAATTAGCGCGTTGGCTGCCGTCGCCGACGGCCTCGACCTCGCACAGGCTGCTGTCTTGGGGTGTGCCGGTATGACGGGTTACGGTGCAGTTTCTCGTGCCGCTGGTGATGTTCAAGGTCGAACGGCAGCGGTTATTGCCGTGGGCGGCGTTGGTCTCTCGATAGTACAAATGCTTGCGGCCATGGGGGCATCGCAGGTTATTGCGGTTGACATCGATGACAACAAACTGGCGTTGGCGCGAGAGATCGGTGCGACCGATGCGGTGAACGGAATGGGAATCGATGTGCCAGCGCGAATCCGAGAGCTAACGGGTGGGCGCGGCGTTGACTTCGCCTTCGAGGCCCTCGGCAGTGCGCAGACCCTCGGCCAAGCCGTTCGCTCGGTCGGTGAAGGCGGGCGAACAGTCGCAGTCGGCTTAGCCGGCAGCGAGGCGGAAGTCTCCGTTCCGATCACCACCTTTGTGCGCCGGGGGCACAGCATGGTGGGTTCTTTTGGGGCTCGCACTCGCGTAGATCTTCCCGCCGTCGTCTCGTTGGCTGCCGCTGGCGGGTTCGCGCTAGATACCTTGGTTACCGATACTTTTGGACTTGACGAAATTAATGACGCCTACCGCGCCCTCGGTGCAGGCGAGATCAGGGGGCGAGCGATCGTTGTGTTCGAGGAGCAGTCGTCCTAGTGGACTTCCGCAGCGAAATCTTGGCCCGAATCTCTGTGATGGAGGGCGACTCGATTCTTCCGGGACTCGTCTCTCGCGTGGGTGACCACGTCATCCAGCTTGATTGCAAAGAACGCGGCAGCGCCGAGGCAGTGCTCTTACGTTTTTCGCCCGAGGGTGTGACTGAAGCGGCGGATGCCGGCGAACCGAGCTTGCGAGTGAGTGGTCCAGCTTGGGCGTGGTCGGCTCTGCTGGCCAGACAAATGCCTTATATCGCGGCGATTAACGGCTATCACGGCGGATTGACGGTCTCCGGAAACGCCGTTGTGGGGGCGTGGCTCACGCCGGCCCTATCGCGGGTGTTCGCGTGAGCAGAGAAGAATTGCCAGCAGCTCTGTGGCCCCTGGGTGACATCGCTGGCAACTACGTCGAAGTCGCAGGAGTGCGCAGCTATTTCGAGAGCTGCGGCAGTGGGCCAGCAGTATTGCTCCTGCACACCGCCGGTCGCGATAATCGCCAATGGCAGTGGGTGATGGACCTGTTGCGCGATGAGTTCACGCTGTACGCACCCGACCTGCCTGGTCATGGCAAGAGCTGGCCGCGGCACGGCGAGCCGTGTCTCAATGACGTGAGCGAGATGGCCGACTGGCTTCTTGAGTTCATGTCGGCTGTTGGCCAGGAGACATTCTTGGTAGCTGGTACTTCACTCGGCGGCAATTTGGCGCTCCTGTTGCCGGCGAGTTCCGCGAGAGTGCGGGGAACTCTGGCCCTTCAAGGGGCTGACCTTACGCCGACTATTTCAGAAACGGCTCTCGATTTGATGAGCCATCCGCAAGTGTCACTGCCGCACTCGAATATGGATTTCAGTCTGAGTCTCGTGGGCGAGCGTGCGCACCACGGCGCTCGTTCGTTTATCGAGTGGGGAGTGAGTTCGCTCAGCCCGCTCGCCCAGCAGAGCGACCTTCGCGCCTACACTCGGTGCGATATCCGTGAGTTGATGCGAAACGTCACGTGTCCCGTGATCATGGCTCACGGCGATCGTGACTGGCTGGTGTCTCGACGGATGGTCGATGACACTGCGACTCGGCTGATCAACGCTCGCTCGTTGGAAATGGTTTCGCTGCGGGGCATTGGCCACTTTCCTCACGTGGAAAGCCCATTAGAGGTAGCAGCGTTGGTGAGAAAGCTCGGTACCTCCGTGGAGTGATCCGAGTTCTAGCGGGCGGGCTTTCGGCTACTGCGCTAGTTCCTTTGCGCGCGCGCGCATCTCGGTTCGGAGTGATTCAACGAGCGCCTGAACGCTGGGTGATGCTGCGGAATCGGTGCGAACTACCGCGCCAATGAGGTGCTTGCGGGCGAACTGAGTGCGCAGCACGGGTACGAGGCCGGAGTCGGGGTCGACAAGGAACGAGGGCAAAAGCCCGATACCACCGTGGCCTTTAACCGCGGAGACCTGCGAGAAGATTCCTGTCGACTTGAACGACGATTTGGGTTCGGGCAATCCAGCGCCAATGCGTCCAATTTCGGTAACTTGTAACTCGGCCTCGATGTAGGAGATGAACGAGTGACGACGCAGATCTTCGATCGTTTCAGGAGTTCCATTGCGTTCAAGGTAGTGGGGCGTGGCATACAGACGCAGGTAGTACTCACTGAGCGGAACGAACATGGTCTGTCGAATGCTGGGGCGACCGATTACAACTTCGATGTCCACTCCCGAACGGTGTTGACTTGCACGCCGCGTTGAACTCACGACCTCCACGCTGAGCGAAGGGTTGTCTTGCTGGAGTTTGACAGCGGCGGGGCTCACGAAGCGGGAACCGATCCCGTCGGGCGTGCTGACGCGCACGATGCCTCGCAACCCGGGAGTTTCGTCGGTGTAGTCGGCCAGGTGGCTCAGGCTCCGCTCGATTTCTTCAGCGATCCGGAGCGCCGTGGCGCCGAGTGGGGTGAGCTCCCATCCTTGAGGGCCGCGAACGAGGGTGCGGCCGCCCAGGGCCTTGTCGAGTTCGCTAATGCGCCGCGAGACCGTCGTGTGGGTGGTGTTCAAGACATTGGCCGCTGCTTTGAACTTTCCGAGGCGCGCGACAGTGAGCAAGACCATGAGGTCGTCAGCCTTGGGCGTCGATTGACCGATCATCCAGCGTTTCCTCCCTGTGCGTTTATGCACATGCGGTCTGTGCACTCTACGGTTGAATCCTACTGCGGTGCCTGCGAATGTTGGCGCTAGCAAAGAAGCTAATTGTGAGGATTGAGAAGCTCAAAGATTTTGTCGGGTATCTCAAGTCACACACATACGGAGAGTGTCTCAATGAAGAGAAGTTTGGAGCGGCCGAATGCTTGATGTAATCATCTACGGCCTTCTCGCGGGCGGCGTGCTGTCTCTCGTCGCGGTTGGTTTGACTCTCATTTTCGGGATCATGGATATTACGAACTTCGCGCACGGCGAGTTCATGATGCTGGGTATGCTCGGCACGGCCACGGTGTCTATCTCTCTGGGCGTGAGCCCCTACGTTGCCGTTTTGCTGGTAGCGATCGCGGGCATTGTGATGGGCGTCGTCATCCACTTCGTCATCATCAAACAGACGTTGGGCAAGTCGCTCTACGTTCAGGTGTTCGCCACCTTCGGCCTCAGCATTCTGCTGCAGTCCATCGCAACGATGATCTTCGGCACCAAGTACATCGCCCTCGATGATCCTCTTGCTTCCTCGCGCGTCAACATTTTCGGCACTGACGTCGAGGCTGCCAAGCTCATCGCGTTTGTTGTCGGAATCGCCTTGGTGATTGGGATCTGGTTCTGGCTGAACAAGACTCGTCAGGGCCGCGAGATTCGTGCCGTGGCTCAAGACACCTACGCTGCGCGAGTCGTCGGCATTCGTCCCGGCCGCGCCTACGTGATCATCTTTACGGTGGGTGTTGTGTTCGCGGTCATCGCCGGCGGCCTCGTCGTTCCCTCGCAGATCGCGAACGCCTATAGCGGCACCACTTTCACACTGATTAGTTTCGTGATTGTTGTGTTGGGCGGCTTCGGCTCCGTTCCCGGAGCGCTCGTCGGGGGGCTCTCGATCGGTCTTGTTCAAGCCTTCACCGGTGTCTACATCGGAACCCAGTGGCAGCAAGCGTCAATCTTCGTGATTTTCGTACTCGTACTACTCCTGCGTCCGCAGGGATTGTTCGGGCGTAAGTCGGGGGACAGCGCACTCGTAGGAGGGCACGAATAGTCATGAAAAATCGACTCATTATTCTTGCTGCGGTCTCAGCGGCCGCGATCCTCATCGCTCTCACCTCAGACAACCGCTTCTTTATCGACACGGTTATTCTGGCGCTCATCTTCGCGGGGTTCGCTACCGCGTGGAACTTTGCGGGCGGCATGACGGGACTCTTCTCCCTCGGCCACGGTGGTTTGTTCGCCGTCGGTGCGTACACGCCTGTGCTGTTGAGAGAGTACTTCGGGGTTCCCACGCTCGTGGGCGTGCTGCTCGCCGCGGTCTTTGCCACTCTGGCGGCACTGCTGATCGGCGCGATGTCTCTCAGGCTGCGAGGTCACTACTTCGCCTTGGCAACGCTCGCCTTCACCGTGATCGTCACGATTCTGCTCACCAACTTCGGCAGCGTAACGGGAGGTGACGAGGGAATCAGCTTGCCCTTCGCTAACAGCCCGATGGACTTGATCTTCCAGGAGAAGACCTCGTACCTCTACCTGGCGTTGGGCCTCTACATCATCACGACATTGACTGCGATCATCGTGATCGACTCCAAGCTTGGCTTCCAGATGCGGGCGCTGCGCGAGGACGAAGTGACCGCACGCTCCATGGGAGTCTCGGCGCTGCGCACCAAGCTCATCGCGGTCATGATGAGTGGTTTCTTCTCGGGCCTGGCGGGAGCGGTGTTTGCGCATTACACGCTCTATATCACTCCGGGAAACACGGCCGCGGTTGCGGTAAGCCTTCAGCCGGCATTGATGGCGATCATCGGTGGGATGGCTGGCGTTTTCGGCCCTCTCGTCGGTGCGTTCCTCATCACTCTCCTCAAGCAGCAGCTCATCACCGTGATCGGTGCCGATATTCCGGGCCTCTCGAACGCGTTCTATGGCGGCCTCTTGTTGCTATCGATCCTGGTGCTGCCCAACGGGCTCATCGGGTTGGGAAAGCTTCCGCCGCTTCAACGAGCTCGCAACTGGATTGCTAGTCGACTGCCGCCCCGGCACCGCGCGGAGTCCGCTCCGCCTCCCGGCGACCACGACAGCAGCGGCTCGACTCGAAGCACGACAGAGGTGAACAAGTGAGCATCCTCAGCGTTCAAAACATCAACTTGGCTCGCGGTGGGCTCAAGATTCTCGACAACCTGTCGCTGGAGGCGCAGGCTGGTCACGTCACGAGCGTGATCGGGCCCAATGGTGCGGGCAAGACAACTATCTTCAACGTCATCTCGGGCTTTATGCGCCCGGATAGTGGGGCGGTCGTCTACGACGGTCGTAATGTCACTTCGATGCTTCCCGAGAAGCTCTGCAACATGGGGCTGGCTCGCACCTTCCAGCGAGTACGTGGATTGCCGTCGCTCTCGGTTCGCGACAATATCGTCGTGGGTGCGCTCAACCGCACTTCCTCCGTTCGCCAAGCGAAGAAGGAAGCGGATGCGCTCATTGAAGAGCTCGATCTCGGCGAGTACCGCGACCAGAGTGCGACGTCGCTTTCGATCGGAACCCGCAAGATTGTTGAGGTGGCACGCGTACTGTCGACGGGCCCCAACGTGGTTTTGCTCGACGAGGTTATGGGCGGCCTAGGCCCGAGCGAGGTCAATATCATGGTCGAGTTCATTCGCAAGCTCCCTGAGCGTGGAATCGCAGTGCTGCTCGTCGAACACCACATGGAAGCGGTGATGAGCGTCTCCGACCACATCGTCGTTATTAACCGAGGTCGGAACCTGGCCGAAGGAACTCCCACCGAGGTTGCTCAAGACCCGGGCGTTATCGAGGCGTATCTGGGAAGCGAGGCATCCAATGCTTAGTGTTAAGGGAATTTCACTCTCATACGATGGCGCGCAAGTGCTCAACGATGTGTCTATCGAAGTGGGCACCGGGCAGATTGTGGCCCTGTTGGGCGCTAACGGCGCCGGTAAATCAACGACATTGAAAGCTGTGTCTGGGCTTGAGAAGGTGTCGGCGGGAACCATCGAGTTCGATGGCCACGACATTACCAACCGCCCGAGCTTCGAGATCATCAGTAAGGGGCTCGCCCACTCGCCGGAAGGGCGACGATTGTTCCCGCGGATGTCGGTCGAAGAAAACCTCATTCTCGGCACTCGTCCGCGAACCTCTCGACCACAGATTCGGGAGTTGCTCGATGAAGCGTTTGAGCTGTTCCCGATTCTGAAGGAGCGTCGTAAACAATTTGCGGGCTTGATGAGCGGTGGCGAGCAGCAGCAGTGCGCGATCGCTCGAGCACTCATGTCGAAGCCTCGTCTCGTTCTTCTCGACGAGCCGTCGCTAGGTCTCGCGCCGCAGATTATTGCGGATGTCTTCCGTGTCGTTCAGAAGATTCGGGACACGGGAGTGACCGTGCTTCTCGTTGAACAGAACATGGTTCAGTCGTTGGCCATCGCCGACCACGCCTACGTTCTCGAACGTGGGCGGGTCACGCTGAGCGGCCCAGCGAGTGAGCTTCGGGAGAACGCCGAATTGCAACGCGCATATCTCGGTATCTAAAACGCAACGTCCGCCGGATGCAGCCGCATCCGTGCAACAGCTCCACCTCACATCACAGCAGCAAACTAACCAAGGAGAGACATGGCACACTCGCAACGGCGCGGCAAGACCGTGGCCAAAGCATTCGCGATCGTCACGGCAATCGCGCTGACCGCTTCGGCTTGTTCTGGCGGCGGTTCTGGATCAGGCTCAGACGAAGACACCCTCACGATCGGAAGCCTTTTCCCTCAAACAGGAGCGCTCGCTTCACTCGGAACTGAGATGTTTCAGGGAACCGAGATCGCCCGTCAGATGATCAACGACGACGGCGGTATCCACGACAAGATGGTCGAATGGGAGAAGATTGACGCATCAGATGCTGACGCTTCTCGTCAGGGCGCCGAACGGTTGGTGAACCTTGATATTGATATCGCAGTCGGTTCTTACGGTTCCGCAATTGCGTTGGCATCCGCTCCAGTGATCTCCCGTGCAGGCGGAGTGCTCGTTGAGGTCGCGGCGCAGTCGATGGAAGTTACCAACCAGGGCTTCGCGGGTATCTACCGCGTCAACGGCCACGCGGCTGGACAGGGCGCTACAGCTGTTGCTGTTGCTGTCGAGGTGGTCGCTGAGCAGCTGGGTGTCGACCCGAAGTCGCTGTCGATTGGCTTCGCAGGGCTTGACAGTTCCTACGGTAATGACATCGCCGCGGGAATCGAAGCCGCTCTCGAGGCCGAGGGTCTGCCGCCTCTGGCCTTCAGCACCTCCTACGCGGGAGACACCACTGACTTCGCGCCGATCGCCCTTACTATCAAGGACGCAGCGCCCGACATTCTGATGGCGGCCTCGTACCCCGTGGATGCTGTCGCCTTGGGTCGCGCTATGAAGGCATCGGGCTTCCAGCCTGAAGCTGTCATCGGCACCGGTGGAGCGCACAACGACCTTCCGTGGCTCGAGGCCATGGGAAACGACGCTAACGGAGTGTTCAGCATTGGACCGACCGCTAGCGTTAACGAAAATGCTCTGAGCGAAGAGACTCGCGAGAAGGCTGCGGAATTCTACGAACGCTACGAAGCGGAGTACGGCCACGCGGCCGGTGCTCACGCGGTAATGGGATTCGATGGGGTCTGGACCGCGTTCCAGATTCTGCGCGAGGCAGACGAGCCGACCGCTGCTGCTTTCATCGCAGCTGCTTCAACATTCGAGTTGCCTGAAGGAAGCTTGTTGAACAGCGACGGCGTTAAGTTCGATGAGACCGGCCAGAACGAAATGTTCAGCTACAGCGTGAACCAGTGGCAAGACGGGGAAGCATACGTAGTCTTCCCGGAGGAGAACGCATTCGCTGAGCCTGCCTTGGTACCGCTCCCGGGCTGGGGCGAGCAGTAAGAATTAGCCGCACTATCAACGCCGTGCCGTCTCAAGCATCAGCTTGGGGCGGCACGGCGTAGTGCGCTCACGGCAGCGGTGTTTCGCTGCAGTGAGCGCGTTGACGCACACTGTCATGGAACGAGAGCACAACGAGAGAAAGGCGAGGCATCGTGGCCGAACAGAAGAGATGGACTAATCGCCCGAGCGGATCCACGTGGGGAGACTGGGGCGCTGACGACCAACGGGGGAGGCTCAACATGCTCTCGGCTGAAACGACGCTTCGAGGAGTCCGCACCGTGACCGCGGGGGAGACCTTCTCGCTCAGTATGCCGCTCGACTACCCCAAGGTGTCGCTCTTGAACGCGGCGCGGCATCCGCCCGTCATCCGCCCCACACAGCGCACGGACACCATCGTGAACTACAACGTAGATCTGGGCGCCCTCGATCCCGGACGCACCGATGTTCTTTCTGATGACCTCGCGGTCATTTACCTTCAGTACTCCACCCAGTGGGATTCCTTCGCTCATGCTGGTTCGAAGTTTGACGTTGATGGAAGCGGATCCCCGGTTCCGGTTTATTACAACGGCTATCGTGCCGGTACCGATATTGCGGGCACCAGCGATGTTGCGGAGTCGGGGCTGCGCCAAGGAGCGGCTGTCGAAGAAACAGCTCACGCACACGCTCTCGGCATTGAGAATATGGCGCAAACGGGAGTGCAGGGGCGCGCAGTCCTGGTGGACCTCGCGGCGCACTTTGGCCTGGAGCGTCAGGTCATTGGATTTGAGCAGTGGCGCCATGTGCTCGAGACCGACGACATTGTGATTGAGCCGGGCGATATGGTGCTCGTCCACACTGGTTTCGTGGAATACATCATGGAAAGCGGTGGCGATCCTGACCCCGAGGAGCTCGCGCGACGCGGAGCTGTGCTCGACGGCACGGATCAGCAACTTCTGCAGTGGATCACCGACTCCGGAATCGTTGCTATTGCGGCCGATAACTATGCGGTTGAGAACTACCCCGGCGTTCGCACTGAGCATTCAGCTTCGATACTGCCGTTGCATGAGCACTGCTTGTTCAAGCTGGGGGTTCATCTGGGCGAACTCTGGCGATTGACGCCATTGGCTCACTGGTTGCGCGAAAATAAGCGCACGAGCTTTCTTCTCACCGCGCCGCCGTTGATGCTGAGTGGCGCGGTCGGATCACCGGTTACTCCGGTCGCGACCGTCTAAGGCATTAACGAGAACGCCCGCTCCGAGATCTTGTGTGCTCGGGGCGGGCGTTCCGATCGTTGGTGGCGGAGGCGACGGGCGCCTGGGTTACATACCGACCTGGCCGACGCTCTTTCCGCCGCAGACGAAAAGGGTCTGGCCTGTGACGAAACCCGTGCGGGCGTCAAGGAAGTAGGCAACGCTGTGGGCGATGTCTTCGGGCTCTCCCATGCGTTTCATGGGGATGCCGTTGATGATCGCTTCGGTCGCGGGTTCCCCCGGAGGGTTTGCCGCTTCAAACATTGGGGTGCGAATCGGGCCCGGTCCCAGCGTATTGACGGTTACCCCATGTACTCCGAGTTCGAGCGACCATGTGCGGGTGAGCCCCATAAGCGCGGCCTTGCTTGCGGCGTACGCCGAGCGGCCTTCTTTGCCGAGCGCGGCACGCGATGAGATGTTGACGATGCGGCCGAAGTTGGCTTCCTTCATGCTGGGGAGCACGGCTTGCGCACACTGTACCGCGGTGCGGGTGTTGACGGCCCAGGTCATTTCGAGTTCTTCAAGACTCAAGTCTTCGAGGCGGGACACTTTGATCATGCCCACGTTGTTGACGAGGCGGGTGATGGGGCCTCCGCGGAGTGCTTCTTGAAGAGCCTCTGCTGTTTCGACAGGGTCAGAAAGGTCGGCGATGATGCCGGAGCCGACTCGGTCGATCACGACCGGCTCGTAGCCTTCCTCGATTGCTCGCGCCGCGATCGCGACACCAATCCCGCCGGCGCCGCCTGTAATGAGTACTCGTTCTGACATTGCACACTCTCCTCTTTGATATGTGTTCGCGGAGCGTAAGCACGGATGCCGGCCGTGCTCAGCTTAGGGAGCGACTCTCCCGCGCGGGCGCTTAAACGCGAGGCGGTTTCGTTGTTCGAAATATTATGAGAGTGCACTCCGCTTTGATAGTGTACTATCAGTATCGGGTGAACGACAATCATTCCTGGTTCTTTACGGAGGCACTGATGAACGAAGAAGTTTCTCAGCCGGTAGTTGCGGCAGAAGCATCCGCACCGTTGGGCCTTCGCGAGCAGTCCAAGCGTGAGGTCACCCGACGCATCCGAGCGGCGGCCGTAGACCTTCTTGCGCGCAAGCCATTCAGCGAGATCACAACGCGCGAAGTCGCACAGCACGCTGGCATCGGCGAAGCAACACTCTTTCGCTACGTTGGTTCAAAAGACGAGCTCCTGACGCTTGCATACGGCGACCGCATGGATGCGCTCCTCGATGAACTCCAGAGCGCCGACGACTTGGCGACTGAAGCAGTCGGCGCCGAAGGTGCAGGGGAGTGGTACTGCGCTCGAGTGCGGAGTTTCTATGAGGGTCGTGCAGCGTTTTATCTGCAAGATCCCGCGAACGCTGCGCTTTACCTGCGTCAAGGTTTCGACATGACTAGCGCAGGTCGTGCCCGCACTATTGCCCAGGGTGACCGTCTCATCGAGCGCGTGCGGTCAATCCTTGCCGAGGGGCAAGCCGCAGGGGCGCTACTTTCGCGCGTTGACGCTCTCAGCGTTGCGCAGAACTGTCACGGCATCTTCATCCACGAGGTCGATCGCACGCCAACTCGAGGCTTTGAGCCGAGCACCATCTGGCAGCGGGTACACGCTCGCCTCAATGCGCAACTCGACCCACTGGTGATCGAACCGCCACTTTAGACACTCTCGTCCATTACACGCAGCACTTCACACGAAAGCAGAGGAACGTTGGCTCTCTATCCCCACCTCACCGAGGGCGTCATCGATGTAGATGGCGTCATGGTTCCGTATTACGACAGCGGAGTCGGCCACGATGAGCCGCCCGTCGTTCTTCTTCACGGCAGCGGTGGCCCGGCCGAGCGCAACTTCTGGGCGCTGTTCCCCATGCTCGCGTTCACCCGGCGCGTAATCACGTTTGACTTCGTATTGCCGCCAGAAGAAGTTGAACTCACCTTGGAGCACTACGTCGCTCAGGCGCTCGCGGTCATCGAAGATCGCGCACCAGGGCGCCCCGTTGCGCTGGTCGGATACTCGCTCGGCGCAGTCGTAGCCGAAGCGCTCGCCGCGCGCCACCCCGAAACGGTTGCCGCGCTCGTGCTGATCGCCGGCTGGATGAAAACTGATCGTCACCAGCTGCTGCGCAATGGAATCTGGAAAGAACTCCATGACGCAGGCTCGCCCGCACTGCCGGACTTCGTGTTGTACGCGAGCTATAGCGCGGCGTACCTGACGAGCCGCACCGAATACGACTACGCCGAGATCGTGGCGAAGGTGCGCGCCGCGAGCATGTCGCCGCGAGTGATGGAGCTTAATCGCTCGATTGACATCGAGGCCGAAGTCATGACGATTTCAGCACCGACGCTAGTGATCGGTTGCATCCACGATCAGATGGTCAACATCCGTCACAGTCGCGAGATTTTTGGAGCGATCCCGGATGCGCGTTACGCCGAGGTTCAGGCCGGTCATGCGGTGGTCAACGAGAGGCCCGCTGAACTCTTTGTTCTAATCGACACCTTTGTCGCCGAACCGCACGCTCATCCTGCGGGCGGCATTCTCGCCAAAACTGACGCTTGATCTCCTGAGAAAGGAACTGCCATGACACATTCTTCAACAATGAACGAACCGCAGATTAACACCGACGTGCAGCGAGTCGATGTTGCGATCGTGGGCTCGGGCTTTTCAGGCCTCGGTATGGCCATGCAGCTTAAGCGTTCAGGCCAAGATTCCTTCGTCGTGCTCGAGCGCGAGTCGGCCTTGGGTGGCACCTGGCGCGACAATCACTACCCGGGCGCGGCGTGCGACATCCAATCGCATTTGTACTCTTACTCGTTCAAGCCGAATCCGGAGTGGTCGAGGGTCTACGCAGAGCAACCTGAGATCCTTGAATACTTGAAGAACTGTTCCTCGCAAGAGGGAATCGAACAGCATCTTCGGTTTAACAGCGAAGTTGTGCGGGCTGAGTGGAATGAAGATTCCCATGAGTGGTTGATCACGACTACGAGCGGGCACTATGCCGCGCGTGTGTTTATCACCGCAGCGGGTCATCTCTCTGACCCGAAGTACCCCGACATCGCTGGCATCGAAGAATTCGAGGGCGAGAAGTTTCATTCGGCGCGCTGGGACCACGATGTTGACCTCGCGGGAAAGCGAATAGGTGTCATTGGCACCGGTGCCTCCGCGATCCAGATCATCCCGCAGCTGGCACAGCAGGCGGGCACGTTGACTGTCTTCCAGCGATCGGCCCCGTATGTCGTACCGCGAATGGACCGCGAATACTCGCCAGCAGAGCAAAACATGTTCGCTCGCCTCCCCGAGACCGCGAAAGACCTCCGTCGAGAGCTGTTTTGGGCCAACGAGGCTCGCTTCCCGCAGCGTCGAGGTATCGAGGCGTTCATCAATAAGGTCACAGGTCTGGCCCTGGGGCACCTTGAGAACCAGATTTCTAACGTCGAATTGCGTGAGCGGTTGACTCCTGATTACGCGATCGGATGCAAGCGCATCCTTATCTCAAACACGTACTACCCCACCTTCGAGCGGGAAAACGTGGTGCTGGAGACCACCGGAATTGCCAGCATCTCGGGTAATTCTGTGATCATGAAAGACGGAACGGCTCATGAACTCGACGTGTTGATCGTGAGCACGGGTTTCGAGGCCAGCGATCTTCCCATCTCCTATCTCATTCACGGGGTCGAGGGTGAGTCCCTCGCTGATCGCTGGTCAGGTGGAGAGCAGGCCTACGCCTGCAGCACAGTCAACGGGTTTCCCAACCTTTTCATCATGAACGGACCCAACTCCGGCCTCGGAGCAGGCTCGATCATCTTCGTCATCGAATGCCAGATCAACTACATCTTGGGAGCGCTCGAGCACCTTGAGGCGACTGGTTCCACACGCATCGAGATCTCTCGCGACGCAGAAGACGGTTTTGCCGACATGGTCAACGAAAAAGCTCAAGGCACAGTGTGGGTGGATGGCGGATGCAAGAGCTGGTATGTCGATCAGCGCAACGGCCGCCTGACCACAATTTGGCCCGACTTCATGAGTCGATTCCGTGAGAACAACGGAATCTTCAACTCTGCAGGCTACGAGATCAGGGCTCCGGCAGAGAAGGTCCTCGCCTAGGCGAACAGGGCTAGACCGCCCGCGATCACTCGTTAATGTGACGACAAGAAGAAAAGAGAAACAGTGCCATACTTCATCCAAACATTCGACAAAGCAGGATCCGAAGACTTGAGAACGGAACACCGCCGTCGTCACCTCGACTACCTCGAGGCCACGAAGGCGAAGCTCTTGGCGTGTGGTGCGAAGCTCAGCGAGACAGATGGCAAGCCGACGGGAGGAATCTACCTTCTTGATGTTGAAAGCTACGCGGAGGCGAAAGCCTATATCGATGCCGACCCCTTTTCGGAAGTCGAGTTGTTCCGCGAGGTTTCGATTGAGCCATGGAGAAAAGCGTTTCTCGATGGCAAAAGCTTCGTCTAGAGCACCGTCGCGCTAATGAATTTCTGGCGTTTGCAGTGTTTTGTTGCCCTCGTTGAGGAGCGACATTTCGGTCGAGCGGCCAAAAGGCTCTTTGTCTCACAGCCTGCACTCTCGCAACAGATCAAGCAGCTAGAAGACGCGCTAAACGCTGAGCTCATTGTGCGCACACCCACAGTAGAGCCAACGGCTTCGGGTCTTCGTCTCTACGAGGGCGCGCTGAACATTCTCGAACTCGTTGATGAGACCGTCCAGAAGGTCTCGCCAGAAGGAACCCACGCTTCAGGCACTCTTCGGTTGAGGTACTCGCGGTCAATCGCCGCAGAAAGAACGTTCCCTCTCGTCGCGCGCTTTCGGGATCTATTCCCGCATGTTGAGGTCACTGCCCAGACGACGTGGACCGCGGGCGCTATCGAAGATGTACGGGCTGGAGATGCAGATGTCGTTTTCGTTCGGCTGCCGCTGGCTGATAGCGACGGGCTCGAAACCTATGAACTCGGTGCCGACGAACAGCGCGCGGTTGTGGGGGCGAATCACCCTCTCGCGGGCCGTCACTCCGTGAGTCGCGTGGAGCTTGCTCACGAAAATCTCATTCACTGGTCGCGCGGTGACGCTGCCGGAAATTTCGACTCTGTGGTGGGCGATGTGAGGCAAGGTGGGACATTGAACTTGGGGGCTTCGCAGCCAGATTTTGGCCATCGCATGGAGTCGGTAATGCACGGCGATGGGTTTGCTCTGGCCCATGCGGAGCTGGAGCACTCCCTCCCCGGGGGCGTCGTCATGATCCCTATTGCGCCTCAACCTCCTATGAGCGTCTGGGGCGTTGCGTGGTCGGCGAATGGCAAAGGGCGCGCCGGCGCGCTCGCGGCGAACTTGGTGGCCTCTATCCAGCAACAAAATGCGGTGGGCGCCGCAGGGCCACCGGGCCATTGAAAGTGCTGATCGGGCCATAAGTTACGCCCCATATCGCTTACTCTTCAGGGCTTTTAGCATGGCTAAAAGCGCTATCTCGCTACTGCGCAGACTGTGCAGCTTTACACGAACCGCGCCACCGAGGAGACACAAAAATGAGTAAAACCGTAGTCGAAGCAGTTGTTGACGCGCTAGTGCGTCACGGCATAACCGAGACCTTTGGCCAAAGTTTGCCTTCCGCGTTCTTTCTTGCTGCCGAACGTGCAGGAATTCGACAGGTTGTATATCGCACCGAGAACGCTGGCGGTGCGATGGCGGATGGCTACGCGCGCATCAGTAACCGCATTGGTGTGGTCGGGGCACAGAACGGCCCCGCAGCGACGCTGCTTGTGCCGCCGCTCACAGAAGCGATGCTGTGTTCTGTACCGCTACTCGCGATCGTTCAAGATGTACCGACGCCCACCCGCGACCGCAACGCCTTCCAAGAAATAGACCACCACGAACTCTTCTCGGGGTGCAGCAAATGGACCCGGCATATCGAAGATCCGGCCCGGGTCGACGACTACGTCGATATGGCGATCAGTATTGCGACGTCCGGCAAGCCCGGGCCCGTCGTCTTGCTCTTGCCCAAAGACTCCATGTTGAAACCCGCGATCGAACCGAAGCGTCGGCGAGTGAGCGCCCTCGGAACCTTCCCGCTGGATCGTCCGCGGCCGGATGCTCAGCAGCTCGAACGTGCTGCCGAACTACTGGTTGATGCCAAGTATCCCGTCGTCATTGCCGGCGGCGGTGTTAACCGCTCGGTGGCCGCCGAGTCGCTTGCACGGTTGCAGGAGAATGCATCGCTCGCTGTGGCTACAACCAACATGGGCAAGGGTGCTGTGGACGAACGCCACCCACTCTCACTCGGCGTTGTGGGGAACGTAATGGGCGCGCGAAGCAGCACCGCGTTTATGCAGCCACTTCTCGATCGCGCCGATGTTGTCTTGCTCGTGGGCAATCGCACTAATGAGAACGGGACCGACGGCTGGAGCATCATTCCAGCTGACGCACAGGTCATCCACATTGATCTTGACGGCGCAGAAATTGGGCGCAACTACGAAGCGCTGCGTCTCGTCGGCGATGCGCGTGCCGCGCTGGACGACCTTGCCGAGGCAATGACGCGTCGCGGAGTGGAGAACCGCCAGGCGCACCGCGCGAGTCTGGAAGCTGATGTCATCGCTGCCCGTGACGCCCACCGCGCTCAGTTTGCGGAGCTTGTTGATCTCGAAAGCACTCCCATTCGCCCCGAGCGTGTGATGCGTGAAATCGACGATCTCATCGACAAGGACACCATTGTTGTCGCAGACGCGAGCTACTCCACGATTTGGCTCGCCAACTACATCACCGCTCGCCGCCCGGGACAGCAGTTTGTGTACCCGCGAGGCATGGCGGGATTGGGCTGGGGTGTTCCGATGGCATTGGGCGCGAAGGTCGCCAGTCCCGAAAGCGACGTTGTCTGCATCACCGGTGATGGCGGCTTCGGGCACGTGTGGCAGGAGCTCGAGACAGCTGTCCGGATGAATGTGCCGCTCACGATCGTGCTTCTCAACAACAGCATCCTGGGGTTTCAGAAGCACTCTGAGCTTGTGCAATTCTCGGAGTACACGACCGCCGTAAAATTCACGGATGTCGATCACGCGGCCATTGCTCGCGCGGCGGGAGCTCGCGGAGTCCGGGTCAGCAGTCTTGAGGAATTGCAGCCAGCGCTCGCAGAGGCAATCGGCAGCGACGCCGTCACTCTCATTGAAGTGATTGTTGATGAAGATGCATTCCCGCCCATTACCGGATGGGAAGCACGTGCAGAAGTGCTGCCAAAGAATGGGGCCAAGTGAGCAATTCGGTAGAGAGTGACGCGGCAGCGATGAAAGCAGTAGTGCAGTCGATGCCCGGCGGGCCGGAGACGCTGACATGGGGCACAGCTGAACGCCCGCAAATTGCTGACGGCGAGGTGCTCGTGCGCGTCGCAGCGACGGCGTTCAATCGCGCCGATTCAAGCCAGCGGGAGGGGCGATACCCGCCACCTGCAGGAGCTTCCGAGATTCTTGGGCTCGAGTGCTCAGGAGTAATTGAAGCCGTCGGGTCGTCAGTCGGAGGTTGGGCGGTTGGCGATCGGGTGTGCGCGCTCCTGTCGGGCGGCGGCTACGCAGAATTTGTTGCAGTTCCTCACGAACAGCTTCTCCCCATCCCCGATGGCGTCGGCTTGCTTGAGGCAGCCACGCTTCCCGAAGTTGCGTGCACGGTGTGGTCGAATCTGGGTATGCCCACTCGCCCGCAGGAGGGTGCAGTTGTGCTTCTTCACGGTGGCGCTGGCGGAATTGGAACGTTTGCGATCCAACTCATGACTGCTTTGGGCTGCCGAGTCGTCACGACCGTCGGATCAACGCTAGGGGCTGCGCTCTGCCGTGAGTTGGGCGCCGCGGTAGTTGTCGACTACCGGTCGGAAGACTTTGTCGAGGTCGTTCGCGATGAGTCGTTGCGCGGCGACCGATCTGACGTCGGCGCGGACTTGATCCTGGATGTTGTCGGTGCCGACTACCTGCAACGAAATGTCGATGCCCTTTCCACCGCGGGGCGCTTGACGATCATTGGTTCGCAAAGCGGGGTAGCGGCCGAAGTGAATCTGGGGTCGCTCATGCGTAAGCGAGGAACCGTGACGGCAACCACCCTCCGCGCCCGACCGCTTCACGGGGCAGGTTCCAAGTCAGAAATTGTGGCGAGCGTGCTCGAACACGTGTGGCCGCTTGTCGCAGGCGGGGCAATTCGCACCCAAATCGGCGACCGACTTCACATCAGGGAGGTCGCGGAAGCCCACCGTCTGCAACTGAGCCGAGAGGCTGCTCCAGGCAAGACTCTGCTCATTGTCGACGAGTCGTTGGCCGACCACGGCTAACGCTCGATCCTGCTTTCTCGCGCAGCGCGTGGGAGACGGCTGCGAAGCTGCCTCCCACGCGCTCGTCGTTAACCGCCCGTTTCGCGCTCCCTCCGCTAACGTCAGTAGCAACCCTCCGCGTTCCTTTGGGTGCACGACTTGTCTACCCGAAGCGCGAGGGTCATTGCACCTGGCCAGCGTGTGGTGGCAACCAAAACGACCGTAAATCAAGTTTGCACAGTCAATCTTGATCATGTACGTTTTGTCTAGCCATCCAATGACGGATACGGCCTAGGAAGGAACCTGGATCCAAGTGATTACACCTCTTGATTCCAAGAAACTGCGAGGCCTCGGCATCGCATCGCTCTTGGTAACAGCACTCTCGCTCTCCGCCTGCACAGCCCCCGCAGAAGAATCCACGCCCGACGCCGGCGACCTCCTGATCTCTCAGGAAGCCTGCGACCGCAACGCCGCGGTGGGCACCATCACCTACATCTCCGGCTACGGATACTCGGCCAGCGCCGGCCAGCTTGACGTATTCCTCGCCGAAGAACTCGGCTACTTCAAGGACCTGTGCCTCGACGTAGAGATCAATGCCTCCGGAGCGAACGGGCAGCAGCTCGTTTCCTCGGGCCAGGCTGAGTTCACCGCACTCGGTTCGGCATCCGATGTCATGCTTGCCGCCGCCAACAGCAAGAACCTCACCGCGGTTGCGACCTACGGCAACACCCCGCCGTTCTCGATCTTCGCCAACGAGAAGATCACGAGCCTCAAGGATCTTGAAGGTGGTTCGCTCGGCTACTTCATCAACCTCACTCCGATCGCCTCCGCCATGTTGGATGCCGCTGACGTCGATGTCAGCAAGGTCGAACTAATTAAGATGACCAACTACGACCCCACCGTCGTCACCCGCGGCCAGGTCGATGCCATAGTCGGCTACGCCTCAAACCAGCCCGAGAACCTTCGCGCTCAGGGGCTGCCGTTCACCGAGTTCTTTCCCTCTGACGTGGGTGTTGAAGGCACCTACAACGTCATGGAGGTCAACTCCGAGTTTCTCGCCGAGAACCGCGAAGTCGCCGCTGACTTCATGCGCGCATCGCTGCACGCCTTGCAGTTCTGCCTCGACAGCTCCGACGAGTGCATCGACATGATCGCCCAGCTCGCCGAAGACAACGGTCAAGGATCTGCCTTCCCGCGCGATCAGCTCGAACGCACCTGGAATGTGGAATCTCAGTGGGTCAAGGACAGCAACAGTGGGCTCCCCGGAACCCAGACTGCTGCTGACTGGGCCGCCGAATACGAACTCGTCAAAGAGTTCGGCAACGTCGACACTCTTCCCGCTATCACCGACATGATGGATGAAACGCTCGTCGCTGATCTCTATGCAGACGGCGAACTGATCTGGCCGGGCAACTAACCCGACCACCCCGCTCGGATGCCGCACCAACCCACCCGGTGCGGCATCCGGCTTCATAACTCAGGGAGTAACTGTGGAAACCGCACAGCCACACGCGGGCGTTCATATCGAGAACGTCTCTAAGAGCTTCGGCCCCGAGGGGGCGCGCACGCTCGTGCTCAACCACGTGAGCCTCTCGATCAAGATGGGCGAGTTCGTTTCGGTGATCGGACCAAGCGGGTGCGGCAAGTCGACACTGCTCAAGACGGTCGCTGGCCTCATCGACGCCGACAGTGGCACCGTCATGGTTGACGGGATGACGGTGAAAGCCGCGACGAAGAACAAGATGATCGGTCTTGTTCCTCAGTCTCCAGCGCTGCTCCCGTGGCGCACGGTGCTCGACAATGTGCGCCTCCCTATGAGGGTGAACCCGAAAGCGAATGCGAACCGCAACCTGCGCGACCCTCGCGAGATTCTGGAGTCATTCGGGTTGGGTGCTGCGCTCGACAAGTATCCGGGTCAGCTTTCGGGTGGGATGCAGCAGCGCGTCGCTATTGCCCGCGCGTTTGTGTTCGACCCGAGTGTGTTGCTCATGGACGAGCCCTTCTCGGCGCTCGACGAGATGAACCGTGACGCTCAACGTTTGGGGTTGCTCGATTTCTGGCAGTCCAACCGCAAGGCCGTCATGTTTGTGACTCACTCGGTGCCCGAGGCGATCATGCTCTCTGACCGCATCGTGGTGATGGGGGCGCATCCTGGCCACATCGCGGAAGTCATCGATGTTCCTTTGCCACGCCCCCGCACGATCGACGTGTACGCGACCGACGAGTTCCGTGATCTTGAAGGCCACGTGCGCGAAACACTGCGCGAAGTGATGGGACAAAAGAGTGCCTAAGTCACGCAGGAACGAGGAACGCATGTCAACAACCGACACATCAGCGCTGGCCGTTCAGTCGGCGACAAGTGCGACCGGCCGCCGCTTCTCACCGCTGGCCTCGGCCAAGTTCAAACAGAACTTACGCTGGACCAACTGGGCTCCCGCCGTCATCACCTTTGTGATTGCGGCAGCCCTCTGGCAGATCACCGCGATCGCGAACCCGTACGTGATTCCGACCATCGACCAGGTGTGGGTGAGCCTCATCAAAGATGCCGATACGTACTGGGCGAACATGCTCGTGACGGGGCTAGAAGTTCTCGTCGGTGCGAGCTCGGGCATCATCGCCGGGTTCATCTTGGCGATCATCATGGCCGAGTTTCAGGTCATGGAACGCGCGGTTATGCCGCTCGTCGTTGTCGTGATGGTGACTCCGATCGTGGCCATCGCTCCCGCGCTTGTCGTAGCGTTCGGCTTCGGCATGACGCCCAAGTTCATCGTGACCGCGCTGGTCGTGTTCTTCCCGATGCTCGTGAACTCCCTTGCCGGGCTGCGAGATGTGGATGATCGCGCTCTCGATGTGATGAAGACACTGCATGCCAGCCGCTGGGAGATCTTCCGCGACCTGCGTTTCACCGGGTCGATGCCCTACGTCTTTGCGGGACTGCGTATCGCGCTTCCGCTGGCGATTGTCGGCGCGGCTGTTGCCGAGTTCGTTGCGGCCGGCCAGCAGGCAGGGCTCGGATCCCTCGTGACGATCGCCGCAGCCCAAGCCAACTTGCCCGTCACGTGGGCCAGCATCGCGCTGCTCTGCTTCATGGGTGTCGTGCTCATTTCACTGCTCGCTCTCGTGCGCAAACGAGTGCTGTGGTGGAGCGACGGAGCCGCCGTCGGCCGGTAGTTTTCGGCTCCCCCCACCTTTTCCCGCTACAACTTTGACTTTTTTCAGCTGTACCTGACTTTTTTCACCACCACGAAAGGATTCACCATGAAGAAGCTTCGCTTCGGTCTATTCGAAAACCCCCAAGCCAACGACTCGGGCACGTCCACCTGGCGTCACCCCGACAACAAGCGCGACATGTTCGACCGCCTCGACTACTGGCGTGAAATCACCACCATCTGCGAAGAAGCCGGCTTCGACTTCATGTTTTTGGCGGATGCGTGGGGCTGGGCTGACGTCAACGGCGAGCGTCCCGAGATCTGCTCGGTCGAGGGCCTCGACCTGCCGCGCCTCGATCCGGCGATTCTGGCTGCTGCTCTCATCTCGACGACCACGAATCTCGGACTCGTGCTCACGGGATCCACTCTTCTTGAACAGCCCTACGCTTTTGCCCGCCGCATTGCGAGCCTCGACCACCTCTCGGGCGGGCGCATCGGGTGGAACGTCGTGACGACGGGAACCGCCGAGACGGCATCGCAGGCCTTTGGCGTTCCGATGGTCGCGCACGACGAGCGGTACGACATGGCCGATGACTTTATGGAAGTCGTCTACAAGCTGTGGGAGGGCGCCTGGGAGCGTGACGCGCTCGAGCGTGACAAGAATGGTCGCTTTGCTGACCCGGCCAAGGTTCACCGCATCGAGCACGATGGTCCGTACTTTAAATCGCACGGTTATGGAAACTCCTCGTACTCACCGCAGGGCACCCCGGTGCTCTTCCAAGCGGGCACCTCACCGCGCGGCCGCGAGTTCGGCGGCAAGCACGGTGAAGCTGTCTTCCTCGGTGGTGGAGCCGTCGAGAAGGTGGCCGAGCAGGTCGCCTCCATTCGTGAAGAGGCCGTCAAGAACGGTCGCGCCGCCGACTCGGTCAAGATCATGTCGGCCTTCACGTGCGTCATCGGCGACACCGCTGACGAAGCCAAGGCCAAGCTGCAAGCGGTGCTGGATGCCGAGAGCCCCGACGTGGCCGTCGCCTCCTACGCCTGGTTCACGGGCCTCGATCTCTCGTCCTTCGACCCGGCAACGCCGATGAAGGAGCTGCACACTGAGCTTTCGCAGACCCAGATCACCCGCTTCGGCGACCAGACGGTTGGCGATGTCCTGGCGCAGTGGCATGGCAATGGTGTGCGCAGCAAGCCCTTCGTGGGCACGGCTGAGCAGATCGCAGACGAGATGATCGCTCTCGCTGAGGGCGCCGACCTCGATGGCTTCTTGTTGACGCCGATGATTCAGCCGAGCTCAACCGTCGAGTTCATCGAGAAGGTGCTGCCGATTCTGCGCGAGCGGGGAGTTGCGGGCGAAGGCTACGACGCTTCGACTCTGCGCGAGCGTTTGCTCGGCACCGACGATTCGATCTTGCGTGACGACCACCCTGGTGCGGCCTACCGGGCGACGGCCGCGGTTGAAGCGAAGAACTAGCTCGTAGCGCGGCGAGCGGGACGGTCGCCATCTTCTCCGGCAAAGACGTAATCGCCAGAGCGGATGCGGCCGATCACGTCTCGAGCCCACTGCTGTTCTCCGCGCAAGCGAGAGGTTGCCAGTTCGAAGATTTCGCGCACGTAGGCGGGAGTCGAGGTCGAGGTTGCAACATCACCAATGTGGTACGCGTTGCTGGCGATGCGGGCGTCGATTTCGGTGACGCGGTGTTCGAGTCCGGCGAGCACTTCTTCGCGCTGCAGGGCGTACATGAACGAGGTGAGCACCATGACGGGCTTGGTGTCGAAGACTTCGACTGTCCAGAGGGCGTCGCGCAGCATCCGGAGCAATTCGACTTCGCCGGCTTCGGTCATGCGGTAGGTCGTGCGCTCGGGGCGGTTGCCGGCAGACTCGGTGCCGTTCTCGGCGAGATAGCCATCGTTCGTGAGCGACCGCAGGGCGTTGTAGATCGAGCCGGGCTGAATGTTGGCCCATTCGTCGATGTGCCAGGTCATCAGTTCACGGCGCAGAAAGTAGCCGTGAACTGGTTGGAACTGGTTCACAGCTCCCAGTACGACGAGGCGAGTTGTAGTCGACATGCCCCCAATGGTAGGCCAAGCGGTCGGCGTGCAGGGGAGAAAGTCTGTTGTTTACATGATCAAAAATGACTAACATGTAGTCACATGTTCAAACTTGACTAGCAGTCGCTGGTTGAACATTTCAAGCAAAGGAGTCCGCCCATGTCGCATGAGACCACCGCGGAAGAAGTTCCCCCGCAGGTTGCTCTTCGCCGAGCACTCTCGCTCTTTCCCACCGGCGTCGTCGCGCTCGCCGCTGTCGTCGATGGCACCCCAACCGGCATCGCCGTCAACTCCTTCACGTCCGTTTCCCTCGACCCACCGCTCGTAGCTGTGTGCCCCGCGCGCACCTCCGCTACGTGGCCCGTGCTCGCGCGCGCCACCCGCATCGGGCTCAGCGTTCTTGGCGCCGATCAGGAAAGCACCGCCCGCAGCCTCGCTTCCCGCACGGGTGACCGTTTCGCCGACGTTGCCTGGCGCGCGACCGAAGGGGGAGCCATCCACATGGATGGTGCCGCTTTGTGGCTCGAGTGCGAGATTCGTAACAGCTTTGACGGCGGTGACCACGAGATTGTGACTCTCGAAGTCATCCACTCTGAAGCGTTCCCCGAAGTCACTCCTCTTGTCTTTCACCTCAGCCAGTTCCGCGGGCTGTAGGCGGCGGGCGTGCGTGCTTCACGGGTGCGCACCATGGCTAACGAGCGTGGCCCGAGCACCGATTGCGTTGACCTAATGGAGCATCCGCCCACGCTGAGTTTTCGCGGCACCGTCGTGCATGGCGACAAGCGTGGCCGCGAGCTGGGTTTTCCCACCGCGAATATTGCTGTCACCGACCACCACGCGTTGCCGGTCGACGGTGTGTACGCGTGCTGGGTGACCTTCCCGCCGGCTGCCACCCGTCATGGCGCGACCATCAGCATCGGTGACAACCCCACTTTTGACGACGTGACCGAGCGTCGAGTCGAAGCCTTTATTCATGATTTCGACGGGGACCTCTATGACGCCGAGGTCGAGTTCACGGTGCACGCCTGGTTGCGGGGGATGTTCCGCTACGAAAGTCTCGACGAGCTCATCGAGAAGACGGCAGCGGATGTCGCAGCGTCGCGCATCGCGTTGCTCGCTCCCGCGCGGCTGCCGTAGCTTTCGCGGCTCCCCAGATTTGCTCATTTGAGCGCTACGCGGCCGGGATTTCGTTAGTCTTAGGCCATGCTTCTCAGTGATCGCGACATCCGGGCCGAACTCGCCTCTGGCCGCATCGGCCTTGACCCTCTCGATCTCGACATGGTGCAACCGTCGAGTGTTGATGTGCGGCTCGACCGCTTCTTCCGCCTCTTCGATAACCACAAATACCCGTTCATTGACCCGGCGGTTGATCAGCCTGATCTCACTCACCTCATGGAGGTGGATGCTGACCAGCCGTTCATCCTTCACCCCGGTGAGTTTGTGCTCGGTTCCACTTTCGAACTCGTCACTTTGCCCGATGACGTTGCCGCTCGCCTCGAGGGCAAGAGCTCGCTGGGGCGCCTCGGTCTGCTCACGCACTCCACTGCCGGCTTCGTTGATCCTGGCTTCTCGGGTCACGTCACTCTCGAGCTCAGCAATGTTGCAACCTTGCCCATCAAGCTCTGGCCCGGCATGAAAATTGGGCAGCTGTGCTTCATCAAAACCACCTCCCCCGTGGAGTCGCCCTACGGTTCGGGTCAGTACGGTTCGCGCTACCAGGGCCAGCGTGGTCCAACGGCCAGCCGCAGCTTCCAGAACTTTCACCGCACCGATGTGCGGGCGAATGATGCGGGTTCGCTCGGGGGCTAAACCTGTTCTGGTGACGCGTGAGTGAACGTTAGATCACGATTCGGACTCTCATAGTTGTTTAATCCTCACTCTCGCATAATGTTGCGTTCATGAAAACATTTGTGGGCTCAGGAACCCCCTCAGCGCGACCCTCTACTCGTCGTATTCTTGCTGCAGCATCCGCGGCTATGGTTGCAATTTCATTGACCGGTTGCACCCTTCCGGTAGACGGTGCTGACGCTTCAGGCCAGCCAACCGCTAGTCCGGTTGAACCAACGGCAGCGCCGGTGGCAGAGCCGCTCGTCGTGCCAAATTGCGAGCAGATGTTGCCCGAAAGCATCGCGCTGGAATACTTAGGCGACCGAGGCGAACTGCTTCCAACTGAGGGCGATCAGGGGCCGGAGGAAATGCCGTGGGCGCTTCACGCTCAAGGCTTCGATCCCATCCTCGACACGGTCGCGCAACGCGATCAGTGCCTCTGGGGCTACTCCGACAACTTCCACTCGTTCTTTACGATCATGGTCGCTGATACGTCGAGCGTCGATGCTGAGGCGTTCCAAGCCCAGATTGCGGCCGCGGGTTACGAGAGCACGCCCAACGGCGAGGTAGAAACCTACGTGCTGCAAGAAGAGACCTCTGACGGCTACGACTACCCGACGATCGCTCTGGTCGATGACCTCTGGCTATTCGCCCAACTGAACGAACCCGAGCGTAGCTTGCGTGTCGTCAACGCGATGCTCGACGAAGTACGCACGCTCAACCCCACTCGCGGCTACTAGTCGCGCTGAGCGTCGAGTTGCTCCAACTGCCAGCCGAGCCACGGGCTAAACGCGAATGGAGTTGCGGCCACGGCGCTGTGCAGCGACTCGGGGTCAACCCAGTCGAACTCGTCGACCTCTGCCGGGTTAGGGGCTGCGGCATCCGTCGTCACTGCACGGTAGACAGGGCAGATCTCATTCTCGACGATGCCGGAGGAGTCAACGGCGCGGTAACGAAAATCGGGCAGCACGAGTTGCACATCGCTGACGGTAATTCCGAGCTCGTACTTGGCCCGGCGGATGATCGCAACAGCCATATCTTCACCGGGGGCCGGATGGCCGCAGAACGAGTTCGTCCAGACACCGGGCCAGGTGAGTTTCGAGAGCGCGCGACGGGTGACGAGCACCTTGCCGTCGGCGTTGTAGACGTGGCACGAGAACGCGAGGTGCAGGGCGGTGTCGGTCGTGTGAACGAGGGCCTTGTCGGCAACACCAATGTGTTCGCCGGACTCGGAGAGAAGTACAACCTGCTCGGGGATTTCACTCATGATCGCGATAGTCTGCCTAGGTGGAACGAATCGAAATGCCGCACCCCATGTGTCGGCCTGCACTCAGCCTAACTAATGTGCCTGAACATGCTGAGGGTGGGCGCGCGTGAGCTCACGTCTGAAGCTGTATGACCGTGTCGCCGAAGATGCGGCCAGCATCGTCATTCGCAGCTATTCCACGTCGTTTTCTGCGGCATCTCGCCTTCTCGGCACGGATGTTCGCCAGCATGTCGAGAACATTTACGCTCTCGTGCGGGTGGCCGACGAAATCGTTGACGGCGGAGCCGAAGAAGCCGGTCTCGACGTGATCGCGACGGGCCGTCAGTTGAACGAACTTGAGAAAGAAACCGAGAACGCGATCGCGAGCGGCTTCAGCTCGAACCTCGTCGTTCATGCCTTCGCGCTCACCGCGCGCGAGGTGTCGTTTGGTGCAGAGCTCACGGCTCCCTTCTTCGAGTCGATGCGCATGGATCTCAACCAGAAAGAGCACGACCAGGCCAGCTTTGATCGCTACGTCTACGGCTCCGCTGAAGTTGTCGGTCTTATGTGCCTGTGTGCCTTCCTGCACGGCCACGATGTCAGCGACGAGCAGCGAGCCAAGTTCGAGCGCGGTGCACAAGCGCTCGGCGCAGCCTTCCAAAAGGTCAACTTCTTGCGTGACCTCGCCGACGATTTTGAGACGCTCGGCCGCAGCTACTTTCCGGGCATCGATGTTGCCTCGTTCACCGAAGCCGAAAAGATCCGACTGCTTGATGATCTCGATGCTGATCTGCGGGATGCCGCCATTGGTGCCGAGCTGCCGGCGAGCAGCAAAAAAGCGGTTGCGCTCGCGCACTCTCTCTTTGCCCAACTTTCCAAGCGCATCCGGGCAACTCCGGCGAGCGAATTGGTGAAGACCCGGGTGCGGGTTCCAGATGTTGTGAAACTGCGGTTGGCTGCGGCGGCCGCGATAGGAGTGACTCCTCGACCATGAGTGACGTTGTAGTAATTGGTGGCGGTATTGCCGGGCTCGCGAGTGCGGCACTGCTGGCTAAGGAGGGGCATTCGGTCACGCTGCTCGAGGGCCGCCCTGAGGTGGGTGGCCGCGCGGGGCTGTGGGAGCACGAAGGGTTCCGTTTCGACACCGGGCCGTCGTGGTATTTGATGCCTGAGGTGTTCGATCACTTCTACAAACTCATGGGCACGAGTGCCGCCGAGCAGCTTTCGCTCGTCACCCTCGACCCTGGTTACCGGGTTTATTTTGAGGGAGAGAAAGAAGCGCTCGACATTTCAACCGAGCTCGAAGAGAACCTCGCGCTATTCGAGAGCATCGAGCCGGGTTCGGGTGCCCGCATGCGCAAGTACCTCGTCTCGGCCAAAGACACCTACGAGCTCGCGAAGAAGTACTTTCTCTACACGAGCTTCGCTGATCTGCGCACGAGCGCAACGAAAGAGGTGCTCGCTAAGGCGGCCCGCTTCATCCGCTTGCTTATCGAACCGCTCTCGAGTTTGGTTGCTCGCACCGTCAAAGACGATCGTCTGCGCAAAGTGCTCGGCTACCCGGCCGTCTTTCTCGGCTCCTCGCCGTACCTCACCCCGAGCATGTACCACCTCATGAGCCACCTCGATCTCTCGGATGGTGTGCTTTACCCGATGGGCGGCTTCACCCGGGTGATTGAAAGCATCGCTGACATCGCGCGGGCTGCTGGCGTCGACATCCGCACCGGTTCGAAGGTCACGCGCATCGTGACAGTCGATGGCGTTGCAACAGGTGTTGAGTACACGGATGCCGCGGGCAAGCGTCACACCATCAACGCCGACACCGTGGTTTCTGCTGCCGACCTCCACCACACGGAAACCACCATGCTGGAGTCAAGCGAGCAAACCTATTCCGCTGAGTACTGGGAGAAGAAGGTTCCCGGCCCCAGCGCGCTGCTGTTGTACTTGGGTGTGAAGGGCGAACTGCCCGAGCTCGAGCACCACACGCTGCTGTTCATGAAGGACTGGCAACAGGGCTTCGAGGCCATCTTTGGCAACGAACCGAAGGTGCCCGAGCCGGCATCGCTCTACATTTGCAAGCCCAGTGGCGTTGACCCGCATGTGGCACCCGAGGGATACGAGAATGTGTTTGTGCTCGTGCCGATTCCGGCCGACCCCGCCATTGGCCACGGTCAACTCGCAGGCGCCGGAGCTGGCGATGCGCGCATCGAGAAGCTCGCCGACTCGGTGATCTCGCAGATCAGCGAGTGGACCGGCATCCCCGACCTCGCCGACCGCATCACGGTGCGCCGCACGGTAGGCCCTGGCGACTTCGCCGATGACCTCAACGCGTGGCGCGGCACCGCACTGGGGCCGGCTCACACCCTCAAGCAGAGCGCGTTCTTCCGCGCCGGCAATGTGAGCAAAAAGGTCAAGGGCCTCTACTACGTGGGTGGCTCGACCATCCCGGGCATCGGCCTTCCCATGTGTCTGATTAGTGCCGAAGTGCTCGTGAAGCGCCTGCGCGGCGATACCTCTGCTGGCCCGCTCGCTGAGCCGTTGACGCCCGTGGTCGCACCTCAACCGAGGCCCTGGCCGTGATCGTTCTCTACCTTCTTGCTCTGCTGATTTCCCTCACGGGAATGGTCGTGCTCGATCGACGCTTTTCGCTGTTCTTCTGGCGGGATGCCCGGCGCGCCCGCATCGTGCTGCCGGTCGGCGTGCTCTTCTTTCTCGTCTGGGATCTTCTCGGTGTCGGCCTCGGCATCTTCTTCCGCGGCGAGACCGAGTTCATGACCGGACTGTTGGTGGCACCGGAGGTTCCCCTCGAAGAAGTCTTCTTTCTCACCCTGCTCTGCTATCTCACGATGAACGTCTACGGCGCCCTCACTCGCGAGCGCTCGGCGGCTACCGAGGGGAGCGCAGCATGACGTACTGGCTACTCAATGCCGTGTTCTTGGCTCTCGTCGCGGCGCTCGTGATTGCTGTTGTAGTGCGGCGGCGCTCGCCGCAGTGGCGCGCCATCGCGATCACGATGGGCATCTTGCTCGTGATGACGGCGGTCTTCGACAACGTGATGATCTCCGTCGGCCTCGTCGGTTACAGCGCGGATGCCATCAGCGGCGCCTTCATTGGAGTCGCCCCGCTCGAAGACTTCGCCTACGCGGTCGCGGCTGTCGTGGCGCTGCCGTGCCTGTGGACGCTGCTGGGTTCTCGCCGAAAGGACTCCCATGCTTAAGGATCTGTTCCTCTCCTCGCGTCCGCTCAGTTGGGTCAATACGGCGTTCCCGTTTGCGGCCGCGTACTACCTCACCACCGGCGCGATCGATCTCACCTTCGTGCTCGGCACGATCTTCTTCCTCGTGCCCTACAACTTGGCGATGTACGGCATCAACGACGTGTTCGACTACGAGTCCGACCTGCGCAACCCGCGCAAGGGCGGGGTTGAAGGGGCGCTTCTCGACCCGCGGATGCACCGGCCAACGCTCATCGCCGCCGCCGTCACGACCATCCCGTTCCTGATTTATCTCGTGATCGTCGGTAACCCACTCTCGTGGCTTGTGCTGCTCATCAGCATGTTTGCCGTCGTGGCCTACTCAGCCAAAGGCTTGCGCTTCAAGGAGCGCCCGTTCCTCGACTCCCTCACCTCGAGCACGCACTTTGTGTCGCCCGCGATCTACGCGCTCGTGCTTGCCGGCGCGGTTTTCACACCTCAACTGTGGGCCGTGCTTGGCGCGTTCTTCCTGTGGGGCATCGCCTCGCACGCCTTCGGCGCCGTGCAAGATGTGCTCGCCGATCGTGCCGCAGCCATCTCGTCCATCGCGACCGTGATTGGGGCGCGAGCCACCACTCGCTTCGCCGTGATCGCGTACCTAGCCGGCGGCATCCTGCTGCTGTTCTCGGCGTGGCCGGGCCCACTCGCCGCCATTCTGGTGCTGCCCTATGCGGCGATGTGCGCGCCATTCTGGAACATCACGGATGCCACAGCCGAGTCAGCAAACCGAGGCTGGAAGAACTTCTTGGCCCTCAATTTCATCACCGGATTCTTCGTGACGATGCTGCTCATCTGGTGGGCGTTCATCCGCTAGCTACTGGTTATCGCAGCGCTGAAGCTCTAATCCCGCACATCACCACGGCCCAGATATTCTCTGAGCGCCACATCAGCATCCCGCGCCCTGAAGCCGGTGGCCTCAATCTTGGTGAGGTCGAGCACGCTATTGAGCGGTCGAGGAGCGCCCTGAGCTGTGGCGAAATACTCGGCCGTGTCGATGCCCGTCACGCGAGCTGCGTCGTGGCCGGTCAACTCGAAGATCCGTTGAGCTAGGGCGGCCCACGATTGTGGCTGGCCCGCATTGGTCACGTTGTAGGTTCCAAACGCTGCGCGAGTGGCAATCAGATGGCGGATGCCCGCTGCGAGATCACTCGCAAAAGTGAGCCGCCCGACCTGGTCGTGGACCACGGACGGAGAGCTGCCGCGCTCGGCAAGGGAAGCCATGGTGCGCACGAAGTTGGCTCCTTCGCCGATGACCCAACTGGTGCGCACGATGTAGTGCCGCGGCACGGTCGAGACGATGGCGTCTGCCGCTGCCTTCGTCTGCCCATAAACGCTAAGCGGTGATGCCGGCTCGGTCTCCGGGTGCGGTGCGGTTGTGCCATCGAAGACGTAGTCGCTGGAGATGTGGATGAGGGTCAGGCGATGCTCCGTCGCAATGCGAGCAAGGGCTGCCGTGGCGGTCACGTTGATAGCCCATGCTGCGGCACGACCTTGTGCCGTTTCTGCGGCATCCACTGCGGTATACGCGGCGGCGTTGATTACGACGTGGTAGTCGGGCCAATGGATGTGGTCGAAGCATCCGCTGTCGCTGAGGTCAATGTGGTCACGAGTCGCAAACTCGGCTGTCGGTATCGTTTCGCGGAGTGCCGTGCCCAGCTGGCCCGCCGCTCCAAGTATCAGTGTTCTGCGACGAGCGAGGGGGGTTACCGCCGTGAGCCGCGGATGCGCCCGGTCCTTGTCGCTGAGTTCGGCATCCTGCAGGGGGATCGGCCAGTCGATGGCAACGCTCTCGTCGGCAAGGTTGAGGAAGGTGTAGCTGGCGCTGGAGCTCCAGTGCTCGTTGACGAGGTAGCTATAGGCGGTGTCAGGCTCGAGTGTTTGGTAGGCATTGCCGACGCCGCGGGGAATGTAGATGGCGCGTGCCGCGTCGAGCTCCGCGGTGAACACTGTGCCGAACGTGGCTCCAGCACGGAGGTCGACCCAAGCTCCAAAGATGCGCCCTGTGGCAACCGACACGAGTTTGTCCCACGGTTCAGCGTGGATGCCACGAGTCGTACCGATGTCGCCGTTGAAGGAGATGTTGTGTTGCACTGGGCCAAAGTCAGGAAGCCCAGCAGCGGTCATTTTTTCGCGCTGCCAGTTCTCTTTGAACCAGCCACGATTGTCGCCGTGCACCGCCAGCTCTAGCAGCAGCAGTCCGGGGATAGGGGTCTCTGTAACGTGGGGCATCGCTACCGAGCCTGCGACAGATAGCGAGCCTCGGTGGCGGCCTTCTGCGGCTGCCACCAGTCTTCGTTGTCGCGGTACCACTGCACGGTTGCCTCGATACCGACCTCAAAATTGGAGAACTGCGGCATCCATCCGAGTTCAGTGCGAAGTTTCGTGGAGTCGATGGCGTAGCGCACATCGTGCCCGGGGCGCTCCGCAACGTGATCGTAGGCATCCGTCGGTTGGCCGAGGGCAGTAAGGATCAGCTCCATGACTTCTCGATTGTTTTTCTCGCCGTCAGCCCCGATGAGATACGTCTCGCCGATGTGGCCTCGCTCGAGAATCGTTAGCACGGCAGCGGAGTGATCGGCGGCGTGAATCCAATCCCGCACATTGAGGCCATCGCCATAAAGCTTGGGGCGCTCACCGGTGAGCACATTGGTAATCTGGCGAGGAATGAACTTCTCAACGTGCTGGCGTGGGCCGTAGTTGTTGGAGCAGTTGCTGATGGTGGCCTGCACACCAAATGACCGAACCCACGCGCGCACGAGAAGGTCTGATCCTGCTTTGGTCGATGAGTACGGGCTCGACGGGTTGTAGGGAGTCTGCTCGGTAAAGCGGCTCGGGTCATCAAGCTCGAGATCGCCATAGACCTCATCGGTGGAGACGTGGTGAAAACGCTTCTGGTGACGTCGCACCGCTTCGAGCAGGATGTAGGTGCCCACGATGTTGGTGTCGAGAAACGGCCGTGGGTCGTCGAGCGAATTGTCATTGTGAGATTCGGCGGCGTAGTGCACCACAATGTCGGTTCCGGCGACGAGCGCGTCAACTGCCGAGGCGTCGGTGATGTCGCCCCGGACAAAGCTGAACCGTGCCGCATCAAGCCCGTCGAGCGACGCACGATTGCCGGCATAGGTCAATTTGTCGAGCACGGTGACGTGATGGTCGGTGTTCTCGAGAATGTAGTGGACGAAATTCGAACCGATGAATCCAGCGCCGCCGGTCACAAGCATCCTGCTCATCTGGTCTACCTCCCGCGTTCGAGCATTTCGAGCAAATACGAGCCGTATCCCGATTTGGTTAGGCGTTCGGCGCGCTCACGAAGTTCGTCGTCGGTCAGCAATCCTCGGCGCCATGCGACTTCTTCGGGGCAGCCAATTTTGAGTCCCTGACGTCGGGAGATCGTGCGGACATAGTCACTGGCATCCGTCATCGAATCAAAGGTTCCGGTGTCGAGCCAGGCCGTTCCTCGCGGCAAAACTTCGACCTTGAGTTTTCCGGCATTGAGGTAGGCGCTGTTCACGTCGGTGATTTCATATTCGCCGCGGGCGGAAGGGGTGAGCCCGGCGGCAATATCGAGCACGTCATTGTCATAGAAGTAGAGCCCGGGCACGGCGTAGTTGCTTTTCGGATGGGCCGGCTTCTCATCGAGGGAGACAGCGATAAATTGGGAATCGAATTCGACAACGCCATAGGCTTCGGGCTCCGCTACCCAGTAAGCGAAGATGGCAGCGCCGTCGATGTCGGCAAAGCGGCTGAGCTGAGAACCGAGGCCCGGTCCATAGAAGATGTTGTCGCCCAATACCAGCGCCACGGAATCATTGCCCACAAAGTCGGCACCAATAACGAAGGCCTGAGCGAGCCCGTTCGGTTCGGGCTGCACGGCGAAAGTCAGAGAAATACCGAACTGCGAGCCATCGCCGAGGAGCTTCACGAACTGCTCCGCGTCATGCGGGGTGGTGATGATCAGGATGTCGTTGATGCCGGCAAGCATCAGCGTAGACAGGGGGTAATAAATCATCGGCTTGTCATAGATAGGCACGAGCTGTTTGGAAATGCTCAGCGTTATCGGGTGGAGCCGTGTTCCAGACCCGCCTGCAAGGATTATTCCCTTCATGAACCCAGTATTGTGCGCTAGCTGTACATCGCCTAGCGCTTTACAGGATTGGTCCGCTGCCCTACTGGCTCTGAACGGTGAGGTTTTTGGCCATGGTCTCAAGCACTGTGACTGTGGTCTCGTATTGCTCAGGGGTGACGCCTTCAGTCGCCTTCTGGCGGCCCGCGGCGATCACGACGGTGAGGCGGTCGACAACAACGCGGCCGCGATCGGTGAGTTCAAACAGCGCGCCGTCGGTCGTGAGCCACTCGCTCTCGACAAGTTCATTGAGCGATTCGAGCGACGTGGTGTGCAACCCCTGCGTGGGGGGCACAGCGCCGTTCGCGCGGTCTAAGAACGGCGCGATTTCGATGTCGAGAAGCTCGACACCGGCAGCGCCTTTCGACAGCACAGTGAGCAGTTGCCATTGGCGGCGGGTAATTCCGTGCTCTTCGAGGGTGGTGGCGAAGAGCTCATCAATGATGCGATCGACGAGCTTCACCCAGTAACTGATGGGTTGTTGCGTGTCCATAATCCGACAGTACTCCTCGTGTCGCGAATTAGTAGACGAAACCGAGTTCTTCGGGGTAGTCGCCCAGAGCAGTGAGCTGGGTAGCCGCCTGCTGCAGGTGAGACAGGGTGAGACCGAGCGTGCGCGGTCCAAAGCTCACGCGAGCTACGCCGAGCTCGGCGAGAGTCTTCAGCGGCACATATCCTGTTCCGCCAATCACCGAAATGGGCCCATCGATCTGAGCGATCGCCTGGGCGACCATTTGCTCGTTAGTGAGGCCGAGAACGAAAATGCAGTCGGCGCCAGCGGCAAGGTAGGTGTTTGCGCGGGCGACCATGTCATCCCATTCGCCGCCACCGGCCAACACATCAACGCGGGCGTTGATCGCGATGGGCACACCGGTAGCGTCGCCAGCCGCGCGGGCTGCGGCAACCCGAGCCGCTGCGTGATCGAGGTCGAACAGCGGAGCCTTGGCTGGGCCCGAGCTGTCTTCGATGTTCAGCCCAGCAGCGCCAGCCGCGATCAATCGTTCGACGTTTGCTTGCACGCCGGCGGCATCCGGCGAGTAGCCCTTTTCGAAGTCAACCGAGACGGGGATTTCGACGGCAGTACAGATAATGGATGCCGCCTCGATGGCCTGATCAACGGTGAGGCCTTCGCCGTCGGAAACTCCGCGGGCGAAACTCACGGCATGGCTTGCGGTGGCAAGGGCGCGAACGCCGGGAGCCTCGGCAACTACGCGGGCGGTGATGGCATCCCACACGTTGGAGACGATCAGGGGCGTGCCAGGGATGTGGAGTGAGCGCAGAAGTTCGGCGCGGGCGGCGGGGGAGCTGGGGGCGATTTCAGTCATGAGCCAAGCATCCCTCTAGTGGGCTGTTTGGCACCAGTGAATTTCGGACTCTACCCGAACTAGTCGATGACTGACTGCTTGGCCTTCACCGGCAGCATCAGCACGAGACCAGCAAGCAGCACGATCACGATTCCGATGATGCCGTAGCGGGTGTCGCCGGTCATGGCGACGAAGAGCGTGAAAAGTCCAGGGGCGAGAAAGCTCACGGCGCGGCCAGTCGTGGCGTAGAGGCCGAAGATTTCGCCCTCGCGGCCGACTGGAGTAACGCGAGCGAGGAAGCTGCGGCTTGCCGCCTGCACCGGTCCTACGAACAGCGTCAGGAAGAGGCCAGCGATCCAGAACCCGGTTTGGGCATCGCCGACGAAGAGCACGGCGAGGCCGGCGAGTACGAGGCCGATGAGGGAGCCGATGATCACATTCTTGGCCCCGAGCTTGTCGTCGAGCCATCCGCCAACAAACGTTCCGATGCCGGCCACGAGGTTGGCGGCGACGGCGAAGTAGATGACCTCGCTCGGGCTGAAGCCAAACACCTGCGCCGCAATGATCGCGCCGAACGTGAAGACGGCGGCGAGACCATCACGGAACACCGCGCTCGCGAGCAAGAACATGAGAACCTGCGGGCTCTTCTTTGCGAGGGTCTTGATGGTGCCAAAGAGCTTGGCGTAGCTGCCGAAGAAGCTCACGCGGTTCTCGCGGGCGCCAGCAGGAATCTCGGGCACTGCAATCAGCACGGGGATGGCGAAGATCGCGAACCACACCGCGGAGGCAAGCACGGCGTACCGCACATCGAGCGCACCGCCATCAGCGCCGAAGGGCACATTGAGCAGACCGTTACCGGTCTCGCTTCCAAAGTTCTGAATAAACAGCACGAGCAGGATGATCAGCAGCACGATTCCGCCGATGTAGCCGAGCCCCCAACCGAACCCAGAGACGCGGCCCACTGTCTTAGGGGTGGACACTTGCACGAGCATCGCGTTGTAGTTGACGCTCGCAAACTCGAAGAAGATATTGCCGGCGGCGAGGAGTGCTGCGCCGAGATAGATGTACGACGGCACCGGCACCACGAAGAACATGGCACCCATTGCGACCACAACGAGGCCTGTATTAATAGCAAGCCACAATTTTCGGCGACCAGAACCATCCGATCGTTGCCCCAAAATGGGAGCGAGGACGGCGACGAGGAAGCCGGCAATCGTGAGTGCCCCCGAGATGATAGTCGTGTTGTTTGCTTTGGCAAGGACGAGCGCCGGGTTCTTGTCGTCATCGGCTGCTGCGGCAACGATCTCGGGATCGATGAATAGACCACTCGCCAGGTAGGTGCTGAAAACGAACGTGGTGACGACCGCGTTGAACGCGGCGGAGCCCCAATCCCAGAGCGCCCACGCGCGCACGCGGCTCTTGGGGATCGGAGAATCAGCGAGGATTCCCTGACCTACCGTGCCAATGGCTCGCGTATTCGACACGCGAGGAACAGCGGGAACGCTAGGGACGTCGTTGTCGGGAGTCTTGTCCGTCATGCGAACAGGCTAGTGGTGCGCGGTAAACAATTGGCGCTGATGCTGCGACTCGCGTGTTGGGTCCCCAATATTGCGGTGACAACGCTCTCGAAAACTAGACCACTTGCGGCTCTGTGTGGTGTACCCCGGTGTGCGCTGTTGCAGCGTGGGCGGCGGCTGCGGTTGAGTGACAGAAGGTCCCATGGAAGTGGAAACTGACAAAAGAAGCTGAGAAATGATCCTAGGATTCTGGCGAATTGCTCACTCGTCGCGATGAACTTCGGATTCGTTAGATTCGGAATTGTCTAGGCGTGAGGGGACAATCCGGGGTACGTTTGAGTCTAGTAGACCTTCCCGTATACCTCGCACCGACTGGAATACGAGTGGTCTCGGCGCTTCGGATGCACGCGTTGTCGTGCGCCGAAACGCCCCGATAGCTGCTTGTCCGCATTGACCACCTGACGACGATGGATCCGTTCGAGCTCGTTGACCAACGCACCCACACTGTAAGGCCATTTTTGTGAAGCTTCTCCTGCGCTCTCTGCTCGTTGCCGCTCTGATTGCGGCGAGCATCACCGTCCCTGCGTCCATCGCCACCGCGGCGGGTGACCCTGACGTGCAGCTCGATCGCGAGGTCAGCGCTTCTACGCTCTACGGCAGTGACGTTTCCGTGACGCTGTCGGCGCAGCAATCCTCGGTGCCCGCCATTAACGCCTATAACTTGACATTCACCGACGTATTGCCTCCTGGCGCAACGCTCACCGATTCGAGCTCTCCCGTTAGCCAACAGATTGCCCTCCCCGGCGGAGCGACGAAGCTCATCTGGAACAACGTGGCTGACCTGTCTGCGGGTATCGTCGTGCCGCTGACGTACTCATTCTCTTACGACACCGCTACTTACGACGTGGATGACTCCTTCACGAGCACCGCTGAAGCGTTCGTTAACTCAAACCCACGTGTTGTGGTCGAATTCAACGCTGCTAACGGCAATGTCATCAACGCCACCCGCACCGGGTGGGACACCGCGGAGTCCACGACCACGCTGATCCCCTTTGAGCTCGCCAAGAGCGAACCGAGCACAGAAGGTGAACTGCGCCGTGGTGTTCACGATTACAAGACCGTCTACACGCTGGAAATAACGAACAACAGTGTTAACGACAGCACCGGCTTCTCCATCGTTGACTACCTGCCGGCCGGGCTTGAGTTCCTTGGCTGCGCAACGCAAGACAACAGCGCCGCCGGTACTGAGGAGTACCCCGGATCAGGACGCATCGACGACACCCTCTTTCCGGCGGATGTGAATTGCAATGGCTTCGTACCTACTGCATCCACGGTGACTATCGACCCCGATGGTGCCGGGCCGCTCCTCAACGATGTCTATACGAAGGTGGAATGGACCTCTCTCGGCACGATTGCTGCTGGAGCAACGCTCACGATCGACTATGCCGCCGCGATTCCGCTGCGGGAGAACGTTGCAGCCGCGGGAAACGCCACCGCGAATCTCGATAACAACACGGGAGACCTGACCGAAGACGAGCAAGAGCTCATCAACTACGCAGAGGCCACCGGAACATACAACTCAACGGTCTATACGGATTCAGACACCGCGACGGTGACTGCCGAAGACGTTGCGATTCAAAAGTCCGTCGATTTGGAGTCGATTGCGCAAGGCGAGACGAGCGTGTGGTCGCTCGACTACCAGTCCTCCGAATATGCCCAGTCAACGAGCATCATCAGCGTGATCGACACCATCCCCGACGGCCTCGACTACGTCACAAGCTCGCTCACGCCCGAATCTGTCGTGACCAATGCCGACGGCACAATTACGGTGTCCTGGAACGCAGCAGCGTTTGCGGCGGCATCCGCATCGGCAACGATTACTGTGACCACGATGACGCGCACCGAGTACCGCAATGGTGGCGGCCCCGTGAGCTCGAATGATTCGTGGACCAACACGGTCACCCTCGACGCGACGGCTGAAATTATCACCGCGAGCGATGGAAGCACTGCAGAGCTTCCCATTGTCGACGCATCGGGTGCCGGCCAAACAGCGCAAGGCATCAGCATCAACAAGCGCGTCGCTCAGCCAGCAGATATCGCTACAACTTGTGGTGCCGAAACGGGCTTAGTGTTCAGCGAAACCGTCACCGGTCCGTTCCATCCTGGCGATCTGGTCTGCTACGAACTGACCGTTGATTTCCCGGGAATCTTGGACACCCTCGAAACCAGTGTCGCCGACTTCCTTCCTGCCGGTTTCACCTATGAATCGTTCGAGTACACCGGCAACAGCAGCATCACCGCGGCGGACGGCGTCGCTTTCTCCAACGAGACCGACTCACCTCTGCTCACGTGGGACATTGGCCAAGTGGATGCGGCAGCCGAATTCCAAGTTCTTGTCGCGGCCAGAATCTCCGATCCTGCTGCGGTCACCGATGGTTCGATCGTCGCGAACATCATGAAAATGACCTACGAAAACACTGCTGGTGATGTATTCCAATTGCGTGATCAAGCGGATACAGAGCTCGAAAAGCCGACCGTGAGTCTGGCCAAGGGCATCACGGAGCTCAATAATGACCCTATTGCTGGTGCTCCGGTCGACACGATCACGGTACAGGCGACCGATCGTCTGACTTACTCGATCGTGGTGACCAACAGCGGTCTCCAAGACGCAGACAATATTTCGATTCGGGACAACCTTCCCAGTCTGCTCGAGTGCTCCGATATTGAATTGATCAGTGATAGCGGCGCCTGCGCGACATCCGGAGGAGTGGATTCCATTGAGTGGACAATCCCTGGACCGCTGGCAGCGGGAGACAGCTATACGGTGACCTACGACGTGGTTACCCCGGCCGATTCCTCTCTAGGGGATGAGTTCGTCAATACCGCTGGTGTTCGCTCCTACGAAGGAGACACGAACAACGGCGATCCGCAGCTCTATGTTCCCGAGAACAACATCGACCCCACATTGGAAGATGACGCCAACAGCATTGAGGCGAAAGACACCGCTAGCGCGAATATCGACAGCCCGACCGTAGTTAAGGCGGCTACCACTTCGATTGACGAATCCGGAAATAATGCCGGAACTGAAGCCACGATCGGTGAACTCATCACCTACACCGTGACCACCACGATCCCTGAAGGCACGAGCGCCTTTAATAGCCCCGCAGTGACCGACATCATCAGCGACGATCTCGCCATTGTCGGAACACCGACGTTCACTGTCGACGGAGGAGCTCCGCAGGATGCTGATGTCAGTGGCCAGTTAGTAACGGCGCCCTTGGGGGCGACGTATGAGAACGTGGCAAACAGCGGAGATGACCTCATCGTGCTCACTATCGTGGTGCGTGTCCTTGACGCTGATGGTCCAGTTCGCGGCGAAACCGTGTCGAACAACGCGACCTTCACGTGGGATCACGTTGACGGCGTTAGCGACTCTGGGGTGAGCGACAGCGTCACGACGACCATCGTCGAACCCGATATCGACATCCAGAAGAGCAGTAATGCTGTCGCCGCCGAAGTGGTCGCTGGCCAACTCGTCGAGTACACGCTCGAGTTGCGCAACAGCGGCGCTGCGAATGTCTCTACCGCCCACGACTCGCTCGTTGTTGACACGCTGCCGGATACGGTCCAGCCCGTCGATGCCGCCGGTGACCCCGTCAGCGGCGACCAGACCCTTCCGGGTGGTGGCGAGTGGAACGAAAGTGCCCGCACCATCACTTTCACCGTCGCGAGCATCGCTCCCGGCGCCGGCCCCGACTTCACCTACACCGTCATCGTCGATGACCCACTGCGCGGCGGTACCACCATCGTGAACACCGTGGATGCCACGACAACGTCGATCGCCGGCACTGATCCTGACGAACGCACCTCTGATTCAGTGCTCGGCACTGAAGCTGGGGGCTACCAAGACTCCAGCATGGTGACCCTCCAGACCCCTGGAGTCGGCGTCGCCAAGACGGCGACCCCAGCAACGCGCACGATTGGTGAGGTTGTCACCTACACGGTTGAGGTGACGATCCCGAAGAGCGTTGTGGCCGACGACACCACGATCATCGACACGATGCCAGCCAACGTTCGTTTCGGGGAGTTCCTCGACTCTGTGTGTGACCAAGAAGGTGCCCCCTGTGCGGCAACCACCGAGGTTATCGGTGCGCCAACAGCGACCGACCGCACCATCGGTTTCTTCCTTGGCGACTTTGATCCTGCTGCGGCAGAAGATCGGGTCATCACGTTCCGCTACACGGGTATCGTGACAACGGCTGCTACAGACGGCAGCACGCTCGTCAACACCGCGCGGCCTTACTGGAACGACACCAACCTCATCGCGGGTACCCCGACAACGGTGCCAGATCCGGATGACTTTGATGCTGTGGGAACGCCGTCGACCGCGAACACTGCGGTTGTCGAGCCGACTCTCACGATTGACAAGAACGTTGACGGCCCGCTCACTGGACCGGACGCGCGACGGGCCGAGCCAGGCGAACCTCTCGACTACACGATCATCGTGACCAACACGGGTACCTCACCCGCCTACGACATCACGGTGACAGACACTCCCGATGACCGCGTTACCGCGTTCACCAGTACAGACCCAGCCGGTGTCACGAACACTGACTCTGACCCCTCCGATGGCACCTTGGGTTGGACGATTGCGGGCCCGCTCGCAGTCGGCGACTCTGTCACCATCACGTACTCCGTGACGATGCCGCTTGTCAGCGTGGCGGACGAGAACGCGGCTTCAGCTGAGGTCGTCAACACCGCAGATGTGCCGCAGTACTTTGGAGTTCCGGCCGCTGACCGTGATCCTCTCATCGAGTACAACGACTACGACGATGTGACCGAAGATGTCGTGAGCGTCGAACTCGACCTCGCCTCGATCGGTGACTACATCTGGTACGACGTCAACAACGACGGCGTGCAAGATGCTGGCGAGCCTCTCCTCGAAGGCGTTGGAGTGACTGTCGTCTACCTCGGTGCCGACGGCATCTTCGGTACTGCCGACGACGAGACCTTCACTACCGCTACCGACTCTCTTGGCGAGTACGTGGTCGAAAACCTTCCCGGCGGAACTTACCGGGTGACGGTGGATGCATCCACTCTCCCCGCTGGCATGACGCCGAGCTACGATCTTGACGGCGGCTCTGTAACGCCCAACGGTGTGTGGCAAGGCACGCTCGCTGAGGATGCGGACAAGCGTGACGTCGACTTCGGTTACACCGGCACCGGTTCGATCGGTGACTACATCTGGTTCGACCAGAACATTGACGGCGTTCAAGATGCGAATGAGCCAGGCCTCCCCGGCGCGACCGTCACGGTCGTCTCCGGCGGCCTCGATGGTGACCTCGCGACCGCGGCGGACAACATCACGTTCACGACCTCGACGGATGGCAACGGGCAATACACGGTGAGCGATCTGCCTGCTGGCCCGTACACCGTGACCGTGACTGACTTGCCCGCGGGATATGTGGTGGTTTCTGATCCGAACGGTGGAACGAGTTCGACATCCACGACGTCTTTGACGGCGGGCCAGAACCGCACCGATCAGGACTTCGGGTACAACGGCACGGCATCCATCGGTGACTACGTGTGGCTTGATCGCAACAACGATGGCGTTCAGGACCCGACCGAGCGCGGAATCAACGGCGCTCAGGTTCAGTTGACGTGGTTTGGTGAAGATGGCGTTGCTGGCGGCGGAGATGACGGTGTGTTCCTCACCACGACTGACGCCTCGGGTGCCTACCTCTTCCCCAACCTATTGCCCGGCGAATACTCGGTCCAGATTCTGGGTGGGTTGCCCGACGGCGTAGTGAATAGCTTCGATCTCGATGGCAACAATGACTCGCAGACTCCGGTGACGCTTGCCCTCGGCGAGGCAATCGACGATGTTGACTTTGGTTACTTCGCAGATTCCGTTATTGGGGATCGAGTGTGGTGGGATGTCGATGCTGATGGTGTTCAGGATCTGGATGAGCCTGGACTGAGCGGCGTCGACATCCGGGTAACGTACTTTGGTGCTGACGGCGTTGCCGGCGGAACTGGTGTGGACGCCGACGTGGTGTACACCGCTCAGACTGATGCTGAGGGCGACTGGATTGTCATCAACATTCCTGACGGCGAGTACCTCGTCGAGGTTGTCGGTGGCGTTCCTTCTGGGTTTGAGCAGACCTATGACGACGACAGCGGAACTATCGGTCTTGACGACAACTCGGCGACCACTCTTGATGGCTCCGATCTCAATCAAGACTTCGGTTACACGGGAGATTCCAGCATCTCTGACACTGTCTGGCTCGACCTCAACAACGATGGCGTCCAAGACTCGGGTGAGCCCGGTCTGCCGAACGTCGACGTGACATTGGTCTGGTTCGGGCCGGATGGCGCAGCAGGTGGCGGCGATGACGTCACGTTCGTCGAAACGACAGACGCCAACGGTGAGTACCTCTTCGATGGTCTGCCCGAGGGCAACTACACGGTGACTGTCGACACGGCGACTCTGCCGGCGGGCCTCCTGCCGACGTTTGACGCTGATGCTGGCACGAACCAACCGACGCCAGGCACGCCAGCCTCTGGTGTCGACGCGGACTCCACGACAGCCGTAGCGCTTCCGGCCGGAACCGATCTCGAGAACATCGACTTCGGTTATGCGGCAACCGGTTCGATCGGTGACACCGTGTGGCTCGATCAAAACGGCGATGGTGTTGTCGATGACGGCGAAGCGGGAATCCCCGAGGTCGACGTCACGCTCACGTGGGCTGGCCTTGATGGCATCCTCGGCAACGCTGATGATGTGGTCTCGACCACGACAACAGATGCCGACGGCAACTACCTCTTTGAGGATCTCCCCGAGGGGCTGTTCACGGTCGAGTTGGCCAACCTGCCCGCGGGAATCGTCCCGACGGCGGACCCCGACGGCGGATTCGACAACGCATCGCAGCTCATCCTCTCCGCGAGTGAAGAGAACCTCGAGCAGGACTTCGGCTACGCCGGTGACGCTGGCGTTGGCGACCTGCTCTGGCTCGATGTGGACAACGATGGGGTGCAAGGAACGAACGAGCCTGGTCTTGAGGGAATCGTGATTACCGTCACGACCCCCGGTGCGGACGGCATCTTTGGCACCGACGACGACATCGTCATCACGACCACGACGGATGAGAACGGTAACTACCTCGAAGAGGGGCTACCGGCCGGCGAGGTGCAGGTTTCCTATGATCCGACGACGCTGCCTGCGGGCTATGTGCCCAACGCTGACCTCGACGGTGGCGACCTGTTCGAAACGACGACCACTCTCACCGCGGGCGAGACCCGTGATGATGTTGACTTCGTCGTGATCGGCAGTGCCACTCTCACCGGTGTTGTCTTCGATGATCCTGATGGGGACGGCATCCGTGACAGTGGAGAAGCAGGCATTCCGGATGCCACGGTTGATGTGGTCTGGGCTGGACCGAACGGTCCCGTCACGATCACGGTCATCACCGACGCAAATGGCGAGTGGATCCTCACGAACCTGCCGGCGGGAACCTACACGGCAACAGTCGACCTCGACACAGTTGATCCTGACTACCGGCCGACTACGGGAACGTCGTCGACGGTAGAGTTGCCGGCCTTTGGTTCGCGCTCCGTCATTCAGGGGCTCACGACGATGCTGCTCGCGTTCACCGGCACCAATATCGCCTGGGGCGGTGGGCTTGCGGTGCTTCTGTTGCTTGCCGGGCTTCTGCTCGTTGTGACGCGAGCTCGTGCTGGCGGCAGAGAGACACGGGCGTTGACAACAGGCAAGTAGTAGCGATTGCACGATAGGCGCGGTGAGTGCGCGGGGCCACATGGTTCTGTTCGCACTCACCGCGTTTGTCGTTGTGGTGGGGTAGCTGGGCGTTAGTTTGGCCTTGTCCTCTATAGGGCCCACAAAGAGGGGGACGTAGACGCTTCTGTGTACCCCTTTTTGTGGGCTATTGGGAGGACTAGGTCTCGTTTAGGCTTGAAATCGGTTTACCTGACGGGCACCCGATATTTCGCTCGTCTGGAACGAACCAACCCGACACCACCCGAGTTATCTACGGCCTACTTCCCGATATTAGGTAGGCCCTAGGTCAATCCTTAAGGCCTTACCCGTGAAGTTTTTGCTGCGCCCATTGCTCGTCCTTGCCCTGATTGTGACGGGACTCACTATCCCGACCTCAGCGGCGACAGCCGCAGGGACCCCGGATGTCGAACTCACTCGTCAGGTGAGCGCATCGACGCTTTACGGCAGTGACGTGTCGGTGACGCTCTCCGCGCAACAAACCTCGGGGAACAACGCCTACAACCTCACATTCACCGATGTGTTGCCTGCAGGGGCGACGCTCGAAGACTCCACCTACCCGGTGAGCGAGACCATTGCGCTGGCGGGCGGCGCGACCAAGCTCATCTGGAACAATGTGGCAGACCTCTCGTCGGGTGTCGTCGTGCCGCTCACCTATTCGTTCTCTTACGACACCGCCACATACGACGTAGATGACAGCTTCACGAACACGGCAGAAGCGTTCGTCAACTCCAACCCTCGCGTGCTTGTGAAGTTCAACGCGAACACCGGCGACGTCATCACGAGCACCCGCACCGGGTGGGACACCGACGAGTCGACTACTCTCCTCGTTCCCTTCGTACTCGACAAGATCGAGCCCAGCACCGAGGGCGAACTGCAGCGTGGTGTACATGACAACAAGACCGTTTACACCCTGACCATCACGAACAACAGCGTCAACGACTCCACGAATTTCTCCGTCACTGACTACTTGCCTGCTGGCCTTGAGTTCCTCGGTTGCAGCAACCAGGACAACAGCGCCGTCGACACCGAGGAGTACCCGGGCTCGGGCCGCATCGATGACACCCCGCTTCCCGCGACCGTGGACTGCGCAGGATTCGTGCCGACGTCCGAAACCGTCACGCTCGACCCCGACGGCAGCGGCCCGCTTCCCAGCGACGTCTACACGAAGGTCGACTGGACCTCGCTCGGCACGATTGCTGCCGGCGACACTCTCACGATCAAATATGCCGCCGCTATCCCGCTGCGCGAGAACGTCGACATCGATGGTGAAGCCACAGCGAACCTCGACAACAACACGGGTGACCTCACCGAAGATGAGCAGGCGCTCACCAACTATGCGGTAGCAACCGGCACCTACAACGGCAGCGTTTACACGGATGACGCCTCGGCAACGATTGCCGCTGAAGACGTCGCTATTCAGAAGAGTGCTGACGAGACATCCATCTCTCAGGGCGCTACGACGATCTGGACGCTCTCGTTCCAGTCGTCGGAGTACGCGCTCTCGACCAGCATCATCACTGTCACGGACACGATTCCGGATGGCCTCGACTACGTCTCGAGCTCGCTCACGCCCGAGTCTGTCGTCACGAACGCCGACGGCACGATCACCGTTTCGTGGGACGCCGACGCGTTCGCCGCGGCATCCGAATCTGGGGATATCACCGTGACGACGCTGACGCGCGACGACTATCGCAACGGCGGCGGCCCGGTCAGCTCGAATGACTCGTGGACCAACACTGTTGAGCTCGGCGCCACCGCGATGATCATCACCTCGAACGACGGCACCACTTCCGAGTTGCCCGTCGTGGACGGCTCGAGCGCCGGTCAGACTGCTCGCGGCATCGAGATCGACAAGAAGGTCGCCGAACCCGCGTTGATCGACACGACGTGCACCGATGCAACCGGCCTCAGCTTCAGCGACACCGTGACGGGACCGTTCCACCCGGGCGACCGCGTCTGCTACGAACTGACCGTGACCTTTCCCGGCAACCTCGACACGCTCGACAACACCGTCAACGACTTCCTGCCCGCAGGCTTCACCTACGAAAGCTTCGAGTACACCGCAGCCAGCACGGTCAGTGACACCGATGGCGTCACCTTCGCCAACGTCGCGGGAGACCCCCTCTTGACCTGGAACGTCGGCGATGTAGATGCCGCAGCGGTCTTCCAAGTGCTCGTGACGGCCGTTATCTCTGACCCGGCTGCAATCACCGACGGTGACATCACCGCCAACATCATGAAGATGACCTACGAGAACAGCGCAGGAAACGTCTTCCAGCTACGCGATCAGGCCGACACTCTTGTTGAGAAGCCGATCGTTACGCTCAGCAAGGGCATCACGCACCTCAACACTGTTGCCGTCGCCAATGCCCCGCTCGACACGCTTACAGTGCAGGCGACGGATCGCGTGACCTACGCGGTTGTCGTCACCAATAGCGGCAGCCAGGATTCCGAAAATGTCTCCATCCGTGACAACCTCCCAAGCCTCTTGGAATGTTCGGATATCGAGAACATCAGCGATGCGGGTGTCTGTGGCAGTGACCCGCTACTCCCGCGCTCCATCGAGTGGACGATTCCTTCACTGGATGCTGGCGACTCCTACACGGTGACGTATGACGTCATCACTCCGCTAGATTCCTCGGCCGGCGACACGTTCCTCAACACCGCCGGTGTTCGCAACTACGAAGCCATCACGAACACGGGTGACCCGCAGGTCTACGTCCCGGTCAACAACATTGACCCCACGCTTGAGGATGACGCGAACAGCGTCGAGGCAAAGGACACAGCCACCACCAACCTGCGCCGACCCACCCTCGTCAAGACTGCTGCGACGTCGATCACGGAGACCGGCAACAACGCTTCAACGCAGGCCACGATCGGCGAGACCGTGACCTACACCGTGACGACGACGATCCCTGAGGGCTCAAGCGTCTACGTGAACCCGACGGTCACGGATGTGATCAACAGTCGTTTCGCGATCGTGGGAACGCCCACATTCACCGTCAACGGTGCGGCGGCGCAAAACGCGGCGGTAAGCGGCCAGACCGTGCGTGCCCTCATCGGCGCCAACTACGTCAACCCTGCCAACAGCGGTGACGACCAAGTCGTGCTCACCATCACTGTTCGCGTTCTCGACATTGCGGGACCCACGCGCGGCAACGGCCTCACGAACCGTGCAACGCTCGCCTGGGAGCGAGTAAACGGCGTCGCTGACTCTCAAAACAGCAACACGACTACTACGCGCATCGTCGAGCCAGACATCAACCTCACCAAGAAAAGCAACGCTGTTTCTGGACAGGTAGAAGCCGGACAGATCGTGACGTACACGCTCGAATTGCGCAACGCGAGCGGCAGCAACGTATCGACGGCGCACGACACGACTGTTGTCGACCACGTGCCGAACACTGTCCAGCCGGTCGATGCCAGTAACGTCCCCGTCACCAGTAACCAAACTCTGCCGGGTGGCGGCGTGTGGGATAACAGCGCCCGCACGATCACGTTCACGGTCGCATCGATTGCGCCCGGCGCAGGCCCCGACCTGACGTACAGCGTTCGCGTTGTCGACCCGCTCTTGAGCGGCGCAACTATCGTCAATACGGTCGACGCCATCACGACGTCAATCGCTGGGGGAAACGCCAACGAGCGCACCGCTCTCTCGCCGCTTGGCACCGAAGCTAATGGATACCAGGCAAACGACGACCTCACGCTGCGCGCACCTGAACTGGGCGTCAGCAAGACCGCATCGCCGGGAACCCGCACGATCGGCGAGGTCATCACCTACACCGTCGACGTGACGATCCCGAAGGATGTTGTTGCGTACGATGCAACCATCATCGACACGATGCCCGCCAACGTGCGCTTCGGCCAGTTCCTTGACTCGACCTGTGACCAGAACGGCACCCCGTGTGCTGCTGAGGCAACGCTGATCGGATCACCGACCACGACCGACCGCACCATTGGCTACTTCATCGGCGACATCGACCCCGCCGCGACGGAAGCTCGCACCGTCACGATCACCTACACGGGCATCGTGACTACCGCTGCGGCATCCGGAAACTCCCTCGTCAACACGGTTCGCCCGTACTGGAACAACACCGACACCATCACGGGAACCCCCACCACGGTGCCGGCACCCGGCGACTTCGACAAGGTGGGAACGCCGTCGACCGCAAACGTTTCGGTTATCGAACCGCGATTGACGATCGACAAGGATGTTGCTGGCCAGGTTGGCGACACTGATACTCGCCGCGCGAAGCCCGGTGAGCCCCTCGAATACACGATCGTCGTAACGAACACCGGAAACTCGCCTGCGTATGACGTGACGGTCACGGATACCCCTGACGCTCGCGTCACTAACTTCACCTCCGCTGGTGTTGGGGGAGTTTCCCCGACCGACAGTGACCCGTCAGACGGAACGCTCGGCTGGACTATCGCTGGCCCGATTGCGGCCGGCGCGTCCGTGACAATCAAGTACACGGTCACGATGCCGATAGTCGACGAGACGAGCGAGATCGTGGCGTCGCAGGAAGTCATCAACACGGCTGACGTGCCCCACTACTTCGGTGTGACCCCTGCTGATCAGGTCTCTGGCATCGACTACAAGGATTACGACAACGTGACCCCGGATGTCGTGAGCGTCGAGCTCGACCTTGCCTCGATCGGCGACTACATCTGGTTCGACGTCAACAACGACGGCGTGCAGGATGCCACGGAGCCCGTTCTTGAGGGTGTCGGAGTGACTGTTGTTTACCTCGGTGCTGACGGAGTTTTCGGCACAGCTGACGATGAGACATTCATGACCACGACCGATGAAAACGGTCTGTACCTGGTCAACCAGCTTCCTGGTGGTCTCTACCGGGTAACGGTGGATGCCTCAACGCTTCCCGCCGGAATGACTCCGAGCTTCGACCTCGACGGCACCACCGCAACGCCCAACGGCGTGTGGCAGGGAACCCTTGCGGAGAATGCCAAGAAGCGCGATGTCGACTTCGGCTACACGGGAACCGGCTCGATCGGTGACTACGTCTGGTTCGACCAAGACAAGGATGGCGTTCAAGACGCGAACGAGCCCGGCCTGCCCGGCGCAACCGTCACGGTTGTTTTCGGTGGCCTCGATGGCGACCTTTCCACGACCGACGACAACATCACGTACACGACGTCGACGGATGCCGATGGCAAGTACACGGTTGGCCTGCTTCCTGCTGGCCCGTACACCGTCACGGTGAGCGACCTGCCTGCCGGCTACGCCGTCGTCTCCGACCCCAATGGTGGAACGAGCACGAGCTCGACCACGTCATTGACGGCCGGCCAGGACCGTGTCGACCAGGACTTTGGCTACGCCGGTACGGCATCCATCGGTGACTTCGTGTGGATCGACCGCAATGGTGATGGTGTGCAAGATGGCACTGAGCCCGGAATCTTCGGCGCGCAGGTTGAACTGACCTGGTTTGGCGAAGACGGTGTTCTTGGCGGCGGTGACGACGGAGTCTTCACTACGACAACCGACGGCGACGGCCTGTACAGCTTCCCGAACCTGCTCCCGGGCAACTTCTCGGTCGCGGTAACCGGTGGCCTGCCTGCCGGTGCAACGAACAGCTTCGATCTCGATGGCGACAACGACTCCGAGGCGCCTGTAACGCTCGAGGTTGGCGACGCCGTCACCAATGTTGACTTCGGCTACGACGTGACCTCCGTTATCGGAGACCGCGTCTGGTGGGACCGCAACAAGGATGGCGTGCAAGACAGCAACGAGCCCGGGTTGCCTGGCGTGAAGATTCTCGTCACCTACCTCGGTACCGATGGTGTTCTTGGCGGCTCCGGCGCTGCTGGTGACATCGAGTTCGAGGCAACGACAGACAGCAACGGTGACTGGACTGTCACTGAGATCCCCGACGGAAACTTCATCGTCGAGGTTGTCAGTGGCGTGCCTGCTGGCTTCAGCCCGACCTTCGACAACGACAGCGGAACCACGTCGCCCGACGAAGAGTCTGCGGTAACGCTGGTTGGCTCTGACCTCAACCAGGACTTCGGCTACGCCGGAGACTCGAGCATCTCCGATACGGTGTGGCTCGACCTCAACAAGGATGGCGTCAAGGATGCTGGCGAGCCTGGCCTGCCTGACGCTGAGGTAACCCTCGTCTGGTTCGGCCCGGATGGCGTAGCGGGTGGCGGCGATGACGTCACGTTCGTCGAAATCACCGACTCCAACGGCGAGTACCTCTTCGACAGTCTGCCCGAGGGCAACTACACCGCCACGGTCGACACGACGACGCTGCCTTCTGGCGTAACCCCGACGTTCGATGCGGATGCTGGCCCCAACCAGCCGACGGCGACCACGGTTGCCTCCGGCGTTGGCCCGAACTCCACCACTGCGGTCTCGCTGCCTGCAGCGACCGATCTCGACAACATCGACTTCGGTTACGTCGGTACCGGCAAGATTGGCGACACCGTCTGGCTCGACCAGAACGGTGACGGCATCCTTGACGACACTGAGTCCGGCATCGCCGAGGTAGGCGTCACGCTCACCTGGGCTGGCCTCGACGGAGTGCTCGGCAACGCCGACGACGTGGTTTCCACCACAACGACGGATGCCAGCGGCAACTACCTCTTCGAAGACCTTCCTTCGGGACTCTTCACGGTGGAGCTTGCGGGGCTGCCTGCAGGCCTGACGTCCACGATCGACCCCGATGGTGGAGCTGACGACCAGTCCGAGCTCACGCTCGACGGCGGCGAAGAGAACCTCATTCAGGACTTCGGTTACCGCGGAGACGCAGGAGTCGGCGACCTGTTGTGGCTCGACGTCGACAACGACGGAGTTCAGGGCACGAACGAGCCTGGTCTTCCGGGCATCGTGATGACCGTCACGAGCCCCGGCTTCGACGGAATCTTCGGCAACGAAGACGACATCATCGTGACAACCACGACCGATGAGAACGGCAACTACCTCGTTGAGGGACTGCCCGCTGGCGAAGTTAAGGTCTCCTATGACGCGACGACGCTAACCGAAGGTTTTGTGCCGAGCTCGGACCTCGACGGCGATGTGCTTTTCGAAACCACGACGGAACTCACCGCGGGCGAGACTCGTCTCGACGTTGACTTCATCGTGGTCGGTAGCGCAACGCTCAACGGAGTGGTGTTCGATGACCCGAATGGCAATGGCGTTCGTGACAGCGGAGACAAGGGCATCCCGAATGCCACCGTCAACGTGGTCTGGGATGGCCCGAACGGTCCGGTAACGGTCACGGTCGTCACTGACGCGAACGGTGCGTGGGAACTCACCACGCTGCCCGCTGGAACCTACACGGCAACTGTCGACTTGGATTCAGTCTCGGCTGATTACCGCCCGTCAACAGGAACTACTTCAACGGTCGAGCTGCCTGCCTTTGGCACACGCTCGGTCATCCAGGGACTCACAACGTTGATGCTCGCCTTCACGGGTTCGAACATCGCGTTAGGGGGATCGCTCGCAGGACTGCTCCTGCTCGGCGGACTGTTCCTTCTCTTGCCGGCACGTCGGGTGCGTGGCGGAGAAAAGCAGCCGCAAATAGCGAGCAAGTAGCAACACCAGCGAGTTGGCGCGGTGAGCGTGTGGGGTGTCGGGCCCTGTGCATGCTCACCGCGCCATTTGCGTTTAATCGTGTGACTTTGGGCTCTGCGTCTGCGCCGTAAACGAGAGGAGCGCCAGCCCTACCTTGAGTCACTCCCACTCAACTTTCAGCTATTCGGCTTGACTCTCGACGCACGCAGGAGCAAACTTGATACAGCGCGACTCAAGTTCGTGCTTCACGAGACTTAAGGAGTAAGAGCACATGGCTCGAGCAGTAGGTATTGACCTCGGAACAACCAACTCGGTAGTTGCCGTACTCGAAGGTGGAGAACCCACCGTCATTGCAAACGCCGAAGGAATGCGCACCACGCCTTCCGTCGTCGCATTCACCAAGGATGGCGAAGTCCTCGTTGGTGAAACCGCTAAGCGCCAGGCCGTCACTAACGTCGATCGCACTATCGCATCCGTCAAGCGCCACATCGGTACTGACTGGACCGTCAAGATCGACGACAAAAAGTACACCCCGCAGGAAATTTCCGCTCGTACGCTTGCCAAGCTCAAGCGCGATGCCGAACAGTACCTGGGTGAAGACGTCACTGACGCAGTAATCACCGTTCCCGCTTACTTCAACGACGCTGAGCGTCAGGCAACGAAGGAAGCCGGTGAGATCGCGGGCCTCAACGTCTTGCGCATCATCAACGAGCCCACCGCTGCTGCACTCGCGTACGGCCTAGACAAGGGCAAGGAAGACGAACTCATTCTGGTCTTCGACCTCGGTGGTGGAACGTTCGACGTTTCCCTGCTCGAAGTGGGCAAAGACGACGACTTCTCCACCATCCAGGTCAAGTCGACCTCGGGCGACAACCGCCTCGGTGGTGACGACTGGGATGCCCGCGTCGTCGACTACCTGATCCAGCGCTTCAAGGACTCGACCGGTGTTGACGTCTCAGGCGACAAGATCGCGAAGCAGCGCCTCAAGGAAGCTGCCGAGCAGGCCAAGAAGGAACTCTCGTCGCAGATGACGGCAAGCATCCAGCTTCCGTACCTCTCGCTCACCGAGAACGGTCCGGCCAACCTCGACGAGACTCTCTCGCGCGCCAAGTTCGAAGAACTGACCGCAGACCTCCTCGAGCGTGTCAAGAAGCCCTTCAACGATGTCATCAAGGAAGCCGGCGTCAAGCTGAGCGACGTTTCACACGTGGTACTCGTGGGTGGATCGACTCGTATGCCCGCCGTCGTTGAGCTCGTCAAGAAGCTCACCGGTGGTAAGGAACCGAACAAGGGCGTCAACCCTGATGAGGTCGTAGCCGTTGGTGCTGCACTCCAGGCTGGCGTGCTGAAGGGCGAGCGCAAGGACGTTCTGCTCATTGACGTCACCCCGCTGAGCCTCGGTATCGAGACCAAGGGCGGCATGATGACCAAGCTCATCGACCGCAACACCGCAATCCCGACCAAGCGCAGCGAGACTTTCACCACGGCGGATGACAACCAGCCTTCCGTGTCGATTCAGGTCTTCCAGGGTGAGCGTGAGTTCACTCGCGACAACAAGAACCTCGGAACGTTCGAGCTCACTGGCATCGCGCCGGCGCCTCGTGGCATCCCGCAGGTTGAGGTCACCTTCGACATCGACGCTAACGGCATCGTGCACGTGTCCGCCAAGGACAAGGGCACTGGCAAGGAGCAGTCGATGGTCATCACGGGTGGTTCAAGCCTGTCGAAGGAAGACATCGAGCGCATGGTTCGCGAAGGCGAAGAGCACGCTGCAGAAGACAAGGCTCGCCGTGAGGCAGCCGAGGTTCGCAACAACGCTGAGCAGCTCGCGTACTCCACCGGAAAGCTCATCACCGACAACGCTGAGAAGCTGCCGGAAGATGTGAAGACCGAGGTTCAGGCTGATGTTGACGCGCTTAACACTGCGCTCGCCGGTGACGACGAAGCAGAGGTCAAGACCGCGTTCGACAAGCTCACCGAGAGCCAGCAGAAGCTGGGCGAAGCAATCTACAAGCACCAGGAAGAAAACCCTGAGGCCGCTGCAGAGGGCGACACCGCGACCGCTGATGAAAGCTCTGACGAAGACATCGTCGACGCTGAAGTTGTTGACGAAGACGAAGCTGACACGGACAAGAAGTAGATGCCTGACAAAAACAAGGACCACGACGATAACCAGGATCCGGTGACTCACGACGACAGTCGTGTTGATCCGGAAACCGGCGACGTGAGTGCGGCCGACTCGGCTGCTGCAGAGCAATCTGCAGCAGCCGAGGGGCAGCCTTCCTCTGACAAGGAGCCTGCTGCGGACGCTACGAAGGCCCCCGATGAGTTGAGTGAAGAAGACCAGCGTCTTCTTGAGGAAGCTAGTCGGGACCTCGTCGCTGAGATGCGCGATCAGATGTTGCGTGCTCAGGCTGAGTTGGTGAACTTCCGAACTCGCGTTGAGCGGGATCGAGTAGCGAACCGCGAAGCTGTCATCGCCGACGTCATCCGCTCATTGCTGCCTGCTCTCGATGATCTCGATCGTGCCGAGAAGCACGGCGACATTCTCGAAGGCACTCCCATCGCTCTTGTTGCGCAGAAAATCAACTCAAGTTTTGAGCGGTTCGGCTTGCGCAAGATCGGCGAGAAGGGCGAAGTCTTTGATCCTGCGTTCCACGAGGCTGTTGTTCATTTGAACGATCCTGAGGCGACCGAGAACACGATCGCTGATGTCGTTGAGCCGGGCTACATTCTTGGTGAGCGCGTTGTTCGTGCCGCGAAGGTTGCTGTCTCCGGCCCCACTGATTAGGTCGGGGGTGGCGGGTAGTGGCTAGCCAAGATTGGTTCGATAAGGACTTCTACAAGGTGCTTGGAGTGTCGAAAGATATCTCCGAGGCCGAGTTGAAAAAGACCTATCGCAAACTCGCGCGTCAGTTTCACCCGGATTCGAACCCGGGAGATCCGAAAGCCGAAGAGCGCTTCAAAGAAATTAGTGAAGCGCACTCCGTGCTTTCTGATCCTGAAACGCGCAAAGAATACGATCAGGTTCGTGCCATGGGCTCGGGCGCTCGCTTCCAAGCGGGCGGCCAAGGCGGTCAGGCTGGCGGCTTCGAGGATGTCTTTGGTGGCATGTTCGGCGGTGGCCAGAGTTATGGCGGGCAAAGTTATGGCGGCGGTCAGGGCTATGGGGGAGGTCAGTCAGGCGCGAGCTTCGAAGACCTTCTCGGTGGCATGTTCGGCGGTCAAGCCGGTCCTGGTGGTGGCCCCGGATTCCGTGGCGGCCCCGCAAAGGGCCGCGATCTGGCAGCAAATACGACGCTAGATTTTGCTACCGCGATTAACGGCGAAACGATCAAGCTCCAGCCGGCCGGCGGTCGTCCGATGAACGTCAAGATTCCTGCGGGAGTCAGCGACGGTCAGAAGATCCGCCTCAAGGGCAAAGGCGAGGCGAGCCCCAATGGTGGACCCGCTGGCGACCTGGTGCTCACAGTCGCGGTGCGCAAGCATCCGGTCTTCGAACGTGACGGCAACAACCTTCGGGTTGTCGTGCCCGTGACGTTTGCAGAAGCTGTGCTCGGCGCCACTATTGAGGTGCCGACTCTGAGCGGTGCACCGGTGAAACTGAAAGTTGCGCCGGGAACCCCGAGCGGGCGAGTATTGCGCGTAAAAGGTCGCGGGGTCGCTACGACGAAGGCAACTGGAGACCTGCTTGCCGAAGTGCAAGTGGCCGTGCCTAGTCACGTTCCGGATGCCGCTCTCAAGCACCTCAAGGCCTTTGCTGAAGCGATGCCCGCAGAAAACCCGCGGGACGATCTGATTGCTAGAGCCAGGAGCTAATAGTCATGGATGAGCTGAGCCCCGCCTTTGCTATCGCCGTTGCGGCGGAGCTGGCGGGCATGCATCCGCAAACGCTGCGACAGTACGACCGTCTGGGTCTCGTGTCTCCCACGAGAACCAGCGGTCGTTCGCGGCGCTACTCCATGCGCGACGTGATGCAGTTGCGCGAGATCGCAGCCCTCAGCGCTGAAGGTCTCAACCTTGAAGGCATCAAACGAATCCTCGATCTTGAGAATCAAGTAACAGAACTCAGCACGCGCGTTCGTGAACTCGAAGCGGCGCTTGCTGATGAACTCCTTTCGAAGCCCGGCCGCCGCGTCTTCGCTGCCGGTTCTGCTGGCGAGGTGATCTCGCTCAAAGCGGGAACCCGCGCCGAACGCGCCGACCAGGTCGAACTGTGGCGCCCTTTCCTGCGGCGCGATAACCAACTTCCGCGGTGATCGTGAGCATCCGATGATGATCCGTGAAGCTCCACCACTCGGCGGTTCCCCCATCTTGCGGCAGCGCTGGAGCGAAGTCACGTTCCTGCACTGGAAAGTTGATCCGGCCATCGTGGCTCCGCTGCTGCCGGAGGGATGCCGTCCCGACACGCTCAACGGCAGCACGTGGGTGGGGCTCATCGCCTTTCAAATGTCGCAAAGTTCATTCTTTGGCGGGCCCCGCATCCCGTGGCTCGGCGACTTTCCCGAAGTCAACGTGCGCCTCTACTCCGTTGATGCCCACGGGCGACGCGGAGTGGTCTTCCTTTCCCTCGAGGCGTCGCACCTGATTCCAGTGCTCACCGCGCGGCTAGCTTTTGGCCTGCCGTACCAGTGGGCATCGATGAAGATCGGGCAGCGAGACGGACAGATTGCCTACAAAACGAAACGTCACGGAAGACCGGATGCGGCATCCCACATCATTGTGAAACCGGTAGCTGACCCGGCGGCGAGCGTCGCACTCGCGGCGGACCCTCTGGCAACGTTCTTGACCGCGCGGTGGGGGTTTCACGAAACTCATCGTGGACGCACGATCTACTCTCGCAACCACCATGAACCGTGGCCGTTGCAACCGGCCGAATTGGTCTACCTCGATGACGGTTTGCTCGCCGCTGCGGGGTTTGAGGGTCTAGCCGATCGCGTTCCCGACTCGGTGATGTACGCGAGCGATGTTACGACGGTGTTTGCGGCACCCCGTCAGCCGGCCCTTGCGCGCCAGCCTCGACCGAGTGCAATCTGGACATCCGCGCCTTCTGCGTAGGTATTTGCAGAAATAATGTGGAATTGCATAGACAATTTTGTGCAACATGGTCTCATCAGCACAAATGAGCATTGCCTCTTGCTCTCGACAGGGACATGATGAGTAACCACACCGTCACACAAGCACAACACGATTGAAACGATGAACCTAGAGAATAAGGGCACGGGGATAGTTCCCGTTCGCGCGTCATTTTCTCGGTTTATCGCCGCAGGCAACGACGCCGAATAACGCAGGAGGCACCATGACGACAGTTCGCGCAGCAATCACACAGACCACTTGGACGGGCGACAAAGAGTCGATGCTCGACAAGCACGAGCAGTTCGCTCGGGATGCGAAGGCGCAAGGCGCCCAGATCATCTGCTTCCAAGAGCTTTTCTACGGTCCGTATTTTGGGATCACTCAGGACAAGAAGTATTACCGTTACGCCGAGCCTGTTGATGGCCCGATCGTTACGCGCTTCCAGGCCCTGGCTAAAGAGCTCGACATGGTCATGATTCTGCCGATCTATGAAGAAGCGATGACGGGTGTGTATTACAACACCGCCGTCGTTGTTGATTCGGATGGTACGAACCTCGGTTCGTACCGCAAGCACCACATCCCTCACCTCGACAAGTTCTGGGAGAAGTTCTACTTCACGCCCGGCAACTTGGGCTTCCCGATGTTCAACACCGCCGTCGGCAAGGTGGGCGTTCACATTTGTTACGACCGCCACTTCCCCGAAGGATGGCGCGAACTGGGCTTGAACGGCGCCGAAATCGTCTTCAACCCGAACGCCACGAAGCCCGGCCTCTCCAACCGTCTCTGGGAGGTCGAAGGCCCAGCAGCAGCAGTGGCCAACGGCTACTTCGTACTTCAGCCCAACCGTGTCGGCCTCGAAGACAACGAGTACGGCGACGAAGCCGTTGACTTCTATGGCACCAGCCAGGTCATCGACCCCCGCGGAAACTTCGTGGGCGAACGTGGCTCAGGCACCGATGAAGAGATCATGATTCGCGATCTCGACATGGACCTCGTGCAGGAAATGCGCGATGACTGGCAGTTCTACCGTGACCGTCGCCCCGACGCGTACCTGTCGATCCCTAAATAAGCCATAACTTCAACCCCAGGTTGTTTTGGCGCCTGGGGAACAGTAGGCACACGACATCGCAGAGGAGCGAATCATGGCCACCACTCTCATTTCCGGCGGTACGGTCGTCAGCTCAACGGGGCGAGCCCCAGCAGACGTTCTGATCGACGGCGAAGTAATCAAGGCAGTGCTGTCACCCGGCAGCACGCTTTTCGGAACCGACATTGCGGCATCCGTCGACAAGGTCATTGATGCCACGGGAAAGTACGTCATTCCCGGTGGCATCGACGCCCACACGCACATGGAGCTGCCCTTCGGCGGCACCGCGGCAATCGATACTTTCGAGACGGGCACTCGCGCCGCGGCGTGGGGCGGCACGACCTCGATCATCGACTTCGCCGTGCAGACCTATGGCGAGCGCATCCAAGATTCGCTTGCTGCCTGGCACGGCAAGGCGTCGGGCAACTGCGCCATCGACTATGGCTTTCACCAGATTGTTGGTGACGTTACGCCAGAGTCACTGAAGGCGATGGAGAAGCTGCCAGACGAGGGCATCACGAGCTTCAAGATGTTCATGGCGTACCCGGGCGTTTTTTACTCGGATGACGCACAGATCCTCAAGGCAATGCAGGTGTCTCGCGACACCGGCTTGATGACGATGATGCACGCCGAGAATGGGCCGGTCATTGACGTTCTCGCCGAGCAACTCGTAGAGCAGGGCAAGACCGACCCGTACTATCACGGTGTTGCTCGTGCCTGGGAGATGGAAGAGGAAGCCACTCACCGAGCGATCATGCTCGCGAAGCTCACCGGTGCTCCGCTCTACATCGTTCACGTGAGTGCGAAGCAAGCGGTCGAACAGATCGCCGGCGCTCGCGACCGTGGTCAGAATGTCTTCGCAGAGACGTGCCCGCAGTACCTCTACTTGAGCCTCGAAGAACAACTCGGTGCTCAGAGCGAGCAGTACGGTCACTTCGAAGGCGCCAAGTGGGTGTGCTCGACTCCGATTCGCTCACGCGAAGAGGGTCACCAGGATGCCATGTGGCAGTCGCTGCGCACGAACGATGTTCAGATGGTCTCCACCGACCACTGCCCGTTCTGCATGAAGGACCAGAAAGAGCTGGGACTCGGCGACTTCCGCAAGATTCCGAACGGAATCGGCACCGTCGAGCACCGCATGGACCTCATGTATCAAGGTGTTGTCACCGGCGAGATCACGCTCGAGCGTTGGGTTGAGCTTACGAGCACCACCCCCGCACGCATGTTTGGTGTGTACGGCCGCAAGGGTGTCATTCAGCCAGGCGCCGACGCCGACATCGTGGTGTACGACCCCCAGGGGCACACCTCGATCGGTATGCCGATTGATGAGAACGGCAACCCCACGGGCAAGAAGCACCACATGAACATGGACCACGCGGCCTGGGAGGGCTTCGAGATCGATGGTCACGTTGACACCGTTATTTCCCGTGGCAAGGTCATCGTCGATGATGACCAGTACATCGGTTCCAAGGGCGACGGTCGCTTCATGAAGCGCGGCCTCACTCAGTACCTGACCTAAACGGTTTCGCTGCAGCATCCGCTGGCTACCACCAGCGGATGCTGCACTTTAAACGACTTTCCACCACGAATGAGGAGCCCCATGGACTTCGGAGCAGTACTTCAGACCAACCCGCCGTCAGCACGAACCGTTCAACTAGCGAAGCTTGCAGAGGCGCATGGCTTCACCTATGTCTGGACCTTTGATTCACACATCCTGTGGCAAGAGCCCTATGTGATTTACAGCCAGATTCTGGCCGAGACCCGCAAGGTTATCGTCGGACCGATGGTGACGAACCCGGCCACGCGCGACTGGACTGTCACGGCATCCACATATGCCACCCTCAACGAGATGTACGGCAACCGCACCGTCTGTGGCATCGGCCGCGGCGACTCGGCTGTGCGCGTGACCAACGGCAAGCCCACAACGCTGAAGGATCTGCGGGAGTCGATTCACGTCATCCGTGAACTCGCTAACTCGCGTTCGGTCGAATACGGCGGAGCACAGTTGCAGCTGCCGTGGAGCAAGGGTTCTGAACTCGAGATGTGGGTTGCGGCCTATGGCCCGCTCGCGCTCAAGCTCACCGGTGAAGTCGGAGACGGCTTTATCCTGCAGCTCGCTGACCTCGATATTGCCGCCTGGATGATCAAGAAGGTGCGCGACGCCGCTGAGGCTGTCGGTCGCGACCCGATGTCGATCAAGTTCTGTGTTGCCGCGCCGATGTACATCGGTGATGACTGGGAGCACATGCGCGACCAGTGCCGCTGGTTCGGAGGCATGGTGGGAAACCACGTCGCCGACATCGTGAAGAAGTACGGCTCTGACGGAGACGTGCCGAAGGCGCTCACCGACTACATCGAAAAGCGTGAAGGCTACGACTACAACCAGCACGGCCAAGCGGGCAATACGCACGCGGCGTTTGTGCCCGACGAGATCGTCGACCGGTTCTGCGTCATGGGAACCGCCGAGGAGCACATCGAGAAGCTCGAGAAGTTGCGCGAACTCGGTGTCGATCAGTTCGCCGGCTACCTGCAGCACGACAACAAAGAAGAGACCATGCGGGTCTACGGCGAGACGGTAATCCCGGCCCTCACCGAAACAGTGACGGCGAAGGCCTAACCCGATGACGGCAACCCGAAACGATCAGCGTGGGGAGGTTGCCGTCCGCCCTGCGAATCAGTCGGGTGCGGTGGCTAACCCCGCGCGCACTCGGCTGCTCGGCGGCTTTCTCTGGGGCATCGCTGGCGTAGCGCTCATCGCACTCATCTGGGAGGGCTACAAGTTCTTCGGCCCCGACAACGGCGTGCTCATTGGCGAACTTCGAGTGCTTCCGCGCACCACCGACCTCGCCATGCCTCACCTGTGGGACATGATGACGCGACTCGCGGAGCCCGTCACGCGAGCAGATGGTGCGCTTCCCCTCTGGGCCGTCGTGGCGCTTGCCGCGCTCATGACGCTCGGGATCGCTGCCGCAGGCTGGGCCGTTGGCGTAATTGTGGGAGTCGCCTTCGCGCTCCTTATGCAACGCTGGCGTCTCGCCGAATTCGGTCTGCTTCCCTGGATCGTCATCAGCCAAACCGTGCCGCTCATCGCCTTCGCGCCCATCGTCAAAAGCTGGGGCTCGCGAGTCGAGATCGGTTCCTTCGAATGGCAAGACTGGATGTCGGTGGCGCTCATTGCGAGCTATCTGGCGTTCTTCCCCATCACCGTTGGCGCGCTCAAGGGGCTGCAGTCTCCCGACCGCATCCACGTTGAGCTCTTCGACACGTATGCCGCCGGCTACTGGCCGACGCTCGTGCGACTGCGCTTGCCCGCAGCCGTTCCGTACCTTCTGCCTGCGCTGCGACTCGGAGCAGCGAACGCTGTCATCGGCGCGGTTGTCGCGGAAGTATCGACCGGACTTCAAGGCGGCATCGGACGCCTACTCATTCAATTTGCCGGTCAAGCATCGGGCGACCCCTCGAAGGCGTGGGGCCCCATCTTCGGCGCAATCGTGCTCGGCCTTGTGGCCGCCGGTTCCGTTGCACTGCTCGGCATCATTCTCAAGGACTACAGACGAACCGAGGAGGCCGCATGAGCGACCAGATCCCGACCACCACTCCCGCCGCTGAAACGATGACCGGCGCGGCTGGCGCCGAAGCCGCCGTGGAAGTTCGCGGACTCAACAAGCAGTTCCAGACCGCCTCGGGCGTCGTTCACGCGCTCGAAGGAATCGACCTCACTGTTGAGGCCGGCGAATTCGTCTCGCTCATCGGGCCGTCGGGCTGTGGCAAGTCAACCCTCATGAGGCTCATTGCTGACCTCGATGTTCCGACCTCGGGCGAACTGACCGTGTTCGGTAAGACCGCAACGCAGGCTCGCCTCGACCAGGACTACGGCATCGCTTTTCAGCAGGCCGGGCTTTTACCGTGGCGCACGGTAGCCGCGAACGTTGCGCTTCCGCTTGAACTGCACGGGGTGGCATCCGCTGCTCGGCGCACTCGCGTTGCTGACCTGCTCGAGATGGTCGGCCTCACCGAATTCGCTGATCGTTTTCCCGACCAGCTGTCGGGCGGAATGCAGCAGCGTGTGGCGATTGCCCGCTCGCTCGCGGAACAGCCGCGACTGTTGCTGATGGATGAACCATTCGGCGCCCTCGACGAGATGACGCGAGAGAAGATGCAGACCGACCTCGTGCGCATCGCCGCCGACACCGGAGCTGCCGTCGTGTTCGTGACCCACTCGATTCCTGAAGCCGTGTTCCTCTCCGACCGCGTTGTGGTCATGTCGCCGCGCCCAGGTCGCATCAGCGACATCATCCCGATGCGATTGGATGCTGCTGACGGCCGCGAAGAACGCGACGACGACCTGCGCGAAGCATCCTCGTTCTTCGAGATGGTGACCGAAGTGCGTGAAGCACTGCACGGCGGAGCCTCGGATGCGGAAAACCCCGCACCGCGCGCCGCCCGGGGAGTGGACACTCGATGACGACAAACACGACCGCGAACGCGATCATCGGTGCCGGAACCGGTGCCACGCGCACCAAGGGCTGGAGCCCGAGAACGGAGTCGATCCTTCGCGTGGTCGCGCCCGTCACGCTCGGAATCATCGTGCTCGCCATCTGGCAGTTTCTCGTCACCGTCGGTGGCGTCTCCGACTACCTGCTGCCGAGCCCGACTTCGATCATGGCGGAACTGGTCGCATACTGGCCAGCCGTCGTCTCGGCAACGGTGCTCACCGGCACGAACAGCCTCCTGGGTTTGCTCGTCGGTTCGCTGCTCGGGATCGTTCTCGCGGCGGTCGCCGCACGGTGGCGCATCGCCGACCAGATGAGTGCACCGATCATTGCCGCGCTCGCGGTTGTTCCGATCGTGGCTCTCGCCCCTGTGCTCAACTCCATGTTTGGAGCTGACAGCCAGTTCGGTCGCCAAGCGATTGCCGCGATCGCGTCGTTCGTTCCCATCTTCATCAACACCCTGCGCGGGTTCCGCCAAACGCGGCCAGTGCACCGTGACCTGATGAAGGCCTACGCGGCAAGCTCCGGGCAGATGTTGCGCTCGCTCACCCTGCCGACAGCCCGCCCCTTTATTCTCACTGGCATCCGTATCGCTTCGTCGCTCGCCGTTATCTCCGCTCTCGTGGCGGAATACTTCGGTGGACCACGCGGCGGCCTCGGCAGTCTGATTGCGACCTCGGCAGCCTCAAGCGCGTATTCCCGCGCCTGGGCCTATGTCGGGGCATCCATCGCACTCGGTCTGCTCTTCTACCTCGCGACGCTCGCACTCGAACGACTAGTGCTGCGCCGTGTACCGACCGGGGGCTCCCGATGACAGCACCCCGCGCAGAACAGGGAAGGAGATAACCGCTCCACCAGCTCTACCAGCAGTATCCACTTGCACCGTGAATCTGGAAGGTCTGACATGAAGTTCACCAAACGCCGCGCACTCGCGGCTGGAGCGTTCGCCGTAACGGCAGCGGTCCTCCTCGCAGCATGCTCCACCACAACCGATGAGGGAGACAGCGGATCAGCTGACGAACTCACCGAAATCAAGCTCCAGCTCCAGTGGCTGCCACAGGGCCAGTTCGCTGGTTACTTCGCCGCAGTCGATCAGGGCTACTTTGAAGAAGAAGGCCTCAGCGTCGAAATCATCCCGTCGGGTGGCGACATCGTTCCGCAAGACGCTCTCGCCAACGGCGACGTTGACTACGCCGTAGCGTGGGTTCCCAAGGTTCTCGGCTCCATCGAGCAGGGCGCTAACCTCACCGACATCGCACAGATCTTCCAAAAGTCGGGCACCCTTCAGGTGTCATGGGCTGACTCGGGCATTGACTCCGTCGCTGACTTCGAGGGCAAGAAGATTGGCTCGTGGGGCTTCGGAAACGAGTGGGAGATCTTCGCAGCAATGGCTGCTGAAGGACTCGACTCCTCGACCGTGCAGATCATCACGCAGGACTTCAACATGAACGCCTTCCTGCAGGGCGACATCGACGCCGCGCAGGCCATGACGTACAACGAGTACGCTCAGCTGCTCGAGTCGACCGACCCCGACACCGGAGAGCTGTACCAGCCTGAAGACTTCAACGTCATCAGCTACGAAGACACCGTTGGCGCCATGCTCCAGGATGCAATCTGGGCTGACACCGAGCGTCTCGACAGTGACGAGGACTACCAGGAGACCACGGTCGCCTTCCTTAAGGCTGTAGTCAAGGGCTGGATCTTCGCTGCTGAGAACCCCGAAGATGCTGCCGAAGGCACCGTCGCTGCTGGTTCCGGTTGGGGCCCCAGCCACGAACTGTGGATGGTCAACGAGACCAACAAGCTGATCTGGCCGGCCGAGAACGGCATCGGCGTCATCGATGAAGCCGCGTGGGACCGCACCGTTGAAGGCGCCATCAGCGCCGTCAACGAGACGGGCGCAAGCCCCATCACCACGGCACCGCCGGCAACAGCATGGTCGAACGACTGGATCATGCAGGCACTTGAAGAGCTCGAAGCCGAAGGTGTTGACACCACCGGTTCCAGCTTCGCACCGATCGACGTCACCCTCCTCGAGGGCGGCAACTAGTCACACTGAATAACCGCTAGTCGGATGCCGCCCTTACTCTGGTGAGGGCGGCATTCGTTGCGTTCACGGCGTCACACCAGCGCCCCGCACCACCTTCTCACCATCTCCTTGCCACCCCGGATCGAAAGGCCTCGCGCCATGACCGAGCAGAACACCCCCGACCTCGATGCCTACGCGCTCGAGCTCGATCAGGCGCACATCTTTCATTCGTGGTCGGCGCAGACTCCCGCCCATGTGTCGGCCGTGAGCATCAAGAGTGGGCTCGGCACCCGCGTGTGGGATCACGCCGGAAACGAATATCTCGACTTTTCTAGCCAGCACGTCAATGTGAATTTGGGGCACCAGCATCCGGCCCTGCTTGAGGCAATTCGGGTGCAGTCTCAGCTGCTCGCAACAATCTCCCCGCCCACGGCCAACATCACGCGGGGCGAAGCGGCGAAGCGATTGGCGGCGATCGCGCCCGAGGGATTTAACCGCGTATTTTTCACGAATGGTGGCTCTGACGCGAACGAGAATGCGATGCGGATGGCGCGGCTCTACACCGGACGCGACAAAATTCTCTCGGCGTACCGTTCGTATCACGGCAACACCGGCAGCAGCATCGTCGCCACCGGTGACCCGCGCCGCATCCCGAACGAGTTCGCGCGCGGCCACGTGCACTTCTTCGGCCCTTACCTGTATCGCTCCGAGTTTTGGGCAACGACGCCAGAGCAAGAGAGCGAGCGTGCGCTGCAGCATTTGCGGCGCGTGATCCAAGCGGAGGGCGCAGAGACTATTGCCGCAGTGCTGCTCGAACCCGTGCCGGGAACTCCGGGCATCATGCTGCCGCCGCCCGGCTACCTTGCCGGCGTGCGCGAACTGTGTGACCAGCACGGCATCCTGCTGATCTTCGACGAAGTAATGTGTGGTTTCGGGCGCACCGGTGAGTGGTTCGCGTTCGACGCCTTCGATGCGCGACCCGACCTCATCACCTTCGCGAAAGGAGTGAACTCGGGCTACGTTCCCATCGGCGGTGTGATCATCGACGACCCGATTGCGGCGCACTTCAACGACCGGGTGTTCCCCGGCGGGTTGACGTATTCGGGGCATCCGCTTGCTGCTGCCACGATTGTGGCCTCGCTCGACACCATTGCGTCGGAGGGCGTGCTCGAGCACGTGCGCGACATCGGGGAGAACCACATTGGCCCGGCGCTTGAGGCTCTTGCCGAACGGCATGAGGCCATTGGCGAAGTGCGTGGCCGCGGAGTGTTCTGGGCCCTCGAACTCGTCACCGACCGGGCGACCCGTGAACCCGTGCCGGCCGCAACGATGGGACGCATTCGGGCTGGCCTTGTGGAGCGCGGGCTGCTGCCCTTCGTGTCGGAGAACCGCATCCACGTTCTGCCCCCGTGCGTTGTCACGCCCGCCGAAATCGCTGAGGCGATGGAGATCTACGATGCGGTGCTGACGGCCGAACTGGCGTGAAACGTGGCACTCTGGTGTCATGACGAGCGACACCGCCGCGAAGCTGAGGGCGATTCCAACACTTGTGGGCACAAGCCCCGCCCTCAACAACGCTGCGCTTCCCGCAGACCCGGTGACGCTCTTCTATGAATGGCTTGAGGCTGCGCTTGAAGCGTCTGTTGCGGAACCACTGGCGATGACTCTCGCCACCGTCGATGCTGAGGGCACTCCCGATGCAAGAACCCTCATCGTCAAAGATGTGGATGATCGGGGGTGGGCGTTCGCTGGCCCCCGAGCCAGCGCCAAAGGGGTGCAGCTTGCCGCGCATCCGGCCGCAGCGCTCAACTTCTGGTGGCAACCGCTTGTGCGCGCCGTTCGGGTAAGAGGCCCGGTGCTTGAAGCAAGCCGAGCCGATAGCGAAGCTGACTTTGCATTGCGAGATGCTGCAGCGCGGGAGAATGCTGACCCAGACGGCTGGGTTCTGTGGCGGCTGAAGGCTGAGCACGTCGAGTTCTGGCAGGGATCCACTGACCGAAAACACCATCGGATTATCTATCGCCTGGTCGATGGAGTCTGGGTGCGAGAGTGACTGCCGCGCGCCGATAGTGTCTCGGGAGTCGCACAGGCAGATGGACAAGAATCGGCGGAGGGCAGCCGGAAACTCACACCTTCAGAAGAGTAAGAGCAATGACACCACTCAGCGCGGATAGGGTTCAGCGTCGCGTTGACGCTGCGCCCGCACAGCGCGTGAGCAACTCCTTTTCGCGCATACTGCGAGCGTCGTGGCAGTTTGTTGCGATGGCCTGCCTCGCGCTGGCACTCATCACGGGCATTGTGGCGATGCACTCACTCGTGTCGTCCACCTCGCATTCTGAGTCGGCGATGGCGGCCACCATGTCGATGGGGAGCGCCACCGTCGAGGAAGCTACGTTGATTACCCCAGCGCTCAGCGCAGTCGACTGCTCGGGGTGTGGTGGCGACGCATCCATGGCTCTCATGTGGTGCGTGCTCGCCCTCCTCACCGTTTCGCTCCTCCTTGCCTCGCCCAGACTGGTGCGGGGATGGGGTCAATACCTTGAGCAGCGGTTGATCGCTCCGGCGCAGTCTCCGCGATGGGCGCGTGTGGTGCCGCCGCCGCATCCTGATCTCCTAGCTCTCTGCATTAGTCGCACCTAGGAGGCGCACTGTCGATTTCGTTTCGACGCGCCATACGCGGGACCGTTCTGGTCGCGCGCCTTTAATGACTAATTTGGAGAACTTGAGAGATGAAAATTCGTTCCTCGGCTACGGCCGCAATTGCCCTGACTGCACTGCTCGCGCTCTCGGGCTGCGCAAACGCTATGACCCAATCTGGTCAAAGTCCGGACGCATCGCCCACGGATTCGGTCACGATCGCTGATGCGAACAGCGCGGATGTCATGTTCACGGCCATGATGATTCCGCACCACGAACAGGCAGTTGAGATGGCTGACATGGTGTTGGAGAAAGACGGCATCGACGAGCGCGTGGTGACGCTCGCCCAAGAGATCAAGGCAGCTCAAGGCCCCGAGATCGAGCTCATGACCTCGTGGATAGAGGGCTGGGGTGTTGGGATGACAGACGGTATGGACGGCATGGGTCACGGCGACGGGATGATGAGCGACTCCGACATGGCCGACCTCGAAGCAGCAGACGGAGACGATGCGTCTCGCTTGTTCCTCGAGCAGATGATTGTGCATCACGAGGGCGCTATCGACATGGCTGAGCTGGAAATCGATTCGGGACAAAATGCGGATGTCCTTGCTCTTGCCCAGAAGATCATGGATGCGCAGACCACCGAAATTTCGCTCATGCGGAGCATCATTAGTTCGCTATAGCGACGTGGGGTCCGCCGTTCTCGGGCGGCGGGCCCTTGCCATCGTGCATTGCTCAATTGGCTTGGGAACGGAAAGGTATTTGTATGGCTACTCGCACAGACAAAATTTCGCTCATGGGCTCAGTGTCCTTAGGCACGGGGGTGATGATCGGCGCGGGAATTTTCGCTCTCGTCGGCCAGGTCGCGGAGTTCGCTGGAGACTTCTTCCCGCTCGCGTTCTTGCTCGGCGCGATAGTCGCCGCTATCAGCTCCTACTCCTACGTGCGCTATTCGAGCGTGAACCCGTCCTCGGGCGGAATCGCGATGTTGCTGAAGGACGCCTACGGCCCCGGTGTCGCCGCCGGCTCGTTCTCGCTTTTCATGTACGTCTCAATGGTGGTGGCTGAGAGCCTGTTGGCGCGAACCTTCGGCACCTACCTGCTGCGACCGTTTGGGCTGCAAGATTCTGTGATTCTGGTTCCCATCTTGGGTGTTGCCGCAATCGCTGCCGCGGCGATTGTGAACTTCGTCGGCAATACTCTCGTCGAGCGCTCGGCAACCATCACCGCGGTCGCCAAGATACTCGGCATCGCGGTGCTCGCGATTGCGGGGCTGCTCGGTGTCGCCGTCGGCGGCGACGGTTTCTTAGCGAAGTCATCCGGAGACCCCATCAGCATGGTCGGAGTGCTCGCAGGAACAACGCTGTGCGTTCTCGCCTATAAGGGCTTCACCACAATCACTAATCAGGGCGATGATCTTCGCGATCCGAAGCGAAACATTGCTCGCTCGATCCTTATCTCGCTTGCGATCTGCACCGTGCTGTATCTGCTGATCACGGTGTCCGTTGGTTCGAGTATCGGTGCGAGTGGAGCGGTGGATGCTCGCAACTACGCATTGGCGCAAGCGGCGGAGCCCTTCTTCGGCGCGTGGGGTGTCGGCATCACCGTTGTGATCGCCGTGGTCGCGACGCTCTCGGGGCTGCTCGCGAGTCTGTATTCAGTGTCACGGCTGTACGGGATGCTGCAGGAGATGAAGCAGGCTCCGTCGTTGCCGAAGTCGGTTCCGCATCAGCCCATGGTCATCACGGCGGGGCTCGCTATTCTCGTCACCGTTTTTCTCGATCTCAGCCAGATCGCGTCGATGGGAGTCTTTCTCTATCTGACGATGGATATGGCGGTGCAGTGGGGTGTTATCCGCCGACTGCGGGCCAAGATTGAGGCGCGAATCTGGCTTCCGGTGCTGACCATCGTGCTGGATCTCGCCATCCTGATCCCGTTCGCGGTTCTCAAGGTTCAGAGCGATCTCTTTACAGTGATCGTGGCCGCTGTGGTGGCGGCCGCCATTGTCGCGGCTCAGGTCGTGACGGTTCGCACGCGCACGCGCACGCGCACGCGCTCGCAGAGCTGACCGGCAGGCTCGCGCCGCGCCCGCCCGCGCCCGACCTCCGCTATTCGCGCTCGTCGGCTCCGCGGGCGAGGCGTTGCGAGACCCAGACGGGAATGAACGACGCGAGAATCACGACGGTCGCGACGACGTTGACGAGGGATGCCTCGTTGGGTCGTGCCATCTGGTTCATGATCCAGAGCGGCAGAGTGTCGACGCCGGGCGGGGCCGTGAAGATCGTGACGACCACTTCGTCGAAGCTCAGCGCGAAAGCGAGAATCGCGCCAGCAACAAACGCGCTGCGGAACTGTGGGAACGTCACGAGCCTGAAGGTCTGCAACGGCGTCGCCCCGAGGTCGCGCGAGGCTTCTTCGATGCTCGGGTTGATGCGGCGCAAGCGGGCGAGCACATTGTTGAAGACCATGACGATGCAGAAAGTTCCGTGGGCGATGATCATGCCGAAGTATCCGACTTCGATTCCGATCGGCTCGAGCACCTGGTTGTAGGTGTTGTTGAGGGCGACACCGGTCACGATGCCGGGTAGGGCGATTGGCAGTACGACGAGCAGGTTGACGGTCTGCTTGCCGAAGAAGGTGTAGCGCTGCAGAGCGAAGGCCACGAGCGTGCCGAGGATGAGCGCAATCACCGTGGCGCCGAGGCCCACGATTACGGAGTTGAGCAGAGCCGCCCGGATGGGTTCGCTCACGAACGCCTTCTCCCACCAGATGGTAGAGAACTCCGCGATTGGCCAGCTCGACAGGCGCGCGGCGCTGAACGAGTTGATCACGACCAAGAACAGCGGAATGTACATGAACGCGAGGGCCATCGCGACGATAGTGCCGAGGGTGAACTTGGCGCCGAGGGAGAGTCTCAACATGGCGGCATCACATCCGTTCCAGTGCGCCAGTGCGTTGAACACTGAGCAGATAAATGACCACGAAGGCGATCGGCACGAGCGAGAACGCGGCGGCGATCGGGGGATTCAGGTTGATGTTCGAGGCGATGATGCTGCCGATCATCTGCGTTGACCCACCGACGAACTTGGCGGCGATGTAGTCGCCGAGGCTGAGTGAAAAGGTGAAAATGGAGCCGGCAATGATCGCGGGCTTGATAAGAGGAAGAACCACGGTGCGGATCGTGAACCCGGCCCCAGCGCCCAGGTCAGACGACGCGTCGAACAGGTTTGGTGGCAGCTGGCGGATCGCGGTGTACACCGGCACGGCCATGTACGGCAGCCACAGGTAGGTGAGCGTCAGCACGACCGTGACAATGCTGAAACCGGGGCCGCTGATGCCGAGCGGGCCGAGCATCGAGTTGAAGAAGCCTTCTTCGGTGAAGGTGATGCGCATGGCCAGAATCTTCACGAGGTAGCCGGCCCAGAGCGGGAGAGTGATCGCGACGGCCAGAATGGCGCGCAGTTTGGGTGAGGCGACCTTCGCCATGAAGATTCCGAGCGGAACCGAGATCAGGATGCTCAACACCGTGACCGCGAGGGCGATGCCGAGAGTGCGCAGAGAGGTGGTGGCATACGCGGGGTTCGCGATGATCTGCTCAAAGTTGCGGAGGGTGAAGCCCGGCTTCACCTTCGAGGTGAACGGGTCGGTCACCCAGAACGCCGTCACGAGAAGCATGACGAGCGAGAAAATGTAGATGCCGATGAGCCACAGCATGGGCAGCGCCAGCAAGGCCGAGAGTTGCGCGCGGCGATTCATGGGAGTCCGATCGGTTGGTGCGTGTCGAGAAGTGCGTGTTGAGAAGTCGAGCTCGTGAGCTGCTGGTCGAGCGAGGGATGAGGGATGAGGGGTGAGCGAGCGAGGCCGCCCACCCCTCGGGCTAGCTAGCTCTTGACGGAGAGCCAGGCATCCGTCCACTGCTGGAAGTTCGTGCAGGTGACGTCAGTGCGACCATCGATGCACTGCTCGATGGGGGTGGTCCAGAACCAGACGTTGCTGAAGTACTCTTCGTCGGTCGCGTTGAAGTACTCGCAGTGTGCTGCGGCTTCGTCGCTCGTGTCGCAGAAAGCAGCGTTGGCGGGAGCCATACCGAAGTTGGTGGCGATAGCGCCGTTCACTTCGGCGGAGCTGGTGTAGTCAACCCAGGCGTAAGCACAGTTGGGCGATTCTGATTCGGTGGCGATCATCCACGCATCCGACCACCCGGTCGAACCCTCTTCAGGAAGAACACTCTTGAACTTGTCGTCGTCGGTGAGCTTGCGCAGGATCTCCCACGAGGTACCGAGTGAGGTGGTTCCACCGGCGAACGAGGTGATCTGAGCGGCAGGGTCGGCCCAGTACTCGGAGACGATCGTGTTCTGCTGCTTGAGCAGGTCGATCGCAGCGTCAAGCTGCTCCTGGTCGAGCGCGTACGGGTTGGTGATGCCGAGGTCAGGCTCGTGAGCCATCAGGTACACGGCAGCGTCAGCGATGTAAATCGGTGCGTCGTACGCGATGATCTCGCCGGCGTAGGGGCTGTCGAGCTCCCACGCAACATCCCAGCTCGTGGGCTCTTCGGTCACAACATCGCTGTTGTACTGCAGGATGTTGGCGCCGCGGCCAATCGGAACACCGTACGACTGGCCGTTGATGGTGTCATAAATCTGACCTTTCATGCCCTCAACGATGTCGTCTCCGAAGTTAGGAACGAGGTCAAGGTTGATCGGCTGAACATCGCCACCGGCGATCAGGCGCAGGCTCGCGTCACCCGAGGCGGAGACGAGGTCGTAGTCGCCCGTGCGCATGAGCTGAACCATCTCGTCGCTGGTGCCAGCAACGCGACGGTTCACCGTGCATCCGGTTTCTTCAGTGAATGCGTCGGACCATGCTGGCTCAACAAAGCCGCTCCACGCGACGATGTTGACTTCACTTTCCATCTCGCCCAACTCTTCGAGCATGGGGATGTCAGGAACGTCGATAGAAAGCCCACCGGTTGCGGTGCTGTCGGTTGCAGCCGAACAGCCCGTGAGGGCGAGAGCGGCAACAGCGATGAACGCTGCGCCGGTCATGATTTTAGATCTCATGATTACTCCTTGATGTGATGAATGGGTGCTGTGCTGTGCTGTGCTGTGCTGTGCTGTGCTGCTGGTGTGGATGTGGCTGGCCCGGTTGTGCCGGAATCGCCGGTATTGCAGGGGTGATCTGTTAGCCGATGCGCGAGGCGTGATCGGTGGTCCATTCGACGCGCACCCGGTCGCCGCGCGCGAAGGCGGATTCGGCGGAGGGGTGATGGTCGTTAGCTCGTTCGGCAATCACGCGAACACCCGATTCGGTGTCGACGAGAAAGCGCGTGGTTGGTCCGGTGTAGACGGTTTCTGACACCGTGCCGAGAAGCGATACGGTGCCGGCGCTCGCCGCGGTGTCGGCGGTGAGCAGGCGCACACGTTCGGGGCGCACGCTCGATTGCACGCCATCCGCAGATAGTTCGGCGGGGATGAGGTTGGAGAGTCCCAAGAAGCGGGCGACGAATTCGGTCGCCGGGAATTCGTAGACTTCGCGGGCGGTGCCGACCTGTTCGACGCGGCCGTTGTTGAAGACGGCGACGCGGTCGCTCAGCGTGAGGGCTTCTTCTTGGTCGTGGGTGACGAAGATGAACGTGATGCCGACTTCGCGCTGAATCTGCTTGAGCTCGATCTGCATTTCTTCGCGCAACTGCTTGTCGAGGGCGCCGAGCGGTTCGTCGAGCAGCAACACTTGGGGGCGCAGGATGAGCGCGCGAGCCAGCGCGATGCGTTGGCGTTGGCCGCCCGAAAGCTGGTGGGGCAGGCGATCGGCCACGGCCGAGAGGCGAACCTGTTCGAGCGCGACGCCTACCTGGGTTGCTCGTTCGGCACGACTGACGCCGGCAACGCGCAGGCCGTAGCCGACGTTCTCGGCGATGGTGAAGTGCGGGAACAGCGCGTAATCCTGAAACACCGTGTTGACCTGACGCGCGTGCGGCGGAACCTGAGTGACGTCAACACCGCTGAGGTGGATGCTGCCGCTCGTGACGTTCTCGAAGCCAGCGATCATTCGCAGCACGGTGGTCTTGCCCGAGCCGGAGGGGCCGAGCATCGAGAGAAACTCGCCGGGCTTTACGTCGAGGTCGAGTGCTTCGACGGCGGTGAAGTCACCGAATGTCTTGGAAACACCGGCGAGACTGACGGCGCCGGGCGCAGGAGTGACATCCGTGGTGGACGGGGCTTGCTGGGCGGACGCATGCACGAGTGACTCCTTGGAACGACGGTGATCTCTGAGTGAGAGTAAACCTATAGAACCAGAGTTCATATTTCAAGCGTGTGTCCGAATCGTCACAAAAGGGCAACGGCTCAGGTGATCAGTGCGAGAATTGGCCAATGCACTCGACCGACTCGGCAGACGCGCCGCGAAAAAGTGCGGTGGTCGCCGACGACACCGCACGCTCTCGCGATGCCTTGAGGCCCGGCCGGTTGCAGGGTGCGCTCTTTCAGTCGATCGGTGATGCCGGTCGTGCCGAGCTCGTGGAACGCCGTCTCGCCAGTGCAATTACGGGCGGACACCTGCGGGCAGGGGAGCGTCTTCCCTCCGAAAACGACCTCGCTCGAAGCTTCGGCGTAGCGCCGACCACCGTGCGCGAATCCCTGCTGGCTCTCCGCAGTCAGGGCCTCGTGGTGACTCGTCGCGGTCGCAATGGCGGCAGTTTCGTGGCGGACTCAGCCGACCCGGTTGCCCACGCGCGCACCGCGTTGGCGGCAACATCCCGCGTCGCTCTTCGCGATTTGGGCGCCCACTATGCGGCCATTACGGCTGCGTGCGTTCGCTTGGCTGCGCGCCGAGCGGTGCCTTCGGAGGTGCAGCAAGTGCGCTCGCGCCTGGCCCGCCTCGACGAATCAGATCTCGAACAGTGGCGCAGCACCCTCGACGATGCGCAGATCGAACTCGTCGCGCTGAGCCAGTCGGCTCGACTCACTCGTGAACAGATGCGATTGCAGGCCGAAATGTCGCCGATGCTTCGCCTGATCGACGTGGATGAGACATCCCGCCGAGCCCAACCGGTGCTGCTGGCCAGTGTGGTGGATGCGGTGGAAGCCGGCGATGACCACGAAGCTGTTGCGGCCACCGAACGCATGGTGGATGCCGTGATCAATGCGCTCATCGATCTGCAGTCTCCATCACGCTGAACTAGCGGTGCAGGGCATCTGGTGCATAGGATGCCACGAACAGGATCAGTCAGAGTAGGCGGCACCCGATGACCACGAGCGATAGCGCAACGCAACGATGACGACAGCAACGAGCACCGGCATGAGCACAGCAGCTCGCGCGGCGGCCATCGTCTCCCAGTATTTCAGCGCCCCGATTGCCAGCCTCGAAGCCACCGCACTTCTGCTCGGCACCGAGCTCGCGGCATCGGGAAACCTCGGCCCGCTCTCGTCTCAGCAGATTGACGCGCTAGTGGAACCGCACGCTCTCGCGACGGTTGCGCTGCCCGATGTTCACATCTACGGCGCCGGGTTTATTGCAGCTGTTGGACTGCTGACGGATGAGCGTAATCACCTCTCGTGGTGGCAGGGCGATGACCCCAAACGCCTGCTTTTGGCCGCGCAATCGGTGAACAAGGAGCACATCGATTACAGCGAACTTGAGTGGTTCCGCGTGCCGATGGAGACCGGTCGCGGTCACGTTGCTGGGCCCTATGTTGACTACCTCTGCAGTGACGAATACACGATCACGATCGCCGCTCCCGTGCACATCGACGGCACGTTCGTCGGCGTAGCCGGCCTCGATTTGCTGATCGATTCGGTCGAGCGACAGTTGCTGCCGAAGCTCGCCGAACTCGGCGACAACGTAACCCTCGTCAACAGTGTCGGCCGCGTTGTTATCTCGACGGATCCGCGTCACGCGACCGGCGATGCCGTGCGCGGTGGCGCACTTGCCGAACTCGAGCGCACTGCCTGCGAGGGCGTGGCGCTGGAGATCATCGCGGAGTAGTCGGGTCGCCAGTTTTCTCGGCGGGGCTCAGGGCGATCGCGAGCAGAACAATCGCGGAGATGGCGAAGAGCCCGATGCCGACGATCGTGGTGGTGCTTACCCAGGGCGAAGCCCAGACCGGGTCGAGGCCCTGTTCTTCGCGAAGGCGGTAGTTCATGCCCTCGATTACGGTGAGGGTGATGGCGGTGATCAGGCCGAGGCCGCCGACGACAGAGAACCACACAACGATGCGTTTCATGAGAGGTTTTCCGATTCCGGGCTGCGAAAGGAGCTCACGAGCGTCTTCGTAAGAACTTCGAACTGCAGGTCGTCGCGCCGCGGGGTGCCGACGCGCTCATCCCCGTAGGGAAACGGTTTAGTGATGCCGGTGCGCACGTAGCCGCGGCGTTCGTAAAACGCGATGAGTTCTTCCCGCACATCGATCACGGTCATCTGCATCACAGTGATTCCCCACTCCCGAGCCGCGTAGTTCTCAGCCTCGGCGAGCACGACGGATCCGAGTCCGCTGCCCTGCTGAGTGGGATCGACCGCGAACATCCCGAAGTCGCCCTCGCCGTTGACCTCCGCCACATGCGCGCACGCCACGAGTTGATCGCCACGCTCGGCGATCAAGATTATTGAACGCGCGCGAGTGAGATCCGCTTCGAGCGCCGCGGCGTCGATGCGCTCGCCATCGATCAAGTCGGCTTCGCTCGTCCATCCAGTGCGGCTAGCTTCGCCGCGGTACGCCGACGTAACCAGTGCGACCAGGGCGGGGATGTCGTCGGTCGTGGCGGCGCGGAAGGTCAGGGTCGTCATGGCAGCAGCTTAGGCGCGAGTCTGCTGCGGAACTTCATGCTTCTCGTTTCTGCTGGTTGCGAGTGGCGAACTCGAGCGTGATGAACGGGAGATTTTCGCGGTCAACTACGGCGGTGACCGTTCCGCCGCGCGCAAGTTTCGCCCCCACCGCGTACACAAATGGGTCAGTGTCGATCTCGACGCCAGGCACCATTTCCCCGTCTATCGCGACGTCAACGGGCCGCGTAGCCCTGCGCTCTGGCAAGAGTGTCGGCGCCTCCCCATCGTGCGCGTTGAGTCCGAGTTCTTCGCGGAATTGATTCATGAGGATGTAGTTGGCATGCTGGTTGAGGAGGAAGCCGAGCTCGCTGAGCTCCGATTCCTCGCGGTACCAGTGCGTCTGGACCACCTCCCACAGCGACGGGTATCGCATCATTTCGACCCGCTCGACCAACCATGCCGGTCGTGGCCAGGGCGGCACTTCGTCGATCGCGCGGCGTGCGCTGTCATCCATCTCTGCAAGGTTTGCGGGGTCAGATTTGTCGTCAGGATTTCGCCACAGGGTGGCCGAGATGCTGGCGGTCATCGAAGAATAGCCGTCACTGTCGGTGGCGAAGTTGGCGCCGACATCCGTCTCGTCGAGCGCGCTCTGCCCGGCGAACCCCATCACCGGGATGGGCATTCGCTCCAGCAGCTTGGCAAGATGCACCCGTGGGTCGGGTGCGTCCTCGGGGAGAACTCCGGTGAAATCCATGTTCTCATCGTCGGTCAGTGTGAGATTAATGACAAGTACTCGGTAAAGGAGTTCGTTGTCACTAGGCGTCGGATGATTGCGGCGCGCTATGAGCCCCACTGTGAGACGCGGTGGAAGCGGGTTGCCGAGTTTCCCTATGCAAACCCCAAAGTGAGTATTAGTGTCGTCTCCAATGCCACTGGTTTCACCGGTGTCACTCGGTTATCTGCACGATGTCGTGCCAGTTTGCGAGCGCGACCCTACAAGGAGCGGAGAATTTAATGGGTTCCCTTATTCTCATGATCATTGGTTTGGGCGTGATGGCCGCGGGCTATTTCGTTTACTCGAAGTACTTGGCGCGAAAGGTTTATCAACTCAACGATGACTTTGTGACTCCAGCGCACGAGCTCAGCGATGGCGTGGACTACGTTCCCACGAACAAGTACATTTTGTGGGGCCACCATTTCACCTCCGTTGCCGGTGCCGCCCCCATTGTCGGTCCGGCAATCGCCGTGATCTGGGGCTGGCTTCCGGCACTGCTCTGGGTCACTCTCGGCACCGTGTTCTTTGCCGGAATGCACGATCTCGGCACACTCTGGGCTTCGACCCGAAACAAGGGACGCTCCATCGGCGCCCTATCCGCTCGGTACATTGGTAAGCGTGGGGCCAACCTCTTCTTGGTCGTTATTTTCCTTGTTCTGCTCATGGTGGTTGCGGCATTCGCCGTTGTGATCAAGAACCTGTTGATCAGTACGCCGGGCGCGGTCATCCCGGTGTGGGGTGCGATTATCGTTGCCCTTCTGGTGGGTGTCGCGGTGTATCGACTCCGCTGGCATTTGGTGCCCGTTACCGTCGTCGGTGTCGTCGCCCTCTATGCGCTCATCTTGATTGGCGACAAGTTTCCGGTGGTTCTCCCCGAGTCAATTCTGGGGATGACGCCGGCGACATTCTGGATTCTTGCGCTGTTTATCTATGGGGCAATCGCGTCGCTGCTGCCGGTGTGGGTTCTTCTTCAGCCGCGGGACTACATCAATGGTGTGCAGCTTTTCGTCGGTCTGATCCTGCTCTTCGGATCCGTTCTCCTGGCCACGCTGTTCTCCGCAACGCCGCCGAATATCGTCGCGCCGATGATCAACATGAATCTGCCCGAGGGCACGCCGAACATGATTCCCTTGCTGTTCGTGACCATTGCGTGTGGTGCCATTTCTGGATTCCACGGCATGGTGGCTTCCGGCACCACCTCAAAGCAACTCGACAAGGAGACGGATGCTCGTTTCGTCGGCTACTTCGGTGCCGTGGGCGAGGGTCTGCTCTCGCTCGGAACGATCCTCGCCGTCATCGGTGGATTCAAGTCGGTTGCCGAGTGGAACGAGATCTACAGTTCATTCGGTTCAGCCGGAGTCAACGCCTTTGTCCAGGGCGGCGCCACGCTGATGCAGAACGGTATCGGGTTGCCTGAGTCGCTGAGCGCCACACTGTTGGCGACGATGGCTGTGCTGTTTGCCGCAACGACGATGGATACCGGCATGCGGTTGCTGCGCTTTGTCGTTCAAGAAGCGGGCGAGGTATTCAAGCTGAAGATAGGCAAGATCTCGGCGACTCTTATCGTTGTGGCGCTTGGCCTCGGGTTGACCTTCTCGCAGGGCCTCGGCGGCGAGGGCGGCTTACGCATCTGGCCGCTGTTCGGAACAACCAACCAGCTGATGGCCTCGCTGAGCTTGTCAATCATCGCGGTTATCTTGATTCGCAAGGGCCGTAACCCCATCACCGCCCTTGTCCCTCTCGTGATCATTTTCGGGATGGCATTCTGGGCTGCTCTCGTGCAGTTGGGCAGTTTCGCGAATCCCAGCGACCCCGACTGGATGCTCTTCGCGCTTGATGTGATCATCATCGGGGCCAGCGTGTGGGTCGCGATCGAAGCGATCATCGCGATGCGCAAAGCCAGAGACTCGGAGCCGGAAGCTGACGGTGCCGATGCTGCGCTGACCAGCTCTCAGAAACATGTCTAGCTGAATGGAACCGTCGACTGCGGGCCAGCGCTGGGAGAGATTCTCCCGGCGCTGGTCGGCGTTCCGCGATGGCCTTCGGGATTACTACGTCGGGCCGTACCGCCAAATGTTCAGGCGGGAACAGCAAGATGAAGACGACCTGTTCATGATTGCCGTTCTCGGTGAAGCCCTTGGTGTGCCCGATCCGGCCGCTTATTACACCGCCGAGCTGATGCCGGCCCTCTGGGAAGACTTTCACTCTTGGCATCGCCGGATGGGAATCCCCCGCTCACCATTGGATCAAATCGGATGTTGTTGACACTCGCGACCGCACGCAAAGTTCTCTTTGTCGGAGGCAAGGGCGGGGTCGGCAAAACCTCGGTGGCATCCGCTTTAGCTTTGGCGCGTGCCCGCAGCGGTGGACGAGTGCTGCTTGTCTCCACTGATCCCGCACACAACCTCGGGCACATCTGGGAGATGTCGCTGTCAGACACACCTGCGCGGGTGTTTACCGCACCCAGTGGCTATGTGGATGCTGTGGAGGTTGATCCGCATGCCACGATCGAGCGACATTTTGCGGCCGTCACTGCCACCATGATGAAGCTCCTCCCCGAACGATTGCACCCGTCAGCGAAGGCGCATCTCGCGCTCGCGAAAACAGCTCCGGGCAGCCACGAGTCGGCCACGCTTGAACGGATCGCGGAACTCATGGAGCAGGGTCTTGATGAGTACGATCTAGTGCTGTTCGACACCGCACCGTCGGGCCACACACTGCACTTGCTCAGCCTTCCGGAGAAGTTGAGCGGATGGACGGAATCACTTCTGGCCAGCCGCTCCCGATCAGACCGCTTCGCTGCGGCGGCTCGAGGACTTGTTGGCGGTGAGCAAGATCCGGAATCTGCAGCTGACTCAGAACTCAGACGCACCCTGCTCGCCCGGCGCGACCGTTTCGCGCGCATGACGAAGACGATCACCGATCCCTCGACCACCGGTTTTGTGGTCGTGACCGTAGCCGAAACAATGCCGATCGCGGAGTCTCTCGACATCGTCGATCAGCTCCACGCGCTGGGTGTCGATATCGCGGCCGTGGTGATCAATCGTCGCTCGCCCACGGATGCTGGCGCTTTTCTGGAGGAACGCAGCAAGCGCGAAGAGGCGTCCCTTCTGCCACTCCGGGAGCGTCTCGGCGCTATTCCGACAACGGAACTACCCCTCTTGGGCCGCGATATGACGGGAGAGGATGCGCTGGAGGAACTCGCGGCGCTGATTGCCGTGCCTTAGCGCGGCGGCCTCGGTTCCGGCTCACGGCCTGCTGCGCGGCCATAATGGGTCAATGCCGATCCTCAATAAAGACATGACGCTGTGCATTTCGCTGGCCGCACGCCCCTCTAATCTCGGCACGCGCTTTCACAACTATCTGTACGACGAACTCGGCCTCAACTTCATCTACAAAGCCTTCACGACGAGCAATATCGAGGATGCCATCGCCGGAGTCCGTGGCTTGGGCATCCGGGGTTGTTCCGTTTCGATGCCGTTCAAAGAGGCAGTGCTTGAGCTTGTGGATGTTGTCGAGCATTCGGCGGCGGCGATCGAGTCGGTGAACACGATCGTGAACAATGATGGCGTGCTCACGGCATCCAACACTGACTATGAGGCTGTCGCCGATCTGATCGCACGCCACCAGCTCGACCCAACTTTGTCGGTGCTGGTTCGCGGCTCGGGTGGCATGGCCAAAGCGGTCGTCGCCGCCTTCCACGGTGCCGGCTTTGCTGACGTGACCGTGCTCGCTCGCAACGTCGAGGCTGGCGAAGCGCTCGCCACGAAGTATGGCTACCGCGCCGTAAGTGTCGACCCGCAGCCGGGCCACGCGGTGATCGTCAACGTCACTCCGCTCGGGATGGCGGGAGACTCAGCCGACGAACTCGCGTTCTCGACCGATCTCATCCGCGCTGCGCAAACGGTGTTCGACGTGGTGGCTTTCCCGGCCGAGACACCGCTCATTCAGGCCGCTCGGGATGCCGGAAAGCTCGTCATCACGGGCGCCGAAGTCATCGCGCTCCAAGCCGCGGCGCAGTTCGTTCGCTACACCGGAGTCACCCCGACGCCCGAGCAGATCGCACGTGCTTCGGCGTTCTCGCGGGAGTAGGCTGCCGAGCGCTAGCTTCTCGCTGGCAAGTGGGATGTCTTGCAGCAGACAACAATCACCCGGAGTGGTAAATTTCTCATATTCGGCCATCGTCGTCGAACGCGCCGCGGTTTCAATGAGCGATCAATGAGGAAAGCCATGACAAGTGCAAGGGAAAAACTCAGACGCTTCTTGTCGCCATGGTGGGCGGTGGCGTGGTTTGTTGCGGCCATCGTGTGGCTGGTTGGACTTAATATTCTCTATATTGAGGGCGGCGCCGCTAACAACTTGTTGGGATTCATCTCGATAGTCCCGATCTGGTCACACACGATCTACGTCGTCGTTCGCAGCGCGCGGCGCCGAGAGAGACTGGCGGGATCGCACGACGAGATAGGTCCCGCGTGACGGAATCTGATGACACTGAGCCGTCAGGCTCCCCGTTCACACCGCACCCGCGAGATTGTGAAGGCAACGACCACTGTTGAGAGTTGAGCAGCTACTCCCGCACCGACACCGTCACCGTGAACTTGCTGTTGCGGCCGGCCTGGCGGGTGGGGCCGACGGTGCGATTCAGATAGTCGCGATACCCAAGGTGGGTGTTGAAGACGACCCACAGTTCTCCGCCGGGTTTGAGCACGCGGCGGGCGTCAGCCAGCATCCGCAAAGCAACGCCGGCATGCACGGTCGCACCGGTGTGGAAGGGCGGATTGCACACAATCAGATCAGCACTGGCCGTCGGTCGCTCGGTGAGGGCGTCTTCGCGCGCGGCCTCAACTCGGGCTCCGACACCGTTGGCGTCGGCCGTTTCGCGGGTCGATGCCACGGCGGCACTGGACTGGTCAATGGCGACCACCTGCAGGTCGGGGCGGGCGAGGGCGAGCGACACGGCGAGCACTCCGGTGCCGCTGCCGAGGTCTACGGCGGTGGCGGCATCCGGTTTCATGTCGGGCAAGAACGTTAACAAGAATCGCGTGCCCATGTCGAGGGCGGCACCGGCGAAAGCTCCACCGTGGGCGCTTACCGTCAACTTGTCAACGGGAAGTTCCGGTTCGCGCAACACCGACGTGACCGGGTAGCGAGCCTCTCCAGCGTCGCGCTTTGCGCCCAACGAGGTGAGCGTGCGGGACTTCTGACGCCCACGGCCCGCATTCACATCATCAAACGAGCGGCCAAGCACCTCATTCATCGCCAACGTCATGTGCTTAATGCGGCCACCCGAAATCACGGTCACGTCAGGCGACGCAAAGCGGGCAATGGCCTGGGCCCATTCATCCAACTCGGCGAGACTGCGCGGCAACTGCATCAGCACCAGCCGTGCGCCCTCGAGCAACTCGGCGCCCAAAGCGTGTGAGCTGTAGTGCGGGGCAAGGTCGCCGGCATTCTCGGCCAGAGCAAGCTCCGACACGAGAGAATCCTGAAACACGCGGATGCCGCGGCAGTTGTGCAAGGTGGCCGCCCCGAGGGTGAGCGCCCCATAGTTGTCGCCCATCACCACCAGCTCGCCCGGCTGGGTGTCGGCCAACTGCGAAGCAGCCTCATCGAGGATGAGGCGATCGCTGGCATCCACCGCAAAAAGATTGGGGGCTTCCACGTCGGGCCAACGTCGCAGAGTGGCGAACAGGTGCTCAGACATGGGGACTCTTTCGGTGGCGCGGCGCCGCACACAGCGCGTGCGGCAGAGCCTCAAGCGTAACCGAGCGCCCTGCACCAGCCCGGCTCGCAGAACCGAGCGACCCCAGCGCACCGCAGGCCGAGCGCGCTAACCCAGCCCCTTAACCCAGAAAGCGAGCAGCCCCGGCACTAGTGGGGCCACTCGCTCACGGGAATCTAGTTGTAGCCGCGCGTGATGTGGGGCTCGTCAATACACAGAGGGCATTCCTCTATATGCGCCGACGGGATGCAGTTGCACATTAGCTATTGGGTACGAGCGTGTACTTAGTAGAGAGGTACTCGTGGATGCCTTCCGAGCCGCCTTCGCGACCGATGCCGGACTGCTTGACTCCGCCGAAGGGGGCGGCTGCGTTGGAAAGCACGCCAACGTTGAGGCCCATCATTCCGGTGTCGAGGGCATCGATCATCCGGTTTCCACGGGCAAGGCTTTCGGTGAACACATACGAGACGAGACCATACTCGGTGTCGTTCGCGAGGCGTACGCCTTCGGCTTCGTCGGTGAACTCCACGATCGAGACAACCGGTCCGAAGATTTCTTCACGCAGGATGTCGCTGTCGGCGGGAACGCTCGACACGATCGTGGGCTCATAGAAGCTTCCATCGCCGTCAACGCGCTTGCCGCCGGCGACGAGGGTCGCGCCGCGCTTCACGGCATCCTGCACCAGTTCGTCGGCCTTGTCGACAGCCTTGTCGTTGATGAGCGGGCCAATGTTGACGCCGTCTTCGGTGCCGCGACCGATCTTCATGTCGGCGACGCGAGCGGCAATCTTGTCGGCGAACTCGACAGCAACTGAGCTGTGCACGATGAAGCGGTTGGCGGCGGTGCAGGCCTGGCCGATGTTGCGGAACTTGGCCGCAATCGCGCCGTCTACAGCCTTGTCGAGGTCCGCGTCGTCGAAGACAACGAACGGGGCGTTGCCGCCGAGTTCCATAGAGGTGCGCAAAACGTTTTCGGAGGCCTGCTTGATGAGGGCCTTGCCGACCGGGGTGGAGCCGGTGAACGAGAGCTTGCGCAGGCGAGAGTCCGCGATGATCGGCTCCGACACTTCGGAGGAGCTCGAGGTCGTGACGATGTTGAGAACGCCAGCGGGCAGGCCAGCCTCTTCGAAGAGCTTCGCCAAGAACAGGGTGCTGAGAGGAGTGAGCGCTGCGGGCTTCACTACGACCGTGCAGCCGGCCGCCAGCGCGGGTGCAATCTTGCGGGTCGCCATCGCGAGCGGGAAGTTCCACGGCGTAATAAGGAAGCACGGACCAACCGGACGCTGCGAGACGATCATGCGACCGGTGCCCTCAGGGGTGTTGCCGAAGCGACCCGAGATGCGCACGGCCTCTTCACTGAACCAGCGCAAGAACTCGCCACCGTAGGTGACTTCACCGTTGGCCTCGGCAAGCGGCTTGCCCATCTCGAGCGTCATGAGCAGGGCGATCTCGTCGCGGTGCTCCTGCACGAGGTCGAAGGTGCGACGCAGAATCTCGCCACGTTCGCGAGCAGGTGTCGCGGCCCAGGAATCCTGAGCGGCCACAGCGGCGTCGAGGGCGCGCATGCCGTCTTCTGCCGAGGCATCCGAAATGGTGCGGATGACCTTGCCGGTAGCCGGGTCAGTCACGTCGAGTGTCTTGCTGCCTGTTGCGGCAACCCACTCACCGCCGATGAAGAGTTGGTTCGGCACGGCTTCCAGAAGCTGGGTTTCGGTGGAGTTCGTCATACGGTGTGCACCTTTCGTGGTGGGGAAATCTGCAAGTCAGTCAAACAGCGCAAGCTGAACTTCGGCTTGGCGCCGCGTGGGCGGGCACTGAGCGCGCGCCCAGTGCCCGCTGGCCGCGAGCTAGGCCTTGGCGAGGGCGTCGCGAACGACGTCGAGGCCGTCAGCGATGAGCTCGTCAGAGATCGAGAGCGGCGGGAGGAAGCGGATGACGTTGCCATAGGTTCCACAGGTCAGCACGACAACACCGGCGGCGTGCGCTGCAGCCGCAACCTTCGACGTGAGGGCGGCGTCGGGCTCTTTCGTGGTGGGGTCGACGAGTTCCATCGCGATCATGGCGCCACGGCCACGAACATCTCCGATGCGGGGGTCGCCGGCGCGGAGTCCGTTGAGGCGGCCACGGAAGGTGGTTCCGATTTCACGGGCACGCTCAATGGCGCCCGATTCTTCGAAGGTGCGGATCGTCGCGAGCGCTGCGGCACAGGCGATGGGGTTTCCACCGTAGGTTCCGCCGAGTCCGCCGACGTGGGCGGCATCCATGACATCCGCGCGACCGGTGACAGCCGAGAGCGGGAGGCCGCCGGCGATGCCCTTGGCGGTCACCATGATGTCGGGAACGAGGTTCTCGTGGTTGGAAGCGAAGAGGTCTCCGGTGCGAGCGAAGCCGGTCTGCACTTCGTCAGCGATGAAGATGACGTTGTTGGCGGTGGCCCACTCGCTGAGGGCTGGCAGGAATCCGGGGGCCGGCTCAATGAAGCCACCCTCGCCCTGGATGGGCTCGATGATGATCGCGGCGAGGTTGCTGGCGCCGATCTGCTTCTCGATCTGCAGGATGGCGCGGGCTGCGGCATCCTCACCACTGATTCCGCCATCGCGGAACGGGTACGACATCGGTGCGCGGTAAATCTCTGGCGCGAAGGGTCCGAAGCCACTCTTGTAGGGCATCGACTTGGCGGTGAGACCCATGGTGAGGTTGGTGCGACCGTGGTACGCGTGGTCGAAGGCCACCACGGCCTGCTTGCCGGTGAAGTAGCGGGCGATCTTGATCGCGTTCTCGACAGCTTCGGAGCCTGAGTTGAAAAGCGCGGTGCGCTTCTGGTGGGTTCCGGGGGTGATCTCGTTGAGCTTCTCGGCGACCTCGACGTAGCTCTCATAGCCGTTGATCATGAAGCACGTGTGGGTGAACTGGGCGACCTGAGCGGTGACAGCTTCGACAACGGCGGGTGCCGCGTTGCCCACACCGGTCACGGCGATGCCGGATCCAAAGTCGATGAGGGTGTTGCCATCAACGTCGAGAAGCACGCCACCACCGGCAGCTTCAACGAAGACGGGCAGAGTGATGCCGATAGCGGAAGGAACCGCCTGCTTCTTGCGCTCGAGCAGTGCCTGCGAGCGGGGCCCGGGAATCGCGGTGACGAGGTTGCGCTTCTGCGGAAGCGAGGGGCCGCCAACCGGGGCCGTGGCCGCGGGAGCCGTGGAGGTGGAAGACGAAGTAGACATGGCCACCGGTATCCAATCTGTGTAGACGATGTTCGTTCGTGCAGGCGAGCTGCGGCGTGCAAACGTTTGGTTCAATTTAGTTCGCGGATGCCCGGCACAACAGGCACAGAGTGGCACTCTTTGCATCAAAAACTGACAGAATGGCAGCAGGAGGATTGCCATGCCCACACCCCTCGCCGACGTGATCGCGACTGAGCGTCTCGCCCTGCGTCCGCTCACCGCCGCTGACACCTTCGAGCGCACGGTCACGTGGGTGCACAACTCCGACCTCGATGATCCAACGCCCTTCGTCACCGAGGGCCAATTGCTGCTCACGACCGGGCGCCAATTCGTCGACAACGCCGCCCCGGATGCCGTGCCCGACTTCGATTCCTACGTCGCGAGGCTCACGAGCGCTGGCGTCGCGGCGATCGGTTTCGGCACCGAAGTGATTACCCACGGAGTGCCAGCCGGCCTCGTCGCCGCGTGCTCTGCCGCCGGGCTCCCGCTCTTCGAAGTGCCGTACCGCATCCCGTTCATCGCCATCAGCCGCCTCGTCGCCGACAACGAAGCCGAACAAACCCGCGCCGGCTTCGACCGCGCCCTCGCCGCCCAAAACGACATCGCCAGCGCCGCCGTCGGCAAAGGCCGCCTGCCTGCTGCGGCCGCCCGCGCCGCCGAGCACCTCGACTGTGGCGTCTGGATCTTTGATGCCGACGGCGAGCTCGTCAGCGACAGCTCCGAATCTCCGCGCGGCGGGAAAAGCAGCGGCACGGCCGCGCGCGCGACTCCCGATCGCGCGACCACCGGCCGTGCATCCGCCAGCCGACCCGCGGATGCCGCCCCCGCCATCCGCAGTTCGGTCTCGACCTTGCTGGGTCGGGCTCGTCGCGCGCGCGTCGTTGAGCAGTTGCCGGGTGAGTACCGCGTGGTGCAAACGCTGGGCCCGAGCGGACGCTTGTGCGGCGCCATCGCGTGGTCGCGCGACACCGAATTTGGGGCACTCGACAATTCAGTGATGACGGTGTTGGCGGCGCTCGCCGAGGTGTCGCTCGAGCAGACTGAGAATTTGCGGGTGGGCCATCGGGCGATTCTGGAGCAGCTGTTTCAGCTGTTGAAGGATGGCCGGGTCGACAGTGTGCGGCGTGCGGTGCGGGTGGCGGGCATCGATTTGCCGGCGGAACGTTTTGCGGTCGCAGCGTTGGAGTTGAGCCAGACCACGGCGAGCGTTCGCGATGTGCTCGAGCGTCGGGCCGCTCGTGCCGAGAGCACGTTTTTCGCGGTGGCCGATGGCCGGCACCTGCTGGTGCTGATCGACGCGAGCCAGCTGCGTGCCGAGAAACGATTCTTTGCCGCCAACGAACTCACGGTCGGGCTCTCGGCGGTGCTCGGGTGGAGCGAGCTGAACGTCGCGATCACTCAGGCGGTGCGATCGCTTGAGGCGGCACCGGCCGGAACAATCACCGAATTCGACAGCCTCGTGGGCGAGAGCTTTTTCGGGTTGCTGGCGTCGAGTTCGGTGGCCGATATCGCTCACGCCCGCCTCGCCAGCGTCATCGAATCGGCCGACGGTCTCGCGCTGCTGCGGGCCGCGCAAGTGTGGCTGCGGCACAACGGTCAGTGGGATCCCGCGGCACGCGAGTTGGGCATCCATCGGCACGGTCTGAAGTCGCGGATGCAGCGGCTCGCCGACCTCACCAATTTGAGTCTCGACACCTTCCAGGGCCGTGCCGAGTTGTGGGCGATGTTGGCTGCGATCGACCTCGGTGAAACCGGCTCGTAGCCGCATTGAGAATCGGCTCGCAAAAACTCTGACTTCCAATTTTCAGGATTTCGCCTGTAGCCTACGAACAAATCTCGGCGGCGTCGCCGGTCATTTTCGAGCAGCGAGGAGCCTCTCATGAAGACCTTTCAAGTGATCAATCCCTACACCGGCGAAGAGGGCACGGCCCACCCCGCTGTCAGCGACGAAGTGATCGAGCAGATCGTCGCCGCAGCCCACTCTGAATACAACGGCGGAATGAACCGTGATCAGGTAAAAGAGCGCGCAGCGATCGTCACGCGTATCGCCGATCTTCTCACCGAACGCTCGGCCGAATTCGGCGAAATTATCGTGCGCGAAATGGGCAAGCCGTTGGCCCAAGCGGTGGGTGAAGTTGAGTTCTCCGCCGACATTTTCCGCTACTTCGCCGACAACGCTGAAGCGTTCCTCGCCGACGAACAAATTCCCGCCGGATCGGGCACTGCGTGGATTCGCAAGAGCCCCATCGGTCCAGTTCTGGGCATCATGCCGTGGAACTTTCCGATCTACCAGATCGCTCGTTTCGCCGGCCCGAGCATCGTTCTCGGCAACCCCGTTTTGGTCAAGCCAGCGCAGCAGTGCCCCGAGTCATCGGCGGCACTTGAAGCCCTCATTCACGAGGCCGGTTTGCCGATCGGAGGCTACCAAAATGTGCTCGCCGATAATGACCAAATCGCTGCGATGATCGACGACCCCCGCATCCAGGGAGTCTCGCTCACGGGCTCCGAGCGTGCCGGCGCGATCGTCGGTGCTGCGGCCGGAACCAACCTCAAGAAGAGCGTGCTCGAACTGGGTGGCTCCGACCCGTTCATCCTCATGTCGACTGACAACATGGATGCCACAGTCGAGGCCGCAGTGGCGGCTCGCGTCGACAACAACGGCCAGGCCTGCAATGGCGCCAAGCGCTTCGTCATCATCGACTCGCTCTACGAAGAATTCGCCGAGAAGTTCAGCGCGGCGATGGGCGCCATCACGGTCGGTGACCCCATGGATGAGGGCACCGAGCTCGGACCACTGTGTTCCGTAGCCGCCGCCGAAAACCTCGAAGAGCAGGTCGCAGAAGCAGTGGCTGCCGGCGCCACCTTGCGCGTCGGAACCGGCAAGCGCGACGGCACCAAGTTTGCGCCAGCCGTGCTCGAAAACATCAGCCCCGAGAACCCCGCCTACACGGTCGAGTTCTTCGGACCGGTTGCTCAACTGCACCGTGTCGCCAGCGAAGAAGAAGCCATCGTGCTCGCCAACGCGACGCCGTTCGGCCTCGGTTCCTACGTCTTCACGACGGATGCCGAGCAGGCCGACCGCATCGCTGACGGCATCGACGCGGGCATGGTTTACATCAACGAGGTCGGCGCGGATGCTCCCGAGCTGCCTTTCGGTGGAGTCAAGAACTCCGGCACCGGTCGCGAACTTGGTTCGCACGGCATCGACGAGTTCATGAACCGCAAGTTGGTCAAGCGCCCGTAATTACCGCGTAAAAAGGCCCCGGCCGCACTGCACTGAGCAGTCGCGACCGGGGCCTTTGCGTGCGACCTTAGTCAGGGCGTCCCGGCTGAATGCGCTATGCGCTCTCCGCAATCGCCCGAGCGGCAGCAGCATCCGAAGTCCGTCCGAGCTTGTCGAGGCTTTCGGCCAGGTCGAACGCGGTGATCTGACGCAGTCGTTCGTGGTCGGCGGCCTGCTCCATCACTGATTGCAGCACCGCCACAGCTTCGTCATGGCGGCCCTCGCCGGCTAAGACGTTGGCAACGAAGCGTTCGCAGTTCGCGCCCGCAACAGGATCTCCCGCCGCGCGGTATTCATCCGCTGCCGTGAGTGCCAGTGCCACCGACTCCTTCGGCTTTCCGAGGCTCGCGAGAGCGCGCGCCTTCGAGTCGGTCACGTCGGCATGCAACCAGTCGGCGTTGTGTTCGGCGGCCAACGCCAGCACCTCATCCAGTGCCTCAAGGCCGGCGGCGTTGCCCGCTTCGGCTTGAGCGCGCCCCGACTGGTGCAGCACGCGCACGAGCAGGTTGAGGTCGTCGGGTGTGGCGCGAGCATGCGTCACAGCATTCTCGAGCAATGTTGCGGCCGTCTCGTGGTCGTCGTGTTGCGCGTGCAGACTCGCGCTGTCAGCAAGAGTGCGTGCTGCGCTCTGGGTGTCTCCGGACTCGAGGTACAGCTCCGTCGCGGTCTCCCAGGTGCCAACAGCAGAACCCGGTTCACCAGAGTCAGCGAAACCGTGCCCGAGCCAAAACAGAGTTTCGCCGCGGCTGCCAGGAGCGGCTTCCGCGGCAGTCTCTTCTTCGAACAGCGAGAGCAAAAGCTCGATGGCTTCCGCTGACTCTCCGCCGCGCACGAGCGCTCGGCCGAGGGCGTAGCGTGCCCCTACGGTCTCGATCTCGAGGCGTTCGGCGTAGCGGATTCCGAGACGGAAGCGACCAGCGGCATCCGTAAACTGTTCGGCTTCGTCATAGAGGCGTCCAGCCAGAATGGTGGTGTCGTGCAGCGGGCCAGCAGCATCGATTGCATTGGCGCATTCAGCGGCCGCGTCCGCGCTGGCGGCACCCGCAGCGAACTGGCCGCCACTGCCCAAAATGCGGGCACGAAGCGCGTGAGCGTGGGCCAAAACACCGCGGTTGGATGTCGCCCCCAGCAGATCATCAAGGTGCGCGAGTGCGCGATCAGTGTCGCCAGCGGTGGCCGCCAGGTCGGAAAGATACCGCAGCGCGTGGGCGCGCAGCAGGGGCATCTCGCCAGCCTCGGCGTGCACGAGCGCACTCGCCGCAAGCTTCGTCACAGCCTCGAGATCGGGCTCCTCGCCGCGCAGCAGCACGCTTAGCAGTGAGAGCTCGATGTCGGCGATCTGGGCGGGAGCTAACTCCTCCGAGACGCCAACAGCGACGCTGAGCTTGTCGAAATCGTCTTGCTCGGCGCGACCAAACAGAGAAAGGCCGAGCAACTCTTCGAGCGACGCTTGCGCCTCGTTGCCGTGCTCGCGGAGAGCCGGGATGCGTTCGGCGAGAGCAGCCTCGGCTGCAGCAAGATCGCCGGTAGCCACCAGTCCAGCAACCAACGTGCTGAGGGCAGCCGTGCGCTCCGTGCCCGTTGCCAATTCCGCAGCCTTACGCGCGGCGGGCAACGCGGTGGGAAGCCAACCCATTGCGGTCAGCTCTTCTGCTCGCAGCAGCCAGCCGGCGGCATCCGTCGGTTCGGCGTCGGCGGGAGTGGGGGCGGCAAGAGTTTCACTCGTGAGGCTGAGGGGGTAGTTCTCGTTAGCGAGATTCTTGGCCTTCTGGATGCGCGTGGCGCGGTAGTTATTGTCGGCGCGTTCGTCGAACTGGTCGCCAATCCGGCGCGCGGCAGCCCACGTGGCGGTGGCAAGTTCTTCGGCGGTCCAGGTGCCGTCGTGCTCTCCGAAGAGCGCCGTGAGTTCGTTGTTTTCGGCGCCGCGAACAACTTGCTCGCCGAAGCCGGCGGCGGTCACTGCGTCGAGCAGCACGCCGGCCGCAACGAGACCGGAAAACTGGCCGTCGGCGTTGAGCTGGTCATGCACAAACCACGAGAGGTGGCGTTCGAGCATGGCCAGGCCGCGGGCCTCATTGCCGGTGACGGCGCAGAAGATGAAGTGATTGGCGATGATGCTGAGGTTGTCGGCGTTGTCGCGCGCGAGGTTGTAGCTGCGAAAGTGGGCGGCGCGAGCGTCATCGAGGCGGCCGGCGCGCAGGTAGGGGAGCAGGGCGCGCGAGAGGGCGGCTTCTGGCTCATCGCCGCAGCTGTAGCCGCCTTCGATGAGTTCGTCGAAGAGCACGATGGCTTCGGCGTCGCGCCCGGTTTCTGTGAGGAAGCCGCTGGCATCGCTGCGCACACAGGCGTCACAGTGGCTGTAATCGTCGCGGGGCGTCACGGCGAGTTGGGCGCGCAATTCTTCGGCGCGGTCGAGCTGGCCGAGACGCCAGGCCGTGGCGAACTGGGAGGTCAGCACGCCGCTCTGGCCGATTCCGGCGTCGCGGTAGTGGCTCTCCATGTCGGCGAGAGCGCCGGAGATGTCGTCGGTGCCGAAGATGGGTGAGCTCGCGAGGGTCGTGGCGATCCACTTGAACTGCCACATGAGCCCGGCACCGCCTTCGACCACGTCGTCGGGAAAGCGCACGGGGTCAGCGTCGTGCTTGGCGAGGCACCACGCGAATGAGGAGAGCAGAGCTTCGGTGTCGCCAAGCTGATTGGCGGATGCCGTCAGCCGAATGCGCGCTCGGTACTCCAACTCTTCGTCGCCGAGTTCGACCGCGAGCGCAATCGCCTCATCGACGCGAGCTCGTTCCTCGGGGCCGAAGGCCATCGTGTCGATCTCGCTGAACAGTTCGGTGATGCGGGCGACGCTCATAGGGAAGAACTTTCTGGGAGGGAATCACCGAGTGCGACACTCATGGCGATCAGATCTGACATGGAATTGGTCATCATGGCGCGGTCGCGCACGCTGAGGGGGCGTTGGCTGGTGAGCAGGGCTTGAACGTAGAGCAGTTCGATGGTGCGGGAGAAGACGGCGTCATCACTCAGGGTGGAGAGGGTGACGACGACGGGGTTGTTCCAGTTGAGGCACAGGCGAGCGAGGGATTTGCTGGTGCCGTCGCTGGCAAGTCGCTCCTCGGCAAACGCATCCATTTTGCCGAGCACGTCTTTCCACAGCCCGGGGCGACTGATTTCGCGGGCCGCCCGACGGTCGATGGAGCGCAAGACTTCGGGGTCGGCGAGGTAGAGGCCCGTGACGTCGGTGGCGGGAACGCCGCGCACAATCACAGCGCAGCCGGCATCCGCGAGCACAGCGCTGGCGCGGTCTTCGAGCTTCGCGACAAGGCTGCGTGCGTCAAGCGGTGGCACCTCGAGAAAGTCGAGTTCGTCGAGCACGCTCACGCGGTCGACGGTGAGACCGTCGACGAGCGTGGGGAGCAGGCGGGCGATCTCGGTGTCGTAAATATAGCCACCGTTGATCACCGGCCGGTCGGGGCTCGCGATGCTTGCGATCTGCCGAAATTCATCCACCGTTTCGGCGTAGCGCAACTGCGTGTGATCCCGCGTAAGGCTCTCGATCGTCATGCGCCCGAGTGTGGTTTCGACGCTCAGCCACGGAGTGATGAACTTCGCGAGTTCTTCGTCGTGGATCACGAGCGACTTGAGGGCGAGTGAATGAATCTGCACAAAGTCGTTGAGCTGGGCCGGATGCCGCGCCGCCATTTCGAGCACCCACTGCCGCAGCGTCGTGCCGATTGCCGCCCTCGTGTGCTCGAGGATGTCGTCGTCCACGAGCGATTCGCGGCTTGCCGTCGGGGTGAGCGAGGTGCTGTTCAGCACGACGCGCACAAAGAACGCCCAATCGGGCAGCAGTGCATCCACGTTTTCGCTCAGCAGCATGCGGCCGAGGTAAACGCGGTTCGCTTGGCGGGCTCCGGGCGGCGGCGAACTGGGCAGCACATAGGCGACGCCTGTGGTGTTGGTGCCGGGCACACTCAACGGAATAGCGGCAAAGGGATCTACGCCGAGCAACTCGCGACCGTAGGTCAGCAGCTCGGATGCCGTAGCCGTGTGTGCATCGAGGAACGGGGCATCGTGCGTGACGGTCTCGCTGCCGCCGCCGCCGGGGAGATCAACGCGAACCCCCACCGGCAGAAACTCGGCGAAGGTCTTAGCCAGGGCGAGCACCGTCGAAGTGCTGAGCAAGTCGTGCTGATCAAAGCGCGGCTTGAGCGAGACGGTGGTGCCGATGGGCAGGTCGCCCTCCAGCTCGCGCACGCTGAACGTGCCGTCGCTATTGCCAATCCACTCCACTGGGGCTGAGCCGCGAGCGGAGCGTGACTGGATCACAATCTGGTCGGCCACCATGAAGCAGCTCAATAATCCGATGCCGAACTGCCCAAGGTAGTCGCTGCGGGGCAGATCGAAGATGTCGCGTTTCGAGGAGCGCCCGACGGTCGAGAGCAGCTCGGTCATTTCGTCGGCGGTGAGCCCGATGCCGTCATCCTGAAACTGGAATGTGTCGTTGTGCTCGCTGAGGGGAGTGATGCGGATGCCGCGGCTCGGGTCTTGTCCTTCGAGCTCAACCCGCGCCGCCAGGGCGTCGCGCCCGTTCTGCAGAAGCTCGCGCAGATAGACCCGCGGGCTGGAGTAGATGTGCTTGCTCAGGAGGTCAACGACTCCCGTGAGGTTCACTTGAAAGGAGTGGAGATCGTCTCGGGAATCGGCGTTCACTAGAAAAGTCTCTCATCTGATGGCCAATCTCTCGAAGTACACAGCATTCACCTAGCCACGAGTGACCGCGCGGGTATAAAGTTGAGTCATCTCAACTCAAGTTTGTGGAGGGTTTGTAAATGGCGAACATGCAGGGTGCCCCAAGTACCGATGAAGAGCAAAAAAGTGCTCTCGAAAAGTACGGGGTAAATCTCACCGAGATTGCACGCAGTGGCAAGCTCGACCCCGTGATCGGACGTGACGCCGAAATTCGTCGTGTCAGTCAAGTGCTGACGCGACGCACGAAGAACAACCCTGTACTCATTGGTGAGCCCGGTGTCGGAAAGACGGCTGTTGTTGAAGGCCTCGCTCAGCGCATCATCGCCGGCGACGTTGCCGACTCCCTCAAAGACAAGCAGCTCATCTCCCTCGACCTCGCTGCCCTCGTCGCCGGTGCCAAGTACCGCGGCGAGTTCGAAGAGCGCCTCAAGGCCGTGCTGAAAGAGATCAAAGACTCCGACGGCCAAGTCATCACGTTCATTGACGAACTTCACACCCTGATGGGCGCTGGCGGTGGCGACGGTTCGGTCGCGGCATCCAACATGCTCAAGCCCATGTTGGCCCGTGGTGAACTGCGACTGATCGGTGCCACAACGCTCGACGAGTATCGCCAATACATCGAGAAGGATGCCGCGCTTGAGCGCCGCTTCCAGCAAGTATTCGTCGGCGAACCTTCTGTCGAAGACACCGTCGCGATTTTGCGTGGCCTCAAGGAGCGTTACGAAGCTCACCACAAGGTGACCATCGCGGACTCCGCGCTGGTGGCCGCCGCAGCACTCAGCAATCGCTACATCTCGGGCCGCAAACTGCCCGATAAGGCGATCGACCTCATCGACGAGGCGGCAAGCCACCTCAAGATGGAGATCGATTCCTCGCCCGTTGAAATCGACAAGCTCAAGCGTGCTGTTGACCGCCTGCGCATCGAAGAGCATGCACTCAAGAAGGAGAAAGACGAGGCCTCGAAGGCGCGACTCGCGAAACTCCGCGAAGATCTCGCCAGCCAGAGCAAGTTGCTGAACGAGTTGGAAGGGCGCTGGAAGCTCGAGAAGGCGAGCCTGACCGACGTCGGTGAGCTGAAGACTCGCCTCAACGATGCTCGTATTGCCTCCGAGCGCGCGATGCGTGACGGCGATTACCAAAAGGTGTCGAAGCTCGAGTACGAGACGATCCCATCAATCCAACGCGCCCTCGTCACCGCCGAAAGCAACGAGCCAACCGGCCCCCGTATGGTCAATGACCAGGTGACCGAAGAAGACATTGCTGCCGTTGTGGCCGCGTGGACGGGCATCCCTGTCGATCGCCTCACCGAGGGCGAGACTGAGAAGCTCTTGCACCTCGAAGCGGAACTCGGCAAGCGTCTCATCGGTCAAAAGGAAGCCGTGCAAGCGGTCTCCGAAGCGGTTCGCCGCACGCGGGCCGGAATCTCCGACCCCGACCGCCCCACCGGCTCGTTCCTCTTCCTCGGCCCCACCGGCGTCGGAAAGACCGAACTCGCGAAGGCGCTCGCGCAATACCTCTTCAACGACGAGAAAGCTCTCGTGCGCATCGACATGAGCGAGTACGGAGAGAAGTTCTCCGTCTCGCGCCTCGTCGGTGCCCCTCCCGGCTACATCGGATTCGAACAGGGCGGTCAGCTGACCGAGGCTGTTCGCCGTCGCCCCTACTCGGTGATCCTGCTCGACGAGGTCGAAAAGGCGCACCCTGAGGTCTTCGACATTCTCCTGCAGGTGCTCGATGATGGTCGTCTCACCGATGGCCAGGGCCGCACTGTCGACTTCCGCAACGTCATCCTGATTCTCACCAGCAACTTGGGCAGCCAGTTCATCACTGACCAAGAGCTGCCGTGGGATGCCCGCAAGGCCGCCGTTGACGACCTTGTGCGCAAGTCGTTCAAGCCGGAGTTCATCAACCGTCTCGACGACATCGTGGTGTTCCAGCCGCTCTCGACCGACGACCTCAGCCAGATCGTTGAGCTCGACATCGACCGTTTGGGCAAGCGCCTCACCGATCGTCGCCTGCAGCTGGCTGTGACCCCGGATGCTCGCACCTGGCTTTCGGAGCGTGGCTACGACCCCATCTACGGCGCACGACCGCTCCGCCGACTCATGCAGCGCGAGATCGACGACAAGCTCGCCAAGGCGTTGCTCGCTGGCGAGATTCGCGATGGTGACACCGTGCTCGTGGGGCTCGCCGAGAACGGCGAAGGCCTCGAGGTGTCTCGGTCGGAGCCTGACGCCGGCTAACCCGCGCGCTTAGGCAACCGCTAAGGCAACCGCTGAGACGAACTGCTTAGAGGAACATGGGCCGATCGTCGTCGTTCTCGGTGTCGATCGCGAGTTCGACGACGACGGGAACGTGGTCGCTTGGGCCATCGCCCTTGCGCTCTTCGCGGTCAATCGATGCGCCCGTCACGAGTTCGTCGAATGCGGGCGAACCGAGCACGAAGTCGATGCGCATTCCCTCATCGCGAGGGAACCGCAGGCGCTGGTAGTCCCAGTAGGTATAACCCTCGATGTTGCGGCTGCGGAGAGTATCGATCATCCCTGCCTCTTCAAAGGCCCGGAAGGCTGCGCGTTCGGCGTCGCTCACGTGAGTCTTGCCCTCGAAGGCTGCGATGTCCCAGACGTCGTGATCGAAGGGGGCAATGTTGAAATCACCCATCAGGGCGAGGGGCTGTTCCGGATTGTCGCGCATCCATTGAGCAGCTTGCGTCTTGAGGTTGGCGAGCCACTCGAGCTTGTACGGGTAGTGCGGGTTGTCGAGCTCGCGGCCATTGGGCACGTAGAGGCTCCACAGCCGGGCGCCCTCAACGGTGACACCAAGAGCGCGCGCTTCGATCGGCACTGTGCCGTCATCGAGCGCTTTGCCGAACCCTGGCTGGGTCTCGAAGCCGACCGAGACATCCTCCATGGGAAGGCGGCTCGCGAAGGCCACGCCATTCCACTGGTTGAGGCCGTGAAGTTCGACCTCGTAGCCCGCCTCGGTGAACGCTTCGAGAGGAAATTGCTCGGGCTTGCACTTGATTTCTTGCATCGCCAGCACGTCAATATCTTCGCGGAGCAGCCAGTCAACGACGCGGCTGACTCGGGTTCTGATGGAGTTCACGTTCCAGGTGGCAATGAGCATGCTTCAACGGTAATAGGTCTACCCCCGCATTGGGCGACGACAGGGGCGGCCCCGCCCCGTAAAGTCATCGTATGCAGCAAGATATCCTTCTCGACGAAGCTGCGGCAAAGGCTGACCGTCTCGACCGCCGCAACGCGACAATCGTCGCCATCTTGGGCTTCGTGGGCGTCACCATCTCGGGTGCTTTGCTGGTTTTCGGCGAGACCATCCTCTAGGAGGTCCGCGACAATGGGTATTCTGTACTCGTGACCGACGCCAAGCAACAGCTCATTGAGCACATTTCCGCCGATGCCGTGTTCCACGGTGATTTCACTCTGACGAGCGGAAAGAAGGCCACCTACTACGTCGACATGCGTCGCGTAAGCCTCGACCACCGCGTCGCTCCGCTCATCGGTCAGGTCATGATTGACCTCATCGCCGATGTGCCAGACATCGTTGCTGTCGGAGGGATGACGATGGGGGCCGACCCGATCGCCGCCGCGATTCTTCACCAGGGTGCGGCGCGCGGCCTCACCTACGACGCTTTCGTCGTGCGCAAGGAGCCCAAGGATCACGGCCGTGGTCGTCAGGTCGAAGGGCCTGAGCTCGAGGGCAAGCGCGTCATTGTTCTCGAAGACACCTCAACGACCGGCGGTTCACCGCTTGCCGCTATCGAGGCGCTCGAGAAGGTCGGCGCGATCATTGCCGGCGTTGCTGTCGTTGTCGATCGTGACACTGGCGCCAAGGAGCGCATCGAGGCCGCCGGCTACCCCTACTTTTCAGCGATCGGGCTTGGTGATTTGGGGCTTACTCCGTGACCTCTGGCGACAACGGCTCGGGCGCTGGTGACAACCAGGAACCTCGCGAGTCCTCCTTCAACTGGGGACTCACTCCGACCGAGCCCGAAGCGCCGCACAAACCAGCCCGCGCAACACCGGCGGAGCCCGCCGTGCCTGCCGACGCCGCAACGCCGACCGAGCCCGAACAGCCTGAAACTCCCGGGGTTTCTGCGAACGCTCCCGCTCCAGAACGCCCCCAACCCTTCGTTGTCCCCACGGTTCCTCAGCCAACCGCGCTCGAGGTTCCGCTTCCCCCGCTGACGCCGCCACCCGGCACTCCGCCAGCGCCTCCGGCAACTCCAGAGATTCCGGGGCTCCTGACGCTTCCGCCACTACCCGGCGAAACCGCTGCGGCCCAGCCGCCGGCATCACCTGCCGCGCCGCCTGCCGCAGCCCAGCCAGCCCAACCGGCTCAGCCAGCCCAACCGGCGGTGCCGCCGCGCGAGCCGCTCGTTGAGCCACCACCGACAGAAGCGATCAATGTCGCCGATCTGCCCACTGGTGTTTTCGATATTTCTGACCTGCCCACGGGAGCTCTCGACATCTCCGATCTCCCGACCGGGGCAATGGACATTTCTGACCTCCCCACTGGCGCGATGGATATCGCCGACCTGCCGACGGCCGCGATCAATTCCGCTGACCTGCCAACAGCTGCGATGGATGTCGCGACTCGGCGGCAGGCTCAACTTCCGGCTTCGGTTGACGACTCTCTTGAGGGCGCGACCGAATTGTTGGGCGCACAGTCGCTCGGGGGCATCTCGGCAGAGTCGGAATCCGTCGAGCACGATGCCGTCAGCGACCTCTTCGGTGAAGACAAATTCGTGGAGTACGAAGATCAGGCGCTCGTCGCACAGGTGCCAGCGGTCATTTCGCGGCCCCGGGTGCCTCAGCCGCCTCGGCCGCCGATTCCGCGCGGTCAACTCATCGGGTTGGCCATAGCCGGAGGCCTTGTCGCTGCACTCGCCTTGGTGGCGTTGTTCTTGGCGGGTACTCGCCTCGGTCCGTCGGTGATGCCCGCTGCCGTTGCCTCCCCGACGCCGTCGGCAACAGCGACCGCTGCGGTTCCCGTCGTGGGGCCGGTTGCCGTGGGCACGTATCAATGGAATGAGCTCGCCGGTGGTGAGTGCCTCGATCCGTTCGCCTCCGCGTGGGAGCAGGAATACACCGTGGTGGAGTGCGAGCAGCCACATGCCGCCCAACTTCTTACTATCGGCCAGTTCGATGACGCAGCATCCGATCCGTATCCCGAAGCCGACGCGCTCGCATCGCGCACAGCGGCAGCCTGCTCGACGGATGCGGTCATTGACTTCGCCGCGGCACAATCATTCGCCGACCTCGAAATCGTGGCGAGCTTCGCTGCAAACGCGAGCGACTGGGATGCCGGAAACCGCGACTACTACTGCTTCGCGACGCGGACCGGCGACGATGCCCTCACGGCATCCGTCGCCCAACCGCAAACACCAGCCGAGTAGCGCGGCGCCTAGTTCAGCAGGTCGGCGACGCTGTCGAGAACCTCGGTCGGGCGGAAGGGATAGCGGTCGATCTCTTTTTGATCGCTAATTCCCGTGAGCACCAACACGGTGTGAAGCCCCGCTTCGATGCCGGCAACGATGTCGGTGTCCATGCGGTCACCGATCATTCCGGTGGTCTCACTGTGGGCGCCAATTCTGTTGAGTGCCGAGCGGAACATCATGGGGTTGGGCTTGCCGACGATGTACGGCTCCCGACCAGTGGCTTTGGTGATGAGAGCGGCGACTGCGCCCGTGGCGGGCAGAGGGCCGTCTGCGCTCGGGCCCGTGGCATCCGGGTTGGTCACAATGAAGCGGCTACCGTTGCCAATGAGGCGAATGGCCTTCGTGATGGCTTCGAATGAGTAGTTGCGCGTCTCACCAATTACGACGTAGTCGGGGTTGGTCTCAGTCATGATGAAACCGGCCTCGTGAAGCGCAGTCGTGATGCCAGCCTCACCGATGACGAAGGCGCTGCCGCCCGGAATCTGCTGCCTCAGGAAGTCTGCCGTGGCGAGCGCCGAGGTCCAGATGGCTGACTCGGGCACGTCGAGCCCGGAAGCTTTGAGGCGGGCGCTGAGGTCGCGCGGGGTGAAGATCGAGTTATTGGTGAGTACCAGGTACGGCTTCTTTTCGTCACGCCACTGCTGCAACAACTCTGCGGCACCGGGAACGGGGTGGTTCTCATGAACGAGAACACCATCCATGTCGGTGAGCCAGCATTCGATTTCGTCACGATTCCTCATGCGCTCATGTTAGCGAATGCGGTCTCGTCCGATAGCCGTTTGGTGATGATGGCGATCGCGTCGGGATTCTGCTCGACGAGCACGACGCGACGTTTGAGCGCTTGAGCGACAGCGCCGGTGGTGCCGCTGCCGGCAAAGAAGTCGAGTACCCAATCGCCGGGCTGGCTGGATGCCTGAACAATGCGTCGCAGAATGCCTTCTGGCTTCTGCGTGGCATAGCCCGTTTTCTCTTTGCCGGTGGGGGACACGATGGTGTGCCACCAGACATCCGTCGGCAATTTTCCGCGGGCGGCCTTCTCAGCGGTGACCAGACCGGGCGCCATGTAGGGCTCGCGGTCGACTTCTTCGTTATTGAAGTAGTAGTTCTTGGGGTTCTTCACATAGACAAGAATCGTGTCGTGCTTCGATGGCCATTTCTTGGTCGCACGGGCGCCGTAGTCGTAGGCCCAGATGATCTCGTTGAGGAAGCTTTCGCGCCCAAAGAGGGCGTCGAGAGCGACTTTGGCGTAGTGCACTTCGCGGTAGTCGAGATGGAGGTACAGGGTGCCGCGGTCGTCGAGCAAGCGCCACGCTTCCTGCAGCCGCGGCTCGAGGAATTCCCAATAATCGGCGAAGGTGTCGTCGTAGGAGTAGAGCACTCCCTTGATCGTGTCGTAATTGTTGCCCCCGAAGCCGACGCGCGTTCCTTCGGTCGATCGTTGCGTGGTCAGCGCTTGGCGACGCTGCGTTCGGCCCGTATTGAACGGGGGGTCGATATAGATCAACCGAAAGCTTTCGTCGGGCAAAGTGCTGATCACAGGCAAGTTATCGCCGTGAACAACGAGGTCGGGTCCATCGGAGGTCCAAGGCGGCTGCATCCCTTGAGATTAACAGTCGCGGACACGCGCAGGGTCGCCCAGCAAAGAAACACACCCCATAACCCCTGAAGAACCGACGTTCTAGCCCCAGTGAAGGGCAGATTCGGGTAGTTAGGGTGTCCAAAACTTCGACCTGCGGTTTATGGTTGAGAGAGATGCGCTCACCCGAAGGGCTATTCGTTGACGATGCGACGACCCGCAAAGTCAGGGATTTGAACCCGGGGGAGAGATAGTGCGGCACAACAGCATCAACGTGGAGCGCACGCAACGCAGCGCTCGAAGCGCGTTCATGCGTGGCGTCGCATCCGTCGTAGCCTTCGGTCTTCTCGTGGCCGGATTGACTGTCATGCCATCATCGCCCGCCGAAGCTGCCGTCGTGCAGTGGGGAACCAACGCCGGTACGTCGCCGAGCTACCAAACCACCGTTAACGGTGACTTCCTCATGGCCGGCAACGGCGTGCTCGCGTGTAATCGGCCTCTCTACACGGCAGCCCAAATCGGTTCTTGTACCGATTTGCACTCCGCATCTGGTGGAAACAACAACACCGCCAACGACAACTTTTACCTTGAGAATTCGAACACGGTCGCGGGATTCACTACGAACTCGAGCTCGGCGAACATCACGATTCCTGCTGGCGCAGCCGTCAAGAAAGCTTTTCTGAGCTGGAGCGCTAACACTGGTGTCTTCACCGGTACGACCGCCAATGCGTGCACCACTGTCAACGCCACACGGGGGACCGCGCTGATGCCTGCCGGTTCGGCAACCGGTTACCGCACTGCGCCCGCCACGCTCAAGGTCGGCACCGGCGCCATCACTACCGTGGCGCCGACGACAGTGCTCGAAGACCCGGTCGGCACGACTTCGGCGATTTACTACAGCGCGAGCGCTGATGTCACCACAGCTTTTGCCGGAGCGCTCACGGGAACCCCGCTCACGGTGTCCGCTGGTGACTTGTGGGCGCCGCAGGGTGCCGGATGCTACGCCGGCTGGACCCTCACGGTCGTCTATGACTACGGCGTCTACATCCCCAGCAACCTCAATTCGGCCCCGCACCGCATCATCTTCTACGAAGGTCACGTTCGCATGACCGCCGCCGAGGCTCCCCTCACCGTCGCGTTTAATGGCTTCAGCGCGATCGCCACGGGAACCCGCGCTGGTTTCTCGCTCTATGAGGGTGACCGCATCATCCAGGGGGACATTGCGGAGTATTCGCGCGGCAATGGCGGTTACACCCAACTAGCCAACAGTGCGGGTAACACGAATAACATTGGTATCGGTCGAGGAGAGGGCTCTGTTCGCTACACGGCGCTCACCGACACTGGCCCGTTCACTAACCAGAGTGTGGATGTCGCGACCGTCGATCTGCCCAACGTGCAGTCGGGCGACACCTCCGTCAACCTCCGCATGAGCACCAGTGGTGACTCGTACCTGCTGCAGAATGCGATCCTCTCGGTGCCCAGCGCGGGAATCAACGTCTCAAAAACCTATGACGGAACGCTCGACCAGCAGTCGCGCACGGCAACAGAACCAGCGACCTTCACTATCACCGTCACCAACTCCGGTGTCGGCATCCTGCAGAACATTGTGATTGCGGATGACCAAACAGACTGTGCGCGAACGCTGACGGGCGTCACGCTCGCCCCCCTTGAGTCCTATACCTATACGTGTGTTGCTAACGGGCCGACGACGGCCAGTTATGACTCGACCGCTACAGCGACAGCGAGCACCGTTGTTGGCGCGAGCCCTGCCACGGGCAGCGACTCCACGCGGGTGCTGTTGTCCTCTCTCACACTCGCCAAGACAAGCGCCCTCGCCGGTGGAGCAACCGGTCGTGCCGGCGACACCCTGAATTACACGTTCACCATCAAGAACAACGGTGACTCGCCCCTCACAGGAGTCGCGGTTACCGATCCGATGACCGGACTTTCGGCCCTTACCTACACGTGGCCAACAGCAACCGCTGGCGCGCTCGCCGCGGGGGCGTCGGCAACAGCAACGGCGACCTACACCCTCACGCAGGCTGATGTGGATGCCGGTTCGATCGCGAATACCGCGAGCGCCACCGGAACGGATGCTGATGGCGGCGTCAAGCCGGTTGCGACAGCAAACCGCACCACCCCCATCCCGGTGAATGCTGTTCTCGAAACGAAGAAGACGGCCGCCTATGCCGGCGCCGGAGTCGGCAATGTCGGCGACGTCGTGAACTATTCGTTCTCCGTAAAAAACACCGGTAACGTCACGCTCACCTCGGTGACGCTGACCGACCCGCTGACGGGGCTCTCGGCCATTGCCGTGACGTGGCCAGGAACCTCCGGCACGCTCACCCCCGGGCAAACCGCGACCGGTACGGCGACGTACACAGTCAAGCAGTCCGATGTGAACGCGGGCAAGATCGTCAACCAGGCGAGCTCCACCGCACGAACCCCCAAGAACGTTGCCGTCACGGGTGTCAGCAATGAAGTGACCTTGGCAACCGCGCCTGCAGCCCCCGGGCTCACCACCACGAAGTCGGGAACCGTTGCTGAGCCCAAGGGCGTCGGCAGCGTTGTCACCTACAACTTCAGTGCCAAGAACACCGGAAATGTCACCCTCACCGGGGTGACCATCGCTGACCCGCTCGTCGGGCTTTCCGCTCTGACCTACTCGTGGCCGGGAACCGCCGGAACCCTGGCTCCGGGCCAGACCGTAACCGCCACCGCGACATACACCGTGACGCAGGCGAATGTTGATGCCGGTCTGGTGCGCAACACGGCCACCAGCTCGGGAACATCACCCAGTGGAACTGCCGTCACTGCAGCGTCCCCTCGCGTAGATGTTCCGCTGCAAACCCGCACCCCTGCCGTCTCTCTGACCAAGTCGGGTGCGCTCGCGGGCGGCTCGACCGCTGGCAGCACCGTGAACTACTCCTTCGTTCTCACGAACTCGGGCAACGTGACCCTCACGAACGCCGGCATCACTGACCCTCTCTCCGGCCTCTCGGCTATCACGTATGGCACGTGGCCCGGCACCGTCGGCACTCTCGCTCCCGGTCAGTCCGTCACGGCAACGGCCACCTACACGGTGAAGCAGTCGGATGTCGATGCTGGCGCCATCGTGAACAGTGCGACCGCAAAGGGCACCCCTCCGACCGGTGCTGACGTGTCGCGCACGACGCCCGCGACGGTTCCGATCACGGCCGATGCGAAGATGATCGTCACGAAGTCGGGTGCGTACACAACCGGTTCCGGCGCGGTGGGCTCGGTTATCACCTATACGTTTAGCGTCAAGAACGATGGAAACGTCACTCTCAGTCAGGTTGTGCTGGCCGACCCGCTCTCGGGTCTCAGCACGATTTCGGTGACGTGGCCCGGAGCATCCGGTGTGCTCACCCCCGGACAGACCGCGACGGCAACCGCGACCTACACGGTGAAGCAGTCCGATGTGGATGCCGGTTCGGTCACGAACACGGCGACCGCTACTGCGAAGACACCGACCGGCGGCACGGTGACGCAACCTTCTGCGCAGTCTGTGCTGCCTACGGTCACCCCCACGCGACTCATCACGACGACGAAGTCAGCAACGATTGCTGGCGCCGGAACCGGCAAGGTCGGCGACGTCATCAGCTACTCGTTCAGTGCGAAGAATGACGGAAACGTCACGCTCTCCGGCGTCACTATCGCTGACCCGCACGCGGGTCTTTCGGCGCTGACCTACACGTGGCCGGGCGCGACCGGCGTCTTGGCTCCGGGGCAGACCGTCACCGCCGTAGCGACCTACACAATCAAGCAGTCCGATGTGGATGCCGGCTCGGTGAAGAACATCGCCACCGGTAGCGGTACGCACGGCGGCACCACCGTGAGCAACCCCTCGTCTGAGATCACGGTTCCGACCGTCGCGGCGAATCCTGTCATCACGACGCTCAAATCGGGCGCTCTCGCGGCAGGCTCAACAGGCCGCGCTGGCGACACCGTGAACTTCTCGATCAAGCTCACCAACTCGGGCAACGTCACCCTCACCTCGGTGTCGGCCGCCGACACTCTGCCCGATCTTTCGGCCCTTACCTATGGCACATGGCCTTCGGGAACCGCCGGAACCTTGAAACCGGGTGAGTCGGTTACGGCCACGGCGACTTACGTTCTCAAGCAGACCGACGTAGATGCTGGCTCCGTCGCGAACACCGCCACCGGTACCGGAAAACCACCGCTCAGCGCTGCAGTCACCAGCACGAGCCCCGCCACCGTTCCGATCACGGCAGGCCCCGCGCTCACAGTCTCCAAGTCGGGAGCTGTCACGACCGGTAACGGTTCCGTCGGCGACACTGTCACGTTCTCGTTTGTCGTGCGCAACACCGGTAACGTCACCGCCACCGGTGTTGGTATCACCGACTCCCTCGTCGGGCTCTCCGCTGTGACCTTCGGTACGTGGCCGAGCGGCACGGCCGGCACGCTCGCTCCCAACACTCAGGTGACCGCTACGGCTACCTACCTGATCAAGCAGGCTGACGTAAACGCTGGCTCGGTGAAGAACACGGCAACGGCATCCGGTTCAACTCCGTCGGGCGGAACGGTCACAGCGACGTCGCCGCAGGCTGTTGTGCCGACCGTCGCATCGTCGCCCGCCATCACAACTCAAAAGTCGGCGAGTGTTGCTGGCACCGGTGCGGTTGGCGACGTCATCACGTACACGTTCATCGCGAAGAACACCGGTAACGTCACGCTCACGGGCGTCTCGATTGCTGATCCGCTCTCGGGACTTTCGGCGCTGACCTACGGCACATGGCCCGGCGGCGTTGCCGGAACGTTGGCGCCGAACGCGCAGGTAACTGCCACGGCGACCTACACAATCGTGCAGTCCGATGTCGATGCCGGCTCGGTCAAGAACACCGCAACCTCGACGGGCTCCTTCGGCGGCACCACCGTGACCGGGCCTTCGCCCCAGATCACCACACCGACCGTCGCCTCGGTTCGCACCATCTCGATTACTAAGAATGCCGTGTTGGCGGCGGGCGCAACCGGCGCAGCTGGCGATGCCGTCACCTACAGCTTCGTCGTGCGCAACACCGGTAACGTCACGCTCACGGGCGTCGGCATCACCGATCCGCTGCCTGACCTTTCGGGCGTCACTTTCGGAACGTGGCCGAGCGGAACAACCGGTCGCCTCCTGCCGCAAACGCAGGTCACGGCCACTGCTACCTATATTTTGAAGCAGTCGGATGTTGACGCCGGCTCAGTCGCGAATACTGCGACGACCCGCGGCACGCCTCCCACCGGTGCCGCCGTTACCGCCACAGCGCCCGCCACTCTGGTGGTCGCGCCGAATGGTGCGCTCGCCGTCACAAAGACCGGTTCGGTCACTTCGGGTACGGGTGGCGTTGGCAGCACGATGACGTTCACGTTCAGCATCACGAACCCCGGTAACGTCACGATGACCGGTGTCGCGATTGCTGACTCGCTCGTGGGCCTGTCGGCTCCGGTTTATACCTGGCCGACTGCCACTGCTGCACGACTCGCCCCCGGCCAAACCGCGACCGCAACGGCGACGTACACGGTGAAGCAGGCCGATGTTGACGCTGGTTCGGTTTCGAATACGGCAACCGTCTCGGGCAAAACCCCCACAAACGCAACGATCACGTCGCCCTCGTCGACCGCGAATGTTCCGACGATCACAGGGGCGCCGCAGCTGACCACCACCAAGTCGGCGAACGTGACGTCCGGTGCCAAGGTTGGCGACTCGATCACGTACTCGATCGCAATCGCGAACACGGGAAACCAGACCATCACCGGCGTCACCCTGACCGACTCGCTCGTGGGTCTCTCCACTCCCGTTGTCACATGGCCCGGCGTCGCGGGAACCCTCGCTCCTGGCCAGACCGCAACAGCTCTCGCGAGCTACACCGTGAAGCAGTCGGATGTGGATGCTGGCTCGATCGCCAACACCGCGTCGGCTGCGGGAACAGCTCCGGGCGCGACTCCCGTCAACGATGACTCCAACCCCGTGGTCACCACTACCGTTACTCCGGCGCCGACTCTGTCGCTCGTGAAGTCGGGCACACTGCCGGCTGGTTCCACGTCGGTTGCTGGCGAGGTCGTTACCTACAGCTTCGTCATCCGCAACACTGGCAATGTCACGATCACCGGTGCCGCGGTCACTGACCCGCTCTCGGGTCTCTCTTCGATCACCTACGGCACGTGGCCGTCGGGCACCACCGGAACCTTGGCACCGAACACTCAAGTGACAGCCACCGCTACCTACACGGTGAAGCAGACGGATGTCGACGCGGGTTCGATCGCGAACACCGCGACCGCAACGGGAACGGGTGTCAGCGGCGGCGCCGCAACTCCGAAGACCAGCAGCGCCACGGTTCCGCTCGTCTCGACTGCCAAGCTCACCGTCTCCAAGACCGGTGCGGTTGCGGCGGGAGCCAACAAGCTCGGCGACACCGTCACCTTCTCGTTCGTCGTCAAGAACACCGGTAACGTCACGCTCTCGAGCGTCGGCATCACTGACTCTCTCGCGGACCTCTCTGCTGTCACCTTCGGCACCTGGCCGGGCGGCACGACAGGAGTTCTCGCTCCCAACGCTCAAGTCACCGCTACGGCGACGTACACCATCAAGCAGTCTGACGTGAACGCTGGCTCCGTGAAGAACACGGCGACGGCATCCGGAACCCCGCCATCTGGACCTGTTGCTACAGCAACCTCGACGCAGGCTGTTGTTCCCACTGTTGCGGCGTCTCCCGCGCTCGTCACGACCAAGAGCGCTGTTGTCGGCGGCACGGGAACCGGTGCGATCGGCGACACGATCACGTACACCTTCACGGCACGCAACACGGGTAACGTCACGCTCACGGGCGTCACGCTGACCGACCCGCTGTCTGGGCTTTCGACCCCCACCTATGTGTGGTCGGGTGGCGTCAGCGGCCAGCTCAACCCCAACGGCACCGTCACCGGAACCGCCACGTACACAATCACTCAGGCGGATGTCGACGCCGGTTCAGTCAAGAACATTGCGACCGCAACGGGTACGCCTCCCACCGGTGCTGCCGTCACTGCTCCGTCGCCGCAGCTCGTCACGCCGACGATCGCGTCTGCTCCGACGATCGGTGTGACCAAGTCTGGCGCTCTCGCGCCGGGCGCGCAGGGTGTTGCTGGTGACGTTGTCACGTGGAGCCTCTCACTCACGAACTCGGGCAATGTGACCCTCACCTCGGTAGCGGTTACTGACTCGCTTCCCGGCGTCTCCGCCGTGACCTACGGCACGTGGCCTTCGACGGCAGGAACTTTGGCTCCGGGCCAGAGCGTGTCAGCGACGGCAACGTACGTTCTGACGCAGGCCGATATTGACGCTGGTGCTGTCTCGAACACCGCCAATGGTTCGGGTACTCCGCCGCGTGGTTCGCCGGCAACGGCCACTGCTCCCTCAACCCTCCCGCTCGCATCGAACTCCAGCATCACGCTCGATAAGACCGCGGCCGTTGTGTCTCCCGGCACGGGCGTGGTGGGCGACACCATCCGCTACACCTTCACCGCCGAGAACACCGGTAACGTCACGCTGACCAACGTGATTATTGCGGACCCGCTTCCCGGTCTCAGCGCACTCACCTACGGCACCTGGGCCAGCGGTACTGTTGGCCGCCTCGCTCCGGGGCAGACCATCACGGCAACGGCCGACTATGTGATCCGCCAGGCTGACCAGAACGCCGGCGTTGTCAACAACACGGCGTCCGTTTCGGGCAAGCCTCCCGCAGGCGCGAACGCCACGGCGTCGTCTGCTGCGGTAGCTACTCCGACCGCAACTCGCGTTCCCGGCATCCTCACCACCAAGACCTCGAGCGTGGCCGGAACCGGCGCCGTCGGCGATGTCATCACGTACACGATCACCGTGCGCAACACGGGAAACACGACCCTCACTTCGGTGTCGGCGAGTGACCCGCTCTCGGGACTCAGCACACTCACCTATGGTGCGTGGCCCGGTGGAGTGACGGGAACGCTGCAGCCCAATACGCAGGTTGTCGCCACCGCGAAGTACACGATCAAGCAGTCCGATGTGAACACGGGTTCGGTCACGAACACGGCAACAGGTCAGGGCACGTCGCCCTCCGCCGGTGTGATCACCGACCCCTCGGATGAAGTAGTCACTCCGACGGTCGCTGCTAATCCTGTCGCTACTTTCGCGAAGTCCGGTGCGCTCGCTCCCGGCTCCGTTGGTGCTGCTGGCGACACCATTACCTACACCTTCACGACGAAGAACACCGGAAACGTGACTCTCACGGGCGTTGCCGTCAGCGATCCGCTGGCTGACCTTGGTGCGATCACGTACACGTGGCCGGGCGCTACTGGCGTGCTCACCCCGGGTCAAACCGTCACGGCAACCGCCAACTACACGGTGAAGCAGTCCGATGTGGATGCTGGCTCCGTCAGCAATGCCGCGACCCTCACGGCCACCCCGCCCTCCGGTACGCCCTTCACCGAGACTGACTCGGAGACGGTGTCGATTACCCCCGCCCCCGGAATCACGGTCAGCAAGGTTGCTTCCGTCGGTGGAACGGGCGAAGAGGGCGACGTCATCACCTACACGATGACGATTCGCAACACGGGTAACCAGACGCTCACCGTGGTGACGCTCATCGACAACTTGCCTGGGTTGAGCACTCCGACCTTCGTGTGGCCGGGGGCGGACAACGAGCTCGCGCCGGGCCAAACGGCCACCGCGACCGCGACCTACGCGATCGATCTCGACGACCTCAACGCCGGCGAGGTAACCAACACCGCCAACGTGACCGCTCAAACTCCGGGTGGCGGCCCCGAGGTGACGGCTAGTTCCGGCGCCGTCGTTGTTGCGACCGGTGACCAGCGTCCCGAGCTCACGACGACGAAGACAGCAAGCGTCGTGCCGAGCCCTGCCGCTGAAGGCACCACCATTACGTACTCCTTCCTCGTGGAGAACACCGGAAACGTGACGATTGAGAACATCGTTCTCAACGACCCCCTGCTGGGTGGAGCAACGCCGACGTTGTCGGCGACGTCTCTCGACCCCGATGAATCGGCCACGGCAACCGCGACGTACACGATTACGCAGGCGGATGTCGACGCCGGTTCGGTGACGAACACCGCGAAGGCAGCCGGTGCCACCACAGCAGATCCCGCTGTGCCGGTTGAAAGCCCGGTTTCCTCGGTGACCACTCCGACCGAGCCCGCTGCCCCCGGCATCTCGGTCACGAAGTCAGGCACCGCCGCGCAAGATGCCGGTGACCTCATCGACTGGACCTTCACCGTCACCAACACCGGCAACGTCACTCTCAGTGGCGTGACCCTCAACGATGCGCTTGCCGGTGTGACGCCCGTCTTTGGCACCTTCCCCAGCGGTATCTCCGGCCAGCTCGATCCCGGCGACAGTGTTCTCGCAACTGCTGACGACTACGTCGTGACGCAGGCGGATGTCGACTCGGGTTCCGTCGTGAACACCGTGACCGCATCCGGTACTCCGTCGCGTGGTGCCGTCGCTAACGCGACCACCGCCGCGACCGTACCCTTGGCTCCCGATGCGGGAATCACGATCGTCAAGTCCGAAGACGCGACGCCCGCCGACCGCGGGCTCGGCGACACCGTGAGCTTCACGTTCACTGTCACCAACACCGGTAACGTCACGCTGAGCTCGATCAGCATCATCGATCAACTCGATGGTGTCTCGGCGATCAGCTACGACGATTGGGACGGCAACCCCGCCGGTTCACTCGGCCCGAACGACGTGCTGACGGCAACCGCTACTTACGTCCTGACGCAAGACGACATCGACCTCGGCTCCGTCGACAACGACTCGAGCGTGCTCGCCTTGACCCCTGCTGGTGTCATCGTGGATGAGGACTCCAACACCGTCACCGTCACTACCGATGCGACGGCTCCCTCTCTCGTCACCACCAAGGCCGCCGTGCTCAACGGCACCGGCATTGTCGGTGACACGATCAGCTACACGATCACGCTGCTGAATGACGGAAATGTCACGCTGACGGATGCTGCGATCACCGACTCGCTCGCGGGGCTCAGCGCTCTCGTGTATGGCGAATGGGTCTCCGGCGTCGCTGGCGAACTAGCTCCCGGTGAGTCCGTCACGGCCACCGCGAATTACACGATCACTCAGGCGGATGTCGATGCTGGCTCGGTCAGCAACATCGCGACCGGTGACGCCGAGTCCGCTCGTGACGGCGCTGCCGTCACGGATGACTCGCCTGCCGCGGTCACGCCTCTCGTCACTCAGGCCGCTGCGATTTCGGCGACCAAGACCGGTGCACTGGAATCCGGCTCTGAGGGTGAAGCGGGAGACTTCATCGACTTCTCCTTCACGATCACAAACGACGGAAACGTCACGCTCACCGGCGTGACGCTGACTGACCCGCTCACCGATCTGTCGGCCATCACGTACACCTGGCCCACCGCGACCGACGGCGTCTTGGCTCCGGGCGAGACCGCAATGGCGGTAGCGACCTACGAGCTCAAGCAGAGCGACGTGGACTCCGGTTCTGTCGTGAACTTGGCCACACCATCCGGTGTTGACCCCAACGCCGTTGACGTTGATGGCACCGAAGTCGCCGCGACGGTTGTTGTTGAACCCGACGCAAGCCTGAGCGCGATCAAGACGGGCGAGCTGCGTGCGGGCGGAATTGGTCAAGTCGGCGACATCATCGACTACTCCGTGACCGCCACCAACACCGGTAACGTCACGCTGCACGACGGCCAACTGGTTGACCCACTTCCCGGAATTAGTGACCCCAACATCGTCTGGCCGGACCCGGCTCAGCCCGGCGTTCTTGGCGTCGGCGAGTCCGTCACCGGAACCGCGGAGTACACGCTCACCCAGGCCGACATCGACCTCGGGTACATCGAGAACACGGCGGAAGTTCAGGCCCTCACACCGAACAATGCCGTTGTTCCGGCGACCACCAATACCGTCGTCATCCCGACGGTACGGCCCGCTCCGATCCTGACCGTCGACAAAACTGCGGTTGTTGCCGACAACGGCGAGCTCGGTGACGAGATTGCGTACGCGTTCACGATTACCAACGACGGAAACATCACGATCGACGGCATCACTCTTGCTGACCCGCTGCCCGGTCTCACCGACCTCACGGTCAACTGGGATGTCGCAAACACCACCCAGACGCTCGCCCCCGGCGAGAGCGTCACCGCCACGGCAACGTACGAAATCACTCAGGATGACGTGAACGCGGGAGAGGTTCGCAACACGGCAACCGCGAGTGGAACCGACGCGCAGGGCACGGACGTCACTGGTGACTCGCCCGAGGTCGTTACCGAGGTCGTCGCCGCCGCTCCGTCGCTCAGCGCGACCAAGAGCGCGGCCCTTGCTGCGGGAGCAACCGGAGTCGCGGGCGACACCGTGGAATACAGCTTCACCGTCACCAACAACGGAAACGTCTCGCTGACATCCGTCGACCTCATCGATCAGCTACCGGGCCTCACCGCCGTGACGTTCGGCACCTGGCCGACCGCGACCGACGGCGTGCTCAACCCTGGCGATGACGTCACGGCGACTGCCACGTACACACTTCTGCAGAGTGACATCGATGCTGGTTCGGTGGCGAACAGCGTTAACGCCATGGGTGTTCCGCCCACGGGATCTGCTGTAACGCAGCCTGCTTCAGCAACCCTCCCGCTGACGGCGGCTCCGAACTTCACGATCGTGAAGACAGGCGACCTAGGAGTTCAGCTGGGTGAAGTAGGCGATGTTGTCGACTACTCCTTCACCATTACCAACTCCGGAAACGTCACGCTCTCGGGTGTGCTGCTTATTGACTCGATGCCCGGCGTCAGTTCGCCGGTTCTCACGTGGCCCGGTGACGCGCAAGTTCTCGCTCCCGGCGAGACCGCGACCGCAACGGCCGAATACACGATTACTCAAGAAGACGTTGATGCCGGTTCGGTGACGAATACGGCCGAAGCGCTCGGCACAACGCCCGAGGGCACCGAATACCTTGAGTTCTCTGACCCGGCGGTGAACCCCACTGTTGATCGCACGGCATCCGTCACGATCGACAAGGTCGGCAGCACACCGGATGGCGCGTCGCTCGACGACCTTGTTCAGTATGACTTCACGCTGCAGAACACCGGTAACACCACCCTTAACGGCGTCGCGATTGATGACCCGCTTGTCGGACTCTCGACCATCGTGTACTCGTGGCCGGGTGCTGATGGTGAGCTCGCTCCCGGCGAGACCGCAACGGCAACCGCGACCTACGCGATTACTCAGGCTGATATTGACCGCGGCTATGTTCGCAACTCGGCGGATGTCGATGCCACGTCACCGCTCGGTGCGGTCGAGGACTCGGTTGGCCCTATCGATGTGCTGACGGATGCCGCTGCTCCAGCGATCGAGACCACCAAGAACGGTGCGCTCGAGGCGGGCTCAACGGGCTTCGCCGGCGACATCATCGACTACTCGTTTACGGTACGAAACAGCGGAAATGTGACGCTCACCGGTGTCACGCTGACCGACCCGCTCACGGGGCTTAGCGCGCTGACCTACACGTGGCCCACCGCGACAGACGGCGTGCTTGCGCCCGGCCAGAGTGCAACCGCAGTTGCCACCTACGAGCTCACTCAGGCTGATGTTGATGCGGGCAAGGTCGACAACACGGTAACGGCCGAGGGAACAACTCCTGCGGCAGGCACCGTCGACGACACTGCCGATGAGACAGTGACGATCACGCCAGCACCAGTGCTCACGCCCTTCAAGTCGGGAACGATTCTGGATGGTGGCGTCGGTGCTGTGGGTGACACCGTGCAATACACGCTCACTGTGACCAATGACGGAAATGTCACGCTCTACGACGGCCAGCTGCTCGACCCGTTGCCGGGTCTCTCTGTTCCGGTTATCACGTGGCCAGATAGCGAAAAGCCGGGTGAGATTCCGGTTGGCGAATCCGTCATCGGCATAGCGACGTACGTGATTACGCAAGCAGACGTCGACCTCGGCTATATCCCCAATACCGCAGACATGTCGGCGCAGACCCCGCAGGGGGTTGTCATTGTCGAAGCCTCGAACGAAGTTATTGTGCCGATGGTGTTGCCGTCTCCGAACATCACGGTCACCAAGTCTGGTGCGCCTCAGGGCTCGGCTGATCTCGGTGACATCATCGACTACTCCTTCGAGATTCTGAACTCTGGAAACGTCACGCTGGACTCCGTCACGCTGACCGACCCACTGCCGAACCTCTCGGCGATCACGATTACGTGGCCGACTCCGACGAGCCCCGGCGTGCTCGCTCCCGGTGAGATCGCAACGGCGACGGCTGACTACGAGATCACCCAGGACGACGTGGATGCTGGGGCTGTTCTGAACATCGCCACCGCCGATGGCGTTGACCCCAACGACACCGACGTCACTGATGACTCTGAAGCGAACACCGTTCCGACGGAAACCATTCGCGCTGAAGTGGAACTCACCAAGAGCGGCGTTCTCGCTGACCCGGCTCGCGCCGACGAGGGCGATACCGTCAACTGGTCGTTCGAGTTGACCAACTCCGGCAACGTGACCCTCACGGGCGTCGAGATTGTGGACACCCTGCCGGGCCTTTCGGCTCTGACCTACACGTGGCCGGACACCGCTGGCACGCTCGAGGTGGGGGAATCGGTTACGGCGACCGCGACATCCACTCTTACTCAAGAGCAGATCGACGCGGGAACAGTTGCTAACGACGCGACCGGTTCTGGAACCCCTCCGCGCGGCGATGCTGTCAGTGATCCGGCAACCGCTTCGGTGGTTTTGGCTCCGCAGGCGGGCATGGCTGTCACGAAGGATGGAACTGTTGATGGCGCCGGCAACGCGGGCGACACTATCGACTATGACTTCGGCATCACCAATACCGGTAACGTCACGCTGACCCTCGTCGACCTCGTTGATGCCCTCGTCGGCGTGAGCAGCCCGGTCTTCACCTGGCCGGGAACCGAGGGAGAACTGCAACCGGGTGAGACGGTTACGGCTACTGCTGACTACACGATCACTCAGGATGACGTCGACCGCGGCAGCGTCTCCAACGTCGCTACTGCGAGTGGTAAGCCGCCCATCGGCGACACCATCACGGTGAGCACGACGGTCACCGAAACGACCGTGGCTCCTGCCGCTGCATCCCTGCTGCTGACCAAGTCGTCGAGCACGGGCGCCAGTGCCGGGGTGAACGACATCATCACCTACACGTTCGAGGTTGAGAACACCGGAAACGTCACGGTCGACGAGATCGTGATCACCGACCCGCTACCCGGCCTCAGCACGCCTGTCGTGAACTGGCCAGGAGCCAACGGTGTTCTTGCTCCGGGCGAGATCGCCACGGCGACCGCAACCTACGCGATCACCCAGGCTGATGTCGATGCCGGCACGGTTGATAACACCGCAGTGGCCGATGGAACCTCGCCGACCGACGCTGCGGTTGCGAGCAACACGGCCCTCGAGTCGACGCCGACGGATGCTGCTGCTCCCGACATCCTCGTCACCAAGAGTGGCGCGCTCGCTCCCGGTTCGACAGGCTTTGAGGGCGACCTGGTGGAGTACGAGTTCTCGGTGACGAACACCGGAAACCAGACTCTGACGGCGGTATCGCTGGCTGACCCGCTTCCGGGGCTTTCAGCGCTCGTGTACTCGTGGCCCACCGCTACGGCAGGAACGCTCGTGCCCGGTGCTGTTGTCACGGCTACCGCGACCCACGAATTGACCCAGGCAGATATCGACTCGGGCTCGGTTGCGAACGTCGTGACCGGTAGTGCAACACCGCCCTCCGGTGTTGCCTTCGAAGAGGATGCTCCCGCTACCGTCGCTATCGCCGCGAATGGCGAGCTGGAGACCACGAAGTGGGGCGTACTACGCGCTGGTGGAATCGGGCAGGTCGGCGACTGGGTCGACTACCGTCTCGAAGCAACCAACACGGGTAACGTCACGCTCATCGATGGTGAACTGCGCGACCCGCTCCCGGGCCTCAGCATTCCGACCATCACGTGGCCGAACCCGGCCCAGCCCGGCGTAATTTTGCCCGGCGAAACCGTCATCGGTGAAGCATCGGTTCAGCTCACGCAGGAAGACATCGACCGCGGCTACATCTCGAACATTGCGGACGTCGGCGCTACCGACCCGAACGATGATGACGTTTCGGCGACCACCAACGAAGTTATCGTCACGACGGTTCAGCCGCAGCCGAGCATGACGGTCGTGAAGTCGGGCGAGATCGCTCTGACGGGCGAGAACGGCGTCGGTGACTCTGTCGACTTCGAGTTCGAGGTTCGCAACACCGGTAACGTGACGATCGGTTCGATCGTTGTGACCGATCCGCTGCCCGGAATGAGCACGCCGACAGTGCAGTGGCCGACCGCGGTAGAGACACTCGCGCCCACCGAGACGGTGACCGCAACGGCCAGCTACCTCATCCGTCAGTCGGATGTTGACCGCGGCTACGTCGAGAACACGGCAAGTGCTACGGCAGTTCCGGTGCGCGGCGATCCCATCTCCGCAACCTCGAACACGGTCGAGGTGCCCACCGAGGCTCCGAGCGTTGTCGTTTCGGTGACCAACGTTGGCGCTTTGACGAACCCGGGCCCGGCCGTCGAAGGCGACACTGTCACCTGGAACTACAGCTTCACGAGCACGAGCAACGTGACGCTCTCGGGCGTTGAGCTGAGCGACTTCCTCGGTTCGCTGCCCGCCGGCGATTACACCTGGCCCGGAGACGTGGGCGTTCTCGCTCCCGGCGACACGGTCACGGCAGTTCGCGTGCAGACATTGACGCAGGCCGATATCGACTCAGGTGCGGTCTCGAGCGTCGTCACCGGTGAGGGAACTCCTCCCGTGGGCGCAGCGGCAACCGCCACTGCTCCGGCAACCGTCGCTCTCGCGGCCGATGGCCTGCTGCAGGTGACGAAGTCGAGCGAGCTGGCTGTCGCTGGCGAGAACGGTCCTGGCGACACGATCGATTACACGATCGTGGTTACCAACATCGGAAACGTCACGCTGCGCACGGTGACCATCACGGACAGCATTGACAACGTCTCGATCAACTCGATCGTCTGGCCCGCCAACAGTGGCGTACTGGCTCCGGGTGAATCGGCGACGGCGAGCGCCACGTACGTTCTCGAACAGGATGACGTGGACCGCGGCTATGTCGACAACACTGCATCCGTTCGTGGTGTGACGCCCGGCGGCGCTGCTGTCACGGCGACGTCGCCCGTTGATCGTGAACCCACTGCGGATGCCGAGCCGAGCATTACGGCCGAGAAGTCGGGCGCAATCACGTCTGGTTCGGGCGAAGTGGGCTCCGAGATTACTTATAGCTTCACTGTGACGAACACCGGAAACGTGACGCTGCACCTTGTGGGCGTCATTGACCCGCTCATCGATGTAGTGCCTTCTGACCTCACCTTCCCCTCGGCCACCGGTATTCTCGGGCCGAACGAGCAGGCTATTGGTTCGATTGTGTACACCATCACTCAGGACGATGTTGACCGTGGAACCGTGGAAAACACGGCGACGGGAATCGGAACTGCGCCCGATGGCACCGAGGTCAACGGGGTGTCGAACACGGTGCTCAATCCGACCGAGGATGCTGAGCCGTCCATCGTCACCTCGCACACCGCGGCTCTCGCTGCGGGCGCAACTGGCGTACTCGGCGACGGCATGGATTACACGTTCACGATCACGAATGACGGAAACGTCAGCCTCGATGGTGTGACGCTCTCGAACACGATCCCCGGCCTCACCGGCTTTGTCTACACGTGGCCAGACGCGGCCGCTCCGGGCGTTCTCGCTCCGGGCGAAAGTGTCACCGTCACGGCGACTCGTCTTGTTGACCAGGCGGATGTCGACGCTGGTGAAGTACGCAACGTCGCGACCGGTGAGGGCAACTCCCCGACCGCCGTAGCAGTGGATGCCGACTCGGCTGTCACCGTGGTGCCGCTGATTCAGGCGCTGTCGAGCATTGACATTGCCAAGGCTGGCGAACCGCGCGACGCGGGCAACCCCGTCGTCGTCGGTTCCTGGATCGATTACACCTTCACCGTCGAGAACACGGGCGAAACCACCCTGAGTGGTGTCACTGTTGCTGACCCGAAGGTCGGAACGACTGCGGTCGTGTACGGAACTTGGCCTGCCGCTGACGGCGTACTCGCTCCCGGTGAGTCGGTCACGGCAACCGCGAGTTACCAGGTAACGCAGGCAGAGTTCGATGCCGGCTCCGCGTCGAACACCGCGAATGTGACCTCGACGAATCCGGCGGGTGACGACGTGATCGACACCTCCAACACGGTTGTGGTGCCGACCGCTGCTGGCACGCCAGACATCGGCATCACGAAGACTCAGGTGCTGGCCGCAGGTGCCACCGGCAACGCGGGAGACATCGTGGAGTACAACTTCGAGGTCACCAACACCGGAGATGTCACGCTGAACGGTGTCACGATCGCCGACGACCAGATCGATCTCAGCACGCTGACGATCACCTGGCCGGGCACTCCGGGCGTTCTCGCTCCGGGCGAGTCGGCCACGGCAACCGCAACGTATGTGCTCACGCAGGATGACGTGGATGCCGGCTCGATCAGCTCCGACGCCTCCACGGCGGGAACGCCGGCAGTGGGCGCTGTGGTGACGGATACCGCGACCGGCTCAACGCCGATTGTTGAAGACCCGTCGATGACCATCACGAAGTCGAGTTCGTTCGCGACTCTCGCCCAGCAGGGTGCAACCGTGAACTACGTCATCGAGGTCGTCAACACGGGTAACGTCACGCTCACCGCAGTGGTGATCAGTGATCCCAAGCCGGGCGTCTCCGCGCTCACCTACAACTGGCCGGGTACTCCGGGTGAGTTGGCTCCGGGGGAGTCGGTTACTGCAACGGCAACCTACGTGATCACTCAGGCTGACGTGGATGTCGAACAGACCACGAACGTGGCCACGGTCGACGCGAACGCTCCCTCGGGTGCCATCGCGCCGGAAGAAGCGACCGACGTTCTCGCGATCCCGAACGTGCCGAACATTGCACTGACGATTTCGGGTGTGCTCGGTGCGGGCCAACAGGGCTATCCAGGCGATGTTGTGACGTTCACCTACGTTGCAACAAACACGGGAACGCTGCCACTCACGAACGTTACGATCGCCGACCCGCGGTCGGGACTGTCGGCCATGCGCTATGGCGTCTGGCCGGGAGCGATTGGTTCGCTCGCACCGGGCGAATCGATCACCGCTACCGCAACCTACGTCATCCGTGAAAGCGATGCCGGAACGACGCTGTACGAAACGGCAACGGTCACCAGCACCGAGCTCAACTCAGGTGACCCGGTCGTCGCCACCGCACAGACAAGTTTGCAGCTACCTACCAAGGCGCTCTCTTACACTGGGTCAGACCCCCGAGGAACCCTCGCAACTGGCGTGGGCACCCTGCTCCTGGGCCTCGCACTGATCCTGCTCGCCCGCAGAAGACAACGACAGGAAAATTCATGAAGCTCCGCACACGACTGACCGCTACCGCTGTTCCTTTTGCGATTCTCGCGCTCACGCTGGCGGGATGCACCAACGGCACTGAGGAACAGCCTGACGCCGCCGAAAGCTCGGCAGCGGCAGAGCAGACCCCCGGAGTAACTGACATCACGGATGCTCCTGGCACTGGCGAAAACCTCGAAGGTGCTCTTGCTGATTCCACGGTTGACCAGTGCGAGCGCGACGGCGACGAGTGGATCGTGAACGGGTCGGTAACGAACTCGACTGATGCGAGCGCCACTTACCGCATCTATGTCTCACTCCTCAACGGCGCCAATGACACTCGTGCTCTCACCCAGGTGGATGTCGACGCAACGGAGCCCGGCGCGACGACCGACTGGGAGACCGTCATCCCTGTCGCCGAAGACGAGCTCACCTGCGTGCTGCGCGTCGAGCGCTACGAAGGCTAGCCGCGCGCAGACGCCCCGCACGGGGTTGCCGCCACGAGGCGGTACTCAGGCTAGGCCGCTGACGACTATCGTGGAATGGTGACTGAACCGAACCCCAGCGTCGAGCTGTCGACCAACGGCGTGGGGCCCTGGCAGGGCGAATTGCCTACTGATGCCCACTACGACCCTGTGCTGCTCGAACGCGGCGATACCCGCAACGTTATTGACCGGTATCGCTACTGGAATATGGAAGCGATCGTTGCCGATCTCGACGTGACGCGGCATCCCTTCCACGTTGCCATTGAGAACTGGCAGCACGATATGAACATCGGGTCCATCGTGCGCAGCGCCAATGCGTTCGGTGCCGACACGGTGCACATCATTGGGCGGCGGCGCTGGAACAAACGCGGCGCCATGGTCACTGACCGCTACCAGCACGTGCTGCATCATCCGGATGTCGCGGCCTTCGTCGAGTGGACTGAAGCCAACGACCTGCCGATCATTGCGATCGACAACGTGCCCGGCAGCGTCATCATCGAAACGTTCGACATCCCCAAGCGCTGCGTGCTGCTGTTCGGCCAAGAGGGCCCCGGGCTCTCTCCCGAAGCAATTGACGCCGCCACGGATGTCGTAGAGATCAGCCAGTTCGGTTCAACCCGATCCATCAATGCGTCAGCCGCGGCTGCCGTAGCGATGCATAACTGGATTACCCAGCACGTCAGCTTCACGAAGTAGGGAACCATGACACAGCCCGCGAAAGTCACCATTATTGGCGCCGGAATCGTAGGGCTGTCAACGGCCTGGTTCTTGCAGGAGCGTGGCGTTGAGGTCACCGTTCTCGACCGCACGGGCGTTGCCGCTGGTGCGTCGCTCGGTAACGCCGGCTGGGTTGCTCCCGCACTGACTCTTCCGCTGCCCGAGCCTTCGATTTTTAAGGTCGGCATCAAAGCGGTTATCGACCCCACCTCGCCCGTGTACGTTCCGGTCGCCGCCAACTCCACGCTGTTGCGCTTCCTCGCCGGCTTCGCTCGTCACTCGACGCCCAAGATGTGGCGTCGCAACATGGTCACGTTCGCCGAGATTAACAAGTGGAGCCTCGAATCCTTCGACCGCATGGAAGACGGGGGAGTCTCCGCCGCGCTCAAGCACGCCGAGCCCTTCCTGGCTGCTTTCACTAACGAATCCGACCGCCAAGTCATCACCCACGAGTTCGATGAGGTTGCCGCCGGTGGCGGGCACGTGAGCTTTGAGAAGATCACCGGTGACGAACTGCGCGAGTTCGAGCCGAGCGTCTCCAAGCTCGTGACTCATGGACTGCGGGTGGATGGCCAGCGCTTCATCAACCCGCCCTCGTTCATGCAAGTACTGGCGGCATCTGTGCGCGCTCGCGGCGCCACGATCGTGGAAGGCGCGAAAGCGACCGGTATCCGCGACCTCGGTGCTGCCGGTGTCGCCGTTGACGTCGAAGGCCAGAACGCGGTGCTCAGCAACGAAGTCGTTATTGCTACCGGAACGTGGCTCGGGGACCTCGCCCGTCAGTTCGGTGTGCGCCAAGTCGTGCAGTCGGGCCGCGGCTACAGCTTCAGTGTGAAGCCACCCGTGATTCCCACGCACCCGATCTACCTGCCCGCTCAGCGCGTAGCCTGCACGCCCCTGGGCGACCGGCTGCGCGTGGGAGGCATGATGGAATTTCGGTCGGTCGATGCGCCCGCCGATTCTCGCCGCATCCAAACCATCGTCAACGCGGCCAGCCCCATGTTCGATGGCGTCGACTGGGATGCTCGTGAAGAAGAGTGGGTCGGCTCGCGCCCCTGCACTCCCGACGGCCTGCCGCTTGTCGGCGGCACGCGCTCGCCGCGCGTTCACGTCGCCGGCGGTCACGGAATGTGGGGCGTCACCCTCGGTCCATTGACGGGGCGGATTCTCGCCGACTCGATCACCGGTGGAGAGAAGCACCCGCTGCTCACTGCCTTCGACCCGCTGCGCTAGCGCTAACCGCGCCGGAGGCCGTGGGGCTTAGCGCTCGTCGTCGAGCTCGTCGGGGAGTCGTTCTGACTCTCCGGTGGGTGCGGCTTTGGTTTCGCATTCTGCTTTGGGATGTGATCGGGGCGTCGGGGCTGACTGTCGCGCGGGCTGCGGCTCGGGCGCAGGACGTGACGGCTGTGACGCGTCGCGCACGCGATCAACGAGTTCACGCCAGGGGCCAACGAGCTGCTGCTCGGGGATGACCGCTTCGTGCGGTTCGCAGTGAATTTCGTAGGTGTAGCGATCGGGCATCGTGTTTTCGACCGGATGCTCGTGCCAGGGGCATTCGGAGATGAGCACGTACCACCGCTCGGGGTCGGGTTGCTCGTCGACAACGACATCCCACTCCACGCTTCGACCGAGGAGGCCACCGCTTCGCAACACCTGTACCTTCACACGTGCATGCTATCCGGTCAGCGTGCAGGCGAACAGGGTGCGGGCGCTCAGAGAACGGGAATGCTTCCCGCCCGTGTCAGTGCGAACCCGTGAGCGCTCAACGCTGGGGTGTCAGGCGGCGGTCGGTGTAACTCCGACCAATGCCCAGCCGGCTTCGACCGCGCGCTGTTCGGTGGAGCCGTCTCCGAAGCGAGCAACCGCAGCCGCGATGGTTGCGGCAGCGAACTCAGAGAACTCGCTGCGGGGTGTGAGCGAGCCGTTGGTGAGGGTGTCAAACCAAATCTGACCGGCACGCTCCCACGCGAAGCCGCCGAGGGCGTCGGCGGTGCTCCAGAAGGCGCGGTTGGGAATGCCCGAGTTGAGGTGCACACCACCGTTATCGGATTGCGTGACGATGAAGTCGTCCCAGTGAGCGGGCTGCGGGTCTTTGCCAAGCACATCGTCGTCGTAGGCGGTGCCGGGCGCCTTGAGCGAGCGCAGCGCGTTGCCTTCGACCTCATCGGTGAAGATGCCTTCGCCGACTAACCACGATGCTTCGGCCGCGGTCTGGCGCCAGGCGTGCTGCTCGACGAGTGCCCCAAACACGTCGGAGACGTGCTCGTTGAGGGCGCCGCTCTGACCGCGGTACACAAGGCCCGCGGTGAACTCGGTGACTCCGTGGGCGAGCTCGTGGCCGATGACACTGAGCGAGCGAGTGAAGCCGGTGAAAATTTCACCGTCACCATCGCCGAAGACCATGCGGCTGCCATCCCAAAAGGCATTGTCGTAGAGCGTGCCGAAGTGCACGGTCGCTTCGAGGGGCGACGAACGATCGTCGATCGAGTCACGCTCAAACACCTCCCAGAACAACGCGAAGGTGTGGCCGAGGCCGTCATAAGCCTCCGTCACCGAAGCGTCGCCTGTCTCGGGCTCTCCTTCTGAGCGCACGAGGATGCCGGGCAGAGTCTCCCCGGTCTCGGCGTCGGAAATGGCTCGGCTCACAACGCCGCGCTCTGCTGGCTCGTCGGGGCGCAGCGACCGCGGTGGGAGCTTGTGCTCGTGACGCCCATGATCGAGGTGATCGTGACCGATGTCGGTGAGGGAGCGCTTCGCAGCCTGCGCTGCTCGCTCAAAGCGGGGGTCGTCGAGCGTCGCGATTCGCGACAGCAAAAACGGGGGAACGATCGCGCACAGGGCGCGAGGCGAGTCAGCGGGGGAAACGTGGTTCAGTGGCATCCGGAACATGCTTCATGCTGACACGGACCACCGACGCTGGCGATGAACACTCACGATTCTCACGGAGTCCCCAGCTACGCCGCCACGCAAGAAATCGCTACGACAAGCACAAGACTGCTCTCGGGTAGACTGAGGTGTAATCCCCCCACTTCTTCGAAGGGATCCACCATGCCAGCAATCGTCATCATCGGCGCCCAATGGGGCGACGAGGGCAAGGGAAAAGCAACCGACCTCCTCGGTAGCCGCATCGACTATGTCGTCAAATTCAACGGCGGCAACAACGCCGGACACACGGTCGTTATCGGCGACGAAAAGTACGCGCTTCACCTTCTGCCGTCTGGCATCCTCACCGAAGGTGTCACCCCGATCATCTCCAACGGTGTCGTCATCGACGTCGAAGTTCTTTTTGAAGAACTGGATGCTCTGATCGCCCGTGGCGTCGACGTCTCCAAGCTGCTGGTGAGTGCCAACGCGCACGTCATCACCAACTACCACCGCACCCTCGACAAGGTGACGGAACGCTTCCTCGGCAAGCGCCAGATCGGTACGACCGGTCGCGGAATTGGTCCGGCGTATGCCGACAAGATCAACCGTGTCGGCATCCGGATTCAAGACCTTTTTGACGAGAACATTCTTCGTCAAAAGGTTGAGGGCGCTCTCGACCAAAAGAACCACCTGCTCGTGAAGGTCTACAACCGTCGTGCAATCGAGGTTGAAGAGATCGTCACCGAACTGCTCAGCTATGCCGACCGCCTGCGCCCCATGGTCGCCGACACCGGCTTGCTGCTGAACAAGGCACTCGACGATGGCGAGATTGTGCTCTTCGAGGGCGGCCAGGCCACGATGCTGGATGTTGACCACGGCACGTACCCGTTCGTCACGTCCTCCAACTCCACCTCCGGTGGCGCGGCTACCGGTTCGGGCGTTGCTCCCAACCGCCTCGAGCGCATCATCGGAATCGTCAAGGCCTACACAACACGTGTGGGCGCTGGCCCGTTCCCGACCGAACTGCACGATGAGTCTGGCGAGTTCTTGCGCGCCAACGGTTTCGAGTTCGGAACCACCACCGGGCGCCCGCGTCGCTGTGGTTGGTACGACGCCCCCATCGCCCGCTACACGGCGCGCGTCAACGGCGTCACCGACTTCGTGCTCACCAAGCTCGACGTGCTCACCGGCCTCAAAACGATTCCCGTCTGCGTCGCGTATGACGTTGACGGTGTGCGCTTCGACGAGATGCCGGTCTCTCAGTCCGACTTCCACCACTCGGTGCCGATCTACGAAGAGTTCCCCGGCTGGGACGAAGACATCACCGGCGCTCGCACTTTCGAAGACCTCCCCAAGAACGCGCAAGACTACGTGCTCGCCATTGAAGCAATGAGCGGCGCCCGCATGTCAGCGATCGGCGTCGGCCCTGGCCGCGACGAAATCATCGTTCGTCACGACCTCGTCGACTAAGCCTCGACACCTAGTTCGCACTCAAGCGGCACGCACCGGAGAGATCCGGGGCGTGCCGCTTCTGCGTGGGCGGGCGGAGCGTATGACGTGCCGATGGGGAGCCAATCGGGGATTGCTGGACTGAACGGCCGTAATCGGTGGGTGAAAGTCCGAAAAGCGCGGGTGTGGGGACTCCGCAGGGTGGGAGTATTTGTGAGTGACCGCAACGCGCCCGCAGCCCCGCATCCTTCAGGGAACCTTCGTCTCCGTTGAACCCCTGACCGAAGAGCACCTCGCTGAGCTCTGGCCCGCCCTCGGAGTTCCAGAAGTGTTCGCCGGAGGCTACGGTGGCGGCCCTGCCGGGCTGCCCGCCGACGAAGCATCTTTCATTGACTGGATGCGCGCTGGCTACCTTGGTTACGCCGACCGGCTGCCGTTCGCGGTGCGCTTGAACTCTGCGGCTGGTGTCGAAGGCGGCCCCGACGCCGGACGTCTTGTCGGCGTGAGCACCCTCGGTGACCTCGACGAGAAGAATTCCAACGCTCACCTTGGCTGGACCGCCTACGCGCCGAGCGTGTGGGGCACCGCCGTGAACCCCGAAACGAAACTCCTACTCCTCGGCTTCTCCTTCGACAGCGGCTACAACCGCGTACGGCTCCAAGCGGACTCGATCAACGAGCGTTCCCGCGCCGCCATTCTCAAACTCGGCGCCACCTTCGAGGGCATCCAGCGCCAACACCTGCTCCGGGCCGACGGCTCATGGCGCGACACCGCCGTGTACTCCGTGATCGACTCCGACTGGCCGGGCGTGAAGGCCGGACTGCTCGCCCGTCTCGAGCAGGAGCCGCGCGCGTGAGCGCCCCCGTCGCTGCCGCTGGCCGGGTCGAAAAGCATGACACAGCATCCCCGCTCGGAACTTGGTTGCGGTTTGCCGCAGCCGGACTGGTCTGGGGCTCTAGCTTTCTCTTCATGAAAGTGGCTTTGGATGGCGTGAGCTTCGGGCAGGTCGCCTGGAGCCGGGCAGTGCTCGGCGCTCTCGCGCTTGTCGTGGTGTTCGCGGTCAGCCGTCGCAAGCTCCCGCGCAAGCCCATCGTGTGGGCGCACTTCGCGGTGCTCGCGTTCCTCTTCGCCGTGTTTCCGTACCTGCTGTTCGCGTGGGCTGAGCAGTACGTGAGCTCGGGCCTCGCGAGCATTTACAACGCGACTACGCCCATCATGACGGCAATCTTTGCGACCCTCGTGTTTCGGGTCGAGAAGCTGTCGCGCTCGCAGATTGCGGGCGTTACCCTCGGCATCTTTGGGGTGCTCGTGATCATCGCGCCGTGGCAAGCCGGCGACATCAGCGGCAGCCTGTTGGGTCAACTCGCGTGTCTCGGCGCAGCACTCTGCTACGGCGCCGCGATGAGTTACCAGCGCAAATTCGTGGCGCCCTACAAGGTGCCCGGCGTCACCTCCGCAACCATGAATATCGGCATTGCCGCCCTCATCTACCTACTGCTGACACCGCTCGTCGCAACCGGCCCGGTGAACCTCACCCTCCCCGTGGTGGCCAGCCTCCTCGCGCTCGGGGTGCTCGGCACCGGCATGGCCTACGTCTGGAACTACCGGGTGCTCGCCGAATGGGGGCCAACCCGCACCTCGACCGTCACCTACATCACGCCCGTGATCGGCGTCATCCTCGGCTTCGTCATCCTCAAAGAAACCATGTCGTGGCATGAGCCCGTCGGCGCCGTGCTCGTGATTCTGGGAGTGCTACTGGCGCAAGGCCGGATCGCGCTGCCCGGGACGCGAGGTCGCGCGGCATAGAGCGTGGGGAAGGCGGGCGGCCGCGCATAAAGCTTTCCTATGAATCCGGTAGGCAAGGGCTGTTTCGGTCGGAGCGTGACTACGGGGCCTGTGACACTTGAGCGGTGTCTTCCCCCTATCTCGTGCGCCGTATCGGCGTCGGCGCAGCAGCGCTCGGCGTTGTCGCCGCCATCACCGCGTTCGTCATCATGGCCTCCCCGGTAACCGAAACAGCTTCGTCGGCCGCTGAGGATGTCGCTGCCGCCGTCGCAGAAACCCCCGAGGTTCACGCGGTCAGTGCCACTACCGGCACTCTCGTTGGTGGGGAATCGATCACCATCACGGGGGCAGCTCTCGACGATGTCACCGACGTTACCTTTGGCGGAGTCGCCGCCACCGACGTCGTGGTCACCGACAGCGGAACTCTCACCGCGACAGTGCCCTCGGCTGTCGACTTTCAGCCCTCAACGGTAGCCATCGAAGTCGTGGCTGATGCTGAGCCGGTGCCGGCCGAAGCCGCTCTCGATTACACGTACGAAGCATCCACCCCGGTCGACAACCAGATGCAGTACTTGATGGAGCACTGGGAAGATTACAACGTCGACGAATACGGCGACCTCAACTCGGTCGGTGGTGACTGCGCCAACTTTGCGAGCCAATCCTTGCTGATGCGCGGGTGGACCATGACGGCTGACTGGTTCAACTACGACGCCGCTGCCGACTGGAGCGGAGCCTGGGGTTATGTGCCCACCATGGAGAACTGGTTGATCTCCAACCCCGAGCTCGGGGCAACCCAGTTGAGCTTCGACGAGCGCGACCAAGTGAAGGTCGGCGACCTCGTTGTCTTCGACTGGAACGACAACGACTTCCTCGACCACATTCAGGTCGTCTCCTCAGTGGAGACCGTCGACGGCGAGATCGTCATCAAGATGGTCGGACACAACCTCGACACCAACTACCGCGACCTCGACGAAACCATCACCGTCGATCACCCCGGCGCTACCGGACACTTCTGGAGCATCCCGTAACGAGCGGCGAATCGTGAAGCGCTACCCGTTCAGGGCAGCGTCGACGATCGCCTTTGCCTCCGCCTGCACGAGACGCAAGTGCTCGGCGCCCTTGAACGATTCGCCGTAGATTTTGTAGACGTCTTCGGTGCCGCTCGGGCGGGCGGCGAACCACGCAAACTCCGTCGTCACCTTCACGCCGCCAATCGCGGCGCCATTACCCGGAGCCTCCGAGAGTGTGGCCGTGATCGGGTCACCCGCGAGTTCGGTGGCCGTGATTGCAGCCCCACTCAACTTGCCCAGCTTGGCCTTCTGCTCTTTGGTCGCCACGGCATCCACGCGTTCGTAGGCCGGGTCGCCGAATTCTTCGACTAGCTCGGCGTAGAGAACGGATGGCGTCTTGCCGGTGACCGCCAGAATCTCGGCGGCCAGCAGGGCTAGCAAGATCCCGTCTTTGTCGGTGGTCCAGACGGAGCCGTCTTTGCGCAGGAAGCTCGCGCCAGCGCTCTCTTCGCCGCCGAACGCGACAGATCCATCGACGAGTCCCGGGACAAACCACTTGAAGCCGACCGGCACCTCGATGAGGTCGCGGCCCATGGCGGCAGCAACCCGGTCGATCATGGAACTCGAGACGAGGGTCTTGCCGACTGCGGCATCCGGGTTCCAGCCCTCTCGGTGCGTGTAGAGATACTGGATGGCAACGGCCAAATAGTGGTTGGGGTTCATGAGGCCGCCGTCGGGCGTGACGATCCCGTGGCGGTCAGCGTCGGCGTCGTTGCCGGTGAGGATGTCGAACTCGTCACGGCGAGCAACGACCGAGGCCATGGCCGACTTCGACGACGGATCCATGCGAATCTTGCCGTCCCAGTCGAGCGTCATGAAGGCCCACGTGGGGTCAACGTCGGGGTTCACGACCGTGAGATTGAGGTCGTACTTTTCCGCGATGAGCTTCCAATAGTTGACGCTCGCACCACCCAGCGGGTCTGCCCCGATGCGGATGCCGGCTGTGCGAATCGCATCGATGTCGATGATGTTCTCGAGATCGTCAACGTAGCGCCCGCGGAAGTCGTAGCTGCCCGCTGCCGTGTTCTCAGCCCCGGCGTCGCCCACATGTTTCACGGCCGTGTTGCCGTCGGCGATGATTGCGTTCGCGCGGTCCGCGATCCAGCCGGTCGCGTCGCTGTCGGCGGGGCCACCGTGGGGCGGGTTGTACTTGAAGCCGCCATCGCGGGGCGGGTTGTGGCTCGGAGTGATGATGATGCCGTCGGCCTCATCGTCGTGGCCGGCCGCGTTGTACGCAATGATCGCGTGGCTCAATGCAGGCGTGGGCACGAAGTCGTCGAACTCGTCCTTTAGCGCGAGCACACCGTTGGCGGCGAGCACGTCGAGCGCCGTGGTCTCGGCGGGCTGCGAGAGTGCGTGGGTGTCCCGCCCAATAAACAGCGGCCCCGTGATGCCCTGGCTGGCACGATATTCCACGATCGCCTGCGTGATGGCAGCGATGTGCACTTCGTTGAAGGCGGTGTCGAGCGCGGAGCCACGATGGCCGCTCGTGCCGAACACGACGCGCTGCTCGGCGATCGAGACATCCGGAACCAGCGCGTAATACGCTGCCACCAACTCGGTCACATCAATGAGGTCGGATGCCTGGGCTGTCGTGCCTGCGCGATCGTTCATGCGATCTAGTCTCGCACCCCCGAGCGGGGGTCGGCGCGTCATCTGGCAAACACGCAGCATCCGTACGCTCTAAAGTCGTTGTATGGCAGCAGCAGATCAGGCCCACAACGACAACGTCGACCCCGAAGTGCGTGAGCAACTTTTGGGCGCTCGCCGCAGCATTGACAACATTGATGCGGCCCTCATTCATTTGCTGGCCGAGCGCTTCAAGTACACGCAGCAGGTTGGTCGTCTCAAGGCCACCAAGGGCCTGCCCGCGTCAGACCCGAACCGCGAGCGCGACCAGATCGCCCGCCTCAAGTCGCTCGCCGAAGAGTCGCACCTCGACCCGGCGTTCGCCGAGAAGTGGTTCAACTTCGTCGTTGCCGAGGTCATTCATCACCACGAGCAGCTCGCGTCGGGCAGCGAGCCCGACTCGAGCAAGTAGCGCGCCTAAATCCGGGCGCAACGGCCGCGGGCTAGCGCGCAGCAAGCGGCAGGCTAGACCGCGCGGATGCCGTGCTGGTCGAGCACGTCGAGGAACGTGGTCGGTTCTGGCCGCACCCGGTGGTTGTCGGTGTGTTCGGCCCAGAGCACTGTTCCGGTGGCGTCGGTGATGATGACGGTCGGTACGACGGTGTCGCCGTTAGCTGGGGCTCCCGCGCTGAACATGACCGGGGTTCCGCCGGACTGCACGATGTCGAGCACGGCGGCGGCCGAGGCATCCGCATCGATGTAATAGGTGACCGGGATGTCGAAGCGTTCGGAAAGCTCGACGGTGTCTTCGGGCTTCTGCGGGCTGATGATCGCGACAGCGACGCCGCGGCGGTCGAGCTCGCGATACTGGTCGGCGATTTGGGCGACCTGGGCCATGCAGAACGGGCACCAGTTGCCGCGAATGAACATGATCACGTGCGGTTGCTGGGTGAGCACGCTGCTGTCGACGACGGTGCCATCCACGGTGGTGAGCGGGAATGACGGCAGCGGTTGCCCGACCGTGACGGGGCCTGCGGAGGTGTGCTGCACCGAGTACCAGTAGTTGTAGCCGAGAATCACGGCGAGCCCGAGAACGGCCACGAGTACGGCGAGCGGCCCGGCGAGGATGGCGGCAAATATTGCCACCGCGGAGACAGCAAGCTGAACCCACGGATGCCGGCGCTGCACGACGACGACGCGCGTCATCAACAGTGCCAAATAGAGCGCGTACGCAACCCATGGCAGGGCGGCGGCGAGCCACCACGGTTGTGCTTCCGTGATGGCGCGCAGGATGACGAGCGTGATCACCCCGAGGGCGAGAGCGGCGGTGACTTCTCCGTAAACCCTCTTGATAAGTTGCATCGGAGGCATCCGTTCGTGCTCGTGGTGTGTCGGGGAACGGAATTGAGCCTACGTGACGCGGTACGCCCGATAGCGCACAGCATCCGCCTCCCTCACGCAGGAGGCGATGAAGAGCGACTGCTCAAGATGCGCGAGCGACGGGGCCGAGGTCTCCAGCGTGAGCGTGGTTCGAAAGTAGTACTGTGACGGATCGACGGCTTCACCGCGCAGAAGTGCCTCGAGAGTTTCAGGTGAGCCGCCTCGTACTCCTGAGACGGTGATGTAGATCAACTCGCCTGACGCCGTTGCGGCGGAGTATCGGCCATCAATATCGAGGGTTCCGTCTGGCCGTACGAGCTGCCAGTCCGCACCGCCAGGCAGAATAGTCGCGTGAATGGACCCGGTGATTTCGCCACCGACAATGTCGATCACACGTCGGTGCCCAGCGCGCGTCATCCCGTAGTCGGCGACGTTTCCGACGCGCACGGTGACATCAAAGGTGGGCTCAAGGCCGGGTACGGCGGGGGTGAGTGTCACGCGTGGCTCCTAGCAGTTGGCGTCAGAAATTAGCTTCTGGTTACAGAAAGGCTTGGACGTTCGTTGAGGAGTTGGGGGTTGAAGCCCGCGGCGCGCTTGTATTCGTCCGCAATCGCGGTCAGCTCTTCGTCGGAAACGACATCGTGGATGTCGGTGAAGCCCTGAGGCGCCCGCTCGTACGCGAGTTGCATCACTCGTTCGGGACCGAGGGACCGATTGCTGAGCGTGATTTTCGCGGTGGCCGGGAGGCGATCATGTTCATACGCGTGCAGGGCAGCGTCGATGGAAGCCGCGGTGGCGAGGTGGTGGGCGACTGTTCGTGCATCGATGATCGCTTGTGACGCTCCGTTGGAACCGATCGGATACATCGGGTGGGCGGCATCGCCGAGCAGTGTTTGTCGATCGAAGTTCCAGCGGTCGACGGGATCACGGTCCACCATCGGATACTCGAGAACCTCATCCGCGGAATCAATCAGCGCGGGAATATCGATCCAGTCGAACTTCCATTCTTGGAATAGCTCGACGATGCGCTGTTTGTCGACTGCCATATTCCAGTCATTGAGACCCGGATCGTGGTCGTCGAGACGTTTTTCGGCGATGAAATTGATGCGTGCCAAGCCGTCAGAGGCGGCTTCGGATAGTGGGTAGGCAACAAATTTCTGTCGCCCGTCGCCGGCCATGAACATCGACCGACCGTCAAGAAACGGTGCAACGCGGGCGGTGCCCCGCCAGAGCATGAGTCCGTTCCAGACGGGATCGCCCTCCGCGGGATAGCGCTGTTTGCGCACGGCACTGTGGATGCCATCTGCCGCAATCAGAACATCCGCAACTTCGGTGCGTTCTTCACCGTTTCGAGCGCGGATCGTCACGCTTTGCTTCTCGCCAATTGCGGTGGTGTTCACCACGGCAGAGCCGAGCACTATCGCCCCGGGTAGTCGCTCGTTGACGGCGTCCCGCAGCAGCATCTGCAGCTCTCCGCGATGAACCGAATACTGGGGCCACGCATAGCCTGCCGCCCGACCGCGGGGCTCTGACCAAATGGGGTGCCCAAAGCAGTTGTAGTAGCTGAGCGTGCTTGTGGGTACACCGAGCGCGGCGAGATTATCGCCGAGCCCGAGTTCAGTCAGCTCTCGAACAGCATGGGGCAGAAGATTGATCCCCACGCCGAGTGGGCGCAGTTCAGCCACCGATTCGAGAATGGTGACGTCAGAAATTCCGGCGTCGTGCAGCGAGAGCGCGGTCGCCAGACCGCCGATTCCTGCGCCCGCAATCACGACTCTCATGGCTGATTGGTCTCGTGCGATGCGGTTCGGGCGACGGAGTCCAGGATGAGCTCGATGCCGAGTTTGAAGATATCGCCATCGCGTAATTCTCGAAGTTCGGAGGCGACGGCAGCGATGTGAACGTGCTTCGAGGGGTCAACGAGTAGCGGCCCATCAAACCATCCATCTGTTTCGTCCGTTGCTCCACCGCTGACGGAGCGTCCCCGGGCGAAGCCGGCAACTTCGGAGAGCACGTACGACGAAAACAATGCGTAGTGATGCACGAGTGCAGTGCCTTCCAACCCCGCTTCGGAAAGCGCTGCGAGGATGAACTCAATACTTTCCATTTCGGCCGGACCGTTCGTCGAGAGAACGGTGGATTCGAGTGCAACTGCGGGGTATTCGATGCCAATCTCCAAGGTTGCCCAGGCAAGATCGCGCAGTCGTTCGCGCCACGAGGAGCTCATTGAGACGCGATTCAGGGCTGCCGACTGGAGTTCGTCGAGCAACGCGCGCATCAGGTCGTCTTTGCTTGTGAAGTGGCGGTAAATCGCGGTCGGATCGACCCCGAGCTCTGTGCCCAGCGCGCGCACTGAGACAGCGTTGTTCTGGGGGCGCGCCGCAATTTCGAGCCCCGCTTTCACAATGACAGCTCGATCGAGGCGCTTCGACTTATCTTCTTTGACTGATGTTGTGGTGTCCACTCGATCATCATAACGGCGGTGAATCACTTTGTCATCGGTGTTGACAACAGCGTTGTGCTCGCCCTAGCATCTCCACAACCGTTCGACTACTAAGGGATGTGCACGGTGGGCAAAGCAGAGGTAATTTTGACCGGCGGCCAGATTTTCACGGGCAGCGGTCAGCCTGTGACGGGCAAAGCAGTGATCGTTGCAGCCGGGCGAATCCTTGACATCGTGCCGGACAGCGCCATTGAGGTCTATCGCAACTCTGAGACCAGAGTCATCGAGCTCGACGGAAAACTCGTTGCTCCAGGTTTCCAAGACGCTCACGTTCATCCCGTCGCTGCCGGAGTCGAACTGCTCCAGTGCACACTGACTGAAGCCGTTGATGCCGACGATACGCTCGCTCGAATCGCGACGTATGCCGCGGAGAATCCTGAGGGCTGGATTTGCGGTGGAGGGTGGTCAATGGACCATTTTCCCAACGGTTCACCTGCGCGCCAGTTGCTCGATGACGTCATCGGAGACCGCCCTGTCATGCTGAGCAGCCGCGATCACCACAGCGTGTGGGCAAGCACCGCAGCAATCCGCGCGGCTGGACTCGACGCATCCACTCCCGATCCAGCCGACGGCCGCATCGAACGGGAAGCCGACGGATTCCCGGCCGGGACCTTCCACGAAGGGGCAGGCAACTCGTTCGCCTCGGTGGTGCCCGAAATTGACGACGAGCTGACCTACGCCGGCTTGCTGCGCGCCCAAGAGGAGCTTCTCAAGCTTGGAATTACCGGGTGGCAGGATGCCATGATCGGCGACAAGGTTCCCACTCTTCCCAGCAACCTTCCCGCGTACCGCCGAGCCCTTGATGAGGGAACTCTCCTCGCGCATGTTGTCGGGGCACAGTGGTGGGAACGGGAGCGGGGTCGCGATCAGATTCCCGAAATGCTTGAGCGGCGTGCCGAAATTGCGGCGATCGGCAGCGATCGCCTGCAGCTCGGAACCGTCAAGATCATGGTCGACGGTGTCGCCGAGAACTTCACCGCGGCAATGAATGAGCCCTACCTCGATGCACACGGGCACGACACCACGAACTCGGGACTCTCCTTTATCGATCCAGCGCTACTCAATGGGTATGTGGCCGAGCTCGACCGCGAGGGGTTCCAAGTGCACTTTCACTCTCTGGGCGACCGTGCTGTGAAAGAGGCGCTCGATGCGCTCGAAACGGCACGCCTCGCGAACGGCGCGACCGATGGGCGCCACCACCTCGCTCACCTGCAAGTCGTATCCGAGGAGGACACAGCTCGATTCGCTCCGCTGGATGCGGTCGCCAACCTGCAACCACTCTGGGCTTGCCACGAGGCCCAGCTTGACGAGCTCACGCTTCCGTTCATGCAGAAAAACTTGGCGGAGCGACAGTATCCGTTCGGAGATCTCCTTCGTCACCACGCGAAGCTTGCGGCAGGAAGCGACTGGCCGGTATCTAGCGCCGACCCGATCGCGGGCATCCACATGGCCGTGAACCGTGTCGTGCCCGAGTCGGACAACGTGCCCCTCGCGGGCGAGCAACAGTGCCTCGACCTCGCGACGGCGTTCGCGGCGTACACGTCTGGCTCGGCCTACGTGAATCACCGCGACCATGACACTGGCTCGATCGCCGCTGGATACCGCGCGGATTTCGTGGTCATCGAGCCGAACCCCTTCGACGTTCCACGCGAAGAGATTTATCGCAGCACCGTCGTCTCGACCTGGATTGACGGCGTAGAGGTTTACAGCACCAACTGACCGCAAGCACCCCATTGAGGAGCATGACATGTCACGAACCGGAACACAGCTCACTGCTATACCTGCGATGGCGCTAGCCGCTGTCTTCGCACTAACGTCGTGCTCTGCACCAGCAGACACGACGCCGACAGGACCCACGTCATTTGAGCTCACCGCTCAAACGCCTGCGCCATCGGGCGACATCGATTCCTTCACCTGGGTCTCGTATGCGGAGCCATATTCGTTGGACTACGCCTACGCATTCGACTACGCCGACAACCAGGTGCTCTCCAACGTGTGCGATTCGCTCCTGCGGCTCAACCCCGACTTCACCATCTCGCCTTCGTTGGCATCCGCATACTCGAACCCGACTCCGGTGACCTGGGTTTACGAACTGCGGTCCGACGTGACCTTCCACGACGGTTCACCACTTACCGCTGACGATGCGGTCGCCTCGATGCTGCGACACCTCAACCCCGACGTGGGGTCGTCGTGGTACTCGATTTATCAGAACGTTGCCGCAATCGAAGCGACTGGTCCGCTGGAAGTGACCGTGACCCTCGCAAGCCCAGATTCCCAGTTTAACTATGGGATGAGTGGTGCGGCGGGAGTAATCGAGTCGGCTGCCACCCTGAACGAACTTGAGCGGGACTACGGAAACTCCACCGGACTCGTGAACTGCAGCGGCCCATTCGAGCTGACGTCCTGGAAATCGGGAGAGTCAGTGACGCTCACCCGTTATGACGACTACTGGGACCAAGACTTGCGGGCTAAAGCTGCGGAGGTCGAGATCCTGTTCATGAACGATCCGAATGCACGAGTGAATGCACTCACCTCCGGTCAAGTAGATGGTGGATGGCTGATCCCGACCGAGGCTTACAGCTCACTGCAGTCCTCATCCGGCGATCTGTACTTCGGTCTCAATACCACTGTCTCAAGTTTGATCGTCAGTGATCTCACCGGCCCACTGGGCGATGTGAATGTTCGTAAAGCGCTCATGATGGCGCTGGATCGCCAAGGAATTGTGGATGCCGCCCAGAATGGCTACGGAACGGTGACCAATGCGCTGACGACGGAATCCGTCTGGGGCGAGGCAAGTGCCGACACTGCTGCCGAGGCATTCTCCGGGCTTGACGACTACCCGTACGATGTCGAAGCGGCGAAGCAGCTTATTGAGGATGCCGGTGTCGCTGGCGAAGAGATCGTGATTCGCACCGCCCCCATCGGCGCCGAATTCAGTATTGTCGCGCAGGCAACGGCAGCAGCAGCCCAGTCGATTGGGCTCGAGGCGACGATCGACACGGTGACCCCGGAAGCGTACTCGACGCTCTTCTTTGACCCGAGTGCTCGTGAGGGTGCAGACCTCTTCTTCACGGCCTGGTATCTCTCCACGCCCGACCCGCTCGAAATGTTCGCCGTGCTGCAGACGGGGCAGTTTCCCAACTACGGCAACTACTCCAACTCTGAGTACGACTCGCTGGTGAATGAGGGCGTTGCGGCGGCTGATCCAGAAGAGCGCGCGACCTATTCCGCGCAGCTACAGAAGATTGCCAACCAGGAATTGCCGTGGATGCCGCTCTACGAGGCTCCGATCAGTGTCTACCTCGGTGAGCGCGTAACCGGCGTAGCTCCATCTATCGCGATGCTCTACTTCCCTTGGGCAGCAACGATCGGCGCGCGCTAGCGTGATCATCCGTCGGGTCGTAGGCAAGCTGGGGTCACTCACACTGACGCTGGTCCTTGCTTCTGCCCTGATCTTCTTCTCACGTTTCATGGTTCCTGGCGACCCCGTAAGTTTCCTCTTGCGGGGTCGCCAGCCCTCCCCAGAGGCGATCGCGGCAGTCACGGAACAGTTCGGTTTGAATCTGCCGCCGTGGGAGCAATACCTGCGCTGGATCGGTGGCATGTTTCAGGGCGACTTCGGGCGCTCGTTGCAGTTTCGGGATGAAGTGTCGACAGTAATCGGCGACCGCCTGCCCGTGACGCTCGGGCTGGTTGCGCTGGCCGCCGTGATGATCCTTGTCACGGGCATCGTCGCCGGCACGATTGCGGCGTTGAATCGTGGACGACTGCCCGATCGTTTGATTCTCACCGTGCTCACCGCCCTCGGCGCGATCCCGCCGTTTGTCGGTGCGATCATCCTCATCGCCGTTTTCGCCGTTCAACTCAATTGGTTCCCGGCCTTTGGATCAGGGGACGGCTTCTTTGACACCATTCACCACCTGATTTTGCCTTCCGTTGCGATGGCGATCTCGTTCATAGTCCTCATCGGCAAAATCACCCGCATGTCGATGGTGGAGCAGCTCGGCCGCGAACATGTTCAGGTTGCCACAAGCCGAGGGCTCAAGCCCCTGACGGTCGTCCGACGTCACGTGTTCCGTAATGCCTTGGGCCCGATCTTTACCGTGAGCGGCCTCCTGATCGCCGGACTGCTGGTATCCACCGCCATCGTGGAGTCGGCATTCGGCATCGCCGGTGTTGGCTCCCTTCTCGTGCAATCGGTGAACCGTCTCGACTTCCCCGTTGTCCAAGCGATTGTGCTCCTCGTTGTCGCAGCATTCGTCATTGTCAATGCCATCGTCGACTTACTTCAACCCCTGATCGATCCGAGAGCGGCAGCAGGAGAGGCGGGGCGATGAGCAGGCCGACACCGACCATGGCGCTGAAAGTTATGCGGTCCACGGGGCATCGCCGGGTGACCGTCAGCTGGACGATCAGCATTGTGGTGCTCGGCCTTTTCACGCTCGCCGCGATCTTTGCGCCACTTGTGGCTCCGTATAACCCCGATCAGCTCGACTTCGGCGCTATCTACGCCAACCCGAATCTCGCTCATTGGCTTGGCACCGATTCGCTCGGGCGAGACACGTTGAGTCGCATCATTTACGGTGCACGAACGGCGCTTCTTGCGCCATTGATTGTCGTGATCGCTTCGACGATCCTCGGGATACTCTTGGGACTTCTGGCGGGATGGCGCGGCGGCTGGATCGACGCCGCTATCGGCCGCCTGCTCGACGTGTTGCTCTCGTTCCCCGCATTGCTGATCGCGATCTTGGCTGTCGCACTATTTGGTAAGGGGCTGGTGGCGCCGGTCATTGCGATGAGTATCGCCTACGCACCGTTCGTCGCTCGACTAACCCGCTCGCTGGTGATCTCGGAGCGCGCGCGCCCGTACGTCTCGGCGTACCGAGTGCAAGGGTTCTCTGGCGGATGGATCGCCCTTCGGCGCGTACTCCCGAATGTCGTGCCGACCGTCGGCGCCCAATCAACACTGAACTTCGGCTACGTTCTCGCGGAGCTGGCTGGTCTCTCATTTCTCGGCCTTGGCGTCCAGGCGCCGACAGCGGACTGGGGCGCGATGATCAACGAATCCCAAGCCGGGCTGGTTGGCGGACACTTTCTGCCAGCACTGATTCCCGCCATCGCCGTCGTCATCGTGGTGGTCGCCGTTAATGTGATCGGTGAAGAGATCTCTGAGCGAATCGGTGGAGGAACACCCGCATGACACTCTTAGAGATTTCCGGACTCACCCTCGACCTTCCCAACGGAAAACGCCTCCTGCACGGAATCGATCTCACGGTCAGCGTCGGGGAGACGGTTGCCCTCGTTGGGGAATCCGGTTCCGGCAAGTCGTTGACCGCCCAGTCTGTGCTCGGGCTCCTCCCTTCGGGTGCTCAGACATCCGGACAGGTCCTCGTTGAGGGCAGCGACGTGCTCACGATGAAACCCCCAGAGCTCTTGGCGTATCGTCGGTCGACCGCTGCGATGGTTTTTCAGGATCCCCGCGCCGGTATCAACCCGATGCGCACCATCGGTGATCACCTCACGGAAGCCCTTCGGCTCGGCGAGGGCTGGTCGGTGGCACGGGCACGAGAACGCGCCATCGAGGTGCTCGCCGCTGTCGACATGCCGCGGCCGCACGATCACCTCCGGCAGTATCCGCACGAACTTTCGGGTGGCATGCTGCAGCGAGTCATGATCGCTGGCGCGCTTGCGGGCTCCCCACGCCTACTCGTGTGCGACGAACCCACAACCGCCCTCGACGTCACCACTCAGGCTCAAATCTTGCGGGTGCTTGCCGAGCAGCGAGACAAGCGCTCGATGGGATTGCTGTTCATCACCCACGATCTCAATCTTGCGGCGTCACTGTGTGACCGGGTGTACGTGATGAACGATGGACGGGTAGGAGAAGAGGGGCCGGCTCGTCAAGTATTTCTGAACCCGGAGACCGCCTACGCTCGTCGTCTCGTTGCGGCGACTCCGACGATCACCGTGCAGCCAAACGAGGTGCCCGCTCCTGCTGCGACCGCCCCAGGGCCAGCAGTGCTGGAGGTGCGTGACCTCACAAAAACCTATCGCGCGCGGGGTCGTGAGCCAGTGCACGCTGCAAAGAACGTAACGGTGGATATTCGCCGCGGAGATGCTCTCGGCGTTGTGGGCGAGTCAGGTTCAGGAAAGTCAACTCTGGCCCGCATGATCGTGGGGCTTGAACGGGCAGACGCCGGGACGATCGCAATTGATGGCCACACCCTGAAGGGGCAGCCTCGCAAACGTGTCGACCGGCTGGATCGCGCGCGTCGCGTGCAGATGGTGTTTCAAGACCCATACCTTTCGCTGGATCCCCGAATGACCGCAAGCCAAGCGGTAGAGGATGCGTTGCATCTGCACCATCCCCGACTTCGGATGGCCGACATCCGCACCCAAGCGCTGACCCTGCTGAGCAGTGTCGGGCTGGCGACAACGCAGGCTGAGGCGTTGCCGCGAACGTTATCCGGTGGCCAACGGCAACGGGTCGCGATCGCCCGCGCTCTCGCGATCGAGCCAAGCCTGCTGGTGATGGATGAGGCTACGAGTGCCCTTGACGTGTCGGTTCAGGCTCAGGTTCTCGACGTGATTTCGGAGATTCGCCGCGAGCGAGGACTGACGATTCTCTTCATCAGCCATGACCTAGCGGTTGTCCGCAGGGTGTGTGAGCGCAGCGTCGTGATGCGAGCCGGCGAGATCGTCGAATCGGCGCCGACGATCGACCTGCTTACTCGACCACAACACGAGTACACGCGACTGCTCGTCGACTCGGTGCCGCGTGTGATGCTCGTCGGCGGCAACACCTAGCTGCCGCCGACGCTGCAACGATTACGCGCCGAAGGCCTCCGCGAGCGTTCCGCGGTGTGCCGTGAGCAGCTCTTCGAGGGTCAGGGTGAACTGGTCCTGAATTTCGAGGGCGGGGGAGGCGGCATCCGTGACTCCGATGCGCACGGCAGGGTAGCCGCGGCCTTCGCAGAGTCCGCGGAATTTCACGTCGTCTTCGCGCGGGATCGAGACGACCATGCGGCCGGTCGATTCGCTGAAGAGTGCGGTGGCGGCATCGATGTCGTCGCGCTCGAGCAGTTCGCCCAACCAGACGCGTGCGCCAACGCCGAATCGCATGACGGATTCGGCGAGGGTTTGAGCGAGTCCGCCGTCGGCGAGGTCGTGGGCGCTGGCGATGATGTTTTGCTCGTTGCCAGCCTTGATGAGGTCGGCGAGGCGACGCTCGGCAGCGAGGTCGACCTTCGGCGGCAGGCCACCGAGGTGATCGTGGATGGTGCCAGCCCAGGCCGAGCCGTCGAGCTCAAGCGCGGTGGTGCCGAGCAGGTAGATGTTGTTGCCTTCGTCTTGCCAGCCGCTCGGGATGCGCTCAGCAACGTCACGGATCAGGCCGAGCACTGCGACCACGGGGGTCGGGTGGATGGGCACATCGCCGGTCTGGTTGTAGAAGGAGACGTTTCCGCCGGTGACAGGAATTTCCATCTCGAGGCACGCGTCGGCGAGACCTTCAACGGCGCGGCTGAACTGCCACATCACTTCGGGGTTCTCGGGGCTACCAAAGTTGAGGCAGTCACTGACGGCGACAGGGTTGGCGCCGGTGGCGGCAACGTTGCGGAAGGCTTCAGCGAGAGCGATCTGGGCTCCGGCGTAGGGGTCGAGCTGGCAGAAGCGGCCATTGGCGTCGGTCGCGACGGAGAAGCCGAGGCCGCTCTCTTCGTCGATGCGCACCATGCCGGCGTCATCCGGGAAGCTCAAGGCGGTGTTGCCGAGAACGTAGCGGTCGTACTGGTCGGTGATCCAGCTCTTGTCGGCCAAGTTCGGGCTCGCAAGCAGCTGCAGCATTTGGTCGCGCAGTTCGATGCCGTCCTTGGGGCGGGCGAGACCGGAGGCGGTGTCAGCCTGAAGCTTGTCAATCCACTTGGGGTAGACGACGGGTCGGTCGTAGACGGGGCCATCGATGGCGACGGTGCGCGGCTCGACGTTCACGATTTCTTCGTCGTGCCAGTTGATGATGAGGCGGCCGGTGTCGGTGACTTCACCAAGCACACTGGTTTCGACATCCCACTTCTCAACAACCTTGAGGAAGCCCTCGAGCTTCTCGGGCTTCACGATCGCCATCATGCGTTCTTGGCTCTCGGACATCAGAATTTCTTCTGCCGTGAGGGTGGGGTCTCGCAGCAAGACCTTCTCGAGTTCGATGAACATGCCACCGTCACCGTTGGAGGCGAGCTCGCTCGTTGCGCAGCTGATGCCGGCAGCGCCGAGGTCTTGGATGCCCTCAACAAGGTCACCCTGGAAGAGTTCGAGGCAGCACTCGATGAGCACCTTCTCGGCGAAGGGGTCGCCGACCTGAACGGCGGGGCGCTTGGTGGGGCCGCCCTCACTGAACGAATCCGAGGCGAGGATGGATGCTCCGCCGATGCCATCGCCACCGGTGCGGGCACCGAACAGCACAACCTTGTTACCCACGCCGCGAGCGTTAGCCAGGTGCAGGTCTTCGTGGCGCAGCACTCCAACGGCCAGTGCGTTGACGAGCGGGTTGGCCTGGTAGACGGAGTCGAAGTAGGTTTCGCCACCGATGTTGGGCAGGCCGAGGCAGTTGCCGTAGAAGCTGATGCCCGACACGACACCCTTGGCGACGCGAGCGGTGTCGGGATTGTCGATGGCGCCGAAGCGGAGCGCATCCATGACGGCAACGGGGCGGGCACCCATGGAGATGATGTCGCGAACGATTCCGCCAACACCGGTTGCTGCGCCCTGGAAGGGTTCGATGTAGCTGGGGTGGTTGTGGCTTTCGATCTTGAAAGTCACAGCCCAACCCTCACCAACGTCGATGACGCCAGCGTTTTCGCCCATGCCGACCATGAGGTTCTTGGTCATGTTCTCGCTGACCTTCTTGCCAAACTGGCGAAGATAGTTCTTGGAGGACTTGTAGGAGCAGTGCTCGCTCCACATGACGGAGTACATGGCAAGCTCGCCGCTCGTGGGGCGGCGGCCCAGAATCTCGCGAATCTTCGCGTACTCGTCGTCTTTCAACCCAAGCGCGCCATAGGGCTGCACTTTCTCGGGAGTTGCGGCGGCGTTTGACACCGTGTCGGCAACATGCTGGCGGGAATTGGTTGAGACGTCAGTCACGAGGGGCTTCTCCCAGAAGATTGTGGATGCCGGGGTGCTCACGCCGGCCGCCTCCAGTCTACCTAGGTGTGCGGGCGCGCTTCAGCGCGTCACAACGCCATCAGAATGAATCCCGCAACGATGCTCAAGAGGCCGATTCCGGTGAGGATCGAGCCGATGAGGATGGCGGCGTTCGTGCGGCGGGGCCGCGCGAGACTCCACCGAGAGGGATGGCACTGGTCGTAGTACAGCCCTACTCGGGCGCCCACATCCATCATCGGAACTTCGGATGGTTCGTGAAGGATGGAGTACTGCCTGCCATCGCCATCGGACCAGCGAAAGCCTTGAAAGCCGCCGGCCTCGAAAACCTCGGCAGTGGTCGCGACCCACTTGCATGCTCGCAGAGCGAGAATCCAGCCGAGAAGGAGCAGCGGGATGCCGGGGACGAGTCCGACCCACGACATCGTTTCGAGTACCGCTCCCCACGCGCCCTCAGGTCCGCTCATCGTGCAATATTATCTGCTGCTCAATGCCGGGATCGTGGTCGGGCGTAAAGCCAAGTAGCTGGCTCGGTCCGGTCTGTGTAGCCGCGGGAATCGCGGTTGAGTCCAGAGAGACCACAGTGCCATCCGGCGCCAGAGGTGCGAACGCCGTAGGGTTCGGCTGCGGTGGCCGGATGGCATTGGTGGCGGCTAGTTGTAGAGCATTCCGCCGTCGACGAGCAGCACCTGGCCGGTGACGTAGTCGGAGTCGGCGCCGGCGAAGAACGAGACAACCTTCGCGACATCCTCTGGGGTCTCGATGCGGCCGAGCGCGATGCCCTCGACGTTCTCCTTGAGGTTCTGGCCGCGTGGCTTGCCGTTGATGGCGCTGAGCTTTTCGTCGATCAGGTCCCACATGCCGGTTCCGACGATGCCGGGAGCGTAGGCGTTGACCGTGATGCCGCGGGGTGCGAGTTCTTGGGCGGCAGCCTGAGTGATGCCACGCACGGCGAACTTCGATGCCGAGTACGCGCCGAGGATGGGGAAGCCTTGAATGGCGGCGATGGATGCGGCGCTGACAATCTTGCCGGCGTGACCAAGTTCATCAAATTTTGCGACGGCGGCCTGGATTCCCCAGACGACGCTGTTCACGTTGATGCTGAAAATCTTCTCCAGCTCTGCTTCGGTGATCTCGAGCATGGGGGTGACTTGTGCGATGCCGGCGTTGTTGACGATCACGTCGAACCCGCCAAGCTTTTCGGCCGCGGCGTCGACGGCAGCGAACACGTCGTCGCGCTTGGAGACATCAGCGGTGACGAACACTGCCTTGCGTCCGAGGGCTTCGATTTCTGCGACAACACCGGCTCCCTTTTCTGCCTGGAAGTCGAGGTCGGCAACGGCAACATCGAAGCCGTCGTGGGCGAGCCGGAGTGCGATACCCCGTCCGATTCCTTGTCCAGCTCCGGTTACGAGCGCGACTTTCTGTGAAACGGTCATGGTATTTCTCATTCCTGATTCGGGCATGGTGATCGCCAAGTTGGCGTCGTTGGCCCGGAGCCCGGACGGTGCCGATCAGGCAACCACCAGGACCCTTTCAGGCTACGCCCGGCTCCTGAGTGCTTCATGGTGCCGCCTTCGCCGCTGCAAGCAAGGAGGAGCGGTTGCTGGCGGACAAAGCCGACGTGTAACCTAGCGTGTACGTACCCACTGTGGTACCTTCAGCGCATGGACACGATGCTGCAAGCGATCTCCGACGAAAGCCGCCGCACTTTGCTCGCCCGACTTCGATTGGGCCCCACGAATGTCACCGAGCTCGCAGCGCTTCTTCCGATCGCGCGCCCCGGTGTTTCTCGACATCTCAGGGTCTTGCGCGAAGTTGGGCTAGTGGATGTTCACAGCGAGGCACAGCATCGCATCTACTCGCTGCGTCCCGAGCCGCTCCAGGAGCTTGACGAGTGGCTGGAGGAATATCGCGCGCTGTGGGAGCACCGCCTCGACGCGCTCCACACTGAGGTCGCACGCGGCAAAAAAGAGAAGTCGCTCGCGGTAAACGAGAAAAAAGGGAATAGCGATGCCTGAAGGATCCGGAGTCACAAAAATTCTGGGCAGTTTGCGGAAGGAGAACGGCGCAGGCGTCGTTCACGTTGAGGACGTCTATGCGACGAACATCGACGACCTGTGGTCCGCAGTTACCGAGCCAAGCCGACTCGCGCGTTGGATCGTGACTGTGGATGGCGATCTCACCATTGGTGGAGAGTTCAGCGCCACGTTTACCAGCGGCTGGGAAGGATCCGGCCGCGTTGACATTTGCGAGTCACCCCGACACTTGCGAATAACGACCTGGTCGGATGACGACGCACCCGGCGTGATTGACGTCACGCTGGTTGAGGAACCGGCCGGCACGAGGCTAATCGTCGAGGAGTCTGGCCTGCCGCTCGATATCTACCATCACCACGGAGCAGGCTGGCAAACCCATATCGAGGATCTCGCCGCCTATCTTGAAGGTCGCGAAACATTGGACTGGGGCGCTCGCGCGACAGAGCTCTCCACCATCTATCGGGAAATGGCGGCTGGCCTTCACTAACCAAAAACCATCGGCCAAGTCTCCTGCCGAGAGCGCCCGTGGCAGACTGTGCGGCATGAATCTAGACGATGAGCTTGACCGGATCTTCGCCGCCAGGGACCGGGAAAACATGCAGCCAACAATAGATTCGTTGCTTCCCCTCTACGCCTCGCATTCCCAGAACGCTCGAGTGCTCTATGAGCTGGGAGGGGCGTATGACACGGCTGGCCAGGAAGAAACAGCCCGGGGTTTTTATGAGGGCGCTCTCGCCGCTGGGCTGGAGGGTGATTTGCTCCGCCGTTGCTACGTTCAGTACGGCTCGACGCTCAGAAACCTAGGCGAATACGACAAATCCCGGGAGGTGTTTGCGACAGCACGCAGCGCATTCCCGGAGTCCCCTGCGCTGGGTGCTTTTGAGGCGATTACGTTGCACGCCGCCGGGCGGCATGATGCGGCCGTCGCAGCGCTCCTCGATCTAGTGGTGGAGTTCGTTCCTTCTCCCGACATCGACCGGTACAAGGCGGCGATCAGCGGGAATGCGGCGTACATCCGTTCCTTGGAAAAGAAGCGGCCGGAGCTTTCGGCTTAGCCGCCCCACTCGATCGCCCTGCGGGCGTATCCCAGTGGCCCACAGTGTTCGGCAACTTCTGAGCGCAGAATCGAATTGAGCACGAGGTCGATACCGTCGTGGTCGAACTCTCCGTCACACAGATAAGCCCGGGCCGATTTCTTCGCACGGAGAACGATCTCTGCGTACTGTTCGCTAAAAGTGGATTCCATAGAGTGCTCCGATCGAAATGGCATCCGCGACCAAACGAATTGCAATTAGCGCTAGAACTTAACCGCTTATTAGGCTGCACACGCATTTCATGACAACAGCGGCGCCAACCCCTGCGCGGCTTCCCTGAGGGAGTCGACGATCTTGGCAGGGTTCTCGACGCGCACTCCGGGCATCGAGACGGCGAGGCCAGCCACGAGCACATCGTGATCGTCGCGGATGGCTACGGCGATGCATCCGTGCCCTGGTTGCAGTTCCCCGTTCTGCATCGCGTAGCCGCTGCGGGTGACGTGTTCAGTAATGGCGTGGATGCTTGACGCGGGGCGCACGACAGCCCACGAGGGGTGGCCGTCGTGGCCGAGTTCGGTGAGCAAGAGGCGGCCCATTGCTGAGCAGTCGAGCTCTCTGCTGATGCGTTCGGGGTGGCTGAGTGGAAAGTCTGGATCGATGTCGCTGAGCACGATGTGCGTGGCGTCGTAGCGCACAAGATGAACACCGGCCCGGATGCTGCCGCGAAGCTCGTTGATGATCTCGCGGGCGGCGCGCGGGGGAGCTGTGGGCATCACTGCGCGGCCAAACTGTTCCAGTTTGCTGCCGAGCGCGAAGCCACGGAGGTCGGGGGTGCGCACCAAGTATTCGTCTTGCACGAGAAGGTTGAGCAGGCGGTAGGTGGTGGCGCGGGGCAGATCGAGGGCTTCGCAGATTTCGCGAGCGCTGACTCCCGCGCCGTGTTGGGCTACCGACTCAAGAACCCCCAGCGCGCTGTGCACCGCAGCGGGTTGGCGTGCGCGCAGACCATCGACGGCTCCACGCTTGCGCGTCGCCTCGGGCACTGCGGGCGGGGTCGATTCAGTCACTCGCCTGCTTCGCCTGTGTGGTGCCGCCGAGTACATCGATCACGGTGGGTTCGTCGTAGTTGCCGATTGTGAGGGCGAGGCGTGGATTCTTGCGAACTCTCAGCAGCAGAACGGCAGTGCCCAGGCTCATGACTGCCACATAGAGTGCGACGGCGAGTGCACGTTCTCCGGCTACTTCAACGGCGAGGTAGGTGACGAAAGCGATGGTCAGCGAAAGGCCGGCAACTAGTGCGGTGAGCAGCGGTCGGATGCTGAGCTCGCCGATGCGGTTCAAGAACGCGGGGGCGGCGAAACACACCATGATGTAGGCCGTAATGTAGCCCGCCGCAGCGACGACCAGCAGCAGTTGCATGGTGTTCCAGATGCCAGCACCAGCGAGCACGAACGCCAGCGGCACGACGGTCACGGCGAGCAACGAAACTCCGATTGCAAAGAGCGGTGTGTGGAGTTTCGGATGAGTGGAGCCGAGCCGGCGCGGCAAAATTCCGTCGCGGCTCAACGAGAAGAGCACTCGAGCGAGCGCGGTGGTTGACGCGATAGTGCAGGCGAGAAACGATGCCGCGATTCCGATATCGAGAACAAGGGCAAAGGAGCCAAGCCCGAATCCTTCTGCTAATTCGTTGACCGGCGACGTACTCTGGCTGAAGTCGGCTCCGAGCACCTCGAAGCCCATCACTTGAGCGGTCGCGGCGAGTAAGTAAAAGAGGAGAGAGCCCAGCACGGTCCAGACCAGCGCGCGCGGGATGTTTCTAAACGGGCGTCGCACCTCGACGCCCAGAGCGGCTGAACTTTCGAAACCCACATAGGCGGTGAGCGCTAACACCGCGCCGACTGCGATTCCAGAAAATGACCCAGTCGAACCTGCGAAGGACTGACGAGTGACCGCTGACCAGTCCGTGTGAGGCCCAATCTGAATCAAGAGCGCAACGATAAGGATGAGCAGCACCGCGACCGAGAGCGTCTCCACCATGAGCGTCACTCTTGAGGAGAGCCGGATGCCGCGGGCGAGAACCAGCAGCACAATGCTGGCCAGCACCACCATGATCCCGCCCGTCGCGAGCGGTGAGCCGATGAGGTCCGGAATGACTCTCGCGAGAACGATCGACACGTAGTAGGTGCCTCCGGCCAAAGCGAACATTGCGATGAAGCTGTAGCCAATGAGCATGCCAACACTTGTTGCCAGAGTCGCGGTTGTACCCGCGCGGTCAGTGCCGAAGCCTTTGGCCACAAAGGTGTAGAGCGATCCAGTGGCGGCCATCCGGCGCGTGAATTGGTTGACGGTGAAGGCGATAAGGAGAGCGAGAAGACCGGCGGTAGCGATCGAGAAGACGGTGGCTGATCCCGCGATGCTCGCGACCAGCAGCGGCATAGTGGTGGCGGCTGCCGCCGGGGCAATGGCCGATACCGATTGAGCAAGCACCTCGACGAAACCGATGCTGCGGCGATCGAGGCCGTGAAGCGGTGACTCGCGGCTAAAACCATGAACCGGGTGGCGCTGCGCGATCGCGCGTTCAAGTGCTGACATCGCGTGCTCCTAGAGTGCCGAGATTCGACGACTCTAGCGGTGGTCGATTACAGCGGCGAGACCGAAATGTTTCCGGCAGGTAAGCCCAAATGAGACAGCACCAGAAACTCGTCTCATTCACGCGACGGATGTTTTTACCGCGCGGTGACAGCGGCGCAATCCGGCCTCGGCAGAGTGTCTTTACGACCATTCCCCTCTCCCGTTTGATTGGACGACAGCAATGACCGCCACTGGAACACCCCCAACAGCTACAGACACCTTGGCTAAGCCAAAACTCTCCGGAAAGCTCGGAGTCGCCGCGATTGTCTTCATGGTTGTTGCCGCTGCATCACCGCTCACTGTGGTCGGAGGGGCGGTGCCGCTGGGCATCCTCATCGGCAACGGTGTCGGCTTTCCGAGCATGTATGTCATCTCTGGCGTCGTATTGCTGCTCTTCGCTGTCGGCCTCTCTGCCATGGCCCGTCACGTTCCGAAGCCGGGGGCATTCTTCACGTATGTCGGCTACGGCCTGGGCCGCCCGGCTGGGCTGGCGAGTGCGTGGCTTGCGATGCTCACGTACACCGCCATTCAGGTGTCGGTGCACGGCTATGTCGGTTACATCCTCAGCGTGACGGCGATGTCGTTGGGCGGCCCGGAGATTCCGTGGTGGGTTTTCTCGCTCCTCGTCGTTGCCGTTGTCGGTGTGCTCGGCTATCGCCACATCGATCTCTCGTCCAAGGTGCTTGCGGTCTTCCTCGTTTCTGAGGTCGGCATCGTCATCGCGCTCGTGATTGCGGTTGTCGCTTCGGGCGGTGCGGAGGGGCTCACTCTCGAGCCCTTCTACCCGACCAACATCGTCAGCGGTTCGCCGGGCGTCGGCCTCATGTTCGCCATTGCCGCCTTCATCGGCTTCGAAGCGACCGCGGTGTTCCGTGACGAAGCAAAAGACCCTGACCGCACCATCCCCATCGCCACCTACAGCGCCGTCATCGGCGTTGGTGTGTTTTACACGGTCGCCAGCTGGGCGATCGTGATGGCGTGGGGCCCAGAAAATGTGGTGGATGTCGCGGCCCAAGATCCTGGCGCCATGATTCTGGTCACCGTGGCGCAGTACCTCGGTGTCGCGGGCGAGATCATCGTCAACATCCTGCTGATCACGGCAATGTTCGCGTGTGTGCTCTCGTTCCATAACGTCATCACGCGTTACCAGCACTCGATGTCAAACACGGGTGTGCTTCCGGAACGTCTCGCCTCAGTGCACTCCAAGCACCTGTCGCCGCACCTGTCTTCTCTCGTGCAGACCGTAACAGCCGGCACCCTGATCACTCTTTTTGCGGTGCTTGGGCTCGACCCCGTGGTCCAGGTATTCACGTGGTTCGCTGGTGTCGCAACGCTAGCCATCGCGATTCTGATGGCTCTCACGAGTGTCGCGGTCATTGTGTACTTCGCCAGCACGAAGAGCGACACACGAGTGTGGAACACCAAGCTGGCACCGGTGCTGGGCCTAGTAGGTCTCATCGCCAGCGCCGCGATCATCATCGCGTACTTCCCGATCATGGTCGGAGACGTCAATGCCGAGGGAGCCCCCGTCTTCGGCGCAATGAGTGTGCTGCTCCTGCTGCTGATCGTGATCGCTCCCGCCGTCGGTCTGGTTCAGGCAGTCATCCTCAAGCGCACCAAGCCCGCGACCTACGAATCGATTATCGACTCAATCGACGCCTGATCCGTTCGGGCTGGAGCGCCGCACTGGACAACCCTGTGCACTGGTCCGGCGCTCCAGCCCGGCACGCACACATCATCCCCATCCCCCGCAAGTGAAGGAAATCGAATGACGATCACGAACGACAAATCAGTCTTGGCCCACCACAATTCGACTGCGCCGCAGCATCCGCTCAGCAGCCTGAGCGCCGACGAGATCACCGCGATTCGCGACATCGCCTCGACGGTGGATTTCTTCACCACGACCACTCGTTTCGTTTATGTCGGCCTCGAGGAGCCCGCCAAGAACGAAGTGAAAGCGTGGGAGGCAGAGGGTGGGGAAATGCCCGACCGCCAAGCACGCGTCATGCTGCTTGATCTCGCAACCGGCCACTCCAGCGACAACATCATTTCGTTGGGGCTCGGAGCCATCATCTCAACGTCGGTGCTCGACGGATCAGCGGGACAATTGCCTATCCTCGACACAGAATTTGAGCTCGTCGGCGAGATCGTCGCCCAAGACGAAGGCTGGATCGCGGCTCTTGCGAAGCGCGGCGTCACCGTAAACGACGTCGAAGTTGTGCCGCTCTCCTCCGGCTACTACGACTTTCCCGAAGAGGAGGGTCGCCGCATTCTGCGTATCTTCGCGTTCCGCTCTGACTACGTGGGCGACCACGTGTGGGCGCACCCGATTGACGGTCTCGCCGCCTACGTCGACATTGCCGCGATGAAAGTGACGCGCATTGTCGACAGCGAGGTATATCCGATCCCCGCCGAGGGCGGCAATTACGACGACCCGGCAGTGCAGGGACCACCGCTCGATGCGCTCAAGCCGATCGTCATCACTCAGCCGGAAGGCCCCAGCTATCTCGTCGACGGTGAACAGGTCGAGTGGGGCAACTGGAAATTCCAAATCGGGTTCGACATGCGCGAGGGTCTCATCATGCGCAACCTCAGCTTTGCCGACCAGGGTGTCGACCGCCCAATCATGTATCGCGGGTCGATTAGCGAAATGGTGGTTCCCTACGCCGACCCGCAGCCCAACCGTTTCTGGCAGAACTACTTCGACACCGGCGAGTACCTGTTCGGTCGTTACACGAACTCGCTCGCCCTCGGCTGCGACTGTGTTGGCGAGATCAAGTACTTTGACGCGGTCTTCGCCGACGAGCTGGGTTCCCCCAAGGTCGTACAGAACGGCATCTGCATGCACGAGGAAGACTTCGGCACACTGTGGAAGCACACCGATCTCTTCACAGGCGCCTCGGAAGTTCGGCGCTCTCGTCGACTCGTCATCTCCTTCTTCACCACAGTCGGAAACTACGACTACGGCTTCTACTGGTACCTGTACCTCGACGGCACCATCGAATGCGAGTCGAAGCTCACGGGCATCCTCTTCACGTCGGCGTATCCCGGACTGCAAGCGGATGGCTCGGACTACCCCTACGCCTCGGAAGTTGCCCCTGGCCTCGGTGGCCCCAATCACCAGCACCTCTTTTCGGCACGACTCGACATGACCGTCGACGGTGTAGCCAACAGCGTGGATGAGATTGACGCCGTGCGCGTGCCGATGGGGCCGGGCAATGAATACGGCAACGCCTTCACGAAGCAGGTCACTCGCATCCGCTCGGAAGGCGAGTCAGGCCGAGTTGCTAACGGTGCGGCATCCCGTGTGTGGCAGATCTCAAGCGCAGACAAGACCAACCGCACTGGACGCCCCACGTCGTACGTTCTCTACCCCCAGGAGAGCCCGACCCTGATGGCAGACGAGTCGTCATCGATTGCGAAGCGAGCTCTATTCACGACCAAGCATCTCTACGTGACGAAGTACGACCCAAGCGAACGGTATGCGGCCGGCGACTTCGTGCACCAGAACCCGGGTGGCGACGGCATTGCCAAATACATTGCGGATGACGCCTCGGTTGAAGCCGAAGATGTTGTCGTGTGGCACACCTTCGGTCTCACCCACTTCCCCCGCATGGAAGACTGGCCCGTCATGCCCATGGACTACGCCAAGTTCACCCTCAAGCCCAATGGCTTCTTCGGCATGAACCCGGCACTCAACATCCCCGCCCCGGCCCAAGAAAACGGTGACCACTGCGCCCACCACGATAGTGAGCACGGCCACTAGGGAGCGGCGAGGAGAGCGAGAGCGGAAGCGGAAAACAGTGGAAACCTTGCACGTGGCGGCCTTGCTGCCGGCGGCGCTCGGCACGTGTTGCACCGTAGGTGCGCGGCGTACTGGAATGCAGCTGCAGTCTTTTGCGGCGATTGTGATGCTCGCGGCGATGCTGGATGTGTCGCTCTCGTGGGGGCTGCTTCATCCGCTGGTCTGGGTGATGGCGCTTCTCGTCTCGGGGATGCTCGTAGGGTTCGGCGCGCGACCCAACTCCCGTTCGGCTCGCTCGGCGGGAACGGCCGCAGGGGCAGATGCGGCGCATCGCTCCGGGATGATGGCGCTGCACTCGGCCCTCGGTCTCGTCTTGATGGCGGGAATGATCATGGCGATGAGTTCGGGCGGCGTCGATGCCAGCGAAAGCCACCATCACGGGGTGGCGTTCCTGCCGCCACTGTTGGGCGGCATGGCCGGGTACGTCATTTTCACCGTGTGGTTCGAGCGGTCGCTGCGGCTAACGCAGCGATCGCCCGGGCTGCTCGCGCGCGTCGAAGTGCTGAGCATGGGCGGCGCCGCGGGGCTCATGGCGTTGGCGCTGCTGGCGTGAGGAGCTGTGCTGGGGCCCTCTGGCCGAGAGCCGCTAGCCGATGCTGGGGCCGTCGTCGCTGCCCGAGTTGGGTCCAGAATTGGTGACCCTCGATCTGGTGCGCCGGCTAACGCGTGACGAGATCGAGCGAACGCTTGCGACCGGGCAGCGCGAACCAGCGGTCGTCGTGTTGGCCGACGCGGATCGGATGCGCGAAGGCGGTCGTGACGTTTTCGGTGGTCAGCACCTGTTCGGCTGGCCCGGCCTGAGAGATCCGACCATTCGCAATTAGCGCGGCATGGGATGTCGTGGAGGGCAGTTCTTCGAGGTGATGCGTCACGAGAATTGAGGCCAGTCGCGGAAAGCTGTGGGTGAGCGCGTCGATGGTTTCGAGGAGTTGCTCGCGTGCCGCGACATCCAACCCGGTGCTGGGTTCGTCGAGAAGCAGCAGGTCAGGTTCGGCGATCAGTGCGCGGGCGATGAGTGCTCTGCCGCGTTCTCCTTGCGACAGGGTTGGCCAGCGGTGAGCATCCTTGCCTGCCAGGCCCATCTGTTCGATGAGTTCTGTCGCGCGTTGGGTCTGCTGCGCGGTGGGTTCCCAGCGCGGGGGAGTCTCGAGGGATCCGGTCAGGCCGGTGAGTACGACATCCCGAATCGTGAGGGGTGCGTGAAGCGGATGACGCGGGTTGACGTGCCCGATGGAGCGACGCAGCGCCTGCAGTTCGACTCGGCCGAGGCGTTGCCCCAGGATGTCTACGGTTCCTGAGGTCGGGTGCGCTGAGGCGCCGACGAAACCGAGGATCGTGCTCTTGCCGGCGCCGTTGGGGCCGAGGAGCGCCCAGTGTTCGCCCGCGCGCACGGTGAGGTCGACCTCGTGGAGGATGGTGCGCTCGCCGCGGCGGAAGGTGACGCCGCGCAGCTCGACGACGGAGGGACTGCTGCTCACGAGGGTGCTTTCGTTCATTGAATTGCTGGCGCGCGCGACTGTGCTGTCGCTCACGGAAGTGCCGTCGCTCACGAGAGGGCTCGGTGCACGCCGGTGAGGTGCGCCCGGCTGCACTCGGCCGCGGCGGCCGGGTTTCGTTCGGCGATTGCTTCGACCAGCGCGCTGTGGGCGGCTTGGTCTGCCTCGTAGTCGTGGATGGGGCGCAGCTTCAGCATTTCGATCATCGCTACCCGCACTCGCGGCACGAACCCGTTGAACAGTTCGAGCAGCACTTCATTGTGGGATGCCGCGACGACTTCCCGATGAAGCGCCATGTCGACGTCAGCGAACTCTTCGGCAGAGTGGTGCGAGCCCGAGCGGCGGGCGAGTGCTCGACGCATCGCCCGCAGGTCTGAGGGAGTGCGCCGATGCGCCGCGAGTGCAGCGGCCTCGGTCTCGATAGCGACCCGAGCCTCGATGACGGATGCAGCGGACACACGGCGCAGCACGACATCCCAGTCTTCGGCAATGTCGGTCGAGATCACGAAGACGCCCGAGCCTTGACGGCTTTCGAGCACGCCTTGACCGGCGAGTTCACGGATGGCCTCCCGCAGCGTTGAGCGCCCGACCCCGATCTCGGCAGCCAGTGTCGTCTCGCCCGGCAGCTTGTGCCCCAAGGGCCACTCGCCGGCCCGGATGCGCTCAAGCAGGACTTTGGCCGCTTGCGCTGCGAGCCGACCTTGTTGCACTGCTGGCGTCATGCAGGTGCTCCGATCGCTGTGTTTATCTGCTTGGCAACTCTACACCTCAGACAAGTTGGGTTCGTAGAGTTGGCTCGGTCGGGCGAAGCGGGAGCGCACAGCTTTCCTCGGCGCAATGCTCGTGAGATTTGACAGAAGCGCCGATCATTATCAGCGTCTCGGGCGATCAACGGGTATCGAAGCTCAAGTGCAGGTATGCGCGAGGGATCCGGGCGCGGGGAGACATTGAACTTGGCGGGTCACCACCGCGCCCGGTTTAGTCGTCGACGACTCTAAGGGGGTTGAACTACTTGGGCGACTTTGCAGCGAGCAGCACTTTGTCGGTAAAAGCCTGCACCTTTACTGCGTCTCCGTCTAGGACAGAACCGCCGAGCGCTTCGTCGATAGCGCTACAAGCAGCCTGAAAAGCCTTGAGGGTCTTAGTGTCGTCCCAAAGCGTATCCGTGATTTTTCTGGCATAAGCCTCTATTTTGTTCGCGGACAACAAGGGCATTGTTGTCCCCGCTACTATGTGCCGGAATGCCATGAGAAGGTGGTACCGCGCGGGCTTATAGGCCACCGGAATCTGTCCGTTCCTGAAGAGGAACTCCAGTTTGTAGTAGGCAAAGGCGGCTGCGTAGTAGGGCTCCAGCTTGTGGTCCACGTTAAAGATCGCTGACCCCACCATTGATTTTAACGCCGCGTAGTAACGGGTTGCCCGGTGGCCCTCGTTCAGAAACATCGCGCCGAAAGAGCGAATCTCGATTTGTTTGGTGATTATTCGTACTTTTTCGATACCGACTGCACTGCTGTACTGCTTCGAGCGGCGCTCGTAGTAGAGCTTGTGTTTGTCCTCAAACGCTTGGAAGTAGGCTTCCAATTTCTTCTGAATCTCCTCCAGCGCATACAGGTCTTCCTCGGTCACCAGCGTCTGGCGATTCGTTGCAGTGGCGATTGCCCCGATAACTTCCTCATCATCGGTTGCGATCACCTTAAAAGGAATCTGCATGTCCGGCTCTAGGAGGTCCTTGTTGTTGTAAATCACATGGCTCGTTTGGCAGCCATTTACGATTTGATAATCTGCGGCGTAAAACTTGTCTCCGACGATGTGGAGCTGCCTTGCAACCAGAGTCACACCGTTGTTGAGCACGGCGAAGCGGTTTCGGCCTTCTTCAGTTGCAAGGCTCTGGGACATTTCACCGTTTACCGGGTTGTCGCCCTGAAAGTCTCGAACGTTGTCTACGAAAATGTTTTTGCGCACCCCGGAGCCTTCGTCTTCGATCACCTTCAAAAACTCAGCCAACGGGAGGACTCCTAGATAGGACTCTTTCACACCTTCGATATCAGCCAGAGTCGCCTTCTTCGTAAAGGTGAATTCCGCTTTCACGCTGTCTTTGCTGTGTTTCCAGCTGGATTGGAGTTCAGCCGCGCCGAGAGGGGTGAACGAGACTTGTTCGAAAAGGTTAGTTCCGAGGATCTCGGCCCTAATCTTTGCGATTTTGACTAGGAGCTGGGGGTCGTCCTGCCAGGATCCGGCGGTGGCGAATATTAGTTCACATCGTGGTTTTCCCCTTTTGAACTGCCCGCTTTGATCGAATATCCAACTCATGATGGCTCGGTAGTCGATGATTTTCGGGGAAGCAGGAAGGCTGAGTTCCTCGGCAAAAAACTCGACGACGCCATCTTTGAGGCTCACCATCTGTTCGCCGCTAAAGCCCTCACCCGACTTCGACTGAATGAAAATGAATTCCACATCGAGAAAGCCGTTAGTCGTGAGTAGTTCTTTAGCAGCCTCGACCGAGGTGACAATTACACCGTTCACAACGATTGCAAGTCCGTCGATCGAGAGATCGTTCCCGCCGCCCGTATGAGTATCGTGAATGTCGAATTCTTCATCGAACTTCTCAGAGATTAGGCAGTAGTTGACGAAATGCTCGAATAATTCACCCTGGCTCATCGAGGTCGGAAGAGATTGTTCCACACGAAACGCTTCGTTATATGCCCGAGTAACTCTGTCCAATTGGTGCCTCCGATTTTGGTCCAGCGGCCAGTAAAGCAGAATTTTACTCAATCTATACGAGTGGCGCGAAATTTCAGGCGTCTTGCGCATTCGAGATCGAATTCAACCATGATCCACGATTTCGATCAGTCGTCTGAGTTATCTCGTTTTGTTCTTGGGCTGAGCCTCATTCGAATTCGGGGAAGTGCGCTCGCGCATGTGTAATCTGCGCGCGGGTCAGGGGGCCCGCGTTGCAGCTTGGGGCGCGTTGGAAAGGCTTCTCGCTGAATGCTGCGGACTGTACGCCCACTGTCGCTGCAGCCGAACTCGCGCGTTGAATCGGTCACGGTGGCTAATTCAACGGTGTCGCGCAGCTTCGCGCTCAAGGTGTTCTCCTCGGTTTGAGGTTTCCGCATCTTCGCCGTCCGCTGCCGGTTCCAGATGCCGTGCGAATTCAATATCTCCTTCCAGATTTTTGGCATCGGACGACGCTCGGTCTAAAGCGGCTTGCTCGAATCCGCTAATAGCGCCCCCGCTGCGGTAAGCCGCGAGTCTGCCTCATAGCCCTTGCCCTTGTCTCTTGCCGGCCACTCCGACGTAGACAATAGTTCCGTCTGGAATACGCATTTGATATGCCCCGGCTGTTCGTGGCATTGTTCCGGGCAGCGTCGGCGAATTGTGCATACTGGGACCAAGTTGATTCACGGAGTCGTAGGCACCGTCGCGGGCGTTTGACGTGTGCCTATCAATGCGCAGGCAGCCGCGATGGCGAGTGTTGAGGTGGGCTGCGGGGAGGGCCCTCTCATCTCCCTTCCCGGTGTTGGGGGATGCTGGCGTCGAATTCACCACAAGTTGTCTTGAGTTATTCAAAACAACTGATAACGTCGTAGCCATGGAAACAGTGACGGATGCGGCGCTCGCCGACACTCTGCGAGAGGCCGGTCTGAAAGTGACCGAGCCCCGCGTCGCTGTGCTCAGCGCCCTCACTGACATCCCGCACTCGGATGCCGACACAGTGTTCGGGGCTGTGCTGCCGAGTTTGCCCGGCACCTCCCTCCAAGCTGTGTACGGAGTGCTGGCGGCGCTGACGACGGCGGGCTTGCTGCGCAAGATCGAACCGGCAGGGTCATCCGCTCTCTATGAACGCCGCATTGGCGACAACCACCACCACATCGTGTGCACCGAATGCAGTGCCGTGCGCGACGTGGACTGCGTCGTTGGTCACGCGCCGTGCCTCACACCATCCGATGCTGGCGGCTTCACCGTGCACACCGCCGAAGTGAACTTTTGGGGAGTATGCCCCGATTGCCAGAGCGCTCTCAACCAAAAGAGCGCAGACTAAAGAACACAGACAGAGCTGTCTACGCTGTCGACCGACTTTCCATTTCGCCCCTAATAATCCCCACACAAAGGAGACATCGTGACAGAACCCACGACAACCCAGGCCGGCGCACCCATTGCGAGCGACGAACATTCGCTCACGACAGGTCCTGATGGCGTAATCGCGCTGCACGATCGTTTTCTGGTCGAGAAGCTTGCCGCGTTCAACCGCGAGCGGGTGCCGGAGCGCAACCCGCACGCCAAGGGTGGTGGAGCCATGGGTGAATTTGTCGTCACAGAAGACGTTTCGCAGTTCACCAAGGCCGCCGTCTTCCAGAAGGGCGCTAAAAGCGAAACCATTCTGCGCGTATCGTCCGTAGCCGGTGAGCAGGGTTCGCCCGACACGTGGCGCGACGTCCGCGGCTTCGCACTTCGTTTCTACACCACCGAGGGAAACCTCGACATCGTCGGAAACAACACGCCCGTCTTCTTCATCCGTGACGGCATGAAGTTCCCCGACTTCATCCACTCGCAAAAGCGCCTCGGCGACTCCGGTCTTCGCGACGGCGACATGCAGTGGGACTTCTGGACCCTCTCGCCCGAAAGCGCCCACCAGGTCACGTACCTCATGGGTGACCGTGGCCTCAGCAAGTCCTGGCGTCACATCAATGGCTACAGCTCGCACACCTACCAGTGGATCAACGCCGAAGGCGAGCGCTTCTGGGTGCAGTACCACTTCAAGTCCCGCCAGGGTGTTGAACTGATGGAGGCTGCCGATGCCGAGCGCATCGCCGGAGAAGACGCCGACTACTACCGTCGCGACCTCTTCAACGCCATCGCCGACGGCGACTACCCCACTTGGGATGTCTCCGTGCAGGTCATGCCCTACGAAGAAGCCAAGACCTACCGCTTCAACCCCTTCGACCTCACCAAGACATGGTCGCACAAGGACTACCCGCTGATTCCGGTTGGCCACTTCACGCTCAACCGCAACCCGGAGAACTTCTTCGCGCAGATCGAGCAGGCAGCATTCTCGCCGTCGAACATGGTTCCTGGCACCGACATCAGCCCAGACAAGATGCTGATGGCCCGTGTGTTCTCCTACCCGGATGCCCAGCGCAACCGCATTGGAACCAACTACAACCAGCTCCCCGTCAACCAGCCGCACGCCTCCGAAGCGCGCAACTACCAGCACGAAGGTTCCATGAACTACAAGATCGGTGACGCTGCAGCACGCACGTACACACCGAACTCGTATGGCGGACCCGCAGCTCAGCCCGAGCTTGCCGGCGAAGGTGGCTGGGCAACCGACGGCGAACTCCTTCGCGCCGCAGCAACCCTGCACTCCGAAGACGACGACTTCGGCCAGGCCGGAACGCTCTACCGCGACGTCTTCTCCGCAGAGTCGAAGGCTCGCTTTATTGAAACCCTCACCGGACAGGGCCGCGGCATCACCGTTCCCGAAATCCTCGAGCGTTTCTACTGGTACTGGACAAGTGTGGATGCCGACCTCGGCGCCACCCTGCGCCAGACCGTTCCCGGCAACGGCGACACCCCCAACGAGGAAGCTGACCCCGTAGGAGTCGGCCCCGCCGAATAACACTGAGGTGAATCGCCTGCGCTAACGCGCTGTCGAACACCGGATGCCCGGTCCCCGAGAGTGGGGGCCGGGCATCCGATCGTTAACGCTGCAGGTGTCGCTAGTGCCGGAGGTGCTGCAGATGCCACATAACAGAGCGAACGCCGCCGGTAGGGAGACCGGTGCTGGCTAGGCCGCGAGCCCCAGAGCCCCATCGATGACAGCGACCGTGCCACCGACGTACGCGATGATGATGACCGCGATCCGCGCAGCGCGGTGGCTGACGTGCCGGTTGAGTACCTCGCCGAACACGAGCCCCACCAGCAGTGAGCTGATGATAATGACCCAGCTGAGAGCATCCAAGTCGGGAAGCATGCCGCCAGAAAACAGCGCTTTCGCAACGAGTGATGTGGCGCCCACAATCACAAAGTAAGGCTGAAGCGTGGCCGCAAAGTTCACTTGCGGCCAGCGCATGATGACCGCATAAATGCTGATCGCCGGGCCGCCAACGCCCGCCGCCGTATTCATAAAACCGGATGCCGCCCCGGCAAGGATCGCGGCCGGTCGCGCCGGCACCACGCGCTCCGACCGCCTAATGAGCAGCGTCGCGGTGAGGGCAACCAGCACCAGGATGCCAATGCTGAGTTGAGTGATGGGGCCCGGCAACCGGGTCACAAGAAACGACGCGGGCACGATCGTGACAACAGCCGGAATCGCCAACCATGCGAGCGTGCGCCACTCGATGTGTCGCCACACCCGCGGAATGATGAGCGATGCTGAAATGACACCGCAGAGGTTCACCACAAGCACCCCGTCGAAGGGGCCGAGCAAGATCACGATCAGTGGCGATGCGACGAGTGCAAAGCCCATCCCGGTGATCCGTTGCGAGAGTGCTCCGATGAGAACGGAGAGCGCGACGAGAGCAAGCACTGACCAAGACTAGAGCGCTGCCGTGCGGATCCTTGCCAATCGGCGAGAAACAGGTGCCGAGCTGGCGTTCCGCGTCAGAGCGTTTTGGAGTAGCAGACGCTGAGCGGCTCGCCCACGTAGTCGCCAAAGTTCTCGATGCGCGTGTAGCCCTCGCGCTCGTAGAAACGTATCGCGTCAGGCTGGGCTGTTCCCGTTTCGAGAACGAGTTCGGTGGCCGACTGAGCACGCGCCCACTCTTCGAGGCCTTTGAGCACTGCGATGGCAATGCCGGTGCCACGCTGAGCAGGCGTGACGTACATGCGCTTCACTTCGAAGTTGCCGTTATCGAGCTCACGGAGCCCACCACAACCGGCAGGAACACCGTCGACATAGGCGATCAAGAAGACGACTACCGAGTCAGATGTCGGCTTCGCGCCGGGTTCGCTATCTTCGGTTCCGTACCGCGCGGTGAGCTCAGCGCGCTGCGCTGAACGCAGCATTACCGAGTCGGCGTGCTCAAAGGGAACGCTACGGAGTTCGAGTTCGTAAGTGTCTTCCACGTCAGAATCCTAGTCTGCGTGTCGCCGAGAACCTGCCGAGAGTGTTTCAGAACGCTAGAGCGTGCTGGGGTAGAGGCCCTGATGGCAGATCATCCAAGTCATGTTGTTGGGCGTGATGTCGCTCATATCGGGGAGCCCAAAAGTCACGCGACCATCGCCGCCGTAGGTGGTTCCGATGAGTGAGAAGAGCGCTGTGTTGGAGGAAATATTGATAAGGCGGCCATCTGCGACGAGGCCCTCTCCCGTGCGGTAGCCCGCCGACAGCGAGAGCGTGCCCATAGTGCATTCATTGGGGGAACTGTCGAGTGCTTCGCCCGAGCGGTAGCCGAACTGCGCAGAGAGGAGGGAGTTTCCGGTGGCGCCCGTTGCGCCCGTTGCGCCTGTTAGCCCTGTTGCCCCTGTTGCACCCGTCGCACCGGCAGCACCGGCTGGGCCGGTTGCGCCGAGGAGACCCCGTTCGCCCTGGGGTCCGGCGGGGCCCGTTGCGCCATCGAGTCCGTCGACGCCATCTGCGCCATCGAGTCCGTCGACGCCATCTGCGCCATCGAGTCCGTCGACGCCATCTGCACCGTCGATGCCATCCGTGCCATCAGCGCCATCCGCACCATCAGCGCCTGCTGCGCCACGAGGTCCGGCTGTTCCGTTGAGCACGGTGTCGCCATCCGCACCGGCTGCGCCGTTCAGCCCGTTTGTGCCGTCTCGTCCATCGACGCCATCTGCGCCGTTCAGCCCGTTTGTGCCATCTTGTCCATCGACTCCGTCAACCCCAGCCGAGGTTGCTTCCGTCGTGAACACTGCCTCGACGAAACCGGCACCGCACGAGTCGGCGGCATCGATGAGCTTGATTGCCGAGGCGGTGGTGTCGACACAGGCCTTCTGCAGCGCATCCGCTGAGCCACTCTGACTCGTGCAGCCAGCAAGCAAGAGAGCCGCTACGGCCGCTCCCGCAAACAGTCGAAAAGAACGCGAAGAAGTCAGAGGTGCTGAAGGCAAAGGGGTCCAGACGTTCGGGAGAGCGCAACGGTGCGTCACGGGATGATACAAACGTAACGAAGCTGACCAAGTGGACCACGAGTGGTCTCGACCCCCAGTGTGGGGGCACGGCAGGTGGTCTTCCGCCGTCGTTGTGTATCGGCACAGCTACAGGGTGCAGACTTCACATCATGGAGAATGCGAACGGCATCGTGCACAGCGTTGGCGGTGCGCCGATCAGCGACGCAGCCGTGCCCGTCACGATCACAGCATCGGTTCACGCCTTCGACGAGGCGGTGCGCGCTGTTCGGTCCGGTGATCGTGATGCGGATGCTTCTGCAGCCCAGCTGAGTGACTTGCTGACCGATAAAGAACTGCTCGGCCTGCTCGACGGTGACTCTCCGCGACGTCTCCTGCCCTTCATTCCCGCCCTCCTCGGCCGGCGACCGTTTGTGGCCGGCGCGGTATCGCGCCTCGGTATCCCGGGCATCCGGTTCAGCGACGGCGCTCGCGGTGTCGTCATCGGCGCGGCTACAGCGTTCCCCGTAACAATGGCGCGGGCAGCAACGTGGGATCCGGCCCTTGAGCAACGGGTCGGAGTCGCGATCGGTGCCGAGACGCGCGCGCGGGGCGCCAACTACTCTGCCTCGGTGTGCGTGAATTTGCTGCGGCATCCCGCCTGGGGTCGTGCGCAGGAATGCTACGGCGAAGATCCGGTGCTCGTCGGGCAGATGGGCTCGGCGCTCACCCGGGGCGTTCGGGTGCACACGATGGCGTGCGTGAAGCATTTCGCGCTCAACTCAATGGAGAACGAACGCTTCGAGGTCGACGTCTCTGTCGACGACCACGCGCTGCATGAGGTGTATTTGCCCCACTTCAAAGCGGTGGTGGATGCCGGAGCCGACTCGGTCATGAGCGCCTATAACCGGGTGCGCGGCGAGTACATGGATGTCAATCGTGCCCTTCTCACGGATGTGCTGCGAGACGAGTGGGGCTTCACCGGTTTCGTGACGAGCGACTGGGTGTTCGGTACCCACGATGCGGTCGTCAGTCTGCAGGCCGGAATGGATGTCGAGATGCCCCTGCGGATGCTGCGGGCGCGCGCTCTGCCGGCCGCCCTGCGCAGCGGGGAGCTTAACCGCGCGACCGTGCTGGAGTCTGCTCACCGCATCCTGCGCACCAGCATTCTGCATGCGGCAACCCGCGAGCAGCAGGAGCCGGATGTCGCTGTCATCGTCTCTGCCGCGCACCGAGCTCTGGCGCTCCAAGCCGCCGCAGAATCGATCGTGCTGCTCAAGAACGATGACGTCGACGAGGCGCCGCTGCTGCCATTGGCTCCCGGCACGCGCCGGCTCGCCGTAATCGGGCGACTCGCTGACCAGCCGAACCTAGGCGATCATGGCTCCTCCCGCGTTCGACCACCATCCACTGTTTCCCCGCTGCAGGGCTTGCGTGACGCGTTCCCCGCGGCACTGATCACAACCGACACAGGCAAAGACGAGAGTGCTGCGGCGGCGCTCGCGGCTCAGGCAGAGGTCGCCGTCGTTGTCGTCGGCCTCGACCAGCACGATGAAGGCGAGTCGGTGGTTACCGGCGGAGTGGATGTGGGAATCCTCGGTCGCGCTTTCAACTCTGGTCTGTCTCGTCGTATCTTCATCGGGCTTGCGCACCTTGCAGCACGTTTCGTTCGCGGTGGCGATCGGAGCTCGCTTGAACTTCGTCCTTCTGACGCAAGCCTCATCCGCGCCGTCACCGCCGCCAATCCGCGCACCGTCGTGGTGCTGATCGGGGGCAGCGCGATCGTGACCGACGCCTGGCGGGATCGCGTTCCGGCGCTAGTCCTCGCTTGGTACGGCGGCATGGAGGGTGGGCATGCCCTCGCGAGCATGCTCACGGGAGAGACGGAACCCGGAGGCCGGTTGCCGTTTGTCATACCGCGTGACGCGGCGCAGCTGCCTCCGTTCGACAGCGCAGCGAAGGCCGTGGTGTACGACGACTCGTGGGGTCAGCGCCACCTGGACGGCCAGGGCATTGCTCCGGCGTTCCCCCTCGGATTCGGGCTGGGCTACACGACCATGACGCACGAGCTGCTGGACCACACTTTCGCTGACGAGGGCGGCACCGCTCGCGTTCGCGTCTCGAATGCCGGCGACCGCGACGGATCCACCGTCGTGCAGCTCTACGCCGCTGATCTGGCGGCCGAGCATCCGGTTGCTCAGCTTCTCGGATTTCAGAAGGTCACCCTGGCGAGCGGCGCAGAGACAACCGTGCAGGTTGCGTTGGATGCGGGGCCGACGTTGCAGCGTGATCCGAGCACCCGGCAGTGGCACCCACGAGCGGGCGATTGGGCGCTGATCGCCGCTCAGCACAGTCCTTCACACTGGACTGGAGCGGTGCCGTTGCGGCCCGCCGCCGACTAGCGGCTGGTGACTAGCGGCTTACAGACTGCGGCAGCGACCACCGCCTGCAACTACGGCTACGCCTGCGCGTGCGGAAGCGCGTCGATACGAACACGCAGCGCCTCATCATTGCGGAGCACTGCCCGAATCAGTCGGCGGCCCTCCCAGCGCACCGAGGCGAGCCTCTGGTCGGGCCTCAGCACGAGCTCTCCTTCCGAAGACGCGTACCGCTTCTGCAGGTCTTCCAGTTCATCTGCTTTCAGGAGCGCCACCGTGCTGTTGTCTGTGGGATCAGTCAGTCGAACGAGGGCGGAATCTCCTCTGAGATCGCTCGCCACCATTTGTCGTTCGCTGGCGGCAAGAATAGCTTTTTGAGCAGCGCGAGTCACGACGATCGGCCGGGCCGGGCCATCAAGCAGGCCGGTGAGAACGTCTGCCGCGGCATCCGGTCGGCCGGTGTTCTTCGCTGCCGCTTGCATCCGTTCGAGGCGACCGGGTTCGCGCAAAATTTGGTCGATCTTCCAGCCGAGCGTGGTGACGTCGTTACACCGAACGGCAGCGCCCTGTTCCATCAGGTAGTCACCGTTGCGAACCTCTTGCCCCGGGATGGGGTTCACCAGCACCATGGGCAACCCTGCCGCCATGCATTCGGAGGCCGATAACCCGCCCGGTTTGCCCACGAAGAGGTCGGCGCTTCTCAGCAGCGCGGGCATTTCTGTTGTAAAACCCAGCACCTGAAAGCGATCGTCAGCCCCGACGAGTTTCTCAATGTCTGCACGAGTCTCCTCGTTGTGCCCGCAGACGACGGTCGCGGTAAACGCCGAGCGCATATGCAGCGTCTGCCGCACCGCAGCCACGGCGTAGTCCCCGCCCGCAGCGCCTGCAGAAATCAAGATGTGGGCGATGTCGTGGGCGACGCGGTCGGGTTCGACATCCGAATAGGAACTGATCGGGATGCCGGTCGCTGCCACACGGTCGGGCGGCAGGCCGAGCGCCATCAGCTCGATCTTGCCTTCCTCGCGCGCCACGTTAAATGAGTGGAATGCGCTGGTCAGCCAGAGGCCTTGAGGATCGTAGTCGGTCGTGACAACCGCCGTTTTGGCGTCGATGACTCCGCGCATGAGGAGCGTGGCCATGAGTTGGGCGGGAAGAAAGTGCGTGCTAACGATTGCGGTCGGCTGAAAGCGTTTGATCGCCCGAATCACGGGAAGAGAGTTGGCCTGGGTCCAGGGGTCGATCGGTCCGCGACGCCAAAACGGGGCGTCGCTGACGTCGTAGGCCCATTCGAGCAGCCAGGGCAAACCTTTCGCTAAGACGAAATAGCCCTTGCCCAACACGTCGCGATAGAGGGTGCTGCTGACCTGTAAGACGTCGAGCACTTGCACTTCATTGACATCGGGGCGCGCGTCGCAGGCTTGGCGCACTGCTGCAGCGGCGCTGTTGTGGCCCGATCCGACGCCGGCAGAGAGAATCAGTACCCGTTCCCCGGAGTCAATGTCGGGGCGGGCAGTCGGGGTGCGGGGCATGGAGAAATGATAGTCGAGCAGGGGGGTGGCTCAGCAGGCTGTGTCTGAGCAGGCCCGGTGCGAATCAGAGCCAGCGGTGCTCGGTGGTAGCGACGCGGGCAGCCTCGGCGAAGCGGGCGAACCGTTCGCGCTCCACAGCGTCATACGTTTCGGCGGCAACGGATGCTTCGAGCCGGTCAATTTGCACAGCTACCGCCGCGGACTGCTCGGTGCGTTGCGCGCGGTAGCCGACCTCTTGCAGCAGTTGGAACAAGCGCTCAACCACCCCGGGGTCGCTCGCGCCGTAGCGTCGCGGCTGGGTCATCGCGATATCGAGCAGGTTCACAAAGTCGTGGGGCTTGATGATGACACGCACGATGTTGTCGTCGTCGGTGAGTCCGCGCGACTGAATCTCAAGATCTGCAATCGAGCAGAGCGTCGCCGAGATGTGCCCAAGCGTGTGCACTGCTGTCGTGGGGTCGTTGACTCCGGGGGAGAGGGCGCGGGCGGTGATGTCGACGAGTTGCCGGATGCCAAAACCAATATCTTGGCTGGCCGTGCGCTCATAGGCGAGACTGACGGCACCGACCAACGCACTGTTGATGGTGTCGCGGTCTTCGTCATCCATGTGGCGCATCGGGTCACGCGGCCACCAGCGCAGCACCGGGGTGCCGCTGACCACGTGATGGCCAACGGTGTGCTCTTCGCGCGCGACGATGTCGTGCCTGATGGTGACGGTGAGGAGTCGGGAGCGGTCGCTCGAGCGAATGAAGCCTGAACGCTTGGCGAGACTCAGTTCGATGCGCTCGGCGGGCGGCCATTCGGGAAGCTCGGTTTCACCGGTGGCCATAGTGGATGCCACGAGCTCGATGGTCTTGCTGGTCTCGAGGTAAACCTGCCGCATCGTTGTTTCAATGCGCAGCTGCCGCGCGAGGTGCGCGAGGAACAGCGTGAGCATGACAACACTCGCCAAGGTCAGGAGCGAGGCTAACGTCACTGCCAGCCGCGGCACGAGCGGGTCGATCGTGTCGTCGCCATCCTGCACTGTGCGCAGCACCGTCAACGCGTAGGCGAAGGTGCCGACGAAGACGGAGAGGGTCCAGTGCACGGTTTGGTCTTTGAGGAAGGTGCGCAGCACCCGCGGGGATGCTTGGCTGCTGGCCAACTGCAGGGCAACAACGGTGAGGGAGAACGTCAGCGAGGTTGCCGTGATGAGTGAACCGGAGATGGCGGAGAGCACGGCTCGCGCGCTTTCGGGGCCGCCGGCGAAGAGCAATCGTTCCAGCCCTGCGGGCAGTGAGGAGTCAACGGCGCGGTCGATCAGTGGCAACACAATGCCCAAGATCACGGCGAGAAGGATGGAGATCGTGGGCAATGGCCACAGCTCAGCGGCGATCCCTTCGCGCACGGTGGCAATCCAGCGGCGCAGGGAATTGCGGCGTGCACTCTGTGTTGCTAGTTCGCTCATCACATCCCTCTCGAGTCGCCCTAGTTAATCACGTCAGGCTTTGTTGTGGCGCGTGCCCCTAGGGTGGAACAACGCGAATGAAAGGAAATCACTCGATTGTTTGAATGGGTATCGTGGCTGGGGCTCGCTGTGGCCGTAGTGATTGCGCTTGTCGCCGTCGTCATTGGCATCGGAGTGATCTCTCTCATCGTGAGAGGAATCTCACGTCTGCGACCCGGGGTCTATAAGACTCTCGCTCAATCGCGTCAGCGCTTGAGAGTGCTCATGGCGCTGCTCGCCGTGTGGGCAGCAATCTCGATCACGCTCCCGGTTGACGATCTGCGCGACATCGTTAATACGGTCTTCCTTATCGCCGTCATCGCGGCGAGCGGCTGGTTGCTGATCGCCATCATCAACGTGCTGCTCAACCGCACCATCGCTCGGTACCCCACCGATGTGCCCGATAATAGAGCTGCGCGTCGCGTGCGCACTCAAGTGCAACTGATCCGTCGTGTGCTCGCCGCAGTGATCGTCATCGTCACTATCGGTGCCATTCTTCTCACTTTGCCCGGTGCTGAAACCCTCGGTGCCAGCGTTCTCGCCTCCGCCGGCCTCGTCAGCGTTGTGGCCGGTATTGCTGCGCAGTCCGCTCTTGGCAATGTGTTCGCGGGAATGCAGCTTGCCTTCAGCGACGCCATCCGCGTGGACGACGTCGTGATCGCCGACGGTGAGTGGGGCCGCATCGAAGAAATCACCCTCACCTACATTGTTGTCAGCATTTGGGATCAGCGCCGCCTCGTGCTGCCCTCCACCTACTTCACGACCACGCCGTTCCAGAACTGGACCCGCAACGCCACCGAACTTCTCGGCGAGGTCAACTTCGACCTCGACTGGCGCGTCAACATCGACCAAATGCGTGAGCGCCTCAGCAAAGTTGTCGAGCGAACCGAGCTGTGGGACGGCCGCACGGCCAACATCCAAGTCGTGGATGCCAAGGGTGGTTTCGTTCGGGTGCGCGTGCTGATCAGCGCCGCCGACTCCGGCGCGCTCTGGGATCTCCGCACGCACGTTCGCGAAGAAATGGTCACGTGGTTGCAAGCCAAGAATCCGGCTGCGCTTCCTCGCACGCGAGTGCTCATGGTCGAGAATGAGGCAGCGGTGCGCACCAAGTCATCGCCAGCCTCGCAAAACCGCGGCCTCTTCAGCGGTAGCGCTGAGGCCGACGCTCGTCGTCAAGAGTTCACAGGGGCGATTCCGGTTCAAGACAACGTTCCCGAGAACCTCGTTGGCCCAGAAGAGACCGATGCCGATGAGGCTCAGTCGTCCACCGCTAAGCGCGTCATCAACGACTAGGAGTCATTCAGGATGCCCGGCCTCGACAATGCTGTCAGCTCCCCGCCACTCAGTTCACGCAGTTGGGGGCTGGTGCCCGCAGCGCTGCTGAGTGGATCGGCGGTGCTGATGTTCTCGCTTCGGCTTCCGCTGCTGGGCTACCTCGTCGTAGCGGTGGCGCTCGCCGCCGCCTGGCTCACCGACCGCAACAAGCACACCGAGGGTCTCGCGAAAGACTTGCTCCTGATCGCGGTCGGCATGATCATCGTCTCCACAGTGTCGGTCGAAGCCGACATCAGCTGGGGCAACTTCTTCTTGCTCGGGTTTGTGCTGGCCGCAGCGGTTGCTGTGCCCTACGCACTGTCACGCTTCGTGTTCAAGGATCGCCTCATCCGCTTTCCGTGGCGGGGCGGATGGCCGTGGAACCGCGTTCAGTGGGGCTATCTGTTTCTCGTGCTCTTTCTCGGCTGGCTCATTCTGCCGTTCTACTTCATCACGAGTGGTGTGTATCTCAACTGGCCCATCGTGACGACACCCGACGAGATCGGTCGACTGTTCGTTGGCGTGAACGCGGTCGGCACGTGGGATGAGCTGTTCTTCATCCTCACCGTGTTCGTGCTCTTTCGCCGGCACTTTCCGGTCTGGCAGGCAAACCTGCTGCAGATGGTGATCTTCGTGGCGTTCCTGTGGGAACTCGGCTACCAGTCGTGGGGTCCGCTGCTGACGATCCCGTTCGCGCTGCTGCAGGGCTGGATCTACTCGACCACGAAGTCGCTCGTCTACGTGTTGAGCGTGCACCTACTATTTGACGCGGTGGTGTTCCTCGTCATTGTGCACGCGAGAAATCCGGGAGTGATCGGGTTCTTCCTGCTGTAGCCGCGCACAGCGCGGCAATGATTGCGACGCTATGACGCGGGTGGCGCGAAGCTACTCTTTGCCGCCGGGAGGGCCTGCGATGAGCAGCACGACGTAGAGCAGAATGACGGCGCCAGCGATGAGGGCCACCAAGATGTACGGGTGGTTCAAGAACCACCGCATCGTGCGGTCAATCCAACCAGCATCCCGCGGATGATCGGAGGCTTCCTTGCGCCAGTCGCCCTTCAAGCGACCCGAGCGTGCCAGCCACAGCTCCACCGGAATGGTGGCGTAAGGAATGACGGCGCTACCGATGGTGAGAACGGCGGTGCCGACGCTCCAACGCTGGTTCACCGTCAACAACACGGCAGTGGCACCGTAGGCGAGGAAGACGAAACCATGAATGGCCCCACCGATCGACACCGCGACATCCAGCCCCGCCGTAGCGCGCAGGATGAGCCCGGTGATGAGCAGCGTCCAGGTGACCGCTTCAGCAAAGGCGAGAACACGGAACAGTGACTTGGGGGTCGCAAACATGAGGCCGAGCTTTCAGTATTAGGCGTTGGCCATCAACGAGCTGATCGCGCTCGTGAAGAACGTGAGGCCGTCGGTGCCCGAACGCATCGCCGCGCGAGTGTCTGGGCCAAAGCCAGGCTCCGTCGCGTGCTCGGGATGAGGCATCAGGCCAACAACGTTGCCACGGGCATTCGAGATGCCGGCAATGTCATTCGCCGACCCGTTGGGGTTGACCTCGAGGTAGCGGAACACAACCTGGCCTTCACCCTCAAGGCGATCAAGAGTGGCCTGGTCGGCAATGTAGCCGCCCTCACCGTTCTTGAGCGGGATGATGATCTCTTCGTCTTCTTTGAAGCCGTTGCTCCAGGCCGTGTCGACATTCTCGACGCGCAGCTTCTGGTCGCGGCAGACAAAGTCACCGTGATCGTTGCGCACGAGACCGCCGGGGAGGAGGTGCGACTCCACCAAGATCTGGAAACCGTTGCAGATGCCCAGAACAGGCATTCCGGCGTTAGCGGCCGTGATGACTTCGCTCATGATGGGCGAGTGGGCTGCGATTGCACCGGCACGCAGGTAGTCGCCGTAGCTGAACCCACCGGGCAGAACGATGGCATCCACGTTCTTGAGGTCGTGGTCACCGTGCCACAGAGCTACCGGCTCACCGCCACCCAGCTTGACCGCGCGCTGAGCGTCACGGTCATCGAGCGAACCCGGAAAGGTGATGACTCCGACGCGCACTATGCGCCCTGAGTGTCGTCGGCGGGGCGAGCCTCGCCGACGTAAATAACATCTTCGATGACGGTGTTGGCGAGAAGATCGTTAGCGATCTCGCGGGCCTCAGCCAGCAGTTCGTCAGTGATCGGCCCCTCAACGGTGAGCTCAAAACGCTTACCGATGCGCACCGCACTGAACTCGCTTTTGTCGAGACGGACGAGGGCGCCGGCTACGGCCTTACCCTGAGGATCGAGGATTTCAGCCTTAGGCATTACCTCGACGACAATAATTGGCACCGAATCACTCCATGATTTCGCGCGGGAAGATGGCTCCAGTCTAGCCGAGGGTACGCCAGACTGTATTCATGGACATCGACCGCGCAGTGCAATCCCGAATAGTCCGCACGCTCGTGGCTGGGCAAGTGCTCGCCGGGCTTGGTCTAGGGGCCACTGTTGCCGTGGGGGCGATTCTGGCTGCTGATCTGGGCGGCGAAACACTCTCGGGCGCGGCAGCGACATCCAGCACTTTGGGCGCAGCACTCGTGTCGATTCCGCTGGCTCGCCTCGCGGCTCGGTGGGGTCGTCGACCGGCGCTGGCGCTCGGCGCGGGAGTCGCGGCCGGTGGTTCGCTCATCACGGTGATCGCAGTGGGTCTCGCGTTCTTCCCGCTTCTCATTCTTGGATTCGCGATGCTCGGCGTTGGCACGGCGGTAGGCCTGCAGGCGCGCTTTGCGGCGACGGATGTTGCGGCACCCGAACACCGCGGTCGCGACCTCTCTCTTGTGGTGTGGTCGACCACGATCGGCGCTGTTGCCGGCCCGAACCTCATCGGCCCCGGCGAGGCGATCGCTCAGTGGCTCTCCTTGCCTACGAACACCGGTTCGTTCGTTTTCGCGATTGCAGCCCAGCTTGCAGCGATGGTTCTCTATCTTGTTGAGCTGCGGCCCGATCCGCTCACTCTTGCCCGCAACCGTCCGGTGGATGCCGCCGTTGCCGCGGATGCCGGAATCGTTCGCGGTCGTGGCCCGCTCGTCTTCGCTATCGCTGCCATCGCGATCAGCCATGCGGTGATGGTCTCGATCATGGCGATGACGCCCGTGCACTTAAGCCACCACGGAGCGAGCCTCACGATAATCGGCTTCACGATCAGCCTGCACATCGCCGGCATGTACGCGCTCTCGCCCGTGTTCGGTTGGGCGAGTGACCACTTCGGGCGCATCCCGACGATTCTTATTGGGCAGGGGTTGTTTGCGGCCTCCGTTGTTGTAGTGGCACTGGGGGAGCTCAGCAATGTCGCCGTCACGGTCGGCCTAGTGCTGCTCGGGCTCGGCTGGAGTGCGTCGACGGTTGCCGGTTCCGCCCTTGTCGCCGACCTCGCGACCGGAAAAACAAAGCTGCGCATTCAGGGCCGCAGTGACACGATCATGAGTCTCGCGGGGGCGCTCGGTGGAGGGTTCGCTGGCCCCATCCTCGCGCTCGTTGGCTATGCCGGGCTCGCGTGGGGTGCCGGAATTCTGGTGCTCATCGTTGCGGTGGCCGCCCTCGTCGTGTGGCGCAGCGCCGCTGTTGCTGCAGCCGAAAAAGTGTTGCTCAACAACGCCGCCGAAACGGCGTCATAACAAAGGCCTCTCCGCGCAGTGCGCAGAGAGGCCTCATTAGTTATTCGCGAGGACGCGGTTACTGCTGGAGTGCAGCCTGAAGGTCGAAGGTGAGGGTGACGTCTTCGCCGAGAAGAACGCCGCCGGTTTCGAGAGCTGCGTTGTAGTTCACACCGAAGTCGGTGCGGTTGATCACAGTGCTCGCGCTTGCTGCCGCAATGGTCTGGCCGTAGGGGTTCTGCGCGATGCCGCCGAACTCGCCCTTCAGCGTGACCGGCTTCGTGACGCCACGGAGGGTGAGGTCGCCCTCGATGGTGAGGTCATCACCGTCAATCGCGACGCTCGTTGACTTAAAGGTGGCGGTGGGGAACGTCTCAACGTTGAAGAAGTCGTTGGTGCGCAGGTGACCGTCGCGGTCAGCCTGGTTGGTGTTGATCGTCGCCATGTCGATCTCTGCCGTCACCGAGTTCTCGGCGGGCGTTTCGGAGGTGACGATCGTGCCCGAGAAACCATCGAAGGTTCCGCGAACCTTGCTGATCATGAGGTGCTTGACGGTGAAAGAAACCGTCGAGTGAGCGGCATCAATCTGCCAGGTGCCGGTGGTGAAACTGGGGTGTTCAACGAGAGAAGTAGTCATGTAAATCGGCAACTCTGGGTGGGGCTGATCCATTCCGCGAATGCGGGTCTGTTCGCTGGGAGCGTTACTCAGCAATCATCGAGCCCACCCACAGCATCCGCTGCCCAATTGACGAGCGACAGTGGGTAGGCTCGCACTATGGACACCACGGGACTCGACGCATTTCTTGAGCACAATGACTTCTCTGGCACGGTCCTGATCAAGCGGGGCAACGCCACTATTTACGAAGCTGTCGCGGGAAAAGCGACCCAGCGTTGGGATGTGCCAAACACGGCAGACACGCGCTTCGATTCCAGCTCGATCACCAAGCTCTTCACGAGCGTTGCGGCGCTGCAGCAGGTGTCGAAGAATGACCTCGACCTCGAGACGTCCATTCATCACTATGTTGACCTCGCCGATACCGAGATTGACCCCGCCGTCACGCTGCTGCACGTGCTCACCCACACGAGCGGCATTGCGGATGACGTGGATGAAGAAGAGGGCGAAAGCTACGCCGATCTGTGGGCAGAGTTCCCGACCTACACAATTCTTGAGCCCGCCGATCAGCTCCCCACCTTTGTGAACAAGGAGTCACTGGCCGAGCCCGGTGTCGAGTGCGTCTACACCAACGCGGGTTACGTTCTGGCGGGCCTTGCGCTTGAGAAGGTCACGAAGACCGACTACCGCCAGTACATTTTCGACGAGGTCTTCACGCCGGCCGGCATGGTCGACTCGGGGTTCTATGACCGTCGGGATGCCGCCCCGCGCGTTGCCGAAGGCTGGGACTACATCGATGGCCGCTGGGTTTCCAATATCTACAGCGCCCCGCCCATTGGTCTGCCCGATGGCGGAGCTCACGTCACCGCCGCCGACCTCATTCGCTTCATTCAGGCAGTGCGCAACGGCGACCTCCTCGACACCGAGTTCACAGAAGAGTTTCTCACCCCGCAGGTTCAGTACGACGAAGAGACCTGGTACGGCTTCGGTCTTGAGTTCGACATGAACGAAGACGGCACCGTGCGCAGCTACTTCGCCGACGGTGTGAGCCCCGGCGCCTCCGGAATCGTGCGCCACTACCTCGAGAACGGTCTCGACGTTGTCGTGCTCTCGAACTCCGAAGAGGGCGCGTGGCCGGTCATCCGCGAGATCGACGAACGCCTCGGCGGGTAACTCGCGCGTACGCGTTCCTGCTTGTGGGCTGCGCTAGGGGGCGAGTTGGGCTGGACCCAACCACACGGGCATTGGGTCGTCGGGGGTTCGATCTTTGAGCTCCACGAACATCACGTGGGTTGGGCTGTCGCCAATGTTCTCTCCGGAGTGGCGTTGGGCGGGCAACCACATGGCCAGGCCCGTTGCCAACTCAACATCGCGATGGTTCTCGCCAGCGTGTAAGCGGCGGCGAAAATCGCTGAGAGTGATCATGACACTGTCGGGATGCTCGTGCGGTGTCGTGGTATCGCCGGCCGCATCGATGTACTCAAGCACTCGTACGCGGTCATTCTCGAACACCACTGAGTAGTGTTCCGGATTCGTTGCTACAGGATCGGCGTCCATGGGAGACAGTGTGCGCCTCGAATGTCGCCTTGGCAAGCACTATTTTTCGCGCCGGCCGTTGCCCTAGTTTGCGGCGGTGCTCACACGAATAGTGTTGGCCCACGGGTCATCGAAACTGAGGGTCTGACCATCGTGGCGTAACTGGATGCCGTGGTGCGTCATCCGTTCGCCAAGCGCTCCGAGGTCGTCGGCACTCGGCACCGCAATGTCGACTTGAGCGAGCCCGAGTGCGGGCAGCCGCGGACCAGCACCGCTCGAGTTCCACGTGTTCATGGCCATGTGGTGGTGGTAGCCGCCAGCGCTGACGAACACGGCGCTGCCGGGGATTTCGGTGGTTGCTTCGAAGCCGAGTTGGTTGACGTAGAACTCGCGGGCAGTCTTCACGTCACCCACCTGCAGGTGCACGTGGCCGACGCGGGCGCCACCGATCACGGGCTGCTCGATGGCAGCCTCGGTGAGGTTCTCTTGCAAGAAGCCGTTGGGGTCGAGAAACAGGGTCGCCATTTCGACGGCGCCGTGGGTCCAGCTCCACTGGGTGCGGTCGCGATCCCAGTACAATTCGACGCCGTTGCCCTCCGGGTCGGTGAAATAGAACGCTTTGCTCACGAGGTGATCGGCGCTGCCGGTGAACGTCTTCGGGTAGCGAGTGGCAACCGAGTACACGGATGCCGCCAAGGCTTCTTCGGTGTCGAACAGGATGGCCGTGTGGAACAGTCCGGCGTCGCGGGGGCTCGCATGCGTGAGCGCGGGTGAATGCTTGAGGATCACGACGGGCGTGGTGCCGCGACCGAGAACGACCGTGTCAGAAGACTCGCTCAGCACTGTGAGGGCTACGGCGTCCCGGTAGTACGCCGTGAGGGCGTCGAGGTTCGCGACGCTGAGCGTCACCGCGCCCATAGCGGTGTCGGGTGCGAGCAGTTCGGTCATGATGCCTACAACCTTGCTGATGGAGCTGATATTCCACGAGCGACACGCCCACTCCTAGACAGGTCAGTACACGGGGTTTAGCCTCGTAGCCATGAACACCAGCCGCGTTGTTCCAGCCCTTGTCGTTTCCTCGCTGCTTGCCATCGCGTTGGCGGGGTGTGGCCCTTCGGGGTCGAGTGAGCCGACGGAAAGCCCGGTGGCAACGGCTACCGAAGCTCCCACTGCGGATCCCACACCGTCGGAGACTCCCGTCGTGCTCGCGAGCGAGTGCACCGAACTGCTCGATGACGCGACGCTTGCTTCGATGGCGGGCAGCAGCTTCCCGCTGCTAAACCCAGAAGACACCACGAGCTACGTCGACAAAATTCGAAGCGAAGCTGGGCTTTACGGCCCGTCGGCGGAAAACGCACTGTTCGTCGATAACGGGGGGCTGTTGTGCCTCACCTCGGATGGCTACGCGGTGGGGGAGGTCTTCGGTTACTCACCTATTACTCCCGCTCAGGCAGCGGTTCAGCAAGAAGCGCTTCTCGATCAGGGCTACTCGATTACCGGGTACCTCGGCGGCGATCTGTACAGCCAGCTATCGCCAAGTGACGACGTTGTTTCTGAGTACCTCTTTGCCGGCGGGTATTGGTTCTGCGCAAAGACAATTGAGCGCCTTGATGAGATCATCGCGAACTCCGGGGTGCCCCTCTAAGAGCAGGGCGACCCCGAGCCGCACAGGGTGACGCGCGCCTAAGCGGCCGCGCTCACGCCTTTGAGTTCCGCGAGTTCGCGCAGGCCAGCGGCCAAGCGCGCGACACCTTCCCGGAAGATTTCGCCGCGGCCGTTCGAGCCGTACATGACGCGAATGTAGCCTTCGCCAACCTCGCCGAACCAGTTACCGGGCGAGACGCCGAGCTGCTGGGTGCTCACGAGGTGTTTGACGACCTCAAGAGAGGTGCCGAGCTCGGAGGTGTTGACCCAGTGGTAGAAACCACCGGCCGGTAACGCCGCGCCAACACCCGGAATGCCCTGGAGTGCATCGTGGATGGCGTGGCGGCGCTGGTCATAAATGGTGAACCATTCATCGGTGTAGGCCGGGTTCTCGTAGGCGGCGGCAACGCCGTACTGCGCGAACGTATTGGTGGGGCCCACGTAGTTGAAGGTGGCGATCTTGAGTAGCGGCATGATCTCGGCCGGAGCAACGAGGTAACCCACACGGAAGCCGGTGAGCCCGAGGTCTTTCGAGGTGCCAAAGACGGTGAGGGTGCGTTCGCGCATTCCGGGCAGAGTCGCGAAGTTCACGTACTCTGCTCCGTCGTACACCTGACGTTCGAAGTCCTGGTCGACGATCACGCCGAGGTCGAACTCCTCGGCCAGCGCAGCAAGTTCCATGAGGTTCTCGCGGGTGTAGACAGTGCCGGTCGGGTTGTTGGGATTGGTGATCACGATGGCGCGAGTGCGTTCCGTGATGCGCGAGCGGAATTCATCCATCCGCAGGGCGAAGCCATCTTCTTCGTAGGTCGGAACTTGCACACACACCGCACCCATCTGGTGGATGTCGTTGATGTTCTCTGCGAAGCCGGGGCTTGTGACAAGAACCTCATCGCCCTGACCGGGGCGGATGCAGATGCGAATCGAGAGGAAGAGGGTGAAGGCCGAGCTTGGGCCGACCATCAACTCCGTTTCGGGGTCGATCTCCATCCCGTTGAAGTCCCACAGCTTATTGACGAGCGCGGTCTTCAGACGAGGCTCGGCGTACCCGTTGTCGAGCGAGTAGTGCGTTTTGCCATCATCGAGGGCTTGCTTGGTGGCATCGATGACGTGATCCGGCAGGCACTTGTCTGGCGCGAACGGATCCGCGCCCATCATCATGATCCGAGTCTCGGGATCGAGCCCTGCATAGAGGGAAAAATCGGGAGCGGCGAGGTCTCGCCACGAATCATCAATGCGCACGGAGCTACTTTCTGTTGGAGCGGTTATTCGTCGATGTCGAGGATGTGGCTGAGTGGCGACGTGTCTTCGATGCGGCCAAGGCTGATCATCGCTTCCACGCGCTGCAACCCGGGCACGGCTCCGAGCTTTTCGAGAAGCAGAGACTGCAGCTCGGCATGATCTTTCAGGCGGAACCGCGCCATCATGTCGTAGGTTCCACTCAAAATCAGCACTTCGGTGAGCGAGGGAATCGCCCGAAGCGCTTCGATGACACTGGGCATGCGGGCATCTGAGGTGATCTTGATCGGGATGACGACCAACATGGGGCGGCCCATGGCTGACCAGTCCATCTCGATGCTGCGGCGTCGGATGACACCGGTGCGTTCGAGGCGCGCGACGCGCTCTCCGACGCTGGGCGCCGACATGCCGACCAGCGCGCCGAGGCTGCGAAGCGAAATGCTGGAGTCTTCGTGCAAGTGGCGGATGAGCTGGAGGTCGACGGTGTCGAGGTCAACCGGTGGCGTCGTCGGTTGTAAAAGATCCATGATCGTCGTCGACGACGCGATGGCATCTTTCGTCGACCGCGCTGCTGCTGCGGCGTCAGTCATTGTTCGCGAACCCGTTGGCCTCAAGGTTGTTCAGCAGGTCGAGAGTGAACTGGATGTGGGTGAGGTAATCCTCGAGGTAGCCGTGTTCGTTGTAGCCGTGCATGTTGCCCTCCGGTCGCAAAGTTCCGGTGGGTGAGATCAAGGGAGCCCCGAGATGTTCAAGGAAGAATGCTCCCGGTCCGGAACCAGTCATCACATCGTAGATGACCGGTTCTGCTTCGAAAGCTTTTGTTGCAGCTTCCAGCACCGAGACCGCGAACGGAGTGTCTACCGGGGAGAACGCAGGCTGCATGGTGCGGATGAGGTCGACCTGAATGTCGGGAGCGGTGTCAGCGAGGAACGCCTTCACGGTCTCGAAGCAGGCGTGCGGGTCCATGCCGGGCACGAGCCCGAAGCGGACCTTTGCGGTGCCCTTCGCCGGAACGCTGTGGCTAACGCTGGGGTCGATGTCAAAGCCCGAGAGACTCATCGACGGGGTGAAGATGAAGCGTTCCTTCAGTTCGGCCTCGGGCAGATCCTTCAAAGGATTGACGCCCGGCAGGCTGATGGCGTCGCCGGGAAGCGAGAGCTGCTGCGTGCGAGCCTTCGCCGCGGCATCCGGGCGCAGAGCTGAATCTGTGAAACCGGGAACGGCGATGAGGCCGTCCTCCGTGACGAGAGACGTGATCGCCCGCATCAACTCGAGCGGTGCGGAACGCAGAATCTGCGAATACGAGGGGTGCTGATTGGAAGCCAAGATGTTCAGACTCAGGCTGATCTCCATGCCGCCACGGCATCCGAAGCCGACGGCGGGGCGACCATCGTCTTCACGAAGGTAGCTCTCCCACAGCACCGCGTCGGAGCTGAGGCGTTCAGCGTTCTCGGCCAAGACGGTTTCGAGGCCGGGGCTACCGATCTCTTCACACGGGTCGGCGAGGTAGATCATGCTGTACGGCAAGCCGTCCGGGTGATCCTCGATGAACAGTTCGAGCGCGCGCAGGCGGCTCGTGACATCGGCCTTATCGTCGCAGGCACCGCGGGCCCACATGGCGCCGTCGCGAATTTCTGAGTCGAAGGGGCCAGAGATCCACTGCTCGAGGTCGCCAACGGGCTGCACGTCGTAGTGGTTGTAGAGCATGAGCGTTTTGTCGCTTGCTCCGGGGAAGTAGGCGACGACGACCGGCCCGTAAGCGGGAATCTCGATGCGTTCGACGCGCTCGCTGAGCCGGCGAAGCTTCTGCTCCAGCCAGTCAGCGGCAGCTTCGATTGCCACACGATCGCTCGCCACAGAGGGGAAGCGACAGAATTCCTGCCATTCGCGGATGCTCTGCTCGCGCTCGGCATCAATGCGGGGGTCGCGCACGCTTAGACTCCTCGGGAAATTGCGACGGGGGTGAGCTCGTACGGGTAGTCCGTAATGCGCTCGGCGCCGTCTTCGGTGACGAGAACGATGTCTTCGAGGCGCACGCCGCCGAAGCCCTGGCGGTAGCAGCCGGGCTCGATCGCGATCACGTCACCGGCAACCAGCACGGCGTCGTTCTGGCCGAGACCGGGAGCTTCGTGAACTTCGAGGCCGATTCCGTGGCCGAGGCTGTGGAAGTAGCCCTCGTTGAGAACCTCGCCCGGCTTCTTGGTGAGCTGCGTAGGGTAACCAGCGTTGCTGATCGGCTCGCACGAAATGCGGTGCAGTTCGGCAACGGGGAGACCGGGGCGGATAGCCGCGAGCGTGTTGTCGAAGGATTCCTTCACGATGCGCCAGTACGTTGCGAGCTCTTCGTTGATCTCGCCCTTGACGAAGGTGCGGGTCATGTCGGAGTTTCCACCGGACTCGGTGTCGCGGGGGCAGATGTCGACCGTGACGGGCTCTTTCTCAAAAATCTGGCCGGAGCCAGCGTGATGGCCGATGCAGGTCTGCTCGCCGTGGGCCACGATGAGGCCGGCGTCTTCGCAACCGTTGCGCAAGAAGGCGGCGCGGATGCCCGTCTTCAGGTCTTCACAGGTGAGGGGCTTGCCGTCGATGAGTAGTCCGCCATCGGTATCGACCGTTGCGGCTTCCATCTGGGTGGCGACGTGGGCAACGCCCGCTTCGGCAGCGATCTGAGCGCGGCGCATTCCGGCGAGCTCAGCGGGGGACTTCACGCGGCGGCGCATCTCGAAGAGGTGGTTGTCGACGTTCAGTTCGATGCCAGCAGCACGGAGATGGTCGGCAACGCCGAGCGGGAAGGTGGAGGGAACGCTGGCGCTCTTCACTCCGGTGCGGACGCATGCCTCAACCAAGCAGTTGAGTTCGGCGAGGTCGGGGCCCTGTCCGGCGGCGCGGAAGTCATCGAAACCAAGCTCTTCGAGAGGGAAGACGGTCATGTTATCGACGTCGCGCATCCGGGCCGCTTCAAGCGACTTGATCGCGGTGTAGCGCTTGCCATCAACTTCGATGTAGAGGAAGGGGTCGTGCACCTCGTGGGTGATTACGTGTCGCATGTCTGCGGACATCGTGCTCGAAAACATGAGGATTGGCGCGCTCGTCATCGTCTCTACTTCTTTCTCTGCTCGGTGGGGCTGGATGCCGTCATGGCGAAACCTTACGGCATTCCCACAAGCGTAATGATAGGTCATGTGTCGGTTTTGTAAATTGTTTGTAAGGCGACTAGCGAATACAACCTAACAACGAGATAACATTATGACACTTTACGTTAGGTCGCAGTTTCGTAGCCCTAAAGTAAATCCAACGCCCGGAGCCACTCACTGCTGGCACCGTAGGCGCTCACTGCACAGGAGGAAGCATGAAGACATCACGTTTCGGGTTGGGCGCTGTGGCGCTCGCCTCGGCGGTCTCGCTCACTCTCGCCGGCTGCGCTAGCAGCGATGGTGGAGATTCAGGCGACGTCAACCAAGTCATCACCACCAATGGAAGCGAGCCGCTCGGCCCGCTCGTCACCGTCGGCACTACCGAGACCGGTGGCGGAAAAATTCTGACGTCCATTTACGCGGGTCTGGTTTCGTACGAGGCAGACGGAAGCATCCGCAATGACGTTGCTGAGTCGATTGAGTCGGAAGACGGTCAGCACTGGACCGTCACTCTCAACGACGGCTGGACCTTCACCAATGGTGAGGCAGTAACCGCAAGTTCGTTCGTTGACGCCTGGACCTATGGCGCGACGTTCAGCAATGCACAGGCTTCGTCGTACTTCTTCGATGACATCGAGGGCTTCAGCTACGAAGCGGACTCAGAGCTGACTGGACTCAGCGTTGTCGATGACCTGACATTCGATGTCACTCTTGTTGCCCCTGAGGCTGACTGGCCGTTGCGCTTGGGCTACACGGCATTCATGCCGTTGCCCTCGATTGCTTTCGACGACATGGAAGCTTTCGGCGAGAACCCCATCGGTAACGGTCCGTACATGATGGATGGCGACGACGCGTGGGAGCACGATGTGCAGATCTCGCTCGTCACGAACCCTGACTACGACGGTGTGCGCACGCCCGCCAACGGTGGTGTCACCTTCAAGTTCTACACGTCACAGGACGCTGCCTACGCAGACGTTCTCGGTGGAAACCTTGACGTTCTCGATGCTGTTCCCGACAGTGCCTTCGGCATTTTCGAGGATGAGTTCGGCGACCGCGCCATCAACCAGCCGGCTGCCATCTTCCAGGCGTTCAACATTCCTTACTACCTCGATCACTTCAGTGGCGAAGAAGGAAAGCTGCGTCGTGCCGCTATCTCGATGTCGATCGACCGCGACGAGATCACTGACGTGATCTTCCAGGGCACCCGCACGCCGGCAACCGACTTCACGTCGCCCGTGATTGACGGATACTCGAGCGATCTCGATGGCGCCGAAGTTCTCGACTACAACCCTGAAGAAGCGCAGAAGCTGTGGGCTGAAGCCGACGCTATCTCGCCCTTCGGCGACAGCACGTTCGACATTGCCTACAACGCAGACGGTGGCCACCAGGGTTGGGTGGATGCGGTTGCAAACAGCATCAAGAACACTCTCGACATTGATGCCGTCGGCAAGTCGTACCCCGACTTCAAGTCGTCGCTCGAAGACCGTGTTGCAGGAACCCTCACCGGTGCAACTCGCGCCGGATGGCAGGCCGACTACCCGTCGCTGTACAACTTCCTCGCACCGCTCTACCAGACCGGCGCTGGCTCGAACTATGAGGGCTACAGCAGCTCTGAGTTCGATGGTCTCCTGAAGGAGGGTGCTGCAGCTCAGACGGTTGATGACGCAACGGCGCTTTACCAGGACGCTCAGGAAGTTCTGTTGAAGGACCTGCCCAGCATTCCGCTGTGGTACTCCAACGCCACTGGCGTCTCGGCTGACACTGTCGAGAACGTTGAATTCGGCTGGGATTCAGTCCCGCTGTACTACCAGGTCACCAAGGGCTAATAGCTATCTCGTGAACTAGCACCAGGGATCAAGCCCGGGTCGACTTCGGTCGGCCCGGGCTTTCTTGTTTCCCGGAGCTGTCTCCCGGGCGCCCGCGGGGCGCGGGAGCTGTTTTCTGGGAGTGTGCTGGTGCGCTTGACCTAGAGTGCGCTCCAGCTCTTAGAGTCACAAGCATGATCTCCTCCGAAGAAATGACAGCCCGCCAACAACCCCTCGAATCGAAGTTCGGCTACCGCAGCACAGCATCCGAAGTGATCGCCGGTTTCGACCTCGCCGGCAAGACCGCTGTCGTCACCGGTGGCTACTCGGGGCTCGGCTACGAAACCGTGAAGGCGCTCGCCGACGCGGGCATGACCGTGATTGTTCCCGCTCGTCGTCCAGACAAGGCAGCCGAAGTGCTCGCCGGTGTCACTGGTGTGCAGATTGAGGCGATGGATCTTAGCGACCTCGACTCTGTCGCCGCGTTCACCGCCGGGATGCGCGACGCTGGCACTCCCGTTGACCTCATGATCAATGCCGCCGGGGTTATGGCAACACCCGAGCTGCGCACGCCGCAGGGCTGGGACCTGCAGTTCGGCACCAACCTCCTCGGACACTTCGCACTCGTCGCTGGTCTCGAACCCCTGCTTCAGGATGGCGCACGAATCGTGTCGTACTCGTCGGTTGGTCACTGGCGTTCACCCGTGAACTTCGATGACATCAACTTTGACTCCACCGACTACGAGCCCTGGGTTGCCTACGGCCAGTCGAAGTCAGCGGATGCCCTGCTCGCTGTTGCTCTGGATGCTCGCCTTGCCGGCCGCGGCATCCACGCGTACTCGGTGCACCCCGGTGGCATCATGACCGACCTGCAGCGCAACATGCCCCGCGAAGAGTTGCTCGCACGCCAGTGGATCGACGAGGACGGCAACCCCAACCCGCTGTTCAAGACACCGGCCGAGGGTGCATCGACCGGACTTTGGGCGGCAACGGCCACCGAGCTCACTGAGCGTGGCGGCGCGTACTGCGAAGACTGCTCCATCAAGGGCATCGTTGCGGATGACCACGCCGACATGACGACCGGCGGCGCCAAGCAGTGGGCGGTTGACCCTGCTGCGGCCGAGAAGCTCTGGGCTGTTGCGGTGAAGGCGACCGGGTTGGATCCGTTCAGCAGCTAGCGGGCGGTCCTAATCGTCCTTCTCTTGCGACGCCCAGATCGCACGAAGAACCCGGGTGGTTTCTTCGAGGTCAACACCTGCGCGCCCGCTGGTGTCGGCGAGGATTCGGGCCGCTTCGACAACGGCGAGGGGGGTGGCTGACGCCGTTGCGCTAACGCGGGTTCCTCCTCCGGTGTGGGTGCGTAAGTGTCCCTCGGTTTCGAGAGCTTTGTAGGCTTTCGCGACAGTCCCGGGAGCAACGCCGAGGTCTTTTGCGAGTTGCCGAACTGAGGGGATCCGCTCGCCCGCTGCCAAAGTTCCGGCAGCGATGAGCCCGCGAATTTGGTCCCGAATTTGGTCGGCAGCGGGGGCTGATCCCGCCAAGCTAATCATCATGATCGATCGGTGTTTGCGCGGGCGCGGCGTGTGAGCGCGGCGGATAGCAGAACTCCGAACCAGAGTGCATAGCCGAGGGCGGCTATGCCTAGGCCAACATAGAGAAGAGCTGGCTGCATTGCGGCGAAGGGGGTCGTCCACGAACCCCAGCCATTTTCGCCGATGGCGGCCCCGCCCCGCAACGACGCTGTATTTGACAGTGACGTAAATATGGAGCCGAGGTGAATCAGGAGAGCCCCGCTCGCGATAGCGAGGATATTCCGGGTTCTGAGGTGACGCATCCGCACATCGTCGTCGTGGTTGGCGCTGAGCGAAGGGCGGGCGATGAGCCAAAGTACGACGAAGGTGACCGCGATAAGTGCGGCGAGAAGCATCAACGCGGGCACCGAGTAGTACCAGCCGTAGATTCGGGTTCCGAACGAGATCGAGCTCCCGGCATCCACGGTGTAGTTCCGCCAGAGGCCCTCTTCGTCTGGTTCCGATGCCATCCCGGCCAGCACTGAAACGGTGACGATAGTGCCGACAATTGTGGTGACGCCAGCGAACCACCACCGAGGGCCGAAGCTGAACGGTGTTCGCCGGGTGAGGCTTGCGTGACCACGCGGGGCGTGGATGCCGATGGGGATGGCGAGGAGCGCGATGGCCAGGATTCCGATCGCGAGAGCCCAGACGACGCGCATCTCGAATACCCACAGCGGAAGATGCTCGGACAGCGGGGGCTGGAGCATGGGGAACCCGATGGCCGCATTCAGATAAATGAGGCCGGCCATGGCTAGGGAAGTCGCAGTCACCGTGACTGCAGCAGTCAGTCCGCTGGGCAGCCGGCTTGTGCGCCCTCGTGCTAGCCACCACGCAACTGCCAGTGCCAGCCCAATGATGATGGAGCGGAAACTAAACCAGATGAGTATGACGAGGTCGGGCATTGAGGCGGCTCCGTAAACATCGAATGTACTAGTGTTGAGGTACATTCAATGTAGCACGTGCTTGGTACACTTGAGCGGCCAAGTTTCATCAAGACGCCCGAGACGTCATTCGCCGCCGGCCGCCCTCGCGACGCGCTAGCTCGGCTCGAAGGTGGGGTAGTCCGTGTAACCCTCGGGGCCGGCGGTGTAGAAGGTCGTGGCGTCGGGGGTGTTCAGTGGCAGGTTTTCTTGCCAGCGGTAGACCAGGTCGGGGTTGGCGAGGGCTGGGCGGCCCACGACAACGCCCTCGGCGTGACCGTCGCGCACCAGATCGAGGGCCTCATTACGAGTCGTCATCTGTGCGAAGCCACTGTTGAGCAACACCGGCCCGCCGAAGCGGGCGCGCAGCTCTTGTACGAAAGCACCGGTGGGTTCGGCGTGCAGCACGCTGAGGTAGGCAAGCCGCAGTGGGGCAAGACCGTCGACGAGTGCCCCGTAGGTCGCGAGAACATCGGCGCTGTCCGTCTCGAACGCGTCACGGATGTTGTGTTCCGGGGAAATGCGCAGGCCCACACGGCCGACACCGATCGCTTCCGCGACTGCGGTGGCGACCTCGATCACGAAGCGAGCGCGGTTTTCGGGAGAACCGCCATACGAGTCTTCACGCTGGTTGGAGGCGGGGGAGAGAAACTCGTGCAGCAGGTAGCCATTGGCCGCGTGAAGCTCGACGCCGTCGAATCCCGCCGCGATGGCGTTGCGCGAGGCCGTCACGAACTCCTGGATTACACCAGCGAGTTCACTCTCGGTGAGCGCGTGCGGAACCGGGTAGGGCTGCTTCCCGTCGTAGGTATGAGTTTCGCCGTTGATCGCGATCGCGCTCGGGCCGACCACGGGCTGTCCGCCAGTGATGCTCTCGTGAGTTACGCGCCCGGCGTGCATCACCTGCGCGACAATCTGGCCGCCTGCCGCGTGTACTGCGTCAGTAACGTGCTTCCAGCCTTCAAGCTGCTCGGGCGTGACCAGACCGGGCTGGCCGGGGAAACCCTGCCCGGCATGGCTCGGGTAGGTGCCCTCAGACACGATCAGGCCGAACGAGGCGCGCTGGGCGTAGTACTCGGCAACCATCGGGCCGGGAACGCCGGCTTGTCCAGAGCGGGTGCGTGTGAGCGGTGCCATCACCAAGCGGTTGGTCAGGTTCAGCTCGCCGAGGGTCGTGGGGGAAAACAAGTTCACAGCAGATCTCTTTCTGTCGGTCGTAACAAGTTCAACATCGACTGGCACGAACTATTCCTCCCTGAGAATGTGCTCGGTTTGCTGGCGGAGCCTGCGCGCGCGTGGCTGCAGCAACGGGGTGCAGTTCGTTCACCGGTTAGGGCAGTCGGCTCCAATCGGTGGGGGTTCGGCGGCTACCTCCCTGGGGTAGGTCGCGGATGGTGCCCACAATGGCGAGGGCTGAGACGGTGGCGATAATGATTGCGATTAACATGGCACCAACGCTACGATCGTATAAATAGTGCCAACAGTGGCAGCCATGCCATCTATCTAACGAATACTGCCAAATTTGCAGGCGGCGTGTTCAGCAAAGAGTTGAGGTCCTCATGGAGCGAGTAGCGGTCATCGTGCACGACGGGTTCACCCCGTTTGAGTTCGGGCTCGCCTGCGAAGCGTTCGGTCTCGATCGCACCGATGAGGGTATCCAGTCGTTCGATTTTCGGGTGCTCACTCCCGACCCCGGCGCCATTCGTAGCAGCATCGGCTACACCATGAACGTCGAAAACGACCTGTCGTTTGCCGACGACGCCGACGTGATCGTGCTCACACCGGTTCCTCGTTCGACCTGGGGAACCGTGGATGCGCGGGTCTCCGCAGCGCTCGAACGGGCGGTCGCGCGCGGAGCTTGGGTTCTGGCCATCTGTAGCGGCTCGTTCACTTTGGCGGCATCCGGATTGCTGGATGGACGCCGCGCAACAACGCACTGGATGTACTCGCAGACCTTTGCCGAGATGTATCCCAAGATCGACGTCGACCCCGACGTTCTGTATGTGCAGGATGACCGCATCATTACGAGTGCAGGCACCGCCGCCGGTATCGACGCCTGCCTGCACCTCTTGCGGCAAGAACTCGGGGCTGAGGTGACGAATCGCATCGCGCGACGCATGGTGATTGCGCCGCAACGTGATGGCGGTCAGGCGCAGTTCATCAGCAAGCCGCTGCCGGTCGTTCGGTCAGAATCGTTCGCAGCCGTCACCGAGTGGATGCTAGAGAACCTGCGCGATGAACTTCCGGTAGAAGAGCTTGCGCGTCGAGCCCAAATGTCGCCGCGCACCTTCGCCCGCCGCTTCAAAACGGATCTCGGCACCACCCCCGCAGCTTGGCTCGCACGCCAGCGATTGCTGCACGCGCAACGGCTTCTCGAAGAGACCGAGCTCGATCTTGAGCAAGTGGCGGGCGAGAGCGGGTTCGGCTCGGCCGCTGTGCTGCGCCAAAACTTTGCGCGCACGCTGGGGGTCACGCCGAGTGCGTATCGCAGCCACTTCAGCTGTGGAACGCACGAGCCTGTTTCGGCCTAGCAGAGCTGCTCGCCCAGATTCACTGCCAAATCTTACGGTTTTGACTCATCTCAAACCCAACCGCCGTCCACACAGGCACCCCATCTAGAGTTGAATATGCCTCCCGCTTCGGCGGATTTGGCAGAGGATGCTCGAACTCCAGCCCGGCGTCTAGACCGATGGTCTCTCGTCTTACTTAGGAAGAAGCGATTCGCCTGTGACCTCCACGACGAAGACTGCCCCGCCCGCCGAACTGAGCGTGAAACGAATCCGCACCTGGTCGGCACTTCTTGGGGTGCTGAGTGCCGCCGTCGTGCTTGCCGTCGCCGAATTCTTTGCTGTCTTCATTTCGCCCGCCAGCAGCCCCGTGCTCGCTGTCGGTTCCCTCGTCATCGACCTCGCGCCGTCATGGTTGAAGGACCTCACGATCGCGCTGTTCGGCACCAACGACAAGATCGTGCTACTGCTGTGTGTTGGGCTCTTGGTGCTGGTTCTCGCCGTGGCAATCGGTCTTGTTGAATATGCTCGGCCCAGCTGGGGCGTCATCCAGCTCGTCTTCGTCGGGGTGGTCGCGACGATCGCCGTCACGACCCGCGCCCAAGCGACCGCAAGCTGGCCGATGCCCACTGTTCTCGGCGTTGTCGCCGGTGTGCTCGTGTTGCGCCTCACCATGATTCGGTTGCGCCGCTGGGTGAGCTCTATCCCGGTCGCTCCGGCTAAGACGCCCGCCGGTACCGCAGCGGCCGCGCGTGCCGCTAGCGCTCAACGGTCCTCCGCCACTCCCAACCGTGTGCCGGCCGCGTCGCGCCGGGACTTTCTTCGTATCGTCGGTGTGACATCCATCGGTGCCGTTCTTGTCGGTGCCGGCGCTCGCGTCGTCAACGCCAGTGCCAGTGTCGTGGATGCCGTGCGCACGGCTCTCACGCTGCCCGCTGCGGCTTTCCCCGCTCCGGCAATACCCGCCGGCGCGAGTCTCGACGTTGCAGGCATCTCGCCGATCATCACCCCCAACGCTGACTTCTATCGCATCGACACCGCGCTCGTCGTGCCCAACATCGATGCGGATGAGTGGAGCCTCAAGATCACAGGAATGGTCGAGAACGAGATCGAAATCACGTTCGCCGAGCTGCTCGCCCTGCCCTTGGTGGAGACTGCCGCAACACTGTCGTGCGTGTCGAATGTGGTGGGCGGCGACCTCGTCGACAACGCCATGTGGCTTGGCTACCCCATCCGCGAACTGCTTGCCCAAGCGAAGCCGCTCGCTGGGGCTGACATGGTGCTGTCGCGCAGCATCGACGGCTTTACCGCGAGCACCCCGATCGAGGCGTTGCAGGAAGAGTCTCGCGAGAGCATCCTTGCCGTCGGGATGAACGGCGAACCGCTTCCGCGCGAACACGGCTTCCCGGTGCGCATGGTGGTGCCCGGACTCTACGGCTACGTCTCGGCAACCAAGTGGGTTGTTGAAATGGAAGTCACCCGCTTCGCCGACGCCACGGCGTATTGGACCGATCGCGGATGGTCGGCAATCGGCCCCGTCAAGGTGCAATCACGCATCGATGTTCCGTCCTCAGACGCATCGGTTGAGGCGGGCACTGTCGCCGTTGCTGGCGTCGCGTGGGCGCCCAACACGGGAATTGCCGGTGTCGAAGTGCGCGTCGACAGCGGCGACTGGGAAGCCGCCGAGCTCGCCACCGCGATTTCCGCTGACACCTGGGTTCAGTGGGTCTACCAATGGGAAGCCACGAGCGGCAACCACGTCATCGAGGTGCGCGCAACGGACACCGAAGGCACAACGCAATCCGGTGACCCCGTGCCGGTCGTACCCGACGGCGCCGAGGGCTGGCACCGTATCGGCGTGCAGGTCTCGTAGCTGACAAGTATCGAGGCTATCCAGCGCTGATCAAGGGCTGCTCGCGAACTACGCGCGGTCGTGGAGCGTGATTTGGTAGCCATCGAGGTCGGCGAACGTGAAGGTGCGACCGAACGGGCCATCGACGGGAGCTGAGGTGATGGTGATGCCATCGGCAGCGAGGGTGTCGTGGATCGCTTGGGCGTCGGGAGCGTGCATCCAAATGCCGACGCCGAGCCCGAGTTGCGCGACCGAGTCGAGATCAACGCCGGGAACTGCGGAGCGCACCGCGAATGCCGCCGGGGTGGTGCCAAAGACAATGGCGTGAGGTGGGCCTGGCTGACGGGTCAAGCCAAGGTACTTTTCGTAGAAGGCGCCTGCGGCGTCGAGGTCGCGAACCTGCAGTGAGATGAAGCCGGGGCCGGATGCGGTGGTCATGATGTCTCCTAGATTTCGATGTCAATTAGTTGACATCGAACACTCTATGTCAGAATGTTGACATGCAGCAACAGTCATCCGGAATCGATTTGGAAACCTCGGTGGGATACCTCCTGAAGGAAGCTTCCAGCGCACTCCGATCTGCGATGGAAGCGGTGCTGCGCCCGCTCGGAATGAGCATCACGCACTACTCGTGCCTCGAATTGTTGGCGCAGCGGCCCGGCCTCTCGAACTCTGAGCTTGCCCGCGGAGCCTTCGTTACTCGCCAAGCCATGAACGTGCTGCTGCAATCCCTTGAGCGCGACGGGCTCATCACGCGCCCAGAACAGCCGGTTGCCGGCCGCGTTCTACCAGCCGAACTCACGGCGAAGGGACGTCGCCAGCTGGCCACCGCCAGTGCATCCGTCAAAGACGTTGAAGACAGGATGAAGTCCACCCTGAGCGCCGCCGAGCAGGCGAGCTTGGGCGAGCTTTTGACCCGCTGCGTGACGTCACTGCGAGGTGCTGGTGCTGAGTCGAGCTCGACGTCGGACGAGCATCCGGCTGCCACCGGTCAGCAGACGCAATCGTGACCGAGTCGGTCTATCGCCGCGTACTCGGTGCCGAACTCGACGAGCTAGCGCCTGAGCTCCGCCCCTACTTCGATGGCGGTCAGCGCGTTGGCGTCGGCAGCGGAGTGTTCGACCTAGCGGGGTCGCCGCTGCGCATCCTGAAACCGGTGCTGGCCTTTATGGCGTGGCAACGCATCCTCTTCCCCGAATATGCGCGCAACGTGCCTTTCAATGTCGTCAACACCCCCACCGCGGATGGCGACCTCGGCGCTGTGCGCACCTTCCACTTTCCGGGTCGAGATCGCGTCCTACAGGATGAGATGCGCGTCGTCGACGGCCGCCTGCACGACTTCTTAGGCAGGCGCGGCGGCTTCGAAGTGCGCCTGGAACTCGCGGTCACGGATGGACGCATGCGGTTGCGCTCCGATCGCCAGTGGCTACATCTGGCTGGTCTGCGCCTCCGCATCCCCGCGCTCGCCACGGTCACCGTCGACGAGTCGTGGGCCGACGGACGACAGCACGTGGACGTTCGGCTCCACACTCCGCTGCTCGGCGACTGGTTCCGCTACGCCGGGTACTTCACTTACGGCTACGAGTAGCCCTGCCGCAGGGTTCGCTCGCCGGGCCCGTTTACAAACGCGCATCTCAGGCGCACTATGGGACGCATGAACGCACAACGCGAGTTGCTCCGCATCGAAGTCGAAGACGTCGAAATCTCAAAACTGGCGAGATTGCTTACCTCGTACACAACAGGAGTGTTCAACCGAACGCTGCGCTTTGTCGGCAAGGTAGATGGCGACACTCGCTACGAAAGCGGAACCTTCTCGTCAAATCACATGTTCGATCCGATGAATCCTGATGAAGCGTACGCGCCGCGCATGGCCGAGCACCTTGCGAAGATCCGCCACGACATCGAAGCGGATGGCTGGGTCGAGACCGAACAGGGAGCCCAGTCGTGGGCGCTCACTTTCGCTCGGCCCGCGGGCGCTTCTGCAAGCGAAGCCGCCCGCTAGATCCACCCCTGCTGCCACGCCTTATCGGCGGCGTCGTGCCGCGAGCGAGCGTCGAGCTTCGTCATCGCGGAGGACAGATAATTGCGCACGGTTCCGGGCGCGAGGTGTAGAGCATCAGCGATCTCCTGCACGCTCATCGTGGAGCGGCTGAACCGCAGCGCGTCCAGCTCGCGGTCGGTGAGAGGGCAGCGTTCGGCAGTGAGAGCCGTCGCCGCGATTTCGGCATCGATGTAGCGCTTGCCGGCCACGACATCCCGAATCACAGCAGCCAAGTCTTCAGCGGGCGTTGACTTGGGCACGAATCCAGAGACGCGGGCGGCGAGTGCCCGGCGCAGCACGCCTGGCCGCGCGTGGCGGGTCACGATGACGACCTTCGTGGCGACGGTGGCGAGGATGCGTGTGGCGGCCTCGATTCCATCGGCCTGCGGCATTTCGAGGTCGAGCAGACAGACATCCGGCTGAAGCGCGAGTGCTTGCTCTGCCGCAGCAACACCGTTGTCGACGCTCGCGATGACCTCGATATCGGCTTCCAGGTTGAGCAGCGCACTCAAGGCCCCGCGAATGAGGTGTTCGTCGTCAGCGATGAGAAGGCGGATGACGCGCGGCGCTTCGCCGGCTGCACTCACGCCAGCCTCGCTCACGCCAGCCTCGCTCACGCTGTCACTCTCGCTCGCGACGGAATTCGCACGCTCAGCTCGAAGCGGTCTCCTCTGTCATCGACGGCGGTATCGAGTGTTCCGCCGAGGGCGGCGACGCGGCTTCGGAGTCCCACGAGCCCACTACCGGGAACTTCGCCCGCCGAGGCTGACCTTCGCAGTTCGTTGTTGCTGATCACCAGCGTGCTCTCGGTGTCGTTGCTGTCTAGCTGGATCGACACTTGGGTTGCTTCGCTGTGTCGCAAGATATTCGTCGTGGCCTCGCGCACGGCGAGCCCCAATGCACGCCGCACTTCAGCGTCAGCGGGCATCGTGCCGATGGTCAGATCACACTGAGCACCAGCAGCCGCGAGAACTTCGCGCGCGTTCTCGAGTTCGTTGTCCAGCTCAACTTCGCGATATCCGGCGACGAGGGAGCGGGTCTCTTCGAGGGCTTGCTTGGCGATCATCCGAGTTTCGTGGATGTGTTCCCGTGCGGCCTCAGGGTCGATGGCGAGCATCCGTTCGGCCAACTCAGATTTGAGGGCGATCACTTGCAGGTGGTGCCCCTGAATATCGTGCAGGTCAGAGGCGAAACGCAGGCGTTCTTCGGTGACAGCGAGCTCGGCCGCGCTCGAACGCAGACGGTCGAGGGTGACGACAATGTCCCACCACCACAGGGCTGAAAGCACCATGAGCGGCAGCAGAATTCCATAAAAAAACACCAGCCAGGCGTCGGCAATCGCCGCAGGGCTGATGGGGTTGCCGAAGATCATGGTCGCGAGCACAGGGTGGGCGATGGACGCCGCAAGCCCGACGGCGAGCAGTGTCCAGAGTTGGCGACGCGGAAAGAGGGGGGCAACCACACACACGGCCATCCACAGCGGAACAGCGGAAAGAAATCCCACCTCGGGCCTGAAAAGTCCGATCACCCAGACCGCAAGGGCGGGGGCGAGAAGCGCGATGAGCCACGCAATGTTCGGGATGCCCTGCCCTCGCTCCGTGCGAAGGAACCAGCATCCGCGCACTTGGGCTGCCACCGCAACCACCGTCAGCGCGATGAGAAGGCCATCGAGAGGCGAGCCTGATGCCGCGAAGATGGCGAGCATATTTAGGATCACGACTGCGTTCAACACGATGTAGAAGAACACGATGGAGCCGAGGGTGTAGTTCCACGTGGCGCGCACTCCGCGAACGCCGCGAGCCTGTTCGCCGTCGCGGGGCGTCGCGGGCGTAGTGGATTCGAGCATGGCCTCCAGCGTAGAGCAGTGACATTTGTCACTGTCGCGGGTGCGAAAGTGCACTGGATGCCGTGACGCGGCGGCACTGTCCGGCGCGATCATCCGCGGCGAGGATTGATTCGTCGCCGGCACCCCAGCCAGTGACATGCCGGACGATTCTCGTCATCCTCATCAGAAAGGCACACCATGTACGACGCTTTCACTTCCTTCACTTCCGGACTCCCCGAACTGCTGCAGTGGGTGGGTGTGATGTTGATCGCGGCGATTCCGTATGTGGAGTCGTACGGCGGTTCGGTGATCGGGATCGTCGCCGGCGTCAACCCCGTGGTCGTGATCATTGCTGCGATTGTGGGTAACGTCATCTCGATGCTGATCTTCGTGTTCGTCGCCCACCGGGTTCGTGCCAAGGTTGCCGCGGGCCGCGAGCCCAAGCCGGAAACAGCTCGTCGCCAGAAGCTCCGCGAACGGTTCGATCGCTACGGAGTCGCCGGCGTCAGCCTCCTCGGCCAAACCCTCCTGCCCAGCCAGATCACTTCGGCCGCGATGGTGTCGTTCGGCGCTTCGCGCAACGCCGTGATCGTGTGGCAGATCATCTCGATCATTATCTGGGGTGTTCTGTTCGGTGTACTCGCCACGTTCGGAACCACCGCCCTGCGTTGATGCGGATGCCCGGGTGGCCGGGCATCTCCCCGCCGGAGCTGCGCACTACGTCTGTACGCAGCTTCGGTAGCGGCGGCAGGTCACTGGCCGCACGGACTGTCAGCGCACCATCCGCGCGTCAACGAGTTGGGGAGTCGCAGGGTCGATGTCTTCGGTGCCGTCGAACTCGAAGCCATTGCGGCGGTAGAAGGCCACAGCCCGGGGATTGTCCTTGGCGACCCATAGCGCAGCAGGCGAGTCGCCTAGGGTCGCGTCGAGCAATGCCTGACCGATGCCGGTGCCATGGTGCGCCGCCACAACATAAATCGCTTCGAGTTGGGCTTGCGCAGGCACGGTAGTTTCTTTGACGGAGGCCTCCCGCCCAACCGAAGCAAATCCAACGATTGTGCCGGCGAGGTCAGCGACTTGGATGCACCGCTCCGCTCGCGGATGGTTAAGGATGTGATTCCACATCTTCTGGCGTCCGGCCACATACTCGGCCGTGAAAAAGTCCTCCGGCAGCAGGTGCGAATAGGCTTCCCGCCAGCTCGCGACATGCAATTGAGCGAGAGCGTCGGCGTCGGCCGGCACTGGGTCGCGAAGAATGGTGGTCATCTGATTATCGTGCCAGTCGCTTCGGTGGAAGGGAAGATGTGACCGTTTCTCTTGTTTAACTCTTGCGACACAAGGTATCGTCGACGGCATGGTCGAAAGCGCAGCAAGCACCCAACTCCGGCGAGGGGTCGTTGGGCCGTGCATCCTCGCGTTGCTCTCGACCGGCCCGCGCTTCGGGCTACAAATCGTTCGCGAACTGAACGACGTCGGTCAGTTGCTCACGAGCCAGGGCACCGTGTACCCGCTGCTGAGCCGCCTACAAGAAGCGGGTCAAGTCAGCAGCCACTGGGAAGTGAGCGACACCGAGCGACCGCGACGCTATTACAGCCTCACGGATGTCGGTCGTCGCGACCTCGAACTCTTCCGTGAAGATTGGCGCCAGTTCTCCGGCTCCGTCGGAACACTTCTGCAGAGCATCCCTTCCGCATCTAGTGAGAGTGAGCAGTCATGACTACCGTTGCCGAGCATCCGATCGTCACGGCCTACCTTCGCGAGTTCGATGCGGCGGCAACCTCGCTCACCGCACCTCGTCGTCTCGAGTTGCGGGAAGAAATCGCTAGCCACTTGCACGAGACCATCCCTCCCTCGTCATCGCAGGCCGACGCGACTGCGGCCATCGCAGCCTTCGGTTCGCCGGCTGAAATTCTGGGGCAGGAAGGCATCCCCGATGACGGCTCTTCTTCTGCCGATCCCGCCGATAAATCTCGATCGGGTGTGCGGATGGCCCTCGGCGCAGTGGTGATTGCGGCCGCAGCTATCTCTGCGGCGTTCTTCTTGTGGCCGGGCAACCCTGCGGACACGGGCGTCGGGCCTGACCCCACGCAACCCGATGTTGATCCTTCGTTCGTCGTGAACGAAACCCCAGAGGGACCCGTCCGCGTGACCGAAGGCACCGCCTACTTCGAGTATCTCGCCGCAATCGAAACGATGCCCGAGCCACTGCCCAGCGCTGCGGCATACCCCACCGGCGTGCCCGACGGTCTGGACCTCGAATCAACGGATGACGGAGTGCTGCAATCTGGTGCCGGCGCTACCGTCGCGCACTTCACGTGGTTGTGCGCTTGGGAGGCCGAATATCTGGGCGCAGCTGGCGACGACGATGCCGAACGCTTAGTCGCCGCTGAGGCGATGCTCACGCAATGGCCTAGCTACGACTTCGTCTCCGACCCTGATGGCGGTTGGGCTGCGAATGTTCTCGAGCCGCTGAGCTTCGGCGACACCGCCGGTCTGCGGCAAGACTTTCCGCAGACGTGCGCTCAGGCGGGCATCCGCAACGTCACGGCCCACTAAGCGCCCGGTGACTGAGAATCGCACCGCCCGCAATCACTCCGCCGCCGATCCACGTGAGCGCGATGCCGAAGATCGCGGGAACAGTCCCTTGGTCGAGAAAGACGTTAACGGGCTCTTCGGAAGCGCTGTAGGACGAGTACTCGCAGTTGAAGCCGAGGGGGAACAACGAGAATGATGCAACGATCCGGTATTCGCCGGCTCCGCTCAGCGCTTCAGGTCGAGATGTGTGGTCGGTGCAATTCCTCCATTGCCCCTCGTAATTGTTCGCGCCAAGGTTCAGCAGCACGCCGCCCGACACCATCATGCCCAGGGCGATGAGCACAAAGCCTTCGACCCAGGTAGCCCGCTTCATGATCCCCCGATCCTTGAGCGGCAAGCGGCCGACTCGTAGCTGAAGATTACTTCACAAACGGTGGTTGGCTCACGAGTTGATAACTCAATCCGTCTTAGAATTGGCGCATGTCGATTCGTTGGCTCACCGCATCTGATCGGCCCCTTCTGAGGGCAGCAACGTTGGCCAACATGAACTGGTGCGGGCTTCGTTTCACCTTCGACGATCTCGATCAGTCCGAGGACCTCGCGCACTACTATTCCGACTTCCCTCGAGAAGACGACTTCGGGATGCTGGACGAAGCTGCCGGCGACGTTCGCGCAGTCGCGTGGCTGGTTTTCTTTTCCGCAGAGCACCCCGGCTATGGATTCGTTGAAGAAACGATCCCTGAACTGAGCATCACAACGTTTGACGGCTTTCGCGTTCAAGGGATTGGTGAACGCTTGCTGCGGGGAATAATCGCTGCAGCCGCCGAGCGCGGGATGCCCGGCATCAGCCTGAGCGTCGAGGACGGAAACCGCGCCCGCTCGCTGTACTCACGCTCGGGGTTTCAGGTCGTCGGCCGTTCTGGCGACTCTGACACCATGCTGTTGCGGCTCGCGACTAGTTGAACCCACGAAGCGGCGGTGAGAAATCTTAGGCAACTATTGGCCGAGTGCGCTAACATCTACTTATAACCACCCGGATGCTTCGGCTACCGGGCGCGGCCCTCGAGAGATCGGGGGCCTGCTTTATTTCATGGCCAAGTCGGCGGCTTTCGAATAGTTCGTCCCTCCGCATCTCGCAAAGCCGCAGGGAACTGTGATGACGCGAGAGCGCCACGGCGTATTTGGCGGATCGTCTGAAGCCCAGCAGTGTCGAATGCCTTGTTGTATTTCTCGTTCGCGACGGACACGAGTGTGAGGTCTTTCCCGCGTGCACTGAGCAGCTGCAGTGGCGGAACGAGGTCCGAGTCGTTGGTAATCAGTGCGTATGAGTCCGCCCGGTTTTCCAGCGCATCCACGATGAGATGAGATGCAAGCGCCACATCGCTGCCCTTCTCCTCCGGCCGCTTAATCAGCACGGTCCTGACACGACCCGCTTCGTCTAACTCTTCAGGATGCAGCGGCAAGTACTGCTTCGAAAAATTGAACTTACCCTCGACAATTTCTACGCGTGTCGTCTGCAGAGCACGCCAGTAAACCTGCTGGCGCTGCCCAACACCGGGGTCGTTCGTAAGAGGCTTAAGCGGTGCCGTGAAAAACTTGACGCCCGCGACGCTGCGACGGGGAAAGAGCCGTGCGGCCAGCGCTTCGAGGTCAAGCCACTTATATTCGGGAAAGCTGCGTTGAAGCATCCCCTTGTATAGCGAGAACCCATCGATGTAAACCATGACAGTTTTGCGCGGGTTCATCTCTGGAGCGTACTCATCCGAGAGCTCTCGATAGTTCGCTTTCCACAGCGGATCGCGGAAACTGATCAATCCAAAGCTACGCGGTAAGCCGCTCAATCAGCTCGCGATAGCGCGCCGCGGTCTGCTCCACGATGTCGGCGGGAAGCTCGGGCGGAACGCCCTGCTTGTCCCAGTGGGCGGAAAGCCAGTTGCGCACGATCTGCTTGTCGAAGCTCGCGAGACGGCCCGGGCCACCGGCGGCATAAAGTTCGGCATCCCAGTAGCGGCTGGAGTCGCTCGTCAGAACTTCGTCGGCGAGCACGAGAGCACCGGTCTCCGGGTCGGCGCCGAATTCGAACTTGGTGTCAGCGAGAATCACGCCACGAGTTTCCGCGATGGCGGAGGCACGGGCGAAGATGTCGAGCGAAGCATCCCGAAGCGCAGTCGCAACCTCAGCACCGACGAGTTCGACAGTGCGCTCAAAACTGATGTTCTCGTCGTGCTCACCCATTGGCGCTTTCCATGCCGGGGTGTAAATCGGTTCGGGCAGGCGGTCGCCATCGCTCAAACCGGCCGGCAGCGCAATGCCGCACACGCTCTGCGACTCCTGATACTCCAACCAGCCGCTGCCCGACAGGTAGCCGCGAACGACGCATTCCACCGGATACATTTCCAGGCGCTTCACGATCATCGACCGATCGGCCAACTCTGCCGGAGCCTCGACGTTGGGATTCGCGACGCCAGCGGCATCCGCCAAATGGTTCGGCATGTCAGCGAGCTGCGCGAACCACCACTTGCTCAGTTGCGTCAGCAGCGCGCCCTTGCTCGGGATGCCCGGCTCCAGCACATGGTCAAACGCACTCACCCGATCACTCGCAACCATGAGCACAAGCTGTGGCTCGTCGGCCCGCACATACAGGTCGCGGACTTTGCCGGAATACGTCAGCGTCCACGTGCCAGCGCCAGCAGCAGAGCCCGCACCGGCAGCAGCATCCGCGCTAGCAGCGCCGTTCACAACGTCGCTCATTTCGCGACGCGCAAAGCGATGTCGCTGCGGAAGTGTGAGCCCTCAAGGTGAATGTGGCCGAGCGCTTCGTACGCGCGTTCGCGGGCTACCGCAAACGTCGCGCCGGTCGCGACGACGCTGAGCACGCGTCCGCCGGTGGCGACAAACTCGTCACCCTTTTTGGCGGTGGCCGCGTGGGCGATGGTGATTCCGGGAACGGCGAGGGCCGCATCCAGCCCCGTAATCGGGCGACCGATCTTGGGGTTCTCGGGGTAGCCCTCGCTCGCGAGCACCACGGTGACGGCAACGTCGTCTGAGAACTCGGGGGTGGCATGGTCGGGGAGGCCGCCGGTCGCCGCCGCGTAGAGCAGCGAGCTCAGTGGCGTAACGAGGCGGGGGAGCACAACCTGCGTCTCGGGGTCACCGAAACGAGCGTTGAACTCAATGACTCGGATGCCGTCTTTCGTCACAATGAGGCCGCAGTAGAGCAGTCCAATAAACGGCGTTTGCTCGTCGGCAAGCTGACGGATCGTGGGGAGCGCGATCGTGTCGATGACCTCTTGAACGAAGCCGTCGGGGAGCCAGTTGAGCGGCGAGTACGCACCCATGCCGCCCGTGTTGGGTCCGTCATCGCCGTCGTAGGCGCGTTTGTAGTCCTGCGCCGGCGAGAGCGGAACAACGTTGTGGCCATCGCTCAGCAGGAAGAGGGAAACTTCTTCGCCGGCGAGGTATTCCTCGACGAGCACGCTGCCGTAGGTGAGCCAGTGCTTGGCGTGATCGACGGCGGCGTTGCGGTCGCCCGTGACAAGAACACCCTTGCCGGCTGCGAGGCCGTCAGCCTTGACTACGTAGGGGGCGCCGAACTCGTCGAGAGCCGCAGTGGCTTCTTCGAGAGAGCCGGCGCGGTGGGCGCGACCGGTGGGCACGTTGGCGGCATCCATGATGCGCTTGGCGAAAGTCTTGCTGCCCTCAAGAGCAGCGGCAGCCTTGCCGGGGCCGAACACGGCGATGCCGCGGCGGCGAAGAGCATCAGCGACGCCCTCAACCAGGGGAGCCTCGGGCCCGATGATGACCAGTTCGATGTCATTGTCGAGGGCGTATTCGGTAACAACGCTTCCCCGAGTGGGGTCAAGCGCCACCGTCTCCACGACCGATGCAATACCGGCATTGCCGGGCGCAGCCGTGATTTCGTGCGTCTCCTCCTCACTGAGAAGTGACGTCACAATGGCGTGCTCGCGGGCACCGGATCCAAGAACAAGAATTCGCACAAGCACAGCCTAACCAAGCCCACAGCCACAGTTGTTAGCGTTAAGGCATGGCACAGCTGAAAATAGCCCCCATTGCTGGTGAAGCGAGCATCCGGATGGTGCGCGACGGTCGAGCAGACCGCGACGCCACAGCCACCGCGGTGCGCTACCTCCTGCAGGTTTTGGCAAAAGAAGCAGAAGGCAATTCGGTCGAAGTGCGAGTGCCGCCATTCGGTGCCGTTCAGGCCATCGAAGGCCCCAACCACACTCGCGGTACCCCGCCCAATGTTGTTGAGATGGATGCCGCGACCTGGATTGCCCTGGCCACGGGAACACGAGAGTGGGCCGAAGCCCTCGACTCCGGCGACATCAGCGCCTCGGGGTCGCGTGCCGACCTCAGCGAATACCTCCCAGTTGTGTGGGAGAGAATAGCTCCGTGAGTATTACGCCAGAACACGAGCCCGCGGCATCCGCCCCGCAGCAGCCTGCGATGAAGACCACGGTCGAGGCTGGCAGTGTGAGCATTCGCCGTGTTCCGAAATACGGCGCATTCATGACGGTTGGTGGAGGCGTCGGTGCCATCGTGACGTTCATTCTCACGATGTCGTTCCCTGTTGACGGGTCGGTTGGCTTTGGCGCCCTCTTTGGTTACTTCAGCCTGTTCGGGATCCCTGCCGGGGTCGCCCTCGGTGCCGTTCTTGCGCTCATTCTTGATCGCGTGTCGAGCCGTCGTGCGAAGACAGCAACCGCTGAGCACGAGACCGTAGAGCCTGAGGCTTACGAAGGAACGCTCGAATAACAACGAGCTGCACCGCGAGGGAGTTCACCCCGCGGAAGTTCACCCCGAGAAATGCGCCGCGCTAGCTCAGTTGCGTGAGCTCAAGCCAGTCGAGGTATTCGGGCGTGATGTTGCCCGAAACGTATTCGCCCGTGAAGCAGCTCATTTCGAGCGCTGACACGTCGGATCCTTCAGTGATCGCAGCCTGCATGTCGGCGACCTCTTGGTAGATGAGAGCGTCAGCGCCCATCTCCAGAGCAATCTCGGGAATCTTGCGCCCGTGGGCAACGAGTTCAGCGCGCGTCGGCATGTTGATGCCGTACACGTGTGGGTAGCGCACGGGAGGTGCAGCGGAGGTGAAGGTGACCTTGTTGGCGCCGGCTTCACGAGCCATCTGCACGATCTCTTTCGAGGTGGTGCCTCGCACGATGGAGTCATCCACGATCAGGATGTTCTTGCCCTTGAACTCGGTGCCCATGGCGTTCAGCTTCTGCTTCACGCTCTTCTTGCGTTCGGCTTGGCCGGGCATGATGAAGGTGCGGCCCACGTAGCGGTTCTTGTAGAAACCTTCGCGGTATTCGACGCCAAGCTTCTGGGCGACCTGCATCGCGGCGGGGCGCGAGGAGTCGGGGATGGGCATCACCACGTCGATGTCGCCCATGGGGGTGAACTTCGAGATGGTGTCGGCGAGCTTGTCGCCCAAGCGCAGGCGAGCTTCATAAACGGAGATGCCGTTCATGATCGAGTCGGGTCGGGCCAGGTAAACGTATTCGAACGAGCACGGAATCAGCACCGGTGCTTTGGCACACTGCTTGGAGAACATTTCGCCGTCGGGCGTAATGAAGATCGCTTCGCCGGGGGCAACATCCCGCACCAGTTCGTAACCGGCGCTTTCCAGCACGAGAGATTCGGATGCCACGATCCACTCGTAGCCGACGAGACCGGTTTGGCGGCGACCCAAAACTAAGGGGCGGATGCCGAAGGGGTCGCGGAAGGCGAGCAAACCATGGCCAGCGATCAGTGCGATCGCGGCGTAGGAGCCCTCAACGCGGTCGTGCACGCGCTCGATGGCGGTGAAAACCTGCTCGGGGTCGAGGTCGAGCCCCGACACTTGCTCTTGAAGTTCGTTGGCCAACACGTTGACGAGCAGTTCGGTGTCGCTCGTGGTGTTGAGGTGGCGACGGTCGATGCGGAACAGTTCGTCAGTGAGCTGCTGCGTGTTCGTCAAGTTGCCGTTGTGAACGAGGATGATGCCGTAGGGCGCGTTCACATAGAACGGCTGGGCTTCATTTTCATTGAAAGCGTTGCCCTTGGTGGCGTAGCGCACGTGGCCGAGGCCGGAGGTGCCGACAAGGTTGCGCATGTCGCGAGTGCGGTATGCCTCACGCACTTGACCGTTGGCTTTCTGCAAGTGCAGTGTGCTGCCGTCGGCGGTGGCGATACCCGTGGAGTCTTGACCGCGGTGCTGCAGGAGCAGCAGGGCGTCATAAACCTGCTGGTTGACGGGCTGAGAAGAGACGATACCGACAATGCCGCACATGCTTTCGCGTGGCTCCCTGAGGTCGTAGAGCGCGTACCCGGTGTGAGTACGGTCTAGCTTCTCACATTCGGCCGTGCTGTTGCTGCGGCCAAGCGGGGGTGCTGCTGCGTGTAAAACCCGCAGACCGGTACGCTTGAGCCGTGACCGAGAACTCTTCTTCCAGCTATGCCGCAGCCGGTGTCGATACCGCTGCTGGTGACCGCGCCGTCGAACTCATGAAGGCGGCCGTCAGTGCCACTCATGGGCCCAACGTGGTCGGAGGGTTCGGCGGCTTCGCTGGCCTCTATGACGCCTCGTTCTTCAAGGACTACAAGCACCCGCTGATGGCAACATCGACGGATGGCGTGGGCACCAAGGTCGCGATCGCTCAGGCTCTCGACAAGCACGACACCATCGGTCAAGACCTCGTCGGCATGGTTGTGGACGACATCGTCGTCGTGGGCGCCAAGCCCCTCTTCATGACGGACTACATTGCGTGCGGCAAGGTCGTTCCCTCGCGCATCGCCGACATCGTTGCCGGCATTGCTCGTGGATGCTCGGCTACCGGTACTGCGCTCGTCGGCGGCGAGACGGCAGAACACCCCGGTCTTCTCGGCCCCGACGACTATGACGTTGCCGGTGCAGCAACCGGCGTGGTTGAAGCCGGATCCCAGCTCGGCCCGCACCTCGTGGCCGATGGCGATGTTGTTATCGCGATGGAGTCCTCGGGCATCCACTCCAACGGTTTCTCTCTCGTGCGCCACATTTTGGCCAACAACAAGGTCGGTTACAGCGACCACCTCAACGAACTCGGCGGAGTCGTCGGCGAAGTTCTCCTCGAGCCGACCCGTCTCTACACAATGCCGCTGCTCAACCTGCTCGACGCTCAGCCCGGTGCTGTGCACTCGCTCAGCCACGTCACCGGTGGTGGCATCGCCGCCAACCTCGCGCGCGTGCTGCCTGTCGGCTCGTGGGTCGAGGTCGAACGCTCGACCTGGTCGCCGCCCACCGTATTCCGCGTGCTGTCTGATCTGGCTGGTTCCAGCCTCGAAAGTGCCGAAGGAACCTGGAACCTCGGGATCGGCATGATCGCGATTGTGGCCGCGGATGCTGCCGACGCAACAATCGCCGCCCTCACTGCCGACGGCATCCCCTCGTGGGAAGTCGGTCGTGTTTCGATGGCCGCCCATGATCTTTCTGGCTTCGAACAGGGAGCCAAGGGCGTCAACGGTGGCGCTGTGCGCCTGAGCGGTTCGTACGCGAACTAGCTTTATCGTTCCGTTGAGCGCGAGCCGCGTTCTTTCCGGTCGTGACCCCGATGCCTATCTGAGGCGATGAACAATGCCGATCCGTTCCATTCTCGCCGCAGTGCTCGTCGCCATCATTTGGGGGCTCAACTTCGTCGTTATCGATGTTGGCCTCGAAGGGATGCCTCCCACGCTGTTTCTAGCGTTGCGCTTCATGGTGGTAATTGTTCCCGCTATCTTCTTCGTGCCGCGGCCGAAGTCGAGGTTTCGCGACGTAGTGCTCATCGGCTCGTTCATGAGCCTCGGGCAGTTCGGCCTGCTCTACACCGCGCTCGCCATCGGCATGCCGCCCGGCCTCGCCTCACTCGTGTTGCAAGCGCAGGTGGTGCTGACGGTGGTGTTCGCCGCCCTCGCGCTGCGTGAAACCCCCACGCGCAGTCAACTGGTCGGAGTCGTGCTCGGCGCCGCGGGCCTGGTCGTGGTGGGAAGCGGGCGCGGGGTAGAAACTCCCGTGCTGGCCTTCTTCGTGACCCTAGCCGCTGCTGCATCGTGGGCCATTGGCAATGTCATCGCACGCCGGGTCGGGCGCATCGGCACCACGTCCTCGCCACTGGCCGGACTCTCGCTCACGGTCTGGTCGGCCCTGGTCGTACCGATCCCGATGCTCGGGCTCGCCTTCGCAATAAATGGGGCGGATGCTGTCGGCTTCGCCCTCACGCATCTCACCGTTCCGCAGCTGCTCTCGACTGCTTACACCGCGTGGCTCGCCAGCCTTGTCGGGTACGGCATCTGGAACACGTTGCTCGCCCGACACGCAGCATCCGCCGTCGTTCCCTTCACGATGCTCGTTCCGCCGATCGGCATGGCCACCGCGTGGTTAGCGCTCGGCGAGGTGCCGACGGTGATCGAAGTTATTGGTGGAGTGATGCTGCTTCTCGGCGTCGCCATCACCACCGGGTTGCTGCGCCGTCGCCGCGGGCGCGCTCTGACCTAGGCAATGACCTCGCGCCAGCAGTGTTTTCGCTGTGCCCCGGGTGCCACCGAAGCGAATCCGGTGCCGTGCGCTTGAATGGGCGCTATGGCAACTAAGCAGCCCGACAACTCGGTTGACGTCGACAACGACGTGCAACTCGCAGAACCCGAACACGAGCACACCGTGGTGGATGAGCAGCACGACGACGCTGATGAGAGCGAGAGCGAGAGCGAGAGCGACAGCGATGTTGTGATCGTGAACGAAGCGGACTCGGAGGATGCCGAGAGCGACGAAGATGGCGACGCCGACGCCGACGGCACGCACCGACCCGAACCGCTGCTGACCCGCGATGGTTCCCCGGCCGCAGCACTGTGGAGCCTGAACTCCCGCTGGCGCCACATCAACCACGGCTCCTTCGGTGCGGTCCCTGTCTTTGCCCAACTGCGTCGTCTCGCCTACCTGCAAGAAACCGAGAGCGCACCGCAGCGTTGGTTCATGGCCGCACCCGAGCGTCTCGCCGAGGCCCGCGCCAACCTTGCCGACTTTATTGGCGTAGATGCCGACCGCTTCGGGTTCGTCCCCAACGCCAGCGCCGGAATGACGGCCGCCATCCGCGCCCTCATGCTGAATGCCGGTGACGAGCTGCTCATCACCGACCACGCCTACGGAGCGGTCGCGTTCTCGGCTCGTCGCGAGGCCCGCCAGCGCGGAGCCAAAGTGCGCACCGTGCCCATCGCTCTCGACGCCACGCCCGAGCACATCCTCACCGTTCTTGGCAAAGCACTCGCCAAGAAGCCGGCTGGCCTCATCATCGACGCCTCAACCTCGGCCACCGCGCGCGAGTTCCCGGTCGCGGCGCTCGCCGAGTTGGCCACGAAGCACGGGGTTCCTCTGCTCGTGGATGCAGCCCATGCCCCGGGAATTCAGCACCGCCCGGCCGAGGGCGTTGCGGCATCCGCCTGGGTCGGTAATTTGCACAAGTTTGCCTGCGGTTTTCGGGGAAGCGCAGTGCTCGTGGCCGAAAAGAAATTCGCTAAAAACCTGTACCCGGTAATCGATTCGTGGGGAATGGATGAGCCCTTCCCCGGTCGATTCGATCACCAGGGCACGTTCGACTACACGCCGTATCTCGCGAGCGTCGACGCCATCACGGGGCTCGAAGCCCGGATTGGCTGGGATTCCATTCGCGGCTACATCGAGTCACTGCTCGACTACTCGACCGACGTTGTCGCCGATGCGCTCGATGCTGCTTCTGGTGAAGAGTCGCGAGTGGATGTCGCAGCCCCCGCTCCGGGAATGCGCCTCTTGCGGCTCCCCGGCGCTCTCGGCACGAGCCATGACGATGCGCAAGCTGTTCGCCAACGCATCACGGACGAACTCGGATTCGAAACCCAAGTCACTAGCTTCCGTGACACCGGCTATCTGCGGCTTTCGGCGCACGCCTACAACACTGCCGATGACTATGAGCGTTTCGCCGAAGACGCTGTGCCGACTCTCGTGGAGTGGTCGCGCGAGCGCTAGCCCGGCACCACGTTAACGCACGAGGCGAGCATCCGACCCCGGAGGGTCTGGTGCTCGCCTCGTGTGCAGAAGGTGCGTAATTAGGCGCTACGAGTTTCCTCGTCGTCCTCGTCATCTTCTTCAACGTCGTATTCGTCGCTGTAGGAACTACCAGCGGAGTACTCCGGCCACTTTTCGCTGTCTTCCGACACCGGAGCAGCGCTTTCTGACCCGCTCAACTCGCGAGCGAGTGCACCATAGTTGGTGTCTGGGCTGAAGTACTTCAAATCCCGAGCAACCTTGGTGTGCTTTGCCTTTTGACGGCCGCGTCCCATTCGAGACCCCCTCATGCTTCTGTCCCGGTGCACTGACGGTGGCCAGCGAACGAGCGAACAGGGATGGATGAAAACTAACCTGAAGTTTAGCACGATGGACAGAAAGGTCTTCGTGGGCGGTGCACAGGTGGGGTGTTCACGGGTAACGTTAGCCCGTGACATCCACCACTGAAACCGACACCTCTGTTGTCGTTATTGGTGCTGGCCAAGCGGGCCTCTCTGTTGCCTACTATTTGCGGCGACTTGGCCTCGACCCCGGCAACGACTTTGTGCTCCTCGACCGCGGCCCCAATACGGGGGGCGCGTGGCAATTCCGTTGGGAAGCGTTGCGCATTGGTTCCGCCCACCGCATCAATGATCTTCCCGGTCTCGACGAGCTGGGGCTCAGCTTTGAGACCGCCGACAAACACATGCCGGCCAAGAAAGTTGTCGCCGACTACTACCGCGCGTATGAAGAGCACTACGGACTGCAGGTCGTGCGCAATGCGGATGTCATCGCCGTCGATAACCTCGGCGAACATCTGAACGTGACCTTCACTCTCGATGGCGAAGAAACAAAAACTGTCAGCACGATGCTCGTCATCAACGCCACGGGCACCTGGGGTGCACCGTTTATTCCGTGGTACCCGGGGCTCAAGTCGTTTGAGGGCCGCCACCTTCACACGAGCGAATACCGCAGCGCCCGCGAGTTCACCGACCAGAGTGTTGTCGTGGTCGGCGGAGGAACGTCAGCGATCGGGTTCCTGCTCGAACTCGAAAACATCGCCAGCAACCTCACCTGGGTGAGCCGTCGCCCCATCGACTTCCTCGAAGACGGCGGCCTCAACCTTGAAGCGCGCAAAGAAGCTGTGCTGGTGCAGGATGAGGCGGCGAGGGCGGGCCGAGCCCTCCCCAGCATTGTCAGTGGCACGGGCGTTCCGCGCACCCGCCGCATCCAAGCCGGAATTGAGCGTGGCGTTTTGACGCCGCGCCCCATGTTTTCGAGCATCGAACCCGGTGGGGTGCGCTGGAAAGACGGCGCCTTCCAGCAGGCGGATGCCATTATTTGGTCAACCGGGTTCCGCCCCGAACTGCGCCACCTTGCTCCGCTGAAACTGCGCGAGAAAGAGGGTGGCGTGGCCGTCGGGCAGGGCGTGGCGTGGAAAGACCCTCGCATCTTCTTCGCCGGATACGGGCCGCAGGCATCCACTATCGGTGCCAACCGTGCGGGGCGGATGATCGCCCGCCAGGCCATCGCGACGCTCAGCAAGATTCAAGCCATGAAAAACGGGCGCTAGCGCGAGCCCAAGGCGTCACAGCAATGACAGCCGCCGTGGCTAAACTCGCGGCATGATTACGACGCTGGCGATCGAGGGGTTTCGTTCCCTGCGGCATCTCGTTATGCCGCTTGGTGGATTGACGGTCATTTCGGGCGCGAACGGCGTCGGTAAGTCGAGTGTGTATCGCAGCCTGCGGTTGCTCTCCGAAGTGGGGCAGAGTGGTGCGATTGCTGCGCTGGCGCGCGAGGGCGGTGTGCAGTCGATGCTGTGGGCTGGCCCCGAAGCGGGTGCCGCAGCTTTGAGGCGCTCGGGGCATCCCGTGCAAGGCACGGTGCGCAAAGATGTCGTGGCGCTCAAGCTGGGCTACGCCGGCACCGAATTTGGGTATGCAGTCGATTTCGGGTTGCCTACTGACCAGCGCACGATGTTCTCCCGCGATCCCGAGATCAAAGCGGAGTCAGTGTTCAGCGGCGCAGTGTTGCGGCCCGCTACCGCGCTGAGCGAACGACGCAATGGTGCTGTTCGAGTGCGGGATGCCGGGGGCGAATGGATCGCGCACGACTACCGACTGCGCCCCACTGAGAGCATGGTGGCATCCTTCGCCGATCCGGGGCTGGCGCCAGAAATGCTCACAGTTCGCAGCAGCTTGGGGTCGTGGCGGTTCTACGACCACTTTCGGACCGACCCCGATGCGCCGGTTCGCCTGCCGCAGCTCGGCACAAACACTCCGGTGTTGAGCCACAGCGGTGTCGATCTTGCCGCTGCGGTTCAGACCATTCGTGAATTCGGTGATGGGGCGCTGCTCGACCGCACGATTGAGCGGGCTTTCGACGGCGCCTCGGTGCGGGTGCAATCGCGCGACGGGCTCTTCTCGCTTGTGATGGAACAACCTGGTCTCTTAAGGCCGCTTGATACCCACGAATTGTCCGACGGTACGCTTCGTTTTCTTATGCTCGTGGCGGCCCTTCTGTCACCGACCCCACCCTCATTGCTCGTCCTGAACGAGCCGGAGACAAGCCTGCACCCCCGGCTTCTTGAGCCGCTCGCCGACCTTATCGAGGCGGCAGCTCGCGCTACCCAAATCGTGGTTGTGTCTCATGCCTCTGCGCTCGTCGACGGCCTAGTGCGCGGCGGAGCGAACGAGATTCACCTCACCAAGAGCGACGGCGAAACCGGGATCGAGGGCCAAGGAATGCTCGATGAGCCACCGTGGAGCTGGCCAAAACGTTGAGCGACACTGGCCGCGGTGGGAATGCCCGCAGCGGGCACTAGCGAAACGCGGGCGTCGCTAGCCAGCGGATGCCACGTCGCGAATGAGTGCGCGAAGTGCGGCAAGCTGAGGCCGGCTGTCGCTCGTGCGCCACTGCATTTCGAGGGGCAGTGTTGCCGGACGGGCCAGCGGAATGGCAACGAGATCCTCGGGCAGGTGGCCGATGAGAGCGGCGGAGACAAGCGAGAACGCGCGCGACTCCGAGAGCAGATAGAGCCGCGAACCCACAATTCGGGGCGGGCTCACCAGAAGCAGCGGGCTCAGCCCACGCGAGGTGCAGATCTCGAGCAAGTAGTCGAAGTAGGCGGGATTCTGTTCGCGCGGCCACAACAGCAGGGGAAGGTCGCCGAGCTCGGGGAGTTCGAGATGGGCGGCATCCGCCAGGGGGTGTTTGCGGCTGATCGCGACGAAGACTTGTTCTTCGGCGAGCACCTCAACGCTGTACCCGTCCATGGTGTCGAGAAAACGGCCGAGTCCGATATCTGCTTGTTCGGCGACGAGGTGGGCGGAGACGCCGCCGGTGTCGACGAGGATGTCTTCGATGCGAGTGGATGCAAGTGACTGTTCGGCTTTGCTGATCACGGCGGGGAGCAGCCGATTCACGATGCTCGGAGACGCCACCACGCGCACGGTGCGCAGGCGGCTCGGTTCGTGCAGCTTCACATCGAGCACGACTTGAGTTGCGTGAGCGAGCAGCTTCTTGCCCTCGGCGGCCATCGCTTCGCCTGCCAGAGTGAGTGTGGCTGATCGCCCGGACCGGTCGAGCAGTGCGACCTCCAGCGCGCGCTCCAGCCGAGTGACTTCTTGGCTCACTGTTGGCTGGGAGATGTGAAGAGCTTCGGCTGCGCGGCCGAAATGCCCGAACTCGGCCACGGCGACAAAGATCTCCACTTGCCGCAGTGTGATTCGCATAGGTTAAACCTATCGAAACTCTCGTGACTCTTTCTGGATTCTTGGCAATCGACTGGTTACGGTGGGGAGAGAGGTACGCCTCCGGCCGAGCATCAGTGAAGAGCACAGCGAAGAAAGAGATTGACTATGTCTGAACCCGTCATCCACGTTTCCCAAGAAGTGCAAGATGCGGTGCGCGAGAACCGCCCCGTTGTCGCTCTCGAATCCACGATCTTCACCCACGGCCTTCCTCGCCCGCGCAACCTCGACGTTGCTCTTGAAGCCGAAGCCGGTCTTCGCGCGCAGGGCGTCACGCCCGCCACGATCGGTGTCTTCAACGGTGTGCCGACTGTCGGCCTCAGCACCGAACAGATCACTGAACTTTCCAACACCGACAAGATTGCCAAGGCCAGCCTTCGCGACCTTCCTGTTGTTCGCGCGCTCGGCATCCACGGTGGCACCACCGTCGCAGCAACCGCGTTCCTCGCCCACCATGCTGGCGTGAAGGTCTTCTCCACCGGCGGCCTCGGTGGCGTTCACCACGGTGCCTCCGAAACTTTCGACGAGTCGGCCGACATGACCACGCTCGCGCAAATCCCGATCCTCGTGATCAGCGCCGGAGTGAAGTCGATTCTCGACATCCCCGCAACCCTCGAACGCTTCGAGACCCTCAACATCCCGGTCATCGGCTACGGCACCACCAAGTACCCGGGCTTCTATGTCACTGACTCAGGCTTCAGCATCGGCTACTCGGTCGACACTCCCGAAGAGGTCGCCGCCGTTGTCACCGCACGCGATGAACTCGGCCTGCCGCAGTCGGTGTTGCTGGCCAACCCCGTCGCCGCCGACAAGCAGCTTCCGCCGGAGCAGCTCGACGACATCCTCGCCCGGGCATGGGCCGAAGCCGAGAAGCAGGGCATCAGCGGCAACGCCTCAACCCCGTTCTTGCTCGACTTCATCCAGAAGGACACCAAGGGCGTCAGCCTGGATGTCAACGTCGAGGTTTACCGCGGCAACGTCTCGCTCGGTGGACTCGTCGCCACGGCGCTCACGCGCTAGCGGCGAGCGAACACGTGCTCGGCATCATTGGCGATCTCGTTGAGGACGTCGTGGTGTGGCTCTCGGAGCCACTCCGCCACGGCACCGACACCGAAGCCGAAATCTTCCACACTCGTGGCGGAAGCGGGGCAAACGTAGCGAGCTTTGCTGGCCGTCTCGGTCCGACCCGGTTCATCGGCTGCGTCGGAAACGACAACCTCGGCACCGCCCTCGTGCAGGACTTGGAAGCGGAAGGCGTTGACGTGCGCGTGCAGCGCAAGCACGTCACCGGCACCGTCATCATCCTGATCGATCAAGACGGCGAACGCAGCATGCTGCCGAACCGAGCTGCGGCGACGATGCTCGACGAGGTGCCTGATGAGTGGCTCGACGGGCTTGAGCTGCTGCACGTGTCGGCCTACTCCTTCAACGGGGCCCCTGTCGGCGATACAGTGATCGACGTCATCCGTCGCGCAAAGAGAAGGGGCATTCTGGTGTCAATCGATGTCTCTTCCACGGGGATGCTCGCCCAGTACGGCATCGACCGCTTCCTTGACCTGATGGTCGATCTGGCTCCCGATTTCCTCATCGGCAACCAGAGCGAAATGGCGTGCCTCGATGTGGTCGTCGACGGAAAACCGGGCACCAATGCAGCGCGCTTGACCGACACGATCATCGTCACCAAAGCGGGTGCCGATCCCACGATCGTGCACCAGCCCGGCAGTGAGCCGCTCACCGTGGCGGTGCCTCCGGTGCCCGCCGTGCGCGACCTCACGGGTGCCGGTGACGCCTTCGCTGCTGGTTTCCTCACGTCGTACCTCGCGACGCACGATTTGCAGAAAGCCTGCGTCGGCGGGCACTCGTCGGCAGCGCTTGTTCTCTGCTCGCCAGGAGCCTCTGCCGGATGACTCATCGTTTCGTGAAGATCTGTGGCATCAGCACTGCGGATGCCACAGCGGCAGTCGCCGACAGCGGCGCCGACGCGATCGGGTTCGTTTTCGCTCCCGGCAGCCCCCGTGAGGTCAGTGCCGAGCACGCGCGTTCCCTCATCGCGGGCTTGCCGTCCACGCTGGAAACGGTTGGCGTCTTTCGCAACCAGCCGATCGAGACGGTGCTCCGCACCGCGAGCGCTGCAGGGGTAGCGACAGTGCAGTTGCACGGTGACGAGACTGAGGCAGAGTTTGACCGGCTGCGGGCAGAGGGCTTCGGCACCATCCGCGCGCTGTCTATCGATGATTACCGCCGACTCAGTCGTGACGGAGTACTGCGCGCCGATGACCGATTGCTGATCGACGCGGTGACGCCGGGCGGCGGAGCAGCGTTTGATCCCACCCTGCTGTCGGATGCTGCGCCTGACGGCTTTTGGATTCTGGCCGGTGGCCTCACCCCGCAGAATGTGGCCGAGCTTGTCGGCATCATGCAGCCGGGAGGCGTTGATGTGTCGAGCGGCGTCGAAGTGAGCCGAGGCGTGAAGGATCCCGCACTGATTCGTGCTTTCGTGGCGGCTGTTCGCGACGCCTGAGCGGCGGGTTAAACCCCACTGGCGACGCAGCCGAGTGATGAGGCTAAGTCGCGAGCGCGATGAGGCCGAAGTAGGTCGCGGCGGCGACGCCGATGCCGAGCACGAGGTTGGCGGCAACGCTAGCGACGGCGGTCTGGAGTCGCTTCATGGTGGCGATCTGCATTGTTTCAACGCTGAGGGTGCTGAAGGTGGTGAGTCCGCCGCAGAGTCCGGTGAGCAGCACGAGCTCGAGGTTGGGGTCGATCGTGCCAATGTGCGCCATGCCAGCCAAGGTGCCGCCGAGGGCAGAACCGATGACGTTGACGACGAGCACGGCCCACGGGAACCGCTTGTTCGGAACAAACGCGCGTGCGGTGAGGTAGCGCAAGACGGCCCCGGCGGCTCCGGCGCCCAGGATCGCAAACACCACGCCCGCGGTCATTCGTTCACCAAGTCAGGACGGCGTGCGCGAGCGAAACCGAGGCGCAGGCCCAGTGCGGCCGCGGCGAGTCCGAGCACCATGGTGGCGGCGAGGTAGATGAGGGCAGGGATGAGCTGGTCGGCACCAATGAGTTGCGCGACGGCGACGGCAAGTGCGGAGAAGGTAGTGAAGGAACCGAGAAGACCGGCGCCTAGGCCGGCACGGGCCCAGACCGGGGCTGGTGTCCACAGCTCGGCGACGACGAGTGCCAGCACGAAACTGCCAACAATATTGGCGATCAGAGTGGAGAGGGGAAACAGCCCATCGTCGGTGGTGAAGGCAAGATCGAGGGCGAACCGCATTCCGGTGCCGATAGCACCGCCAACGGCAACGGCAGCGAGTTCACGGATCATGCGCTGCCTTCCAAGTGCCAGTTCTCGGGTCTGTACTGCCTATACAGTCACCCTATGGCAAGCGGGCGCTGCCCCGCGCCATGCGCGCAGTCCTAGACTGAAGCCATGACCCGAACTGCTGCGCGCCGCCGCCGTTGGCCGTGGATCGTGCTCGCCGTAGTTGTGGTGTTGCTCGTTCCCATCGCCATCATCGTCGTGCCGATTCTCACGCACGAGAGCGCGGGTCAATCGAACCAAGAACTCACGGCTGGCGAATGGCCGCTCTCTGTCACCGCCGAGGGTGATGACGGACGAACCCGCACGCTCAGCGTCGCCGGTGAAAACGGCGAACCCATCGACACCGAAGCACTCGTTCGTGACGAACGGGTGGTCGTGACGGGAACCGGCTACGACGGCACGCAGGGTGTGTACGTTGCCGTGTGCGTCATCCCCGAAACGCCCGCAGGCAAGCCAGGGCCCTGCATCGGCGGAGTGCCGTCGCAGCAGCAAGAAAACGTGGCCGAAGGCACCGTGCAGTGGGCCCCCAGCAACTGGATCAACGCCGACTGGGCGTGGCGACTCTTCGGTGCTCGCAGTTATGACGACACCGCGACCGGCACTTTCACGGCCTACCTCGAGCTCGGTGACCCGCAAGGCGAAGACGCTGACTGCATCACGAACGAGTGCGGCATCTTCACCCGCAACGACCACACCGCGCTCAATGACCGGGTGCAGGATGTCTACGTTCCGGTGAAATTCACCGAATAGCGTCGCGCGCTTGACATTGACGTAACGTCAACCTCTACCGTCGAGGTATGGCACACGACACCCCACCGCTCGCCGAGCGTTCGATCAACGACGTCGCCCGCATCACGGGCACGACATCGCGCACGCTGCGGCACTACGACGACATCGGGCTGCTCACACCAAGCCGGGTCGGCACCAATGGCTACCGCTATTACGACGCGGATGCTCTCGCTCGCCTTCAACGCATTCTGCTGTTGCGCGAACTCGGGCTCGGCCTTCCGGCCATTGCCGAGGTTCTCGCCGGACAACGGGATGACACGGCTGCGCTCAGAGACCATGTGCGCCTGCTCGAAAGCGAGAAGCAGCGCATCGATCGGCTCATTGCATCGGTGAGCACCACCATCCACAAACTCGCAGAAGGAGAGCCACTCATGGCTGAAGAAATGTTCGACGGATTCGACCACACCGCCCATAAGGACGAAGTCGAGCAGCGCTGGGGCGCTGACTCGTATGCGGCGAGTAACACCTGGTGGAAGGCGATGAGCGCGGCCGACCAAGCTGCGTTCGTTGCGGCGCAGAAGCAGCTGGCGGACGACTGGGCCGCTGCGGACGAGCAAGGCACCGACCCCGAGAGCGACTCCGCTCAGGTGCTCGCACAGCGTCAGTTCGACGCGCTTGTCGGCATCCCCGGCACTCCGAGCGAAGGAAAAGCGGGGCCGCCCCGGGAGTATTACCTCGGGCTTGCCGAGATGTATGTCGCTGATCCCCGCTTCGCTCGTAATTACGGAGGGCAGGCGGGTGCCGAGTTCGTACGCGCGGCCATGGTTGCATTTGCGGCCACACGCTGGAGCTAGTCCGCGCCGCTGATCTGTCGCACGTGGGCGGGTTGCGGCGGGTTGCGGGGTGCTCGCGCTGCGCGGGTGCGGCGCCGCTACGGAACGGTGACGTCGGGGCTCGGCTCCGGCGTCTCCACGCTCTCGCCAGAGACGGCGGCCGGCACCATGAGTCGCGGAATAGTGACATGCACGATGGGCCCGATCAGGAGTGCGAACGCGAGGGTGCCCCAGCCGAGGTCGCCACCGAGGAACGCCCCGATGCTCAACACGACAAGTTCAATGCTGCTGCGCACGACCCAAATCTTGCCACCGTAGCGGTGGTGGATGCCCGTCATGAGGCCATCGCGCGGGCCGGGCCCAAAGCGTGCCCCGAGGTAGAGGCCGGTCGCAATTCCGAGCAGCAGCAGGCCGGCGGCAAACACGAGGATGCGCAGGGCGAGTCCCTCAATCTCGGGCAGCATCCAGAGCCCGAGTTGGGCACTCGGTCCGACGAGCGCCACGTTGAAGACTGTTCCGATGCCGGGCTTCTGGCGGATCGGGATCCACAGCAGCAACACCACAAGGCCAATGATGTTGGTAACAAACCCAAAGGGGATGCCGGTGGTGAGCGAGACGCCTTGACCGAGTACATCCCACGGGCCAACTCCAACCTCGGCGCGAATCATCAGAGCAATGGCGAAGCCGTAGAGGAACAGGCCGATGCCGAGCTGAACGATGCGTCGTGTCATGGTGAGGCGGGGAGTCATGTAAGTATCCAATTACGGAATTGGACTCGGAACAAGGGGCCAATCGCGGTATTGTGGCCTCATGAATAGCCTTTCTGCCCGCGCATTGGTCGTGATGATGGGCGAGTGGCGTGCGAGTGGATCGAACGCTGCCTATCTGGCCGTCTCTGACCGCATCCGACTTCTCATCATGGATGGCCGCATTCTGACCTCGACGCGCCTGCCAGCCGAGCGCGAGTTGGCGCTCGCTCTCGGCGTGAGCCGCACCACGGTGACGGCGGCCTATTCGGCGCTGCGTGAGGGCGGTTACGTCGAGAGCACGCGGGGCTCGGGCAGTGTTGCCCAGTTGCCGCATCGCGCAAGCCTGATCCCTGATTCCGCGGCCCCGCAGATGCTCGATTTCAGCAAGTCGACCATTTCGGCCGCTCCCGAGGTGATTGAGGCATCCCGCCATGCCGCCGAACAACTGCCGGCCTATCTGGGGGAGTCGGGCTTCGACCCGGTAGGGATCCCGGTGCTGCGTGAGGCAATCGCTCAGCGCTATGCCGACCGCGGTCTGCCGACAAGCCCCAACCAAATCATGGTGACTCTCGGCGCCCAGCACGCCATCGCCCTGATCTCGCGCACCCTTATGTCGCGCGGTGACCGTGCCCTCATGGAAAACCCGAGCTACCCGCACGCCCTCGACGCGCTCCGGGCAGCTGGCGCGCGACTCGTGCCGGTGGGAGTCTCGACCGAAACCGGCTGGGATGCCATCGCTGTTGAGCAGGCTATCCAGCGCACGAGCCCCTCGCTCGCGTACCTCATGCCTGACTTCCACAACCCGACCGGTCAGTCGATGCCCGAAGAGCTTCGCGAAAAAATACTGACCCTCGCGGAACGCCACGGCACCGCAGTCATCGCCGACGAGACAATGGCCGAACTCGACTTGGATGGCAACGGCATCCGCTTGCCCTTCGCCGCTCACGGCAACGCGATCTCCGTGGGTTCGGTCGGCAAGACAGTGTGGGGCGGTTTGCGCACGGGCTGGATCCGCGCCGACCGCGCCACCATCCGCCAACTCGTTCGTGCTCGCTCCGCCGGTGACCTCGGCACGCCCCTGCTCGAACAACTAGTTGTCACGAACATCCTTGAAACCTTCCCGTCGATTCTGGATGCTCGCCGCACCTCCCTGCGCGCTGGCCGCGAGCACCTCTCCGCTCTGCTCGCCGAGCAACTGCCGTCCTGGCAGGTGCCGCACACCCCCGGCGGAATGACCGCGTGGATCGGCCTCGGCCAACCCGTCAGCTCGCAGCTCGTGCTCGCCGCCCGCAACGAAGGGCTCGTGATCGCGGCCGGTCCGCGGTTCGGTATGGATGGCGCCTTCGAACGCTTCCTGCGCATTCCCTTCAGCGGGGGCGCCGCCGACCTGGAACAGGGCGTCTCGGCGCTCGCCGCAGCGTGGTCGACGGTGATGCGGCATCCGTTCTCGCCAGCGAGCAGTGAATTCGCCAACGTGGTCTAAACCTCACGACGGAGAGAGCGTCGTTTCGGCTTCGCACCTTTAACGCAGATGTAATCTCGCGAGAGTACGCGGAATACTGAGCGTGCTGAGAGAATTGACCTAACCAAGAAGTGGTTTTTGCGACCGCGCCCGCGTTTAACAGCAACGAAAGTTCCCTCGTGCATCTGCTTTCTGTCTTCTCCCTGCGTAACCGAGCCCTCATCGCGCTCGTGACGATCGTTATCGGAATCTTCGGTGGCGTTGCTTTGACGTCGCTCAAGCAAGAGCTCATTCCGTCGCTATCTCTGCCGCAGATCTTCATCGTCTCGACCTACCCGGGCGCATCTCCGGCGGTTGTCGATAAGGACTTGGCAGGCCCGCTCGAGGCCGCCATCCAGGGTGTTGAGGGGCTTGAGTCGACGACCGCAACCTCGAACTCGAACTTCGCCAACATTTCGGCATCCTTCGCATACGGCACCAATATAGCCACTGCCGAGCAGAAGATTCAGCTCGCCATCAACCGCATCTCCGGCCAGCTTCCCGACTCCGCCGACACTCAAGTTTTCACCTTCAACTTCACCGATCTTCCGGTCGTGCAGATCGCAGTCTCGAGCGACCTCGACCCTCTCGAGCTCTCCAGCAAGCTCGAAGCATCCACTCTGGTTGAACTCAATAAGTTGGATGGCGTCAGTGACGCAAGCCTGCTGGGCACGTCTACTCAGCGCCTGGTTATCACTCCCGACCAAGACGAACTGTTCATCAACGGACTGAACAATCAGGACATCATTTCTGCGCTCGATGACAACGGCGTGCTGTTGCCGGCCGGTGAGATCACCGAAGACGGTCAGACCCTCACGGTGCAGGCGGGTCAGCGCATCACGACGGCAGACGGCATTGCCGAACTACCGTTGCTCGGCGGTTCGAACACCGACGTCGTCACCATCTCAGACGTAGCCACCGTCGACGTCATCGACGATCCCGCCACCGGAATCTCGCGCGTTGATGGTGAGCCTTCGCTCACGATCGCGATCACGAAGAGCCCCGCGGGCAACACCGTCGCTGTGTCGCAAGCCGTTCTTGAAGCGATCCCCGACCTCGAGAGTGCCCTCGGCAACAACACCGAGTTCACGGTCGTCTTCGACCAGGCCCCCTTCATCCAAGAATCGATCGACAGCCTCACCACCGAGGGATTGCTCGGTCTTGTCTTCGCCGTGATCGTGATCCTGGTGTTCTTGCTGTCGATTCGATCGACGCTGGTGACCGCGATCTCGATTCCGGCATCCGTTCTCATCACCTTTATCGGTATGCAGGTCTCGGGTTACACCCTCAACATCATCACCCTCGGAGCCCTCACGATCTCGATTGGTCGAGTGGTGGATGACTCGATTGTGGTCATCGAGAACATCAAGAGACACGTCTCAATGGGGGAGCCCAAGCTTCAGGCCATTCAGGCCGCGGTGAAAGAAGTTGCGGGAGCCATCACGGCATCCACCGTGACGACCATCGCGGTGTTCTTGCCGCTCGCTCTTGTCGGCGACATCACGGGAGAGCTGTTCCGCCCGTTCGCGTTGACGACCGCCATCGCGCTCGCCGCATCACTCTTCGTGTCGCTCACGATCGTGCCGGTGCTCGCCTACTGGTTCCTCGGCAACAAGGCTGTGCCGCGCCACACCGAAGACGCTGTGGAGCACGCGCACGCAGCGGGTATGCCTCAGGAAGAGAAGACCAACACCCTGCAGCGTGGCTACCTGCCCGTGATCAAGTGGACGCTCAAGCGCCCCGTTGCCACACTCATGACGGCTGTTCTCCTGCTCGGTGGAACAGTGGCACTCGTGCCGTTCATGAAGACCAACTTCATTGGCGACAGCGGACAAAACACTCTGACGGTCAACCAAACCCTGCCGCTCGGTGCCAGCCTCGAAGCTCGCGACGAAGCCGCCAAGAAGGTTGAAGCGGTTCTCATGGACCTCGACGGCATCGAGACCGTGCAGCTCTCCATCGGTTCCAGCGGCGGCTCGCTGCGGGCCGCGTTCACTGGCAGCGGAGCGAACGCATTCTCGCTCACCACCGACCCCGACCTCGATCAGACCGAGCTGCAAGAAGACGTGCGCGAGGCTGTAGCTGACATCGAGGATGCCGGTGAGATCACGCTTGCCGCCGCATCCAGTGGTTTCGCATCGAGTGACATCGAGATCAACCTCACCGCTACCAGCGATTCCGAACTGCGTGAAGCATCGGATGCCCTGCTCGAGCAGGTGCGCGATCTCGACATCGTTGCTGAAGCCACCAGCAACCTGTCGGAACAGCAGCCGTTCATCTCGATCGTTGTTGACCGTGACAAAGCGGCGAAGGTCGGACTGAGCGAAATTGCAGTCGGTGGAATTGTCACCGGTGCGATGAACCCGAATGCGGTCGGTAGTGCCGTCATTGACGAATCAACGCTCTCGATTTACATTCTCAATGACCTTGCGCCCACCACGATTGAAGAGTTGGAAGACTTCGAGATCCCGGGTGCCACCGGACTCATCCCGCTGACGGATGTCGCCACAGTGTCCGTTGACGACGGCCCCGCGAGCATCACCTCGGTGAAGGGCGTACGCAGTGCGACCCTGAGCGTGACGCCGAGCAGTGACGACGTAGGAACGGCATCCGCTCTGGTTGCTGCCGCTGTTGACGAAGCAGAATTGCCCGCGGGCGCTTCGGCTGAACTGGGTGGTGTCGCGACCGAGCAGACGGATGCGTTCCAGCAGCTTGGCCTCGCGCTCCTGGTCGCAATTCTCATCGTGTACGTCGTAATGGTGGCAACCTTCAAGAGCCTGCGCCAGCCGTTGCTGCTGCTGGTCTCGGTGCCCTTCGCGGCAACCGGTGCCATTGCGCTTCAGGTGATCTCGGGCATCCCGCTCGGTGTCGCTTCGCTCATCGGTGTGCTCATGCTCATCGGTATCGTCGTGACGAATGCCATCGTGCTCGTCGACCTCATCAACCAGTACCGCGTGAAGGGCATGCGTGCTCGCGAAGCCATCATCGAGGGTGCATCGCGTCGACTTCGTCCCATCCTGATGACCGCTGCGGCCACGATCTTCGCGCTCCTTCCGCTGGGCATTGGTGTCACAGGCCAGGGCGGCTTCATTTCGCAACCGCTCGCCATCATCGTGATCGGTGGGCTCGTCTCCTCGACAGTTCTCACCCTCGTGGTACTTCCCGTTCTGTACTACCTCGTTGAGGGAGCCAAGGAACGTCGCGAAGACAAGAAGGCAGCCGGCACCGATCGCAAGAGTCGTCGCGCGGCCAAGAAGGCTGGTCGCGAGACTCCGGTGGTTGCCACCGCAGAGTAATCCTTGAGTGGTCTAGTTTCCCCACGCCGGTTCAGCTGCCGTGGGGAAACAGAATTTCTGTCACGATTGCAACTGGCTTGCCGCAGATAGAAACGGATCACTCATGCTCGACAACATGTCATCGTTCACGACTCTCGCCATACTGCTGCCCGTTGTGCTGCTTCTTGTGGGTGTATTGCTGGTGTACGGCATCATTCGAGCCGCCGTAGTCGGAGCACTGCGCGATCACCACAAGTGGCTCGAGCGTCGCGAGTCGAAGGTGAATTCGCAACCGCAGCCTGTTCAGCAGACTGACCTCCGGGACTTCCCCTACGACCACAACGTTTAGTGAGCCGGCGAAGCTGCCAGTAGCGGCATCCGCTCGAACCTCGCTATTGGGGGCTCGATCGAGTAACGTAGTCAAGTCGGCTCAAGACAGCGCGAAATCTCGCGTATGGGTTTGTAAGTCTTGCGGGCCGGTTTGCCAGTCCATCCAACTGGTGACAATCACACGAATGTATGTGACGGCCTCGGTCAAAGACTGCCCGGGTTCAGTAGTGCAGCGTACGAATACTCAAGCTAATTAGAAGACAGCCAATCGGTTTCTAACCAATCGGTGTCTTGCTAACTAAATGGTGAGTGTTGGCGTGCGCGCGTGCTCCACGCACTAGATGTGTTCCATCTAAGAACAACCCGGAAAGAACAATGCCTAATTTCAATAAGCCTGCCACTGGTCGTGGCAACAAGAACTTCAACTCTGGAGCGCCCAAACGCGGCGGTTCACGCAGCGAAGGTCACCGCGGATTCCGTGCCGATGAGGGCGATGCCCCCAAGCGTCGCTGGAGCGCAGATGACCGCGCTGCTCGCACTGGAGACCGCAAGCCGGGCGGAGCCCGTGGCGGACGCGACGAGCGTCGCCCCGACTGGACTCCTCGCGAAAAGCCTGCCCGTGGTGGACGCCCCGAGGCCGGCGGCCGCGGAGATCGCCCCTCGTATGGTGACCGCCCGCAGCGCAACGAACGTGGCGCCTATGGTGACCGTCCCCAGCGCAGCAATGACCGTCCTTCCTATGGTGACCGCCCCGACCGCGGTGGCCGCCCTTCGTATGGCGACCGCAACGAGCGTCCGCAGCGCAGCAACGATCGCCCGTCTTACGGCGACCGTCCTGACCGTGGTGGCCGTCCGTCATACAACGACCGCAACGACCGCAACGACCGCAACGACCGCAACGAGCGTCCGCAGCGCAGCAACGACCGTCCTTCGTACGGTGACCGCCCCGACCGTGGCGGCAACGCCGGTCGCAGCGAGCGTCCGTCGTACAACGACCGCAACTCGAGCGGCCGTAACGAGCGCCCCTCGTACAACGACCGCAATGCTGGAGGCCGTTCAGAGCGTCCCTCCTACGGTGACCGCCCCGACCGCGGTGGCCGTCCCTCGTACAACGACCGCAACGAGCGTCCGTCGTACAACGATCGCAACGCTGGCCGCACTGAGCGTCCCTCGTACGGTGACCGTGGCGCATCCGCTGGTCGCACCGAGCGCCCGTCGTACAACGACCGTGCTCAGCGCACCGAGCGCCCCGCGTACGGTGACCGTCCCGACCGCGGTGCACGCCCCGAGCGTTCAGAGCGCCCCGCCTACAACGAGCGCCCGCAGCGTTCGGAGCGTCCCGCGTATGGCGACCGTCCCGACCGTGGTTCGCGCCCGTCGTACAACGACCGCAATGACCGCAACGACCGTCCGCAACGTTCCGAGCCGCGCGAAAGCGCCTACTACCCGGCCCGCGATGGCAAGTCGTCGCACTCGCAGCAAGAAGACGTTGTACTTGAGCGCCTCGTAGCCAAGACCGTTACCGCCAGTGATGTTGAAGGCAAGTCCTTCATCGACCTGGGTATCGGCTCGAACATTTCGCGTCAGCTCGCATCCATGGGTGCAGAGTCGCCGTTCCCCATTCAGGCAGCAACCATCCCCGACGTTCTCGCCGGCAAGGATGTTCTTGGCCGCGGAAAGACCGGATCGGGCAAGACCATTGCTTTCGGTGCGCCTCTCGTTGAGCGCCTCATGGAAAACAATGGTGGCAAGGACCGTCAGATGGGCCGCAAGCCGCGCGCCCTCATCCTCGCTCCGACCCGTGAGCTTGCTCAGCAGATCGACCGCACCATTCAGCCCATCGCTCGCAGCGTTGGCCTGTTCACCACGACCATCGTGGGTGGCGTTCCTCAGTACAAGCAGGTTGCAGCCCTCACCCGTGGCGTCGATGTCATCATCGCGACCCCCGGCCGTGTTGAAGACCTCATCGAGCAGGGTCGTCTCGACCTCAGCCAGGTGAAGGTTACTGTTCTCGACGAAGCAGACCACATGTGCGACCTCGGGTTCCTTGAGCCTGTTCAGCGCATTCTGCGGGAGACCAGCGAGGGCGGCCAGAAGCTGCTGTTCTCGGCAACCCTCGACAAGGGTGTTGCCACTCTCGTCAAGGAATTCCTTGTTGACCCGGCCGTGCACGAGGTTGCTGGTGAAGACCAGGCTTCTTCTACGATCGACCACAAGGTTCTGCTCATCGAACAGCGCGACAAGCGTGCGATCATCAAGCAGCTTTCCGCAGGCACGGGCAAGACTCTTGTCTTCACCCGCACGCGTGCGTTTGCTGAAGAGATGGCTGAATTCTTGAGCATGGGTGGAACCCCCGCCACGAGCCTTCACGGTGACCTCAACCAGTCGCGTCGTACCCGCAACCTGCAGATGCTCACAAGCGGCAAGGTCAACGTGCTTGTCGCGACAGACGTTGCAGCCCGCGGCATCCACGTGGATGACATCAGCCTCGTTATTCAGGCCGATGCTCCCGAGGAGTACAAGACGTACCTGCACCGCGCTGGCCGTACCGGTCGCGCAGGCAAGGCCGGAACCGTTGTCACGCTCATCCCGCGCAACCGTCGTCGCAAGATGGACGAACTCCTCGGCCGCGCCGAGATCGATGCAGAGTCGGTCGACGTAGCGCCTGGCGATTCGTTCGTCGACAAGCTGGCTGCGCTCTAACAAGCACCCCGCTCACTCGAGCATAAGAAAGCCCCGGATGCCCCACTCATGTGGTCGGCAGCCGGGGCTTTCTGCGTAGCGGCTGGCGTTCGCGGCACCAGCTCCGAGCGCGAGATCGCCCTCCCACTGCGGAGTAATGTAGCGACTGAAACGGGCCACGCCGTTTCTCGCTACCAGAAGAGGTCTTCTGTGAATCCGCAGTCTGAGGGGGAAATCACTCCGGGGGCGATTTCTTCGCATCGCCGCGGGCTTCCCACTCATCGGGTCCCGCTGTGGTTGCGAATTGTTCTGACGGTGGCCGTTCTGGTTCCGGTGCTCTGGTTCTTTGTGATCCCGCAGTTCTCTGATGCCGAAGAATCATTTGAGGCAGTGAAGGATGTGTCGCCGTGGCTGATCGCCGGCGCTCTGCTTCTGCAAGTCCTTTCGCTGGTGTCGTATAGCTCGTTGAGCGGCACTGTGCTCGGATGGGGAAAGCTTCGGTTTCGCACCCTCCTGCGCATTGACCTGTCGGACCTCGCTCTCAATCACACTCTGCCCGGGGGAGGAGCTACAGCGGCCGTCGCTAGGTTCCGTTTTCTGACGGCGGAGGGCATCCCACCCAAACGCGCGCTCAGTGTTGCTGCAGTGCAGGTCGCGATCTCTAATGTGGCGCTCACGATGGTTTTCGGTGCGGGCATCGTTCTTGCGCTCGCGCAAATTCAGGGCGATACGAGCAACTATGTGCTCGCCGGTGTCGTCGTCGTAGTGCTCGTGGGTTCGCTAGTGGGTGGCGCGTGGCTACTGATGGCTCGCACGGAGGGCGTGGCGCGGTTTGCCTCAGTGCTCGAACACCGCTTTCCTTTCGTGGGCAATCGCCTTTCGGGGCTCGTGAGGTCCATCGCTGGCGATCTTCGCACCCTCGGCCATGACCGGCGCAGGCTCGTGTTGGCGGTGCTTTTTGCGCTCGGCAATTGGCTCTTCGACGCCGCTTCGCTGTGGGTGATGCTTGCTGCGTTCGGGCATCAGCTAGCTCTCGGTCCACTCCTGACCGTGTACGGGGTGGCAAGCATCATTGCGCTGCTGCCGCTGACTCCGGGCGGGATTGGTTTGGTCGAGGGAATCACGGTGCCCGCGTTGGTCGGGTTTGGGGTGCCACAGTCTGCCGCGTTGCTTGGAGTGATCGGATGGCGCGTGTTCGAGTACTGGCTGCCGATCCCGGTGGGTGCCGGCGCCTACCTCTCGTTGCGGTTGAGCCGCCACCGTCGAGCCGCCCTCAAGCGCCACGCGTCCAAGAGCAAGCCACCCCACACCGAGCACGACCGTAGCCTCAGGAACCCTTCATGACCGCAGCGTCAAACCAGAGCATTTCCGATGGCAACGCGAGTGCCGCTGAGCCTGAGTCGGCATCCCCGTTTTGGGCTTCTGATGCGGAGAGCCTGCAAGCCAGTCTCGGCAGCAGTCCGGCTGGCTTGAGCTCAGAAGCCGCTGCCAGCATCCTCGAACGCGTCGGCCCCAACCGACTCAACACTCGCGCCGAGGACTCAGTGTGGCGTCTGCTAGGGAGACAATTCATTAGCCCGATCGAACTCATCCTGATTGCAGCGACCATCCTTTCTGGCGCGCTTGGCGACTGGACGGATGCGGCGATCATCTTGGTCATTTTGTTGCTGTCGGGCTTGCTCGGTTTCTCTCAGGAGCGCAACGCTGGTCGAGCAATGAGTGTGCTGCTGGCCACCGTCGAGGTCTCCGCTGTGATCACACGAGATGGCACGAACGCGGATGTCCCGGTCGGCGAGGTCGTGCCGGGAGACATTGCGATTGTCTCGGCTGGCGATCTCATCCCCGGCGATTGTCTTGTGCTGAGTTCGAATTCGTTGACCGTGGATGAATCCGCGTTGACGGGAGAAACGTTTCCATCCGAAAAAGTGCCGGGTATCGTTCCAGGCGGAACACCGCTGACGGGGCGCAGCAATGCGGCGTTCCTCGGCACCCACGTCTCCAGCGGCATGGGGACGCTGCTGGTGGTGCGCACGGGCGGCGCGACAGAGATCGCATCGATTTCCGACCGGCTCAATTCTCGGCCGCCGCAGAATGGGTTCGAACGAGGGATGACGTCGTTCGGCGTTCTGCTGACCAGGCTGATGGTCGTTCTCGTCATCGCGATCTTCGCCATCAACCTCATCTTGCAGCGCCCGATCATTGACTCGGCGCTGTTCTCCTTGGCGCTCGCGGTCGGGCTGACGCCACAACTGTTGCCGGCGATTGTAAGCATCAGCCTTGCTCAGGGCGCGAAGATGATGGCGCGCACGCGAGTGATCGTGCGTCGTCTTGACGCTATTGAGGATTTCGGTTCGATGACGGTGTTGTGTTCAGACAAAACCGGAACGATGACCGCGGGCGAGATTGAGCTTGCTAGCGCGATGGACCTCGAGGGGACGCCCAGTGTCTCCGTGGGGGAGTTGGCCAGCCTCAACGCGGGACTGCAACTCGGGTGGAAGAACCCGATCGATGCCGCGATCGTCGCCGCGCATCCGGTTCCGGCGACAGCGATAGCGCTCGATGAGATTCCCTACGACTTTCTGCGCAAACATCTCAGCGTGCTGGTGCGTCGCGGGCCAACTGAGCAATCGATCCTGATTTCCAAGGGTGCACTCGATCCGATCCTCGGGGTCTGCACGCATGCCGCCGTGGCGGCGGGCACCGTACCGATCGCAGAAGTGCTCGCGGGCATCCAGCAGCGCTTCGCCGAGTTAAGCGCCCAAGGCTTCCGGGTGTTGGGAATCGCGACTCGCCAATTCTCCGACCACGAAAAAGTCACGCCCGGCGATGAATCGGGGATGACCCTCGTTGGACTGCTGACGTTTGCGGATCCCGTGAAGCCGGATGCCGCAAGCACCTTGGCGGACTTGGGCGCCAGCGGGGTGTCGGTGCGGATGGTCACCGGAGACAACCGACTCGTGGCGTCCCATGTTGCGCAGCAGGTCGGGCTCGATGTCACCACGGTATTCGCGGGGGACGATATCGATGCCCTTGATGATGCTGCGTTGGCCACCGCCGTTGTTCCGGTGAAGGTCTTTAGCGAGCTGAACCCGGTGCAGAAAGAGCGCATCGTGCGTGCGTTCCGGGCCGCGGGAGAGGTCGTCGGCTATCTCGGTGACGGCATCAATGATTCGCCGCCGCTGCACGCTGCCGATGTCGGCATCTCGGTGAACACTGCCGTTCCCGTTGCAAAACAGTCTGCGGCGATTGTGCTGCTCGACAAAGACCTGCGCGTGATTCTCGATGGCGTTCTTCAGGGGCGCCGCACGTTTGCGAACACCATGAAGTACATCTTCATGACCACGAGCGCCAATTTTGGCAACATGCTGAGCATGGCGATCGCGGCTCTCGTGTTGCCATTCCTGCCGCTGCTGGCTGGCCAGATCTTGCTCATCAACTTGCTGACGGACTTGCCGGCGACGTTCATTGCTACAGACTCTGTGGACAAGGCGCAATTGCGTCGACCGCAACGGTGGAACGTGAAGCTCATCCGCAACTACATGTTCGTCTTCGGAGCCCTCAGCTCGGTGTTCGATCTGGCAACGTTTGCGATTCTGCGATGGGGCTTTGATGCTGAGGCGCCGGAGTTTCGCAGTGCCTGGTTCCTCGCTTCCATCCTCACCGAGGTTGGCGTGTTATTTGTGCTCCGAACGCGCGGGCGGTTCTATCGCAGCACGCCAAGTCGCTGGCTCGTGCTCTCCAGCATCGCTGTCGTGATCGTGGCAATCGCGATTCCTTACTCACCAGTCGCAACGCTGCTGCAGCTGGTGCCCATCCCGTTTGAACTGCTGGTGTTGGTGATCCTCGTCGCTATCGCGTATGTCGTGACGACCGAATTAGTGAAGCGGATTTTCTGGCGTCGCTAGACGAATGACAGCAGCAGCCACTCGTAGAATCAACCTATGAGCCAGAAACAAACAGTCGCCGCGCGTGCAGGCGTGGCGGTAGGGCACGCGGCAAGTTCCGCTGCTCATGGAACGCGCGAGGCGATCCGCAAGAACCCCAAGGCAGACCGTGTCTATCGCACGACTGTCGGTGTCGTCGGCGGCACGACGGTCGCTCTTGGTGTGGTGTTGATCCCGTTGCCCGGGCCAGGTTCTCTGGTGGCGATTGGCGGGCTCGCGCTTCTGGGCACCGAGTTTGAGATGGCAAAGAAAGCGAGCGGCAAAGCGAATGCCCTCGCCCGCAAGGCACTTGCCGCGGCCAACGAGAAGCGTAAACGGCGGGCGGCTGTGCGGGCTGCCGCCGATGCCGATGCCGATTCCGATGCTGCAGTTGCTGGCGTCGGCGACCACGACGCTTCCGGAGACTGAGCGCTCTCGTTCAGTGACCGTGGTGGTGTGCTCGCAGCACGGCAGCACCGCAGCACCGAAGCCACAGCGCTAATCGGCGCTTGGCTAGTTGGAGGCTCTGCCGGCGATGCTGTTCACAACAGCGGCGATTCTCGCCGGGAAGCTGCTGGGAACATTCTTGGGGAGAGCGTTCGTGGCGAACCACCGCACGTCTTCGCTTTCGTCGCTAGCCGCGAAGTTGACATCCGCGGCGGCGATCGCGACGAATCCCACATCCCAGTGAGCAGCACACGCGAAACCGCCGTGGAGCTCATGACGGTCGAGGTCGAGGATCGCGTCGGAGCGCAGAGCGAGTTCGGCGATGCCGGACTCCTCGCGAGCTTCGCGCAGGGCGGCATCCGCGATCGATGAATCCTGTGGTTCGATGTGGCCACCGAATTGAACCCAAAACTGTCCTTTGCGGTGAAAGCACAACAGCACGCGCTCGAGGTCAGGGGAGAAGACGAAACAGGATGCGGTCACATGTTCTGGCCCGCCATCGCGCTCGAGCGCATCCGAACCACCCGCCCTGATGAAGGAGAGGTAAGACTCGCGCGCGGGTGAAGCGGGGAGTGCTGCAAGGCTGGTCAGGAAGTCGTCGACTATCACTTGGCCATTATCCGATACGCAGGTCTCGGTCCCGGTCCCGGTCCCGGTCCCGGTCCCGGTCCCGGTCTCGGCGTCGGAGCGGCAACCGTGGGAGACTTCATATGCACTCCTGCAGAGCAGTTGTGCAGAAACACGCGAACATAAGTGTGGCGGCCGTCGTAAAAGTGCAATAGGGTGTCGGCATGTCTGATAACCACAGCGAGCGTGCCCTGGAAGACGAGATTGTCACCGACTTTAGTAAGCGGATGTCGTACGGCTCGTATCTGGAACTCGACACGCTGCTGAGCGCGCAGACTCCGCAAAGCACTCCTGAGCATCACGATGAGATGTTGTTCATCATCCAGCATCAGACCACCGAGCTGTGGCTCAAGCTCGTGATCCACGAACTCACCTCGGCCCGCGACCTCATCGCGAGCGACAACCTCTCTATTGCGCTCAAGCGCATTGCTCGCGTCAAGCACATCCAGCGAACCCTCACCGAGCAGTGGTCGGTGCTCGCGACTCTCACGCCGAGCGAGTATTCGCAGTTCCGCGACTACTTGGGCAGCTCATCCGGATTCCAGTCCTACCAGTACCGCGCGGTCGAGTTTTTGCTCGGCAATAAGAACGCCGGCATGCTCAAGGTGTTCGAATCGCAGCCTGAAGCCCACGCCCTGCTCAGCAAGCTGCTCGCCGAGCCCAGCGTCTATGACGAATTCTTGCGCTACCTCAGCCGTCACGGCTACGAGATTCCCGATGCCGTACTCAATCGCGATGTCACGCGCGGTTACGAGCAAAACGACGAGCTCATCGACACCTTCCGCCACATCTACGACAACGAAAGCGAACACTGGCTTGCCTACGAAGCCTGCGAAGAGTTCGTCGACCTCGAAGATAACTTCCAACTGTGGCGCTTCCGCCACATGAAAACCGTCATGCGCATCATCGGTACGAAACGCGGCACGGGCGGCTCGAGCGGCGTCGGCTTTCTCCAGAAAGCTCTCGACCTCACCTTCTTCCCCGAACTCTTTGCCGTGCGCACCGAGATTGGCCGCTCGTGAGCGAACAACCAACCCCGCACGAGACTCCGGAGTCGGCGCTCGCCGTCGATTACGCCGTTGACGGCTATTGGCTGCGGGAATGGCACGGCCCCGCCACCGTTCGAGTGAGCCCCCACGGCATCCGAGTGATTGCGGATACCGCAAGCCCGACCGCACACCGTCTTCCGGGAGTGCTTCTTCCGGGCTTTCGCGACGCGCACGTTCACCTCGGATTGATCGAGCCGCGCGCTCTCATCGCTGGCGGCCTTGCCGCCGTCGACGACTTGGGCGGGCACCCTGAGCGTCTTCAGGAGTGGGCTGCCGACGAGACGGTTCCGCAGCTGCACCATGCGGGAGCTTTTATCACCGCGCCTCACACGTACCCGGCGAACCGGGCCTGGGCGGCGACCCTCGCTGTCGCCGAAGTGCAGACCGGTGAGGAGGCGATGGCGGCCGTCGCGCAACAACTGGCCGCAGGGGCAACCTTTGTGAAAGTCGCGCTCAATGCTGAAGAGGGGCCCGTGATCGACGATGACACCTTGAGCGCCCTCATCGAGTACGCCCACAGTCGGGGAGCTGAAGTGGTCGTGCACGTGCAGGGAACTGGCCAAGCCCGGCGAGCATTCGCTGCCGGGGCCGACCGCCTGGCACACACGCCCTGGACCGAGAAACTCAGCGATTCCCTGATCGAGGAGATGGCGCAGCCGAACTCCCGCTTTCTTTCAGGACGTCACTCGTGGATCAGCACCCTCGACATCCACGGTTATGGTCAGCGCGGCCGTGACTTCGCCACCGCCAGCGATAACCTGCAGCGCTTTCATGCCGCCGGCGGCATCATCCGCTACGGCACCGATCTGGGCAACGGAGACCTCCCGCCCGGCCTCAACCACCGCGAACTGACCGCACTGCAGGATGCCGGCGTGCGTTACGACGCCCTGCTGCGGGCGCTGTGCTTGCCCGGTTTCGGCAGCACCGTGAGCTACCTCCCCACCGTGCCGCGCGCGGATGCCGACCTCGCGTCGTGGCTCATGACCGCCACCGTGGTGACCGCCCGCGAGCTGCTTCACCCCAGTTTTGCGGAGGCCGCAGCCGCTGCGCACTCTGCTCGGAACAGCGACGATGTCGTCCCTGCCGCAACAACCCCCATCCCGACCACATGGAGGATCGACCTATGACCGAGATCACCGCATCAACCAGTGCGCACCCCGATGCTGGCGCACCCATCGACACGAGCGCCGCGGCTGCCACAGCGCTCGATGCCGCTGACCCGCTGAAGCAGTACCCAGCCAAGTTCGTGCGATCCGCCGAAGTGCGTGCCTACCTCGACGGCAACTCGCTCGGACGTCCCACCATCGCGAGTGCGGCCCGCCTCGCCGAGTTCGTTGACGAGCAATGGGGCGGCCGTCTCATCCGTGGCTGGGATGAAGCGTGGTACGAATTGCCTCTCACGCTCGGAGACCGTCTCGGCGCTGCCACTCTCGGCGCTGCCCCAGGCCAGACCTTCATCGGCGACTCGACCACTGTCGTGCTCTATAAGCTGATTCGCGCTGGTCTCAGCGCCCGCCCCGAGCGCAGCGAGATCGTGATCGACACCGGCAACTTTCCGACCGACCGCTACCTAGTTGAGGGCATCGCCGCCGAGCTCGGCAAGACGCTGCGCTGGATTGACCCCGCCCGCGATGGGGGAGTCACCGCCGCCGAAGTAAAGGACGCGCTCAACGAGAACACGGCCCTGGTCGTGATCAGCCACGTCGCCTACCGCTCCGGTCACCTCGCCGATATGCCCGGCATCACCGCCCTCGCGCACGACGCAGGTGCGCTCGTGCTCTGGGATCTCTGTCACTCCGCCGGCGTCGTCGAAACCGAACTCGACGCGTGGGGCGTCGACCTTGCAGCCGGCTGCACGTATAAATACCTCAACGGAGGCCCGGGTTCCCCCGCCTTCGGCTACGTGCGCGCCGAGCACATCGAGGCCATGACGCAACCGATCCAGGGCTGGATGGGCAGCAACAACCCTTTCGAAATGGGTCCAGGTTATGCACCGCACCAGGGCATCCGTCGCTTCATCAGTGGCACGCCCTCGGTCGTTGGTTCGCTCGCCATGCAAGACATGCTCGGGCTCATCGAAGAGGCGGGCATCCCCGCGATCCGCGCCAAGTCGGTCGCTCTCACCGAGTACGCGCTCGCGCTCGTTGACGAACTGCTCGTGCCGCTCGGCGTCACCGTCAGCTCGCCGCGGGATGCCGCCGAACGCGGCAGCCACGTCACGATCGACCACGAGAGCTTCGCCGCCGTGAATGCCGAACTCTGGAAGCAGGGGATCATCCCTGACTTTAGGCGGCCCCACGGCATCCGACTCGGACTATCGCCGCTCAGCACAACCTTCGCCGAAGTGCAGCTCGGCATCGACGCCGTTCACGCGCAGCTCACCAAGTAGCCGCGCATGATTCTGGATGACTTCGACTCCCGCCCCGGAAGTGCAACAGCTTTACTCCGAACGTTTGTGGGCTCGCAGCTGCGTCAGCTGGGTGGCTGGATCTCGTCGGCGCATCTCGTGCGCATCATGGAGGCGCTGGGAGTCTCTGCCAATGGCGCCCGCAGCGCCATCGCACGAGTGAAATCAAAGGGCCTTCTTGTGCCTGAAATGGTCGACGGCCAGCAGGGCTACCGCGTGAACGAGGATGCCGTGCCGATGCTTGAGAGCGGCGATCGCCGCGTCTTTAGCTTCCGCCAGCAGCGCGAAGATGACCCGTGGTGCCTGATCTCGTTTTCGATTCCGGAGTCACGCCGCGACGAACGCCACCAGCTTCGTCGCAGACTCGGTTGGATCGGGTGCGGCACCGTCGCTACCGGTCTCTGGATTTGCCCCGCCCACCTTAAGCCAGAAGTGTTGCGCATTCTAGAAAACCTCGAATTGAGCGAGTGCGCGACGCTATTTATTGCGGGCCGGCCCGAGACGACTCAGTCGTTTGCGGATGCCGTAGCCCAGTGGTGGGACCTTGATCGGTTGCGTGAATTGCACAACAGTTTTCTCGCCCAGCACTCCGCTCTGGTGGGTCCGGCGTCGACCGATGCTGAGGCGTTCGCGTGCTACATCCATGCTCTCGATCAGTGGCGTGTGATCCCGTATGTCGATCCGGGGTTGCCGGATTCGGCGTTACCGGAGGAATGGCCGGGGCGAGCAAGCATCGATCTTTTCGGTCGCCTTTCGCGCACCTTGGCGGCGCGGGCGCACGCTTTTGCGCGCAATAGCGCTCACTGACGACGGCGTCGACGTGTGCTCCGTGCGAGCAAACCCCCGAAGTATTGGTGCGCGCATTTCGCACAAGAACAACGGGTTACGCGCACATGAGCATTTCGTTTAAAACCTTGGAATGAGCTGTGGGCGGGGCTATCGTCTCAGATACCCCTGTTATGGGGTAGACCGCCGATTTCACAATTCATAAGGGGACTGCCCGCTATGTATCCACGAAGCAGCAGGCCAACGCGGCTCACGATCGGGGCTCTTGCCACGTCGTGCGCCATCGCGTTGACCGCGATCACCGCTCCGGCCGCCCTAGCCGCCGAAGCTACATACACGATTGCCGAGGTGCAAGGCACGTCAGCCTCCAGCACCATTGTCGGCACCACCGTCACCGTTGAGGGTGTTGTCACCGCTGACTACCGTGGGGCCTCTGGCTACCGCGGCATCGTCATTCAGACTCCCGGATCTGGTGGGGCGAGCGACGCGACCCCCGGCGCCTCCGACGGAATCTTCGTCTATCTCGGCAGTGCAGATCCTGCCGTCTCCATCGGAGACAAGGTCACCGCGACCGGCCCCGTCGGTGAGTACTTTGGTCTGACGCAGCTCGGTTCCGGCACCACAGTTGAGCTAGTGACTGCGGCCGCCGACTTGGCTCCCGAAGATCTGGTCGAGGCATCTGCTCTCGACGCCAGCGTCGTCGGTGACGACCGTGAATCCCTCGAGTCGATGCTCGTTGCCCCCACCGGTGACTACCTTGTCAGCTCGAGCCACCAGCTCTACAACTACGGCACCCTCTGGCTCAGTCCAGAAGAGCTCGCCGTCAAGAGCACCGAGACGACGGATGCCGGAGCCGACGCCGACGCGATCGCCGCCGCTAACCGTGCCAGCCGCATCCTTCTCGATGATGGCTATAACATCCAGGTTTCGAGCAGCTCTCACCCCGGTGAGCAGCCCTACTTCTCGGCAGACACTGTTGTACGCAACGGTGACACCGTTGAGTTCCCCGCGAACCCTTTCGTTCTGAGCTACGGCTTCGACGACTGGCGTTTGCAGCCGACCATCGCGATCAACGATGCGAGCCCGGCGGAGTACCTGCCCACGTTCGAGTCGACGAACCCGCGTGAAGAGACTGCGCCTGAAGTTGGCGGAGACTTCAAGGTTTCGGCGTTCAACGTCTACAACTACTTCACGACCCTGACGAGTGAAGACTCGGATGCCCGTGGTGCAGACACTGCTGAAGAGTTCGCAATCCAGCAGTCGAAGATCGTTGCCGCTATCAACTCGCTCGATGCGGATGTTGTTGGCCTTATGGAGATCGAAAACTCCATCAAGTTGGGTGGCAACCTCGACGAAGCGCTCATGGACCTCGTGGGTGCACTCAACGCGGCAGCCGGAGCCGGAACGTGGGATTACGTTTCGACGCCAGCAGCCCTGAACGATGCAGCCATCACTGACTTCATCACGAATGCGATCATCTTCAAGCCGGCCGCTGTTACGCCAGTGGGCGACAGCTTCACGCAGGTTGACGAGACCGTCTGGGATATCGCGCGCGAGCCGATCGCTCAAACTTTCGAGTCCAACGGTGAGCTGATCACTGTTGTCGCTAACCACTTCAAGTCAAAGGGCGGTTCGGGAACCGAGCCGACCGACGGCCAAGGCTTCTTCAACACTGAGCGTGTTGAGCAGGCCAATGCCGTCAAGGACCTTGTTGACTCGATCTCGGTTGACGAAGCCAAGAGCGACCAGGTAGTGCTCGTCGGTGACTTCAACGCCTACTCCGAAGAAGACCCCATTCAGGTCTTCACCGAGGCTGGCTACGTCGACACTCTCGCCGCCGAAGGTGACAACGAGTACACCTACACCTTCGATGGTGAACTGGGTTCGCTCGACCACATCATCGTCTCGCCGTCGCTCGCCGATCACGTGACCGAGGCTGCCGTCTGGAACATCAACTCGCCTGAGTGGTCTGACCGTGGTTACGCTTACGCGGCAGCCGAGGCCGGCACGGTGTTCCGCTCCAGCGACCACGACCCGATCAGCATTGGCCTCAGCACTGAGGCTGCGCCGGTCGAGATCGAGATTCTCACCACGAACGACTTCCACGGTCGTATCGAAGTTGACCGCGGCATCCCGGGGGCAGCAATGCTCGCCGGTATGGTTCGCTCCTGGGAGTCGCAGAACCCCAACACCACATTTGTGGGTGCGGGTGACTTCGTCGGTGCAACGACGTTCACGTCATTCATCCAGAATGACCAGCCCACGATCGACGTGCTGAACGAAATCGGGCTCGACACGAGCTCCTTCGGTAATCACGAATTCGATCAGGGTCGTGCCGATGTCGACGACCGCATCTTGGATGCCGCCGACTGGCCTTACCTCGCCGCCAACCTGTACGACCGCGACACGAATGCGCCGGCCTACGACGAGTACTTCCTGCAAGAATTTGAGGGCGTAACCGTCGGATTCATCGGTGCTATCACCGAAGACCTCGAAGAGCTCGTCAGCCCTGCTGGCATCGCCTCCCTCGAAGTTCGCGGTGTGGTCGAAGAGGTCGACCGCGTTGCGGATTACCTCACCGACGGTGACGACTCGAATGGTGAAGCAGACGTTCTCGTTCTGCTCGTTCACGAGGGTGCGGCATCCACCGATATCGCTAGCTCGATGGATGACTCGGCCTTCGGTCAGATCGTCACCGACCTGAGCCCCAAGGTTCAGGCAATCGTGTCTGGTCACACCCACTTGGCGTACGACCACGAGATTGAGATCGACGGCATGGACAGCCCGCGTCTGGTGATCTCTGCCGGACAGTACGGTTCGTTCTACGGTCACTTCGACCTCAACGTCGACCCGGCAACCATGGAGGTTCTCGAGTTCAGCGCTGAGGTGCTGCCGATCGAGGGCTTCGAGCCGGACGCCGCTGTGCAGGCCATCGTTGACGAAGCCACTGCGGCTGCGGCAGAGCTCGGCAACGCCAAGGTCGGAGAAATTTCCGACAGCATGTATCGTGCGGTGCAGACTCCAGTAGAGGGAACCGAGTTCCCCGAGAACCGCGGTGGAGAGTCGACCATCGGCAACTTTGTTGCTGACGTTCAACTGTGGGCGGCATCCAACTCGGGTGCAGAGATCGCCTTTATGAACCCCGGTGGTTTGCGCACAGACCTCCTCTATGAGGCATCGGGAGCGGGCGACGCCGACGGCGAAGTCACGTACCGCGAGGCTGCGAACGTGCAGCCCTTCGGCAACACGCTCACGACGATGTCGCTGACCGGTGCTCAGATCAAGTCGGTGCTCGAAGAGCAGTGGCAGCCGGAAGGCGCGCAGCGTCCGTTCCTCAAGCTCGGTGTTTCGGAGGGGCTCACGTATTCGTACAACCCCGCCGCTGCGCAGGGTGAACGAGTGACCGCGATGTACCTCAACGGTGTTCCGGTGGATGTCGCAGCCAGCTACACGGTGGTCGCTAACTCCTTCCTCGCGGCCGGTGGCGACAACTTCGCTACTCTCGCCGAGGGCACGGATCGCGCCGACAGCGGCCGCGTTGACCTGCAGTCCATGGTCGAGTGGTTCGAAGAGAACACGATTGCTGACCCGCCGCTTGAGCAGCGCGCCATTGGTGCTGTTGTTTCGGCTCCGGATGCAGACGGCTACAACCCCGGAGACGATGTCACGCTCGACCTCTCGTCGCTCACCTTCAGCCGCGGCGGCTCTGACGCCACCACGGTCGAGGTTTCGGTTGATGGCAACGTGCTCGGTTCGGCGACGATCGACCGCACCATCGTCGACACCACGGATGAGCAGGGTCGCGCAACAGTGACCGTCACGATTCCAGCCGGCACGCCTTCGGGCACGCTCGCGCTGACCGTCATGGTTCCGGGAACGGACACGGCGGTTGTCGTGCCCATCGAGGTTGCGACGACTGTTGAGGCCATCGAGAACACGAAGGCCCCGGGCATCCGCGGCAACGTGCAGGTGGGCAAGACAGTCAAGGCCACCAACGGCAACTGGAGCGTGAAGTCGCCTGACTACAGCTACCAGTGGCTGCGGGATGGTGCACCGATCGCTGATGCAACCGATAGCCGTTACCGCATCACGACCGAAGACATCGGAACCGAGCTGAGCGTGCAAGTCACGGCCAGCAAGGACGGTTACTCGGATGGTGTTGCTGAATCTGACGCTCAATCGGTGGAGAAGATCTCGTCGAGTGTTCGCTCGAGCCTCTCCTCCTGGTTCGTCTGGGGCAACCGCTCCGTCACGGCGGATGCCAGCGTCTCGGTCGGTAAGGATGGCACGACCGCGGGCGAGGTGACCTTCTATGACGGTCGCACCGCTGTCGGCACGAGCACGGTGGACAAGCGCGGAAATGCCTCGCTGACGCTGCCGAAGCTGAGCCGTGGCATCCACTGGATCTCGGCCGAGTACTCCGGTAATGACCTCGTGGAGTCCAGCACAAGTTGGCCGCGACTGGTGTTCGTCTTCTAGGCGAATATCGGTAGCTAACCGAAGAACGCGAAGAGGGCCCCGCACAGCGCGGGGCCCTCTTTCGTTTGCGTCCTGCGACTACACCATCACGGAGTAAACCCGCGCGATGCTGTGGGGCCGCACGCTCTGAGCGTTGGCTAGAGCAGCGACGTGAGGTAGTCGGCGCCGGGGCGATCCGGGCAAAGCGAGAGAAAAGCGCGTACGTCCGTTTTCTGGCTCGAGGTGAGATCGGTGAGATGGAGGTAGCCATTGTCGGTGATTGCGCACTGGGCATAGAGGGCGCCAACCTGTTCGATGCCACCCGACAGCACTGGTCCGGCGATCTCCACAGCGTCGAGTTGCGCTTGGGTATACACGGTGCCGTGTTTGATCTCCAGACACGAGACGACGGCGGGGCGGTATTCCCACACTTCTTCGAAGCTCTCGAACTCCATGGGAACTTCTGTGCGAATCCCGGATGATTCATCCTCTACAGAGCAGCGGTAGCTGAAGCTAACTTCCTCGTCCGCCGCGTCGGTAGGGCGCGGAGTGGCGCTACTCGACGGTGATGCTTCCGCGGTGGCGGCAGAGGTCGATTGCGCGGTTGAAGATGGGGAGTCAGTCGCGCATCCGCCAACAGTAAAGAGGAGAGCGATCATGGCGATGGAGACGGTGGGGCGCATTCCATGATTATAGCGAGATTCATTCACTTAGAGGTGCGTCATGGCGGGCAGAAAAATGTCGTTGGCGGGAGCCTGATCGGCAGCTCTGCCGGGGTGCTCTGCGAGTACTTTCATCTCATGCCTGTTACAGAATTTTCCCGATTGATGAAATAAATTTGGCCCGCTGATTGCTACTAACTATGGTGAGCAAGCTCCCATCGATCTCCAACCTGCAAAGGAACCCCTGAATCATGGCTAGTCGTATCTATAAGAACATCACCGAACTCGTCGGTAACACCCCGTTGGTTCAGCTCAACTCCGTCACAGACGGCGCTGGCGCTACGGTGCTGGCAAAGCTCGAATTCCAAAACCCTTCGGCCAGTGTGAAGGACCGTATCGGTGTCGCAATTATTGATGCGGCCGAGAAAGCTGGCGCGTTGAAGCCCGGCGGAACCATCGTTGAGGGCACCAGTGGCAACACCGGTATCGCGCTCGCCATGGTTGGTGCCGCCCGCGGTTACCGCGTAGTGCTCACGATGCCCGAGAGCATGAGCAAGGAGCGCCGCATGCTGCTGCGCGCGTTCGGTGCAGAACTCGTATTGACTCCCGCCGGCGAGGGTATGCGTGGCGCCGTTGAGAAGGCCGCTGAGATCGTAGCCAACACTGAGGGCGCTGTCGCCGCTCAGCAGTTCGCTAACGCTGCAAACCCCGCTATTCACCGTGCAACCACTGGCCCCGAAATCTGGAACGACACCGACGGTGCCGTTGACATCTTCGTAGCCGGAATCGGAACCGGTGGAACGATTACCGGTGCTGGTAGCTACCTCAAGGAGCAAAACCCCGAGATCAAGGTTGTTGCGGTTGAGCCCGAAGAGTCGGCCATCCTCAATGGCGGAGCTCCTGGCCCCCACAAGATTCAGGGAATCGGCGCCAACTTCGTGCCCGAAATTCTCGACCGCGATGTCTACGACGAGGTACTCGACGTCAACATCACCCAGTCCGTCACGATGGCTCGTCGCCTTGCAGCCGAAGAAGGCATCCTCGCGGGTATCTCCTCGGGAGCAACTGTCTACGCCGCCATCGAGTTGGCCAAGCGCCCCGAAAACGCGGGCAAGACCATCGTCGTCATCATCGCGAGCTTCGGAGAGCGTTACCTGTCGACGCTTCTCTACGAAGACCTCGTCGACTAGGGGCTTGTCGACTAAGACCGAGTCACCTCAACTCAACGCCGCTGACCACCACTAACGACGGATCCCTCTATTGTTTGCTCGAACTCGTGAAGACATCGCTGCCGTGCGCGAACGCGACCCCGCAGCTCGTGGTGCCTTCGAGATTTGGCTGACCTATTCGGGGATGCACGCCGTGTGGGGTTACCGCTTGAGTCACTGGCTGTGGACTGCGCGGGCATTCTTTCTTGCCCGCGTAGTCTCCCAGTTCGTTCGTTTCTTGACCGGCGTCGAGATTCATCCCGGCGCGCAGATCGGCCGCCGCGTCATCATCGATCACGGCTCCGGAGTCGTCATTGGCGAGACCGCCATTATCGGCGATGACGTCTTGATCTATCACGGCGTCACGCTGGGCGGCACGAGCTCCCAGGGTGGCAAGCGCCACCCGACGCTCGGCAACGACATTGTCGTGGGCGCCGGCGCTGCGATCCTCGGCAACATCACGATCGGCTCTGGCTCGGTCGTCGGTGCCGGAGCCGTAGTGGTGGCGGATGCTCCCGCCGACTCTCTTCTCGTTGGCGCTCCCGCCGTCGCGCGCCCCAAGGGTGGCACGAAAGCGCCTAAAGACGGCTTCAACTACATCGATCCCGCGATTTACATTTAGCCCCGTCGAGGCAGAAATGTCTCATTCGCGTTGCGGTAGACAACTCTGTAGCGCAAGCGCTTGCATAATTCCTTGATCGTCGCCTAGCGTGAGTCATGAACACGCTCTCTTGAGCTGCAATGAGTGAGCGAGTTCAGAGCTGCAGTTGTTCCCCCGCACGCTGCTCGGCTTGCGGGCAAACCTCGACGAGGAGGATTTGTATGATTTCTCACAACTTTCGACGGGCCTTGCTGCCCATCGCCACTCTTGGCGTCGCAAGCATGGTTCTTACGGGCTGCGCCTCCGGTTCTGGTGGCACAGGCGGCCCCGGCGATGCGGGTGAAGCGGATGGCGTAGTCACCATCTATGGCACCATCGCCGACACTGAGGCTGAACTTCTCGAAGAATCCTGGGCTGACTGGGAAGAAGCGAATGACATCGACATTCAGTACGAATCGAGCAAAGAGTTCGAAGCGCAGATCAGCATCCGTGCTCAGGGTGGCAACGCCCCTGACATCGCGATCTTCCCGCAGCCAGGTCTTCTCGCTGACCTCGCTTCGCGCGATTACATTCAGCCGGCGCCCGACAGCGTCGCCTCCAACGTCGCAGAATATTGGTCAGAGGACTGGGCTGCGTACGCCACCACGGGCGACACTCTCTACGGTGCGCCGCTCATGGCCAGCGTCAAGGGCTTCGTCTGGTATTCGCCATCGCAATTCGAGGAATGGGGCGTCGAAGTTCCCGAGACCTGGGACGAACTGCTCACGCTCACTCAGACGATCGCCGACGAAACCGGAACCGCACCCTGGTGTGCTGGCTTCGGTTCGGATGCCGCAACCGGTTGGCCAGGAACGGACTGGGTAGAAGACCTCGTGCTGCGCGAAGCGGGACCAGACGTCTACGACCAGTGGGTTTCGCATGAGATCCCGTTCAGTGATCCTGCGATCGTCTCGGCGTTCGATTCGGTGGGCGACATCCTCCTGAACCCGGATTACGTGAATGCTGGATTCGGCGACGTGAAGTCGATCAACTCGACCCCGTTTGGTGACCCGGCTCGCGCCCTCGGCGACGGCACCTGTGCCCTCCACCACCAGGCATCCTTCTTCGACGGGTTCATTCAGGACCCCAAGAACGGTAACGCCACGGTTGGACCGGATGCTGACATCTGGGCCTTCGTCACTCCCTCTGCTGAAGCGGGTGGCAACGCAGTCACCGGTGGTGGCGAAATCGTCGGCGCCTTCTCCAACGACGAAGACACCATCGCAGTGCAGGAATACCTGTCGAGCCCCGAGTGGGCAAACTCTCGCGTAGCTTTGGGCGGCGTCATTAGCGCTAACAATGGCCTTGACCCTGCAAGCGCGAGCAGCCCCATCCTGCAGGAGGCCATCACGATTTTGCAGGACCCCGACACCACGTTCCGCTTCGATGCTTCCGACCTCATGCCGGGTGTTGTCGGTGCTGGATCGTTCTGGACCGGAATGGTCGACTGGGTCAACGGCAAGTCAACCGAAGAAGTGCTCTCGACCATCGATGCGTCATGGCCGTCTGAGTAACACCCTTCAACGGTGAGCGTGGGTTGGACGATTGTGCTTCCAGCCCACGCTTACTTTTCTCCCACTCGTGCCGACTCCTCGGTAGAGTCGAAACAGCAGAAATGCCAGTGAAGTGAAGAGTCCAGTGATGCACTCGAAAGGTCGCTAATGTCAGCTTTTCTCGCGTGGATAGCCACGCTCCCCGCGCTCGCTCAGATTCCCCTCGTGCTTCTGGCATTTTTCGTGGTCATCGCACTGCTGATCTTCTTCATCGAGATCGCTCCGCGCAGTGGCCGCAAGTACACGATCATCCGTGCCGCGGCCTGCGTGCTCATCCCCACCTTCATCTTCTTGACACTGGGCTCGGTGTATTGGGCAGCGGGCGCAGCAGCTGTTTTCGGTGGGCTCTTCTTCATCCTCGACTACCGCTCTAAGCAGGGTGCTGGCTACCTCTTCCAGCTCGTCGGCTTCATGAGCCCGGCGATCTTCTTGCTCGCGATTGGTCTCATCTACCCGACGATTCAGACCACCATCCAAGCCTTCATGAACAGCCGCGGAACCCGCTTCGTCGGCCTCGATAACTTCATCTGGATCTTCACTCAAGACACCGGCATCCGCACCGTTCTTAACACGGTCGTGTGGGTGCTGATTGTTCCCACGGTCTCCACCATCTTTGGACTCGCCTACGCAGTCTTTATCGACAAGTCGCGCGGCGAGAAAATTTTCAAAGTGCTCGTCTTCATGCCGATGGCTATCTCGTTTGTGGGCGCGAGCATCATCTGGCGTTTCGTCTATGCCGTGCGCCCCGCTGGCCAAGAGCAGATTGGTTTGCTCAACCAAATTGTGGTCTGGATGGGCGGGCAACCGGTCGACTGGATCTCGAACTCTCCGTGGAACACTTTCTTTCTCATCGTCGTGCTGATCTGGATCCAGACCGGTTTCGCGATGGTGATCCTGTCGGCTGCGATCAAGGGTGTTCCCGCCGAGCAACTTGAGGCCGCGGAGCTCGACGGAACGAACGCGTGGCAACGGTTCATCAACGTGACCGTGCCGGGCATCCGCAGCTCGCTCGTTGTGGTGTTGACGACGATCTCTATCGCCTCGCTCAAAGTCTTCGATATCGTTCGCACGATGACTGCTGGTGCGAACGAAACCAGCGTGATCGCGAACGAAATGTATTCGCAGTGGCAGGGCTTCGAGGTGGGTAGATCTGCCGCCTTCGCGGTCGTGCTGTTCATCATGGTGCTGCCGATTGTTGTGTACAACGCGAGACAGATTGCTAAGCAGAGGGAGATCCGATGACCGCGACAGTGCCCGCGAAGCTTCCACTGAACAAGAAGACTAAGAAGCAACTGGCCCGGGGCGAAAACGGCGCCGCTAAGCGCACCAAGAAGCGCCTCACGAGTCGCGGAGCCACGCTTGCCGCACTAGTGATTGCGGTGCTGTGGACGACGCCGACGTTCGGGCTGTTCGTCTCCTCGCTTCGTCCGCCCGAGGAGATTCTGCGTAACGGCTGGTGGACGATCTTCCAGAACCCCGGCTTCACTCTCAACAACTACACCGAGGTGCTGGCGGCCGGAAACAGCCAGCTCAATCTGGCTGGCGCATTCATCAACTCGATCGCTATCACCTTGCCGGCCACGATCTTCCCGCTCGTTATCGCGAGCCTGGCAGCGTATGCCTTCGCGTGGATCAAGTTCCCCGGTCGCAACTGGATGTTCATCGGCGTCTTCGCGCTACAGATCGTTCCCCTGCAGATGGCACTTGTTCCGCTGCTGAGCCTGTTCTCTCGTGGGCTGTCCATCGGTGACATCGAAATCTTCTCGAGTCTCAATGCCTCCAACTCGTATTCGCAGGTCTGGATTGCGCACACGATCTTCGCGCTGCCACTGGCCATTTTCTTGCTGCACAACTTCGTCTCCGAGATTCCTTCCGAGCTCATCGAAGCTGCGAGAGTGGATGGCGCGGGCCACGGCCAGGTCTTCTTCCGCATCGTGCTTCCGCTCACGATGCCGGCCATTGCGTCGTTCGCGATCTTCCAGTTCCTCTGGGTCTGGAACGACCTGCTCGTGGCGTTGGTGTTTGCCGACGGGCGAGTGGCGCCGATGACGAAACTGCTCGCAGAAATCACCGGTAGCCGTGGTCAAGACTGGAACCTGCTCACCGCCGGAGCCTTCATCTCGATCCTTGTTCCGCTCATCGTGTTCTTCGCGCTGCAGCGTTACTTCGTGCGCGGACTGCTCGCGGGTTCGACGAAGGGGTAGCTCGCGGCGCGCTGCCGACTAGGCGACGTGCGGCGGGGCCGCTGGCCGTGATGGTTGAGCGCTAGTCGCCCACTACGAGCAAGATGCTCGCGGCGATGCCGAGAGCGATGCCCACGTATTGCACCGGGGCGATGCGCTCGCGCAGAACGATGGCCGCCAGTAGCACCGTGCCAGCGGGGTAGAGCGCGGTCAGCACGGCGATGACCGAAAGGTCTCCGATGCGCACGCCCGTGATGATCGCCATGTTGGCGATTACGTCGAGGGTGCCGCCGATCATGGCGAAATAGAGTCCGCGGCGCCACAGGGACGAGCGGGCGGGGGCTGGTGCTCCGGCTCGGCGGCGCTTAGCTAACGCCGCCATGACAAAGAACAACGTGAACATGAGTGCCGCATTGACGACGCGGTTTCCCACGACCGGGATGATGCCAGAGTCGTCGGGGGCGGCATCCAGAATCACAAAGAAGAGCCCAATCGCGCTGCCCGCCCCGACCGCCATCATGAGTGCCTTGGCGCTCGGTCGCACGGCACCTTTCTCGGGGACGAACCCGACGAGCACCACGGCAATGAGCGCGATCGGGATCGCGACGAACCCAAACACCCCGAGAGACTCTCCGCGCAGCAAGCCAACCGTCACCGGGACGATCGCCGACATGACCGCGGTCACGGGCGAGAGGATGCTCATCGGCCCGATCGCGAGGCAGGCGTAGAGCAGGCCGATTGCCACCGCACTATTGACGCCAGCGATCGCGCCATAGAGCACTGCCTCGATTGACCACACGTTCGAGACGAACGGGAAGATCAGCAGAAGCACAGCGAGCCCAGCAACAGCGCCGACGGCGGTGGCCAAAATGGGGCTAATTCGCTTGGCGGCGATGCCCCCGAAAAAGTCTGCGGCACCAAACGTGAGCGCGCTAGAGAGCCCGAGAAATACGGTGAACATGGTGCCTGTCGCTGTGGGGACGGATCATGCCAATGGTAGTGGCTGCGCCTAGACTTCTCGGCATGGTGTCTGCCCAGTCTGTTCTTGAGTCCACGTTCGGTTACGACTCGTTCCGGGGGCAGCAGGGCGAGATCATCGACACCATCGTGCAGGGCCGCGACGCCCTCGTGCTCATGCCTACCGGCGGCGGCAAGTCGCTGTGTTACCAAATCCCCGCGCTCGTTCGCGAAGGCACTGGCGTTGTCATTTCGCCCCTCATCGCCCTGATGCAAGATCAGGTAGATGCTCTCGCCGCCGTTGGCGCCCGTGCGGAGTTTCTCAACTCCACCCAGTCCGCCGACGAGCGCACTCGCGTCGAAAACGCGTACCGGGCTGGTGAGCTGGATCTTCTCTACCTCGCGCCCGAGCGACTCCGCGTCTCGTCCACCGTGTCACTGCTCAAACAGGGCCAGATCGGGCTCTTCGCCATCGACGAAGCGCACTGTGTGTCGCAGTGGGGCCACGACTTTCGCCCCGACTACTTGCAGCTCGATGTGTTGCACGACCTGTGGCCGAGCGTCCCGCGCATTGCGCTCACCGCGACCGCGACGGAGGCCACGCGCAAAGAGATCGCGCAGCGACTGAAGCTCACTGACGCTACTCAGTATGTTTCTAGTTTTGACCGGCCCAACATCCAGTACCGCATTGAAGCGAAGGCGCAGCCGTTGCAGCAGCTGCTCACGCTGTTGAACACCGAGCACTCGGGCGACGCCGGCATTGTGTATTGCCTGTCGCGGGCTTCGGTTGAGAAGACCGCGCAGTTCTTGGTGGAGAACGGCATCCCCGCGCTGCCGTATCACGCGGGTCTCGACTCCAGGATTCGGGCCAGCAACCAGAGCCGCTTCTTGCGCGAAGAGGGCATGGTGATGGTCGCGACGATCGCGTTCGGTATGGGCATCGACAAGCCCGACGTGCGTTTCGTCGCCCACCTCGATCTGCCCAAGAGTGTTGAGGGTTATTACCAAGAGACAGGGCGTGCCGGTCGTGACGGTCTGCCTGCGACCGCGTGGTTGGCCTACGGCTTGCAGGATGTCATGCAGCAGCGCCGCATGATCGATCAGTCGGGTGGCGACCTGGCTCACCGCCGCAATCTGAGCGCTCACCTTGATGCGATGCTCGCCCTGTGTGAAACCGTGGAGTGCCGCCGCGTGCAGTTGCTGGGCTACTTCGGCCAGGAGTCCACCGCCTGCGGCAACTGCGACACCTGCTTGTCTCCGCCCGAGTCATGGGATGGCACGGTCGCGGCCCAAAAGCTGATGTCCACGATTGTGCGACTGGAGCGCGAGCGCAACCAAAAGTTTGGCGCTGGGCACCTGGTCGACATCCTCATCGGCAAAGTGACGCCGCGCGTAACGCAGCAACGTCACGACGATCTGGCCACGTTCGGAATCGGTTCCGATGTCTCGGAGCAAGACTGGCGCTCGGTCGTGCGGCAACTGCTCGCGCAGTCATTGCTTACGGTGCAGGGGGAGTACGGCACGCTCGCGATCACGCCCGAAAGTGCGTCGGTGTTGAGCGGTGGGCGCACGGTGAAGCTGCGCAAGGAAGCACCCCGCAAGGGTCGCGGTTCTGGCGCGAGCGGCGGTGCGGCGAAGCGCAAGGTCATGACAGACCTTCCCGCCTCGGCGACCGATCTGTTTGAGAACCTGCGCACTTGGCGTTCGGGAGTTGCGCGCGATAACGGCGTGCCCGCCTACGTCGTCTTTGCGGATGCCACGCTGCGCGGTATTGCCGTCACCAAACCAGAGTCGCTGGCCGAGTTGTCAGAAATCAGCGGAGTTGGCGAGAAGAAACTCGAGACCTATGGCGCTGCGGTGCTTGCTGTCGTTGCGGGGGAATCGCCCGAGGTCGCTGCTGCCGCGCCGGTGGCGGCTGCCGCTTCGCCAGCCTTTGCTGCTGCGCCCGCTGCTGGCGCGTCGACTTCCGCGCCGTCACGCCAATCTCGCCCAGCGGCATCTCGGCCTGCCACATCCAAGCCGACTGCTTCTCGAGCGGCTCAGCGCCAAGCGCCAACCCCGGCAGTATCCGTTCCCGGCGACGAGAACGACATCCCGTTCTACTCGGATGATGACGCCCCCTATGACGGGCCGCCTGAATTTTAATTGTGGTCTGATTTTGCGAATGCCGTCATGAACGGCACTCAAGTGCAGTGTTAACAGGCAAGAACGTTAATAACACTTGTACAGAGGAAACGCTTTGCCATACACAATCCGCACTGCTCTATCCCACACGGTCGTCGCCCCGCGATGGGCCAGCTCCAGTGCCAGCGCCCGGGGTAGTGCACGCGGCCGTGCCCGCAGCGCGAGTGAGAGCGGCTCCCGATTGGTTACGGCCTCCGAACTCGTTTTGCTCGACACCCTATTTGCGGACCGGCCTTCCCTCGAGGTCGTCACGTCGAGTGAGATGTCGGTGCAGGATGTCCGGATTCGACGCGACGGCTCGTCGGCGAGCGCGCTGTCTCTTGTTCCGTTGACTTCGATTGTATTTTTGGCACGGCTGATTCGCTTTCCTGCGCGGTTGATTCCCGCTGGAGTGCAGAGCCATCGCCCGCGCTACCGACGGCAACTGGCCGAAGCACCTTCGGCCTAATTCGGCGGCTGACTTCTGCTGGGTTTTGTTCAGATTGAGCGTGTTCAGATTGAGCGTGCGAGGGGGAGCCGGATGATGATCCGGGTTCCTTCTCCGACAGCAGACTCGACTTCTGCGCTGCCTCCGTGCTGTGCGACAACCTCGCGCACGACCGCGAGGCCGATACCGGAACCGGAAATGTCCCGGGCTGCGGTGCCTCGCCAGAGCCGGTCGAAAACGTAGGGCAGATCGTCCACGGGGATGCCGGGGCCGGTGTCAGAAATCGTGAGTACCGCCTCGTCGCCCTGCACCGCCAGCGCAACCATCAGTGAGTCGTCGTCGCGGCAATAGCGAACAGCATTGGCAATAACGTTGCCGATCGCCTGATGAAGTCGGTCGGCATCGCCCTGCACGAACACTGGCTCGGACAGATCGGTGATGATGTGAAGCCCGGCCGCTCGAAGTCGGGCGTCATGCAGAGCCAACTCTTCTTGGGAAATCTGAGCCAGATCCACCCGGCTCTCGCGGGGCAGAGCCCCGGCGGTTTCGGCGGCAGATAACTCGGCAAGGTCTGCAACGATGCGTCCGAGCCTGAGCGATTGATCGTGCAGCGCAGCAAGTCGTTCAGCATCGGGGGCAATCAACCCGTCGCGAAGTTCTTCGAGGCCCGCTTGGAGCGCAGCAAGGGGAGTCCGCAATTCGTGGGCGACATCGGCGGTGAGATTGCGACGATCCCGTTCCGAGCGCGCGACTTCATCCGCCATCCCGTTGAACGCGGCGCCGAGTTCTCCGAGCTCCCCCGGAGCGTTGCCGGCGACCCGCGACGTGCGGTTGCCTGCGGTAAACGCGCGTGCGGCATCCGTCACTGTGTGGAGCGGGCCGACAAGAAACCGCGTGACGAGCCAGCTGGCTGCGAACGCGATAACGAGGGCCACTAGTCCGGCAATCACAATCCATTTCCACGCTATATCGAGCACGCTAGACGAGGTCGTAGCGGAGAGCGCCACGCGCACAGTACCCACCGATGCGCCATCAACGGTGATGTCGGCGACGCTGGCAGAAGAGCCAAGTACACCGCCGCTTCCGAGCGAATTCTCATTGGGAACTCCGCTCGAGATCACCGTCGTTCCGGCCGCATCCAGAATCACGAGGCGAGCGGATGCCGCTTCGCCGATTCGCACGGCGCGAGCGAGGTCGGCGTCATCCCAGCTTCCCGCACGCTGGTACGCCTCGGCGGCAGTAGTGGCGATGGAGTCAGCGACCTCTTGCCGATCGGCCTGTTCGCCGGCTTGCACTCCGCGGTCGACCCCGATGAGGGCTGCGGCCGCCAGTACCAGCACGGTGGAGATGGCAACCGCGACGAAGGCGAGGAGAATGCGAGTGCCGAGGGCGCCGAGTCCCAAGAGATTAAGACCGGAGCCGCGGGTCATCGTCGCGCCTCATCCCGAGTGAACCCCAAACGATAACCAACACCGAGCACGGTTTCGACGACCTGTGCCCCGTCAGCTCCAAGCTTGCGGCGAAGGTTCTTAATGTGGGAATCGATGGTGCGTTCGTAGCCTTCGTATTCGTAGCCACGCACCCGATTCACCAACTCGTAGCGTGAATAGACTCGGCCAGCGGCTGCGGCGATGGCAGACAACAGCCCCCACTCGGTGGGAGTCAGATCGAGTTCCACGTCATCCAACCAGACTCGGTGGGAGTCTTCATCAATTCGTAGTCGGTTGCCGCCGTAGGTAGCAATGTCGTTGTCATCACTCGAGCCACCGCGGCGGTTCAGCACCGCCTGAACGCGCAAAACAACTTCATGGGGGCTGAAAGGTTTCGTGACATAGTCATCGGCCCCGAGCTCCAAGCCGCGGATGCGTTCCTCGGTGCTGCTTCGAGCGGTCAAGACAATCACGGGCAGAGTGCCGAGAGCCTTAATCTCACGAAGCAGGTCGGTGCCCTCAATGTCGGGCAGTCCGAGATCGAGCAGCACGAGATCTGCTGAGGCAAACAACTTGAGCGCTTCGGCACCCGAGCCTGTCGTGAGCACCGAAAATCCGGCGCGTTCAAGATAGCGGCGGAGCACCTCGCGGATGTCCCGCTCATCTTCGACGACCAGCACAGTTGGCATACCTCACCTTATTCCACGACGCGAAAATGCAGTCTCCACACCATCTCCACACGACCGCATCGTGACCTGCACATCGTGAGCGCACTGTGTACCTATACACAAGGAACAGGAGCACCACATGCGCAAGGCAACCATCATCACCACCTCGATCATCGGCGGCGTACTCGCCGTCACTCTCGTAGCCGGCGCCAGTTTTGCTGTCGGCACGAAAATGGGCCGTGTCGCGACATCCGCGGGGTCTGGTCAAAGCAGCCACTCTCTGGAACGGTCAGATCGCACTATGGGTGAAGACGCGAACTCGTCGCGATCGGAACGTGGCGGCCAGAATGGCCACGGAGCCGACGGAGAAGAGATGGGCGAAAGCACCCTCGACAGCGGAACGCTCACGAGCGAACAAGAAGCGACGCTCTCGCTGATGGCTGAGGAAGAAAAAGTAGCCCACGATCTCTACATCGCGTTCGGCGACCTGTACGGGGACAACGTTTTCGACCGAATCTCGAACTCTGAGAGCAACCACCTCTCGGCAGTACAGACCCTCCTTGAACGCTATGACCTGGCCGATCCCACAGTCGGACAACCCATCGGCGAATTCGCCTCGGAGAGCATGCAGGATCTCTACGACTCGCTGCTCGCCCAAGGTTCACAGAGTCGAGATGACGCCTACGAAGCGGCTCGCACCGTAGAGGAGACGGACATTCGCGACCTCGCCGCGGCCGCTGACGATGCCACCGCCCCCGCCGTTATCGCCGTCTACGAACGATTGCTCGCGGCATCCGAAAAGCACCTGGCTGCGTTCGGTGGCTAGTCACCTGCCGCTCCAGCTGAAGTCCAGGGTCGCCCAAATGGGTGCCTCTGGACTGTGCGATTGCGCATAATCAGTGTCTTCGAGCCTGATTTTTTGCGGTGGTAGCCCGCTGTCGCCAAGCCGGCGGTGTGCTGGCGGCTGGTTGGCGTGTCCGTGGCGGATCATTGGCGGGTGGCTGACGTAGCGAGCATCCGTCAGTTCGTGGAGTATTGGCCACATGAACGAAACACGGATTGTGGAACTCCGCCGAGAGCGGGGATGGACCCAAGAGAAACTGGCTGATGCCTGCAGGGTTGGCATCAGAACCATCCAGCGACTAGAAGCCGGAAGCGACGCGAGCTTAGAGACGCTGTCGCTGGTTGCGGATGCACTCGGGGTCCCGGTTCGCGATCTCTTCGCGACGATTGAGAGCGATGAGCTCAATGGCCGCGTTGACTCGTTCGAATCGCGGACGAATGACCAACAGTCTGCGCGCGACAGGACCCATGGCGGATGGCGCTATCTTTTCATCGGCGTTGGTGTCGTGATCACGCTGCTCGGTGCAACGAACGGCCAGCTGGGCTCGGTGATCATTCCGGCCTATTGGGGCGGTGGAGTGCTCATTCTTTTTGCGCTCCAGCGGCTCTATCTGGATCCGCACCTCGACGCGAAGTTTCCGCTTTCTCGAAGCAAGCGCGATCGCCGCCTGCAGAAGCGTCGCGAAGCTCAGCCGAACGCTCGCTAGCAGCGAGGGGCAGAAACGCCCACAAGCCCGTAACGGGGCACCGAGCGCGCGCAAACCGACCCTTTTCGCTTCAGGTTAGGTATGCCATACTTAGGCAATGCTTACCTTGGAGCGCGAGACTGCAAAGGATGCCCGCCCGGGCTATCGACCATTTGCCGCACGCGTGGAAAGCATCCGCGAACTGTCGCCTCACTTCAGGCGCGTTACTTTCACCGGTGCCGAGTTCGAGACCTTCGGCACTGATGGTTTCGACCAGCGAATCAAGATCGTTTTTCCGCTGCCGGGCGTTGGCCTGAGCGACATCGGCGCGAACGATCCGCAGACCATCGCCGAGGGCACCTGGTACGCCCGGTGGCGTGCGCTGCCCGACGAGGCTCGCAACCCGTTTCGCACTTACACGATCCGTGCCGTGCGTCCCGAGCTCCGCGAGATCGATGTCGACATGGTCTTCCACGGCGCCAACGGCCCCGCTGGGCAGTGGCTCGCCAGCGCGGTTGCCGGTGACGAGGTCATCATCGTCGGGCCCGACGCGGCGAGCATCCATTCGGGTATCGGCATCGACTGGCACCCCGGCCCCGCCCGCACTGTGCTTCTGGCCGGCGATGAAACGTCAGCGCCCGCCATCTGCAACATCCTTGAACGCCTCGACCCCAGCGTGCAGGCTCACGCCTTTATCGAGATCCCGGATGCCGCAGACCAGCCTCCCCTGAACCTCACGAGTAACTGCCACGTCACGTGGCTTCCGCGCGGCGAGCAGCCCGCAGGCTCCGCGCTCGACCCCGCCGTTCGGGCGTGGACGAAAGCCAACGCGTCACTCGTGTTACCCGCACTCGCCCCGACACCTCAACTGCTCGGGGATATCGATGTCGACACCGAACTTCTCTGGGATTCGCCGGGTGAGGCATCCGGAAAGCATTTCTATGCGTGGCTTGCCGCCGAAGCCTGCACCATCAAACTCTTGCGCCGCTTTCTTGTGAGCGAGACCGGTGTTGACCGCAAGCAGGTTGCGTTCATGGGGTACTGGCGTCTTGGCAAGTCCGAAGCGCAGTAGCTCGCACCACCACCCCCGACTATGACCCAGACCGCCTCGGCTTCGCGCGCACGACTGAGCCTCCGCACCCAGCGCTGGATCGCTCTCGGCTCGGCCTTCGGTTTGCTCGCGATTGTGCTTGTGCTGAGTCTCGCGCTCGGCGCTCGCGGCGTTGAGTTTTCGCAAATTTGGCAAGCACTCTTCGACCCCGAGGTGGGCAACAACGACCAACTGGTGATCCGTGAACTGCGGTTACCTCGCACCATTGTTGGTCTTCTCGCAGGCCTCTCCCTCGGCGTCGCCGGAGCGGTCATGCAGGGGGTGACCCGCAACCCGCTCGCCGACCCCGGCCTCCTCGGCGTCAACGCGGGCGCCTCGCTCGCGGTTGTCTTCGCGATCAGCGTGCTGTCGATCACCAACCCCACGGGCTACATCTGGTTCGCCTTCGCGGGGGCAGCTGCAGCGGCAAGCATTGTCTACGCAATCGGTTCACTGGGGCGCGAAGGTGCCACTCCGGTCAAACTCGTGCTTGCCGGAACAGCGGTCACCGCTGGTATCACCTCCGTCATTTCCCTCGTGCTCATCTCCGACACCGACACTCTCAACACTTTCCGGTTCTGGTCGGTGGGGTCGCTCGCTAGCCGCGAGCTTGAGGCCGTGCGCCTCACAATAGGGTTCGTTGTGGCGGGTGCGCTCCTCGCGATTATTTCGGGCCGGATGCTCAACCTTGTTGCCCTCGGAGACGACCTCGCTCGCGGCCTCGGCCAGCGGGTCTACGTTGCTCGTGCGGTCGCAGCCGGAGCTGTCGTTCTGCTCTGCGGATCCGCCACCGCGCTTGCCGGCCCCATCGTCTTTGTCGGTCTCGTTGTGCCCCACATCGTGCGCCCATTCACGGGCCCTGACTACCGCTGGATTATTGCTGTCTCCGCCGTCGTCGGCCCGAGTCTCCTGTTGGTCGCCGACATCGTGGGCCGCCTCGTGGTCGCACCGTCCGAGCTCGAAGCGGGCCTCGTCGTCGCCATTATCGGTGCGCCCGTCATGATCGCCCTCGTGCGCCGAGTGAAGCTGGCCGGGCTATGACCCGCACGTGGCGCGTCTCGATCGTCCTCGCGGCGCTTGGTCTCGCGCTCGTTCTTGTCAGTATTGCGGTCGGGGCATATACCCTCACTCTGCCCAACCTGATCGCGACGTTATTTGGCGGCGGCACCTCATCCGACCAGTTCATTGTCTTCAAGTTGCGGCTGCCGCGAGTGCTTCTTGCCGTGCTGGTTGCTGTCGGGTTCGGCCTCGCTGGTGCCCTGTTCCAGAGCCTGCTGCGCAACCCACTTGCTAGCCCTGACATCATCGGCATCAGTGGGGGAGCGAGTGTCGCCGCCGTGCTCAGCCTGCTCGTCTTCGGAGCCACCGGACTCGTTGTGTCACTCTCCGCGCTCGGCGGCGCGCTGCTTGTGGCGTTCACGATCTACCTGCTCTCGTGGCGCTCGGGCATGAACGGCATGCGCTTCGTGCTCATTGGCGTCGGCATCGCCTTCATGGCACAATCTGTGCTCGGCTACCTCATCACCCGCGGCGACGTGCGCGACGCGCAACAAGCTCTCGTGTGGATGGTCGGCGGGCTCGGCGGAGCCAGCTGGCACGACATCCTCATCATGGCTGTCAGCCTCGTCATCCTGCTGCCCGCGGTCTTCCTGCTGGCATCGAAGCTGCGGATGCTCCAGCTCGGCGATGATCTTGCTGCAGGTCTTGGGGTCTCCGTGCAACGCTCGCGGCTCGCCCTCATCGTCGTCGCGGTAGCTCTCGTCGCGATCGCGACCGCCCTAGTAGGACCGCTCGCGTTTGTCGCGTTCGTTTCCGCACCAATCGCGCGACGCCTGGTGCGCGGGGGAGGCCTCGCGCTCGTACCCAGCGCTCTCGTCGCGATCGTGCTCGTTCTCGGCGCCGACTTTGTCGCCCAACATTTCATCACCACCGGCACCCAAGTGCCTACCGGAATCGTCACCGGCATCGTGGGCGCCCCGTACCTGCTGTGGCTTATCTCCACCACCAACCGCGAAGGACGTGCATCGTGAAGCAGCGCCCCGATCAGCCGCCTGCCGTCGCGAAAGTCCAGGCCGCGAGCGCTCAGGCTGCGAACGCTCAAGTGGCGACCCAGCGCCCACCGCACGATCTGCGCGCCGACAACGTGACCCTCAACTATGGTGGGCGCGACATTGTGTCGAACGTGAGCGTCACGATCCCCGACGGCACGGTGACCGTGATCGTGGGAGCCAATGCCTGCGGCAAGTCGACACTGCTGCGCGGGCTGTCGCGGTTGCTGCGACCGGCGTCGGGTCACGTGATGCTCGACGGCCGCGACATCCACTCGATGGCATCGAAAGAGGTTGCGCAAGTTGTGGGCATTTTGCCGCAGTCGCCGATTGCGCCGGAAGGCATCACGGTTCGCGACCTCGTGGCTCGTGGGCGCTACCCGCATCAGGGTTGGTTTCAGCAGTGGTCGGCGGCGGATGAGGCGGCTGTCGAGCACGCGCTTGAAGCGACCGACACCGCTCAGTTGGCATCGCGGCGGCTCGAGGAGCTCTCGGGTGGGCAACGTCAACGCGTGTGGATCGCGATGGCGCTCAGCCAGGATCCCGACATTCTGCTGCTCGACGAACCCACCACCTTCTTGGATGTGCGCCACCAGCTCGATGCGCTCGACGTGCTCGCCACCCTCAATCGCGAGCGAGGCACCACCATCGTGATGGTGTTGCACGAACTCAACTTGGCCGCGCGCTATGCCGATCACATGATCCTCATGGGCGAGGGGCAGATCATCGCCGAGGGCACGCCTGCCAAGGTTGTGACGGCAGAGCGGATGCGCGAGGCGTTCGGGCTCGAGGCTCAGATTATGGCCGATCCGGTTTCTGGCTCGCCAATGGTGATCCCGCTGGGACGTCGCTAGCGTGCGTTATCGCTTGCACAACTCGCTTAGGTAAGCCTATCCTTACTCTGTACCTATCGTTCGATCGAGGAGATCAATGTCACGCCGTTCCCGCCTCGCAGCCTTCGCTGCGGCCACCGCCGCCCTCATCGCGTTGAGCGGTTGCGCCGCCTCAACGTCCGAAGGCGAAACGGATGCGCCCGCAGCCTCCGACGCATTCCCCGTCACGATCGAGCACGCCTTCGGTGAAACGGTCATCGAGAGCGAACCGCAGCGCGTGCTCACTCTCGGCTGGGGCAGCGGCGACGCCGTTCTCGCTCTCGGCGTCGTTCCGGTTGGCATGGAAGCACAAAACTACGGTGGCGACGAGAACGGCGTTCTGCCGTGGGCAGCGGATGCTCTCGCCGAACTCGGTGGCGACGACCCCATCATTGTCCCTGCGACCACGGATGCTCCCGCCTACGAGCAAATCGCCGAAGCCGCCCCTGATCTGATCCTCGCAACCTATTCGGGAATCACCGAAGAGCAGTACGACCTCCTCAGTGAGATCGCTCCCGTCGTTGCGTACCCCGAGCTGCCGTGGGCTACCCCGTGGCGCGACGTGATCAGCACCACGGGCACCGCTCTCGGCAAGACTGCTGCCGCGGATGACGTGCTCGCCAATATCGACGCTCTCGTTGCAGAGAAGGCGGCCGAGCATCCCGAGTTCGAGGGCAAGACCGTTGCGGCGACGTTCGACGTCGGTGGAACCTTCTACGTCTACAAGCCGGCAGACCCCCGCGTGGAGTTCTTGCTCGACCTCGGTCTTGAGAGCGCTCCCGCGGTTGAGACCCTGGCCAATGGTGACGCAACGTTCTTCTACACTCTCAGCTACGAGAAGCTCGATGAGCTCGACAGTGACCTGTTGATTGCGTACGCGGAGACGGATGAAGCCGGCGATACTTTCGCCGCCCAGCCTTACGCGCAGAGCATCCCGGCCGTGGCCAACGGTGGTCTCATCGCGGTCAACGGTGCGTCGCTCGTGGCCTCGGTCTCGCCGCCCACGGCGCTCTCGCTGCCCTGGGGAATCGACAGCTTCGTGGATGCAATCGCTGGCGCGCTGAACTAACGCGCGACCACTCCAGTCACCACGCGAATCACCTCTCGAAAGCGGCCACAGACGTCAACGTCAGTGGCCGCTTTTGTGTCGCCCGGGGCGCCCGACCATCTGCGCTTTCGGGTGCGGTGGGCCCGGACACCCTTGTGCGCGACCTCGCTAACGCCGTGAGCTGATAGCTAGATAGGCAATTCGACCACCCCTGGATAACGATCAGGCCAAACTTTGGAACCAGAAGGGTAGGTAGGCGCCTCGCTCGTTACCGTGAAGTGAGAAATTGCTCACTTTTTGTTAGGGGATGCAGATGTCTACAGTGTTGAGAAGAACCGTGTCCATCGCTGCGGCAGGAGTAACGGCGCTCCTGCTGCTCGGCGCCTGCAGCCCGCCAGTAGAGCCCGAACCTACGGCCGCTCCTGCGGGTGGACCAGCTCCCACGGAGACGGCTGCGCCCGCGTTCCCCACTACGGTCGTGCACTCTGAGGGTGAAACTACGCTCGAAGAAGCGCCGGAACACATCTTCACTTTCGGCGCTGAGCAGACGGATTCGCTTCTAGCGCTGGGTATTGGGCCGGTCGCCTCCGGCGGCGGCTCGCTTGGTCCTTGGCAAGAGGAAGCGATCGGCTCGCTCGGTGTCGGCGCGGTGCCGACCATCGATCCTCTCGACGGTGACACTCTTGCCGATGTGGAAGCAGTTTCGCCAGACGTTATCGTCACGGCGCTGCCTTTTCATCCGTTCGACATGGATCCGACGTCATGGCTTGCCTTTTATAATGATCTGCCTGAGGTAGCCCCGACGATCCGTCCAGCTCTTTCAGCCCTCGACTCTCCATCGTTCAGCTCTTCGAACTCGTGGCGCGAAACCCTCCTCCAGATGGGGCAGATTGTTGGTCACGTGCCTGAGGCTGAGGCTCACCTAGCGTCCATCGATGATTCGTTGGCGGCGCACGCTGCGGCGCATCCTGAGTTCGCAGGAAAGACCATCGCGGTCATCTCGCCGCAAGGAGGCTCTGTTGCCTACAGTAAATCGAACACTGCGGTCGCGGCTCTCCTCGAGCAACTTGGTTTCACTTACGCCGATGACTCAACTGTCGCCTACAACTCAGAATCGTACAACGGCAAGGTGTACTACTTGTGGGCCGACGATGTCGAACAGCTTGACACCGATGTGCTGATTTATATCGGGGACCCGGTCGGTGCGCCCTATTGGGTAACGTTCGTTGAAGCGAGTGCTACGGGGGCTGACGGGGTCATTCACTATCCGGGATTCCTCGATGAGCCGACTCTGGGCATGATCGCGCCCACTGCGCTCTCGGTGCCGTGGGCAGTCGATGCTTTCGTGGCAGATCTGGCTGCCTCGATTGGTGCTCCGTAGGCGGCCTTAGTTCGCGCACAGAAAAGGCCCCGCCGACGTGACGTCGGCGGGGCCTTTGTGGTCTGCGGTGATGCTGCCGGTTAGTGGGAGTGCTCAGTAGGCGCTTCGCCTGATGCTGCTGCAGCCTGCTGCTCAGCAACCTGCTTGTGAACCTCAACCATGTCGAGGTTCTTGGCGCCTTCAATAACCTGCTCGAGAGCAGGAGCGGGGAGCGCTCCGGGCTGTGAGAAGACGAGTACGCCTTCACGGAAAACCATGAGCGTCGGAATCGACGTGATTCCTGCTGCGCCAGCGAGTTCCTGCTGGTCTTCGGTGTCTACCTTGCCGAACGTGATGTCCGGGTGGGCTTCGCTTGCGGCTTCATAGATGGGCCCGAACTGCTTACAGGGGCCACACCATTCGGCCCAGAAATCCACGAGGAGGATTCCGTCTTTAGTGACCGCCTGGCCAAAGTCTTCTGAGGTGAGAGTGATTGTCGACATAGTTACATCCTTTCATGCAGCCCAACAACGGTGCCTGAAGAAAGATTCCCGAGGCCTGACGAACCAGTTTCGCACTACATCCCACAACGCTACGGCGGCTGTTTTGCGGTTTCGCACAAACGGATGCGGTGGGTCCGGCATCCGCTTCATTGATGGTGCACGACCCGCTTTGCACCCGCGAACACCAGTCGTAGCGTGTGATTACCGAACTTTGACGAATCGAGATAGCCATGACCCAGGTTCACGACCACACGGCGACCGAGTCGGCGCCGGAGTCATCCACCCCCGCCAACAACGCCGCAACTTCCCCCACTGCCGCGACGACAGATAGTGCTGTCGCTGCCCCCACCATCGATGTCGAATGGTTGGGTGAATACCTTCTCGGCAAGTGGGCGAAGGAGCGCAAAGAGTCCCGCACGCTCATGTCGAACCCCGAGTTCCACCGCGTTGATGGGCTCTCAATGGAAGACCACCGTGAGCGTGTTTTGCACCAGCTCTCACTGCTGGTCGATAACAACGCTGTTCACCGCGCGTTCCCGGTTGACCTCGGCGGCGACGACAACCACGGCGGAAACATCGCCGCGTTCGAAGAGACCGTGCTCGCTGACCCGTCGCTGCAGATCAAGTCAGGCGTGCAGTGGGGCCTCTTTGGCTCTGCCGTCGTTCACCTTGGCACCAAGGAGCACCACGACAAGTGGCTGCCCGACATCATGAGCCTCAAGACTCCTGGCGCATTCGCGATGACCGAGATCGGTCACGGATCGGATGTCGCGAGCATCGCCACGACCGCAACCTACGACGCCGACACCGATGAGTTCGTCATCAACACTCCGTTCCGCGCCGCGTGGAAGGAATACCTCGGTAACGCCGCGCTCCACGGCAAGGCTGCTACCGTTTTTGCGCAGCTCATCACCAAGGACGTCAATCACGGCGTTCACGCGTTCTACGTTCCGCTGCGCGACGACAACGGCCCGCTGCCCGGAGTCTCGACCGAAGACGATGGCCTCAAGGGCGGCCTCAACGGAATCGACAACGGCCGCTTACACTTCGACCACGTTCGCGTTCCCCGCACCAACCTCCTCAACCGCTACGGAAACGTTGACGAGAACGGTGAATACACCTCCGACATCGACAGCCCCGGTCGTCGCTTCTTCACGATGCTCGGCACGCTCGTTCAGGGCCGGGTTTCGCTCGATGGCGCTGCAGTGCTCGCGAGCAAACTGGCCCTCAACATCGCCATCAAGTACGGCTCCGAGCGACGACAGTTCACGGCATCCAGCAACACGAACGAAGAAGTGATTCTGGACTACCAGCGTCACCAACGTCGACTGCTGCCGCGCTTGGCTCAGACCTACGCGATGTCGTTCGCACACGAGGAGTTCCTCGACAAGTTCGACGGTGTCTTCTCGGGTCGCACCGATACCGATGCTGACCGTCAAGACCTCGAGACGATCGCCGCGGCCCTCAAGCCGCTCAGCACGTGGGCTGCCCTCGACACCCTGCAAGAGGCTCGCGAAGCCTGCGGTGGCTCCGGCTTTATGGCCGAAAACCGCCTCACTCAGATGCGTGCCGACATGGACATCTACGTGACCTTCGAGGGCGACAACAACGTGCTGCTGCAGCTCGTGGCCAAGCGACTGCTCACCGATTACTCGCGCAAGTTTGCGGGAGCGGATGCCGGTGCCATGGCTCACTACGTTGCTGACCAGGTCAACGAGGCCGCCGTCAACCGCACGGGCCTTCGCCGCTTCGCCCAGAATGTCGTGGACTTCGGCTCAACGGCCCGCTCCATCGGCTACGTTCGCGACACCGACTCCCAGCGCCAGCTGCTCACCGACCGCGTCGAAACGATGGTGGCGGATGTCGCCGGCAAGTTGCGTCCGGCAAGCAAGCTTCCGCAGGCTGAGGCTGCCGCTCTCTTCAACAGCCACCAGAACCAGCTCATCATGACTGCGTACGCGCATGGCGAGCTGCTGCAGTGGGAGGCGTTCACTCGCGCCATTGAGAAGATCGAAGACAAAGACACCGCTCAGGTCATGACCTGGTTGCGTGACCTCTTCGGTTTCACTCTCATCGAGAAGAACCTCGCGTGGTACCTCATGCACGGTCGTATCTCCACGAACCGCGCGCAAGCGATCACCGACTATATCGATGACCGTCTGCTTCCGCGCTTGCGTCCGCAGGCTCTGGATCTCGTGGCCGCGTTCGGTCTGACCGACGAGTTGGTGCGTGCACCGATCGCCTCGGGCATTGAGGCCACTCGTCAGAACGAAGCTCGTGACTACTACGCCGCCCGTCGCGAAAGCGGCGAAGAGCCCGTGCACGAAAAGGATCTCAAGCAGAAGAAGCGCCGCTAACTGCGCTGATTTGCAGAAAAGGCTGCCGCCCCACGCTGTGTGGGGTGGCAGCCTTTTTGTATCCCTACCGGGCGGCTATTCGCGCGCTGGATCGTCAGTTGACTCTGCAGTGCTGTGTGCGCCAGCACCGTCGGCACCCTCGGTGTCGTCGTCGTCGCCGCGGCGCCCGCCGTCGAGACGGAGGCTGGCGAGGAATCCAAACGCAAGGAAACCGGCAGCCGCGAGTGCGGAATACCGTGTCGAGTCGGTGAAGGCTTGACGGGCGTCGGCTGCGGCATCCGGCGATGTTTCATCGAGGGTGCTGATCGCGGTGCCGGCAGTGTCGACGACGAGGTCCACGATCTCGCTGCGGGTTTCGGCGGGGATCTCGGCACGGTCAGCGAGCTTGGCGTCGAGGCCGGTGCCGAGGCTCGCGAAGAGCACGGTGCCGAGAATGGCGATTCCGAGCGCGGAGCCGACCTGGCGGGCAGTGCTCTGGGTTCCGGAACCCTGACCCGACTGGCTGAGCGGCACATCCTTGAGCACCACGCTTGTGAGTTGCGCCGTCGCGAGGCCGACACCGAAACCGTAGATGAAGAGCCCGGGCGCGATGTGCCACCAGACGGCGTCCGGACTGAGCACGAAAGCGACGATGAGCACACCGACTATTTCGGCGCCGATACCGACGCGCACGATCGTGACCGGTGTCACCTTGTTGCCGAAAGCACCCGCGAAACCACTTGCGACGAATGAGCCAATAGCGAGCGCGAGAATCACGAAACCCGTCTGCAGGGCATCGTAGCCGAGCACATTCTGCAACCACAGTGGCAGTGACAGGATGATGCCGAACTCACCGAGCGAGACAATCATCGCGGCGATATTTCCATTGCGGAACGATGGAATCTTCAGCAGTCCAAACGCGAGCATCGTTGACTTGCCTGCACGTTCGCGAGCGAAACCCCAGCGCACAAAGACGATGCCGCTCACGAGAGCGAGGGCGAACGCGAAGGGGATAGGCGAGACATCCCACGTCCAGAAGTCGGGTGGAGTATCGCTGAAGAACCAGCCGAAACTGCGGCCCTCGATGAGAGCGAAGACGAGCGAAGCGAATAGAACGACCGAGAGAAGCGCGCCCACAACATCCACTCGTCGCTGAGCTGAAGGCTCCTTCGATTCGATCGTGAAGATCAGGATGCCGATGACGATAATCACGCCGAGCGGCACGTTGATGCCGAAGGCCCAACGCCACGAGTAGTAGGTCGTGAGCCAGCCGCCAAGGAGCGGGCCAACAGCCGCCATGCCGCCGATCGTGGAACCCCAGACGGCGAAGGCGATGGCGCGTTCGCGACCGCGGAAGGTCGCGTTGATAGTGGAGAGGGAGGAGGGCAAGATCATGGCCCCACCGATGCCTTGCACGAGTCTCGAGGCGATCAGCAATTCGCCGGTCGCAGCAGTCGCGGCGAGGATCGACGAGAGGGCGAAAATGGCAACACCGATGAGCAGAACCTTGCGCCGGCCGTAGCGGTCGGCGAGGGTGCCGAACACCAGCAGCAGCGAAGCGAAGACGAGCGTGTAGCTTTCTTGCACCCACTGAACCTGAGTCGAATTGAGGTCAAGGTCTTCGACAACGGAGGGGATGGCGACGTTGACGATCGTGGAGTCAACGATGATGAGCGCCACGGCAATGCTGATGAAGAGGAGGCCCAACCAGCGTTTGCGTGAGGCGCGTCGGTCATCCATTAGGCGGTCTGTTCAGCGCGCAAGCGTGCGGCGGTGAAGACTGCGGCGCTGGCAAGCACCGCGACGAGGGCGACGATCGCAGCGACCGCGGTGGGCTGTGAGATGAGATCACCGGTGAGACGTCCGACGGCAACCCACGCGAGTCCCCAGCTGAGCGAAAGCGATGGCGCGAAGTGCGCGCGGCCGCGGGCGGCGAGGGCGATACCGACGGCGCCAGCGACGAACACTACTGCCACGCCCCACACATCCTGAGAAATTCCGAAACCCGTAAACCCAATGGCGGTGAGCCACGCGGCGATGTTGGCTGCGGTCGCGACGCACACCCAACCGAGGTAAAGACCAATGGTGCCGTCGGTGACGATGGTGTCAATCGCGCCAGCAGCGGGCAGTTTCACCGTGATCAGATAAGCCCGGATGAGCACGATGAGGAGAAGGATAATGACGGGAACGCTGAGAGCGAGCATGTCGAACTGAATCGAGAGAATCCACGCAGCGTTGAGCACGAGAGAAGCCGCGACCCAGTACCCCACTCGGCGGTGCAATTCTGTGCTGGTCTGTTTCGGCAGCATCTGCCACACGGCGTAGGCCACAAGGCCGAAGTAGATGACGCTCCAGATGGTGAATGCTGCACCGGCCGGGGCGATAACGGTGGCGTCGGCGCTGAGAGCACCGCCAGCGACTTCTTCGACCGGAGTTCCGCCGTAGGCACCCGAACCTACGAATGCGCCAATCAGGGCAAAGGTCGCGCTCGCGGCGACGGTGATTTGACGGACTACATCTTTGGACTCGCGCATCACGTTCTCCTTCGGTAGGCCTTTAGCCTAGAACTCCTGTGGCGGAGTTGACCGAAGAATCGCTGAGTGAGAGGTCTCGCTCAGCTAGCGCGTCTGTAGACGGGCGGTGTCTAGTGAGTGAAGCCGGCGAGCAGGCTCGGCACGGCAAGGTTCACGAGCAAAATGACGCCCGTGAGTGCAACGATCGCACCCATCGCGACGAGCACGGCCTTGCCGAGAACGGTGATTACGGAGATGAAAGTCATTCCTCAACGATATCTGAGTAGATCGGGAAGTTGTCCCGGTGCATAGTAAATTCCCTCTATGACGTTCAACGACAACGCCCGTATCAATCCAGACAAGGTCTCGCGACGCGGCCGCAACACCGGCATCGCGGTGGGTGGCGGCAGCACACTGCTGGTAGTTGGCCTATTCATCGCGTCTCAAGTCCTCGGCGTCGACTTAACCGGGCTTGTGGGTGGCGGCGCTACGAGCGGAGAGCAAGAACAGGGCCAAGCTCTCACGGAATGCACTACGGCAGAAAAAGCCAATAGCGACATCGATTGCCGCATCGCCGGAGCAGCAGATTCGCTCGACACCTATTGGGAGGCGCAGGTCGATGGCTACCGCACCACCAACGTTGTTCTTTTCACTGATCAGGTCAGCACCGGATGCGGTGGCGCAACGAGCGCGACGGGGCCGTTCTATTGCCCTGCCGACGAGAAGATCTACGTCGACACCGCTTTCTATGACGACCTGCGCAGCCGGTTTGGTTCCTCCGGCGGACCTCTGGCCGAGATGTATGTCATTGCGCACGAGTGGGGCCACCACATTCAGAATTCCACCGGCGTCATGGAGGGCCTCGACCGTCAAACAACGGGCCCGTCATCCGATTCGGTGCGCCTCGAACTGCAGGCGGACTGCTTTGCGGGAGCGTGGGTGGGCGCAGCATCCACCATTACTAACGATGACGGGGTGGTCTTTCTTGACCCCGTGACGGATACCCAAATTGCGGATGCTCTGAGTGCAGCATCGGCTGTGGGTGACGACCGCATCCAGGAGTCGACTCAGGGTCAAGTAACTCCCGAGTCGTGGACGCACGGCTCGAGCGATAAGCGTCAGCAGTGGTTTACGACCGGACTCAACGGTGGACCGAGCGCCTGCAACACCTTTGAGGTGGCGACGCCGTAGCGCTGAGTGCTGCGGTTGAATCGCGCCTACAGCGCGACGGTGCGGAACCCCGCGTTACCCATCGACGAGTCTGGCGTGTTCTGCGATCGAGCCGAGTTGCGGTACCGGTTGCAGTACGAGATGTGGCACAGGTAGCTGCCGCCGCGGAGTACCCGCACGGTTCCCTCGTGGGGGCCGACGGGATTGTCGGTGGGGGAGTCGACAGGCAGCGTCGCGTAGTAGTTCGCGTCGTACCAGTCGGCGCACCATTCCCACACATTGCCGACCGTTTGGAAAAGGCCGTAGCCGTTGGGCTCGAAGCTGCGCACGGGCGCGGTGGTGAGATATCCGTCGTCCATGGTGTTGGTGCGGGGAAAATCACCCTGAAAAATGTTCGTGCGCCAGCCGCCGGCATCCATTTCGTCGTCACCCCACGGGTACTTGGTTTGGTCGAGACCTCCGCGAGAGGCGTACTCCCACTCGGCTTCGGTGGGGAGGCGGCGTCCGGCCCACGCGCAATAGGCTTCGGCGTCGTTAAAGCTGATGTGCACGGCCGGATGATCGCCCAAACCTTCGAGGGAAGAATTGCGCCCGCCGGGGTGCTTCCAGTCGGCACCCGTCACGCCGAACCACCAGGGAGCTCCGGCGGCCCGCCCCATAATGTCTTCCTCAGGGGCGTCGACAGCGAGATGGAAAACCGCTGAATTGCCGAAAGTTTCGGCCTCGGTGAGGTAGCCCGTGGCATCAACGAATCGTGCGAAGTCGTCGTTAGTGACACTCGTGACATCGATTGAGAAAGCGCTCAGGGCGACCGGATGCTGCGGCAGTTCGCCATCGGCGGCGTTGCGGTCGCCCGAGGAATCGCCCATCACGAAGGTGCCGGCGGGTATTGCGGCCTGCTCGATGAGGTGGTTGCCGGCTTCGGAGGTCAGCGGCGCGGATGCGGCGATCGCGTCGGCGCTTACTGCTGAGGATGACGCGGGCGGTGCTGCCAGCGGCATGCCGAGAGGGGCTGCGAAACTGCGCTGGGGAGTGCAGGTGCAGCTGTCTCCGCAGCCTGAGTTTGAAGCGTCATCCATCGTTCCAGCCTAAACTTTGTCGACGCTGGCGCTTACGGCTGCGTCCGATGACGCGACGTACTTAGCAAAGACGTCGCGCACCGAGAGCTCCGGGTTTTCCAAAATTTCACGGAAGTCTTCGAGCCAGGTCAGCATCTCTTGCGTTTGGTGCAGCCATAGCCAGTGCATGGCGTGACGATTGCGCCAGACACGAGTGTCTTCGCGAACTTCATCCCACGAATCAAGCATGTGCTTGAGGCTCAGTTGTCTGCGTCGCTGGAATGAGATTTCGGCATCAATGAGATAGCCAGCGTTCGTGTCGTCAAGAACCCACAACGTGAGAAGGCGCATCATTGCATCGTCGCGGATTCCGTGATCAGGCTCGTCATGGAGTAGCCAGCGGCGGAGTTCCTCGATGCCAGCTTCGTTGATGACGTAGCTTGTGCGCCCGCGCTCATTTCGCTCGCTGATGTCGATGAATCCCTTGGACTCCATCTTGGTCAGCTCGGAATAGACCTGCGAAGGGCTTGCATGCCACGCGCGGTCGACATCGTCGGCGAAGCTCGAATTGAGATCGTAGCCGGTGCGTGGAATCCCCCGTGAGAGGGCGGAAAGTATTGCATGCCTCAGCGCCAAGAGGGCCTCCTTTGATTCGAGCCATCGTCAATTTAGGTCATCGGGCGTTGCTCGTCAAGCGCCGATGCTTGCCAGAATGCTCCTTTCTTGAACTATACCTTTGGCATGAAGTTTTGGGGTTAATGCCGCTGTAACACTTTCGAAATAGAAGTACGGTCTAATTCCAATTGTGGAGTACAAGAATTTGGCACATAACCGGTTTCTCCGGTTCGTTGGAGCACGACTGCTCTTGACGGTTCTCACTGCGTTTTTCGTAGCGGCCGTAGTCTTTTTCGCGATCCGAGCAATACCGGGTGACCCGGCGCTCACGATCCTTGGAACTGACAGTACTCCTGAGGAGCGCGCCGAGCTGCGTATCGTGATGGGCTTAGACCAATCGATACTGGTGCAGTTCTTCGGCTGGCTAGGCCGTCTCGTTACGGGCGATCTGGGGTACTCCTACAGTCAGGGCCGACCCGTCGCAGATATTGTGGGGCCAGCACTCGAAAACACTGCGATGCTCGGAGCAGCCGCAACGCTGATAGCCGTCGTCCTTGCTCTCGTCATGGGCAATCTCGCCACGTCATCCATCCGCTGGGTGCGTCGAGTGATCGACTGGGTCGAGGCATTCTTCTTGTCGGCACCGCAGTACACCGTTGCGCTACTCCTGCTGCTTGCATTCGCAGTGCTGCTTCCTCTGTTCCCTGCCGGTGGCATTAGTTCTCGCGGCGATGGCGGCTTCTTCGATGTCGCCGCACATCTCGTGCTCCCCGCCACAGCATTGGCGCTCGCCCCCGGAGCGCAAATGGGTCGCTCGTTGAAGACGTCGATCGCCACCCTTCAATCGACAGAACTCCTCCCCGCACTTCGCGCTCGAGGGCTTTCCCCGTGGCGACTCGCGGTGCATGCGCATCACAACGCACTGCCGCCCATGATCACCGTGTTGGGAATCCAAGTTGGCTCGATGCTCGGTGGCGCTCTATTCGTCGAGAACATCTTCAGCATTCCCGGCCTCGGTGCCCTCGTCGTGCAATCAGTTAGCTTGCGCGATTACACCCTCGTTCAGGCCGTCGCGCTGCTCATCGCTGTCGTCTTCGTTGTCGTGCTTCTCCTCGCCGACATTCTCAATGCACTACTTGATCCCCGCATCCGTGTAGGTCGGGCATGACTAGATTTCCCGTCATCGGAAGGAAAGCCACCATGGCAACACCCTTGAAGACCGCAGCTCCGCGGTTCCAGCGCCGGGCGCTTCTCTCTCGGCTTCCACTGAGGAGCCAAGTCGCGCTCGCCTTGGTCGCCAGCGTGGGGCTGATCGTGGTTCTCGCTCCGGTATTGCCGATCGCTGATCCTCTGAGTGGATCACTCGCCGAACGACTGCTGCCGTTCTTCAGCGATGGTCACGTCCTGGGAACGGATAGCCAAGGCCGCGACATGCTGAGTCGGCTGGTGTACGGAACGCGTACCTCTCTCATTGCTGGGGTCGTGCCCATCGTGATAGCCACGACGCTCGGCCTGATTATCGGCACTATTGCGGGGCTCGCGGGCAAGGTAACGAACACCATCCTGATGCGCGCCGTCGACGTCATGTTTGCATTTCCCGGCGTGCTACTTTCACTTCTTCTCGCCATCACCCTCGGCGTCGGTCTGGGAACGCTCATCCTCGCGCTGACTCTGGTCTGGATCGCACCCGTCGCTCGAATCGCTGAGACCGAAGTGACACGAATCCGCGAACTTGATTTCGTCACGGTCGCGCGAGCTAGTGGTGCAGGCCTCCCGTCGATTCTGGGGCGACAGATCGTTCCGGTTGCGCTGCCGGCGGTCCTAGCATTCTCGACCTCACTTGTGGGGGCCAACATCGCCATTGCGGGTGGGCTTGGGTTCATTGGGCTTGGAGTTCCTTCACCAGAACCGGAGTTGGGATCCATCCTTCAAGAAATGCAGGCTGCCATTTATAGCGACCCCGGGCTGGCGCTCGCACCCGTCGTCGTAATCATCGCGCTCTCGATGCTCTTTCCTCTCGTCGGGGATGGCTTTCGAGATGCCATCTCTGGACGGGGGCAAGAGTCATGAGCCTAGGCACCACATCCGCAGCATCGGGAGGACAACTCGATGACCAAACACCGTTGACGCTCGACGCCTCGAACGTCTCCGTCTCGTTTCGTTCACCTCGCGGCGGCTGGAACACTGTCGTCGATTCGATCGGCCTCGGCCTCGAGCGCTCTCAAGTCACGGTTCTCCTCGGCGAATCCGGCAGTGGCAAGACGGTGTTCGCTCGCACTATTACAGGGATGGCTCATCCCGCGGCAAAGGTCGAGGGCACGGTCGAGTTCGATGGTGTCGAGCTTCTGAGCGCGGATCGCCGAGCTCTTCGCCGACTTCACGGCGACAGAATCGGAATGGTGCCGCAAGACCCAAACTCTTCGCTCGATCCGATGCGGAGAATCGGCGGCCAGATAACCGAGACACTGTTGCAACACGGTAAGGCTCCCAATCGTGCCGCAGCTCTTGTTCGAGCAACGGAGCTGCTCGAGCTCGTGCACATCGCTGATCCTGAAAGGGTTTTGCACAACTACCCCCACGAAATCTCTGGTGGCATGCGTCAGCGAGTCGCGATCGCGATCGCAATCTGCTGTGAGCCGGAGCTGATCATCGCGGATGAGCCGTCGAGCGCTCTCGACGCCTCAGTCGGCGTTCAAGTCGTGCGACTCCTCGATGATCTTCGTGAGCGTATGGAGACCGCAATTCTCTTCATCACTCACGACATTGGCATCGCAGCGCTCATCGCCTCGAAGCCGCACGACCGCGTTGCGGTCATGTTGGGCGGCCGCATTGTTGAGCTCGGCTTCGCGCATCAAGTTCTCCACAACGCGCAGCACGAGTACACGCGTGCGCTTCTCGCAGCCGAACCGTCAGCTAACACTCCGCGAGGGGAGCTCGCGGTCGTCCCAGACGAGGTGCGGATGAGGCGGGATTGGGGTCCGTTGCGTGACGTCGAGCCCGGCCATGCCGTGGCTTCAACTCCTCAGGAGGTAACAGCATGAGTTCAGTTCTCGCTGCCGATGGCATCGTGAAGCGTTTTGGCGCATTTACCGCACTCGACGGGGTGTCCTTCCGCCTTGAGCGCGGACGAACGCTCGGTGTAGTAGGTGAATCAGGTAGCGGAAAGTCGACTCTCGGCAGAATTGTGATGCGACTCATGGCTCCGGATGCCGGTGTCGTCACCCTCGGTGACGATGACTTGTTCTCGATGACTGAGCGCCAGCTGCGTATGGCGCGCCGACGAATTCAACTGGTTCCCCAGGATCCGAGGCACGCCCTCAACCCCACGATGACGGTTCAGCAGTCGCTCGCCTTTCAACTCCGGGCTCAGGGGGTGCCCACCCGCGAGTGGTCCGCACGTTGCGTGGAACTGTTGGCGCGCGTATCCCTCACTGCTGACTACCTTCACGCCTACCCGCACGAATTATCTGGTGGTCAGGCTCAACGGATTGCAATCGCACGCGCGATCGCCAATAACCCAGAGGTGATTGTTGCTGACGAGGCGGTGTCGGCACTGGATAAGTCAGTTCAAGCGCAGGTGCTCAACACCTTTGCAGAGCTGCAGAGCGATCTTGGTGTTGCACTCTTTTTTATCAGCCATGACCTCGCGGTCATCGAGCACATCAGCGATGACGTGCTCGTACTGAACCGCGGTGAAGTCGTCGAGTCGGGGCCGACTCGCGCCGTGTTGGACGATCCGAAAGACCCGTACACGCGGGTGCTTTTGGACGCGAGGCATAGTGCGGAGGCCGTATGACCGATGAAAAAAACGCGCACACCCCTACGACACAAGGAGAGACATGCATTTCACAAACACCCGCACGCGGCGCTTAACGGCGGTCGCGGCCGCGGTTGTGTCTACAGCACTCGTCCTGACCGGCTGTGCCGGTAGCGACAGCGGAGACACAGCTGAGCAAGAACTCGTCATCGGTTCACAGATGGCATCCTTCCCCAGCCTTGATACCGGTGCCATCACCACCGCCGGCTATGAGGGCCAGCGACTCATCGGAAACCTGATCTACGAGGGGCTTACCAAGCGAGACGTTTCTGACCCGAACGCCCCTGCTGGCGTCGCGCCGGCTTTGGCGGCGTCATGGGAGATCGCGGAAAACGACCTCGATTACACCATCCACCTGCAAGAGGACGTGACTTTCCACGATGGCACGGCGTGGGATGCTGACGCGTTGCTCTATAACCTCACTCGCTATATGGACGAGACTGACCCGAATTACGACCCGGTGCTGGTGACCTACTACTCGGTGCTGAACTTCATTGAGTCGACCGAAAAGGTCGACGACATGACGGTCGTTTTCCATCTCAACGAGCCTTTTGCCTTCTTCCTTGCTGACCTCTACAACGTCTACTTCGCTAGCCCCGCTTCGTTGGAGGAATTTGGTGCAGCAGGTCAGGCCAAGGATCCGGTCGGAACTGGGCCGTTCGTTTTCGATTCCCTCGAAGAGAACCAGTCGATCTCGTTCGTTCGCAATGACGATTACTGGGCTGACGTAGCAAAGCTCGACCGGCTGACTGTTGAATTGATTCCTGATGCTTCGGCTCGCACCGCTGCCTTGCGTTCGGGCCGTGTCGACTGGATCGAGTCAGCGCAACCAGATGACTTTGCAAGCCTCGAAGCGGCTGGGTTCGTTACGGCCGGTAACGCGTTTGACTGGGAATGGTCATGGCAGTTGATGACGCAGGAGGCGCCGCTGGATGACATCCGCGTGCGTCAAGCGATGAACTACGCGATTGACCGTGAGGCAATTGCTAGTGACCTGCTGCACGACACAGCTTCGCCGGCGTATCAGATGTTCGCCCCCGCGAGCCTTTATTATGACGAAGCCGATGACATCTATAGCTACGACCCCGAACTGGCGAGTGAGCTTCTCGCTGAAGCTGGCTATGCCGATGGTGTTGACATCACGGTTGGCTACATCACAGCCGGTTCTGGTTCGATGCAGGCCAAGTCGATGAACGAAGCGTTGCAAGCGCAACTGGCCGAGGTTGGCATTCGGGTCACCCTTGACCCAGTGGACTTCTCGGGCATGTACGGGCAGTTGGGTGAGGGTGACACTGGTTGGAACGCTGCGAACCAGGCGTTCAGCCTTGAACAGCCCTCAAGCTGGAACGGCTTCTGGTTCGGTTGCGATGGCAACTTCTTTAGCTACTGCAACGAAGAAGCAGATGCGGCTTACGCTCAGGCGATCGTGACAACTGACGAAGAGGAGCGTGGTGCGCTCCTGACAGAGGTCGGACATCTCGTCACTGAGGATGCTGCGTGGTTGTTCGTTGCTAACGACACCGCACCTCGCGCCATGTCAGCTGCTGTCGAAGGCTATGAGCAGCCGAAAAGCTGGTGGGTTGAATTCACTGACGTATCGATGGCTGACTAAGAACAGCTAGCGCCACAGCGGCCGGCCCCGTCTAACGACGGGGCCGGCCTTTCGCGCGCCTCCACGCCTCATCGACTTTGCACCTTCGCGCGAAGGCGATGAGGGCACTTTGTCTCTCTCGCCGTCGACCACTGTGTGTCGCGGCGTATGAGGCTTGCGGAGACTGGTTCTGGGCCGTGCCAGGGCTGGTCCGGGCCGGGAGCGCCGGGAACGTCGGACTGGGCTGCGCGGGCTTATGGCGCTGGGTCTTAGTTCTGTGGCATCACTCGGCTCCCAGCGAGTGCGATGCTGCGGTGCTACCTCGGCTGGGTTGCCACTTGCGGCGCTTGGCGGCCCTGCAGGCTAGATGCTTGCGTGTGTCGCTAGTGGATTCGACCCACGGAGCTCTGGCTCCGCGTGCGGGGCCGTCCTGCGGCTGCGTGCGCGATCTAGGAGCGCGAGGATTGCCGCTATGAACAGGAAGACCGAGGTGAGTGCAATCGCGAGTGTCGGACCGAGCGTGGGTTGGCCCGCGACCGTGGCTACATCCTCGTAGCCGTAGTAGAGGATGAGCGCGAACGCGATACCGATTGCGGAGCCGAAACGCTGTGAAAATTGAATCAAGGATCCGGCGACACTTGCTCGATAGTCAGGAACTTCAACCAACGTGCGTGCTTGGTTCGCAGGCCCCGCTAGTGCATTTCCGAACGAATTGGTGACCAGGATAGCGCTAACGATCCACGGTAGCGCTGCGATGGGGGCGCTGCCGAAGGCCACCGCGATTCCTGCTAGTGAGAGTGCGCCCATGCCGGTTCCTATTGCGATCAAGCGGTAGGTCGAGCGCTGGGGGAGCCTGCCGGCAATCCACGAACCGATGATCGTGGCCACGGCTGCGGGAAGCATCCAGAGAGCTGTCTGGAGCGCGGTCTGTCCCGCCTCGCGTTGTAGTCCAACGGTGATGACGAGGGTGCCAGCGGTGGCCGCTGCGTGCATGAATCCGGCAATGAAAACACCAACCGTCAGGTGTCGAAACCCGAATAGCAGTGGGTCAACGAGAGCTTGGCGGCCATTGCGCGCTCGGTGCCGCTCGTAGAAGACGAAAGCGAGTGCGAAAATTGCCCCCAGCAGCGTCAATGCCAGCGTCAACCATGATGCTGGCGAGTCAGAGGAGACCGTGCTCAGAGGGCCAGCGAGCAAAATAACGGCTGGCGTCAGGAGAATAACTCCGATCGTGTCGAACCCGTGGCGCTTTTCGCCGCGTGGTTCTCGCACCACGAAGACTGCAACGGGCAGCACCACAATTCCGATAACGACGTTGAGCCAAAAGAGTGCTCGCCAAGCTTCGGGACCGCCGACGAGTTCCATGAGAACTCCAGCGATTACGGGGCCGAACAGCGCGGTAGCCGCGATCGTTGCCGCTAGAGCCGCGAGTGGGCGTGATCGTTCTTCAGGCGGGAAAATGCGTTGGATAAGCCCGAGCACTTGCGGCATCAATATGCCTGCTCCGGCGCCTTGAAGCAGGCGTCCTCCGATCAGCCACGCGATATCAGGAGCTAGGGCGCAGACCACGCTCGCGCCGAGGAACATAAACCCGCCGACCAAGAAAATGCCTTTGCGGGACAGAACGTCGCCGACGCGTCCGGCGGGCAACAACAAGACGGCGTAAGCGAGGGTGTAGCCCACCACCATGACTTGAATAGTGGAGCCCGAGCCACCAGTAGATGCTTGGATTGCGGGCAACGCAACGCCAACTTTCGACACGTCCAGGATGGTGAGCGCAGCGGTTGCCGCAAGCACGGCGAATGTCGCCCAACGATGTGGTGCGCGCTGCTGAGCGGCTGCTGAGTTGCCGGCGGTCACGAGAGCCTTTCGTTGGTGGCAGCGTCAATGTCGTAGATAACCGAAATGAAGTGCGGACGGAAACACAAAGGAAACACCGATACTGTACAACAGTATTGGAGTACGTTTCCACACTAAAGATGAGTAGAGAGCGAGAGCCCTATGAGCGACCGGACAGCTGTTGTCATGATCGACATGCAAAACATGTACCTTGAGCAAGATCGACGCGATGCCTTCGGGTGGCCACCGATTTGGAACCTTGATGCGGTGGTTGCAGAGTGTTCAGCGTTGCTCGCCGACGCTCGCTCGAAGGGCATCCCGATCATCTACACGCGCCAAGTAAGCCGGCCGGATGGCGCAGACACGACTCCGAGCATCCGTCGCCTCGAAGCAAAGCTCGCGGATGCCGCAGAGGGTCCGGGTTTCGATCCCAGCGACTGGTCGTCACAGATCCTCGATTCCGTGGCCCCACAGCCCGGTGACATCGTTATCGAAAAACACCGTTGGGACGCCTTCTTCCAGACAGACCTCGACACGATTCTGCGCAATCTCGACGTTCGCCGTCTCGTTGTTGCCGGGCTGCAGACCAATGTCTGTATTGAAACCACGTCGCGCACAGGCATGATGAAGAACTTCGAAGTGGCAGTGCCTGAGGATGCGGTTTCGACTGACGGCAAGTCGCTGCATGACAACGCACTTGACGCGATGCGTGTGCTGTACGTCGAGGTTGCGCCGTGGCGTGAGCTGCTGGCCCCGGGAGCCCCTTGGGATCGCGCCTTCACAACGCCCCATTACGGCCGTCGTCAGGAGAGCTAGGCAACAACTCTCATGCGCGCTGGCACCACGGTGCTCTGCCGTGCCATTCGGGTGCAGGGCAGAGTGCCGCCAGCGGGACTTGCGGAGAGAATCAGCCTAGGACGGGATCCGTCGGTCTCTCTTCGCGGGTTTGCCGCGGAAGCTTGAGCACCGCGTAGACCGCAACGACGCTCAGAATCATATTCACCCAGTTGATCTCGTACTCTGCCTTCGGAAAGTACTGCGCTGTGAAGGCGACAAGCCCCCGAAGTGCGAGCGCCCATATGTTGATAGCCAGAAAACCCTTGCGGGCCCATTCGTTCCCGCGGCCCACTTGAATAAGCAGTAAAAGCCCGATCACGCCGGAGGTGATCAATCCGGCTTCGGGATCGTTGAGAGGGAAGAACCCCCACACGATTGCGACTACTTGAGTGGCGATAGCGACGCGCAACCAAGGGAATGAGCCCTCGTCATCTGCCGCTATTTCCGACGTTGATTCGGGAGTCGTGTCTGTCACGTTCGAATCTTTCCATGTGCCAACCGCGGGTGCTATCTCCGGCGTCGCCCCAAGTCGAGGGGTAGACAATCTGCTGGTGGTGAGTTGATACGTTCAGCCAGCCCATAGACATTCCTCATAGCGTCGAAGACTCACCCTTCGATGTTTGGATGTCATCATGCGCCACACTGCTCGCTCGCTCACCTTCGCCGCCACTGTCGCGGTCAGTGTTCTGGCGCTGGCCTCGTGTGCTGGCAGCACGGCATCCGACACCGCCACAACCACGGTCGAATCGGCGGCGCCGGCCGAAACGGCGGAGTCATCTGGCGAGCTGCAGGAGTTCACTGCCGATGTCTGGGCCGATAACTGGTTTGAGATGTATGTGAATGGTGAGCTCGTTGGCGAAGACTCGGTTCCGATCACCACTGAGCGTTCCTTCAACAAGGAGACGTTCACCTTCACGGCAAGCTATCCGTTGACTATCGCGATTGAGGCGAAAGACTTCAAGGAGACCGACTCCGGTATCGAGTACATCGGTCTCGCTAATCAGCAGATGGGCGACGGTGGTCTGATTGCCCAAGTGACGGATGCTTCTGGCAACGTTATTACCGCGACTGACGGTTCCTGGGAGTCGCTCGTCATCCAGCGTGCTCCGCTCGACACCAGCTGTGAGAACGCCGCTGATCCTGACACTGCGTGCACCTTTGAGGTGACGGATGTCGCAGACGACTGGTTCGCGACTGACTTCGATTCCAGCTCCTGGACCTCCGCGGGTGTTTTCAGCGCAGCCGAGGTCAGCCCCAAGGATGGCTATAACGAGGTCTCGTGGGATTCCTCAGCAGAACTCATCTGGGGAACAAGCCTCACTCAAGACAACACGATCCTCTTCCGCCAGACGGTGGATGCGCCGTAGGCCTTAGCCTCTACTCAGGACTTCACGAGGGAGAGGCGCTCATGAACAGACGCATCATCGGGCTCGCACTTGTTGCGCTGCAATTTGTGCTGATCGCTGCGTTGGTGCTTCTGCCGTGGACTGACCCGCTGTGGCACAGAGACGCAATCGCTTTCAGCGTCGCCGGCGTGCTCGCGCTCGCCGGAGCCATCATCGCAGTTTTGGGGGTGCGCGGGCTCGGGCGTTCCCTCACCGCCAATCCGGTGCCGCTCGCGAACTCAGAGTTGGTCACGGACGGCCTGTACGGCTGGGTTCGCCATCCGATCTATAGCGGCCTCTTGGTCGGTTCCCTCGGCATCGCGTTGGCCGGTGCATCCTGGTGGCACCTAGGAACATGGCTGGCGCTCGTGGTGCTGCTCATGATCAAAGCGCGCTGGGAGGAACGCATGCTCGTCGAACGCTACGTCGACTACGCGGATTACGCGCTGCGTGTCGGCCGTTTCATCCCCGGTGTCGGACGCATTGGTTGAACCCGATGTGCCATTGATCCGGGAAGCTCGACAGGTGCGGAAGCATGCCGCGATTCACGCGACGCGAATGGCTGCGCGCAACGGCGAGCTACGCGGGAAGGAGCGGCGGGCAAAAAAATGACCCTCGCCCGGTAGAAGCCCGGGAAAGGGTCAAGTGGCTCCGACGGGCGTCGATCCCGTGACCTCACGATTTTCAGTCGTGCGCTCTACCAACTGAGCTACAGAGCCGTAAGAGTTTCCTCCTACGCGCAAGAGTTGCCCCTTGCTACAGAAAAAGCCCCTCCTTGCGAAGAGGCTTTCTGTTTTGCGACCCTGACCGGACTTGAACCGGCGACCTCCGCCGTGACAGGGCGGCGCGCTAACCAACTGCGCTACAGGGCCAAGCTATTAAATTCTGTGTGTGTCTGGTGACCCCAACGGGATTCGAACCCGTGCTGCCGCCGTGAAAGGGCGGTGTCCTAGGCCACTAAACGATGGGGCCTCGAAGTCACAGAACTTCTTAGCTACCGAGGGAAAAGCATACGGTGCGTTTCGTGATTTACCAAACTGAGAAGCAAACTATTTTGTATCTCGCGAAACGCTTTTTCCCAACAGGCTTAAATGTACCTGACTCTGAGGCGTTCAGATACTACGTTCATTAAATGGTTGAGACTTTTGGGCCAGGTCTCGTTAGCGCGGGTGCACTTTCCCCGTGTGGCTACGGGCTCTCAACCAACGACCGATAACGCTGAGGGGAATCATGAAGGTCAAGCATGCGAGTCGGGGAACCACGGCAACGCGAGCGTTTCGCTCGATAGCGTTCCGCGCCGTTGGTTTTACTGCCGCGCTGAGCCTCATTGTCGGCGTGAGCGTCGTTGCCGACACGAGCCAGGCTGCCTTCGCCGATGACTACCCCACCTGGAGCGATGTCACCGAGGCCCGCGATGATGAAGCCGCAACCAAAAAAGTTGTAGAGCGCATCAAGGCGGCACTCGTTCAGCTCGAGGCTGACGCTGCAGCCGCCCAGAAAGATGCCGAAGAAAAGGGCAACATCTGGCAAGAGGCCGATACGAAGTACCAGGCCAAGGCAACCCAGACCGCAACCTTGCAAGAGCAAGCGGATGCCGCAAGCGCCGAAGCTGACGAAGCTGAGACGCGCATCGGTGAGCTTGCGTCGCGGCTCGTGCGTGCCGGTGGTGGCGACGTGACCACTAGCCTTTTGGCCAATTCACAGGACGCGGATGCGCTGCTCTACAACCTGGGGATGTCATCGAAGATCTCGCAGCAGACATCCGCTCTATTTGAGCGTGCCGTTCAGGCTCGCAACACAGCGCAGTCGCTGACCGACGCTGCTGAGGTTGCTCGCGCTGAGCTTGAGATCCTCAAGATCGCTGCTGAAGAGGCTTTTGCTGAGGCTCAAGCCGCCGCTCAGGCCGCCGAGGAAGCTCTCGCCGAGCAGCAGGAGCGCAAGATTGAGTTTGACGCTCAGCTCGCCGCGCTGACTTCTGCTCGCAAGGCAACTGAAGATAGCTATCTAGAGGGCGTGCGTGAGCGCGAAGCTGCTCGCGCGGCTGCAGAAGCTGCGGCCCAAGTTCCGAACTTGGACGCGGGTGAAATCAGCCTGAGTGGTTGGGCTCGCCCCGCCGGTGGATACATCACGTCGGTGTATGGCTACAGCTCGAATTACGGGTCCAACTTCCATAAGGGAACTGATATCGGTGCTGCGTGCGGTGCTGGCATTTACGCGGCGTCGAGCGGAACCGTTGTCTATGCCGGTTATGGCTGGAATGGCGGGTACGGAAACTACATCATCATTGAGCACGCTGGTGGATTGCGCACCGCGTATGGCCACATCGTCGACGGCGGCATTAAGGTTTCTTCTGGGCAGAGTGTGGCCGTCGGAACGAAGATCGCCAGCGTGGGCTCGACCGGAAACTCCACCGGATGCCACCTTCACTTTGAGGTGCGCCCCAACGGCTGGGATACGACGAACCCGGTGCCGTTCATGGCCGGGCAAGGCATCCAACTCGGCTAAAGCTTCAGAACGCGCTCCCGCTGAGGAAAACCTTGCGCAGCGTGCATTCAACAAAAGGTTGAGACTTTTGGGTCGCATGTTGTTAGTGTGGTCAATGTTATTCGTGTGACTAATGGCCATTAGTCGGCGCTCAACGATGTTTAGGGGAACAGTTGAAGGACATGCATGCGAGTCGGGGGACCGCAGCAAAGCGTACGCTTCGCTCACAATTTTTTCGGGTAATCAGTTTCGCCGCGGCGCTCAGCCTCGTTGTCGGTGTCAGCGTTGTTGCGGGAAGCAGCCAGGCTGCTTTCGCCGATGACTACCCCACGTGGAGCGAAGTCACTGAAGCCCGCAACAACGAAGCGGCGACTCAAAAGGTAGTCGACCGCATCAAGGCCGCACTGATTGAGCTCGAAGCTCAAGCCGTCGCGACTCAAAAGGATGCCGAAGAAAAAGGCAACATTTGGCAAGAGGCCGACACGAAGTACCAGGCGAAGGCCGCACAGACCGAAACTCTGCAAGAGCAAGCGGATGACGCAAGCGCCGAAGCCGATGACGCTGAGAAGCGCATCGGTGAGCTTGCTGCGCGGCTCGTGCGTGCCGGTGGCGGAGACGTCACCACGAACCTCCTCGCCAACTCGCAGGACGCAGACGCGCTGCTCTACAACCTGGGGATGTCGTCGAAGATCTCGCAGCAGACATCCGCTCTGTTTGATCGTGCCGTTCAAGCTCGTAACACGGCGCAGTCGCTGAGCGATGCTGCCGAAGTGGCTCGCGCCGAACTCGAAGTTCTGAAGATCGCCGCCGAGAAAGCGTTTGAGGAAGCTCAAGCTGCAGCAGCTGCAGCGGAAACCGCCGTAGCTGAGCAGCAGGAACGCAAGGCTGAGTTCGACGCCCAGCTTGCTGCGCTCACTGCCGAGCGCGTAGTAACCGAAGCCGATTACCAGGCTGGCGTGAAGAAGCGCGAAGCAGAACGCATCGCCGCCGAGAAGGCCGCTGCTGCCAAGGCTGCCGCTGCCGCCGCGGCCGCTGCTGCAGCAGCCGCTCAGAGCGGTGGCTCTACCGGTGGTGCAAGTTCAGGTTCAGGCTCCTCGAGTGCCAACGGCTGGACTAAGCCCGCCTATGGCTACATCACGTCGGTGTACGGCTACAGCTCGAACTACGGTTCCAGCTTCCACAAGGGAACTGACATTGGCGCTGGCTGTGGCTCACCGATCTACGCCGCATCAAGCGGGACTGTCGTCTATGCCGGTTATGGCTGGAATGGCGGCTACGGCAACTACATCATCATCGAACACTCCGGTGGAGTGCGCACCGCCTACGGTCACATTGTTGCCGGCGGCATCAACGTCTCGTACGGTCAGAGCGTGACTGTCGGAACCAGAATTGCCAGCGTGGGCTCGACCGGAAACTCCACCGGTTGCCACCTCCACTTCGAAGTTCGGCCCAATGGCTGGGACACCACGAATCCTGTGTCGTTCATGTCGGGCAAGGGCGTCAGCCTCGGCTAAAGTCTGAGCACACGCGTGAGGCAACGAGGTCTCTCGCAGAGGGAGCACGCCATGCACTCAGTCGCCGGACTCGTTGTTGTGATTACGGGCGCTGCCCGCGGAATGGGCGAGATCTATGCTCAGCGCGCTGTCGCTGAGGGTGCTGCGAACGTAGTGCTGCTCGACGTCGATGCCACGGCTCTGGATGTCGCAGCTGCCGCTCTGAGCGCTGCGGGCGGTTCCGTCAGCAGTTACGTTGTCGATCTCTCGTCACGCACCGCAATCGAGTCCGTCGCCGACCGTATCCGCACCGAAGTGGGAACCCCACACGTGCTCATCAACAACGCGGGCATCGTGCGCAGTGGCTACTTTTGGGAGCACGACGCTGTTCGCGATATCGAAGCGACCATGCAGATCAATACGCTCGCGGCGATGTACCTCTCGCGCGAGCTGCTCCCGGCGATGATCGCGGGTGGAGAGCCAAGCCGCATCCTGAACATTGCTTCGGCGGCGGGCACTCTCTCGAATCCGAATATGAGTGTCTACGCGGCATCCAAGTGGGCCATGATCGGCTGGAGCGATTCGCTGCGGCTCGAACTGACGAAGGCGGGCCACGCGCAGATTGCGGTGACCACCTTTGCGCCCAGCTACATCAGCACTGGGATGTTTGCCGGAGCCCGGGGCCCGCTGTGGACCCCGATCATGACTCCCGAGATCGCGACTTCGGCAGCGTGGTCGGCGATGCTCCGCGGCAAACCGCTGCTGATGAAGCCGTGGACGGTGGGGCTCGCTCGTGGCCTCAAAGGGCTGCTGCCGACGCGCGCCTGGGATTTCGTGGCCGGCCGAGTCTTCAAGGTCTACAACTCGATGGACGAGTTCACTGGGCGTTGAGCGAGCCGGGCGCTGAGCCGCTTCGCTTCGTTAAACGCCGATGGCGGATGCCTGAGCATCCGCCATCGAGGTGATGCGCGCGATACGTGAGCACCGTGCGCCAGAAGTGTTGGGTGCTGCTTAGTGGCCTTCGGCCTTGAGCTTCTCGAAGCCAGCCTGAACGATCGCGTCAGCTTCTGCTGCGTCGCCCCAACCGTCGATCTTGACCCACTTGCCGGGCTCGAGGTCTTTGTAGTGCTCGAAGAAGTGCTCGATCTCTTTGCGCGTGAACTCAGGAACATCGTTCAGGTCTTGAACGTGCGACCAGCGCGGGTCCTTGGCTTGAACGCAGATGACCTTGGAGTCGATGCCGCCGTCGTCGCTCATGTTGAGCACGGCGACCGGGCGAACCGAGATGCCAACACCGGGGAAGGTGGGGGCGTCGAGCAGAATCAGGGCGTCTACGGGGTCACCGTCGAGTCCGAGAGTGTTCTCGAAGAAGCCATAGTCGGTGGGGTACGCGAAGGTCGTGAACAGGTAACGGTCAAGAAAAACGCGACCAGTTACGTGGTCAACTTCGTACTTGTTCCGGCTTCCGCGCGGAATCTCAACGACAACGTCGTATGCGGCCATCTAGGTGCTCCTAAGAAAAATGTGGGGTTGCTGCAATAACGTTACTGGATGCACTCCGACAGGCGCCCCCGTCTTACTCCCGCAATTGCTGATGTTCGGCGTGCAGTGCGCACTGCGCTTGCCTCATTGCCCTCAACTTCTGGTTCAGAACCGCTCGTGCTTGTCGCCCTCAGCGGTGGTCCCGACTCTCTCGCGCTGGCGGCGGCGACGGCCTTTGAAGCGTCCAAGGCCGGCGTGCGAGCCGGTGCCGTGATCGTCAATCACAACCTCCAAGACGGGTCTGCGGATGTCGCCGCCGCCGCCGCGCAACAGGCTCGCGACCTCGGGCTCGACCCCGTCGACATCCGCTCGGTTCTCGTCGGTGACGCCGGAGGCCCCGAGTCTGCCGCCCGTGACGCGCGCTACGCGGCGCTCGCCGCCGCCGCCGCCGAGCATGGCGCCATCCGAGTGCTGCTCGGCCACACCCTCGACGACCAGGCCGAGACAGTGCTGCTGGGGCTCGCCCGCGGCAGCGGAGCGGGCAGCCTCAAGGGCATGGCAGCCGACACCGGCCAGTACCTGCGGCCGCTACTGGCAGTGCCGCGAACCACGACCGTTCAGTGCTGCGAAGACTCCGGAATCGTGGCGTGGAGTGACCCGCACAACCTCGATACCTCGTACACGCGAGTGCGGGTTCGGCAGACTGTTTTGCCGCTACTGGAAAGCGAACTGGGGCCCGGCATCCGTGACGCTCTCGTGCGCACCGCCGACCAAGCGCGCGAAGATGCCGAGGCGCTCGATCATTTTGCCGAAGAAATCGCAGAAGATTTGGCCGAGATTTCGGAGGCAGGAATCTCGTTGCCGGTGCGTGCGCTTGCGGCGAATCCGGCCGCTCTTCGCCAGCGTTTGATTAGGTTGGCGGTGGCCAGCGAGTTCCATGTCTCGCTCAGTCGCACCCACACTCTTCAGATCGCGCGCCTCGTCACCGACTGGAGCGGGCAGGGACCGATCGACGTTCCCGGCGTTAGGGTTGAACGACGAGAGAACCTTCTCCACTTTTCGGCCCACAGTGAGGAACGCGATGCAGTTTAGCGATGTCGAAGGAGACCTCAGCGAGGTCCTTCTGACCCAGGAAGAGATCCACGAGAAGATCGCCGTGATGGCGCGTCAGATCGAGGCCGATTATGCCGGTGAGAAGCTGCTGCTGGTCGGTGTGCTGCGCGGTGCCGTCATGGTGATGGCTGACCTCGCTCGCGAACTTGCTCTTCCCATCGAGATGGATTGGATGGCCGTCTCCTCGTATGGCGCCGGCACGCAGTCCTCGGGTGTCGTTCGCATCCTCAAAGACCTCGACAGCGACCTTGAGGGCCGCAAGGTGCTCATCGTTGAAGACATCATCGACTCGGGCCTCACGCTCTCCTGGTTGCTCGGCAACCTGCGCAGCCGCGGAGCTGCATCAGTCGAGATCTGCACCCTGCTGCGTAAGCCGGATGCCGCCAAGGTCGAAGTGGACGTCAAGTACGTCGGTTTCGATATCCCCAACGCTTTCGTCGTGGGCTATGGCCTCGACTACGCGGAGAAGTACCGCAACCTGCGCGGCGTCGCGGTGCTCGCACCCCACGTCTACGCCTAGGGCTCGCTGAATGAGGGCGAAGGCAGCAATCGATCAGGCGACCGACGAAATTGTTGGTCTGTTTGAGAATCGGGTAGCAGAGCAGAAGGCACCAGCGTCGTTCTTCGCGGTGTTCGGGCCCGATGGCATCGTGCTGGAGGGCGGCTACGGCGAGAAGGTTCTTGGCGAGGGCAACGCTCCCGATCGCGACACGGTGTTCCGCATCGCGTCCTGCACCAAGAGCTTCACGTGCACGATGCTCTTGATGCTGCGCGATCGTGGCCAGCTCAGCCTCGATGCGCCGATCACTGACTTCGTTCCGGCGTTCACGGCTCTCGAGCCGGCGGCTGCTCCCGTGACGCCCAGCATCCGGCAGCTCATGACGATGTCGGCCGGGTTCCCCACCGATAACCCGTGGGGTGACCGCGTAGAAGAAATGACGCGGGCCGAACTCGACGAGTTCATGGCGGCGGGCATCCGTTATTCAAGCCTGCCCGGTACTCGCTTTGAGTACTCGAACCTCGGCTACGCCCTGCTCGGTGAAGTCATCGCTGAGATCACGGGCCGCCCCTACATCGAGGCGATCGCCGCTGAAGTTCTCGAACCGCTCGGCCTTACCTCGACCCGCTTCGAGGAAGATCCGGATGCCGATGTCGCCCTCGGCTACCGGCTCGCGAATGGGCAGTGGCAGGTTCAGCCGTTCACGGGCCCCGGAGTCTTTTCTTCCATGGGTGGTCTATTTTCTAGCGCGACTGACCTGGTGCGCTGGTCACTGTGGCTCGCTGGTGCCCTCGACCCCGAGGACACTTCAGGCGGACCCCTGTCTGCCGCCAGCCGTCGCGAATTGCAGCAGATTCAGCGGGTTGTGCCCGAGGGCAAGTCGAAGGTCGCCGAGTTCTCGGAGCCGACCGCTCACGGTTATGGTTACGGCCTGTTCATCGATGAAGGCACGACGAAGATCGTGTCGCACTCGGGCGGCTACCCCGGCGTGAGCGCCCACATGCGCTGGCATGCTCCGACAGGGCTCGGCATTGTGGCGTTCGAGAATGGCACGTTTGCGGCATCCTCGATCCCGGCAACTCAGGCTTTGCAGGCTGCGTTGAATGCGTATGGCGAGCTGACGACTCCGGCGCCAGCGTGGCCCGAAACTCTCGAAGCTCGCGCCGTCTTCGATGGGCTCATTCGCGAGTGGGATACCCCGACCGCGAATGCGCTTGCGGCAGTGAACCTCGCGCTCGATGTTCCGTGGGAAGAGCGTATTGCCGGCATCGCGAAAGCGATTGCCGAAGTGGGCCCGCTCACGGAAGCGCCGCTGACCGAGGTGCCGCGCACCCTGAGCGACACTCCTGCCGTGGCCAACTGGACAATCGATGGCGAACGCGGTCGCATCAAGTGCCACATCTTGATGAGCCCCGAACTGCCACCCCGCGTGCAAACCTTCGCAGTCACCACCGAAACCGACTAACCGCCGAGACCTTGCGCGGACCGCATTACGCCGAGGGCAAACATGCAGTGGTCTTGCAGCGCGATAACGGTAACCTTGCAGCACGTTTCTTCAGAGAGAGGCACTGGGTCGCCCGACCCGGAACATCATGGATTTTAAGCGCATCTTCCGCGGCCCCATTCCGTACATCATCATCGGTATCGCCGCCGTCTCCATCGCCGCGAGCCTTCTCCTCGGCGAGGGCTACAAAGAGATCACCACGCAAGAGGGTCTCGACCTTCTTCAGGGTTCGACGGTGTCCTCCGCCACGATCATCGACGGCGAGCAGCGCGTCGACCTCGAGCTTTCCAAAGCCGACGGCGACAACGGCACGAAGGTGCAGTTCTACTACGTAGCGCCCCGTGGCACCGAGATTGTCTCGGCGATCAACGGTGCTGACGTCTCCGAATTCAACGACCAAGTTCCTCAAGAGAACTTCTTCGTCTCCTTCCTCTCGATCATGCTGCCGTTCCTCATCATCGGCATCATCTTCTTCTTCATCTTCAGCCGCATGCAGGGTGGCGGCGGCAAGGTCATGCAGTTCGGCAAGTCGAAGGCCAAGCTCGTCGGTAAAGACACCCCGCAGGCCACTTTTGCGGATGTCGCTGGTGCTGACGAGGCCATCGAAGAGCTCGAAGAAATCAAAGACTTCCTGAAGGAACCGGCCAAGTTCTTGGCTGTTGGTGCACGCATCCCGAAGGGCGTACTGCTGTACGGCCCTCCCGGAACCGGAAAGACTCTCTTGGCGAAGGCCACCGCGGGTGAAGCTGGCGTACCGTTCTACACAATCTCTGGTTCTGACTTCGTTGAAATGTTCGTGGGTGTCGGTGCAAGCCGTGTTCGCGACCTCTTCGAGCAGGCCAAGCAGAATGCTCCCGCAATCATCTTCATCGACGAGATCGATGCTGTCGGTCGTCACCGTGGTGCCGGAATCGGTGGCGGCAACGATGAGCGCGAGCAGACTCTCAACCAGTTGCTGGTCGAGATGGATGGCTTCGATGTGAACGCCAACGTGATCCTCATCGCTGCAACGAACCGTCCGGACGTTCTCGACCCCGCGCTTCTGCGCCCCGGTCGTTTCGACCGTCAGATCGGTGTGGATGCTCCCGACAAGATCGGCCGCAAACAGATTCTCGAAGTGCACGCCAAGGGCAAGCCCATGGCCGAGGGCGTTGACCTCGAAGTGCTCGCTCGCAAGACGCCAGGCTTCACCGGTGCTGACCTCGCGAACGTGCTCAACGAAGCAGCCTTGCTGACCGCGCGCTCCAACGCGCAGCTCATCGACAACCGTGCCCTCGACGAGGCGGTTGACCGTGTCATGGCTGGTCCGCAGCGTCGTTCGCGACTCATGAACGACAAAGAGAAGCTCGTCACGGCATACCACGAGGGTGGTCACGCGGTGGCTGCCGCCTCGATGCGCAACACTGACCCCGTCACGAAGATCACCATTCTTCCTCGCGGTCGTGCCCTCGGTTACACGATGGTCATGCCGCTCGAAGACAAGTACTCCGTCTCGCGTAACGAGTTGCTCGATCAGCTCGCCTACGCGATGGGTGGCCGGGTTGCGGAAGAAATCGTGTTTCACGACCCGACGACCGGTGCATCCAACGACATTGAGAAGGCCACGTCAATTGCTCGCCGCATGGTCACCGAATACGGCATGAGTGCCCGAGTCGGTTCCGTGAAGCTGGGCAGTGCATCGAGTGAACCCTTCATGGGTCGCGACATGAGTTCGAGCCGCGAATACTCCGACGAGCTCGCCAAGATCATTGACGAAGAAGTTCGCCTGCTGATCGAGAAAGCTCACGACGAGGCATGGCAGATGCTCAACGAGAACCGCAAGGTGCTCGACAAGATCGCGCTTGAGCTGATGGAGAAAGAGACTCTCGACCACGTCGAGCTCGACAAGATCTTCAAGGGAATCGCCAAGCTACCCGAGCGCCCCCAGTGGCTCTCGAGTGACGCGCGTCCGGTGTCGCAGTTGCCTCCCATCAAGGTCCCCAAGAAGAAGGTGGCGAAGGCTGACGCTAGCGACAGCGACGAAAGCACCCCCTCGAAGCCGGCACGCACCCCACGGCCACGTAAGTCGCCCGGGGTAGCAACGGCCTAGGGACACCATGTCGATCGACCTCGCACGCATTGAAGCTGCGGTAGCCGAGATTTTGGCTGCAGTCGGCGAAGACCCTGCCCGGGCAGGCCTCACCGCCACCCCGAGAAGGGTCGCCGAGGCGTACTCCGAGTTCTTTGCGGGCAACGCGATCGACCCTCTTGTGCACCTTTCCGACAGCATCGAGTTCACCGCCAAGGCAGATCAGACCGGCGAGTTGGTGCTCGTGCGCGACATCGAGTTCCGGTCGATGTGTGAACACCACTTGTTGCCGTTTCTGGGCGTCGCGCATGTCGCCTACGTTCCGGATGAACGCATCATCGGGTTGGGCAATATTGCCCGGGTCGTGGAGACCATTGCCGCGCGTGCCCAACTGCAAGAGCGATTAACCGAAGAGATCACTGACGCGATCAACGAGGGCTTGTCGCCGCGGGGTGTGCTCGTCGTGATCGACGCTGTTCACGGTTGTGTGTCCGCTCGCGGACCACGCCAAACGGCAAGTTCCACGGTCACGTTGGCCTCTCGCGGTGTGCTCAGCGATCCCGTGGAGCGCGCAGAAGTGATGGCGCTCATCGGCCGAGGTGGCGATGCGTAGAAACCCTCGCGTGGCGGTTCCCCAAGTTATGGGCATCCTGAATGTCACGCCAGATTCTTTTAGCGACGGCGGCCAGTTCGAACACGTTGACGCCGCAATCGCGCGTGGCATCGAACTGCGCAATCAGGGCGCTGATGTCGTCGATGTCGGCGGCGAATCGACTCGCCCCGGTGCCGAACGGGTGTCGGCCGCGGCGGAACAGCAGCGCGTAATCCCGGTGATCAAGGCCCTCACGGCTGAAGGCGTGACCGTGAGCGTTGACACCATGAATGCCGAGACTGCACTGGCCGCGGCGAAGGCGGGAGCATCCATCATCAACGATGTTTCTGGTGGGCTTGCCGACCCGGAAATGTACCGCACGGTCGCCGAAACGGATCTGCTTTATATCGCGATGCACTGGCGGGGGCACAGCACCACGATGGGGCAACTCGCGCACTACGACGATGTCGTCGCGGATGTGCGCAGCGAGCTAAAAGCTCGACTGGCCGAGATGATGGTGTGGGGAGTGAAGCCCACTCGGGTCGTGCTCGATCCGGGTCTCGGTTTCGCGAAAGACGCGCGCCACAACTGGGCGCTGTTAGCGCGCATCGACGAGATTGCTTCGCTCGGGCATCCGGTGCTCATCGGGGCATCACGCAAGCGCTTTCTCGCCAAAATGCTCCCCGCCGATGCGCCACCGGCCGACCGCGATCTTGCTACCGCGGTAATCAGCAACGTTGCCGCCGAAGCGGGGATGTGGGCCGTGCGCGTGCACGATGTCCCGTCAACGCAGGTGGCTCTTTCCGTCTATCGAGCGATGCAGAAGGGCAAGAAACGATGAATCCCGCACTGGACGAAATCACTCTCACCGGCTTGCGCGCCACCGCCTTCCACGGCGTCTTCGACCACGAGCGTCGCGACGGCCAAGTTTTCGTGATCGACGCGACCGTGTATCTCGACTTCGCGGCTGCTGCGCGCACCGACGACCTTGACCGCACGATTCACTACGGTGTTTTGGCCGAAGAGATCGTGGCCGCCGTCGAGAGCAATCCCGTTGATCTCATCGAGACGGTTGCCGAACGCATTGCCGCTGTGGTGCTCGCGCATGAGGCCGCAGTGAGCACCAAGATCACGCTGCATAAACCAGAAGCGCCCATCACGGTGCCGTTCACTGATGTCTCGGTCACGATCACGCGCCAGCGTGCAGCTCGCGCCCAGACCGCTGGCTTTAGCGCAGAACCGCAGCCACTGCGATGATGCGCCAGCAACGACTCCACGTCGAGTTGCCGGTGATGCTTGCCATTGGCAGCAATCTGGGCGACCGCGAAACTACTCTGCGCGACGCGGTGCACGCCATCAACCGCATCGACGGTGTGACAGTGGATGCCGCCTCCAGCATTGTGCAGACGCCGGCTCTGAAACTCTCCGGCGTCGACCACTCTGCGCCCGCGTATCTCAATGCGGTGGTGTTAGCGCGCAGTTCGCTGGAGCCCCACGCCCTCCTCGCCGAACTGCAGCGCGTCGAAGCCGAGCATGGCCGTGTGCGCGAGGAACGCTGGGGCGACCGCACGCTCGATATCGACATCATTTCTTTCGCGCACCTACAGGTGGATGACGAACTGTTGACGATTCCGCATCCGCGGGCCGCCGAACGATCGTTCGTGCTTGTGCCGCTGCTGCAGCTCGACCCGCACGCACAGCTCGCCGGAATCGGAAGCGCGGCAGACGCCCTCGCGGGCATCGAGAACGACGCCACCGAGTTTGAGGCAGCGCCCCTGTGGTAGCCCGCACGTCACCCGTGCACTTGGCGACGATAGCCGCGGCGGGAGCAGTCGTCGGCTGGTTGCTCGAAGTCGTGCTCACGGCATCCGGAAATCCGATTGTGACTCCCTCGGTCGCGTTGGCGGTGTCGCTCTTCTTGATCGCCGTGATCGTGGTCGTTCTGGCAGTACCGATCTACCGCTCATCACGCGGACTGCGCAAGGAACGCGTGAATCCCTTCTTTGCACTGCGTGTTGTCGTGCTCGCGAAAGCATCAGCGTTCGCTGGGGCTCTGCTCGGGGGAACCGCCCTCGGCATCGCGGCCTACCTGCTGAGTCGCACCGTTTCTCCCGAAACTGGCGCCATCGCCACGAGCTTTGTCGTTTCGGCTGGCGCGATAGTGTTGCTGATCGCAGGATTGGTTGCCGAATATTTGTGCACTATCCCGCCAGATGATGACGACCCGTCATCGCGGAACCCGATGGACCCCCAAGGAGCAGCGTGACCGAGCGACTCGATCTCCCCGGCGCCGAGTGGCGCGGCGTCTCCCGCAAGTACACGATCGTCGAAGCGGTCGGGCTGCTGATTACGGGCATCGTGCTGACCGTCGCCACCTCGATCCCCACCTTCCTGACCGGGATTCAGTGGCTTGCCGTGATTCCCGTTTCCCTTGGCATCATTTTCATCATCAACATCGCGCTTACACCGCGACGCGTGCGGGCAATCGGGTACATGCTGCGCGAAGATGACCTGGTCTTTCGGCGCGGACTGATGTTCCGCCGCGTGGTTGCCGTGCCCTATGGCCGCATGCAGCTCGTCGACATCAACCGCGGACCCCTCGATCGCGCCGTCGGCCTCAGCGAACTCAAGTTCGTGACGGCAGCGGCATCCACCGGGGTTGTCATCCCCGGCCTGCCCGAGCAGGACGCTGAGGAGTTGAGAGACACGCTCGTCGCCCTGGCCGAAAGCCGCAGGGCCGGACTGTGAGCGACCCGCGCGAACCCCTCGAACCCGGCGAGCCCGGCGTCCCGCTGGAGCCCGGCGAACCGCTCGACCCCGTCGAGCTGAACGTGCCCGAGAGCGCACGTCGCCTCGCCGATGGTGAGTGGCATCGCCTGCACCCGGCCACTCCGTTCTTGCGCGGCGGTATCGCCTTCGTGGCCATTATCGGTGTCATCGTCGTGAACGCTCGCGATGTCTTTCTCGACGTTATTTTTGGTGGCGGCAGCCGTGAGCTGCGGTTCTTTGAACGTTTTGCCGAGTCCAGCCTCCTCGTTTTGGCCATCCTCGCCGTGGTCGTCATCTTGCTTCTGAGCGTTGGTGGCTTCTATCTGTCGTGGCGGATGCACACCTTCCGCATCACCGATGAGCTCGTCGAGGTGCGCAGCGGAATCCTCTTCCGCACCAACCGTCGCGGTCGACTCGACCGCATCCAGGGCATCAATATTTCGCGGCCGTTCTTGGCACGCCTCTTCGGCGCCGCCAAACTCGAAGTGAATGTGGCCGGTCAAGACGCGAACGTTGAGTTGGCCTATCTCGGCTCTACTGGTGCCGATGATTTGCGCGTCGCCATCTTGCAGCTCGCGTCGGGCACGCGCGCGGCCGAAGCTGCTGCCGATGCAGCCGCACAAGCCCCGGCCGGTGGGACGGGTGTGGTGGAGTCACGCGTCAACGAATTCTTGGCCCCAGAACTTGACCCCAACGCGGCCCCGCCCGAGTCGATTGTGCGCATCAGCATCCCGCGGCTCATCGGATCGCTCGTGCTCAGCGAAGCGACCATCATCGCGATTCTGGTGGGCATCGGCATCATCACGACGATCATCGTCACGGGTGACTACGGCTGGATCTTTGCTCTCCTGCCCGGGCTGCTCGGCCTCGGTGGCTATTTGGCATCGAGACTCACGCGGTCGCTTCGCTACTCGATTGCAGCAACGGATGACGGCATCCGGGTCGGTTATGGCTTGCTCTCGACAACCAACGAGACACTTCCGCCCGGCCGCATCCACGCTGTTGAGGTTTCGCAGCCACTGTTGTGGCGCCCTGCCGGATGGTGGGAAATCAAGATCAACACCGCCTCGCAAGCGGCAAGCTCCAGCGGCGCAACCGCGAAAACCACACTGCTCCCGGTCGGAGATATGGCCGACGTGCACCGCGTGCTTCAACTCATCCTGCCGAGCCTCGCTGACGCCAAGTCGCGGGAACTGCTCGAGTGCGGCCTAGCCGCTGGAGCCCACGACGACGACTACGTCACCTCGCCCAAGCGGGCGGCGTGGTTGCGTTGGTTCTCGTGGCGCCGCAACGGTTTCGTGCTGATTTCGGATGCCGTAGCGCTGCGCAAGGGAGCCATCTGGCGTTCCCTCGTGCTTGTGCCGCAAGCCCGCATGCAGAGCGTCAGCATGAATGAGGGTCCGCTGCTGCGCCGTATGGGGCTCGCCGAGTTGCGGATTCACACGGTCGCTGGGCCGATTTCTGCCACCATCGGTGCGCTCGACCGCGACGATGTTGTGCGCTTCTTCGATGAGGTTGAGCACGCAGCAGTGCATGCCGCCGGAGTGGACACGAGTCACCGCTGGCGCAGTGCTGGCCAGAGTACCGAGTCCCCGGCGCCAACGACCCCTGAGGAACAGTCGTAATGGCGCAGGCAGCGGGCCGGCTCGGAATCGGCATCATTGGCGCGGGCAAAGTCGGCCCCATTCTTGGCGCAGCGCTCGCGGGCGCTGGCCACGCGATTGTGGGCATCGCCGCGACGTCTGAGCGCAATCTTGAGCGCGCTAGCGCGATCCTTCCCGATGTTCCGGTGCTCGACATCCCCACTCTCGTGGAACGCAGCGAGCTCGTGATTCTGGCGATTCCTGAGGCCGAAATTGAGTCCTTCGCGAAGGGTCTCGCCGATGCGGGAGTGTGGCAGCCGGGGCAGCTTGTGCTGCACACCGCGCCCGGGCTGGGCTATCAGGCCTTGGCGTCGGTGCTGGCAGTGGGCGCGATTCCCTTGGCGCTGCATCCGGCCATGGTCTTTACGGGCACCAGCCTCGATCTCACACGCTTGCACGAAGCGTATTGCGCTGTCAGTGCGCCAACCCCGGTATTGCCGATTGCGCAAGCGCTTGTCGTGGAGATGGGTGCGGAGCCGATTGTGATCGCTGAAAACGAGCGTGCGTCGTGGGCAGAAGCGGTGAGCACCGCCACCAGCTTCTCAGCAGCGATCGTCGGCCAATCCTTAGATTTGCTCGGCAGTGTTGGGGTGGATGACCCCGCTCGCGTCTTAGGGCCGCTGCTGCGTTCCTCGGTCGAGAGTGCGCTCACACGCGCAACTGCGACTAGCATCGATGTTTCCTTGCTCGACCCCGAGCCGAGGCCCCGTTCACAGGAGGACCCCTCGTGAGTTCACACCCCCGCCCGCAAGTTATTGAGACCGTCGCCGGAATGCGCGACGTAGTAGCGCACGAGCGTGCCGCCGGCCGCAGCATTGCTCTAACGCCGACGTTGGGTGCCCTCCACCAGGGTCATCTCGCACACGTTGAGCGTGCCGCAGAGCTCGCTGACGTGCGCATTGTGTCGATCTTTGTGAACCCCACCCAGTTCGGTGCCGACGAAGATCTCGACAAGTATCCGCGCACCATGGACGCAGACCTCGACCTGCTCGGCGAACTGGGGGTGCCCTATGTCTTCGCCCCCAGCGTGGAGGAGATGTACCCGAAGGGGCCGTCTGCTCCCACTACGACCATTTCTGCCGGCCAGATCGGCGCGATGTTTGAGGGCAAGAGCCGTGCCGGCCACTTCGATGGAGTGCTCACGGTGGTCGCCAAGCTGCTCGCCATTACGACTCCCCAGTTCGTGACCTTCGGCCAGAAGGATGCCCAGCAGCTCTTTCTCGTTCGCCGCATGATCACCGACCTGAACATCCCGGTTCAGTTGGAAATTATTGAAACTGTGCGCGAAGAAGATGGCCTCGCGCTGTCGAGCCGTAACCAGTTCTTGGATGCCAGCCAGCGCCACGCAGCCGTCATTCTGTCGACGGCGTTGAAGGCTGCAAGCTCGGCCGCCGATAGCGGCCTCGATGCGGTCATCGCTGCAGCGCAGGGAGCTCTCATGGGGGAGTCGGGGGTCGAACTCGACTACTTCACGATTGTCGACACTGAGACCTTCATGCCGGTGCCCGATGGCTACCGTGGCCCGGCAATCGCACTCATCGCAGCGCGCGTGGGAGACACCCGCTTGATCGACAACTGGACCCTCTACGTCGGCTAGTTTTCGCCTGCAATTTGGGGCGCTACAGCGTGGCGTTATCCCGGCTACGATTGAGGGCGTGAATGACGCCGCTAACACTCCAGACCCTACCGAGGCCGAAGTTTCTGAACAGAAAGCTGTTCGGTTAGAGAAGCGTCAGCGACTCATCGATTCGGGCACCGAGGCATACCCGGTCGGCGTCGCTATCACCACGAGCATTCCTGCGGTTCGCGAGAAGTATCCGTCGCTTGAAGCGGATGACACCACGGGCGATGTTGTCGGCCTTGCTGGTCGCATCGTGCACCTCCGCAACACGGGCAAGCTGTGCTTCGCGTCGCTGCAGTCCGGCGACGGCCAGCGCATCCAGGTCATGGTTTCTCTCGGTGAGGTGGGCGACGAATCGCTCGCTCTGTGGAAAGAACTCGTTGACCTCGGTGACCACCTTTTCGTGAGCGGCGAGATCATTTCCAGCCGTCGCGGTGAGCTGTCGGTCATGGTGAAGGACTGGAAGATCGCCGCCAAGGCCGTCTTGCCTCTACCGAACCTCCACAAAGACTTGAGCGACGAACAGCGCGTTCGTAGCCGCTACCTTGACCTCATCGTGCGCGAACAGGCCCGCTTCACGGTGCGTGCCCGCGCCAAGGTCAACTCGAGCCTGCGCGCAACGTTCGCCGCGCACGACTACCTCGAAGTCGAAACGCCGATGCTGCAGACGATGCACGGTGGGGCATCCGCTCGTCCGTTCATCACGAACTCGAACGCGTTCGACACCGATCTCTACCTGCGCATTGCGCCGGAACTGTTCTTGAAGCGTGCCGTCGTCGGTGGCATTGAGCGCGTGTTTGAGATCAACCGCAACTTCCGCAACGAGGGTGCAGACTCCACGCACTCGCCCGAGTTCGCGATGGTCGAGGCGTACCAGGCCTACGGTGACTACAACCAGATGGCCGACCTCACGCAGGAGCTCGTTCAGAACTCTGCCGTTGCCGTCACCGGTTCCACGCTCGTTACGCTCTCCGATGGCACCGAGTATGACCTCGGCGGAGATTGGGCGCGCATCTCCATGTACGACTCCCTCAACGAGGCAGCCGGGCTCAGCATTACCCCGCAGACGCCTGCCGCCGAGCTGAAGGTGCTGGCGGATGCCGTCGACATCGAGGTCACGCAGCCCACCCACGGCAAGTACGTTGAAGAGCTGTGGGAGCACTACGTGAAGCCGGGCCTCGACCGCCCCACGTTCGTCATGGACTTCCCCGTCGACACGAGCCCGCTCGTGCGCGACCACCGCACCATCGAGGGCGTTGTGGAGAAGTGGGACCTCTACATTCGTGGGTTCGAGCTGGCCACCGGCTACTCCGAACTCGTCGACCCGGTTATCCAGCGTGAACGCTTCGTTGAGCAAGCACTCTTGGCTAGCCAGGGCGACGTCGAAGCGATGCGTCTCGACGAAGACTTCATCCGCGCGCTCGAGCACGGCATGCCGCCGAGCGGTGGAATCGGTGTTGGCGTCGACCGTTTGCTGATGGCCATCACTGGCCTCGGCATCCGCGAAACCATCCTCTTTCCGTTGGTTAAGTAAGTACGGCAATGACTGATCGTGTTCCCGGCGAGACTTCGGACGCGGCGGAGACTCCGGACGCTTCTGCGACGCCGAAGAAATCGACGATCACCCCGATGCGCATTGCGCTGTGGGTGCTCGTGGCGGGCGCAGGGATCTTCATGGTGCTTACCGGCCTCGTTGGCGTACTCGTAAAGGCTCAGTAGTGGATCGCAAATCTTCCCGGCTCATCATGACTGTGACTCTCGTGGGACTTGTGGTTCTCATCGCTATTGTCACCTTCATGAACGGTTAGGCTAGAAACGTGCCTCAAGAATTCTGGTCGAACGCTCTCTTCTCCGTCATCCCGACGATTGCTATTGGCGCCATTTTCTGGATCGTCATGTCGGCCATTATTCGTTCTGACCGCACCGAACGTGACAGCTACGCCAAGATCGAAGCTGAAGAGCGCGCCAAAGTAGCCGCTCAGGCCACCACAACCCCTTCGGCGTAAACCTCAACGACTCCGCAGAGCTTCTCTGCGTCGGACGGAAGAAGCCCCGAGCCCGCGAGAAGAAACTCTGCTTTAGGCTGAGCCGCGCAGCTTGATTTCGGTCGGCAGAATGCGACCGGGAGACTCGGGCGTAATGCCGTTCACGAGCTCCAACACCATGGATGCCGCTTCGCGCCCTAGGAGGTCGGCAGGCTGGCGCACCGTCGTGAGCTGGGGCTGGCACCGCATCGCCCAGTCGCTGTCATCGAAGCCGACAATGCCGATGTCGCCTGGCACGGAACGGCCGCGCTCGCGCAGCACATCCATCGCGCCTGCAGCGAGGGCATCGGATGCCGCGAAAACTCCGTCGATATCGCCGGCGCGGTCGAGGAGGGCTTTCATCCCCTCAACGCCACTGGTGCGCGAGTAGAGCGGAAAATCAACAACCAGGTTCTCGTCGAACTGGTCGCCCAGGGCATCCCGAAAGCCGGCTAACCGTTCGCTACCGGAGTCGCGGTCGAGGGCTGCGGCAATCATGCCGATTTTCTTGCGGCCGGTGGAGAGCAGTTCGCGAGTGATGTCGCGGGCGGCACCGCGGTTGTCGATGCCGACGTAGGGCATTTCTGGTGCGCTCATGGGGTGGCCGACGAAAACGGCGGGGAGGCCGATGTGGGCGATGGCGTCGGCGATCGGGTCGTGTTCGCGGGCGGAGACGATGACGGCGCCGTCGACGAAGCCACCGCGCAGGTAGTCGGCAATGCGGGCGCTGTCACGGTCGGAGCCGATGATCAAGCAGACGAGTTGGTAGTCGTCTTCAGAGAGACGATCGTTGGTGCCGAGAAGAATCGCGCCGATGTTGGGGTCTTCGAGAAAGACGGAGTGGGGCTCATGCACGATGAGCGCAATTGCTTTGGAACGCTGGGTGGCAAGGTTGCGGGCCGCCATATTGCGCACGTAGCCGACCTTGGCAATGGCTTTCTCGATGGCCTCTCGCGCGGAGTCAGACACGTACGGTTCGCCGTTGAGCATGCGGGAGACGGTGCCACGGGAGACGTTGGCCTCGGCCGCTACGTCGAAGATTGTCGCGCGGCGTGGTCGTGCCCCAGGTGTTGCCATAACCCCATGCTAGCGCTCTCACGGGTGCGGCACTGGCCCCGTTTCGCGGGACTGTTCACGCTCACAGACACGCCGACCGCTTGACACAACGAATAAGGCTCGCTTAGTGTGTGAACGCTCCCAGAGATTGTCGCCAATTTTTGTGGGTGTGGTTCTGTGCACGTTCACAGAACTCGAACAATTGTGAGTAGAACTGCTGACCCAGCAGCTGCACCCATCGCCAAAGGAGGCACGCGTGACCACACCCCGCGCAGATCGCGTCGCGAGCTGGTCACCCGAATCCCTCGTGCTCGGTTGTGACTACAACCCCGAGCAGTGGTCCGAAGAAGTGTGGCAGCAAGACGTCGCCTTCATGCAGCAGGCCGGGGTCACCCTCGTCGCGATCAACATCTTCGGCTGGGCCGAGATTGAGCCGCGAGCGGGAGAGTACAACTTCACTCGCCTCGACGCGATCATGGATCTGTTGCACTCTGCCGGCATCCGCGTAAACCTGGGTACCGGCACCTCATCGCCGCCCGCGTGGCTTACGACGGCGCACCCCGATATCTTGCCCACCGCCGCCGACGGCACCCGTCGCTGGCAGGGTGGCCGCCAAGGGTGGTGCCCGAGCTCTCCCGAGTTCCGCACGGCAGCTCTCGGCCTTGTCGAGAAAGTAGCCGAGCGCTACAGCAGCCACCCCGCGCTGGCCATGTGGCACGTCTCTAATGAACTCGGATGCCACAACGCGCACTGCTACTGCGACACCTCTGCTGCCGCGTTCCGCGTCTGGTTGCAGTCGCGCTACGACACCATCGATGGTCTCAACGCCGCCTGGGGCACGACCTTCTGGAGCCAGCGTTACAGCGACTGGAACGAAGTGTTGCCGCCCCGCGCCACGCTCTCGTCGGCGAACCCTGCGCAACGACTCGACTTCAACCGCTTCAGCTCCGACGAACTGCTCGGCTACTACAAGGCCGAAGCGACACTGCTGCGCTCACAGAGCAGCATCCCGGTGACCACGAACTTCATGGTGACCGCGCACATCCGCAGCCAAAACTACTGGCAGTGGGCGAGCGAAATGGATGTCATCGCCAACGATCACTACCTCGATCACCGGCTGCCGCATCCGAACAATGAACTCTCGTTTGCTGCCGACCTCACTCGTGGGCTTGCCCAAGGCGAGCCGTGGATGCTCATGGAGCAGGCCAGCAGCGCGGTGAGCTGGCAGCCATATAACTTGGCGAAGCAGCCGGGTGAAATGCTTCGCAACACGTTGACACACGTTGCTCGGGGAGCGGACACCGTCTGTTTCTTCCAGTGGCGAGCGTCACGACAAGGCGCCGAGAAGTTTCATTCGGCCCTGCTCCCTCACGCTGGTACTGACACTGCTGTGTGGCGCGAGACCCTCGACCTGGGTGAGAAACTCCACTCCCTCGAGACTCTCGCGGGCACTCGGGTCGAGGCGTCCGTTGCACTCGTCTTCAGCTGGGAATCCTGGTGGGCGGCCGAGGGCGACTCGCAGCCGTCGTCGGCCGTGCGTTACCTCGAGCAGGTCCACGCCGCGTACAACGCCGCCAGCGCGAACGGTGTGACGGTCGACATCGTCGCTCCCGGCGCTGCTCTCGACGAGTACAAACTCGTCATCGTTCCTAGCCTCTACCTCGTGGACGACGCGAGCGCGGCCGTCATCACCGACTACGTTGCGGGCGGTGGCAACGCGGTTGTCACGTTCTTCTCCGGCATCGTGGACGAAACCGATGGCATTCGCCTCGATGTCACCGGCGAGACCCCTCCCGGTGCGTTCAGCGACATGCTTGGCGTCTGGACCGAACAGTTCATGCCCGTGAAGCCCGAGACACGTCTGCTGTTGAACGACGGCGGTCACGCGAGCATCTGGGCAGAGCACGTCCGCCCCACCACAGCGGATGTCGTTGCCGAGTTCGCGTCCGGCCCCATTCCTGGAGGCCCGGCCATCACTCGCAACCGTTTCGGTTCGGGCGCTGCGTGGTATGTGGCAACCGCGCTCGACGAGCCCAGCTTTGCCGACCTCATGGGCCGCGCACTCAACGAAGCCGGTGTGGATGTCGTGGAGCTTCCCGCTGGCGTCGAAGTGGTGACGCGTTCAAGCGACACCGACCGCTTCCGCTTTGTGATCAACCACAGCGCGCATGAAATTTCTTTCCCCGCCGACGGCGCAGAATTGTTGACGGAAACTACGGTCACAGGTTCGGTGACTGTTCCCGCTGGTGGCGTTCGCGTCATCCGCCTGACTGTCGAAGAAGGAGCAACGCGATGACTACAGACATTGCTACGCCCGCCACACCAAAGAAGGCGGTGACGAAGAAGACCCGAGCGAAGACTAAAGCCACGAATAACCGTGCAGCGGTGCTGTTCTTCATCGCGCCGTTCTCCATACTGTTCAGCCTGTTCTACATTTTGCCGATTCTGGTGGCGATCTATCAGTCGTTGCTGACGGTCGAGCGTGAAGGCACCTTCGGTAAGCCAACGGAGGTGTTCGGCGGGTTCGTGCAGTACGCCCGGGTCTTCCAAGACTCCTCGTTCTGGGATTCCATTCTTCGGGTTCTCGGCTTCGGCATCGTTCAGGTGCCGGTCATGCTGGGGCTGGCGCTGCTGCTGGCGCTTCTACTGGACTCGCCGCTGGTCAAGGGCAAGCGATTCTTCCGCCTCGCGTTCTTCGCACCGTATGCCGTGCCGGGTGTTATCGCCGCTGTCATGTGGGGCTTCCTCTACTCACCCAATCTTTCGCCGTTCACTGCGATCACGAAAGAGATCAACTTCTTGGGCGCCGACCTTGTGCTCTGGTCGATCGCGAACGTTGTCACGTGGGTCTTCGTGGGTTACAACATGATCATCATCTACTCGGCGCTGCTGGCGATCCCGAGTGAGATCTACGAAGCAGCACGCCTCGACGGTGCGTCGCAAGCGCGAATCGCGTGGTCGATCAAGATCCCGTTGATCACTCCTGCGATCACTCTCACCGCGATCTTCTCGATCATCGGAACTCTGCAGCTGCTCGCCGAGCCACAAGTGTTCAAGAGCTTCACGTCTGCCGTGACGAGCACGTACACCCCCAACTTGCTCATCTACTCGACAGCGTCGGTGCCGAACGTGAACCTCGCCGCAGCCTTCTCGGTGGTTCTCGCGCTCTTCACCTTCGCGCTCTCATTCACCGTGCTCAAGTTCACCCAGCGAAAGGCTGACTGATGAGTGCCACCAAAGCTCCCGTGAAGAAGCACAACGGTCCTCGCGAAAGCCTCTTCTCGCGTTCGGGTGCCATGCTCGTGATGGCAATCTGCACGTTCTACTTCCTGATTCCGATCTGGTGGCTTTTCGTTGCAGCGACGAAAGACCGTGGCGACTTCACCTCGTCTGCGCCGCTGTGGTTCGCTGACTTCAACCTGGTTGAGAACATCGTCAATCTGGCCAACTACCGCGATGGACTCTTCTTCCAGTGGATGCTCAACAGCATCCTTTACGCCGGAGCTGGTGCCGCCGTCGCGACGCTCTTCGCCACGATGATGGGTTACGCGCTAGCGAAGTACAGCTTCCGCGGCCGCGAAACGCTCTTCAACGTGGTGCTCGGTGGCGTGCTGGTTCCCGCAACGGCGCTCGCGCTTCCGTTGTTCTTGGTCTTCAGTCAGGTGGGCGCAACCAACACATTCTGGTCGGTGTTCCTGCCGAGTATCGTGAGTCCGTTCGGCGTCTACCTCGCTCGTATTTATGCGACCTCGAGTGTGCCAGACGAACTGGTTGAAGCTGCGCGCATCGATGGTTCCGGAGAAGTGCGCACCTTCTTTACCGTTGCCACCCGACTCATGACGCCGGCTATGGTCACGATCTTCCTCTTCCAGTTCGTCACCATCTGGAACAACTTCTTCCTGCCGCTCATCATGCTGCGCGACGAGAAACTGTTCCCCGTGACTCTTGGCCTTTACATCTGGAACAGCCAAGTCAACCAGATCCCCGAAATTCGGGCATACGTGATCATCGGCGCACTGCTGTCGATCATCCCGCTCATCATTGCTTTCCTCAGCCTGCAGCGCTTCTGGCGCAGCGGACTAGGAACCGGCGCACTCAAGTAGTCGCCCGCTCGACCACTCGGACTACCCCCGAGGGAAACCCCGCATCACAATCACAATCACTAGGAAGGTAATCGCATGGCTAATCGCATAGCTCGCGCTGGAGGAGCATTGGTGCTCGTCTCCGCGCTCGCACTCTCAGCATGCTCCACCGGTGCAGGCACAGACGGTGGCACTGACGCCGCTGACGCGTGCACCCCGTCAGACGGACCCGTAACGCTCAGCTTCACCACGTGGCTGCCCGGCATGGAAGACGCCGCAGCAATCTGGAACGAGCAGAACCCCGACATCCAAGTTGAGGTTCAGACTGGACCCAACGGTCTTGGTGGAACGTACAACAACTTCTTCAACCAGATCGAAGCCGGCAATGCGCCCGACCTTGGTCAGATTGAATACGACGCCCTGCCCAACTTCCGCGTACAAGACGGCGTTGTCAACATCGCCTCGTGTGAGGGAGTAATGGACGCGCAGGACGAGTTCATCGACTGGACCTGGAGCCAGGTCACGTTCGGTGAAGAAGACTCGGTCTACGCAATTCCGCAGGACACCGGCCCCGAAGCCCTGTTCTACCGTGCCGACCTGTTCGAAGCCGCTGGCATCGACATCCCGACCACGTGGGACGAATACGCCGAGGCTGCCGCGCAGATTCGTGAAGAAGGTGGCTACATCACCAACTTCTCGCAGAGCGACATCAACGCCTTCGCCGGACTCGTCTGGCAGGCAGATGGACAGTGGTTCGAAAACGACGGCGAAGCCTGGGACGTAACCCTTGACTCGCCCGAATCGCTCAAGGTTGCTGACTACTGGCAGGGACTGCTCGACGATGACCTCGTTGCAACCCTCCCGGCATGGACCGACGAGTGGAACAACGGCTACAACTCCGGTGAAGTCTGGAGCTGGGTTTCCGCAGTATGGGGTGCAAACTCGATCACGAGTGGTGCACCTGACACCGCAGGCAACTGGGCTGTAGCTCCGATGCCGCAGTGGAACGAAGGCGACTCTGCTGCCGGTAACTGGGGCGGATCGAGCACTGCTGTTCTCAAGGGAAGCGAACACCCCTACGAAGCGGCACAGTTCGCTCTCTGGTTGAACACCGACCCTGAGGCACTCGCCAGCATGAACGCAACGGCGAACATCTACCCCGCAACGAAGACCGGTGGCGACCTGCCGGCCTTCTCCGAAGGTCTCGACTTCTTCGGCGGACAGAACATCTACGACGTCTTCGCCGCTGCCGGCGCAGAAGTTAACCCTGACTTCACGTGGGGCCCGACTATGACGCAGGTGTACACGGATGTTGCAGACGGATTCTCTGGCGCCATCTCTGGCTCAGGCACCCTCACGGATGCATTGACCACCGGTCAGCAGAAGACAATCGACGCCATGAAGGCTGCCGCGATTGCTGTCAACGAATAACACGAACGACATCGTTCACCTCCGTGCCGCGGGCACCAGCTTCGTGCTGGATGCTCGCGGCACGGGCGTGCCGTCGATCACGCACTGGGGTGCAGACCTCGGAGAACTTGACCACGACCAGCTCGCGGCGCTCGCAGATTCGCGCGAGCGTGCCCTGGGACCGAGTTCCATCGACGAACCTTTCCGGCTGAGCATCGTTCCCTTGCTCGCCGAGGGCTGGACCGGGCTGCCCGGTCTTGAGGGCCGCCACGATCGCGCTGCCGGAGCAAGCGGTGGGCGTGTGCGCCGGCCGTCTCTGCAGACCGCGAGCATCGAGCATCCGACCCCTGACCGTGTCTCGGTCACACTGGTCGACGACGACGCCCTCAGTCTCACCATTGACTGTGAACTGTCTGCCGCCGGAGTGCTGCGCAGCCGTTCACGATTGACCAACACTGCCATCGAGGCTTTCGAGCTTTCGTCGCTGGCCACTGTTCTTCCACTCCCGCCGGTGGCGCGCGAGCGACTCGACTTCAGTGGAATTTGGGCGGCAGAACGCCAACCCCAGCGCTCCGCCATCGACTACGGAACCTGGCTGCGCGAGTCGCGCCACGGTCGCCGCGGTCACAACGATTCCTTCCTCACCGTGTCGGGAACACCCGGCTTTGGTTTCCGCCACGGTGAGGTTTGGGCGGTACACGCCGGAACGAGCGGCGATACCCGCGTCTGGATTGATCGCCTTGCGCTCGGCTACACCACGGTGGGCATCGCCGAGCTGCTGGCTCCCGGCGAAGTTCGCCTCGCGACGGGCGACACCCACGAAACTCCGTGGGCCTACGCCGCATGGTCGGATGCCGGCCTCGACGGACTGAGCGACCGTTTCCATTCGTGGTTCCGCGGCCTGCCCGCGCATCCCTCGACACCGCGCCCGCTCACCCTCAACACGTGGGAGGCCGTGTACTTCGATCACAACTTTGACCAGCTCGCAGCACTTGCGGATGCCGCAGCCGACGTCGGTGTCGAGCGTTTCGTTCTCGACGACGGCTGGATGACCGGCCGCACCGACGACAAGCGCGCGCTCGGCGACTGGACGGTGGATGCCACGTCTTGGCCCGAGGGTCTGGCTCCACTCGTTGACCGAGTGACCGCCAGCGGGATGCAGTTCGGGTTGTGGGTTGAGCCCGAGATGGTGTCGCTCGACTCAGATCTTGCGCGCGAGCATCCGGAGTGGATTCTGCGCGACGACGACCGACCGCTGCCGAAGTCGTGGCGCAACCAGCACGTGCTCGATCTTGATAACCCTGCCGCGCGTGAGCATGTGCGGGATGCGATTGCGGCGCTGCTCGACGAGTACGCGATCAGCTACCTCAAGTGGGACATGAACCGCGACCTGCTTGGTGGTTCGGTGCATCGTCATGTCGCGGCGACCTACCTCCTCATGGACGAACTGCGCGAGCGGTACCCACACGTCGAAATCGAGTCTTGCGCTTCGGGCGGTGCCCGGGTGGATGCCGGAGTGCTCGAGCGCGTTCAGCGCGTCTGGCCATCCGATACCAATGATGCACACGACCGTTTCTCGATCATGCGCTGGACCAACCTGCTCGTGCCGTTCGAGTACCTCGGATCGCACGTTGGCTCGTCGCCCGCGCACACCTCGGGGCGTTCGCTGTCTCTGAGCTTCCGGCTCGCGACTGCGCTCATGGGGCACTCGGGCATCGAGTGGGACCTCACCGCCGCGACTTCCGAAGAGCGAGATGCGCTGCGCACGTGGGCGGGCGTCTATCGTTCACTGCGCGGACTCATCCATTCGGGGCGAGTTGTGCGCAGCGAACTCAGTGCAGACCCTCTCATCACCGGCATCGTCACGGATGACGCCGCGGGCTCTGCCGCCGATGCCGTGTTCTGGGTGACCAACCTCGTGACCCCCACCGACTCTGTACCCACCGCCCGGCGATTGCCCGGGCTTGACCCGCACCGTATGTACCGCATCACCCCCGTAGATGTGGGTGCGGAAGCGGCAACCTACCCGGGCACTGCGCCAGCGTGGTGGCACGACGGCGAGCTCACGCTGTCGGGCGCAGCGCTCGGGTCGGTTGGTCTCACGCTGCCGATTCTGCATCCGGATGAGGCGCTCGTGTTGCGGGTGACGGCGGTACCAGCAGCAGTCGCAGCAACAGCGGCGGCGAGCCCCTGCGGAGCGCTCTAACTTCGTCGCACGGGTAACACTATTCGCGCGCAACTCCACGATCTCGTCGTGGCTGCGCTTGGCAAGCGACCTCGGCCGGGTTCTTCTCCGGGTTGCTCACCGCGGCTCCTCACCTCAGTTAGTGCTAGCGTGCCACAAAAATGACCCCGCGATAAGTGGGGTCACCGAACGCGACCATCTGGTCGAGCACTGCGATCGAGACGGGCAGATCGTGGGAGTCGACCCAGGTCTCGCCCTGCTCGGCCGTAATCCACGGATCGTTGAGCAGAACGGTGTCGCCCTTCACCGAGTGAGCGACGACCCAGTGCGGGGTCGAGGCATCGTGCATGGGTTCTTCTTCGATCAACAGAATCGCGAGCTCGCCGCCGGCAACGCGCTCGGTGATCTGCTCAATCGACAGCGGGGCGGTGTGCTGCTGGATGCCGCGGCTCGCCGCTTCGGCCCGAGACTGTTCCTGCAACTGCTCGCGGAACACGCGCTCTTCGCCCTCGTAGGTTTCGAGCAGTGTCGGTGCGGTCGTATCGAGGTGCAGTTCGAGACTGATGCCGGAGGCGGACTGCGCGATCACGTCGTGCACTGCAACAGCGAGACCGAGCGGTTCGCAGGCAGGAAAGTTGGTGGCGGATCGCCAGAAGGCGAGTTCGCGCTCGCGGGCATCCTCATCTTCGGTGTCGGCGAAGGGTTCGAGACCTAAGTGGCTGAGAGCTGTCATTGCGGCAACCGCACCACACGTGAACAGCGTGGTTTGGCCGTAGTAGCGCAGTTGCTCGTGCGGCCAGCCGCCGTGCCACAGAACGAAGCCGCGAACACCCTGAGTGCCATCGGCCGAAGAGATGGGAGTGCGCAGTTCGGTGAAGCCGAAGTCGGCGGCGAAGGCGGGGAGCTCAGCGTCGAGCGGGAGCTGCCATTTGAGGGCGGCGTCGCCCCGCTCCGCGGAAGCTGCGATCAGGTCGCCGAGAAGACCCTGGGCGGCAGCATCGCTGTCGGCCCAAAGATCAACGAGCTTCGTGTAGCGCGTGTTGGGGCGACCGGAGGTGAGAGCGGCGGCGCTGCCGGTGGGGGAGTCGAGCATCCAGACCCGGGGGTTGTAGGGCTCGCGATCGCGTTGCCATTCGGCGGCACGCTCGGCGCCGAGAGCCTCGATGAGGCTCCCGGGAAGCTCGGCGGGCGCGAGCTGAACAACGGCAGTGCCGATCGTTGCATCAACGGCAGCGGTGGTGGTGTTCGAGGCGGCAGAGTCAGCAGGAGTGGAGGTGTCCACGGGGTCCTTTCGGGGCGAGTCGGGCGCTTGTGACGCCGAGCTCAGTGAGTGGGTGCTTCGTGAATGGACGCTGCGACGAGCGCCTGAGTGTAGGGATGAGTCGGGGCGTTGAGCACGTCGTGGCACAGGCCAGACTCGACGACTTCGCCGTGGCGCAGCACGTACACGCGGTCGGCGAGCTGACGCACCACGGCAAGGTCGTGCGAGATGAACAGGATCGAGAGGCCGAGTTCGACTCGCAGCTTGGCGAGCAGATCGAGAATCTGTTTCTGCACCGACACATCGAGCGCCGAGACTGATTCGTCGCAGATCAGCAACTCTGGCTGAACAGCCAGAGCACGGGCAATGGCGACTCGTTGGCGTTGGCCACCCGACAGCTCTGCTGGTCGCTTGCTCGCGAAGTCGGTGGGCAGCTCTACCAACTGCAGCAGGCCATTGAGGTCGGATGCCGGACGACCCGCCACCCGCAACGCCAACTTCAGCGACCGTCCGACACTGATCATCGGGTTGAGCGAGGAGTACGGATCCTGGAACACGATCTGCATTTGCTTCGGCGTGCGTGAAGCGCGGCCGGCGGGGAGGGCGAAACCGTCAAACTCGATCACTCCGCTGGTCTCGTGTTCGAGCCCCGCGATGCAGCGGGCGATTGTGGTCTTGCCCGAGCCGCTCTCGCCGACAATGCCGACGGTTTCTCCGCGGCCCACCGTCACGCTCACGCCGTGCAACACGGTCTTGTCGCCGAAGCTTTTGGTGATGTCGGTGGCGGTGACGAGGTCGCCGATTGCTGAGTCGGCGTCTGCCGCCGCAGCAGTCACGCCGGCACCGGATGCCGTACGCACGATCCCGGCGGAGCGATCGGTGAGCGAGGGGTCGGCTTCGATCAGCGCCCGTGTGTAGGGGTGGCTTGGCGCATTGAGCACGGAGCTCGTGACACCGCGCTCAACGATCTCGCCGTGGCGCATGACGAGCACGTGCTCGGCACGCCCGCGCACCATACCGAGGTCGTGCGAGATGAGGAGGGCGGCCATGCCGCGCTTTTCTTGCAGGCCCCGAAGGAGGTCGAGGATCTCGCCCTGATTGCTCGCGTCGAGAGCGGTGGTCGGCTCGTCGGCAATAAGCAGTTCGGGGTCGGTGGCGAGAGCTGCCGCGATGGCAACCCGCTGACGCATTCCGCCGGAGAGTTCGTGCGGGTAGGCGCGGGCGACATCCGCGGGCAGGTTCACTTCGGCAAGGCTCTGCGTAATGCGGGCGGTGCGTTCCTCGCGGCTGAGGCGCGTCGCGCTCGCGGCATCGATCGTCATCCCGATCTGGGTGCCGCAGCGGTGCACGGGGCTCAGGCTCGTGAACGGATCTTGCAGCAGCAGCGAGATGCGGCGACCGCGGGTGGCCCGCCAGACGGCATCCGTAGCGGGCAGTTCGATGGTGGCACTCGACAGCGCGATGGTGCCGCGGGCGCTGAAGCCCGCGGGCAAAAGCCCGGCGATTGCTTTGGCAGAGAGCGTCTTGCCCGAGCCCGATTCGCCGATGAGCGCGAGGGTCTCGCCTGGCGCGATGGAGAAGTCGAAGGGGGCGACAACAACGCCAGCCGGCCCGTCGATCGTGAGCGCGGTAACGGCCACCTGAGTGCTCGACCCGGAGCCCAAGCCGGCACCCGACGCGGGCACGTTTGTCATGCTGGTCTCGGTCATGAGCGTCCCGTTCTGGTCAAGTTTTGGCCGAGCCAGTCGCCCACAAGGTTTGCTGCCGAAGCGACGCCGATGATGAGCAGTGCCGGCACGAGAACGGCTGCCGGGTTGTCGATCATGATGGCGCGACCATCGGTGAGCTGGCGGCCCCAATCGGCCGTGCCCGGAGCAACGCCAACGCCCAAGAACGACAGCGACGAGAACGCCACGAGCGCGAAGGCCACATTGAGCATCGAGTTGGTGATGATCAGCGACCACACGTTCGGCAATACCTGCGTGAACATGATGCGGGTCTTGGAGAGCGAAAGCATTTGGGCTGCCTCCACGAAGGGGCGCGCGGCCTGCTCCATGACCCCGGCGCGCACAATGCGGATGTCCGAGGGCGAGAACAGCAGGATCAATAGCAGCACGGTCATCCAGTAGCCGGCGCCGAAAACGCCTGCGACCACGATCGCCGCCAGCAGCAGCGGAAGCGAGAACAGCAGGTCGGTCCAGCGGCCAATGATGAAGTCGATGGGGCCGCGCAAATAGCCCGCAACAGTGCCGAGCAGAATGCCGAGCAGCATCGACCCGAGGGCAACGCACACCGGGCCGACGAGGGCGGATGCCGCTCCCGCGATCGTCAGAGCAAGCACATCTCGACCGAGTTCGTCGGTGCCGAGAAGGTGACCCGGGCTGCCCGGGGGCAGCAAGGAATCGAGGATCGACTGGGCCGTGGCATCCGGGGCAATCAGGTTGCCGAAGAGCACCAAGAAGGCGACGACCCCGAGCAGGGCAAGCGACAACCACACGGCAACCGGATGCCGACGGCGCGACCGCGGAAGTTTCGCTAAGACGATAGCTTCGGTGCTGCTCACTGAGCACTCTCCTTGGCGCGGATGCGGGGATCGAGGAAGATGTAGGCGAGATCGGCCAGCAGGGCGATGATTGCAATCGTCACGGCCACCAGCAGGGTGAGCGCTTGCACGACGGCGATGTCTTTGAAGAGCACGGAGCCTTGCAGCAGGGTGCCGAGTCCGGGCAGCGCGAACGTCGTTTCGGCCAGCACCGTGCCGCCCACGAGGAACGTCAGTACGAGGCTGGCGCCGGTCACGATCGGGATGGCGGCGTTGCGCAGGGCGATCAGGTGCACTTGGCGGTCGGGCAGGCCGCGCGCGCGACCAAAGGTTACGTAGTCACTCTCGAGTTCGCGCAGCATGGCGGTGCGCGTGAGCTTGAGGATGATGGCGCCGAGTCCCAAGGCCAGGGTGATGGCGGGAAGAACGAGGTGCCAGAGAGTGTCGAGGCCACCGTCTCCTGATCCGTAGACCGGAAAGATCGGCAGATAGAACGCGAACGTATAGAGAAGGAGGAGGCCGACGGCAAAGGTGGGGGCGCTGAGGCCGACGATTCCGAAGCCGGTCGCGAAGCGGTCGATCCAGCTTCCCGAACGAACGGCGCTCTGCACGCCGAGCGGAACGGCAACGATCACGGCGAGGAGGAACGCAAGTCCGCTGAGCGCGGCGGTGATGCCCAGACGCGAGCCGATGACATTCGACACCGAATCTTGGAGGCGAATGGACTGCCCAAAGTCGCCGGTGAGGGTGTTACCCAACCAGATCAGGTACTGCATGTACAGCGGCTGATCGAGGTTGTATTGCGCGCGGATGGCGGCGATGGCTTCCGGTGATGATGCCCGGTTGCCGAGCAGGTTCTTGACGATATCGCCGGGGGCGAGGTGCAGCATCGAGAACACGATGATGGACAGCACCAGCAGGATGCCGATGGTGCCGAGCACGCGCACCACAAGCATGCGGCCCAAGGACCGTGCTTGTGATGCGCGTGCGATCGGGGTGGTTGTCACAAATTATCCAGCCGGAGTGAGCAGGGTCGGCCAGGACGAGATGAACGCGAATGAGCTGTAGCTGCTCATGTCAATGTCGTTCGAGAACGCGGTTGCGGATTGTCCCCACCAGAGCGGAACGCTGATGATGTCTTCTGCCTGCAGCGTTTCGGCCTCGATGAGGAGGTCGATGCGGGCAGAGGGGTCAGTCTCGGCGCCAATGCGCTCGAACAGCGAGAGAACTTCGGGGTTCTCGTAGTTCGAGATGTTGTAGTCGCCGAGCATGTAGGTCGAGACTTCAGCGGGGTCGCCCAGGGTGGAGAAATACCACATGAGGCCAACGCCGTAGCTGCTGTCTTGTTCGAGGCTCGCGAGCCATTCTTCGATGGGAACTTCGCGCACGTTCAGCGTGATGCCGATCTTGGAGAGGTTCTCGGCGAGCGACTGAGCGGCGGTGCCGAGCTGCGGTCCCGTGGAGGGGAACAGAATGTCGGTCTCGAAGCCATCCGGGTGATCGGATGCCGCGAGTGCTGCCGCAGCCGCATCGAGGTCGAAGTCGTACTGCGGGATGGTCGCGAGCAGGTCGCGGGCGTCATCGGCACTGTAGACACTTCCGAGGGATTCGGGAGTCGCGATGGCAGTCGCTACTTCGCCGTGGCCGCGCAGCAGCTTGTCGACGATCGTGGTGCGGTCAACGCTGTGGGCGAATGCTTCGCGCACCTTCGGGTCGTTGAACGGCTCGAGGGCGGTGTTGAAGTACATGCCGACATAGGAGAGGTCGTTGACGTAGTCGACACGCATGTTGTCGAGGTCTTCCCACTGGGTCGACTGCGCGAGCGGCACATTGAATGCCACGTCGATGTCGCCAGACTGGGCGGCAAGAAGGCGAGTTCCCTCATCCGGGATGAACTTCACGTTGATGTTCTTCACCTCGGGAAGGTCGCCCCACCAGGTGTCGACGCGTTCGAAGTTCACGTGCGAGTCGGGCACGAACTCGGTGACCTTGTAGGGGCCCGAGCCGAGAAGCAGGGCGCTGCTGGTGCCGACTTCGCCGTTGTTCTCTTCCCAGAATTTCTGCGAAGTGATGAAGGCCGCGCCACCCGTGCTCATGTTGGCGGCGAATGCTGCATCCGGGGCCGAGAGGGTCACGGTGACTTCGAGGTCGCCGGTCTTCTCAACGCTCTCCACGCCACCCAAGTAGTACGAGAGGCCGGGCGAGCTGGTTTCGTCCCGCGCTTGCTCGAGGCTGAACACGACGTCGTCGGCGGTCACCGGGGTGCCGTCTTGGAACATCGCATCGTCGCGCAGCTCGTAGACGTAGGTCACGTCATCCGGCTGGTCCCACGATTCGGCCAGGCCGGGCTGCAGGGCGCCGTCGGCGTCGATCGAGACGAGACCTTCTTGAGTGATGGAGGCGATGTAGTAGTTGAGGATGCCGCTTTCGGCACCCACATAGAGGCTTGAGAGTGAGCCGGGCAAAGCAACGGTGATGGTATCGATGTTGCCGTCGCCGGTGGGAGTGCTCGACGTGGCGCAGCCAGCGAGCAGCAGGGCGGAGGCGGCAACGGCGACCGTGGACGCCCGAGCCCCCTTAGCCAGGGTGGAGTTAGTAGATCTCATGCGAAGTTCGTGCCTTTCGGTGAGCGTTACAGGAGGTGTAAAAGGAGGGGATGCAAATTTCGCGCGTTGGAGGTGCGAGTGCTGTGACAGTGCCGCGCGGTCACTGCTGGTTTTCCGGGCCACCTCACGCATGGCCAATAGCCGGAGGGCTACGGCGATGCTGGGGGTGTCGGCGGAGTCGTCGAGCGTTGTCGCATAGATGCGTCGACGAAGTTTGGGCTGCAACTCGAGGGCGACGACGCCGTCGGGCAGGGTTGTGGTGGCGAGAGCAAGTTCGGAGAGAAACGTGACGCCGATGCCGGATGCCACGAGCGCGAGTGCTGCGCCGACGGTTGTCACATCGTGCCGCAGCGTGGGCTTCTCGCCGAGGGCGGTCGCGACGGCAACAAGCTGCTCGGTGCAGGTAGCCGGGCCGCCGATCCACGTAAACGGAAGAAGCCCTGCGACACTCGCTGACGCCCCGAGCTGATCGGCGGCGGCTCGAGGCACGATCGCGAGCACGTTTTCGGAGAGCAGGAAGCGCGAGCGCAGTCCCTCCGGGCTCGTGTGCGAGCTCGACGCGATGGTGTGGTCGCTCGCGTAGCGGTAGTCGAGGGCGATATCGGCGCGACCTTCGGCGACCGCGGTGAGGGCGGCATCCGGTGCTGCTTCGCTGAATTCGACGTGGATGCCCGGAAACTCGCGATCGAGCCGCGAGAGTAGTGGCGCGATGATGCTGGCGACGGCAGCGGGGAACGCGGCCAGGCGCACAGCGCCCCGGTCGAGACCGAGGTGCGCGGTGAGGTCGCTCGCGGCGGCGGTAACGGCGGCGTCGATGCGGGGTGCGTGGCGGGCGAGCAGGGAGCCGGCTTCGGTGAGTTCCATGCCGCGCGGCGTGCGGGCGACGAGGGCGATGTTCAGGCGGGCTTCGCTGCGCTTGAGATGTTGGGTGATGGCGGGCTGGCTGAAACCGAGACGGCGAGCGGCGGCAGAAACGCTGCCGGTCTCTTGGATGGCGACGAGGATGCGCAGCATGTGAAGGTCGAGCGCGCGCGTCAGTTCGTCGAGGGTGGCGGATTCCTGCGGTGCGTCCTGCATAACGACACCTTATGGGCAAACGCCACCTGCATAACGTTACAGAATGATTAACTTTGGCTATGGAAGGGGACGCAACCCTTTCGGGGGCAGGCCGAATCGCGACCGGAAACGTACTCTTAAATCATGACAAGTTCTCGACGCCTGCCCGCACTTATCTCGGGCGCCGTTGCTCTTTCCCTCGTTCTCGGCGGTTGCTCACTTGTGGAGCAGGCCATGACCTCAGCGGGGGAAGGTGTTCTGGCCCATGCGGCACTCGCTGCGGCAGTGGCCGACATCGAAGCTCTGGATGCAGTGGAGGACGCCTCGTACGAAATCCAGGCAGATGCGTCTCTGGGGGACATTGGCAGAATCAGCGTGACGGCCGATCCGGCTCTTGACAGCGTCCAGCTGGCACAGTTTGCCGACCAGTTTCGCGACAGCTTCGTCGCTCTTGAGCAGGTGACGCTTCGGCCTCAACTCAGTCTGAAGCTCGCGGGCGAAACTGCCGGAAAGTTCGACCTCTGGGTGATCCCCCCAACAAACGATGGTTTTGTTGAAAATTTTGAGTTCTGGCGGGCTGCCTCTGCGGCCGTCGAGACCGAGCTGTGGCTTGAAATTTTCCCCTCATCCTCGCAGGGGATCAGGTCTATTGCGATCCCCTTCGAGACCGACCTCGATGCAGCAACGGATCGCGTGGTTGAGAACTACGAAGCTCTCGAGGCGTTCGTGGCTGTCGACTCTCTGGTCTTTCACGAGACCGAGTACCTCGACTATTGGCAGATTGCGGGCGTTCAATCTATCGATGAGCTTGCTCCGTTCGAGTTTGTAGAGCTGGTGCGCGACCTTCGTGAGATTGTGCCCCTGTTCTCGTTCCCTGAGGGGTCAGAAGCTTTCCCCGGCGATGCTGATTATCCCGAAGGCTTGAGCGCACAATGGGGAGGCCCCCTCAGCTTCAGTGGTCGGCCGGAGATCGCCGTGTTGAGTAATGAGTACTCCGACGAAGCGTGGAGCACGGCGGTTCAAGCCGCCGTGCGCACCATCGAGATGGCCAACGTGAACTTCAAATACAGCGCCGGCGACCGGACATTTTCGCTGCACACTTCTGCGTGCAGCGGTTCCGTGGATGCCACCGCTGACGATGTGCTCTTGTTCGAAACTCTGGTCGATTATGGTGTGACGCCTCCATTCGGTGGAGGACCGGGCGCGTGCACCCCCTAGTGCCCCTAGTGATCCAGAGCGGCTTCGCGGATGGTAAAAAATGTGGGCGAATAATGAATTTTCGGCGGCGGATTGTGGGTGCGCTGGCGGCGCTGTCGTTTCTTGCGCCCGCGCTGGCGGGGTGCTCGTTCATGAGAGATGACGCAGCCGACCTCGACAGTGCTGGGCTGGTCGCGTCGTACGAGGAGTTCCTTGCCGAGAGCACCACTGAACTAAAGGAAATTGAGGGCATCGGGGAAGTCTCGCAAGCCCCGATCTCCGGTGTGATGTGGGAGAGCCCCGTCATGATCGATGTCGAGGTGAGCGAAGAGTTCGCTGGGGCCCAAACGGTTGCCGTCGTCGAAACGTTGCGCCGTGTATCCGACGGCTATCCCTCATACGGCATCCCTGTAGCGTTCACCATTCGGGTGGCGGGAGAATCCGCCGGTCGTTTTCGGGTGGCCGGCCTCGGACTTCACCCAGACTTCGTCATCAGCAACTTCAACTATTGGCAAGCGCTTGAGCAAGCGCTCGGCGCTGAGCTGACGATGATGCTGTTGACCGACGACTACGACGAGGTTTCGTACTCGCGAATCATAGGCCCGGGCAACGGCGCGGTCTCGCGAGAAGCTATCGCTCAGGTGGTGATCAATTACGACGCGCTCGCGACAGTGTCTTCGGAGCAGAGCAGTGGTGGCATCGGCGTGGCTGCAGCGCAGGACAACAAGTACGAGACGTGGGCGCTCCCCGGGCTCACTGCCTCTGGCCACCACCTACCGCCGAGGGATGTTTTCGCACTGGTGGATGACCTCGGCCGCTCTTTTCCGTTGCAAGAGAATGCGTGGCTCGGCCTCGACTACTACTACGACTATCCAGCCGCTCTCGCCGCGGCTGGCGCGCTGGTGCGGTGGACGGACAACGACGCTGCACTGCACGGCCGAGAGGTAGCAATCAACAGCGCTGAGTACCGCGATGACGAGTGGCCGGCAATCCTGGCCGCTGCCGCAGACACTGCCCAGGTCACGGGCTTTGACTTCGGCTACGCGTCGCCCGAGCGCGAGTTCCGTTTTCACACTTCCCCCTGCGAGGGCACGATCGAGCAGACCCCAGACGACGAACTGCTCTTCGCTGCGTTGCGTGAAAGTGGTGCCGCATCGCTCGACGGGCTAGCGCCGGGGCGCTGTGTCCCCGACTATCCGCAGTCGCCCGGTGGCGGTTCTGCGTCTAGCAACGGGTCGTAGCGTGCCCATTCCTGAGCGCTAACCCAGCACAGTCACGCCTAGGGCGAACAGGGCCCTATTTCGCGATTTCTCTGGTTAGTCTCTTTACATCGGTACCGAATCTGTAGCGGTATCTAAGGAGTGAAGAGATGTTTGAGAGATTTACCGACCGCGCCCGTCGTGTAGTCGTTTTGGCCCAAGAAGAGGCCAAGATGCTCAACCACAACTACATCGGCACAGAGCACATTTTGCTTGGCCTCATCCACGAGGGTGAAGGCGTTGCCGCAAAGGCGCTTGAGTCTTTGGGTATTTCGCTCGACTCCGTGCGCGAGCAAGTGCAAGACATTATTGGCCAGGGTCAGCAGCAGCCGACCGGCCACATCCCCTTTACGCCGCGTGCCAAGAAGGTACTTGAGCTGAGCCTGCGCGAAGCGCTCCAGCTCGGTCACAACTACATCGGCACCGAGCACATCCTGTTGGGTCTCATCCGCGAGGGTGAAGGCGTTGCCGCTCAGGTGCTCGTGAAGCTCGGCGCTGACCTCAACAAGGTTCGCCAGCAGGTCATCCAGCTCCTCGGTAGCTTCCAAGGCAAGGAAGCGGTTGCCGTTGGTGGCAACGAGTCTGCGCCCGACAAAGGATCGCAGGTTCTTGACCAGTTCGGCCGCAACCTCACTCAGGCGGCTCGCGATGGCAAGCTCGACCCCGTTATTGGTCGCGAGAAGGAGATGGAACGCGTTATGCAGATCCTCTCCCGCCGCACCAAGAACAACCCCGTCCTCATCGGTGAACCCGGTGTCGGTAAGACGGCTGTTGTTGAAGGCCTCGCCAACGCGATCGTTGCGGGCGATGTTCCCGAAACGCTGAAAGACAAGCAGCTGTACTCGCTCGACCTCGGAAGCCTCATCGCTGGTAGCCGCTACCGCGGTGACTTCGAAGAGCGCCTCAAGAAGGTCACCAAGGAGATCCGCACCCGCGGCGACATCATCGTCTTCATCGACGAGATCCACAGCCTCGTCGGTGCCGGCGCTGCTGAAGGTGCCATCGACGCAGCCTCTATCCTCAAGCCGCTTCTGGCTCGTGGCGAGCTCCAGACCATTGGTGCGACGACCCTCGACGAATACCGCAAGCACTTTGAGAAGGATGCCGCGCTTGAGCGTCGCTTCCAGTCCGTGCAGGTGCACGAACCTAACCTGCCGCACACCATCAACATCCTCAAGGGACTGCGCGACAAGTACGAGTCGTTCCACAAGGTATCCATCACCGACGGTGCCATTGTTGCCGCAGCGAACCTCGCCGACCGTTACGTCGCCGACCGCTTCCTGCCCGACAAGGCCATCGACCTGCTCGACGAAGCTGGCGCACGCCTGCGTTTGTCGATCCTGTCGGCACCTCCTGAGCTGCGCGAATTCGACGACAAGATCGCCGACGTTCGCTCGCGCAAGGAAGGCGCCATCGAAGACCAAGACTTCGAAAAGGCTGCAAGCCTGCGCGACGAAGAGAAGAAGCTCCTCGGCGAGCGTCTTCGCCTCGAGAAGCAGTGGAAGTCGGGCGACGTTGGCGCGAGCGGAATCGTGGATGAAGGTCTGATTGCCGAAGTTCTGGCAGCAGCAACCGGCATCCCCGTCTTCAAACTCACCGAAGAAGAATCCAGCCGCCTCATCTTCATGGAGAAGGCACTCCACATGCGCGTCATTGGTCAAGAGGAAGCCATTTCGGTTCTCTCCAAGACCATCCGCCGTACGCGTGCTGGCCTCAAGGACCCTAACCGTCCGAGTGGTTCGTTCATCTTCGCCGGTCCGACCGGTGTCGGTAAGACCGAGCTCGCGAAGGCGCTTGCCGAGTTCCTGTTCGACGATGAGTCGGCCATGATCTCGCTCGACATGAGTGAGTACGGCGAGAAGCACACCGTTTCGCGTTTGTTCGGTGCCCCTCCCGGATTCGTAGGATTCGAAGAGGGTGGCCAGCTCACCGAGAAGGTGCGCCGCAAGCCGTTCAGTGTCGTGCTGTTCGACGAGATCGAGAAGGCTCACCCCGACATCTTCAACTCGCTCCTGCAGATCCTCGAAGAGGGTCGCTTGACCGATGGCCAGGGTCGCGTGGTGGACTTCAAGAACACCGTCATCATCATGACCACCAACCTCGGCACGAAGGACATCACCGCTGGCCCCATGGGCTTCCAGGTGGAAGGTGACTCGGCAACAAGCTACGACCGCATGCGCGGCAAGGTTGTTGAAGAACTCAAGAAGCACTTCAAGCCTGAGTTCCTCAATCGTGTTGACGAGACCATCGTCTTCCCGCAGCTGAGCAAGCCAGAACTGTTGCAGATTGTTGACCTCTTCATCAAGCGTCTCTCTGAGCGCATGATGGATCGCGACCTCACCGTCGAGATTACTGTTCCTGCCAAGGAGCGTCTCATCGAAGTTGGGTTCGACCCCACCCTCGGTGCACGACCGCTTCGCCGCGCAGTGCAGCACGAAGTCGAAGACGCGCTCAGCGAGAAGATCCTTCACGGTGAACTCAACGCGGGCGACCACGTTCACGTTGACTTCGTTGACAACAAGTTCGTGTTCGTCACAAGCCGCCAGCCCGGTCTCCCCGAAAAGGAACCGGCTGAGGTCGAGGCCTAAACCTCACCGCAGACGATAAGTGGCTGGGCCGCACCGCGAGGTGCTGGCTCAGCCACTTCGTCGTTAACGCACACGCCAAGCGCGCCCAGCAGACGGCCAGCGGATGTTCGGCGAAACCCGCACGCGAGTGCGGGGTGTACGCGGCCCTGAGCGGTAGCGTTAGCGCGTGACCACATTCACTATCCGCCCGGCTACGACATCCGACGTACGGGTCATCCAGAGGCTCGTGGAGCCGCTCGTGAACCAGCGCATTCTGCTCGGCAAAGATCTCGTGGTGTTCTACGAAGCGGTGCAAGAGTTTCGCGTTGCGGTATCGCCCGAGGGCGAGGTCATCGGATGCGGTGCTCTGCACGTGATGTGGCACGACTTGGCCGAGGTGCGAACGCTTGCTGTCGCCTCCGAATGGTTGGGCACCGGTGTCGGTCATGCGTTGCTCGACCAGATCGAGCACGACGCCAAGATGCTCGGCCTTGAACGCCTGTTTTGTCTCACGTTTGAGACCGCGTTCTTTGCCCGGCATGGCTTCGAGCCCGTCGAGGAAGATCTCGTCGATCCCACGGTGTTTGCGCAGTTGGCGCTCTCGCCCGACGAAGGTATTGCCGAATTCCTTGATCTTTCCCGTGTAAAACCCAATACCCTCGGCAACACGCGCATGCTGAAGCGTCTTTAGCGGCCCTAGACGTTTAGCCTTGCGGTATGTCGACGTTCAAGAATCCTGTCGGCCCGCAGTCAAGCAGCGTCTACTGGCGCCGGCGCTTGATCGTCGGGCTAGGACTCCTTGCCGTGATCGCCATCATCTTGCTGATCATCTTCGGCCCTAAGGCGTCGTCGGATACCGCAACCACATCGCCGTCGGCATCGGAAACGGATCCCTCGGCCGCGGAATCCAGCACGCCCGCGGCCACTGATGCCTCTGGTGCGGTCATCTGCGATCCGGCCAAGCTCACGCTCGAAGCAATCACTGATGATTCGAGTTACAGCGAGGACCAGAACCCGCAGCTGTCATTCTCAATCAAGAGCACCATGACAGAACCGTGCGTTATCGAAGCCGGGAGCGACATTCAAGAGTTCGTCATAACCAGCGGTAGCGACGAAATTTGGAACTCGCAGCACTGTCAGACCGAAGGGGAGCCGGCCACCATTACGTTGCAGCCTGGCGTCTCCGTGCAGTCGAGCTCGATTGAGTGGGACCGCACCCGATCGGCCACAGACACTTGTGAGTCCGACCGCCCCGTTGTCACTGCGGACGGTGCCAGCTATCACCTCGAGGTCTCTGTTGGCGACATCACGTCAGAGAGCACCAAACAGTTCATTTTGAACTAACCCGGATTGGTCATGGATTCTTCATCCTCCTCGGCACAGAGTGCCGAATTCAGTTCCCCTTTGCTCGCTCAAGCTCTTGAGGCTGGCGACCCCGTAGCGGTGGCTCTGGCGCTGCGCAATGACCGAGTCATGGTGCCTTTGCTGACGGATGCTGACAGCGACGAAGCCGCCCCGAACGAGAACGAAGCGCAAGTGCGTGTCTTCCGCCGCGGCGAAGCAGATAAGTACATGCTCTTGCTGTTCTCGTCGGTTGACGCCTACGTTGCCATGCTGCCCGAGGAGACTGACCATCAGGTTGTCGCGTATCGCGCGGAGGACTTGCGTGCGTTCCTCGAGACCAATCGTGGCGTTCTGGAGTCGGTCTGGTTCGACGTTGCAGGCCCCCACACGATGCAAGCATCGCCCGATGACATCTTGGATGCCCTCACTCTTTCCTAACTGAGCCGTGCGCTGAGGCGTTTTCCACAGATATTTGCGGTTCTGGAGGAATCACGCTTCTGACCCAGTTCAGGGGACAAATGGTCGAAAATAGACCATTTAAGGCCAATTTCGGCACTCTTTAGGGTTACATCCAGACTCGCACCAGCATCAATGTTATAAACAGGCCTTTCTATCCCCTCTCTGTGACGGTTACTCTGTTCAACGTGGAAGACAACAGTTTCGGTGTGCCAGCGGGATGGTACCCAGACCCTCTGGGGTTGCCCCAGTTGCGCTGGTGGGATGCCCAAGCCTGGACTGAGCACACCTCAGATGCACGTGCCCCTATCGTTGTGCAGCCGGCTACCAAGCTGGCGTTCGCCGACGATGACTATGACGACGATGTAGATGAGCTTCCGTCGCGACGTGAACAGCGCGATCGCGAACGCCACGACTCGAGCGACTACCTCACAACCGAGACTCGTAGCGAGCCGGAGCCGGAGACAGCACCCGTTCACGACGAGCTGAGCGCTCAGCCGCTTCTCGCGATGACGTTGCGTGAACTCGAAGCGCCCGTAGACGACGCGCAGCAGGCCGATGAGCCGATGCTGCTGCCGAAGTCGGCTAATGCCCACGCGAACACGATGCCTGGTGCATCCACTCTCAGCGCTTTCGCCGAAGAAGAAGCAGCGCCTGAGCGCGAGATCCGTCAACACCGCACGTACAACGCGGCTGTCTGGCTCATCGCGATCCTTCCGCTTATTCAACTCCTGACCAGCATGTTCCTGATTGCGGGCGCAGGCCTCGGCGCCAACTTGCCGCTGCTGCTCGTCGTCTGGATCGCTCCTTACTTAGTCGTTTTGGGCCTCGCCGCTTACGACAACCTGCTTCTGCAGGTGTGGGGCCACGAGGATCCAGCAAACGCTGCATGGGCATTCTTGACCGCCCCGGTTTACTTGGTGATTCGCGGTCTGCGCACCATGAAGGAGACAGGCAAAGGCATCGCGCCGATCGCCACGTGGGCCGGCTCGATCGTGTCTCTGGTTATCGGAATGTTGATCCTTCCTGGTCTCCTTATCTCCTTGATCCCGCAGACGTTCAGCAACCAGATCGAAAATTCGATTCAGGCTCAAGCTGCGACTCTCGGCGCAAACATCGAACTTTCGTGCCCCGCAACGCCGCCGGTTCTCATGGGTGACACCTTCACGTGTCGTGCAGTGAAGCCCGCGACCGGCGAGAGCGACTCGATTCTGGTCAGCTTGCAGCGTGAGAACGGCTGGATCAGCTGGCGCGTAGAGGACTGGGGTCTCTGGACCCTGTTCGGCTAGCCAACGGTTCAGCACCTAGCGTCGCAACGGCGGCTCATCCTCGGATGAGCCGCCGTTGCTGCGTGCTAGGGGAGTGGCGTGACTGATCTTCTTAGAACTCGGGGATCTGTACGCGCTCTTCGGTCGCGCCGGCAAAGGCCAGACGGAGCGCTTCGCGAACATGGGCTGCGTCGGCATCGATCACGGTGTCGAATCCGAGACGAGACGCTTCGGCCAGACGCTGCTTCGCCGATGATGCCGGCCGAATCTCGCCTGCCAGGCTGATCTCGCCGACGACGGCCATCGTGGCGGAGAACGCTTTGTCTTTGTACGCGCTGGCGATGGCGAGCGCGATCGCGAGGTCGGCGCCGGGCTCGGTGACGCGGATGCCGCCCACCGTCGACACATACACATCGAAGGTAGACAGAGGAATCCCCGCTCGCCGCTCAAGCACCGCGAGCAACATGGCTACTCGTGAGGCATCGACGCCGTTGACGACGCGGCGCGGTTGGGGAGCCTGAGACTTCACAATCAGCGCCTGCACCTCCACGGGAAGGGCGCGCCTGCCCTCGAGGGCGATCGTGACGCAGGTGCCGCTCACGGGTTGGCGGGCGTGGGAGAGGAAGAGGCCGCTGGGGTCGGAGACCTCGGCGATGCCCTCGCCGGTCATCTCGAAGCAGCCGACTTCTTCAGTGGAGCCAAAACGGTTCTTGTGGGCGCGAACAAAGCGCAGCGCCGTCTGGCGGTCGCCTTCGAACTGGAGCACGACATCCACGAGGTGTTCGAGCAGGCGCGGGCCCGCAATGGTGCCGTCTTTAGTGACGTGACCCACAAGGAGGATGGGCAGGTTCTGGTCTTTGCTGACCCGAATAAGAGTGGAGGCAACTTCGCGCACTTGCGATGGCCCTCCCGCGATGCCTTCGGTTGCGGCGGACGCGACAGTTTGCACGGAGTCGACGATCACGAGTTGTGGCTTGACGTGATCGATCTGACCGAGGATCGTGCCGAGATCGGTTTCGGCGGCCAAGAACAGTGACGGGTGCAGGGCGTTGGTGCGTTCGGCGCGCAGGCGAACTTGGCTTACCGACTCTTCGGCAGTGACATACAGAACACGCTGACCGGATGCCGCGGCCCGCGATGCCACTTCAAGTAGCAGCGTTGACTTGCCGACGCCCGGTTCGCCGCTCAACAGAATGGCAGCGCCCGGCACGACGCCGCCGCCAAGAACGCGGTCGAACTCGGCGATGCCGCTCGGCCAGTGTGCAACGGACTCGGCACCGATCTCGGTGATGGAGCGTGCGCCGCTCGTGTTGGAGACGGCAACGGTGGCCACCCGCTTGGTGATGCCTGTTGCTGCGCCAGCATCGGTCACGGTGCCCCACTGCTGGCATTCGCCGCAGCGGCCCACCCATTTGATGCTCGTCCAGCCGCACTCAGTGCAGCGAAAATTACTTACAGCTCGGGCCATGCTTCAACCCTAGGCGGCACGACCGACACTGCTAGGCGAGAGTGAGGAACAGCTTCTCGATATCTGCCGGGGACATTCCATCGTGGCTGCCCTCGCCATCCGCATCATCCGTCGAGCATGATTGCAGGGCGTTCGCGATGATCATGAAGCCAGCGCGATCGAGTGCCTTGCTGACGGCAGCGAGTTGCGTCACGACGTCTTTGCAGTTCGACTCGGCTCCCATCGACTGGATGAGGGCGTGCAGTTGACCTTCGGCGCGCTTGAGGCGGTTCATCACCTTGCGCATCGCTTCGGGGTCGTGCCCGGTAGCGGCATCCGTGGAGGTGGCGCCTTCAGAGGTGGCGACTTCAGAGGTGGTCATGGCTAGTTGCCTTTCGTGACTGGCAGGCCGGCGGTGCGCCAGGCGGAGGTGCCACCCTCGACGTTGACGGCGTCGAAACCTTGAGTGTTGAGCCATTCGACGGCCTGAGCGCTGCGGCCGCCGCTCTCGCAGATGACGTAGATGGTCTCGTCACGGTCAAGTTCTTCAACGCGAGCAACGAGTTCCCCGAGCGGAATACTGGCGGCCTCTGGCGCATGCCCCGAAACGTATTCGACGGGTTCGCGCACGTCAATAACGACGGGGTTGGTGAGTTCGGAGAGGGTCCGGGGTGTAACGGTGTTCATGGGGATTCCTTGGGGTGAAGTGGGTCAGGTGGTTGCAGGTTAGGGGTGGGTTACGCGTTCGCGGCGAGCCACGTGCGGTAGCCGCCATCGAGGTTGACGGCGTCGATTCCGTGCTGGGTGAGGATGCGCACGGCGGTGTGGCCGCGCTGTCCGACCTGGCAGTGCACGATCACGCGGCGGTCATCGAGCTCACCGAAGCGGCTGCGCAAATCGTCGAGCGGGATGTTGACGGCGTGCGGGATGGCACCGAGCGCGAACTCGGCGGGGGTGCGAACATCCACTAGCAGAGTGCCAGCCTCAAGCTCGGCGTCAATCTCGTGCCACTGAATGGAGGCGCTGAGGTCGTCCCGCAGGTTTTTGGCGACGTAACCGAGGTGGTTGATGGGGTCTTTGGCTGAGCCATACTGCGGCGCATAGGCGAGTTCGAGGTCGGCGAGAGCGCTCGCAGTGAGGCCGACGCTCGTGGCGGTGGCGAGCACATCCATCCGCTTATCGACACCCTCGCGACCAACAACTTGGGCTCCCAAGATGAGATCGGTGGCGGTGTCGATGATGAGTTTGAGCGACAGCGACTGGGCGCCGGGGTAGTAGCCCGCGTGAGAAACCGGGTGGGTATGAATCACGCGAATGTCGCGACCGGCAGCACGCAGCGCGCGCTCGGTCGAACCGAGGCTGGCGGCAGTGAGATCGAAAACGCCGACGATGGCGGTGCCGAGTGCGGGCTTCGAGTGCACCTCATCCCCGGCGAGGGTGTCGGCTAGGTAGCGGCCGTCACGGTTGGCTGGCCCGGCGAGCGAAACGAGTTCGTGCTCGCCGCTGATCGCCCCGACCTTCTCAGCGACATCGCCGATCGCATAGATGTGGGGTGCGCTGGTCTGATACCCAGCACTAACTCGGATGCCGCCCGTTGGCCCCGTAGCGAGGCCAGCGTGCACGGCGAGCCCGTTGTCGGGTCGCACCCCAACAGCCGCGACGACGAGGTCTGCGGCAACGCTGGAACCGTCGCTGAGCTGGACGGAGGTGTCATCCATCGCGATCGCTTCCGTGCCGAGGTGGAGGGCGACACCGTTCTCGCGAAGGTGCGCTTCGATCGGGGTAACCATTTCGGAATCGAAGGTGCCGAGCACATGAGCGGGACGCTGCACGAGCGTGACGCTGAGGCCACGCTTGGCGAGGTTCTCCGCCATTTCGATGCCGATGTAGCCGGCACCCAAAACGACGACGTTCGCGGTCGACGGGTCGAGGGCGTCGAGGGAGGACTGGAGCAGGTCGACGTCTTCGATGTTGCGCAGCACGAGCATCCGCTCACTGCCGGCGATAGCAGGGATGACTGCGCTCGCGCCCGTTGCAATGACGAGCTCGTCGTAGCTTTCGGTGCTGATGGTGTCGTCGACGTGGTTGTGCACGGTGATGCTGCGTTGGGTGGGGTCGATCGCGGTGACGTTGTGGTTGACGCGCACATCGAGACCGAAACGGCTGCCGAGGCCTGCGGGGGTCTGCAGCAGCAGCTCGTCGCGGTCGGTGATGACACCGCCCAGATAGTAGGCAAGGCCACAGTTGGCGAACGACACGTGACCGCTGCGTTCGAAGATGATGATCTCGGCGTGTTCATCGCGACGGCGCATGCGGGTGGCGAAGGACATTCCGGCGGCGACTCCACCGATAACGAGGATGCGGCGTGTGCGGTGCGTGGGGGAAGTGCTCATCAACCAAGCATACCTAGGGGGGTATGCGGCCCCAATCTTTCGGCGTAACTAGAGATCCGCTGAGCGCGAAACGGGTGTCGAGGGAGTGCGCGTCGCACCCCTCGATCGTTTTTGAGGAATGCGCGACTTATGGATGCTTCCCGCCTACGATGAGGAACGGACAAGGGAGCACCGTGGCGACAGACAAAAGCATTGACCCCCGATTCGACCCCGTTTTTCAGCGAGGTTATGCCGCAGGGGAGGGCGGCGAGCGCGAAGAAAACACCCGCGCCGCCCGCAACGTCGACAGCAATCGCCAGGCGGGAGCTAACGCTGTGGCGCCGTCGGCTCCGCGAGTCCCCGCCGACGATCGCGTCACAGCAGCGGCAGCGACCGCCACCCTCTCTGCCCGGGAACCTGACCCTTCGCGGGCCAGCGGCGACACTCATCCGTCGGCGGCACCGCAGTCACAGTATGTGGATGACGCAGCCGCATCCGCTGACCCTGTCGCGACGCGCACGCCAACAAGCCTCGCCCGCAACCCCTGGATCTACGTAATCTGGGCGGTGGGCGGTGGTCTCATGGCAAGCGGCGTCGGAGGGCTGTGGTGGGCGTTCAAGGGGCTCTATGGTCGCGGCACTATCAACGAAAACAGCTGGGAGCTGTTCAACCTCGCTCAGGTCGCAGCACCGATCTGCATCACCGCTGGCGCATTCTGCGTAGCAAGTGCCCTGCTCGTGCACTGCCTCAACTGGATGCGCCGCAACCCGTGAACGCACGTCACCGATATCTGTACTAAACTCTCTCCCGGTACCGTGTCCGAGCGGCCGAAGGTGCAACTCTCGAAAAGTTGTGTGCGTGAAAGCGCACCGTGGGTTCAAATCCCACCGGTACCGCCAGCAAAAAGCCCCGCATCCTTGTGATGTGGGGCTTTTTCGTGCGCGGGCGCTGGAGCCGTGGTGCAGCTCTAGAACTGAGGCTTGTTGCTCGGACGGTTGGGGTCGTCGTCACGGAAGGGCAGTGCGGCAACCACCAACGCCGGAAGAAGGAACCCCATGGCGAACGATAGCCAGAAAAACGATCCGAAGCTGCGGTCTTTGCGCTTAGCTGAGCCGGCGACCAAGAACGAGATGACGAGGTTCAGTAGAAAAAGGCCGCCAAGAATTAGGGAGTAAACGAGGTCATAGGTTGCCGGAAGTAATGGGTTCACGTGGCCACACTATCGACCTCGGCGAGTTCGTCGTCGGTCGCCATCCGGAATCCGCCGCCCGCGGGGGTCTCGATCGCGTGGCGGGGCTGGCCGCGCGTGGCCCACAGGCTCGTACCGATCGACGTGGCCAGGATGACGAAGATCACGCCGAGCGACAGAGTTGTAGAGATGTAATACACGTCGAGCAGGAGCATCTTGATTCCGACCCAAACGAGCAGGAGAGCCAGGCCGATCTTCAGATAGATGAAGCGGTGCATGAGGTCAGCGAGCAGAAAGTACATTGCCCGCAGGCCTAGGATCGCGAAGGCATTGGCGGTGAACACGAGGAACGCTTCGTCGGTGACGGCGAAGATGGCCGGGATCGAGTCAACGGCAAACACGATGTCAGTGATCTCGACAAGAACCAGCACGGCCAGCAGCGGGGTAGCAAGCAGCACGCCCGCCTTTCGCACGACGAACTTCTGACCGTAGAAAGCATCCGTCATGGGGACGCGGCGACGGAAGATCTTGAGCACGACGGACTTCTCGGGGTCGTAGTGCTCGTTTCGTTTGCGCAGCATCTGGATGCCCGTAAAAACCAAGAACGCACCGAACACATAGAGCACCCACGCGAAGCTGCTGAGCAGGGCTGCGCCGGCGGCGATGAAGATGCCACGGAACACGAGAGCTCCGATGACCCCGAGGAACAGAACGCGATGCTGAAACTGTGGGGGTACGGCAAAGGCGGAGAAGATGATTGCCCAGACGAAGACGTTGTCAACGGCAAGCGATTTCTCAATAACGAAGCCGGCAAAGTACTGCTGGCCGAATTCCGCACCAAAGAGCCACCAGATAATGCCACCAAAGGTAACGCCGGAGGCGACCCAGAGGACTGACCACGCTGCAGCTTCGCGCACGCCAATGACATGAGCGGTGCGATGCGCGACTAGGTCGATCGCGAGCATCACAAGAATGACACCGACTACAGCGAGCCAAGCCCACAGAGGAACGTTCATGAAACAACTCCAGAATGTTAGAAATTCTGGAGGTCTCGTCGAGCCCTTTCGGACCCTAGCTGCACCGGGTCATGATGACACGACCGTAATGACGATGAGCTTCGCGGGGACTACTCCCCTCCGTGCTCAAAGCTTAAGCGGGTTTCGGTATGCCCCACAAGGAAGCTCCCAACGCATTCGGCACTTTCGCAGTTAGCGGTGCAGCCGCAGTTTGCGGTGCAGCCGCAGTTTGCGGTGCAGCCGCAGTTTGCGGTGCAGCCGCAGTTTGCGGTGCGCTGAGGGTCGCTTGCGGCGAACTGGCCCGCATCCTGACTGGCCCGGATGATGGCGATTGCGAAGGTTTCGATGAGCGCCCGAAGCTGTGACGGCCCCCTTTAGTCCCCGCAAGTGGGGACTATACGTGTGCTGGGGCCTCGCGTAGCGTTCCTGACGTGGGGAAAACCGGGGGGTTTCGAGCGCGGCGCACAGTCGTCCGCGCGTTTGGCATGCTTGCGATCATTGGGGTGTTGGCTTCTGGCCTAGCGCTTTCGACGCCATCGCCAGCCGAGGCAGCAGGGGAGAGCACGATTCTCAGCCTCGTGAATGAGGCGAGAGCGGCTGAGGGGCTTGGGCCTCTGAAGCTCAATTCTTCGCTCAGCTCGGTGTCGTCGAAGTGGGCGTACCAAATGGCTGCCAACGGTGCGATGACTCACAACCCTTCGTACTCAAGCCAAATCCCTAGTGGATGGACTCGAGCGGGCGAGAATGTTGCCCGCGGCTGGCCGTCGGCGACGGCCGTGCACGATGCGTGGATGGACTCTGCGGGACACCGAGCCAACATCATGGGTGACTACACCGACATCGGCATCGCTTTCGTGACCTCCGGCGGAACCACGTGGGCGGTTGAAAACTTCGGCAAGTATGGGGCAAGCGTTCCAGACATCACGTTGCCGAGCGGGGTTGAACGCCTTTCGGGCTCCGACCGCTATTCGACGGCGGTCGCGATCTCACAGGAGTACGACCCGGGAGTCAGCGTTGTGTACGTTGCAACCGGTGCGAACTATCCTGACGCTCTCAGCGCGGCGCCTGCCGCAGCTAAGCAGGGCGGTCCGCTTCTGCTGACACCTCCTACTGGTTTGCCGACGGTGGTGAAGAATGAGATCAAACGGCTAGATCCGGATCTCATTGTGGTCGTGGGCGGAACCGGCGTGCTGTCGAGTTCCATCTACAAGCAGCTCGCAGCGCTGGCACCCAAAATTCGACGCGATGGTGGCTCAAGCCGCTACGAGACGTCGCGCATCGTGATCGAACGAGCGTTTCCTGATGGCGCAGACACGGCGTTCTTCGCCACGGGTGCCAACTACCCAGACGCGCTCAGCGCCAGTGCTGCAGCGGGAAATTCCGGTAGCCCGGTCATCCTGATCAACGGCACGGGTAGTGGTGTCGACTCGGCAACGGCCAAACTCATCGATCGACTTGATGTTTCGAAAATTATGATCGCGGGAGGCACCGGTGTGGTCTCCAGCAAAGTGTTCAGGGCGTTGGATGCGCAGCCTGGCGTCACGAAGGTCACTCGCTATTCCGGCTCCGACCGGTATGTAACTTCGGAGGCAATAAACGACGCAAGCTTCGACACCGCACCACGCGCCTTCTTCGCCGTCGGCACCGGGTTCGCGGATGCGCTCGCTGGCGCCGCGCTCGCGGGAGGCACATCGGCACCCTTGTATGTGGTGCCGGGAAACTGTGTTCCGAAGGGCGTTGTGAGCAACTTGAATGACTTCGACACCTCCAGCCGAGTACTGCTCGGAGGCGCGGGAGCTCTCGGCAGTGGAGTCGCGAAGATGACGGTCTGCAAGTAGTTACGACCAACATAAGCCCCGTATTCTCGACGAATGCGGGGCTTTGTTGTGCGTGTGGAGTGTGACGCGCGAAATGCTAGACGGTCGGTTTGGTGCTGGGGTTTCGAGCGTCGTCGTTGATCCTTAGCGACACGTCGAGCATGTCTTCGAGGGTTTCCCGTACGAGAGTGTCGCGGGTTTCGCGGCTACGGAAATTGACGAGCTGGTACGAGGCTGTGGCATCCACGAGGGCGAAGAGCACCAGGGCTGCACGCTCGGGCGCGATCGCGGCAAACTGTCCGGCATTCTGACCAGTGCGGATGATCCCGATGGCGAGCGCGTGCCAGGAATCCATTGAGTGGCGGGCTGCTTCGGCGAGAGGATCGTTTTTGCGGCCGAGGCTCCACGCGTCACACCACACTTCACCGACGTTGTCGCGGGCGGGGTCGGCGAGGGCGCTGATGAGGGCTCGAAGCTGGTCGAGGGCGTCGTCGGGTGCCAGGGCGTGAAGGCTGACTTCAGCGATTTCTTGCTCCGCGATGGCTGCGAAGGTGGAGGCGACGAGGGCATCCATGTTCGGCTCGTAGTGAGCGATGAGCGGGGCGGTAACTCCGCAGTGGGTGGCAAGGTTGCGGAGCGAGATGGCGGCAAGCCCGCGAGTCAGCGCGAGCGTCTTCGCTGCTTCGCGCACTTCGAGGGCGCGCTCGGCGGGGTTCCGCCGTCGAGTGGTGCCTGCTGCCATGGCAAAAGTGTAGCCGCTATTGACTCTTATTGAGTAGGTGATCAATAATTCAAGTACGGGCTACACGCTGAGGTGCACGTCCGACACCTTAGCGAGCGCGCAGAGCGCATCGTCCATCCCCAGAGAGAGCGCATAACCCATGAACACCATCCAGCGAGACGTCGTCATCGTCGGAGCCGGTGCCACCGGCCTCACCGCCGCCCGAGCCCTCGTTCGCGCGGGCAAGAGCGTCATCGTGCTCGAAGCTCGCGACCGCATTGGTGGTCGCCTCTGGACGAACGATATCGATGGGCAGATGTATGAGATCGGCGGCCAGTGGGTTTCGCCTGACCAAACCGCACTCATCGATATGCTCGCCGAACTCGGCCTAGAAACCTACTCCCGCTACCGCGAAGGTGACAGCGTCTATGTTTCTCGCGATGGTGTTGCGCGTCGCTTCACCGGGGATATCTTCCCCGCCGGAGAAGCAACCGAAGCCGAGATCACTCGACTGATCGCGTTGCTTGACGGCCTCGTGGCTGAGCTCGACCTTCAGGCTCCGTGGGAGCATCCGCGGGCCGCAGAATTTGACCGCATCTCGTACCGCAGCTGGCTCGAAAGCCAGAGCGCGGATGCAGAAGCTGTCGACAACATTGCGCTCTACGTTGCCGAGGCAATGCTCACCAAGCCTGCCCACTCGTTCTCGCTGTTGCAGGCTCTGCTCATGGCAGCCAGCGCAGGCAGCTTCAGCAACCTCGTTGACGCCGACTTCATCCTCGATAAGCGCGTGGTCGGTGGGCTTCAGCAGGTTCCGCTGCTCATGGCCGACGCCCTGGGTGGCGACGTCGTTCGCCTTTCGCAGCCCGTTCGCCAGATCGAATGGGATGCCACGGGCGCGACCGTCACGAGCGACGAGCTAGCGGTGCGTGCTGAGCACGTGATTGTTGCCGTGCCGCCGAACCTCTACGACCGCATTGACTACGTTCCTGCATTGCCGCGGATGCGTCAGCAAATGCAGCAGCACTCCTCCCTCGGTCTCGTCATCAAGGTGCACGCGACCTATGCGACTCCGTTCTGGCGCGCGGCCGGGCTTTCCGGTACCGCCTTTAGCCCGTACCAAATCGTGCACGAGGCTTACGACAACACGAACCACGGCGAAGAGCGCGGCACCCTCGTGGGCTTTGTGTCGGGGGAGAAGGCCGACGAACTGTTCGCGCTCGATCCCGCCGACCGCAAGCAGCGCATCCTCGAATCGCTCGCGACCTACTACGGCGACGACGCGCTCACTCCGGCCGTGTATTACGAAAGCGACTGGGCCTCCGAAGAGTGGACGCGTGGCGCTTACGCGGCGAGCTTCGACCTCGGCGGGCTCACGCGGTATGGGGCGCTGCAGCTTCAGCCGGTCGGGCCGATTCAGTTCGGCTCCAGCGACCTCGCGGCGGAAGGCTACCAGCACGTTGACGGTGCCATTCGTGTGGGACAGCGGCTCGCGGCATCCATCATCGAAGCGTCGAAAGGCTAGCCATGAGCTGGAGAATGCCATCCGAAACCGCTGAACATGAGCGCACGTGGATGGCGTTCCCGCGCGTCGGCCAAACTCTCGGCGCGACCGATGCCGAACGCGAACTCGGCTATGCCGCTTGGGCTGACGTGGCCAATGTCGTCGCCCAGTTCGAGCCGGTCTCGATGGTCGTTGACCCGACCGAAATGTTCCGCGCCCGGCGAATGCTCGCCAGCGATATTGAGCTTCTCGAAGCACCACTCGATGAGTTCTGGATGCGCGACATCGGGCCCACCTTCGTGCTTGATGATGACGACCCGGGCCTGCTCGGCGCCGTCGATTGGATTTTCAACGGCTGGGGTGCGCCCGCGTGGGCCGAGTGGGAGCAGGCGGCCAAGATCGGACGCATTGTTGCTGACGCTGCTGGCGCCGAACTCGTCAGCTCGCTCCTCGTTGCCGAGGGCGGTGGACTGCACGTCGATGGTGAAGGCACCGTTCTGCTCACCGACACCGTTCAACTCGACCCGCGTCGTAATCCGCTCGCTGACCGAGCACGCGTTGAGCAGGAGATGCTGCGCACGATTGGCGCGACTCATGCAGTCTGGCTGCCGCGCGGGCTCACGCGCGACTATGACGACTTCGGCACCAACGGCCACGTCGACATCGTCGCGACAATCGCATCACCGGGGCGCGTGCTGCTGCACGCCCAGCCCAGCCCCGAGCATCCGGACCATCAGGTGATGGCTGAGGTTCGGGCCAGCCTCGAGAGCCAGCGGGATGTCGCGGGCCGCACGTTTGAGATCGTCGAGTTGCCCGCCCCCTCCACCCTTCGGGACGACCACGGTTTCGTCGACTACAGCTATGTGAATCACCTCGTCGTCAACGGGGGAGTGATTGGGTGCGGCTTCGACGATGAAATGGCGGATGCCCGAGCCGCCGAAATTCTGGCCGACGCGTATCCCGGCCGCACGGTGCAGATGGTCGACTCGCGCGAGATCTTTGCCCGCGGCGGTGGCATCCACTGCATCACCCAACAGCAGCCGCAACTGCCCGCCGTCACTGACGCTGCAGCTTCTGTAGCGGTATCGCGAAATTTCAGCGCTGAGCCGCAGGGAGAAAATTGATGAGCACCTTCGATGTCGTTGAAGCCTCGATAGCCGAACTGCACGAAGCACTCGTGGCTGGCACGCTCACGAGTGAGGCGCTCGTCACCGCGTATCTGGAGCGCATCGCTCGCTACGACCGCAGCGGGCCAAAGCTCAACGCCGTGGTGGTGCCGAATCCTGAAGCGCTCGCCGAAGCGCGGGAGTCGGATGCGCGCCGGGCCGCCGGTCAACTGCGCGGGCCGCTCGACGGCATCCCGTACACGGCTAAAGACAGCTACCTGCACCGCGGCCTGACCGCCGCGGCCGGCAGCCCTGCCTTCGTCGAGCTGCGCGCAATGCGGGATGCGGCCACCATCGGGGCACTGCGCGACGCGGGGGCGATCTGCCTCGGCCTCACCAACATGCCCCCGATGGCCAACGGCGGAATGCAGCCCGGCGTTTACGGCCGTGCTGAGAGCGCGTACAACGCCGAGTACCTCACCGCGGCGTACGGATCGGGATCGTCAAACGGGTCGGGCACGGCAACGGCGGCGAGTTTTGCGGCCTTTGGCCTCGCGGAAGAGACTTGGTCGAGCGGCCGGGCTCCGGCATCCAACAACGCGCTGTGTGCCTATACGCCCTCGCGTGGCGTGATCTCTGTGCGCGGCAATTGGCCGCTCGTGCCCACGATGGATGTCGTCGTGCCGCACACGCGCACCATGGCCGACCTGCTCGCCGTGCTCGACGTGATCGTGTTCGACGATGACGATGCCCGTGGTGACTTTTGGCGCTCGCAGCCGTGGGTGGAGATTCCGGCGGCGTCGAGTGTGCGACCGGAAACGTATCTGTCACTCGCGCCTGAAGGTGTGGAGCTGCCGCTGGCGGGCAAGCGCTTCGGCGTTCCCCGGATGTACATCAACCGCGATACCGAGGCGGGCTCGGGCACGCGCGGAGTCGGTGGTCCGACAGGAACCGCGATTGACACGCGCCCGAGCATCCTGACCCTGTTTGACCAGGCTCGTGCTGACCTCGAAGCAGCAGGCGCCACCGTGGTGGAAGTCGACTTTCCGGCCGTCTCGAACTACGAAGCCGACCGCGCCGGTGCCCCGACGATCGCCACCCGCGGTCTGGTGAGCCCCGAGTTTTTGAAGCGCGAGATCATCGACCTGTCGGCGTGGGCATGGGAAGACTTTCTGAAGGCCAACGGCGACCCGAACTTTGACACGATCGTCGGCGTCGACGGCACCACGATTTTTCCGAGCGTTCCCGATGCCCCGCACGATCGCTACGACGGCTTCGAAGACGACATCGCCGTGTATCCGACTCAGGTGCGCGACCACCCCTACGACACCTTCACCGACATCCCCGAGCTCGAAGCGGGCGTGCGCGGTCTCGAAGAAACTCGCCGGGTTGACCTCGAAGAATGGATGCGGGCTAACGAGCTCGACGCCGTAGCTTTCCCCGCGGTCGCCGACGTGGGAGCCGCCGATATGGGCACGAACCCCGCCACGGCAGAGGCCGGATGGCGAAACGGTGTCTGGGTCGCGAACGGCAACCTCGCGATTCGGCACCTGGGCATCCCGACCGTCACGGTTCCCATGGGACTTATGGGCGACATCCAGATGCCCGCGGGAATCACTTTCGCGGGTGCCGCGTATTCCGACCTCGACCTGCTGCGCATCGGCATCGCCTACGAGGCGGTGTCGCAGTGTCGGGTCGCGCCGCCGCGCACTCCGCGGCTGACGGACTAGCGACCGCGACCGGCCCCGTGCGGGCTAGAGCTGCTTGATCATCTCGAGTTCGCGGCGGGATTTGTCGAGAACGTACGGCACTGAGTGCCGCGTGAGCGTGTAACCGCGGCGCTCGTAGGCGGCGCGAGCGCGCGCATTGTCTTCGTGCACGCCGAGCGTGAGGGTGCTGCCGTAAGTAGCCGCCCACTCTTCGACGGTCGTGAGTAGGGCATCCGTCACCCCAGCCTGACGACCGCGAAAGTCGGGAGTGACATACACGCCGACGAGGAGCGGGCCTGTCGTGGCATCGGGCACGTAGCCGCCCATGGTGCCGACCCAGCGACCGTCCGTGGTGATTGCGGCGACTGAGATGCCGCGCGGATTCTGGCCGCGGAGGGCGCGCGAACGCCAGTCTGCTTCCGTGAAAGTGCGGGCGCTATCGAGTCGCTCCGCGAAACCCATCGGCGTATCGGCCAGCATCTCAAGCCGCAGTGTGCGCACGTCGCGCCAGTCGTCGATAGTTGTTCGACGGATCGTAAACTCTGGCGCGCGCATGATCTGGAGTTTAGTTGTGCGGTGCGATGGTGGGCGTCGTGGCCGCTGATCCCACACAAAAACAGGACCCTTGACAGTCCAGAAAATCAGGAGCAGACTAAGCGTTCCACCCCCTCTGACAGTTTGATGTCACGGATTGCAAGCTGTCTCGCGTTTCTACTCGAATCTCAAAGGGTCGCGCTAATGAACGCAGTTTGGATCGAAGAAGTTGCCCGGGAGAAGTCCCGGATCGTCTACAGCCGTGGGGATTTCAACGCCCACATTAGTGACCTGAGGTTGCGACTGCGACGATCGGGCTACATTCTTGACGAGCAGTGCCAGTGCCACGAGGAGTCATACTGCGAGCACGTGCAGAAAGCCGTATTCCTCTACCAGAAGTTCTTCCGACTGCCGCTCTCTGGCCGAATCGACGTGCAGACGTTGAAGCTGATGTCACAGACGCGCTGTGCGTGCCCTGACGTTCCTGCTGAAGTGGTCCGCGCAGAGGACCTCAGTTCTGCCGGAGATCCCGAAACTGACCCGTTCACGTTTCGTTTCAATTCCCAACCATGGCCTCGCTATGACCTGACCTACAACGTCTACAACTCCACTCCGGATATGACGGGAGAGGTCGATGCGATCGATGCGGCCTTCGACGTATGGGCTGCGGTGTCGCCACTCACTTTCGAGCGCACGGGCGGGCTTGGCGCCGATATGCAGCTGGGCTGGGAGACCGGTGACCACGGGGATGGATCAGCCTTCGACGGCCGAGGTGATGTGGTCGCGCACGGGTTCTATCCCGAGAATGGACGAATCCATTTTGATGAGGCTGAGACGTGGAGGGATTGGGCGCACGTCCCGCCCTTCTCTTGGCCCGGTCCCTCTGCGGAGTTTCTCCGATTTCTAGCATCGCAAGATCTACGAAACACAGCGATCCACGAGATCGGCCACGCACTCGGGCTGGGGCATTCGCGTGACGGAAGCGCGTCAATGTATCCGTACGTCAATAACGGTGACCACACTCTGGCCGAGGAAGACATCCGCGGCATCCTCAGTCTCTATCCGTTCCGAGTGGGGTTGAGGGACCTCTCTGCCGTCGCACACCTGCACGCTTTCGCCGGAGGAAGTCACTCGGCCGTCGTCGACCTAGGGCGCGAGCGCCGGTTCTTGGCGTGGGGCGAGACAACTTTCGTTGATCCTCTCATCGACTATGACCGCGATAACGGCATTGCAATGGACATCTTCACGATAGACGGCATCTCCCCAGCGGCGGTGGGGACCGGCGGCGACCACCTTGGCACACCAGGAGCACCCAGCAATCTCTTTCCCGGCGCAATCGTCGGCCGAGGTCGTCGGGTGCAATTTCGGCTGAGCACCTTCCATTCTTCGGATCTCGAAGCCTACGGAGTCGGATGCCTCGTGGTGCTCGACGACTGAATCCATCAGGGCCCATCATCATTGGAGCGAACGCATGAACATTTACATCGTCTACGACAAGAAAACTGGCGAGGTCGTGCACACCGCCAGCTACTACGAGTTGGGAAATGATGATCCGGTGGCCGCACCGGAATCTGACGTGCTCGCACTCGCGCATCATGAATCGGGGCGCAAACTTTCCGAGCTAGCCGTGGCGAGCGCCCCGGAAACATTCGATCCAAGTGACCGTACGAAAACCCTCACCGTCAACCCCGCTAAGGGCGTGTGCTCAGTCACTGATCGCAAGCCGAAGACCGGGAAGGAGGTCAAGTAATGGACGCGCATCAGGTGAACCTGTGGAATTTTGGCTCAGGTTCGACGACAGCGGAAATCAATCTCGGACGTCGGCGCAGTTTCATCGCGTGGGGGAGCATCACCTATACCGACCCGCTAACCGACTACGACCGCGACAACGGTGTTGCTATGGAGGTTTTCCAAATTGACGGCAACACTCTGGGCTCGGTCGGCAGCGGCGGCGCCCATTTGGGCAGCTCGGGATCAACGTCCAACCTTCGCCCGGGCGCGTTCCGTGGCACTGGCCAGCGGATTACCTTCCGACTGCGAACGTTTCATGTTTCGGATCTAGAGAACTACGCTGTCGGTTGCGTTCTGGTATTCGACTAAGCAGCCCTGTAGCTGGTTGACTGCTCCCCGCTGAATGAGGGCGCGCACAGTCGGTACGAGGGCAGACGCCCGCAGCCTGCCGTACCGTAGCGGGTATGGTTCACGCTCCCATCCCCGCCGCCGTCATCACCGTTTCTGACCGCAGTTTTCGCGGGGAGCGGGCGGATACCTCGGGGCCGCGCGCGGTCGAACTGCTCACAGAGCAGGGCTATGCGGTGTCGTTGACGGTGATTCCGGATGGCGCGGAATCAGTCACTGCTGCGATTCGGGCGGCGCTCGCCGACGGTGCCCGCATCGTCATCACGAGCGGCGGAACGGGAGTGGCACCCCGGGATCTCACGCCCGAAGGAACCCGGCCCGTGCTCACGCGCGAGATTCCCGGCATCGCCGAAGAGTTGCGCCGTGAGGGTGCTCGCCACACGAAAATGGCGGTGCTGAGCCGCGGTCTCGTTGGCGTTGCGGGCACCGCTCTCGTGGTGAACCTGCCCGGGTCAACGAAAGCGGTCGAAGAGGGCCTTGCGGTGGTAGCGCCGTTGATTGGCCACATTTTGGAGCAGCTTGATGGCGGAGACCACTAGCTAGCGGGCGCTCCTCGGGGCCGCCTTACGCGCGGCCGCGTTATTCGGGGCGACGCCAGTCACCCGAACGGCCGCCGGATTTAGCGAGCAAACGCACGTTCTCAATCTGCACGGTCTTGTCCATGCCCTTGACCATGTCCACGATCGCGAGCGCCGCCACCGACACCGCGGTCATGGCTTCCATCTCCACACCTGTGCGGTCTGCGGTGCGCACGGTCGCGGTCACCGCGACTCCGTCATCCGTCACCTCAAGGCCAACGCTGGCACCGTGCACGCCGATGATGTGGGCGAGCGGCAAGAGTTCGGCGGTGCGCTTCGCGGCTTGGATGCCGGCGATGCGTGCGACAGCCAGAACGTCACCCTTGGGGGCGTTGCCCGAGCGCAGCGCGTCAATGATCACGGGGGAGCAGCGAACGAAACCTTCCGCCGTTGCTTCGCGAACGGTCGGGGTTTTGGCGGTGACATCCACCATCCGGGCTTGGCCAGCGGAATTGAGGTGGGTGAAAGGCTGATCGCTCATGACACCAGTGTGACAGTCAGGGCGTCGCCTGCGCGCACCTCGGTCGCGTCTTCGGGAACAAAAGCCAGAGCATTGGCACGGGCCAGACTCGCGACGAGATACGAACCGGCACCACCGGCGCTCGCGGGACGAACGGATGCCGCACCCTGCCCATCCTCTTCGACAACAGCGGGCATGTATTGCGCTCGCCCCGCGGGGCTGCGCCAGCCCGTCGTGACGGTGGCGGAGAGTGTCGGCCGCACGATCGGAGCGCGGCCCGCCATCGTGAGCAGTGCGGGGCGAACGAAGGTCTCGAACGAGACGAAGACGCTCACGGGGTTGCCGGGGAGGGCGAAGAGGAGGGGGCCGCTGTCGGGAGCGGTTGCGGTGGCGGTCGTGGCGGTGCTGCTGTCGCTGCTGCCGTCGGCGGCGGCGCTGGCGTTGCCGACCGGGAACCGGCCGACGCCCTGGGGCTTGCCCGGCTGCATCCGCACCGGTCCGAACCAGATGCCGAGCGGGGCGAGCACAGCCTTCACGACGTCGTAGGCGCCGACGCTCACGCCGCCCGAGGTGATGATGGCATCCACGTCGGGGGCGTGCGTGTCGAGGATCGCACGCAGAGCATCGTCGTCGTCGGGCACAGAACCCAGCAGCACCGGGATGCCGCCGCACTCGGTAATGAGCGCTTCGAGCAATAGCGAATTCGAGTCATGGATCTGGCCCCGGGCGAGAGGCTCGCCGGGCTGGCGCAGTTCGCTGCCGGTCGAGAGCACGCCAACGCGCGGTGCCGGGTGCACCGACAGAGTGCTGACTCCGGATGCCGCGGCGGCCGCCAGGTCGCGTGCACCGAGTACGCGGCCAGCGGGCAACACCGCGTCGCCTGCGTGCACATCGGTGCCGCGCGGACGGATGAACGCGGCCTCGACAGGGGCTCGATAGATGAGCACGGTAGCGGTGCCCTCATCAGTGTCTTCGATGGGAACGATGCAATCGGCGTCGTCGGGAACGGGAGCGCCGGTCATGATGCGCGCGGCCTCGCCGGGTTGAAGTCGGGGGTTCTCCGCGGACCCGGCGGGGAGGTCGGCAACCACAGTGAGGGCAGCCGGGGTTTCGGCGGTGGCCGTTGCGGCATCTGCTCGACGAAGCGCGTAGCCGTCCATCGCCGAGTTGTCGAAGCCGGGCACATCCGCGGCGGCCCGAACGTCGGCGGCGAGTGTGCGGTGCAGGGCCTGAGCTATCGGAACAGTGATCGCGGGCAGCGTGGCAGTGGTCGTCAGAATGCTCGCGAGGTGCTGCTCAATACTGATCGATGCCGGTAGTGCGGATGGGTCGTGGGCCATAGGCTCACTCTAGCGAAAACGGTTCGCACTCGACTGGGTGCGGTTGTAGTGAAAATTGCCCTTTATCTCCGCAGGTGCGGTGCTAAACTCCGATTTATGACGCACTATCGGATTAGCGAAGCCGCAGGGCTCCTCGGAGTCAGCGACGACACCGTACGACGGTGGATCGCCTCCGACGGCCTGCCTGTCTCTCTCGATGACGCCGGGCGCCAAGTCATCGACGGAGCGGACCTCGCGCAGCGGGCTCAAGAACGTGCGCAGCACGCTCAACAGTTGGCAGCGGCATCCGAATCAACGAGCAGCGCTCGTAACCGGATGGTTGGGCTCGTCACGGGCATCCTGAGCGACACCGTCATGTCGCAGGTCGAGCTGCAATGTGGCCCGCATCGCATCGTGTCGCTCATGTCGACCGAAGCCGTGCGCGACTTGAAACTCGAAATCGGGTCGCTCGCGGTCGCCGTTGTGAAGGCAACGATGGTGGTTGTTGAGGCTCCGAAAGACAACTCCTAGTGATGCTTCCGGTGCGGAAGCAGGAGCAGGAGCAGCCGCGGCAGCAGGGCAGGCACAGGCGACGACGGGTTCGCGTGCTGACGACGGTCGCCGCCGTCGCGATGGCAGGCCTGGTGGGGCTTGCCGGATGCTCGGCAGCAGACCCTGCACCGGCATCCACGTCTGCTGACGGTGCGCTGCAGGGCGAGCTCACGATCTTCGCCGCGGCCTCATTGACCGCATCGTTCACCGAATTGGCTGAGGCGTTCAGCGCCGAGAATCCCGGCGTGACGATCGCCCCCATCTCTTTCGACGGGTCCTCCACTCTCGCCACGCAGATCAGCGAAGGGGCCCCGGCCGACGTTTTCGCCTCTGCGGATGACGCGACGATGCAGCAGGTCAGCGCCGAGCTGGCGACTGCGCCGGTTTCGTTCGCGAGCAACGAATTGCAGATTGCGGTGCAGCCCGGCAACCCGCTGGACATCACGGCGCTGAGCGATCTGGCGGAGCCCGGCCTGCAGGTTGCCCTGTGCGCTCCCGCGGTTCCGTGTGGGGCCGCTTCGCGCATCCTGCTCGACGTTGCAGACGTTGAACTGACGCCCGTAACGGAAGAACAGAATGTGACGGCCGTGCTGACCAAGGTCGAGCTGGGTGAAGTGGATGCCGGGCTCGTCTATGTCACCGACGTGCTGAATGCCGCGGGTTCCGTTGACGGAGTTGAGATCGCCGACGCTGCGACTGCTCGCAACAACTACCCGATCGCCGTGCTGAACGAAGCCGCACAACCGGCCATTGCGGCGGCCTTCGTGGAGTTCGTACTCTCGCCGCAGGGGCAGAACATTCTCGCGAGCTACGGATTCTCTAAGCCATGAGTGCCTCCTCGCGCAGTGCGCAGACCGACCGGGACGGAGCCGCCGAGGTCGCGACCGGCCCAAGCCCAGCCAGCCGAAGCGCGGCCGCCCGCTCCACGACCGCAGCGGGCTCCGGCATCCCGCGCCTGCTCTACCTGCCCGCCGCCCTCGGTTTCGCCCTGCTGATCTTGCCTCTCGTTGGACTGTTCCTCCGGGCCGATTGGCCGAGCGTTCCGGCCGCGATTGTCTCGGAGGAGGCGCAGTCGGCGCTGTGGTTGTCGCTGCAGACTGCACTTGCCGCGACGGTGCTGTGCCTCATCGTCGGCATCCCGCTCGCGCTCGTGATCGCTCGCTCGGGCAATCGGCTGGCGGGACTGCTGCGCGCCCTCACGACGCTCCCGCTCGTGATGCCACCGCTGGTCGGAGGCATCGCGTTGCTCTACCTTCTCGGACGCAACGGGCTCGTCGGCAGTGTGCTCGAGCTCTGGTTCGGCATCCGTATTCCGTTCACGACGGGCGCTGTCGTGATCGCCCAATCGTTCGTGGCGCTGCCCTTTCTGGTGATCTCGGTTGAGGGCGCGTTGCGCACCGCGGGCACTCGCTACGAGGCGGTCGCCGCAACCCTGGGTGCCGGCCGCTGGACGGTGTTTCGTCGAGTCACGCTGCCGCTCATCATGCCGGGGGTCATCGCCGGCACCGTGCTCTGCTTCGCCCGCGCGCTCGGCGAATTCGGGGCCACCGCGCTCTTCGCCGGCAACGCCGCCGGCACCACCCGCACCATGCCCCTCGCGATCTACACCGCCTTCAATGGCGCCGGCGTGAGCCAAGATTCGGCCATCGCTCTGTCGCTGCTGCTCGTCGTCGTTGGCATCGTCATCCTGCTTCTGCTGCGCAGCTGGCGCCCGACTCCGGAGCGCTGAGCCATGACACTGGATGCCGCCATGCTGGTGAACCGCGGCTCGTTCACCCTCGACGCGAGCGTCTCCGTCGCGCCCGGCGAAACTCTGGCGCTACTGGGCCCCAACGGCTCAGGAAAGTCGACAATGCTCGCGGTGATCGCGGGACTGCTCGTCCCGGAGCGCGGCACGGTATCCGTCGACAGTCGAGTGCTCACCGAGGTTCTCCGGCCGGGTGGCGGGCAGTCGGGAGGCGGGCGGCCTGGCGGCGGACGGATGACCGTGGTGCCCGCCCATCGTCGTCGCATTGGATTGCTCGGCCAAGACCCCCTGCTGTTCCCGCACTTGAGCGCCCTCGAGAACGTTGCCTTTGGGCTGCGCTCGCACGGAATGAAGGCGGCGGAGGCCCGGGAGCGTGCCTCCGAATGGCTCGATGCCGTGGGCATGAGTGAGTTCGCCGCCCGCAAACCCGCCGAGCTTTCTGGCGGTCAGCAGCAACGCTTGGCGATCGCCCGGGTGCTCGCCACCGAACCCGACGTGCTGCTCTTCGACGAGCCCATGGCGGCCCTCGATGTGCAGAACGCCTCTCTCGTGCGCACCCTGCTGCGCGAGTGCCTGGCCGCTCGCGTCTCCGCCACGCACACCGGAATCGATGGCCGCCCGCCGACCGTGCCTGCCACCATCGTCGTCACCCACGATGTGGTGGATGCCATGGTGCTGGCTGACCGCGTCGCCATCATGGATGCCGGCCGCATCATCGACAGCGGCGACGTCGCCCGGGTGCTCGGCGAGCCCATCAACCAGTTCGCCGCCACTCTCGTCGGCCTCAACGTGCTGCACGGAATCGTCGAAACGGACGAGCTCGTGCGGCTCGCGGATGGGCGTGGTCTCGCCGTCAACGGCGTCGTACCGGAGGTCGGTGCGGAGGTTTCGGTCGCGTTCCCGCCGTCTGCGGTGACGCTGCGCCGGGAATCGTCGGGTTCCGACGCTGCTGCTGCCGTCGCTGCCGCGACCGCAACCGCGGGGCCCACGGCATCTGAATCAACCGCATCCGCCCCCTCGCACCCCAACGAATGGCACGCCACCGTCGATCTTCTCGAGCCCGGCCTCAGAGGAATCCGCGTCACGCTGCTGGGCGACACGGTCGTGGCCGAGACAGCGGCGGCCGATCTGCTCGCGCGCGACATCACGCCGGGGGACCGCATCGTGGCCTCCGTCGCAGCATCCCAGGTCACGGTGTACCCACGCCGCTAAATCGCACCGCCAATTCGCGCCGCGAATCCTCGGGACACTCCCGTCGTTCTCGGGGCGCACGTTGCTAGGATTCGCCCATGCGCGTGACACGACTCAGAGTGTATCCAGTGAAGTCTTTTGCCGGCGAAGACGTTGATTCGGCGGCCGTCAATCCGTGGGGTCTCGACCAGGATCGACGCTGGGCTCTCGTCGACAGCGACGGCAAAGCTCTCACCGCGCGCCAGCACAACCACCTTCTTGGCCTTTCGGCGCACGCCCTGAGCGAGACGGCCGTGCGGCTTTCTGATCGCGACGGCTCCAGCATCACCGTCGATATGGCCGACGGCGGCGACACGATCGAGGTGAGTCTCGACGGCCAAGGCACCGCCCTTGCTGCCCGCGGCGATGTGAACGCGTGGCTCAGCGAACGCGTCGGCCTCGACGCCCGCCTCGTCTGGCAGTCCGACCCGACCGTACGCCCGATCGACCCCGACGATGGCGGCCAGCCTGGCGAAGTGATGTCCCTCGCCGACGGCGGCCCGCTGCTGCTCGCGAGCGAAGCGTCGCTGCGCAAACTCGATGAGTGGACCGACGCGGATGCCGCACCCCTCGACATGATCCGGTTCCGTCCCAACGTGATCATCGACGACCTCGAACCGTTCGTCGAAGAAAGCTGGACCAGCGTCACCATCGGTGACGTGCGCTTCCGCGTCACCATGATCTGCGACCGCTGCGTCATGACCACGATCGAACCCTCCACTCTCGAGCGCGGTAAGGAACCGATTCGCACCCTGGCGCAGCATCGCCAGCGGGATCACAAGACGTGGTTCGGCATCCGACTCACTCCGCTTGATGGTGGCAGCATTCACGTCGGCGATGCGATCGAAGCGACCGCCTCGGAGGTTTCGCAGCCTGCCGCGGGTTAGTCTGACGCTATGAGTTCATCCGCGATCGGCACCCCCGTCGTGGACACCCTCGGCAGGCCGCTGCACGACATCCGCTTCTCGGTGACCGACCGCTGCAATTTTCGGTGCGTCTACTGCATGCCCAAGGAAGTCTTCGGCGCCGACTACGCGTTCATGCCGCGCGACGAACTTCTGAGCTTCGAAGAGATCACTCGGCTCGCGAGCATCGCCGCTCGTCACGGCGTCGAGAAGATCCGCCTTACCGGTGGCGAACCGCTGCTGCGCAAAGGACTCCCTGAACTGGTCGGGATGCTGTCGAAGTTGACAACACCGGCGGGCGCGCCCCTCGACCTCGCCATCACCACGAACGGCTCAGCGCTCGGCCACCTTGCCCCCGCGCTCAAGGAGGCCGGACTCAAGCGCGTCACGGTGTCGCTCGATTCGATCGACGATGCGACCTTCCAGTCGATGAATGACGTCAAGTTTCCCGTGAAAAAGATCTTGGACGGCCTCGATGCCGCGCACGCCGCTGGTCTCGGCCCGATCAAGATCAACATGGTCGTCAAGAAGGGCCACAACGACAAAGACATCGTCGCGATGGCCCGCCATTTCAAGGACACCCCGTTCATCCTGCGCTTCATTGAGTACATGGATGTCGGCACCACCAACGGTTGGCAGCTCGGCGAAGTCGTGCCCTCTGCCGAGGTTGTGGCCCGCATCAACGCCGAACTTCCCCTCGAAGAAATCGCCCCGAACTACAGCGGCGAGACCTCGCAACGCTGGCGCTACCGCGATGGCGGCGGTGAGATCGGCGTGATTTCCAGCGTCACCCAGTCCTTCTGCCACACCTGCTCGCGGGCCCGCATCTCGGTCGACGGCAAGCTCTATACCTGCCTGTTCGCCAGCTCCGGGCACGACCTGCGTGCCCTCATGCGCGACGGCTGCACCGACGGCGAACTGTCGGATGCCATGGCCCACCTCTGGCGCAACCGCACCGACCGCTACTCAGAGTTGCGCTCGCTCAACACCACCCGGCTGGCGACCACGCCAGGACCGGGAGCCAAAAAGATCGAGATGTCGTACATTGGTGGCTGACATGACCACTCACATTCGCTATTTCGCCGCTGCCGCCGAGGCTGCCGGGCGCGATGAAGAGCACCTCGAAATCGAGTCGGGGGCAACTCTGGCAACGCTCAAGGAGTTGCTCATCGAGCGCTACGGTTCGCTCATGCAGAAGGTTGTCGAGTCGGGATCGTTCCTGGTCGATGGCGTGGTGCGCCGCGATCCCGCGCACGCGGTGGGCACTCGCGTCGACGTGCTGCCGCCGTTCGCTGGCGGCTAGGTTTTTACAGCCCCACCCATTCGGTTTCGCCACCCGCGAGCTGCTGACGTTTCCAGATCGGCACCGTTGCTTTGATGCGCTCGACGAGCAACTCGCACGCCTCGAAAGCTTCGCGACGGTGTGCTGCGGAGACGGCTGCCGACAGGGCAACATCCCCAATCTGCAGTAGCCCAACGCGATGAGCTGCGGCGATCGCGAGGCCGGTCTCGGCCGCGACTTCGGCACAGCACTGGGCAAGCAACGCTTCCGCCTCAGGATGCGCTTGGTACTCGAGAGACCACACTTCGTTGCCGCCGTCGTGATTGCGCACGACTCCCGAAAACACGACGACCGCGCCGGAAGCGGGGGACTCCACCGCACGCCGAATTGCGGCCTCATCGATCACGGCATCCGTGATGGTGGCGAAGCTTGCGGGGTTCTGATCGTTCACGTTTAGTACCTCGCGAGCGCAGGATCAATGACCTGCGCGTAGTCGTCGATGCCGCCCACTAGGTGGCGGATGTTGGTGAAGCCGGCACCCTGCAGCATCCGCAGAGCACGTTCGCTGCGAATGCCGTGGTGGCAATACACAACCACAGGAATGTCGGTGCGGATGTCGGCAAGCCGGCCTTCGAGGCCACCCAGCGGAATCAGCTCGGCAGTCTCAATCGCGGCAATCGCAAACTCAAAGGGTTCACGAATATCGACCAGTTGCAGTGGCGCATCACCGCAGAGCATGGCCGCAAGTTCCCGCGACTCGATCTCGTCGCTCGCGCTGCTTGTGCCGCTAGCGTCGTCGCTGTTGCTGCTGGCGTCATTCGAGCCGTGGGTGCCACTCGACGCGGGCGCCGCCGTCACCCCACAGAACAGGTCGTAGTCGATGAGCTCGGTAATGGCATCCGCATCGTCGCTCGCGGCGTACTCAAGTTCCCGGAATCGCCCCGACACAGCGTCGTAGGTGCTCACGCGACCGAGGAGTGGTTCGCCGATGCCCGTGATGAGCTTCACTGTTTCGGAGCACATGATGGCGCCGATCATGGCGCACACGGTGGGCAGCACGCCGCCCTCAGCGCACGAAGGAACGGTGCCGGGCGCCGGGGGAACGGGAAAGAGATCGCGGTAGGTCGGCCCGTGACTTGACCACGAAATTCCGGCTTGGCCGCCGTAGCTCAGGATCGCACCCCACACGACGGGGATGCCGGTCAGCGCGGCCGCGTCATTGACGAGATAGCGCGTAGCGAAGTTATCGCTGCCGTCGAGCACGAGGTCATACCCCGCGAAGAGTTCGAGCGCGTTGCGGGAATCGAGCCACACGTCGTGGAGGATGACCTCGATCTCCGGGTCGATGCGGCTGACGGTTTCGGCCATCGATTCGAGCTTGCTGCGGCCGATATCGGCAACCCCGTGAGCGAGCTGTCGGTGCAGATTCGAGAGCTCAACAACATCCGTATCGATCACGCCGATAGTGCCAACGCCCATCGCGGCCAAGGCGGGAATGGTGGCACTGCCGAGGCCGCCGGCGCCGACGACAAGCACTCGGGCGTTCGCAAGGCGACGCTGGGCGAGTTCGCCAAAGCCGGGGTTAGCGAGTTGGCGCGAATAGCGGATCAGACGGTCGGGGTTGAGCTGCGCGCTCGGCTCGACGAGCGGCTGGCGGTCATGCTGAGCTGGCGACGTCACTAGTTCGATCCTTACCGCGCCGGGAGCGACACAGTCACGATTCTAGCCTCCGCGTTACGGGCACTCTGGGGGTCTGCTGCGGCTTTCGGACGTGGGGCTTTTGCCCGTTCGTTCGGTGGCGTAGAGTTGCTGAAATTCATGAGCGGTAATCAAATAAGTCACTCTGTGGAATGATCAGACCGATCAGACGATGGCGCAATGATCACCGTTCACCGTTCACCGTTCACCGTTGCCGTCCCCTTTCAAGGAGGTCTCGTGGTGTCTGTTCGTCGAAGTCGACCGGCATTCGCTGCCGTCGCGGCCGCTCTGCTTATTCTTCCCCTTGCCTCGTGTACCGCCGAAGCTGAAGATCCGATCGACGCCGTCGATCCGTTAATCGAAACGCAAGTGGTCTGCGAGCAGGTATCCGACGCGGTAACCCTCACCTTCAATTTGAGCACTTCAGTCGATCAGGGGCGGGCGATCGAAGCTGAATACGAAGGAGCGAAACGCGTCGCCGCGAGGATGATTCAGCGGATCTCTCCGTCGGAAGAAACCAAATTGGCACCGCTGATCGCTGAACTGCAAGCGGTGACCCCGGCGGCCGCGATTGCTGCGGAGGGGGAGCCTTATGATCCCGACTCTGCCGAATGGACGGCTGCCTATAGAGCTGTGCTCGATCAGTGCGAGGCAGAACTTGGCATGTTCGGAATAGAAGGCTGGGTCGGCGGCTAGGTTCAGCCCTCGACCCTCGACCCTCCAGCGTCGTTGCCTACCGATAGGGTGTGGGCGGGCCGGAGATCTCGGCTCGCAACCCGATCTGAGGAGTACCCGATGGAAGCCGCCGTAATCGCCGCCTGGACGTTCGTTTCTGAAGCCCCCATTCCCGAAGATGTCATGCCGATGTTGCTCCCCGGTGAGCAGCCCATCGCGGCCTACAAAACCTTCCGCGACAGCGCCGTGTTCACCAACAAGCGCCTCATCGTGCGTGACGCTCAAGGCATCACCGGCAAGAAGGTGGAGCTCTACTCGCTGCCCTATTCGAACGTACTCATGTGGTCATCCGAGAACGCCGGAACCCTCGACATTAACGCCGAATTGGAACTGTGGACCCGCGCTGGCCACATCAAGATCAAGGTCGGCAAGGCCATCGACGTGCGCAAGCTCGATATGCTCATCGCCAACGTGGTGATCGGCGCGAGCTAACAATACGAGCCTAGGTACGGCGAGGTGGGGCAATGAAAACTGATTTCAAGAAGACGCTCGACGCGTATAAAGCGCGCCACAACGAGTTCAGGATTCTGGATGTCCCACCCCAGCAATACCTCATGGTCGACGGCCATGGTGCGCCCGGTATCGACAGCGAGTACACGGCGGCGATCGGCGCGCTCTATCCGGTCGCCTACACCCTGAAATTTGCGAGCAAAGCGCTCGACCGCGACTACGTTGTGCCGCCGCTCGAAGCACTCTGGTGGGCCGAAGATATGGCCGCCTTCACGAGCGGGCGCGACAAGTCACAGTGGGACTGGACCGCGATGATCCTTGCGCCCGAGTGGATCACCCCGACCATGTTCGAGGATGCCGTTGCTTCGGTGGTCGCCAAGAGCAAGACGCCCGAGAACCTGCCCGCCAGTCTCGGCAAGGTGCGACTCGAGACCCTCGACGAGGGGCTGTGCGTGCAAACACTCCACCTCGGGCCTTATGACGATGAGTCCGAGATTCTGGCGCAGATGCATAACGAGTTCATTCCCAAGCAGGGGCTGCGGATGACCGGCAAGCACCACGAGATCTACTTCAACGACTTTCGCAAAGTCGAGGCATCCAAGCTTCGCACCCTGCTGCGGCAGCCGGTGGAACGCGCCTAGTCCGGAGCGGGTTTAACTAAAGCTTGGCGATCTCGATTTTCTTCAGCTGCATCATGTGCTCGAAGGCATTCGGCCGTTTCATGAGTTCGTCGATATTGGCGGGAGTGATCTGCCAGCTCACGCCGAATTTGTCTTTGCACCAGCCGCAGGCTTCGGCTTCGGGAACCGCCGAGAGCGCCGCCCAGTAGCGGTCAATCTCCGCCTGATCGGCACACGGAATCACAAACGACACGGACTCCGTGAACGTCACGTGTTTGCGGGTAGCGGCGTCCATCGCTACAAACCACCGGTCTCTGAGCCTGACATCTCCAAACATCACCGAACCGGGATGCGCGGGGCCCGTGCGCTCGGTATAGCGAACGTCAGCCCCCAACTGCGCATTATCGAACACCGAGGCGTAGAACTCGATGGCCTCTCGAGCACGGTTCTGCACGCCATCTCCGAACATCAGCGCGGGCATGATGGTCGGCCGCGGTTCACCAGCGGGATCGGTGAGAATGAGCTGCCAGTTCACGCCAAATCGGTCTCGTAACCATCCATAGCGCGGGCTGAAATCGTAATTAGCGATCGGCATGAGCGCACTGCCGCCGTCGATAAGCGCATTCCACAACGCATCAAGATTGCGGCGAGCATCCGGATCAGTAGAGGGATCGAAATTGACCATGAACGACGTGGACTCGTTGAACGCAAACCGCTCGCCCGCGTTGATCGCCAAAAAGTCTTGCCCCGCGAGACGGAAAGTAACCGTCAGCACCGCACCGGCAAGATCTTGTTGAAAATCAGCTAAACCCTCCGAGGGGTAGCGAGTGGTGTCAACAATCGAACTGTCGGAAAACGCCGTGGTGTAGAACTGCACAGCATCTTCAGCATTGCCGTTGAACCACAGGCACGGCGTAATCGTATTCATGGTGTTCCTCCTCGAACCCATGTCGTCGCAACGCGCGGCGGCTATTGACACGATCATAAGCCGCGTCAGGCTGCGAGAGAAGGTTTCGTTTAAGCTGGCGGGATGAATGTGAACGAGTTGGGGCCAGACGCGAGCCCCGATGAACGCGGCGACAGTGCTGCTAAGCCCAGGGCCACTGATCACAGTGCCGCAGGGCGTCGGCATGAGTGGCGCTACGCCTTCCAGCGCGCTTATCACGGGTTCATGCTGCATCGCGGAATCGACTCCGCAGCGACGCTCGCATTCTTTGCTGCGCTCGCAATTTTCCCTGCCGCACTCACCGTCGTTTCAGCGTTAGCGCTAGGTCAGGGTGAAGACCAAGCGGCCGAGACCGTGCTCGACCTGGCGCGAGAAGTGCTGCAAGAAGACACCGTGGAGGCCCTCAAAGAGCCCCTGACCCAACTCTTCTCAGTGGGAAGCCCGGGCCTAGCTCTCGCCATCGGCATCGCCCTCAGCGTGTGGTCGATGTCGAGCTATGCCACCGCGTTCGGGCGAGCCGCGAACAGCGTTTTTGAGATCCAAGAGGGGCGTCGCTTTGTGAAGTTCCGCGGCCTCATGCTTGTGCTCTCGGCCTTCCTCCTTGCCGCCTTTGCGGCCGTGGCTGTGCTCCTGCTCACCACCACCAACGTCGCCACCGCCATCGGTGAAGCGTTCGGCTTTGGAGAACCCTGGGTCGCGATCTGGTCGTACGGTCGCTGGCCGGTTCTCGGTGGCATCCTCACTCTCATCATTGCGGTGCTCTACTACTACACGCCGAACATCCGCCACGAACGGATGCGGTGGGTCAGCACCGGCGCTGTGTTCGCGATTGTGACGTGGGGCCTCGCGACCGCGGGGTTCGGTTTTTACGTCTCCACGATCGCGAACTACGACCGCGTCTATGGCTGGCTTGGGGGAGCGCTTGCGCTGCTGATTTGGCTCTACATCAGCAATCTCGCGGTCGTGGCCGGCGTCGAGGTTGATGCCGAGTTCACCCGCCTGCGCCAGCTGAGGGCCGGCGTCTCAGCAGAGAACACCGTGCAACTGCCCGTGCGCGATACTTTTCGCAATCTCGTGTTGGCTCGCCGTCAGGCAGCGGATGAGGCTGCCGGCATCGCCATTCGAACGCGCAATGGTGACGCTGACTAACTCGGGATAATTACCGGCTTCCCTGTTGTGATGGCCGCGCACCGCGAGTACCGTTTTCCCATGAATTATGAGAGTGCTCAGCGTTGGCTCGATGATTACATTGCGGCGTGGCTGTCCTTTGATCCCGCGCTGATTGGCGCGCTCTTCAGCGATGACATCGCGTATCGCTACCACCCGTACGATGAGCCGTATAGGGATCGGGATGCGGTTGTGGCGTCGTGGCTTGGCGAAGGTGATGACCAGGGCGGTGCTAGTGATGTCGATGAACCAGGCACGTTCGAAGCACATTATCGCCCGATCGCCGTAGACGGAACTGTGGTCGTCGCTCAAGGTGTTTCGTCGTATCGCGACACCCCGGATGGCCCGATTGTGCGCGTCTACGATAATTGCTTTGTGATGCGATTCGATGACGCGGGGCGCTGCCAAGAGTTCACCGAGTTTTACGTCCAGCGTCCGGCATCCGCGGAGTGAGTAAACCGCATTTGCCTTAGGGCGCGGCAGTCAGCTCCACCTGCAGAATGCGGTCGTCACCGTCGCGGGGCTCGCCCCGGCCATCGGTGTTATTGGTGAGCATCCAGAGGCTGCCATCGGGGCCGGGGATTACATCACGGATGCGGCCGGCAGCATTCTCGAAAGTCGCCGTCGCGGTGGTCGTCTCTCCGGGATGAATTTCCCACAGTCGTTCGCCGCCGAGGCCCGCCATGAAGAAGGTGCCGTCGATGAAGGTGAGGCCGCTGGGGCTCGCGTCGTCGGTTGCCCACTGGTAGACGGGTTCTTCGAAGCTGGAACCCGTGGATTCCCCTTCTGCGAGCGGCCAGCCATAGTTGGCGCCGGCACGAATGATGTTGAGCTCATCCCACGTGTTTTGGCCGAACTCTGAAGCCCACAGCTGGCCTTCGTCGTCCCACGCAAGGCCCTGCGGGTTGCGGTGCCCGAGGGAGTAGACCAGCGATCCGTCGAAAGGGTTGTCGTCAGGAACGGAGCCGTCAGGCTGCATCCGCAGAATCTTGCCGTTGAGGCTGTCGAGGTCTTGGGCTGATTCGGGATCGCTCGCATCGCCGACAGTGGCGTAGAGCATCCCATCGGGGCCAAAGGCGATGCGCCCGCCATTGTGAATACGCGACTTGCCCAGGCCGGTGATGATGTCGACGCTCGCGCCGAGCGCATAGCTGCCAGCCTCACCTTCGAGTTCGAAACGCACGATGCGATTGTCCGTCGCGGTGGTGAGGTAGGCGTACAGCTGGGTCTCGTCGAACATGGCAAGACCGAGCAGCCCGCCCTCGCCGTCGGGGGCAGCCTCGCCTACGATCCCGACTTCGCGAAGATCTCCGCCGGCGGTCAATTCTTTGATGAGCTGGGTGTCGCGTTCGCTAATCAGCGTCGAACCGGATGCCAGCCGCACCATCGACCACGGAGCGTCCAGCCCTGAAACAATCGTCGTCGCTTCCTCGGCGGCGTTGACTGTCACGGCGGCGGTGTCGACGCTTGGCGCCGACGTTCCTGCTGACTGTTCTGGCTCAGCAACTGGCAACTGAGCGCATCCCGCTAGCAATCCAACAACGAGCACGGCGGTGAAACGGGGAGAACGCATGCGCTAATCCCACCGCAGATTCGTCTGAGAAGAAAGGTCTTGGCGTCTTTGCTCCCCGATTGTGGCTCGGTTTCGTGCCCGTAACTAGGAGTTTCGAGAGTCGACCGAGCCCCGGAAACCGCGCAACCGCAGACTGTTCGTCACCACGAAGACCGACGAGAAGGCCATTGCCGCGCCCGCGATGAGCGGGTTGAGCAGACCGAGCATCGCGATCGGCAGGGCCGCTACGTTGTAGGCGAAAGCCCAGAACAGGTTGCCGCGGATGATCCCGAGCGTGCGCTTCGCGAGGCGAACGGCGTCGGCGACGACCATAAGGTCCCCGCTCACAACGGTGATGTCGCTGGCGGCGATCGCGGCATCCGTTCCGCCACCCATGGCAATGCCGAGGTCGGCGGCGGCCAGAGCGGCAGAGTCGTTCACTCCGTCACCGACCATCGCCACAACCCGGCCGTCGGCCTGTAACTGGCGGATGACGTCGAGCTTTCCCTGCGGCGTGATCCCGGCGTGCACGTCGGTGATTCCGACCGCGCCGGCCACGGATGCTGCAGCGCCAGCGTTATCGCCCGTGAGTAACACGGGGCGCAAGCCGAGGCGGATGAACTCGGCGATGGCGTCCGCACTGCTTGCCTTGATGGTGTCGCCGACAACCAGCACGCCTCGCGCGTGACCGCCCCACGCGATGACCATCGCGGTCGACCCGGCGGCTTCGGCTTTCTCGACCAGAGTGAGGGCGGCATCCGACACCGTCTGGTGGTGGTCGGCGGTGAGCCACGAGGGCTTGCCGACGAATACGACGGTGCCATCGATGGTGGCCTGAACGCCGGTGCCCGCATGGGCGGCGAAGTCGGTGACAGCGGGGAGCGTGAGGCCGCGGTCATCAGCTGCGGCAACAACTGCACGGCCCACTGGATGCTCCGAGCCAGCCTCGACGGCGGCGGCGCGAGCCAGTACGAGCTCCTCGTTTTCGCCTTCGAGCACCTCGATCGAGCTGAGGCGCATTTCGCCGGTCGTTACAGTTCCGGTCTTGTCGAGCACGATCGTGTCAACAGAGCGGGTCTGCTCAAGAACTTGGGGTCCGCTGATGAGGATGCCGAGCTGCGATCCGCGACCGGTGCCCACGAGCAGGGCGGTCGGCGTTGCAAGGCCGAGGGCGCAGGGGCACGCAATAACGAGGGTCGTAACGGCGGCGGTAAAGGCGAGTTCTATGGGGCCGCCGGCGATCATCCAGCCGACGAATGCCACGACCGCGAGGCCGAGCACGACCGGAACGAAGATGGCCGAAACGCGATCGGCAAGACGTTGGATGTCGGCTTTGCCGGTTTGTGCTTCTTCGACCATGCGACCGAGGCGGGCCAGTTCGGTGTCGCGGCCGACGCGAGTGATTTCGATGACGAGTCGTCCGCCGACGTTGAGGGTGGCGCCGGTGACGCGGTCGTCGGGGCCGACTTCGACGGGCACGGATTCGCCCGTGAGCATGCTGGCGTCGACGGCGGAGTTGCCTTCGATGACAAGTCCGTCGCTGGCGATCTTTTCGCCCGGGCGCACCACAACGTGGTCGCCGACGACGAGCGAGGACACGGCAACGCGCTGTTCGACGCCACCGCGCAGAACGGCGGCATCCTTCGCGCCGAGTTCGAGCAGGGCGCGAAGAGCAGCACCAGACTCGCGGCTAGCGCGGGCCTCGATGTACTTGCCGAGAAGAATGAAGACGGTGACGGCGGCGGCGACTTCGAGGTAGATCTCGCTTGAGCCACCGTGGGGTGTTCCGAAGAAGGTCATCGTCATGTGCATGCCAGCTTCGCCAGCGCCACCGAAGAAGAGGGCGTAGAGCGACCAGCCGAACGCGGCGATGATGCCGAGGCTGATGAGGGTGTCCATGGTGGCGGCACCGTGGCGGAGATTCACAGCTGCAGCGCGGTGGAACGGCCACGCACCCCAGACGACAACCGGCGCGGTCAGGGTGAGGGCCAGCCACTGCCAGTAGGTGAACTGCAGCGCCGGGATCATCGACATGAGTACGACTGGCACGGCCAGTGCGGTCGAGACGAGCAAGCGGTGCAGCAATTGAGAAGCCCAGTCGTCGTCGCTGCTCTTCGCGCTCACGTTGTCGTTCTCGTCACGCTCGTGAATGGGCGCCGGGATGACGGCGCTATAGCCCGCAGCCTTCACGGTTTCTAGAAACTGCTCGGGATCCATGCCCTCAGGCGCGCGAACGCGAGCCTTCTCGGTGGCGTAGTTTACGCTCGCCTCGACGCCGGGGAGTTTGTTGAGCTTGCGCTCGATGCGGCCAGCGCAGGAGGCGCAGGTCATTCCGGTGATGTCGAGTTCGACATCCAGCAGGTTGATGGTGCCGGGCTCTGCGGTGGTCGCTGTGCCGTCGGTAGTTGTTGCGTTGTCGGATGCCGCGACCATTAGAGACTCTTCACGAACGTGTAGCCGGCCTCCTCGATTGCGGCGCTGACAGTGGCGTCGTCGAGGGGAGTCTCCGACGTGACAGAAACGGTGGAGGGCAGGCCCGAGGCGAGGTCAACCGAAACCTCGGTGACGCCATCCACTTCAGAAAGTTCTTCGGTGACGCTGGAGACGCAGTGGCTGCAGGTCATTCCTTCGACCAGATAATCGGCGGTGTGAGACATGTTTCTCCTTCGATTGCCGCAGGCGCGAGGCGCGGGCGGAAGTTGTTGTTAGGAACGAGTTCTAGGAACGAACGAGGCGCGCGATGGCGGCGCTCGCTTCGCGAAGTTTTTCGTCGGCGACAGCTCCGCCTTCACGGCTGGCTTCGGCGACGCAGTGGTTGAGGTGGTCGTCGAGCAGAGCAAGCGCGACTGACTCGAGAGCCTTCGTGGCGGCCGACACCTGAGTGAGCACGTCGATGCAGTAGGTGTCTTCTTCGATCATGCGGTGGATGCCGCGCACCTGACCCTCGGCGCGACGCAGTCGCTTGAGCAGCAGTTCTTTGTTGTCGTCGTAACCAGGCATTGTGCTCCCTTCAACCGGATACCCCCAAGGGGTATTCCCATTAGACGCCTCTGGGTTACGAAAGTCAACCGTGATCGGCCCGAGGGATGAGTGGGATGCTCGCTACGGGGCTGCTGTGCTGGCCTCGGCTGCTCGCGCTTTTCTCCACACCATCACGACGGAGATCACCATTACGAGGGCGCTCGGGATAACTATGTTTCCGATGTTCGCGTTCACCCAGATCGTGAAGGTGTTGCCGAAATCACTGCTGAGAATGCTGCCGCTGCCGTCGTTGTAAAGGTAGGTCAAGTAGCGGCTGTAGGGGGTGCTGATGACGGCACCCGCGATCATGGTGATGATGCCGATTCCGGTGGCGGCGGTGAAGCCCCGGCCGGTGACGGGGCGGCGCCCGGAGCCGTACGAGAACAGGCCAAAGGCGACAACGACGGCCAGTGGCGTGAGCGCGATGCCGGCCATGGGCGAGTTGAGACCGAATACTGCAACGAACATGACGGTGCTGGGGATGGTGAGGAGGGCGAAGAGCAGTCCCCGACGAAAGCTGTAGGGCCGTTTTGGTTCGGGGAGGATGTTGCCGCGGCGCTGTTCAGCGGCGGCGACTTGGGCCTCGACTTCGAAGATCCGGCCCTTGGCGGTCGCGTAGCTGCCGTGTGAGGGGCTGGGGTGCATTTCTGACATGGGTGCCACCTTCGTAGACGCGGCGGGAATCTCTCACCGAGCGTCGTTACTAGCGCTAACGATACCTAAGTATTCCTCCGGTGTGGGCTTTTCAGGGCGATGATCTCGATGCCGCACCCATCGGGTGGCTGTTTCCCGTGGATGCCTATCTCTCGGTTCGAAGACCTGACCACGCCCTGATGGCTTTGTGGGCGAGGTCGCTCACCCTCGACGAGAACCCCTTCGTGGTCTCCTGTTCGTCGAGTGGCTTTCCGTTGAGGATGATCCCGGGGGATGAGGCATTGATAGTCATGACGTGATTGGCAAAACGATTGGCTGCATTCGCCGAGTTGGTGGCTGATGACGACAATGCTTGCCGCGACGTCTCGAAGCGGGTAGTTGCTGATGTGGCCGCAGCATTGGCTTTCGCCATGAGGTTGTCGCGGTGGGCAGCAAGGGCTTTGGCGACGTTCATGACAATCACGAGGATGGCGACAACGGCGGTGACGGTAAGCGGAATGGCAACTTGTTCGGCCCGGGTCGGGAAAGGAAAATCGGCGCGCCCCGCGAGGATGTCCTCAATGATTCCGGTCGTGCCGCCGTTAGAAATGAAGCTGGTGTAGACGTCAGAGAGCAGGCCGGAGAGGGCTCCGAGCACGGTAGCGATGGTGCCAACGATGAGGGCGAACATGAAGTCACGGCCGCGCGTGATGGTGTGGCGAGAACCTAGGGTAAAGAGTTGAAATGCCGTGAGCATTCCGAGGGCTCCGAAGATGGCTGCGATTCCGAAGCCCAGCAGGCCTACAAGGATAGCGGCGGCGATCGCGAGAGGAATCGCGAACAGTGAGAGAAATGCTCCGAGGGCGAAGTTGTGGGGCGTGGTGTCGGAGGGAAGAGCGCGACCGTTGGTGTTTGCGGCGGCGATCATGGCGTCGGAGTGGCGTTCGAGCGAGCGCGCGTACTGGGAGGGGCTCTGCTGTGAGAAGAGACCTGACATTGTGGCGACCTCCGATCGCACTGCAACGGCTCCGTTGCTTGAGTTAACAGAATAGCTTTCTTGCCGGTGAAGCGGCAGGGAGCGTGCGGAGCGCCCGGGGCCGCGGATGCCCGGTGGTGGGTTCGCTACACACGGCTAACGGTTGCGAGGCCGCGAGGGGTTCGTCGCCTGCGGTTATCCGCGCAGGGTTACCCGCGCAGCGCGAGCGCGAACGGGAGCACGGCATCCGCCCCGGCTTCGCGGAGTGCTTTGGCGGCAATCGTGAGTGTCCAGCGGGAGTCGACGAGATCATCAACGAGCAGGATCGGGCCCTGAGGTAGTTCGTCTCCGGCCCACGCGAACTGCCCCCACACGCTTGCGAGCCGGTAGGCGCTGTTTCCGCCGGGGTCGCCGTGTGGCCCATCGCCCGTGAGCGAGAGCGCGCCGAGGTAGGGCAGCTTGCCGGCGCTGGCGAGGGCTTCGGCGACGGATGCCACGAGTTGTGGTCGGCTGCGTGACGGCATCGAGACGACGGCGACGGGTCGCTCATCCCAGCCCCAATCGGCGAGCACCCGGACGCAGGCCGCGACGAGCGCGGGGCTCGCGGGCGCGTCGGGGGTGCCGGGGGCGAAGAGGGTGCGCAGGGTTCCGCCCCAGCCGAGGTCGGTGAGGCGGGCGAGGGCGCGGCCTTCGGTGGCGCGGAGTTCGGGATTGATGCGTCCGCGCACGGGGACGCCGAGCTTGTCGGCACCGGTGGGCCATTGGGCGCGGGGTTCGATGGGGACGCCGACTTTGTCGAGGGTGGCGGTGGCGCGGGTGGTGGCATCCGTGCTGATGTCGGTGGGGTACCAGATGCCGGCGCAGTTGTCGCAGCGGCCGCAGGGGGTGGCGGTGTCGTCGTCGAGGGCGCGTTGCAGGTATTCCATGCGGCAGCCTTCGGTGCCGGCGGGCAGTTGTTCGTAGTCGAGCATGTGTTGTTGTTCGGCTCGGCGGGCGGCGGTGACTCCGGCGTAGCGTTCGGCGTCGTAGCTCCAGGCTTGGCCGGTGGCGGTCCAGCCGCCCTGAACCCGCGCGACGGCGCCATCGACGTCGAGCACTTTCAGTAGCAGTTCGAGTGGGGTGCGGCGCAGGTTCACGCGGGCTTCGAGCGCTGGCGTGGAGACGGGCCCGGCCCCAGAGCTGGCGGCGGCAGTCAGCTCGGCAATTACGAGTTCGGCGTTGGCTTGGTCGGGCATGGATGCGGTGGCGAAGTATTCCCAGATGTCTTCGTCTTCGCGGCCCGGCATCAGCAGCACGTCGGCGTTGTCGGTGGCACGACCGGCGCGGCCGACCTGTTGGTAGTAGGCGACGGGGGAGGAGGGGGCGCCGAGGTGCACGACGAAGCCGAGGTCGGGTTTGTCGAAGCCCATGCCGAGCGCGCTCGTGGCGACGAGGGCTTTCACGGTGTTGTTCTTGAGTGCCTGTTCGGATTCTTCGCGTTCTTGTGGGTCGGTTTTGCCGGTGTAGGCGCGCACATCCATGCCGCTGTCGCGCAGTAGCCGCGCGGTGTCTTCGGCGGCCGAAACGGTGAGCGTGTAGATGATGCCGCTGCCGGGCAGTTCGGCGAGGTGGCTCAGCAGCCAGCCGAGGCGAGCTCGGGCATCCGGCAGTTTAAGGACACCCAAGCGCAAGGATGCTCGCGCAAGGGGGCCGCGGATGGTGACGACTTCGGTGCCGCCCGTGGCTGTGTTTTCGGCGCTGTCGCTGCTCCCGGTTTCGAGTTGCGCGGCGATGTCGGCGACGACGCGGGAGTTGGCGGTGGCGGTGGTGGCGAGCACGGGGACGCCGTCGGGCATGGTGGCGATGAGTTCGCGCAGGCGGCGGTAGTCGGGGCGAAAGTCGTGGCCCCAGTCGCTGATGCAGTGCGCTTCGTCGACGACGAGCATCCCGATGCGGTTGATCAGTGCGGGCAGTTGGTTGTCGCGAAAGCTGGGGTTGTTGAGGCGTTCGGGCGAGACGAGCAGCACGTCGACTTCATCGTTGGCGAGCTGCTGCTGAACTTCGGCCCATTCGTGCGGGTTGGTGGAGTTGATGGCGACGGCACGAACTCCGGCGCGGGATGCCGCAGCAATCTGATCCCGCATGAGCGCCAGCAGTGGCGACACGAGCACAGTAGGGCCCGCACCTCGCCGGCGCATGAGCAGCGTGGAAACGAAGTAGACGGCGGACTTTCCCCACCCCGTACGCTGCACCACGAGCGCGCGGCGGCGCCCATCGACGAGCGTCTCGATCGCCTCAAACTGTCCCTCATGAAAATCGGCAGTCTCGTTGCCCACAAGCGTGCGGAGAACGGCCAGGGCATCGGTGCGGGTATCTGTCACGTGGCTAGTGTGGCAGGGGGTGCTGACTTTTCGGTGCGGAGCGACGCGCAGTGCCCCGAGTGGCAGCTACTCCGTAAGGTTCGTATGGAAGTAATCGAAGAGGCCCGCGGGGATTGGCTTTTCGAATCGCAGGTGCATTCGCACGACAGAAAGTTCTTTGCCTGCTGCGCCGGGCATCGTCGTTTGCTCAGCCTGCTGCGCAGTTGCTTGACCAAGGTAGTAATGACCTGGGCCGTCTGCATCGCTCTTTTTTGAGAACACATGGATGTCGACTGCCCCGTCGAGAATCTTGCGGACTTCGGGGGTCTCCAGATTGGTTCTACTGCGCGTGTACCAAAGCATCGTGTGGGAGTCGAGCAGCTCATCATCGTAGGCGGTGCTCTCGGAGACTTCTTCGGACTTGTGAAGCGTCACGAAAATGGGGCAGGTACTCGTGTCCGTATCAACCTTGTAGCCATAGATCGTCGAGTACATGTTGCTTCGCCAGTTGAGAAGTCGGCTTGCGTCCTTGCGCGAATACTGACTACCCGGAGTGAACGGCCCAGCGGGGGAGTAGCGATCGGCTGTGAGTCGCAGACCGCTGTCGATCACGTCGTCAAGGTGGGCTCGAAACGGGGCCGACGTTCGGTACGCGTCTGCGAATTCTGGGCTTAGCTCGGCAGCTCCGCGGTCGTTTGTGGTCGCGGGGCCTGGGCTCTTGAACGTGGAGATCTCGGATGCAGTATTGAACTCGAGCGTAAGGCTTCGAAGAGCAGCTTTCGCGGTGATGTTGTCGACCGGTAGTCCCGCCGCAGCGAGCGTCGCCGCTGCCGATTCGTCGTCCAAGTTCCCGATAGCCAACAGCGTGCGCAGGAGCAGCAATTCGTGAGGGCGCTTGGCCGTCAGTAGTTCTTTCGAGACGACCGTGAGCGCTCGTGATTCCTGCTCGGAGAGCTCGTTTTCGGCCACCTTGACCTTGGCGAGCAGAGCGGGATAGTTCCCCATTTTTGTAGCAAGAACAACAGGGTCGACTGACTCGAACTTCAAGAAGTCCGAGAGCAATGGCACACGACCGACACGTCTCCGCACCGTTTCAATCGCACTTTTGAGGTTCTGAAAGCTGTCGAGCTTCACGGTCGCAAGGGATTCAAGGACGCGCTTCTGGGAGATTTGGTCAAAGCGCACGCTCGAGAGACCCGCGAGGACGCCAACTTCTTCGGCCGCGATGAGGTTCTTGCGAATCGACTCCTTATTGAGCGAGTCATCACCAAAGAGCGCGATCGGGATGAGGAAGTTGTTCGCGTAGTTTCCGATGAAGTCGATGACGACTAGGTAATCCTTACCCTCGACCTTTCTAAGGCCGCGGCCGAGCTGCTGAACAAACACGATGCTCGACTGAGTCTGGCGCAGCATGATGATCTGGTTCACGGTGGGGATGTCGACACCCTCGTTGAAGATGTCTACTGTGAGCACGTAATCGAGTTCACCCGCTTCAAGGCGTTCAACTACAGTCTCGCGCGCTTCGATCGAATCCTGGCCGGTGAGCGCGACTGTGCGCAGCTGCCTTCCGCGAAGATGCCGCTTGTTGAGCTCACCCGAGAGGGCGTGCGCTTCCTCTTTGCGGCTGCAGAAGATCAGGCCGCACGGGCTTGCTCCTGCCTGACCGTAGGTCTCGATGGACTTCAGGATCAGGTCGATACGTTCTCGAGTTACAAGCCGTGAAAGCGAAGTCGTTTCGGTCGTGGTGAAGCCGTCGTCGAATGTGATGTCAGCGACCCCGTAGTAGTGGAACGGGGCGAGCATCTCCAGCTCGAGAGCGGTGTTCAATCTGATTTCGTACGGGACGTTGTAGTCGAACAACTCAAAGATGTTCTCGCCGTCAGTGCGCTCGGGCGTAGCCGTCATCCCCAGAAGGAACTTCGGTTGAAAGTGGTCGAGGACTCTCGTGAAGCTCTTGGCGCCGGCACGGTGCACTTCGTCGATCAGGATGTAGTCGAAGGTGGTGGGGTCCAAGCTGTCGAGTACGTGCTGCTGCGAGAGAGTTTGCACAGTGGCGAAAACATAACGCTTGTCGGGCTCACGCTCGTTGCCGGTGATCTTTCCAAAGTCTGCTCTGGGCGCACCGAGTACTTTCTGGAACTCGGTGATGGCTCGGTCGAGGATCTGCTCACGGTGGGCAACGAAGAGTAGACGTTGCGGATTGACGGCGCGAACATCCAAAGCAGAAAGAATTGTCTTTCCTGTGCCGGTCGCGGAGATAACCAGGGCTCGGTCCTTCTGAGCCGCACGCACTGTAGCTATCGCGCTGAGAGCATCGACCTGCATGACATTCGGAGTGATCGCCCCGACTGTCTCTGGCTCATCGAGCGCTGGGGGCGACCGTCGTCCGCCTCGCGGGCTTAGCGCCGGAGGTCGGTAGTGGGCGGCGTAGTCGTCGATCCAGCCTTGAGTGAGAGGCGTTGAGTTGAATAGCTCATCGTCAAGAAGGTTGGTGAATTGTTCGGCGAGGTCACTATCGCGGGTAGCTGAGACCCGGAGGTTCCATTCGTGGTTCTTCGCTAGAGCGGTCTCAGTGAGGTTCGAACTACCGAGAATTGCAGTGACGCCGCTCGGCTGTTGAAAGACATAGCCCTTCGGATGGAACGCAGTCTCGTTGTGGATGCGAACGTCGATTCCGAGCTCTTTGAGATTGAGCAGTTCCGAAAATGCGTGGGGTGTGTTGAAACCGAGATAGTCGGAGGTGATGATTCGCCCGACGCCTTCGAAATCGATCAGTTCCTGTTTGAGCAATGCGATTGCACGCGGCGAGACGAAAGCCACCGAAAATGTGAAAGAGGTGGCTCGCTGCAGTTCAGTTCGCAGCGCCCGCAGCATCGAGTCGTTCTTTGTGTTGAGAACCAGGTGAGGGTGACGTCTTCGCGGAGCGTGAACGGTCTTGTCGACGTACCCAAATTCGACATCTTGGCCAAAGGGCTCGAGTTCGCGAAGGTCGGTTGCCACTAGGCGCTCGCCGCCTTCTGGATCAGCTTGACCGCCGGGATGTCGGCAGGGGCCCACTCAAGTGAACTTAGGTCTGCGGGGTCTAGCCAGCGGACTTCCGCGTGCTCGGTCAGGACCGGCGTGCCGGAGAGCAGTTCGCAGTAGAAGGTCGTCAGCACGACGATCCCAAAGTCATACTCGTGAGATGTCGTGGTGATCAACTCGCCCACTTCCACCTCGCACTCCAGCTCTTCGGTGATCTCCCGCGCGAGTGCATCACGAGGAGTCTCGCCGGCTTCGATCTTGCCGCCGGGGAACTCCCACATCCCGGGCAAAGCCCCGCCGGGTCCGCGCTGGGCACAGAGGATGAGGCCATCGCGCGCGATGACGGCACCGACGACGTTGAGCTGTTTCTTCACTGATGATCTCTCTCGGGATTTCATGATTGACGAGTGTCCGGTCGTAGCTGCGAGTCCACACGTTCTCTTTAGCCTAGGCCGGGCCGGCCCCAGCAGCATGCGACATTATCGACCGATTGGATTCGATTCGTGAGGATCAGGACAACGAGCTTTTAGGGCTTTGAGTGTCGGCGAGGACAATGCTTTGGTCATCGCTCCTTCGTTTTTCTCGTCGTTGAGGCCCAAACAGGACACGTTCTTCCCGAGCTACTTTTCGAACAGAGAATCCCGCTAGTCTGAGTCAAAAACAAAGGAACTCTCATGCCCGAAGATGACCAGCTTGGCGCCAATCTCACTTGCTTTATAGTCTCGCCTATTGGGGACCGACTTGAGCCGGTGGGCCAGCCGGGACGCGCACGATATGAGCAATCTATTGTGATGTGGGAAGAGGTCTTTGAGCCAGCTTGTGCGCACTTCGGATTGTCGCCCGTCAGAGCTGACAGGATCGCCGAAGCAGGCGAGATTCCGGACCAGATCTTTACGTACCTCCGTGATGCCGATGTCGTGATCGCTGACCTCAGCGATGCAAACCCGAATGTCATGTATGAGCTTGGACTAAGACATTCCCAGCCGAGCAAAATGACACTCCAAATCGGTGAGTACGGGCGTTTACCGTTCGACGTTACGACGATACGAACGATTCAGTTCAATCGAACAACCGCGGGGCTCATCGGAGCGAGAAACGATCTCATAGATAGCCTCCGTGCATCGTTGAATGGTGGTGGGGGAACCCTGCGGGCAACGAGCATATTCGCGGCAACCGCCAGCGCCCCGATCGACGTTGTGAACGATGTGGCCCGTTCCATTGCGCCGGATCAGGATGACACCTCAGCGGCGGAACCCGGCATAATCGACATTCTCGCTGAAGGCGAGGGCGCGCTATCCCACGTTATCGAAGTAATGAGCGACTTCTCGGCCGAGATGAGTTCGGTTGGAGAGAGGTCTACGCAATTCGCGGCTGATGCTGCGGAGTCTGACGCTCAAGGAAGAGGCTTTGCGGGAAAGCTTCTTCTTACGCGCGCGCTTGCCGCCGAACTCCAGCCGACTGCCGATGGTATGGAAGAGCTTGCAAATGCCTTTTACGATGATATTTCGAGGCTTGGAGCGATGGTGCAATACATTATCACGCGGTATCAGTCCGGCGAAGAAGAAGTAACCGACGACGGCGCCATATTCCTCAACAGCATGTTGTCGTTGGTGAATTCCGCAGAGGAGGGCGCAGTGGGCCTGACCGTGTTCCGGGACGGCACCCGCATTTTGAGTCAATCTGCTCGTGACTTGGACCCTGTAGCGAAAGCGCTCAGGCGCGCAACCAACCGAATTATTGAAGGGATTGCTGTGATTTCTGGATGGAGGGAATCGATCACAGCGTTGTTGCCTGACCTGGCGGATGCTTCCGCCTCTTAGATCGACCTCGAGAAGCTTCGGCGAAGAATTTTACTTGAAGGATTTTGCCGTCCGGTCGGGCGAAATGAATCCGACGTAGTCGGCTTCACCGCGATTACGTTCTCCTAGACCCCGGACGCCACCAAATTTAAGGAACTTTCATGAGCGACATTGTTTCGGCTGGCCCAGGGCCCACTAGCGCAGGGGAGGGCGAGTCAGTGACGCGAAGTCGGGAAACGCGGGCGTATAAAACTGCGATGCTCTCTTTCGGCGTCCCAGCGCTTATTGGGCTCGGAGTCTATTGGACACTCTTGGTAAACGAAAAGAGCGGAATTGGCGTCACGGTTCTGTGGATTACTTCGCTTCCCGCGATAATTTTCGTTTTTGTCTCCCTGATATCTCTCGGCGCCGCAGCTACCTATAAACCATTGGTGAACCGCGACTCTTTACTCTGGTCGTGGTTGAACTTCATGGGCCGAGGCTCTGCGGGTGTGCTGCTATTGGTTTCAGGCTCGCTGGTCGGTGCGCTTCTTGGCGCGTTAGTTTCCACGCCAAGCGGAGACCTGACTCCGTTGTTCATTTTCGCAGCATCTATTGTCTCGATCTGGCTCGCCATGATCGTTCTTATATGGACCATCCGGGCCGTGATTGACGTTGGACGCATCGGGAGCGAACGTGAAGCGGTCATTAGGGCTTGGCTAATACACAGACGGGCGACCCGCACGGAGCTGAAAACCGCACTTCTAACTTTAGGGTCCGAGCGAACCTCCGTGATAGCTGCTGGATTCGTTATGCTCGTGCTTATCGGCGCCATGTTTTTGGGGAGCGGCGTGCTCTTTGGATTTTGGTCGAACAGATGATCGCGAGATAGTGGCCTTCTCTATGCACGAGACGTGGAGCTAAAAGCTCTAAATCTCATTCTTGTATCTCTCTTGTAACCGGATGGACTTCGCGTCACTTCTGGCAGCTCGGGCACCACCACATGTAGCGGGTGTCGGTGGGGCCGGTGCCGAGCTGGTCTGACTCGATGCGGGTGCCGCACCGCAGGCACGGCTCCCCGCGCCGCCCGTGCACCCAGTAGCGGGGTTTGCCGCGCGGCAGGCCCGTGAGATTGCGGATCGGGCGGTCCTTGTTCACCATGATCGCCTTGAATGCGAGCGCGACGAGGCGCTTCGGGTCGGCGATCTCGCCGATGGGGGTGTGCGGGCGAACACCGCGCAGAAAGCTCAACTCGTTCGCGAAAACGTTGCCGAGACCGGCGAGGTTCCGCTGATCGAGTAGCGCGAGCGCAACCGGCCGCGCTGGGTCAGACAGCAGGTTCGCCAACGCGAGTTCGGCATCCCAATCAGGCCCGAGAAGGTCAGGGCCCAGGTGACCCACAATGCTGTCTTCGGATGCCGTGGGCACCACTTCGAGCAGCCCCAGTTCGAAACCTACCGCGGTCTTCGTTGCCGTGCTCAGCACTCCGCGAGCCAAGTAGGACGGCTTGCGCCATCGTTCGCCGGCGCCGTAAATCTGCCAGACGCCCTCCATCTTGAGGTGGCTGTGGATGGTGAGGCCCGAGCCCGGGTCACCCGCGGGGGTGGCGGTGGCAGTGGCGGTGGCAGCGGCGTCGACCGTGGCGGCGTCGGTGCCCTCGGCGACGCGAATCAGCAGGTGCTTGCCGCGCGGTACCACGCTCGTGACGGTCTGGCCGCTGAGGTCGAGCGTCGCAAACGCGGGTACCCGAAAATCGGTGCGGGTGAGCACTTGGTGGTCGAGCGCCGCCCGTAGTTTCGCTGCCGCCTTGTAGACGGAATCACCCTCAGGCACGCAACCTCAACCCCTGCGGCGTTGCGACAAATCCGGCCTCCACGAGCGCCTTACCCACCGGGGTGCCGACGGCGAAATCACCGTTGACCTTCTCGATGCGGAGTTTTGGCAGCGTTCCGCGCAGGGTGCTCGTGAGCGAGCGGGTCGCGGCATCCACAACGGCGGGTTCGAGGTCGAACGCGAGCAGCGACTTGCCGCCACGCTCCAGATAGAGCGCAAGATGCCCATCGACCATCACAACGATCGCACCTGCCTTACGGCCGGGGCGGTGCTTCTTGGGGGAGTCAGCGGCGGGCTTTGCGGATGCGGCAGCAGATGCCGATGCCGACGTTGCAGCCCACGCGTCCGAGTCGTCGTCGCCAGCAGCCCGAGCGCCAGCAGCAGCGGCCGCACCAGCAGCACCAGCAGCACCGACTCCAGCGTCACTACTCTCAGCCCCAGCATCCTCGCCACCCAGCCCCGGCCACCCGAGAGCAGCCCCGTAGGGGTTGGCGGGGTCGGTCGCGGCGAGAGTGATCGCCAGAAGTTGGGGCGCAGCATCCGGATCCCGAGTGAATCCACGAAGGCGATCGACGGTGGCTCCGGTCGCAAACTGGGCGGCACCGAGCCCCTCGATGAAGTAACCGCGGCGGGCACGACCGGTCTCTTCGAAGCCGCTCAGCACGCGGTACGTCAGGGCGAATCCACCACGGATGCCCTCGCTCACGACCGCACCGCGTGTGACGACAGCGTGCCGTTCGAGCATCAACTCGGCGGTCGACTTGGCGCGCACCGTCGTCTCGCCCTCAGCAGTTTCGAGCAGTGCCCACCGGCCGGACGCACTCGGCGGCCCCGCCTGCGCGACCGTCGACACACGACCGCGATAGGCGCGAGCCCGTGCCGGACGCGGTGCCCGAGTGGCCCGCACCGTGCCTCCGAGATGCGCGCGCAGGGGCGCAAAACTGTCGTTCGTGATGAGCGACCGCCACACCAAATCCCACAGTTCCTTCAGCAGCACCTTGTCATCCGTGCTGCCCACCTGATTCGAGAGTTGCCTAAAGAAGAACGCACCGCCACCCGCCAGCGCGTCCAGAATGTTCTGCTGCAGCTCGCTCAGCCCATCCCGATCAGGCTCGGGCAGCGTCAGCGCTGCGGTCGCCGCGGGGTGCAAACTGATCCAGCCATCGCTGCCCGCCAGCGCACCCTGCCCGGCCCACACCACTTCGCCCGACGTCGTCAGCTCATCGAGCCACGCGGGCGAATAGTCGCGCACGCGCGAACCCAGAATGAAGTTTTCCCACGCGGATGCCGGGGCTGAGTACCCAGCAAGTTGGTCGATCACTTGGGCCAAGCCATCAATTCCGCGCAGTGAGTCACCGGCAGCGGACACGTGTTGCCAGGCGGGCAGGAACCGACCAAGCGTCGCGTGGGACACCGGCTCGACCTCTTGCCGCAGTGCCGCAAGTGAGCGACTGCGCAGGCGACGCAGCACATCCACCGAGCACCACTCGGTGCCGCTCGCGCCGGGGCGAAACTCGCCATCGACAACACGACGGTCGGCCGCGAGGCGACGCAGGGTGTCCTGGACGACGGCTGTTCCGAGACCGAAGCGGGCTGCAGCATCCGCCAGGGTGAAGGGTCCGTGGGTGCGGGCGTAGCGACTCACGAGGTCGCCGACCGGATCGTCGACGGGCTCGATGAACGCGGCGGGCACGCCTATGGGCAGGGGAACTCCGAGCGCATCGCGCAGTCGCGCGGAGTCTTCGATGCCGGCCCAGCGGCGTTCGCCGGCGATGGTCACTTCGAGTACGCGGTTCGCTTTCGCGAGGCCAGCGAGGTCGGTGGCGAGGGCTGCACCTGTCACGAGCGAGCGGGCCTCGATCTCAGCGACGGTCTGCGGACCAAGCACGCGCAGCAGATCTACGATGCCCTCGGCATCCCGAGCATGACGTTCTGGCACCAGCCGCTGCAGCTCGTTCTCGGTCTGGGCGATCACGTCGGGGTCGAGCAGTTCGCGTAGCTCGGCACGGCCAAGAAGCTCGGCGAGCAGCGCCGGGTCGAGCGAGAGCGCGGCGGCTCGACGCTCGGCGAGCGGCGAATCCCCCTCGTATACGAAAGCGGCCATATAACCGAACAACAGGCTGCGCGCGAACGGCGACGGCACATCCGTCTCGGTCTCCATCACGCGGATGCCGCGGCTGGCGATGCGCTTCGTCAGCGCCGTGAGCGCCGGCAGGTCGTACACGTCTTGCAGCACTTCGCGCACAGTCTCGAGCACGATGGGAAAGCTCGGGTACTTGCGCGCCACATCCAATAGTTGCGAGGCCCGCTGGCGCTGCTGCCACAGCGGCGAACGCTTGCCGGGGTCGCGGCGCGGCAGCAGCAGGGCGCGAGCGGCGCACTCCCTAAAGCGCGCGGCGAACAACGCGGAGCCGCCCACTTCTTCCGTGACGATCTGTTCGAGCTCGTCAGCGTCGAACACAAAGAGGTCGGCACCGGGCGGCGCGGCATCGGTGTCGGGGATGCGCACGACGATGCCATCGTCACCGGCCATGGCTGCGCCATCCACGCCCAGCTGTTCGCGGATGCGCGCCGTAATCGCCAACGCCCAGGGCGCGTGCACGGGCATGCCGTACGGGGAATGCAGGATCACACGCCAGTCGCCCAGCTCATCCCGGAACCGTTCGACGACGAGCGTGGTGTCGCTCGGCACGTGACCGGTGGATGCTTTTTGCTCGGTCACGAGGGCGATCAGGTTGGTGACGGCGTGCTCATCGAGCCCGATCGACTCGGCCCGAGCGCGTGCATCGTCAGCGGATGCCGTAGCAATTTCTTTAGTGAACGCCCCGATGGCTTCGCCCAGCTCTGCCGGGCGGCCGAGGCCATCGCCCTTCCAGAACGGAACGCGGCCGGGCTGGCCGAAGGCGGGGGAGACGAGCACTTGGTCGTGGGTGATGTCTTCGATGCGCCAGCTCGTGGTGCCGAGGGCGAATACGTCGCCGACGCGCGATTCGTACACCATCTCTTCGTCGAGTTCACCGACGCGACGGCCGGGAGCTCCCGCTTCGCCGCCGATCATGAAGACGCCGAAGAGGCCGCGGTCGGGGATGGTGCCGCCCGAGGTGACGGCGAGGCGTTGCGCCCCGGGGCGACCGCTGAGGGTGCCGGCCACGCGATCCCACACGACGCGGGGACGCAGCTCAGAGAATTCGTCGCTCGGGTAGAGGCCGCTCAGTAGGTCGAGGGTCGCGTCGAAAGCGCTGCGCGGCAGGGTCGAGAACGGCGCGCTGCGGCGCACGGTGTCGAACCACTCTTCGATGTCGATTTCGTCGAGCGCCACGGCGGCGACGGTCTGCTGCGCGAGCACATCAAGCGGATTTGTCGGAACCGAGAGGGCTTCGATCTGCCCACTGCGCATCCGCTCAACGGCGACAGACGTGTGGATGAGGTCGGTGCGGTGCTTCGGAAACAGCACTCCTTTAGAGATTTCCCCGACCTGATGCCCGGCTCGCCCAATGCGCTGCAGCCCACTCGCGACCGACGGCGGCGACTCGACCTGAATGACAAGGTCGACGGCACCCATGTCGATGCCGAGCTCGAGCGAGCTCGTCGCAACAACGCAGCGCAGCACTCCTGTTTTGAGGTCGTCTTCGATGATCGCGCGCTGATCTTTGCTGACGGAGCCGTGGTGCGCGCGGGCCAGCAGCGGAGCGGCACCCATGGTGGATCCACCTTGCGCCATCATCTGGGCGGGCGGCTTCCACGGCTGCTGCGGGGCGGCGTAGGCTGCGGCATCCGCACTGGCTTGGGAACGCTCGAGAACGGCGGCGGCATTACCGGCTCCGCTGTTTGCGCCTTCGCCAGTTCCAGTTCCAGCACCAGCCCCAGCCCCAGCCCCAGCGCCAGCGCCAGCGCCAGCGCCAGCGCCAGCCCCGGCACCGTCACCACCGGTGGTGCCGTCGCTGAGCCGTTCGTCATAGATCTCGTTGAGACGGGCGGTCAACCGTTCGGCCAACCGCCGCGAGTTAGCAAAAACGATGGTGGAGCGGTGCTCAAGAATCGCATCGACAATGCGCTCTTCAACGTGCGGCCAGAGGGATGCTGCCGATTCCGGAGTCGCCTCGTCGTCGCTGCCATCGCCGCCGCTGGCTTTGCCGCGCGCGGAGGCCACGGTGCCGGGGATGGTCATGTCGGGAACGGGAACAACGACGCTCAACTCAAAGGTCTTCGCCGAGGGCGGGTGCACGATCGTGACGGGGGCGCGTCCGCCCAAGAACCGAGCTACTTCTTCGATCGGTCGCACGGTGGCGGAGAGGCCGATGCGCTGCACGGGTTTCGCGAGCAGGGCATCCAGCCGCTCGAGAGAGAGCGCAAGGTGGGCGCCGCGCTTGGTGGCGGCGACGGCGTGCACTTCGTCGATGATGACGGTGTCGACGTTTTTGAGGGTCTCGCGCGCCGCCGAGGTAAGCATCAGGTACAGCGACTCGGGGGTCGTGATGAGGATGTCGGGAGGAAGCCGCGCGAGCAGCCGGCGGTCTTGCGCGGTGGTGTCTCCCGAGCGCACGCCCACGGTGATGTCGGTCTCGCCGAGCCCGAGCCGCCGAGCGGTTTGCGTGACGCCGACGAGTGGTGCGCGAAGGTTGCGTTCGACGTCAACGCCGAGAGCCTTCAGCGGAGAGATGTAGAGCACGCGCGTGCGCTGCTTGGGGTTCGCCGGGGGAGGGCTCGAAGCGAGCTGGTCGATCGCCCACAGGAAAGCGGCGAGCGTTTTACCGGAACCGGTGGGGGCAACGACGAGCGCATTAGCCCCAGAGGAGACAGCATCCCAGGCGCCGAGTTGGGCCGGGGTGGCAGCATCGAACGCGCCCTGGAACCACTCTCGGGTGGCGGGCGAAAATTTGCCGAGCACATCGCTCATTGTTCTATCTTCGTCGTAACCCCTGACAGTGCCCTACGGATTTCGCCGAAGGCGTGCAGCGGGTGCGAGGCGGGTGCTCCGACCCGATACGCGTGCGTGCTCACTAAGACCGCACCACAGGCTCGGTCTTGGCTCCAACTCGTTACGCGTGCGTGTGCAGAAAGCTCACGAAGTCGTTGAGCTCATCGGTCGAGATTGCGTGCGCGAGTCCCTCATAAATCCGGGTTTCGGCACGCGTGTGGTCAACAAGCCAGTCCTCGGTGCGCTCGATTGCCGCCGTCGGAATAACGGGGTCATCAGTGCCACGGCCCCAAAACACGGGCGGGCGGATGCTCGCGAGCTTCGCATCTCCGGGGTGCTCGGCACTGGCCACGAACCCGGAGAGTGCGACGGCACAGCTGAAGCGTTCCGGGGCGAGCCGCAATAGTTGGAGCGACATGGCCGCCCCTTGCGAGAAACCGAGGAGGCTCACACTCGTGTACTGCTGGGCATCGAGCCATTCGAGCACGGCGTTGGCAGCGTCATCCACGCCAGAAACCTGGGGGAGCCCGCCACCGCTGAGGTCGATGGGGAACCACGAGAACCCACCACTCTCGGGGAGCGGCGCTCGCAGCGAGGCGATCACGGGGCCGAGCGGCAGCGCGGGTGCCAATGCGAACAGATCTCCCTCGTGAGACCCATACCCGTGCAACAACACGATGAGCGGACGACCGGCCCGTTCACGTTCGGGGGCCGACCAGAGCACTGCGGAGGAATCGATCTGCATGACCCAAAGCCTACGCGCCGCGGCTAGGGGCCGACTGCGACCGCGAGCGCTGTCGAGAAGAAGTCGAACTTCTCGCCGAACGTCGGGATCGTTGCGGTCTCGCACGTCAGCATTGCGACGAGTGCAACGTCAGAGTCCGGCATAGACCGCGCGACAATTTCAGTGCTCATGGCGACATCAGCCGCGTTTCTCTGACTGATCGTCGCTGAGGCGAAATCGATCGTTGACCCGCTTCCGGCGCCACCGATTGGAATGTCGGTCGCTGCTCCGGCATTAAGCACCAAAGCCTCAGAGTTGCCGGCCGTCAATGCTTTGATTTCCTGAGAGAGAAGATCGGCGGAGAGCACGGCGTCCCCAGCGTTCTCGGTATTGGGCGCCGCGACGCTCTGCGAAGCGATCAGTTCGCACCCGGTGGCATCGTCGTGAAACACGGTGAGGCCGATCAGGTCGAGATCAAGTTCTTGCCACGTCGGTTCGAGAGTCAGTGACCACACCGGTTGCCCATCAAATACCGCGTTTCCCGCGAGCGGGACGCTGTTTGTTGGGTCCGCCGCGTCGAGCGGACTGTCGCTGCTCGTGGACGTTGGTTCAACGGGCGCACCCCAGTCGCAGTAGCCATCGTCGCAGCCCGCGGATGTCGAGGCGGCCGAAAAAAACAGCCCTACTAGTACGAGCCCCACCCAGACAGCTCCCAGTAGCAGGAGCGGAAGCCCAATGATGAGAGCCCATGCCCATCCGGGGAGCCCGCGTCGGGCGATGGGCGGTGCCCCCGGCGTCGCAGAATCGATGTGTTCTGCGGGCGCTGGGTCAGACGGCTGAGGTCCCACTGCTTCGGACGGCCCAGACCGTGCGCTGAACGGCTCAGAATTGTGTGGCTCTGTAGAAGTGGAGGCGTTCTCGGTCATGGTTCCCTTTCGCACGGCAGGCGAGTGCCCGCAAAGGAACGCTAATGATGGGCGCAGCTACCGCCATCAGGAGCCCCGAGAGTTGTGCACTGCGGCGGCGCAGGTCAGGGTGTGGACGACTAGTAACCGGCCGTCACAGCGAGCCCACTGATGAGGTCGTTGAACGGTGACTCCCCAGCTTCGTAGACCGATGTTTCGCACACAACCAGCGCAGCCATGATGCTGCCCGACGCTGGCATACCCCGCACCAGAAGCTCAGACACTCGAGAAGCTCCTTCGGAAGATTCCTGGTACCGCACCGAGGTCAAGAATTCAATGCTGACACCGCTGGACTCGGACGCCACTGCGATGTCGACTGTGCCCGAATCCAGCTCTTGCATCGAAACGCCGCTCACTATGAGGGCCTCGACTTCTTCCTGCATCGCTGCCTCGGAGGCTGCGAGATCGCCTCCGGTGGGAGTGCTCACCGCAGTCTGACGTTGGGAGGTGACGATGTTGCAGCCGGTGGTGGGATCTCCCAAACTATTGATGCCATCCTCGTCGAAAACCAAGATCTCCCACTCGGGGTCCAGCGTTACGCCCCAGACGGGCGGCTCACCGAAGTTGGCGTTGCCGTCGAGGGTGATGCGCTCGCCGCTAGCGGGCTCCGTTAGTTCCTCGATCGGTTCTTCGGCGGTGATAGGCGGGAGGCCCTGCCCGCAGCTACCGGGAAGGCTGCAATCTTCTTTATTCGCTGCACCGACGATGACGACGGCCACTACGACAACGGTGACAATCATCCCGATGACAAATAGTCCGCCGGCGATGATCAGAGCCCAAGCCCAGCCCGGCAGGCCCGACTTGGCAGCTTCAGCGGCGAGAGGTTGCACGGGCGGCAGAGGCGGGGCAGGCGGCAGCGGTGCGCCGGTCGTTGCCGGTAGCGCGTTTTCTGCTGCGGGGGCAGGCGGTGCGTCGGGAACGTGGCCGTCGTTGTTGGCCGTGTTGTCGCTAGCGTTCGCCGGTACCTCTTCGGGTGCCGAGCCGTGCGGTGTCTCATCAGTCATGGTGCCCTCTCGATGAAAGGGCACATGCCCATCTGAGGAATGTTAGCGAATCGGCGCGACGTTGGCGCGCACTAAACGTTCCGTGATGGGTGACAATGGAGCATGAGCTCCGTCGGCACACCAGATCCCAACTCGTCTTGGCTTTCAGATGAGGAGCTTGCGGAAACCCGCAGGCGACTGCCGCTGCTCTATGTAGAGGCGATTCCTGTGCGAGTGGATGGGCTGGGTCGCGTCACTGAGGTCGGCACTCTGGTGCGCGGCAACGATGGTGAGATCACCCGCACCCTCGTCTCTGGTCGTGTCATGTTTGGCGAGACGTTGCGCGATGCTCTGTTCCGTCATCTGGAAAAAGATCTGGGCCCCATGGCCTTCCCGCTCCTGCCGGCAAGCCCGACCCCGTTCATGGTCGCCGAATACTTCCCGTGGCCGGGCGATAGCCAGTTCACGGATCCCCGCCAGCACGCCGTTTCGATGGCCTACGTCGTTCCCGTCACCGGTACGTGCGAACCGCGTCAGGATGCGCTCGAGCTCACTTGGCTGAGCCCGTCCGCCGCGGTATCCGAAGCAGTGACCGCCGACATGGAAGGCGGCCGCGGAGCACTGCTGCGCGCAGCTCTCGCCTCCGTCGGCGTTCTGCCGTAACTGCGATCTAGCTCCTGCCCGTCGGTCTGCTGTGCGCAGGCTTTGGAAATTCAGGAAAACCGTTCGCGTGATCGCGCCCGGTGACGGAAAAGGGCGGAAGCCTGCGGGAGCAATGCCGTGCAAACGACGTGCTCAACAGAATCTCCTGAATTTCCGTAGTGCAGCGTGACCGCGCTCGCGGTCGGAGAGTAGCTGTGCGCTGTGCGCTGTGCGGTGTGCGCGTAGGCCGCTGCTGAGCAACGTTGGAAACTCAGGAGATCTGGTTTGGGCGCGGACGGTGCCGGTGCGGATGCCCCGAAACCCGGGGATGCTGAGACAGGTTCGCGCGGTGCGTAACAGAATCTCCTGAATTTCCGTGATGCTGAGCCGCCAGCCGCCAGCCGCCAGCCTGCCGGCCAATCAGCTCGCGTCCACTGCTGCGCACGCACGCACGCACGCACGCGCGACCGCACGCACTCCGACCAACTGCACCCGTTAAACGCCGAGGGGCGACGAACCCCAACCCAGCACTGCTGGGAGTGATTCGCCGCCCTCGACGGTAAAACTGTGTTGCGCTGGGCCTGAGCCTTAGCGCCCGCTGCTCGAAGCGCGACGGTTGGGTCGCACGACCTGGCCAACACGAACGGGTCCGCTTCCGGCCTGAGCGCGGCCCTTGCCACCGCGCGGACGCGTGGGAGCTTCAGCCTGCTGCTGGCGCGGCTGCTGAGTTGAGCGCTGTTCGCTTGAGCCTGAACCGGCAACGACGGCGCCACGGCCGGAGCCTTGACGATCGTTACGCTGCTGGCCGCCACGAGCGCCATCACGAGCGCCATCACGTGCCTGGCCATCGCGAGCGGCACCGTTACGGCCACCACGAGAGTTGCCTCCGTTGCCGCCACGACCACCGGCTCCGCCACGACCACCGGCGCCACCACGGCCACCCTCACGGGCACCATCGCGTTCGCCTTCGTAGAAGCCGCCTTCGCCGTCACGACGTGAACGCTTGCGCTGGGCGTTTGCACCCTGCGAACGTCCACCCTGTGACTGGCCACGGGCGGGGACTGCTGCGCGAGGCGCAGGCTTGACGTATTCGGCTACTTCACCGGTCAGGGCCACTACGGCTTCTGACTTGGCGTTGACGTGCTGCGGGGTCACCGTGATGGCGGCCTTACGCAACAGCGCTGCGGTGTCTTTGCGCTGGGTCGGAAGAACGATCGTGACGACGTCGCCCTCTTCACCAGCACGAGCGGTGCGGCCGCTGCGGTGCAGGTATGCCTTGTGCTCGGCCGGCGGGTCAACGTGGATGACCAGCTCAATGTTGTCGACGTGCACGCCGCGAGCTGCAACGTCAGTAGCAACAAGAACCTTCACGTCGCCAGCGGAGAACGCGGCGAGGTTACGGTCACGGGCAACCTGCGAGAGGTTTCCGTGCAGGTCGACGGCGGGGATTCCGGCATCCGTCAGTTGGCGTGCCAGCTTCTTGGCGTGGTGCTTGGTGCGCATGAAGAGGATGCGGCGGCCGGTGCCCGAAGCAAGCTTCTCGATGAGAACGCGCTTCGATTCGACGCTCTCGGTCTCGAAGACGTGGTGGGTCATGGCGGAGACGTGCGAGTTCGCTTCGTCAACCGAGTGCAGTACCTCGTTGTGGAGGAAGCGGCGAACCAGCTTGTCTACACCGTTGTCGAGGGTGGCGCTGAACAGCATCCGCTGTCCATTGCTCGGAGTCTTGTCGAGGATGCGGGTCACGACGGGCAAGAAGCCAAGGTCGGCCATGTGGTCGGCCTCGTCAAGCACGGTGATCTCGATCGCGTCGAGGCTCACGAAGCCCTGCTTCATGAGGTCTTCGAGACGACCGGGGCAGGCAACAATAATGTCGACGCCGGCCTTGAGGGCAGCAACCTGGCGGTTCTGGCTGACACCACCGAAGATCGTGGTGGTGTTGAGGCCATACGCGGCAGCGAGAGGTTCGATCACAGCAGAGATCTGCGTGGCGAGCTCACGGGTCGGTGCGAGCACGAGACCCAGCGGGCGACCCGGGCGACGCTTGCCACCGGAGAGTGTGCCACCGAGGCGCGCAACCATCGGAAGAGAGAAGGCGAGGGTCTTGCCCGAGCCTGTCTTTCCGCGGCCGAGAACGTCGCGACCGTTGAGGGTGTCAGGCAGGGTGTCGAGCTGGATGGGGAACGGCGTGGTCTTGCCGTCGGCTGCAAGTGCTGCAACCAGCGGGGCGGGTACGCCGAGCGAGCTAAAAGTTTGTTCAGTCAAAGTAATGGTGCCTTTCAGGCATAAGTAACAGATGGGCGTTACACCGGAGGCACACGGGCACAGTTCGAAATGAACGTGGCAGTGCTGATCTACACCGACCCAATCAGGCGTTTCGCACGGGTGCGGCACACAGGTCAGATCTCGAACTTTCGTTCGGCGCGGATTACTCCAGTTCGCCGGAGAAAGTTTTCTACGAGCCGCACGTTTCTGATTGACGTGGGCGAGAAGAGGGAAGCGTTCTACGACGCAGGGAAACACAATTGTTTCGCAAGTAACCCCAGCGTAGCAGTTATGCCCCTAGTAGCGCTCGCCTACCGGCACTTGCCCAGCCAGAGTGTTGCCGGCCTGCGCGAGCGGGCACGCCCACGCGGGGTCGTACGCGCACGAAGGGTTGTAGGCAAAGTTGAAGTCGAGCACGAGCGACTCGGGGGTGCTACCCGCTCCGAGATCGGCACCCTTCACGGTGTCGAGAAGGTAGCGACCACCGCCGTAGGTGCCACCCTTCACGCGAGAGAGAGCATCCTTCACCGGGATGAAAATGCCGCCGCCATACGACGCCAAGCGCCACACATCGAGCGAGCCAACCGACTCAATCTCGACGGTTCCGAGCAGGTCAAACGGCACTACGCCATCCGTTCCCGTCTCCACATTCATGCGGCGATCGTCACCCGGAACAATGGATGCCTCGAAACGCCAATCGGGATTGTACGACTCAAACGGCAGCCCCTTAAAGCCGCGCACGTCCTCCGGCAATAGCGGGCTGGCTGGATGCGTGGCAAACATCTCATCTCGTCCCGCACGCCAGTCGGCGTGGGCGCTCGCGGCATCCGGGTTCTCACGGATAGCGGCGTAGAGAGCAAAGTTGCGGCGGCGCCAGTCGGCTACCTCAAGAGCGGTCATGGGTTCAGGTTATCCCGCGCAGCCGACAGTGCAGCGAGCGGATCCTCGAGCTGCGTCACCCGTTCCATCACTTCGCGGTACCCCAGTTGAGCAAGGTTGGGATCGGCAAGTTCGTGCCACGTGCGGGGCGTTGCCACGGTGGGGTGAAGGCGCCCGCGCAACGAATACGGCGCCACCGTAGTCTTGGCGGCGCTGTTTTGACTCCAGTCGATGAGCACTTTTCCGGGGCGCAGCGAACGCTTCATGTCGCTGACGACGAGGTCGGGATGATCGGCCTCTAACGCTCGCGCAAGCTCGTGCGCCACCGCTGACATCTTCTGAGAGTTGGAGCGGCCATCGAGGCCTGCATACACGTGGATGCCTTTGCTCCCGCTGGTCACCGGCACCGGTTTCAGATCCATGTCTTCCAATAGCGCGCGAGCGTAACGCGCGACTTCGGCGCACTCGGGCAGCCCGACGCCCTCGCCGGGGTCAAGGTCGAGCACCAGCCGATCGGGATTCTTCGGCTGGCCGTTCTTGCCGAATCGCCACTGCGGAACATGAATCTCGAGGGCAGCCACCTGAGCGAACCAGGCGAGAGTCGCGCGGTCGTTGACGAGCGGGTACACGTTGGAGTGGTCTCTGTGTTTCATCGTGCGGCGAGCGATCCAGTCGGGCGCGAAGTTTTCGAGGTTCTTCTGAAAGAAGACGTTTCCCGGGTTCTCAGCCGTGCCCACCCCATCCACCCAGCGTTTTCGGGTGGCAGGGCGGTCGTGGGCGTGCGCGATGATCAGGTCGGCGACGGCGTCGTAGTACTCAAGAACGTCGGCTTTGGTGGTTCCCGTTTCTGGGTAGAGCACCTTGTCGAGATTGCTCAGGGTGAGGGAGTGGCCGTCGATGGTGATGGCCTGCCGTGAGTGCGCCATCCGTTCAGAATGCGCTCAAAGCACTCGCCACACAAGGCCAGCGTGTGACTCAGTCGCGGGAGAGCAACTGACGCACTTCACTTTCCGCGGAGGCGAGCCGGTGCGGATCGATGGTCTCACCCGCCGAGAACAGATCAACGATGCGCGGGTCAACGTAGCTCTTCTTCGCGATGGCGGGCGTATTACCGAGAACTTCGGCGGCTGCTTCCATCGCCTCTCGGATGGCGCGCGAGCGTGCCCGCTGGCTCAGTTTCGGCACCGCGACCTCGGCAGCAGCCGCACTCGCCGCCAGGCTTGATGCGGCAGCAACTGTGCCGCGCAGCGTGCGAAAGTCTTTGGCGGTGAAGTCGCCACCGGTGCGTTCGCGAACGTAGTCGTTGATGTCCGCTGCGGTCAGCGACCGGCGCTCGCGGCCCTCCCGCCACGACAGCACCGATGCATCGGGGGCACTGCGCAGGCGTCGCCGAATGAACTCGGCGAGATCGGCGTCCACTATTTCGCTTTCCCACTGCTGGCCGCTCTTGGCAGGGAAGCAGAGCTGCACCCTGTCGCCGATGACGGTGACGTGGTCGCACAGCAGAGTGGAGAGGCCGTGGCTGCCGTGCTCTTCGGCGTAGCGCTCGCTGCCGACGCGCAATGAGCCGGTGTCGAGCATCCGAAACGCGGCGGCAAGAGTGCGCTCGCGGGGGTCGTCGCTGGAGCGCAAAGTGCGGGTGACGACACCGCGGGCGCCGGGGAGCACTGCCGCGAGTTCGAGCGCGCGGTCGAACTTCACGCGATCTTGACGCTCACGCCAGGCCGGGTGGTAGATGTACTGGCGGCGGCCGGCCTCGTCGAAACCGGTCGCAAGCACGTGACCGTTCTCGTAGGGACAAATCCAGACGTCGGTCCATGCCGGCGGGATGCCCAGCGAGCCAAACCGCGCCTTGAGTTCGGCCTCGGTTACCGTTGCGCCATCGGGGTCGCGGTAACTGAATCCCCGGCCCGATCGCACGCGCGAGTACCCGCGCCCTGTTGTATTGCTTCGCCGCAGTCGAGGCACCGCGTGTTCCTTTCGCGCCCACGATTCGGCTCACGCCGACGGCTGAAGCCACAACGGTCAACCTAAAGATTGAGATTAGTTCTTCTTGTTGTGCCCCAACTCCACGTTGGGGCAAGTCGCTGCAGTGCGGCACCACGCCACTGCCAGAAGGCCCAGTAGAGCGGCCAGAGCAGGGGAGTGAGAATGCCAGCGCTGAAGATCAACTGGTCGCGATACAGAGTTTTTCCCCCGGGGGCGGGGCTGACAGCCATCGTGTGTTCCCACTCGGTGACGAGAGCGAGAGGGCCGCTGAGGCCTCGACCACGGTCGCGCACGAGACGAACACCATGGGGGGCTTCCTCGAACGATATGTCGATCACTTGCTGACCAACCGTTACAAGGCCGAGCGCTGCCATATTGACCGGATGCTCGCCGGGCTGCCACAGCTCAGGAAAGCCGCCGACCTCCAAGGATTTGAAGGTCGTCAGCGGGGCCGACACTTGTTGAAACACGTGCGGGCTGCGGATGGCACGCCACGCGTCGTCGGGGTCACAGTCCAGTACGAGCTTCAGTAGAACGCGCATAGTCATAGTTTCTACCAGTGGGATTCAGGAATCCAGAGTGGAACAGAAAAGAACCAAGTAGTGCAGGCTCGTCCTAAACTGTGGGCACCGATTCGGCAGGAGCCGCGATGCCCATTCCTCCCCACACGAGTTCGAATCCGAGCACCGCCGGGGCGATTCCCGAGACGATGACGGCCGTGACTGCTCGGCGCTATGGCGACACAGATGTCCTGGCGATCGAGACCATTCCGTCTCCCGCTGTCGCGTCAGGAAAGCTATTAGTGCAGGTGCTTGGCTCTTCCGCGAACGCTCTCGACTGGCGCATCCTGAGTGGCACGCCGCTGTTCGTTCGATTGGTCATGGGGCTGCGTAAACCCAAGCGTCTCAGCCCGGGAGCGGATGTCGCGGGGCGCGTCGTTGCGGTCGGCGAGGGTGTTACCGGCTTCGCGATCGGAGATGCTGTCTTTGGCGAGGCAGCCGGCGGAGCGTTCGCCGAGTACGCGTCCGTCACCGCCAAGAACTTTGTTGTGCTGCCGGCCGGTGTCGACTTCGTGGCGGCCGGAGCAACGCCGGTCGCTGGCCTTACCGCGCTGCAGGGTTTGCGACGCGAAGCCGCAGTGCAGCCCGGTGACCGCGTGCTCATTAATGGTGCCGCGGGTGGGGTGGGCACGTTTGCGGTGCAGCTCGCTCGCATTCTCGGGGCAGCGGAAGTGACCGCCGTGTGCAGCGGTCGCAACGTCGAGCGATCGCGGGCCCTGGGAGCTACGCACGTCATCGACTACGAAACCGAGGACTACATCGCGGTCGGCGGCCAGTACGACGTGGTCTTCGACCTCATGGGCAACCGAACCGCAGTCGAGCTGCGCAGCATCCTCGCTCCCGGCGCCCGCGTTGTGGGAGTCAGTGGCCCCATGACCAATCGCTGGGTCGGCCCCGTCTTCCACCTCATGCGCATGGCCCGGGCCTTCAAAGGGACGGATGTCTCGTTCCACCAGTTCACCGCTGCGCCCACGCCCGACGACCTCAACTACCTTGCCGAGTTGCTCGCGTCCGGCGAGCTCGTTCCCGCGATCGAACGCGTTGTCGGGCTCGATGGGGTCGTTGACGCGATCGACCAGATCGCCTCCAGTCATGGCAGAGGCAAAGTCGCGGTCGTGCCGGGTGGGGCTCCGAACGCGGGTGAATAGCGGCGAGATCTCGTCGTTGCCGCGATGCGGCAGTCAGCATCCGCCCGCCCGCGTCTGATGTCACATTCTGTAACCCAACGTGACCGAGACGACCGCCGCGTTTAGCCTCAAGAAGTGAACGATCCCCGCACCCAACCCCAGTACCAGGTCCGCTTTGGCTTCGGCGGCGACCAAGCGCTTGAGCTGAGCACCGGTGCCGACGTTGTCGTGTGGGCGGATGCTCTCGCCGACGGTTCAACGCCCGCCCCCGAGTTGCCCGGAACGTTTTCCATTCTCAGCGCCGGAACCGGGGCCGCCACGGCCGTCGCCGAGTGGGTCATCGCGCAACAAGAACTCAAAGGTGACCGCTTCACCGTCGCCGTCATCGCTGCCGGAAACGCGCACGGCGGGTTCACCGTCGACGACCTCCTCGCGGCGGGTGCGATCGTAGATGCTCTCGCCGATGCCGGCATTGACTACATTTCTCCGGAAGCGGCATCCGCTGTCGCTGCGTTCACCGGCTTGAAATCGGCCCACAACCACCTGCTGTCGGCGAGCACGGCAGGTCAGCAGCTGATTCTGGATGCCGGACGCGGCGCCCTCGATGAGGCCATTGTCAGCAACGGTGCAGCCAGGTTTGCCATCGTTCGGGAATGACGCTTGCTCCGTGAGCGTTGAACCGAGTAGTCACTGACTGAGCACCCCGTCATTGACTCACTAACGACCGACTCAATGGAGGACAGTATGAAGGCAGTAATCGGCGACACCGTCATCGCAGAAGCACCCAAGGAAGATCTCCTCAAGATTGAGGGCAACTGGTACTTCCCGCCGGCCAGCGTGAACCACGAACTGCTCGAGAAGAGCCCCACCCCGTACCACTGCCCGTGGAAGGGTGACTGCCAGTACTTTGTTGTCAGCGCTAACGGCCAGCAGTACCAGGACCGCGCGTTCAGCTACCCGAACATCCTCCCGGGCGCCGCAGAACGCGTGGGCAAGGACTTCTCCAACTACGTCACCTTCTGGAAAGAGGTTCAGTTCGTCGACTAATCGACAACTTTCTCTAGTGCGCAGTTAGCGTGCCGCAGTGCGGGCACGGTGACTGCGCACTTTTGCGCGGTTACCGCAGCGCTGCATCGAGCACCAGCGGCGGTTATTGGAGCGTGATTCGTCGTAGAAGACGAGGGCGCAGTCATCGGCAGCGCACTCCCGAATCCGCTCGTGCTGCTCCTCGCCGAACAGGAAGACGGCTTCGCGCGCCATCGTGGCGAGCGCCTGACCGGTGCGCACGCGGGTGCGGCCTGCCTGCAGGCTTCCGCCGACTAGCCGCGGGGGAACATCCGGGGTCGCAGCGAACAGGTTGATGATGTCGATCTGCTTCGGGTCAGGCTGACCGTTCACGCTCAGAGCGGTGGCGATCGACGCAATCGCTTCGCGTAGGCCCTTCGCATCCGTGAGGTCACGATCGGTGACGGTGCCATCGCAGGCTTCGAAGCGGCCCTCAAGCCACGTCGCGAGGTCGGCTGGGGTGTGCAGGCGCTCCCACGCGGGATTATTGCCCATCGCACCGGTGTAGGCGAAGTCGAGCGCGCGGGCGCCAGAATCGAACCACCACTGACGTGACGTGCGCGACGTAAACCATTGCCCGGTCGCGCCGCCAGCGTTCTCGCTCGTAGGCGTAGGCGTGGGGCTGGCTGCGGGCATGCCAATAGGGGACGCGGTTTCGGGATGATGCACCTAACCATTATCGCCGGTTACGAGACACCCCGTGACCGGGTGCGCTCGCGGCTACCCTCGCGGTCGTGACACAACCCGGTGCACCCACTCGATGCGGTTGGCTGTGCTGAAACGGCGGGAACACAGTCCACACGCAAGAGGCCTAGTCGGTTTGCGGTAACGAAAGTGTTGGTGGCCTGCCGGGCAGGTGCCAACCCAGGGTGCGAACTCATCGGCGATGGCTCCGCCGTGCAGGCGTTTGCCCTCATAGCCGAGCTCTTTGGCGACGGCTTTCCACTGCGCTCCATGGCCGGCACCGGGCCCAGCCATTGCGTGCGCTATCTCATGCAGCAGGATTTGGTGGATCTCGTCATCCTCGTACCGCGCAGCCAGATACCGGGACACGGAGATGCGTTTGTGCGTGAAGTTGCAGAGCCCCGCGCGCGTCTTGGCGTTGTCGAAGGTGAACTGCCAGCTGTCATCCAAGTGCAATCGGATGAGCGCATCAGCCCACACGCGCACTCGGGAAAGTTCAGCCACCTGTTGAGGCTAATCGAAAAGTTCTAGCCCAACCGCACGCGGTTATCGACCGGCTCGACCGCATCCGCGTCAGTTGCTGCTTCGATGGATGCCGCCCGATCAGCTTCGCGCTGAGCTCGCGCCCGGCGACGCTTGCGCTTGCGGGCGCTCGAGATGATGCCGCTGGTGATCATGAATCCGGCATAGACGAAGAGGGCAATAGCGATGACGGGAACAAGCCAGGTCTTGGCGTTGCCGTTCACGAAATTGCTGACGTAACCAATCCACGGGACGCTATACCAAAGCTTGCCCTGCACCTGAACGGGCAGTACTTGCAGTTCGTCGGCGACGTCGTTGTTGTCGCCCTGCAACGTGAAGGTGCGGCTGCCATCGCTCGAGTTGGTGATTGCGGTAACGCGGTGCGTGATCACACCGGCTTTGCCCGACTCGATTTGGTAGGTGATCACGTCCCCGACAATGATCTCGTTGGTGTCGATGGGCTTGACGACGATGAGCGTTCCCGGGGGAAGGCTCGGTTCCATCGAGCTTGTCAGCACGGTGAGGGGCTGCGCGCCCGCGAGGTTGGGGATGATGATGACGAGGGCGCCGACGAGTAACACCAAGGCGAATAGTCCTCCGCTAATACCCATGCCGAGGTAGTAGAGAACTCCGTGCGATTTTTCATCGTCTGTGACGTTGTTGCGAGCGTCTGCACGCGTCGAAATCTTAGACATCGTCAGTCTCCTTCCGTGAGCGACGACCGACGAGCCACGAAATGCCGGCGCCGATCAGCGCGGCCAAGAACAGGATCAGTACAAGGTACTCCTGGTAGAGCCGCCACGAGTTGGGGTCAAGGTTGAATGAGGTGGGAAAAGTGGGGGTGAGGCCTGACGCCGTGCCGTCCGCAGTGTCGGCTATCGCAGGGCTGGGGCTCGGAGTGGGGATAGGCAGCGTTGATGAGCTTCCGGCTCCCGTCGCTGTTGTACCGGTTCCGTTCGTTGGCCCGGGAACGGCGGGAACCACCGGAACTGTCGAGCCTGAGTTTTCGCACTGCGTTGCAGGCAAAGTTCCCGGCGTCGTATCCGAGAGGGTGAACCGCAGCGATACGGATGCCGTCGCTCCCTGACCCTGCGAGCCAGTCAAGTTGCCGAGGGCGAGAGTTGCGGTCACGGGCACGGTCTGTCCGGCGGCAATGGTCAGACCCTCGTGGGTCACGAGGCAGGGCGAGGCTCCGCTGATGGCGTGGGCTGAGCCCGCATTGCTGGGAGTGCTCGTTGTCACGCTGAGCGCGTTCGCAAAGGTGGCATCCGAGTAGGACACATCCTGCATCGTGACGCGGAGGAAGCCCGCGGCGGTGCCGGTGTTGCGCACGTACACGATGTCACTTTGGCTGTCACCGGGGCTCAAGAGTGCGATGCTGTCGAAGATCACACCAGGGTAGGTGCGGGCGAACGAGACGCCATCATCGCTAACTTCAACCACTCCAACGCCGGTCGCGGCGCTCGCGGGAGTTGCCCCGAGAACGACGCCCAGGGCTACTAGTACTGCGAGGCCGGATGCCCGGCGAAGTCCTAGCCGCATGCGATGCCACTATTGCCATTGCGTGGTTGCAGCGAGATCGCAGCTGAGCTGGCAGAGGTGGATCCATTGGAAGCGACCGCTCGCACGGTCAGGTTTCCAGAATTCCCGCCGCTTGCGCCATTCCCGGTGTCAGTCACGATTGCGTTGCCGCTATTGTTTCCTCTGTTGGAGATGAGCGTGCTTGTGTTCGTCGTGTTGCCAATCAAGACATTGTCGAGATAGACGTTGTAGCCGCCGTTGGGTGCCGTGAAGCCGCTCGGAGTAGTCCACGAGAGGGTGATGTACTCCTTGTCGTTCTCCACGTTTTCGCACGAAATGGCGGTCGGTGCGTTCGGGACAGTGGACTCGAACACGCTCTGCGTGATCGTGCGTTTCGCTTCGGTCTGGCTGTCAGTTGCAATCCACGAGGTTCCAGCGTTCGTGCGAACAGTGAGCGTCGCAGTGAGCGACTTTCCGGCATCAGCAGTCATGTTGCCGGTGAAGGTTGTTGAAGCACAAAGAATGGCGGAACTAGAGGGATTGATCGAAACAGGGAGCCCACTGAGCGACACCGTCCCGGAGCTGAGCGTGGTGGACACGATTGGCGTGCTGGTGGCGCAAGCGGTGCTGCTGCCGACCCAGAGCTTCAGGCTTACGAGCGATCCGGTGAGCGTGCTTGTGCTGCTGCGAGCGATGACGAGGTCTTTCAACGATGTCGCCACCGAACCCGTGTTCTGAACAACGATCGATTTCGTGACCGTTTGATTGCTCGCGGTGTAGGTGGATGGCCCGAGGGTTGAAAACGTGGACGCTCCAGCGCTGGTTCCGGTGGTAACTGCTACGGATCCGGTAGTCGCGGTCGCGGTTTTGGCGGACGATGCAGTCCAAGCGGCAAAGCTGATGCCAGAGACCAGAGTAAGAAAGACGGCAACACCCGCGATGATCGACATCCGGGTGGAGCGTTTCATGCCTCGGTATCCCACCGTGGCGGCGCTTTCTCCTGATCGGATCACGGCTGCACCCCCGAAATCGTTGCGGTGATGGCAACGTTAGTCGACTGGGCACTCGCAGGAGCGTTGTCGGGAAGGGCAACAACGAGGCAGGCGCTCGCGGAGGCGCCGGCGGCGAGCGTGCTGCTCAGCGTTCCCGTGGGTGTTCCGGAGGTGGGGCATGCGCCGTTGGCGACGGAGATCGTGAAGGGGTTCGTCGTTGAGGAACCCGTTGCGGCAGCAGCGATCGCTGCTGAAAGCACTAGGGGCACGTCACCCGTGTTGGTGATGGTGAAGGTGCCGGTGACGGAGTTGCCTGGTGCGAGTGTTGACCAGTTCAACGACTGCGTGCCGACCGTGAGCGCGGCTGTTCCGGCGCTCAGAGTCGGCTCGGGCGTCGCGGTGAGTGACGAGTTGAGGTAGGCGTAGGTACCGCCGGTGCCGACCAGGCCAAGTGACACGGCGATGGTGAGCACGGCGAGTGCTTTCACGACGCCAAGAGTTCCTCCGCCGAAGATGGCGAGGGGCGATGCTGCACGGCGCTGGTGGCGACCGTTAACCATGTCAAGGCGGTGCGAGCCGCGAACTGTTGAAGAGTCCATGGTGCACCGCCTTTCGATGAGAGAAAACTGCTGCTAAATGTGAAGAGGATTGTTGGGTGTGCGTCCCCCCAGGCCGCACACCCAACCGGGTAAAACTAGTTTTGAGTGAGCGTGATGGCGAAGTTGCTCAGCGAGACAGCGCCGAGCTTCGAGAGGTTCTCGGCTCCGGCAGTCGTGCTCTTCGGGTAGTTCATCGTTACGGTCACGACTACTGGCTGCGTGCCGGTTGTTGGGCTGATCGAAGTCGCGGGTGAACCGTTGACGGTAAAGGTCGCAGTGGCGACGATCGCAGCGGCGAGCTTGACGTCGGCGTCAACGCTGGTGCTGACAGCTGCGACGGATGCGGGTGCAACGGCGATTGCTGCGGAGAGGTTGTCGCCGGTTGCTGTCACGTTGAAGGTCTTGGTGTACGTGAAAGTATCGCCGGGAACGATCTTGAACGTGGGTGATGTCACGGTTGCCTTGGTGCCGAGCTTCCAGCCATCTCCGGTGATCGTTCCGGGTGCTGCGACGATGTCGAGCGTTCCGGCGTTGATGCTCTGGTTTGTTCCGGCGCTTACGGTTGCTGACGAGTTCCACGTAGCGAGGGTTCCTGCACCGCCGAGGAGAAGAGCGATTCCTGCTGCACCTGCGATTGAGCCTTTGACGAGCTTGTTCATGATTTCCTTTCGCGGCGCAGCAAAGCAGGCCGGGACGAGTGTGGTTCGGGTAGTTCGGGTTATCAGAAGCTGTGTGCTGGTTTCGGGTTCCTGCATCTCGGACTGAGCAAACGCGAGTTTTTTGGGCTCACGCTCAACTTCCTAAGACGAACCTACATGTCCGCACTATGGAGGACAGGCCCCAGTAATGGGGGGCAACCCTTGTCCGCACCATGGGGGACTAGACGATCCCGTTTGGGGGACGAAATACCCCGATTTTGCACGGATGTTCGTCAAAACCCGCGGAAAGGGTACAAGCGTTGTACCCCGAAAGTATCGAAACAATCGGGGTACAAGGGGACAGATCTGTCTATCCTCTACCTGGTTTGACCTGAAAAATACTTTTCGCGGGAGGGGGAGATTTCACCGCAGTGGCGTCTGTGACCACTGGGGAGCTGCCAATAAAGTCCAAAAGTTCGACGCCGGCGATCACTTTCGAGGGGTGCGGGCCGCTCGCAAGCAGGCGCGGCATCCAATGCAGGGGGAGTGCGGATGGCGACCCCACGAGCACAATGTTGCCAAAACGGCGTCCCTTGAGGATTTGGGTCTCGGCCAGCGCCGCGACATGACCGACCGTGTGCTTGAGGGTGGCGGCTTGGCTTCGAGCAAAAGCGAGCCCGGGGCCATCGGCAACATTGACGACGACGATGCCGTCAGGCGCGAGCAGCGTCATTGCTTCGGTATAGAACTCGATGCTCGTGACGTGGGCTGGCGTGCGGGCTCCGCTGAAGACGTCGACGACAAGAAGATCAACAGCGCCGCGCATCCCGGCCGGAAACTTCCCGAGCACTTCACGCGCATCGCCGTGACGAACGCGGATGGATGCCCGCTTCGACCACGGGAGTTCCTTGCGAACAAAGTCCACGAGATCCGATTCCAGCTCCACGACCTGTTGGCGTGAGCCTGGGCGCGTGGCCTCGACATAGCGGGGAAGGGTGAGGGCGCCGCCGCCGAGGTGGACGGCAGTGATCGGGGCACCCGGTTCAGAGAGCTGATCGATGACGTGTCCCATGCGCTGCACGTATTCGAAGAACAGCTCGCTGGGGTCATCCATGTTGACGTGGGATTGCGGGGTGCCATCAACGGTGAGGGTGTACGCGCCGTCTATCCACTTGTCTGGTGCAATTTCTGCATAGTGGCCGCTTAGTTTCAGGGTGGTGCTGGGGTGCTCGGCCATGGCATTGACTTTGCCACACTCCGGTTCGACATGCAGCCACGTTCGAGAGCGCCCGGGGCAGTGCGCGGTACGGTGAAGCATGGCTGATGCGAACCGCGAACTTCCTCCCCACCTGCAAGCGCAATTGAACGCGCAGTCCTATGTGGGGCCGGCAACCTTCGGCATGCGGCCGATGCTGAGCGAGCCGGAGCAGCTTGATTCCTGGAAGCCGGATGTCGCGGTCGTCGGTGCACCTTGGGATGACAGCACCACCAACCGTCCCGGTGCCCGCTTCGGGCCTCGCGCTTTGCGCGCCAGCGCCTACGACCCCGGCACCTATCACCTCGATCTTGGCGTCGAGATCTTCGACCACCTCGACGTTGTCGATTACGGGGATGCCATTACGAGTCACGGAATGTGGGAGCTATCGAAGGCGGCCATCTTCGATCGCGTCTCTCAAGTTGCCAGTCGTGGCATCATCCCGTTCATCATCGGCGGAGATCACTCCATCACGTGGCCAGCAGCCACTGCGGTTGCCGAGCACCACGGTTTTGGCAATGTGGTCATGATTCATTTCGATGCTCACGCCGACACCGCGAACATCCTCGAGGGCAACCTCGCCAGCCACGGAACCCCGATGCGCCGTCTCATCGAATCGGGCGCCATCCCTGGCCCCAACTTCTTGCAGGTCGGCCTGCGCGGCTACTGGCCGGGAGAAGAAGATCAGAAGTGGATGCGCGACAACGGTCTCAAGCACTTCATGATGCAAGAATTTTGGGAGCGCGGCGTCAAGGAGATGATTCCCGAGATCATCGCGGCGGCGAAGGCTCGAGCATCCAAGGTTTACATCTCGATTGATATCGATGTGCTCGATCCTGGCTTCGCGCCGGCAACAGGAACGCCAGAGCCTGGTGGCTTCGCGCCCATTGATTTGCTGCGCATCATCCGCCAGATTGTGCTCGAAACGGATGTCGTTGGTTTCGATGTCATGGAGGTCGCGCCGGCCTACGATCACGCCGACATCACCGTAAACAACGCCCATCGGCTCATCTGGGAGGCCTTCGGAGCGATGGCGGCGAAGAAGCGTGCGGCCGGACTCACAGCAAACCCCTAGTCGAATTTGCGGTTTAGGTCAAGAATCGGGTGGACACGGCGCGGCATAGCGGCTTATAGTAGATCCTTGCGCTCCCAGACAAATTAAGCAGTCATATTGCGGACAGCTGGGTGCCCCGAGTATAGCGGCGGGGTGTTTCTGGTGAGCATTTCATTACCGACCGTCAATTATCTTGACAGACGAACCCGACGGGGTTCACGGAGGTTGTTCCTTGGCTGCTGCGCGCGATGCGTCCACCAATAAGTCCCCGAAAAACGGCCGCTCAGCTTCGCGGCTTTCTTTCGCAAAAATCACTGACACGCTAACGGTTCCCGATCTGCTCGCCTTGCAGACCGAGAGTTTTGATTGGCTCGTCGGAAACGACATCTGGAAGAACCGTGTAACTGACGGTGTTGCCGCTGGTCGTACCGATCTGCCGACTCGTAGTGGTCTCGATGAAATCTTTGAAGAGATTTCACCGATTGAAGACCTCGGCGAGACGATGCAACTGTCGTTCACTGATCCTGAGCTTGAAGAACCCAAGTACTCGATTGACGAGTGCAAGGAGCGCGGCAAGACTTTCGCTGCGCCTCTCTACGTGAACGCTGAGTTCATGAATCACCTCACCGGTGAAATCAAGACTCAGACCGTTTTCATGGGCGACTTCCCCCTCATGACCGCTCGCGGTACTTTCATCATCAACGGAACCGAGCGCGTAGTTGTTTCGCAGCTCGTCCGTTCGCCTGGTGTGTACTTCGACCGCCAGCCCGAGAAGCTGTCCGACAAGGACATCTACTCGGCTCGCATCATCCCGAGCCGTGGTGCTTGGCTTGAATTCGAGATCGACAAGCGCGACCAGGTCGGCGTTCGCATCGACCGCAAGCGCAAGCAGTCGGTCACGGTCTTCCTGAAGGCCCTCGGCCTGTCCAGCGAAGAGATCCTCGAGGAGTTCAAGGGCTTCCCGTCGATCGAAGCCACCTTGGAGAAGGACAACATCCTTACCAAGGAAGAGGCGCTCAAGGACATCTACCGCAAGCTTCGCCCCGGCGAGCAGGTTGCTGCCGAAGCCGCACGCGCGCTTCTCGACAACTTCTACTTCAACTCGAAGCGCTACGACCTCGCGAAGGTTGGTCGTTACAAGATCAACCGCAAGCTCGGTCTCGACACTGACATTAAAGAGTCGGTGCTCACCGTTGAAGACATCATCGCGACCATCAAGTACATGGTTTCGCTTCACGACACTTCGGCACCCAACGTTGCGGTAAGCGACAGCGGTGTAGCCAGTGTCAAGGGCGTTCGCGATGGCAAGAAGGTCGACATTCGTCTCGACATCGACGACATCGACCACTTCGGCAACCGTCGTATCCGTGCTGTTGGTGAGCTCATTCAGAACCAGGTTCGTACCGGCCTCAGCCGTATGGAACGTGTTGTTCGCGAGCGCATGACCACACAGGACATCGAAGCGATCACCCCGCAGACCCTGATCAACGTGCGCCCCGTCGTCGCCGCGATCAAGGAGTTCTTCGGAACGTCGCAGCTTTCACAGTTCATGGACCAGAACAACCCGCTCGCGGGACTGACCCACAAGCGTCGCCTTTCGGCGCTGGGCCCAGGTGGTTTGAGCCGTGAGCGCGCTGGTGTTGAAGTTCGAGACGTTCACCCCTCTCACTACGGCCGTATGTGCCCGATTGAGACTCCTGAAGGCCCCAACATTGGTCTGATTGGTTCGCTCGCATCGTTTGCACGTATTAACGCATTCGGTTTCATCGAGACGCCGTACCGTCGCCTCATTGACGGCGTTGTTTCGACGACCATCGACTACCTGACTGCAAGCGACGAAGACGACTACATCGTCGCGCAGGCAAACGCACCGCTCACGAAGGACATGAAGTTCGCTGAGCCTCGCGTGCTTGCACGTAAGAAGGGTGGCGAGGTTGACCTCGTTCCCGTTGAAGACATTGCCTACATGGATGTCTCGCCGCGCCAGATGGTGTCGGTAGCGACCTCGATCATCCCCTTCCTCGAGCACGACGATGCAAACCGCGCACTCATGGGTGCCAACATGCAGCGTCAGGCTGTCCCGCTGCTGCGCAGCGAGAGCCCGCTTGTCGGAACCGGTATGGAAGCCTTCGCCGCAATTGACTCTGGTGACGTTGTCACCACGCTCAAGGCTGGTGTTGTCTCTGAGGTTTCTGCAGACGTCGTTGTTGTTCAGCTCGATGAGGGCGGAACGCAGGAATACTTCCTGCGCAAGTTCGACCGCTCTAACCAGGGCACGAGCTACAACCACCGTGTCATCGTCAGCGCCGGAGAGCGCGTCGAAGTTGGCCAGGTCATCGCTGATGGTCCTGCAACCGAGAACGGCGAGCTCGCCCTCGGAAAGAACCTCCTCGTGGCATTCATGCCGTGGGAGGGTCACAACTTCGAGGACGCGATCATCCTGAGCCAGAACCTGGTCAAGGATGACGTACTGTCGTCGATCCACATCGAAGAATACGAAGTGGATGCTCGCGACACCAAGCTCGGTAAGGAAGAGATCACGCGCGATCTGCCGAACGTTAGCCCAGAACTTTTGGCTGACCTCGACGAGCGTGGAATCATCCGTATCGGTGCTGAGGTTCGCCCCGGCGACATCCTCGTTGGCAAGGTCACGCCTAAGGGTGAGACTGAGCTTTCTGCTGAAGAGCGCTTGCTCCGTGCCATCTTCAACGAGAAGAGCCGCGAAGTTCGCGACACCTCATTGAAGGTTCCCCACGGTGAGCAGGGCACCATCATTGCTGTCAAGGAATTCTCCGCAGACAACGATGACGAGCTCGGCTCCGGCGTCAACCAGCGTGTTGTTGTGTACATTGCCCAGAAGCGCAAGATCACCGAAGGTGACAAGCTCGCTGGTCGTCACGGCAACAAGGGTGTTATCTCCAAGATTCTGCCTGTCGAAGACATGCCGTTCTTGGCCGATGGAACCCCGGTCGACATCATCCTGAACCCGCTCGGTATCCCCGGTCGAATGAACTTCGGTCAGGTTCTCGAAACTCACCTCGGTTGGGTTGCGAAGCAGGGTTGGGAAGTTGAAGGCAAGCCGGAGTGGGCGAAGAACCTTCCTGAGGAAGCGTTCAGCGCCGCACCAGGAACCAAGGTTGCTACCCCTGTATTCGACGGTGCTTACGAAGAGGAAATCGCGGGTCTTCTTGACTCAACGACTCCTACTCGTGACGGCGTTCGTCTCATCGACCACACGGGTAAGACCCCGTTGTTCGATGGTCGTTCGGGTGAGCCGTTCCCGGCTCCCGTTTCGGTCGGTTACATGTACATCCTCAAGCTGCACCACCTCGTTGACGACAAGATCCACGCTCGTTCAACCGGTCCGTACTCCATGATTACTCAGCAGCCACTCGGTGGTAAGGCTCAGTTCGGTGGACAGCGCTTCGGTGAGATGGAAGTGTGGGCGCTCGAGGCCTATGGTGCCGCATACGCTCTGCAGGAGCTTCTGACGATCAAGTCGGATGACATCCTCGGTCGCGTCAAGGTATACGAAGCCATCGTTAAGGGCGAGAACATTCAGGAGCCCGGTATCCCCGAGAGCTTCAAGGTTCTTATCAAGGAAATGCAGTCGCTGTGCCTCAACGTCGAAGTTCTTTCGGCCGACGGTTCAACGGTCAACCTGCGCGACACGGACGATGAAGCGTTCCGTGCCGCTGAAGAGTTGGGCATCAACATTTCCGCGCGGTTCGAGTCCTCGTCTGTTGACGAGATTTAACTCGACCGACCACGACTGCAGAACTTTCGAAGAGAGAAGATAAATTGCTCGACGTTCACGCGTTTGATGAAATCAAAATCGGTCTCGCTACCGCCGACGACATTCGTCGCTGGTCGCACGGTGAAGTAAAAAAGCCAGAGACCATTAACTACCGCACACTCAAGCCGGAGAAAGATGGTCTGTTCGGCGAACAGATCTTCGGACCTTCGCGCGACTGGGAGTGCTCCTGTGGCAAGTACAAGCGTGTCCGCTTTAAGGGCATCGTTTGTGAGCGCTGTGGTGTTGAAGTAACCAAGTCGGCTGTGCGCCGTGAGCGCATGGGTCACATCGAGCTTGCTGCTCCGGTTACCCACATCTGGTACTTCAAGGGTGTTCCGAGCCGTCTCGGTTACCTGCTTGACATGGCACCGAAGGACCTCGAAAAGGTCATCTACTTCGCTGCATACATGATCATTTCGGTTGACGAAGAAGGCCGTCACGCTGACCTGCCCGCGCTTGAGAACGAGATCCGTCTCGAAATCAAGACGCTTGAGGGACAGCGCGATTCCCGCATCGCTGACCGCTTGACCAAGTTCGAGGAAGACCTCGCCGCTCTTGAAGAAGAGGGTGCGAAGGCCGACCAGAAGCGTCGTGTCAAGGATGCTGCTGAGAAAGAAATGTCTCAGCTGCGCAAGTCGATCGATGAGCAGATTGCTCAGCTTGAGCGCGTGTGGGAAGACTTCCGCACCCTCAAGATCGGTGACCTGAAGCCTGAAGACTCTGTCTTCCAGGAACTGCAGGACCGTTTCGGTAGCTACTTCGAAGCATTCATGGGTGCCGAGGCAATCAAGAAGCGCCTTCAGGCCTTCGACCTTGCTCTCGAGAGCGTTGAACTGCACGACCAGATCGCTAACGGCAAGGGTCAGAAGAAGATCCGCGCCATCAAGCGCCTGCGTGTAGTCAACTCGTTCCTTCAGACCGGCAACTCGCCGGCCGCGATGGTGCTCGACGTTGTTCCGGTTATTCCTCCGGAGCTGCGCCCGATGGTGCAGCTGGATGGTGGCCGCTTTGCGACCTCTGACCTCAACGACCTCTACCGTCGTGTGATCAACCGCAACAACCGTCTGCGTCGACTCCTTGACCTCGGTGCTCCCGAGATCATCGTCAACAACGAGAAGCGCATGCTTCAGGAAGCCGTTGACGCGCTGTTCGACAACGGTCGTCGTGGTCGCCCCGTCACCGGTACTGGTAACCGTGCCCTCAAGTCCCTGAGCGACATGCTCAAGGGTAAGCAGGGTCGTTTCCGCCAGAACCTGCTCGGAAAGCGCGTTGACTACTCCGGTCGTTCGGTGATCATCGTTGGACCGCAGCTCAAGCTGCACCAGTGTGGTCTCCCGAAGCAGATGGCTCTCGAGCTGTTCAAGCCGTTCGTTATCAAGCGCCTGATCGACCTGAGCCACGCTCAGAACATCAAGAGCGCTAAGCGCATGGTTGAGCGCGCACGTCCGCAGGTCTGGGACGTCCTCGAAGAGATCATCCGCGAGCGCCCCGTGCTGCTGAACCGTGCACCTACACTGCACCGTTTGGGCATCCAGGCATTCGAACCTCAGCTCGTTGAGGGTAAGGCTATTCAGCTTCACCCCCTCGTCTGTGCTGCGTTCAACGCTGACTTCGACGGTGACCAGATGGCTGTTCACCTTCCGTTGTCGGTTGAAGCACAAGCTGAAGCCCGCATCCTGATGCTCGCCAGCAACAACATCCTCAAGCCGTCTGACGGTCGCCCAGTGACTCTGCCCACCCAGGACATGATCATTGGTCTGCACCACCTGACCACGCTCAAGGAAGGCGTTGCTGGCGAAGGCCGCGCGTTCTCGTCGGTTGCTGAAGCGATCTTCGCGTTCGATCAGCACTCGCTCGACCTCAACGCCAAGGTGCGTCTGCGTCTCGACAACGTGTACCTCTCTGAAGAAGATGCCCCTGAGGGCTTCGTTCAGGGTCAGTCCAAGCTCATGGAGACGACCCTCGGTCGTGCCCTCTTCAACGAGGCGCTTCCGAAGGACTACCCGTACATTGAGGCACTCGCTGACAAGGGCCAGATCTCGGCTATCGTCAACGACCTCGCTGAGCGGTACGTGAAGGTGGATGTTGCATCCGCCCTCGACGCGATCAAGGATGCTGGTTTCCACTGGGCTACTCGCTCCGGTGTAACCGTTGCGCTGTCTGACATCGTGACCCCGCCGAACAAGCCGGAGATCATTGGCCGCTACGAGAAGATCGCAGCCAAGGTTCAGGGCCAGTACGAGAAGGGACTCACGACCGACGCCGAGCGTCGTCAGGAGCTCATCGAGATCTGGAACAAGGCAACCGCAGAAGTAGCGACTGCCATGCAGTCCAACTTCCGCACCGACAACAACATCAACCGCATGGTGTCGTCTGGTGCTCGTGGTAACTGGATGCAGGTTCGTCAGATCGCCGGTATGCGTGGTCTGGTATCGAACCCGAAGGGTGAGATCATTCCTCGCCCGATCGTCCACTCCTACAAGGAGGGCCTGACTGTAGCCGAGTACTTCATCTCGACTCACGGTGCTCGTAAGGGACTGGCTGACACCGCACTGCGTACTGCAGACTCGGGATACCTCACGCGTCGACTCGTTGACGTGTCGCAGGATGTCATCATTCGTGAAAACGACTGTGGCACCCGCAAGGGACTCGACATGCCGATCGCAGCGCAGAACGCTGATGGCAAGTGGATCCTCGACGACAACGTTGAGAACTCGGTCTACGCTCGCAGCCTTGCTGCGGAAGCCACCAACGACAAGGGCGATGTAGTCGCTGCTGCTGGTGCAGACGTCGGAGACGTTCTGCTCGAGAAGCTCGTTGCTGCTGGTGTTCACAGCATCAAGGTTCGTTCGGTACTCACGTGTGAGTCCGCTGTTGGTGTGTGTGCAGTCTGCTACGGCCGCTCGCTCGCAACGGGACTCCTCGTTGACATCGGTGAGGCTGTCGGAATTATCGCCGCACAGTCGATCGGTGAGCCCGGTACTCAGCTGACCATGCGTACCTTCCACACCGGTGGTGTTGCTTCGGCAGACGACATTACGCAGGGTCTTCCCCGCGTTACGGAACTCTTCGAAGCTCGTACCCCTAAGGGTGCAAGCCCCATCGCAGAAGCCGCTGGTCGCGTCACGATCGAAGACACCGACCGCAGTCGCAAGCTGATCCTCACGCCAGACAATGGTGACGAGCCCATCGCTTACCCGATTCTGCGTCGCGCAACCCTCCTCATCGAGGATGGCGAGCACGTAGAACTCGGCAAGCAGCTGCACGTCGGAAACGTTGACCCGAAGGAAGTTCTTCGTGTCCGCGGTGTCCGTGCCGTTCAGCAGCACCTCGTCGATGGTGTCCAGGGCGTTTACCGCTCGCAGGGTGTACCGATTCACGATAAGCACATTGAGGTCATCGTTCGTCAGATGCTCCGCAAGGTGACTGTCGTTGACCACGGTGACACCGGACTCCTTCCTGGTGAGCTTGTTGACCGTTCGAAGTACAACGAGCTCAACCGCGGTGTTCTCACCGAGGGCAAGGCAACGGCTTCCGCGCGTCAGGAGATCTTGGGTATCACCAAGGCTTCGCTGGCAACCGAGTCGTGGCTGTCGGCTGCGTCGTTCCAGGAGACCACCCGCGTTCTTACGCAGGCGGCCATGGAAGGCAAGTCCGACCCGCTCATGGGACTCAAGGAGAACGTCATCATCGGTAAGCTCATCCCGGCTGGTACGGGATTGCCGCGCTACCGCGATGTATCGGTCGAGGCAACGGAAGAGGCGAAAGCCGAACGTTACCCCAACCGCATCTTCGCTGATGACGCAAGCCTCACCGAGAGCGACTTGAGCTTCGTCGACTTCGACAGCTTCAGCTCGAATGATTCCACGCCGGGAACCTACAACTAAGTAGTCTCGGCATCACCTCCGGGTGATACCACGAAGGGCCCTCGTCATCGCGACGGGGGCCCTTTGTCGTGCGACTGAGGTTGGCCGCTAGAGCGACGGAATTTCGATGCGGGAGTACTCATCGTCATCCGCCACGAGTGTGGCCAGCAGCGGCCGGCCGGCGGGCAGTAAACGGATCGTGACTGCGCCGGTGTTGGCGGAGTCAAGGATGCGCACCGCGGCTTCGGTGATGATCGGCAGAGTGCCGTAGGGCAGCGGTAGAGGGTAGCGGTCATCGAGCAGCACCACCGAGATTCCTCGTCGCCGGGTGCGCTGCACTGCGGCCACAATCTCGGGCAGGTCGAGCTGGCGGGCGCGCAAACTATCTCGTAAGCGAGCTTCAGCAATGAGCAGTTCGTCGCGTTCCGCCGTCGTCAACTCAACTCCATCCGCTATGCGTTGCAGCTGGGGCCCCACGGCTGAGTCAAGGGCAACAAGCCGGCGGGAACGTTCTGCTGTGCGAGCGAGCGCCGCAGCTTCTGCGGCGGCGCGTGCCGTCTCAGCCTCATGGATGCCGTCCAAACGCTGGCTGGTGCGGCGCATGCCCAGAGAGAAAAGCGAGCCGACCAGCACGAAGGGTGCTTGGCGCGCAACGAGCACAATTGCTTCGAGGAGCCGGTCGTCCGTTGTGAAGCCCCACATGATGACGGTCGTGCCGATTGCGGCGAATCCGATCCATGCGAGAAGGTCACGGCGGCGCAAGCTGAGGTAGAACATTGCGATGGCTCCGGCGCCGACGTACCACTGCGAGAACCCTCCCGTGATGGCGTTGTCGGAGGAGACGGCGGAAGCGGCAACGCTGGCGACGATGACGTACACGCTCACTCCGGTGCCCACCCGTGGTTGAGTGTCTCGTGTGAGGACGAACCAGATGGTGGCAAACAGCCCGATGGAGATATAGACCGGCACAGGGGATCGCACGTCATCCAGTGAGAGCAGTGCGAGCGACGACATCGTGACGAAGTAGATCCAGATCAATAGATGGGCACCACGACCGGTTATTTGGGGCAGCTCAAGGCGTCGAGATTGAGTGGCATCTTGTTTCATTCGGTCCACCCCACAGTCACGCACGTTCCCTTGCCGGGTTGTGACTCCACGGTGGCGTAGGCGCCGGAAAGTGCCTGCACCCGGCCGAGAATGCTGACCACAATGCCAAGCCGGTTCGCGGGAACACTCTGTGGATCGAATCCTTGCCCATTGTCAGTCACCGATATTTCTACCCGGTCGGTAGCGAGCCGCAAGAGCACGTCGCGGCTGATGGGCTCGACAGTGGCAGCCGCATGCACCACGCTATTGCGCAAGGCTTCGACGGTGGCTTCGATGAGCGCACTTGCGATCGACGACGGGAGCGGCTTTCGTCGGGTGCCCTCGACAGTGAAGGTGGCGGCATCCGTCGTCTCATTGATGGATGTCGTAAGGCCCTGGATCAGGTAGTCGACATGGATGAGCTCGGGGACACTTGCGGTCGCGTCTTTGAGCTCTCTCAGGCGGGCGATGGTGCGGGCCGCCTGAAGTCGGGTGGAGGAGGAATCGCTGCGACCAGCGCCGGCCGCGGCAAAGATTGTGGCGATCACTTCGTCATGCACGAGCGCGTCGAGGTGAGCTTGCTCCTCTCCACGCGCGGTGAGGGCTGCGGCACGCATGGTGGACGTGCGAGCGGCGGCCGTTGCGGCATCCACTTCACGTCCAGCGCCCATCGCCACGGTAGCCACCGCGGTGAATGCGGCACACACCGTGATGGTGAAGAACGCGAATTGCACGGCGAGCGAGACGTCGGCGCCACCATCAGCAAGGATACGAATGGGCGTGATCGCAAAGGAATTACCGAGCAAAAAGGCCCACGCTGCGACCGGACGCCAGGCTATCGCCGCGGGTACGGTGCCGAGCGCAGTCAGGCCGACGGTCCAGGGGGCCATCTCACCGGGCATGGGGCCGTTGATGAAAGCGGGCACCCAACTCAGCACCGCGATCGTGAAGATGACGGCATATGCCCCATGGAGAATGCGAAGCTGGTGCAAGGAACTCCACGGCGCGACGGCCACCATCACTAGGGGAGTTCCGAAGACGGCAATGCCGGCGACGAGTTGCCAATAGGGATAGGAATACTGCGCCTGATCGAAGAACGAACTAGCGGTGAGCGCCAAGAAGAAGAGGGTTGCCGCCGCCAGCACGGTTGTCATGCTCCGGACAACCCCGAGTTCTGCCCCTTCGGAACCGGGCGGCGTCTTGATGGGGCTGATCACGCTGCGGCCCTTCCTCATGAACTGGGAGGAGGGAGGATGCCGTCTTCGACCGCGCGCTTGTAGAGGTCGACTTTGGTGTGGGCGGGGCGCCCGGCCATCGCATATTTGTGGCGGATGCGGCGCACATACTCGGCAACGGTGCTGGTGGAGAGTCCAGCGCGGTGGGCGACCGCAACAGACTTATCGCCTGAGGCGTAGTGAGCGAGCACCTCTTGTTCCTTCGGGCTCAATCCGGCTGCCGATAGCTCGGGGTCGGAGTCGAGCGCGGCAGCCCAGTCGGTGGTGACCACAGGATTGCCCAACGCTGCTTCGCGCACAGCATCGACGATGACGTCGCGTGCTTCTGATTTGCGCACAATGCCGAGCACGCCTGCCCGGGACGCCGCCCGCACCTCGGAGGCGTTGTCTGCCGCGGTGAACACCAAGACATTGAGCCCGCGCTCGCGCAGCCACGCGACGTTCTGTTCGACGGTGCTGCCGTCCGAGAGGCGCACGTCAAGAACGACGAGGTCGAGGAGGTTCACCACGGATTCGAGGTCGCTCACGCTCGACGCTGAGGCAAGGAGGGTGATGTCAGGGCAGTGGCCGAGCAACGACGCGAAGCCGAGTTGCACAGTTTCGTGGTCGTCCACGTGTGCCACTCGGTAGGAGCGTGGTGGTTGGTCCTGCGTTGTCAATGGTGCCTCGTTCGGATCGGGGTAGGCGTGTTGTTGGCAAAGGATTGCAGTTACCACAGACAAATCTACCGGAACTTTCTGTCTGTCCCCCAAACGGGTGTCATTGATAATGACGACTGTTAGAAGTGGGCACCCAGTGACACGATCAACTCGTACGACTACTTAGGGGGCAGAGGGCTTGTGAATCGTCACGCCGTTAACGATCTGATCGACTGCTCTCTTCACCGCTGGTATCGCATGGTCTCCGAATGGCGCAGCCCCGCTCCCGGAACCGAAGCTGGTTGTGTCACGTGCCGCGAATCTGAATTCGCCGCTGTTGATCGCCGCGGTCAGTGGCCGCACGACCTCATCCACTCGTTTGTGGAAACACTGGAAGTTGTGACGTTCCAACTTGCTGTCTCGTTGCATGAAGAGCGACACTGCCCCGGCACGGATGCGCGTTCCACCAAGCCGTGTCCGACGTGCGTGGCAGCGGCGCGGTCCACTGTGCAGGCGTGTGCTCATCGTCACGCGCAAGATATTGCCGATGTCATGACTGAATGCGCGTTGCCGCGATTGGCCGTTTACGTCGAAAAAAACATCAATTTGGCACTTAATGCTGCGACTCGCGGCGAATGGGCTTCCTGAAACGTCCTGACTACCCCTCACAAGTGGGGCTAGTGGTGCAGATGTGAGTCGATTAGCGTTGGACTCCGCTAGGACCTTGGGGGGAGGCACGCGTGACAACACTTGCTGAAGTATTGATTCTTCGCGGAATGATGCCGATTGAGAGCATTGATTCTGTAGGAACTTCGCACTCTGATGAGGAAGCCCTCGTCAGAAATCTACTCGACAGCGGAACAATTTCGCCGGCACAACTCGCGTCCGCGCGTGCTGCGCAGGCTGGAGTGCCGTTCGTTGAGCTCGTTGACTTCGCGGTTGACCACCAAGCTGTTGCGCTTGCACCGGCCTCGATTTGCCGCCGCCACGAGGTTTTGCCGATCGCGTTCAGCGAGGGATACCTCGTGCTCGCCATGGTCGACCCCGGCAACATCTTCGCCCTCGATGACATTCGTGCAGCCACCGGTCGCCAAGTGCGCACCGTCGTTGCTGAGCGCAGCGACCTCCAAGCAGCCCTCGACCGGTTCCACCGCGCTGACGGTGAACTCTCGAGCCTTTCCAGTGAACTCGAGCAAGAAGCGACCTCCACGGATGTCGCGCTTGCCTCGAACAACAATGAGCCGACCGAAGACGACGCACCTATCGTTCGCTTCGTGAACTTGCTGATCAGCCAAGGCATCCAGGATAAGGCTTCGGATATTCACATCGAGCCCGGTGAGCATGACCTCGGTGTTCGCTACCGTATCGACGGTGTTCTGCACGAAATGCAGCGGGCTCCGCGTCAGATCCAGAACGGTGTGATCTCGCGCCTGAAGATCATGGCCGAAATGGACATTGCTGAGCGACGTAAGCCTCAGGATGGTCGTATTTCGGTCATCCATGGTCAGAAGAAGATTGACCTTCGTGTCGCAACTCTGCCGACCGTGTACGGCGAAAAAGTCGTTATGCGTATTCTCGACAACTCGAACACGACGCTCGATCTAAGCCAGCTGTACTTGCTTGAGCACAACGCCGCGATCTTCAAAGAGGCGTACACGAAGCCGTACGGCATGATCCTCGTTACGGGTCCTACGGGTTCCGGTAAGTCGACCACGCTGTACACCACCCTTAATGCCGTTGCTCGCCCGGAGATCAACGTCATCACGGTTGAAGACCCGGTGGAGTACCGCATGGCGGGCATCAACCAGGTGCAGGTCAACCCGAAGGCGGGGCTCACGTTCGCGAGTGCGCTGCGCTCGATTCTGCGTTCTGACCCGGATGTCGTTCTCATCGGTGAGATCCGAGACCAAGAGACGGCGCAGATTGCGATCGAAGCCGCTCTCACCGGTCACCTCGTGTTGAGCACTCTGCACACCAACGGCGCACCTGCCGCTATCACCCGATTGATCGAGATGGACATTGAGCCATTCTTGGTCGGTTCGGCCATCGACTGTGTCGTCGCTCAGCGACTTGCGCGACGCCTCTGCGATCGATGCAAGCAGCCTGCGGCTCACAACCCGCAGGATCTCGTGAACTTGAAGGTCGGCTTCAACCCAGAAGGTCCGATGCCGACCCTGTACGCACCTGTCGGGTGCACCGTGTGTTCCAAGACGGGATACCGCGGTCGAATTGCACTGCACGAAGTGATGGCAGTGTCCGAAGAGATCGAACGTCTTGCTGTTGCTCGTTCGTCAAGCGCGGAGATCAGCCGCGTCGCGATCGAGCAGGGGATGCGCACTCTGCGCATGGACGGTTGGGCTAAGGCTCAGCTGGGCTTGACGTCCATCGAAGAGATTTTGCGCGTCGTCGCATAAGACGAAGTATCTGGGGGAATTATGGCTAAGCGGATTTACGACATCCCGTCGCAATCGGTAGACGAAAGTTTGTTCACACCGAAGGGGCAGAGCGCGCCGTCGGCTCAGAGCGTCCCTTCGGATGCTCCACCGCCCACGCCGGGAACGAGCGTTCCTGGTGTTGGCAGCCCGCAGGCGTCAGCAGCATCGTCGTCGGCGTTCCCCGAGTGGGCACAAACGGGTGCTGCGCCGTCGGCTTCCGCCGCAACGGTGCCGGCATCGCCGCTTCCGACGATTCCACCACCGTCTGGCTCGATCAATAGCACCGACACTTCTGCCGCTTCGGCACCTCCCGCACCGCCAACCTCACCTGCACCTGCACCTGCACCTGCAGCGCAGGCTCCGGCTGAGCCCGCCGCTACGCCGTCAGCGGATGCCGCTGCCGAGGGTGGGCGTCGCGCACGCCGCATGGCTACCGAACCGGTCACTTCGATCGATTCGCTCGATGAACTGTTCCGCCAGGCCGCCGCCGGCGCGATGTCTCAGACCTCGGCTGCAACGTCGGCCGCTGGTGCATCGATGCCAGCGCCGGAAGCTCCACCTGTTGCTGAAGCGCCGCCTGCGGCACCTGCTCCGTCACCGACGGCCGCAGAGGTTCCATATTTCACGGAGGATGCGTCGGATGCCGGCGACAGCCCCACCGAAGTGCTGAACGAGGTTCCGATGGACCCGCCCACGATGGCCTTCCCGCCACCGTCGGCTGCTGCTGAGGGAGGGCTTCTGGATCTTCCAGACATCGCGCCCGAGGCTGACGACTCGCTGAACTTCCCGCCGCCCGGAGTGGACGAGGGGCTTTTGAGCTTCACGAGTGGCTTCGGTGCTGCCGAGCCAACGCCTTCGCGGGAGTCACAGCTTCTCTCGGTTCCTGAGATCGTTGAAGAGGCTCGCGAAGCGCGCCCCGACATGGAACTCACGGCACGCGAAGGCTCCAACCCTGAGCTGCTCGATGCGCTCAAAGAGGTTGTGTACACCGGTGCGTCTGACCTCCACATTTCCTCGGGCGCTGTTCCCATGATCCGCGTGGATGGTGGGCTGCAGCCGCTGAAGGGAATGGGGGAGTGGGACAAGGAGCGTACCCGAAACGCACTGTTCAGCATCCTCGACCAGAAACAAGAAGAACAATTTCTTGAAGTGCTTGAGCTCGACTTTGCATTCGAACTCTCTGAAGCGGCTCGTTTCCGTGTGAACTTCTACATGGATCGTGGAAACCTTGGCGCTGCCTTCCGAATCATTCCGACCGAGATCAAGCAGCTTAAAGACCTCGGAATTCAGGAATCGGTCGGAAAGTTCGCTGGCCTTCCGCGTGGACTCGTTCTCGTAACCGGGCCGACCGGTTCGGGAAAGTCGACAACGCTCGCCGCACTGATCGACCTCGTCAACCGCACGCGTGCCGACCACATTGTGACGGTCGAAGACCCGATTGAGTTCTTGCACGGCAACCAGAAGTCACTCGTTAACCAGCGTGAAGTTGGCCGCGATACTCACTCGTTTACCGCAGCGCTGAAGCACGTTCTGCGTCAAGACCCCGATGTCATCCTGATTGGTGAGCTTCGAGACCTCGAGACGATCTCTATCGCGCTTACTGCAGCGGAAACCGGTCACCTTGTGTTCGCAACCCTGCACACGCAGGATGCCGCTCAAACCGTTGACCGCATCATCGACGTGTTCCCGCCCCACCAGCAGGGCCAGGTTCGTACCCAGCTCGCGGCTGTGCTTCAAGGCATCGTCTGTCAGACACTGGTGCGTCGCGCCAGCGGAAAGGGCCGTGTAGCGGCCACCGAAGTTCTCACCATGACTCCGGCTATCGGAAACCTCATTCGTGAGGGCAAGATCTACCAGATTCCTTCAGCGATGCAAGCCGGTCGCGGTGGAGGAATGCACACGATGGACCAGCACCTTGCTGGCCTCGCCAAATCGGGAGCGATTACCGAAGAAGCCGCGCTGGCGAAGTCGCATGACCCTGAGGGCATGCATCGCTTGATGAGCGACAACTCAACGGGAGTACCGAGATAATGGCCGCGACAACATCAACCACTAAGTCCTACGAATACAAGGCCCGTGATCATTCGGGAAAGATTGTCAAAGGTCGCATAGACGCGTCGAGTGAGAATGCAGTCCTCACGCGGCTACGCTCGATGGAAATTAGCCCTATTTCGGTAACGGAGGCTGGTTCCGGCACTGGGCTGAACAAGGAGATCAACATCTCCTTCCTGCAAAAGGGTGTTGGACTTGATGACCTCGCGGTGATGAGCCGTCAGATGTCGACGATGATCTCCTCGGGTCTTTCTTTGATCCGCGCCTTGGTCATCCTGTCGGAGCAAACGGAGAACCCGACGCTAGCGAAAGCCTTGGCAGAGATTCGCCAGGACGTTGAAACCGGTGGCACGCTCTCAGACGCATTCGCGAAGCATGGCACTGTCTTCCCGCCGATCATGATCCACCTCGTTCGCGCGGGTGAAACCGGCGGGTTCCTCGATAACGCGCTCGAATCGATCGCTAACAACTTCGAGGGCGAGGTCAAGCTCCGGGGAACAATCAAGTCGGCGCTGACCTATCCAGTTGTCGTGCTCATCATGGCGATTGCCGCTGTCGTCGGCATGCTGCTCTTCATCGTTCCGGTGTTCGAGGAGATGTTCGCCGACCTCGGTGGTGAGCTTCCGCTTCTTACCCAGATTCTGGTGTGGATGTCGGATGCGATGGTGATCGTTGCGCCGATCCTCCTTATTGGAGGCATTGTCTTCAGCGTGTGGTGGGGCAAGAACAAGCACACCGAACGTGTGCGCAAGTTCGTTGACCCGTGGAAGCTACGGATGCCGGTGTTCGGCCCGCTTTTCCGCAAGGTGTCGATCTCACGGTTCACTCGCAACTTCGGAACCATGCTCGGCGCGGGTGTTCCCATTCTTCAGGCGCTGTCGATTGTCGGTGAGACGTCAGGAAACTACGTCATTGAAGAATCGCTTCGTCGCGTCGCCGATGCTGTCCGCTCAGGACAGTCGGTGTCGGTACCTTTGGCGAAAGAGACCGTGTTCCCCTCGATGGTGACTCAGATGGTCGCCGTGGGTGAGGACTCCGGTTCGATGGAGGTCATGCTCTCGAAGATCGCCGACTTCTACGACGATGAGGTTCAGAAGACTACTGAACAGCTCACGGCGCTTATCGAGCCGCTCATGATCGGTGTCATCGGTGCAATCGTCGGTGTCATGGTTATCGCGCTCTACATGCCGATCTTCGCGATTTTCGATCAGATCAAGTAGTACCTAGAAAATAGGCACCTAGCAGCCCCAGGCGGGGGTATCGCGACCCGAGTCGCGGTGCCCCCGTTTGGTCTTTAACGAGGGCGCAAAGGGGGTGCAAAGGGCCACCCCACGAGTGTGAAGGCCGGCAGTCGTGTCGTCCATGAATGCGTGACTGCGCGGCGCTGCACGGCTCCCACTACCCACGAAGAGGGCTCAAAATGCGCTGCGACGCGCACATGACCCCTCAGACTGGGGGCGCAATACAGGCAGTTCACCCCCGTTTGTGGGATTCTCAGGTTGCCCACATGTTGAGAGTATTTTTTGTGGGGGGCTGAGAAGCTAATTTTTTCTGGGGGCCCCTGTCCAAGATCCGAACCACAGACAGGAAATCCAAAATGATCGCACGTATTAACGAAGCACTGCGCAGCAAGCGCTCAGACCTCGAGAACGACCAGAAGGGCTTCACACTCGTTGAGCTCCTCGTTGTTGTTCTGATCATCGGCATCCTTGCCGCGATCGCTATCCCCTTCTTCCTCAACCAGCGCCAGGGCGCTTGGGAATCACAGGTCAAGTCGGACATCGCCAACGCGGTCATCGCAGCCGAGACCTTCGCCGTAAGCAACAACGGTTCGTTCACCGGTCTCTCTGACACCGGCCTCTCGGACAACGGTTACAAGGCAACGCCTTCCGTAACGCTCGTTGTTACTCCTGCTGCTGACGGCAACAGCTACACCTTCGCCGTAGAACACTCTGAGTACACGACCAAGGCGTGGGCTTACGACAGCAACACCGGTATTACCACCGACACGGCTGTTACCCCGTAGTAACTAGCTAGTTTAGAAACGGGGCGTCGCCAAGCGGCGGCGCCCCGTTTCCACACCTCGAGAGTGATCGCTCTCACCGGGAGAACCCATCTCCCCAGCACGACTTACACACCCTTAACACCCGCAAGAAAGGGCTCATCATGTATAAGGTTCTACAGCGTCTTCGTAGCTCCGATTCAGGATTGAGCCTTCTTGAGGTTCTCGTCGCAATGATGATCTTTGCGATCGTCTCGCTTGGCGTTCTCCAATCTTTGGCGACGGTGCTCGCCATTACTCGCGACAATCGCGCTCGCGTCGTTGCTTCAAACCTCGCAGCCCAAGAGGTCGACCTGGCTCGAGATGCCGGCGACGTCTTCACACTTTTTGACGAAACGTATACCAAGACGCTCAACGGTGACGTCTTTACTGTTACTCGCTCCACAGCTTGGGTCCCGTCGAGCAACGCCGACGCCACCTGCGGTTCGGGCGGTGGAACGCTTCAGTACAAGCGCATTAACATCGAAGTCACGTGGCCCAACATGCGCGTCGGCACCGAGCCCGTGCAGTTCGACACTCTTCTTGCTCCGAACGACCGCATCAACGACCCCGATCTCGGCACGATCCTGGTGTCCGTCATTGGCGGTTCGGGTGAAGGTTCATCCGGGGTCAGCGTGGGGGCAACCCCCGCATCGCCGTCTGAAGGTGCTCAGAGCTTGTCGACTTCGCCTGCTCCGACAGATGACGAAGGTTGCACGTTCATTTTGAAAGTTGCACCGGGCAACTACAACGTCAGTGTCTCCCGCTCCGGCTACGTTACTGATGATGGCCAGTCGAGCTCACCGAGCCAACTCACACAGGTTGTCGCCGGCACGGCGAGTTCAGTGTCCTTCAACTATGACGAAGCGGCTCGCTTCGACGTGAGCTACATCGCAGAGCCCGCTCCTGCGAATGTTGAGATCTCACGAAACATGGATACGTCGTTCCTGAGCTCCTATGGTGTGTACACCGAGTCGAGCAGCTCTTCGAGTCTCACCAACAGCGTCAATTTGTTCCCGTGGCGCTCGGGCTATGTCGGACTTGCTGGCACCTACATCCCCAAGCCAGAAGACTCCGCGAGCACGGCTGACTATTGCGCCTCTCCAAATCCTGCGCTCTGGCCAGAAGAAGTTGTCGCGGGCGTTACCTATCGTTCCCCCGACCCAGCTCCCGTTGCAGCTAATCCGGGCGGCAGCGTCGACATGGTCGTGCCGATGGGGCTCGTTGACGTGAGTGCGATCGCCGGTAATCGCATTCGTGTGAAGTCAACCGCTCCCGTAACAGGAAGCGGTGACCCTGGTTGCACGGAATCAGTCACTCTGAACTTCAGCACGCTGAACTCCAGCACGCAGTACATCGCGCTGCCGTACGGCACGTGGGAAATTGAACAACGCATTTTGGGGGTTTGGCTCCCGGTGAGCCTCGGTGACATCCTCAGCCCCATCGTGGGTGCAACCGAAACGGTGCCGGGCATCGTGACCGTTGATCCGCGGGTGGCCGTCTGATGCAAAAACTTCAAGAAGTACTTTTCAGTCGAGTCTCACGCCTGCAGCGAGAAGAGTCAGGCGTCAGCCTCGCCGAACTTATAGTCACGATCGCACTCATGGGAATGCTCATGGCGATGGTGATGACGATCTTCGTGACGTTTACGCGAACGTTCGCTGACGAGCGTTCCGCGACGGCAAATACTTCAGCGGCCACGATCGCGATGAATGAACTCACACGTGTCATCCGCTCCGGCACAGAAAATCCGGTTGCCTCGGTGACGTTGAACGAACCGGTATTCAGTTTTGCCGCCCCTGAACACGTTGTGTTGCAGGCCTACCTTGATACTGACGCGCTCAACCCAGAGCCCGTGAAGGTGCAGTTCCAGATCACTGGCGACCGTACCCTCGTAGAAACCCGGTGGGATGCCCGGGCGCTATCGTCCGGCTATTTCACCTTTTACGGTGCGGCTGCCTCCGAGCGCACCGTTGTTCGCCAGATTGCTACCGGCAGCACTCCAGTTTTCCAGTTCTATACAAAGGACAACGTCGAGCTGACGATTCCGGCGAGCGGATTTCTTTCAGAATCTGATCGGCGTCTTATCGCAGCGGTAAAAGTGACCATGACAGTTCAAACCGATGATTCGGGTGACGCTAAGACGGCGACTCTCGAAAACACCGTAGGTATCCCGAACCTAGGGTTCTCCAGGATTGGAATCGATCGATGATCCGTTTTCTTCGTGCTCGCCTTGGTGGCGAAAAGGGCGCAGCGCTTCCGATGGTGATTGGTGTCACTGTCGTGCTGGGCCTGCTTGTCACTACTGCTGTCGCTTATGCCACCGGCGGTTTCCGTCAAGCCGCGGCGACTCAAGAGTGGTCTGCATCGCTCGCCGCTGCCTACGCCGGTGTTGAGGACTATCAGAGCAGGCTCTCTGAGGACACTTCCTATGTGCAGTACGGAAACCCCGCTGCCGCATTCTCGAGTGGCAGCGACGTTCGGCTTCCTACCGGCACGAACGCCAATGCGGCGTTTAACGTAGCTGAGGGTGATCCTTGGGTAAGCATCGCGGGAAGCAGCGATAACTCGTCCTTCCGCTACGAAGTCGACAATTCCACGTACCAGAGCAGCGGTACTATCCGTGTGCGCTCCACAGGCAAAGTTGGCAGCGAAACGCGCACAATCGTGGCGGATCTCCGCCAGTCCGGCTTCATTGATTTCCTCTACTTCACTGACTACGAGATCATGGATCCGTCGTTCAGCAGCGCGAGCAGCAGTTGCGTCAAGTACTGGTGGGATGGCCGCGACAGTATTTCGGGAAACTGTGGCGAAATCGCCTTCTCCGGTGGCGACACCATCGACGGTCCAGTCCACTCGAACGACACAATTCGTATTTGTAGCGCCAGCTTCCTCGGCGCCGTCACCACGAGCTACCGTCCCTCAAGCGGGATCAAGTACAACTCCCGCGACTCCAATGGCAACTACTGCAACGGTCAGTACTTCGACGTTCCTGGATCGCCAAGCTTCAGCCCCGTGATCGGAATGCCGGCAACTAACTCGCAGCATTTGCGTGAAACGCGCTCAGATCTTACGACGGACGGCGTAGCGCGTCCCGGTTGCCTCTACACCGGGCCAACTGAGATCACTTTGAACTCGAATGGCACGATCACCGTGCACTCGCCGTGGACCAAGAAGACCCAGATCACTGGCTCACCCGCGACTGGCGGAAGCGCGCCTGCGGCGTGCGGCAGCGTTACTGCGCTGAACAGCAGCGCGGGAGCAACTTTCACTCTGCCGCCGAGCAACGTGATCTATGTCCAGAACGTGCCGAGCGTCTCGAGCGACCCGAACTACTGGGCCAGCTCAAGCTATCCAAGCGGTCTCTCCTGCGTAGGGGCAAGCGGCTACCGGGACAGCAACGGTAACGGTAACGGCATCGGTTACCCGATTCGCTACGAAGTCGCCCCGAGCGGAAGCTACGATTGCCGCAACGGTGACCTTTTTGTTAAGGGCACGCTCAGCGGACAGACCACGCTTTCTGCCGAGCACTATGTTTATGTCACCGGTGACATCAAGTACAACGACCCGCAGGAAGATGTGCTCGGGCTCGTCGGAAACGACGCGGTCTGGGTCTGGAACCCGACTACCGGCGACAACCGCTACTACCACCACACCTTGCTGAGCGGCACCAACCGTCGCATCGATGCCGCCATTCTTTCTGTCGGTCACACCTTCGCAGTCCAGAATCCCAGCATCGGAAGCGGTCGAGGAACCCTTACCGTCAACGGTGCTATCGCGCAGAAGTTCCGTGGAATTGTGCGCAGCGGTTCGGGTGGATACGTCAAGAATTACGTTTATGACGGTCGTCTCAAGTACACCGCTCCGCCCAAGTTCCTTTCGCCTGTGACCACCACGTATGGTGTGAACGTGTGGATTGAGGTGGAGCCGGCCTACGAGGCATCGGGTGCCGCTCGATGACAGCAACTGCTTTACTCGTTATCTTCGCAGTGATTCTTGGACTTGCTGTTGGCTCGTTCTTGAACGTGGTGGTGTGGCGGTTGCCGCGTGGGGAGAACCTCACGTCGCCACCGAGCGCCTGCCCGAAGTGTGAACACCGCATCCGCTGGTACGACAACGTTCCTGTGCTCGGCTGGCTGATGCTGCGCGGTCGCTGCCGCGATTGCTCCGAACCCATCGCGGTTCGTTACCCCCTGGTCGAAGCAGCGACGGCGATTGCGTTCGGTCTTGTCGCGGCGGTAATCGGGGCCGAAACGAGCCTCATTTGGGCTTTGCCGGCGTTCCTTTACTTGGCAGCCATTTCAATCGCGCTGACTCTCATCGACCTCGACACGCAGACTTTGCCCAATCGCATTGTGTTGCCGTCAATCGTCGTCGGTATTGTGCTTCTGGCTGTCGCTAGTGCTGGCACCGGAGACTGGGGAGCGCTCATCGGAGCTCTCCTCGGCGGCGCTGCGCTCTTCACTTTTTACTTCGTCGTCGCCATCATCCAGCCTCGCGGTATGGGTATGGGCGACGTCAAACTCGCCGCCGTGCTTGGCCTCTATCTGGGGTGGCTCGGATGGGGGGTCGTAGCAGTGGGTGCCTTTGCGGCATTCTTGCTCGGGGGCATATTTGCAATCGCACTGCTCATTATTCGACGTGCAGGCCGACGCACAGCTATCCCATTTGGGCCGTGGATGATCGCGGGCGCATGGGTAGGCATTGCTTTCGGTTCACAACTGTGGAATGGATATATGGTGGCCGCCGGTCTCGTTTGACCGTGGCCCGGGGGGAACTATGGGAAAGAAATTAGTGGGGCTGGATATCGGCTCAACAGCAATCCGTGCTGTTGAAGTCGAAAACCCGCACCTTCAGAAGCCAACGGTGCTTCGCTTCGGCGAAGTGTCGCTACCAGAGGGCGCTGTGCGCGCGGGCGAGGTCATCGACTCCGCCACTGTGACGGCATCCATCAAGAAGCTGTGGTCGGCAAACGGCTTCCGCACTCGCGATGTTGTGATCGGCTTTGGCAATTCCAAAGTTGTCGCGCGCGATGTCACGGTGCCACGTCTGCCGCTGAACCAGGTGCGCGAGTCGCTGCCCTTCCAAGTGCAGGATCTATTGCCGGTTCCCGCGTCGGATGCGCTGCTCGATTTTTATCCCGCTGCCGAGGCAGAGGGAGAAAACGGCCCGATGCTGCAGGGCATGCTCGTCGCCGCGATCAAGGCTCCCGTTCTTGTGAACGTGAATGCCGCATCCGCCGGCGGTGTGACGCCCGTCAACGTGGATCTCGCACCCTTTGCTCTCACGCGTTTGTTCTCCACACCGGAGCTCTCGACGATGACCACGCTGTTGGTCGATATCGGAGCTTCGACAACCACTCTGGTTGCGTTGGAAGGGCACGTGCCTCACTTCATCCGCTTCCTTCCCAACGGTGGCGCTGACATCACCAAGGGAATTTCGCAGCGCCTCGATATTTCAACGCGAGATGCAGAAGCAATTAAGCGTTCAGTCGGTGTCGTCGCGGCACGCGCGACGGCTGAGCAGCGCCCCGCGCTTGAAGTCTCGTTCGAACTGGTTAACGAAACGCTCATGGCGATTCGTGCCACAATCGCGTACTTCCAGAATGCACGCAATAACCGTGCGATCGATCGCATCGTCATGACTGGTGGCGGTTCACAGTTGTTAGGCCTCGTGGAAACAGTTTCTGAGTTCACGAAGACGCCGGCGTCGTTGCCTGACCCGTTCACTATGACCGCGGTGTCGCGAGGTCTCAAGGGAACCGGGTCGCCGTTTGATATGGCAGTGGCACTGGGATTGGTTACGGGGGTCTCCGCATGAGCGACGATAAGAAGAAGGCGCCTAAGGCACGCAAGGAACTGAAAGTTCCCACTGCGTACCCGCCCTATGTAAGTCTCCTTCCGCCAGAAGTCGGCCAGAAGAAGGCGGCAGGCCGCGCGCGTGGCCGTGCAATTTTCGTTGCCATCATCGCAATCGGCGTCGTCATTCTCGCCTCAGCGGGCATGAACCTGTATGCCCTGCAGCGCTACCTTGCGCTCGAGAACGCGCGCTCGCTCACGCAGAGCCTGATCACGCAGCAGGGCGAATACAACGATGTGCGTGTCGCGGGCCAAATGGTTCAGTCGGCAACGAGCGCTCGTATCTTTGCGACCTCAACGGAAGTATCCGTCGAGGACCTGATTACTGCTCTTGGAAAGAAGCTGCCTGATGGCGCAGCGGGCATCGTTTCCTACAGCTTTGAGACTGCAACACCTCTTCAAGAGTTCGGTACCGCAGTGTCAGTGCTTGAACCAGGACGACTTGCCCAACTTGCGATGGAGATTAATTTCGCCAGCGTCACAGATGCTGATAAATGGCTTCGATCGAGCACGGGTGTCACCGGTGTTATGGATACGACACTTGTCACAGCCGAGCGCGAAGAAAACGGCACTTACACCGCGAACTTTGTGATCTACATCGACGAAGAAGCGCTCGTCCATCGATTCGACGGTGTCGAAGATGCCCCAGAAGCTGAGGCAGAAGATGCCGAGGCGGAGCCGACACCTGCTCCGACGGAGACGCCGGAAGCGACGTCGACGCCTGTGCCGACAGAGGAAGCTACTGAAGAGGGGAGCGGATCATGACCATGACGCGCTTATGGACGTTGATCGGTGTGCTCGCCGTTGTAATTATTCTCGCCGCAGGCTATGCGGTCGGTGTTGGCCCGGCCTACAGCGCCGCTGGAGAATCGGATCGTCAGCTTGCTGACGTTGAAATCCAGAATCAAGTAAAAGCAGCGGAGCTTGCCAGGCTCAAAGCTCTAGACGAAGATTCCGCGTCGCTTTTCGCGGAATTGGAAGATCTCCAGCGAGCGATCCCAGCGGTGCACGACACGTCAGTGTTCGCGGCGCAGGCAGCGACTTTGGCAGCAAAGGCAGACGTCACGCTGCTCGGAGTTAGCTATCTGAGCGCCGAAGAGGCACTCGCGCCCGAGGCCGATGTAGCTCCAGTTACTCCAGCCGAGGGTGACGAGGGCGAAGCTGAGGCGGAAGCTTCGACTGCGGCTGAAGCCGATGCGACGGGAACCACGCAATCGGTAGCTTCGGTTCCCGGCTTGATTGCCGTTGCAGTGAGCCTCCGGTTAGAAGGAGACCCGGTTGCGCTTCACAAGTTCTTGGAGAGCACCCAAACCGGTCTACGCGTATTCACTTTGAGTTCGGTCATTCTCGATCCCGCCACCTCGACGGGCGATTTTGAGATGAAGGTTGACGGCTTCGTCTACGTCCTTCCTGGCACTGACGTCTCGACTCTGAACGTCGACGCTGGCGCTGACGGCACGACAGTTGGCTAGTCTTTTCGAACGCTGATGATGAACGCCACGGCCTTTGGGTCGTGGCGTTCTTCTCGTTTCTGAGGGTTGCTTCGGTAGACTGAGCGAATCAGTCGCTGGCACGAGGAGGCATCAGTCATGACCGATCCATCTGTAGAGCGTGGTTCTTCACCGGAGAACGACGACAACATTGAGGATGCTGTGGTTGTCGACGAGACCCCCGCGGCTTCTGACGCTGCTACGCCGCTTGTAGACCCCGTTGAGGCGCCCACGGCGTCCACTGAGTCTGCTGTGTACGATGACGCCACCCTCGAAGCTGAAGCGGAGCCCGTTGTTGAGCCAACGCTCGCTGCTGAGCCCGAAATTATCGCCGAGCCCGAGCCCGAGCCGGTAGTGGCCGAGACGACGGGAGCCGCTGCATCCGGTGAGCCCCGCGTCGTTTATGTGACTGCGCCGACGCCGCCGAAGGTTGCCGGCAACCGTGGATTCGGTATTTTCATTGCGCTGGCATCCACTGTCGCCTTCGCGATCGTTTTCGCCATCGCTGTCGTCATCATTGGTGCAGCTGAGTCGGGCCGAGTCGCGGTCGCTTTTGTGCAGGCGCCGTCGTTCTACGTTCCCGTCGCTTTCTTCGCACTTGGCGCCATCGTGATTGCGCTCATTGTGAACCGCGCAGGCTGGGCAGCACACGTCTTTTCGAGCATCATCGTCGGGCTTGTCGTGTACTTCGGCACCGTCGGCGCGCTCTTGCTGATCAACGGAGTCATTCAGAACACTCCGGAGCAGGCTCACGCAATGTTCCTTGCAGCGCTGGCGGATCCACTTGTGATCGCAGCAGGTTTGCTGGGCCGTGAGGTCTCGCTGTGGACGGGTGCGTTGGTCGCGAGACGAGGCCGCAAGGTCACGCAACGCAACGTGGATGCGCGTGCCAAGTGGGAAGCCGAGCTCGCGGAGAAAACTGCTGCTCAGCGCTAAAGTCTCTGCCGTACACGCGTGCCCTGTTCTGGAGCCTGCGTGTGGGCTGTGACCATTTGACCCCGGCCTATCCCGGAGGCTATTCTTTCTGAGGTGTGCGCTTTGTCGTGCGCTTAAGTCATGCCTCTCGAGGTTTCCCGTTCACGCGGGGCTTAGGTGCGAGTCACTCCACACCACAGGGTTCGACCTTCCGGTTGGCCCCCACGGCATACCCGCAAACCAACCGATCAGTTCGGTGGGTGCGTGGGTCCAGATGAACTCGGTGTTCTGAAAAGAACGTCGAATGCTAACCATCATGACGCTGTCACCGTGCAGCAAAATCAAGGAGTAATTTAGTGCCCACCATTCAGCAGTTGGTGCGTAAGGGACGCACGCCGAAGGTCGTCAAGACCAAGGCTCCCGCCCTTAAGTCCAACCCGCAGCAGCGCGGCGTTTGCACGCGCGTCTACACAACAACTCCGAAGAAGCCGAACTCGGCTCTTCGCAAGGTTGCTCGTGTCAAGCTTTCTAACGGTACCGAGGTCACGGCCTACATTCCCGGTGAAGGTCACAACCTTCAAGAGCACTCGATGGTGCTCATCCGCGGTGGTCGTGTAAAGGACCTCCCCGGTGTTCGCTACAAGATCGTTCGCGGAGCGCTCGACACCCAGGCCGTTAAGAACCGTAAGCAGGCTCGTAGCCTCTACGGCGCGAAGAAGGATAAGAAGTAATGCCTCGTAAAGGACCAGCACCAAAGCGTCCCGTAGTCGCGGATCCGGTTTACGGCGCCCCCATTGTCAGCCAGCTTGTCAACAAGATTCTTCTTGATGGCAAGAAGGGCCTTGCAGAGCGCATCGTTTACGGAGCACTCGAAGGCGTTACCGAGAAGACCGGCCAAGACGCCGTCGTCACTCTCAAGAAGGCTCTCGACAACGTTCGCCCGACCCTTGAGGTCAAGTCGCGTCGTGTCGGTGGATCGACCTACCAGGTTCCTGTTGAGGTCAAGTCTCACCGCGCAAACACGCTCGCATTGCGTTGGCTCACGAGCTACGCAAAGGGTCGTCGTGAAAAGACGATGACTGAGCGTCTCACCAACGAGATCTTGGACGCATCGAATGGCCTTGGCGCCGCTGTAAAGCGCCGCGAAGACACCCACAAGATGGCCGAGTCGAACAAGGCATTCGCTCACTACCGCTGGTAGTCAGCACCTCGCAGTGAGGCGGGTCAGACGCTGTCTGGCTCGCTTCACTCTTGAGATTCTCGCTTCACCAACAAACTTCGGAGGAACCTGTGGCACAGGACGTGCTCACCGACCTGACTAAGGTCCGCAACATTGGCATCATGGCTCACATCGATGCCGGCAAGACCACTACGACTGAGCGCATCCTGTTTTACACGGGTGTAAACCACAAAATTGGTGAAACTCACGATGGTGCGTCGACTACTGACTGGATGGAGCAGGAGCAAGAGCGTGGCATCACGATCACGTCCGCTGCTGTTACCTGTTACTGGAACAAAAACCAGATCAACATCATCGACACCCCCGGCCACGTTGACTTCACGGTTGAGGTGGAGCGTTCGCTCCGCGTTCTCGACGGTGCAGTCGCTGTGTTCGACGGTAAAGAGGGTGTGGAGCCGCAGTCAGAGACTGTCTGGCGCCAGGCCGACAAGTACGACGTTCCTCGCATCTGCTTCGTCAACAAGATGGACAAGATGGGCGCGGACTTCTACTACACGGTAGACACCATCGTGAAGCGCCTCGGTGCTCGTCCCCTCGTTATTCAGCTCCCCATCGGACTCGAGTCTGAGTTCGAGGGTGTTGTTGACCTCGTTGAGATGCGTGCACTCACGTGGCGCGGAGACTCCAAGGGTGACGTTCAGATGGGCGCTAAGTACGCCATCGAAGAGATCCCCGAAGACCTCAAGGAGAAGGCTGCGGAATACCGCACCGCTCTGCTCGAGGTTGTCGCGGAGACCGACGACGCCATCATGGAGCGTTACTTCGCCGGCGAAGAGATCAGCGTTGCTGAGATCAAGGCTGCGATCCGTAAGCTCACCGTCAACAGCGAGATCTACCCGGTTCTCTGTGGTTCTGCTTTCAAGAACCGTGGCGTTCAGCCGATGCTCGACGCTGTTATCGACTACCTTCCCTCGCCGGTTGACGTGCCTCCCATGGAAGCACGCGACCCCCGCGATGAAGACAAGATCATCATCCGCAAGCCTGACGCTTCGGAGCCGTTCTCGGCTCTGGCCTTCAAGGTTGCTGTGCACCCCTTCTTCGGTCGCCTCACGTACATTCGCGTGTACTCGGGACACCTTGACTCTGGTGGAGCTGTTGCTAACTCCACCAAGGGCAAGAAGGAGCGCATCGGAAAGATCTTCCAGATGGCTGCTAACAAGGAAATCCCTGTCGACAGCGTTACCGCTGGACACATCTACGCCGTCATTGGCCTCAAGGACACCACGACTGGTGACACGCTGTGTGACCCGAACGACCAGGTCGTTCTCGAGTCGATGACGTTCCCTGAGCCCGTGATCGAGGTAGCGATCGAGCCGAAGACGAAGGCTGACCAAGAGAAGCTTGGTATTGCTATTCAGAAGCTCGCTGAAGAAGACCCCACGTTCCGTACCGAACAGAACCAGGAAACTGGCCAGACGGTAATCAAGGGAATGGGTGAACTTCACCTCGACATCCTCGTAGACCGCATGAAGCGCGAATTCAACGTTGAAGCTAACGTTGGTAAGCCGCAGGTTGCGTACCGCGAGACCATCCGCCGCATTGTGGACAAGCACGACTACACCCACAAGAAGCAGACGGGTGGATCGGGACAGTTCGCTAAGGTCCAGATCTCGCTCGAGCCGATGGAGGTTGAAGGCGACAAGATTTACGAATTCGTAAATAAGGTCACCGGTGGCCGTATTCCTCGTGAATACATTGGCTCAATCGACCAGGGTTTCCAGGCATCGATGAACGTCGGAATCCTCGCAGGATTCCCGATGGTCGGCGTCAAGGGAATCATCCTCGATGGTGCTGCTCACGATGTTGACTCGTCAGAAATGGCGTTCAAGATCGCGGGAACCATGGCATTCAAAGAGGCAGCGCGCAAGGCTGACCCAGTTCTCCTCGAGCCGCTCATGGCGGTCGAGGTTCGTACTCCCGAGGAGTACATGGGAGACGTCATCGGTGACCTTAACAGTCGCCGCGGACAGATCCAGTCCATGGAGGACGCGACCGGCGTAAAGGTCGTTCGCGCCCACGTACCACTGTCGGAAATGTTCGGCTACGTCGGTGACTTGAGGTCCAAGACTTCAGGTCGTGCGGTGTACTCGATGACGTTCGACAGTTACTCTGAGGTTCCCCGCGCGGTAGCTGACGAGATTGTTGCAAAGAACAAGGGCGAGTAATCGCCGCACTACCAGCGCGCAACTAACATAGATACACACCAACTTGCGAAACATTCGGCAGTGAAAAGTCGTCGGGTGCAGAGCAACCGAGTCCTGAGGAGGACCCACAGTGGCTAAGGCCAAGTTCGAGCGGACCAAGCCGCACGTAAACATCGGAACCATCGGTCACGTTGACCACGGAAAGACCACGCTCACGGCAGCGATCTCGAAGGTACTTGCTGACAAGTACCCTTCGGCGACGAACGTGCAGCGCGACTTCTCGTCGATTGACTCGGCTCCGGAAGAACGTCAACGCGGTATCACCATCAACATCTCGCACGTTGAGTACGAGACCCCCAAGCGCCACTACGCACACGTAGACGCTCCGGGCCACGCTGACTACATCAAGAACATGATCACCGGTGCAGCTCAGATGGACGGTGCAATCCTCGTGGTTGCAGCGACCGACGGACCGATGGCTCAGACTCGCGAGCACGTTCTGCTCGCGAAGCAGGTTGGTGTTCCTTACCTGCTCGTTGCACTGAACAAGTCCGACATGGTAGATGACGAAGAGATCCTTGAGCTCGTTGAGCTCGAGGTTCGCGAACTCCTCTCCAGCCAGGGCTTCGACGGCGACAACGTTCCTGTTGTCCAGGTTTCAGGTCTCAAGGCTCTTGAGGGCGACGAGAAGTGGACCCAGTCCATCCTCGACCTCATGGATGCTGTTGACGAGAACGTTCCTGACCCCATCCGCGACAAGGACAAGCCGTTCTTGATGCCGGTTGAGGACGTCTTCACGATCACTGGTCGTGGAACCGTTGTTACGGGCCGCGCCGAGCGTGGAACGCTTTCGATCAACTCTGACGTTGAGATTGTTGGAATCCGTCCGACCCAGAAGACCACGGTCACTGGTATCGAGATGTTCCACAAGCAGCTCGACGAAGCATGGGCTGGCGAGAACTGTGGTCTGCTTCTTCGTGGAACCAAGCGTGAAGATGTTGAGCGTGGACAGGTTGTTGTTAAGCCTGGTTCCGTTACTCCTCACACGAACTTCGAGGGAACCGCATACATCCTGTCAAAGGATGAGGGTGGGCGTCACAACCCGTTCTACGCGAACTACCGTCCGCAGTTCTACTTCCGCACCACCGACGTCACCGGCGTCATCACGTTGCCTGAGGGCACCGAGATGGTTATGCCTGGCGACACCACTGACATGACCGTTGAGCTTATTCAGCCCATCGCCATGGAAGAGGGCCTCGGCTTCGCCATCCGTGAGGGTGGACGTACCGTAGGTGCCGGTAAGGTAACCAAGGTTCTGGCGTAAGCTCAGTAACTAATTACGACGAGGGTCGAGCCGAAAGGCTCGGCCCTTCGTCGTTTAACCAGCGCGGCCGGTGAGCCGCGAGGTGAGGGCGCGAGCGGCGGCCATTGTGGCCTGGCCGAGCTCGTCCCACTGGTCTTCAACGGCATCCGTTCTAAAAGTGAGCCCGATCGCTGCCGAAGGATAGCCGTTGCGGTCGAAGGCTGCAGCGCCCACCGAGGCGTACTCCGCAGTGATGTCGCCCACTTCGCTGGCCCAGCCGCGCTCACGAGTCGCAGCCAGCAACCGGTCGAGTTCTGCCAGCGTGTTCGGCCCTGCGGTCTGGCGCCGAGTAAGGCTACTGCGTGAGGGATACAGCGCCCGCACTTGCGGGGCAGTCAGTTGCGCCAGCATGGCTCGGCCAGTCGCAGTCAAATGCGCGGGAAGTTTGACGCCGACAGCCGAAACAGTAGTGGGCGCTCGGGTTCCTTGCACTCGAGCGGCGTAGCTGACATCGGCACCGCTGAGCACGGCAAGGTGCGCGACGACCGGGATCGGGGCTTCGGCCGCGAGGCTCCGCATGAGCGGGCTAGCGAGTGCGGAGAGCCGTTCGCTACGGAGCGCAGACGTGCCGATCTCGGAGACGAGGGAGCTCAACCCATAGGTGCGGTCTTCGGGGTAATGCACCACGAATCCTTCGTCGATCATGACGGTAAGCAGTTGGTAGACGGATGACCGGGGGAGCGCTAGCTCGCGCGCCAAAGCGGAGGCGGGCACAGGCCCTTTGCGGGTCGCGAGGTGACGCAGCACGGCCATGGTGTTGCGCGCGGCAGGAATGTTTGACACGCGGCTCCTGTCTGGTATTTCAGACACCATATCGCGATATCCACTCGTGGCGGAGGGGCGATGCGCGTTCACTGGGATCATGACCTCAGCCCCCCGCCAGACAGTGACCATCGGCGTCGGCGCCGCGAGCATCTCAGATGTTGTGGCGGTCGCGCGCCACGGTGCACCCGTCACGATCTCGGCCGAAGCAACGAGCGCGATGGTTGCGTCACGTGCGGTGATTGAAGCGTTGGCCGACGACGTGCGCCCGCACTACGGTGTCTCCACCGGTTTTGGCGCGCTGGCGACGAAACACATCGCCCCGGAGCAGCGGCTGCAGTTGCAGCGGTCACTCGTGCGCAGTCACGCCGCAAGTTCCGGTGCAGAAATTGCCGACGAAGTGGTGCGGGCGACGATGCTGTTGCGACTCTCGACGATGGCCACCGGGCGCACCGGCGTGCGGCCTGTCGTCGCGGAAACCTACGCGGCTCTACTGAACGCGGGGATCACGCCCGTCGTTGGTGAGTACGGCAGCCTCGGCTGTTCCGGTGACCTCGCACCCCTCGCGCACTGCGCGCTTGCCGTGATGGGCGAGGGCGACGTGCGAGTTGCGGGGGAGCAACTGCCGGCATCCGCTGCGCTGAAAGCCGCCGGAATTACCCCAGTTGTTTTGCACGAGAAGGAGGGCTTGGCGCTGATCAACGGCACCGATGGGATGCTCGGCATGCTGTCACTGGCGATCACTGATCTTGAGGCGTTGCTGACCACCGCCGACCTGTCCGCTGCCATGAGCGTGGAGGGTTTGGCGGGAACCGACCGAGTCTTCGCGGAGGACCTGCATGCCCTCCGGCCTCATCCAGGTCAGGCGAAGTCGGCAGCCAACATGCGCGCGGTGCTGCGCGACTCCGACACGATCGCGGCCCACGCCACGAGAGGCTTCACGCGGGTACAGGATGCCTACTCGTTGCGGTGCGCGCCCCAAGTTCACGGAGCGGCGCGCGACACGGTTGATCACACGCGTCGAGTGGCCGAGCGCGAGCTTAGGAGCGCGATCGATAACCCCGTGGTGACGGTGGATGGCCGGCTGGAATCCAACGGCAATTTCCATGGGGCCCCGGTTGGCTACGCTCTCGACTTCTTGGCGATAGTCGCCGCGGATGTTGCGAGCATGAGCGAGCGTCGCACTGACCGTTTCCTCGACAGCAATCGCAGCGGCGGGCTTAACGCGTTCCTGGCCGATGATCCCGGGGTGGACTCTGGGCACATGATCGCGCAGTACACCCAGGCGGGAATCGTCAGCGAGATGAAGAGGTTGGCGGCTCCGGCATCCGTTGATTCAATTCCGACGAGCGCGATGCAGGAAGACCACGTCTCGATGGGGTGGAGCGCTGGCTTGAAGCTTCGCCGCAGTATCGATGGGTTGTCGCGCGTGATCGCCATCGAGTTACTGACGTCGGCACGCGGGATCGAGATGCGTGGCGAGCGACCGTCGCCGGTGTCGGCTGCGGTGATCGCGAACCTGCGCGAGTACGTTCCCGCCGCAGGGCCCGACCGCTATTTGGCCCCCGACATTGCGGCGAGCGTTGCGCTTGTGCAGTCGGGCGCACTCTTGTCCGCCGCACGCACTATTACCGAACTCAGCTAGGAGACGTCATGATTCAGGCACACCGTGGTTCCACGCTCAATACTCTCGGCTGGCAGCAGGAGGGTGCTTTGCGCATGCTCCAGAACAACCTAGACCCTGAGGTTGCCGAGCATCCGGAAGATCTCGTCGTCTATGGCGGCACGGGCAAGGCTGCGCGGGACTGGCCCAGCTATCACGCGATTGTTCGTTCGCTCACGACCCTCAAAGGTGACGAGACGCTGCTGGTTCAGTCGGGCAAGCCCGTCGGTGTGATGCAGACGCATGAGTGGGCTCCCCGGGTGTTGTTGGCGAACTCCAATCTGGTGGGCGACTGGGCGAACTGGGATGAGTTTCGTCGGCTCGAGCAGCTTGGCCTCACCATGTACGGCCAAATGACGGCAGGATCATGGATTTACATTGGAACGCAGGGCATTCTGCAAGGCACCTACGAGACCTTCTCTGCAGTCGCGGCTAAGCGATTCGGCGGCACTCTCGCAGGCACCATCACCCTCACGGCTGGACTCGGAGGCATGGGCGGGGCTCAACCGCTCGCCGTAACCATGAACGACGGTGTCGCGATCTGTATTGATGTTGACCAAAGCCGCATCACGCGTCGCATCGATCACGGCTACCTCGACGTTGAGGCGAAGTCGCTCGCGCACGCGGTCGAACTCGCTGTTGCCGCGCGCGATGCGAAGAAGCCGCTCTCGATTGGGGTGCTGGCGAATGCGGCGGCTGCCGTTCCCGAGCTGTTGGCGATGGGGGCGCCGATCGATATCGTCACCGACCAGACGAGCGCCCACGATCCTCTCGCTTACCTTCCTCTCGGGGTGGACTTCCACGACTGGCAGAGTGCCCGCAGCCACCCCGACTTCGCCCAGCGTGCCCGCGAATCGATGGCGATTCATGTCGAGGCGATGGTTGGCTTCCAGCGTCAGGGAGCTGAGGTCTTTGACTATGGCAACAACTTGCGCACCGAGGCGCTCGCGGCGGGCTATGCGGATGCGTTTGCATTCCCCGGGTTCGTGCCGGCCTACATTCGTCCGCTATTTGCGGAGGGAAAGGGCCCGTTCCGGTGGGCTGCTCTCAGCGGCGAGGCCAGCGACATCCACAAGACAGACAAGGCCATTCTCGAGTTGTTCCCCGAGAACGAATCTCTCGCTCGCTGGATCAAGCTCGCGGGGGAGCGCGTGCACTTCCAAGGGCTTCCGGCTCGCATCTGCTGGTTGGGTTATGGCGAACGTGACAAGGCCGGTTTGCTCTTCAACGAGATGGTCGCCTCGGGAGAGTTAGCAGCCCCGCTCGCAATTGGGCGCGATCACCTCGACAGCGGTTCGGTGGCGTCGCCCTACCGCGAGACCGAGGCGATGAAGGATGGCTCCGACGCGATCGCTGACTGGCCGTTGCTCAACGCGCTGGTGAACACCTCGTCGGGAGCAACGTGGGTCTCCATTCATCACGGTGGCGGTGTGGGCATCGGCCGGTCGATCCACGCGGGCCAGGTCACGATTGCTGATGGCACCGAGCTCGCCGCCCAGAAGCTTGAGCGAGTTCTCACGAATGACCCAGGTATGGGCGTCATCCGTCACGTTGATGCTGGCTACGATGAAGCTATTGCGGTCGCTGATGATCTCGGCGTTCGCATCCCCATGAACGAGGCTCCGCTCACGAAGGGTCACAATGCTCAACGCTGATCCGCTGTGGCCGCGTGCGGGGGATTGGCCTTCGCTGGTTGGCGACGAGCGGGCGGATGTCGCGCTCATCGGTATCCCGACGTCGCGCACGTCTCTCTCGCCGACGCAGGCTCACACGACTCCCGCTGCGGTTCGTGAGGCACTTCGTCGTTATGCCGCGCTGTCTGATCTTCGGATCGTGGACGCCGGCACCGTGCGCGAGCCTGATCTGAACGAGCAGGGTGCGATTGATGCGGTGGCGCAGCTGCGGGCTGAGCTGGTTATCGCGTTGGGCGGCGACAATGCGGCTACGGTTCCGACGGCGTTGGGGCGGTGGGGCGCAGACGTCATGTCCGCCGGCCTGATTACGCTCGATGCTCACTACGACCTACGAGACGGCGCCAGTAACGGTTCACCCGTGCGTCGCCTTCTTGAGGCCGGCCTTGACGGCAGTCGTGTGGTGCAGATCGGTATCGAGCCGCTGGCAAATTCGCACGCCTATGCCGAGCGCGCTAGGGACGCGGGCATCACGGTGATCACGCGTGACGAGTTGCGTTCGCGCTCGATGGAGGAGGTGATGGCGCAGGCGCTGGAGATTGCTGGCGCGGCGGGCGGGCCTATCCATGTCGATCTTGATGTCGATGTGTGTGATCGCTCGGTTGCTCCCGGTTGCCCCGCGTCGGTGCCGGGTGGCATCTCGGCGATTGAGTTGCGCACGGCTGCACGGCTCGCTGCCGCGCATCCGGCGGTCTCCTCGATTGATCTCGTCGAGGTGGATGCCGCCGCTGACGCTCCTGACGAACGAACGGTGCGCTTGGTGGCGCTCTGCGTCCTCGAAGCAATCGCGGGAGTGGCGCTGCGATGACAAGCACGGTGATCGAGAACATTGGCCTGTTGCTCACGCACGACGACGAGCGCCCCGAGATGACCGATGCCGCGCTTGTGCTCAACGAGGGGCGCGTGGCCTGGTGGGGCGCGTCGGTCGATGCTCCTGCTGCTGACACGCGAGTGGATGCCGCTGGCCGCTGTGTCCTTCCTGGTTTTGTTGACAGCCATAGCCACATCCTTTTCGCGGGGGACCGCTCGGATGAGTTTGAGGCCCGCATGGCTGGCCGCCGTTACGAGGCGGGCGGCATCCGTCGCACGGTCGAACTTTCGCGCGCAGCGACTGACGCTGAGTTGCTCGCAAACGCGACCGCTCTGGTTGCGGAGATGCGCCGCCAGGGCACGACAACGATCGAGATTAAGAGCGGCTACGGACTGAGCGTTGCAGATGAGGCGCGGATGTTGCGGCTCGCGGCCACGCTCACTGACGAAACTACGTTCTTGGGCGCGCATGTCGTGCCGGCCGAGTTCGCGGCAGAACGTGCGGCCTACGTGCATCTGGTCATGGGCGACATGCTGGAGGCGTGCGCTCCCCATTCGCGCTGGATCGATGTGTTCTGCGACAACGGTGCCTTCACCGAGGACGAGACGCGCGCCATCATCACGGCCGGGCAGGCTCGTGGCTTGGGCGCACGTCTGCACGGTGCGCAATTGGCGGAGTCGGGTGCTGTGCAACTCGCGGTTGAGCTGGGCGCGGCGAGTGTCGATCACTGCACTTATCTCAGCGATGACGATGTGCAGGCGCTCGCAGGCAGCAGCACGGTTGCTGGCTTGCTTCCCGGTGTCGAGTTCTCCACCCGACATCCGTTCGTGGATGCCCGGCGACTCCTCAACGCGGGAGTTACCGTTGCGCTCGCCAGCGATTGCAATCCCGGCTCGAGTTTCACGTCATCCCTCCCGTTCTGCATTGCCCTCGCGGTGCGCGAAATGGGGATGACGTCGCTAGAAGCCGTCACGGCGGCGACGCTCGGAGGGGCACGTTCCTTGCGTCGCGATGACGTCGGTCACTTGAGGGTCGGCGCGCGAGCAAACGCCCAGATTCTGGATGCCCCGCACTACCGTCACTTGGCGTACCGGCCGGGGGTTCCCCTGGTCTCCAGCGTCTTTGTGGATGGCGTTCACGAGCTGGTGCGGCCGTTGGCCTGAGCCTCCCCAAAGTCGCGCTATCAGGCGGCAGTGGATGCTCAAATCGAGCCATCACGTCGCCAGCGTGACGACGGCGAATGGCGCCGCAAAAATCCGACACGCCCGGGTTGCAGTAAATGCGTGGATGTGACAAACTCTTCTAGTTCAACATTTCGCCGCCACGTGCGTGCGGATCACTTCCAGGCAGTGCATAGTTCCACATCGTATGACCCTCGCAGAGCGTGAGTTATACACCGTGTTGTAGCTAGGCCGCGGGGAGCAGAACCAAGCTTAACCAACTCCCCAATTCGATTCGAAAGAATTCGTGCTGCGGGAGACGCTTGTGCCAGTTCGCTGGCATGTGCTCCTCGCGGTTTCGCGAGTTGGTATCACAAGCAGTGACAGCAAGAACTTGACAGATAAATAGTGGTGCGAAAGCAAAAGTGCTGAGCGTCTTCGGGTGGCAACATCCGGCGTCGAACAGCCCAGGTGCACGCAGTGCAGCCAAAGTACTAAGGGAAGAGAGCCAGTCATGGCGGGACAAAAGATCCGCATTCGACTTAAGTCGTACGACCACGAGGTCATCGACTCGTCGGCACGCAAAATTGTTGACACGGTTACCCGCGCGGGTGCCACGGTAGTAGGCCCGGTGCCGCTGCCCACCGAGAAGAACGTGATTGCAGTTATCCGTTCTCCCCACAAGTACAAGGACAGCCGCGAGCACTTCGAGAAGCGCACCCACAAGCGGCTCATCGACATCATCGACCCGACGCCCAAGGCTGTGGATTCGCTTATGCGTCTCGACCTTCCGGCCGACGTCAACATCGAGATCAAGCTTTAGCTCGCGCAGTTATTGAGCGACAGAGCCGATAAGGAAAATAATGTCTACAACTAAGACGACTAAGGGTCTGCTGGGCACAAAGCTCGGCATGACGCAGGTTTGGGACGAGAACAACAAGCTCGTTCCCGTGACCGTTGTCGAAATCACCCCGAACGTGGTTACGCAGTTGCGTAGCCCCGAGGTTGATGGATACAGCGCAGTCCAGATCGCGTACGGCCAGATCGACCCTCGTAAGGTCAACAAGCCGCTTACCGGTCACTTCGACAAGGCAGGTGTTACGCCTCGCCGTCACCTCACCGAGATTCGCACCCCTGACGCCGCGGAGTACACCGTTGGCCAGGAACTCGCAGTCGACATCTTCACCCCAGGCTCGAAGGTCGACGTTGTCGGCACGAGCAAGGGTAAGGGTTTCGCCGGTGTTATGAAGCGTCACAACTTCAAGGGTGTATCTGCAAGCCACGGTTCGCACCGTAACCACCGCAAGCCTGGTTCCATTGGTGCCTCGTCGACCCCCAGCCGTGTCTTCAAGGGCATGCGCATGGCCGGTCGTATGGGTGGTGACCGTGTAACGGTCATGAACCTCGCCGTCCACTCGATCGACCTTGAGAAGGGACTCGTGCTCATCAAGGGCGCTGTTCCCGGTGCTCGTGGCCGTATCGTCTTCGTCCGCAACGCAGTGAAGGGGGCGTAGTACACATGGCTACCTCCATCGACGTCATCGACGCCAAGGGCAAGAAGGTCGACTCTGTTGAACTTCCCGCCGAGATCTTCGACGTGCAGACCAACGTTCCGCTCATCCACCAGGTTGTTGTTGCACAGCGTGCAGCAGCACGTCAGGGTACGCACAACACCCTGCGCCGCGGTGAAGTTTCCGGTGCTGGTCGCAAGCCGTTCAAGCAGAAGGGAACCGGTCGCGCTCGTCAGGGCTCGATCCGTGCTCCTCAGATGAAGGGTGGTGGCATCGTTCACGGGCCGCACCCGCGTGACTACTCACAGCGCACCCCCAAGAAGATGATTGCTGCAGCACTTCGCGGCACGTTGTCTGACCGGGCTCGTGGTGAGCGCATTCACGTCATCGACGCTCTCGCTGTAGACGGCAAGCCTTCGACGAAGTCTGTCTTGGCTCTGCTGAACAACATCGCGCCGAGCAAGAACGTTCTAGTTGTTCTCCAGCGCGAAGATGCAACCAGCCTCAAGAGCATTCGCAACCTCGACACGGTTCACGTCTTGGCTTACGACCAGCTCAACGCCTACGACGTCGTCGTCAGCGACGACATCGTGTTCAGCAAGGGCGCGTTCGACGCGTTCGTTGCGTTCAACACCAAGTCTTCGAACAAGGAAGAGGTCAGCGCATGACCGTCACGTACAAGGACCCGCGCGACATCATCATCGCTCCCGTGGTCTCTGAGAAGAGCTACAACCTGATCGACATGGGCAAGTACACCTTCGAGGTAGACCCCCGTGCGAACAAGACCGAGATCAAGCTCGCTATTGAGAAGATCTTCAGCGTCAAGGTCGACTCGGTCAACACGTTGAACCGCACGGGCAAGACCCGTCGTACCCGTTTCGGTATGGGCAAGCGCAAGGACACCAAGCGCGCCATCGTCACGCTCAAGTCCGGTTCCATCGACATCTTCACCGCTGTCGGCTAGGGACCAAGGAGAAACTAATGGCTATTCGCAAGTACAAGCCCACGACGCCTGGTCGTCGTGGATCCTCGGTTGCAGACTTTGCTGAGATCACCCGCTCAACGCCGGAGAAGTCGCTTCTGCGCCCTCTGCCGAAGACTGGTGGACGCAACAACGCAGGTCGCATCACGACTCGTCACATCGGTGGTGGACACAAGCGCCAGTACCGCGTAATCGACTTCAAGCGCAACGACAAAGACGGCGTAAACGCCCGCGTTGCCGAGATCGAGTACGACCCCAACCGCACCGCACGTATCGCACTGCTTCACTTTGTTGATGGCACCAAGCGCTACATCGTTGCTCCGAACAAGCTCAATCAGGGCGACATTGTTGAGTCGGGTCCCGGCGCAGACATCAAGCCTGGTAACAACCTCCCGATGAAGAACATCCCCGTCGGTACGGTTATCCACATGATTGAACTTCGCCCCGGTGGCGGCGCCAAGATGGCCCGCTCCGCTGGAGCATCAGTTCGACTCGTTGCAAAAGAAGGCCCCTACGCGCAGCTGCGTTTGCCTTCCGGAGAAATCCGCAACGTTGACGTTCGTTGCCGCGCAACGATCGGCGAGGTCGGCAATGCCGAGCAGTCGAACATCAACTGGGGAAAGGCCGGCCGCATGCGTTGGAAGGGCGTTCGCCCGACCGTCCGTGGTGTTGCCATGAACCCTGTTGACCACCCCCACGGTGGTGGTGAGGGCAAGACGTCCGGTGGACGTCACCCCGTTTCCCCTTGGGGCCAGGCAGAAGGGCGCACACGTAAGCGCAAACTGCCCAGTGACCAGCTCATCGTTCGCCGCCGCAATGTCGGCAAGAAGCGCAAGTAGTAGGAGAGTCAGAAGATGCCACGCAGTCTGAAGAAGGGCCCCTTCGTCGACGACCACCTCCTACAAAAGGTTGTCAAGGCGAACGAAGCCAAGAGCAAGAACGTAATCAAGACCTGGTCGCGCCGCTCCATGATCGTTCCAGCAATGCTGGGTCACACGATCGCGGTGCACGATGGTCGCAAGCACATTCCGGTGTTCATCACCGAAACCATGGTTGGGCACAAGCTCGGCGAGTTTTCGCCCACCCGTACCTTCCGTGGACACGTGAAGGACGACAAGAAGGGTCGCCGCCGCTAACGCGGTGGTGAAGGAGGTAGAGAAATGGTGGAGTCGATCGCACGCGTGCGTCACATCCGCGTGACCCCCATGAAGGCTCGTCGCGTTGTCAACATGATTCGCGGCAAGCAAGCACAGGAAGCACTGGCAATTTTGAAGTTCGCACCTCAGGGCGCGAGCGAGCCGGTCTACAAGTTGGTTGCATCTGCAATCGCGAATGCGCGAGTCAAGGCAGATGCTTCGAACACGTTCCTGGACGAACAGGATCTGATCATCTCGAAGGCTTACGTCGACGACGGTGCAACGCTCAAGCGTTTCCAGCCGCGTGCCCAGGGCCGCGCGTTCCAGATCCTGAAGCGCACAAGCCACATCACGGTCGTGCTGGCCACGCCAGACCACGTCGTTGAAGCCGAGGCCGACAAGGCAGGGAAGAAGTAATGGGACAGAAGGTAAACCCCTACGGTTTCCGTCTGGGAATCACCACCGACCACGTGTCGCGTTGGTTCTCTGACAGCACCAAGCCGGGTCAGCGTTACAGCGACTACGTTGCGGAAGATGTAAAGATCCGCAACCTGCTCAAGTCGAACCTCGACCGCGCAGGTGTTGCTCGCATTGAAATCGAGCGCACCCGTGACCGCGTTCGCGTAGACATTCACACTGCCCGTCCGGGTATCGTGATCGGTCGCCGCGGCGCCGAAGCAGAGCGTATCCGTGGCGAGCTCGAAAAGCTCTCCGGTAAGCAGATCCAGCTCAACATCCTCGAGGTCAAGAACCCCGAGGCTGAAGCTCAGCTCGTTGCACAGGGAATTGCGGAGCAGCTTGCTGCTCGTGTCGCTTTCCGTCGTGCAATGCGCAAGGGTCTTCAGGGCGCCCAGCGCGTTGGCTCGGTCAAGGGTGTTCGCATCCAGGTATCGGGTCGTTTGGGTGGCGCAGAAATGAGCCGCTCAGAGTACTACCGCGAAGGTCGCGTTCCGCTGCACACGCTGCGCGCAAACATCGACTACGGCTTCTACGAGGCTAAGACCACGTTCGGTCGTATCGGTGTCAAGGTGTGGGTCTACAAGGGCGACATCACCAACAAGGAGCTCGCTCGCGAGCAGGCTAACCAGAAGTCGTCGCGTCCAGAGCGTCGCGATGGTGGCGACCGTGGCGGTCGTCGCACCGGTGGCCCTTCGTCCGCACCGAAAGCTGAAGCACCCAAGGCAGAAGCCCCCAAGGCCGACGCACCGGTTGCAGCAGGAGTTGAGGCATAACAATGTTGATTCCGCGTAAGGTCAAGTACCGCAAGCAGCACCACCCCTCCCGTAGCGGCCACGCTACTGGTGGAACCACGGTGTCGTTCGGCGAGTACGGTATTCAGGCTCTGACGCCCGCATACGTTACGAACCGCCAGATTGAGGCAGCTCGTATCGCAATGACGCGTCACATCAAGCGTGGTGGAAAGGTGTGGATCAACATCTACCCCGACCGCCCGCTCACCAAAAAGCCCGCTGAAACCCGCATGGGTTCCGGTAAGGGCTCGCCCGAGTGGTGGGTCGCCAACGTCAAGCCAGGTCGCGTGCTCTTCGAGCTCAGCGGCGTGGACGAGACGACTGCGCGCGAAGCACTCACTCGTGCAATTCACAAGCTGCCCCTCAAGGCACGCATCATCAAGCGCGAGGAGGGCGACGCATAATGGCGATCGGATCCAAGGAGCTAGCCCCTGTCGAGCTAGACACTTTTGAAGACGAACGACTCGTTGACGAGCTGAAGAAGTCGAAGGAAGAACTTTTCAACCTTCGTTTCCAGGCCGCAACTGGTCAACTGGAAAGCCACGGACGTATCCGCGCTGTAAAGCGCGACATCTCCCGCATCTACACGGTTATCCGTGAGCGCGAGCTGGGCATCCGTGCAACCCCCGCTGCTGTCGAGGCTCCCGCCAAGGAGACCAAGAAGCGCAGCACCAAGAAGGCAGACGCCGCGGCTGAGACCGCAGCAGACGCCACTGACGAGACGAAGGAGGCGTAGTCATGGCCAAGGTTGAAGACAAGAAGACCGCGGAGACGACCGCCGAGGTCGCTCGTGGGTACCGTAAGACCCGTCGTGGACTGGTTACGAGCGACAAGATGGATAAGACCATCGTTGTCATCGTTGAAGACCGCGTAAAGCACCCGTTGTACGGCAAGGTTGTTCGCCGTAACTCCAAGGTGAAGGTTCACGACGAGGCCAACACGGCCGGCGTCGGTGACTCCGTACTTATCAGCGAGACCCGTCCGCTTAGCGCTACGAAGCGCTGGCGTCTGGTCGAGATCCTCGAAAAGGCTAAGTAATGCTTCAGCAGGAATCCCGAGTAAAGGTTGCCGATAACACCGGCGCCAAGGAGCTCCTCACGATTCGCGTTCTCGGTGGCTCAGGCCGTCGTTACGCAGGTCTCGGCGATGTCATCGTGGCAACCGTCAAAGACGCTATTCCTGGCGGCAACGTCAAGAAGGGTGAGGTCGTCAAGGCCGTCATCGTTCGCGTCATCAAGCAGACTCGTCGTCCAGACGGCTCATACATCAAGTTCGATGAGAACGCGGCTGTAATCCTCAAGTCCGATGGCGGAGACCCCCGTGGTACTCGCATCTTCGGGCCGGTTGGCCGCGAACTTCGTGACAAGAAGTTCATGAAGATCATCTCGCTCGCACCGGAGGTGCTGTAGATATGGCAAAGATTCGCAAGGGTGACCTCGTACAGGTCATCAGCGGCCCGACCGAAGAGCGTGGCGGAAGCCGCGGCAAGCAGGGTCGCGTTATCAGTGTTATCGCTGGAAAAGACCGCATTGTCGTGGAGGGTGTCAACTTCGTCACCAAGCACGTCAAGGTTGGCCAGACTCAGCGTGGAACCAAGACCGGTGGCATCGAGACGATGGAGGCACCGATTCACGTGTCGAACGTCGCCCTCGTTGACCCCGAGACCAAGCTCCCGGCTCGTGTTGGCTTCACTGTCGGCACCGATGACCGTGGCAAGACCACGCGCGAGCGCTTCTTCAAGAAGTCGCGCCGCGTAGAGACCAAGAAGTCCAAGGCAGCTAAGGCTGAGCCCAAGGCTTCGAAGAAGGATGCCGAGAAGGCAACCGAGAAGGACGCAGACTAATGACGACGACTGCACCTGCTGCTGGCAAAATCCAGCCGCGCCTCAAGCAGAAGTACCGCGATGAACTCGCGGCTCAGCTCAAGAAGGACCTTGGACTTTCCAACGTCCACCAGGTTCCGGGGATCGTCAAGGTCGTCGTCAACACTGGTGTCGGTGAAGCTGCTCGCGACGGAAAGATCATCGATGGGGCCGTCAAGGACCTCACCGCGATCACCGGTCAGAAGCCTTACGTAACTAGCGCTCGCAAGTCGATTGCTCAGTTCAAGCTTCGTGAAGGACAGCCCATTGGCGCACACGTTACCCTCCGTGGTGACCGCGCTTGGGAGTTCCTCGACCGTCTGATCACGCTGGCGCTTCCGCGTATCCGTGACTTCCGCGGTCTGTCGGACAAGCAGTTCGATGGCAACGGTAACTACACCTTCGGCCTCACGGAACAGTCCATGTTCCACGAGATCGACCAGGACAAGATTGACCGCGTTCGTGGTTTCGATATCACTATCGTCACCACCGGTAAGAACAACGAAGAAGGTCGCGCATTGCTTAAGGCTCTGGGCTTCCCCTTCCGCACCGCTGAGAACGCATCTAACTAACCAAGTAACACCGATCGACCAGGTCGGCCTTCGTGTAACGGATGCCGAAACCAGTTGAGACAGGAAACACATAATGACAATGACAGATCCGGTCGCTGACATGCTGACCAGACTGCGCAACGCCAATTCGGCGCACCACGACAGCGTTTCAATGCCTAACAGCAAGCTGAAGTCGCGCCTGGCTGAAATGCTCAAGGCCGAGGGATACATCCTCAGCTGGAGCACCGAGGACGCTCGCGTGGGTTCGACCCTCACGATCGAACTCAAGTACAGCCCCACTCGCGAGCGTTCCATCAAGGGAATCAAGCGCGTCTCGAAGCCTGGTCTTCGTGTATACGCTCGCTCGACCGAAATCCCCAAGGTTCTTGGCGGACTCGGTGTGGCTATTTTGTCCACCTCCTCAGGTCTTTTGACCGACAAAGAGGCGACTCAGAAGGGCGTAGGTGGGGAAGTCCTCGCCTACGTGTGGTAACCCAAAATGTCACGTATCGGAAGACTTCCTATTGATGTCCCCGCTGGTGTCACACTCACCATCAACGGCCAGGACGTCACTGTAAAGGGCCCGAAGGGTGAGCTTGCGCTCACCGTCAAGGCACCTATCGCTGTAGCACTCGAAGAGGGTCAGGTTCTCGTAACCCGTCCCGATGACGAGCGCGAATCGCGTTCACTGCACGGCTTGACTCGTACGCTCATCGCTAACCAGATCATCGGTGTTACCGACGGTTACACCAAGGGCCTTGAGGTCGTTGGTACTGGTTACCGTGTCACCGCAAAGGGCAGCTCAATCGAGTTTGCTCTCGGGTACTCGCACTCGATCACCGTTGACCCGCCCGCAGGCATCAGCTTCGCGGTCGAGGGCAATAACAAACTAGTTGTCAGCGGCATCGACAAGCAGGCGGTTGGCGAAGTAGCAGCCAACATTCGTAAATTGCGCAAGCCAGAGCCCTACAAGGGCAAGGGTGTGCGCTACGCCGGCGAAGTTGTTCGTCGCAAGGCCGGAAAGAGTGGTAAGTAGACATGGCTCTCGGAACCAGAGGTAAGAGCAAGTCGGCCGCTAAGGGCCGTCGTCACGCACGTCTCCGCAAGAAGGTCGTGGGCACTGAAGTACGCCCCCGTCTCGTGGTTACGCGTTCAGCACGTCACGTATTCGTCCAGGTTGTCGATGACTCCAAGGGCGTTACCGTCGCTTCGGCGTCGACCATGGAGTCGAGCATGCGTACGTTCGATGGTGACAAGACCGCCAAGGCACGCAAGATCGGTGAATTGGTTGCCGAGCGCGCCAAGGACGCCGGTGTTGAAGCCGTCGTATTTGATCGTGGTGGAAGCCGCTACGCAGGTCGCGTTGCAGCAATCGCCGACGGAGCGCGAGAGGGTGGATTGAACCTGTGAGCGACAACGTGGACAACAAGACAACTAACAAGGAGCAGGCCGTGGCCGCTGAGGCGACTAGCGCCATCTCCGTACCCGAGGTCGTCGTAGACGCCCCCGCGACCGACGTAACGAGCGAGCCCCGCGAGGCTCGTCGTGGCGGTCGCGAGCGTGGACCCGACCGTGGTGGACGTGGTGGCAACAACAGCCGCGACAACGACAAGAACCAGTTCCTGGAGCGCGTCGTCACCATCAACCGTGTATCGAAGGTCGTCAAGGGTGGTCGTCGCTTTAGCTTCACCGCTCTCGTCGTCGTCGGTGACGGCAACGGAATGGTCGGAGTCGGATACGGCAAGGCTCGCGAAGTTCCTCTCGCGATCTCCAAGGGTGTCGAAGAGGCGAAGAAGAACTTCTTCCGCGTTCCTCGCGTCGGCGCTACCATCCCTCACTCGGTCCAGGGCGAGGCAGCCGCAGGTGTAGTCCTGCTGCGTCCCGCATCCGCTGGTACCGGTGTTATCGCTGGTGGACCCGTTCGTGCCGTACTCGAGTGCGCCGGTATCCACGATGTACTGAGCAAGTCGCTCGGTTCCTCGAACACGATCAACATCGTTCACGCAACGGTTGAGGCACTCAAGCAGCTCGAAGAGCCGCGTTCGGTTGCCGCTCGTCGTGGGCTCGATGCAGAACACGTAATCCCGGCACGCTTGCTGCGCGCCGAGGCTGAAGCTAAGGCAGGTGTCTGATGGCTGGTCGCCTGAAGGTAACCCAGATCAAGTCCAAAATTAGTGAGAAGCAGAACCAACGCGACACGCTGCGCAGCCTTGGGCTCAAGCGCATCGGTTCCGTGGTTGTGCGCGAGGACAACTCGCAGAACCGTGGTTACGTCAACACGGTCGCTCACCTTGTCAAGGTCGAGGAGATTGACTAATGGCTGACGAGAAAGAAACCCCAAAAAAGGCTGCAGCTGCGAAAGCTCCTGCCGCCAAAAAGGCTCCTGCTGCGAAGGCATCCGCCACGAAGGCTCCTGCGAAGTCGACCGCCGCTAAGGCATCGACCACCACGAAGTCCTCGAGCGACGATGTTGCAAGCCGCCCGCAGGTCCTGAAGATGCACCACCTCCGTCCCGCTGCCGGTGCTAAGAAAGACCGCATGCGTGTTGGCCGTGGTGAAGGCTCCAAGGGTAAGACCGCGGGCCGTGGAACCAAGGGAACCAAGGCGCGTTACAACATGCGCGTTGGTTTCGAAGGTGGAAACATCAACTTCGTAATGCGTGCACCTAAGCTGCGCGGATTCAAGAACCCATTCCGCGTCGAGTACCAGGTTGTAAACCTCGAAAAGCTCGCGGAACTGTACCCCAAGGGAGGCGACGTAACCGTTGCTGACCTCGTGTCGAAGGGCGCGGTTCGCAAGAACGAAAAGGTCAAGGTTCTTGGTCAGGGTGATATTGCGGTTAAGCTGAACGTTGTAGTTGACAAGGTCTCCGGCTCTGCCGAGCAGAAGATCGTTGCGGCCGGCGGTTCGGTTCAGTAACTGTCACTACGACAAACGTTAGTGTCGCGTTAGTCACACCGGTGACAAACGCAGGCAGGTTGAGTGGGGAATCCCGCAGGGGGTTCCCCACTCGCCCGTAGTACATAGATAAATCGGAGGCCTTGTGTTTAAAGCTGTCGCGCGGATCATACGGACGCCTGACCTTCGCAGGAAGATCGGGTTCACGCTAGGCATCATTGCGCTGTTTAGACTTGGCTCCTTCATCCCCGCGCCGTTCGTCGACTTCGCCAACGTTCAGGCATGTCTCGCCTACAACTCATCGAGTGGCGGACTGTACGACCTCATCAACCTCTTTAGCGGTGGGGCACTCCTTCAACTTTCCGTATTTGCACTCGGAATCATGCCGTACATCACGGCCTCGATCATCGTGCAACTACTTCGTGTGGTCATCCCACACTTTGAGACTCTTCACAAAGAGGGCCAGTCTGGCCAGGCAACGCTGACTCAGTACACGCGTTACCTCACAATCGCTCTCGCGATTCTCCAGTCCACGACATTGATCACTGTTGCGCGAAGTGGCGCACTGTTCCAGTCGGCTGGTGCTCCCGAATGTAGCCAACTCATCACCAACGATGCGTGGTATGCGATCTTGCTCATGGTCATCACCATGACCGCAGGAACCGGCCTCATCATGTGGATGGGAGAGCTCGTCACTGAGCGCGGTATCGGTAACGGTATGTCGCTGTTGATCTTCACGTCGATCGCTGCAACGTTCCCGAGCGCACTCTGGGGCATCTACGTGGCTAGCGGCATCGAGACGTTCGTCCTTGTGCTGCTCATGGGCATCCTAATCATGGCGGCCGTTGTATTTGTCGAGCAGTCGCAACGACGCATCCCTGTGCAGTACGCCAAGCGCATGGTAGGACGTCGTACCTACGGTGGTAACAACACCTACATTCCGATCAAGGTCAATATGGCCGGCGTGATCCCCGTGATCTTCGCTTCGTCGTTGCTGTACCTCCCCGCCTTGATTGCACAGTTCAACCAGCCACAAGCTGGAGAAACCTCTGCAGCATGGGTTGTCTGGGTCCAGAACAATCTGGTTTCCGGCGATAGCCCGATCTACATGATCGGTTACTTCCTGCTGATTGTGGGCTTCACCTACTTCTACGTTGCGATTACCTTCAACCCTGAGGAAGTCGCAGATAACATGAAGAAGTACGGTGGCTTCATTCCTGGTATCCGTGCCGGTCGACCGACCGCCGAATACCTCGATTACGTCTTGACTCGCGTCACCTTGCCTGGTTCTTTGTACCTAGGCCTCGTGGCAATGATCCCTTTGATTGCGTTCGTAGTCATCGGGGCCAACCAGAATTTCCCATTCGGCGGAGCTAGCATCCTGATTATCGTTGGCGTCGGTCTTGAGACCGTCAAGCAAATCGATTCGCAGCTGCAGCAGCGCCATTACGAAGGTTTGTTGCGTTGACACGACTTCTCTTGATTGGTCCCCCTGGTGCTGGAAAAGGCACCCAGGCCGCTCGTCTTGCCGAGATCTACGGCGTTCCTGCAATTTCTACTGGTGACATTTTTCGCAGCAATGTGAAGAACGGCACGGAGCTCGGGAACAAAGCCAAAGCATTTATGGATGCCGGCGACAATGTTCCCGACTCGCTCACGAACGCATTGATTCGTGATCGTCTCGAAGAGCCAGACGCCAAGCAGGGCTTCCTGCTCGACGGCTACCCTCGCACGACCGATCAGGTCCGCGAGCTTGACGAATTTCTGGCAAGCCACGGTGCTGCGCTTGATGTTGTCGTCGAGCTCGAAGCGGATCCTGATGTCGTTGTGGACCGCCTTCGTAAGCGCGCTCTCGAACAGGGCCGCAGCGATGATACCGAAGAGGTAGTTCGTCACCGTCTTGAGGTCTACAGCGAACAGACTGCTCCGCTCGTGAAGGTCTATGCGGACCGCGGCGTGCTTGTCACGATCGATGCTCTTGGCGAAATTGACGCGGTCACTGCGCGAATCACCGAAGCTCTTTTCGATCGCGGTATTTCTGCCACTGATGCGGGTTCTCGCTAAAACTCTGATTGGTGGCTAGCGCCGTTAGCAGCGTGTTCTGCCCCGTGAGTTGTTATCCATCCTGACGATGAGGGGATAGCGGTCACGGTCGACAGCGTCGGGAAACCGAACAAGCGTCGTGACTTTATCATCGCGATCGTCGTTCTGGCCCTGGCTTTCGTGATCACCGCAGTGCTGTTCCTGCTGACCTGTATGCGCCTTGAGCAGGCTAAGGACGCAATCGAACAGAAGGATCGAGAGATCGGGGCGCAAGTCGAGCTCATCGATGAAAATCGGGCCTGAAAGCGCGGGCGGGAGGCGCACGAGGTGCGTGAGGATTCCCTCCGCCTCGAAACAACAACCGCCGAACTAAAAGAGGTGCTCGTCGTGGCGGCAACAAGCGCCGCGACAAAAAGGTGGATTGACGAATGCGACTACCGGGAGCTCGCCGGCTACGGATTCGCCTGCACAGGCGGACGAAACGGACGGTTCGCGACTGGTACGCCGCAATCGCGTTCACTCCGCGCACGATCTCGCAGTAATTATCGCCCCTGATCGCTAGCTTTCGATGCCTCGAACTAGTTCATCGATAAATGTGGGAAAGTCGACAGCTTTCTTGACGAGTTGTTGCACATACTCACGGTCAGAAAAGACCGTTACGAATTGGTCGAACACTGTTTGGAACGTTGTGCGACCGGCAGCGCTGAAGGCGATCAGGGCGATCACGTTGACCTTGTTTTCACCCCACGGCATCGGCGTTTCATTGATGACGATGCTGATTGCCGTGCGGTGAGCGTTCATGGTCATCGCATGGGGAACAGCCAGGGTGTCGGTGAAGGCCGTGGATGACATGCGTTCGCGTTCAATCGCGCCTGTGATGTAGCCGTGGTCAATAACGCCGGCTTCGATCATCCGATGTCCAAGGGCGGCGATCATCGCTTCCTCGCTCGGGGCGGTGAAGTTGCGCAAGAACAGCGCGGGGTCAAAGAAGCGCAAGAGTTCATCGGTGAGTTCACGCCGGCGACGCAACCGACGGATGCGACCGATCGTGCGACGGATCGCATCGACATCGGTTTCGGTCAAGAACGGCTGAATCAGCACAACGTTGTCAGCGAACGACCGCAGATCGATTGTGGTTAAAACGAGATCGGTGGAGAGTTCAGCGAGGTCGACATCGGTTCGAGTGATCACGATGCGAAGTTGCAGCTCGTCGCCGAGTACGGCTTCGATGCGTTCACGCAAGATGACGTGGAGGTCATGGTAATTGGGGCATACCAGCGCTGCTGTCAGCCGCACCTCGCGTTTCGCCTGACGCTCAAGGTGCGAGCCAACGTGGAGGGCAATGTAGGAAATCTCGTCGTCGTGGATCGTGATGCCTTCATCGCGTTGCACTTCTGCTGCGATGAACACTGCGAGTTCGTAGATCATCGGATAGGTGGTCTTGATCGACCGCGTCATGGGGTTGCGCGAGTAGGAGAGGTCTTGCGCGCGAAGGATGAGATTGCGCACGTGTAATGACAGCCTCATGATGAAGTCGTCATCGTCAAGGTCAATGAGGTATTCCTCGCCAACGTGCTTCACGGTGCGGCGAACGCGAGAGGTGAGTTCTTCTAGATCGACATCCGCAGGGGAGTCGGGGCTTGCGACGCGGGTAATGACGCGCGTAGTGAGCAGGAGCTCGATCTCGTTAAGGTCGTCTTCTCGCAGATTCGTGCCGAAGTGCGACGTGATGAGCGCCGCGAGGTCAATTGAAAAGGCTGCCGATTCTTTGGAGAGGGTTGGTGCGGTGCTCAGCGCTGGGGGAGAGCTTGCGTCATCCGCAGCGTCCGGATCGCGCGGGAGCGTGCGGTCTGCAGCAATCGCAACGTGGAGCAAGACGTGGTTAATCCCATATTCGTTGACGAAGTACCCGTGGGAGTCGAGGAGCTCGAGCAGTGAAGTCTTAAACGAGCGGAGATCGGACGACTCAAATTCCCGCTGAATACTCTCGAGTTCAAGAAAACCTTGAGATTCTTCGTGACGGAACATTTTGCTGAGTAGCCGACGAAGGTTGGGTTCCGTTCCTGACAAGATGACGAGCGGCCCGCGCCGAGTGAGCGTTAGCCCTGATTCCTCCACGGCTGCCTTGATCTTTCGCAGGTCGGCTTCAATAGTCGACTCGCTGACGAAAAAGCTATCGGCGAGGGCGTGAATGTCTGTGCCTTCAGGAGCATCGCCAAGGCGACGAACAAGATGGTACTGGCGATCGCGGGGGCGTTCTGCCTCGCGATTTGAGGCGCCCTTGAGGAACTCTGCGTAATTCTCACGGTTGAGGCGATAGCCGGCCGTCGACGACTCGATGACCTCAAGAGGAAGCGCGGAGGACTTCACCGCAGTGACGTAACTGCGCACGCTGCGCGTAGTGACGCCAAGTTTGTCAGCAAGCTCGGCAGCGGTCACCCACGCCTCGGCTTGAGCGAGGTAGTCGATGAGTCGTGCGTGATTGGCAAGCATGAGAACTCCATTCTTGCCTATGAATGTTTCCGCGGGGGCGGAATCTTCTCTACTGGAACTCAGGGTGCCTTCCCAGTCACTATAGATATCGAAGGATTGAAGAAGGTTTATCGCGAGGAGGCGATCAGGTGTCTACGGTGCTGGTTTTGTGCGGAGCAGGTGCCTCGAGCACCTTTTTGGCACACGCACTTCGTCGACAGGCGACTGTTCGCGGTCTGCCTCATACCTTTACCCCCGCGAGCGTTGCGGCGCTCAGTATGCCTCTCACTTCTGTGGATGTCGTGCTAGTGAGCTCCCACGTCGCAGATTTCTTCGACCAGGCAGCAATTGCCGCCGACGCGATTGGTGCGAAAGCGATCCAACTCCCGGCCCTGAACTTTGATGCAGCTGGCGCAAATATTGCCCTCGACCTTCTTGATTCCTTCCCTCAAGTAACGACAGAAAGCAGCAACAATGGCTGAACAAACTATTCGGGTGGCTTCGGCACACGGGCTTCACGCTCGTCCCGCATCACTCTTCACCCAGGCGGCAGCTGCCTCTGGACTCGACGTCACTATCGCCAAAGGCGACAAGTCGGTAAATGCCTCAAGCATCCTGAGCGTCATCTCGCTCGGTGTCACGCATGGCGACGAGGTCACCATTGCAGCTGAAGGCGATGGCGCCGATGCCGTTATCGCCACCCTGACCGAAATTCTCAGTACCGATCACGACGAGAGCTAATCGTGTTCGGCCGCTTCCCTCGCAGTATCCTCACATCACAGATATCGGAGTAAAACAATGACAACGTCGTCTACGACCGCCAAGAGTGGCGGTGCGCGCGTAGGGGTCCAAAAATTTGGAACCTTCGTTAGCGGAATGGTGATGCCCAACATTGCGGCATTCATCGCTTGGGGCTTTATCACTGCACTGTTCATCCAAACAGGTTGGTTGCCGTTGCTCGGCATCGACCCGGTCTGGGTTCAGCAGCTTGGTGGCTGGAGCCTTGACCCCGAGGTAACGAACACGGGCCTCGTCGGTCCGATGATCATTTACCTACTTCCCTTGCTCATCGCTAACACCGGTGGCCGCATGGTTTACGGAACCCGCGGTGGAGTTATCGGAACCATCGCGACGATGGGTGTCATCATTGGCGCCGGTATCCCGATGTTCCTGGGCGCCATGATCGTTGGTCCCGGTGCTGCGTGGGTCATGAAGAAGATCGACTCACTCTGGGAGGGAAAGATTCGTCCTGGTTTCGAGATGCTCGTCGACAACTTCGCTGGTGGAATCGTTGGCATGCTGCTCGCGATTGCGTCATTCTTCCTGATCGCTCCGCTCGTCACAGCGATCAGCAACGGTCTCGAAGCGGTTATCGCGTTCCTTGTTGACAACAGCCTGCTGCCTTTGGCAAGCGTGTTCGTTGAGCCCGGCAAGATCCTCTTCCTCAACAACGCCATCAACCACGGTGTCTTTACGCCGCTGGGAACGGCCGAGTCTCTTGAAAAGGGCCAGTCGATCTTGTTCCTCATCGAAGCAAACCCTGGCCCCGGCCTCGGTATCTTGCTCGCCTTCTTGGTATTCGGTGTTGGCCTGCTGCGTGCGAGCGCTCCCGGTGCCATCCTGATTCACTTCGTCGGTGGTATCCACGAGATCTACTTCCCGTACGTTTTGGCTAAGCCGCTGCTCGTTGTTGCAGCAATCGCTGGTGGCGCAACTGGTGTTCTCACGAACGTCATCTTCCAGTCGGGTCTGCGCGCTCCGGCCTCACCGGGCTCGATCATTGCGGTTCTCGCCCAAACGCCTCCCGGAAGCATCGTTGGCGTACTGCTGTCGGTTGTATTCTCCGCGGCGGTCTCATTCCTGGTCGCTTCGATCATCATTCGTGCGGGTCGTAAGCGCGACCTCGAAGCTATGGCTAACGGTGACGATGCTCTCGCAGCAGCCGTTGCTAAGAACGAGGCCAACAAGGGCAAGGGCAGCTCGGTCAGCGACCTGCTCGGAACCGGTGCTGCCGCTGCTGGTGCAACTGCCGGTGCAGCAACTGCCACGAAGATCCAGAACGTTGTGTTTGCGTGTGACGCAGGCATGGGATCGAGTGCCATGGGAGCAACCGTTCTCCGCAACAAGTTTGCGAAGGCCGGCATCGAGGGCGTCAACGTGACGAACAAGGCAATTGCGAACCTCGATGGTTCGGAAGACCTCATCATCACGCAGAATCAACTGACTGACCGTGCCACGGAGAAAGTTCCCGGCGCAATCCATGTTTCAGTTGATAACTTCATGAACAGTCCGAAATACGATGAAGTCGTAAACATGGTTAGCGAATAACAGGAGAAATCATGAGCAAGGTACTCGAGCTAGACCAGATCAAAGCGGCTGGCACCGCTCGCACCAAAGAAGAAGCCATCGCTGAGGCGGCGGAGATTCTGATTGCTGCTGGCGCGGTAACGCCCGAGTACCTTGGCTTCATGAAGGCCCGTGAAGAGTTGACGTCAACCTTCATGGGTAACTTCCTAGCCATTCCGCACGGCACGAACGAGGGCAAGGACACGATCTTGTCGTCCGCGCTCTCGTTCGTGCGGTACGCGGATCCCATCGACTGGGATGGCAACGAGGTTCGCTTCGTTGTCGGCATCGCAGGAAAAGACGGTGGCCACATGGACACCCTCGCCGCGGTTGCCACGATTTTTAGCGACAACGACGAAGTACAGAAGCTCATCGACGCATCTAGCGAAGACGAGCTGCTCGGTCTTCTCTCTGAATTGAACAACGCATGAAGGCCGTACATTTCGGAGCCGGCAACATCGGTCGTGGCTTCGTCGGTCTGATCTTGCACAAGGCTGGCTACGAGATTGTGTTTGCGGATGTCGCAGCAGAACTCATCGACAGCCTCGCCGCAGCAGACAGCTACCAGGTGCACGAAGTGGGCGCGGAGCCCCGCACCGAGACTGTCGACAACTTCCGCGCACTGAACAGCGCGAGCAACGAAGCTGGCGTGATCGAAGAGATCGCCACCGCCGACATGGTTACCACTGCTGTCGGCCCCAACATCCTCAAGTTCGTCGCTCCCCTGATCGCTCAGGCGATCAAGGCTCGCGCTGATGATCTGCCGCCGCTGCAGGTGCTGGCGTGTGAGAACGCGCTCTATGCCACGAACAATCTGCGCGCCGAAGTTGCGGTCGCTGTCGATGCTGAAACGCTCGCCGCGAAAGCTATTTTTGCGAACACTGCGGTCGACCGCATCGTGCCGGCCCAAGACCCTGCTGCCGGACTCGACGTCACGGTGGAAGACTTTTTCGAGTGGGCTATTGAAAGCGCGCCGTTTGGTGACAACGTTCCAGACATTGCCGACGTGCATTTCGTCGACGACCTCGAGCCCTACATTGAGCGCAAGCTGTTCACTGTCAACACTGGCCACGCCACCGTGGCGTACCACGGCTATCTTCGCGGGGCGGAGACACTTTCTGCCGCGATGGCGATCCCCGAGGTTGCGGCGGAAGTCGATGCCGTTCTGGCGGAGACCAGCGCCATGCTCGTCGCCAAGCACGGCTTTGATGCTGCTGACCACGCCGACTATGTAGCCACGTGTACTCGTCGATTTAGCAACCCTCACCTGCCGGACACTCCCGAGCGCGTTGGCCGTAGCCCGCTGCGCAAGTTGTCGCGCAACGAACGCTTTATCAGCCCTGCCAGCGAACTGGCAGCATCCGGAACGACTCCGCACGCGATCCTGCGTGCGGTCGGTGCCGCGATGCAGTTCAACGTGGCCGAAGACCCCGAAAGTGTGCGGATGTTGGAGCTGCGGTCATCGCTCACCGCTCCCGAATTCGTCACTGAGGTTATGGGACTTCGCGAAGGCGACGCACTTTACGCTGCTGCCGTCGAAACGGTCAGCGCGCAATCTTAGACCCAACTTGGCGAAACGCCCGAGATTAGCGTAGGCTTGCTCTTTGGTGTTTCAGGCCGATTTTTTCGCGCCTTGGCTTTCTCGAAAGTCACTCATCACAATCTACGCAGACCAGCGAACCCCACTTATAGCGACGAAGAGGCTATGGCCAAAAAAGACGGTGTCATTGAGATCGAAGGAGCAGTAGTCGAGGCTCTGCCCAACGCGATGTTTCGTGTTGAGTTGACGAACGGCCACGTTGTGCTCGCGCACATCTCCGGCAAAATGCGACAGAACTACATTCGAATCCTTCCGGAGGACCGTGTAGTTGTAGAGCTGAGCCCGTATGACCTGACTCGCGGCCGCATCACCTACCGCTACAAGTAGACCGCGCTGGAAAGTAACGTCCACGCTGCCCTTGCGGGCTAGTGGAACGACGACAGCGATTCACAAGGAAAAATAATGAAGGTTAACCCCAGCGTTAAGCCCATCTGCGACAACTGCCGCGTAATTCGCCGCAACGGTCGCGTCATGGTTATCTGCAAGTCGAACCCGCGTCACAAGCAACGCCAGGGCTAAGGTTCCGCGAGCAGATCGCACAGTTGCACGGGGTGGGGCGAGCAATCGCCACACACCGCAGCGCACATAACTAAATACAAGAACTAGCAACACCAGATCTGAGACTTGTGAAAACAAGTAACAGGGACACCATCGGTTGGAGGCCGGTGCACAGGTGCTGTTACAGACCTCCACTCATCAAACAGGAGAAGCCACTATGGCACGTCTAGCAGGCGTCGACATCCCACGCGACAAGCGTGTAGAGGTCGCACTGACTTACATTTACGGTGTTGGCCGCACGAGGGCACTCAAAACCCTCGCCGACACTCAGATCAGCGGAGAGATCCGTGTTCAGGATCTCACCGATGACCAGCTCATTGCGCTGCGCGACTACATCGAAGGAAACTTCCAGGTAGAAGGTGACCTCCGCCGTGAGGTTGCAGCAGACATCCGCCGCAAGGTTGAAATCGGAAGCTACCAGGGTATCCGTCACCGCAAGGGACTGCCCGTTCACGGTCAGCGCACGAAGACCAACGCTCGTACCCGCAAGGGCCCGAAGCGCACCGTAGCCGGCAAGAAGAAGGCCCGATAGACCCTGGGTTCAACCCCAGTGTCGTCGCCATCAACGTTTTAGGAGAAAACAATGGCAGCACCAAAATCGGCCGCTCGTAAGCCGCGTCGTAAAGAAAAGAAGAACATTGCTGTGGGCCAGGCTCACATCAAGTCAACGTTCAACAACACCATCGTGACCATCACTGACCCCACCGGCGCAGTTCTTGCCTGGTCGTCGTCAGGTGTCGTTGGCTTCAAGGGTTCGCGTAAGTCGACCCCTTATGCCGCACAGATGTCTGCTGAGTCGGCTGCACGCCAGGCTCAGGAGCACGGTGTCAAGAAGGTTGACGTTTTCGTCAAGGGACCGGGTTCGGGTCGCGAAACTGCGATTCGCTCGCTGCAGGCCGCTGGCCTCGAAGTGGGTTCGATCAACGACGTAACACCGCAGACGCACAATGGTTGCCGTCCGCCCAAGCGTCGTCGCGTTTAGTTTCACGCCGTACTAACGGGGCAACTCGTTAGTGCTGGCGTCGTGGCGAGGGCCCTTGTGGCCCTCGCTCACAGTTCCAGCGCACAACTCAATACAACGTCGGGCCAGCCACCCGTCGCCCACAAGTGTCATATAGCGGACACTTCGCCGAAAGGAATTACCAGTGCTGATTGCACAGCGTCCCACCCTTGCTGAGGAGAACATTTCCGAATTCCGTTCACGGTTCGTTATCGAGCCGCTCGAACCTGGTTTCGGTTACACCCTCGGAAACTCACTCCGTCGCACCCTTCTTTCGTCGATCCCCGGAGCAGCTGTCACCAGCATCCGTATCGATGGAGTTCTTCACGAATTCAGCACCGTCGCCGGTGTCAAAGAAGACGTCACTGAGGTCATCCTCAACATCAAGAACCTCGTAGTCTCCAGTGAGCACGACGAGCCGATCACCGCTTACCTGCGCAAGCAGGGTGCTGGTGAAGTTACCGCAGCGGACATCTCAGCACCTGCCGGTGTAGAGATTCACAACCCGGAACTCGTCATCGCAACGCTCAACGACAAGGCCAAGTTTGAACTTGAGCTGACGATCGAGCGTGGCCGTGGCTACGTCACCGCAACTCAGAACCGCAGCGAGTTCAGCGAAGCCGGCCAAATTCCGGTCGACTCGATCTACTCGCCCGTTCTCAAGGTCACCTACCGCGTCGAGGCAACTCGTGCCGGTGAGCGCACTGACTTTGACCGTCTGGTTGTAGATGTTGAAACCAAGTCGGCAATCACCCCTCGCGATGCAGTGGCTTCGGCCGGTCGCACGCTGACCGAACTGTTTGGACTCGCTCGCGAGCTCAACACGGCCGCAGAGGGTATTGAGATTGGTCCTGCACCGGTTGACGCCGTGCTTTCGACCGAACTCAGCATGCCGATCGAAGATCTTGATCTTTCGGTGCGTAGCTACAACTGCCTCAAGCGCGAAGGCATCAACACCGTAAGTGAACTGGTTGCTCTTTCGGAGACCCAGCTCATGAACATCCGTAACTTCGGTCAGAAGTCGGTTGATGAAGTGCGCGACAAGCTCGTCGAGATGGGACTGTCGTTGAAAGACAGCGTTCCCGGATTCGACGGAGCACACTTCTACGGCGGATACGCCGACGACGAGACCAACGCTTGAGCCACTGGCTCGAAACTTTGACACTGGAGAATTAGAAAATGCCTACACCTACTAAGGGCCCGCGTCTCGGCGGTGGACCGGCGCACGAGCGCCACATGCTTGCCAACTTGGCCGCAGCCCTGTTCACTCACAAGAGCATCAAGACAACGGAAATGCGCGCGAAGCGTCTGCGTCCCGTTGCTGAGCGCCTGATCACGTTCGCGAAGAAGGGTGACTTGCACAACCGTCGCCGCGCGCTCGGAATCATCGGCGACAAGACCGTCATCCACGAACTCTTCACGGTCATCGCACCGCAGGTTGAGAACCGCGATGGTGGTTACACCCGCATCACGAAGCTTGGTTTCCGCAAGGGAGACAACGCTTCGATGGTTCAGATGGAACTCGTTCTTGAGCCCGTAACGCCCAAGAAGAAGGCTCCGAAGGCTGCCGCTAAGGCTGAGCCCAAGGCCGCTGCAGAAGAGCCCGCCGTAGAGGAAGCTCCCGTCGAAGAAGTAGCAACCGAAGACGTCGCCGTCGAGGATGCTGCTGCAGAGACTGCAGAAGAGAAGTAACTTTCTTCGTTCGAGAAAACCCCGGCTCCGCTTCGTGCGGGCCGGGGTTTTCTTCGTGAAATAGGGTTGGACTATGACTGAAACGGCACCCGCCATCCCGGCGCTTGAGTCGGATGCCGCGCCCTTTGCTCGTCTGCGACTAGATATCGCCTACGACGGTACGAATTTCTTTGGGTGGGGCAAGCAACCTGTGCTGCGGACCGTGCAAGGCACCATTGAAGACGCCCTGGCCGTCATCTTTCGGCGGTTTGGGGTTACACCGCAACTGGTCGTTGCCGGACGCACGGATGCCGGCGTACACGCGACAGGCCAAGTGGCTCACCTTGACCTCACAGAGACTCAGCTGCGCAGCCTCGACCGCCCGCGTCGCGGCAACATGGGCGGCCGGCGGTATGACGGACCGGCCTCTCTGGCGCGACGGATCAATGGCATCACGGGCCTCGAGTCCGACATTTTTGTAACCCAGTCAGTGATCGCAGCGGACGGGTTCGATGCCCGGTTCTCGCCCCTCTGGCGACGCTACGAGTACCGCATCGCCGACAACGAGTCACCGCGTGACCCGCGTCAACGCAATCACACACTCTGGTACCCGGCCACTCTCGACGTGGACGCGATGAACGTGGCGGCGAAAGAGCTTCTCGGGCTCCATGATTGGGCTGCCTATTGCAAGCCCCGCGAAGGTGCCACGACGGTGCGCAGCCTTGAGCGATTCAGCTTTACCCGCACCGATGAGGGCATCATCCTCGCCGAAGTGCGCGCCGATGCGTTTTGCCACAGCATGGTGCGGTCGCTCGTGGGAGCCGGAGTCTTTGTGGGACAGGGCAAGATTGATTCTTCGCGCCCCGCCGACATCCGTGATGAACGTTCGAAGGGCAGCGAATACAAGGTCATGCCTGCTAAAGGACTCACACTTGTTGAGGTCGGGTATCCGCCAGATGAAGAACTGCACGCGCGCGCAGAACTCACGCGATCACGTCGCGAATTGATCGACTAGTCACCGCGGTGGCGCGCTGCGCTGCCGTCGTTGTCACCTACCGCGTCAGTGCTGCGCGGGCGCCCGAAGGTCGGTGGAACGTCGCACGACGAGCTCGGGCGGGAGCACTTCTTGACGGTGGGTGTGGGAATCTTCTCGCGCTGAGTGCTCTATGAGCAATCGTGCAGCGCGCGTGCCGAGCTTGTCGATGGGCTGGCGCACTGACGTGAGCGGCACAACCCAGTCGCGGGCGAAGTCAATGTCGTCGTATCCGACGAGGGCAACATCCTCTGGCACGCTGAGACCCGCGTCGATAAGTCCGCGGTAGACGCCGAAGGCGAGCATGTCGTTTCCGCAAAATACGGCGTCGGGGGAGTCTGCCTCGAGAAGTAGTTCTGCTGCTCGGCGGCCGTCTTGGATGCCGATCCCTGACGTGCTGACTTCGATCAACGACACTTCCGGATCCATGCCGGCTGCAATGATCGCTTCGCGTGCGCCTTGGGCGCGATCGGCGAACTGACGGAGCCCGGTTGGTCCTCCGACGACGGCGATGCGGGTGTGGCCTAGCTGCAGCAGGTGTTCGATAGCGAGGCGCCCGCCAGCGACGTTGTCGACGGAAATGGAGCAGTGTTCTGGGCCGCCGTTGTAGTCGAGCAACACGACGGGCAGATCGCCCGGGAGGTCTTTGTAGGGGTCGGAGTCTTCGTCGAGGCTCGCGGGCGCCAGTAGTACGCCGCGGACTCGCTGGGCGGCCAACATTGCGAGAAGTCCAGACTCGCGGGTCGTATCGCCTTCGGAGTTGCAGAGCATCACCACGTGGCCCGATTCGCGAACGGTGCGCTCGATGACGTGCGCGGCTTCCATATAGAACGGGCTTTCGATATCCAGAACGACAAGCCCGATGACGTTGCTCGAGGCTCCCGTGAGCACGCGGGCTTGCTGGTTGGGCACGAAGCCAAGTTCGGCAATCGCTTTCTCAACGGCGGCGCGGGTGCGCGGGTGAACAGTATCGGGGCGATTGATCGTATTCGACACGGTGCCGGTCGAAACCTGGGCCAGTGCAGCGACATCGCGGATCCCGGCGGGCGACTTCGATGTCGCAGTGTCGGGGGTACTCATGAATAGCTCACTTCTTGTGCATGGTTCGGGTGCTGCAGGTTTCTCACTCTAAGGGCATTGCCCGGATGCGCCGGGTAAGGGTGCAGTCGAGCTTCTCGTAATCGCATCGTTGTGATCATCTCTGCCTAGCTGTTGCAAATCGGTATTTGTCCAGTGTACGTTTGAACCGCTTTAAAAAATGAACCGGTTCAAATATTCTCGACCGGGCGCAATGACGCGAAAGTGCTGAGGCTTTGGGCGCTGCGTCCGCGCAACACTGCATTCACACCAAAAGGAGAAACACATGAAGCAACGTCGCTTTGCAGGCCTCGCGATCGGTCTCGTGGCCGTCGTAGGACTCGGCCTCGCCGGATGTTCCGCTGACGCCGACACATCTACCGCATCCGGGGAAGACGCCTACACAATCGTTATCGTCCCCAAGGACTCGACTAACCCGTGGTTCGTTCGCATGGAAGAGGGCGTCAACAAGTTCGCCGCTGATTCCGGCAACGATGTTTACCAAAAGGGCCCCGCTGAGACCGATGCCACCCTTCAGGTCCAGGTCATCCAAGACCTCATCGCTCAGGGCGTAGACGCCATCGGCGTCGTGCCGGTTGACCCCGGAGCACTTGAGACCGTCTTGAAGCAGGCCATGGACGCCGGCATCATTGTTGTCACCCACGAAGGTGCCAGCCAGGAAAACACGATGTACGACATCGAAGCCTTCAACAACACCCAGTACGGCGCATTCATCATGGACAACCTCGCCGAGGCAATGGGTGAAGAGGGCACCTACGCCACGATGGTTGGCCACGTAACCAACGCGTCGCACAACGAGTGGGCTGACGGTGCTGTTGCTCGTCAAATGGAGGCTTACCCGAACATGACGCTGCTTGCTGCCGAGCCGCGCGTTGAGTCGCAGGACGACGGAGAGGTTGCCTACCAGGCAGCCAAGGAACTCCTCAAGAAGTACCCCGAAGTAACCGGCATCGTCGGAACCTCGTCGTTTGACGCTCCTGGTGTCGCTCGTGCGATCGAAGAACTCGGCCTCACCGGCAAGGTCTTCGTGAGCGGAACCGGTATGCCGGCCGCTAACAAGTCGATCCTCGAAAAGGGCCTCGTTAAGACGCTGACCCTCTGGGACCCGGCAGACGCTGGTTACGCTCTGGCATCGCTCGCCGAGCAGATCCTCGACGGCGAAGACATCGCTGACGGCGTGAACCTCGGAGTCACCGGTTACGAAAACATGACCTTCGCTGAAGGCAGCGACAAGGTTCTCGAAGGTAACGGCTGGGTCGTTATCGACAAGGACAACGTAGACAGCTTCGGCTTCTAAGCAGTTCCGTTTACGCGACCAGGGCAGAGCGAAGATTCATTCTGCCCTGGTCGCACCCCCAGATTTATTCACGCGCGGAAAGGACCGGACGATGGTAGATAACGTCATCGCGGTACGCGATATCGGTAAGGCTTTCGCTGGCGTTCAAGCGCTTGATGGCATCACCTTGGAGATCGCTCCCGGAGAGATTCACTGTCTCGCTGGAGAGAACGGCAGTGGCAAGTCCACGCTGATCAAGGTCATGTCTGGTGTGCACGCCCCCGATACCGGAACCATCGAACTGAACGGCAAGACGTTTTCGAAGCTGTCGCCCATCGAGGCGATCTCAAACGGCGTTCAGGTCATTTATCAAGACTTCTCCGTTTTTCCGAACCTCACGGTGATGGAGAACTTGGCGCTCAACGCCGAGCTCGCCGCCCACCGCACTTTCGTGAGTTGGAAGCGGATGCGGGCTGTCGCCGAAGAGGCGATCGCCAAGATTAACTTCACGATCGACCTCGACGAGAAGGTCGGCCAGCTTTCTGTGGCACAGAAGCAACTCGTCGCTATCTCCCGCGCTCTCATGAGCGACGCAAAACTCATCATCATGGATGAACCAACCACGGCTCTGACGAAGCGAGAGGTTGACGCGCTCTTCGCCATCATCCTCGATCTCAAGGCCCGTGGAATTGCGACGCTGTTCGTGAGCCACAAGTTGGACGAAGTGTTCGAGATCAGTGAACGCTTCACGATCATCCGCAACGGTAAGTCGGTTATCACGTGCTTGCCGGAGGAACTGGATCACGCGACGTTCTCGCACCACATGACCGGCCGCGAGTTCGACGACGACCACTTCGTTCCTGAGCACGTCTCCGAAGAGCCCATCTTGGAGACGAGGGGACTTGGCGTCGATGGAGCGTTTGCAGATGTTGACCTCACGCTGCGTAAGGGCGAAATCCTGGGAATCACCGGGCTGCTTGGCTCCGGACGAACGGAACTCGCGCTCTCGCTCTTCGGTTCGAAGCCCGCCGATTCGGGCAAGATCCTGATCAACGGTGAAGTTGTCGAGGTCGGCAGCGTGCGCGCCGCGATCGCTCACGGTATTGGCTATGTTCCGGAAGACCGCCTCACCGAAGGTCTCTTCCTCGAGCGTTCCATTAGCTCGAACATCGTGATCTCCGAGATCGATTCGTTCGTCTCGAAGTTCGGGGCACTCGATCAGCGCAAGGCGGATGCCGAAGGTCAGCGCTGGGTCGACGAGCTCAAGATCGCAACGCCCAACCCTGCTAACCCGGTGAATACTCTTTCCGGAGGAAACCAGCAGCGCATCGTGCTCGCGAAGTGGCTTGCCACTCACCCGAAGATTTTGATTCTCAACGGCCCAACGGTCGGTGTCGATATCGGATCGAAGCACGACATCCATCGCATTTTGCGCACGCTTGCCAGCGAAGGGCTCGGCGTCATCATCATCTCCGATGACATCCCTGAGGTCATCCAGAACTGCAACCGGGTCATGGCGATGAACGCAGGACGAATCGTGGCGGAAATCGACCCGCGCACGACGACCGAATCCGAGCTCGCCGAGCTCATGTCGAAAGACCCGAGCACTATTGACGGGAAGGGCTGAGATGGCCAAGTTAGTGCGAAAGCTCACTAAATCAAACGAGTTCTACCTTTTGCTCGTGATCATTGCCGTGAGCATTGTCATCCAGTTGCGCAGCGGACAGTTCTTCTCCGCAAACAACCTGGTCGACCTTGCCAACGCGATGGTCGTCCCTGGCATTTTTGCGGTTGGCGCCTTCATGGTGCTGGTCGCCGGCGGAATCGATGTCTCATTTCCGGCGCTGGCGTCGCTTTCGGTCTACGCCACCACCCGAGTGCTCGTGGATGCGGGCTACACCGGGGGAGTCTGGCTGCCGTTCCTGATGGTCATTGTGGTCGGGGCAATCCTCGGCGCGTTCAATGGACTGTTCACCTCGAGGTTTGTGGTGCCCGTGCTCATCATCACCCTCGGAACCGCCAGCGTCTTCTCCGGAGTCATGCAGGGCGTGTTCAAGTCGGTGCAGATTCCGAACCTGCCGCAGGGGATGAGCGACTTCGGCCGCTCGACACTGTTCGTGGCGACAAACCCTGAGTCGGGGCTCACCTCGAACATGCCGGTTGCGTTCCTCATCTTGGTTGCTGTTGTTGCCGTTGCCTTCGTCGTGATGAGGTACACCACCTTCGGCCGCGGCCTCTACGCGATTGGTGGCGACGAAAGTGCTGCTGCCCGCGCAGGCTTCAAAGTACGCAAGATCAAGTTCTGGCTCTTCGTCATTGTGGGAATTATCGCCAGCCTCGCTGGACTGGTGCGCACGAGCATGATGGACCAAATGCATCCGACGAACCTGCTCGGTATGGAGCTCATGGTTATCGCCGCGGTCGTGCTCGGCGGTGCCTCCATTACGGGAGGAACCGGAACACTGACCGGAACGATGTTGGGCACGCTGTTGATTGTGATCGTGCAAAACAGCATGATCTTGGTCGGCATCCCCACCTTCTGGCAGGGCTTCGCGCTCGGCACCCTGATCCTCGTCGGAACAGGTATTTCGGCCGTGCAACTCACCCGATCACGCAAACGCGCACCCGCGCTGGTTCAAGGATAGGGACGGCCATGTCTGCTCTTACGACTCTTACGCCTCTTCGGGATCGTCTCACTCGCGACCCCCACGTCACGCGCCTCGCCGTGATTCTCGTTCTACTCTTGACGTTCTTCATGCTCGTCAAGACCAAGAACTTCTTTGGAATTGCCACGTGGCAGTCAATGGCTGTGCAGTTCCCCGAGTTTGGCCTCATGGCTCTCGGCGTGATGCTCACCATGATCATTGGAGGAATCGACCTTTCCGTGGTCGGTGTCGCCAACATGACGGCCATCGGCAGTGCGACGCTCATGATGTCGATCGCGCCCACCGGCTCCGACAGCCCCCAGGGCTACCTTGCCGTTGTCGCGGCGATCGCGTTCTCGCTCATTGTGGGAGCGATAGCCGGCGCCTTCAACGGGTTCTTGATAGCCAAAGTGAAGATCCCCGCCATTCTGGTGACGCTCGGAACGTTCGAGCTCTTCACGGGTATCGCGGTCATCATCACCGGAGGAAAGCCCGCCAGCGGCCTTCCCGCCCAGTACGGCGAGATCATGGCGCAGCGTGTCTTCGGAATCATTCCGATGCCGCTCATCATCTTCATCCTCGCCACTGTCGTGATCGCCCTGATCATGTACAAGACAGCGTTCGGCACCAAGCTCTATATGCTCGGCTCGAACGAAACAGCGGCGCAGTTCAGTGGGCTCAAGACCGACAACCTCATCATCCGCACCTATATGACCTCGGGTATTTACGCCGCGGCCGCCGGTCTCGTGATGCTGGCCAACTACAACTCGGCGAAGGCTGACTATGGCTCCACGTACACGCTGCTCGCAGTGCTCATCGTGGTGCTGGGTGGTGTGAACCCGAACGGTGGATCAGGTCGACTGTCGGGAGTGATCCTCGCGGTCGTTGTGCTGCAGGTTCTCTCGTCGCTGCTCAACACGTTCCCGAACATCAGCAACTTCTACCGCCCGCTGATCTGGGGTGGAGTGCTGCTGCTCGTCATCGTGGTGAATCAATGGACTAAAAAGAACAGGCTCTCTCGTCTGTTCGGTGTGAAAGGAAACAAATCATGAAACTGACTAAAGACCGCCACGTGGTTGTGGGTGCTGACTTTGCTGGATTCCCTCTCAAAGAGGCCGTCAAGCACCACCTTGAGGCGCGCGACTGGACTGTCACTGACCTGACCCCCACTCTCGACGACGCTCCGATGTACCAGCGAGCTGGGTTCATGCTCGGAGCCAAGCTTGCCGAGGGCGAGTTTGAAAAGGCTCTTGCGTTCTGTGGCACCGGAATGGGCATCCACGTTGCTGCGAGCAAGGTGCCTCACGTGCACGCCGCCGTCTGTGAAAGTGCGCCATCGGCGTTGCGTGCGGCCACGGCGAACAACTGCAACCTCATGGCGATGGGCGCCTTCTACATTGGCCCGCGCCTCGGAATGGCAATGGCGGATGCGTTCCTTGATAACAGCTTTGGTGACGGCTACGAGAACTGGGAAGGCTTCGGCGATTACCACATGATCGGCTACGAAGAGTGTGAAAACTTCGACTACCAGGCCTACAAAGACAACGGTTTCGAGATCGTCGACGAGCGCAACGTTGCCATGGGGCCAGAGCCTCGCGGCCTCGCTTACTAACTGATCGATAGCCAGAGGGAGACACATGGCGAAGGTATTGCTCGCAGGAGAGTCATGGTCGACGACGTCGATCCACACGAAGGGTTTTGACTCCTTTGTTACTTCCGCATATGCCGAGGGGGCGGATGATTTCATCGCTGCTCTGAAGTCAGCGGGTAACAGCGTTGAGTTCCAGCCCAACCACGTTGCGGCCGAACGTTTCCCGACCACCGCTGAGGAGCTCAGCCACTACGACGTTGTCGTGCTCAGCGACATCGGGGCTAACACGCTCTTGCTGCCCAACGGTGTCTTTGCCAAGGGCGAGCGGATTCCGCATCGCCTCGAAGTGTTGGCGCAGTGGGTGCGCGACGGGGGCTCGCTCTTGATGGTTGGCGGCTACCTCAGCTTCCAAGGCATCGAAGCGAAAGCGAACTACCGCAACACTGCTCTCGCGAGCGTGCTTCCTGTCGAAATGGAAATCGGCGACGATAGGGAAGAGACCCCGCAGGGCGTCGAAGCGACCTCACTGGGCAATCACCCCGCGACCGCAGGGTTGCCGACCTCCTGGCCAGCAATACTCGGTCATCACCGTTTGGTGGCACGGGGCAGCGCGCAGACGCTCGCAACCGTCGGCGGCTTTCCCCTTCTCATCGTGGACGGCGAAGGGTTAGGTCGAGTCGCGGCCTTCGCCAGTGACATGGGACCGCACTGGTTGCCGACCGAATTCTTGGAGTGGGATGGCTTCGCCCCCCTGTGGAACCAACTCATCGCATGGCTCGCACGCGAGTCAGACTAAGTACGGGGCACGTAGATTAAATGGTGGGCCATGTTGTTGCTCTCGATTGTGGCGCGACCAGCGGTCGAGTAATTCTGGGGGAGGTCGGCCCCGACCAGCTGCGCACGGCAACCCACGCCCGCTTTGCTAACCGTCCGGTCAACGTGCGCGGCCGACTGCACTGGGATGTCCTCTCCTTATGGCAGGGCGCCCTCGACGGCCTCACCTCTGCGCTCCGTGAAGTGCCCACAGTGTCGTCGATAGCGACCGATACGTGGGGTGTGGACTACGGACTGCTGCGCGACGGGCAGTTGCTCGGCAATCCACGGCACTACCGCGATGAAAGAACCGGCGCCGCGATCGGCCACGTGGAGTCGAGGAGCTCGCAGGCTGAGCAATATGCGGCAACCGGCATCCAGTTCATGCCGATCAATACGATCTACCAGCTTGCAACCGACACGGCAGAAAATCGGCTCGAGCTAGCGGACACCGTTCTACTCATGCCCGACCTCTTTACCTACTGGCTGAGTGGGATCAGCATCGCCGAGACCACGATGGCCTCAACGACCGGACTGCTCGATGTGCACACTCGGCAGTGGAGCGACAGCCTGCTTGACGTCGCCGGAGTGCGGCGCGAACTGTTGCCCGAGCTCGTGATCCCGGGTACACGCGTTGGCGAGCTGGACGCGGATGTCGCAACCCAGGTACGCGCAGAGTCACCCATCGAGGTGGTTGCGGTTGGTTCGCACGATACGGCGTCGGCAGTGACGGCGATTCCGATGCAACCGGAGACGGCAGCGTTTATTTCGTGCGGAACGTGGGGACTGGCCGGTGTCGAGCTGGAGACCCCCGTTGTTACCGAGGCGGCCCGTACCGGTGGATTCACCAACGAGGTCGGCGTCGATGGACGCATTCTTCTCATGCGCAATGTCATGGGGTTGTGGATTTTGAGTGAAGCAGTGCGCCAGTGGGAACGCGACGGCGAAGCGATCAGTTTGCCCGAACTTATTGAGGCAGCCTCCGCCGTCTCCGACGCGATGCCCGTAGTTGACGTCGACGATCCTCGATTCTTGGCGCCAGGCAATATGCCTCGACGAATCACTGAGTGGTGCACGGAACGCGGCATCCGCCCACCAGGCAATCGCGCCGAAATGGCCCGCTGCATTATTGAATCGCTCGCTCAAGCTTTCGCGGATGCCGTGCTCAGCGCTGGATCGCTCGGCAACGTCCCGGTAAAGACGATCCACATCGTTGGCGGCGGATCCCTCAACCGTTTGCTGTGTCAGCGCACCGCTGACCGCGCTGGAATCCCCGTTCTCGCGGGCCCAGTCGAGGCGACAGCACTCGGCAGTGTCCTTGTTCAAGCGCGCGCGATGGGACACATCTCGGGCAGTCTCGACTCGCTCCGCGATCTCGTGCGACGCACGCATCATCCCGTCAGCTACACGCCTCGCTGACCCCGCAACTCTCCCTGAATTCGCCTCACCCCTGAATTCGCCCAACATAAGGACTGAAAAGATGACCGCACGAATTGCTCCCGACCTCGTTAGTGCCGACCTGCTGGGACTCACCACCCGCCTCGGCCTACCCGAGCGCGACCTCGTAATTCTCGCTGAAGGCAACACGAGCGAATTGATCGCTGATGGCACGATTATCGTCAAGACGTCGGGTTCATCGATGCAGAACGCAACGGCAGCAAACTTTGTCAGCGTCGAAATCGAACCTCTCCTCGAGGTGCTGCGTGATCCGAATGCCAGCCAAGACCGATTGACAGCCGAACTGGATGCCGGTGAGGTCGACGGTCAGCGGGTGCGCGCATCCATCGAGACTCTCATTCACGTGGCAGTGCGCGCCTATGCACCGGCGCGGTACGTGGCTCACACCCACCCGACCGCGGTCGTTTCGTTGCTCGCGAGCGTGCATGCTGAAACTTCGTTCGTCGATGCCGTTTACTCAGACGAGCTCATGGTCTTGGGTCGTAGTCTCTACATTCCTTATGCTCAGCCCGGTATCGAACTTGGCCAGCTGTTTTTGACACGACTCGGTGAGCACGTCGAACAGTATGGTGAAGTGCCGTCGCTGATTCTGCTGGGAAACCACGGCATCGTCGCGATTGCTGACACGGCGGAGGGGGCTGAGGCGATTTCCCTGATGGCGGTCAAGAGCGCCCGGGTTCGTCTCGGTGCGTTGCAAGCCGGCGGAATCGCGAGTTTGAGTGCGGAAGTGACTGCCCACTACTTCGACCGCCCCGACTTCCGTGAGCGCCGTGCTGCTCTCACAGGCACCACCAAATAGTCGAATTGGCGTTTGCCGCCGGGCCGCAGTTCCGCTAGTGTTGACCCTTGGTGTCTGCACTATAGGGTGCGACATCCGATCATGAGCCCTCCAACCGGCATTGTTTCTTCTGAAACAACCATCGGAGCGGGATTCACGAACACCTCACTCGATCAATGAAAGCAGCACTATTGTGACGCGTACATATTCGCCCAAGCCCGAAGACGTCAAGCGGGAATGGGTCATCATCGACGCCGCCGACATCGTTCTCGGCCGTCTCGCCAGCCACGCAGCCATCTTGCTTCGTGGAAAGCACAAGGCCACCTTTGCTCCTCACATGGACATGGGTGACTTCGTCATCATCATCAACGCTGAGAAGGTTGCCCTCACCGGCTCCAAGCTCGCGAAGAAGAAGGCTTACCGCCACTCCGGTTACCCGGGTGGGCTCACAGCCACCACGTACTCCGAGATGCTGGAGAAGCACCCCACGCGCGCCGTTGAAAAGGCCGTCCGTGGAATGCTCCCCAAGAATTCACTCGGTCGCGCTCAGCTGTCCAAGCTGAAGGTTTACGCGGGTACTGAGCACCCTCACGCTGCTCAGCAGCCGACTCCGTACACCCTCACCCAGGTCGCTCAGTAGCGCCCGCGCTTTACTAAGCAAAGATAAAAGGACTTATTACAGTGGCTAAGATCGAAGATTCAATCACCGAGGGTGCACCCGAGTCGTACACGACCGAGTCGGCAGCAGTTGAGGCGCCCACCGCGCCTCGCCCCGTTCTCACCGTTCCCGGCGCAGCCGTCGGACGTCGCAAGCAGGCAATCGCCCGCGTGCGTCTCGTTCCCGGTTCGGGCACCATTACGGTCAACGGCCGTGAGCTCGCCGAGTACTTCCCCAACAAGCTTCACCAGCAGCTCATCAACGACCCGTTCAAGGTTCTTGACCTGCTCGGCGGTTACGACGTAATCGCACGCATCACCGGTGGTGGCCCCTCGGGTCAGGCCGGCGCACTGCGTCTCGGTATCTCTCGTTCGCTCAACCAGATTGACGAAGAGAACAACCGTGCAATCCTCAAGAAGGCTGGCTTCCTTACCCGTGACGCTCGCGTCAAGGAGCGTAAGAAGGCTGGACTCAAGAAGGCTCGTAAGGCTCCGCAGTTCTCGAAGCGCTAACCCGCTTTCCCTGCTAGCGGCAACGCATGGCACGTCTTTTTGGTACAGATGGTGTTCGCGGTTTAGCGAACAGTGATCTTACTGTCGAGCTTGCACTCGGCCTGGCTCAGTCGGCAGCAGTCGTACTGGGTCAGGGTCGAGTTGCTGATGGCCGGCGCGCTTCTGGCCGCCGTCCCGTCGCAGTTGTTGCACGCGACCCCCGCGTATCCGGCGAATTCATATCCGCCGCAGTATCCGCGGGGCTCGCGAGCTCGGGCGTCGATGTTTTCGACGCCGGGGTAATTCCCACCCCGGCAGCTGCGTTTCTCGTTGCCGATTTCAAAGCCGACCTCGGAGTAATGATCTCCGCGTCGCACAATCCCGCCCCCGACAACGGAATTAAGTTCTTTGGTCAGGGCGGCACCAAACTTCCCGATGAGGTTGAAGACCGCATCGAAGCAGCCCTCGCCGCACCGAGCCTCGCTCCCACCGGTATTGAGGTTGGCCGCATCCGTCGTTTCGCCGATGCTGAAGACCGCTACGTCGTGCACCTCTTGTCGACGCTGCCGAACCAGCTCGACGGCATCCACGTCGTTCTTGACTGTGCTCACGGTGCAGCCGCTGGGGTCTCGCCCCAGGTATTCACGGATGCCGGTGCCAAGGTCACCGTAATCGGTGCAGACCCTGACGGCATCAACATCAATGAGGGCGTTGGATCGACGCATCTCGACAACCTTGCCTCCGCAGTCCTCGCGCACGGTGCCGATGTCGGCATCGCCCACGACGGCGACGCTGACCGTTGCCTCGCTGTGGACAAAGAGGGCAACATCGTCGACGGCGACCAGATAATGGCAATCCTGGCTGTCTCGATGGCTGAACGTGGAGTGCTGAACGACCGCACGCTCGTCGCGACCGTGATGAGCAACCTCGGACTTCGTCGTGCCATGGCCGAGCACAATATCAAGATGCTCGAAACCAAGGTCGGTGACCGCTACGTGCTCGAAGCACTCGGCGAGCACGGTTTGTCCCTCGGCGGAGAACAATCGGGCCATGTCATCATGACCAAGTTTGCGACCACGGGCGACGGCATCCTCACCGGACTTCACCTCGTGGCCGAGATGGCTCGCACCGGCAAAACACTGGCGCAACTCGCTGCTGTCATGACGGTCTACCCGCAGGTTCTTGTGAACGTTCGCGGGGTTGACCACCACGCACTCGGTTCCAACGCGGCCATCGCTGACGCGGTTGCTGCTGTGGAAGCTGAACTGGGCGACACCGGCCGCGTGCTGTTGCGGGCATCCGGCACTGAACCCATGATTCGTGTCATGGTCGAAGCCGAGCACCATGAGGTCGCTCAGCAGATGGCAGATCGTCTTGCCGCTGTTGTGCTTTCTGAACTCGGCAACTAACGAGTTTTCTCGCCGCATCGGCTGCCCTCGACAGTCCCTCGTGCGCCCGGCGAGGCCACAATGCTCTACGTCTTGCGCAGCAGCACCTTCGACACCGCATGGTTCGCATCCTTGCGCAGAATGAGTGACGCCCGTGGTCGGGTGGGGCGAACATTCTGGATGAGGTTGGGTTCGTTGGTGCGCTTCCACACTTCTTGAGCGCGTGCCCGGGCTGCGCTCTCGCTGAGATCGGCAAAGCGGTGAAAGTAGGATCGCGGATTGCTGAACGCGCCGCGCTGGAGCCGCAGGAAGCGTTCCTCGTACCAGTGCGCAATGTCGCTCGTACGTGCATCCACGTAGATGGTGAAGTCGAAGAGGTCGCTGACGGCGAGGCTATTTCCGGGGCTTGGTGGTTGCAGCACGTTGAGGCCTTCGACGATGAGGACGTCGGGTTTGCGCACGGTTACTGCTGCATCCGGGATGATGTCGTAGGCCAAGTGGGAGTAGAACGGTGCGCGCACAACGGGTTCGCCGGCTTTGATTTTGCTGACGAAGCGCAGCAGCGCCCGACGGTCGTAACTTTCGGGGAACCCCTTGCGTTCAAGGATGCCGCGGCGTTCAAGCTCAGCGTTGGGGTGCAGAAAGCCGTCGGTGGTGAGAAGTTCAACGCGCGGGGTGCCTTCCCAACGGGAGAGCAGCTCGCGCAGCAGCCGGGCGATGGTGGACTTTCCCACGGCGACAGACCCAGCGACACCAATGACAAACGGTGTGCGCCCGGTGGATGCTCCCAAAAACTGGGTGGTCGCAGAGTGCAGCTGTTGGGCGTTCTCTGCGTACAGATTAAGGAGGCGGCTGAGGGGGAGATACACCTCAGCAACTTCGGTGAGGTCGAGTTCGTCGCCGAGTCCGCGCAGCTCAATGAGCTCCGCCTGGGTCAGGGGAACTTTCATTTTCGGGGCAAGTTCAGCCCAATCGCTCCGATCGATTTCGAGAAAGGGAGAGATGTGACCGTGTCCGGAGCCATTTTCATGCATCCCGAACATCCTAGCTGCGCACGGATACCCAGCTTGGGGAACTAAACTCGTCTCCATGTGTGGAATCGTCGGTTACGTTGGTAACGAAAAAAGCCTTGAGGTTCTCCTCGGCGGTCTCAAGCGTCTTGAATACCGGGGTTACGACTCCGCCGGTGTCGCGATTATCGACGAGGCTGGAGTGCTCGGAACGCGCAAGCGTGCAGGCAAGCTGCAGATGCTCTTGGATGATCTTGAAGCCGACCCTTTGGGCAATGGCGCCACCGGAATCGGCCACACCCGCTGGGCAACCCACGGTGGCCCCACCGACGTGAATGCTCACCCGCACTTGAGCCGCGACTCCAAACTCGCGCTGATCCACAACGGCATTATCGAGAACTTCTCTGAGCTGAAGAACGAGTTGCTCCTCGAGGGCGAAACGTTCATTAGCGAGACCGACACTGAGGTTGCAGCCCTTCTGATCGGGCGCGAGTACGACAAGACGGGTGACCTCACCGCTGCGATGCAGAGCGTCGTTTCGCGTCTTGAGGGCGCTTTTACTCTCCTCGCGGTACACCAAGACCAGCCACGTGTTGTTGTCGGCGCTCGCCGCAACTCTCCGCTCGTCATCGGTTTGGGCGACGGCGAGAACTTCTTGGGCTCTGACGTTGCGGCTTTCGTAGAGTTCACGCGTCGCGCTGTTGCGATTGGCCAAGACCAGATCGTTACGATCCGTCCCGACTCTGTAGATGTCATCGACTTCGACGGTAACCCGGTTGAGGTTGAGGAATTCGACATCGCCTGGGACGCCTCAGCATCCGAAAAGGGTGGCTGGTCGAGCTTCATGGCGAAGGAAATCAGCGAAGAGCCGGATGCCGTAGCCAACACCATTCTTGGTCGCGTTCAGGATGGGCTGGTCAAGCTCACCGAATTCGAGCCCCTCGGAGACGATGTCATTGCGAACATCGACCGTATCGTCATCATTGCGTGTGGAACCGCGGCCTACGCGGGAATGCTCGGCAAGTACGCCATCGAGGCGTGGGCGCGCGTTCCTGTCGATGTTGAGCTCGCTCACGAGTTCCGCTACCGCAACCCGATTCTCACGGATCGCACGCTTGTGATCTCGATCAGCCAGTCCGGCGAAACGATGGACACGCTCATGGCGGTCAAGTTCGCGATGGAGTCCGGCGCGAAGGTTGTCTCGGTGTGCAACACGCACGGCGCAACGATTCCGCGCGAATCGCACGCTGTTGTGTACACGCACGCTGGTCCTGAGGTTGCTGTGGCATCCACGAAGGCTTTCGTCGCCCAAGCGACCGCGCTGTACTTGATTGGTCTGCACATTGCGGGCGTGCGCGGCACGCTCAGCGATGAGGAGATTCGCGAGAACGTTGCCGAGTTGCAGGCGATTCCTGACAAGATCTCTGAGGTCTTGGTGACCTCGCAGTCGATCAAACAGCTGGCTCATTGGATGACAGACACCCAGTCGGTGCTCTTCCTCGGTCGCCACGTTGGCTACCCGATCGCCCTTGAAGGCGCGCTCAAGCTCAAGGAGCTCGCGTATATTCACGCGGAGGGTTTTGCCGCTGGCGAGCTCAAGCACGGTCCGATTGCGCTCATTGAGCCTGGTCAGGTTGTCTTCGTGATCGTTCCGAGCCCCCGCGACCCGAACTCTTTGCACAAGAAGGTTGTCTCCAACATTCAGGAGATCCGTGCTCGAGGCGCCCGGGTTATTGCGATCGCCGAGAAGGGCGATGCCGCAGTGCTGCCGTTCGCCGATGAGGTTATTCCGATTCCGTTGGCTGGCTCGTTCTTTGAGCCGCTGCTTGCTGTCATTCCGTTGCACATCTTCGGCATGGAGCTTTCTGCTGCGAAGGGACTCGACGTCGATCAGCCTCGCAACCTCGCGAAGTCTGTCACCGTCGAATAGGTTTCACAGTGATTGTGGGGATCGGTGTGGATGTCGTTGATATCGCCCGCTTCGAGCGAGCGCTGCAGCGCACACCGACCCTCACATCGCGCCTGTTCTCTGAGAGCGAACAACTCAAAGACGGTAAACCGCGACCCCTGCGCTCGCTAGCAGGGCGTTTTGCGGCGAAAGAAGCACTCATCAAAGCCCTCGGCGATTCTGCGGGAGTCACCTGGCACGACATGCGGGTGGTTTCTGACCAGCTCGGCAATCCTTCGCTTGAGCTCTACAATTCGACCAAAACCATTGCCGAACGTCGCGGAATCACCTCGGTGCACCTGTCGATGAGTCACGACGCCGGAATCGCGATCGCCTATGTCATCGCGGAGGCACACCATGGCTGATCTTCGACTCGCCACTATCGACACGGCGGCCATCACTCGCAACATCGAAACCCTGCGTGCGCTCGTTGCGCCGGTGCAGGTAATGGCTGTTGTCAAAGCCAATGGCTACGGCCACGGTGCTATCGAGAGTGCCCGCGCGGCTCTCGCGGGAGGCGCCGACTGGCTCGGCGTTGCTGATCTCACCGAGGCCTTTGCCGTGCGCGGCGCCGGCATCGACGCTCCGCTGCTGGCGTGGTTACACCAGCCGGGGGCAGCGTTTGGCGAAGCGGTTCGCGCGAACATCGACCTCGGCGTGAGCAGCACCGAGCAGCTGCATGAGGTTGCCGCGACATCCGATACTGCGTTCGTCCACTTGAAAGTCGATACAGGGCTGCACCGCAATGGCGCTTTCTTGGAAGAGTGGCACCAGTTCTTCGAGGCAGCAGTTGTTCACGAGCTCGCGGGTCGCATTCGCGTGCGGGGTCTCTGGAGTCACCTGGCCAATGCGGGCGCCGAGCACGACGCTGACCAGATCGAGCAGTTCTCGGCCGCCGTCGCCATGGCAGAGTCGGTAGGGCTCCGCCCCGAGCTGCGCCACCTTGCGGCGTCGGAGGGCGCCATCAAGCATCCTTCTGCCCGTTTCGACCTCGTTCGCGTGGGCATCAGCAGTTATGGGCTGTCACCCGCCCCCGATGTGGATGCTGCGGCACTCGGTCTCGTACCCGCCATGACCCTCAGCGCTCCTGTCGTGTCGGTGAAGCGCGTTACTGCCGGTTCTGGGGTTTCCTATGGCTACTCCTACCGCTGCGAGCAAGACACCACGCTCGCGCTCGTGCCGCTCGGCTACGGCGATGGGGTGCCCCGTCATGCCTCCAATCGCGGACCGGTGTCAATCAATGGTGTCGTCGGTCGAGTCGCGGGTCGTGTCGCGATGGACCAAATTGTTATCGACATGGGCAATGCGAACGTCGCAGTCGGCGATCGGGCAGTTCTGTTCGGCGACCCAGCACAATCGGTGCCGACGGCGGATGACTGGGCGGCAGCCGCTGACACTATCAACTACGAAATCGTGACCCGCATCGGTTCCCGTGTAACTCGTAGGTATGAGTCGTGACCACACTGACAATCGCTTCTCCCGACCGCATGGCCGAGCTGGGTGCCGTCATCGCCGCGCAACTTGTGGCGGGCGATCTGGTGATGCTCAATGGTGAGCTCGGTGCCGGAAAGACCACGCTGACGCGCGCGATCGGGGAGACTCTCGGCATCCGGGGTACGGTCACGAGCCCCACTTTTGTGCTGGCGCGCACGCATCCGAGACTCGACGATTCGGGAGCAGAAGCTTCGCAGGCGGAGGCGCCACCGCTCGTGCACGTCGACGCATACCGTCTTGGTAGTGCCGTAGAGCTCGACGACCTCGACATCGACTTTGAGTCATCCATTGTGGTCGTCGAATGGGGCGCTGGCTTGCTCGACGGCGTGAGCGAAAGTTGGCTCACGGTCGACATTGTGCGCCCGGTGGGCGCCGGGGCGGCAGATGAGGATCCCGATTCAGATGGCGTCGACGCCTCCAGCGATCACGCCGACGATTTTGCTGACGAGGCGATCGAGCCGCGCACCGTGACCGTGACGGGAAGTGGCCCGAGATGGGCAGACATGGAGTGGCTCAATGCTGTTAGCGATTGATACCTCGGCGGGCACGAGCGTTGCGATCGTCGACGCTCAGGGCGTGGTGAGAGCGGAACACAATTCTTCGGATACTCGCAAGCACGCCGAAGTCGTTGGCGACTTCATCCGCGGCTGCCTGACCGATGCTGAGTGCGCTGTAACCGACCTGACCGGTGTCGTGGCGGGAATGGGCCCCGGCCCCTTTACGGGCCTGCGCGTTGGTATTGTGGCGGCTCGAGCTTTTGCCTTTGGCGCTGGCCTTCCGCTGCTGCCTGTCGTGACGCATGACGCACTAGCGCTCGGGGAAACGGAACCGATCGTCGTGGCCACCGATGCCCGTCGCAAGGAACTGTACTGGTCAACGTACGAGGGATCGGATGCCGCGGGGCTGCCCGTGCGCGTTGCTGGCCCGGCGCTCGCTCCCGCCGCCGAGCTCGCCGCTAGCGTCCCGAATTTCGAGCACTTTCACCTGAGGGATTCGCAACCCGTGCACGCCTCGAACTTGGCACGGCTCGCATTCCTGCTGCGCGAACACCACCGTCCTTTTGCCGGCGAAGAGGCGCTCTACTTGCGTTCGCCAGATGTCACGCTCTCCGCAGGGCCGAAACGAGTAACCGCATGAGCTGGCAATTACGCCGCGCGACCGAGAGCGACCTCGACGCCATCATGGCGATTGAGACCAGCGAGTTCGCGAACGATGCCTGGTCGAGTGACATGATGCGTGCCGAGATTCGCGACAACCACGGGTACTACGTGATCGCGCATCCGGTGGGGGAGCCCGCAGTGGTCACGGCCTATGCAGGATTGCGTTCGCCGTTCCGGTCGCCCCAGGCTGACATCCAGACGATTGCTGTTTCTCCGGATGCTCGCCGTCAGGGAATCGGTCGTGCGCTGATGCACGCGCTGATGGTGGAAGCGCGCGATCGCGGGGCGAGCGAGCTCTTCCTTGAGGTGCGCGACGATAATCCCTCTGCGCAGCGCCTGTATGACTCGCTCGGCTTTGAGCGCATTGCGGTGCGACCGAACTATTACCAACCGGATGGGGTTGATGCCATTGTGATGCGACTCACTATTCCTGAGCCCAAACTTTCTCCCGCGGTGGGTGCCTGATGTCGAATCCGGCTCCGAATCTGGCCCCGAATCCAGCTTCAGCGGTAGCACGCTCTGCCCTCTCGGGTCAGCTTCCCGCCAACACCACAAATCCACTCGTGCTTGGCATCGAGACGAGCTGTGACGAGACCGGAATCGGTATCGTGCGCGGCAATCAATTGCTGGCCAATGTGATCTCGTCGTCGATGGATGAGCACGCTCGCTACGGGGGCGTGGTTCCCGAAGTTGCGGCTCGCGCGCACCTCGAGGCAATGCAACCGGCGCTCGAGCAGGCGCTCGCCGAAGCCGGCGTTGAACTGTCTGAGCTGGATGCGATCGCGGTCACGAGCGGCCCGGGGCTTGCGGGCGCTCTCATGGTGGGAGTCGCGGCGGCCAAGGCACTCTCGGTAGCCACGGGCAAGCCTCTGTATGCGGTCAATCACTTGGTTGGTCATGTCGGCGCGGATGTCTTGCGCGACGATGGCACTGAGATTGAGCTTCCGACTATTGCACTGCTGGTATCTGGTGGTCACACCTCTCTGCTGCTGGTGCGGGATCTCGTTTCTGATGTTGAGCTCCTCGGCGAGACGATTGATGACGCTGCGGGCGAGGCATTCGATAAGGTCGCGCGCTTGTTGGGCTTGCCCTATCCCGGTGGACCCCAGATCGATCGAGTGGCAATCGGTGGCAACCCGAAGGCGATCCGTTTTCCGCGCGGACTCACCCATGCCAAAGATGTTGATCGTCACCGTTACGACTTCTCGTTCTCGGGTCTCAAAACCTCGGTCGCTCGTTGGGTTGAGCGCGAGCAGGACGCGGGTACCGACTTTTCGATTGCGGATGTCGCAGCAAGTTTCCGCGAGGCCGTCGTTGATGTACTCCTCACCAAGGCTGTCGCAGCCTGCGTTGATCGTGGGGTTCCCCGCCTTCTGCTCGGGGGTGGAGTCGTGGCGAACGCCCGCGTACGCGAACTTGCTGCCGAGCGGTGCGCCGAGGCGGGAATTGAATTGCGCATTCCGCCGTTGTCGTTGTGCACCGACAACGGGGCGATGATCGCGGCGCTGGGCGCCCAGTTGATTATGGCGCGCAAAGAGCCCTCAACTTTGGGCTTTAGCGCTGATTCCACGCTTCCCGTCACCCGCATTCAGGCGTAACGCCGCAGTAAATTCTGGTTGGCCTGCGTTGACAGGCATCTTTCAGGCTGAGAATATAGGGGCGCCGGTTTCGGCATCATCATCTAAGGAGACCTTCGTCATGTCAGAACCCACGCCTTACGCCGCATCGCCCGCAGGCGCGCCGGTTGCCAAATGGAACGTCCTCTCGATCATCTCCCTCGTGACGTCGGTTCTGGGGCTCAGCCTCGTCGGCATCATCCTCGGGCACATCAGCTTGAGCCAGATCAAGAAGACCGGTGAGCAGGGTAACGTTCTCGCCATCATCGGCCTCATCCTCGGATACCTCGGCTTCGTTGTCTTCCTCTTCCTCGCCATCGGCTTCGTCATCGCCCTCGGCGCTGCAGGAACCTCGTACTAAGCAGCAACGCACGAAAAGGGCCCGCACGCGAGTGCGGGCCCTTTTCTGTGGGGAGAGTCTTGCTAAAGTGTGCGCATGGCTACCAACAACTCAGACGACTCAATTCCGTCGATCTCAACGCCCGGCGCGTCCTCAACTTCTGACGAGACCCTGGCGAAAGCCACCCCCTCGGCCAAGAAGCCCGCAGCGAAGAAGTCGCCTGCCTCTAAGTCGACCGCTGCTAAGTCAACTGCTGCCTCCAAATCGACTTCCGCGGCCAAGGTAACCGCCGCGCCTAAGGTCACTGCTGCGCCGAAGGTCAGCGCGACCAAGAGCGCGACTGCGAAGCCCGCAGCGGCGAAAGCAACTGCCGCACAGGCCACGGCCGCAAAGTCGACAACAGCTAAAGCTGCAACCACCAAGGCGGCGGCGACCAAGGCTGCCGCTGCTAAGACAACAGCGGCCACGACCGCAGCGGCTAAGGCAGCCAACGCAAATGACTCAGCGACACCAGCCACACCACCTGCTGCAACGCCTGCCACCACTACTGCCACATCCGCGGCGGCAGTGACGGCTGGCAGCGCAGCAGCAAGCGTGCCGCCCGTCCCGCCAGCGCCGAAGGCCGCCGGGGCATCAACGGCTGCGTCGAGTGCTCCCGAAGCTCCGGCTGTTCCTCCCGCAGCACCAGCCGCTTCTGCCGCGCCTACGGCCGGTGACCCTTACGCGGCTCCGAGTGGAACTCCGGTTCCCGGCTATGCAAACACGACTACTCCCGGGCAGGCTTCGTTCACCCCCGTTCCGGCTGGCCCCCCTCAGGGGCTTTCCATCGCCTCGATGGTTACCGGAATCGCCGGATTGTTGTTTACCTTCATCGGCATGGGCTTCTTGCCGGCGCTGGCCGCGGTTGTTCTCGGCCACCTTGCCCAGAAGAAGCAGAAGTATGCCCGCCCGTTCTGGCTCACCGGTCTCATCACGGGTTACGTCGGAATCGGCCTCAGCCTGATCGTCGGTATCTTTATTGCGGTTGCCTTCTTGCTGCCGTTCATCTTCGTTGGTGGAAACGGCTATGGCTACGGCTACTAAGTCTTAACGCGTGCCGATTTTCCCGCCTCACTAGTGAGGCGGGAATTTCAGTATTAGGCCGCAGTTGGTGTCACTCGTTGGGCAAGCAGTGCGCGGCGTTTGCCAGCAACGCGCGTCAAAATCAGTGTCGCGCTGTTCTCGCCCTTGAGCGAGAGTGACGTTCTAAAAGTCGCGGGGTCGATATCGACCCCGCGCTTTTTGATTTCCAACGTGCCGATCTTGCGCGCCGCCAACTCCTTTTTGAGCGAGCGCTTGTCGAGGGTGAAGTCCTCGACGATCTCAAAGCAGGTGGCGAACGGGCTCGCGACAGCGGCATCCGCGCTGAAATAAGCGATTGACGTATCGAGCATGCGGCCGTTCAGTTGTCGTGCAAGATCCCCGATGAGGCGGGCACGGATGACGGCGCCATCGGGTTCGTAGAGAAACTGTCCGAGCTCTCCCGCGGGTTCGTCTTCGCTGTCGGCGGCGGCCGTGAGTTCAGCAGTGCCATGGTCTCCGATCACGAGGGCTGCGCGTCGGATGCCGGGGCGGGCGACAGCCCCGAACCACAGTCCGAGCTCGACAACTTCGCGTCCAACAGAGATCCACTGGGCTTCGGCGGTGTCGGGGATGAGGTCGCGGTCGATTCCGGGGCCGAGTTTGATGCCGGTCGGGTAGCGCTCAGCGAGACTGAACGCAAAGTCAAGGGAGGGCGTCCAGTCGGCGGGGTTAGTGAGGCGCACCCGGGCGTCACGGCGGGCGGGGTCGAGGTAGATGCCGTCAATGCCAGCGAGGTCAGCGGTTTCGGCATCGCCGTGAACGACTTGGGCATTGCTCCACGGCGCGAGGTTGAAGCTGGCAATAGCGGCGGTGGTTTCGTCACGCTCAACGGCGGTGACGTTGATTTCGAGGGCGGCGATGGCGAGAGCATCCGCTCCAATGCCACAGCCGAGGTCGGCCACCCACTTCACTCCGGCCTTCGAGAACCGACCGGCGTGCTGGGCGGCAACGGAAAGGCGAGTTGCTTGTTCGAGGCCCGCCTCGGTGAAAAGCATCCGGTCGGCAAACGGGCCAAACTTGCTGGCGGCTTTCGCGCGAAGTTTGGATTGGCTGAGCACGGCAGCAACCAAGCCGGGGGTGTGGCCGGCCTTGCGAAGCTCGGCGACGGTGCGCACGATTTCGTCACTCGAGTGCCAGGTCGGCAGCGAGTCCAAGAGGCGAAGGCCCTCGGCTGAAAGTAGCTCGCGCAATTCGCTCTGATTCATTCTCTAACCGTATCCGCATCCGTATTGGCACTCACGTTGATCGAGTGCCAACCAAGCCGTATAGTTGATCTGGCACTCCTGTACGGAGTGTGCCAGCCCAAGCACTTTTAGAAAGAGGTCAAACGTGTCGGTGTCCATTAAGCCGCTCGAGGATCGCATTGTTATCAAGCAGGTCGATGCAGAACAGACCACCGCGTCTGGGCTCGTCATTCCTGACACTGCGAAAGAGAAGCCCCAAGAGGGTGAAGTAGTCGCTGTAGGTCCCGGTCGTATCGACGACAACGGAAACCGCGTGCCGCTCGACATCGCAGTTGGTGACAAGGTCATCTACTCCAAGTACGGCGGAACCGAGGTGAAGTACGGCGGAGAAGACCTTCTCGTACTTTCGGCTCGCGACGTTCTCGCTGTCATCGTTCGCTAAGTAGTCTCTCGCTCACGCGATACTAACTTTCGCGTCTCCCGTTCGCGGTGAGGCGTCTCGAAAGCCCAGGGCCTCGGCTCTGGGCTTTCGTCGTTCCCGGTGGCATTTGCGGGCAGCAACCGACCCTAGGATTTAGTAGTGACCTCCACTTCTTCGGCGACTGATCGCGTCTCGCCCAGCGGCCTCGGCTTTGCTGTGTCTGCCTACGTTTTGTGGGGCGCGATGCCGATCGTGTTTTTCTCGCTCAAAGAGTCGGGAGCGATCGAGATTGTCGCGTGGAGAATCGTGTTGTCGCTGGTGTTTTGTGCGGCGCTTCTGGTGGTCACGCGGGGATACGCACGGGTCATGGCGATCGTCCGCGATCGTCGCACTTTCTGGATGTTGGGCTTGGGTGGCGCCTTTGTTGTCGTCAACTGGCTCATTTATGTTTACGCGAGCCTGAACGGCCACATCGTTGAGGCTGCTCTCGGATATTTCACGAACCCGATTGTCACGGTGCTGCTCGGAGTGCTCGTGCTGCGCGAGCGCCTTCGTCCGCTGCAATGGGTCGCCCTGGCAATTAGTGCGCTCGCCGTTCTCGTCTTGGCTATTGGCTATGGCAGCTTTCCGTGGATCGCGTTGGGCCTCGCATTCAGTTTTGGCCTCTATGGGCTTGTGAAGAAAAGCGTGGGGCCTAAGGCGGACGCCGTGGGCGGCCTCGCCGTCGAGACGGCATTTTTGACGCCGGTTGCGATTGTTGTTCTGCTCGTGCTTGCGGCCAACGGGCAGCTCGCGGCGGGCACTGCGGGCCCGGGACACCTCACTTTGACGCTCTTTTTGGGTGCCATCACCGCGATCCCGTTGATTCTGTTTGCTGCTGCAGCGCGGCGATTGCCGCTCACCTATATGGGCTTGGCCCAGTATTTGGCGCCAATCCTTCAACTCATTGTTGGTGTGTTTGTGTTCCACGAGGCGATGCCGCCGGAGCGCTGGTTGGGCTTCGCGATCGTCTGGATTGCCCTCGCTATTTTGACCTACGATCTCTTCCGCCACTCTTCGCGCACGCGGCTTGGTTCGGCGGCTGAAGCACCGGGCGCACCGTAGTATTCCCTTGAAGGTGCCTGATCGCCCGAGGTCAGCGCGCTGAGAGAGGTTGGGCAATGACGAGGTTTCGAGCGACTCGACGTGTGGCTGTGGCGGTAACGATCGCGGTGGCTCTCGCTGCGTGCAGTACTCCTACACCGACCCCCGCTCCGATTGTGGCGTCGACGCCCACGGTCGTTCCCACTCCCGTAGCCACGCCGAGCGGTGATGGTGTTCTTCGTATCGGCACGATTTTTCCGACGAGTGGCACGTTTTCGTTTCTGGCTGCAGCGCAGAAAGCTGGCGTAGCCGCCGCGGTCAAGGAAATTAATGCTGCTGGCGGAGTGAACGGTGAGCCGGTCGAGATCGTCGCGGTCGATTCGGGCGAGGCTAAGAACACGAAGCTTGAGGCGAACTTCAAGACCTTGGTCTCTAAGGATGTCGATGTTGTGATCGGCCCGTCATCGTCGGTGCTGGCGCAGCGAGCAATCCCGTTGGCCATAGACGCGAAGATCCCGCTCATCTCGCCCGCCGCAACGCTGTCGAGTCTCGACGACGTTTTTGATGACGGCTACTTCTTCCGCACCATCCCGGCCTACGACCAGCAGGGCTTTGCGCTCGCTGAAGCTTTGGCCGGTGGCGACACAACGCAGAGAATCGCTTTTGTCTATGTCGACGATGAGGAGGGCGTAGCGCTGCACGACACGTTCGTCGAAGCGCTCGCCGAGTACGACACCGAACTCGTCGCGGATGAGGTCTTCACGAGTTCAACTACGAAGTTCGACGCGATCACCGCCAGCGTGAAAAAGGCAGAACCCGACATCGTGGTGATCGGGTCTACCTATGAATCTGAGAAGGCAACGAAGGCCGCCATCGAGAAGATCGTCGCGGCCGGATATAAGGGGTCGGAGCTCTGGCTTACCTCGCTGAACACTGGCGACTATTCGCAAGCGTTCAAAAATGGCACGCTCAAGGGCGTTCGCGGGGTTATTGAGGGAGTGCAGCCGTCAAAGACTTTTATCGCCGCCCTCAAGGACACCAACTCAAAACTGACGACTTACCGTTACGCGGCAGAAGCCTACGACGCCACGATGCTGGCGGCGCTCGCTGCAATCGTGGCGGGGGACGATGCTGGTGAGGCAATCGCCGGTTCGCTTTACGATGTCTCGAAAAGCGGTGTGAAGTGTCTGAGTTTTGAGGAATGCCTCGAAGTGCTCAAGACCACGAACGACATCGACTACGACGGTGTTTCTGGCCCTGTGAACTTCACTCCCGGTGGCAACGTAGAGCCCGCATTCTGGGGTTATTACACCTACGACGGTGAAAATAAGTTCGTGTATAAGAGTGGCTCAATCGTCGGCTAGTTCGAGTGCCGCCCGGATTGGGGGCGAGATTCTGCCCCTAAATGGCCCGCGCTGAGTTCTCCTTTTCAGCATTGGCCAGTACCGTAACAATGCCGCTCTCTGTTGTGGGTGGCAGATAGGAGCGACTGTGATGACATCCATGCCCTATGGATCACGCGTGTCGCTGCGAGCCCGACGCGGGTTCACGGCAGTTGCAGGCGTGCTCGTTGCGGCCCTCATGCTGAGCGCATGCTCGGTTGAGGAGCCCGTTGAGGAGACCTTTACCCCCAAAGATTTGACTCTCACCGTCGGAGCCTTGGTGCCCGAGTCGGGAGCGCTCGACAAATTCGGTCCGGCAGTGTCTGCTGCGATCGCATTGGCTGCTCAAGATGTGAATGACGCCAATGCCAGCCTCACAGTGAACGTAGAATCGGCGGATTCCGGCGACTCCACGGGAACGACCGCCGAGGACGCCGTCACGGAGTTGCTCGATGCTCGCGCAACGGTGATTATCGGCGGACTCTCCAACGGTATTTCCAAGAAAGTGATCGACACGATCACCGAAGCGGGCGTTGTAGAGATCTCGCCGGCGAACGATTCTCCTGACTTCTCCAACTACGGTGACAACAACCTGTACTGGCGCACCTCGCCGTCCTGCGCGCTCGAAGGCACAGCATTGGGCAATGAGATGGCAGAGCGTATTGGTGAGGGATCGATCGCGATCCTCTCCGAGGACACGCTGTGTGAACCGCTTCTTCCGCGCGCTCTGAGCGAAGCATTCTTGCGCGGCGGTGGCGAATTGCTATCGCAAGAGATGATCGATGAAAGCGCTATCGATCTCGACGAGCAGATCGATCGAGCGATCGCCGCCAAACCGGATGCCGTAGCAATCGTGGGTTCGAAGCGATCCGAGAAGATTGCGAAGGCGTTCATCGCTGCCGGTTACTCAGGCGACCAACTCTTCTTCACCGGATTGTCGCTTGGCGAGCGTGGCTCGGGATTTGCGGATGGCAGTCTCACGGGCTCGATCGTGACGCATCCCGGTCTTGATATCTCCACGATTTCGGACTTCACGGATCGACTGTTGGAGATCAACCCCAGCCTCAAAGACTTTAGCTATGCCGCTGAGAGTTACGACGCCGTGATTCTTGCGAGCCTGGCCGCGTTGGCCTCGCAAAAGATTTCGGGCGAAGCGATCTCGAGCAAACTGCAAGAAGTCTCCGGCGGCAGCGGTGACGGCGAAGTCGCGACAACGTTTGCGGATGCGGCGAAGATTGTGCTCGATGGTCGCACCGTAGATTACGACGGTGTTTCAGGCCCGATAACCCTCAATGACAATGGTGATCCACAGGGCGCCATCATTGGGATTTACCAGTACGGTAGCGACAACGTGTACACCCGGATTAAGTAAGAAACACCCGTGTTTCCCAAAGTCTACGAATGGTAACGATTCCCAAGAGCGTTACAAGGCTGTAGTACAGACGTATTGTGCGGATGTGCCGGGTGGGCATAGCTTGACAGTGTGGTGACACGGTAGTGCCACATTTGATTCCTGAACACATTCGAAACGCAAGGAGCAACATGAGCGTATTCGCGAAGGCTACGGCCTCCCCATCACGGTCCAAGCGGACCCTGTTGAGCGGTCTCGCAATCGTCGGTGCAAGCGCACTGGTTTTGGCCGGCTGTGCAACTGACGGTGGAGAAACCTCCACTGGATCCGAGGGTGGCGAACTGTCCCTCAAGCTTGGAACGGCACTGCCCGTAACCGGTAACCTCGCATTCCTCGGCCCGCCCGAGATCGCGGGAACCGAGTATGCAGCGTCGCAGGTCAACGAAGCCGATGCTGGCATCCAGATCGACCTTATTCAGGGCGACTCCGGTGACACCGACAACAAGGCATACGAGACTGAAATCCCTCGCCTGCTCGGTGAAGACGTTTCCGCAATTCTTGGTGCAGCATCCTCGGGTGTTTCGCTTCAGTTCATTGACCAGGTTGTTGGCGCTGGAGTAATCCAGTTCTCGCCGGCAAACACCTCGGCCGCATTCACGACGTACGACGACAAGGGCCTGTACTTCCGTACCGCTCCTTCTGACGTGCTTCAGGGTGAGGTTCTCGGTAACCTGATCGCTGGCGATGGTCACGAGACCCTCGGCATGATCGTTCTCAATGACTCCTACGGAACCGGTCTTGCCGGCTACACGCAGGAAGCATTCGAAGCCGCCGGTGGCGAGGTAGTTTCACAGCCCACCTACAACACTGGTGACACCACGTTCGATGCTCAGATCTCTGAAGTTCTTGCTTCTGACCCTGACGCCATCGCACTGATCACGTTCGAAGAAGTTTCGACCATGCTTCCGAGCATCGTCAGCAGCTTCCCGGCCGAGAACCTCTACTTCGTAGACGGTAACCTCGCCAACTTCGGTGACGAGTTTGCTCCTGGAACCCTCGAGGGCGCCAAGGGAACTCTTCCCGGCCTGAGCGTCGACACGATTGCTGACTTCACGTCGGCCGTCAACGACTTCTGGGTCGAATCCGGACAGCCTGAGCTCGAAGAGTTCAGCTATGCAGCAGAGTCCTACGACTCGGTAATCCTTCTTGCTCTCGCATCGCTCGCAGCCGGTTCCACCGACTCCGCAGCAATCGCTGAGAAGCTTCAGGAAGTATCGGGTGGTTCGGGCAACGGCGAGAAGTGCACCACTTTCGCTGACTGTGCAGAAATCATCAACGGTGGCGGCGTAGCTGACTACGACGGCATCTCTGGTCCGATCACCTTCGATGAGCTCGGTGACCCCACCGAAGCTCAGGTTGGTATCTACCAGTACGGTGAAGACAACACCTACAGCGCTTACTAAATCTCTCCGAGAGTCACTCTCATAGAGAACGTAAGTTAGCTCAGAGAAAGGCCCCAACCCTCACCGGGTTGGGGCCTTTTTTGCGCGCGCAGCGTTCTGAGACGGTGCTGAATTCTTTTCAGGGATGGTCGGATGAATCAACCAAACCTGAAACAGCGTCAGGAGCCCTCGTGCGGGTGCGAAAGGGGTGTTCGCGAATCTCGGCCCGCGGAGCGGTGCAAAAAGGGCTTAGCGGGCGGTGTAGCGCTCTCTAGCCCTATGGCGAGCTGTGAAGCTGAGCTGCGGAGTCAACAGGGCGGCCCCGAACGCACTAATGCCCCGTCCGGACGAATCCGGGCGGGGCATCAGGTGAAGCGGGGTGCTGGTGGCTAGGTGCCGAGAGTTCCGAGGTAGAGGCCAATAACCTTGGGGTCATTGAGCAGCTCGCGCCCGGTGCCTTCGTAGGCATCGTGGCCCTGGTCGAGAACATAGCCGCGGTCACAGATTTGCAGGCAACGACGCGCGTTCTGCTCAACCATGATCGTGGTCACGCCGGCCTTGTTGATCTCCGATACGCGGATGAACGCCTCATCCTGCTTCACCGGTGAGAGTCCAGCGGACGGCTCGTCGAGAAGCAGAACGTGCGGATCCATCATGAGTGCGCGGGACATCGCGACCATTTGGCGTTCTCCACCCGAGAGCGAACCCGCGCGCTGCTTGAGGCGCGACTTCAACTCAGCGAAAATACCGGTCACAAATTCGAGACGCTCATCGTAGATCTTGGGGTTTTGGTACAGCCCCATCTGAAGGTTCTCTTCGATCGTCAGGCTTGGGAACACGTTGTTGTTTTGCGGAACAAAACCAACACCGCGGGCGACAAGCTTGTTGGCTTTGAGCCCGGTGATGTCATCGCCGTTGAGGCTAATCGATCCGCCGCGCACCTGCACCTGGCCGAAAATTGCCTTCAACAGGGTCGACTTGCCGGCACCGTTCGGACCGATAATTCCGATCAGTTCACCCGGGTTAGCGACCAAATTGCAGTCGTTGAGGATGTCGACGCCGGGCAGGTACCCTGCGGTCAAGCCCTTGACGTGGACAACCGCATTCTCGGTAGGGATTGCGTTCACTTGCCGGTCTCCTTGCGGTTAGCGATGTTTTCGTCGAGGTGTTTAACCTCCGCGGCGAGTTCGATCGCTTCAGTGTTGAGTTCGCCTTCGATGCGGCCAGTGACGATTCCCAGGTCGACATCTTGATGCGAACCGAGGTACGCATCGATGACGGCTTGGTTCTTCATGACCTCATCCGGGGGACCTTCAGCAACGACCTGACCTTCAGCCATCACGATTACCCAGTCGGCGATGTGACGCACCATGTGCATGTCGTGCTCGACGAACAGCACCGTCATGCCCTCTTCCTTCAGGTCGAGGATGTGGTCGAGCAGCGACTGGGTCAACGCGGGGTTAACACCGGCCATGGGCTCATCCAGCATCACCAGCGTCGGCTGGCTCATGAGGGCGCGAGCCATCTCGAGCAGCTTGCGCTGACCACCGGAAAGGCTGGCGGCGAAGTCAGACGACTTGGTGTCGAGCTTGAACTTCTTGAGCAGAACGATTGCGCGCTCTTCGATCTCGGCTTCTTGCTTGCGCCAGAGGCTGGGGATCATGGCGCGGAAAATGTTCTCCCCGATCTGATCCTTGGCACCGAGTTTCATGTTCTCAAGAACCGTCAAGAGCCCGAGGGCCTTCGTCAGCTGGAACGTGCGCACCTGGCCGAGGCCGGCCACTTTGTGCGCGCCCATTCCGGCGAGCGAGTGCCCATCGAAAGTCCACTTGCCTTCATCAGGCTTGTCGAAGCCGGTCAGAAGGTTGAATAGCGTCGTCTTACCGGCACCGTTAGGACCAATCAATGCGGTAATCGCATTGCGGGGAATCTCGACGTGGTCGACGTTCACCGCAGTGAGGCCACCGAATGTTCGACGAATTCCGTCAGCGATGATGATCGGGTCGACCTTGGCAACACCAGGAACGATGTCGCCCTTGTGGAGTCCGGTTGTCTTTGCTCGCTGCACCGGCGCAGCCGATGCGTCATTACTTGACAAAGGTCAGCTCCTTCTTGTTGCCGAGGATGCCCTGCGGTCGATAGATCACGAGCAACATCAGTGCCACACCTACAAGGATGAAACGCACCGTCTGCGACTGCGTCGTGGTCATGAACGGCAAGAGGCCGACGTTGACCATGGCGGGTAGCAGGTTGCTAAGGAGGGTTTGCACACCCCAGAAGATCACCGAACCGATAATCGGTCCGAAGATCGTTGCAGCTCCACCGAGCAGCAACGCGGTATAGACGAAGAACGTGAGCGACGTGACGTACACACCGGGGTTCACCGAGGCCGGGAGGGCGTAAATGATTCCACCCATGGCGCCGAAGACACCACCGAGCATGAGCGACTGCAACTTGTAAGAGAACACGTTCTTGCCGAGGGCGCGCACGGCATCCTCGTCTTCACGGATTCCCTTGATCACTCGGCCCCACGGGCTGCGCATGACAGCCCAGAGGATGAAAGCAGCAAGCGCCAGAATTGTGATTCCGAAGATACGAACCCACCAACCGTTGGCGTTGTATTCCCACGGGCCGAAGCCGTAGGTGCCATCGGGAATCGGGTTGAACGCACGGAAGCTCTCGTGGTATCCGCTCAGCCCATCGGCAGAGCCGGTGTACTTGTCGAACGTTGTGGTCAGGAACAACAGACGCACAACCTCGGCGGCCGCAATGGTCACGATGGCGAGGTAGTCACCGCGCAGTCGCAGGGTAGGAATACCGAGGATCAGGGCGAAGACGAGCGAGCCACCGACACCGACGAGCATGCCGCCCCACCACGGAAAACCGAAGGTGAGGATCGAGATCGCGTAGCCATAGGCGCCGATCGCCATGAAGGCGGCCATACCCATGTTGAGCAAACCGGTGAACCCGAAGTGCATGGCAAGTCCGAGCGCCGCAAGGGCGTACCCGATCGTTGCCGGTGCAATCAGTGATGACCCGGTGTTGGAGAGAATTTGCAGAATATCCATGAGCGGCCCCTAACCTATTCTCTCTTTGCGACCCAAGATGCCTTGTGGTCTGAACAACAAGACGATGATGAGCACGCCGAGCGCACCCACATACTTCAGGTCGGATGGGATGAAGAGGCTAGACGTCTCAACAAGAACGCCGACGATGATCGAGCCGACAAGCGCACCGAATGCTGTTCCCAGTCCACCGAGGGTGACTGCGGCAAACACGAGCAGCAAGATCTGCGCTCCCATGTCCCAGCGGATGCCGGGGCGGAAGTAGGCCCACAGCACACCGGCAAGACCGGCCATGGCGGCAGCGAGGATCCAAACCACACGGACGACCTGGTCGACGTCGATTCCGGATGCCGCTGCTAGAGACGGGTTGTCAGAGACAGCGCGAGTTGCCTTACCGATCTTGGTCTTGACGAGCCACCACGCGAAGATCACGATCACGACGATGCTGATGACCATGCTGATCATGTTGGTCTGGCTGAGCGATACCGATCCGAAGAGCGGAATATCGGGGGAGTCGGAGCCGGGAAGCTGCTCGGTTCCTCCTCCACGGAAGTACTGGAAGGTATAGCGAAGAGCCAGCGACAGACCGATTGACACGATCATGAGCTGAACGATACCGACGCCCTTCTTGCGCAGCGGTTTCCAGAGCGCGGCATCGAGTGACCACCCGAAGCCGGCACTGAGGAGTACGGCGAGCGGTATCGCAATCCAGACAGGCCAACCGAGGTCGACCGACACAATGAGTGCCATCACCGCACCGAAGGTCACCATTTCTGCGTGCGCAAAGTTGGAGAGCCCGGTGGTTCCGTAAACGAGCGAGATGCCGATGGCAGCGAGGCCGAGCATCAGTCCGAAGTTCACGCCATTGACGATTCGTTCAACGAATTGATCGAAGAAGCTCGTGACGTTGCGTTCACCGCGGCCGATAAAGAAGTTCATGACGGTCGAGCCACTCGGGCCGATCATCGCCTCTTTAACGTTAGGGGTGTCGTCGTCGCCGACCTCGTCGATTACCGCAATGCCCTCGGGCAGAGTGTTTTCGTCGAGGGTGACAGTGAATTCGTCACCGTCGGGAACTCCGACTTTCCAACGACCATCAGCATCCGTGGCTACTTCAACCTCGTAGCCGCCGCCAGAGATGGTGAGAAGTACACCCTCTAGTGCCACGCTTTCGAGCTTGACGTTACCGATGATGCTGTTGTCGTATTCGTCGACGTTTACCTCGTCGGCCATTGCAGGCATGGCCATCAGAGAGAAGGCGGCAGAAAGTGCGACGATGAGTGCTACAAGCACTCCTCGTCTATTTTTCCGTCGCGTGCGGCGATAATCCGCTGTGTTCACAGGACCTCCAGGAAGGGACCCAGCCGGAATCGAGAATCCCAGCGGGTTCTGACGTGTCGACGGCAATGAAGACACCGGCCGATTGCGGTCCGACATACAAATGCTTGTCGGGTACAAAGCGGTGAAGCCATTATGCGGGGGAATGTTCTGGCACGAAACCCGTTAATATTGATTGGCCGGAGATTTAACACAATTCACCGGTTTCGCGCTCCTGCCGTAAGGAAGATTTAACATGGAACAGCCAGACCCCTTCGGCTTCGTCGGCCTCACCTATGACGACGTAATGCTTTTGCCCGGTCACACCGACGTAATTCCTAGCGATGCTGACACCAGTTCACGTCTTACCCGCAGGATTCGGGTGTCTTCGCCGCTAATTTCGTCTGCAATGGACACCGTCACCGAAGCTCGAATGGCCATCGCGATGGCTCGTAATGGTGGTCTGGGAGTGCTTCACCGCAACCTTTCCATCGACGATCAAGCGGCTTATGTAGACAAGGTCAAGCGCAGCGAATCTGGAATGATTACCAATCCGGTAACAACTACGCAACAGGCCACTGTTGCGGAAGTTGACGCGTTGTGCGGTCAGTTCCGTGTGTCGGGTTTGCCCGTTATTGAAGAAGACGGAACGCTCGTCGGAATCATCACGAACCGTGACATGCGATTCATCGAGCCAGCAGACATGGATTCCGTGCTCGTGCGCGACGTCATGACAACACTGCCGCTCGTTACAGCTCCGGTCGGGATCGACCGCGACGGCGCCATCGCGATCTTGAACAAGCACAAGATCGAGAAGCTGCCCCTCGTTGATGACGCGGGCAAGCTCAGCGGACTCATCACGGTCAAAGACTTCGAAAAGACCGACCAGTACCCCAACGCCACCAAAGACGAAGAAGGCCGACTGCGCGTAGGAGCGGCAATCGGCTTCTTCGGCGACGCATGGGAGCGCGCCGAGCGTTTGCGCGATGCTGGCGTCGACCTCATCGTTGTCGACACCGCCAACGGCGAATCCGCTGGCGTCATCGACATCGTGCGTCGCCTCAAGGCTGATTCCTCGTTCGACGCCATCGACATCATCGGCGGCAACGTCGCTACTCGCGCGGGAGCTCAAGCCCTCATCGATGCCGGAGTGGATGCGGTCAAGGTTGGCGTTGGTCCCGGCTCGATCTGCACGACCCGCGTCGTTGCCGGTGTCGGAGTGCCGCAGGTGACCGCAGTGTACGAAGCGTCACTCGCCGCTCGCGAGGCCGGCATCCCGGTTATCGCCGACGGTGGATTGCAGTTCTCCGGTGACATCGCCAAGGCACTCGTTGCCGGTGCTGAGACTGTGATGCTTGGTTCGCTGCTCGCCGGAACCGACGAGAGCCCCGGCGACCTCATCTTCCTCAACGGCAAGCAGTTCAAGAGCTACCGCGGAATGGGATCGCTCGGCGCCATGCAAACGCGTGGCAAGAAGACCTCATACTCCCGCGACCGCTACTTTCAGGCTGACGTGCCGTCGGATGACCAGCTCATCCCCGAGGGCATCGAGGGCCAGGTTCCCTATCGCGGTCCCGTCTCCACGGTGATGTACCAGTTGCTCGGTGGCCTGCGCCAGTCGATGTTTTACACGGGAGCTCGCACCATTGAGGAGCTGCAGCAGAAGGGCAAGTTTGTGCGGATCACCGCTGCAGGCTTGAAGGAATCGCACCCCCACGACATCCAGATGGTCGTTGAGGCACCGAACTACCGCCGCTAGAAACTACGCGACCGAAACACACAGAAGGCCTGCTGGAGCAATTGCTTCCCGCAGGCCTTCTGCGTCGGGGAGGGCGTAGAGAGTGCTCCGCTAGGCGGACACGTCGCGGCGGTTGAAGATGAACCCACCGAGAACGAGCATGACGGCAGAAATTCCGAAGATGAGCCCGAGGGCACCCCAGTCGGCGCCCTCGCTCAGCGGAGAGTTGCCGAACGCCCAGTAGTAGGGCGAGAGGTTGTGCAGCCATTCGACATCGGCGCTTTGGTTGCCAAGCGAGTTGAGGATGTAGCCGAGCAGGGAGATTCCTGCGGCGGCAGCAGAGGCAAAACTGCGACGAGCGGTGATGGCGCCGACAGCGAGACCGAAGCTGGCCGCGAGCACCCCCACACCGAACAGCGCCGCGCATCCGCCGATTACATGGGCAGGCTCAAGGTCGATCCCCGAGGAATCGTTGAGCGCGAGAATCAGCAGCGCCGAAACGATGCTCAACCACAGCAGGCGCAGGATTACTCCAAGGCTTCGCTCGGCCATAATCTGCACACGGGAAACCCCATGGGCGAGAGTGAGCTCGAGCGAACCCGACTCCTCATCGCCCGCGATCGCCGCGGAGCTCCACAGAGTGGCGGCAATCGTGAAGAGCACGAACCCGATGAGGCCAAGGTACGTCGCCTGCACGTAGCCGGCGCCGCTGGCGAGATCTTGGAAGCCAAGAGTGCTCGCGAGTCCATCCGGCAGTGAGGCAATGATGTCCTCGAAGCCAGCGTTGTCTCCCGAGAACGAGGAATACAGGGGCACATAGAGAAAAATCGCTCCCGTGACGCCGGCCGTCCAGCCGAGTAGTCCTCGCCATGAGTCGGCAAGGTTGCGCCGAGTGAGGGGCAGAAAGCTCCCGGTCATGTTCTGACTCATTTGTTTGCCTCATTCGAGTAGAGGTCGATAACCGACGATTCGAGATCTTGCTCTTCCACCCGCAGGTCGACCACGTGGAAGGGGGCGATCGCCTTGACGAGGGCGTCGATGTGTCCCTCGACAGTGCCGGTGACCTGAATCACCTCGCCATCAGCGACGGTGAGGTTGGCCAGTTGCGGCAGGGCAAGCAGCGCCGTGCGGATGTCGTCGGCTGCGGCATCCGTGAAGTCAATGACAACGCGACGGATGGCACTCGCGCGCAGGCTGGCAACATCGCCTACTTTCACCACGGCACCGTTGCGGAGCACCGCAACCTGATCGGCAGCGTTCTGGATCTCGCTCAAGACGTGAGAGCTGAGGAACACTGTCTGACCATTGTGTTGAGCTTCGCGCACCATCGAGAGGAACTCTTGCTGCACAAGAGGATCGAGACCGCTCGTCGGTTCGTCGAGCACGAGCAGTTTCGGCTCATGCATGAACGCCTGCACGAGGCCGAGTTTTTGTTTGTTGCCTTTGGAGAGGGTGCGCACGTGGCGGGTGAGGTCGAGCCCCAATCGCTCAGCGAGGGAGTCGATGCGGCCGGGCGCTACAGGACCGCTGATTTCGGCGTAGTGCTTGAGTAGCGAACGCCCAGTGACGCGGCCCTCGAGGAGGAGTTCGCCCGGCAGGAATCCGATGTCGCGGCGCAGTGCAGCACCGCCGGTGATGGGGGACTGGCCGAGTACGGTGGCGCTGCCCGAGGTGGGGCGAATGATGTCGAGCAGTAGCCGCATCGCGGTTGTCTTGCCGGCACCGTTGGGGCCGATCATGCCGAACACGCTGCCGGTTTCCACGGCGAGATCCAAGCCGTCGAGGGCAGTATTTTTGCCGTAACGCTTGGTGAGCGCCTGAGTTTCAATGGCGTAAGTCATGGGTGGGGCCGGAGCCCGGTCCTTCCTGGGAGGGAGTCGTTGAAGGGGTGTAGATGCCGTGGGTGTAGAGCTCGAGGGCGGCATTGCCCATGCGGCTGAGGCTGTCGAGGCTGAGTTGGCTGCTGCCGAGACTGCGGGCGATGTGGCTTTGCAGAGTGAGGGTCGACAGGCTGTGGGTAACGAGGAGCACGGCGCGGGCGTGCTCGTCGGCGCTGGGCGTGATGGCTCCGCTCGCCACTCCTTCAGCGAGCATGGTGTGCGACATGGCGACGAGGCGGTCGAACAGGTCTGCCCCGGCAACTGAGTCGTCGGTGAAGAGGCGGCCCAGGTAGATAAGCCACGGCTCGAAGGTGGGCAGATCGGCATACCACTCGCTCACTGCCGCGCTCACGTCGCCTTCGCCCATCCCGACTTTGCGGTGGGTGACCTCGGTGATGATGAAATCGTCACACGCAACCTTGAGCTCGCGCATGCTTCCAAAGTGGTGGATGACAAGGCCAGCACTCACTCCGGCTTCAGTGGCGACGGCGCGGGCGCTTGTCGCGGCGAACCCGTTCTGCCCGATGAGCCGAATCGCGGCGTCGCGGATGCGAGCCTTAGTGGTGGAGTCATCCGATCTTGAACGCATGTTTAACAAACTAAACGCTTGTTCAATTGTTGTCAATCGTGCGTGTCCCACGCGCTCTTCCACTAAATGGGCGGCTCCCCGCAGCAGCGGTGTCTCACAATCGCTGGCCGGGTAGTCTTGACGGGTGAATGATTTCGAGATTGGCCGCGCCAAGCGCGCTCGCCGCGTCTACTCCTTTGATGACATCGCTATCGTGCCGTCGCGCCGCACGCGTGACCCTCGTGATGTGTCGGTGAGCTGGACGATTGACGCTTACACGTTCGACATCCCCGTGATCGCAGCCCCCATGGACTCTGTGGTGTCGCCGGCGACCGCGATCGCCATGGGAAAGCTCGGCGGCCTCGGTGTTCTCGACCTCGAAGGTCTCTGGACTCGCTACGAAAACCCCGAACCCGTTCTCGAAGAAATTCGTACGCTGCCCGCCGACCAGGCGACCGCGCGCATGCAACAGCTGTACGCCGAGCCGATCAAGCCCGAACTCGTCACGCAGCGTCTCGCGGAAATCCGCGAAGCCGGAGTGCCCGTTGCCGGCGCCCTGAGCCCGCAGCGCACTCAAGAGCTGTACCAAACTGTGGTTGATGCCGGAGTCGACCTGTTCGTCATCCGCGGCACAACCGTGAGTGCCGAGCACGTCTCCAAGACGACTGAGCCGCTCAACCTCAAGGAGTTCATTTACGAACTCGACGTTCCCGTGATCGTGGGAGGCGCCGCAACCTACACCGCGGCTCTTCACCTCATGCGCACCGGCGCCGCTGGCGTACTCGTGGGATTCGGCGGAGGAGCCTCCAGCACCACGCGCACTGCCCTCGGCATCCACGCTCCCATGGCAACCGCTGTTGCCGATGTAGCCGGCGCTCGCCGCGACTACATGGACGAGTCGGGCGGCCGCTACGTGCACGTGATCGCCGATGGTGGCCTAGGCACCAGTGGCGACATCGTCAAAGCAATCTCTGTTGGTGCGGATGCCGTCATGCTGGGCACCGCTCTCGCTCGCGCCACCGAAGCGCCCGGTGGTGGTTACCACTGGGGTCAAGAAGCGCACCACTCCGAACTTCCCCGCGGAAACCGTGTCGAAGTTGGGCAGCTTGCTCCTCTCGCCGAGATTCTCAACGGACCATCGTCACACCCCAACGGCCAGTCGAACCTCATCGGTGCGCTGCGTCGCTCGATGGCGACCACCGGCTACTCCGACCTCAAGGAATTTCAGCGGGTCGATGTGGTCGTTGCTCCCTACAACCCGCTGTAGCTAAACCCACGTTCACGTCACTAGGCGCTGGAGGAAACCAATGGTCAAGCCCCGATCGATTGCCCCGACAGCGCCGCTGAGCGCCGAACAACGCACCGCCGCCATTGCGGCACTGCGCGACACTGAACTCGACATTCTCGTGATCGGTGGCGGCATTGTCGGCACCGGCAGTGCCTTGGATGCCGTGACGCGCGGCCTGAACGTCGGCATGGTCGAGGCGCGGGACTGGGCATCAGGCACGTCAAGCCGGTCATCGAAGCTCGTGCACGGCGGCATCCGCTATCTGGAACAACTCGATTTTCGGCTCGTGCGCGAAGCGCTCAAGGAACGTGGCTTGCTCTTGCAGCGGCTTGCGCCTCATCTGGTGCGGCCAGTGAAATTCTTGTATCCCGTGACGAAGCCTGTTATCGAACGGCTATATATCGGCGCGGGAATGTTGCTCTACGACCTTCTCAGCTATACCGGCGGACGACCGCCAGGAGTGCCTCATCACCGGCACCTGACGCGCGGGCAGATGCTGCGGGCGGCACCGAGCTTGCGAGGCGACGCCTTTCGCGGCGGGCTCACCTACTACGACGCTCAAGTTGACGATGCCCGCTACGTGTCGACTCTCGCGCGCACCGCCAGCTTCTACGGCGCTCACGTTGCGAACCGCGTGCGGGTGGAAGACTTCGTGAAGGTCGGCGAGCGAGTTGTCGGCGTGATGGCGCACGATCTCGAGACCGGCGAAAAGTTTGAAATTCGCGCCAAGCAGGTTGTTAACGCCACCGGAGTGTGGACCGACGACACTCAGGCGATGGTGGGCTCTCGTGGCCAGTTCAAGGTTCGAGCTTCCAAGGGTGTGCACCTCGTGGTGCCGCGTGATCGCTTCCAATCGAAGCTCGGGCTGTTGTTGCGCACGGAGAAGAGCGTGCTGTTTGTGATTCCGTGGGGTCGTCACTGGCTCATCGGCACCACCGACACTGACTGGGATCTCGACAAAGCACACCCGGCTGCCACCGCCGCCGACATCGACTATTTGCTCGCCCATGTCAATAAGGTGCTGGCTGTGCCGTTGACTCGAGCCGACGTCGAGGGCGTCTACGCTGGCCTGCGCCCGCTGCTTGCGGGGGAGTCGGATCTCACCTCGAAGCTCAGCCGCGAACACATCGTCGCGCACAGCGTCCCCGGTCTTGTCGTCGTCGCTGGTGGCAAATGGACGACCTATCGCATCATGGCGAAGGATGCCGTGGATGCCGCGGTCGACGCTCTCGACGGCAAGATTTCACCGAGCATCACCGAAGATGTCGCACTGCTCGGAGCCGAAGGCTACCGCGCCGCGTGGAACAAGCGAGCGGCCCTCGCGCGCAGCTACGACGTGCACAAGTCGCGCGTCGAACATCTGCTGAACCGCTACGGGGTGCTCGCCACCGAGGTGCTTGAGCTGGTGCGCGCGACGCCGAGCCTCGCCGAAGCTCTTCCGGGCGCCGACGACTACATCGCGGCTGAGATCGTCTACGCCACGAATGCTGAAGGTGCCCTTCACCTTGATGACGTGCTGGCTCGCCGCACTCGTATATCGATTGAGGCATGGGACCGCGGGGTGTCCGCCGCGCCTGTTGCCGCAGAGCTCATGGCTGGCGTGCTGGGCTGGGACGAAGCTCGCACTCACACGGAGATCGAGCGCTACCTCCAGCGAGTGGAAGCCGAGCTGGCCAGCCAGAAGCAGCCCGATGATGAGTCGGCTGACAGAGTTCGCCTCGAAGCACCAGATATTGTTAGCGAGTGAGTACGAGCAATTCCCCTCTGAGTAAGTCGGCCCCCGACACTGAGCCGGCGACGATGTGGGAGATCGCACGACGCCCGCGTTGGATTGGCGCCCTCGTCTTAGCCCTCGCCATTGCCGCCAGTTTCGCGGCGCTTGGCCAGTGGCAGCTCAGCCGCAGCCTCGAAGGTGGCGAAATCACCGAGCAGCAAAGCGAAACAGCAGTCGAACTCGATTCGGTGGCTACTGCTCAAGAGCCGCTGTCATACCTCACAACAGGTCAAACGGTCACGCTCACGGCAGACCTGATTGCGGGCGACTACGTCATCCTCTCCGACCGTAGCAACGACAGCGAGGGCATGGGCTACTGGGTCGTCGCTCATGGAGTTGAACCGAGTGGTGCGAGTATCGCCATCGCGTTGGGCTGGGCCGAGTCGGCGGATGCTGCGGCATCCGCTATCGCAGATTTGGACACGATGACGGGCCCGGTGACGCTGACCGGACGGTTGCTGCCGACCGAGTCACCGCAGCAGTCGGACTTCGAAGAGGGGGAGCGCAGCGCTCTCGCGGTTTCCGAACTCGTGAACCTCTGGGCAGAAGTTCCGGCGGGAACCTACGGCGGCTACGTCGTCAGTTTCGAACCTCGGGCTGGCTTGGTCGCGATTGACGCTCCGCCCCCGTCGACGGAAGTTTCCCTCAACCTGCTCAACGTGTTCTACGCCGTCGAATGGGTAGTGTTCGCGGGATTCGCCGTCTTCCTCTGGTTCCGCCTCGTGCGGGATGTGTGGGAAGAGGAGCGCGAAGCTCTCACCTCTGACGCGGCCGTAGACTAGAGCCATGGCTCTCGGTCCCCGGCTTTCAGATATTCCCAGCATTCGTCGCACGCTTTCGTTCTACAAGGTGTCGTCGATCGTCACCGGAACCTTCCTGCTTGTGCTGTGCCTCATGATGATCTTTCGCTACGGACTGGGCGGCGACATCGAGCTGAATGGCCCCGCGGGCTTCCTCACGCTGACGCCCAAGATTCTCGTGCAGGGCATCAACGTGTCGACGATCATCCTCATCGTCCACGGCTGGCTCTACGTCTTCTACGTTGCCGCAGACTTCATCCTGTGGCGTCTCACTCGTTACTCGTTCTTGCGTTTCCTCTACATCGCCCTCGGTGGTGTCATCCCTTTTCTGTCGTTCTTCCTCGAACGTCAGGTGCCGCGCCTCGTTGAGGCGAAGATCGCACAACTCGAATCCGCTGCTGCTGCGAAAGCGGCCGGCGCTGACTCCGCAAAGGCAACTGCATGACCGACTCCACGGCCACATCCGCAGACACGAATGCACGCCCCGTTCTTGTCGTCGACTTCGGCGCCCAATACGCGCAACTGATCGCGCGTCGTGTGCGTGAGGCGAACGTCTATAGCGAGATTGTTCCCCACACGATCACCGCAGCAGAGATCGCCGCCAAGAACCCGGCTGGCATCGTGCTGAGTGGTGGCCCCTCTAGCGTTTACGAGCCTGGCTCGCCCGACCTCGACCCCGGCATCCTCAAGCTTGGTGTTCCTGTTTTTGGTATTTGCTACGGCTTCCAGGTGATGGCCCGTCAGCTCGGCGGCACCGTTGCCAAGACGGGGCTGCGCGAATACGGCGCTACCGACATGACTGTTCAGGGCGGTGGCGGAAGTCTTTTGGGCGACCAGCCGTCGGAACAGACGGTGTGGATGAGCCACGGCGATGCTGTGACCGAAGCGCCAGAAGGTTTTGCCGTTTTGGCGAGCAGTGAGGCGACTCCGGTCGCCGCATTCTCCAGCGTTGAGCGCGGTCTGTATGGAGTGCAGTGGCACCCCGAGGTCAAGCACTCGACGCACGGTCAAGACTTGCTCGAGAACTTCTTGCACGATGCTGCCGGCATCCCCGCCGACTGGAACAGTGGCAACGTTATTGCTGAGCAGGTTGCGCGCATTCGCGAGCAAGTTGGCTCGGCCAAGGTCATTTGTGGTCTCTCTGGTGGCGTCGATTCCGCTGTTGCTGCCGCGATCGTGCACGAAGCTGTGGGCGATCAACTCGTTTGCATCTTTGTTGACCACGGTCTGCTGCGTCAGGATGAGCGCCGCCAGGTTGAAGAAGATTACGTTGCCTCGACCGGTGTGCGTCTCGTCACCGTCGATGCCGTCGATCAGTTCATGGATGCTCTCGCCGGAGTCACTGACCCCGAAACGAAGCGCAAGATCATCGGCCGCGAGTTCATCCGCAGCTTTGAGAACGCCGCAGAAGCCCTCGTACTTGAGACGAAGGGCAGCGAAGACACTGTGAAGTTCCTCGTGCAGGGAACGCTCTACCCGGATGTCGTCGAAAGTGGCGGAGGAACCGGCACCGCCAACATCAAGAGCCACCACAACGTCGGCGGACTCCCCGAAGACTTGCAGTTCGAGCTTGTCGAACCGCTGCGCACCCTGTTCAAGGACGAGGTGCGCGCGATCGGTCGCGAGCTGGGCTTGCCGGAGGTCATTGTTGGCCGCCAGCCGTTCCCTGGTCCTGGCCTCGGCATCCGCATCATTGGTGAGGTCACGCACGACCGTCTCGAGTTGCTGCGCAAGGCTGACGCGATTGCTCGCGCCGAGCTGACCGCCGCTGGTCTGGATGACACGATCTGGCAGTGCCCCGTCGTGCTTCTTGCTGACGTGCGCTCGGTCGGTGTGCAGGGCGACGGTCGCACTTACGGTCACCCGATCGTGCTTCGCCCGGTGTCGTCGGAAGACGCGATGACCGCCGACTGGACGCGCCTGCCGTACGACGTGCTCGCCAAGATTTCTAACCGCATCACCAACGAGGTGGATGGGGTCAACCGCGTTGTGCTCGACGTCACGTCGAAGCCACCGGGAACCATCGAGTGGGAATAGCGCTTTAACGACAAAGCCCCCGTCACCTGGCTACTGCCGAGGTGACGGGGGCTTTGTTGTTGCGGAGAGGTGCTACTAGTTGCGGCTGATGGCGAACATGCGCAGCAGTTCGAGGTAGAGCCAGATGACGGTGACCATGATGCCGAAGGCACCCTTCCAGCCGAAGGCGCGCGGTGCACCGTTGGCGGCACCTCGCTGGATGAAGTCGAAGTCGAGCACGAGCGAGTACGCGGCCATGATGACGACGAGCACGCCCAAGATGAGACCGAAGGGGATACCGAAAATCTCAGCGCTGCGGAGGCCGAACGCATTGTCGGTGGCACCCGTGAGCATCATGACGAGGTTCACGAGCGAGAAGACAACGTAACCGATCATCGCAATCATAAAGACCTTGGTGGCCTTCTTCGACGCGCGGATCTTGCCACTCGCGAAGAGCGCGAGCGTGACGCCCACGACAACGACGGTGGCGATAACGGCCTGCGAGACGACTCCGCCATACGCGTTTTCGAAGACGCGCGAGATGCCGCCGACGAAGAGACCTTCAAAGGCGGCGTAAGTCAGAACAAGAGCGCCGGAGGGCTGCTTCTTGAAGATGTTGACGAGGGCCAGCACGAAGCCGATGAGGCCTGCACCGATCCACAGAAGGGGAAATGCGGGAACGAGCATCCAGCTGAGGCCAGCGCCGACGACGAGAAGCGCGAAGGCCCCTACAGTCTTGGCGATGGTGTCTTCAACGGTCATGACATCACCGGAGGCGGGAGCCGACTCCTGGTTGTACATGTCGTTGAGCTGCTGGTTGGAGACCTGGTTCGCGACGGCGATTCCGCCGCGCGAGCTGAATGCAGCATCGCGGGAGAAAGCGGGGTTATTGAGTGCCATGATTCCTCTGGTTGGTGTGGTGTCACACGTTTGTGACGCACCCCCAAAACTACCGGAGTTCGCTGAGAAATACCGCGTTTTAGCGTCGGGCGGCTGCGCTGACAGCGATCAGCCGAGCAAGCCAGGCTGCCGCCACGAGCACGACGAAAGAAATGGCGAGTGCCTGAGGCATCTGCGAGTACTCCTGATAGAACCGCGGAAGGATGATGCCGTTGGCAATCGGGAGGGCAAGCGCGAGATACGAGACGAGCGGTCGGTGTCGCACGATGAGCCAGCACAGCAGTGGGATCACGAGGGTCCACATCGACATCGGGCCCGTGAGCATGAGCCAGATTTGGGTGACCGCTGGCAGGGCCACGATCATCCGTCGCCACCCTTGGGCGGGCATGATCGAGTACCCGACGACCGTCGATGTGGTGCCGATGAGCAAGATGATGAGCGTGTAGTTGTTGGCTCCCTGCAAGTGCATGGCGCCCGCGATGATGAGCACCAACCCCGTGTAGTAGCGGTCGGCGTAGTTGCCCCACCGCAGGGGAAGGCGCCGGGTTGGTTCCCGGAAGCGTCTCAGCGTTGGCGGCCTAGCGACCATTGGTGAGCAGCGAGTACAACAGAATTGCCCACACGACTAACCACACATAACCCAGCGCCGTGGCAATGATCGCCATGGCCTTGCCGCGTTCGCCCGTCTCTTTGATCTGCCGAAGCGCCAAGTGGCCAAAGATGAGGGCTGGAGGCCCGCCAATCGCGGCCAAAATGAGCGCGAGAATAGCCAAAGGACTCGTTCGTTTTGCTGCCAGCGGCGCCGGGCGGGCGGCATCAGCAGACGTGGGTTCTCCGCAATAAATGCAGAATTTCCACTCCGGTTGCACTGTTGCAGCGCATGACGAACATTCGGGCATAACTAAATATTAGTGGTTGGTCGCGTAACGCATATTCTTGACCCAATGAGCACCACCATTCGCCCGCTTGTGATCGGGCACCGCGGGGCAAGCGGATACCGCCCAGAGCACACTCGAGCCGCCTACGAACTCGCTTTCACCCTGGGGGCGGATGCTGTCGAACCCGACATCGTGGCAACGAAGGATGGCGTGCTGGTGTTGCGCCATGAGAACGAAATTTCGGGCACAACGGATGTGGTGGAGCATCCCGAGTTTGCTGACCGGCGCACGTCAAAGACGATCGACGGCACCGCGATGACGGGCTGGTTTACGGAAGACTTCACGTGGGAGGAACTCAGCACTCTGCACGCTCGTGAACGCTTGCCCGAGGTGCGGCAGGCCAGCACTGCCCACAACGATGTTTCGCCCATTCTTCGTTTGAGCGACCTGCTCGAGATTGTGGACCAGCATCCGGAGGCTCAGCGTCGACCGCTGAAGATCGTCGCTGAGATCAAGCATGCGAGCTACTTCGCGTCGATCGGGCTGCCGCTTGACGAGCTTTTCGCCCGCGACGTGAGCGGGTGGGCGACGGCCGACAATCTCATCATCGAATCATTCGAGCAGAGCGTGCTGCACCGCATCCGGGAGCGTGGGGTTCCAGGTCAGTTGGTGTTTTTGCTTGAGGCGAGCGGGGCGCCGTCTGATTTGATTGCGCGCTTCGGTGCGAAAGCGCGGAGCTACGCCGACCATCTCACTGATGACGGTCTTGCGCAGTTGGCCCGCGAAGTCGACGGAATCAGCGTTGATAAGAAGATGCTGATGGTGAAAGATCTGGCGGGCAACCTCACCGGCACCAATGATCTGGTTGAGCGCGCCCATGCCGCCGGGCTCCTCGTTTTCTGCTGGACACTGCGCGCTGAGAACCGCTTCTTGCCGAAGAACTTGCGTTCGAGCAAGCAGCCCGAGCAACACGGAGATTGGCGTGCGGAGTTTCGGATGCTTATCGATTCCGGTCTCGATGGCGTCTTCGCTGACCAACCCGACCTCGCCGTCAGCGCGCGCGGGTAGAGTCGAGGGGCCATGACGACTGCTCTTGACCCTCACGACCCTGGCCGTTCTGACGACGGGGATTCCATTAGCGACCCCCTGCTCGACGGGCTGAATCCGCGCCAACGGGAGGCCGTTGAATATCGCGGGCCCTCGCTGCTGATCGTGGCGGGCGCTGGCTCGGGCAAGACAAGCGTTCTGACGCGGCGCATTGCCGGGCTGTTGCGTTCGGGAGAAGCCTGGCCGAGCCAGATTCTTGCGATCACCTTCACCAATAAGGCTGCGGCCGAAATGCGCGAGCGTGTGGGTGCCATCGTGGGCAATACCGCCGAGGGCATGTGGATCTCGACCTTCCACTCCGCCTGCGTACGCATTTTGCGCCGCGAAGCTGAAGCCTTTGGGTTCTCCAAGAACTTCACCATTTATGACTCGGCCGACAGCAAAGCTCTGCTCAAGCGGATTCTCAAAGAGCTCGACGCCGACATGTTCGGCCTCACGGTCAGCAAGGCCGCGAACCGCATTTCGCAGCTCAAGAATGAGCTAACCGACGTCGACGGTTTCGCGCGGGATGCCAACATGAGCGACCCGACAGAGAAGAAGTTCCTTGAGGTCTTCCGGCGCTACACTCGCGGCCTCAGCGACGCCAACGCCTTCGACTTCGACGACCTCATCGGGCAGACCGTGTACCTGTTCCGGGCGTTCCCGCAGATCGCGGCCACCTACCAGCGTCGCTTCAAGCACATCCTTGTTGACGAATATCAGGACACCAACCACGCGCAGTATTCGCTCATCCGCGAGCTGACGCGGCCGCCAGCTCCTGAGCAGTTCGAGACCTCGCCTGGCGTGCTCATTGCCGGCTCCAGCAGCGAGGCGGATGCCGCGTCGCTGACCGTGGTCGGCGACAGTGACCAGTCGATTTATGCGTTCCGCGGGGCCGACATCCGCAACATTGTGGAATTCGAGCGCGACTTTCCGAACTCGACCGTGATTCTGCTTGAGCAAAACTACCGCTCGACCCAGACGATTTTGGATGCCGCCAACGCGGTCATCTCCCACAACTTCGATCGCAAAGATAAGAAGCTCTTCACGACTGTGGGTGCCGGCGACAAGATCGTGGGCTTCACCGGCTACTCGGGCCACGACGAAGCCCAGTTTGTGGCGGATGAAATTCAGAAGCTGCACGATCAGGGCGTTGCCTATAAAGACGTGGCGGTTTTCTATCGCACTAACTCGCAGACCCGTGCGCTGGAAGAGATTTTCATTCGGGCGGCCCTGCCGTACCGAGTGCTCGGTGGCACCAAGTTCTATGAGCGCGCGGAAATCAAGGATTCGTTCGGCTACCTGATTGCGGTCGCGAACCCGGCTGATCCGCTGGCTCTGCGTCGCATCATGAATACCCCGAAGCGCGGCATTGGTCCGGCGACCGAGGCTGCGCTGCAGGCGTGGGCGGATGACCGGGGAATGACGTTGCGCGATGCGATGCGCAACGCCTCCGAACTCGGCCTTGGCCCTAAGGTCACGAAAGCGATCGTCGGTCTGGCTGAGGTGCTCGACGAAGTGATGGCGAAGGTGGAGACATCCAAGCCCGCTGATATTTTGACCGAGCTTCTAGAGCGCTCGGGGTACCTGACGGCGCTGCGCGCCTCGCAAGACCCGCAAGACGAAGCTCGCGCCGAGAACGTTGACGAGCTCGTGGCGGTGACGAAGGAGTTTGGCAAGAACAACCCCGACGGCACCCTGCTCGACTTCCTCACCGAGGTGTCTCTCGTTGCGGCGGCCGATGATCTGGATGACTCCAGCGGAACCGTCTCGCTCATGACGCTGCACACCGCGAAGGGCCTCGAGTACGATTCGGTATTCCTCACCGGTGTCGAAGAAGATCTGCTGCCGCACCGCATGTCGGCCAACGAGCCTGGCGGCCCAGCCGAAGAACGTCGACTGTTCTATGTCGGCATCACGCGTGCCCGCAAACGACTCTTTCTCTCGCTGGCCATGACCCGCGCCCAGTTCGGCGAAGTCAACGTGGCGATGCCGAGCCGCTACCTGCAAGAGATTCCCACCGAACTTATCGAGTGGAAGCAATCACCCGGAATGGCAAACTCGCGCGGCGGAACCCAATCCCGTGCGCTCAACGCTCGCCGCGACGGCAACAGTGGCGGCGGATCGTGGGCCGGCTCGCTGCGGCAGGCGGCATCCGGTGGACTCCCTCCGGCACCGCCGCGCGCCAAGACCGAGTGGGCCAGCCCCATCACGGCAACCGTGCGCGACAACGGTGACCTCACTCTGGCGGCGGGCGACCGCATCCGGCACACTGATTTTGGGGACGGAACCGTGAATCAAGTCACGGGCGCTGGCCCTAAGAGCATCGCTGACGTTCAGTTCGACACCGCGGGGCGCAAGCGCCTGCTGATCAAGATTGCTCCCATTGAGAAACTTTGATTCTGAAGGAACACCGCAGTCGGGCACGCCGCGCCACTGGGAACCTCGGCTCGTGGTGCCGCGCGTTCGGCCGCTCGACACCGACGACGAGTTGGCTCAGGCGCTCGCGGCAGTGCGGGTCGAGCTGAAGCTACCCACCGAGTTCAGCGCTGAAGTCGAGGAAGCAGCCAACGCCGCAGTGGCCGCATTCGAGCCGCCGGAACTCGACCTCACAGCCATTCCTTTCGTGACAATTGACCCCGAGGGCGCGACCGATCTCGACCAGGCGCTCTACCTCGAACGCACCGGCGAAACACTGCGCGTGATGTACGCCATCGCAGAAGTGCCCGCCTTCGTGCTGCCCGGCTCAGCCGTGGATGCTGAAGCTCGCAAGCGTGGCCAAACCTTGTACGGTCCCGACGACCGGGTACCGCTGCATCCGACGATCATCAGTGAAGACGCCGCCTCGCTCCTCGCCGGTGCGACGCGACCTGCTTTTGTCTGGACCTTTGACTTGGATGCCGCGGGCGAGGTCATCACGACAACTCTCGTGCGCGCCCAAGTGCGTAACCGTCGCCAGTTCAACTATGTCGAAGTGCAAGAGCTGCTCGACAACGACCGCGCGGACGAATCCCTCTCGTTGCTGCCCGAGTTTGGGCGCCTGCGCACCGAGCTGGAACGCCAGCGCGGGGGAGCAAGCCTCAACCGGCCCGACGAAGAAGTGGCTGTCGTTGATGGCCAGTATGTGATCGAGCGTCGAGCGTCGCTACGCGTCGAGGACTACAACGCGCACGTCTCGCTCATGACCGGCATGGAAGCCGCTCGCATCATGCTCGAAGGCAAAGTCGGCATTCTGCGCACAATGCCCGCGCCCGATGATGAAACGCTCGAGCAGTTCCGCCGCCAAGTGGCGAGCCTCGGATGCCCGTGGCCCGAGAATCAGAACTATGGCGAGTACCTGCGCACCCTCGACCACTCCGACCCTCGCGCCCTCGCGGCGACCCACGCCGCCACCTCGTTGTTTCGTGGAGCGGGCTACACGCCCTTCGACGGCGAACTGCCCGAAGACACCATCCAAGCTGCCGTTGCAGCGCCTTACGCTCACGCCACTGCACCGCTGCGTCGACTCGTCGACCGCTTCGTACTTGTCGCGTGTGAAGCGATTGTCGCGGGGCGCGAAGTGCCGAAATGGGTGCGTGAAGCTCTTCCGCAACTACCCAAGATCATGGGCCGCACGAGTCAGCTCGCATCGCAGTTCGACCGCGCCTCGGTCGACGTGATCGAAGCGGCGCTGTTGCGGCCGCGAGTCGGCGACGAGTTCGAAGCAACAGTGGTTTCGGAGCGCGCCGAGGGTGGCGTCATCCAGATTGCTGAACCGGTGATCACGGCTCGCATCTCCGGCACGGTTTCGGCTGGCGACACGGTGCGCGTGCGACTCGTCTCTGCTGAGATTGCGACAGGAACGATCGCGTTCGAACTCGCTTAACTGTCGTCAGTCCCTTTAGAACTTGCCGGAGTTGACCCAGGTGCTCGGGTCGGTGATCACTTCGGAGACAACCCAGTGCTCAGCGATGAGGCCATTCTCGACGCGGTAGAGGTCGATCAGGGCGGTAGCAGTGCCCGCGATCTCGGCTTCGGCGAGCACCGCGACAAAGTTACCCGAGCCGATGACCTTGTGAATCTGCTTGTAGGCGAGTCCATTCACGGCGGCGTAGTTCACTAAGGCGTCGAGGCCGTCAGCAATGTGAGCGTCATGCTGAGCAAGGTCGGCGTGAACGAACGTGGAGGCGAGCGACGGGTCTGCGCCAACAAGAACCTTCGCGGCGAATTCGCTAACCAGCTGCTTGTTGACCTCGGTCTTATCGAGATCGGTGACCTCGGTCGGGCCATCGATGGGGGTGCGGCCGCTCACGCTCGTGGGCTCGACTTCAGCGATCATGTCCCAGTGCTCGATGAGCTTGGCATCGTCGTCGGTGTCGAAAATATCGGCGGTCACATAGGTGAATTCACCATTGTTGAGCGACTGGTGTGCCTGAACGAATACGAAGGATCCATCTTCAAAGCCGCGAACGATCTCGATGTCGCGGATGGGGTTGCGGGTCGTGAAGTCTTCGAAGAATTCGATGAAGCCATCTTTGCCATCTCGAACAGGCGTTGAATGTTGCGTGTACCGCTGGCCGACGTACTTGTTCACGGCGTCGACGTAGTTGCCGTCGCGGATGCCCTCGAGGTAGATGGCGGTGACGTTGTCGAGTCGTTGTCCCATGGGATGCTCCTAGAGGTCTGGTGAGGGGGTGCGATTGCGTGCTTCAAGCCTCTCGCGCAGCGAGAAGGGAGCACAGGTGCGACCGCGACCGCCTATGGTGCAAAGTGGACAAGGCTGCGCCGGAACTCGGCGGGGGAGGTGCCGACCACGCGCTCGAAGAACTTCGTGAAGTTGGTGGGCTCGCTGAATCCGAGCGCCGTCGAGATGGATGCCACGGTGCCGTCGGTGTGCGCCAGCAGTCGTTTCGCTTCGAGCATGAGCCGCTCATCCAGCAGCGCTTTGGCCGTAAGGCCGGTGACGGTTTGGCAGGCGCGGCTGACGGTGCGCTCGGAATAGCCAAGGCCCGTGACGTAGTCGCGAACATTGCGGCTGCGCGTGAGGTCGCGTTCGAGGACCGAGCGAAAGGCGAGGTAGGCGTGGGGGAGAGCGCCGCGGCCGGGCTCGCTACTCGCTCGCTGATAGAGAGCGACGAGTGCGGCGAACAGCGCGCTGAGCAGGGTAACGGAGTGTTCGTCGGCCGTGAATCGCTGCTGTTCCCGCTCGATGGCGGCAACGAGATCGAGCGCGGTGGTGAGCGAGTTCTCGCCGAGATCGGCGTGAGTTGGGTCGCCCGGAAGCCACGGCGCTGTTCTCGTGGCGGTGGGCGAGGCTACGACCACACTGGCGCTGAGATCGTTCTCGACGTGCCACTGCTGCACTTGCCCGGGTCGCACAAACAGCACGCGGCCGGGATGCAGGGCGACCGTCTGAAAGTCGACGGTGTGCGAGCCAGTACCGCTGCGGATGACAACCATGAGTTCGAAGGAGGGCCGCTGCGCGCGTTCAAAATAGGCCGGGCCCATTCGCTCCACGAGCGCCGCGTAGTCGAGCACCTCGACGGGAAGCGTCAGTCCGTGCTCGCTCGCGAAGTCGACCGGCAGCACGGTCTCGTCGCGTTCGTCGTCCATAGTGGTCACACGCTGATGCTAGCGCTGCAGCTTTCGAAAGGCAGCCAGATACCGGCGCTGCGCCGCGAAGCGCACCCAGCGGGGAAGGTGTGGGTACACCGCGCGCGTGACCCGCATGATCCGGTCGAAGCGTTTCTGGTTGTGGGGGAGCGCATAGGCCTCGCGCAACTCAGGGCTCAGCAATCCCGCGGTCAGCACTCGAACGAGCGGCATTGACGCCCGCAGCCACCACGGTCCGCCGGTCGGATGCAGCAGCTGCTGGGCAACTCGGTGGCTCGCGTCCGTGACGCGCAACGAAGCCACGCTCTCGTTCCAGTAGGCGGCGAACGCCGCGCGATCGGCCGGCCACAGCGCGCGCGGAACGCCCAGCGCGGTCGCGATCACGGCGTAGTCGGCGAGCAGGGTCTCGGCATCCACGTCGCGCAGCGGCCCGAATACGAGCTCGCGCACCCGCATGGCGGTGTCGTAGAGCGTGGCGGCGACCCATAACTGCAGCTGCGGGTCACGGGCGTCATAGCTGTCGGCCCGCACCGGTCGGTGAGCCGCGCCCACTCGCCGCGCGACCTCGGCAGCCTCAGCCGGCGTGCCATAAACCGTGACGTAGAGATACGTGAGGGTGCCGTTGAGGCGATCCAAGGGGCGCCGCGCAAAGTCACTGTGCTCAGCTACCGCCTGCCCCACAGCAGGGTGCGCGATTTGCAACAGGATGGCCGCCCCACCGCCGGCCAACAGAGCGACGTCGGCGGAGACATCCGCAATTCTGAGGGGGTCGGATGTGGGCACACGGCCAGTTTACGAGTGCTGAACCACAAGATTTGCTGATCTTTCGCCACATTCAGCCCGCTATCGGAAAACCCACAACGTTAGGCACGGTAAGGTTTTCTATTGGCGTGCGACTCATGGAGCCGACCAATTTGGCACCGATTCGCCGCCTTCCCCACTCACCATTACGCGCGGATTGGAATGAGCAGCGTGGATCTATATGAGTACCAAGCCAGAGACGTATTTGAGTCTTATGGCGTACCAGTACTTGCCGGCCTAATTGCCGACACCCCAGAAGAAGCCAAAGCAGCAGCCGAGAAAATCGGTGGAACTGTTGTTGTCAAGGCTCAAGTCAAGACCGGCGGTCGCGGCAAGGCGGGTGGTGTCAAGGTTGTTCATAACGCCGACGACGCTTTCGCCGCAGCCGAGCAGATCCTTGGTCTCGACATCAACGGCCACACGGTCAAGCGAGTAATGATTGCTGCCGGTGCTCGCATCGCGCAGGAGTTCTACTTCTCCGTGCTGCTCGACCGAGCAAACCGCTCCTACCTCTCGCTGTGCAGCGTTGAAGGTGGAGTGGAAATCGAGGTGCTTGCTGTTGAGCGCCCCGAGGCTCTCGCCAAGATCGAGGTTAACCCGCTCACGGGTATCGACCTCGCCAAGGCCACCGAAATCGCGACCGCTGCGGGATTCTCCGCAGAGCTCGTCGAAAAGGTTGCCCCTGTCTTCGTCAAGCTCTACGACGTCTACAAGGGCGAAGACGCCACTCTCGTTGAGGTCAACCCTCTCGTGATCACCGAAGACGGCGACATCGTTGCCCTCGACGGCAAGGTCTCGATCGACGAGAACGCAGACTTCCGTCACCCCTCGCACGCTGAGCTCGAAGATGCTGACGCTGCTGACCCCCTCGAGGCGAAGGCTAAGGCCAACGGCCTCAACTACGTCAAGCTCGATGGTGAAGTCGGTGTCATCGGTAACGGTGCAGGCCTCGTCATGTCGACGCTGGATGTTGTTGCCTACGCTGGCGAAAACCACGGCAACGTGAAGCCCGCCAACTTCCTCGACATCGGTGGCGGAGCCTCCGCTGAGGTCATGGCCGCCGGACTCGACGTTATTCTCAATGACCCTCAGGTCAAGAGCGTTTTCGTCAACGTCTTCGGTGGAATCACCGCGTGTGACGCTGTTGCTCACGGAATCGTGGGTGCGCTCGCCGCGCTCGGCGATGCCGCCAACAAGCCTCTCGTTGTCCGTCTCGACGGCAACAAGGTTGAGGAGGGTCGCGCGATTCTTGCTGAAGCGAACCACCCCCTCGTGACGCTAGCCGCCTCTATGGACGAGGGCGCCGACAAGGCCGCCGAACTCGCCAACGCTGCGAAGTAAGGAACCGAGCATGTCAATTTTCCTCAACAAGGATTCCAAGGTCATCGTTCAGGGCATCACCGGCGGTGAGGGCACCAAGCACACCGCTCTCATGCTCGCTGCGGGCACCCAGGTCGTTGGCGGCGTCAACGCACGCAAGGCTGGCACCACCGTGACTCACGGTGACGTTGAGCTTCCCGTGTTCGGCACTGTTGCTGAAGCAATGGAGAAGACGGGGGCGGATGTTTCGATCGCTTTTGTTCCTCCGGCCTTCACCAAGGATGCCGTTATCGAAGCTATCGACGCTGAGATGCCACTGCTCGTCATCATCACCGAGGGTGTTCCCGTCGGTGACTCGGCTGAGTTCTGGGCTTACGCCCAGGAGAAGGGCAACAAGACCCGCATCATTGGTCCGAACTGCCCCGGCATCATCACGCCCGGTGAAGCACTCGTCGGCATCACGCCTGCGAACATCACCGGCAAGGGCCCGATCGGTCTCGTCTCCAAGTCGGGAACGCTCACGTACCAGATGATGTACGAACTCCGTGACCTCGGATTCTCGACCGCAATCGGTATCGGTGGCGACCCCATCATCGGCACGACGCACATCGACGCTCTTGAAGCGTTCGAAGCTGACCCCGAGACCAAGGCAATCGTGATGATCGGTGAGATTGGTGGAGACGCTGAAGAGCGTGCCGCTGACTACATCAAGGCTCACGTCACGAAGCCGGTTGTCGGCTACGTTGCTGGCTTCACGGCACCCGAGGGTAAGACCATGGGTCACGCCGGTGCGATCGTTTCTGGTTCAGCCGGAACTGCTCAGGCCAAGAAGGAAGCTCTTGAAGCTGCCGGTGTGAAGGTCGGCAAGACGCCGTCTGAAGCAGCCAAGCTCATGCGCGAAATTCTCGAAACTCTGTAGCAAACGCTTTTCGCTACTCCAAGCGCCGCTCGCCTTCGTGACGAGCGGCGCTTGTCGTTTAACGGGGAGATTTCTGTGGTCGCAATGTCACAGTGGCGGCTCAGATGGACATGACTAGGTATGAAGGAACACAGAGCCGTGTTACTCGCGAAGCTCGTGCCTCACGGGCTTGAGCCGCTGCGGTGCATCGACGGCTTCGGGAAACTCGCACGTGAAGCGGCCCGAATAACCGAAGAGGAACCCCCAGAAGCGGTTGCGAACCTCGAGGGCAATCACGAACTCGTTGGTCTCATCGTCGAAGGATTCGGTGAGGTGAGCGCGGCCGCTAAAGAGCATGGGAAAGCGGAACGCGAGAGGGCCCTCATAGAAGCGTTGGGCATCCGACCTCAACTGCAATGAACCATCCGTGGTGACCGCAAGATCGAGATCGACGGCCAAGTGTTGATGTGTGCCCAAATAGTCGACGATGCGATCGCCAGCGGCGTTGAGCACCATTGTCGCGTCGAAGCGGGTGGGCTTGCGGCGCACAGTGTATTCACGCACAAACGTCACCGTCTCGCGACCGAAGGGGTCGCGGTAGGGGTAGTTCTCGATGCGAAAGGGAACACTGTCGCCGATATCTGGAGTCAGGATGTTGCGAAACCACCCGATCCACAGGAACGGCACCGTCCACCAGGGGCCGCGTCGGATGCTCGACATCATGCCCGTGCCCACAACCGCGTAGCCCGCCTCGAGTCCCACGCCGAAGCGCTTCTGCAGCATCGGATGCAGGCGAGCGAAATCGTCGCCGAGCACGGTGGCGAACATCGAGGTCACGGTGCCTCCAGGGCGGACAGGGTGGCGGGAGCGTCATCCATCGCCCGCCCGCGACGCGGGGTGCGCCGACAGCGGCCAGCGCGCGGTCGGCCGGATTTCCAGAAGGCCAGCGGTGAGTGCGGTTCGATGTCGCTTTCGGCCCACAAGCGCAGGCTGTCGAAGCTCCAGGCGGTGAGCCATCCCACCACGGGGCGGATGAGGATGCGGTCGAGAAAGCTGCCCCACGCCGGTTCGTAGTCATAGCCGGTGATGAAGCGGGTACCGCCAGGGATGGGCACGTAGCGCCAGTAACCGCGCCCGTCGCCCAGAGGCGAGAGCGGATCGCTCGTGGTGAACCTTAGAGCTGAAGTGCGGGTGCCGTCGGGCCGGGCCAACTCGCCTCGAGTGGTGCCCGTTCCCACAATCGTATGGAAGGGCATCCGACGCTCGTATTGAAAACGGTAACCGTCGCCATCGAGTGCTTCTGCGGGAGTGATGCGGCTGAAGCGCAGGTCCCACCGTGTGTGAGAAATGGTGTCTTGCGTGAGGTGCCAGACAGTGTCGAGATCGGCGCTGATGTCGATCTCGACGTAGATCGGTGAACCCTTCATGCTTCCCAGTATGGGGTGAGTGGAGCGCTTTTCGTTCGAACGAAGTGCGCGTTCTGCGCGCTCGCCGCGGATGAACAGTGCCGGAGAATTTGGGCCGAGTTCGGCGTTCCTCAAAGAACGGACGATATATCACGTTCGGGTAACAATGACCCTAAGATCACCCCCTGTTAAGGGGTAGACCGTGCATATAGTTACCTTGGCGTGCGCCCGACCGCTAGTTGAAAAGCAATTCAATCCAGCAAGTCCGATTCAGCACAGAATAGGAACATTCGTGAGCATTCGAAGAGTCATATCGGTAGTGGCGGCGACAACTCTTGTCGCCACTTCCCTGGTTACGGGCGCCGTACTCGGCGCCACAGCTGCACCAGCATCCATTGGTGGCGGCGGCCAAACTGAATTCACCCCCGGGCGTTACATCGTCACGATGGTGGACCAGGCTGCAGCAACCTACGACGGTGGTGTGCGCGGTTTTGACGCAACAACCCCACCCGAAGGCGAGCAACTCGACACTCGCCGCCAAGTAGTGCAGGACTACACCGAATATTTGGAAGAGAAGCAAGACGATGTCGCGGCATCCGTCGGTGCTGATATTGACTATTCGTACACTCTCGCGACCAACGGTTTCGCGGCAGATCTGACCGCGGCTCAAGCGGTTGAACTATCGGCAAACAAACTTGTTGCCTCGATCGTTCCCGACGAGCTGAAGAAGATCACGGCAGCGCAGCGGTCAACAGAGTTCCTTGGCCTCGAAGGCGAAGACGGACTCTGGGCATCCATCGGCGGTGCTGAAACCGCGGGTGAAGGAATCGTGGTCGGCGTGCTCGACACCGGCTTTGCCCCCGAAAACCCGGCCTTTGCGGGTGACGCTCTTGGCAGCACCCCGGGAGCCGCGCCCTACGTGGACGGTGATTCTGTCGTCTACGAAAAAGCCGACGGCCAAACCTTCACCGGTGTCTGCACCGAAGGCGAGCAGTTCACTGCCGACGACTGCACCACCAAGGTGATCAGCGCCCGTTATTTTGTCGATGGCTTCGGTGCCAGCAACCTTGGTGACGCGAGCGTCGGCGAGTACGTCTCGCCACGTGACGGCGACGGCCACGGATCGCACACCGCGAGCACGGCAGCCGGAAACTACGAAATCGACGCCAACGTCGGCGGAAATGCCCTCGGCTACTTCTCCGGTGTGGCCCCCGCAGCCAAGATCGCTGCCTACAAGGTGTGCTGGAGTGGACCAGACCCCGTCGATACGACGGACGACGGTTGTGCATCCACTGACCTTCTCGCCGCGATCGACCAGGCCGTCGCTGACGGTGTTGACGTGATCAACTACTCGATCGGTGGGGGCGCTGCTTCCAGCACCGTTTCGCCGACCGACCAGGCCTTCCTGGGTGCCGCTGCTGCCGGCGTTTTCGTCGCAGCCTCGGCAGGAAACTCCGGCCCGGATGCGTCAACTCTCGACAACGCTGCACCGTGGATCACCACGGTTGCCGCCAGCACCATTCCGAACTACGAAGCCACCGTCACTCTCGGTGACGGCCAAGAGTTCGCCGGTGCATCGATCACGGTCGACCTCGACCCTGCTGCAGAACCGCTGACGGGTGAGCTCGTCTACGCGGCGGATGTCACACTCGAGGGCGCCGTTGACCCCGACCTGTGCCTCGCTGACACTCTCGACCCGGCTCTCGTTGACGGCAAGATCGTGGTCTGTGACCGCGGAGTTATCGCTCGCGTAGACAAGTCGGCCGAGGTTGCGCGCGCTGGCGGTATCGGTGCGGTTCTTGTGAACGTGACGCCGAGCTCGACCGACCTCGACACCCACGTGATTCCGACCATCCACTTGGATGCTCAGTACCGCGATGCTGTCCTTGCGTATGCAGCGACCGAAGGCGCGACCGCGACCTTCACGCCCGGCAACGAAACCGCGTACCAGCCGCCGACACCTCAGGTCGCTGGCTTCTCCTCGCGTGGTCCCGTTGAAGCTGACGGCAGCGACATCATCAAGCCCGACATTTCGGCACCCGGCGTGGGAATCCTCGCCGCTAGCGCCAATGCTGAAGGAGCCGAGCCGACGTTCGCGCTTCTCTCGGGCACCTCGATGTCGTCACCGCACGTTGCCGGTCTCGCCGCGCTCTACCTCGGCGAACGCCCCAACGCGACTCCCGCCGAGATCAAGTCGGCATTCATGACAACCGCCTACGACACCGTGGATGGCGACGGAAACCCCGTCACCGACCCCTTCACGCAGGGTGCAGGCCACATCGATCCGACCAAGTTCTTCGAGCCTGGCCTGCTCTACCTGAACGGCATCGGCGACTGGCTGTCCTACATTGAGGGCGCTGGCTACGACGTGCTCGACCCCGCGGTCGAAGCAATCGATCCCAGCAATCTCAATCTGGCATCCATCGGCATCGGTTCGCTGACGGCAGCCGAGACGATCACTCGCACCGTGACCTCCACTCAGGCGGGCACGTTCGAGGCATCCATCTCGGTTCCTGGAATCGACGCCACGGTGTCGCCCTCGACGCTGACCTTTGGTGCTGCAGGCGAGACACAGAGCTACGAAGTGACGATTAGCCGAACGGATGCTCCGCTCGACCAGTTCACCACCGGTGCTCTCACCTGGACCAGTGGCGACACCGTCGTGCACAGCCCCATCGCCGTGCGCCCCGTCACCATCCTGGCGCCGGATACGGCCAGCGGAACCGGAACCTACGGCGCCGTCGACGTGACTGTCACGCCCGGCGGAAACGGCGACATCCCGCTGACCTCTACCGGCCTCACCGCTGGAGTCTTCTACGAAGACCCCACTGGCACAGAAACCGAGCACTCGGGTTCTGGTGTGAGCGGAGACGAGTTTGAGTACGCAGCAACCGTGCCCGAGGGCACAACGTATGCGCGCTTCGATCTCGACTCGATCGACGACACCGCTGACCTCGATCTGATCGTGTACCTGCTCGATGGCAGTGGCACTCCGATCGCTGGGTGGCAGTCAGCCACGGGAGCCGCTGACGAACGCGTGAACCTGGCTGATCCCACACCGGGTGACTACCTCGTCATCGCTTCGGTGTACGCCGCGAACCCGTCTACCGCGTTCGATGTGCGCACCTTCGCCGTCGTTCCTGGTGCGGGAGAGCCCCTCGGTTTGGACCCCGAAGTGCTCCCCGGCGTGCAGGGTGAAGCCGTGAGCTACACCGCATCGTGGGAGGGCCTCGCCCCGTTCACGAACTACCTCGGGCTCGTCAGCTATGGCGACACGGGAGCGACAACCGCGATTGAAGTTGTGACGCAGGAAGATGTTGTGCCGGGCACGCCCGTGAACACCGTTCTGCCGACCATTTCGGGCAAGCCGCTCGTGGGCAGCAAGCTCACCGCCAACCCCGGCGAGTGGGATGTTGACGGGCTGAAGTTCAGCTACCAGTGGCAGGCGAACGGCGAGAACATCGCCGGCGCCGACAAGCGCAAGTACACGGTCACGAAGGCTGATGAGGGCAAGGCCATCACGGTCGTCGTCACCACCAGCAAGAAGGACCTGCCAAGTGCAAGCGCCACCTCCGAGGCTGTGACGATCAACTACAGCTCGAGTGTGAGCCTGTCGGTGAGCAAGCACGTTGCCTTCTCGTGGAACACCGTGAGTGCCACCATCCGAGTCGCTACCGGTGAGGATGCCGCAGCGACCGGAACCGTGAAGGTGACGGTCGACGGCAAGAAGGTCGACACCATCACGCTGGACGAAGCCGACAACGGAAAGGTGACGGTGAAGCTGCCGAAGCTCGACCGTGGCCTGCACCAGGTGAAGGCAGAGTTCACTCCGGCCGGTGACAACGTGACCGGCTCAAGCAGTCGCAACGACTGGGTGTGGATCGTCTTCTAGGCGACACCTGCTCAGTAGCTAACACTCAACAACGGCTGGTCGCCTCCCCACGGGCGGCCAGCCGTTGTTGCGTGTTGCCGCGCTCGCAGTGTGAGGCGTGTTGCCGCGCTGGGTGTTAGTCGTCGGTAGCGCGGCGCACAACGGGCGGCGGCCACGCGGTGTAGCCGAGTTCGCGCGAGATGTTGCGGGCGGTTTCGCGCAACACATTCAATACGTTGTCTTCGGGCGGCCACTCGCTGGAGTGCAACACGACGGCCACGGCGGCGATGACATTGCCGTTGCGATCGGCGATAGGGGCCGCAATCGAGGATTCGCCGAGAACGGCCTCGTCTTGCTCCGTGGCGATGCCGCGCTCGGCAATCTGCGCAAACTGCAGAATAAGTTTCGAGGGATCGGTGATGGTGTCACCGGTGAGGCTGCGGAGCGGTTTCTCAAAAAGCTGGTCGGCGGCATCCGCGTTGTAGGTCAGCAGGATTTTGCCCATGGCGGAGGCGTGCACGGGAATGGAGAGGCCTGTCTCGGGCATTTGTTCGGTGCCATCTGGCCGGTTGTTGTGATGGATGACGATGACTTCGTCGAAAAGTTCGGAGCCGAGGCGAACGGCGAGCCCGGTGCGTCGGGAAAGTTCTTGCGTCCAGCGCATAGCGCGAGCGCGAACATCGAGGGTGTCGAGATAGACGTTGGAGAGTTTCAGCAGGGCCGGGCCGAGCATGTAGCGGTTGCCGTTGGGTTCTTTGGCGACGAGTCCGTGCACTTGAAGGGACTTGACGATGCCATGCACGGTGGACGGCGGAAGCGAGAGTAAGCCGGCGAGCTCGGTGATGCCGAGATGGCGTGCACCTTGGAGCGACGAGAGCACTTGTGCTGCTCGATCAATGGATTGGATCAACGCTGTTCCCCGTCATTTAGCCGGTATTCATTATCTCTGCACCACCGGTCTACTTTCGGACCGGTTGGGCTTGACAAGATGTAACTGAACGTAGCATATTCGACATTATCGAATAACGTTCCGATATTGACGAACGTTCGCGACACCCGGTCGCACGCGCAATACAAGTTCAAAGGAGAACTCATGGATGAGAACAAGCAGTGGCAGAAGCTGGCTGCGGAGTTTCTAGGAACCGCCTTCCTCGTTTTCGTCGGCGTTGGCTCAGTGCCCGCGACGTTCATCTTGAATGGCGATGAGCCATTCACCATGGCGAGTCTCGGAATCATCTCCTTCGCGTTCGGTCTGATCGTGGTCGTCACGGTCTATGTCTTCGGCTACATCTCCGGAAACCACATCAACCCCGCCGTCACCCTCGGCCTCGCTGTCGCCGGTAAGTTCGCGTGGCGCGAAGTGCCCGGCTACCTCATCGCTCAGCTCCTCGGTGCAACCGCCGGTGCCTTTGCGATCGTCGGCGTTCTTGGTCAGGCTGCTGTGGATGCCGGTCTTGGTGTCGCCGCCTACAACCCCGACACGATTCCCGTCGGACAGGCTTTCTTCGCCGAGTTCGTCGGAACGTTCCTCCTCGTTTTCACCGTCTTTGGAGTTATCCACCGCAAGGCAGCCCCCGGCTTTGCCGGACTCGCCATTGGTTTCGTCGTCTTCGCCGCCATCATTCCTGTTGGCCCGATCACTGGCGCATCCATCAACCCCGCTCGTACCACTGGTCCGATGCTCGTTCAGCAGATCATGGGCGGCGAAGTGGCGTGGGAGCAGCTGTGGGTCTACCTCGTAGCTGAACTGCTCGCTGGTGTACTCGCGGCACTCGCCTTCGGATTCATCTCCAAGACCAACGCCGACAACGAGACCCTCACTGAAGCACTCACGGAAGAGAAGGCTAAGTAATGAAGAAACTGATTAACACCCCCGAATCGGTACTCGCCGACGCGCTCGCCGGAATCGACGCTGCGCATCCAGAGCTCAAGGTCGACCACGTCAACCGCGTGATTTACCGTGCAGAACCCACTCGCGCGGGCAAGGTTGCGCTGATCTCTGGTGGCGGCTCGGGCCACGAACCGCTTCACGGCGGCTTCGTTGGCTTCGGGATGCTCGACGCAGCGTGTGCCGGCGAAGTCTTCACCTCGCCCACCCCCGACCAGATGCAGGAAGCAACCAAGGTTGCTGACTCTGGTGCTGGCGTGCTGCACATCGTCAAGAACTACACCGGCGACGTCATGAACTTCGAGATGGCTGCCGAGATGGCCGAAGCTGAAACCGGAGTGAAGGTTGCCTCGGTCGTCGTCAATGACGACGTGGCCGTTCAGGACTCGCTCTTCACAGCCGGACGCCGCGGCGTTGGCCTCACTGTATTGCTCGAAAAGATCGTCGGCGCAGCAGCTGAAGAGGGACAAGACCTCGCCGCGGTCACCGCACTGGCACACCGCGTCAACGATTCCGGCCGCTCCATGGGTATGGCACTCACCAGCTGTACCGTTCCCGCCGCAGGCAAGCCGACCTTCGATCTGCCCGACGACATGATGGAAATCGGCGTCGGCATCCACGGAGAACCCGGTCGTCACCGCGAAAAGCTCGCGGATGCGGCCTCTATTGCGAAGCAACTGGTCGACCCGATCTTGGCCGACATGGACTTCACAGGATCACCAGCCATTGTGATGATGAACGGGATGGGTGGTACCCCGCAGATCGAGCTGTACATCATGTACAACGAGGTCGCGAAGCTGCTCAAGGCTGCTGGAGTTGAGGTTGTGCGCAACCTCGTCGGTGACTACATCACGAGCCTTGATATGGCCGGATGCTCGGTCACGATCCTCAAGGCTGACGAAGAAATGTTGAAACTATGGGATGCCCCGGTGAACACCGCCGGGCTCCGCTGGGGAGTCTAAGAACTATGTCTACAAGCACCATCTCGCTCGACCAACTGATCGCCTGGCTTTCGCGGTTCCGCGATCTCGTCACTGAGAAACAGAGCTACCTGACCGAACTCGATTCGGCCATTGGCGACGCTGACCACGGGGCCAACATGGTCCGCGGCATGAACGCAGTAGTCGAGAAGATTGGTGCAGAACCCGCGACCGCCGCCGACGCACTGCTGAAGTCTGTAGGTATGACTTTGGTGACTTCCGTCGGCGGCGCGAGCGGCCCCCTCTATGGCACGCTCTTCTTGCGCATGGGCGTGAACGCTGGCCCCGTGACCGAGCTTGACGCTGCCGCCCTCGGCGCAGCACTGCGAGCCGGTCTTGAGGGCGTAGTGGCACGCGGCAAGGCTGAAGCGGGCGACAAGACAATGTTCGACGCGATCGCGCCGGCGCTTGACGCGTGGGATGTCGCTGTCGCTGACGGCGCCGATGTTGCTGCCGCGGCATCCGTGGCTCTCACCGCTGCTGACAAGGGCCGTCTTGCGACCGAACCTCTCGTTGCCCGCAAGGGTCGCGCGAGCTACCTCGGCGAGCGTAGCGCCGGCCACATCGACCCGGGTGCCACCTCGAGCACACTGCTGTTCCAGGCACTCGTCGACACCGTTTCGAGCTGATCGTGATTGGCATTGTGGTCGTAAGCCACAGCCCTGCGCTCGCGCAGGCCGCTGTGGATCTCGCCCTCGAAATGGTGGGGGAGACCCCGCCGCCGATCGCGATCGCTGCGGGCGCTGGCGACGGCATCATCGGTACGGATGCCGTGAAGGTTGCTGCGGCAATCGACGAGGTAGCCAGCGGTGAGGGTGTTCTCGTCTTCATGGATCTTGGCTCAGCGGTGCTCAGCAGCACCATGGCCACCGAGTTCATGACAACAACGGACGAGGTGCGGCTCACCGATGCGCCCTTCGTAGAAGGACTCATTGCCGCGATTGTTCTTGCGAATGCAGGGGCCTCGCTCGACGAGGTCGACCGCGAAGCGCGGGCAGCAATGGGCGCAAAGCAGAGTCAGCTTGCTGACCAGGGCGGTGCCCCTGACGCGGTTGCTGCGGCTGCTGCTCCTGCCGCTGAGACACCCGCTATGGACGCTCCTGCGGCGGATTCTGCGTCAGCCGACCCCACAGAAGTCACCGTCGAAGTTCCGCTTGTGAACCCTGATGGCTTGCACGCGCGCCCCGCATCGCTCATTGTGCAGGCGCTCGCGGGAGTAGACGCCAAGCTCACGATCACCGACGTGACCGCCGGCAAGGGACCGGTTTCGGGCAACAGCCTGATCGGAATCATGTCGCTTGGCGCAGCCAAAGACCACGTCTTGAAGTTCACGGCCACCGGCGGCTCGGCGCAAGAGGCCGTCGACACTCTCGTCACGATGACGGGCGAGGGCTTCGGGGAACTCGCGAGCTAGCAAATTCGCGACGAGGCCCGCGCGAGTTGTGTCCGCCTGAGTTTCGCCAGCCTGAGCGCCACCGGTCCGCCCGGCGGCGGCATCCGTAACGCTGACAGATCGATCTATTTCCGGTCCGCCGTCGCGGCTGTTGGCGCGCGGGCGGGTACGCTCACCGAGACATGAATCGCCAGCTCACTCTTCTCTTCGCCGCCTTTGAGGCGCTCCTCGTTGTCGCTATCGGGATCGCGATTCCGCTGGTTCCGCTGACGTTGCTGTGGGGCATCCACTACGGCTTGGCCATCGACTGGACTGTGTTCTGGCGTGCCGCCGTTGATATTTGGCTCGTCGGCCATGGCGTCGACATCACTGTTGTGCTTGATCCGACCGTCGCGAGTGCCGTTGGTTTGCCCGCAGCGAGCACACCGGTCACGATCACCATGGCGCTGCTCGGGTTCGCCCTTCTGACTCTGTTGCTCGGCGTTCGGGCTGGTCGTCGGGTCGCCGAAACTCCCCACATGCTGCTCGGAACGCTCGCCTCGCTCGCCACCTTCGGAGCAGCGTCGCTCGTGCTCACCTTGTCTGCTCTGCATCCGGTGGCGCGCCCGTCGCTGTGGCAGGGCACCCTGTTGCCGACGGTTGTCTTTGCTGTTGGCCTGCTGATTGGCAGCCAGATCGTGTCAGCAGCCAACCCTGTGTCGGGAGGCATCCGCCGCTGGATTGCCGGATGGCCAGCTCACGTGCGCACGATCGTGGCCACCGCGCTGCGGGGCGGGGCGATCGCGGCTGCCGGTTTGCTCACGGTCGCTTCTCTCGTGACGACGCTCGCGATTGTCACGTCCTTCGCCGAAATCATCACGCTGTATGAAGGACTCCACACCGAGGTGCTGGGTGGCGTCGCCGTGACGATCGGCCAACTCGCGCTGTTGCCGAATATTGTGTTGTGGGCGGCGGCCTGGCTCGTGGGTCCTGGCTTTGCGATCGGAACAGGTTCCGCGGTCTCGCCGCTGGCCACCACCCTCGGGCCCATTCCTGCCATCCCCGTTTTTGGCGCCCTGCCGAGCGGAGATTTCGCATTCGGATTCGCCGGGCTCCTTGCTCCCGTTGTTGTCGGCTTCCTCGTCGCCGCCGTGCTCGGGCCGCGTATCGCCGGAGAACTTCGTCGCCGCGAACTGGCGATCGTCGCGGTCGGGATCGGGTTCACGGCCGCCACCATCATGGGGTTGTTGACGTGGGCATCCGCGGGATCTGCCGGTCCGGGACGACTCATCGATGTTGGCCCCCAGCCGTGGATTGTTGCCCTGTGGGCGTTCGTGGAGTTTTCGGTCGCCGCGGGGCTCGGTCTTCTGGCGTCCGCACGCCCGGAGCGCACTGACGACGGCTTCACTGAGCGCTAGGCTGGGTGCGTGCTCACACTCGTTGTCTTGATTTCCGGGGGCGGGTCTAACCTCGCCGCCCTGCTCGAAGCGGCCGAGAGTGCCGACTTCCCTGCCCGTGTCGTCGCCGTTGGCGCTGACCGCGTTGCTGACGGGCTCGACCATGCCGAGCATTACGGCATCCCCACGTTCTCGGTCGCGATGTCGAACTTCAAGAACCGCGACGAGTGGGGCGATGAACTGCTCGAGCAGATCCAGTTCTGGAACGCTGACCTCGTCGTGCTGAGTGGCTTCATGAAGCTGCTGCCGCCGCGCGTCGTCGAGGCTCTTTCGCCCAACATCATCAACACTCATCCGGCCTACCTGCCGGAGTTTCCGGGAGCCCACGCGGTTCGCGATGCGCTTTCTGCTGGGGCAACCCAGACGGGTGCCAGTGTTATCAAGGTCGACAACGGTGTCGATAGTGGTCCGATCATCGTGCAAGAGCGCGTTGCAATCGAGCCGGGAGACACCGAAGAACACCTGCACGCCCGCATTAAGCCGATTGAACGGCGCTTGCTCGTGCAGACGATCGAAGACATTGCCACCAATCGCATCAACCTAAAGGAACTCTGAATCCCATGAGCGGCCCCAGCCATAACCCAGCCGATTTCCGCGAACGCGATGTCGTTCCTATCCGCCGCGCCCTCATCTCGGTGAGCGACAAGTCGCGACTCCTTGACCTCGCGGGTGCGCTTGCCGATGCGGGCGTAGAGCTCGTCTCGACCGGTTCCACGGCAAAGACGATCGCCGAAGCTGGTTATGACGTCACCGAGGTATCCACGGTCACGGGTTTCCCGGAGTCGCTCGATGGTCGCGTCAAGACGCTGCACCCGTCCGTGCACGCCGGCATCCTCGCTGACCTGCGCCTCGAGTCGCACGAAGCTCAGCTCGCCGAGCTCGGCATCAAGGCCTTCGACCTCGTTGTCGTGAACCTCTACCCCTTCGTGGAGACCGTTGCCTCTGGCGCTGCTCCCGCCGACATCGTCGAGCAGATCGACATCGGGGGTCCCGCCATGGTGCGTGCGTCCGCCAAGAACCACGCCAACGTCGCCATCGTCACGAGCCCAGACAGCTACGACGAGATCATCGCCGCGGCAGCGGGCGAGGGCACGACCTTCGCGCAGCGTTATGCGCTCGCCTCCAAGGCTTTCGCTCAGACCGCCGCCTATGACACCGCTGTGTCGCAGTGGTTCCTGACCGGTGCGCTTCTTGGCGAAACGGATGCCGCGGCATCCGACCCCACACTGCCGGTGCACCTCGAGGTTGCCGCCGACCAGCTCGCCGTACTTCGCTATGGCGAGAATGCCCACCAGCAGGCAGCCCTCTACGGTGTGGCCGCTCAGCCCGGAATCGCGCAGGCCACGCAGCTCGGTGGCAAAGAGATGTCGTACAACAACTACGTGGATGCCGACGCCGCTCTGCGCGCCGCCTTCGACCACGACACTCCCGCTGTCGCGGTCATCAAGCACGCTAACCCGTGCGGAATCGCCACTGCAGCGAGCATCGCGGAGGCTCACGTTTTGGCGCACGCCTGCGACCCGATCTCGGCCTACGGCGGAGTTATCGCGGCCAACGGAATCATCACGAAGGCTGCCGCTGAGTCGATCGCACCGATCTTCACCGAGGTTGTTGTTGCTCCCGGCTTTGAGCCTGAAGCACTCGAAATCTTGAAGGCCAAGAAGAACCTGCGCTTGCTGCAGCTGCCTGAGGGCTACGCGCGTGACAGCCGTGAGCTGCGCCAGATCTCGGGCGGCATGCTCGTGCAAGAACTGGACAAGCACTTCTCCCCAGCCTCCGCGTGGACGCTCGCTGCCGGCGACGCCGCCGATGCCGAGACTCTCGCCGACCTTGAGTTCGCGTGGCGAGCGGTGCGCGCCGTGAAGTCGAACGCTATTTTGCTGGCTAACGGCGGAGCATCCGTCGGTGTCGGCATGGGGCAGGTCAACCGTGTTGACTCGTGCCAGTTGGCGATTTCGCGGGCTGGTGACCGTGCCGCAGGTTCCGTTGCGGCCAGTGACGCGTTCTTCCCCTTCGCTGACGGCCTGCAGCTGCTACTCGATGCGGGTGTGCGTGCGGTGGTTCAGCCTGGCGGTTCGATCCGTGACGAAGAAGTAATTGCTGCAGCGGTTGACGCTGGCGTGACCATGTACTTCACGGGTGAGCGCCACTTCTTCCACTAACCAATGTCGCCTGATATACGCCGGCTCTCTCCGGGGAGCCGGCGTAAGGCAAACGCATAGAATCTTCCCGGTAAGTTGGGGCGCATGATCAGTGCACAACGGCGTATGGCCGCAGCTTTTATTTCTGGAATTGCCGTTGCCGGCACCGTCTATCTCGCAACCGGGCTGGCGTTCTTTACGTCGAACGGTGCTGCGGCAGAGAACCTGCCGACGATCGCCGAGTACTTCTTGCCGATGGCACTGGTGCTCTTCTTGCTCTACTCGCTCGCGGCGGCGCTCGAGATTCACCGCTACTGGTACACGACCGCAGTGTCGGCTCTCGTGATCGGCATCGCCGCGGCCTTCTTCGGCACCGCCCTCGGCATCATTGCCTCGGGAGCCGAATGGAATCCCGAAGCGATGGCCTTCATCTTGGCAAGCCTGCTCGGCACGAACCTCATCTTTGTCGTCGCCACGATCGTGACCGCGCTGACGGTGGGTCGCCGCGTGTGGGCCGCCATCGTCGCGACAGCCCCGCAGCCGTCCACAACGCTCACCGCTCTCGTACGCGCCCCGTCCTCGCGCATGGCTGAGGGAGAACTCACTCACCTCGACCGTGTTCCCGTGGATGCCGAACTCGCTGACTCGCAGTGGGAGGCTTACGTTGCCGCCCTCAAAGACAATGGCTTCGAGGTAATCGAAGTGCCCGCCGACGACGATCTCGCCGATTCTGTTTTCATCGAAGACACCGTCGTGATGTTCGGCGAGGTTGCGGTGCTGACGAGCCCGGGTGCCGAGAGCCGCCAAGCAGAAATCGCTGCCGTGCGCACGAGCATCGACGGCCTTGGTCTTGAGCTCCACGAAATCTCCGAACCAGGCACTCTCGATGGTGGAGACGTTCTCAAGGTTGGTTCCACCGTCTATGTCGGCCGTGGCGGTCGCACCAACGCAGAGGGCATCCGTCAGCTTCGCGCCATCGTGACTCCGATGGGCTACACCGTGATTGCCGTACCCGTTGAGAAGGTGCTGCACCTCAAGAGCGGCGTTACCGCTTTGCCCGATGGCACGGTTATCGGCTACCGCGAGAACGTTGACAACGTCGACCTCTACGACCGTTTCTTGGCCGTGCCGGAAGCCGAAGGTGCCGCCGTCGTTGTGCTGTCGGATGACGCAGTGCTGATGTCATCGTCGGCTCCCCAGACAGCGGCTCTCATCGAAGACCTGGGCTACCGCGTTGTGACGGTAGACGTGTCAGAGTTTGAGAAGATGGAGGGCTGCGTCACGTGCCTCTCCGTCCGCATCCGCTGAATTGAGACTCTGTCAAAAAATTTGTGGATAGTGATTGTGAAAGCGCCGGGGCGGGCATATTCTAAAAGGCTGTCTGCCCCGCGCCATTCACGACGAGGAGCAGCGGTTCACGGTCGCACACGACGCGACCCGCAGTAATCGCGATCCCTGAACGCAGGGATCCCTCTCGTCAAGGATCCATGGTGTCACCACAGTCTGACCAGCCAGAACGCGTCAAAGCGGTCGGCACTTTTACGGCTATCCGCCGGCTTTACCCTTACGCACAATCGGCCATGCCGTTCATCTACCTCGGCATGGCAGCAGCTCTCGCCGCCGGTATCGTTGCGCTGCTCATCCCGCAAGTGTTGCGCTCGCTCGTGGATGGGCCGCTTCAGTCGGGCGATTCAAGCCAGATTTGGCCCGCCTTCTTCATCGTTCTCGGGCTCGGCATTGTCGAGGCGATCATGATCGCGCTTCGTCGCTACTTCGTGCTCACGCCGGGAACCCATGTTGAAGCGCGCATGCGCAACACCCTCTACATGACCTTGCAGCACCTACCCGTGAGCTTCCACGACCGCTGGCCGAGTGGCCAATTGCTGTCGCGGGCGGTCAGCGACCTCAACCTCATCCGTCGGTGGCTGTCGTTCGGCCTCGTCTTGCTCGTGGTCAATGTGCTCACGATCATCGTGGGGCTGCTGTTCCTCGTAAACATCTCGTGGGTGCTCGGCGTGATCTTCATCGTCACCTCGATCCCGTTGTGGATCTACGGCTACGTCTTCGAAAAGAAGTACTCAATCGTGGCCCGCCGCAGCCAAGACCAGACCGGTGACCTCGCGACTGCCGTCGAAGAGTCGGTGCACGGCATCCGTGTTCTGAAAGCCTTTGGGCGAGGAAAGCACGCGCTCATCGGCTTCTCGGCTCAGGCCGAAAGCTTGCGTGGCACCGAGATTGAGAAGGCCCGTGCTATCGCCGGCATCTGGCTTTGGCTGCTGCTGGTGCCCGACGTCATGTTTGCGCTCGGACTTCTCGGCGGCGTGTGGCTCGTTGTTGAGGGCAACATCTCTGCCGGTGACCTGGTCGCGTTCTTCGCCACGGCCACCGTGTTGAGGTTCCCCGTGGAATCGATCGGCTTCCTTCTGTCGATGACGTTCGACGCGCGCACTGCCGCCGACCGTTTCTTCGAAGTGATGGACTCAGCAAACCCCATCACCGATCCCGAACACCCCGAAACGATCACGGATAGCCAGGGTCGCCTTCAATTCACCAACGTGCATTATCGCTACCCCGATTCGCCCGCGAACGTTCCCGATCTCGTGAACGGTGTTGACCTGACGATTGAGCCGGGGGAGACCATGGCGCTCGTCGGACTAACGGGCTCGGGCAAATCGACGATCACGGCCCTCACGACACGTCTCTACGACGTGACGGAAGGATCGATCAGCATCGACGGCGTCGACATCCGCAACCTCACCCTGATTGAGCTGCGGCGTCACCTAGCGATGGCGTTCGAGGATGCCACGCTGTTCTCGTCGAGTGTGCGCGAGAACGTGCTCATGGGGCGCCCGGATTCCACCGAAGAAGAACTGCGCGAAGCGTTGAGCATCGCGCAAGCCGACTTCGTGTATGACCTGCCCAAGGGCCTCGACACGCTCGTCGGTGAAGAGGGCCTGAGCTTGTCGGGTGGTCAACGGCAGCGCCTCGCGCTCGCTCGCGCCGTTGCCGCGAAGCCCGCGGTGCTTGTGCTCGATGACCCGCTGTCGGCGCTCGACGTCGACACTGAAGCACTTGTCGAGGCCGCGCTGCGCAAGGTGTTGAGCTCCACGACCGCGCTTATCGTCGCTCACCGCCCATCGACCGTGATGCTCGCTGACCGCGTTGCTCTTCTCGAAGATGGCAAGGTCACCGCGGTCGGAAAGCACTCCGACCTGCTGGCGACCAGCAGTCATTACCGTTACGTAATATCCAGTCTTGAAGAGGAAGAGCAGGAGGTCAGTTCATGAGCGTGATGGGAACCTCCGGAGAAGAACGCAACGACTACACCAAGGACGAGAGCCGTCAGATTCGGCAGCGCTCGCTGCGATTGCTCGGATCGTTGATCGCGCCCGTGCGTCTTCGCGTGATCCTCACGATGGCTGTTGTGGTCGTGAGCACTGCCGCGCAAGTGGCTGGCCCCGCGCTGATCGCGTACGGCATCGACAACGCGTTGCCCGCCCTCATCGACGGCGAAACATTGCCGCTCGTGCTTGTCGTCAGCGCGTACCTGTTCACGGGCATCGTTGGCGCATCAATGATCGCGTGGTACACCGTGCTGAGCGCCCGCGTGAGCCAAGCAATCCTGTTCGACTTGCGCAAACGCGTCTTCTTGCACACGCAACGGCTGAGCCTTGAATTCCATGAGAGCTACACCTCGGGGCGCATCATCGCGCGTCAAACGAGTGACCTCGATGCGATTCGCGAACTACTCGACTCGGGTATCAACCAGCTCGTGCAGGGTGCGCTCTACATGGGATTCATCGCTATCGCGATGTTCTCGCTCGACTGGGTGAGCGGCGTCATTCTGTTCTTCGCGCTTATACCGTTGGGCTTCCTCACGCGCTGGTTCCAGGTGCGGTCGCAACTGCATTTCCGTGAGACGCGCACGACTTCGGCCAAGCTGATCGTGCACTTCGTGGAGACCATGACCGGCATCCGCGCGGTGAAGGCCTTCCGCAAAGAAGAGCGCAACCGCGAACAATTCGGTGGGCTCGTTGAGAATTATCGGGATGCCAACGCCCGCGTCATCCAATTGTTCGGAATCTTTGACCCGGGTCTGGTTCTCATCGGAAACGTTGCTCTCGCGATGATCCTGCTCGTGGGCGGCTTGCGCGTCTCGACCGGCGATCTTGCGATCGGTGCCCTGCTTGGTGCGCTGCTGTATGCCCGCCAGTTCTTTGCGCCTGCGCAAGAGATGGCGATGTTCTACAACTCGTACCAGTCCGCTGCCGCGGCTTTGGAGAAGATCTCGGGAGTGCTCGAAGAGCGCCCGACCGTTGCTGACCCCACGACTCCGATTGACCTGCGCAAGGCCAAGGGGACCGTGAAGTTCGACGGGGTGGAATTTGCCTACAACGCCGACAAGGTGATCCTGCCGAAGTTCGACCTTGAGCTGCCTGCCGGTCAGACAGTCGCGATGGTGGGAACGACGGGTGCCGGAAAGTCGACCCTCGCCAAGCTCATTTCGCGCTTCTACGACCCCAGCCAGGGCACCGTGTCGCTCGACGGTGTCGACCTGCGCAAGCTGCATCCGAAAGATCTGCGCCGTGCCATCGTGATGGTCACGCAAGAGGCGTACCTGTTCTCGGGCAACGTTGCCGACAACATTGCGCTCGGTAAGCCCGATGCGACCCGTGAGGAGATCGTGAAGGCTGCGAAGGCGGTTGGCGCGCACGAATTCATCGAGGCGCTGCCCAACGGCTACGACACCGACGTGAATAAGCGTGGTGGTCGAGTGAGTGCCGGGCAGCGACAACTGTTGTCGTTTGCGCGCGCGTTCATCGCCGACCCTGTCGTGCTGATTCTGGATGAGGCAACCGCGTCGCTCGATATCCCGAGCGAACGCCTTGTTCAGGCTGGCCTTCAGACGCTGCTCTCGGACCGCACCGCCATCATCATTGCGCACCGTCTATCGACGGTCGCAATCGCTGACCGCGTGCTCGTCATGGAACACGGTCGCGTCATCGAAGATGGCACCCCGCAGGAACTCATTTCGGGCTCCGGCAAGTTCGCGCAACTGCACGCGGCCTGGCGAGACTCGCTCGTTTAGGGGCGGTGTCGCGCTGACCGCAAGTTGACGCGATAGCTGCCGTCGGGCATCCATTTCAGCGGCGTTGATTCGGCCTCGTAGTGCACGAGCGCCCGATCTTCGTGAGCGAGGGGTGGATGCCCGCCAGAACGGATGACGCGCCACCACGCCACGTCTGAGCCGTAGCGGGCCATCACGGTGCCGACTGCTCGCGCGGCTCGCGAGCCGATCGTGGCAGCTACCTCGCCGTAGGTCATCACGTGCCCTGGTGGGATCGACGCCACGACCTCGAGCACGCGGCTCACGAAATCGTCGCTAGGAGCGGGCACGCTTAGAGCGTGTATTCGCCGAGCTTCTCGCCGTATTGAGTTTCGCCGACGACCTTGAAACCGACCTTGAGGAAGAACTGCTCAGGGCCGTCGTCGCCCTCTTCCCAGATGGCGGTGATGCGATCGAAGCCACGGCTGCGCGCTTCTTCAGCGATTGCCTTAACGGCGAAACGACCGATTCCTTGACCCTGCTCGTCGCCGGCGACGCTCACGCGCCAGATGCAGCTGCGGAACTCTTCTTGAGACGCATTGGGGTCGAAATTGCCACGGACGAATCCGACGACCTTGTCGCCGTCAACGACAACGCGCGGCCACGATGTCAGCGGGTCAATGAAGGCATCCGCGATCGCGTAGGAGGGCGGCGTAACGAACTGCTCCTGCCCGCGACGCAGCGACAGGTTGTTGGCAGCCACGATGGTGCTTGCCGATAATTCTTCAAGTCTTAGCTCACCCATGAATACAGGCTAACCCGCGGTAGACAGATGCGCCAAGGTATCTCGATGTCGAGATACATAGGAAAAAGAGTAAGCTGGAGGTGGCCACTAACTAAGGAGCAAAGCTTGTCCAAGATCAAGGTAGAAGGCACCGTCGTCGAACTCGACGGCGACGAAATGACGCGCATTATTTGGCACCGGATCAAGGAAACCCTGATCCACCCCTACGTTGACGTCAACCTCGAGTACTACGACCTCGGCATTGAAAGCCGCGACGCAACCGACGACCAGATCACCATTGATGCGGCTCACGCCATCCAAAAGCACGGTGTTGGCGTCAAGTGCGCAACCATTACCCCCGACGAAGCCCGTGTTGAAGAATTCGGCCTCAAGAAGATGTGGCGCAGCCCTAACGGCACCATCCGCAACATCCTTGGTGGCGTTATCTTCCGCGAGCCCATCATCATCTCGAACATCCCGCGCCTCGTGCCGGGCTGGAACAAGCCGATCATCATCGGCCGTCACGCCTTCGGCGACCAGTACCGCGCCACCGACTTCCGCTTCAAGGGCAAGGGAAAGCTGACCGTTGAGTTCGCTCCCGAAGATGGTTCCGAGCCGATGAAGTTTGAGGTTTATGACTCCCCAGGCGATGGAATCGCTCAGGTTCAGTACAACCTCGATGACTCGATCATTGACTTCGCTCGTGCCAGCCTCAACTACGGCCTCACGCGCAACTACCCTGTGTACCTCTCGACGAAGAACACGATCCTCAAGGCCTACGACGGTCGCTTCAAGGACATCTTTGAAGAGATCTTCCAGAACGAGTTCAAGGACAAGTTCGAAGCAGCCGGCCTCACCTACGAGCACCGCCTCATCGACGACATGGTCGCATCGGCTATGAAGTGGGAGGGCGGCTACGTCTGGGCCTGCAAGAACTACGACGGCGACGTTCAGTCCGACACCGTAGCTCAGGGCTTCGGCTCGCTCGGCCTCATGACCTCCGTTCTGGCCACGCCAGACGGAAAGGTTGTTGAAGCCGAGGCAGCTCACGGCACCGTGACCCGTCACTACCGCCAGCACCAGCAGGGCAAGCCCACCTCCACAAACCCGATCGCGTCGATCTACGCATGGACCCGTGGACTGGCTCACCGTGGTGTGCTCGACAACAACCAGGAACTCGTCGACTTCGCGTCGACCCTGGAAGACGTCGTCATCAAGAGCGTTGAGGCCGGTCACATGACCAAGGACCTCGCACTGCTCGTCGGACCGGACCAGAAGTGGGAAACCACCGAAGAGTTCCTCGACACGCTCGACAAGAACCTCGCAACACGACTTGCGTAAGTAGCACTTCGCGTTTCTGACGACTGGCTTATCGCCAGCACGTTGTGAGAAGGGCCCGGAAGCTTCAGCTTCCGGGCCCTTTTGCGTGCCCGGCGCTCGTCGTTGTCGCCGACCTTCTGCGCGTTCTCACCCAACACTCGGCAAGCGTTGAGGATTGCTCCCTAGCGTCGGAGCGCAGCGTAACTGCGAACCGTCGACGAATTGGAGACACCATGTCATTTCAGACCCAAGCAACAACAGACCAGCTCGACACCATCCGTTCGATCATGAAAAAGACCCGGATCGCGATGCTCACGAGCGTCTCCGCAGACGGCGCGCTGCACAGCCACCCCATGACCGTGCAAGAAGCAGAATTCGATGGCGACTGCTGGTTCTTGGCCTCCGCCGAGTCCGACACCGTGCATCAGTTGCTCGCGAATCCTCACGTTAACCTCGCGTACGCGGGTTCGTCTGAGTGGCTGTCGCTGGCCGGTTCCGCCGAAATTGTCCGGGATAGCGTCAAGAAAGAAGCGCTCTGGGACACCTTCACCGACGTGTGGTTCGACGGCGGTGCGGAAGATCCTTCGGTGGTGCTGATTCACGTGAAGGCCGACTCGGCACAGTATTGGGAGAGCCCCGGCAAAGTCGCGACTCTCGTTAGCGTTGTCGCTGCGAAGGTAACCGGGGATGAGCCTCACACCGGGTCATCCGAATCGGTCACGATCTAGTTCTCCAACAACACACGCCGAGAGGGACGAGGCTCTGATGAAACGACTGCCAGTATTGCGAAACGTTGACCGTCTAGAGGAGGCGGCCGCGCTCGATCCCGCTGTTGAGAAGACGCGGGGCGTCGTGGATGCAGTTCTTCGGCCGCGGTGGTTGCGAGACCTGCTGCATGGCGTTCCTCTGGGTCACCCCGTGCATCCGCTCGGTGTCCACGTTCCTCTGGGCGCGTGGATCTCGGCAGGAGTGCTGGACGCCCTGCCCGGTACTGAGAAAGCATCGCGCGCGCTGGTTGGAGTCGGAGTGCTGGGCGCGAGCGGAACAGCGGTCGCGGGTTTTGCCGACTGGTCCAAGCTCGATGAGAAACAGCAGCGCGTCGGCATCGTGCATGCCGCGGTCAACATTGTGGCGACGGGATTCTTCGCGGCATCCTTCGTGCAGCGCTCGCGCGGAAAGCACACGAGCGGCAAAGTGCTGAGCTACGCCGGGCTCGCTATCGCCTCGGGCGGTGGCTACCTCGGTGGGCACATGACCTACCGTCAAGCAGCGGGCGTCAGTCACGCACCGGATGTCGAGGCCACCTTCCCTGGCGGTTGGCAGCAGCTTGCACCGCTCTCTGAGCTGGCGGATGGCGCCCTCAAAAAGCGCGTTGTCGCCGACACCGAAGTGGTAGTTTTCCGTCGCGGAGACCGCGTCTCGGTTCTCTCGAACACGTGCAGCCACCTCGGAGCCGAACTCCACGACGGGTACGTCGTCGGTGACGACTCCACCCCGGGCGGTGCCTGCATTGAGTGCCCCTGGCACCAGAGTGCGTTTTCGCTCGATACTGGGGAAGTCATCCACGGTCCAGCGACAAGTCCACAGCCGCGCTTCGAGAGCCGAGTCGTGGATGGCGCGGTAGAGATTCGGTTGCCGCGCTAGTCGAAGCGCAACCCCTCGGGGCGCGAGCCGCGGAGGGCGAGCACGAGCACAATGAGGGCGCCAGGCGGGACGAGCGCGAGAAATGCCCACCCTCCCGAGAGGTTCGAATCGTGGAGGCGCCGCACGGCAATGGCGATGCCGGGGATTGCTGTGAGCAACACCCAGCCTCCGGCAATGAGGGAGAGAAATACGAGTGCGGGAGAAGTGGCCGCGGTGGCACCGCTCCAGCTTGCAATGGTGAGAGTCGGGTAAACCAGTGAGCCGAACGGGCCGACGGTGAGCTCGGTCACCATGGGGCGACCCGCGATCAGAAGAGGCGCGACCACCTGAAGTGCGGTGATTACGGCGATGTTCACGAGCATCCACCACCAGTATTCGCTGCGACTGGCGCGACCGCGCATCCTGAACGATCGATCGAAGAATCGCTGCATCGCAACGCGCATTGACGCACCGAGGAGCGGAGCGCTCGCAGGCTCCATCGTGGGTGCTGCTGTGGCGGTGAAGGTCATGCCCACAGCATAGGTGAGCGAACTTCGTTTCGTAAGGCTAGGACGACGGTTTTTTCTCGGAGGAGCCGGGCAAGGTGGGAGCCGGGTTTCCCGAGGTAGCGGCCATTTGCGTCGCATGCTCGAGGAGCACGTGCTTGAGTTCGGCGACCTGCTTCGTGAGGTCCGTGACCTCACGACGCGTCGCGACATGCGAGAGCTCGTCTTGAGCCGCAACTCGTTCCACGATCCAGGAGGCCAGGGTTGCCGTAACAACACCAAGGAGGGCGATCCCGGCCATCATCACGCCAGCGGCAATCACTCGACCGAGCGTCGTAGCGGGATAGATATCGCCGTAGCCGACGGTCGTGATCGTGACGAAGGCCCACCAAATACCATCGCCGAGAGTGGTGATCTGAGTGCTGTCGGCGTTGCGTTCGGTATCCAAAATGGCGAGCCCGGCGACAAAAACGAGCAAGAGCGATGACCCGACAGCGTAGGTGAGCACGCCACCGCGCACGGCGGTTCCTGCCCGTCGTTGCAGCACGTTGAGCAGAGTGACCAAACGCAGGAGGCGTAGCGGGCGCAACATCGGCAGCACGACAACCATGAGGTCGAACAGGTGCTTTCTGAACCAGAACCAGCGGTGCTCAGCCAAAATGAGGTTCACGAGGTAGTCGGCCACGAACACCACCCAGGTGACAGCGATGATGACCTCGGCCACCAGCATGGCAGTACCTGAGAGGTTGGCGATAACCTCCCACGCGTAGGCGATGAGAAAAATGATGGCAGCAACGGTCAGAGGAATGTCCATGATCTGTTTCCAGCGCCGTTGAGTCATGCTGTCGAGCCTACCGACCCCGTTCCGGAGCGCGGCTAAGGGGAGCCTGTGCTGGCTGGCCGGATGCCGCGAACGAGAGTAGAACGAAGGTATGGCTACATTTCTTTCCGTAACGTTGCGCTCGGCTGTGCGTCGCTATCCGCTGGTTGCTCTGACGGTCGTGGTCGGCGTGGTGGGCCTCGCGCTGAACTGGACTCCGGCATCCGCCGTCGTTCCGTGGTTGCTGTCGATCTATTCGCTCGGCGTTGCCGTGCGTGAGGCCGTGTCGATGGTGCGCAAACTGCTGCAGCACCAGTTCGGTCTCGACGTGCTTGCCGTGACGGCGATCGTGGCGACGGTGGTCGTGGGCGAATATTGGGCGAGCATCGTCATTGTGCTGATGCTCACCGGTGGTGAAGCGCTCGAAGACTTTGCGGCCGGCCGCGCCAAGCGTGAATTAAATGCGTTGCTGGATCGGGTTCCTCAAACAGCTCATCAGCTGACGGCCGCCGGTGACATTGTTGATGTGCCGGCCACAGAGGTTGCCGTGGGGGATCGCCTCGTCGTGCGCCCTTCGGAGATTGTGCCGGTAGATGCGGTGCTGGTGTCTGCCACGACCGCAGTCGATGAGTCGTCGCTCACGGGCGAAAGTATGCCGGTCGAGAAAGTCACTGGAGACCTGCTGTTGAGCGGTTCGGTGAACGGGCCAGAAGCTGTCACGGTGCAGGCGAGCGCGCGAGCATCCGACAGCCAATACCAACGGATTGTTGAGCTCGTCACCGAAGCGGCGGAGAGCAAAGCACCCATCGTGCGTCTAGCTGATCGCTACGCGGTGCCGTTCACGCTCGTCTCGATTGGCCTGGCTGCTGTCGCCTGGTGGATCTCGGGGGACCCCGTGCGGTTCGCCGAAGTGCTTGTGGTCGCAACACCGTGTCCGCTGTTGATCGCAGCCCCGGTGGCGTTCATGGCCGGGATGTCGAGCGCGTCCACTTATGGCGTCGTGGTGAAAAACGCCGGCACCCTCGAAGTGCTGGCCCGTGCGAAAACGGTCGTGTTCGACAAGACAGGCACGCTCACGAGCGGTCGTCCCGTTGTCGTCGACGTGCGGCCTGAGGGCGCGGTGACCACCGACGAATTGCTGGCCCTCGTGGCAGCAGCAGAACAATATTCTTCCCACGTGCTTGCGGCATCCCTCGTGGAAGCAGCGAAGCAACGCTCCCTCGCGCTCCCTGAAGTATCGGATGCCCGCGAAGTCGCCACCCACGGAGTGCAGGCTCGCGTAGGAGGCAAGTTCGTCACCGTGGGCAAGCCTGCCTTCGTGGCCGAGCAGGCTCCCACACTCACTCGAATCGATCTCTCTAGCGGCGAAGCTGCCGTCTACGTGGGCATCGATGATCAGTACGCTGGTGCGATTGTGCTGCGCGATGCGGTGCGGCCCGAAGCGGCACGCACCCTGACAGGACTGCGCGAACTGGGCATCCAGAAAACTTTGATGCTCACGGGGGATGTGGAGCAGACGGCGCGCAAGGTGGCCGACGAACTCCACATCAGTGAGGTTCACGCGGAGTGCCTGCCCGAAGACAAGGTGCGACTCGTGCACGCCACTAGTCCGCACCCGGTCGTAATGGTGGGCGATGGCGTGAACGATGCGCCCGTATTGGGAGCTGCCGATGTCGGCATCGCGATGGGTGCCAAGGGCTCGACGGCGGCTGGCGAGTCTGCTGACGTGGTGATTCTCGTTGACGATCTCTACCGCGTCGTGTCGGCGGTGCAAGTCAGTCAGCGCACTGTGCAGATCGCCTTGCAAAGCATTTGGATCGGTATCGCCATCAGCATCGGGCTCATGCTTTTTGCGATGACGGGAGCGCTGCCCGCGGTCGTCGGCGCCGGGCTGCAAGAAGTTGTTGACCTCGTCGCGATTCTCAATGCGTTGCGGGCACTGAGTCTCAAGCGTCGCGTGCGTGTCTCGTCGAGCTCGAAGGCGGCTGGCGTGCAACTGCCGAGCTAGTACCCCGAGAAGTAGTCGGTATGGATGCGGCGGGCCCCGTTAGCGCGCAGTGTCGCCTTGAGGTCGTTCACGAGGGCGGGCGGGCCCGAGAGGTACGCGTGGCGGTCGGCCAAGTCGGGCACGAGCGCGGCGAGGGCATCGCCGTTCATCCGCCCTTCACTGCCGAGCACCCAGCCCTCGGGGAGTGACTCGACCGGCTGCGGCCCGAACACAATGACGCGCACGCCGGCCTCAACAAAGAGTCCGGTGAACGGCAAAGTTTCGGTGCTGGAGGTCGCGTAGATGAGCACGATGTCGCGTTCGTCATCGTGCAGGTGAGAGTGCGCGACTTGGCTGGCGAAAGGCGTGACGCCGATACCGCCGGCGACGAGCAACAGCGGTTCGGTGGTCTTTTGAGGAAGTACGAAATCGCCCCAGATGCCGGTCGCGTTGACGTCGGCTCCGCGCGGCAGTGCAAGGAGGGCTGCTTTGAAGCTGCTCGACTTCTCGGGCGCCGTGAACGTGATCGACAGGGTCGCCCCCGCCGAGGGTGCAGACGAGATCGTGAAATAGCGACGCGCTCCCCGCAGGTCGGGCGACGGGTGCGGCAACGAGAGCTCAATGTATTGACCGGCCCGGAACGCGAGGGTGCGGTGCGGGGCAAAGGTGAGTTCCCACGTGCCGGGAGCGATCTCTTCTGTTTCGGTGAGTGTCATCCGGATGGTGCGGCGCTGCGTGAACGCGAAGGCGACCAGGTTGCCTAGGAGCAGCGCCAGCAGCGGGTCGCTGTAGAGAGGGCCAATCGAGAACGGGATGGCGAAGAGGAGGGCGACGAGCGCGGCGACGCTGAGGCGTTGCCAGCGTCGCGGCGGCAGCGTAAGCGGTTCGCTGAGCATGAAGCCCACGAAGAAGATCAGTTGCGATGAGGTGAACGTGACGGCGATCGCTTCGGCAATATCGCCACCATTGGCAAGCGTGAGGGCGATGCGGATGCTGGCCGCGAGCACCACAAAGGTGAGCCCCAAATCGAGGCGTTGGGTGCGATACAAGATGAGGAACGCCGCGATGATGATGAGGGGCTGCAGCCACGGGGTACCGATCCACCACGTGGGGAATCCGATCGGGACCCAGTAGAAAACGTAGGCCCCGAGAGCGGCGGGATTGAAAATATGGCGCCCGCGGAATGCGATCAGGAACTTGGATGCCGCCGCAACGGTCGAGGCAAGTGCGATCGACAGAAGCCCGTCGAGTTGCAGGCTCGGTGCCATGATGAAGAAGACGAGCAACCCGGTGATGAGCGACGATTCGAGGTGAGCACGTTGCCGCACGATGCGGGCGCCGAGCCAGCTGGCCGCACAACTAAACACGACCGCGATGGGCAGGCTGGCAAGCAACGCAAAAGGATCAGCCGCGATCAGCCCGACGAACGCGAGCGCAATCGATGCCACCGCGAGAACGGCGAGTGACCCGAGCACAAGGGTGTACATCGGGATGGCACCGAGGGTGCGATCAAGCCAGCGCTTCATAAAAACAACTCTCCCGTGAAGTCAGCCGAGTGCTCCACTCGGCCGGTGGACAGCATCCGCACCCACTGACAGTCGAACTCCTCCGCGAGCTTCGCGGGGTCGGCAAAAAAGAGTGCGGTGGCAAGGCCGTCGGCTTCGAGCGCGGTGGGGGCGATTGCCCAGGTGGCGATGATGCGGTCGGTGGGCAGGCCCGTGCGGGCATCCAAAATGTGGTGCAGCCCTGCCCAGGCGCGTCGGTTGGGAGCTGACGCACAAATCGCCTCATTGCTCACGGTCACCACCCCGATGGCTTTGCTGGTGTCGAGCGGATGCTCCAGCGCGACCCGCAGTTCACCGTCGCCGCGGTGCAGCAGGTCTCCGCTCGCATCCACCGTGGCGGAGCTGACTCCGTACTCGGCGAGCACCTCGGCCACAAGATCGACGAGGTAGCCCTTGCCTGCAGCACCGACGTCGAGCACGGCGGGGGTGAGGGTGGTGAGTTCGCTGCCGTTCCAGCTGATCGCTTCGTGCCAGTCGGGCACGCGCGTGCGGGTCGCGGTGGGCTGCAACGAGTAGGTGCGGTCGTAGCCGAGCTCTTCCAGAGCACGGCCCACGAGCGGGCTCATGGCACCGGCAGTCGCATCGTAGAGGCGACGGTAAAGCTCGAACAGTGGGGGAGCATCCGGCGGAAAAGGATAGCTGCCGGGGGTGCGGGCGATGCGGCTGACGAGGGAGTCGTCACGAAATCGCGAGTAGGTGCGGTCGAATTGCTCGATGCGGCGCTGAATCGCGGCGAACACCTCAGGGTCGAGGGGGTCGGCGGTGTCAATCTGCCAGGGCGCACCAATGGCATCGAACTGTTTACTCGGCGAGGGCATCCGCCTTGATGGCGTCGACGGCGTTGTTGAAGCCGCCACTTGTGAGCGACGAGCCGGCTACTTTGTCCACGGACAGCTCGTCGATGTTCTTGCCGACAACTTCGGCGGCGATTCCGTTAATGAATTCGCCTTGGAACTGCTTCGAGCTGGGGTTGTCTCCGTTGCCGACGACGGTGACGTCGGTGATGACATTACTCTCGAGCGTGAGCGTCACGTCAACTTGTTCTTGGCCGTCGGGGGAGGTGTAGTTGCCCGACTCCGTGTAGGTTCCGTCGGTGTACTCGGCACCGGTCGCGGTGGCATCGGGAACAGTGGTTTCAGCCGAACCGACATCCGCAGTCGTTGCCGTGCTTGAGCAAGCGGAGAGTGCACCCACGAGGGTGACACCGGCAAAGAGGGCAACGGCGGTCTTGTTGTCGGTGAGGCTGCGCATGGGGCTCCCAGAGGTAGGCGAGTGTTCAGTATGCCCGAGCAATCCTGACGGGAAGCTGGAACTTTACGGTGTCAATCGCCTTATTCGGATGCGCGTTCGGTGTCATCGAATTCTGGAGCGGCATCGATGGCCTGCTCCAGTTCGTCGACAAGGAGCGAACGGGGCGCGATGATTCCTCCCCGGTAGCCGGCGCGAGCAATCATGTGGGCCGATACCGGAGCGGTGATCATTTGGAAAATGAGCAAGAAGATCAGCAGGAGAATTGTGGAGACTTGACGTTCTTGCAGGGCGATCGCCAAGAGGATGAAAGCCAAGCCCAAGATCTGGGGTTTGGTTGTCGCGTGGAGGCGCGCAATCGCATCCGGAAAACGGATAAGGCCAACACCAGCGGCGACGGAGAGGAACCCGCCGAGCAGGAGAAATACGCCGGTAAGGATGTCGAGGATTGAGTCGAGAATCATGAGTTGGTTCTCCTCGAGACATAGCGCGCCACCACGACGGAACCGAGGAATGCAGTGCTCGCGAGCACGAGCATCGCTGGCAGGCTCCGAGTGTGACCGTTGTAGACCATCTCCGCTCCTAGCGCGCAAATGATCGTCGTGAGCAGCATGTCTGAGGCGATCATGCGGTCAAGGATGGAGGGGCCGCGGATGATGCGGTAGAGCGCCAGAAGGCCTGCGATGAGCAGCATCACACCGACGGCAAGAAACACCCAATCGCTCATCGTGTGGCCTCCGTCTCATAAATGCGGGCAAGATCATCTTTCGACCCGATGGCACGAACGATGCGCGCTTCCACGACGAGCACCTTGGCGCGCATCGCTTCGACAGCGGCGGCCGTGGTGGTGTCAAAGGTGTGGAAGTAGAGGATGGCGCGTTCCCGATCCACTTCGACGACGATTGATCCGGGAACCAGCGACATCGCAATCGCGTCGAGCGTCATGACGAAATCTGAGCGAGTGCGCAGCTGAACGGCAATGACGGATGATGTGGGGATCGGTCGAGGGTTCAGCGCTTGAAAGGCGACGGTGAAGGAGGCTACCGTGACGTCGGCGATGAAGTGGGCGATAAACACGAGCGAGTACCAGAGGTTCAGGCGGCCCGAAATATCGGCAGGGGGCAGATACAGCACTCGGGTCACGGCGATCGCCACAAGAAATCCAGTCAGGATGTTCAGCCACGAGAACTGGCCCCAGAGCACACCCCAGAGCACCACGAGCCCGAGCAGCAGCGGCAACTGCTTCCAGACGCGGCCGCGAACTTCGGTGCGCGAGACCTTGCGTGCACTTGCTGATTCAGAGGCGGTCGGAGTCGTTGACGCCGCTACGGAGGTGGACTGGTTGTCCTGAGGACTCATTCGAGGCCTCCCGGGAACACAGTATTGACGTAATAGGCAGGGCCATTGATGTTCTCACCGGCATTAGCGCTGAGGTCGAAGAGCGGGGTCGCGAAGACGGTGAGCGCGATGCTCACCGTCACCATCGCGACGGTGGCGCCGACCATGATTCGAGGCGTTGTGCGCACTGACTCAACGGTGGGGGAGCTTCCGGTTTCTGCCCGCATTGCCAACGGGTTTTCGTAGTCGGCCACCTCTTCGGCGTCGCGCCAGAAGATCATGCTCCAAGCGCGAGCGAGGGCATAGAGAGTGAGCAGCGACACGGCCGCGCCGCAGCCGATCAGTACCCACGCGAGCACGGACCCGTTGTTGGCTCCGGCCTCAAACAATGCCAACTTTCCGAGGAAACCGGAGAACGGCGGGATGCCGCCGAGGTTCAACAGGGGAATGAAGAACAGCACCGCAATCAACGGACTGGTTTTGAGCATCCCGCCCAGCTTGTTGATGCCGGTCGTGCCACCTTGACGTTCCACCAACCCGGTGGCCAAGAAGAGAGTGGTTTGAACGGTGATGTGGTGAACGATGTAGAACGTGGCCGCGGCGAGGCCGGCCGCCGTGTCGATGCCGATACCGAACAGCATGTAGCCGATGTGGCTGATGAGCGTAAAGGACAACAGTCGCTTGATATCGGACTGCGCGACGGCTCCCAAGATTCCAATCACCATCGTGAGCGCCGCCACAATGAGCAGCACGGTATTGAGCTGGCCATCCGGGAAGATGATCATCTCGGTGCGGATGATGGCGTACACGCCGACTTTGGTGAGCAGGCCGGCGAAGACCGCCGTGACGGGGGCTGGCGCCATCGGGTAGGAGTCGGGCAGCCAGAACGACAGCGGGAAGACTGCGGCCTTGATGCCGAACCCAATCAGCAACATGACGTGGAGAATCAACTGGATGTCGGCGGGCAACTCCGCAAGTCGCACCGTGAGCTGCGCGATGTTCACCGTGCCGGTCGCACCGTAAATCATGGCGATGGCGGCGAGGAAGATGGCGGAGGAGACCAGGCTCACGACGATGTACACGGTGCCGGCACGGATGCGGGGCTTGGTGCCTCCCACCGTGATCAGCACGTAGCTTGCGACGAGAAGAATCTCGAAACTGACGTACAGGTTGAAGAGGTCACCCGCGACGAAGGCGTTGAAGACTCCGGTCGCCAAAATGAGGTAGGTCGGATAGTAGATCGAGACGGGAGTCTCGCGGTCACCATCGGCGAGGCCTTGGCCTACCGAGAACACGAGAACGGCCAGAAGCACCGCGGCGGAGACGACGATCATGAGGGCCGAGAGCCGGTCGACCACGAGCACGATGCCGTAGGGGGCAGGCCACCCGCCGACTTCAACGGCAATTGCGCCATTGGTGTTGACGGCCACCAGCAAGGCGGCACCGATCAGGAGAACGGCGCTGAGCACGCTCACGGCAATGAGCGTTTGAACGCGGGGGCGGTTGGCTTGGGTGAGAGCTGCTGCCGCGCCGAGCAATGGCAGGAGAACGACAAGAGTGGTTAGTGCGCTCATGCGTCTGCCTCCTTCTCGTCGATTTCTCGCTGTCTGCGTTCGGCCGCCAAGCTCTCTTGCTCCTCGCGTTCCTCCTGCTTTTCGAGGTCGAGGGCGGTGGAGATGGCCGCTGCGGCTCGAGTGCCGAACTCGGTGTCGTCACCGTCAACGGCACGATCGGTGGTCACCGAGCTTCTCCGGCTGCCCATTGCGAGGTCTTCTGAATCGTCGTAGACCACATCAGCGTTGGCTAGTCGCCACGACCGGTAGATAAGAGCGAGCAGGAATGCGGAGACTCCGAAAGTAATCACGATGGCGGTCAGGATGAACGCCTGCGGCAGCGGATCGGCTGTGGCATCTTCTTCGCCGAAGAACGCTGCAGCTCCGGAAGGCCCCGAGACGATAAGGATCAGCAAGTTGGTGGCATTACCCACGAGCAGGAAGCCCAACAAGACGCGCGTCATGCTGCGCTCAAGAAGCAGGTAGACGCCTACCGAGTAGAGCACGACCATGATGACGACGAGGGTGAGAGAGGCGTTCATATGGTGCTTCCGCTCTCGAGAGATTCAGAGGACTCTTCGCGCTGGCGATCAATCTCAGCGCCGAGGCTGCGCAGGACATCCAGCACCATTCCGATGACGACGAGGTAGACCCCGATGTCGAAGATGGTCGAGGTAGAGAACTCAAGGTGGCCGAGCACGGGAATCGTGGTTTCGAAGAACGTGGAGGTAAGAGCATCCGCGCCGAGGAAGAGTGGCACGGTGGCGGTTCCCGCCGCGAGCACGAGCCCGACACCGAGGATGCGCCCCGCATCGAACGGCGCTGCTGCGCCGAGCTCGTAACGTCCGCCGGCGAGGTAGCGACCGGCGAGCGCGAGTCCCGCCACGAGACCGGCGGCGAACCCACCTCCCGGCAAATTGTGGCCAGCGAACAGGAGGTAGATCGACAGCACGATCAGGGGGTGGAAGAGCAGGCGAATAACAACTTCGAGGAGAATCGACCGGTTCTCGGGAGCCAACTTGCGACCCGCGAGTAGCCACGCGGTGCGAGTCGACGGGTCTTGAACACCGGGCAGGTACTCGGAGGACACGATTTCGCGTGATGGCTTGAGTCGAGCGCGGATCGTGCCGCGGGCGCGGGTTTCGGAGACACGGGGCAGGTTGTCGGTGCGGCTGCGCAAGAACACCAGACTGGCGACGCCGGTGGCGGCAGCCACGATCACCGAGAGTTCTCCGAGCGTGTCCCAGCCGCGGATGTCGACGAGCACGACATTGACGACGTTGCGGCCGTGACCGATCTCGTACGCGAGTTCAGGCAGCGACACGGAGATGGGATCTGCACTTCGGGCGCCAAGCGCGACGATGGCGACGATGCCCATGAGGAGGCCGACGGAGAGGCCAACGGCAGCACGCAATACGCGTCGCGAACTGCCGTGCGCTTTGCCCAAGCGAGCAGGTAGTCTCCGCAGCACCAGCACGAAGGCAATCAGGGTGACAGTCTCGACCAACACTTGAGTCAGCGCGATATCGGGAGCGCCGTGGAATGCGAATAACGCGGCCATGCCGTACCCCACGACCCCCACGAGCACAGCAGCTTGGAACCGCTTCTGGGCGCCGAGTAGGGCGAGGGCGGCAACGATCATGACGGTGCCGATGGCGAGTTGCCCTGGGCTGTCAAAGAGTCGGATGGAGTCGGGCCACGTGCGATTCAGCGCCAGCGTGCTGCCTACCGAGCCGACCATCACGAGCAGGATGACGGTGAGGTAGAACGGCAGCGAACCTCGCTGCGTAGTCGCTGTCACGCGCAGGGCGATGCGGTCGAGGGTGCGGAGGCTGGAGCGGTACAGCTTGTTCGAGTCGACTACCGCGGGCACGCGGGACTGCAGCGCGAATACCTGGGTGCGTGCCCAGAACAGTGCGATACCCCCGAGCAGAGTGGCAGCAGAGATGAAGAAAGCTACGTCGAAGCCGTGCCAGAGCTTGAGCGAATAGTCGTAGCCTTCGGAAACAAACTGCTGCGAATAGCCCTCGAGCACCGTTCCGACGCTGCCGAAGAACGGCGCGAGCACGAGTCCACTGAGCGCGAGGATTCCGGGCGACGATAAGAACCAGACGTTCTCGTGGAGCGGTCGCACGGTCTCAACGCCGTCTTTGCTCGCGAAAGCACCCCAGAGGAAGCGCGCGCTGTACGCAACGGTGAGAGTTGAACCAACCGCGACACCGATGACCGCGATCCATCCCAGCGCCGATCCCGCGCTCGCGCTTTCGAGGAAGCTGGCAAGAACAGCTTCCTTGGCGACGAACCCGGCGGTGAAGGGGATACCGGCCATTGATACTGCGGCGATGATCGCGACCGTGGCGAGGAACGGGGCTTCGCGGCCAAGCCCGCTCAACTTGGTGAGGTCGCGTGTTCCCACACGGTGGTCGATGAGTCCGACGACCATGAACAGCGCCGCCTTGAAGAGAGCGTGGGCAAGAAGCAGCGCAACTCCAGCGAGAGCCGCGGTGCGAGTGCCAAAACTCACGACCGTCAGCAAGAACCCGAGCTGACTGACGGTGCCATAGGCAAGCAAAAGTTTGAGGTCGACTTGGGTGAGCGCGCGCCATCCGCCCACCAACATCGTGAAGACTCCCAAGCCGAGGAGCAGCGGCTGCCACCCCGGGGTTTCAGCGAACCCGGGTGCCAGGCGAGCGATGAGATAGATGCCTGCCTGCACCATCGCGGCAGCGTGCAGATAGGCGCTGACCGGGGTCGGGGCGGCCATCGCCGAGGGCAGCCAAAACTGGAACGGAACGATTGCTGACTTGCTGAGTGCGCCCACGAGAATCAGCATGATCGCGATGGTGACCGCGGTTCCCTCGGGGGCAAGGTCGACGAGCCGCGCCAGGCTGGCAGTGCCGGTGCGTTCGGCCAGCATGACGAGCCCGACCAACATCACGAGCCCACCGGCGGTTGTGACGATGAGGGCCTGCATCGCAGCGATGCGGCTCGCGAGCCGACCGGTGTTGTGGCCAATAAGGAGGAAGGAGAACACCGTCGTGGCTTCCCACAGGATGAAGAGCAAGTAGACGTTGTCGGCGATCACGAGCCCGTACATGGTGCCGGTGAAGGCGAGGAAGACGGCCGCGAAACGACCAAGCCCCTCTTCAGAAGCAGCGAAATACTTGATGCAGTAGAGCATCACGAGCGTGCCGACGCCGGTGACGACGAGGGCTAGCAGCCACGAGAGGGTGTCGACCCGAAAGCTGAGATCGAGGTGCAGTTGGGAGATCCATGGAATGGTCTCCGTTGGCGGAGTATCCGCGAGAACGGCGGGAGTCTGCAGCAGAGTGTAGATAAATGCCGCTGCGGGAATGATGGCCGTGATGAAGAAAACACGAACACCAACTCGGCGGGTGAGCGCAGGGATCACCAGGGAAACGAGCGCGAACGCACCGAGCAGCACTATCACGGGGCTCTCCGCTTCGAGCTGGGGCTGGAACCGTGCGGATTCAGTGCAGTTCTCCCTTAGAGTGCTCGATCTGGTGATCGAGTGCTGCAGTACAGCCGGGGCGAGTGGCGTTGCAGCAGAGTGGCGAGATGGTCGGTGTCTTCGTCTCGAACATTCTACCGGACGAATATCTGGACGGGTGATGAAGGTGGCGACGCGAGTGCTGCGCTCATTCGCAGAGACCACTTCGACAATCCTCCCTCGATCGCACCGGGTAGCTCTAAGGTCGATGGCATGGCTGAGGTAGTAATCGTTGATGACAAACACGCGGCGGGCGAAGTCGCCGCTGACCTCATCGAGGCGCTCGTGCGCCGCACTCCGGATGCCGTCCTCGGCCTAGCGACCGGGTCGACGCCCTTAACAACGTGGGCTGCGCTCGCGGCTCGAGCCCTCGACCTCTCTGCTGTGCGGGGTTTCGCCCTCGATGAATACGTCGGATTGCCTGCGGGGCATCCCGAAAGCTACCGCTCGGTCATCACGCGGGAAGTCGTTGAACCGCTCGGGTTGACGCCCGAACTGGTGCAGGTGCCGGCCGAGAGCGGGCCCATCGAAACGGCGGGTGACGACTATGAGCGCGCGATTGTGGCAGCCGGTGGTGTCGACCTGCAGATTCTCGGAATCGGCTCGACCGGTCACATCGGCTTCAACGAACCCGGATCCTCGTTCGCATCGCTCACCCGAGTAAAGACCCTCACGCAGCAGACCCGGCTAGACAACGCGCGCTTCTTCGATTCGCCCGACGACGTACCCAAGCACTGCATCACGCAGGGGCTCGGCACCATCCAGCGCGCGGGCCACCTCGTCTTGCTCGCGTTTGGCGAAGCAAAGGCCGCGGCGCTCGCGGGGGCGGTCGAGGGGCCGGTGACCGCGAGCCTGCCGGGATCGGCGATTCAGTTGCACTCGACCGTCACGGTCATTGTGGACGAGGCTGCGGCATCCGAGCTCAAGTTTGCCGATTACTACCGCTACTCCTGGGAGAACCGCCTCGACTGGGAACGGCTGCGCTAAGGTTCCCGGCTTCGCCAGTGGGGCACCGCCTCGTGTCGGTACTCCGTGCCATCGTTAGCTCATGACGAACTATGTGGCGCTGCTTCGCGGAATCAACGTGGGCGGCTCGAATGTGATCAGCATGGCGGCGCTGAAAGAGTGCTTTGCCGATGCTGGCTTCGGTGACGTGCGCACCTACATCCAGAGCGGCAACGTCGTGTTCGCTTCTGACGCGACGAGCGGTGCCGAGCTCGAGGTCACGATCGAGCGGATGCTGCGCGAGCGCTTGGGCACCGACATCCTCACCGTCGTGCGTTCCCGCGACGAGTTCGCGGCGACCGTCGCGGCCGCTCCGAGCGATCACGGTTCCGCGGAGCTTCTGAGCGATGTGCTCTTCCTCAAGCGGCCTTTCACAGCAGCGGAAGCGCTCACCCTTGTGCCCGAACTCAACGAACAGGTTGACTCGGTCTCAGCAGGCCCAGACGCGCTCTACTTTTCGCGCACGGTCGTCGATTCAGCGAAATCGCGCATAGACCGCCTGCGCGCGAATCGCCTGTCGAAACGTATGACGGTGCGCAATTGGCGCACGACCCTCAAGCTGCGCGACCTGCTTGACGGGGGCTAGCGGAAGATAATCGTGCGCGCCCCATCGAGCAGCACGCGGTCTTCGGCGAACCACTTCACGGCTTGCGTGAGGGTGCGGCTTTCTTCGTCTTGACCGATCGACCTGAGTTCGCTTGAGGTGCTCGCGTGATCCACGCGCACCACGTTTTGTTCGATGATCGGTCCCTCGTCGAGGTCGCTCGTCACGAAGTGGGCGGTGGCACCGATGAGCTTCACGCCGCGAGCGTGGGCCTGCTTGTAGGGGTTCGCACCCTTGAAGCCGGGCAGGAAGGAGTGGTGAATGTTGATGATCTTGCCGCTCAGCTGCGCGCACAGCTCGGGCGAGAGAATTTGCATGTAGCGGGCAAGCACGACGAGCTCGATGTCGTGTTCTTCGACGACCTCGAGGATGCGTTCTTCGAACGCCAACTTCTGGCCGGGGGTCGTGACCGTGTGCGACTCGAACGGCACTTCGTAGAACTCGGCGAGCGAGCCAAGATCGGGGTGGTTGCTCATGATCAACGGCAGCTCGATCGGCAACTGGCCAGCGCGTTGGCGGTAGAGAAGGTCGTTGACGCAGTGTCCGGCCTTGGATGCCAACACGAGCGTGCGCAGCGGTCGCCCCACAACGTCGAGTTGCCATTCCATCGCGTACCGCTCGGTCACGGGGGCGAGGGCCTGCTCGAAGACTTCGCGCGGAGCATCCGATTGCACTTGAAGGCGCATGAAGAAACGGCCGGTGTCGCCGCTGGAGAACTGCTGCGATTCGGTGATGTTGCCGCCGGCCTCAACAATGGCGCCACTGATGGCATGAACGATGCCGGGCTTGTCATCACAAGTGAGGGTTACGATCCAGTGCATAGAGGTGGTCACTGATTTAGCGTACCGGTGCTGGCGGTAGGCTTAGTCAAACATGAGCACGCCACACACTTCTTCGCCAGCCTCGTCTACTCAAGCATTTCCGTGGGCGGGTCTTTTCACTCTCTCGGCACTGATCTTCACCTCGGTTACCAGCGAATGGTTGCCCACCGGTTTGTTGCCCGAGATTGCCTCCGAGTTGGCGGTATCGGAGTCGCAGGTCGGGCTGCTCATCACGATCTTTGCGGCAACCGTGGTGATTTCCACGGCGCCGCTCGCTGCACTCACCCGTAACCAGCCGCGCAAGAAGCTCGTGATCATCGTGTTGCTCGTGTTCGTGGTCGGCAACCTGCTCGCCGCCGCCGCGCCCAACTACGCGGTGCTCGTGATCGCCCGCATCATTGGCGGGCTGTCGCATGGCCTGTTTTGGGCTGTCGTTGGTGCCTACTCGGCCCACCTTGTTCCGCCGCACCAGGTCGGTCGGGCCGTTGCGGTCACCAGCGCCGGAGCAACCACCGCTTTCGTGCTCGGCGTTCCTGTCGGCACAGCGCTCGGCCACGCTCTCGGCTGGCGCCTCGCGTTCGTCGTGATTGCCATCATCATTCTCGCGCTCACCATCATGGTCGTGCGCATCCTGCCACCCGTCAACCACCAGCAGCCGTTGGCCACCGGTGAGATTTCGATCCCGCTGCGCAAAGACCGTTCCGTTCCCGGCGTGATCTACATCTGCATTCTGGTTGCCCTCGCGATGCTCGGGCACAACCTTTTCTATACCTACATCGCGCCATACCTTATTGGCCCTGCCGGCATTGAGCCGGGCGCTGTCGCCGGTGTGCTGCTTGTCTACGGTGCCGCCGGAGCCCTCGGTCTCGCCCTCGCCGGACTGCTTATTGACCGCTTCCCGCGCAGCATCATCCCTGTCACCGTTGGTCTCGTTGCGGTCTGCGCCGCGCTGCTCGGAATGTTCCCCGACGAACCCGCCATCATGTTCACGGTTATAGCCGTCTGGGGAATGGCCTTCGGTGGCGTTCCTGCCATGATGCAAACGCGGCTGCTGCAACTCGCGTCACCGCGCATGCGCGACGTCGGCTCCGCCTACCTCACGACCTCATTCAACATCGGCATCGGTGGCGGAGCGCTCTTCGGCGCTATCCTGCTCGACCAGCAAGGCATCCTGTCGTTGCCCATGGTTGACGCTGCGATTCTCGGCGTTGCCGTGGTCTTCGCGATCGTCGGTGGCTGGATGCTTAGGCGTCGGGATGCTCGGGCCGCGGCAATTCGCGACCAGCAGCCCACACCGCCCGTACCTTAAAGTCGGCATCGAGTAGCACGGCGTCGGCGGCAAATCCGGGAGCCAGCGAACCCAAGTCGCCGGAGCGCCCGATGGCCCGGGCAGGAACAGCGGTAGCCGCGGCAACAGCCTGAGGCACGCTCAGCCCGACTTCGGTGACAGCTCGACGCACCGCGGCATCCATCGTCAGGGTAGAGCCGGCGATTGCGTCGCTGTCGCTCAAGCGGGCAACGCCGTCGGTCACCGTGACATCGAGCGAGCCGAGAAGGTAGTGGCCATCGCCAGCGCAGGTCGCGGCCATCGCGTCGGTAACCAGCGCGATGCGGCCCGGGGCTGAAGCAAACAACATTTTTACGACATCCGGATGCACGTGCACGCCGTCATTGATGACCTCGAGCGTGACGCCCGGAGAGTGAAAGGCTGCAGCCACCGGGCCGGGAGCGCGGTGGTGGATCTCACGCATGGCATTGAACGCGTGCGTCAGGATGCTCGCTCCAGCGTCAAACGCGGCGCGAGTTTCGGCGTACGTGGCGGCAGTGTGGCCAACCGCTACGCGTACATCGGCGGCGACGAATTGGGCGACAGCCTCAGCGCCGCCGGGGAGTTCTGGGGCCAACGTGATCTGGCGAAGCGTTCCATCGGCGGCGGCTAGCAGCTGCTCGATCTCGGTCGCCGTGGGAGAGCGTAGCGCGGCCGGATTGTGTGCGCCACGGAACCCCTGATCGATGAATGGGCCCTCAAGGTGGCTGCCCAACACGAGCGGGTCGCGCCGCGTGAGGTCGGCGACCTCAGCTAAACGCTCGACGAGATACTCGTGACAATCGCTAATCAGCGAAAGAACCGAGCGGGTGGTGCCATGGCTCCGGTGGGCGGCAAGCGCAGTGGCGATGGCCTCCGGCCCGTCATCGAAAGAGACACCGTTAGCGCCATGAGAGTGGATGTCGATGAAGCCGGGAGTAAGAAAATCGCCTTCGGCGTCGGTGACGATGGTGGCGGCATCCGCGTGCTCGCGCCAGGAATCACCGCTTCCGGTGGAGGCAACGCTCTCGCCGCTGAACTCGACCCAGGCGTTCTCGCTCTGCACACCGTCGCTCACGAGCGTTGCGGAGTGGATGATGCGGCGAGACATGGAGTCCATTCGGGGGAGTGAGAGCGCTCTAGGAGCTGGTGTTGCCGGCGATGATGTAGTCCAAAGTCTGACAGAAATAGAGGGCATTTCAAGGCTTCCTTAGACCACTTCGGGGTCAGACTTCTTTCCGGCCCTGCGGAAAGGAGACAAACTCTGACTGCTCGCCGTCAGCGTTCACCCGGTATCTTGGAAGTATCCACCCCGTCGCAAGGAGATCATCTGTGTCAACGTTCCTCTCGCCTCTCTCTGAGGTAGACCCTGAGATCGCTGCGGTGCTCGCTCAAGAGCTCGACCGTCAGCGCAACACTCTCGAGATGATCGCGAGTGAGAACTTCGTTCCGCGCGCTGTTCTTGAGGCGCAGGGTTCGGTTCTCACCAACAAATATGCCGAGGGTTACCCGGGGCGTCGCTACTACGGCGGCTGCGAATTTGTGGATATTGCCGAGAAGCTCGCCATCGATCGCGCCAAGAGCCTCTTCGGTTCCGCGTTCGCTAACGTTCAGCCCCACTCGGGTGCGTCGGCCAACGCCGCCGTTCTGTCGGCTATCGCTAAGCCCGGCGACCGCATCCTCGGTCTCTCGCTCGACCACGGCGGGCACCTCACTCACGGCATGCGCCTCAACTTCTCGGGCAAGCTCTACGAAGCTCACGCCTATGGTGTGAACGAAGAGACCGGCGTTCTTGATATGGCGGATGTTCGTGCCAAGGCCATTGAGGTTCAGCCGCAGGTCATCATCGCTGGGTGGTCGGCTTACTCGCGTCAGCTCGACTTTGCTGAGTTCCGTTCGATCGCCGATGAGGTTGGAGCAGTGCTCTGGGTTGACATGGCGCACTTCGCTGGACTCGTTGCCGCTGGTCTGCACCCGAACCCCGTTCCTTTTGCGGATGTCGTGTCCTCGACTGTTCACAAGACCATTGGTGGACCACGCTCGGGCTTCATCCTCACGAACAACGTTGATATCGCCAAGAAGATCAACTCCAACGTGTTCCCCGGCCAGCAGGGCGGACCACTCATGCACGTGATCGCCGCCAAGGCGACCGCATTCATGCTTGCGGCATCCGACGACTTCAAGGACCGCCAGGAGCGCACCCTTCGTGGCGCCAAGCTTCTTGCTGAGCGTCTCGTTCAAGACGACATGACTGAGCTCGGCATTGACGTGCTCACGGGAGGCACCGACGTGCACCTCGTGCTCGTCGACCTGCGCAAGTCAGAACTCAATGGTCAAGAAGCCGAAGACCTGCTGCACTCGGTTGACATCACCGTCAACCGCAACGCTGTTCCTGCCGACCCGCGCCCGCCGATGGTGACCTCGGGTCTCCGCATCGGAACGCCGGCATTGGCCACCCGCGGATTCGGTGACGCCGAATTCACGGAGGTTGCCGACATCATCGCCGAAACTCTCAAGCCCGGTGCCGACATCACCGCGCTGCAGCTTCGTGCCCGCGCGCTCGCCGATGCCTTCCCGCTCTATGAAGGACTCGAGAGCCCCGGTAGCTGGGCCTAAACAGCCATAGTCGGGGTCGAAAACGACCACCGTCAGAGAGCCCGCTTCTGTGTGAACACGGAGGCGGGCTCTTTAGCGTTTAATGGACAGGGCAGTTGTAGGTGGCCGATCAGCGCATGGGCCCGATTCGAACGGAAAACGATGACCGCAGTAAAGCTTGATGGTGTTGCCACAGCAACCGCAGTGAAGAATGAACTGCGCATTCGCGTTGACGCGCTCAAGGCTCGCGGCATCACTCCGGGCCTCGGCACCCTTCTCGTGGGCGACGACCCCGGAAGCCGTTCCTACGTCGCAGGCAAGCACCGCGACTGTGCCGAAGTGGGCATCGAGTCGATCCGCGTCGATCTGCCGGCCACGGCATCCGCGGACGAAGTGCGGGATGCCATTGTGGCGTTGAACGAAAACCCTGCCGTCACCGGTTACATCATTCAGCTGCCGCTGCCGGCCGGTCTCGACGAGAACGCGATGCTCGAACTCATGGACCCCGCCAAAGATGCGGATGGGCTGCACCCCACCAACCTCGGTCGTCTCGTGCTTGGCGTGGGCACGAAGCTCGATTCGCCGCTGCCCTGCACCCCGGCCGGAATCGTCGAAATGCTCGAACGCTACGACGTTCCCATCGCGGGCAAGCATGTTGTCGTTGTCGGTCGCGGCCTCACTGTCGGCCGCCCCATTGGCCTGCTCCTCACCCGCAAGGGACTGGATGCCACGGTCACCCTCACCCATTCCCGCACGACTCAGCTAGAGACCCACGTTCGCCAGGCGGACATCGTGGTTGCTGCTGTCGGCTCTGCTGGCCTTATTCGCCCCGAGTGGATCAAGCCCGGAGCAGCCGTGCTCGACGTAGGAATCACCCGCGTGATCGACGAAGAAACCGGCAAGGGCCGTCTCGTTGGAGACGTTGACCCTGGCGTTGCGGAAGTCGCCGGCTACCTCTCGCCCATGCCGGGTGGCGTTGGCCCGATGACCCGCGCGATGCTCGTGAAGAACGTCGTCGACGCAGCCGAACGGCTCTAACGGTGGCAGCGAAAGGCTCGGCACCCCACCAGGGCGGCGCCGTTAAGCGCACCCCGCGCAAGCGTCGCTTTCCGTGGGCTCAGGTCTGGGTCTGGACCGGCACGATTGTGGCGCTCGGCTTCGCCGTCGCGCTCGTGCTCAAGATCGTGAGCGAATAGGGCCTAGCGAACAGCCGCTGGCACAGAGCGCTTAGCGAAGAGTAGCTACGCGGTTCCCGCTAGCGGTCGCGCAGCGCTCCGAGTGAGGGCAGCACCTCGGTGACGGTCGGCTGGCCCAGGGCATGCTCGGCGAAGGCACCATCGAGAGCAACGCGCACCCGCGATGCGGTGTCGGTGTCGACGAGGGCAACGGCGACTCCGCTAAACGGGCGGCCGAGCATCCGCGCGCCCAATGCTCCGGATGCCAGAGCGGTTTCTACGGCGAGGTCAATTTCGGTGGTGGAGATTCCGTAGTCGTCACGCAGGCTCGCCTGCGACGCGTCGAGTAGCGAGCCCAAGAGCCGCGGCGTTTCGTCGCGGATGGCGAGAGCCGCGTCGCGCACCCGCTGGTTTTCGGTAATGGTGTGGAGCGTGCGACGCACTTCGTCCTCCGCGATTGCGGTGTCGAGTTCGTCGGCGGTCGGCGCATCGGTATCGATAACGAGTAGTTCGAGTCCCGCGGTTTTCCAGTCGAGAGGGAGTGGCTCGGGGCGGGTTTCACCTTCGAGCCGCACGAGGGCGTGGTCGTCGAGCGCAAAGACGCTCGCAGCAACGTCGGGGTGCTCGGGCAGGTGGGCGATGTGTTCGCCCAGGCTCCACAGATCGGTGAGCGCAAGCGCAAGCGCGGCCTCCAGCGCCGACGACGACCCCATGCCAGCGCCGACGGGAATGGTCGTGTCGATGAACACGTCGACACCACTCAGGGTGCTCGAATCAGCGGATGACGCCATCACCTCCTGCACGATGGCGAGCGCACTGCGGCTCCAGCCTTCAACCGCGGTCGTGGCTAGCTCGTCGAGTTCCACCGTGACCATTTCGTCAACGAGGGCACTCGCGATGCGCACGGTGCGGTCAGGGCTGGGGCCGGCGGCGAGCACGGTGCGGCGGTTGATCGCGACGGCGAGTTCGGCATCCGTCTCGGGGCTATCGGGAGTGCCGAGCAGGGTGAGGCGGCCGGGGGCCGACCAGACGCCGGCGGCGGGGTGACCGAACACGGCCTCGAAGTCATAAAGAACGTCATCGCGAATATCTGACATGGCTGCTTCCTTCTTTGTTGCGTCTGCGCCGATAAGCTGTTGCGGTGAGCACGCCTACCGGAACCCAGTACATCATTTCTCGCGACACTGAGCAGGGCGAGGCGCGAGCGACGATCACGGAACTTGCTGCGTCACTGCGGGAGTTCAGCATTGGCGGTGTTGATCTCGTGGAATCCTACGCCGAGACTGCGATGCCACCCTTTGCCGACGGCATCGTGTTGGTGCCGTGGCCGAACCGAATCGAAGACGGCACGTGGATGCTCGAAGGCGAACCACAACACCTCGACATCACCGAACGCGATCGCAACAACGCGATCCACGGTTTGCTTCGCAACACGGGCTACTCCCTCATCGAGCGCACGGAAAGCTCGGTCACGCTCGAGGCGACAGTTTTCCCGCAGCATGGCTACCCGTTTCACCTGCACACCACGGTGCGCTACGAACTCGTCGAGGGCGGTCTGCGCGTCAGCCACACCGCCACTAACCTCTCGGATGCCGCCGCCGCGTACGCGCTCGGTACGCACCCCTTCTTCAAGATCGGTGACACTCCCATCGCGGAGCTGACTCTCACGATGACCGCCGCCACTCGCTTCGAATCGAATGAGCGCAACATCCCGACCAATGAGGTCGCAGTGTCCGGCACCGGGTTCGATCTCAGCGGTGGTCGCCTCGTCGGAGAGCTCGATCTCGACACAGCGTTCGGCGGTATTGAGGTTGTCGACGGTGTTGCTGCACGCCTCACCGCGCCAGACGGTCGCGAAATTCGCGTCACCGTTGATGACAAGTTCGACTTCGTACAGCTGTTCACGCCCCGCAACTTCCCGACCCTCACCGGTGTCGGCCAAGTTGTCGCCATCGAGCCCATGACGGCCGCGCCCAACGCGTTTAACACTGGCCGCGGCCTGCTGTGGCTGGAGCCCGGCGTTGAGTTCGCGGCGAGCTGGGGTGTCGAGTTCTCGGCATGACCGTGACAGAACCGAGCTCCACCCCGAGCGCCCGCGAAGTGCGACGGTGGCGACGCTATCTTGCTGCCGAACGAGCCGAAGCTGCCGTCTATCGGGATCTGGCATCCCGTCGCACTGGCGAAGAGCGCGAGATTCTCCTTGCGCTCGCCGCTGCCGAAAAACGCCACGAGAACCACTGGTTGATCCTGCTGGGGGAGCACGCCGGCCGGCCACGCCCGACTGACCCCCGCACCCGGATGCTCGGGTTCCTTGCCCGACGCTTTGGTTCCGTCTTCGTGCTCGCCCTTGCTCAGCGCGCTGAGTCACGTTCGCCGTATTTGGATGACGCCGACGCGACCGACACGATGGCCGCCGACGAAGCCGTTCACGAGGAAGTGGTTCGCGCTCTCGCTACCCGTGGGCGCCAACGCCTCTCGGGAACGTTCCGCGCCGCCGTGTTCGGAGCAAACGATGGGCTCGTCTCCAACCTCGCCCTCGTACTCGGTATGAGTGCTGCCGGCCTTCCGAACGCTGTCGTGCTGCTCTCTGGCGTCGCCGGGCTTCTCGCCGGAGCGCTTTCGATGGCTGCCGGTGAATACGTGTCAGTGCGTTCCCAACTCGAGCTCGAGCAAGCGGCAGCGCACGGACCGGTCGCCACCGACTCCGTCACCCATCTCGACGTCGACGAAAACGAACTCGCCCTCGTCTACCGGGCACGCGGCATGTCCGCCCAAGAGGCCGAGCTGCACGCCGCCGAAGTGCTCGCTGGTCGCCAGACGGATGCCGTGGCAGCGACCGCAGAGCACAATCCGATTGGTTCCGCGTTGGGGGCTGCGGCATCCAGTTTCTGCTTCTTTGCGTCAGGCGCTGTTATTCCGGTGCTGCCTTATCTCTTTGGCGCAGCAGGTCTCACTGCGGTGGTGATCGCCTCGGTGCTGGTGGGAATCGCCCTTCTCATTACCGGCTCGATCGTCGGGTTGCTCTCCGGCGCCTCACCGCTCAAGCGTGCCCTGCGCCAACTCGCGATTGGCTACGGAGCTGCTGCGGCAACGTACCTCCTCGGGCTCCTCTTCGGCGTAAACTTGAGCTAATATTCGAGTATCCCTCTGCTCTTGTGTGGCGTTGGAGTGCCGTGGATGACGTTGTTGCGTGACCTCTTGTGTGTGGGGCGGCGACGCTACCGCGGCAGGCGCGAACCGGTGACGAGTGCTCGGATGATGTGAAAGGTGAAAGTGCCACGATGGCCGATGATCTGCAGATAGACACCGTCGCGGTGTCCGATGTTGCCGTGCTGCTTGGCCATGTCGCCGACGCGGTGCCCGACAACCTCTCCATTGACGCGAGTGACTCCTGTAGCGCCGCGATCGTTGCTGCGATTGAAGACGTCAACATGTGGGCCCGCGTGGCTGCGCAAGGGTTTGAGGGCAGGATTCGTGCTGCCGCGGTGAGCGCCAGCATGGCGGCTGCCGCTTTCGAGCAGGCGGATGCTGACCTTGCGTCGGCGGCTAAGGGATAGCCGTGCCGCAGTGGGAATGGTCAAATCCGGCGCAGGGCAGCGCTAGCGGGTTAGCCGCTGGCGTATCCGCCCTTCGTCTTTCCGAAGCAAAATTCGCAGAAATTCGTCAGGCAACGATGGGATTCGTCTCTTCGATTAGTGAGTCAGTTTGGAGCGGCGATTCAGGCGAAGCGTGGCGAAGTACCGCTCGTATCTCCGCCAATTCTTCGCTGGAGGTCGAGCGGGTCACGGGCGACATCGCGGCCGCCATGAGCACTTATGTCGATGACTTTGAACGCATTAAAGCGCAGACCCGAGATGCACAAGAAGTGCTTGTTCACGCCCAGAACGTGGTGTGGTCGCTGCCGGAAGAATCCTTCCTGAACATCCCCGGCCGAGTTGAAGAGGCGTGGGAGCGAGTGCGCGCGGTTGAAGCCAGCGCCGAAGCGGCCTACAACATCATGGTCCTTGCTCGGCAACGACAAGACGCTGAAGATGCCCTGATTTCTGCACTAGCGAGTGCGATCCCGACGTCGTGGCCGCTGATCCGCGCGCAATTTACGCGAGTGGGAATTGCTGGGGTTGATGATCTTGAACCAGACGAGATCGCTGAGGCCATGCGAGGCCTGGCCGAAGAGTATCTCTCGTCAGGTTCGTCGGACGATCAACGTGAGGCTTTTGCTGAGCTGATGGCAGCGTACGGCTCTAATGAGCAGGTCATGTCATCGTTCTTTCAGAAGCTCGGCGGCGCTCAAACGGTAAATCTCATCGATCGACTCGGTCAAGATTTTTGGATGGAGACGAAGGCGAACCCCGAAACACCACCGCAAAGTCTGCCGTCGATTCTGTTAGCGCAGGCACTCCGTAACGGTTTATCGCTGGGTTCCGAATCGTGGTCAGCGGATGCCGCCGCTGACTTCGCGAGCACTATTCTGCAAGAGAATGTCGCGAGTGTAGATGGCGGTCCAGCCTGGACGAATGTCAATGGCGCCATCGCCTTCTTATTCTCTGATTCGGCAGAGGCGCCGATGGGCTCTCAGCTTTCGCTCGCGGTGGCGCACGAAATTGATGTCATGGAACGCGAAAATGGGTTCTTCCTCAGCGACTCAGAATCGCCCCTTCAGGCAGGGGTTTTGCAGATGATGATCGCTGAGGACTTGCGCTCTGAAGGTTTCAACGATCTAAGCGCGGATGAAGCTCTCTCCACCTCCATGCTTGACGGCGCGGATCGCGTCTTCGAAACTCTGGGACTGTATCCGGAGCAAGCGTTCGACTTTCTTGCTGACCCCGGTCAGGGCGACGCTCGAATTGGGTACTGGTTTGGCGAGCGAGATTGGGCATCCCCGACAGGCTTCGACGGGGTCGCCGCATTGTGGTTTGGGGCGGCACAGGTAGAAGGCGGACCGAATGCGAACTTCGACTACAACGGCGCAGAGGGCGGCATAGGGCAACAGGAAGCTTCGATGACCGCCCAGATCATCAGAGAGTTAGCGGCTAACCCTGTCTTTGGGGTTGAGAAACTCACAGACGAAGCAGCAGTAGATCTCGCGGGGGCCCTTTCTCTGCACCTCGACGCGATCGCCGCGCTGCAAGCGGAGGGATCGGCCGTAGCGGCCGTTGATCAACGGTTTCACAGTACGTGGGAAGTCTTCAACGGTGAGCATCGCTACGGACCTAACACCGGTCTGAGCGAGTTGGCCGAAGTGTTGGGGCAAGTGGCGGGTAATCCCAGCGGCGCTGTCGTGCTGCGTAGTGCTGCGCTGCAACTGTCAGAAGGCTATTTCGACGGGTTGGGCCCAAACAGCTCGATGGAAGACATTCAGAGCGCAATGGTTCGATCGAACGTCGTGAGCGGTTTGATCGACGGCGGCGGAGCGGGGGCGCTCATGGGAGCGGCTGAGCGCAGCGACCTAGAGCTTCAGGCCGAGATTTCCAGCGCAGGGGATGCCGCCGGTCTGGTGCTCGGCCTTCTCCCGATCCCCGGCGGTAGTTTGGTCGAAGCCGGAGCTGGTGCGATCACCGACGCGATCGTGGGAGAAGCCCTTGATCGCGTGTTTTCAGATCACCTCACAGCGGCAGCGTTAGATAGAGACGCCGATCTGCTCCGCGGCGAAGCGCTGAGCCACGCCGAATTCGTGAACGCAGTCGCACTCCACGACATTCTCGGCACGGACAGGTTGGGTGGCTATCCGCGTTTCAGCGGCCTACCAGGAGAAGAGCAAGGCTGGCTCGCCGGGTTTTACGAATCGGGCGGTGTGGCAGAGGAGTTCAGAACTGACGGCTGGCTTGTTCGATACGAGCACGCGTATGCGGCAGCTCAGGGCGATGCAAACGAAGGAATTTACTAGTGAAGATCTGTGCCCCCGTAGTCGTCGTGTTGGCGCTTGCCGCAACGCTTTCCAGTTGTGTTGCCGAGCCGGAGGTGGAGCGAGTATGGCCGACGGTGTATGAGACTCCGGACGTTGTGTACTCGGTCGAGCCGGTGTCGGATTTGGACGACAACGAATGGGTGCAAGCTGCTGAAGCCTCAGTCTTTGGTTTGAGCATGGCGGTGAATCTGGGCGATTTCAGCATTGAACAGTTCACCTCGACTCGCGATCGGGCGAGCGCTGAAGAGCAGTACCGAAGTTGGCGAAGCAGCTATACGAGTACGGAGGATGGTCAAGCTCCGCCGCAGTTCATGGGCCCTCCGGTGCTGTTGCCGCTGTCAGTTGAGATGACGGGCGAGAACACTGCAACCGTGCGATTCTGTGACGCTACGACAGAAAACGAGATCTATCCCCCGGAGGTCCTTGCGGATGGGCGGGAGCTCACAGTTCTTGTGAAACGAGAAGGTTTGGAGATCATAGAGGTAGGAGGCTCCTCGTCTACGATCCGGTGCGATGCGACCGGGGCAGGTGTAGGAGTTTACGATCCGCAGTTCGCGCCGTTGGAGCCGATGGAGGCCGCTGACGCCTCGCCGCCTTATGAGGATCTCTGGCAGACCCCCAGCCCTCAGAAGTAATGCCGTTGCAGAGCGTTGGGCCAACTGATGCAAACGAAGGAATTTACTAGTGAAGATCTGTGCCCCCGGAGTCGTGGTGTTGGCGCTTGCCGCAACGCTCTCCAGTTGCGTCGCGGAGCCGGAGGTGGAGCGAGTATGGCCGACGGTGTATGAGACTCCGGACATCGTGAACTCGGTCGAGCCGATCTCGGATCTGGACGACAACGAATGGGTGCAAGCTGCTGAAATCTCTCCATTAAGTTTTAGCGTGGCGATGAACCTGGGAGATTTCAGCATCGAGCAGTTCACCTCGACTCGTGATCGCGAGAGGGCTGCGGAACAGTTCCAGACTTGGCGAAGCAGGTTTACAAGTACGGATGATGGTCAAGCTCCGCCGCAGTTCAAAGGCCCGCGGGTTCTGTTGCCACTTTCTGTCGAGATGACGGGCGAGAACACTGCGACCGTGCGATTTTGTGACGCATCGACTGAAGACGAAATCTATACCCCCGAGGTCCTTGCGGATGGGCGAGAAGTTGCCGTCCTTGTGAAGCGGGAAGGCTCGGAGATCATCGAGGTCGGAGGCTACCCATCGACTCGAAAGTGCGATGCGACCGGGGCGGGTGTGGGGGTTTACGATCCGCAGTTCGAGCCGTTAGAGCTAATGGACGCTGCTGATGCGCCGCCTCCTTATGAGGATCTCTGGTACACGCCGTAGCGGGTCACATCGACTGTCGCTAGGCTCACGTCCGAGCGTCGAACGCTAAGCCACGTCAGCGATGGCCATCTCCCATAAACGGCAACCGAGGGCTACTATTCGGGGTAAGCGTCGGCTAAACCCCGGAGGTAGTCATGGCTTCAGCACTCATCGTTGTCGATGTCCAGCAAGGCTTTGATGATGCTGCCTACTGGGGGCCGCGCAATAACCCCGACTGTGAATCCAATATCGGGGTGCTGATCGGGCACTGGCGCCGCGAAGGCTGGCCGATTGTGTATGTGCGGCACGATTCCCACGACGACACGTCGCCACTGCATCCGAGTTCGCCAGGCAATGCCTTCAAGGAACTACTCTCAGGCACCCCCGATCTTCTCGTCGCCAAGAGCGTGAACTCAAGTTTTCATGGCAGCCCCAATCTCGATGAATGGCTGAAAGCATCCGACATCGATTCGATTGTGGTGTGCGGAATCACCACCAACCACTGTTGCGAGACGACCGCGCGGGTGGGCGGCAACCTCGGCTATGACGTCACCTTTGTGGTGGATGCCACCCACACGTTCGACCGCGAGGGCCCGTTTGGTGAAGAAATAACCGCCGCCGAGCTCTCGCGTATCACGGGAGTGAACCTGCATGACGAGTTCGCTCAGGTGGTGCTGACCCGTGACCTCGTGGGCGGAAATGCAGGATTCAGCGGCGTCGTGCTCTAGAGCAGCGCGCTATTGCGACCAATCGCAAACCAGATCAGTGGTCCGAGGAATGGTGCGACCAGAATCACGATGAGCCACAGGAGTTTGGTGTTCGTGGGCATAGTGGAGCGGTAAATCTGCAGTAGCGCTACGGCGATTAGGGCCACGTAGGCGACGATCGCGAGAATGCCGATCACGTTCCACAAGACAACTTCAGACATGAAAGCCTCCCGATAGGCTGTTCGACCGCGTGGAAGCGGATACGTCAACTGTAGCGAGCATCGCTCATTAATCAAGCGAGGGATGCACGTAGGGTCAGCAGCAGATAGTTCGGCGTTGCCGGGCGCAATCCGACCGATTCTCAGCGGGTCAGGCTACTCTCAGAGAAGCTAAAGGCACGCCGATTTTCGGTCGCTTGGCAGCTCACTCACGCTATAACGACGGGGCCCCCATGATTGACCATGTTTCTTCTCCTGCGGTAATGAACCGCGACGATGTTGTTCTGCACGATGGACTCCTCGCGCTCAGCAATGACACTCTGACGCCGCGCGAAGCGGTGCGAGATGACCTGCTGTTTATTCGCGGCATTCTTGATGACGCTGAGATCCCGTTTCTGCTCGTGCGCGGCGACGGCGAGACCCCGGTTGTTGCGGTCGATTGGAAGGATCGCAAGGCGCTGAAGAACGCGTTGGTCACGGCCTGCCAGAACGAGCCCTTTTATGTGAAGCCGGCGCGCATCAAGGAGAACGGCAAGCCCGTTGCTTCGGATGAGCGCGATAGCCCCGTGCTGGTGGCCGATGGTGTGCTAGTTTCCTCGATCAAGGCGAAAGCGATGATGCTGTTTCGGCCTCGAGTCGAGCCTGCGGGCCGTCTGCGTTTCGATGCGCCATTCGGGGTGCGCCTTGAGCTGTGGGAACACGTGCGCAATGAAGTTGTTGCGCCGAACCCGAACGCCCTCATGCGCCGCTGGGTGCCCCGCAGTGAAGCCATCGACGACACCGTTGAGTTCTATGGGCAGTCGTGGCCGACGCTCAAGGGCATGTTCGAGCCACTGGCCAGCGACATCCAGTTCGACATCGACATTGTCTTCTCGTGGGTTGATGGTGCCGCGGTCGAGTGGCAAAAGGCGCGCGCCGCCCGCATGGCGAACTTCATCGTGGGCGAGGGCGACGACTCTGAGGCGCGCTACCGGCAGTTGGATGAGCTCAAGTACGCGCTTCGTTCAGTGCACTTGTTCGCGCCGTGGATTCGCAACATTTATATTGCTACTGATTCTCCGCGACCGGCTTGGTTGGCCGAACATCCGCGGGTCACGTTGATGCGCAGCGAAGACTTCTTCGCGAACCACGACGACCTGCCAACGCACAACTCGCATGCGGTCGAGAGCCAGCTGCACAACATCCCGGGCCTCAGCGAACATTTCTTGTATTCCAACGACGACATGTTCTTTGGTCGCTCGGTAAGCCCCTCGGCGTTCTTCACCCCTGGCGGCATCTCGAAGTTCATCGAGGCCCGCACCCGCATCGGTTTGGGGGAGAGCAGCATTGAGCGCTCTGGATTCGAGAATGCGGCGCGCGTGAACCGTCGACTACTGCAAGAGAAGTTTGGCGCCACTATTACGCGTCATCTCGAGCACGCGGCGACTCCGCTGCGCGTTTCGGTGATGAAAGAGCTCGAACAGACTTTTCCGGAAGACTTCAAGCGCACGAGTGCGAGCGCCTTCCGTCAGGCCACCGACGTGTCTGTCACGAACTCGCTGTACCACTACTTTGCGCTGCTGAGCGGCAAGGCAATGATTCAGTCGGATGCCAAGGTCAAGTACGTCGACACGACGTCGCTTGAGGGCCTGCGCAAGATGCGCTCGCTGCTGCGCAAGCGCACGAGCGACTTCTTCTGCCTCAATGACGGAAGCTTCCCAGAGATCTCGGTCGAGGACCGTGCGGCCGCAGTCGGCTCGTTCCTTGACGAGTACTACCCGGTGGCAGCGCCGTGGGAGTTGCCCGAGCCCGAGTAGCGGCTAGCCGCTGGCGGCCAGCGGTTGACGCGTGGTGCCCTACGCAGCGACGGTGATTGCTGAGATTGTGTTTGTGGCGACGTCACTCTGAGTGTCATCGTCGTCGGTGCCGGGCGCGGCGTCAGCGGTGCTGTCAGTGGTGACGCTCGCCGCGACGTGCGGGTTCACTGCGGGGGCGATGGTGATGCCCTCCTTGACCAGAATCGCAGCAGTCTCTTCTGGTGTCACATAGGCGAGACTTCCGTAGTCGCCAAGCGGTACTACCGAGTGCAAGACGGTGTCGTCATACACGTGCACCAGGTTGAACGACTGGGCGCCATCGCGGCCACGACTGCCGCCTACGGCCACGTTGAGGTCTTGCGTGTAGCAGGTGGCCGAGGCAACAGACACGGGGATTCCGGCGAAGGTTGCCGCCGTGGAGTAGTGCAGGTGGCCTGCGATGATGCTGCGGATGTCGCTGCCACGAATGACAGCCGCGAGTTCTTTCTGGCCACGTAATTCGACGGTCACCGCAAGGTCAAGCACGGCGGGAACAGGCGGGTGGTGCATGGCGAGAATCGTGCCGTGGGGCGCCGGGGTGGCAAGCACATTCTGCAACCACAGCAGCTGGGCATCCGTCACATGGCCATAGTGGTGGTCGAGAACGGTGGAATCAAGCGAGATGATGCGAAGCCCATTGATGTCGATAACTCGGTCGATGGGGTCTTCGGAGGCAGTCTCGTCGAGCAGGTGCGCATTGAACGCAGAGCGGTTGTCGTGGTTGCCCATGACCCACACCACACGAGCGCCGAGGCGTTCTGCTGCAGGTTCGACGATTTCGCGAATAGCGCGGTACGCCACCGGGTCGCCCTTGTCGGCGATGTCGCCGGTGAAGACAATTGCTTCCGGACGGGAGTTGGATGCCTCGAGTTCGGCAAACAATTGCCGTAGCTTGACCTCGCTGTCGAGGGAGTCGTAGAGCTTCCCCCCGTTTGCCAAGAAGTGAGTGTCACTCAGATGCAAAACGAAATGGTCGGGCCGTGGATACTGCGACGCGTAGCCGGTCATAGAGGTAGTCCAACACTTCAACATGGATGCGAGGTGAACATACTGCGGCAAGTTGCAGCGCGGTACAAGGGTTTAGGCGGGTCGTACCGCGGTTTGTGGCCCGGTTTGGGGGTCTCAGTGGGCGTTGGGGTAGGCCGTTTCGGTGCGGAGAGCAGTGCTCAACTCAGCAGAATCCAACCCAGAGGGCGTCGCGAGCCCGGGTGGTGGCGACATAACGTTCGCGCAGATCTCGGGCCACTCGTTCGTCGTCGGCAGTCTTGGGAACCTTCGGAGTCCAGGGCAGCATCACGAGCTTGAACTCGAGCCCCTTTGCCCGGTTGATCGTGCCAACTTTCACTGCATCGGTGGAGATGCCGACGTAATCCATGAGACTCATAGACTTCAGCCCTGCTGCGGTAAGCAGCCGTCGGGCGGTATCTACTTGCCGGTTCGTATCGCACAGGATTGCAATGTCACCGATGGCGCTCTCACCCAAACCGACGGCATCCCGAATGTGGGCAACCATCGCAGCGTCATGTTCGTCGGTGGAAGTGAAGGTCGCCGAGACTGGTGCTGATCCGTGCCGACCGGTTGCGTTCACTGAGTTGCGGTGTAACTCGCTACCAGCGGTGGTAGCTTCGTCGGCGTTGCGAGCCCGGCTGCGACCAGGGGCGACGGAGGGCGCATCATCGATGTCGGCAAACTCATTGTCGGCAATGAAGGTAGAGGCGAACTCTTGAATCTCTATGGTGTTGCGGTAGTTGCGGTCGAGCACGACACCTCGCCCCGCGAGCGAGATCCCGGCTTCGCTGAGAACGTAGCCGCCCGGATAGATGCTCTGCTGGCCGTCTCCGATGAGTGTGAAACCGTCGGGGCCATCCCCGACTAGGGAGTGCAGCATCCGCACCATGGAGAGCGAGAGATCTTGAGCTTCGTCGACAACCACGGCGGCATAGCCGGTTAGAGGGCGCTCGCGAAGGGCTTTCTCGGCCAAAAGGATTTGATCCTTGAAATCATGGATGCCCTCAGCCCGCATGAGCCGTTCGTAACTCTCGAAGAGTGCCCAGACTGCGCGGCGGTCCTCAACGTTGAGCGGGATCATCCGCCCCGGTCGCGAGCAGTCTGCGTATTGTTCGAATGAGACAAGACCGCGCCCCTTGATGACTGAGTCGACCTCCTCTTTCCAGTACTCGAAACCGGCGATGGGTGCTCTCGCCATCAGGCGTGCGCGAGCAGGTTCATCGAGGCCGAACCACGCTTTTTTGAGGAGCACGCCCGAACGGCGGGAGTCAATCTTGAGTCGGATCCCGCGCTCTGAGAGAGCTCGTGAGGCGAAAGAGTTCACACCGACGAAGTCGACACGCTCAGCAGCTTCTGGCGCCAATCGCGCTAGTAGATTGCTCATCACTGCGGGCAGTGTCTTCACGAAGGTCGTGAATAGAATGCGGCCATGCGGATGCATGCGTGCGAGGTAGGCGGCGCGGTGCAATCCCACGACAGTCTTTCCGGTACCGGCGCTTCCCCGGATGCGGGAGGGGCCGTTGAAGCTTCGGCGCACCAAGTTCGCTTGCGTTGGGTGGAGGAACGTCATCCAGTCTTCGACGGGGGCAGCAAGTTCTGCGGCGCCGAGCGCTTCCATCACTTCGGCCTCGCTGAGGAGTTCGCCATCGTTGAGCGCGTGATTGGGCAGCTCGTGCAAGGTTGGCTCGGGCACGACCGTATGTGCTTGTTCGATTTGCGGTCCCGAATAGGCGGGGAAGTACTGCATTGCCGCCAGCAACACACGCTCGACCTGGGAGGGAGTTAGTCTTCGCCCGCGGGCCGCAAGATGCTTATGAACATCGACCTCGCCGACGACCTCGATAGTGCCGACTTCTCCGAGGCGACCTTTGTGGCCGTGCATGACAAGAGCAACACGTACCTCGCCGGGAGCGAGCCCCACTTCCGCCAGCGCGGATTCGGCAGAGTTCGCTACATCCGCCAATCGCAGCACCTCGTCGGTGACATCAGCTTGCCCACGGAACATTGCTCCACCCGCAACGCTGAAATCGTTCCAGTGCTTCGAGTCGATAATCCACACGCCCGACGGGCCAACAACAACCAAATCGATCTGTGCGCTGCGGGAACCAGGCCACTTGCGGTCAGCGAGAAGGTAATAACCGTGCGCCGTGAGCGGCGAGAGTCTTGTAGCGAGTTGGCGCTCGGCGACAGCTGCCGCAGCGTAACGGCCAGCCTCATCCGCGGCGCGTGCCGCTTCCTGGGCATAGCTAGACGCAAGCGCCCCAAGCCGCTGCGCCTGCTGTTCGGCAGACGATCCCGCTGACATCCTGATCCCCCTATCGGATGATCATATTCTGGCAGGAATTCTCAACTATGGATGCCCCGCAACGTGGGGTGCGCTGTCCGTAGCCCGTGTTGGGGGCGGCGTGGGCCTGCGCAAGCGAGATACTCTCGACTAGTGCGCTCGGGGGAGTGCGCTTTGGGGGGGAAAGAATGACTGAAGACGTTCACGCTGTGCCGGTAGTTTCGCCGCGAGCAGCGGTTGGTGACTTGATTGATCGCCCGGCCGCGTACTCAGTTATTGAAGAACTGTTCCGCGTTCAGGCGACGATGGAGCCGCGCAGCGCGCTTCGGCGGGTTTTCGGCGCCCGACCTGTTCACGCGGATGCGCAGAGCTGGTTCGCCGGGGCGATCGGTGAGCTTAAAGTCGGCGAGCTTCTTTCGCGACTGGGGCCGGAGTGGACTGTGTTGCATGCGGTTCCGGTGGGTACGGGTGCGAGCGATATTGATCACGTGGTCATCGGCCCGGCCGGAGTTTTCACGATCAACACGAAGCGCCACCGAGGCAAGAAAATATGGGTCGGCGACAGAATGCTCATGGTCTCCGGACAGAAGACGGATCACCTTCGCAATTCCCGTCATGAGGCCAAACGGGCAGCCAAGCTGCTCACTCAGGCCGCCGGGATTGCTGTTGAGGTGCATCCGGTACTGGCAATCGTGGAACCCGCATCGTTCATCTTTCGGCAGCGGCCACAGGACGTCAGCATTATGGATGCCCGCCGGCTGCCCCGCTGGTTGAAACGGCGCAGGGCGGTGTTGGCCCCTGAAGAGCTCGCGTCGATTATCGATGCCGCGACAGAGGTGCGCACCTGGCACCCGACCGCAGACCTCTCGATAGACCCCTCCTACCGTGAACGTTTTTCCGAACTTGAGCGCAAGGATCATCAGGCCTACCTAGTTCAATTGGCGTGGTCGCTTGCTATGGCCATTGCGGCGGGTGCCGTCGCAGTCTCATTCCTCACTTCGTTCACGGCAGGTTTTTGATCGTTCCGCAGGCTCCATCGAAAGCGCGGAAGTGGTCTAAGTTCCCGCCCCGAAGTGTTCGACGTTGTTACGCTGCTGTGAACCCGAAGCCTGCTTTCAGTGCGGTGACGACAGCGAGTGGTTTCCCGCTTTCTGCTGTTGTTGGTGCTGTTTTACCCGAGATGTGCACCGTGATCCCCACCGCTTTATCCCGTTCGTCGTTCTCTGCTCTGCGATCCGGCTTTGCTGCTGTTGTCGCGTTGGCGCTGTTCGTGCCCGCTCTCGGGGTGGCGCTGCCCGCCAGTGCTGCTCCAGTAACGGTGACGACTGAAGCCGAATTGCAGTCGGCGATTGCAGCCGCGAATACTCAAGTAGGCGCAGACGTTATCAACATCGGCGCTGACATCCTCGACGTTGACGTTCTGCTCGATGTGGACGACGAACTCACGATCAACCTCAACGGGTACTCCGTGGGGAGCGTCCGTGTTCGGGCTGCGGCTGATCTCACCCTCGAGGGCCCAGGATCGTGGACAGCGGGCATTGACTATGACGGCAACTCGGCCGACGAGCGCGACGGTGACCTTAATGCGGCACCCGGATTAGGTGTGCGCGAGGGCAGTACGCTCACGATTAGCGGCCTCACTGTTCATGCGTATGGAACCTTCTGCGACGCCGCCATTGGCGGCTGGAACACCTCAGCGGTGCTCGTGTGTGCATCGACCACCATTGTGGAACCGGGAAGCATTGTGATCGTTGGCAGCGACGTCTACGCCAGAGGAGGATCCTCTGCGTCGGGAATTGGAGGCGGGGCGTTCTCGCAAAGCTCCACCGTGTCGATCACCGGAAGTGTGGTTGAGGTTTCTGAAGGAATTGGAAGCCAGGATCGATTCGGCGAGACTGGCCCGAACGTGCTGACCGTACAGAACTCAACCCTCATCAATGCGGTCATCGAGCAGACAGCGGTATTTGACAGCGGCACCGTACGTTTTCAGGGGCGGTCAGAAATTCGACAGCCACTGCGCAATGAGGGGACTATCGAAGTTGATCCCGCGGGAACGCTGAGGGTCACCGCCGCCGTGACCAATAATGCGATCATTCGGCCATCGACTCTCGTCACGAACGTCGGCGACATGATCTCTGGCAATTCTTACCGGATCATTGCTGATGTGAACGCTCTGGCCCCCGCGGCGCCTGCAACCACAGTTCTCACCGCGTATGCGCCGACACTGGCCGCTGCCGGGGAAGAGTTTCCTGCTGTGAGCAACGGGCAACTCGTGGTCTCGGGATGGAACACTGCTCCTGATGGATCGGGGGTGACCGTCACGACCTCAACCGCCCTCTCAACGCTCGCTGACGCATCCGGAGATCTCGTTGTGTACGCACAGTGGGTTGACCCTGTTCTCACAATGGCCCCACTGCTCGCCGCGTTGACCGCAGGAGATTCGCGCAGTTTCACTCTGGATGCTTCGGGAACCGAGCAGACGGCAGCGGCGACTTTCGTTTCCTCCAACACGAGCGACGTGATCAGCGGGAACGTGATCACCGCTACCGAGGCGGGAACGCGCACGATCACGGCCCGATATGGCACCTTCGCTGTCTCAACTGAGCTGAGCGTTGAAGCGGCGGAGTTCGGCGCGCTCACCGTTACTCCTTCAGTAGCCGACGTTGATCAAGACGGTTCCGTCACCCTCACGATCGCTGGTTTCGACGCGTACGGAAACCCCGTTATGGTCGACGCTTCTGCAGCAGTGGTGACGAGCAGTGTTGCGACTGATGTTATCGACGGCCTCACTGTGACCTTCCCCCATGCCAGCCCCCACACGCTGACGGTGACGCTCGGGGCGATCTCCGGGTCGACGACGATTAATGTGATCCCTGCCGCGACCACTGCGGCTGCGGGGCTTGCTTACACGGGATCAGATGCGGGCGCAGCCGGACAGCTGATGTGGCTTGCGCTTGCGCTCGTGCTCGCCGGGCTCGCTCTGGTCGCAGCCCGAGTAGTGGCGGGTCGGGCCTAGCCCCGCCAGCTGTGCTGCGGCACCCAGCCGAGCAACCGCTCGGCCTTCGCGATCGACGTCAGCGAGGTGTTGACGCCGAGCTCGCCGCGAATCTCCACGTCGGGGAACACCTCAGCCACGAGCTCCGCATTTGGTCGTGACATGACGGTGTCGGCGGCGAAGATGTTGAAAACGTCATAGCCGGGGCGGGAGGTTTCCAGTGCCAGACGGATGGCGTTGGCGCCGTCGCGAGCATCGATGTAACCCCAGAGGTTCCAGGACCTCTGTCGGGCATCCGCATCGAAGCTCGGGAACTCGGCGTAGTCGGCAGGGTCCATCACGTTGGAGAAACGCAGCGCGGTGATGCTCAGTGTGGGATCCCAACGCACAAACTTTTGCGCCATCTCTTCCTCAAGATGCTTCACCATTGAGTAGGTCGATTCGGGGCGCGTCTCGTACTCTTCATCGAGCGGAATGTAGGGCGGGGGAGTCTCGAACGGCAACCCCAATACGGTCTCGCTCGAGGCGTACGCGATTGTCTTGATGCCGAGTCGCTTGCACGCCTGAAACACATTGAACGTGGCATTCATGTTGTTCTGAAAAGTGGCCGCATCAGACCAGAGCCCTGGCGCAGGGATCGCACCGAGGTGAGCGACAGCATCCACGCCGTCGTGGCGGTCGTTCACGCCGGCGAGAGCATCGACGACCTGGCCATAATCGGTGAGGTCAACGTAGGTGAATTGGGTGCGGTCAGCGCCAGCCATATCGAGCACCGTCACCGTGTGACCAGCCGCACGCAAGCCTGCCACAGTCGCCCGCCCGAGCTTGCCGTTTCCACCGGTGACGGCGATACGAAGGGGAGTGGATGTCATAGCTAGCTCCTTTGCTTGGCACGATAGTGAATCGCTCTAGATGACCGGGAGCAATGCTAGCTCTGTGCATGCTGACGCGCCTACGCCGCGCCAAAAAACTCGTAGTCGGCAACGAGCTCGGCCAGCAGTGCGGGTGGCAGCTCCGAGAATTGTGCTGCGCCACCGCTGCCGCGCGGAGTGATCCGGCGAATGGTGAGCGCCCCGAGTTCGATCGGGATATTCGTTTCCGGCAAGCTGCTTCCCGAAAACGACAGCACGCCTTCCAACCCGACGGTATCGAACCGCTTCACGTATTCGAAGAAGCTCACGTCGTCGCCCGTCTCCCCACGGTTCCATTCCCTCGCTTTCGCTCGCGATCGAAGTCGGAACGATTCACTCTCCGTCCCGTCGAGGTTGTCGCGCCGTGACTCCGTTCCGGTGACGGCAATTGGGGTTGCACCAAATTGGTCAAAGCCGAGAGCCAAGGGGGCTGCATTCGCGCGCCAGGCGTCAACCGCGGAGGTGTCGAGCGTTGTCGGGTGCGCAACACTCACGCGGGCATCCTGGGTCACTTCGAGAGGAGAGCCATCAACGGTTCGTAGGGTGCCGTCGAGATCAGGGCGAACTGTGATGCCATCGACGTGCCAGACCAACGCCGCAACGAGAACGCCCATGATCGGATGCTCGAGCAGCCGCTCGCGCCACTCAGCGCCAGTCCACTCTCGTCGTACGCACATCGCGTCATAAAGCCGTCGGCGTTGGGTTGTGACGACCGCGGTGAGTTCCTTCTTGTTGGTGGCCCAGTGGGTTTTCGCTGCCGCAGCAGATTCGTCAGCCTTGCGCGGGGCGGGGAGTGCCTTGATCAGTTCGCCCTCAGCGGTTTCGAGACTGAGTTTGAGAGAGGTGCCGAATCGCGCCACAAACGAGCGCGGCCCATAGTCGAGTGCGAACGTACGTGAGCTGTCGAGACCGGCAGTCGGGATCATCCGATCAGCAAGCTCGTCTGTGGACCACCCGCGGGCCTCGGCAATCGCGTCGACAAGCTCGCCAGCCCGCTTTTGGATGCCTGCGGTGCGATACCGTCGTGCCGTCGCGACGAGGAGCTGGGTCGGTTCTGGATCGCCCGAGAGCGACAAGACCACGAGGAGTGCGTCGATCTGCGCCCGCTTCAAATGCTTTCGTCTCATATACTGCCGAACGATTTCGGCAAGCTCGGCGCCCGGAACGTGGCTGCAGAGGGAGAGAATGCCACGGTGCGCGGTAGCGGTCGGCACCTTGCCATATTCCCGCAAACGTTCCCGCTCGAAATAGTCCAACTCTCGTGAGTTCGCGAGAGAAAACTCCGGTGGCAAATCTGCATCCACGATGTCGAAGAACAGCAGAGTTTCGCGGGTAATTTCCGGATCATCTAGGGCGAGTGCCTTCACGATGCCTGAATAGCGGATAGCAGCTGTGAACGCTTTCTCCATGGAGACGGCGTCGTCTTTTGTCGCGTCGCGTGCGATCCACGTCGTCAGCACTAAGCGGCCGAGTGCACTGGCGCTCGCCGCAGTGAGCGTACGCAGGTATAGCGGCAGCAGTCCAGCACCTGCAGGGTCTTTCAGCGTGAAGCCGAGAACGATCCACCAGCGCAGAACGTCGGAGGGCACCTCAGCGCCGTCCGCGTAGGCGGCCGTCGGCAGGTCGGCGAAGGGAAACCACTCCATCTCCTTGGGCAGGACCTTAGCGAGTCCCTTGGCTGCCTCGGACGCAAGAGCAGATGGCTGCAGATACACACCGATGTTTCGCCCTAGTCGCTCAAGCGCGGCGATGATCGTTGCGCGAACTGTCGGGACCGTTTCTCGTTCGAGTTGCTGAGCGAGTGCATCAACCGCCCAGTCGCCGCCGAGCGATCCCACCCAGACCACTGCTGCGGTGCGAATTTCGGTGTTGCCGACGCGGAGAGACTCCTCGGCGATGCGCTCCGCCAGGCCGTGCTTCTCCAGCACCCGCTGAGCCGCTGCGCGATTCGACTTTGCAGTGCCGATTGCGAGGTCAGTGACAAGGGGTAAGTAGCGCGCAGCGAGACGGGGAGATGCTTCCAGAATCGGAAGCACATCGGCGCGCAAATCATTGCCGGACCAGTGGCCTTCGATCTCACCGAACTCAAGACCCAGAACCACATCAAATTTATGAGGGTTCTCAGCCATGAAGCCCACAAGTTGGGCGGGCAACAGCGATGGTCCGCTGAAATAGTCGGTGAGTGCTGAACCGAAGATATGGATGTTGGCGTTGCCGACCGTCGAGCCTGATTGTATGAGCGCGTGTGCGATCGAACGAGCGTCGATCTCCCGATCGCTATCGCTGGCTCCACGTCCCCAGTGGGCGGTTCCCGATTGCCGTACCCAGTTCACAGGGGCGAAGCCCACGAGGCGATGGCTCACGTGATTCAGCGGGTACAACAGAGTGCGCTCGAGTGCCTTGCCTCCGTGGGAAAGGTAGTCGACGATCTGGGGTAGCGCTTTCAGCGTCGCGTCTGCCTCAACGACGTGCTGCTCATAGGACTCAACTAAGTTGCCTGTGGCGTTGCCCGGGTATTTCTTGAGAAAATCCTCTCGTTCTTTCTTCGCCGATTCGACCAGGCGGCTCTGTCGTGCGCGGTAGTCAGTGACAGCCGTGCGTATCGATTCGACAGCGGCGTCGTCGAGCACATTCTCGGCGAGTGGCACCATCGCGGGTACCTCAATGTGCTCCGGGGCTCCATACAGCTCGTAAATGGCGAGGCGTTGAATCGCCCGATCGATCTCTACCGCGCCCTTCGTGCCTCGTGCAAGCGCGCGCTCAAGTACACCGATGGCAGCCGGGATATCTGGCACGTTCTCCAGTGCGTAGATGACCCTTTCGCGATGGGCTGCAGACCCCGTTTCGAGAAGAGTTTCGAGAACGGCGAGTTGGCGGGCAGGGGCGATTCCGCGGAGAACGGCCAGTGCAGGCATCCGCAATTTCTTATCGCCGTGAATGGCGAGGGCCGCGATGAGCTCCCCATGCATCTCTGCAAGCGGGGGATGGCTCGCGGCGATTCTGACTAACTCGAAGAGCGCTCCGTACGTGAATTTGGGGAGCAAGTCTTCAAGCGCGTCGGCGTTCGTGACAAGAAATTCAGCCATGCCGGGAATCGCTCGAAGTCCGGTGGCTCGATAGCGAGCGTAATCGTCTGCAGTGCCGATTAGTTCGGCGATCAACGTTCGGGGGAGATCATTCTCGTTCACCTGCTCAAGTCGCATGAGCGCGGCGATTCTTTCAGTCGTTATCGACGTGAACGGAATGTCGGCAAACCTCCGCCGTCCGTTGCGGCTGAAAGCAGATAAGGCATCCATGAGGAGCGCCCACACAGAGTTGGGCATCGTGCCAGGAGTGCTGAGGGGCTCGACTCGTGCCGCTGAGAGAAAACGCCCCCACCGCACGAGAGTCTCATCGTCGGCTCGGTCAATGGACTCCAGCTGAAGGTAGTAGTCCGTGCGGGTAAGGGTGTCGATGCTGGAAAACGCGGCACGGTCGTTCTTGCTGAGCCGCGACGGATAATCCTGATTGCTGCCGTCGAAGACGTAGTCGAGAATGTCGTGACGCAGGACAGCATCCAATTCCGCCAAAGAATCTGCGAGCAGAGTGCGGGGGTCGCTGGATGTCATGTGGTTCCTCACCGGGACGCGAACACGGGGTGAGTGAACCTCACAATGAAATGCTACGGGGCTGGATGCTACCGCGCTGTCCCCACATAGGGGCGCACCGAATGGGCAACCGGCGCCTCCGGCAAATGCGTAGCGGGATAACTAACCGCGCTGAGGGAACTCCGCGAGCTCTTGCTCCCACGCCGCGACCGCCTGCTTGAGGTCACTCGGCGCGATCGTGAGATCCATGAAGAATTCCCTCTCACTCGTCACGCTCGGCGGTTGTGACTCAAGCCAGAGGAACACGCGGAGCACGACGGCAGAGGGATCCCAACTCACGAGACCAAATCCGAGGTTTGGCTCGACGTGAGAAATGGTGGGCTGCAGCGCGCCCGCCCCGCTCAGCTCTATTGGCTCAACAAGTCCGCGGGCGGCACGAGTCAGCCACGTGCCCAAGTTGAGCGCTTCCTCGACGAGCAAGCAGGGGTCGAGAAAGTTCCACTTTTCGGTGCCGCAGCGCGCACGCCCGTCGATCAACAGCCAGTTGGCGTCGTAGGGATCGACCCGTACATCCTCAAACTGATAAGCCATCGGCTCGATGCTGAGATAGTTCGTTCCGCCAACGTCCCATAACTCCATGATGAGGAGCCTAATCGCGGCACGCTCCTGAATGCGGAAAACAACCGCAAGCCGGAAAGGAGCCGCAATCAGCTACCCCTCAGGCGGAGAAAAATGTGGGCCCGCCGGGACTCGAACCCGGGACCCGCGGATTAAAAGTCCGATGCTCTACCAACTGAGCTACAAGCCCTACACGTTAAGCGTACCGTGAACTTATGGCAGATAACTTCCATAAGCCCACTCAATACTCTGGAGATAAGTTTGACACATTCGAAGGCGGTCAAGATCCAGCCCAAATAATGCGCGCGGCCCATGACACGGCCCATGCACTCATCGATGGTGCCCGCAATTCGGATGATCCTGCCGTAGTCGACCGCATCGTTGCGTACACCGACAAGCACGGCATTGATGCGCTCGCGGAACTCTGGTCGCGATCGAGCGCCAGTAGCCTTCCGGGCGCACTCTGGCGCATCTATTTGTTGCGTGCCGTCATCCAGCAGGATGCGGTGGGCACAAGCCTTCTCTTTCAGCGAGGTATCGAGACTCTTCCCACTATCGATGCCGCCGTGACCGGTGCCGTGAATCCAACCGGGCCTCACGAGATCAAGGAGCTTGCTGACCAGATTTTGCGCGGGCTCTTCCACGGCGACTTTGGGGTCGCGCTCGATCGGGCGGCATCCTTCAGTCGCATTTTGGCATCAGGGGCGACGAGCGTTGCGGATGATCAGGAGCTCCTCAATCCCGAGCGTGCGAGTGAGCTCACCACTCGAGCCGCTCGCTACTCGCTCACTGCCCAAGAGTTCACGGCCTGCGCGAAACTATTCCGCGCAGGTTCGCTCGACTAGTTCACTCCGGCCTGGTGCAGCTTCTCGAGTCGTTTCGCTCGGGCCGCGCCCGACACCTGCACGGTGACGACAACGATCAACGCGAGGATGAACACTGCCGAAGCGAGAACGTTCGCTTCAGCGGGGATTCCTCGCGCCGCCGATACCCAGATGTACTTGGGGAAGGTCGACACAGCGCCCGAGTTGAAGTTGGTGATGATGAAGTCGTCGAATGACAGCGCGAACGACAGCAGGGCTGCGGCGAGAATGCCGGGGAGCAACAGCGGGAACGTGATGCGTAGGAACACCTGAAGCGCTGAGCCGTAGAGGTCGCGGCCGGCTTCTTCGAGCGCCGGGTCCAAGCTCGCAACGCGGGCCTTCACCGCGACGACCACAAAGCTGATGCAGAACATTGTGTGGGCCAAAATGATGGTCAGCATGTCCTTCGGAACACCGATCGACAGGAACTGGGCAGCAAGTCCGGCACCCAATACAACTTCCGGGGTGGCCATGGGGAGGAACAGGAACAGGCTCAGCTGCGAGCGGAACTTGAACCGATAGCGCACCATCGCTATGGCGATCATGGTGCCCAGGGTGGTCGCCAGCACTGTTGCTACGACACCGATGAAGATGCTGTTACCGAAGGCCTCGCACACGGCGCCGTTTTGCACGTTGCAGACGTTGAGCCACTTGTCGAAAGTGAATCCGCGCCACGTGATGTTCGACTTGAGCGAATCGTTGAAGCTATAGACGAAGGTGTAGCCGATCGGAATCATGAGGATCAGCAGCGCGAGGGCGCCGTACGCGGGCAAAACCCATTTGCTGATGGAGTGTTTCACAGCAGGTCCTCCGTTCCTGATTTTTTCACGTAGATGCTCACCATCACGAGAATTGCTGACATCAGAATGATGGAGAGAGCTGCTCCCGCCGGAAAGTTTTGCAGCACGAGAAAGTTCGCCTCGATCACATTGCCCATCATTTGGGTTCCGGTGCCACCGAGAAACTCTCGGCTCGCATTGATGTAGTCACCCGCGGCAGGAATGAACGTGAGCAGGGTTCCTGCCACGATGCCCGGCATGGAGAGCGGGATGGTTACCTTGCGGAATACGTGGAACGGGCTGGCATAAAGGTCGCTGCCTGCTTCGAGGTAGCGCACGTCGAGCCGTTCCAGAGTCGTATACAACGGCAACGTCATGAACGGGATGAAGTTGTAGGTGAGCCCGAAGATCACCGAGAAGGCGGTTCCCGTGACGTGGGCATCCGGGGCAAGCAGCGACATTGCTTTGAGCGAGGTCACCAGGAATGACTCATCCGAGAAGATCTGTTTCCATGCCAGCGTGCGCAGCAGAAAGCTGATGAAGAATGGCGCGACGACCATCACTAGGGCGAGACTCTGCAGCAGTGGCCAACGACGCGCTTTGACCCCGATGAAATACGCCAGGGGGTAGCTAATGATCAGAGCGAAGAACGTGGCCGTGATTGCGTAGCCGAATGAACGAAGGATGTGGGGCCAGTACGCGCTGATGACGTCTGTGTAGTTTTCCCAACGGAACGCGTAACTGAACTCTCCAATGTCTCCGAACTCTGCCGGAACCTTGAACGACGTCAGCAGCAGCGACACCAGGGGAGCGAGAAAGAAGAGAACGAGGTACAGGATGCCGGGCAGGAGTAACAGGAGCGCCACCGGGCTCTTCTTCTTGATGCTGTCAGAAGAAGACGGAGCAGCTGTCGTAGAGAAAGCCGCGAAAGCCATCGCTACGCACCCTCGAGGTGGCGCTGCGCGGCAATCGAGCGAGTGTCGAAGTCAGCCTCGAACCGCGGAGCATCCGCAGGATCGTCGTCAAGGCCAAAACCGTGGCCAACGCCCCAGCTGACCCACACTTCATCTCCGAACTTGACGTCAGAGCCGAAGGTCATGTTTTGCGCGAACACGATGAGCGTGCCTGCGCCGGGGACCTCAACCAAATACTGGGTGCTCACACCGCTGAACGAGACATCCGTGACGCGACCGGGGCCCATCACGTTGACATCAGCGTCATGGGTGGGCTTTGTGGAGTGCAAGGTCAACTTCTCGGGGCGCACGCCAATCGTGATTTCGCCGGTTGTGCGGTGGGCTCGGGCGGCAGGGACCACAATCTTGTGACCCGCGACATCCACCGCCACACCCGCGCTTGTCGTGTTTACCACCGGGCCGGTGAACAGATTGGACTGCCCCAGGAAGTTCGCCACAAACGCTGTTCTGGGCAATTCGTAGAGCTCTTGGGGGGCGCCCATCTGCTCGATGCGGCCCTTGTTCATCACGGCGATCGTGTCGGCCATAGTCATGGCCTCTTCTTGATCGTGGGTCACGTGCAGGAAGGTAAGGCCGACATCCTCTTGGATGGTTTTGAGCTCAAGCTGCATTTGGCGACGCAACTTGAGGTCGAGCGCACCCAGCGGCTCATCGAGCAAAAGCAGTGCTGGGCGATTGACGATGGCACGTGCCAGCGCAACACGCTGCTGCTGCCCTCCGGAGAGTTGCTGAGGTCGCCGGCTAGCGAGATGGTCAAGCTCGACCAGGCGCAGTACTTCGTGCGCTTTGCCCAAGGGGTCGGCCATCTTGCGGCGGCGCAACCCAAAAGCGACATTCTCGAGCACGGTCATGTGCGGGAATAGCGCGTAGCTCTGAAACACCGTGTTGACGGGTCGCTGGAACGACTTCTGGTTGGTCACATCGGTGCCACCGACCAAGATCCGTCCGGCGGTGGGAGCCTCAAGGCCAGCGACGAGTCGCAGCGTCGTTGTCTTGCCGCAGCCAGACGGTCCGAGCAGAGCAAAGAATGACCCGGCGGGGATGGTGAGATTGAGTTCTTCAATCGCGGTGAAGCCGGGGAAACGTTTATGGATTCCCACCAACTCAAGGTCGGCGCCACTCTCCGCAAAGGTGTCTGTCGTCATTAAGCTGCCCCGAGCACGACGCTCTGGAAAGCGGTGTTGTACTTCTGCTCTTCAGAGCTGTCGAGCTCACGGAACACGAACGCTTTCGACAGCATCTCGTCGTCGGGGAAAATCAGCTTGTTGTCGGCGAGTTCAGGATCGATGGCGGCGGCGGCCTCTTGGGCTCCGCTGACCGGGGTGATGTAGTTCACGTAGGCGGCTACCTCGGCAGCGACCTCGGGGTCGTAGTAGTAGTTGATCATTTCTTCCACGTTCGACTTCGCGCCACTGCCAATCGGCACCATGAAGTTGTCGTTCCACAGAGTTCCGCCATCGTCGGGAACAATGAACTCCCACTTGTTTCCATTTTCGGCATTCAGCTGCACGATGTCGCCCGACCACACAATTGCAGCCACGGTGTCGCCGTTGACGAGGTCCTCTTTGTACGAGTTGCCCTTGATGTTTCGAATCTGGCCATCGGCGACTTGCTTCGAGAACTCGTCGATCGCTGCGTTGAACTCGTCGTCGCCCCAGTCTCCGGCGATATCGACGCCCTGGGCGAGCATGATCAGGCCCATGGTGTCGCGCATCTCCGAGAGCACTCCGACGCGGCCCTTGAGCTCGGCCTTCCAGAGGTCCTGAACGGATTCGATTCCGCCGGGCAGTAGTTCCTTATTCCAGCAAATGCCTGCGAAGCCGCCCTGCCACGGGATGCTCAACTCGCGACCCGGATCAAAGTCGACATTTTGCAGCGACGGCAACAGGTTGTCGACGTTCGGCATCTTGCTGCGATCAAGCTTCTGGGCGTAGCCAAAGCGGATGAGGCGAGTGGCCATCCAGTCGGTAAGGCAGACCACGTCTGCTCCGATGTCTTTGCCGAGGGAGAGCTGGTCTTTCACCTTGGCGTAGTAGGTGTTGTTGTCGTCAACGGCTTCGGTGTATTCGACCGTGATGCCGGTCTGAGCTTCGAAGGCGTCGATGGTGGGGTAGTTGCCCGCGTCATCGACATCGACATAAAGCGCCCAGTTGTCCCAACGGATGAGCTTGTCGGTGGCGCTGGTGTCGGGAGCAGCGGTTAATTCATCGGGGCCGGTCGAGCAAGCGGCGAGCGCGAGCCCTGTCGCACCCGCAGCGGCGCCAGTGAGCAACGCACGTCTATTCATGGTGGCGCTCTGGGCTTTGCGGACCAGTTCGCGGATGATTGGATCAGCAGGTAAGGGCTTGGACTTCATGACAAGTTCTCCTAGCATTCGTGACGTGCACCGGACGCCCCGCTGCTCTGTAGGGCTGACTGATATTTGCACATATGAGCAGCAAAATCATTAAAAAATGTCGAAAACATCGGCATTGCAATATATTTGTCACGAAATCCGCACAAACCGGAAACAAAGGCCGTCTGCTCACAGGCGCGCGTTCGGAGCGTGCGCACAGGAAGCCCTTTGCTACACTTTTCTTCGCCGGGCCACAGTAACCCCGGGCTCCAAAATTAGCCGCTTAGAGCGGCCCTGCGTCGTGAGGCGTTCTCTGTGGCTCGGCTTTTCTTCTGTCCGGGCACAATGCGGCACGGCAGCACCGCGCCGCGAGACACCACGGTTTCTGAATGCCGACCAATCCCTTCGCGCTAGGGCGCCGAATTACCCACCAGTGAAAGCAACTGACACACTCCAGTGTCGGCCCGCATCCACTGACTGAAGATTCGCTGCTGAACCCGAAAACTGCGATGAAGGAGCAGAGGAACCTGTCATGCTTGTCCTTATGCCTCGTGAAGCTGATGTCGGCGTAACGCCCGAAGAACCCGGCGTGCCCGCCACAAGCCCGCAAGACCTACTCGAGCGTGTCGCCACTGGTGATCAAGCCGCTTTTAGCGAGCTCTATGACCAGATGGCCCCCCGAGTCTTTGGACTCGTCAAGAGGCTCCTGCGTGACCATTCGCAGTCTGAAGAAGTGACGCAAGAAATCTTCTTAGAGATCTGGCAGACCGCAACCCGTTTCGACTCGAACCGGGGCGCCGCGGTCAGCTGGATTCTCACCATGGCTCACCGCCGAACTGTTGACCGTGTGCGTGCATCACAGTCGTCTCGCGACCGTGACGTGCGCATCGGCATCCGTGATCACAACCCGGACTACGATCACGTTTCAGAAACCATAGAAGTCCGACTCGAACACGAAAGGGTAGAGAAGGCCATGTCCCGACTGACTGAACTCCAGCGCCAAGCTGTCTCCCTTGCGTATTACGGCGGCTACAGCCACAGTGAGGTGGCGACCATGCTCAAGGTTCCTGTCGGCACTGTCAAAACCCGACTACGTGATGGAATGATCCGCTTACGCGACGAAATGGGGGTGGCATCATGAACGACCGCAACGACGACTTCGCCGCCCAATCTGGTGCCTACGCCCTCAACGCGTTAAGCCCAGAAGAACGCGAAGCATTCGAGAAGCACCTGGCCTCGTCCAGCGAAACTCGCACCGAAACCACTGAACTCTCTGACACGGCAGTAGCACTCGGTCTGGCCGTTGACCCGGTCACGCCGCCGCCAGCGCTCAAGAACAACCTCATGGCGCTGATTGCTCAGACTCCGCAGTTGCCGCGTGAAGCCGACGTAGTTGCAGAAAGCGACGCCGACAGCGTGGATGCCGCATCCGCGCCAATGTCACACGTCACGCCGTTGGCGGCTTCGGCTGCGCTCGCGGCTGACGACCCGGCTGAGCAGTCAAGCACCGCGCCTGCTGCCCCGGCGACTCCCGCTCAGACCAAAGCTCAGGCCCGCTGGTTTACGCGTCCGGCAACGGCGCTCGCCGCGGTTGCGGCCGCAGTGGCGCTCGTTGTCGCGGGTGGCGTGGTGGCCGATTCCATCGGTCGCTCGAGCATTGAGCAGTCCAGCTTTGCGTCGCAGCAGGCCGACCAGCTTGCGGCGATCAATGCAGCGAGTGATTCGCAGCGTCTGGTGTCGACTGTTGCGGGAGGAGCTACAGCTACTTTCGTGTGGTCGGGTGAGCTCGCAACATCCGCGCTCATCGTTGATGGTCTTGAAGCGTTGCCGGCTGATCAGGTATACGAGCTGTGGTACATCGATGACTCCGGTGCACGACCGGCTGGTCTCATGGATGCCGCTGAAGATGGTCCAACGTGGCGCGTCTTGGACGGCGACATGGGTGCAGGCGATGTTGTCGGTGTGACGATCGAACCCAAGGGCGGCTCGGATGCGCCAACTACCGATCCCATTGTGGTCTTCGAGAGCGCGTAAACTAGTGGTGAGCGGCTAACAGCCCGCTCGCCTCCACGGCACACTCACGCACTCAGAGGAGCGATCATGATCGGCAGGGGAACCCAAGTTCTCCGGGCGCTGATCGTCGCTGCCTTCTCGGTTTTTGTTGCCGCAGCCGCTCACGTTTTTGGTGGCGGCAGCATGCCCAGTTGGGTTGCTCTCGTGCTCGCCCTTACGTTCGCGGCGCTCATCAGCATTCCGCTCGTCGGAAAGCGGATGTCCCTCCCGCGCGTCGCTGTGGCGGTTACGATCGCTCAAACGTTCTTCCACACCGTCTTCGCGGTTATAGGCAATCCGGGCAACGTCGTGGCGCAGTCCAGCGGACACCACGACCTCGCGTTCACGGTTGTCGCGGGTTCGATTAATCACGGTGCCCACGGTGTGGGGGCCATGACCGCAGGCCACATTGTCGCCGGCATCATCACGATTGTGGCGCTGCGCCAGGGCGTCACCGCACTCAGTTCGATTGCTGGCCGCCACCTTCGTCAGTTGTTCTCGACTCGGGTTGTTCCTGTTGTCATCCGTCGCACGGTTGTTGCTAGCGCCGTCTGCCGTGACGAGATCATGGCAACGCTGCAGTCGTTGCGTTCTGTTGTGAGCCGCAGAGGGCCACCGACCGTCAGCGCGGTCTTCTCCTAACCCTCTCTGCAGTGTGGTGGCTTCGTGCCGCCCCTGTGCGGTTGCGCGCACGCCCCTGATGGGCTGTGTGTGCCTCCGCGATGACAACGGAAAGCTGACAACTCAGATGACGTTTGTGCGTACTTATGCGCGCGTAGTCGGGGGAGTGGCTCTTGCTGCTCTGCTCGTATTCGCGATGCCTCAGACGGCTTTTGCCCACGATCAAATCATTGGGCAAGCTCCGAATGAGAACGAAGTGCTTGAGGCTGCCCCGAGCGAGATCACTCTCGAATTTACGGGCGAGCTCATGGACATCACGCAACTTGCCATGGTGGTGGATGCCGACGGCACCGACTGGGTCAGTGGACCCATGCAGGTGACAGATCGCACCGCTATCCAGCCTCTGCTGCCTGACATGCCTGAGGGCAGCTATCAGGTGCGGTGGCGTGTGGTGTCGAGCGATGGCCACCCGATTTCGGGCAGTTTTGAATTCGCGGTTGGTCAGGAGACGCCGGGGGCAACTTTCGGCCTCGAAGAAGAAGCCTCGGAGCAAGAAGACACCGCTGCCTCAGAAACAGACAACTCGACAACGGGCATGAGCCCGCTCGTTGTTACCAGCCTCATCGGTGCCGGTAGCGGCATCGTCCTTTTTGCCGGAGTCATCGCAGCGCGATGGTTCTGGATTAGACGAAAGAAGTAATACAGAAATGATCCGCACCAAAAAGACCTTCAGCCTCATCGCCGTTCTCGCGGCAGGGGCACTTGCTCTCGCCGGATGCTCGACCACAGCATCCACCGACAGCGACGACACCATGGAGTCGACCGCCACTACCCTCACGACGTCTGACACGTGGGTCAAGGCAATCGACAGCGGCATGACGGCCGCGTTCGGCATGGTTGAAAACCCCACCGATCACGACATCACGATCGTGTCGGCGACCACGAGTGCCTCAGACATGACGGAACTCCACGAGACGCTGGAGAACGAATCGGGTGACATGGTCATGCAGCCGATCGAGGGTGGCTTCACCATTCCGGCGGGCGGAATGCTCATGCTTGAGCCCGGCGGAAACCACATCATGATCATGGGCGTTACTGACCCGATTCTTGCGGGAGATGACGTCACTGTCACCCTCACGCTCGATGATGGCAGCACGCTCGAGTTCACGGCTCCGGCCAAGGACTACTCCGGCGCCAACGAGAACTACGAGGGCGACGACGAGATGGACATGGACCACGGCGACATGGACCACGATGACATGGAGATGGACGAATAATTGTCTGAACCAGTAGAGCCTGACACTTCGCGTCGGCTCTCGCGGCGGCACCTCCTCTGGGGCGGTGCCGCTGCGGCGGGCGTCGGCGCGGCAACAGCAGCCGGAGTGAGCATTGTTGGTGGCACTTCGGGTTCGATCGCACCGACGAGCTCTGGCGATGCCACGACTGCGGGTTTCACCCCGCAGGAGGCCTTTGAAGGTGCTGTGCCGTTCTATGGGGCGCACCAGGCGGGCATCGAAACGCCTGCCCAGTCCAACGCCGTCTTTATCGCGCTCGATCTGCGCGACGATATCGACGCTTCTGGGTTGCGTCGCCTTATGGGCGTCTTGACGGATGACGCAGCTCGCCTCACGGCGGGGCAGCCTGCTCTGGCGGACTCCGAGCCTGAGCTCGCCGTCATCCCAGCGCAGCTCACGGTCACGTTCGGGTTTGGACCTCGCGTTGTCGAGCTGGCAGGCAAAGCCGCGCCCTCGTGGCTCGGCCCACTTCCGGCGTTCGGCATCGACCAGCTCGATCCTGCCTATTGCGATGGCGATCTTTTGATCCAGATCGGTGCCAACGACCCGCTGACGGTCACTCACACCGCGCGCATGCTGCTCAAGGATGCTCGGAGCTTCGCTCTGCCGCGGTGGTCGCAGAGCGGCTTCCGTCGCGCTGCAGGAGCCGAGAATCCCGCCGCCACTATGCGCAACCTCTTCGGTCAGCTCGATGGCACTGGCAATCCTTCGCCCGGCACCACCGAGTTCAGCGAGGCAGTCTGGAGCACCGACGTTCCGTCGTGGATGGAGGGTGGCACGAGCTTCGTGTTGCGCCGTATCGCCATGGATCTCGATGGCTGGGACAAGATCGACCGCCTCGGCCGCGAGGAGACCATCGGTCGCACCCTCGACACCGGTGCGCCCCTCACCGGCACCGTTGAGGGCGACGAACCAGACTTGGAGGCGAAAGACAGATTGGGCTTCCCCGTCATTCCCGCCTTCGCCCATGTTCGTCGGGCGAAAGAGAACGAGGCGGCAAACAAGATGTTCCGTCGTGGCTACAACTACGACGACACGGTGCTGACGGGCGCCGAGAGCGTCTCAAACTCGGGGCTGCTCTTTGCGGCATTCCAAGCGGATGTCGATAAGCAGTTTGTTCCCGTGCAGAAGGCTCTAGACACGCTTGACTTGCTCAACACGTGGACCACACCCGTCGGGTCGGCGGTTTTCGCTATTCCGCCCGGCTGCCAGGAGGGCGGCTACATCGGAGACACCCTCTTCTAGAGAGTGCGAGCAGACAATAGAACAGCCCCCGGCCAGCTGGCGCGGGGGCTGTTCTGTCGAACTCGGTCGGCTCGTTAGCCGAACTTGCCCGAGACGTAGTCTTCGGTTGCCTGCACGCTGGGGTTCGAGAAGATCGTGGTGGTGTCGTCGTATTCGATGAGCTTGCCGGGAGCGCCGGTGCCCGCAATGTTGAAGAATGCTGTGCGGTCAGAGACCCGGGCTGCTTGCTGCATGTTGTGGGTCACGATCACGATCGTGTAGTCCTGTTTGAGTTCCTCGATGAGGTCTTCAATGGCCAGAGTCGAGATGGGGTCGAGGGCCGAGCACGGCTCATCCATCAGTACGACGTCTGGCTTTACAGCGATGGCGCGCGCGATGCAGAGTCGCTGCTGCTGTCCACCAGAGAGGCCAGAGCCGGGCTTGTCGAGACGATCCTTTACCTCTTGCCACAGGTTTGCGCCGATGAGAGATTGTTCGACGAGGTCGTCGGCGTCGCTCTTGCTCATACGCGAGTTGTTGAGCTTCACGCCAGCGATTACGTTGTCGCGAATCGACATCGTGGGGAACGGGTTGGGACGCTGGAAGACCATGCCCACCTGCCGGCGAACGCTGACGGGGTCAACACCGGGCGCGTAGAGGTTGTTGCCGTCAATGAGCACTTCACCCTCAACGTACGCACCGGGAATCACCTCGTGCATGCGGTTCAGGGTGCGCAGGAACGTTGATTTGCCGCAACCAGACGGGCCGATGAAGGCGGTGACGGTGCGGGGCTCAATGGTGAGTGACACACCTTCTACAGCGCGAAACTTGCTGTAGTAGACGTTGAGGTCATTGACTTCGATGCGCTTAGACACGAGTGGGGGTTCCTTCGGTTATCGACCGGTCTTGGGGGCGAAGATCTTGGCGATGATGCGTGCCAGGAGGTTCAGTGCCATCACGATCAGGATGAGGGTGAGTGCTCCAGCCCACGCCCGATCGATGTAGGCCTGGGCGTCGGTGCCCTGAGAAATGTAGGAGCTGTACACGAATACGGGCAAGCTCTGCATCCGGTCGCTGAACAGCGAGTAGTTGAAGTTGTTGGTGAAGCCAGCGGCAACCAGCAGCGGGGCGGTTTCACCGATGACGCGGGCGATGGAGAGCATCACACCGGTCGTGATTCCGGCGATGGATGTCGGCAGCACAACTTTCAGAATGGTCAGCCACTTGGGCACGCCGAGTGCAAACGCCGCCTCACGGAGTTCGTTGGGCACGAGTCGCAGCATTTCTTCGCTCGAGCGCACGACCACGGGGATCATGAGCACCGACAGGGCGACTGCTCCGGCGATTCCGACGCGAACGCCGGGGCCGAAGAAGATCACGATGAGGGAGTAGGCGAAGAGGCCGGCGACGATCGAGGGGATACCGGTCATGACATCCACGAAGAAGGTGATCGCTTGGGCAAGACGACCGCGACCGTATTCGACGAGGTAGATCGAGGTCATGAGGCCGATGGGGACCGAAATGATGGTTGCCGCGAGAGTCATTTGCAGGGTGCCGATGATGGCGTGGGCTGCACCGCCACCTTCGCCGACGACGTTGCGCAGCGAGAGGGTGAAGAAGTCGAGGTCGAAGCGGGCTGCACCGTTGATCACCACGGTGTAGAGCAGCGAGATGAGCGGCAGGAGAGCGATAACGAACGCGAGGGTAACCAGAGTCGTGACGAGTCGGTCTGTGGCGCGACGGTGCCCTTCAACGAGTCGTGAGACGGTCACGAGCACGATGCCGTAGAGCACGACGCCTAAAAATACGGCGCCGACGACGTTGAACTCGCCTTCTGACTGGCCTGCCTGAATGAACAGGAAGATGATCACGAAGGTCGCGAGGCTGCTGATCAGGATGAGCAGGGGAGCCCAGCGGGGCAGTTGCCCGGCGGCGTAGGCGTTCTCGATGGGGCGCGCGGGGGTGGTGGTAGTCATCAGTTCGCTCCCGAGAATTCCTTGCGGCGGTTGACGATGTAGCGCGCGATCGTGTTGACGATCAGCGTGATGGCGAACAGGATCAGGCCTGTTGCGATCAGTACGTTCACATTGAGTCCGTAGGCCTCGGGGAAGCTCAGTGCGATGTTCGCGGCGATTGTCGACGGGTTAGTCGAGCTGATCACGTTGAAGGTGATGACGTTGGAAGCCGACAGCACCATGGCAACAGCCATAGTTTCGCCGAGGGCCCGACCGAGGCCGAGCATTGCTCCCGAGACGATGCCGGCGCGACCGAAGGGAAGCACCGCGATTTTGATCATTTCCCAGCGCGTGGCGCCGAGGGCGAGTGCAGCTTCTTCGTGCAGCACCGGGGTCTGGAGAAAGACTTCGCGGCAGATGGCGGTGATGATCGGCAGGATCATGACGGCGAGCACGATGGAAGCGGTGAGGATGGTGCGGCCGGTGCCCGAGGCGGGGCCGGCGAAGAAGGGGATCCAGCCGAGATTGTCGGCCAGCCAGGCGTAGGCGGGCTGCACTCCGACGGCGAGAACGTTGCCGCCCCAGAGGCCGAAGACTACGGAGGGCACTGCGGCAAGCAAGTCGATGATGTAGCCGAGGGTTGCTGCCAGCGGGCGCGGCGCGTAGTGCGAGATGAATAGCGCGATGCCGATGGCGATTGGCACGGCCATGATGAGGGCGAGGCCGGCCGACCAGAGCGTTCCGAAGACGAGTGGGCCAACGTACGCCCAGAAGTTCGTTCCTTCAAGGAGCGTCGTCTTTTCTGGATCCGCGGTGATTCCGGGAACACCCTGAATGACGAGGAAGGCAGCGACGGCTGCGAGAATCGCGAGGATGAGCGCGCCAGCGGTGAGGGCCGTACCTGAGAAGAGGCGGTCTCCGGGGCGCTGTTTCGCGCGAATACGGGGGGCCGCAGTCGAGGTCATGTGTCGAGTATCCCTTATCCCTGGCTTGGCTTAGTGCGTGATCTGTACTGCGTGGTGCTCACGGGGACTGCGCGGTGCGCCTGGCCCAGTGCAAAGTCTGCCCGACCCCGCTGCTAGTAGCAACGGGGTCGAAGCAGACTCGAGGTGTTACTTGATGGCGTCTACTGCAGCCTGAGCCTTCTCGAACAGAGTCGAGGAGATCGGTGCTGAACCAGCGGACTCGGCGGCAGTTGCCTGGCCTTCGTCGCTGATGATGTAGGACATGTAGGCCTTGACCAGGTCAACGTTGTCGCTTGACGCGTACTCGTTGCAACCGATGAGGTAGCTGATCAGAACGACCGGGTAGACACCCGATTCGTCGGTTGCGCGGTCGATCTCTACAGCGAAGTCGGTCTCGCCGCGGCCTTCTGCGAAGGGCGATGCGTCAACGATGGCTGCTGCAGCTTCGGGCGAGTACGGCACGTACTCGTCGCCGACCTTGACGGCTACGATTCCGAGGTCACCGGCGCGCGATGCGTCGGCGTATCCGATGGTTCCGGTTCCGTTGGTTACTGCGTCAACGAGACCAGAGGTCTGAGGAGCACCCTCGCCACCGAACTCGGTCGGCCAGGTTTCGATCGATCCGACGGTCCAGACCGAGGAAGCTGCAGCCGACAGGTAGTCGGTGAAGTTCGCGGTCGTTCCCGAGTCATCAGCGCGGTGAACTGCGGTGATGCCGAGGTCGGGGAGGTCTACGCCATCGTTCTGAGAGACGATTGCATCGTCGCTCCAGTTGGTGATTTCACCCGTGAAGATGCCGGCGATCGTGTCAGCGTCGAGGTTGAGCGAGTCAATGCCGTCGATGTTGAAGATGATCGCGATGGGGGAGATGTAGGCCGGGATCTCGAGGATGCCGGAGCCGGGTACGCAGGATGCGAAGTTGTCTTCAGCGATTTCGTCGGCACTGAATGCGCGGTCGGATCCGGCGAATTGGCTTCCGCCACCGATGAACGTGTCGCGTCCTCCACCAGAACCGATGGGGTCGTACTCGACTGTGACGTTCTCGTTGGCCGTCTGGAATCCAGCAACCCAGGCCTCCTGGGCTGACTGCTGCGACGAAGCTCCGGCGCCAACGAGGGTGCCGGTGAGGTCGGACATGTTCTCATCGCTGCTGCCGTCTTCGGCTGCTGTGGCGCAGGAGGAGAGGAGGATGGTGCCTGCGATAGCAATGGCACCGATGGTGCCAAGACGCTTGAAGTTCACAGTTTTCCCTTCGGGATGTTGATTACAGGTTTCAGGTCGGTGCGACCCAAATAGAAAACTTAGGCACGGCAGGTAGCCACTTTTGCCCGGTTAGGTAAACGGGAGGTAAACGACCCATCAACACGAGACGGGAGAGCCCGGGTTTTGCGGGGCTGAGGTGTCAGAAGGTGCCGAAACTACTTAATGGCGGCGACGGCTGCCGACGCTTTTTCGTAAAGCGAGTCGGAGATGGGGGCCGAACCTGCTGACGCGGCAGCAGCCTGCTGACCTTCGGGGCTGATGACGTAGTCGAGGTAGCCGGTGAGCACATCGAGGCGATCGGTGGAAGCGTATTCGTTGCAGGCGATGAGGTAGCTAATGAGCACTACCGGGTACACGCCGCTTGCGGTGGATGCTCGATCGATCTCAACCGCGAAGTCAGTGTCTCCGCGACCTTCCCCGAAGGGCGAGACATCCACGATGGCCGCGGCGGCTTCTGGAGAGTAGGAGACATACTCGTCACCGACCTTCACTGCCACTGTGCCGAGGTTACCGGCGCGCGAGGCATCGGCGTAGCCGATCGTGCCGGTTCCGTTGGTGACAGCATCCACAACGCCGGATGTTTGCGGTGCCGCTTCTCCGCCGAACTCGAGCGGCCATTTTTCGATTGAACCGACCGTCCACACGTCGGGCGCTGCGCCAGTGAGGTAGTCGGTGAAGTTGGCGGTGGTGCCCGAGTCATCTGCACGATGGACGGCAGTGATGTTGAGGCTCGGCAGCTCCACGCCGGGGTTCTGCTCGACGATGGCCGCGTCATCCCACTGGTCGATTTCGCCCGCGAAGATGCCGGCGATTGTGTCAGCGTCGAGGTTGAGCGAGTCGATGCCGTCGAGGTTGAAGATGATCGCGATGGGGGAGATGTAGGCCGGGATTTCGAGAATGCCGGTGTCGGGAACGCACGAAACGAAGTCGGCTTCGGCGATCTCCTCGACGGTGAATGCACGGTCGGATGCCGCGAACACCGCACCACCACCGATGAAGGTGTCGCGTCCTCCTCCGGAGCCGATGGGGTCGTATTCGACCGTGGCGGCCACGTTGGCGAGCTGGAAGCCCCGCACCCAGGCCTCTTGCGCGGCCTGCTGTGACGACGCCCCGGCGCCGATGATGGTCCCGGAGGGGCCAGACGCGTCGCTAAGGTCGGTGGGTACACACCCGGTGAGCGCGAGGGCGCTGGTCATCGCGATGATGCTGACGGTGCCGAGGCGGGTGAACTTCACTGGGGTCCCTTCGAGAAAATGACGTGCACGTCATTGTCTCGCGAATTCCCATGGAATTCACCGCACCGCAACCTTGGCGGGCTGCTGAGCGGGCAGGCTTGACTTAGGACTCGTGAGTTTCTACCGCAACGAGGCGCGGCTTCTTGGAGCCTCGGGCAAAGTGCAGCACCGAAAAATCACCGGTATTGAGCAGGGCCGCTGCGCGCAACTGCGAGTCGGGCTTGGCGTGGCTGGCCTCCGCGAGTGCGCTCACAATCTGCGGCAAGACCGGGCCGTGGCTACACAGCACCGCCGTTTGCTGCTTCTTGAGCCGCTTGGCGACGAGCGCGGTGATCGCTTTGCCGTTGCTTGAGTAGGAGTCTTGGCTGAGATCGTCGGTCGCTTTGATCTCGAGCTCGGTGCGCTGCGCGAGCGGCGTGATCGTGGCGAGGCAGCGCGCTGCGGTGCTGCTCAGGATGCGATCGGGCGCGAACGCCGCGATGCTGCCGGCGATGGTGGCGGCTTGGTCTGTTCCGCGGTGCATGAGCGGGCGAGTGGCATCCGGTCCGTCCCAGGTTTCGCCGGGAACGGCTTTGCCGTGGCGAACGGCGATCATCGCAAAGGTGCGCGCGTTACCGGCGTCGTAGACGGCGGCGAAGCGGTCAAGAATATCGATGTCGTGCGTGTAGCTGACTTTCTTGCGGGCTTTGGCGAGCGGCAACCATTCGAGCGCGGAAATTTCGCCGTTGGGGGTGAACTTGGCGATCTCGAGGGTGTGGTCGTTCACTTCGGCTGACCAGTAGTGCACGTACTTGTCTCGGCCGTTGGCGAGCGTGTAATGCACGCTACCAAGCGGTACCCCGAGATCGACGCTCAATCCGGTCTCTTCGAGGATCTCGCGCACAGCGGTCTCCGGCAGCATCTCACCCGGATCTAGCTTGCCCTTGGGCAGCGAGACGTCCTTGTGAACGGTGCGGTGAACAAGCAACACTCGCGGTTTACCGTCGACGACGCGCCAGCAGACTATGCCTGCGGCAAGGACCGGAGTGTTTGCGGCGCTCACCGGCGAGACCCGCCTCGTTTGCGCTGCGTTATTCGCTTCATAAGAACATTCTGCATGTCGTTGAGCGGTTCCCCGGTCTCCGAAGTAGCGTGGCGCACCCAATCACCTTCCGCATCGAGCCACCAGGAGGAGGTGTTTTCGTCGACCGCGAGGTCGAACATGTACTCGAGTTCCTCGATGTGCTCGGGTTCGACAATGCGCACAAGAGCTTCGACGCGACGGTCGAGATTTCGGTGCATCATGTCAGAACTGCCGATGTACACCTGCGGGTCTCCGCTGTTGTGGAAGGCAAACACGCGCGAGTGTTCGAGGTAGCGGCCAAGAATAGAGCGCACGCGAATGTTCTCGCTGAGACAGGGAACTCCGGCCCGCAGGGAGCAGATTCCTCGCACGACGATGTCGATAGGCACACCAGCATTGCTCGCCCGGTAGAGCGCATCGATGATCGCCTCATCCACCATTGAGTTCAATTTGATGCGGATGCCCGATGGCAAGCCTTCGCGAGCGTTGGAGGCTTCGTTCTCAATCTGCTTGATGAGGCCCTTGCGCAGATGGCGCGGAGCCACCAAGAGTCGCTTGAACTTTTTCTCGATGGCATAGCCAGAGAGCTCGTTGAATAGTCTCGTGAGGTCTTTTCCGACTTGGTCATCGGCGGTCAGCAGCCCGAGGTCTTCATAGAGGCGGCTGGTCTTGGGGTTGTAGTTTCCCGTGCCGATGTGGGCGTAGTGACGAAGCTTGCCCTCTTCTTGACGAACTACGAGCGCGAGCTTGCAGTGAGTCTTGAGCCCGACGAGACCGTAGACGACGTGCACGCCGGCCTTCTCGAGCTTGCGGGCCCACGAGATGTTCGCGGTCTCATCAAAGCGAGCCTTGATCTCGACGAGCGCCAGCACTGCTTTTCCTGCTTCAGCAGCATCGATGAGCGCTTCGACGATAGGGCTGTCACCGCTGGTGCGGTACAAGGTTTGTTTGATCGCGAGCACGTGCGGGTCAGCGGCGGCCTGCTCCAGAAAGGCTTGAACGCTCGTGGAGAAGGACTCGTAGGGGTGGTGCAGCAGGATGTCTTTGCGGGCGATCGCGCGGAAGATATCAGCACGCTCGTTGCCTTCGGTCGGCATGAGGCTGCGACTCGTGATCGGCACGTGGCGTGGGTACTTCAACCGGGGGCGGTCGATACCGGCGAGCTGGAACAGTCCGCTGAGGTTCAACGGTGCCGGCAGACGGTACACCTCTTGCTCGGTGATCTTGAGCTCCCGCACGAGAAGACCGAGCGTGACGTCATCCATGTCGTCGGTGATTTCCAGACGGATGGGCGGCCCAAAGCGACGGTTGAGGATCTGCTTCTCGAGCGACTTGATGAGGTTCTCCGACTCATCTTCGTCGACGTTCACGTCTTCGTTGCGGGTAACGCGGAACTCGTGGTGCGCCAGAATCTCCATTCCGGGAAACAGGGCGCCGAGGTGGTTGGAGATCAAATCTTCGAGCGGGATGTAGCGCAACTGGTCGCTGCCGTCATCCGGCAATTGGATGAAGCGAGGCAGAACGCTTGGCACCTTCAGGCGTGCGAACTCTTCTTTTTGGGTCTTGGGGTTACGCACTCGAATCGACAGATTGAGCGAAAGCCCAGAAATATAGGGGAACGGATGCGCGGGGTCGACCGCCAGCGGCATCAGCACCGGGAAAATCTGGTTGGAGAAGATGTCGTGAACGCGCTCGCGGTCTTCCGGGCCGAGGTCGGCCCAGGTCTCAATGTGGATCCCCTCGGAATCCAGTGCTGGCTTCACGCTGTTGAGGAACTCGGCGGCGTGACGTTCTTGCAGCGCGTGGGCGGCAGCGCTCAGCTCTTCGAGCACTTCTGCCGGTGCCCGCCCAGTGTTGGTCGGAACAGCAAGCCCTGTGTCGATGCGGCGCTTGAGCCCCGCAACGCGCACCATGAAGAACTCATCGAGGTTGCTCGCAAAGATCGCCAAGAAGTTGGCGCGTTCCAGCAGCGGGAGGGACTCGTCTTCGGCCAGTTCGAGCACGCGCTGGTTGAAGGCGAGCCAGCTCAATTCCCGATCAAGGTAGCGATCAAAAATCAGCGTTCCATCATCAACACTCGACGACTCGTCGTTGTCGTACTCGTCAAGCGAGTCCGTTGCAGAGCTCGGGTCGACGATTGCGGTCTCGTTGTCCATCCCCTCATCCTGCCACTGAGTGATGAACAACTGATTAACTCCGCCCACACTGGGAGGCAGTTGATAGCGCTTTGCTAGACAGCGATACTTTGCGGCGCGAGGTCGGCGGTGGAGCCGGTGCTCGAATCTGCTACCGGTGCTTTCTCGGTCTCTTCAGCAATATTGAAGCAGTAGCCGACGTTGCGCACGGTTCCGATAAGCGACTCGAGATCGCCGAGCTTGGCGCGCAAGCGACGCACGTGCACGTCGACCGTGCGGGTGCCACCGAAGTAGTCGTAACCCCACACTTCGCTCAAGAGCTGTTCGCGAGTGAAGACGTGAGAGGGGTGCGAGGCCAAGAAGCGCAGCAGCTCGAACTCCTTGAAGGTGAGGTCAAGAGAGCGGTCCCGCGCCTTTGCCGAGTAGCTGGCTTCGTCGATGACGATTCCGGATGCTCGAATCTTCGAAGCGGAACTCTCACCCTCGCGGCGCGCCAGTGCTAAACGTATGCGGGCATCCACTTCGGCTGGTCCGGCGCCGGAAACAAGGAAGTCGTCAATGTGCCACTGGTGATTGACTGCCGCAAGGCCGCCATCAGTGACGACCACGAACAGCGGAACCGTGATTCCGCTGGAATTGAGTACGCTGCACAGCCCTTTGGCTGCCGCAAGATTAGTGGTCGCGTCGACCATGATCAGGTCTGTCGTCGGAGCGGCGACAAGAGTTGCGGGCGCAGCAACAACGACCTCAACCGTATGGCTAAGTAATCCCAGGGCTGGGAGCGGCTCGACGTCGGGCGCAGAGCTAAGCATCAAGATGTGTGCCATATGGCCTCCCCACTGCGTGAAAGGAATTCTACCGTGTGTGCGCGCTCCCGGCTGACGGGGCCCGACTTCAGCACATTCATCGTTACGATGGGGCTATGACTTGGCAAAAGTGGAGCGTCGTGCCCGTATGGGCGTTAAGCCTTATCGGTGCCGTCATTATTGGGGTTTTTGAGGCGCCGGAGCTGCGAGTCACGTGGCTGGCGATCGTATTGGCGGCCTGCGTCATTCTTACTTTCGTTATTCAGTTGATAATTCACCGCAAAGAAGGTTTCGTGGCGAGAGCCACCGCCAGCATGGTTGGCGCGCTTGCCATCGTCGCGGCCGCTACGGCGATTTTTGCTGTCATTTAGTGCGGCACGGCTGCACAGGGATAGGATTAGTACATGCTTCTCGCACTTGAGCTCTTCTTCGTCGGCCTTCTCGGTCTCGCGACGCTGTCAATCGGCTACGTGTCGGTTGTCGTTGTCTACAACCTCTTTCGCGGCCAGCGCTAGCCGCGCCGCATCGTGATTGAGCTAGACACCTCCGGCCCCGCTGAACTCGCGCCACTTTCGTGGCTCGTTGGACTGTGGGAGGGCACTGGCATCGTCGACTACAAGATCGGCGAAGAATCGCGCAGCGTCGAATTTGGTCAGCGCATCAGCTTCACGCACGACGGCCTCCCGCACCTCAACTACAACTCCTACACGTGGTTGCTTGACGACAACAAGACTCCGCACGTGACCGAAACTGGGTACTGGCGTCTTCGCCGTCCCGCCACCGAGGGAGATCCCGGTCCCGGCCTGCTGCCGGCAATCGGAGAACGCCCCTACGGCACAGCCGACGAAGTCGAAACGCTGCGCACTGCCGACGGAGGCTTTGAGATCGAAGTCTCGATCGTGCATCCGGGCGGCATCAATGAGTTTTACATCGGCGAGGTCACAGGGCCCCGCATCGATTTGGCTACCGACGCCGTGATGCGCACCGAGAGCGCCAAGGAGTACACCGCCGCTACTCGCATGTATGGGCTCGTCGAGGGCCACTTGCTGTGGGCGTGGGATATCGCTGCTCTCGGCCAAGACCTCCGCACACACGCATCGGGGCGGCTCGCTCGTGTCGAATAGTTCATTCGCTGCTCGGCCCGGCGCTGTCGGCAGCCCTCCCGAGCATTACGGCAATCCTTTTGGAGAGCAACGGGCTCTCGTCGAGGGCCGCTCGGTAGTCGAGCTTGCTGACCGCGCTGTCATCACGATCACCGGCCCCGACCGGCTGACGTGGCTCGACTCGCTCACGACGCAGTCACTCACGGGCCTCCAGCCGGGGGAGAGCGCCGAAACACTGTTGCTCAACCCGAATGGTCGCGTCGAACATGCCATGCGCCTCGTCGATGATGGCGAAACTCTCTGGTTGCTTGTTGATGGTTCGCAACGAGAGGCTCTCGCCGCTTGGCTCGACCGCATGCGCTTCATGCTGCGGGTAGAAATTGCTGACCGCAGCGACGACTTTGCGACAATCGGCAGCTTCGGCGACTCACTCGAGCTGCCCGTTACCGTCTCGCACGACGTCCCGCTGGTCTGGAACGACCCCTGGGCACGCGTTGTTCGGGGCGGACACCAGTACTCAAAGACAGATGCTCACCCGGCTGCCACGTGGAATTACCGCGAATCACTCGTCGCGGCAGATGCCGACCTCAGCGCGTTCGACGCCGCAGGATCCCTCGCCGTCGATGCCCTCCGCATTGCAGCGTGGCGTCCACGCTTCAGCTCCGAAGTCGACGACCGCACCATTCCGCACGAACTCGACTGGATGCGCTCCGCCGTGCACCTCAACAAGGGCTGCTACCGCGGACAAGAAACAGTGGCCAAAGTGCACAACCTTGGGCATCCGCCCCGTCGCCTCGTCATGCTGCACCTCGATGGCTCGGAGGGTGCACTGCCCGAAGCTGGCGCCGAGGTGAAACTGGGCGAAAAGATTGTCGGCAGCGTCACTGCCTCTGCTCGCCACTTTGAGCTCGGGCCCATTGGCCTCGCCATCATCAAACGGGGAGTAGACAGCGCCGAGACTCTGGCTGTTGCCTCCGACATCGGTGAGATTGCCGCCGCGCAAGAAGTCATCGTTCCCACCGACGCGGGTGCCGAAGCGAACGTGCCGCGCCTGCCCCGGCTCGGAGCCGTCACTCGCGGCTAACGGCATCCAGTCATTCTCGGTACTCTTGAGGTATGACTCACACCCTGATTTTGTTGCGCCACGGCAACTCCGAATGGAACCAAAAGAACCTCTTCACCGGATGGGTGGATGTCGGGCTCACCGATCAAGGCCGCACCGAAGCCAATCGCGCGGGTGAACTCATTGCCGCGTTCGAGAAGCAGCCTGACATTCAGTACACCTCGCTGCTCAAGCGTGCGATTCACACCGCCAACATCGCGTTGCAGGTTGCCGACCTCGACTGGCTTCCGGTCAAGCGCTCGTGGCGGCTCAATGAACGCCACTACGGTGCGTTGCAGGGCAAGGACAAAGCTCAGACTCTCGAAGAGTTTGGCGAAGAGAAGTTCATGACATGGCGTCGCAGCTTCGACGTGCCGCCGCCGCCGCTCGACGACGACGCCGAGTACAGCCAGGTTCACGACCGCCGCTACGTGGGTATCGACGGCGAGATTCCTCGCACCGAGAGCCTCAAGCTCGTCATCGACCGCATGTTGCCCTACTGGGAATCAGACATCACCAAAGATCTCGCTGCCGGCAAGACCGTGCTCGTGACCGCCCACGGCAACTCGCTGCGCGCTCTTGTGAAGCACCTCGATGGCATCTCCGATGACGACATCGCGAGCCTCAACATCCCGACCGGTATTCCGCTTGTCTACGAACTAGACGACAACTTCATGCCGATCAAGCCGGCCTACTACCTCGACCCAGAAGCAGCAGCAGCCGGCGCCGCCGCTGTTGCCTCGCAGGGCAAGAAGTAGCCGATACTTGACGCGCAAGAAGCCCCGATGAGAGAAATCTCGTCGGGGCTTCTTTGCGCGGTAGCTACTCGGGTGAGCAACTACCGCTCACAGGATGAGACGGGTCTAGTCGTCTGCCGGAATCCAGTCGCCGGTAGCAAGGTACTGAACCTTCTTGGCGATGGAGACCGCGTGGTCTGCGAAGCGCTCGTGGTATCGAGACGCCAGAGTGGCATCCACGGTATCGACCGCAGCGCCCTTCCAGGTTTCACCGAGCACCTTGTCGAACACGCTCAAGTGCAGCGCGTCGATCTTGTCGTCGTCGTTGCGAATCTCTTCGGCAACGCGCACGTCTTCATGCTTGAGCAGCTCTACCAGCTTGTTCGCGACCGCAACATCGAGTGCACCGAGCTCTGCGAAGGTTCCTCGCAGTGACTTCGGTACAACCTTGTCGGGGAAGCGGTAACGCGCAAGCTGAGCAATGTGCTCAGCCATGTCACCCATGCGCTCGAGTGAAGCGCTGATGCGCAGGGCGCTCACTACAATCCTCAAGTCGCGGGCGACTGGTTGTTGACGAGCGAGGATGTTGATCGCAAGCTCGTCGAGTTCGGCTGCCGCCGCATCAATCTGGTCATCGTCTGCAATCACTGTTTCTGCTAGTGATACATCGGACTCATTAAATGCTTTTGTGGCGTTGTCGATTGACACCGCCACCAGGCTGGCAATTTCCACGAGGCGATCTTGCACCTCGCGTAGTTCTTGTTGAAATACTTCGCGCACGCTATCTACGTCCCTTCGATACGGGCATGACGAAGCCCGCACGGCTTAGGCCACCCTGCCCGCGTCAGGTTAACAGCAGGTGTTGGCGGCCTGAACTTTATCTGAAGTGAGCACCCGTCGCGAACTCGCGGCAAGTGAACGTCTCAGATGTAACTAACCTAGTGGCTATGGACTCTGCGTGGCTCGTGCCGGCCGCCCTCGCTTTCGGGGTATTTCTTGGCGGCGGTATGTCCTTCATCATCTACGCCGCAGCTAAACGCGGTCAGCGAGCCGCTCACGTGGTCTCTTCTGCCGTGCCGGATGGCGTCGATCAGGTCATCGATGCGCTGGAATCCGCGGGTATCGTGCTCGATCCCTCGAATAACATCATGAAGGCCTCGAACGCTGCAATGACCTATGGGCTTGTGTGGAATCACGCGCTCGTGCATCCGGAGCTCGTGGAGTTTGTCGATCAAGTGCGCCGCACTGGCGTGCCCATCGCTCAAGAAGTGCACCTGTCTCGCGGCCCTTTTGGTGACGCAAACATTTATCTTTTTGTTCGTGTTGCTCGCCTCGGCACGCGATACGTTTTGTTGTTGGCCGAAGACCGCACGGAGTCGTACCGTCTTGATGAGGTGCGTCGTGATTTCGTCGCCAACATCAGCCACGAGCTCAAGACGCCGATCGGTGCTGTGGGGCTGTTGGCCGAAGCGCTCGTGAGTGCCTCAGATGAGCCGGATCAGGTGAAGCGATTCGCGAAGCGCCTCACCAAGGAGTCCCACCGCCTCGCTCGCATCACGCAGGAGATCATCGAACTCTCTCGGCTGCAGTCGGCCGACGGGCTTGCTGAAGCGGCTCCGGTTGATATCGACACCGTCGTATCGATCGCGATCGACCAAAACCGGGCAGTAGCTGAGTTCAATAAGGTCACGCTCGCCAGCGGCGGGCTTACCGGGTTCGAGACCTTCGGAGACGAAACACTTCTCGTGCTTGCTCTCGACAACCTCATCTCCAATGCTGTGCAGTATTCGCCAGAGAACACTCGAGTCGGCATCGGGGTGCGCCACCGCGACGGGGCCGTCGAAATCTCCGTTACCGACCAGGGCGTGGGAATTCCCGAAGATGAACTCGACCGCGTCTTCGAACGCTTCTACCGCAGTGACCCCGCCCGCAGCCGCCACACCGGCGGCAGTGGGCTTGGCCTCAGCATTGCCAAGCACGTCGTGCAAAACCATGGCGGCGACATCCGTGTGTGGTCGCAGCTGGGCCATGGCTCTACCTTTACGATTCGACTGCCCGAGATCGATCCCGACGTAATCAACGCAACAGGAGAAAAACAATGACCCGCATTTTGATCGTCGAAGATGAGGCGTCGTTGAGCGAGCCTCTCGCGTTCCTGCTCGAGCGCGAAGGCTACGAGACGACCATCGCCGAAGATGGTCTCGCGGGACTCGCTGAGTTCGACCGCAACGGTGCCGACGTCATCCTGCTCGACCTCATGCTTCCTGGCCTCGCTGGCACCGAAGTGTGCCGTGAGATTCGCACGCGCTCGAGCGTGCCCATCATCATGCTCACCGCCAAAGACAGCGAAGTGGACATCGTGGTCGGCCTTGAGCTGGGAGCGGATGACTACGTCACGAAGCCGTACTCAACTCGCGAACTCTTGGCCCGCATCCGTGCCGTTATGCGTCGTCGCACAGAAGATATTGACGAAACCGATTCGATTCTCGAAGCCGGGGGAGTGCGCATGGATGTCGAGCGTCACACGGTGTCGGTCGACGGTGCAGATGTCACCATGCCGCTCAAAGAATTTGAACTGCTTGAGCTGTTGCTGCGCAATGGTGGACGCGTACTCACGCGGGGCCAGCTGATCGATCGAGTCTGGGGTGCCGATTACTTCGGCGACACAAAGACGCTCGACGTGCACATTAAGCGCATCCGGTCGAAGATCGAGAAGACGCCGTCGCAGCCGACGATGCTGGTGACGGTTCGCGGTCTCGGCTACCGCTTCGAAGACTAAGGCTTAGCGGGGGTGCATGCCTGGCTTGCTGAGCCGGTGTGCACCAGCCCAGTTTGAGCGGACGCTATGGCGAGCTATTCGCCGAGTGCGCTTGCGGGAGCGAGGTCGCTGTAGATCGGGTCGCTACCGGAGATCACCGGAATGAGCAGTTCTTGACCGCTCTCGTCGCCGAACTGCAGGTAGATGGGGAACAACTGGCCAGCCTTGACGCCCGCATCGGTGATGACGATCGTGTCGCCGTCTACCTCGGTGCCATAGGTCTTGACAACGTTGGACGTGATCGGCTTCGAGATGTCGATGCGCTCGCCGTCGGCGGATTCGTACTGCAGTCGCAGGCTGCCGCTCGTGGAGGTCGTGTTGACGACCGTAATCATGAGGCTTACGGCAGAGTCATCGTCGTTGCTGATGGCAAGAACGTTGCGCACCTTGACGTCGCCGACGTCGGCACCAATGCCGTCGCTGGGGTCGTACTGGTTCAGCGTCGCCGTGGGCGTGATGAACGAACAACCGGCGGTGCCCACTAGTAGAGCGCCGGCAATGAGGGCGGAGGCTGCAGCGCGTGCTGCGCGAGTGCGTACTGTCACGTACCCATACTAATAGATAGCGGAGCTGGCTGCTTTACTTAGGCAACCCTTACCATGTGTTTACTGTGATAAACTGGGTTTTCTTCGAGAGGACCACTATTCATGTTGTTTGAGGTCGGCGAGACAGTCGTTTATCCCCATCACGGTGCTGCAACCATCACCGAGGTGAAGAAGCGCACCATCAAGGGTGAAGAGAAAGTTTATCTCAAGCTCAATGTAACCCAGGGTGATCTCACCATCGAAGTACCCGCAGAGAATGTTGATCTCGTGGGTGTTCGCGACGTTATTGGTCGCGAGGGTCTTGACGCGGTATTCGAGGTGCTTCGTGCGCCGTTTACTGAAGAGCCCACCAACTGGTCGCGCCGTTATAAGGCCAACCTTGAGAAGCTCGCTTCGGGCGACGTCATCAAGGTTTCTGAGGTTGTTCGCGACCTCTGGCGCCGCGATCAAGACCGCGGACTCTCTGCTGGAGAGAAGCGCATGCTTGCTAAGGCACGTCAAATTCTGATCTCAGAGCTCGCTCTTGCAGAGAAGACTGACGAAGACAAAGCATCGTTGGTTCTCGACGAGGTTCTTGCCTCATAATTCTGGCATTGCTGACTGTATTCACAGGTGAGCATGGATAGGCTGGTTCGCTACGTCTTTCTGGCGGAGGAGTATTTCCTCGCCCATCGATTTGGAGATACCCGCCCCCTATGAGTCCACAGAATGCTCCGCGCGTTGCAGTGATCCTGCTCGGCGCCGGAAACGGAACCCGCCTCGGTCGAAACGAGCCAAAAGCTTTCGTCCACCTCGCTGGTCGTCCGACCCTGAGCCGTGCTCTTGAATCCGTTTTTGCCATGGTCGAGCCGACACAGGTCATCATCACGGTTCCCAAGTCCTACGCTCCGATCGCGAAGCAACTTGCGCGATCCGTACCGGGTGGTCGCGATCACGAACCCACCATCATCGTCGGTGGCGCGACTCGTCAAGAGTCTGTTGCCGCCGCGCTCGGCTACCTCGAGCCCAGCGTCGATGTCGTTCTCGTGCATGATGCGGCACGTCCACTGACCCCGAGCGTTGTCTTTGACTCGGTTGCTGCTGAGGTTCGCAGCTCCGGCGCCGGCGTTGTGCCTGGCCTTCCCGTCGCCGACACTATCAAGCGCACGGATGACAACAGCCAAGTGGTTGAGACCGTGGATCGTTCGGTGCTCATGGCCGTGCAGACCCCGCAGGGTTTTCCGCGTGACCAGCTCGTCGCCGCTCACGCTGCCGCGCAAGAAGAGCACACCGATGACTCTGCGCTGGTAGCCGCTGCCGGCTATCCCGTCTCGATCATCGCTGGCGATCCGCTCGCGTTCAAGATCACCACGGCGTGGGAACTTCGTCGCGCCGAACAATTGTTTACCGAATCTGCCGCCACCGGCATCCGGGTCGGCACGGGCACCGATGTGCACGCCTACGACTCAACGAAGCCGCTATGGCTCGCGGGGCTCCACTGGCCCGATGAGGTCGGCCTTCGTGGGCACAGTGATGGCGATGTCGTTGCGCACGCAATTTGCGATGCCATGCTCTCCGCCGCGAAGCTCGGTGACCTCGGCAGTGTCTTTGGCACGAGCGATCCCAAATTTGAAGATGCTCACGGCGAGGTGTTCTTGCGTGAAACCCTGTTCCTGTTGAGGGATGCCGGCTTCGAAGTGGGTAACGTTTCCGTTCAGCTCATTGGAAATCATCCGATGGTGTCGCGTCGTCGCGTCGAGGCAGAGGAGTTCCTCAGCGGAATCCTTGGTGCCTCGGTGAGTATCGCGGGCACGACCTCCGACGCTTTGGGCTTCACGGGCCGTGGCGAAGGTATGGCGGCGATCGCTACAGCGCTCGTGCACGTGCGCACGGTGGCCGAAGCAGCACACAACAAAGGCTAACCTCCCGCGTCGCCTCTGACGAGGTTGTCTCGCTGTCTTGCTGACTCGTGTGGTCGAGCGATCCTTTGTGAGCCAGCCCCTGTGGGTGAACCCGTGCGAGATATCTCCCGGTGTGAGGCGCTGAAGCGCGCCCGAAAACGAACCTGAGTACTAATTTTTTTCGGTTCCACCTTGGTTCAATGCTCGTCGGACTGCTATACCTGTTATTACACGACTGTGAGTCCAATGCTCACATATGTGCAAATGCAATACCAGGGTCGATGGGGACACGCACCTCACGTCTACGCCACCGGCCCTGACAGGCGCCGACAACGAAGTTGCGGCTGGAGAAAGGTGTGAGATGCAATCTGTTCTGGACACGATAATCTGGGCGGCTGATTCGCCGCCAGTACCGGCCAGCGACAACCCGTTCATTCAGGCCCTCACCTGGGGTGCAACGCACTTCATCGGCCTATTCAACGCCTCGGGTGAAGCTCTTGTTGGTTTGGCTACCGGTATCCTGCCGACACTGATCGTGCTGCTCACGTTCATGTACGCGATCACCACCTGGGTGGGCGAAGCGCGCATGACTCGCGCAGTGCAGTGGTCAGCACGCTGGGCCATCACTCGCTACACGCTCATGCCCATCATCGCGGTCATCGTCTTGACCAACCCGATGGCCTACTCCTTCGGCATCTATCTACCCGAGAGACAGAAGCCGGCGTTCTACGACTCAGCAGTATCGTTCGTGCACCCGGTCACCGCTTTCTTCCCGCACGCTAACGCTGGCGAGATCTTTGTGTGGGCTGGTGTCTCGGCTGGAGTGCTCTCCATCGCTCCTGAAAAGTACCCGCTGCTCGCACTGCTGTACTTCGGAACCGGCATCGTCGTTATCTTCATTCGTGGCATCGTCACCGAGTGGATCACGAACCTGCTCATCCGTCGCCAGGGCCTCACGGCCGTCTTTGACGAGTACGACCGCGAATTTGCTTTGGCCAGTGAACGCTTCAACGAGGCAAAGTCGACCAAGAAAACCGGATCCTCGGTTGCCACTGAAGGGACGGTGTGATCATGACTGAGAACACCTACAACAAAGTATTCGTCAAGCCCGGCAACGGCGGCTGGGGCAAGGGCCTCCTGCTCGAGCCCAGTGAGACCAAGAACGTCGTTCTCTCGGTAACCGGTGGCGGAATCCACCCGGTCGCCGCGCGTATCGCTGAACTGACCGGCGCAGAAGCTGTCGACGGCTTCACCAACAGCATCCCCGAAGAGCGCGTTGTCGCTGTCGTGATCAACTGTGGTGGAACCGCGCGAATTGGCGTCTACCCGAAGAAGCGCATGATGACCGTGGATGTCTTCCCGGGAGAGCCATCGGGCCCCCTCGCTAAGTACATCACCGACGATGTCTTCGTCTCCGCAGTGGGAACCGAAGACGTTGAGCTTGCGGGAGGATCAGCCGCGTTCGCGACTCATGCTGCTGAAGCGTCGGCAGCATCCGAAGCAGCAATCGGAAGCCCGGCACCGTCTGGAGCATTCGGTACGAGCAACGTGACGCACTTCACGGCTCAGACGACGACCGGTGGCGGTTTCATCGGCTTCTTCTCGAACGTGGCAACACGCTTCGGTTCGGTCATCGGAAACATCATCAACACGCTGCTGTCGTCTGGTCGCCAGACTGTTCAGCTCGTGCTGCAGACGATCCTTCCGTTCATGGCGTACGTGAGCCTCTTGATCGGTTTCGTCACCTACTCAGGGCTATCGGACCTGATCGCGCAAGCGGTTACTCCGCTGGCCTCGAACCCGATCGGTCTCATCCTCCTTGGGGTGATCACGGGACTACCGTTCCTGTCGCCCATCCTCGGACCGGGTGCGGCTATCGCACAGGTCGTCGGTGTACTCATGGGTACACAGATCGCCGCTGGCGCGCTGCCCGTGCAGTATGCACTGCCGACGCTGTTCGCCATCAACGGTCAGGTTGGTTGTGACTTCGTTCCCGTGGGTCTTGCCCTCGGAGAAGCCAAGCCGGAGACGGTCGCAGTGGGTGTTCCCGCTGTACTCTTCTCTCGCCTGATCACATCGCCGCTGGCAGTCTTGATCGCGTGGGGCGCAAGCTTCGCACTGATCTAACCAGCACAACCACCACACGTAACAGCAGAGAAAAGCGAGACAGCAATGACTACCTATTACCGCAGCGAGGTCACGTCCATCGGAACGGACGCCACCGAAATGTTCGAAGGGGGAGTGGTGATCTTCTTCGGAGAACCGTGCCCCGCCGAACTGGCTGAGGTAAGCGTGGTTCACACTGTCGCGCACCACCACCCGCAGCGCGACCCCCGTCCGGGAGACGTGCTGCGGGTGGGGGGCTCTGAAGTCACCATTACGGAGGTCGGCGAGATCGCCGGACACAACCTCCGCACGCTTGGCCACTTTGTGGTCTACAGCGACCCAGAAGACAGCCAGAAAGTTCTCCCCGGCGCCATTCACGCGGAGGGCACACTCTCGTTGCCCAACGCGGGCGTCACCATTGAGCTCATCGAAGGTAGTTGACATGGACACCGGCTTCGCATTGCTGCTGATGGCAGCGCTCGTTCTGAGCGTTGTATTCAGCCTTCTTCAACAGCGCACGTATTCTCGTGCAACCAAGCGCCTGGGAACCAGCTTCCTCGGCGTCAAAGACCACTTCCTCGTCTCTGGGCGAGGCAAGAGCTTCCTCCGGGGAGCGATCGTTCTCCTCGTCGTGGATGCCTCAACATCTCGAATCGTGGCCGCCGAGGCCATGGTCGGCAGCACCGTCATGGCGCACTTCAAGCCGCGCCCCGAGCTGATCGGTGATCTCGATACCGCCGTGCTTCGCACGAAGGAAAAGATGATGACCGCAGCTGTGGACTACGCGACCAAGCAGTACTGGGTTACGTATAAGCGCAACGTCGCAGCGGCAGCCCGTAAGTAGCGACCGTGCATGTTCGGATGCTTCGGCATCCGGCATTGCATCGTTGTTCCTATCGGGGCATACTAAATACACATACTTGATTAACTAACGCACATAAGTGCATATAACGTGGTTTCAAAGGGGTAGTCATGGGTTACACAAACAAACTGCTTGCGCGTCAGCGTGAAGTCGGTCGTCCCGTCCGTATTGGACTCGTCGGAGCAGGCCAGATGGGGTCCGGCTTCATCGCCCAGATCGCACGCCAAAAGGGCGTCGACATCACCGCCGTCGCCGACATTGCGATCGACCGTGCCGTAAGCGCTCTCGCCAACGCCGGCATCACCGACGTTGACCAGTCAGCAGACCTCGAGACGCTTGCCGCCACAATCGAAGCGGGCGGCCACGTTGTCGTCAACGACGCTCTCGCATTGCCCAAGCTCCCCATCGACATGGTCATCGAGTGCTCGGGCGTTCCCGAGATCGCCGCCAAAGTCGCTCTGGCTTCGCTGCTCGGTGGCAAGGATGTCGCACTCATGACTGTTGAGGCAGACGTCACCGTCGGTCTCCTCCTGGCTCGCATCGCAGCGCAGACCGGCAACATCTACACCGTCTGCCGTGGCGATGAGCCCGTTGAGTGCCTGAAGCTCGTCGAGTACGTCGAAGACATCGGTCTTGACGTTGTGCTCGCGGGTAAGGGCAAGAACAACCCGCTCAACGAGTCGGCTACCCCTTCCAGCCTCGAAGAAGAAGCCAAGACCAAGGGCATGAACCCACGGATGCTGTGCAGCTTCGTCGACGGAACCAAGACGATGATCGAGATGGCTGCCCTCGCTAACGCGGCAGACCTTGAGCTCACGAAGCGTTCGATGCACGGACCGGCCGCAACAGTGCCGACCCTGCAGGACATTTTCAAGCCCATCGAAGACGGCGGCATCCTCGACCGCAGCGGTGTTGTTGACTACGCCACTGGCCCGGTTGCTCCCGGTGTGTTTGTTGTTGCCAAGGCAACCGACCCCGTGGTGCACGAGGAGCTCAGCTACCTCAAGCTCGGCGAAGGCCCCTACTTTGCGTTCTACCGTCCGTACCACCTCGCCAGCGTCGAGGCAGTGCTGTCGATTGGCGAGGTCATGATCGACCGCCAGCCGTCGCTCGCTCCGATCGCCTGGAATGCAGATGTTTCGGCCATGGCCAAGCGCGACCTCAAGGTTGGCGAGAAAATCGATGGCATCGGTGGCGAGCACGTCTACGGTGACGCTGTTCCGGCAGCCGAGGCCAAGGCCGGGCGCGAACTGCCCATCGGTCTGGCATCGGCGGGCACGCTCATCCGTGACGTTGCCAAGGGAACTGCGGTGACCTACGACGACGTACAGCTCGACGAAACCAAAACGATTGTGATCTTGCGCAAGCTGCAGGATGCCCTTCTCGCCGATGGCCAGCTGCAGGTTCCTGCACTCGCGTCGTTGCTCTCCGTTTAAGAAAGGTGACCACTATGAACACGCAGATCGTTGCGGACCGCGAACTCGCGGCAGCCAGCCTCGCCACCATGTGGAAAATCCGCCGCTTTGAAGAAGCAGTGGAAGATCTCTACGGCCGTGGACTCATGCACGGCACCATGCACCTTTCGATCGGTCAAGAGGCCGTGCCAACGGGAGCATGCCTCGCCCTCAATAAGGACGACTACATCACCTCGACGCACCGTGGCCACGGTCACTGCATCGCCAAGGGCGCCGATATGGAGCGCATGATGGCTGAACTTCTTGCGAAAGAAACCGGCTACTGCCGCGGCCGCGGTGGCTCCATGCACATCGCGGATACCGAAACCGGAAACCTCGGTGCGAACGGCATCGTTGCCGGTGGAATCCCGATCGCTACCGGCGCAGCGCTGTCGGCCAAGATGCGCGGCACCAAGCAGGTTGCTGTGAGCTTCCACGGTGACGGCGCGATGGGTGAGGGTGCCTGGCACGAGGGCGTTGTGCTCGCGGCCATGTGGCAGCTTCCCGTGGTGTTCCTATGCGAAAACAACCTCTATGGCATGTCGATGTCGTCAGAGAAGGCCTTCAATCTTGACCAGCTTTCTGACCGCGCAAAGGGCTACGGCATCCCGGGAGTCACCGTCGACGGTAACGATGTTCAGGCGGTCTACGACGCCACGAAGGAAGCGGTTGACCGCGCTCGTGCCGGCGGCGGACCGACCTTCATTGAAGCAAAGACGTACCGCTGGCGCGGACACTCGAAGTCAGACAAGAACCTGTACCGCACGCGCGACGAGATCGATGAGTGGCGCGGTAAAGACCCCATTCCTCACTTCGAAGCTCTGGCTCTCGCCGCCGGTGGCCTCACGCAGGCTGACATCGACGCTGTGCGCGACAACGTGCGCACCGAGCTGCGCAGTGCCGTTCAGCGCGCCAACGCTGCGCCGGACGCCACCGCTGACGATCTACTTTCCGCCGTCTACGCAAGGTAACAACGATGACTATTGAGACGACCGCGGCCCAGCCCGCAGCGGCCCCCGCACCGGCCGAGACAGTGACAATGACCTACTCTGAGGCCATTCGCGACGCAATGCGCATCGCCATGGCTAAGGACCCCGCCGTCTTCATCATGGGTGAAGACGTCGGAACCTACGGTGGCGCCTTCGGAGTCACCGGCGAGCTGATCAACGAGATCGGCCCCGAGCGCATCCGCGACACCACCATCAGCGAGCTCGGCATCATGGGTGCCGGTGTCGGTGCTGCCATGACCGGTATGCGCCCGATCGTGGAGATCCAGTTCTCCGACTTCACTGCTCAGGCCATGGATCAGATCGCCAACCAGGCAGCGAAGATTCACTTCATGCTCGGTGGCGCTGTAAGCGTGCCGATGGTTATTCGCGCTCCCGGCGGCTCGGGAACGGGTGCTGCCGCGCAGCACTCGCAGAGCCTCGAAGCGTGGTTCGTGCACATTCCTGGACTCAAAGTTGTCATGCCAGCGACGGCGGATGACGCCAAGGGCCTGCTGCTGTCGGCCATCGATGACCCCAACCCCGTCATGGTTATCGAGCACAAGCTGCTCTACAAGACGTCGGGAGAGGTGCGCACGGGAGACATCCGCACGCCGCTCGGTGTCGCTGCTGTTCCTCGCGAGGGCAAGGATCTCACCATTATTGCCACCGGTGTCGAGGTGAGCCGCGCGCTCGAGGCTGCCGAGATTCTCGCCGCCGACGGTATCGAAGCAACCGTGGTTGACCCGCGCACGCTCAAGCCTCTCGACAGCGACACCATCCTGCGCACCGTCAAGGCCACCGGTCGGGTCCTGCTCGTTCAAGAGGCTGTGCGTACACTCGGCTTCATGTCCGAAGTATCTGCGATCATCTCCGAGTCGGATGCCTTCGGCTACCTTCGTGCGCCGATCAAGCGTCTTGCTGGCCTCGACATCCCCATCCCGTACGCGCCCAAGCTCGAACGCGCTTCGGTTCCTCAGGTTGAAGACATCGTCGCGGCAGCCACTGATCTCGTTCGGAAGTGGTGACATGGCTGAGCTGCCACTGACAATGCCCAAAATGTCCATGACCATGGAAGAGGGCACGATGGTCGCGTGGCTCAAGCAGGAAGGTGACTCGGTTCGTTCCGGGGAGCCGATCTGTGAGGTCGCGACCGACAAAGTCGACATGGAAGTGGAGTCGCCATTTGATGGTGTGCTCGCTCGCATCATTGCGCAGCCCGATGACGTCTACGCGGTAGGCGACACGATCGCGTTCATCACGACCGAAGCGGATGACCTGCTCGGCGGGCTCTTCGATGAGCCCGTTGTTGAGGCTCCGGCTGCGGTCGCGGCCGAGGCTGTTGCGCCCGTTGCTGCCCCTGCGCCGATCGCCACCGGTTGGATCCCGGCCGTTCCGGCCGCACGCAGCGCAGCAGAAGCCGCAGGCATCGACCTTGCGACCGTGACACCGACCGGCCCAGACAACACCGTGCGGGTCGCGGATGTCGAAGCGGCTACCGCAGCACCTGCCGCCCCCGTTGCGGCACCGGTTGCGTCAGCCGCTCCCGTTGCTCCTGCGGTCGTTCCGACCGCTGCAACCCCCGTCGCCGCTCCGGCTCCGGCCGCAGCACCAGCAGCTCCGACTGCGGCTGTGGCCGCTGCGCCGGCTGCTGCGCCTGCCACGGCGGTTGACCCGGTAGAAGCTCGCCGCCTGCGCACCCGCAAGCAAGTTGCCAAGGTGATGGCGGCATCCGCTCTCGTTCCGCAGTTCACTGCCTACGTTGATCTCGATTTGTCAGCTTTGGCTGCCGTGCGCAAAACCACGCTCGGCGGCGCAAGCTGGACCGCACTCTTTGTGCGGGCTCAAGCAATTGCTCTGGCCGAGAACGCTGCGCTCAATGGCATCTGGACTGATGGGGGAGTTGCTGCCAACGAGCACATCGGAATCGCGCTCGCGATTGACTCACCATCGGGGCTCATCGCGCCGGTGCTGACGAATTCGCACGAGGGAACGCTGGCTGACCTGGTCGCCGAAATTGCGACCGTCGTCGATGAGACGCGCAAGGGAACTTTGCCGCCCGCACGCCTCGGCGGCGGAACAAGCGTATTCTCGAATCTGGGTGGATTCGGCGTGGAATCGTTCAACGCACTACTGACCCCACCGCAGTCGACAGCTCTGTCGTCGGGCGCCGTCAAGCCACGCATGCGCGTGTTCGATGACGAAACCTTCGGGGTTCGGTTGAGCTGCACGATCGGCCTCACCGTCGATCATCGTGTAGCTGACGGTGCGGATGCCGCACGAATGCTCGCGACCATCACCAACCTCGTCGCGACCCCGGAGCGTTTGCTCTAGAGCCGCAACCCGCTCGCGGGTTCCACCCCAGCGCTCCGTACGGGCGCTGTCCACCACGTTTCGAAACAGGTACACCATGTCAGAACGCACAGCCACAATTGTTTCACCGTCCGGACTTCACGCCCGCCCCGCTGCTCTGTTTACGCAGGCTGTCAGCAAGAGCGGTTTCAAGATCACGGTCGCTAAGGGTGAAAAGGCCGTCAACGCGGCCAGCATCCTCGCCGTTATCTCTCTCGGGGTCTCGCAGGGCGAAACCGTAACGATTGCCTCCGACGATGAGGGCGCTGACAGCGTTCTCGACCAGCTCGTAGAACTGCTCTCCACCGTCGAATAGCAACTAACGCAGAAGGCCCGCACCGGCATGGTGCGGGCCTTCTGTGCGTTAAGCGCCGTTCACCAGTCGGCGATCCTCCTCCAGCGCCCTCTAGCGCCCTCCAGCGGACGCACAAAAGCCCCGCTCCTTCCTGGGGGAGCGGGGCTTTCGGCGGCGAAGCCAGGCCTGTTAGGCCTTGGCTACTTCTTCGTCGGATGCTGCTGCGGCATCCGCTTCGACCTGCGCACGAACGATGTCGCGCTTCTTCTCGAGGCGGCTCACCCAGTAGGCGAATCCGAGGGAGAGTACGGCGAGGACCGCAATGGTCCAGCCGCCGAGGTTTGCTACTCCGAAGAACAGGCCGGTCAGGGGGTTTGCTCCGTCAACGAGCGACGAGATGAGCTGTGATCCCTGGTTGTCGCTGAAGCCGGAAGCTTCGGCGATGGCGGTGAACTGCGGTGCGGTTGCGGTGGCGATGAACAGGCCGATCGCAATAACGATGGCGCCACCGATGACGGAGCGCACGATGTTGCCGCGGAAGATCGGAACCATCATGGCCACGATGAACGGCAGAGTCGCAAGGTCAACGAGCGGCAGTACCTGGTTGCCGAGCGGAGCGAGCGCAATAGCGATCAACACGGTGACGGGAACCAACACGAGCGATGTCGCGAGCACGGCAGGCTGGCCTACCGCGATTGCGGTGTCGAGACCGATGTAGAACTTGCGGCCGGGGAAACGCTTCTGCACGAACTCGCGAGCGGAGTCGGAGACGGGGATGAGGCCTTCCATCAGGATCGACACCATGCGCGGCAGCAGCAGCAGAACGGCGGCGAGGCTGATCGCGAGCACGAGGATCGCAATCGAGTCTTCACGTGGGTCGTCGAAGCCGAAGCCAGCGAGCCCGATGATGATTCCGAGCACGAGACCCAGGATCATCGATTCGCCGAAGACACCGAAGCGCTTCTCGATGGTCTGCGGGTCAGCCTTCAGGTTGCGGAAGCCCGGGATGCGGTCGAAGATCCAGTTGAACGGAATCGCGAACAGGATGTACGGCGCGCTGGTGCCGTGCGGGAACGAGATGTCGGGGAAGTTGAAGTACTTCTGGATCAGCGGTGCAGAGAGGTCAGCAAGGGCCAGAACGATCACCATGTGCACGGCGGCTGCAGCGATACCGATCCAGAAGTTGTCAGTGACAGCTCCCACAAGAGCGCCAACGAGGGCGAAGTGCCAGAAGTTCCACAGGTCGATGTTGAACGTGCGGGTGAGACCCGACCACAGCAGCAACATGTTGACGAGGATGCCGACAGGAATAATCACCGCCCCAATAGTTGATCCGAACGCGATGGCGGCGCTCGCGGGCCAACCAACGTCGAGAACGGTGAGGTTCACGCCGAGGTTCACGGCGAGAGCCTGAGCTGCGGGACCAACGGTGCCGGCCATGAGGCCGATGACGAGGTTGATTCCGATGAAGCCGATACCGATGAGGACACCGGCACGGAGGGCTTGGCTAAACTTTTGGCCAAGAATCATGCCGAAGATGGTGATGAGGATCGGCAGGGTGACCGCGGCACCGAGTGCCGTGAGATAGCTGGTGATATTCGTCAGAATATCTTCAATGATGTTCAACGTTGAACGTCCATTTCTCTGTCTGAAGTGAGTGGTGTGGGTGCGCTAGAGCGCGCTGTGATGCACCGCAATGGTTAACTGCGGTGCAGTGCGAGCGGGTGGGTTAGTCGAACTGCTTCTCGATTTCGGCGTACACCTTGTCGAGGCCCATTCCGGTAAGGAACGGGAGTCCGGCGATAACGGGGATTCCGACCGAGTCGGGCACTTGGGTAGTGGCGACGATGAAGTCTGCAGCGAGGTCGCCGCGCAGAGTGTCGGTTACTTTGCCTTGCGAGATTGTGGCGTCGAGGCCCTTAGACGCACAAAAGTCCTTGATCTTTGTTGCGACCACGGTAGATGTTGCGACGCCGGTGCCACAGATGACGAGGATGCGTTTTGAGGCCAATTTCGATACTCCAATGTATTCGCGAATGACTGGTGTGACACAATTATGCACGTTTGATGTACAAATGTGTACAAGTGGTTCTTGTTTTGACTAACACAGTCACCAAGTGCCCGACAGACACGAAACTTAACCACCGCCAATGAAGGATGAGGGTTCATGAGCGACACGACCAACGCAGCCGCGGCAGATGCCAACCACGACGGCGCGACCGCGACCGTAATGCCGCGCGCCGACCTCAGCTTTGTGGGCCTGCAAGCCAGCTCGAGTGCCGAAGTTCTCACTGCTTTCGCGGCCCAGGCGCTCGCCGTCGGAGCCGTGCACCCCACCTATGAGGCAGCTCTGCTTGAGCGCGAAAGCGCGTACCCCACCGGGCTGCCAACCGTCATCCCGGTTGCTATTCCTCATGCGGATGTCGAACATGCCATCGAGTCGGGCCTAGGAATTGCGATGTTGGCAGAACCGGTCCACTTCGGCGAAATGGGCGGAGCTGACTCCACCGTCGCAGCCCGGGTCGCGGTGCTTATTCTCGTCACCGAGCCGCACGCGCAAACGGAGATGCTGTCGCAACTCATCGCCGTGTTCCAACTCGATGGCTGGCACGAGACGCTGAGCGCAGCCACGACTGCAGAAGAACTCGCCGCAAGTTTCGCCGGCCTGCTGGCCTCAACCGCTCAGTAGTGGCCCGCCGGGAGCTGCTTCGCTGCTGACCTGAAGCGTGACTACCGCGGGGTGGTGCTAGTTAACGCTGGTTGAGGAGCGCGAGCGCGAGGTCGGAGTCGACGACGAGCACATCGAAGAGCCCGCCCGTGAGCGCTGCGTGGGTGCCCTCGAGTTTCTGTGCTCCGGCGGCAACGCCCACGACGGTCGGAATGTTGCCGAGCTCTTCGAGGTCGATCGCGATGACGCGGTCATTAACTACTGACTCGACGATTTTTCCGTCACTGTCGAAGAAGCGTGTGCAGCAGTCACCAACGGCTCCGGATGCTGCAAACTCAGCGCGCTCAGTCTTGCTCAAGTTCATCGACTCGATGATGGCGCCAGAAGCTCCAACGCCGACGTTACCGACACCAACGATCGCGATCTTGGCCCGCTTCGATGCGCTCAATACGCCGGTGATGGACGGTTCGCGCAGGAATGCTTCGCGGGATTCGCGGGATTCGACGACAGCGGGCGCGTAAAGGCGGCGGTGTTGTGCTCCCAGTTTGGTGGCGAGCAGGCGCACGAGAACGTTGCCGTCGCGAGCGGAGTCCACGATGGAAAGCCCGCCGACGAGGGGAAGCACTTCGATGTTCTCGTGGGAGGAATCATCCGGAATTTCATCGACGACGGCCTGCACGCTTGAACCCCAGGAAAGGGCGATGCCGCCGTCGCGGGGCAGATTGTCGATGAGCCATTGGGCGCCGAGCGCGCCAACGCGAGTGAGCTGGTTGTCGGCGCCGGTGCTGGGCGCGACGCGACACTCGCGGAGTCCGTAGCGGGCGACGAGTTGAGCTTCGAGGTCTTGAGCGCGGCCGAAAGGATCGTTGATACGGATCTCGACGATGCCGTTCTTGCGGGCATCAGCGAGTACGCGAGAGACGTTCGATCGCGAGACCCCAATCTCTTGGGCGACTTCGGCTTGTGATTTGCCCTCGAGGTAGTAGAGAGTGGCGGCCTTCACAAGCATTGCTTGATTGCGTGGACTGGGTATCGGTCCATTCCTCTCTCATGCTTCGTTGCTGATTTGCACTGATTCTACTTCGGTCTTCACACTCGTGCGCATGATTTGCAGGGTTCTACTAGCTACAAACCGCTGATTGATGCCAGTCCGTGACCCGCCTACCCCCAGAAAACATGCGTTTTATATCCCGCTGAAGCACATGCTGCACACTCGTGAGGCACAGCCAAGGCTCAGCCAATCAGGAGTAAATTTAGAGCATCGGATCAGGTTACAAACCGAAGAGAAGAGAGCACAATGACAAACATTCAGCGTGTAACGGTTCTGGGCACTGGCGTGCTCGGATCCCAGATTGCATACCAAACAGCATTCAGTGGCTTCGAGGTCGTGGCGTACGACATCAACGATGAAGTTCTAGAGAAGGCTCGCACTCGGTTCGACGGGCTGGCGAGCACCTACGTTGCCGACAGCGTTGCTGGTGCGGCAGACGGCAAGGCGCAAGAAGCCCTTGGTCGCGTGCGGTTCTCCTCCGATCTTGCGGATGCTGTTAAGGACGCCGACCTCGTTATCGAGGCCATTCCCGAGATTCTCGACCTCAAGAAGACCACCTACGCGGAGCTCGGAAAGCTCGCTCCCGCGCACACGATTTTTGCGACAAACTCGTCCACTCTGTTGCCCAGTGACATCAAGGACTCCACGGGACGTCCAGACAAGTTCCTCGCACTGCACTTTGCCAACCAAATCTGGAAGTTCAACACTGCCGAGATCATGGGTACGGCAGACACCGACCCCGCTGTCTTCGATTCGGTGGTGGAGTTCGCTTCTGCAATCGGTATGGTGCCGATTCCGATCCACAAGGAGAAGGCCGGCTACGTTCTCAACTCGTTGCTCGTTCCGTTCCTCAACGCTGCGGCAGAGCTCGCGGCCGATGGTTATGCAGAGCCGGCCGACGTCGATAACACGTGGCGGATCGCCACCGGTGCTCCGATGGGGCCGTTCCAGATCCTTGACGTAATCGGGCTCACAACGCCGTACAACATCATGTCCCACGGCGACGAGAACACGAAGCGGTTTGCTGAGTGGATCAAGACCGAGTACATCGACAAGGGTTACTTGGGAATCGCGACGGGTCGCGGTTTCTACACGTACACGAAGTAGTGGTGAGAGGCACGGGGGCGTTCACATTCCCCTGTGCCTCAACCCGACCGTGTAACACCCAGCGGGGGTCGCTAAACTTGCTTAGTGACTATTCGCCTCTATGACACTCGCAGTGCCAGCCTCCTCGACCTCGATCCCCGTGAGCCGGGCAAGGTGGGCATCTACGTCTGCGGTCCTACCGTGCAGTCGTCTCCGCACATCGGCCACTTGCGTTCGGCCCTCGTCTACGACATTTGGCGCCGCTGGCTCACCTATCGTGGGCTCGACGTCACGCTCGTGCGCAACGTCACCGACATCGACGACAAGATTTTGACCCGAGCAGCGGATGCCGCAGCCGAAGGCTCGACCGAACAGTGGTGGGCCTTGGCCTACCGTGTCGAACTTGAGTTCACCGCGGGCTACAACGAGCTCGGCATTCTGCCGCCGACCTACGAGCCTCGGGCCACCGGCAACATCGGTGAGATGCGCGAATTGATCGCGAAGCTCATCGAGCGCGGCCATGCGTATGCCGCAAGCGACGAGTCGGGAGACGTCTACTTCGACACTCAGTCGTGGCCCTCCTACGGCGAACTTACCCGGCAGAAGCTCGACGACATGGTTGCCGCAGCCGATGCCGACCCGCGCTCCAAGCGCGATCCGCGTGACTTTGCCCTCTGGAAGGGGAGCAAGCCCACTGAACCCGAGTCAGCATCGTGGTCGTCGCCGTGGGGCAACGGACGTCCGGGCTGGCACATTGAGTGCTCTGCCATGTCTCGCCGCTACTTGGGCGGGGCATTCGACGTCCACGGTGGTGGCCTTGATTTGCGGTTCCCTCATCACGAGAACGAACTTGCCCAGTCGACCGCTGCTGGTGATGAGTTCGCTCGTCACTGGGTGCACAACGGCATGGTCAACGTCAACGGCCAAAAAATGTCGAAATCACTCGGCAATTCGGTGTTCGCTCGCGACCTTTTGGATGCCGCTCGCCCCATTGTGGTGCGCTATTTGTTGGGAGCGGCCCATTACCGCTCCACAATCGACTACACTGACACGTCACTTGCTGAAGCAGAAGCAGCCTTTGAACGCCTTGAGGTGTTCATTGAGCGTGCCTCGCGTCGACTGCGAGACACTCGCTTCGACGTCGCGAACACCACAGAGGTGCCCGAGGCATTCGGCGAGGCCATGGATGACGACCTTGCAGTGCCTCAGGCGCTCGCGGTCGTGCACGAGACGATTCGTTCGGGCAACGCTGCCCTCGACGACGGAGATCTTGCGGCGGTTGCCACCGCGCGATCACACGTGATCGCTATGGCACAGGTTTTGGGTATCAACCCACTTGATCCACGATGGGGTTCTGAGCGTTCAGAGCCAGCCGTTGCTGCTTTGTCAGTACTGGTTGAACAGCTCATTGAGGATCGCAATACGGCCCGCGCAGCTAAGGATTTTGCTGCCGCAGACCGAATCCGTGATGAACTATCAGCGGCGGGCATCGCACTAGAAGATGACTCGACCGGATCGCATTGGAGCTTGCCGTGACTGATCGGCGCTTCCGACAGGAGCAACACTCGTGAAAAACCCAGGTAACACACCCCGCGCAGGAGCGGTACGCAAGGGCCGCAAGGGCCCCCAGGTCGGCTCGGGAGGCCAGGGACGTCAGGCTCTCGAAGGTCGCAAGCCCACACCCAAGGCAGAAGACCGCCCGTACCACCCCGCAGGCAAGCGCAAGGCTGCGGCCGAGCGCTATGAAGCAGCCGGTGGAACTCGCCGCAACGGTGGCAAGCCCTCCGAGGGCGGCCAGCGTTCGAGCCAGCCCAGCCGGTCGCGGGTAGCGAAGTCTGCCGACGAGTCTGAGATGGTCACTGGCCGTAACTCGGTGCTCGAGGCTCTTCGCGCCAAGATCCCCGCCCACACGCTCTACATGGCTGCACGTATCGAATACGATGACCGCGTCAAGGAGATCCTCAAACTCGCGACCTCGCGCGGCATCGCCGTGCTCGAAGTGATGCGTCCAGAACTCGACCGTCTTGCCGGTTTCGACTCTGTGCACCAGGGCTTTGCCCTCAAGGTGCCGCCGTACGAGTACGCGCACCCCATGGAATTGCTCGACAAGGTAGAAGCTCGCGGCCAGGTTCCGCTGCTTGTTGCTCTCGACGGCATCACTGACCCGCGCAACCTCGGCGCTATCGTGCGCTCGGTTGCCGCGTTTGGTGGCCAGGGTGTCATTGTTCCGCAGCGTCGCTCGGTGGGCATGACGGCATCCGCGTGGAAAACCTCCGCCGGTGCTGCCGCACGCACACCCGTTGCTATGGCCAATAACCTCACGCAGATGATCAAGGAATACAAGAAGCGCGGCGTCTTCGTGCTCGGTCTCGATGGGGATGGCGACGTGTCGCTTCCCGCATTGCCTCTGGCGAAAGAGCCCGTTTTGATCGTTGTCGGTAGCGAAGGTAAGGGCTTGTCGCGTCTCGTCACTGAAAACTGTGACGCCATCGTGTCGATCCCGATCAGTGCATCGACCGAGTCGCTCAACGCCGGTATCGCCGCGAGTGTCACGCTCTATGAGATCTCGAAGCTGCGTTCAGCAGCTCGCAAAAAGAAGTAGCGTGCCGCAGGAGTGATCCTGCGCCGCAACGCAGAGAGCCGCTGTCCCCGAGGGGACAGCGGCTCTCTGCGTTTAAGGAAAGTGCGGCTAGCTAGCGCTGACCGCGTCGAGCGCAGCCGTGATGTCGTTCATGAGGTCATCGACGTGCTCGAGCCCGACCGAGACACGCACAATTCCCGCTCCCGGCTTCGCTTCCGAAGCAACCGGGCGGTGCGTGAGCGATGCCGGATGCTGCACGAGGGTGTCGATGCCGCCGAGCGAGACCGCATGGGTGATGAGCTTTACCGACTCGGTGAACTTCGCCGCGGCGTCATAGCCGCCGGCAAGGTCGAGAGCGATGAGCGAACCGGCGCCGGCCGACTGAGTTCCAATGAGTCCAGCCGGGTCCTGACCGGGAAGGCCGGGGTAAAGCACGCGAGCGAGCGCGGGATGACCGTCGAGGCGACGAGCAAGCTCGCCCGCGGTCTCCTGCTGGGCGCGTACGCGCAGGGGAAGTGTGCGAAGTCCACGGTGCAGCAGATAGGCCGCAAAGGGGTGCAGAACGCCTCCAGTGAGAGCGCGGACGTTGCGCAGGGCCTTGGCGTGCTCTTCGCTCGTGGCGATAACCCCGCCCATGACATCTCCGTGGCCGCCCAAGTACTTGGTGGCACTGTGCAGCACCATCGCGGCGCCAAATTCGATGGGGCGCTGGAGAACGGGAGTCGCGAAAGTGTTGTCCACGAGAACGGGAACCGTGCCAGCCGCTTCAACGACCTTCGCGATGTCAACAAGTTCGAGGGTGGGGTTCGCGGGGGACTCGATGATGATGAGGCCCGTGTTGGGCTGAATGGCGTTGACGATCGAGTCGGCATCCGCCCAGGTCACGGTCGTGCCGAGCAGTCCGTTGTCGAGAACGTGGTCGGTTCCGCCGTAAAGCGGGCGAACGCCAACGACGTGCGGGCGGCCGGCCGAAGCGATGGAAATCAGCACTGCGGAGAGCGCTGCCATGCCGCTGGCATACGCGACGGCGGCTTCTGCTCCTTCGAGGGCGGCGAGGCTGTCTTCGAATCGAGCGACACCTGGCTGCCAGAGCCGTTGGTAGACGGCGGAGTGGCCATCGATGATGGGGTTTCCCGAGGCGAGGTTCTCGTAGGAGTCGCCACCCACTTCGACGCTCGGCAGCGGATTGGTGGTGGAGAGGTCGATCGAGGGAACGTGCTGACCAGATTCCTGCACGCCCTCCATTCCCGCGTGAACAGCAAGGGTTTCGAGATGGATGTCGTGAGGCAGCATGACTTGATAACAGCAGAAACTTCGACGCTAATCAACTCTCCTGCAGAATCTTCACGAAATATGACGTTTTTCGCATAAGCTGCGACCCAGGAGGCCACCGTGCGAGAGAACAATAGTCTGCCAATCGATTCGATCGATCAAATCATTCTGGCGAGCCTAGCCAGCAATGCGCGGATGTCGGGGTCGGCTCTGTCAGCCGCAGCCGGAGTTGCCGAATCCACTGTCTCTCAGCGCCTTCGTCGCCTGCACGACGAAGGTTATCTTCGAGGTTTCCACGCTGACATCGATGTCGCCAAACTCGGCATGAGCGTGCAGGCCCTCATCTCCATCAAACTCGTCAAACACGTGCGCGAAGACGTGGATGCTTTCCGCAGCGCTGCCCCGAACTGGCCTGGCGTGCTGGCCTTCTTCCACACCGGGGGCGGCGACGACTACTTGCTTCACGTCGCGGCTCACAGCGCGGCAGAACTGAGAGACTTTGTGCTCACCTACTTGGCCAGTCATCCGGCTGTCGCGCATTCCGAAACCAATCTGGTCTTCGAACACGTGACCGGGCGGGGCCTTGAGCAACTCTTGTCGTAGCGAAACGACGCCTGGTTAGACCTTGAGGCGCCAGTCCTCTTCGTCGTCGCCACCGTCATCCGCGGCGGCCAATTCGCCCTGAATCGTAATCGGCATCGTGAACGCGCCCGTTGGCGGGTTAATCATGGTGGCTTCGTCGCGACGGAACTGCAACACATTCTCGACATAACTGCCCACCGCCTCTGCCAGCGGGATGTCGTGGCCGGAATCCTGCGCGAGCTGACGACGGTGATCGAGCAGCTGGTGGAAAGCCTCAGCAGGTTCGAGCTTGCCGCGCATCTCTTTCGGGATTGCGCGAATCACGGGTTCGAAGACGCGCGCGGCCCACTCGTGGGCAAGCATCTCTTCGTCCATGTCTTGCTTGTCGAACGCGGCGCGGTAGGAATCCATGTCGTTGAGCAGGCGGCGAGCTTGGTTTTCTTGAGCATCGAGACCGGTCAACCGCAGCAGGCGACGTGAGTGGTGTCCGGCATCCACGACCTTGGGCTGAATGCGCACCCGGGTGCCCGAATCTTCCGTCTTGATGGCGAGTTCTTCGATGTCAAAGCCGAGAGCATTGAGGCGCTCAACGCGCTGGTTGATGCGCCAGCGTTCGGACTGGTCGAAACGCTCGGAGCCGGTGAGCTCTTGCCACAGCGTGCGGTACTGCGCGACGATGCCATTGCTGATCTCAACGGGGTCAATGTCTTGTTCGAGTCGACCGCCGGCCTGCAGGTCGAGCAGTTCGCCCGCAATGTTGACGCGACCGATTTCGAGGTCGTTCTCGCGTTGACCATTCGACAGCCGGTCATACAACTGCCCGGTTTCGGCATCCACGAGGTAGGCCGCGAACGCGCCAGCGTCACGGCGAAAAAGAGTGTTGGAGAGCGAAACATCGCCCCAGAAAAAGCCGACAATGTGCAGGCGAACCAGCAGCACCGCCAGAGCATCGACGAGACGCCGAGCTGTTTCGGGGCGCAAGCTTTGGGAATACACAGCGCGGTAGGGGAGGGAGAAGCGCAAGTGTCGGGTCACAAGAACCGACTTCAGTTCTTCGCCATCGGCCGCCGTGCGGTTCGTGATGATCGCGAGCGGGTCGACACAGGGGACGTCGAGCTTCTGCAGGGTGCGCAGCATCTCGTACTCACGCTTAGCGAGCTCGCTTGAGGTCTCCTTGATGGCCACGACGTAACCGCTGAGATTGGCAAAGCGCACGAGGTGTCGCGAAATACCCTTCGGCAGGATCGCGATGGAATCATCGGGCCACAGCTCGAGCGGCAACTCCCACGGCAGATCCAGCAGGGCCGGATCGACGGTGGCGGCGGTGATGTTGACAGAACCAGTCATTCACGTGTCCTTGAAAATAGAACGAGCCCGCCAAACATCCGAACTGGGTTCGACGTCGACGGGCTCGATCGTAAAGCGGAAGTTAGCTTGCGACTACAGGCTTCTTGGTGAGGCGCAGGCCCGACTCGGTGTCGAACACGTGCACGTGGTGAGGCTCAGGGGTCAAGAAGACCTTCTCGCCAGCGTTCGGGTGCGAGCGGCCATCAACGCGAGCAACGATGTCAACACGCTCGCCCTTGATTTCTGCGTGACCGTAGAGGTAACCGTCAGCACCGAGTTCTTCAACCAGGTCAACATCAACGGGAAGGCCGTTGCCCGACGTCGAAACGATGACGTCTTCGGGACGGATGCCGATGGTGACCGTCTTAGCGTCGGTTTCGCCGAGCGTCTCAGCGTCAACCGCAACAACAGCGTCGCCGAACTGCAAGCCACCGTCGACGATGTCAACGCTGAAGAGGTTCATAGCGGGGCTGCCGATGAAGCCAGCAACGAAGATGTTCTGCGGTGCTTCGTAGAGGTCGCGAGGAGTTCCAACCTGCTGGAGGATGCCATCCTTGAGCACAGCGATGCGGTCACCCATGGTGAGCGCTTCGGTCTGGTCGTGAGTCACGTAAACCGTGGTGACTCCAAGGCGACGCTGCAGGCTAGCGATCTGCGTACGAGTCTGAACGCGAAGCTTGGCGTCCAAGTTCGACAGTGGCTCATCCATGAGGAAGACCTGGGGCTGGCGAACGATAGCGCGACCCATGGCAACACGCTGACGCTGACCACCCGAGAGTGCCTTGGGCTTGCGGCTCAAGTAAGGCTCGAGGTCAAGAAGCTTCGCTGCTTCGAGTACGCGAGCTGCACGCTCCTCTTTGTTGACGCCGGCGATCTTGAGCGCGAAGCCCATGTTCTCGGCAACCGTCATGTGCGGGTAGAGAGCGTAGTTCTGGAAGACCATGGCGATGTCGCGGTCTTTCGGCGGAACATCGGTGACGTCGCGGTCACCAATGAGGATGCTGCCATCGTTGACCTCTTCAAGGCCGGCGAGCATGCGAAGGCTGGTGGACTTACCGCAACCCGAGGGGCCGACAAGTACGAGGAATTCACCGTCTTCTACGTGAAGATTCAGCTTGTCTACAGCGGGGATCGTTGATCCCGGGTAGAGCCGTGTTGCATTGTCAAAAGTTACAGACGCCATTGTTCTTTTATTTCTCCTTCACCGGCAGGTACGTGCCGGACGATCCGAGTGATGGACAGCGGTCGAAACCGCGTTGGGTCATTATTGCACTCTTTTGGGGGGTGAATGACAGAGTGGTCCACCCCAAAATGGTCGCCAACTTAGGGTTCGGTTGGGCAATTCCCAGCGATTCCTCCTAAAATCGACGGGTGCGTCGTAATTTTTGGGCGCCCTCCACAGCGATTTACACGGCAGATGAGGTTCGATTGAGCAACGGCAACTCCGGCGATGGCCGACTCAGCAAGAATGAGCGTCGCGAAGCGGCGCGCGAAAAAGCTCGCATTCAGCGTGACGAACAGAAGAAGAAAGATCGCCGCACCAAGTGGATTCTTCAAGGCAGCGTTGGCCTCGCGCTCGTCGCCATCGTCGCGGTAATCGCGCTGGTGCTCGTCAACTCGAATCAGCCTGCAGGCCCAGGCCCGCAGAACTTTGCTAGCGACGGTGTTCAAATCAGCCAGGGTTTCATCGCTACGCCGACGGCCGCTCTCGAAGCGGATGCTGATCCGATTCCGAGCGTCCACGATGAAGAATCAGGCGTTCTAGACATCCAGATCTATGTTGACTACCTGTGCCCCATTTGTGGTTCTTTTGAGCAGACCAACGGTGCGTATATTGAGAGTCTCGTCGACAACGGCGCCGCTACTCTCGAAGTGCACCCCATCACCATCCTCGACCGTCTCTCGCTCGGCTCGCGGTACTCCTCGCGTGCGGTCAACGCCGTTGCATGTGTTGCAGACACCTCGCCGAACGACTTCTACGCGTACCACGCGCTGCTTCTCTCGGATGGAATCCAGCCTGAGGAAAACACCTCAGGGCTCAGCGATGTCGACCTCATTGAGCTCTTGGACATCGCCGGGGTAGAAAACACGGATGTCATCGCTGAGTGCATCAACGATGAGACCTTCAAGTCGTGGGTAAGTAATTCCACTGCGCGTGCTCTTTCGGACCCCATCCCCAACTCTGACGTCGGAGCGGTCACGGGAACCCCGACCGTTCTCGTCAACGGAATCAAGTACGAGGGTGCAGTAAACGACCTCGTCAGCTTCCAGGCCTTCGTTACTCAAGCTGCTGGTGATGACTTCATCGAAAGTTCAACACCGACGCCTACTGCGACGCCCGAGTCGTAACGAGCGCAGCGCACGAAGCAGGCCCCCGATCCGGTTGGATCGGGGGCCTGTTTCGTTGTGCAGAGGAGTTCGGGTTAGCCGAATGTGTACGAGTACGCCTCGACGCCCTCGCTCACAGTCACCTCCAGTGTGCCCGCCTCGATCGTGTCTGACTTGGGAATGATCGAGTAGGAGTTCGGCGTGCCCGAGACCTTAATGGTCTCAGTCTTGCCATCGCGCTTCACCGTGATCGTGCCTTCGCCACCGAGAACCATGCGAACTTCACTCGCGGTGTAGTTCAGCTTGATGCTGCCCTCTCCGTTGCGGGGAGTCGCATTCTGGAACGTGAGCTCCCAGTCGCCTTCAAGCGCGAAGCTGTTGTCGGCAAGATCTGACGGGTAGCTGTAGGTGTTGGTGCCCGACGCGTACTTCTCGTCACCGCCATAGTTCACTACCTTGCCGAGGCTGAGGTACGTCTCGGGAGTAGTGGTTCCCGCTTCGGGAGTGTCATCGCTGACCTCGGTTGCTGGCGGCAACTGAACGTCAGGGTTGGCATCCACGAGTAGTTCACGAATGAGCTTCTCGGTGGTCTGGTAGCTACCTTCACCGAACTTGATGTGACGAACAACGCCCTCAGCGTCGATCAGGTAGTGCGCCGGCCAGAAACGGTTGCGGTAGTTGGTCCAGGTGCTGAGATTGTTATCGAGAGCGACCGGGTATTCGATCGCGTAGTTCTCGGCGCCAGCCTTGACGTTGGCCGGAACCTTCTCAAACGCGTACTCGGGGGAGTGGACGCCGATGACGTTCAATCCGAGATCCTTGTAGGCGTCGTACCAGCTGTTGATGTGCGGAACCGCACGCTGGCAGTTGATGCAGGAGTATGCCCAGAAGTCGATCAAAACGACTTCGCCGCGAAGCTCATCCAGAGTGATTTCCTCGTTGTTCTCGGTGTTGAACCACTCTTGGATCCCCTGAATATCGGGAGCGATGCCGCAGCTTTCGAGCTCGGTGCCACCGTTGCTGCACTGGTCGAGGTCCTTGTTCTGTTCGTTGACGAGACCACCCAGGTTGAGCTGTTCTGCAATCTGCTCAGAGTCGCTGAACTGGTCTTGCAAAGCGCTCGTGTAGTCGGGAACGAGGCGCTGAAGTGCCTGAGGAAGGTTGAAAACGAGACCAATCGCGAGAGCGATCATCAGTACGCCACCGGTGACGCGAATCTTCTGCTGGTGCTTGCGGAACGTCTTGACGCGCTCGGCAACACGACGGCCGGCGAGAGCGAAGATGAGCAGCGGGAGGGCTGCACCCACCGCGAAGGTGATCGTAAGCACGATGGTCTCGGGCCCGATGCGTCCGGTGGAGCCGGCGACCGTGATGGCTGCAAGAACTGGTCCGGCGCAGGGCACGTAGACGGCACCGAGAGCGAGGCCGAGCACAAAGCCACCCTTGTCTGTTCCGACGTTCTTCTGCGGAATCCACGAGAAGGGCTTCTCCAGAATGTGCTGGAAAGCGGGGATGATGAGGCCAAGGCCGATCAGAACGAGAACGACAATGCCGGCCCAGCGCAGGAAGTCCTGCGGGAGGTTCAGCAGCGCCAGAATGAGCGACCCGATGAGCGTGAAAACACTGAACGCGACAACGAGGCCGGCGATCACGAAGTAGGGGCGCCAGGGTGAAACCTTGGGGGCGGCATCCTTCTCGGCTGTTGCCGTCGCGGTAGCGCTGACGGCCGCAGCGTCGGATGCCAGGGGCATCGTTCGGCGGGCAAAGCGACGCTTCTTGGTTTCCCCTTCGCCGCGGGCACTCATGGCGCCACCGGATAAGAAGATGACCGGAAGGACCGGCAAGATACACGGGGATATACCCGTGATGATGCCTCCTAGGAAGCCGATAAGGGCGAGACTGAGCATGAGGTTCCTCCACAGAACTGTGTGACGCCCGGGAGCCCGGACGGCTGCACTCAGTTCGGAACCGTTGCCCGAATTGGTTGGTCTGAGGTTGCGTCGCCTCTAGGGGCGCTGCTCGGGATCGGCATGCGGATGCCGGCGAAAGCGGCGAGCGAAGCGCCACGTAGCAATGCTTCCGCCGATCGCAATAGCGAGCGCGAGGACAGCAACGCCGAGGTAGCGCCACTCCGAGGCGGGGGAGTAGGAGAAGGTATCTGACCAGTCGAGCCCGAGCCGCACGGCGACGGCCCCGAGCATCCAACTCATGAGGACTCCGCCGAGAGTTACCAGAACGGATGCGGGCGTTGCTCGACGCCGACTCTTCTTGGCGGAACGTCGGGCCATATCGCACTGCTTTCGGATTGCTGGAGTCGTTCTGAGCTTACGTGCGAACAATCCTTACCTCCCTATGCGCGAAAGCGGTTCAAAAAAACTTTTGAGAATCTTCCAAACCCTTTTCGGGGGTGCCCCGAATAGTCCTGTGTAAGCCGGCAGCGAGTCGGCAAACCGGGTCCATTCGGGGGCCACCAACTTTCACCAAGGAGATTCACATGCGATCCATTAAGCGCAACACCTTCGCCGCCCTCACCTTCGCTGCTGTAGCAATGGTCGGTCTCGCCGGTTGTTCCAGTGCCGCAACGGAAGACACCGCAGCGCCTGCGCCCGACGAGAGCTCGTCGGCAATGGAGATGGACTACACGACAGACCTCGTCGGCGCCGGCTGTGCCGCCTACGCCGAGACCGTTCCGGACGGAAGCGGCTCGATCGTCGGAATGGCGCAGGACCCTGTGGCAGTAGCCGCATCGAACAACCCGCTGCTCACCACGCTCACCGCTGCCGTTTCGGGTGGTCTCAACGCTGACGTTGACCTGGTTGACACTCTCAACGGTTCAGAATTCACCGTCTTCGCTCCGGTTGATGACGCTTTCGCAGCACTTCCTGCTGAGACCGTAGAGGCGCTCATGCAGACCGAGAACGCAGACCTGCTCACGAGCATCCTCACGTACCACGTTGTTCCCGGCCAGATCCTTCCGGATGACATTGCTGGCGAGCTCACCACTGTCAACGGCGAGACCATCACCGTTGCGGGTAGCGGAGACAACATCACCGTCAACGGCGCCAACGTCATCTGTGGTGGCGTACACACTGCTAACGCAACCGTTTACCTCATCGATGGTGTCCTCACCCCCGGTGCGTAATTTGTAGCAAACTTCACGGGGATCCGCGCCTGGCGCGGATCCCCGTTTTGTGCGTTAAGGCCCGTAGTTGCAGGGTTTCTGGCGCACCGCTACGGGGTAGACGCAGGGCTCTAGGGCCGTGAGGGCGATGCGCTTTCGTTACCTCGAGGCTTGACTTTCTTCCCTTGGCAGAGTTATTTTCTCTAAGTGAGCAATGAAGCCGTAAGCCGATTCGATGAGGCGACCTCTGTACGTGCGCAGGTCTTGACCATGCTGCGCGACAGCGGACCGTTGCCCCGAATTGAACTCGCCCGCCGCGCTCACCTCAGCCCCACCACCATCACCCGTGCCGTCAGCCAGCTCGTTGACGAAGGCGTGATCGTCGAGGGCAACTCGATCTCACCGACCAAGCTCGGTCGGCCCGCCACCGAGATTTCGATCGTCCGCGACGCGTTCGTCGTCGTCGGCGTTCAAGTGGGCGTCGGCTTCGTTCAGCTCGGTCTTATCGACCTGCTGGGCGGCACTGTGGCATCCAGCTCGCTCAGCTACGACATTGAGACCCCCGCCACCGAGGTCATGGTTGAGGCTGCGACCGCGATCAACGAACTTATAGCGGCATCGGAATATGACCAGTCGATGGTCATCGGCGTTGGAGTGGCCGTTCCTGGTCCCGTGGATGTCGCGGGCCGAAGCATCCTGCTCCCCATCAACCTGGACTGGCGCGATGTTCCCGTCGCCGACATCCTCGAACCGCTCACCGGGCTTCCTGTCACCGTCGAGCACAACGTTCGCTCGATGGCGCTCGCCGAAGCCCGCTTCGGTGTCGCCAAAGACCTCGGCAGCGTTGCGTTCATCTACTTGCGCACCGGCCTCGGCGCCGGCCTCGTCGTTGAGGGGCAGCCCTTCGCTGGCGGCGTGCGTGGGGCCATTGAACTCGGTCACTTGCACGTTATCGACAACGGCATCGACTGCGTCTGCGGCGGAAACGGATGCCTCGAAACCATCGTGAGCGAAGGTGCCCTGCAGCGCCAGCTCGCCGAAGCCGGGCTCTCGAGCAACGGCGGGGGAGCGCTCACCGCGCTGTACGCCGCAGCGGACACGAACGAGACGGCGCGAGCATTCATCGACTCGATCATCACCCAGTTGGCTACCGCAACATCGGCCATCGTCAACCTGCTCAACCCCGACGTGATTCTGCTGGGGGGCGCGCTCGCCGAGGTGCCCGAGGCTTTCTTCGAGCGCCTGACCGAACAGACCCGCCAGCAAGTGTTTCCGCTCATCCGCCCTCTCGTTCGTATCGAGCCATCGTCGCTCGGCATGTACGCGGGAGTGCTCGGAGGCGGAACCGCTGCGCTTGAACGCTATTTCTACATCTAAACCACAACTTCTCCATCGAACCAAGAGGACCGGACAATGACGTCGAACAGGAACGTGACATGACAGATCGAAAGGCCGAACCAGAGGCCCTGACCATGGCAACACCGACAGCTATCGCTGAGGACACCGAAAAGGGCGAGCGTTCTCTCAAAGGGCTGTACGTCATCACGTTCTTCCTGGGCATTGGAATCTGGACGCTGAGCGCCGTACTCTCGCGCAACGCGCTCATCCCGACGCCGATTGACGTTGTTGCCAGCTTTGCTGAACTCATCGCCAACGGAACCCTCTGGGGCCACACCGTGACGAGCCTCAGCCGAGTTACGACTGGCTTCCTGCTCGGAGTGGCCCTCGCCATTCCCGCCGGCTTCCTCATGGGCTGGTACTGGCTCGCGCGTGGATTGCTCGAGCCGTGGATTCAGTTCTTCCGCACCATCCCGCCGCTCGCGCTCATCCCGCTGGTCATCGTGATCCTCGGAATCGGTGAGACCGCCAAGATCTTCGTGATCTTCCTCGCGGCCTTCCTCTCCTGCGTGCTCGCGACCTTCCAGGGCGTGCGTAACGTGGACATCACCCTCATCAATGCGGCGAGAGTGCTTGGCGCGAAAGACTTCACGATCTTCACCCGCGTTGTGATTCCGGCATCCACCCCGTTCATTTTCGTCGGAATGCGCGTCGCGCTCGGTGCCTCGTGGGCGACCCTCGTGGCCTCGGAGCTGATTGCCGCCCCGACGGGTCTTGGACGGATGATGCAGCAAGCCGCCCAATTCTTGCAAACCGACCGCATCGTCGTCGGAATCATCATGATCGGTGCGCTCGGCTTCATCATGGACCGTTTGCTTCTTCTCGCCGAACGGCGACTTACTCGCTGGCAGGAGACTCGCTAATGCCTCTCATCTCCATCAAAAACGTCACCAAGGTCTACAACACGGAGCGTGGCCGCACCGTCAGCCTCGACAATGTCAGCCTGGATGTTGAGCAGGGTGAGTTCATCACTCTCGTCGGGCCAAGTGGCTGCGGCAAGTCCACGATGCTCAACCTCGTCGGCGGCTTGCTCATGCCGACCTCTGGTCAAGTGCTCGTGAACGACGAACCCGTCAAGGGCCCCGGCCCCGACCGCGGCGTGATCTTCCAGCAGTACGCACTGTTCCCGTGGCTTACTGCTCAGGAAAACGTTGAGTTCGGGCTTCGCCTGCAGAAGGTACCCAAGAAGGAGCGGGCCGAACGCGCCATGCACTACTTGAGCCTCGTCGGTCTCCAAGACTTCGCCAACGCGCTGCCCAAGGAGCTTTCGGGCGGCATGAAGCAGCGTGCGGCAATCGCACGGGCCTACGCCGTGCATCCATCAGTACTGCTCATGGATGAGCCATTTGGTGCCCTCGACGCCCTCACCCGGGTGCAGATGCAAGACGACCTGCTCGAGACCTGGGAAAAAGAAAAGCGCACCGTCGTGTTCATCACCCACGACGTTGACGAGGCCGTGTACCTCGCCAGCCGCGTCGTTGTCATGAGCCCCCGCCCCGGTCGCATCAGCGAAATTATCGACGTTCCCCTCGCGTATCCACGCGGGGAGGAGATTCGGCTCTCTCCCGAGTTTGCCGAGATCCGCGCCAGAGTGTGGCGCGGAGTGCACCACCACGAATGACTCCACCAATCATCTCCAATCACAGGCAAGGACGCCCCATGAAGAAGAAAATGCTCGGCGCGGCAGCAGTCGCCGCAACATTTGCTCTCGCATTGACCGGTTGCACGACAGATGCCGGTAGCAACGAGAGTGGCGAAGAACTCGTCGCCATCAACGTCGGCTACATCGACACCAGCATCAACGGTGTCGGGATTATTGCCGTCGCCAATGACCAAGACCTCTGGACCAAGGCTGGACTCGACGTCAACCTCGTTCCCTTCACCAACGGTCCGACCCAGATTCAGGCCATGGCCAGTGGATCGCTCGACGTTGGTTACATCGGTGGCGGCGCCATGTGGATGCCCGCCTCAGGCCAGGGCACCGTTATCACGCCCAACGAGAGCACCTTTGGTGACTTCCTCATCGCTTCGCCCGAGTCGGGTGCAACCGAGATGGCTGACCTCAAAGGACTCAAGATTGGTGTTCCGGATGGCGGATCGGGCGAAATGATTCTCGCGCTCGCCCTCGAAGAAGCTGGCCTCACTGAAGCTGACATCGAGCGCATCCCGCTGGACCCGCCGAGCGTCGTTTCGGCATTCGTTGCTGGCCAGATCGATGTCGCAGCAATCTTCTCGCCGCTGAGCGACCAGATCTTCGAGTCGGTTCCTGACGCTCAGGTCATTGCTAACAACGTCGACTTCCCCGAAACCGAGTTCCTCGGAGCCTGGGTTGCCTCGAACGACGCGATTGCCGACAAGAGCGAAGCGCTTACCCGCTTCCTCGAGGTATTCATCGAAGCGAACGACTACCGCATCTCCGACACCGAAGACACTGTCGCTCTCTCGGCTGCGCTCTCGGGTGCTCCCGCAGAACAGCTTCAGAGCCAGGCAGACGGCCTCGAATGGTGGACGTCTGACCAGATCCTGGCTGACAACGCCGACGGATCAACCTACGAGCGTTTCGGTTCATTCACGCAGCTGTTCCTTGACGTCGGTCGCCTGACGGCAGATGAAGCTGCAGCACCAGAGGACTTCATCAACGTCGACCTCTTCGCCGCAGCCAAAGACAACCTCAAGTGACTGGTCGGCTAGGGACCGGTGCTCCGGTCCGAATAGGGATCGTGGGCGCCGGCTTCGTAGCCGACTTCTACCTTCGAGCGCTCGGCAGCATCCGCGGGCATGACGTAACAGTTGTTGCGGCGCGCTCGGCGGAGTCGGGGGCAGCATTCGCGGAACGCTTTGGCATTCCGGTTGTTGTCTCCACTGTCGCTGAACTCGTGGAGCGCGACGATGTCGACATCGTCATCGTCGCGCTCCCGCAAGACCAACACGTGGCGGTAGTTGCCGCTGCGGCGGCGGCAGGCAAGGGCATCATTTGCACCAAGCCGCTCGGCCGCAACTCCGCCGAAGCTGCCGAATGCCTGCGCCTCGTTCGCGAAGCCGGCGTCTGGCACGCCTACGCCGAAACCGAAGTGTTCGCTCCGGGCCTCGTGAAAGCGAAAGAACTCGTGGATGCTGGCGCCGTTGGCCGAGTGACCTCGGTTCGAGCGCGGGAATCTCACGGACATCCGCACAAGCACGCTCGCGATGTTTCGCGATCGGGCGGCGGACCACTGCGCGCTCTCGGCTGCCACTGTGTAGCCATCGGGCGCTGGTTCATCGGCTACGACACCGCTCCCAAGGAAGTCTTTGCGTGGGGTGCACGACTCTCGCGCGACGACGTCGAGACGGAAGACACCGCTGTGGCGCTCATCCGTTTCGAGGATGACCGTATGGCTCAGGTCGAAGTGAGCTGGGGCCACATCGCCGGACTGGATGTGCGCAACGAGATTCACGGCACCGCAGGCTGGATTGGCACCGACGAAACCGGTCAGACGGGCATCCGTGCGTTCGCGGGAAACCCCGCTGACTATGTCGTCGAAAAAGCGGGAGCAGCAACCGGCTGGATCACTCCCGTGCCCGATGAGCCCTGGGTGTACGGCTACCACGCAGAACTCACCCACTTTGTGGAGTGCTATCGCACCGGCGTCGAGCCGCGCCAAACCTTTGTCGATGGCTACATCGACAACGCAATCATTGATGCCGCCTATCGCTCCATGGAGGTCGGAACTTGGGTTCCGATCGACATGTCCGCGGTCTAACGCAGCACGCTGAACGACGAAAGAACACTAATGACTGAGAAAGCCACGCGCCGCCCCAACATCGTGATGATCCTCACCGATGATCACGCTTCGCACGCCATTGGTGCGTATGGGTCGGTCGTGAACCAGACACCCCGCATCGACGAGATCGCGCAGTTGGGATGGAAGCTCGACAACTGTTTCGCAACCAACTCGCTGTGTTCGCCGAGCCGGGCATCCATTCTTACGGGGACATATAGTCACATCAACGGTGTCAGCACGCTCGTGACTCCGATCGATGCGAGCCAGCCGACCTTCGTCTCTCAGCTGAAAGACGCGGGCTACCGCACAGCCATAGTCGGCAAGTGGCATATGGGTGATGGTGGAGAAGCTGACCCCCAGAACTTCGACTACTGGGATGTGCTCATCGAGCAGGGCGAATACTTCGACCCGAAATTCTTGAACCCGGATGGGCTGCGCACCGTTCCCGGCTACGCCACCGACGTGATCACCGACCTCTCGCTCAAGTGGGTTGACGAGCTCGAGGGTGACGACCCGTGGTGCGTGCTGATTTACCACAAGGCACCGCACCGCCCATGGGAGCCCGACGAGAAGCACGCCGGAATGTACTCCGACCCCATCCCGGTACCGGCGACGTTCACTGATGACTACGAGACGCGCACGTCGTCCGCGCGTCGGGCCGCGATGCGCATCGCCGAAAACCTCAGCGAAGCCGACCTCAAGCAGACACCACCCGAGGGGCTCAGCTACGACGAGCTCGCCCTGTGGAAGTACCAGCGCTTCATGGAGGACTACCTTGCGTGCGTCGCCTCGGTCGACGACAACGTTGGCCGGGTGACCGACTGGCTCAAAGAGCGCGGCGACTTCGACGACACCCTCCTCATGTACAGCTCGGATCAAGGCTTCTTCTTGGGCGACCATGGTTGGTTTGACAAGCGCTTCATGTACGAAGAGTCGCTGCGGATGCCGTTCGTGCTTAGCTATCCAGCGCAGCTAGCGGCGGGCAAGTCGTACGAGGGCATCGTCACCAACGTTGACCTTGCGCAGACCATCCTCGACGCGGCCGGCGTGGAGCACCACCCGCGGATGCAAGGCCGCAGCCTCTGGCCCGACCTCATTGAAACTCCGGATGTCGAACCCGCCGAGGGCATGTACTACCGCTACTGGGAGAACGACGATGTCTTCCATCGCGCGCCCGCCCACTACGGCTACCGCACCGACCGCTTCAAGCTGATCTTCTTCTACAACGACGGATTGGGTGTGCCCGGAACCGGGCCATTCTCCTACCCCTCCGAGTGGGAAATGTACGACCTCGAAACAGACCCCGACGAACTCAACAACGTCTACGGAACGCCCGAATACGCCGAGGTCGAAGCAGATATGAAGGTTAAAATGTGGAAGGCGCAGGCCTCGTTCAAAGACGAGCCGCACCCCAGCCAGCCGAAGCCAGTCGGCATCTAAAGAACTTTTCAAAAGTTTTTTCAGCGCACGTGTCGATTCGGCACGTGCGCTGCGTCATGTCAATGAAGGGCAGGAAATTCCGGCCCCGAAAGGACAAGATGATGCTGAATGTGCTGGCGATCGCTCTCGCCACCGTCGCAGGAATGCTCGTCGGGTGGGCCTGGTTCTCACCGGCGCTGCTCGGCAAGCCGTGGGCGGCGCGAGCCGGGATAGATCTGAGTGCGAAGACTCCCGGGTGGGCGTATCTGTTGGCGCTTGTGGCCACGGCCATAACGGCAACAGTGCTGGCGCTTGCCGCCGCGATCGCGCACGACCAGCTTGGTGGCTCGTTTCTGGCGGTCACGCTGGCTGTGGCATCCATTGGCTGGCTCAGTTTTACCGCGTCGCGGAACGCTGTCGAGTATCTTTTTGAGAAGAAGTCCCCGACGCTGTTTGCGATCGATATGGGTCATCAGCTTGCCGTTCTCGTCGTCATGTCCGTTGTTATTGGCCTTTTTGGCCACACTTCACAATTCGGTTAGGGAGAAAAACATGCAGTACATGATCCTGATTCATTCTGAACCTTTTGATGGCCCAGAACCGGGCACGGACGCCTTCGACGAGATGATGGCGCCGTGGATGGCCTACAACCAAAAACTGATCGATGGTGGCCACTATGTCGCCGCAGATCAGTTGCTGGGCGTCGAGACGGCGACCACGATTCGTCGCGCTTACGGTGCCGGCGACACGATCATCGACGGTCCTTTCGCTGAAACCAAAGAACACTTTGGCGGCTACTACATTGTGGAAGCCAAAGATTTGGATGAGGCGCTTGCGCTTGCTGCCGAGGTTCCGATTCCGGCTGGCTCGCTCGAGGTTCGCCCGGTGGTGCCCTCGTAGCGTGCCTGATAACTCAGAGGCGGTCACCCGCCTGGCGCGTGAGGAGAGTGGGCATGTGCTCGCGCTCCTCACGCACCGCTTTGGCCTCGATGTCGCCGATGATGCGGTGCAGGATGCGCTCGTTGAAGCCCTGAACTGGGGCAGCGTTCCAGACAACCCGGCTGCGTGGCTCTATACGGTCGCCCGCAATCGTGCGGTTGACCGGGTGCGGCGTGAAGCTACGGCCGCTCGCCGGTTGGCGCGAGCGGCACCGGATCTTGTGGCGGCCGCCGAGCGCAACAACGGTGCTCGTGGTCCCAGTAGCAACGACGAGGAGGTGCCCGACATGATTGACGATGCCCACTATTCGGGCGATGAACACGTGCGGTTGCTTCTGCTCTGTTGTCACCCAGCGCTGGGGCGAGACACCCAAGTGGCCTTGACTCTTCGGCTCGTCGGTGGCCTCACGACCACCGAAATCGCGGCTGCTTTCTTGCTGCCCGAGCAGACCCTTGCGCAGCGGATCGTGCGGGCCAAGCGCAAGATTCGTGACGCGGGTATCCCGCTCAGCATTCCGGAGGACCTCACACTGCGAGTGGATGCCCTGCTCACAGTTCTCTACCTCATTTTCAACGAGGGCTATCTCTCACGGGGGAGCGCCACCGGTGGTCGCGTCGACCTCGTGGAAGAAGCGATTCGCCTCACGATCACCGCCCGCGAACTGCTGCCGGGCAACCCCGAAGTCGAAGGTCTGCTGGCGCTCGAGCTGTACGCTCGCGCCCGCCACGACACCCGCTTTCGTGGCGACAAACTAGTTCTTCTCGAGCACCAGGATCGCACCCGCTGGGACGGCGAGCTCATCGAGCAAGCCAACGGGCTCCTGCACAGTGCCCTCGGTCGGCTGCAGCCTGGGCCCTTCCAGACCCAAGCCGTTATTGCGCGCCACCATGCCACCGCGCGCACGGCCGCCGAGACCGACTGGCCGGCTATCGCATCCGCCTATGCGGTGCTGTTGGCGATGACGGGCGGCTCTCCGGTCGTTGCCCTCAATCGGGCGGTCGCGGTCTCAATGGCGGATGGGCCGGATGCTGGGTTGCGGATTTTCAACGAGGTCGAAGGCCTCGATGACTACCACTTGTACTGGTCAACTAAAGCCGAGCTGCTGCTGCGCGCCGGCGACGCGGATGCCGCGGCTCCGGCGTTCGCCCGGGCGCGCGAACTGGCCACGAACGCCGCCGAGCAGCAGCATCTCGATCGGCGTATCGCGCAGCTGCCCGAGTAATGCCGGCGGAGTCCCGCGCATCTCGCAGCTACGGCCGTTTCGCCGGAGGCGTCGGCTGCGCGTAGTGGTGCTCGCCGATCGCGCCCTTCTCCACGACATCCCGGATGCGGGCTGCGCGCACCGCCGGAGTCTTGATGCCGGTGAGGCGCGCATAGATCTGAAAGCGCACGCTCTTGGTGAGGCCGGCGTGGAACTCCGCAGAGGCAGGGTTGGCGTCGAGAGCGGCCTGCAAATCTGGGGGAGTGGTCATGTTCTTCTGGCTGTAGGCGGCATCCCAGCGGCCGTCGGCTTTGGCGCGCTCAACTTCGGCGAGACCGCCGGGGCGCATCTGGCCCTCCTCGATGAGCCGGGCGACATGGTCGCGATTTACTTGTGACCAGGGGCTGTTCTTGCGGCGCGGAGTGAAGGCCTGCAGCGTGTAGTCGTCGTCGAGGCGTGCCATCTGGCCGTCGATCCATCCGAAGCACAGGGCAATGTCGAGCGCTTCGCTCCAAGTGATGCCCGGTGCCTTCGACAGCTTTTTTCGGAGCTTGAGGCGCACGCCGTTGGGCGAGGGCTCGTTCTCGAGGAAGGCCGTCCACTCGGCGATGGTGACGTCGAGGATGGGTTTGTCGGCGAAGCTGGCCATGACCTGATGTTAGTCAAGGCCACCGACGTTCGGCCGGTAGCCCCGGCCGCCTGAACAAACGCTGATTCGTTGCTGGGCACGAAGCGGGCGTTGAATAGACCCATGCGAGCTACTTACATTTACGGCGCCGGCGATGTCCGCGTCATCACTGCCCCTGACCCTCAGCTCATCGAGAGCACTGACGCGGTCGTTCGCATCACCCGCGCGTGCGTCTGCGGCAGCGATCTGCACCCCTTCCATTCGATGCCAGCGGATGCGGATGCTCGCCCTATCGGCCACGAATTCATCGGCGTTGTTGAGGAGCGCGGCAACGACGTTGCCACGCTCAAAGTCGGCGACTTTGTGATTGCCCCGTTCGCGTACTCCGATGGAACCTGCGAGTTCTGCCTCGAAGGACTTCAGACCTCGTGCATCCACGGTGGTTACTGGGGCAACGGTGGAATCACAGGTGGCCAAGCTGAAGCCGTGCGCGTGCCGTACGCCGATGGAACCCTCGTGAAGGTTCCCGGCACTGTGGACGAGTCGCAGTATGCCGGGCTCTTATCTCTCTCTGACGTCTACGCCACCGGCTGGCATGCCGCCTACAAGGCGCGCGTCGCACCCGGCCAGACCGTTACGGTGATCGGTGACGGCGCTGTCGGCCTCCTCGCCGTGCTCTCCGCCAAGCAGATGGGTGCCGAGCGCATCATTCTCATGGGCCGTCACAAGGCGCGTACTGACCTCGGTGTGCACTTTGGAGCCACGGATGTCGTAGCCGAGCGAGGCGAAGAAGGCATCGCCATGGTGCGCGAACTTACCGGCGGCACGGGAAGCCACGCGGTTCTCGAAGCTGTCGGCTTCATGCCCGCTTACGAGCAGGCCCTCGGCGTCGTTCGTGCCGGCGGAGTGATCAGCCGTGTTGGCGTTCCCCAGTACGAGAATGCCCCGGTCGGCCGCGGCAGTCTATTTGGCAAGAACGTCGGCCTGGTCGGCGGTGTGGCCCCCGCTCGCGCTTACATCGAGCAACTGCTGCCTGGGGTGCTTGACGGAACGGTGAACCCCGGCCTCGTTTTCGACCAAACCGTGAAGCTCGAGCAGACCCCCGATGGCTACACCGCGATGGATGAGCGCACCGCTCTCAAGGTGATGGTCGACCCGACGTAATCGCCCTGCCACGAAGGCTAAATCACGCCGTGTAGGGTTGTTTCGTCATCTGGTCGCGCGTTCACGGATCCACGTGGAGAACGACTTCAGCCGCAGACTTATATTGCGAGGAAAACCTATGAAGGCAACATTTCTTTACGGCGCGGGCGACGTCCGAGTGGAGACAGTAGCGGACCCGGTGATCCAGCTTCCGACAGACGCCATAGTGCGGGTGGTTCGTGCCTGTGTCTGCGGCTCAGACTTGCACCCGTATCACACGCGTAAGCCGGGCCCGGTTGGCGCTCCAATGGGCCACGAAATGGTCGGAGTAGTCGAGGAAATCGGCTCTGAGGTCTCCTCGGTGAAGCGTGGCGACCTTGTCGTCGCCACGTTTACGTACCAAGACAACACCTGCGTCTTTTGCCAAGAAGGTTTCCACACCTCCTGCCGCCACGGCGGCTTCTATAACAAACCCGAGGTCGGCGGCTTCCAAGCGGAGTATGCGCGAGTGCCGCAGGCCGACGGCAGTCTGGTGGCAGTGCCGGGCGTTGACGAGAAAAGTGAACTGATTCCATCGCTTCTCGCCCTGTCCGATGTCTACCTCACCGGTTACCACGCCGCGCATATGGGGCGGGTTGGCGCTGGACAGACGGTGACGGTGATTGGTGACGGCGCGGTCGGGCTGTCGGCCGTACTGGCGTCCAAGAAGCTTGGTGCTGAGCGGGTCATCCTCATGGGGCGGCATCAGTCGCGCACTGACCTCGGTCTCGAGTTCGGGGCAGACGAGATCGTGGCCGAGCGCGGAGAAGAAGGAGTCGCCCGGGTGCGCGAACTCACCAGCGGTGAGGGTAGTCACGTCGTCATCGAGGCGGTTGGCCACTTCCCGGCGTACCAGCAAGCTTTGGGGTCCGTCCGTGTGGGCGGCACCATTTCGCGGGTAGGCGTTCCCCAGTACTCCGAGGCTCCGATCGGCTGGGGCTCGCTCTTCAGTCGCAACATCACGCTCACGGGTGGACCTGCCCCCGTGCGCGCCTACATCGAATCTGCGCTCCAGGATGTGCTCGACGGCTCGATCGCTCCGGGGCGCGTCTTCGACCGCGTCGTGGGCATCGACGAGGTTGCGCTGGGATACGCCGCCATGGATTCCCGCGAAAGCCTCAAGGTGATGGTCGCCTTCTAGGCCCCGAGCTGGTTTCCCGCTGGCGGGACCACGGATTGTGGTCCCGTTAGCGGGACCACGACTGAAGGGCGATGATCGCCCGGTCGAGGTACTCATCTCGAACCGTCACGGCAAAGCGCACGAATTGCGTGCCGCTCGGACCGTAGAACTCTCCGGGCGAGACAAGCACGCCGATGTCAGCGAGCGCCATCGCGGTATCAATTCCGCTTTCGCCCCGCGTGGCCCAGAGGTACAGGCCGCTTTCCGAGCCGTGAATCTCGAGCCCGGCTGCCTCGACGGCAGTGCGGAGACGTTCAAGTCGTGCGGTGTAGAGATCGCGCTGCTCGACAACGTGCTCATCATCCGAGAGAACTGCGCTGAGCACCTGCTGCACCGGCGCAGGAACCATGAGCCCCAGGCTGCGACGCTTCGATGCAATTGTGCCGATCAGCTGTTCGTCTCCGGCCACCATGCCGCCGCGGTATCCAGCCATGTTCGACTGCTTACTGACTGAGTAGCAGGCGAGAACCTGGCTCATGTCGTCGCCGATCACTCTCGGGTCGAGGATAGAAGGGATTCGCTCCCCGTTGCGCTCGTTCAGGACGGCGTAGCACTCGTCCCCGACGATCACAGCACCGAGCTCGCGAGCTCGGGCGACAGCACGACGCAACTCCTCAACGGTCAGGGTCTGGCCGTCGGGGTTACGAGGGGAGTTCAGCCAAATGAGCTTGGTCGCCTCAGGCCACTTGGCCGGATCGTCCTCAGCAACGACGCTGGCACCGACGGCGAGCGCCCCCGCTTCATAGGCGGGATAGGCAAGCGCCGGGCGTACCACGACGTCGTCCGCGCCGAGCCCGAGCAAGAATGGCAGTAAACCCAACAGCTCTTTAGAACCGATCGTGGGTAGCACACCCTCTCGATTGAGAGTGACACCGCGGATGCGATCGAACCAGTTCACCATCGCGTCACGCAACTCGACGACCCCAATGGTCAAGGGATAGCCAGGTGCGCCGCCCGCTGAAGCCAGCGCATCGACAAAGACTTGCGGCGTCGGGTCGACGGGGGAAGCGGTCGCGAGGTCGGCAAACCCGCCCGGGTGGGCGACTGCGCGACGGCGAAGCTCGGCCGATACCTCCATCGGTGACGGAGTCACAGGAGCCGAAGACCCCACGGCGGCGGTCACGCGACAACTCCGGAGCGGCGAATCGAAAGTGTCGATACTGCCCGGGAAAGGGGCGAGCGGGCTCCGGCGAAACTGAAGAAGGCATCCATGTCCCCTATCCAACCAGAGCTTCCTATGAAACACATAGGCGTAGACGCGCTATCGGCGTTATTCGTATCGGCGGAGCGATCAGCCGTGTGGGTCTTCCTCAGCATGAGGAAGATCGATCCGACGTAGCCGACGCGCGGCATCCCGCCGACGGTCGCTGGTTAAACAGCGATGTCGAGGACAGCTAGGGTTAAAACAACCCCGACTGCCCTCGACATCTTTGCTGGGCCTCCTGTCGGATTCGAACCGACGACCCCCGCTTTACAAGAGCGGTGCTCTAGCCAGCTGAGCTAAGGAGGCTTGGGCCAACGCCCTATTTTAGACATGACTTCACCTATGCTCCCAACCAACCCGCGCAGTCGCCGTCGCGCGCTCGCTGGAATCATTGCTGCAATCGTCGCTGGAGCCCTTGTTGCAGGCCAAAGTCGCATCAATGGAGAGCTCGCCGTTGAACTTCACGATTCGACTCTCGCGGCGCTCATTTCGTTCGGATCAGGGCTCGTCATTCTTACTCTGATCGTTCCTTTTGTGCCGAGCGCACGCGCTGGATTCCGCACTCTGGGCACCGAAGTCAGAAGCAAGCGCTTGCCCTGGTGGTATCTCACCGGCGGAACCTTTGGCGCATTTTTCGTGCTCACTCAGGGGCTCGCTGCAACAGCCCTCGGCGTAGCGCTGTTCACGGTCGCCGTGGTGGCGAGTCAAACGATCAGTTCCGCGGTCATCGACCGGGTGGGAATCGGCAGTCTGCAGAAGCGCCCGGTTACTCCGCTGCGGGTGGCGGCATCCGCCCTCGCTGTGGGCGCGGTCATTTTCTCGGGGTTGTCAGACCTGCGCCTCGACGGCCCATTTCTGCTGGTCTTCTTGCCGCTCATTGCAGGCTTCGGGATCGGATGGCAGCAAGCCATCAACGGTCACGTGCGGCATGTGACGCGTTCGCCGCTCACCGCGACCTACGTCAACTTCATTGCGGGCACCTCGGTGCTGGCCATCGCGGCAATCGTGTTTGGCTTCATCGGCGGCTGGCAGCACGAGTTCCCCACCGACCTGACTCTGTACCTCGGGGGAGCGATCGGCGTGATCTTCATCATCGTTGCCGCTGTGCTCGTGCCCATCACCGGAGTGCTGTTCTTCGCACTCGGTTCGATCGCGGGGCAGTTGCTCGGAGCGCTCGCCCTCGAGCTTCTTTTGCCCACAGACAACGATGGGGTGGCGCCAACCACCATAATCGGTGTGGCACTCACCCTCATCGCGGTGGTGATCGCCTCTCTCTCGGGCAAGCGACCACCTAAAACGCTGCTGTCGAACTAGTCCTGCTCGTCAAACTCCAGAGAGCTCGAGTTCAAGCAGAAACGGTCACCGGTCGGAGTCTGGTGGGCATCATCGAACAGATGCCCGAGGTGTGAGCCACAGGTTGCACAGACAACCTCGGTGCGCACCATTCCCAGTGAGCGGTCTTCGCGCAACTCAACGGCATCCGGGTTGATTGCTTCGTAGAAGCTCGGCCATCCCGAGCCGGAGTCGAACTTGGTGTCGCTCTTGAACAGCTCGGCGCTGCAGGCGCCACAACGGTACGTTCCCGCACGCTTCTCATCGAGAAGGGCGCCAGACCACGGACGGTCGGTGCCGGCTTCACGCAGTACTGAGTACTTGATTCCGAGCTCGTCGCGCCATTGCTCGTCAGTCTTAGTCACCTTGTACGTCATGTGGTCTCCTCTATTCGTGAGCTTTCTCTGCTCAGTACATTAAACTCGGGGATGTGCCTATTGATTCCGTGATCGCCAAGTCTTGGGGCGAATTAACAACATCCGAGCTCTACTCGATCATGAAACTGCGCACTGACGTATTTTTTGTTGAGCAAAAAGTCGACGAGACCGAACTTGATGACCGTGATCAAGAGGATGCCACCCGGCACTACTGGATCGCCGACGGCTCCGAGGTTGTGGCCTACATCCGCGTTCTGTTCAACGAGACCGCCGAACACCTCGACGGTCACCGCGTCATCGGCCGAGTCGTCGTGCGCGACGACCACCGCGGAGAAGGCCTCGCCCAAATAATCATGAAGCGCATCGTCGCCGACTTCGGTGGCGAAGGGATGCTGCTGCACGCGCAGGAATACATCGTGCCGCTGTACGCAAAATTCGGCTTCGAAGCCTTTGGCGAGCTCTACGACGAAGCGACCATCATGCACCAGTCGATGTACCGCGCAGGTCGCTAGTGCGCGGTCTTAATGTTTGTGTGCTCGGCCCCGCAGCGCTCATCGTCACGGCAGTTCTTATTGCGCTGACGCCGATGACGAGCGGAGCCGCAGAGCCAGGGCAGACGCTGTCTTCGCCAGCCGCGACCGACACTTCAGAGACGACAATCGCCGCCGACGGCACTGTGTGTGACGTAACGGATGCCGCCATCACGTGGGGCCTCAAAGAGTCGCTGCGGTCGTACATCAGCGGCACCATCGCCAACGGCGAGTGGACGGTGAGCGACGGCGCCACCTACAAAACGCCCGACTTCGGTTGGACGGCAGGCTCCGGCCAGCTCGACGCGGGCAGTGGCACTCTCGCATTTGACGGAAGCCTGCGCCTTACCGGCCACGATGGCATCCTCGACACCACCCTCACCAGCCTAGAAATTGTGTTCGACGGCAGCACCACAGCGAATCTCGTCTTCGATGTCTTCGGAACGACGCAAGAAGGTCTTCCCGTTGACGAAACCGACGTTGAGTTCGCCACGATCGACGTGTCAGGCATCACGGTAGCCGCTGGCACCGCGCTGCTCGAGAGTGCGCCTGTCGTTCTCACCGAAGCGGGTTCCGACGCCTTCGGCACCTATCCCGCCGGCGAAGAGTTCGACCCCATCACCGTCACCTTCAGCGCGACCCCTGACTGCATGCCGCAACCGCAGGATGTCAATCAGGCACTTCTGAGCGCTCTGATCATCATCGGAGCCATCATCGCCATTCTCGTGGCGCTTGCCATCGTGCTGGTTCTTGGACGCCGCCGCCGGCGCAATCGCGCCGAAGCAATGTAGCTGCCCGCTCTATGAACCTGACGTAGGCGCGTAAATTGCCCGAGCGAGGGCATCAAGCACCGTGACCGTGCGCGGGCCGAAACTCAAAATCTCGCCGTCATCCATCTCGACAAACCGCTGGTTTTTACCAGCCTCCGTGAGGGCAACCGCGGGGCGAGCTTCGAGCAATCCACTCACGCCGCCAACACTGTCGAGACCCCCAGTCATCACCAGGATGAGATCAGGATTCGCCGCGACCATGGCCTCATCGGTCATCGGGCGCATGCCTTCGAGCCCGATCTCGGCTGCGACATCCACACCACCAAGAGCATCGATCAGCACATCAGAGCCCGACTCTTGGCCGAACAAATAATAGATACCCGAGGTGCCCCGCAGGTAGAGAAACACCATGCGCAGTCGGTCACCCGAGGGCACGATGTCAGCGATCTCAGCGATCTTCGCCTCAATTGTGGCGCTCAGCTCTGCAGCCAAGGCATCACCGGCGGCGGCAACACCCAGCGCGGCCGCCGTCTGACGGGCCAACTCGGCAATGCCCTCGATAGAAGGATCCGTGTCCACAAACACCACAGGAATGCCCGCATCGCGCAACTGCAACACCACATCGATCGGACCAATAGAGCCATCCGTCAACACCAGATCAGGGCGCAACGCCAAAATGGCCTCACTGTTGACGGTGTGAGCGTTAGAGGTGATCACCGGCAAATCAGATGCCTCATCAAACGTCGTCGAAATATCGCGCGCCACCAGCGAATCGAGCATTCCCAGACCAGCAACCGTCGCCGCGATCGACCCCGAAATGTCCATCGAAATCACACGGTCCGTCGATGACACTGTGACGGGCACATCCCCGGCCAAATCGTGCGAAACGACCGACACCGGCAAGGACTGCACTGGCGCCGCCGCAGGAGCCAGAATTCCGGATGACGGAAGAGCCGCCTGCACCAGCCCGCTGTAATCCTTCGCATCGTCCAACACCGTCAGCGCCGACAGCGGAGAAGCCAAATCGGCTGTAACCGTCACAGCCGGCGTTTCGGCAATGGTGGCGGCCGAACATCCGCTCGCTGCAAGCACAACGCCAGACAACACCGCCGCAGCAGCGAACAGTCGAGTGCGCATGACAACCAATCAGAAATATCGGGTACTAAGGCAATCCTAACCTCGACTGTCTTCAATTGGTCCACGAAGCCGAGTCGTTCGGGGGAGCCACAGCCCGCACACCCTAGGCTTACCAGCACAGTGGAGGGAATTGCCGTGCCAGAAAACGAAGCCGCGTCGTGCCCCGCTACCGGCCTGTCCGAACGTGACAGCGAAATCCTCGACTTCGAGCGCGAATGGACCCGCCACGTCGGCGCCAAAGAAGAGGCCATCAGCTCCCAGTTTCATGTCTCAAGTGCGCGCTATTATCAAATGCTCAATGCGGTAATCGACTCACCGGCAGCCGTGCGCTATGACCCCATGTTGGTCTCGCGACTGCGCCGCAGCAGAGACAACCGGATGCGCACCCGATCAGTGCGCAGCCCCCACCACGACGAAGAATTGACAGACTAAGCAATGGCGAGCTACCCGAAAGACCGATTCGACGAACTACCCGAGGACGTAGAGCGCATTGGAGCCCACCGCGGCCCCAAACGACGCGGCCGCGGCTGGATCGGCTTCGCCTGGGCGCTACTCGCCACCGGCGTGCTCGTCTTTGGCGGCCTCTTCGCCCTGAGCCAGTACCTCGATGACGACCTCGGCATCCCCTTCTTCGCTGCCCCCGAAGAACCCGCCGTCAACCCCGAACCCGCGGAAACCGTCGCGCCCGTCACCGACCCCGCCACAATCGACCCCGAACGCGCACTAACCATCGACGTGCTCAACGGCACCCCCGAAAGCGGACTCCAAACCACCGTCTTCGACGAACTCACTGCAGCAGGCTGGCCCACCGGCAGTGCGGCGCCCGCCTCCTCGCGTGACATCGAAGACACCTACGTGTACTACAGCAACCCCGACGACGAAGACGTAGCCTCGGGCCTCGTCGCTGCCATCGGCCGCGGCGAAATCCGCCAAGTGGAAGACGACATTTTCCCCGGCGTAGAACTCACCGTCGTCATCGGAACCGACTACCTCGCCCCCGCCGTGGAAGCAACAGAAGAGCCCACAGAATAAAGGGAAGCCCGCACGCAGTGCCGTCTTGCACTCGCCCCTGTCGAGTGCTAATTTTGACCTTGGCACTCGCGTAGTTCGAGTGCCAACTTATTCGCTTGTACGACGTCCGGGAGGGACGAGAAACACACATGGCAAAGATCATTGCTTTCAACGAAGAGGCCCGTCGCGGCCTTGAGCGCGGCCTGAACATTCTCGCTGACGCCGTAAAGGTCACGCTCGGCCCACGTGGCCGCAACGTTGTTCTTGAGAAGAAGTGGGGCGCTCCCACCATCACGAACGACGGTGTATCCATCGCCAAAGAAATCGAGCTCGACGATCCTTTCGAAAAGATCGGTGCCGAACTCGTCAAAGAGGTAGCAAAGAAGACGGATGACGTAGCCGGAGACGGTACGACCACTTCTGTTGTTCTTGCTCAGGCTCTCGTTCGCGAAGGCCTCCGTAACGTTGCTGCGGGTGCAGACCCCATCAGCCTCAAGCGCGGCATCGAAAAGGCAACCAACTCGGTCATCGAGGCACTCATTGCGAGCGCCAAGGAGATCGAAACCAAGGAAGAGATCGCAGCTACTGCATCCATCTCTGCTGGAGACCCCGAGATCGGTGCACTTATCGCTGAGGCGATCGACAAGGTCGGCAAGGAAGGTGTTGTCACCGTTGAGGAGTCGAACACGTTCGGCACCGAGCTTGAGCTCACCGAGGGTATGCGCTTCGACAAGGGATTCCTGTCGGCATACTTCGTCACTGACCAAGAGCGCCAAGAAGCGGTCTTCGAAGACCCCTACGTTCTTATCGTCAACGGCAAGATCTCGAACATCAAGGATCTGCTCCCCATCGTCGACAAGGTAATCCAGAGTGGCAAGCAGCTGCTCATCATTGCTGAAGACGTTGACGGAGAAGCCCTCGCAACTCTCGTTGTGAACAAGATCCGTGGCATCTTCAAGTCGGTTGCTGTCAAGGCTCCTGGCTTCGGAGACCGTCGCAAGGCTCAGCTCGCTGACATCGCCATCCTCACCGGTGGTCAGGTCATCTCCGAAGAAGTTGGACTCAAGCTCGAGAACGCAACTCTCGAACTCCTCGGTCGCGCCCGCAAGGTCGTTATCACCAAGGACGAGACCACGATCATCGAAGGTGCTGGTGAAGAAGAGGCGATCGCAGGTCGCGTCAAGCAGATCCGCGCCGAGATCGACAACACTGACAGCGACTACGACCGTGAGAAGCTCCAAGAGCGTCTCGCCAAGCTCGCCGGTGGTGTTGCAGTCATCAAGGCTGGTGCCGCAACTGAGGTTGAACTCAAGGAGCGCAAGCACCGCATTGAGGACGCAGTCCGCAACGCCAAGGCAGCTGTTGAAGAGGGAATCGTCGCCGGTGGTGGCGTGGCCCTGATTCAGGCTGGCAAGATCGCTTTCGACAGCCAGGCAATGGCTGACTTGGTCGGCGACGAAGCAACCGGAGCGAACATCGTTCGTGTTGCTATCGACGCACCGCTCAAGCAGATCGCACTCAACGCAGGCATGGAGCCTGGTGTTGTTGCTGACAAGGTTCGTCACCTCCCGATTGGTCACGGCCTCAACGCAGCTACCGGCGAATACGTCGACATGCTCGCTGCAGGAATCAATGACCCGGTAAAGGTAACTCGCTCGGCTCTGCTCAACGCATCGTCGATCGCCGGTCTGTTCTTGACGACCGAAGCTGTCGTTGCTGACAAGCCTGAGAAGAACCCGGCACCCATGGGTGACCCGTCGGGTGGCATGGACTTCTAAGTCCCACCGCTCTACACCGCTTCACTGCACTACACAGAATGGGCGTCTCCTTCGGGAGGCGCCCATTCTGTCGTTAACGAGAGTTTCTGCGGGTGTGAGAGTCTCTAGCGCCCGCAGTGTGCTGAGGCGTGCCGGAGCGTGCGAAGGCGTGCTGCTAGCGGGAGAAGAGGCGAGCGTTTGCTGCTTCGATCTCCGCATACTGCTGCCCCGCCTGGCTGAGGGCGGTGTTGATGGCAGCGAGGTTCTCTTCTACTCGCTGCTGAGTGGCCTTCCAGTCGGTGACGACCGCGGAGAAGGCTGTCGCCGCCTGCCCTGTCCACGAGCCCTGCAGGTTCGTGAGCTGACCGTGGAGGCCAGCAACTTCGGCTTGGATGCGGCTGATGGAATTCTGAACCGCTCCGGTGGCGCTGAGAACGGCTTCGCTATCTACTTGGTATCGAGTCATACCTCGACGGTAGATTCTGGCATCCGGTCGCTGCGGCGACTATTCCTCTTCGGTGTCCTCTGAGGGGCTGGGAGTGCTGGGGAGGAGAGGAAGCTCAACGCGGAAGGTTGCGCCACCTCCGGGCGTCTCAAGCGCCTGCACGGTGCCGTGGTGGGCTGCGACGATGGCCGCAACGATTGCTAGCCCCAGACCGCTGCCACCGGTGTCGCGGTTGCGTGAGCTGTCGGCACGCCAGAAGCGTTCGAAGACCTTGGCGCGAATCTGTTCGGGGATGCCCTCGCCGTGGTCGATGACCGAGAGTACAGCCATTTGACGCTCATGGTCGACGCCAACGCCAATCTCGACCGGAGTATCAGTCGTGAAGCGCAGCGCGTTCGTGACGAGGTTGGTGAGCACCTGGCGAATCTTGTTCTCTTCGGCCATGACGACGGCGTTGAGATCCTTCGGCACGGGCGCAATGGCCTGAGTAAGGCGAGCGGTTGCTTTGGCAACGGCGGCCGACTTCTTGCGGGATGCTAGTCGTGAAAGCCGGGCACCGGCAGCGGCAATGGGGCCGGTGGCGAGCGCAGCAACACCGCGCGCGGGCGTGCTCGGATCGGGGTGGGAGCTCTCGGGAAGAGGGATCGCCTTGGTGTCTGTGTCGTCATCCGCTGAGGACTCTGTCGTGACGACCGCGTCGGATTCGATGCGGGGGTTGGTGTTGATGACGGTGACGACGCGGCCGGTAGAGGCACGGGCATCCATCGCCGCATCATTGGCCAACGGCAAGAGATTAACTTCGGTGAACTGCACCGGCTTGCTGCCATCGATGCGCGCCAGCTCGAGTAGGTCTTCAACGAGACCACCCATGCGGATAGCTTCTTTTTCGATGCGCTCCATGGCTTGAGCAACGTCATCCGGTTTGGTGATGGCGCCCATGCGATAAAGCTCGGCATAACCGCGCACGGTGACAAGCGGGGTGCGAAGTTCGTGGCTGGCGTCACCGACGAAGCGGCGCATCTGGTCGATGGTGCGCGCACGGTCAGCGAAGGCGCGGTCAATTCGACCAAGCATGGAGTTGAGGGAACGGTTGAGGCGCCCCACTTCCGTATTGGGAGTGGCAACAGACAGCCGCTGGTCGAAGTCTCCGTCGGCAAAGCGGGCTGCAGTGGCTTCTACTTCGCGCAGCGGCGCAAACGTCGAGGTGACCAAAAGGCGGGTGAGCGCTCCACCGACAATGACGACAGTGAGACCAAAGAACAAGAAGATGGCGGCGTAACGAGCAACGATGGCATTGGAATCGCTCAGGTCGCGAGCGATAACGATCGTCACGAAGTCAGGGCCGATGGTGCTGATCGCGGGGTAGGAGATGACCCGCCATTGCCCTCCGATAGCGGTGCTCGGGAGGGTGAAAGGTTCCGTCTGGGAGTTGGCAACGGCGATGGTGAGGCCGTCGAGAACAGGCCGCGATGCATCTTCTTCTCGGCTATTGCAGCGCATGCTGCCGTCGTAATTGAGAACCGCGAAATAGAGGTCATTGGGCAGGCGAGAAACACTGCACTGAGGGTCGCTGGTTGTGCCGGTGTATTGGATGCGGCCATCGAGCCCGTCAGCGGCCGCGGTGATCTTGTCATCAGTTTGCTCGATCAAGTAGTCGCGCAAAACCGCGGCGGTGCCAACACCAGCAACGAGGAGCCCCATGGTGAGCAGGAGCACCGTGACTCCGGTGACCTTGGTGCGCAAAGAAATGCGGCTCCAAGCGTCTGGGATGTTCTCCTGCATGATAGTGAACGGTACCTTGCGTGGCTGGGAATCGGGAACGAGTATGGCCAGCCAAACATGGGAAATCACATGTCGGGCTGGCCATCACGGGTGGTTACGGCTTTGCTGCCTTCAGCATGTAGCCGAATCCACGCTTGGTCTGAATGATTGGCTCTTCGGTGTGCTGATCGAGCTTGCGGCGCAGGTAGGAAATGTAGCTCTCCACGATGCCGGCGTCGCCGTTGAAGTCGTATTCCCAGACGTGATCGAGGATTTGAGCCTTCGAGAGCACGCGGTTGGGGTTGAGCATGAGGTAACGCAGCAGCTTGAACTCAGTCGGGCTGAGCTCGATTTGCTCGCTGCCGATAGATACCTCGTGGGTGTCCTGGTCCATCGTGAGGTCGCCGGCGCGGATGATCGTCTCTTCGTCATCCTGCATCGTGCGGCGAAGAATCGCCTTGATGCGGGCCACAATCTCGTCGAGGCTAAAGGGCTTTGTGACGTAGTCGTCACCACCGACGGTGAGGCCGGTGATCTTGTCCTCAGTGTCATCTTTTGCTGTGAGGAACAAGATGGGGGAGGTGTAGCCGGATGCGCGGAGGCGCTTGGTGACTCCGAAACCGTTCATGTCGGGCAACATCACGTCGAGGATGATCAGGTCGGGTTCTTCTTCAAGAACAGCCGAGATGGTCTGGGCGCCGCTTCCTACCGCGCGCACCGCAAATCCCGCGAAGCGCAAGCTCGTCGTGAGCAGATCGCGAATGTTCGGTTCGTCGTCAACAATGAGAATTTTCGGTCCGTCAGCCATGTGCCCAGTATCTGCGTGTTTCCTGAATGTAACCTGATAGGTCAGGGCGTGTCGGCAAGTTGTTCACCAAATGGTTCATTGAGTATTTGTTAATTTTAAGCATAGGGTGGCCGTATCGGGATCAGGCGAAGGGGAATCAACTGATGAAGAGATTGATCGTAGGAACACTCATCGCGTTTGGCGTTGGAGCTCTCGTGCTCGCCGCCATCACAATTCTCTCGAGCCTCGCACGGTCGCACGATATTGCGTGGTGGAGCGTCAATGGGGTCACCCCAATGTGGCCACTGAGCGTCGGATTCGGCGCTCTCTGGCTGATGGCCTTGAGCTTCGCCTTTCTCGTTCTCCTTTCGATGGTCGGCCTGGTGAAAGACTTCATGATCAAGCGTCGTGCTCGCCTCGAGGGCGAACCGGTCTGAGATAACGCGCCTACCCCGTGAGCTGAAAGAGGTACGCGAACGCGGGCTTGGTGTACGCGATGCCTCGGCCGCTGGCACGAATGAGCTCGGCGTCGGCTTGCTCTGGTTTCTTGGGAATCAGATAGCGATCGAGATCGCTACTGTCGATTCTGTAGCGCCCGTCGCGGTGGTGGACCGCGCCCACCAGAGTCAGCCGTGGATCGAGCGCAGCAAGGCTCGCATCCCCGTGGCTGCTGTTGGCAAGGAAGAGTCCGCGCGGCGCTAGATACCGAGCGCAGGAATCCCACGCGGGGCCGGTGAACAGGGCGATGATCAGGTCGAAGGATGCGTCGGGCAGCGCAAGCTGCTTCAGAAAATCGGCCTTGAGGAAAATGATCTCAGCTGCGGCTCCCGGTAACGTGGCGCCTTCCAACTCGCTCCGGACCCGCTCGGCGTCGGCGAAGAACGCGGCGGCCCGGCGATCGGTGTCGACATAGGTGACGGCGGGAATGCTCGTCGACGGGGAGAGATCGAGATAGCTGCCCACGTTGAGGGCGGATGTCGGTGTCCAGTGCTCGAGCAGCGCACGGTACAGGCCTGACCGGTCGCCGATCGACTCCCGGTAGCTCAGCCACGATGGGCTCGACTGCGATGACGTGGACGATGGCGACTGTGGCATCGAAAGGACTCCCTAGGGTTCCGTGGCGGGGTTCCACCGTAGCCGGTGCGGTTGACGCTGTTGTGGCTCTCGGCGGTGAGCGCGGTGCCGCATCCGTTCATCTCGACTTCAGGGTTAACCGGGAGCAGACTGAAGAGATGGATGACTCAGCTGACACCGTCGCGGGGGATGCCGCGTGCTGGCTGCCGCGCGTCTGCGAGCAATGCGGTGCTCTCGTTGAGGGTGAGCTCCCGGCGCCGTGCTGGCGCTGCGGCGTAATGGTGGGCGGCGAGCAACCAGAGCTGCCCTAAGCGGTCAGGTCTGCGGCATCCAAAATCGTGTAGCTGTAGCCCTGTTCGGCCAAGAACCGTTGGCGGTTTTGTGCGAAGTCTTGGTCGACGGTGTCGCGTGCCACGAGCGTGTAGAAGTTAGCGGGCAGCCCGCTCTCCTTGGGGCGAAGCAGGCGGCCAAGACGCTGAGCTTCCTCTTGGCGTGAGCCGAACGAGCCACTGACTTGCACAGCGACGGTTGCCTCGGGCAGGTCGACTGAGAAGTTGGCAACCTTCGACACGATGAGCACTTTCGTGACGCCGTCGCGGAACTCTTGATACAGACGCTCACGTTCCGGAACAGAGGTGGCACCCGTCAGCTTGGGAGCATTCAGCTGCTCAGACAAATCATCGATCTGGTCGAGGTATTGCCCGATAACGAGAATGCGCTCGCCGGCGTGCTTTTTCACGAGCGCGCGCACCACTTCAGTTTTAGCGGGTGCTGTTGCGGCCAGTCTGTAACGTTCGTCATCAGCGGATGCCGCATACTCAAGCCGCTCGCTCTCGGGGAGGTCAACGCGCACTTCGAAGCAACTGGCGGGGGAGATGAAGCCCTGCGCCTCAATCTCTTTCCACGGGGCATCGAAACGTTTGGGGCCGATGAGGGAGAACACGTCACCCTCGCGCCCATCTTCGCGAACAAGCGTCGCGGTGAGGCCGAGGCGACGGCGCGCTTGCAGATCAGCGGTGAGCTTGAACACGGGCGCAGGCAACAAGTGCACTTCGTCATAAATGACAAGGCCCCAGTCGAGAGCATCCAGCAATGCAAGATGGGCATACTCGCCCTTACGCTTCGCCGTCAGGATTTGGTAGGTCGCGATCGTGACAGGCAAAATCTCTTTCACCTGGCCCGAATACTCACCCACTTCTTCTTCCGTGAGGGTGGTTCGTTTCAAGATTTCGGCTCGCCACTGACGGGCAGAAACCGTGTTGGTGACCAAAATGAGGGTTGTGGTCTTGCTTTGCGCCATCGCGCCGAGACCCACGAGGGTCTTGCCAGCGCCACAGGGCAGCACGACGACGCCTGAACCGTGGTCGAAGAAGTTGTCGATGGCGTGCTGCTGGTACTCGCGCAAACCCCAGCCCGAGGCATCCAGAGCAATCTCGTGAGGTGTGCCTGGCGTGTAGCCGGCGTTGTCTTCAGCCGGCCAACCGAGCTTTAACAGCTCTTGCTTGAGTTGCCCTCTGGCCCACGGCTGAACCACAAAAGTGTGGTCGCCGCGACGCTCGAACAGCAGACTCGCGACCTTCTTGGCACGTGTGATTTCGCGCAACACCGCGGGATCGGTGGCGGTGAGAGTGAGGGCGCCGTCGTCGTCGCGGTCAATAACAAGACGGCCGTAGCGGCCAACTGTCTCCGCGATATCGACGCTGACGCTTTGAGGGATGGGAAACTTCGAATACTTTTCCAGTGTCTCCAGCATCGCTGCAGCATCATGGCCAGCGGCGCGCGCATTCCACAGCCCCAAGCGCGTGATGCGGTAGGTGTGAATGTGCTCAGGAGCCCGCTCCAGCTCCGCAAACACGGCCAAATCATGGCGCGCGTCTTCGGCCAAAGGGTGTGCGACCTCAAGCAGAACCGTGCGGTCAGACTGCACGATCAGAGGTCCGTCGGGTGCTGTGTTCATCCGACCTAGACTACGCCCGGATGCTTAGCGTTCGTTGGTGGCTTCCACCCCGACGATGCTCTTCAGCGGCAACGTTCGCTCAATATCTGCCGCACGGTCGAGGCCGCGCATGCGCCCAGCGGCCACGCTGGAAGGTTCGAGTGTGTACTGCACGAGATGACCATCCGGCATTTTCACCGTGACAAAGAGCAACAGCTTGTTGCGAATCGCGACCTCAATCTGTCGCGACAACCATGCCTGATCTTCGTCGCCGGTAGCGCCGCCCTGACCACTGCGAAGTTTCGCCAGCAGTTTCTCGGGGCCATCGTCATGAGGTTCTTCGACGTGTGAAGCGCTGATTTGGTCGCGTCGCAGCGACAAGATTGTGCCCTCCGAGTTCTCGGCGGCAACCGGGTAACGGGCATCGCTGAGCGCCCAAAAGAGCTGCTCAACACCGAAACGCGAGACCAAACGGTCGCCTTCGAGGCGTAAACCGAATGCTCCAAAGTTGGGGTCAACCGCGATCGACTGCAAGAGAACGGGGTCGGGAGAAATCACATAGCTACCGGCCACGCCAGCCTGGCCAACTCGCACAAGCCCATGACGAGCTGCAGCCTCAGCCAACAAGTATTCGACCGGTTGCGGCACGCCCGTCAAGGAGATCTCGGTCAGGAAGCTGCGAATGCCGTCGAGGGTCTCGCCGAGCGTCATGGCATGGTGCAGGCTCGATCGGGAGATCCGATACGTGGATGCCAGGGCGCGAGTCTCCACGTCAGCGATCACGCGCAACCGGGCATCCAATTGCGGCGCCAACGGTCCTGGCGAAATCACGCTGAGGTCGGGCTGCACATACACCTGGTGCACTTCGTTCGGAAAAACCGCAGCCATGGCGGCTGTTGCTTCCGTCGTGGTGCGGGTGAGCAGTGCAACGCCAGCGCTACTCGGCAGACGATTAGCGGTGACGCCAAGCAAGCTGGCATCCCGGGCATATCGGCGCACCTTCTCGAGCACCGAATCGATCCCCGCGGGGTACAACCAGCGCATGTAGTCTTCGACGCCGTTGCCCCAAAAGCTCTGCGTGCGGTCGGCCAAGATGGTGCGGATGTCATCAGGAATTCCCTGATGCCACGCCTCAGCCAGATGCACCCAGCGTTCGGCCGCACCACGCGACATCCATTCGGTGGCGTCGGCGGTTGGCATCCATTGGGCGTTCGTTGTGGCAATGAGCCCGGCACGTTCGGCGATGTCGACGAGGCCGGCAATTTTGTCGAGCGGCACCGACATGGCTGCCGCCAGCCGCTTTGAGTCGGGGAGCGAGACTCCACCGCGAGCCAGATCGCGCACGGGGCTGGAGCGCAGCTGGTTGATGAGTTCGGTGACCTCGTTGGTGGTGGCGAACGCGTTCTCGGCGGCGATGCTATCGATGCTGTCGCGTTCCGAGGGTTCGACCGACGTGAGAGTGGATGGCGCTGGGGCGTCGAGCAATTCGCCGGTAGATGGCAAACCATCGAACGGCCAGCCGGCCAACTGGTCTGTGACACCGTCTGGGGCGCTGTAGCGACCGCCGCGGTGGATGAGCAGCGCCAGGCTCACGAGTCGATCGAGCCGCCGCTGAACGGCAACCTCGTCGTCACCGAAGGGCCCGACGGCAGAGGCGACTTCCTGCGCGGTGAGAGAAGCAGTGTCAGCGACCACAGCAAGAGTGGCGAGCGTGGGGCGGTCGAGATCTCGCAACACGCGTTCAACAGAAGTGGACTGCTGCAGAGCATCCGCCAGGTCAAAGAAGTCGCTGACGGAGTTGCCGCGCACAATGCGTGAGCGCAACAACTCAAGAAGTTGATCGTCGTCTAGTGCCCGCAGTTGAGCGGCGAGCAAAAGAGCCGCATCGCTAATTGTGGCCATTCCTATATTCACGTTGGCGGCGGCGACCATTCAACACGACAAGGGTGATGATGAAAACGACGCCCAAAGGCAAAGCAAAGTAGGGCATAGTGATCACTACGGGCCACACACCGTAATCGAATACGGTTTGGCCCACTGCGGTAGCAACGACTACGGCGACAAAGCTAAGCACAGCGAGTGCGATCGAGATGGCGACCAGGTAGGCGAGCACACGCTCGATGCGAAGGTCACGTTCAGTTAAGTGATTTGTCACGTTGACAAGGATACGCGCCCGTTTACGTTCTAAGCTTGAGTCACGAATACAAAGGAGCATGCCCATGCCTACCGGCAAGGTTAAGTTTTACGACGACGAGAAGGGTTTTGGCTTCATCATGAGTGATGAAGGCCAAGAGGTCTTCTTGCACGCCTCAGCGCTGCCAGCGGGCACGACTGGGATCAAAGCGGGTACACGCCTCGAGTTCGGCATCGCTGACGGCAAGAAGGGCGCTCAGGCACTCTCCGTGCGCGTCATGGATGCTCCTGCAAGCATGGCCAAGATTAACCGCAAGCCTGCCGATGACATGGCCGTGATCATTGAAGATCTCGTCAAGCTCATGGACGGCATTGGTTCTGGTCTTAAGCGCGGTCGTTACCCCGATAAAGCCCACGGCGCCAAGATCGCCTCCATGCTACGTAAAGTTGCGGACGAACTAGATGCCTAATAGCCAGTACGAAAAGCTTGCTCGAGGGGCACTCCTCGAGATCACCACTGATGCGTCGATTGGTGCGCTCGTCGGTGAGCAGATCGAAAGCGAGGGCACCGTTTCGGTTCTCTTCTCTTCGGCTCTGCCGGGCTATCCGGGCTGGAATTGGACCGTCAGCGTCGCACACGTTGAAGGCGAAGAACCCACGGTTCTCGAAGCAGAACTTATGCCGGCCGAGGGCGCACTGCTCTCGCCTGACTGGGTGCCGTGGTCGGAACGTCTCGCCGAGTACAAGGCCGCGCAGGCTGCAACTGAAGCTGCGGATGCCGAAAAGGCCGCTGCAGAAGAAGCCTCCGACGACGACGATCTCGACGACGATGACGATGAGGGCGACGACGAATTCGGCTCCTCCGTATTGCACGGGGGAGACCTCGACGGTGTTGACATCGACGCATCGGATGACGACGACGACGTGGATGATGACTTCGACACTGGCGCGTTTCGTGGCGGCGACCATGAGGGCGTAAGCGTTGATGACCTCGACGACTCGGGCGACGACGACGACGAAGACGACGAAGACGACGACGATTCAGACGACGCTGAACTCGATGACGACGATGACGACGATGATTCAGACGACGATGATGACGACGATTCGGACGAAGAAGACTAGCGAGTGCGCTTTCCGCGCCGTACGTGCGTGTAGATCAGGCCGATAAGGCCAAGCACGAGCCCCGCAACGGCCGTCCAAAGCCACCACAGGTTTCCGGATGCGTTGAGCGGCTCAATAAAAAGCAGCAGCAGTGCGAGACCGATGATCCACAACACCATGCCCACGAGCATGGCTTTGCGGTCGTCGGTCTGCACCGGCTCAGGATCGGGCCGGCGTTCCGAGTCTTTCAGCCAGATACGCACGGTTTCAGATTAGTGGCTGTTGGCGATCACGTACTCGATCGATGACACCAATTTGCGGATGTCATCCGGCTCGATTGCAACGAAGGTAGCAACGCGCAGTTGGTTGCGGCCCAGTTTGCGGTACGGATCGGTGTCGACGATTCCGTTGGCACGGAGCGTCTTCGAGATCGCGGCGGCATCAATCGCGTCATCGAAGTCGATGGTGGCGATGACTTGCGAGCGGTGCTCCGGGTTGGTGACGAACGGGGTAGCGACATCGCTGGCGGCAGCCCAGTCGTAGAGCACCGACGAGGATTCGCGGGTGCGAGCATCCGCCCACGCAAGCCCACCGTTGCCATTGATCCAGTCGATCTGGTTCTCGAGCAGCAGCAGGGTGCTGAGTGCGGGAGTGTTGAGCGTTTGGTTGAGGCGCGAGTTGTCGATCGCGTTCTTGAGCGACAAGAACTCGGGGATGTAGCGGCCCGATGCTGCGATGTGCTCGACACGCTCGATCGCTGCGGGGGAGAAGAGAGCGATCCACAGGCCGCCATCGGATGCAAAGTTCTTCTGCGGTGCAAAGTAGTAGACGTCAGCCTGGTTGGTGTCGAACTGCACGCCGCCTGCTGCGCTGGTGGCATCCACGACGGTGAGCACGTTTTCGTCATCGAAGCGACGCACCGGCGCCATTACACCGGTGGAGGTTTCGTTTTGTGGGTATGCGAAGACGTCAGCGCCATCGATATCGTCGAGTTCAGCCAGCGACCCGCCCGGGGCGGTGACGACATGAGGCGATTCAAGATGAGGTGCTGCGGCTGCTTTAGCGAACTTGGAACCGAACTCTCCGAAGGAGAGGTGAGCGCTTCGACGTTCGATGAGGGCGAAGGCTGCGGCATCCCAGAATGCGGTGGAGCCTCCATTGCCGAGTACTACTTCGTAGCCCTCAGGAATCTGGAAAAGCTCTCCGAGGCCTGCACGTACGCGGCCAACGAGGTCGCGAACCGGCGCTTGGCGGTGAGAAGTGCCGAGAATGTTTCGCGCGCCAGAAACGAGATGTTCGATCTGTTCGGTGCGCACTTTGGAAGGGCCAGCTCCGAATCGTCCGTCGGAGGGAAGGAGGTCAGTGGGGATCGTCAGGCTCGGCATGCGTCCAATTCTATTGGCCAGTTCGGGCTAGTCTGGTTTCATGACCGATCTCGTTGACACCACCGAGATGTACCTGCGCACGATTCTTGATCTCGAAGAAGAGAACATTGTCCCGTTGCGGGCCCGCATCTCTGAGCGGCTCGGCCACTCTGGCCCGACCGTTTCGCAAACCATCGGCCGCATGGAACGTGACGGCCTTGTTGTCGTCGAAGGCGACCGCCACCTCGAATTTACTGTGGAGGGTCGGCGCCGCGCCACGCATGTGATGCGCAAGCACCGCCTCGCTGAGCGACTCCTCGCCGATGTCATTGGTCTCGATTGGGCGCTCGTTCACGACGAAGCATGCCGGTGGGAGCACGTGATGAGCGAGCAAGTTGAGCGCAAGCTCATCGAGATCCTTGATCACCCCACTGAGTCGCCCTATGGCAACCCGATTCCTGGCTTGGAAGAGTTGGGTGGAGTTGCTGCGGCATCCTTCAGCGACGGGATGGTGAACATTGTTGACCTCGTCGCAGAAACAACGACTCCCGTGACCGGGCTCATCCGTCGACTGGGTGAACCCGTGCAATTCGAACCTGAACTGTTGCAGCAGCTGTTTGGCGCTGGCGTTATGCCTGGCAAGACAGCCACGTTCGCCGCTGCAGATTCGTATGTTGCGGTCACGGTGGAGGGTTTCGGCGAAGGTCTCGAACTGCCCAACGAGGTCGCCGTGCATATCTTTGTGGAGAAGCCGAGCGCGTAGCGTTCTGATTCACTTTTCGAATCTGGCGTTCACCGAGGCGTAACCGTCTCGTCATTCAATTCGGCGCGCCCGCGTGCAAGGAGCCCGAAAAACTGGGTTAGCCTATAGCCCTTGGAGTTCACGAATGAACCGGAGAATCGCATGTTGAGTAGGTGCAGCATCCAAACCGTGGATGCGCGTGCCCACTTTTGCATACGACACAGCAGTACTGTGCGCAGCAGTTTTTGCGCGCTGAATCACTAGGCATCGTCTTTCGACGGTGCCTTTTTGTGTTTCTGCCTCCTTTTCGCTGAATTTCAGGGAAGTCGATTGCCTGCAAGCCGTGCAGGCTCTTTCGAGAGGATGACAATGCGCACTTTGGTACTGAACGCCGGCTATGAGCCGCTCGCGGTCGTGTCCTTCAAACGAGCCGTCGTGCTCGTGATGAATCAGAAAGCGACGGTTGTCGCTGCCGATCCGGATAATCCGGTGTGGAGCGCGAGTGAATCGTGGGAGCGACCGTCGGTCATCATCCTGCGAAATTATGTGCGTATTCCATCGACGCGCAGGTTGCCGGTTTCTCGCCGTGGAGTGCTGCGACGTGACGGTCACCGTTGTGGCTATTGCGGGGCTTCAGCAAACACTATCGACCACATCATGCCGCGCTCGCGCGGTGGTGAAGATTCGTGGGAGAACCTGGTGGCGTGCTGCTTGCGGTGCAACAACAAGAAGAGTGATCGCACTCCCGCGGAGATGAATTGGCGACTGCTCATCAAGCCACGCCCGCCGCACACGAGCGCATGGCTTGTGCGGGGGATTGAAAGGGCACTCCCAGATTGGGAAGAATATTTGGCACCGGCCGCATAACTGTTATGCTGTTGTGATTATTCTTGTGTTCAAGGATTTCCCTAGTTTTCCTTGAATGCGCTCCACTTAAAGGTTCCCGATTGTCCCGTATCTCACCTGATGGCCCGGATGTTTCCGGCGTGCCCTCTGCGGAACCCTCGAGCGAGGCCCCTGTCTTTCTTTCGCGTCGTGAGGCGCGTGCCGCACGCGACGCTGCCCTTGCAGGCACGCCGGTAGTTGCTGCAGTTACGCCGCATATTCCGGTGGCTCCGGCTGCCGTGGCTCTCGAGGAAGCGCCGGTTCTTTACACGGCTGCTTCGGCCGCGCCAATCAATCGTGTTGTTCCCACGGATGCCGAACCGCCTCGTGCGGCGAAGGTTGCCAAGGTCAAGGCCAAGCGCGTCCGCAAGAGCCCACTTCGCGCAGTAGCGTCGATGGCTGTCATTGGTGGCCTTTTCGCTGTCGCCGGGTTGCCGGCCTACGGCCAAGGCGGTCTAATTTCAGAAGATGGCACGCTTGCATCCGCCTCTGTCGTGGCAGATGTTGCTCAAGCAAATGTGCAGTCAGTTACCGTCAGCGCCGAGCTGGAACTTCCGGAGCTCTCGCGCGATCAGTTTGAAGCGACATCGCCCGAAGACCTAGTAGTCATTCAGCAGCAAGACGCGATTGCCTCTGCAAACGCGCTCTACGCTGCATCGGGCGCTCAAGCACTAGGCGATGACTACCCGTGGCCGACTGCAGGCACAAGTCTTTCGCCATTGAACTACTACTACCGCCAGTGCACTGACTTTGTGGCATGGCGATTGAACCGCGACGTCGGATCATTTGCGGCACCGTTCCGTTGGGCATGGGCTGACCTCACGCCAAACGGTGGCGATGCCTACCAGTGGCAGTCTGCATGGCAGGCCCACGGTTGGACCGTGAGTGCGACTCCCGTTGCCGGGTCTGTTGCGTGGTTCGGCTGGGACAACCACGTTGCCTACGTGAAGCAGGTCAATGCCGATGGCTCAGTTTTGCTTGAGGAATACAACTATGTGGCCCTTTCTTATGGCCAGCGCACGATCCCGGCCAGCGAGGTCGAGTCGTTCCTTTACCCGCCAGGCCAGTAGCTGTTTGGCTTGACTGCGCGCTGGTGAGCCTGAAGCCCGCGAGAACGACTCTGTGGAGTAATCGATCATGACTGACGACGAACTCATGACAACGTTCGAAAACAACACGATCGCGCCTGCTGCGTTTTCGCACGAACGTCACGTTCGCGTGGCGTGGTTGCTGGCGCGTACGTATGGCGCTGTCGACGGCTTCGAACGTCTCGTGGTCGGCATCACGAGCATGGCCGGGCGGGCGGGCAAGCCGGATGCTTTTCATGTCACGCTCACTCGCGCCTGGTTCGACCTCATTGCGCTGGTAGATGACGTGGATGACGCACCAGATTTGCTCGACAAGTCCATCATCAAACGCTTCTACTCTCCCGAGCGCATCACCGAGGGTCGCACGCAGTGGTTAGAGCCAGACCTGCAGCCGCTGCAGTATCCGCTGCCCGCCGCGATCGATGGTGCGGCAGCGCCGACCTGGTAACGCTGGCCCTCTGGCTGAGGGCTCTTCGTGCTGCTCTCCGCTACACTCGAAACGCCAGCCTCTGTAGCTCAACGGAAGAGCAACTCCGTCCTAAGGAGCAGGTTGGGGGTTCGAATCCCTCCAGGGGCACACTTACCGTTGCGTTCCTTCGCGTTCAGGTCATGCTCACGAACGACCATCACCATGGAAGACTCTGGTGATACGTAGTGCAGCGTTTCGCCGTTCTTAGATAGAGAGGGCGAGTTATATGTGGTTCGATTCGTGGCCTGACCTGGTCCGCATTGCTGTGGTCGGCACAGCCGGTTACGCAACGCTCCTAATCGTGTTGCGAATCTCTGGCAAGCGCACGCTGTCGCAATTGAATGTCTTTGACTTCGTCGTGACCGTTGCGCTCGGTTCGATCTTCGCGACTCTTTTGCTCAACACCGATGTTTCGTGGTCCGAGGGGCTTGCAGCGTTCGCCGTCATCGCGGCGCTGCAATTTGTTGTCGCGGCGGTAACGGCTCGTTGGCCGGCCGCTCGAAAGGTAGTAACTTCCAGTCCAATCCTGCTCCTGAGCGACGGTGAGATGCGGCACGATGCCCTGAAACGCAGCCGTCTTACTGAGTCTGAGGTGCGTCAGGCAATTCGTGGGAGCGGGTCGGGGGGAGTCTCGGATACCAAATGCGTAGTTCTCGAGACCAATGGAAAGCTCAGCGTGATCTCTGTCGATAAGTATGGCGACGGTTCCGCGCTCGCCGACGTAGAACTGTGACCAGGACTCAGCGTTTGCCGTTCACCTGAGCGTTACCGCTGGGCTAACCGCGGTGTTTAGCGTGGGCACCAACATGAGCGAGTTGAGATGGCGTGGCACAGCGGCGGGGGAGTTCCCTCTCATCGCTTCGGTGCAAGAACACGGCATGCTCGACGACGCACTTGAGAGCGATGTGGCGCGGATAAACCTGTTGGTGGGAGACATCAACTGTCTCGCGGGCATGGTTTCACGCATCCATGACGCCGGAAAAACCGCACATGTTCATCTCGAACTTGTGGGCGGAATCAGCCGCGACGGTGCTGCGGTGCAGTTCCTTGTCGAACACGTGGGCGTCGACGGAATTATCACCACCAAGAGCGCTGCTGTCGCCGCCGCCCGAAAACTCGGCATCGCATCGGTACAACGATTTTTTGCTGTCGATACTCACGCCGTCGAGAACGCCATGCGCCAAGTGCATGCCAGCCGGCCCACCGAGGTGGAAGTGATGCCAGGGCTCATGCCACGAATCATTCGCGATCTGCGTGCCAGCATCCAGCAGCCCCTCATCGTGGGCGGGCTCATCCGTCATCCTGAAGAAATTGACGCCGTTCTCGAATGCGGCGCCGACTATGTTTCCACCGGAAACCCCGCACTGTGGCGGCGTCGACGGTCAAGAATTCACACCCGCGTCGCCTAAACCCGATGCGTGCCGAGACGGGTAACCGCCTCACGAGAACAACCAGCAGCACCCACAATCGAATAACAACCCCAGGGCAGAGTCACTAGAGAGCACCCGGAGGGTCAGCACGTTTAGCGCGCACCGCAACAGCGGTGTCGAGCGTTGAGCGTGCTGACTCCCCGGGTTTTTTTATGCCATGAACTCATCGAAAGAAGCACACATGACCGCCACACCACTCATCCTCGGCCACCGAGGTGCCATGGCCTACGCCCCCGAAAACACGCTCGAAGCCTATGAACTCGGTGCTGATCAGGGAGCCGACGGCATGGAGATCGACATTCACGCCACCCGCGACGGCATGATCGTGGCCATCCACGACGACACTATCGATCGCACCTCCAACGGCACAGGCCGTGTGTCGGAGCACCTGTTCGATGAGCTGCGCCGACTCGACTTCGGCACGGGACTGCCGGGAGACTTCGCTGGGGCGCGCATCCCGAGCTTGGATGAGATCTTCGACCTTGTTGAGCGCCGCGACCTCGTGCTCAACATCGAAGTCAAAGACATCTACCGTCACGATGACTCCTATGGCGAATTAGCCCGACGTGCCGCCGACGAAGTTCTGCGCCGCAGCCTCGTCGACCACGTGTTCTTCTCTTCGTTCAACCACACCTCAATGGCCGACCTCAAAAACAGCCACCCTGAGGTGCGCACCGGGCTGCTTCACATGATGTCGCTGCACGAGATCGGCAACTACGCTGCCACGACCGGAGCGGATGCCATCCATCCCGCTCATCTGGCCGTCACGCCCGAGACCATGCGGCAGGCGCGCGCGGCGAACCTTGCCGTGAATGCTTGGACTCTCCCAGCGCCATTCTCCAGCCGGAGTGAGGCGGAACAGATCGACGACCTCATCGCCGCCGGTGTTGATTCGATCATCACGAATACCCCGGATATCGCTGTCGCGCGGCGAGCAGCGCTCGTGAAAGCAGAGGCGCTCGTATGACTCTCGTTTTTGCGCGTCGAGGTGCCGCCGACGTCGCACCGGAGAATTCTCTCGCCGCGATTGAGCAGTCGCTTCGCCGTGGGGCTGACGGGGTCGAAATCGACGTTCGACTCTCGCGGGATGCTGAACTTGTCGCGCTTCGCGGCGCAAGCGTTCTCTACGATGGTCAGCCAAACGCGCTTGTCGAAGAGCTCACCTTGGCTGAGCTGAAGACGGTCGACATTGGCGTTGGGCGCGAGGGATTCGCTGGCACCCGAATTCCGACGGTTGCTGAAGTGGTCGAGTTGCTGGCCGGTTCCGATGCCCATCTCATCCTTGATGTGAAGGAAGACCCGCAGCACAGCGAGGGAGCCAGCCCCGCCGCTGTTGCGGTCGCAGAGCTCGTACACAAGCGTCGTATGCACGAGCGCGTGACAATCACCTCCACTAATCATGTGTCGATGGCGGCGCTTGCTGTCGCGCATCCGTCTCTCAAGATTGGACTTCGCCACCTTGTCGTGATGGAAGAGGCCGCATCGTATGCCGCTGCGATCGGCGCGATCGCCCTTCACCCGATCGCTGTCGGCGCCGCCACGGGCGACGTGCATGGTGCGCGAGCTCTTGGCGTGATGGTGTGCGCCTCCACCCTGGTTGCCGAGTTCTGGCCCGTCACCGAAGAAGAGCAGCTCGATCAACTCTTTGCTCTCGGGGTTGACGCTGTGGTCACCGATTCGTACCAATCTGCTCTCAACCGTCGAGGAGAATCCGCATGAGCCCCGCACGTCCGCCCGTTTGGGACAGCCGCATCATCGCCCACCGCGGAGCCAGCAGCTACGCGCCCGAGAACACACTTGCGGCGTTCGAGCTTGCCGCCGAAATGGGAGCGACCAAGATCGAATTGGATGTTGACGTTACAAGCGACGGACACCTGGTCGTCTTGCACGACCCCCGTGTCGATCGCACGTCAGACGGCATGGGCTGGGCGCGGGATTTCACTCTCGCCGAGTTGCGCGTGCTCAACTTCGATCGCGGCTTTGAGGGCCAGTTCGCTCGCGCGGTTACTCGCATCCCGACGCTCAGCGAAGTGTTGTCGTTCGCGGCCGAGCGAGGCATTTGGGTCAACATCGAGACGAAAGATTTCACCAACTCGTGGGGTGCTGTCAACGATCTCGTTGCCGCGGAAGTTCGCGCGCATGATGGGGTTGACTCGACCCTGATCTCGTCGATCAACCATCGCGCTATCGCTGGTTTCGCTCGCTCCTACCCAGAGTTCACGACGGCGATCGCGTTCGTCGAAACCTTCGCCGACCTGCCCGGCTACGCCCGACGCTGTGGCGCGAGCGTGCTGCATCCACATTTCTCGCTCATCAACGAGCGATTTGTGGCGGAAGCGCGCGAGCACGGTCTCGGTATCAACGCCTGGACCGTCGATGATGACGCCACCGCTGATCGCATTCTCGAGTTTGATGTCGACGCCATCATGACCAACCGACCCGATGTCGGTGCACGCAACCATCTCGCAGTCCACGCCACGGAGGCACACGCATGAGCCAGATCGAACTTCGTAACGTCGGTAAGTCCTACGGCGATAAAGAAATCATCCCGAGTCTCGACCTCACTATTGAGGCGGGCAGCTTCTCAGTGCTGGTCGGGCCGTCTGGCTGCGGCAAGTCAACAACGCTGCGCATGATCGCCGGTCTCGAGAAGCCAACTACGGGCACGATCTCCATTGGCGGTCAGACAGTGGATGACGTCGCGCCGGGCCGTCGTGGCGTCGCGATGGTTTTTCAGAACTACGCGATCTACCCGACGATGACGGTGGAAGAGAACATCGAATTCGGGCTGCGCAACAACAAGGTTCCTAAACTGGAGCGCCGCGAACTCGTGCACGAGATTGCGGAGACCGTTGGCCTCACCCCGCACTTGCGCAAGAATCCGGACGCGCTCTCGGGCGGTGAACGCCAGCGGGTTGCGTTGGCGCGCGCCATGGTCAAAAAGCCTGCCGTCTTTCTCATGGATGAACCGCTCTCGAACCTCGATGCGAAGCTGCGCCAGCACATGCGCATCGAACTCATCGAGCTCCACGAACGCCTAGGAGCAACCTTCGTTTACGTCACTCACGACCAGGTCGAAGCGATGAGCATGGGCACCTCGATCGTGCTCATGGACTCGGGCCGCATTCAACAGCAATCGGCACCGACCGAGCTGTACGCGAAACCGCAGAACGTCTTCACCAGTCGCTTCATCGGAACACCGCCCATGAACGTTGTGCCCATCGATGCATTCGGGGCGGATGTCGCGGCCGATGCCCCCGCCGGCGCTGAGTGGCTCGGGGTGCGCCCTGAGCGACTCACTTTTGCCGACGCCAGCCGCCCCGCGGTGCCCGGCGAAACCGAGCTCACGGTCACCATCATCGCCCTTGAAAACCTCGGAGCGGAACTCGTGTACCGCGCCGCGATGCCCGACGGCTCCCGAATTGCGATCAAACGCTTCGACGAAATTGCGCGCCCCCTCGGCGACACTCTCGTGCGGGTCGAGACTAACGACATCCACTGGTTTGATGCCAACGAAGAGCGCATCGCCGAACCCGCTATCTCCGGTCAGGTTCGCGAGGTTGTCACCGCATGAAAACCTCGCTACTGAGGGATCGCCGCCTGCTGCCGTATGTCCTGATCGCGCCGGCGCTCGTCATTCTCGCGGTCTTCTACCTGTATCCGATCGGCTACAACGCGGTGCTCAGCGTGTTCTCGTGGGATCTCCGCGGCCCGATGACGTTTGTCGGATTCGGAAACTTCGCCGAGCTCTTCACCGACCCCGACTTTGGCAAGGTCGTTCAGAACACGCTCGTCTACATGGGCATGGAAGTCTCGCTCGTGATGATCTTCGGGCTGATCTTGGCGCTGTTCTTGAATCGCCAAGGGTGGCTCAGCGAGTTCTTGCAAGGGGTGAGTTTTGCGCCCAACGTGATCGCGCTCGTCTCCGTCTCGCTCATCTTTGTGTGGTTGATGGATGACGACATCGGGCTGTTCAATCAGATGCTCGGCGCAATCGGCGTCGAGCCTGTTGGCTGGCTTTCCGATACCGACGTCGCCCTCTTCTCGCTCGTTCTCGTGTCGGTGTGGAAGTCGGTGGGGCTGAACGCGCTCATCATTCTTTCGGCGCTGCAGTCCATCCCTGGCTATTTGTTCGAGGCTGCTGACCTCGACAACGCTTCGGCGTGGACGCGCTTTCGCAAGATTACGATTCCGATGATCTCGCCGACGCTGTTCTTCCTTGTGCTGGTGAATGTCATTGGGTCGTTTCAGGCCTTCGACACGATCAACGTGATGACGCAGGGCGGGCCGCAGAGCTCAACTAACACGCTCATCTTCAGTGTGTACCGCGAAGGCTTCGAGTACTACCGCGTCGGTTATGCCGCCGCTATTGCCGTGGTGCTGATGGTGCTCGTGGGGCTCATCACCGTTCTCTACTTCCGCGCGTTCCAGAAAAGAGTGCACTACCGATGACAACCACAATCGCGCCTCCCGCGCCGCCCGCATCCGCAAAGAACTCTCGTCAGAGCGGTGACGGAAACTCGCCGCCATCGCCGCCGACACTGCGCGGGGTCACGCCGCGCGTAGGCGCTACCCTCTGGAAGGTCGTGCGGGTCATCGCCCGTATCGTGATCTCGCTAGCCCTCGTGCTGGTGTTCGCCGGGCCGTTTTACTGGATGGTGCTCACCGCCTTTCAGACGGCATCCGAAGCGCTGTCGATCCCCCCTCAGTTCTGGGTCGATTCCCTCCGCTGGGACAACTTCGTCGCCGCCTTCGACCGGGTGAACTTCGGCCACTTTGCACTGAACTCGGCGATCGTGACGGGTGGGACCCTGCTCGGGCAGTTCCTGATCATCGTGCCCGCCGCCTATGCGTTCGCGCGTTTCCAGTTCAAGGGTCGCGACGTTCTCTTCGGCGTGGTGCTGGCCACCATGATGATTCCCGGGCAGCTCATCTTTCTCCCGGTGTTTGCGATGTACGCCAAGATGGGGCTGCTCAATACGCACCTCTCGCTCATCTTGCCGTTCATCGCGAGCGGGTTTGGCATCTTCTTGTTGCGCCAAACTTTCATGCGAGTGCCCGACAGCTTGATCGAAGCGGCGCGACTCGATCATGCGAGTGAGTTCACGATCATCCGTCGCATCATGCTGCCGCTGGCCAAACCGACGATCGTGACCATCGGGCTGATCACGTTCATTGGCACCTGGAATAACTACTTCTTCCCGCTGGTATGGACCACAACGGATGCCGTTCGCACGCTTCCCGTGGCCATACCGCGACTCGAAGCCCTCGATGAGATCGCACCGACCATCGTGATGGCGGGAAACATGCTCCTCGTCGTGCCGATCCTTATCGTCTTCCTCCTTGCGCGCCGCCACATCATCTCGGCGTTCACCTATACCGGCGTCAAGTGATGCCCCTCAGTTTCCCTGTCCGCACTAACTCACAACGCACCACCTCAACACGCACCATCTCAACCACATCAAAGAAAGGCACCACCATGTCCTCCACCCGTTCTTCGCGAGGTCGGGCACGCGCCGGCGTGCTCGCTTCGATTGCTCTCGGCTCGGTTCTGCTCTCTGGCTGCACCGCAGCCAATGCGGATGCCGCTAGCTACACCTACGAGCCCGGTGAGGAGACCGTCGAGCTTGAGTTCTGGACCGCCGCTGTTGAAGATGTGAACCAGGAACTCGTTGACATGTTCAACGAGACCCGCGGTGAAGAACTCAACATCCACGTCACCGCCAACTACCAGGGCGACTACGTTGAGACCGAGCAGAAGGTCAACGCCGCAGCGCTCGCTGACACTCTTCCCAACATGTTTGTGGATGAGGTCGGCATGACTGACCGTTTCGCTCGCGCCACCACCACGCTCAACCTCGAGCCGTACATGGCTGCTGTCGAAATGGACGACGCGGACTTCCAGATGGGCGAAACCGACAACCTCTACGTTGACGGCGACATGTATGCCTTCCCGCACATGCGCAGTGTTCCTGTCATGTACGTGAACCAAGACATGATGCGTGAACTCGGCCTCAAAGAGACCGGCCCCGAGACCTTCGACGAGTTCGAGGAGTACCTCGAGGCTGCTCACGACTACGTCGGCGGCCCCGCGATGATCTTCTGCGACTACGACTTCTGGGTTATGGAAGCACTCTTCTACTCGTACGGCGGAACCGCTGTGCTCAACGATGACGAGACCGCGTCGATGTATGACACCGAGGGTGCTATCAAGACGATCGAGTGGATCGCCGACCTCGAAGACCGCGACCTCATCAAGGTCACCGGAGCTGCAGACGTGAGTGCATTCTTCGCTGCGGCCGGCAGTGCCGACACTGCCTTCACGTTTTTGAGCTCGGGCGGCATCCAGTCGATCCTCGGCCTCGCTGCTGGCAACGGAGTGGATGTTGGTGTCTCGCTGATTCCCGCCGGCGAGAACGGTCAGCGTGGTGTTTCGGTCGGTGGATCGAACATCTACCTCGCCAACACCGGTACGGACCAAGAGAAGGCCGCAGCATTCGAGTTCATGAAGTGGACGAGCGACACCGAGCGGGCTGCCTACTCCTCGTCGCGCACCGGTTACCTTCCGGTTCGTCTCTCCGCGCTTGAGACCGACGTGATCCAAGACCTTATGGAAACCACTCCGGGCTACGCCGTTGCTGCTGAGCAGATCACCTACGGCAAGCCTCGTCCGGCCACAAAGGCCTACAGCGAACTCGAAGACCTCATGACCGAGCGCATCCACGCCATCTACTTCGACGACCTCGACGCGTCAGAAGCGATGCCGGCGCTCGCTGAAGAAGTCAACGAAGTGCTGAACCGCTAGCGTTCTCTACACGCACGACAGCAACGGCCGTGAACGGGGAAACCCGCTCGCGGCCGTTGTGCCGTGAGGAGCACACGCGAACAGCACGTCGCGGATGGAAGGGTCTTTGGGGCGGTGCCCATCAGCGCAGTGTCACGTTCGCACGCACACCTCTAGTCGTACCAACGCCACCGTTGTAGCGTGGGGCTATGACAACAGGCGTGTCGGAGGAACCGTGGCACGCGCTCGATTCTGCTGAGGCGTTTGTTCGTCTGAAGACGAGCGCGCAGGGACTGAGCGCCGCCGAGGCCACCGAACGGCAAGCCGAGTATGGGCCGAATCGGTTGGAAGTGCGCAAGCCAACGCCCGCCATAGTGGTGGCATTGCGACAGTTTCGTTCGCCGCTGATCGCGATCCTGTTGGTGGCCGCGACGATTACGCTGCTGCAGCAAGATTGGGTCGACTCGACCGCCATTCTCATTGTGCTCGTGCTGAATGCCTCGATTGGTTTCTGGGAAGAGACCCGGGCCGAGCGAGAAATGCGAGCCCTCGCCTCGCTTGCTGTTCCCCGGGCACGCGCTCTGCGGGACGGCCACGTCATCCGTCTTCGAGCGGTGGAGCTCGTTCCGGGTGATGTTGTCACGCTGGAGAGCGGTGAGCAGGTAACCGCCGACGTCAGAATTGTTGATGCTCACGCGCTTCAGGTTGATGAATCGATGCTCACGGGCGAGTCGGAGCAGGTTCACAAAACTCCTGACGCGGTTCCCGCGCATGCGGCGACGGCTGACCGCCGCGGGATGCTCTACAGCGGTACGTTCGTCACGTCTGGCCGTGCTCGTGGTGTGGTCGTCGCGACGGGACGAGACACGGAGCTGGGGCGGATAAACGAACTGATCCAAACTCGCCCGGAGAAGACGCCACTCCAGCGGAGCATCAACAGTCTCGAACGCCGCATTGGAGTTTTCGTTGCAGTTGTTGCCGTGGCGGTGATCGCCACTGGTCTGCTGCTCGGCGAAGAACTCGAATCAGTCTTGCTGTCGGCGATCGCCATGGCGGTAGCAACCATCCCTGAAGCCTTGCCCGTCGTGATGACGGTCGCGCTGGCACTCGGAGTGCGCCGGATGGCAACCCAGGGCGCGATCGTGCGCACGCTGCCGGCCGCCGAAACACTCGGCTCGACGACGGTGATTGCGAGTGACAAGACGGGCACGCTCACGCAAAACCGCCTCGCCGTCGAGCGGGTGTGGGTGCCAGACCGCGGCGTCATTGAGGTTGAGGGCATGCGTTACGAGCCGAGTGGGGTGCTGCACGACCTCATCATGGCGGGTGCCCTCGTGAACGAGGCACACTCTCGCGATGACGACGAAGGCGGTTTCATCGGTGATGCCGTCGATGTTGCGCTTGCGGCGCTCGCTCGCTCGCTTGGCGTTACGAGTGACGATGACGAGCCCGATCAGGTGGCACGGCTGCCGTACGAACCACAGAACCGTTATTCACAGTCGCTGCGCCGTCACGACCAGCGGGAGACGGATGCGGCACTCATGCTTTACGTCAAGGGCGCGCCAGAGCTCGTGCTCTCGATGTGTAGCGAGGAGGCCGGGGGAGGCTCCCTCGATGCGACCGCACGCCAGCGGGTGTACGACGCCCAGGCTGACCTGGCTAGCGATGGTTACCGCGTGTTGGCAATCGCCTGTCGAAGTGTGGAGCACAACGAGCTCACGGGTCCGGAACTTCCGCACCCCAGCAAGCTGCAACTGCTCGGTCTTGTTGCTCTCACCGACCCTCCGCGAGCGGAGGCCCTCGAGTCGATAGCCCTCTGTGTCGGGGCGGGGATCCGAGTCATCATGGTGACGGGTGACCACCCGTTGACGGCTACTACGATCGCACGACGACTCGGAATCGCCGACTGTGACGATGTAATCACGGGGGCTCAACTCGACGACTTAGATGATGCTGCGCTAGCTGACCGGGTGGCTCACGCTGGCGTTATCGCGCGTGTTTCACCGTCAGACAAGCTTCGCGTTGTTCAGGCGTTGCAAGCGATTGGGGAAACGGTTGCAGTAACGGGGGACGGCGTGAACGACGCCCCCGCGCTGAAAGCGGCCGCTATCGGTGTTGCGATGGGCAAGGCGGGCACTGACGTTGCGCGAGAAGCTGCGGATGTCGTGCTCACTGATGATCGTTTTGCCACCGTTGTCGAGGCGGTTCGGCAGGGCCGCATCGTGTTCTCGGCCATCCGCAAATCAACGTTCTTTCTGTTGTCGACTGGCTTCGGAATCATGCTGGCAGTTGCTATCAGCTTCTTTTTCGATCAGCCACTGCTGCTTATCCCGGTGCAGGTGCTGTGGATCAACGTTGTCACGAGCGGTCTGCAAGATGTTGCGCTCGCGTTTGAACCCGCCGAGGGGGACGAGCTTCGGCGGAGGCCGCGGGCAGCGCGCGAGGGGATCCTGTCGCGTGAGTTGTGGATGCGCACCGTGATGTCGTCGACCTGGATGGCGACCGTGCTGATCATCACGTTCCAACTGGCGCTCGCCGCAGGCTATGAACTGGATCGCGTGCGCACGATCACGATGACGGTCTTTGTGCTGATGAGCTTCTTCCAAGCAGGTAGTGCGCGTACCGAGCGACGTTCGCTCTTCACCATTAGTCCGTTCAGCAACCCGTTCCTTGTTGCGACCGCCGTCGGCTCGCTTGGGTTGCAGTGGCTTGTGATGACGTGGCCGGTCAGCGCCAGTGTGTTGCAACTCGTTCCCCTCACGCCCGGGGAATGGCTGGGGTGCGCAGCCGCCGCGTCGACCGTGCTGATTGTCATCGAGGTCGAAAAGCTTGTGCGCCGAACGCTGGTGCGGCGTTCGAGGTTGTGAGCTCAACACAGACGCGTAGCGAGAGAACGGATGCTGTTTTCTCTCGCTACGCCTGAAGCATTCTTAGTCCTACTCGTACCGCAGCGACTCCACCGGGTCGGCCTTAGCAGCACGGGCGGCGGGCAGGGTGCCCGCGAGGAACGCGATCGCCATGACGACCAAGATGATGACGGTGACCGAGAGCGGGTCGAAGGCAATCAGTGTGAGCCCCGGGAGGTCAGCGAGGAGTGCCCCAGCGAGCACCGAACTGATGCCTGTTCCGACGAGCATCCCGATGCCGACACCGATCGCGCTCCCGAGGAAGCCGATGATGACTGCTTCGAGGCTGAAGAGCCCGAAGATCTTGCCGCCGCCCATTCCCATGGCTTTCATGAGACCGATTTCGCGGGTGCGTTCCTGCACCGACATGAAGAGGGTATTCACGATGCCGAAGCTTGCTGCCAGTAGGGCGATGATGGCGAAGGCGTTCAGCACAAGAACGATGGCGTCGATGATGGTCTTGAACGTTCCGAGCTGATCGGCCACGGTGGTGCCCGTGTAACCGGCATCGGTGAGGCGTTCCTTGAGAGCCGTGACATCGGCATCCGTCGCGGCAGCATCGAAGCGGATGCTCGCCTGGGCGTAGCGCTCCTGCTCGTCGAGCGAGATCCCGATGTTCTGCGTTGTGTAGAGCTCGTCGGTCAGCGCATCGTTCACGACCAGTCCACCGGCACCAGTGGCGGCGATGCTCTCTTCGGCTACGCCCACGATGGTGGCGTCGACGAGGTGCTGAGTGCGCTCCGCATCCGTAATTGCGATCGTGAGGGTCTGGCCCACAGCGGCATCAGCGTCAGCGAAGCCGAGCGACTCCACATAAGAGATGGGCACGTTCAGTTCGAAGGCATCCGAATCGGCAGACGGGGCCGCACCAGCAGCGAGCTGCACGGTCTGGCCATCAACGAGTCCGCCCACGGAGGTCAGGTATTGGGGGCCGTCGCCCGCCTGGATCCAGTCAGGAGAAATCGACTTGGTTGCCTCAACATCGAGGACGCCGTCAATGCTAGCGAGCGCCTCTAGATCGTCGGGGGTGAGCGCCACCACGGTGGAGCCAGGACGGTTAAAGCCGTCGCTGGCAATCGCATCGGGGTCGTATTCGGCGGGCCCAGAGCTGTCGGCGAAGCCGGCGTTGGCGTCTTGGCTTACTGACACGGTCATCACGTCTTCTGCGCCGATCGCGGTCACCGTGTCATCGATGTAGCGGTTGATGCCCGTGCCGAGCCCGTTGGTGATCGTGAGAGTGAAAGCACCCACGAAGATCGCGAGGATCGTCAGAACGGTGCGAGTCTTTGAGCGGAAGGTATTGGATGCGGCGGTGCCGATCAGGTCGAGAACGTTCATGCGGCCACCTCCGTGGTGTCGTTGACGAGGAGTCCGTCGCGAATATAAATGCGGCGATCACAGCGGGCAGCCAACTCGTCATCATGGGTGACGACAATCAGGGTGATGCCCTTGTCGCGGTTGAGTGCGAAGAGAATGTCTTCGACATTGCCTCCCGTCGCGGTGTCCAAGTTTCCGGTGGGTTCATCCGCGAAAATGATGCGCGGGTTGTTGACGAGCGCGCGGGCGATCACCGAACGCTGCTTCTGACCGCCCGACAGGTTGACGGCCTTGTTCGACGCTTTGTCATCCATTTCCAATTGCTCAAGAGCGGCGTGCGCGCGTGCCTTCCGCTCGCTGCGGCGCACCCCGGCAATCTTCATCGGGAGCATAACGTTCTCCAGAACGGAGATGTTGGCAGTGAGAAAGAACTGTTGGAACACAAACCCGAACGTCTTGTTGCGCGCACGATTGAGCTTTTTGCCCTTCAACGTGCTGGTGTCGATCCCTTCGAGCTCAACCGTTCCGGAGGTCGGGGCATCGAGGAGCGCGAGCACGTGCATGAGGGTCGACTTTCCCGATCCACTCTTGCCGATGATCGCGACGCTCTCACCTTCGTTGATGTCGAAGGTGACACCTTTGAGCGCGTCAAAGCGATTGGGGCCTTTGCCGTAGGACTTGTGGACATCCTTGACTCGGATGATAGGGGTAGTCATACGCCCTAGTCTCGCTGACTTCAGCGCTGAGCGAGTCAGCCGAGGGGAGTCACTGGCCTACGGCGAGAGAAGTATCTTCTGTTGTCTACTTCTTAAGCGCGGCTTGGCGTTTCTGCTCAGCAGCACGCTCGAGTCGTTCGATGCGCAGCACGTCGACGAGCAGCAGGGCAATCGGCACCACGGATGCGACGCCCCACCATTCTTGATCTCCGCCGGTGTTCACGTAGATGACGTTAAACACCACGGCCCAGATGAGCCCGCCGATGAGCCATACCAACCGCCACCACGGAGTGGTGAGTTGGCGGATGCGTGCCTTCACGAGGGAGGGCTTGGCTGGGGGAGTGGCGTTGTCTGGCATGTCTGCTGGCGCGGAGTCGTGCATCCGCCAACTCTACGTTCTCTCTGTGCTCGCTGGGAAAAGCGTCATGGTTCCATGGGATCTGAGGGATGCTGAGATTTTCTTTTCTAAAGTTGACGAGGCGCCACCGCGCTATTCACTATTGAGAAAAGGGAGACCATGGCACACGACCAGTACACCTTCGTTGATCCCACCACTCGCTTCGAGAAGGTTTCGCCGCCGAAGCAGCATCAGCCGGAACCCGGTCTTGACTCAGAGCTGAAGCCGCTCGCTGATCTTGGCGAAGACAGTTATCGCGGCAGCGGCCGTCTCTCGGGCCGCCGCGCACTCATCACGGGTGCCGACTCGGGAATTGGGGGCGCTGTCGCAATTGCGTTCGCGCGAGAAGGCGCCGATGTTGCCCTCTCCTATCTCCCGAGCGAACAGAGCGATGCCGAGCGCATTGCAGCGCTCATTCGGGATGCCGGGCAGCAAGCACACCTCTTCCCTGGCGACATTTCGAACGCGGAAGCCTGCCGCACTCTCGTCGCCGATGCCGCTGAAAAACTGGGCGGTCTCGATACTCTCGTGAACAACGCGGGGAAGCAGGTCTTTTGCACCAAGCTGGAAGATCTCACCGACGAGGCATTCGATCAGACGTTCAAGACGAATGTCTATGCAATGTTCTGGATCACTAAGGCCGCACTCGAACACTTGCCGGCCGGCTCCACCATTATCAACACCACTTCCGTTCAGGCCTACAAGCCGTCGCCGGTGCTCGTCGACTACGCCTCGACGAAGGCGGCGATCAATTCATTTACGAAGGCGACAGCGGCTCAGCTGGCTGAGCGCGGTATTCGAGTCAATGCGGTTGCCCCAGGGCCGGTGTGGACGCCTTTGCAAGTGTCAGATGGCCAGCCTCAAGAGAAGATCGCCAGCTTCGGGCACGATACCCCTCTGGGGCGAGTCGGCCAGCCCGCTGAAATGGCGCCGGCGTACGTGTTCTTGGCATCGGCTGAATCGAGCTACGTCATCGGCGAAACGCTCAACGCCAATGGGGGGATTCCGACGCCCTAGCCATATCTGAGACCCGATTCACCGAATACCTTTGGCTTCTTGAAACCTTTCCGTAACACCCAGCGATGACGTTTAACGTCTACGAAACATAACTGAGGGTCTTACGAAACGCTGAGACGGGATGCTTTGTCGTGCGGGTCAGTGGGAGTGGAATAACCCGACACTCACTGACAATCCGCAAAAGCATCCGTGTGCACAGGGCGCACAAAGCGAAAGAGGTTGAGATGGATACAGTCGTATGGGTACTCATTAGCACTGCATTAGTGCTGCTCATGACCCCCGGTTTGGCATTCTTTTACGGTGGACTCGTAAAAGAGAAGTCAGTAGTCAGCATGATGATGATGAGCTTCGGATCGCTCGGCCTTGTTGCCGTTCTCTGGATCCTCATCGGCGCAAACATGAGCTCGATCGATGGTTCGATCTGGTCGTTCGCTGGTAACCCGTTCAGCAACTTCGGTCAAGAAGGCGTCGCCGGCTCTGACCTCCTCGTTGTTGCATTCGGTGGAACCTTCGCCATCATCACCACCGCACTTATCTCCGGTGCCATCGCAGACCGTGCTCGCTTCGGACCCTGGATGATCTACACCGGTGTGTGGGCAACGCTCGTTTACTTCCCCGTCGCTGCGTGGGTATGGGGCGGTGGCTGGATCCAGAACCTCGGAGATAGCCTCGGTGGCCTTCCTGCCGTTATCGACTACGCCGGTGGTACCGCGGTTCACATCAACGCTGGTGCAGCCGCTCTCGGACTCGCCCTGGTACTCGGCAAGCGTGTTGGCTTCAACAAGAACATCACACAGCCTCACAACGTTCCTCTCGTCCTTATCGGTGCAGCACTGCTCTGGTTCGGTTGGTTCGGATTCAACGCTGGTGCGTCTAGCGACCCCGACGAGGCCGGCCTGATCGTGTTCAACACGCTCGCCGCTCCTGCCGCAGCAATCCTCGGTTGGATCGTTGTTGAGAAGCTCCGTACGGGTAAGGCCACCGCAGTCGGCGCCGTTTCCGGTGTTGTTGCTGGTCTCGTTGCCATCACCCCCGCTTGTGCAAACCTGACGCCCGGTTGGGCTTTGGTTCTCGGTGTTGTCGCCGGTGCCGTCTGTGCTCTCGCAATTGAGCTCAAGTACAACCTCGGCTTCGATGACTCGCTCGACGTAGTGGGACTCCACCTCGTCGCCGGCATCATCGGAACCATCTACCTTGGCTTCTTCGCCACCGACACCGGACTCTTCACTGGTGGAGATGCAGGACAGCTCGCCGTTCAGACGATCAGCGTGCTCGCCGTAGCAATCTTCTCCTTCGTAATGTCCTGGTTGATCGGAACCGCGATTCAGAAGACCATCGGATTCCGCGTTACTTCGGAAGAAGAAATTGCTGGTATCGACCTCGCCGTCCACGGCGAGTCGGGTTATGCATTGTCGACGCAGGAAACTGTATCGGCTAAGTAGAGCCCACAACCTCGGGAGGGGCACAGTTGTTATCGCAACTGTGTCCCTCTTTTGGTGTTAACAAACAATCCCCGCGCCCTCTGGTTTATGCCAGGGGAAGCGGGGTTTTGTCGTGTGCGCGCGCGTACACGTAGGTAGGCGTGCGCGTCGTCGAGGCAGGTTAGGGCTGCAACCGCATCCGCTCCCAGTCGCCAGAGGCGGCGCGCGTGAAGCGCACGCGGTCGTGAAGGCGGGAGCTGCGGCCCTGCCAGAACTCGATTGTGGTGGCGTGCACCATGAAACCGCCCCAGTCATCCGGGCGGGGCACATCGCGGCCCTCGAACTCGGCTTCAAGTTCGATCACACGTTCTTCGAGCAGTGCACGGGATGCGATGGGTTGCGATTGTTCGCTGGCGTGCGCCGCGATCTGGCTGCCTCGCGGTCGCGTGGCGAAGTAGGCGTCTGAAAGGGCTGTGGCGATGGGGCGAGCTGTTCCTTGCACGAGCACTTGCCGGTGGATCGAATACCAGGGGAAAACGAGCGCTGCTGCCGGGTTCGCGAGCAGTGCGCGGCCCTTGATGGAGCTGTAGTTCGTAAAGAACTCGAATCCCGTGTCGTCGATGGCGCGCAGCAGCACGGTGCGGCTACTGGGGGAGCCGTCGGCATCCACGGTCGATAACACCATGGCGTTGGGCTCGTAGACGTTCGCGTCGCTGGCGTTTGCTAGCCAGAGCCGGAATTGTTCTATGGGATCGGCGAGCACATCCGAATCATTGAGCGGCAGCTGGCCGTAGTCGGTGTGGGTGCTCAATGGGTCGGACACGGTGATCCTTTCGACAGCGTGCGTGAGGCGCGCTGCTTAGTCTTCGTCTTCGATGAGAGCCTTGTTGCGGTCGGGAATGCCGTCGTCGTTCATGTCGCGTCTGCGGGCGAGACGGGAGTCCCAGCGGAGGCTGATCGCGGCGAAGATCGCGGCCAGGCCTGTTCCGATAAGGATCGCAAGCTTTGCCCCGGTGGTGTGCTCGCTGTCGGGGAACGAGAGCTCTGCGATGAGCAGAGAGACTGTGAAGCCGATTCCCGTGAGGAATCCGATGGGCAAGAGGTCTCGCAACCCGATCGAGTCGGCGAGACGGAACTTTGTCACCTTGGTGATGAGAGCGGTGGTACCGAGCACACCAATAATCTTTCCGACCACCAGTCCCACGATGATGGCAGCAACAACGGGCTGCACAATCACCTCGCTGGCGCTTTCGCCATCTCCACCGAGGGAGACTCCAGCGGCAAAGAAGGCGAAGATCGGCAACGCGATGCCGGATGAGGTGGGGCGCACCGCATCGTCGAACGCGTGCGTTCGGGTGTCTTTCTCGCCGTGCACGAGCTTGGCGGGAACGGTGAAGCCGAGAACAACACCGGCGATAGTCGCGTGAACTCCGGAGTCGTGCATGAACGCCCACGCCACAAGCGCCAAGGGGAGCAGCAGCCACCAGCGAGGTTTGCGCGAGCGAACGACAACAGCAAAGAGCACAATCGCGATGAGTGAGAACAGCAGCGAGAGGAGGTCGATGCTTTCGGTGTAGAAGAGGGCAATGATGATGATCGCGAGCAGATCATCCACGACAGCCATCGTGAGCAGGAAGGTGCGTAGCGCTCGCGGGAGGCCGCGGCCGAAGATGGCGAGCACGGCGAGAGCGAACGCGATGTCGGTGGCGGTGGGGATTGCCCAGCCGCCGAGTGCGGTGGAGTCACCCGAGACAAGGATGATCAGCGTGAAGAGAAGAGCGGGAAAGAGCATCCCGCCGATCGCAGCGAAGACCGGAACAGCGGCTTCGCGAGGTTTGCGCAGGCTGCCAGCTACAAGCTCTTGCTTAAGCTCGACGCCCACCACGAAGAAGAAGATCGCGAGCAGGCCGTCAGCAGCCCAGGTGGCGAGGGTGAGGTTGAGGTGCAGCGACTCGGGGCCGACCGTGGTCTCGGCAAGGGCTGCGTAGCCTTCACGCCACGGCGAGTTCGCCCAGATGAGCGCGATCGCAGCGGCAACCATCAGCAGGATTCCGCTGGTGGTTTCCATAGTGACCCACCGGCGTACTCGCTTGCGGGGGCTCAGTTTCTTCACGGATGTGGTCACAAAATTCCAGACGTTGAGGTTCGTCAGCGGGGTCGCCGACACATTCGCCGACCAGACTTCCCGGCACTCCGCTGTCAATTCTACCGGTTGTGAGGCTGAGGGCGTGCACGGAAAAGGCTCTGACCTGACCGTGCGCTCCACTGACAATGAGAGTTGCCTCACAATCGGGCCTCAGGCTTGCTGACGCGCGCCCACTAAGGAAGCGTGGGGGTTTCATCTCGCTGAACCTGGAAGGACGAACATATGCTCACCCTCACCGAAACAGCCACCACGGTCGTCAAGACGATCGTCGAGCAGGACCCCAACACGGAAGCCTCGGGCCTCCGCATCAACGGGGAACCTGGTGCTCCTAACCTCACCGTCGCCGTCGTTGCGGCTCCTGAGGCTGGCGACTCTGTCGTTGAAGCCGACGGCGCCCGCGTTTTTCTTGAAGAGAACGCCTCGGTCGCGTTGAATGACAAGACGCTTCACGCCGAAGTCGGCGAAAATGGCGCAGTGAACTTCGCCATTCTCGACAACGCGTAATCACGCGCACGTTCGATAGCTAGACCAGAATTCGACGGCGCGCGGTCGTTCGAATTCTTCGACTAGTAGCGGGCGAGAGCGTCAGCATCTCGAGCATGAGTAACTGACCGGCGGATGGCATCCAATGCTTCTACCGGATCTGTCTCGGCTTCAGCGATCATTAGCTGGCGCTCCGCCTCCGCTAGTCGGGTGCGGGCCCGTGCGCTTGCGCCGCTTCGCCCCACAAGCTCCCGCACGACCGAGATCTGACTCCGTGCCGCTACCAAGGTCCCTTGGTAGGCAGCACGTGCGTGTTCGAACCGCTGTTGTTGGTTGCGCGCGGTCGCTAGGGCTGTATCCAGTTCTGCTGCGGCATCACTGAGCAGCGCGAGTTGCTCAAAGGGATCATGCGGGCTTTCGGATGCCGGAGTCGTCTGATCAAGAGCTCTTTCGTTGGCCGCGATAGCGGTCACAATCCGCGCTCCACTCTCCGGATCGGGAGCCGTTTCTCGTGCCACCCGCGCTTCGAGCAAGTCACTCGCGCTGTCCGCGCGCATCCGAGACACCGCAGCGTCGGCTTCGGCGAGTTCGCCGAGGGCACTGTCGGCAGCCGACAGGGCGCGATCGGCGCGATGGAGAGCAGTGGCTGCGGTGTGGAGGGTGTCGGTGACCGCGTTGACTCCGGTGGGGCTGATGCCGGGGGCTGCGGCATCCAGCGCTGTCTCGCTCTCATCGAGGGCACTGCGCGCCGCATCGAGTTGGCGGCGTGGTGCGGTCAAAGCGGATTCCACATAGTGGGGTGCGCGTTCGGCGACTGCATCGCGCGTCGCTAGCGCACGCACGCGCAGGGCCGAGAGCCGATCGCGTAGTTGGTGTTCGGTTTCCGCTGCTCCAACCTCGCTCTGACGTCGCTCAGTGAAGGCGGCATCGAAGCGGTCGAGAGTGGCGAGCGCCTTTTCGCAGAGCGCTGTCATCTGCAGGGTGAGTTGGCGGCGCGCGTGATCGGCGGTGGCCGAGACGTCGTCACGCTGTTGTCCGAGCCGAAAGGCATCCGTGAGCTGGCCGCGCGCTTCAGCAAGAGCACTCCCGAAATCACGGGCGGCTGCGGCACCAAACTGGGCCACCGCAAAACCTAGTTCAAGATCTGCTTCTCGTACGCGATCGTCGAGGGCAACTAAGAGGCCGGCAGCGCGCGACTCCAGTGCCGTCTGAGACGACGTTCCGCGGATGCCGCGGTCGCCTCCGCGACGAAACAAGACGACAAACGCCACGACTCCGATCGCCACCACGAGCACGACGACAGTGGCGACAGCGATCGTGGTGCCGCGCACGAGTTCGGCGGTGTCTGTCGCGACAAGAAGGGGTAGGGCATGAGGCACCATGCACCGTATTCTAGGGCGGTTTGTCGCGAGAACTGGGGGTGGGGCTACCGGGTGAGTCTGGCGAAACTCGTGGTTGTTGCACGCTTTCTGGAGGTAACTCGCTTAAGGTGGCGGTGTGTGGCGTGCAGATAGAGTTTCCGATGATTTCACGGTCGACCCCGATTCGGGCGACCATGACGTTGACGACGGCGAAAACGAGCACGCTCACGCCCACGTTCAAGTAACAGCGCCTCACACGCTGAGTTTTGGTGAGCCGAACATTATGGCCGGAAACGTTGCAGAGCCCACGTGGACGCTGTGGCGTTCGCAATTGTCAGAACTGGGTGGGCGTTCGCCGCTCATCCATTTCGTTGATTCGCCTCGCACACGAGTCGATCTTTCAACGACGCATCCCGGTGGTCTTGCCCAGTTCATCACGGGCAAGCGCACTCTGCTGTCGAGCCTCATTCGCGATGATGTCGCCCTGCGCTCGGCCAAAACGGCTGCCGGCGCTGTTGCTGCCAAGGGTCTTGAGCTTGCGACCGCCCGCGGCATTGACTCGGTGCATCTGGGAATCGGAATTGCTCGCTGGACCCACGATGATGTCGAATTCTGCGGTCCCGTCTTGCTGCGTCCGCTCGCGATTCGCCGTCACGGCCGCGACTTCGAGCTCAAGCTTCGGGGCAGCGCCTTCTTGAACCCTGCGCTTGCGCGTGCTCTTGACGAGCAATTCCACTTGCGCCTCGATGCTGAGTCGTTTGTCGCACTCGCGGATGCCGATGGCACCTTCAAGCCGAACCCGGTCATTGACCGGTTGCGCGGTTTGACCTCGCACCTCGATAACTTCTCGGTGAGCCCGCGTCTCGTGGTGTCGTCCTTCGCAGATGTCGCCCACGGTCTGGCCGACGACGCCGCTGACCTCAAACACCCCATCCTCGATGCGCTTGCCGGCAACACTGCTGCCGCCTGGACGATCAAGGAAGGCTACGCGCCCGTTCCCGCACTCTCCGCGGATGAGCGCTCGCCGCAGACCGACAATCTCCTGCTTGATGCGGATGCCGAACAAGAGAATGTGATTGCCCAAATCGAGGCAGGCAACTCTCTTGTGGTTCGCACTCTGCCCGGCACCGGTGGCACGCAAACCATCGTGAACGCCGTGGGTGCCCTTGTTGCTCAGAACAAGCGAGTTCTCGTCGTGAGCCCGCGTCGCGCGTCCTTGCAGTCGATTGCTGATCGCTTCTCCGACATCGGCCTTCCGGGCCTCGCCGTTGCGCCTCGCACGCTTCGCCGTGACATCATCCGCTCTATTTCTCGCAGTGAGAAGGCCAGCCGTCCGCAGATCGAAGACGTGGATGACGCCCTTCTGCGTTTGCGCAAGATCATGCTCGACTACCGCGAGTCAATGTCGGTGTCCGACGGTGTGCTCGGTGTTTCGGTGCTCGATTGCGTTTCGGAACTCAGCCGTTTGGCGCTGCTGCCGACACCGCCATCCACGACCGCACGCTTGTCGCGCGAAGCAGTGGAAAAGCTTGCCAAGGATCGCAGTGCTGCCACCGGCGTGATCATCGCGGCCGCCAAGCTCGGCGAGTTCAAATATGGCCCCGGAGATTCGCCCTGGTATGGCGCTCAGTTCGCCAATGGTGCGGAAGCTCTCAAGGCTCACGGCATCGCTCAGCGGGCGAACGAGCAGTTGTCGTCGCTGCTGGATGTTGCCAACCGTCTTGTTTCGAACACGCGCATGCGTCCGTTCCAGAGCATCGATGAGCTCGGCGTCTACTTGCGCCTGCTCGTTGATCTTCGCGAAACGCTCGACCGTTTCGTGCCGACCGTGTTCGACCGTGCGATTACCGAGTTGATTGCCGCTACTGCGCCGCGTCGCGATTTCCCCGATATGACGAGCACGAACCGCCGCCGTCTCAAGAAGCTTGCGCTCGAATACGTGCGCCCCGGTGTACGCGTAACCGACATGCATGGTGCCCTCAAGCGCATCCAAAAGCAGCGGGTGCTGTGGCACCGTTTCGTGGCCGAAGGTGCGAGTCCTGCCGTTCCCGTGGGTATTGGTGAAGTGCAGCGGTCATACCAACAGGTCTCAGATGATCTCGCTGCTCTCGACATCCCGCTCGGCATCGCTGACTCGCACATGAACCTCTCGAGCCTTCCGATCCCGTTCTTGATTGAGAAGGTTGAGTCGCTCGCGGCTGAATCTGATGTGCTCAACAACCTGCAGGAACGCACCGCCCTCATGGGCAGCTTGCGCGACCTGAAGTTGAACCCGCTGATCGAAGACTTGGCTCAGCGTCATGTTCCCGAAGATCAAGTGGCGGCAGAACTCGAGCTGTCGTGGTGGAAGTCGGCCCTCGATTCCATGCTCGAAGTCGACCGTGCGCTGCTCAACGCCAACACGAGCGTTGTCGACCGGCTCGAGGCAGACTTCCGCCTCGTCGATGAAGCGCACGCATCCGCCAATGCCAAGCAGCTCTCGTGGCAGATCGCTGAAAACTGGAAAATCGGTCTCGTCGACTGGCCAGACGAGGCGAGTGCGCTCAAGCGTGCCCTCGCCAAAGAGCGGCTCACGTCGTTCGACGTGCAGACCTCGGCACCGCACTTGTCGCGAACGATCGCGCCCGTCTGGCTTGCCTCTCCCTACGAAATCGACTCTGTTGTCGACACCATGCCGTTCGACACCGTCGTGCTGGTTGACGCCGGTGCTGTCACGGTGGCCGAAGCGGCGGGAGCAATCCGCCGCTCGAAGCAAGTCGTCGTTATTGGCGACCCTGTTATCCAGTCGCCGACACCGTTCGAAACGGCAGTGCGCGATGTGACCGGCGATGCTGCCCCACTCGTTGACGATGACACGCGCGAAGCACTCGTTGACGACTCCGCTTTTGCGAAGCTCAGCGGCTTGCTGCCGACTCTCACGCTCACGCGCAGCTACCGCCCCGGTGGTGAAGAGCTTGCCGAGCTCGTTAATCGTCGTTTCTACGACGGTCAGATTGAGTCGCTGCCCTGGGCGGGAAGTTTCCTCGGTCACGGCAGCCTCGCTGTCAGTTACGTCGCTGACGGAATCGGAATGCCCGACCCTGACTCTGGTGCTGTCGAAAGCCCCGACGCCGAAGTCTCTCGCGTTGTCGAACTCGTGCTCGACCACGCCACCAAGCGTCCGCAAGAGTCGCTCATGGTTATCACGGCAAGCCCCGTGCATTCCGTTCGCGTCATGCAGGCGGTGCTGGATGCCGTCAGCCGTCGTCGTCCGGAACTACTCGATGTCATCATCGGCGATCGTGCCGAACCGTTTACGGTCACCACGATTGATCAGGCTGTGGCCCAAAGCCGCGACCGCGTTATTTTCTCCATCGGATACGGCCGCACGCCGCACGGTCGCGTGCTCTCCGATTTCGGATCACTGGGTGAGCCCGGGGGAGAGCGCCTGCTTGCTGTCGCGATGACGCGAGCACGTCGTTCGCTCGAAATCGTCACATCGTTCCGCTCAGAAGACCTCGACGACGGGCGCATGAAGCACGGCGCTGTTGCCCTGGCTGAAGTGCTCGACGAAGTGGATGCCCGCTTTGCTGAAGTTCCTGTGCCCGACGACAGCGATCCCATGCTCGTTGACCTCGCTCGCCGCCTCGAAGCTCGCGGACTGCGCGTCTCGCTCGGGCACCGCGGCAAGCTTGGCCTCGTTGCATCGCGCGGTGGTCGCTGTGGCACCATCGAGACCGACGCTATGGTTCACGAATCAAGCCTGCGCGAGTCGCTGCGTTTGCGCCCCGAACTGCTGCGTCGCCTCGGCTGGCACTACCTGCGGGTGCACGCTTTTGAACTCTTCAGTGACCCCGATCAGGTTGCCGACAAGGTCGCCCGGATGCTCGGAGCAGAGCCTGCTCCCACGACCGAGCCCATCACGATCATCCCCGCCACCCGTCCGCAGCAGTAATGGCAGACGGCATCCACCCCGAGCCGTCGGACGCACCGGCGAGCAATGGAGCGTCCGAGGGCGAGCTGTGCAGTGCGGCGGAAGCAGAGCGGGCAGGTGAGCCGAGCATGAAACCTGCGAAGCGTCGCCGCGTGACGACGGCTGCGCCGGCGGGGTCAGATCCGCATCCGCCTGCTGAACCGGAACGGCATCAGGTTAACGAAAACGACGAGCGGCTCAAGGGCGACAAACCTCCGCATTGGGGGTAAGTGCCTTGGCCGCTCGCCGATAGTTCGTGAGCTACCGAGGGTAGCTGTGAGCTGTGAGCTGTGAGCTGTGAGCTGTGAGCTGCGGAGCGCTAGCTGCTCTGCTTGGCGAGCAGGTCGCGAATCTGCAGAAGCAGTTCTGCCTCGGTGGGGCCAGCTTCAGGCTCCACGACGGCCGGCTTGCGTGCAGCGGCAAGCTTGTTGGCATAGTTCATCGGGGCAACGATGGCGAAGTACACGACGGCTGCGACGAGCACGAACTGGATGATCGCCGCGATGACCGCGCCGAAGTAGATCACTGCCCCGCTGGTGCCAATTTCGACCGGGAGTGCTGTCGCCAGCGACTCTGCATTAAACAAGGCACCGATGAGCGGGTTGAATACCGCTTCAACAATCGTGTTGACGACTGCCGTGAATGCAGCGCCAATGACGACTGCAACGGCCAAGTCGATGACGTTGCCACGCAAAATGAATTCTTTGAATCCGCTTAACATGATTACTCCTCTGTGTGGGGGAAGTAATAACTATGACGCTTTTGTGGCCGATGGTGAAGAGGCTGGCGGAGATGAGGCGCTTGTCGACGGCTTCGAATCCGACTTCGCGGAGTCAGATTTCTTTGAGTCAGACGACGAATTCGAAGTATTTGACGAGCTCGAGCTCGAGCTGGAGTCAGTCGAACTCGTGGTCGAGCGTGAGTCGTTGCGGTAGAAACCAGAGCCGTTGAACGTGACTCCGACGGCGGAGAAGATCTTGCGAAGTTTGCCTTGGCAGGCGGGGCACACCGTGAGCGAGTCATCGGTGAACGATTGCTGGATATCGAACGCGTTGTCACATTCGGTACAGCGGTAGGAGTAGGTAGGCACGAGATCCTTAGTTGTGCTCGGTGATGGTCACAATTCCCGTGGGGGTAACTATGCCGTTTACTGGTTGGTCATGAATTTCTGTGGGTACTTCATCCACATATTCGTTGTCGAAGATCACCGCGTAGACGGGTGGCTTGGTCTCCATGGAGCCGAGGGTCTTGTCGAAATAGCCGCGACCCCAGCCCATGCGCATGCCGGAACGATCCACGGATGCCGCAGGCACAATGATGAGGTCGACGTCGTTGATGGCGATCGGGCCGAGCACGTCGCTCGTAGGCGCTGGCATCCCGATGAGGTCCTGGTCTTCATCTTCGCCGTCGTAGGGGGCCCAGTCGAGGAGGCCATCGGCGCGCGAGATGGGAAGCAGCACGGTGATGTCGTGTTCGCAGGCCCAGTGCAAAAATCCGCGGGTTTCGGGTTCATCGGTGGTGGAAAGGTAGGCGGCGATCGAGGTAGATCCGAGTCTCTGAGTGAGCTCGATGAGGTGCTCTGTTACACCAGTGTTAAATTCTTCCCGCTCTTTGGCGGTGCAGATGCGTCGGCGTTCGCGTAATTCGGCCCGGAGTGCACGTTTATCGTGACTGACGTCGTCGGTCATACTAAGCATTCTACGAGACTGGCCGACTACGCTGTACCTATGGCTACGAAGATTACTAAAGCGGTTATTCCTGCTGCAGGTCTGGGCACACGATTTCTCCCGGCAACGAAAGCTATGCCGAAGGAGATGTTGCCGGTTGTAGATAAACCGGCTATCCAATATGTCGTAGAGGAGGCGGTTGCCGCTGGCCTCACCGATGTGTTGATGATCACCGGGCGTAACAAAAACGCCCTCGAAAACCATTTCGATCGAATGACCGAGCTCGAGGCCACTCTTGAGCAAAAGGGCGATACCGACCGTCTTTCGAAAGTTGAGTTCTCTAACGACCTCGCTGACATGCACTACGTGCGTCAAGGTGACCCGCGCGGTCTCGGTCACGCTGTTCTCCGCGCCAAAATGCACGTGGGTCATGAACCGTTCGCCGTACTGCTCGGTGACGACCTCATCGATGATCGCGACGTTCTGCTCTCCCGCATGCTTGAAGAGCAAGAGGGTCGCAACGCCACCATCATCGCCCTCATGGAGGTCGACCCGGCCCAGAGCCACATGTATGGCATCGCGACGGTAGAACCCACCGACGATCCCGATGTTGTGCACATCACGGGCCTTGTCGAGAAGCCGGCTCAGGGCACCGCGCTCTCCAACCTCGCCATCATCGGTCGCTACGTCTTGAGGCCAGAAATCTTCGAGGTTCTCGAGCGCACCGATCCCGGCAAGGGTGGCGAAATCCAGTTGACGGATGCCCTGCAGGAGATGGCAGAGAACGATATCGCTGGCGGCGTTTATGGCGTCGTATTCCGCGGTCGCCGTTACGACACCGGTGACCGTCTCGACTACATCAAGGCCATCGTGCAGCTTGCTGTTGAGCGCGACGACCTGGGCCCTGAACTGCGCCCGTGGCTTAAGCAGTTCAGCTCAACACTGGACTAGCGGATGGCGTTTGGCATTCCGACGCTTGGCGACGGAAACATCAGTATTCGGCCCATTCGGGTGCGAGACGCTCGTGCGTTAGAAAAAGAACTCCGTGACAACCGGGGGTGGCTTCGCAAGTGGGAAGCCACCAGCCCGGTTGGTCCGTCATCGTTCGACGTGAAGTCGAGCATCCGGGGTCTGCTGCAGCAGTCTCGCGTAGGCACCGGCTTGCCGTTCGTGATCGAGTACGAGGGTGAAGTTGCGGGTCAGTTGAACGTGTCGTCCATTACCTATGGGTCGCTCGCCTCGGCATCCCTCGGCTATTGGGTGTCTGAGCGATTCGCGGGCAAAGGGCTCACACCAACCGCGGTCGCGCTCGCCACCGACTACTGCTTCTTTCAACTTGGTCTCCACCGAATGGAGATCTGCATTCGACCCGAGAACGAGCCGAGCCTTCGCGTGGTCGAGAAGCTGGGGTTCCGCTACGAACAACTTCGCCGCCGCTTCATCCACATCGATGGTGACTGGCGCGACCACTTCTGTTTTGCTCTCACAGTGGAAGAGATCCCTCAGGGTGTCTTACGGCGCTGGAAATCAGGTAACGCTCCCGAGCAGGATGCTCACATTCCGGCTGACGACCGTGTGCGGGCCGCGCACCCTCTGAGCCTTCCGCAGCGCTGAGCCGACGGTTGTGAAGCACTGAGCCGGTGCCGAACACGCTGCCAGCGATCGTGTGGTCACGCGTGTGGTGGCGCATATCTTGGCGTTGTTGCCGGGGGACTCTCAGCAACTTGTCACGTCACTACCGCGTGCCGACAGCCTGTCATGCACGGATGCTCGTAGCGTATACCCATGGAACTCACCAGCATCGGCGGCGGCGTCATGATCGCGCTCGCCGCGGCGCTGTGGCTCGTGTACCTGGTTCCGAACTGGTTCAAGAATCGCGAGTACTTGGCTACCGAACGAAACGCCGTTCGACTTCAGCAGACGATCCGCGTTTTGGCGCAGACCTCAGAGATTCCTGACGAGGTGCGCGCCGAAGCTGTTGCGCGGCACGCGGCAGAACTGGCCAAGGCAAGTGTGAACCAAGGGCCGGTCGCCGTCGGTCGCGCCGTCACCCCACCCACACGCGAAGAAGCGCTCGCGCTCTCCGCCCGACGCTTGCGTCGCACGCGCGCCTTCACCGCAGCCGTGCTCCTGGCCAGCATTGCGGTAATTGCCGTGCAGGTCGTCATGATCTTTACGGCCGGAGCCGCCATCATCTCCGGCACGTGGCTCGTTCTCGCTGCCGCCACCATGGCCGGCATGAGCGCGAGTGCCATGCTGTCGCGGCTAGCAGAACGTTCACGCAGTCGACGCGATAGCAGCGCCCCGCGGGCTCGCACTGCTGCACCTCGTCGCCGGGTTGTGCTCTCATCGGAAGCCCCCATCGAAGACGTCACGTCGAAGGTCAGCTGGACTCCCGTTCCCGTGCCGAAGCCCATGTACCTCACCCGCAGCAACGCGCCAGAAGCCGCTGTCGCGGCAGCCCGCCACGCTGGGCAGATTGACAGCGAGCTGCGGGCTGCGGCGGAATCCGCCGAACAGGCCCTGCGCGCAAACACCGCCGCGATGGCGTCAGCTACTCGCGAAGCGGAACTTGCGCGGGATGCTCAGCGTGCAGCGACTGCGCCTGCCGAAGCTCCGGCCGCGGCATCCGCCCCCAGCAGGTTTGCCGGCATGGGGATCGTCGAAGAATCGGGCAACTCGCTCGACCTCGACGCCGCGCTTGCTCGTCGTCGCGCTAGCTAACACTTGCTGCCCCACTACCGGGCAGAACAATGGGACGTGCAGTGCGAAGAATCTTCGCACTGCACGCCCCATCCTCGTTCTAGTGAGTTGTCGCCGCTTCAGCGCCGTGGCCACTGAGCGAACGCACATCCATCTCGGCAGCAAGCGCCGGGTCTTCTGTGCGAGACGACGTCACGGTTCCCAACCAGCCGAGAACGAACCCGAGCGGGATTGAAACGATGCCCGGATTCTGCAGGGGGAAGATCGCGAAGTTCACGCCTTCACCCAGCATCGACGTGGGGGTTCCGCTCATGACGGGAGAGAACACGATCAGCAGAACTGCTGCTGACAGGCCGCCAACCATGCTCCAGACGGCACCGCGCGTATTGAACCGCTTCCAGTACAGGGAGTACAGGATCGTCGGAAGGTTCGCGCTCGCGGCAACCGCGAAGGCGAGCGCCACGAGGAAGGCGATGTTCTGACCTTGAACACCAATACCTCCCGCGACGGCGAGAACACCGATCACGACGACAGTGCGACGCGCGATCTTGACCTCGGCATCCGGGTCTCCCTTGCCCTTCTTGATCACGTTGGAGTAGATGTCGTGAGCGAAGGATGCCGCTGCCGTGATCGTGAGCCCTGCCACGACCGCAAGGATCGTAGCGAACGCGATCGCGGAGACAAACCCCAGCAGCAATGGCCCGCCGAGTTCGAGCGCGAGTAGCGGAGCTGCGGAGTTCACTCCGCCGGGAGCATCCAGGATCGTTGCAGAACCTACCAAGGCTGCTGCACCGTAACCCAACACGAGGGTGAGGATGTAGAAGCCGCCGATGAGCCAAATCGCCCACACGACTGAGCGCCGTGCCTCTTTGGCGGTTGGCACCGTGTAGAAGCGCATGAGCACGTGAGGCAGGCCTGCCGTGCCCAGCACGAGGGCGAGCGACAGCGAGATGAAGTCGAGCGGATTCGCGCCGTACTTGAGCCCCGGCGCCAAAATAGCGTCAGCGGGCGTAGCCACGGAGTTGTCGACTGCGCTCTGCAGCACGCGCGACAGGTCGAAGCCATTGATGACAAGCACCCAGATGGCCATCGCGATTGCGGCACCCACGAGGAGGAACGCTTTCACGATCTGCACCCACGTGGTGCCCTTCATGCCGCCGATCAGCACGTACAAGATCATGAGGCCACCCACGATGGCGACGACGATTGATTGACCAACTTTGTCGTCGATGCCGAGGAGCAGCGAGACGAGGCCACCCGCTCCGGCCATTTGTGCCAGTAGATAGAAGAAGCACACCGCGAGCGTGGTTAGTGCGGCTGCCATTCTCACCGGACGCTGCTTCAGACGGAAGGAAAGAACATCCGCCATCGTGAATTTGCCGGTGTTGCGCATGAGCTCTGCCACCAACAGCAAGGCAACCAGCCAAGCCACCAAGAAGCCGATGGAGTACAAGAATCCGTCATAACCGTTGATAGCAATCGCGCCAACGATGCCGAGGAAGGACGCTGCTGAGAGGTAGTCTCCCGTGATCGCGAACCCATTTTGTGGACCGGTGAATGATCGCCCGCCCGCGTAGTAGTCTGCCGCCGTCGCATTGTTTCGACTGGCGCGAATCACGATAAACAGGGTGATTCCGACAAAGCCGATGAAGATCGAGATATTCAGAATCGGATTGCTTTGAGACTCAGCATCAACCGCCGCAGCGGCGGCCATGGCCAGGGTTGTGGCGATCATAGTGCTGACTCCTTTGCGGCGAGATCTGCTCTGATTTGGGCGGCGAGCGGATCTAGCCGCCGGTTAGCGAATGACACGTACATCATGGTGATCACGAACGTGCTGATGAACTGGCCAAAGCCCAACAACAGTCCGACATTGATGACGCCGAAGACGGGCGTCGCCATGAAGTCATGGGCGTAGGCCGCCAAAATCACGTAGGCGAAATACCAGACCAAGAAGAACACCGTGAGGGGAAACACAAACGAGCGGTGTCGCCGTTTGAGTTCGATAAATGCCGGCTCCTTCTCTTCATCTTGATAAATGAGCCCGGCGCGCACACTCGGCACATCGGTGGGGTCGCCGGGCGGGGACATCGCATTTTTAGTGGGGGAACTTTCATCAGACATTTGGGGCCTCCTTGCCACAAACAATTGAGAGGGGAACGGATGGTGGGGAATCGTGAAGCGGGAACTACTGCGAGCGAGTGCGTCCGGCAGCGGTGTAGAGCGCATCGAGCACCGTGACGTCTTCGATCGTGGGAGGGATGCGCACGTCTTCGCCGTCGAAGATCTGGCGAATGGTTTTACGAAGAATCTTGCCCGACCGTGTCTTGGGCAGCCGCTCGACCACCATCACGTCCCGGAAGGCAGCGACCGGGCCGATCACCTCGCGCACGAGCGCCACAAGTTCGATGGCGAGATCATGCTCAAGGCGATTGCGGCCGTGCTTCATCGTGATGAACCCTGCAGCGCGCTGGCCTTTGAGCTCATCGTGCAGCCCGAGAACAGCGCATTCGGCCACATCCGGATGCTGAGAAATTACTTCTTCGAGCGACCCTGTCGAGAGGCGGTGCCCGGCCACGTTGATGACGTCATCGGTGCGGCCCATGACGAAGAGGTAGCCCTCGTCATCGAAGTAGCCGGCGTCACCGGTGGCGTAGTAGCCGGGAAACTCTTCGAGGTAGGAACTAGCGAACCGTTCCGGGCTTCCCCAGAGTCCGATGAGGGCGCCGGGAGGGAGCGGCAACTGGATGGCGATGTTTCCCTCGGTGCCCGGCTTCGTCACATCGTTGCCATTGGCATCGAGGATGCGGGGGAGGAAGCCTGGCATCGGCACGCCCGTTGAGCCGGCCTTGGAGGGCAGTTGCTGCACACCGCGCGGATTGGCGCAGATTGGCCACCCAGTCTCGGTCTGCCACCAGTGGTCAATGATGGGAACGCGGATGCCGTCATTGGCCCAGTGCCAGGTCTCGGTATCGAGACGCTCGCCCGCCAAATACACCGCTTGCAGGCTGGACGTGTCGTATTTGCCCAGCTCGTCGAGCGCGGGGTCTTCGCGGCGGATCGCGCGCAGCGCCGTCGGTGCCGTGTAGAGCACATCAACCGCGTAGTCCTGGATGATGCGCCAGAACGTTCCGGCGTCGGGGGTGCCAATGGGTTTTCCTTCGTACAGCACGGTGGCCGCGCCAGCCAGCAGCGGACCATAGACGATGAAGGAATGGCCGACGACCCAGCCGACATCCGACGCCGTGAAGATCGTGCTGTCGTTTCCCACGCCGTAGATATGAGTCATAGCCCACTGCAGAGCGACGGCGTAACCGCCGGTGTCCCGCACGACACCCTTGGGGCTGCCGGTGGTGCCCGAGGTATAAAGAATGTAGAGCGGGTCGTGGGCGTGCATCTCCACAGCGTCGGCAGGGAGCGCGGCCGCTTCGAGGTCATCCCAATCGAGCCAAGCGACATCTAGCGAGCCACCGCTCGTGGCGCCGGTGGCGTACTCGGCGATATCGCCATTAACCTGCGGACGGTCTTTGACGACGACGTAGCGCACGCTCCCCGTGCTCAAGGCAATGGCCTGATGCACGATCGGCAGGTATTCCACTTGGCGTGACGGCTCGAGGCCACCGGTCGCCGTTACGATCACGGATGGCGTGGCGTCGTTGATTCGTACGGCCAGTTCGTTGGCGGCGAAACCTCCGAAGACGACGGAGTGGATGGCGCCGATGCGGGCACACGCGAGCATCGCCACTACGGCCTCGGAAATCATCGGGAGGTAGATCAAGACGCGATCGCCAACACCGACGCCGAGTTCGTGAAGTGCGCCGGCGAATTTGCGAACGCGTTCGAGGAGCTCGGCATAGGTGAGAGTTTTCTGCTCACCCGTCATCGCGGAGTCAGTGATGAGGGCGGGGTTGTTTCCTCGGCCGGCGGCGACGTGCCGGTCGAGGGCGTTGGCACTCATGTTGAGCGTTCCGTCGGCGAACCAGCACCCTTGCGCTGTTCCGGGCTCGTGGGCCGGCGAGGGGGAGGACAGCGTCGGTGGGGTGATCCAGTCAACGCGCGCTGCTTGCTCAAGCCAGAAACCGTGGGGATCGTGGGTGGCCTGGTCCTGAATTTCGGCGAAAGAACCGCTCTGCTGGCGCACGCGTGCGGCCGTGTTCTGAGCAGAGACTCGCTCTAGCGAAGGGGCATCTGACATCAATTTCTCCTTTGAAATGCTTGATGTGGATTCTCAGTGGGGGCTGAAGAATCCCGTGCTAGCCTCAGATTACGGAGGGGCGTACCGAACGTAATACCCCCGAAAGTTGGGAATCCGCAATGACGCAGATGTCTGAACCAAGTGACTTCGAATTGATCCAGCAGGCCACTCGCGAGATCGCCGCGAGCACTGGCTTCAGCCTGTCGTTTGGCGGTCTCACCTCGGGCATAGAGCTCACCGTCAGTGCCTTCAGCGGTGCTCGCACTGGCAACCTCGATGGGCTCAAGGTGCGGCGAGAGCGTGGGCTTGGTGGGTTGGCTATGGCGCAACGCAGCCCGCGGTTTACGCGTGATTACGAGCATTCGGCTGACATTACTCACGACTATGACGGCGCTGTGTTGGGCGAAGGAGTTGTCTCGCTTTTGGCGATTCCGATCATTGCCGGAGGAACACTGCGCGGGTTGATTTATGCCGGATCACACTCTCTCGTCGAGCCAGATACGGCTGCGGCTCGACCGGCGGTGGCGATCGCTACCGCACTCGGAAACGAGCTCGCCATTCGGGATGAGGTTACCCGTCGAATGGTGGCATTGCGGTCGAATCAGGGTGGGGGATTGTCTCCGGTCGCGGAGGAGCACCTGAGGGAGCAGTTTGCGCAGCTGCGCCAGCTTGCGGCGACGGTCTCGGACCGCGATGTGAGGCAGAAGCTCCACGAGATCGGGCGCGGACTTTCGCAAGCGGTGTGTGGCGGTCGCGACGACGCACTTGCCCGATCGACGGTGCAACTTTCGCCTCGAGAGACGGATGTGCTTTCGTGCGTGGCGCTTGGCTACAGCAACGCTCGAACGGCTGCTCTTCTCTCGCTCACCGAACAAACGGTTAAGGGATACCTCGGTAGCGCCATGAAGAAGCTCGATGCGTCGTCACGTTTTACGGCAGTCTCGACCGCGCGCAAGCTTGGACTGATGCCGTAATCCTTGCGGCGTGCCGCGGCGCGTGAAGTCAGGTGCCGCATGATGTTTCCTGAGTGATATCGTTGGGTTTGCAGTACGGGCCCTTGGCGCAGTTGGTAGCGCGCCTCGTTCGCATCGAGGAGGTCAGGAGTTCAAATCTCCTAGGGTCCACCAACTGTAAAGGCCGCACAGCCTGTCGTCATGACGGGCGGTGCGGCCTTCTTTACGTTGTGGGGTCAGCCGGGCCTAGTCTGCGATGTTCAGGAGCAAATGACCCGATGACACCGTGAGGCCGACGGTAGCGTTCATCGTTGCGATAACGCCGTCTTTGTGAGCAACGAGCGGCTGCTCCATCTTCATGGCTTCAAGCACAAGGATGAGGTCGCCCTTGACGACCTTGTCGCCCTCGGCAACCGCGACCTTCACGATCGTCGCCTGCATCGGTGCCTTCACCGAGTCGCCGGTGATGGTGTTGACGCTGGATGCTGCCCGACGCTTCGGAGCGGCCGAGAGGGTTGCGCCGGTCGAGGTGCTCGGGACGAGTTTCGAGGGCAGATTCACCTCGACGCGCTTGCCGTTGACCTCAACGACCACGTTGTGGCGGGCTACGACGGGCGTCTCGTCAGCGAGTGATCCGGTCCACGGCTCAATGTCGTTGTCGAAGTCGGTTTCGATCCAGCGTGTGTAAATGCTGAACGGTTCGCTCGTGAAGGCAGGATCGCGAACGATCTTGCGGTGGAACGGAAGAACGGTGGGAAGACCAGCAACCTCGAATTCGTCGAGCGCGCGGCGTGAACGCTCAAGGGCATCCTCCCGGCTGGAACCGGTAACAATGAGCTTGGCGAGCAGCGAGTCAAAGGCGCCGCTGATCTCGTCGCCCGTCGTGACACCACTATCAACACGGATGCCGGGGCCGCCGGGAACGCGCAGAACGTGCACGGGGCCGGGAGAGGGCATGAAGTTGAGTCCGGCATCCTCACCGTTGATGCGGAACTCGAAGGAGTGACCGCGCGGGATGGGGTCGTCGTAGTCAAGCACGCCGCCCTCGGCGATGCGGAACTGCTCCCGTACGAGGTCGATGCCGGTGACTTCTTCGGAGACGGGGTGTTCGACCTGGAGACGAGTGTTTACTTCGAGGAACGAGATTGTGCCGTCCTTGGCGACCAAGAATTCACAGGTTCCGGCACCGAGGTAGCCGACCTCGCGCAGGATCGCTTTGGATGACTCGTAGAGTTCTTTGTTCTGCTCGTCGGTGAGGAACGGGGCCGGGGCTTCTTCCACAAGCTTCTGGTGGCGACGCTGCAGGGAGCAGTCGCGGGTGGAGATCACGACGACGTTGCCGTGAGCATCCGCAAGACACTGAGTTTCAACGTGACGGGGCTGGTCGAGGTACTTCTCCACGAAGCATTCGCCGCGACCGAACGCGGCAACAGCCTCACGAGTGGCGGAATCGAACAACTCGGGGATTTCTTCGCGAGTGCGTGCAACCTTGAGGCCACGGCCGCCACCGCCGAATGCTGCCTTGATAGCAACGGGAAGACCGTGAAGATCAACGAAGTCAAGAACTTCTGCCGCGCCCGAAACCGGGTTGAGCGTGCCGGGAGCGAGAGGGGCTCCCACCTTTTCCGCGATGTGGCGGGCCGAAACCTTGTCGCCCAGTTTCTCGATTGCTTCAGGAGACGGGCCAATCCAGATGATGCCAGCGTCGATGACAGCGCGAGCAAACTCGGCGTTCTCGGCCAAAAAACCATAACCAGGGTGAATGGCGTCAGCGCCAGAGCGGCGCGCGATCGACAGGATCTTGTCGATAACGAGGTACGTTTCAGCACTCGTCGAGCCGTCGAGGGCATAAGCCTCGTCCGCGAGCTTCACGTGCCGGGCATCCCTATCTTGGTCGGCGTAGACCGCCACAGAACCGATGCCACTGTCTTTAGCCGCGCGGATAACGCGAACGGCGATCTCTCCGCGGTTGGCGATGAGTACCTTCGTAATACGAGCCATAGTGACCTAGCTTATGGGGATGTCGGCCGAAGCCTTGGGCGGAAGCGCACAAAAAAAGAGGGCAAGCACTGTGAATGCCTACAGGGACGGCCGATCGATGTTCCAGAGCTCAGTCCACTCGGCGTCGAATTCCCGCATGAGTTGACGCACCAACGACACCGAAAGCCCCACGACGGCGTGCGGATCGCCTTCGATGCTCTCGATAAAGGCCGCGCCGAGACTGTCAATCGTGAACGAGCCCGCGACTTTCAACGGCTCGCCCGTGGCGACATACGCATCGATTTCAGAATCAGTGATGTTGGAGGCGAAACTCACGCTGGCGCTCGAGACGGCACCGGTGGCTCCTTGCACCTCGCCGCCGCGGTGGTCAATGAGCCAGTGGCCGGAGTGCAACACTCCGGTGCGACCCCGCTGTGCGAGCCAGCGCTGCCGCGCAATCTCGGGTTCGTGCGGCTTTCCGAATAATTCGCCATCCAATTCGAACGCGGAATCACCGCCGAGAATGAAGCCGTCGATGGGGGCACCGTTCACGAGGGCGCCAACAACGGCTTCAGCCTTGGCACGCGCCAACAACTCAACAAGCGCGGGGCCGTCAAGGGGACCAGGAGCGGCGGCAGCCACCGCGTCTTCGTCAACGCCAGAGGCCAAAAGTACGGGGTCGACACCAGCCGCGCGCAGCGTGGCCAGACGCGCGGGAGAGGTCGAAGCAAGATAAAGGCGCACAAAGGCTCCTATGCTCAAGGGATGGGTGAATTGCTTGGCCGAATGATCGAAGTAGACGTTACCAACATTGCGCACGGGGGTGTCAGTGTGGCGCGGCACGATGGTCGTGTCGTTTTCGTCTCCGACGCGATCCCGGGTGAACGCGTGCAAGCGCGCATCACAGACGACAACAAGAAGTCGTTCTGGCGCGCCGAAACGGTGAAGGTCATCACGCCGAGTGAGCACCGCCAAGAGCATGTGTGGTCAGCCGCGAGTGTTGACCGCGACCCCGACAATCGCGCCGGTGGCGCCGAGTTTGGCCACATCGAGCTCGGTCATCAGCGTGTGCTCAAGGCACAGATTCTCAACGAATCGCTCGAGCGCATGGCAAAAGTCTCGCTCGCTCCTCTCGTCGAAGCAGTGCCGGGTGACGATGAACGCAAGGGACTCGGATGGCGCACCCGCGTCAGCCTGCACGTCGACGAACACGGCAATATCGGTCCGTTTGCGGCTCGTTCCCACCGTGTGATTTCTGTCGCCGATCTTCCTTTGGCAACCCCCGAACTCTCTGCCGGAGCACCGCTCGGCGAGAACTTCGATGGGTTCGAGCGCGTGGACATCCTGAACCCCAGCTCGGGCGGCGTTCGCCTGATTATGGGCAAGCAGAAGCCGCAGGTCATTACCGAGACGGTAGGGGAGCGCGAATTCACGTTGCTCGATTCCGGGTTCTGGCAAGTGCACCACGGCGCCGCCGCGATGCTGACGTCTGCCGTGCAAGACGCTATTGATCCCGCACTGTTTGACCCCGCGGCATCCAACCTCGATTTGTATGGAGGAGTGGGACTCTTCGCAGCGGCAGTGGGGGACAAGTTTGGTCCAGCAACCAAGATCACCACGGTGGAAGCGGAGTCGTCGGCCACCGACCACGCCGCCAATAACCTCTCGGAATGGTTGGGCGCTCATGCCGAAACAGGCCGCGTTGACCGTTGGCTGCGCCAGCACCTGAAGGAAGCAACTGCTGTTGAGCGTGACCGTCTAGAGCGTTCAACGATCATTCTTGACCCGCCTCGTTCTGGCGCGGGCCGGGAAGTTGTCGACCTCGTTGCCAAGGCGCGCCCCGCGCAGATCGTTTATGTGGCGTGCGACCCCGTTGCTTTTGCGCGGGATGTTGCCTTCTTCTCCGAGCGCGGCTACGAGCTCTCAGGAGTTCGAGCATTCGATCTCTTCCCGCACACTCACCATGTCGAGGCTGTGGGAACGTTCACACGTAAATAGCTCAGTGTGTTGGGGTGACAAAGCCGCATGTTCGCGCTCTCTCGCACTACTATGGGGGACAGAAACTCAGGAGGACGCCACATGGCCCAGACAGAACCATCCGGGACAGAAACGCCCAGTGAGAGTGCCCAGCGCAAAATCACCGTCGCTGTTGTCGATGACCACGAATCAGTCCGATTGGGACTCAAGGCTGCCTTTATTGATGAGGGATACGACTTCGTTCTCGCCGCAGCAACCGTGAAAGAACTTGTAGAGGGCCTCAACGGCCGTGAAGTTGATGTCGTTGTGCTCGACCTGTCGCTCGGTGATGGCTCGACCGTCACCGACAACGTCAAAAACGTTCAGGCTACCGGCTCTGCTGTGCTGGTGCACAGCATCGCTGACCGCGTCGCCAGCGTGCGAGAGGCACTTGCCGCCGGAGCTGCCGGAGTGATCCCTAAATCGTCAGCCACCAAGACCGTGCTCGCAGCAGCGGCTACCGTCGCCCGCGGCGAGGTGCTCAACAACCTTGAGTGGGCCACCGCTATCGACGCCGACCGTGACTTCTCCAAGGCACAGCTTGGTCGCCGTGAACGTGAAATCTTGCACCTCTACGCTTCGGGTCTCCCACTCAAGCTTGCCGCCCAGCAGCTGGGAATCGGCTACTCAACCGCCCGCGAATACCTTGACCGTATTCGTGTGAAGTATGTCGAGGTCGGACGCCCAGCGCCCACCAAGGTCGACCTCTTGCGCCGCGCAGTCGAAGACGGCATCCTGCCCGGACTCGACTCTGAAGGCGGCGATGGCCACTAGCCTGGCTGTGGCGCGACCGGCGCCGACGGTAAAGCAGCCGCGAAACCCGATCAGCCGCAAACAGGTTGAGCGGGTTATTTCGCGCTCCGTAGCGGTCATCGGTCTGGTCTTTGGCGCCCAAACGCTCCCGTGGCTCTTGGGCCAAGCGGGCGAAGCGCAGCCGTGGTGGTTGATGATCTTTGTTCCGGCGTTGTTCGGAATGCTCATCGTGGTTGTCGTTGCCTCGTTTGCCAACAAAGCCGTGCGATTCATGCACGGCACCTTCGCGGTTGTTTACTTTCTTGCGCTGCTGAGTTGGCCGTTCACGGTCATCCCTGGCGTCGAAGTTTTTAGTGGAATTCACTGGCTGAACTACCTCATCACGGTAGCGACAGCGATGGCCGCGATTGCGTTCAACAGGGTGCTCGCAACCATCTACCTTTTTGCTGCGCCGCTGGTGTACCTCATCGTGCGCATCCTCCCGGTGGGCGGCGGTGCCCCGTGGCAGCTTGCTGTACTCGAAACGTTCTATGCCCTCATTCTCGGCAGTGCGATCATGATCATCGTCACGATGCTTCGGCAGGCAGCATCCAACGTTGACAGTGCTCAAGCAACCGCGCTGCTCCGGTACGGAAACGCGGTTCGCCAACACGCGACTGAAGTCGAACGCGTGCAGGTTGACTCGATCGTGCACGACAGCGTGCTCACAACCCTGATTTCCGCCGCTCGCGCCTACACGCCAGAAGCCGAAAGGCTGGCCGCGGTCATGGCGGGCAACGCTATAGGCCACTTGCGGGAAGCGGCCGCAACGTCGCCTGACGACATCTCTACTGTGCAAGCCACCGATCTTGCACAGCGGGTTATTACTTCTGCAGAGTTGCTCGCGTCGAACTTCACGTGTGCTGTGCGCAGCGTCGGAGCACGCTCGCTTCCTGTGGTCGCGGCAGAAGCGGTGCACTCCGCTGCCGTGCAGGCGATGATGAACAGCATTCAGCACGCGGGTGCTTCAGATACTCAACGCAGCGTCGAGGTTCGCGGTCTCGAAGGCAACGGCATCGAAATTCTTGTCACCGATACCGGAGCGGGATTCGATTTGGACTCCGTGCCGCAAGAACGCTTGGGCGTGCGAGTGTCGATTGTGGAGCGAGTCGCCAACGCTGGCGGTCGAACCGCAATCGCCTCAGTGCCTGGTGCGGGAACTCAAATCTGTATCCAGTGGCCGCACGGCAATCGCAGCGACGAGATAAACACTGAAAGTGTGCGCACTATCAGGAACGACGCCGAGGGGGATGATCTGTGAATATCGGAGTTCCTCGTTACCTAATCGTCGGCATGGCTGCGCTCTTCTCGGCGTACCACATCGTCTTGGCGAACTACACGATTGATATCCCTGACCGACCCGGTCCGATCTATGTTGCGATGGTTCTTTACGGCATCGCAACGGTTGTCAGCCTGGTGCCGTGGGGCCCCGTGCGAATGCCGATCTGGATGGCGACCTTCAACTTCGCCACGGTCGTTGCGATCTCACTGCTCGTCGCAAATGAGCTCGACTTCACGCGTGAGGGCGGCACGGGCTATGCAACGTGGTACGTGGCCGCCAGCGGAACTCTGCTCACCATTACCTCGACCCGTGGGCGCCACACCTTCGCCTGGTTGGGTATCGGATTCCTTGTCGCGCATACCTTCAGCCTCGGTCCCGTAGGACCAGCAGGCCTCTTTAGTTTGGGCATCGTCGGAAGTGCATCATGGGTGGCCGTCTCTCACGTTCTCTCGAGCGGGCTGGCAAAGGCATCCAAGGATGCTCAGCGGTTTGTGCTTGCTGAGCAGGAAGCAACCGATTGGCAAGCCGCGCAGGATGCTCACGTTCATGAGCGACAGTTCCGGCTTGAGCAGACGGGAATGATGGCGCTTGAGATGCTCGAACGCATCCAAGAGACCGACGGTGATTTATCGGATGCCGAACGCCGCGAGTGCTTGAACCTTGAAGGAGCTATCCGCGACGAGATTCGCGGGCGCAAGCTTCTCAACGATGCCGTGCGCGATCAGGTCATGATCGCTCGCCGTCGCGGTGCGACTGTCACTCTTCTTGACGAGGGGGGAATTGACGACCTCTCTGACGAAGATCTCGATCGGGTGCTCAACCGTCTCGCGCAGGCGATCCAATCAACCAGCGCCGACAAAGTGATTGCTCGCACTGTTCCTGAAGGGTCGGATGTCGCGATCACGGTCGTCGGGCTACACAGCGCCGGCGATGGCGAATCCAGCGCTCTCGGCCAAGACTCTCTCGAAGAGGATGTCGTCGACATCTGGCTCGAGATTCCTCGCGTCGACAGCGTCAGCGTTTAACCGCTCTGCTTGCGCCCTACAGGCGTCGCAGACGTTGCGCGTTGCTTGGGTGCGCCCAAGGGCGCCTGAGGCGCTAGAGCCCCGCTGGCGGGTTCGCGGTGCGCTCTGAAGGGTGCTGGAGTGAGTCGCTGTTCGACCCGGCAGGCGAACGTTGGCTGAACCTGCACGGACGGGCCACACGCCGAGCGCAGCCCGCAGGCGGGTTAAAGGCGGAAGGACCGGAGTGGCTATAAGAAGCACTTCTCCGGTCCTTCGCTAGAACCCGGATCAGGACGATAACCCGAATATCGTCCTGATCCGCCCCCAAAGAATTGGCCCGCTTACCCTAGTCGGCCAACCTTTGGCGGTGTAACTCCTATGGAGATCCACCTAGCAGTTAATATTCTGCATCATGCAAACAACTAACAAAGTCGGTTTTTAGGGGGACTCTCGGGGGACAATTCGTGAATTCAGGTGAAAAAGTAGCCCTAATCTACAGTTTTCGACGAATTCCGCACCCCGCGAACGGGGTACGACTACGAAACCACATGTTTTCGTCGAAACACGGCGCAAAAGCACCGTTGCTAGCGGCGAGCGCTCGCATTCCAAGCCCCAGGACCGCGAGAGAGCGGTTGCCGAATCGGTCGTTGGCTGCGGGCCCACGCCGTGATCGGGGCCGTTTCATCGGCTCCCGCAAGTTCTGCTGACTCCAGCAGGGCAGCCCGCACGACGGCCGTAACCGCCGCGACCTCGTCAGCAGAGACATTGGCGGAAACGATGCGGATGTCTGCAGGCTCCTCCTGCCTGTGCTTGCCGTTCACAGTGGAATGTTTCCGTGCTTCTTGGGCGGCATGCTCGCGCGCTTGGTGCGCAGAGCCCGCAACGCCTTCACAACCTGTACACGAGTAGCAGCGGGCTCAATAACGCCGTCGAGCTCGCCGCGCTCTGCCGCGAGGAACGGGCTGGCAACGTTGTAGGTGTATTCGTTGGCGAGGCGAGTGCGCACGGCTGCGACATCCTCACCGGCGGCCTCGGCTGCCTTGATCTCACCGCGGTACAGGATGTTGACGGCGCCTTGGCCGCCCATGACGGCGATCTCAGCAGTCGGCCACGCATAGTTGAGGTCGGCGCCCAACTGCTTGGATCCCATAACGATGTAGGCCCCGCCGTACGCCTTGCGAGTGATGACGGTGACGAGAGGCACAGTTGCTTCGGCGTAGGCGTAGAGGAGCTTGGCGCCACGACGGATAACACCGGTCCACTCCTGGTCGGTGCCCGGCAGGTAGCCGGGAACATCGACGAGAGTGAGAATCGGGATGCTGAACGCGTCGCAGAAACGCACGAAGCGTGACGCTTTTTCGCCGGCCTCGATATTGAGGGTTCCCGCCATTGCCTGCGGCTGGTTGGCGACGATGCCCACCGAGCGACCTTCAACGCGACCGAAGCCGACCACAATGTTGGGGGCGAAGAGAGGCTGAGTCTCGAGGAAGTCGCCGTTGTCGACGATGTGTTCGATGATCGTCTTCACGTCGTAGGGCTGGTTGGGGCTGTCGGGGATGATCGAGTTGAGTTTGCGATCCTCATCCGTAATTTCGAGCTCAACTTCACTCTCGTAGACGGGAGCATCCGACATGTTGTTGTCGGGCAGGAAGCCCACGAGCGTGCGGGCGTAGTCGAGGGCATCCTCTTCATCGCTGGCAAGGTAGTGGGCAACACCCGAAACCTTGTTGTGGGTGAGCGCGCCGCCGAGCTCTTCCATGCCGACGTCTTCACCGGTAACGGTCTTGATGACGTCGGGGCCGGTCACGAACATTTGGCTCGTCTTATCGACCATGATCACAAAGTCGGTGAGCGCGGGGGAGTACACGGCGCCACCGGCAGCCGGGCCCATGATGATCGAGATCTGCGGGATGACACCCGAAGCTTGGGTATTGCGGCGGAAGATTTCGCCGTACTTGCCGAGAGCAACAACGCCCTCCTGAATGCGGGCTCCACCGGAGTCGAGCATGCCGATGATGGGAACACCCGTCTTCATCGCGTGGTCCATGACTTTGATGATCTTCTCGCCGGCGACCTCGCCCAACGAACCACCGAAGATGGTGAAGTCTTGAGCGTAAACCGCAACCTGGCGACCGTGGATCGTGCCAACGCCCGTCACAACAGCGTCACCGTAGGGACGCTTCTTTTCCATGCCGAAGGCGTGGGTGCGGTGGCGAACAAACTCGTCGAGCTCCACAAACGAGCCGTGGTCGAGCAACTGCTCGATGCGCTCGCGGGCGGTCATCTTGCCCTTAGCGTGCTGCTTTTCAATCGCCGCGTCGCCACTGGCCGTCACGGCCTCGTGATAGCGGTTCTTAAGATCGGCGATCCGGCCGGCGGTCGTGAACATGTCTGGAGTCGAGTTGTCTTCGGTCACTGTGTCACTTTACCCACCCATCCACCGCTTGTGGGGTTGGCGGAACCCACAAGTTTCAGGCCGGTTTCATTGAGGAAACACTAGAGACGGCATCTCTGGGGTGCTGCAGCGCTCTACGCTTAAGCGATGCACTTGCCATTGAGTACCGCCGTTCTGCCGCTGCTTGAGCACGTCGATGAAATCGGCTCGACGAACAAGGAGCTCCTCACGCGCGCAGCTCGGGGGGATGCCGAACATCTGTCAGCGCTCGTGACCACCAATCAGACGGCGGGTCGCGGACGCTTGGGGCGGGAATGGGTGGCGCCTGCAGGTAAAACATTCGCCGTTTCCGTGCTCGTCGCACCCGAGGGTGCCCCCATTGAAGCTCTGTCGTGGATGCCGCTCATTGGCGGATTGGCGATGGCACGCGCCGTGCGCAGCCTCGTCACCGACCGCGAGGTCACCCTCAAGTGGCCCAATGACGTTCAGATCGAAGGCCTGAAGGTGTCGGGATTGCTTTCTGAACTCGTGGCGGGCGGCACAGGAGTGGTCGTGGGGGCGGGATTGAACCTCACGATCGAGCGCGACGAGCTCCCGACATCCGTTTCCACCTCTCTCGCTCTGGAAGGGGCCGAGCCCGGCCTTGATGAGGCGCTGAGCCGGTACCTCACCGAGCTCACGCACCTTATGACCCAGTTCAGCGCTGCTGGACTTGATGCAGTGCCCAGCGGAATCGCGGATGCCGTTCGAGCTGAGTGCGGAACTATCGGTCGTCGTGTGCGGGTCGAGCTGCCCGGCGGCGCCCGAATCTTTGGAACCGCCGAAACCGTCGACGACCGGGGCCAACTCGTGGTTAACGACGATGCGAACGGGCTCCGGCAGCACGTCGCGGCAGGCGACGTCACTCACCTGCGGTATGAATGATCTATGCCGAATGAGATGAGCGTTCAGCGCGAGGCCATTGTTGCCCGCGTTCGCTCTCACGCGCGCGCGCTGACTTTCCCAGGAATCGTCTTTGTGGCGACAGCGGGAGCGCTCGGCTATTTCTTTGGTAGTTTCCCGGAGAATTGGCAGAACCTTGCTCTTCTCACCGCCGGGCTGCTCGTCATCATTGTCGCGTGGTTCTTGCCCTTCTTCGGCTGGCTTGCCCGCAACTACACGATCACGACGCGTCGCGTGGTGCTCTCCAGCGGTGTCTTCGTGCGCATCCGCCAAGAGCTGCTGCACAGTCGCGGCTACGACGTCACCGTGCGTCAATCCTGGGTTCAGCGGATGTTCGGCAGCGGCGATCTGCTGATCAACGCCGGCCACGATCACCCCGTGGTACTGCGTGATATTCCCTCGGTCTCCCTTACTCAAGCAGCGCTGCACGATCTCATGGAGAACAACCAAAACGTGGTTTCGCTGCGTCGGCAGCGCGAAGAATCGCAGGCGTCAGACGAGACCACCGTGTGGGGAACACGCTAAAACGCACCCTCGCAGAGAACGCTCTCGCGGCATCCGCTTGGGCAATTTACTCGGCGTCAACTCTCATCAGATAGGGTGCGCAACGTGAAGATCTCAGTTATCGGATGCGGGTACCTCGGTGCCGTCCACGCCTCATCTCTCGCAAAGCTCGGCCATGAGGTCGTTGGTATCGACATTGATGCGGCGAAAGTCGCACTGTTGTCGTCGGCGCACGCGCCGTTTTATGAACCGGGGTTGCCCGAATTGCTCGCCGAAACGCTCGCCGCGGGCACGCTCAGCTTTACTACCGACATGAGCCTGGCCGAGGGGGCGACGGTGCATTTCATTGCGGTCGGTACTCCGCAACAAGCCGACTCGAACGCTGCCGACTTGCGCTTTGTCGAAGCTGCATTCGACGCGATTATTCCGCATCTCACGGAGGGCGACGTCGTTGTTGGCAAGTCCACGGTGCCTGTGGGCACAGCGGAGCGCCTTGCTGTTCGAATCGAGGCCGTTGGCGCTCATCTGGCGTGGAACCCTGAGTTCTTGCGCGAAGGCTACGCGGTGAAGGACACCATCAGTCCTGACCGTCTCGTATATGGGGTCCGCCCCGAAGACACGCACTCTGTCTCTGCTCTTGACGAGGTTTACGCCACCGTCTTGGCCCAGAACATCCCGCGGGTTGTCACCGACTACGCGACATCTGAACTCGTCAAGGTCGCAGCGAACGCGTTTCTCGCCACCAAAATTTCGTTCATCAATGCCATGGCAGAAGTGGCTGAAGTCACGGGTGCCGACGTTACGCAACTCGCGGATGCCATCGGCTACGACCAGCGCATCGGTCGTCGTTTCTTGAACGCCGGTCTCGGTTTCGGCGGCGGCTGTCTCCCCAAGGACATCCGCGCTTTCATGGCTCGTGCCTCAGAGCTCGGTGCTGGCGATGCCCTGAGCTTCTTGGGCGAGGTCGACGCGATTAATCTTCGCCGACGCGAACGCATGGTTGACCTGTGCCGCGAGGTGCTTGGCGGGACCATCGAGGGCGCGCGGGTGGCTGTGTTGGGTCTCGCTTTCAAACCTGACTCTGACGACGTTCGGGATTCGCCAGCGCTCGACGTGGCGGCGCGACTTGCAGAGCTTGGGGCTCACGTTCGCGCGACTGACCCGCAGGCGATCGAGACGTCGCGGCGGCTACGTCCTGGACTCGATTACGTCACCACGGTCGAAGAAGCGGCGAAGGATGCCGATGTTGTCCTCGTGCTCACCGAATGGCGCGAGTACCGTGCCATTGATCCGAGCACGCTGGACTCAATCGTTTCGGTGCGCGCGATCCTCGACGGGCGAAACTGCCTGGACCCGGTGCAGTGGCGAGAGGCCGGCTGGACTTATCGCGCGCTCGGTCGTCCCTAGCGCGGCACCGGTTGTGGCAGCGGCTGCCGCGACACCGACGGTTGTGGCAGCGGCTGCAGTCGTGGACAGCTCGTCGTTGAGAGGCTCTTGCACAAAGACCCACGTGCGGTATCCCCAAAAACGGAAGACGGTGCCGAGAACAAGCCCGATCACGTTGCTGGAGATATTGTCGGCTAACAGCGAAGTGAAGCCGAGCACGTAATGCGATACGACGAGGCAGCTCAGACCAATCAGAATGCCGCCGAGGCTCACTAGCCCGAATTTGAGGCCTTCGCGAACAGGATGTTGAAGCTTGGTGCGTCGAAAAGTCCAGTAACGATTGCCGAGCCAATTGGCGACGATGGCGACCGCAGTGGATGCGACCTTGGCGAGTACTGGTCCCTCATGCAGAACTTCGGGCGCGAGGATTGTGGTGCGCAAAATGTTGAAGATGACGACGTCGATCACGAGGCCAACGCTGCCAACGAGCCCGAAGCGGCTCAACTGGGTAATGAGTAAACGCACGAATCCGCCCGGTCGATAAGCAAAGATAGAAGAAGCGGTGAAATTCTAGCTGCGAAATCTTGCGCAATCCTGAAAATCAGTCAGCGCTAACTCTGGAGAGATCATGTCAGTAAAAGTCGGTGTAATCGGTGGAGGCCAATTGGCCCGCATGATGATTCCTCCTGCTCTCAATTTAGGCATCGACATTCGAGTGCTTGCTGAAGCCGAAGGATCTCCGGCCAATCTGGCCGCGACGGCTGTCGGCGACTACCGTTCCATCGCGCAGGTGCTCGCTTTCGCGCGACAAGTTGATGTCGTGACATTCGACCATGAGCACGTTCCTCAGGATGTATTGAAGGCACTGGTTGCTGACGGCATAGCCGTGCATCCTGGCCCCCATGCGTTGCTTTTTGCCCAAGACAAACTGCAGATGCGCGAACGCCTCGCGGAATTGGGTTTGCCAATGCCGGACTGGGCGCGGGTCGCCAGTGTGGGCGACGTAGACGACTTTCTTGCGGCACACAACGGGGTGGGTGTTCTCAAGACTCCTCGCGGCGGCTATGACGGCAAGGGCGTTCTGATCGTGCGCGCAGGCGCGGAGGCCGCACAGTGGCTGACTGATGGTGAGCTCTTGATCGAAGAGCTCGTCGACTTCCGCCGTGAATTGGCGCAGTCCGTTGCCCGCAACCCTTCGGGTGACGTTGCCTTGTGGCCCGTGGTGGAGAGCATCCAGCGCAATAGCGTGTGTGCCGAGGTAGTGGCGCCGGCTCCGGAACTGAGCACAGCTCTTGCGGAGCAGGCTGGGTCGATTGCCCGCACTATCGCTGAAGGTCTCGACGTCACCGGAGTGCTCGCCGTCGAACTATTCGAAACCAGCGATGGTCGAATCCTCATTAATGAGCTTGCGATGCGTCCGCACAACACGGGCCATTGGAGCATCGATGGATGCCAGACAAGCCAGTTCGAACAGCACCTTCGTGCGGTGCTCGACCTTCCGCTCGGAGCCACTGCGGCACGCGACGAGTGGTCGGTAATGGTGAACATTTTGGGTGGTCCGGTCGGGCAAGAAATGCATGAGCGGATTGCCGCGGCAACCGTGGCTTCGCCGGCGATCAAAATTCACGACTATTCGAAGCAGTCGCGACCTGGCCGCAAGGTGGGGCACGTCACGGCGTCGGGCGCAGATCTTGATTCTGTGCGCAGCGCTGCTCGGGCTGCCGCTGCAGAGTTCGAGTAATTTCTCCCGTGCACCATTAGTGCGCCGTGTGTTGAAGGCAACTCCTCGGGAGCAGGAAGATAGTATCCTCCTATGTCTTCACCGCTCGTTTCGATTGTCATGGGATCAGATTCCGACTGGTCCGTGATGAAGGGTGCAGCCGATATCGTGGCTGAGTTCGACGTCTCTTACGAGGTCGAAGTCGTGTCTGCCCACCGCACCCCTGAACGAATGATCGAATTTGGCAGGCAGGCGGCGTCGCGCGGCGTGCGAGTGATCATTGCGGGAGCCGGTGGCGCTGCCCATCTTCCTGGCATGGTGGCCTCGGTGACGACTTTGCCTGTAGTGGGTGTTCCTGTTCCGTTGGCGAAGCTCGACGGTCTTGATTCGTTGCTCTCTATCGTGCAGATGCCCGCGGGCATCCCCGTCGCGACGGTCTCGATCGGCGGCGCTACCAACGCTGGCCTCCTCGCGCTGCGCATTATTGGTGCAACTGATGCTGCTGTAGCGACGAAGCTCGAAGATTATGCACGCGGTCTCGAGGCGATGGTCGCCGACAAGAACGCTGCTTTACAGCTGCTGCTGTGAGCACAACATCCTCGCTGCGGGCGCCCGATTTGGGTTCCGCGCCAACGATGACCCGCCGTGCATGGTGGCTGGTCGCGCTGAACGTTTTCGTTCCCGGTTCAGCCCAAATCCTGGCGGGTAGTCGCAAGCTTGGTCGTTTTGCGGTTGTTGTTACAGCGCTGTTGTGGACGCTGGCGATTCTTGCATTCGTTTTGTTTTTTTGGTTTCGCGAACTCTTCCTCGCTGCGGTCACCAACGCTTTTGTTCTCGCGGTCATCGAAGTGGTGCTGATTGCTTACGTGATTCTGTGGATTGTTCTCGCGGTGGATTCGCTGCGTCTTGCCCAAGTAAAGAGAGCCAGCGTCGGTGCGCGCCCGTTTGTGGTGGCATTCTCACTCATCGCTTTAGTCGCCTATTCCGGTGTGGCGGTGGCCGCGGTCAACATCGTTGACTCCGCGCGGTCAACTATCACCGAGGTTTTCACGAGCGCGGATTACGCACCACCGACTGATGGCCGTTACAACATCCTGCTTCTTGGCGGGGATGCTGGGCCCGATCGGCTTGGCCTTCGTCCAGACAGCATTTCGATTGCCAGCGTCGATGCAGAGACGGGGGAAACCACCCTCATCGGTATCCCTCGCAACCTCGAGTTCATCCCGTTCGTTGAGGGTTCTCCGTTGTATCAGGATTTCCCCTCGGGCTATGACTGCGGCGATGACTGCTTGATCAGTTACCTCTACACCTACGGTGAAGAGCATCCTGAGTTGTATCCGGATGCTGAAGCGAATGCTAGTTCGGCCGGCGTTGAGGCGATGCGCGACGCTGTTGAGGGAGTCACAGGGCTCGACCTGCAGTACTACGTGCTGATCGATATGCAGGGTTTTGATGATCTCATTGATGCGCTCGGCGGGGTGCTGATCAATGTGACGGAACGCCAACCAATCGGCGGCGATGAAGATCAGTATGGTCAGCCCATCAACGTTGATGGCTGGGTTGAGGTTGGCGAACGAGTGCTTGGAGGGTATGAAGCGCTTTGGTACGCCCGCGCACGACACGGTTCAAATGACTATGACCGGATGCTCCGTCAGCGTGAGGTGCAGGAAGCTATCCTGCGGCAGTTCGAACCAGCAAACATTTTGACAAAGTTCCGTACGGTCGCGGATGCGGGCAAACAGGTAGTAACAACAGATATCCCGTCAGTAATGCTCGGCCTGTTTACTGAACTTGCCAGCGGCGCGCAAGGTTTCCCGATTGCGACGCTGGAGCTGTCGCCGCCGACGATTGACGTGGGTAACCCCGACTACGAACTCATCCGTGAACTCGTCGCGGAATCAGTCGTTGGCACTCCGGATGCCGAGAGCGAGTCCGAGTAGCCGCTTACCAGTGCAGGGCTGAGTGTGCCGACTTACAGGTCGGCATGTAGTTGCCACACTTTATCGGCGGCGGCTCGCCACGTGAATACGTGTGAGCGGTCGAGGCCGCGAAAACCGAGCTGGCGCTCGAGTTCGCTGTCGTTAGCAACCGAGGCAAGAGCTTGGGCAAGCCGTTCGGAGTAGGTTTCTGCGCTTTCCCGGGCAACCGCAATTCCTGCGTCTGCACTGAGCTCGACGACAGCGGCGGCATCAGAATGCACAACGGGGGTACCGAGCGAGAACGCTTCAAGAACAGGAAGGCTGAAGCCTTCTGAACTGTCGGGGTGGGCGAAGATGGTGGCACTGTTGAGGGCAACGGCAAGATCGTTGTCGTCGAGCGCCCCGAGGTAGCGAACGCGTTCTGAGCTGAGGCCGGCGGCGGCGATAGTGCTGGCAATGTCTCTCTCGCCCCAGGCGGGCGGTCCCGAGATGAGCAAGGGGATGTCCGGTGCATCAGGGTGTGCCATTGCTTGGATGAGTGCATCCAGCCGGGTGTGAGGAGCGAGTGTTCCTGTGGCCAAAATGTAGCGTTCGGGAAGTTCCAGAGCGAGTGCACGAGCGTGCGCATTGAAAGGTTGTTTCACCCGTTCGGTTGCTGCGCCTGGGATGACGCGCACTCGCTCGCCAAAGTTCATGATGTCCTTGAGCTCATCGGCAACGGAATGGCTCGTAACCACAATCGCATCCGCATATTTGAATGCTCGTTTGGCCATGGCCTTGTTCCAGGCGACCTGTCGCGTGCTCATGGATTCAGGGCTGGTCCAAGCGAGAATATCGTGGACAGTGACCACGGTTTGCGTACCAACGTCATTAACCCGGTCGTGGCGGGAGAGGGGTGCGAACAAGCTCGGAGAGTGGATAAGGCCTTTGCCAGACATGCGCGTTGCGGGGATGCTTGTCACGCCATGCTGCCACGCACGCGTGAGGGCGTCGTGCCCTAAGCGCAGGGTGGTCAGTTCCGCAAGGCCGGGGAAGGTCTCCTCGATCTTTGCGGAGCTGGTGCTGTTGTTAGAGACGATGCCGGCGACTTCACAGTTCGGGGGCGCGCTGACAATGAGCTGCTTGATCAGTTCTTCGGAGTAGCGACGCAGATTACGCGATGCGGGCGCGGCTATGTCATCGAGGACTACACGCAGGGTGGTCATCGCCATAAGGTTCCTTTGTCTGTTATTCGCACGCGGTGATTTTGTATAGTCCCACGTCACCGCTCGTATAGAGCGGCTCTACCGCGTCGGAGCTCGCAAGTCGAGTGAGTCCGTCAAAGTCGTGTGCGTCTCCGTGAATCTCGCGCGTACCGAAATCTAATGCATACCCCACTTCGAGGGTCGCAAGAGCATCACACACGCTAGTGTAACGATCGGCATCGCGAAGGTGTTCGCCGATGAGGCGGGATTCTGCGGTATCGAATCCGCCGACGTGCGGAAGCATAGCTTCACGGTCGGAGATGGCGTAGACAAGCCCGGCTCCTGTCCAGGGGTTTCCGGCGACTATGGCACCTTCGGGAACGTAATCAGCGACGTGGTTCAGCACGTCTAGTTCGTCCTCTGTCAGCAGCGGAGCTTCTTTGACAGGTTCTTCGGCGACGACATACTGGCTGCGGGCTTCAACGGTCGCGATGTGCAGCGAGTAGCCCTGTGTCGCGAGGAGCACAACCACGACGGTAACGATGGCGAGCCTGCGCTGGTGGCGGCCCTCGCTGTTTGTCGTGGCGGTGATGATGAGCTGCGGCGCGCGTGTACGAATTGTGTCGTAGATCACCACAAGGCCGAGTGTGGCCAGCGGGAGCGCGACGACCGGCATCACGGCAGCAAGGCGGTAGCTGTCGCCGTACCACGTGCCGACAAGTAGTGACTGCAGAAGCGAGTGAGGCATTGCGGCTGCGGCGATATAGAGCACTCCGACGAGTGCAAAGTTGAAGAGCAGCCAATAGTTTTGGGGACGGCGGCGGAGTTGTAGCGCACCGATGACGACCAGGACCGTGGCAACGACGGCGATAGGAAGCCCGGTGGTGGCATTCGTGAGCACCTCGCCCAGAGCTTGAGCTGCGGTCTCGGTCGGTTCCCACACGACACTGACTCGAACGATGAGCCAAGCGGCGATGTAGACAATCAGTACGGCGATGGTGGCGGCAATGAGCACCCGTATCGTGGCCGGTGCAGCGTTGGCTGCTGTGAGTCTCTTATAGCTGCGGCGAGCGCCGACCACCACGATCACGCTGCTGAGGGCGACGAATACCATCGCGGCGCCGGGATGGGCGAGGGCGATTCCGGGGATGACGCCGAGTAGGGCAAACCACGCACGAGAGTTACGCATTTCGGGGTGGTTGCTCATGCCGACGGCGATTACCGCGAAGGCGAGCGCTGCAGGCAGAAGGCTAATGCCGAGAAGGTAGGGGTAGAGAACGCCGAAGTCGATAAGCCTGTAGGGGAATGCTCCGAAAGCGGCGGACAGCACTCCAGCACCGACGATCGCGATCGCACGGGGTCCAAGAATGGTTCGTGCAAGAAAGACGCAGCCGAGCGGCCAGTAGATGGCACCGATGAGAATGGAGACGAGGTTGATCGCGACAGGGATGCTGACGCCAGTGGTGCTTGCGATGGCTGCGGTGATGGCATGCCAGCCCGCCGGGTAGAAGGTGCCGGATTGCGGGTTGTCGATGTTGAGACCACCGAGGCTGAGCGATGATGCGTTACCGGTGTCGAGCACATAGCGCAGGGCGTTGAGATGAAAAATATTGTCGTAGGTTTGCGAAATATTTTCGGGATCGCCAAACGCAACGATGAATCGAATAGTAATGATGAGGGCTGCAACGCCGGTGCCGAGTGCGGCCCACGCGAGCAGTCGCACGGGTGGGTGCTGAAACGCTGGTCGGGGGCGCAGTCGGTGCCACAGCATCCGGAACAAGACGACGATGACGCACAGCGCTGCGGTCGTCATCCCAATGGGTAGAAGGCCCCAGGGGATCCCAGCAAATGGTGCGGCGATGGAGGCCAGCGTGATGGTCGTCACGGAGAACGCTGGCGCGGAGCCAAGTAACGCCATTCCGCGCAATCCGAGCAGCAACGACAACAGCAGCCCAGGGGCGATTCCAATCGTCACTACAACGAAGAACGCCGGGATGGCATCCCACCAGCTCACTGGAGCCCTCCGATGGGTGATTTGTCGCTGTTCACTGGGCAATCCTATCTTCAGGATGAAGAGGCGGCCTGTAAAGTGTGCAGCGTGCGCACCTCGTCTACAGTGAGTGTTGCCCTTCCATTCGCGACAGTGAGATCGAGATACCAAAAATGCCGCAGATTTCCCGTGTAGTGGCGGTGGTAGTGGCGTTTAACCGGCGCGAACTTCTCATGGAAGCTCTCACTGCCCTGTCGACACAGTCTCGTGCCCTTGATGCCATTGTTGTTGTTGATAATGCGTCGGATGATGGCTCCGGCGACGCGGTTCGCGCGAACTTTCCCGACATCGATCTGGTCACCTTGGATCGCAACACTGGCGGCGCTGGCGGCTTCGCTGCCGGTATGGCGCACGCGCTGAAGGTTCACGACCCGACGTGGTTATGGCTGATGGATGACGACACTATTCCTACCGCGTCAGCGGCAGCCGAATTATTGTCGGCCGTCGAAGCGCAACCGGGCGTATCAATCGCCGGTTCTCGGGTGATCTGGACCGATGGTAGAGACCATCCCATGAACACTCCGCGGGAAAAGCCGTTCGTCTCACAGGCAGAACGTGCGGCAGCAGTGCAGGCTGGCACGCTAGCCGTGCGCAGTTCATCTTTCGTCTCAATGTTCGTTTCGGCGTCAGCAGTTCGACAAGCGGGATTGCCGGTAGCTGATTACTTCATCTGGAATGATGACTTCGAATTCTCCACACGAGTGTTGCGCGATAGCCTCGGAATCTTTGTGCCTGCCAGTGTTGTGGTGCACAAGACGAAGCTGCTTGGATCCACCGACCTCGACCCGGGGGAGCGGTTCTTCTTCGAGGTGCGTAATAAGGTGTGGCTCATGCGCTACTCCCGAGGCCTGAAGGCGTGGGAGAAGGCGATGTACGGGGCGTCCAGCATCCGACGGTGGATTCGTACGATTCGGCGCTCGCAGCAGCGCCCCGTGCTGTGGAGCGGGCTGCGTCGCGGGTTGAGCGAGGGATCGCGCACGCGTCCGAAGTCGAATGAGTCTTATTTTGCTGACCTGACGGTGGTTGCCGATGCCGTTGCGCAGGTTGAGGCAGCGAGGGATCGCGCGTGACCACCGCTGAGCACAACTTCTCTTTGCTCTTGCCTGTGTATTCGGGTGATAAGCCAAGTTTCTTGGAGCGTGCGTTTCGCAGTTGTGTCGATGACCAGACGCTGCCTCCCACTGAGGTGGTGATAGTTCAGGATGGCCCAGTGTCTGCTGAACTCTCTGCGATGATGCAGCAGTTGATCGCAGCATCGACGGTCCCGACCACGCTATTGGTGTTGAAACACAATCGTGGTTTGGCGCGTGCCCTTGAGGCAGGCTTGGCTCAGTGCAATTTCGACGTCGTGGCCCGAATGGATGCCGACGACGTTTCGTTGCCGACCCGCTTTGAGAAACAGCGGGTAGCAATCGCGGGTGGGCTCGACCTAGTGGGCACTGCGATGTTCGAGTTCGCCGAGGACGATGGTTCTGTCATCGGCAAGCGAATTCCCCCTCAGGGTCAAGAGGCGATCGCACGCTATTCGCGTTTTCATGATCCGTTCAATCATCCGACCGTGATGTATCGCCGTTCCGCGGTGAAAGCGGCGGGTGGCTATATCGATGTGGGCCTCATGGAGGACTACTGGTTGTTTGCGCGCATGATTGATGCGGGTGCTCGGGTGGAGAATCTGCAGGAGGCTCTCTTGATGTACCGCGTGAGCGCTGGCGCGTACACTCGGCGTGGCGGGCTCGGCCAGCTATCGGCGGAGTTGCGTTTGCAAAGGGAGTTTAGAAGGCTGGGCTTCACCACCCCGTTGCAAAATGTTCGTAATGTGATTGTGCGCGGGGGTTACCGTCTGGTGCCCGTCGCGATTCGTCGTATCGCTTACCGTCGGTTTATTGCCCGCGGCTTCCACTCATAAAGGTTGTACTGTGACTCCTGATTTGCTCGTTGTTGGTTCTGGTTTTTTCGGGCTCACGATTGCGGAGCGCGCCGCGAATGAACTGGGACTCAAGGTGTTGGTCATTGATCGCCGCTCCCACATCGGTGGCAATGCTTACAGCGAGGTTGAGCCGGAGACAGGCATTGAGGTGCACCGCTACGGGGCACACCTATTCCACACCTCGAACAAGCATGTGTGGGATTACGTGACGAAGTTCACGCAGTTCACCGACTACCAGCACCGCGTGTACACCAATCACGGTGGTGAGGTCTTTCCTCTTCCCATCAACTTGGGCACGATCAACCAGTTCTTCCGTGCAGCATTCGGACCGGATGCCGCTCGCGCGCTTGTGGCAGAGCAAGCGTCAGAGTTGGGCGATGCTGAGCCGCAGAACTTGGAAGAGAAGGCGATCTCGCTGATCGGCCGCCCGCTCTACGAAGCATTTATTCGTGACTACACGGCGAAGCAGTGGCAGACAGCCCCGACCGAGTTGCCCGCCGAAGTCATCAGTCGTCTCCCTGTTCGTTACAGCTACGACAACCACTACTTCAGCGACACCTACGAGGGTCTGCCCGTTGACGGTTACACGGCGTGGATCGAACGGATGGCGGATCACCCCAACATCGAGGTGCGCCTAGACACCGATTTCTTTGATGAGTCGCAGCCGGTCAATAAGTCGACGATGGTCGGCCAAGTGCCGATTGTGTACACGGGCCCGATCGATCGTTACTTCGACTTTGCCGAGGGCGAGCTCTCGTGGCGCACGCTCGACTTCGAACAAGAAGTGCTTGAAGTCGGAGACTTCCAGGGCACGCCTGTCATGAACTATGCGGATGCCGATGTGCCGTTCACGCGCATCCACGAGTTCCGTCATTTTCACCCTGAGCGCGATTACCAGTCGGAGAAGACCGTCATCATGCGCGAGTTCTCGCGTTTTGCGGAGCGCGAAGACGAGCCGTACTACCCGGTGAACACGGCAGAGGATCGCGATCGACTCTTGGAATACCGCAAGCATGCGGATGCCGAGGCTGGAGTATTCTTTGGCGGACGCTTGGGCACGTACCAGTACCTCGATATGCACATGGCGATTGCGTCAGCGTTGAGCATGTTCGAGAACAAGCTGCGCCCGGTACTCGCTCGCTGAACCCGTTTCCGTCGCCGTTCGCTTAGCTCGCGCGCTCGCTGAGCCGACTCTAGTTTTCGGTGAAGGAGGGTCGGGTATCTGGTTGGTCGGTGATGATTCGCCCGGTGGGGCTGGTCCATTCGAGTACGCCGGGCGATGTCTGGCGTACTTTCCAGCCGCCGAATTGTAGAGCGTGTGATGCCTGCGACCCAGACAAGCGATGTTTCCTGGCTCTGTTTTGCCGCCGTATTGCCCGTCGATGGTGCGGACAGGTCAAGCGGCTATGCTCCGACTTGGTTGCGTTCCAAGAGATCAAAGAACGTGCGGCACATGTAGTAGTCTTCGGCGGTCGTGATCTTGATGTTCGAGCGAGGGCCATCGACTCGATACAGCGTGTGCTCGTAGCGGCGAAGGAGGCTGGCTGTGTCAATTGAGTCGTTTTCACCCTCACTGACCGCTCGGTCGTAGATATCGATTGCTGTCTCAAGCCGGAGACTTTGCGGTGCTTGGGCGAGGTAGAGAAAGTCTCGTGGCAGCACTTCGTCGATTGTTTCGTGTTCTGACGAGATGACCGTTTCAACGATCTTCGTGCTTGTGATCGCCGGGCCCAAGGAACGAACCGTGCGGATGTTGTCCGAGATGAGGTCCGCATTTATGAGTGGTCGCACACCGTCGTGTAGCAGCACGACCGTGTCTCCGGTCGCGTCGTTGGCAACGGCGCGAAGCGCCTTGTGACGTGATTCCTGCCCCGTTGAGCCGCCTTCGACGATCCAGTTGACTTTAGTTAACCCGTACTGTGATACCAAGCGCGCGAAGCGTTCGCGCCCCTCTGGCACTATCGACACGGCAATGCGATCAATCTCTGGGTGTTCCTGAAAATGCTGGATGGTGTGCACGATTATGGGTGTCCCGTGGATCGCAAGAAACTGCTTCGGCAGCGCAGTTTTCGAGGTCATCCGCGAACCCATACCGCCCGCAAAAATTACTGCAACATTCAAGTTCTTTCATCCTCCTGTGACAGATCTACAGTCTTTGATTCGTGGGTCGAACCTTCGAGTTCATCATCCCGTGCTGAGTTCTCGTGAAATGCGTTACGCGGATCACCGAGGATGAGCCAATCGATCACCCGGTCGGCTGCTCCGGTATCGATTCTGTCGAAGTTCTCTGCGCGGAAGCGTGAGACTTTCGACTGCTCGTACTCTCGGGAAGAGATCGCATCGATGAGGTCCTCGAACGTCGTACAGACACGCCCTGGCGCGGTCTCGTCGTAGGGGCGGTGAAACCCATTCACCGCTGCGTAGTTAACTTCATCGGGCGCGAAGAACAGCATGGGTCGGTCAAGGAGCGAGTATTCGTAGATGATCGAGGAATAGTCGGTGATCAAGAGGTCGGTAACGTGCAGAAGCCTTAGCCCGTCTTCGAAGCGTGTGAAGTCGAAGAAGCGTTCCTGGTGTTGCTCCGGAATCGGTACTTCATTCTTCACAAAGTGATGCATACGGAACAGAACCACAGTATCGGGACCGCACGCTTCGTATAGCGCATCGAAATCGATGAGGCTGTAATCGTAGAATGCGTTCTCGATGTCAGACCCGCGGTAAGTGGGTGCAAAAAGGATAATGCGTTTGTCGCGCAGCTCGGGGTGCGCCGAGTAGAAACCACTGACAAATGTGCGTGTACGTTCTTCGTCGAGGAACAAATCCACGCGGGGCAATCCGGTGGGAATCACCGCGCTCTCTTCGATCCCGAACACCTCGGCGTAGACCGGAACAAGGTTCACTGATCCGGCGATTGCATAGGTGTAATAGCGGTGCGCATCCCAGAGGTTGGGCGAGTCCTGCCTTCCGAACCTGCTGAATCCAACTGATTTGAACCCGCTGCCGGCGTGCCAGAGCTGGATTATCCGTTTCCGGGGGTCGACCTTGAGGCCTTCGAGCATGGGGAAGTAGTCGTCGAGGAGCACGATCTCGCTGGTGGCGATGAGGTAGAGAATGTGGATCGTTGAAGACCAACGCGTGGTGTGGGGAAGACGAAACGAAGTTCGGAGGTCAAACTTCTTGTCGAGCCCACGCTCAACCATGCGCTCGTGGACTCGTTGGAGATTGCCTTCGGTATTCCCCCGTCGGTCTGACGCGAAGAGTATCCGTCCGGGCGTCGGCCCGACTAAGCGTGTGAAAGCGTCAAAGATCCAGCGGGCGTAATGCTGCTTGGCTGCCATGCCGAAAAATTTTTCGTACAATCGCTTGGGAGACAGCGGATGCTCCGATGCTATTGGACTGCGCGACAGCAGAAAACTGCGCAAAAGGAAGTCCAGCTGATCAGCGTTCTCTGCGATGTCGTAGGAGACGGTCAGAGCCGATTGATTTGCATTGAACAAAAACACGCGTGAAGCATCGTCGAGGCGTTCCAGCGCCCGACCGTCGTAGGACGCTACCGGTCCGCCCTGATTGTCTAGGAGTGCTTGAATTCGCCAGATGCCGTCGGGTATCGCGCTGCGGCCTGCAAAGGCTGTGACGTTTAGATGTAATGCATACACACCGGCACCCTCTGACGTCGCCGGTGCTGGCAGCGTGCGCAGGCCGTCGACGAGTTGGAAGGTGATGTTTTGTTCAGCGTTCCGCAGCGGTTCGTTGTCACATCGGGTCAGCAGCACCCGGATAGTCATCTGGACGCGAACCCACCCGATATTGGTGACGGCTAGAGAGTGCGTGGGTTTCGAAAGAGGCGCCGCGTGGTCCGAGTTGGCTGGTTGGAGCACTACGCCACCCGTTCTTCGTGCCAAATAATGGTGCAGTCAAGTCCGGACTCCAACTCTACGTGCGGAGCCCACCCGGTGAAGGGGCGCTCCGTCACCGTCGCATGTTCGCCACTAGGTGTGAGCAAACCACCGACATCGTTGTTGTTTTGTGCAGACATTTTAATGATTCTACGTCACGCGCCTAATGCTCCATGAGTTCCTCAAGCTTGTCCACGATCCGTGGGGCGGCCCGACCGTCATCGACGGATCCGCAATGCTCGAGGAACTGCTCGATCTTGGACTCGTACTCGTGCTGATCGAATGCGGATATGTTCTGAACTAACTCGGCGTTGGAAGTCGCCATACTAAAGGGCGTGTCCTCAACCTCGTGATAGTTGCCGCGAACCGCGTCGAAATTCCTCAGATTTACTCCATACAAGAAGCTGGGCTTCCCCGTTAAGATGTAGTCGCAGACCCAGCTTGAATAGTCTGTTACGCCAACGCTCGCGACCATCATGAGCTCTTGCATGTCCGGGTAGAACGAGACATTGTGGCAGTAAATGGGCAGACCAGCGAACCACTGCTTGGACGAACGCTTGTTGCTCTCGTGGGCCCGAATTAGGAACTCCCAAGTGCCGCCGAACTTGTTCCTTAAGACTTCCCGAAGCCTCTCGAAATCTAGATTACCGAAAGATTGCCCGAAGCTCTTTTCGTCGTGCGTCGGTGCGAACAGCAGGAAATTTTGCCCTGTATCGGTGACATTCAAGCGGGTGAGCACTTTGCGGCGAAGATCGCCAGCGGTCTCGGTGGAACGGTCAAAAAGGATGTCGTTACGTGCATGTCCCAGTTTCAGGACGGGAACACCGGGCCAGTAGGTTTTGTCAAATACATCATCTTCGAACTGGCTGTTAGAGATAAGAAAGTCGGTTTGCCGAGACTGGAGAGCTCTCATCTCGTTGTAGAAATGATCATCGCCACGCGCACCTTCGAGCCGCTTTAGACCCAGTGACCCGTGCCACGTTTGGATCCAATACTGACCCGTGTTTTTCGCCACAGTTTGCAATTGAAGAGTATGACCGTTTTGGACAATGACCTTTGCTCGTGCAGCGGTCTTGTAGAAGTCCTCCGATCCAATGCGAACGAAGCTCATCTCGCTTGGGTGGGGTCCTTGAGAGGACGGGCTCACTGCCCAGACGATGTTGTATGTCGAGCCCCTTCGGATCATTTCTTCGCTGATGTACTTAGCGTTACAGGTGTACTCGCTCTGAAACGTAATGAAGAGAATGATGTTGGGATCCACGGGCGTCTTCTTCGCGAGCCGCTTCCTGGCCGTCCGCGATAGCGCAATATCGATTTTCGAGAATACAAAGCGGTCCAGGACTTTATTGAGGACTCGGATGGACAGCAAAAGGACTTGCAGGGGCAACTTGATGACCGAGAAGAAACGGTTCGCGAGGGTCGAAACATAGTGACCGCTGATCAGCCGGCTCAACGTTCTTCACCGCCAGTTCCGTCGAGATCGTCTAGGAACGAGCCAATATGGCTAAAGGTTTTCTGCTTGAGAGTATCCCTCGTCGTTGTATCAATTTTCAAAGATTCGCTCTTGATAAGTAGTTGCACGATCGTCCTATAGTCGAGTTCTTCTTCGTTGAAGTAAGCATCCCGTTCACCAAGAAGGTGAGCCAGGAAGTCGATCTTTTCGCTCCATATCAACCCGACCTTTGGAATGTCTAGTGCATAGGCAACAATGCCCGCATGCATCCTCGCGGCAAGAATCACCTTGAAATCAGTCATCGTCGCCAAGAACTCGACTGAACTCTCTGGCCGCCTTATCAACCGGTTCTGGGGCAGATTCATGGCAGCGACCAGCTGTTCACCGAAGCGCTGATCCACTTCCATTCCATTCGAGAACAGGTAGAAGTCGACTCCTTGAATGTTCAGTTCTTGGATGAGATTCTTATAAAAGTTGGCGATCTTGAAGGAATCGGCTTCACCGCCATACTCCTTGTAGTTGTCCGGGTTGATCAAATTGATGCCCACGTTCACTGCGTCGGACCGCTTTTCGATCGAGAAGGCGTCTTGAAGCCAGAACACCGGATCGCCGACGAGGTCGCTGATGATGCTCTTGTTTGTGATGTACGAATTGCGCAATGTTGTCAGGTCGTCTCGGGTCGTGATGACCCGGACGACATCTGAGTTGAGCGCTCGCTTGAGCCGTCGACTGCGAATATCGTTTGGATCGTACCCCTCGACACCAACGGCATTGAACATCACTGGGATATTGCGTTTCTCCGCGATCTTGATGATCTGTTCATCCAAGTAGTTCAATCCCTGAGTTTTGAACTTGATGAATCCGCCGCCCGCAATCACGAGGCCATCGAGTGATTGCATGACCTCTTTGTAGTACCAGTTCACCTTCAGCCACCACATGAAGTACTCGTAGAAATACTGAAACGTTCGCAGTCGGATGATGGAAAAGACCATCTTCCGATTCCGGAGGAGGAGTACATGCAGGTACAGGTTGATTCGGCGCCGACCCTGAAAGATAAGAGGATCTCGAGGATCGACATCTACATCCTGCAGAGAAATGTCAGGAGAGTGCTTCTTGAGCAAGAACTTGGCACTTTCAACCAAGAGATAGTCACCGATGTTCTCGTTGCTGAACAGCCCGACCACGCCTACCCGTTTACGTATCGTCTTGATAGTCGCACCTCCGAGGTATCGATATGTTGTTGTCGTTCGAACCCGTGGCTCGACAAAACGTAAAGGAATCATTTTCACATAGCCGGATGAAGCCGCTGGACAAACCGGGCATCCGGGTTGATTCATGCTTCGGCAACGCCAGCCACTACCGAGCAGTCGTTTCGCCGAAAGCGGCCGGTAGCCTAACGCACACTGGCGGGAATGCCCCTCACTTGCCCGAGGCTGCGATCGCGATATCGCATTAACTCTATGCCATGGACCCTTGTGCAGCAGCGATACGAGCGGTCAGCGTGGTGCCGTCTCTATTCAAGCCCCAGCCGCTTATCTGATGGGACAGGGCACTTTCAGGTTGGTGTTAAGTAGCTCGATGATCGCGTGACCGCGGTGGGTTTATGTGCGGCTCGCTATCGGTCGAATCAGCCGACGATTGATGGTTCCTCGCGGCCGTACACGTTTCCCAACCGATGGTCAGCTCGGCTTGAACATCACATCGTCGCACTGCGGTTCAATCGCCGCCGGGGTCCGCACCGGATTGGCTATCACCTTGGCATTAACCGATCGACGGTCGAGAAGGTCCTGGTGCGCTATCGGATGCCAAAGCTGATCTATCTCGACCAAGCCACCGGTCTTCCCGTGCGTCGGCTAAAAGCCGTCCGCTATGAGAAGGCCACTCCCGGTGAGCTGGTGCACGTTGATATCAGGGAACAAGGCCGGATTCCTGATGGCGGCGGACATCGGGTCCTAGGCCGGGCGGCGGGTAATAGAAACAACACCGGACACGGTCGACCCGGGCGCGGGTATTCTTGTCTGCACTCCGCCGTCGACGACCATTCCCGGCTCGCTTACTCAGAATTATTGAGTGATGAGAGCAAAGAAACCGCTGCCGAATTCTGGCTTCGGGCTAACGCGTTCTTCGCCGCCGCCAGTATCACGGTCACCGCGGTGATGACGGATAGCGGGGCCTGTTACCGATCGCGAAACTTTGCGGCTGCTCTCAGCAGCATCAAGCATGTTTGGATGCCTCCATACCGGCCACAAACCAGCGGAAAAGTCGAACGATTCAACCGAACCCTCGCAACCGAATGGGCCGACGCCGCAACCTATCGCAGCGACGAAGCCCGAGCCGCCGAATATCCCACCTGGCTCCACCACTACAATTTTCACAGACCCCACACCGGCATCGGCGGCCAAACACCATCAGACCGCGTTCACAACCTCAGTGGGAACTACAACTAGGACACGATGACATTGAGCACCCCAGCAACCGCAACCGTTCAGTGCGTTATGTTTCCGGTCGGAGATATCGACGAGTTGGCTCCGCTCTACGTCGACGTCAAAGACAGCGGAAAGGTCACCGTACTCGACCGCCGCACAATACGGCTCGATGCGGGGACTACCGTGTCGTTTGCCACCTACTTCAATGCTTTTCCCGCGTCCTATTGGCAGCGGTGGACGTCCGTCCGCGAAACGATACTTTGTGTCAGCACCAAGGGGCGCGGAGTTGTGACAGTAATGCGTTCGGATGAGAACGGTACGCAACGCCCGATGCAGGTCACCGCGGTCGCGGGTGCGACGGAGTCAACCTTCTCTCTTCCGCTCACAGGTTTCGACGATGGTGGCTGGTATTGGTTCGACGTGCAAGCCGAAGGAGATATCGAAGTCACGGACAGCCGCTGGGCCGTCACCGAGGACCCGGTGACGACCGGCCTAGTTTCGCTCGGCATCACCACGTTCAACAAGCCCGACTACTGCGTGGCAACTCTCAACGTGCTCGCGGACGCTCCCGAAACCCTGCGTGAGATCGACCGAATCTTCATCATCGATCAGGGCACCCGCAAGGTCACCGCAGAGGCGGGTTACGACGCTGTCGCCGTGGCGCTAGGTGAGCAACTCGCGGTGATCGAGCAATCGAACCTGGGCGGTTCGGGCGGGTTCTCGCGCGGCATGGCCGAAACCCTGAAGCGCGACAGCTCCGACTTCGTCATGCTGCTCGACGATGACGTCGAAATCGAGCCTGAAAGCGTCCTGCGGGCAGTGTGGTTCGCTCGCTACTGCGTGAGCCCGGCTATCGTCGGTGGGCACATGCTCGACCTGGGCAAGCGAACCGTCTTGCATGCCTACAGCGAAGTCGTGGACGAGCGGCCGTTCATGTGGGGACCCCCAGACCGTGCACACGAACGTCACGACTTTGCGGAGTCCTCACTGCGAGAGACATCGTGGCTGCATCGACGAGAAGACAGCGACTTTAACGGCTGGTGGATGTGCCTAATCCCTATCGCTGTCATCCGCGACATCGGCCTCGCGCTGCCGGTGTTTATCAAATGGGACGACGCAGAGTACGGACTGCGGGCGGGAGAAGCCGGATACCCGACTGTGTCACTGCCGGGTGTCGCACTCTGGCACGTCTCTTGGGTTGACAAAGACGACACCATCGACTGGCAGGCATACTTCCACGCCCGCAACCGACTCATCGCGGCCCTCCTGCACTCGAGTTTTCGGCGGGGCGGCTCCCTCCTCAACGAATACCGCAAACAAGACCTCAAGCATTTGCTTTCGCTGCAGTACTACCCCGTCGCGCTCCGCCTTCAGGCTATGCGCGACGTGCTGGCCGGACCACAACACCTCCACGAGATGATGCCGAATCGGCTGGCGGAACTTCGTGCGTGGGCAGCCGACTATCCGGAGATGGCGGTCTACGATTCGGCGACAGCTCCGAAGAGCCTCGAGGGACGGTTGTCGTATCCACCGACGGATGGGAAGGGGCCGCGTGGCGCGGCCCTGGCGCTGTTCACCTTCCGAGCGGCACTTCGGCACTGGTTCGCCCGCACCCCACAAGCTTTGGTCGAACGCCCAGAGCAGAGACTGAGTAAGCGTGATGCGACTTGGTGGCGGCTACCCGGATTCGACAGCGTGCTGGTGGACACCGCCGACTCTCAGGGATCGTCATGGTATCGCCGCGATCGCGCCAGGTTCCGCTCACTCCTGCGCGAAAGCATTCGCCTTAACCGCCAAATCGAACAGAACTGGGACGACTTGCGAAACCGGTATCGTCAGCAGGCGAGCGACATCACATCCCCGGAGGTTTGGAAGCAAACCTTTCGGCAATGAGTTCGCTTCTTCGCTACTGGAGGAATCCTGAGAGTCGCGAATAGTTTTCGAGACCGTAACGAAAGACGGCACCGCGCGCCGCACAAGAGGAGTGCTTCTCGATATTCCACTTCCGGAATGCCTTATGAATATGGCGCCGGCCTGACGGTAGTTCACTCGATTAAGTACGTAAGCAGACTGGCCTGACTCAGCCTGTATAGTAGGGGAGCAGCTTGGGCCCGTCTTCGCTGCGAGCGGGTATATCGGAGGAGTCAGGTGATCGAGGAAAGTCCTTCTGTGCTCGCTGGGCGATATGGATTGATTCGAGTAGGCCTTCGCCCTCGTTTCGGGAAGTACCTCGCAGACACGTGGAGACGGCGCAACTTTGCTCGCACCCTGGCGAAGTATCGCATCCAGTCCGAGAACGAACGCAACCGGCTCGGCATGGCATGGGTCGTCGTTAAGCCGCTCCTTAATGCGCTAATTTACGGACTCGTTTTTGGTTTCATTCTGAACAGCGACAGCCGTCCGGAAAACTTCATTGCCTTCCTGCTTGTCGGAGTGTTCTTTTTCGAGTACTTCGGGAACTCAATCGGGCAAGGATCCAAGGCCATAATCAGCAACACTCGACTTGTACGCAGCCTGAGTTTCCCCCGCATTCTCCTGCCGATCGCGGTGCTCTTGGAGCAGCTTTACAGAATGGTGCCAATTTTGGGCGTCCTGGGAGTGTTGCTCTTGCTTTTCGGCGAGCCCCTCAGGTGGTCCTGGCTGCTCGTCATTCCAATAATCTTGATGATGTCGTTCTTCAACGCCGGGATTGCCATGATCGTGGCCCGAATGTCGGTGCACCTCCGTGACATTAAGCAGGTTATTCCTGTCGTGTCGCGAATCGTGTTCTACACCAGCGGCATCTTCTATTCCATCGATCTGATATTAGCTCACAGGCCAGATCTGCTCCTGATTGTTCATCTGACGCCAGTTTATGAGTACATCAGTCTTGCGCGAAATGTCCTTCTTGCTGACTCGCCCATCGACCCTTCGCTGTGGCTCTGGGCGGCGCTGTGGGCAGCAGGAACTTTCGTTTTCGGGGTTGTTTTCTTCTGGCGAGCTGAGGAACGGTACGGACGTGACTGACGAGGAAAAACTCATGCTGGATTCGGGTACTCGTCCGACCATCATTGTGGACGATGTGCATGTGCGTTATCGGACGTACGCCTCAGGAAAGCCATCGGAGGGTGGCAAGTCACTGACATCCCGAAAGACTCGAGGCATACGCGAAGTGCACGCACTCAAGGGTGTATCGTTCACCGCGTTTCAAGGCGAAAGCATCGGCGTAATTGGGCACAACGGGTCTGGTAAGTCCACCTTGCTGCGGACAGTGGCGGGCCTCACGCCGGCGTCTTCAGGCGTTGTGTATGCGGAAGACCAGCCTGCTTTGCTGGGGGTGAACGCCGCATTGTTGAACGAACTTTCCGGCGATAAGAACGTGCGTTTGGGTGGACTCGCCCTCGGTTTTTCAGAAGCAGAAATGCGGGAAAAATACGGGTCCATTGTGGAATTCGCCGGTTTGGAAGAATTCATCCAGTACCCGATGCGCACCTATTCGTCCGGTATGTCTGCGCGGTTACGGTTCGCCATTGCGGCGTCCAAGAACCACTCGATTCTCCTCATTGATGAGGCGCTTTCTGTCGGAGATAAGAAGTTTCGAAAAAAGAGCGAGCAGCGCATCAAAGAAATGCAGAACGCGGCAGGAACTGTAATGCTGGTGAGTCATTCCATCAGTACGATTCTGGAAGCCTGCTCTAGGGTTCTCTGGATTGACAAGGGTAATCTTCGGATGAACGGTGACCCAAAGGAAGTGTGCGAGGCCTACCTCAGCCACGCAAACCAGTGAATTGAACCGAATAGGGCGAGGTTGACGGAACAGTCCGCCTGACTCACCATTCCGAGTGGCCGGGCCAACGTTGGGTAAGTTGACCTTTCGATAAGGCCTTGCCGATAACCGGGTATGTCACGCCCGACCATCGCTCCGCTGAGCTAATTCGTCCAGCTTTCTGTACTCGGCATGGTCTGCCCAAACCACTGCAGCCGCCGCCGTCTCACCGAGGACAACCACCGGCTCGCCACTGAGATCATCATGGGTGCCCTCGAGGAGACCGATCGTGTAGTCAGGCATGCCGGCATTCGCTTCGCGTGCAGCTCGTATCAGAGGGGCATCCGGATCATTCCGGAGGTATAGCCGGGGATAGGCCGGGATAGTGCGCCCGTCGCCCGCAATGAACCCGGAGTGACGATCGAGCACATCGCGAAAGATTTTGGCGTTAACGCGATGACCTTGCAGAAATGGTTGCAGCGTGCCGCAGTCGATGATGGAGCCAAACCCGGCCAGACGCGAACGGAGGGCGCCGAGTTCCATGAAGCTCTCTCGCCAGCCCTACTACCGGTGGCCGGGCGACCCCATAGATCGTCGAGGTGTATCGGGTGAACGTGCTGTTCCACGCCCACCACGATGCCCCAGAGCTAGGCCGCCGTCTCTTCGCGGTCAAAGGCATGTTCTCGAACCGGATCGTCGGCTACTCGATCGACTCCAGGGTGAAGTCGTAGCTGGTCGTTAACGCGCTGGAGAATGCCATCGCGAGGAGAGGGGACGTCGCCGGTTGTGCGGTCCACAGCGATTGAGTCGAGGATGACGTTACGCCGAGAAACCGTGCCCATACCAGTGGTTCTTTGGGGAAGGTGCTGATTTTCTCGGTTCAACGTTTTCAATCCCTGATCGAGTGTGAGGCCCTCGGGAACACGTTGGCCACAGTGGCTGCGTGACGACAAACTGCTACCTTACAGGGTTGCAGACCGGGTCTGGGGTATGGTTGAGCACTGCGAGACCAGTTGCCCCGATCTGTCGGGATGCAACGGACGCGCGGCTGGGTGTATGAAGCGATGGACCCGCTGTGGAACCCGGCGATTGTCTCCTGTGATACGCGCGGCCTTTGTGCCGTGAAAAACTAACCGAAGGAGCCCGGCAGAAAAATGCGGGAGTACGACTACAGCGACCTTAAGGACCTTGCGTCCGATTCGGACCACAAAGAACACATGCTCGCAATTTTGGTCGAGTTCGACAGATTCTGTGAAGAGCATGGCCTGACGTACTACCTCTCCGGCGGCACCTTGCTTGGAGCCGTCCGGCATAAGGGATTTATCCCTTGGGACGACGACATCGACGTCAACATGCCAAGGTCCGATTGCGAGAAGCTTATGAAGCTGTCCGGTGGTCGTATCGGAGACTTCGAGCTTGTGGCTCCGAGTCCATCGCCCAAGTACTTTGCCTACCACTGGAAGCTGTACTCCGAGTCGATCCTGATTGCGAAGCGAAAAGCAGGTGGAATCGGTAGCAAGGTGTACCCGATCTTCCTGGACATCTTTCCCATCGAGGGCCTGCCCGACACAGAAGCAAAGAATGACGAACACTACGCCGAGATCAGGCGCCGGAAGAATCGGGTAAGTCACGCGCGAAATATAGGGCGGTACCATGGACCGAATCCATATCGCTTCCTCCGCAACCGTCTGGCAGCTCGCATTTACAGCACCGTCGGCGTGCAGTCGCTCTTCGATAAGGTCATCGACCTCGCGGCCTCGATAAAGCTCGAAGACTCTGACTACATCGGCGTAATGATGACCAACGTCCATACGACCGAAGAACGCGTCCTGAAGTCCGAGTATTCTCCCGTGATTAAGATGGAGTTCGAAGGGCACATGCTTTCCTGCCCCGCGGGATACGACACGTATCTTCGCCAGCTATATGGGGCGAACTACATGGAGTGGTTGCCTGTGTTCCAGCGAATCCCACGCCACAACTTCGCGACTTTCCTCTCATATACTGAAGGGGAGAAGCCATTGGTGACCTATGCGCAGCCGGAGGCCATGGATTCTAAAACGCCGATCGCCGACGACGAAGACATGCTTGACGATGTGGAGTGACGTATTCCGAAAAGCGAAAGGGCTAAGACAGTGAAGATCGCTATATGCGGGCTGGTGAAGAGCGAGAATCTCGGGGAGATGTTCATCGCGCGGAGCTTGGAGTACTTGATCTCAGACGGACTTCAGCAAGCTGAGCCGGGCATCGAAATCGAGTATGTGGAGGTCGACCTTCTCGGGCGGAATGACACGATCTTCGAGATCGACGATGCCCGCGAACGGCGACTTCGCAACTATCATCAGTACAGCGAGAAGGGGCGATTCACTGAAAAAGTGTTCCTGTACTTGCAGCGAAAGGGCCGGGAGGCTGAGTCCAAGTCGCTACAAAATCTGATCAGCAGGACTCGGCACCTGATCTGGAAGTTTGGCCGCAACTACCGCAAGCGGTTGGTGAGCTACTTCGACCTGAAGCTCGAAGGGGTCGACTACATCGTCATCGATGGCGCCGGTCTCCTTGAGTACAGCTATAACGAGTACCACTGGTCATTGCTGCTCATCAGCGAGTACGCGGAGCGGCACAATCTCGAAGTGGTCTATAACGCCATTGGAAGAGCCGGTGCGTTCGATGAGCGGGACTTCGGAAGCACGATCCTCAAAAGGGCGCTCCAGTCTCCGGCCGTCACGTACGTGTCGGCCAGAGACAATCTGGACGCAGTCCAAGCGTGCGCTGGCCCGGGGCACAAGGTAAAGTTGCTCGCAGACTCGGCTTTTTGGATGAAGGAAGCCTACGCGATCGACACCGGCGTAGAGCGAAACAAGATCGGTATCGGCCTCATCCGCGGTAACTCACTGCAAGGCTATGGGGTCAGTTTCGGCGCGAAGCAATGGGTGACTCTTTTCGCCGGCATCGCGACGACTCTTCGCGAGCGCGGATACGATTTTGAGTTCTTCACGAACGGGCTGCCAGGTGACGTCAAATTGGGTAAACGAGTCCTCAAGAGACTCCACCTGCCGGATTCTTATCTGGTCGATAGGCCGGTTGACGATGCTGTCCTGTGCGAAACGATCAATGGCTATGAGGCCATCATCACCTGTCGGATGCACTCATCCATCGCGGCGTTCACCATGGGTGTGCCATCCGTGATCCTGTCGTGGAACGACAAGGTCGAGAAGCTGATGACGATCATCGGGTACCCTGAGCGAGCCATCCAGCAGAAGGACTTCCAGCCGGACCTTATTGTTGATCGCATGGAGAAAGCGAAGAGCGAGGGAATCGACCCTGAACTTCTCTCTGCGATGAAAGATAAGGCACAAGAGAGCGTCACTGACTACCTCGATAGGATCCTCAATGTCCGTAACTGAGCACTGTTCGATGTCTTCTGGAGGTTTGCGATGATTACGGCACTGTTGACGGCAGCGGGAACCGGCTCACGGATGAAACAGGACATCCCGAAGCAGTTCATGCACGTAAAGAATAAGCCGCTGATCGTCTACACCCTGGAGGCATTTCAAGCCCATCCGTCCATTGATGCGATCGTCGTCGTCACAATCCCGTCATGGATCGACGTCGTGAGGGCGTATGCGAAACAGCACGGAATCACGAAGTTGCAGGCTATCGTTCCGGGCGGCGCGAGTGGTCAGGAGTCGATCAGAAACGGTTTAGAGAAGATCAGGGAAGATGGGGCTTCGGATGACGATATCGTGATGATCCATGACGGGAACCGCTGTCTGGTCTCGTCGGAGATCATCTCTGATAATGTCGCCGTGTTCAAAGCCAACGGCAGCGCAGTTGCTGCTATTCCTTGCGTCGAAGCTGTGTTCAGGAGTCATGACGAGGGAGTGTCGTCGACGGTTTCCATTCCCCGCGAGCAGTTGTTTCGAACCCAGACACCGCATTCATACACGCTAGGAAAGCTCATGTGGGCTCACGAGCAGGCGAAGCTTCAGGGCGTCGAAGACACAGCGGCATCATGCGTGCTCATGCAGGAGCTCGGCGAGACGGTATATTTCTCGGCCGGTTCGGAACAGAACCTGAAGATCACCACCATGGACGATCTCTATATCTTCGAGTCGGTACTCGATGCCCGGAAGCACCTTTGGTGAAATGATGGCTGGCAGCAGTTCGTATTGGGACGATCTTCGTACGGCGTTGGCGTGCGTCCCCGACGCAAGCAAGCTCCACGGCACGCGCATTCTTGTGACCGGAGCGACCGGTGTGGTCTGCTCTTCAATTGTCGACATTCTTCTCTTCATGAATCGGGAACACGGCGCGAATATCACAGTTTTCGTAGCGGGTCGCAGTGAGCAGGCCGCCGCAGAGCGGTTTGATGCTTTCGCGGCCGGGGACGCTGGCGTTATCTTCGTGCCGTACGATGCGACGTCGAGTGAAGGAGTCGCACTTGCGTCGGATATTGACTACATAATCCACGGTGCAAGCAACGCGAACCCGACCCTGTACTTAGACCGACCTGTAGAGACGATGCTCGCAAACATCCTCGGGCTGTCAACTATGTTCGACCTTGCTCGGGCCAAGTCCGCCAAAAAGGTCCTATATATCTCCTCAAGCGAAGTCTACGGACAGCGGGAGGGTACGCACCCGTATGCGGAGAACGACTTCGGCTACCTTGACATCTTGAATGAGCGTGCAGGCTATCCGTCATCCAAGCGAGCGGGAGAGTCTCTGTGCGTCGCTTATGGCATGGAGTACGGTATCGAATCTGTGATCGTGAGGCCGGGACATATCTACGGACCGTCTGTTCGGAGCTCGGATAATCGCGCCTCGGCGGAGTTCACCCGAAAGGCTGTCGCGGGGAACGACGTGGTCTTGAGGAGCAAAGGCAACCAGCTCCGCTCTTACTGCTACTCCCTCGATTGCGCATCCGCGATCCTCACCGTGCTCCTCCATGGAGAGCGGGCGAACGCCTACAACATCTCGAATCCACAGTCCATCTGCACGATCAGTGATATCGCGGAGGTCATTGCGGAGGCCGGAGGGGTAGAGGTCCTCTACGACACCTCAGCAGAAGCAGGGCCGAACGTCCCGAGCCTGATGCAGAATTCATCGCTGGCGTCGGATAAGTTAGAGGCGTTGGGATGGAAACCTGCCTTCGACCTTGAGCGCGGCGTCGGCAGGATGATGTCGGTGCTGAAAGAACCCGGCGGGCCATTCTCGGTCTAGCGGCACTAGTCACGGCATTTCATCAGGTCCCGCCGCCGACCAATCGGTCGAAATGCTAATCCCTATCGCCGTCGCGCGCTTATGCCTCTCCAATAACTCGGTAAGCGGCATCTGGTCATTGTTCTACTGAACTGATACAGCGCCCATCGGCGAAGGTCTTGATGCCGGAAAGGTCTGCCGGCGGGAGTCCACGGTATTCGGCGCGATCAGCCTGCACCACCGCGGCTTCCACCGCGTCACCAAGGTGGTACGGGGTGAAGCCCGAAGCCGGCGAGGTACTGAAAGCCTCTACGCGCTATGCAGTGCCAATCACGCGGTAGGTTGCCTCGGGCCACTGGGTCGCCGAACTGACCCGACGTCCATCAATGAACGTGCGGATGCCCGGAAGTTGCTCGGGCGTCACCGTGCGGTACTCCGCGTGGTCGGCCTGCACCACCACAGCATCTAGGGATTCACCCCAGTGGTACGGGGTGAATCCGAGAGCGGCAAGTTCGTCATCTGTGTAAAGCGGGTCTTGCACGCTCACAATGGCGCCACGAGCCTCTAGCGCGGCCACCGTGGGGAAAACGCCCGAGAATGCGGTCTCCTTGACCCCACCGCGGTACGCAGCGCCGAGCACTGCGACGCGCTGGCCAGAGAGGTCGCCGTGAGCGCCTTCTAGCATTCCAACGGCGTATTCAGGCATACCGGCGTTCGCCTCGCGGGCGGCACGCACGACGGTGGCGTCGGGGTCGTTCCATAGGTAGAGACGCGGGTAAACCGGAATGCAGTGTCCGCCAACCGCAATTCCGGGCTGGTGGATGTGGCTGAACGGTTGCGAATTCGTGGCCTCGATGACCTGATAGATGTCGATACCCGTCTTGTCCGCAAACCGAGCGAACTGATTGGCGAGGCCGATGTTTACATCGCGGTAGGTGGTCTCGGCGAGCTTAGCGAGCTCGGATGCTTCGGCTGATCCGAGATCCCAGACACCGTTGGGGCGCTTGAGGTCGGGGCGCTCGTCGAAGTCGAGAACAGCGTTGTAGAAGTCGGTGGCGCGAGCCGCGCCCTCGTCAGAGAGCCCGCCTATGAGCTTCGGGTACTTGCGGAGGTCTTCAAACACGCGACCCGTCAGCACTCGCTCGGGCGAGAACACCAGGTGGAAGTCGGTGCCCTCGGTCAGGCCAGAAACTTCTTCGAGCAGCGGTTTCCAACGCGTGCGCGTCGTGCCGACCGGCAGTGTGGTCTCGTAGGAGACGAGAGTGCCAGGAGTCAGATGCTCGCCAAGTGAGCGGGTCGCGACATCCATCCAGCCAAAGTCGGGGTTGGCGTCATTGTCGACGAAGAGTGGAACGACCAGCACTACTGCATCAGCGCCGGGGATCGCGTCGGCATAGTCGGTGGTCGCGCGCAGCTTGCCTGACGGTACTAGTTCGCTCAGGCGCTCTTGCAGGTGGGCTTCACCGGGGAACGGCTCGATGCCCTTGTTGATGAGATCAACAAAGCTCGCGTTGATGTCTACTCCTACGACTTCGTGGCCCTTTGAAGCGAATTGAACGGCCAAAGGGAGGCCAATTTTGCCGAGAGCAACTACCGCAATTTTCACGAAACCGAGTCCTTAGAGTTGTGTGACGCAACGCTTACGCGCAGTCAAGTCTAAAGCGCAACGGCTACGGATGTTGGCGGTCGGCCAGCCGCGTATAGCGGCGCCGGTCGGCTGTTCGGCAGGTGCGAAGCGGTACTCTTGGGGCGAGCGTAATTCAGCAAACATACTCCGTGAAAGGTCTCGCATGACCCTCGAGTTCATTCCAGCCTTCGAGCCAGTCGTCGGCAATGAGGTCGTCGTGCCGTCGTCGACCGTTGTGGCGTCGCCGGTGCCGTTTGCGCTCGCGCACCCGTCGCTCGGCGAGGGAGACCTCGCGCGCAGCGTGGATACTGGCGCCGATTATGTGACCGCTGGTGCGTAAGAACTTTATGGTGAATGTGATCCGCAACCTCCGGGCACGAGCAGCCCAAGGCCTCACGATGGTGAAGCTCGCGCAGCGCGGCGTCGGTAGACCTGGCACGGCCCCGACTGGCGATCAGGGAGAGCGTGTGCTCATCGGGCCCGCGAACAGTGCCGGACAGGGGTATCAGTGGGCGCGTTCGTTTGAGCGGGCCAAACCTGACGTGCGGGCGACGAGCATGCAGCTCATTGCCGATGACGCATTCAAGTTCCCCGTCGATCTCCCAGCCCACGCTGGCTATGCGGCATTCTCGCGCTCGTGGCAGCGCGCCCAGTTCGAAGCGCTCACGCAGTATCGCGCTGTGCTTATTGAATCGAACCGCGGGGTAGCGGGCCGCCTTTATAACTCGGCGGCGGGTCAAGCTCAGGCGCTCACGGCTCGCGGCGTGCAAGTGGGTCTCATCTTCCACGGCTCCGACATCCGCGATCCCGATCGGCATCTGGCCGTCGAACCCGACTCGTACTTCGCATCTAGCCCAGAATTTGCGGAGACGATGCGTGGTGTTACCCGTCGTAGCCAAGAGCTGATTGCCGCGACTGGGGCTCCAGTCTTTGTCTCGACGGTCGATTTACTGAGCGATGTTCCTCATGCGACGTGGTTGCCGACGGTTGTCGACCCGCCCCTGTGGGCGGGGGGCCAGGTACCGCTCAGTCACGGCGGGGTGCCTCGCGTCGTGCACGTGCCCTCGAAGTCATTCATCAAAGGAACTGAACTCATCGAAGAGAGTATGCGCGAGCTGCACGAGCTGGGACTCATCCGATACCAGAGTGTAAGCGGGGTTCCACACTCAGGGATGCCAGAACTCTATCGATCGGCGGACATCGTTCTCGATCAGTTCCGTGGCGGTCCCTACGGTGTCGCGGCCTGCGAGGCGATGGCCGCCGGGCGCATCGTTGTCTCTCGCGTGCCGCACCGCGATCGAGTCGCGGAGCTTACTGGTGAAGAACTTCCTATAATCGAGGCCTCAGCAGCAGCGCTGCGCGAGACGATCCTCCGTATAATCGCAGAGCCCGCCGAGGCGCTCGAGCGAGCGGCGGCAGGACCGGGGTTCGTTACTCGAATCCACAACGGGGACAAGAGCGGCCGCGTGCTCGCGGTGTGGGTCGACGGAGTCGAGGGGGGAGCGCGATGAGGAATCTGTGGCGCACACTCAATGAGCTGTTCACAGTGCTGCCGGCGGGTGCCAAACCGTACTATGTCTGGTACTCAATAGCGACTAGCCTGCTCGCAATCCTCGACATTATGGCGCTCACGCTCATCATGCTCGTGGTCACTCCGTTGGTAACCGGCGGCGCCGTCGTTCTTCCGGTGCTCGGAGAGGTGCCTGATTCTGCAACCGTGTGGATCATCGCAGTCATCTGTCTACTCTTCATTCTGAAGGGCGTGTTCGCGGTCGTGCTGCATTGGTACGCGACGCGCCGCTTCGCCCGGTATGAACTTCAGGTCGGCGACGAGCTATTTCAGGGATACACGCGCGCGAGTTGGCTAAAGCGCTCGCAATTGAGCACCGCCGAAGTGACGCGCATCGTCGACAGTTCGATGGCTAATACCAACCTCGGGTTCATCTTGCCGCTTGCCCAGGTCCCAGGTAACGCACTCACCTTCGTCGCGGTGCTCGGCGTTCTCGTCTTCGCCCAGCCGTTGACTGCGCTCATCGCCTTCGTGTACCTCTCGTTAATCGCGGTATTCATGCTGCTCGTTGTAACGCGTCGATCTCAAGCGGCGGGGCGCGACAACCGCGGTTACGCCTACAAGGTTGCGACTGTCATGACAGAGATGGTCGAAGCGCTGAAAGAGGTCGTGCTCCGCGACAAGCTCGAAGAGGTCGGCAGGGTCGTCTCGAAGAACCGCAAGGTTGCAACCCGCGCGCGGGCGAACATTTCGTTCCTCGGCATCGTCCCGAAGTATGTGTTCGAGTCCGCGCTCATCGGCGGGTTCCTCATTGTGGGGGGCAGTGCCTACCTCGTCGGTGGGGGAGGGGCAAACGGCACGGCGCAGGCTGTGGTCGCAATCTCGTTATTCGCCGCGACTGGCTTTCGTATGATCCCAGCCATGAACCAGGTGCAGGCGAGCTTCACCGCCGCATCGGCGAATGAGGTATACGCACGGGATGTGATCCGCGAACTCACTGATCTGCGCGGCGACAGCACCGCGCAGGAACAGCGCGCCGACACCGCCAAGCTGTCGGTGGCACCGCAGAAACTCGCCTTAGAGGACGTGTGTTTTAGATATCCGGGCGCCGATGCCGATGTGCTCAAAAACGTCTCGTTCACTGTGCCATTCGGCTCGAGCCTCGCCATCGTGGGCCCTTCAGGATCAGGCAAATCGACCCTCATCGATATTCTGCTTGGGCTAAGTGTTCCTACAAGCGGATCGATGTGGATTGACGACGAGCAACTGAACACTGTCATGCGACAGTGGCGGCAACGGGTCGGGTACGTCCCGCAGCGCGTCGCGCTCTTCGACGCGTCGATCGCCCAGAACGTGGCCCTTACGTGGGAAGACGACTACGATTCCGACCGGGTTACCGCCGCGCTCGCACGCGCGCACCTCGAGGAGCTCGCCCACCGCGGTGCAGGAATCGAGGAGCGGATCGGTGAACGCGGCTCGTCGATTTCGGGTGGCCAACAGCAACGGCTCGGCATTGCGCGAGCGCTGTACTCCGATCCATTGGTTATCGTGATGGATGAGGCGACGAGTGCTCTCGACACGGCGACCGAGAACCGCGTGACTGAGTCGATGCGCGAGCTGCAGGGCGAAGTGACCTTCATCACTGTCGCGCACAGGCTCGCGACAATCCGCGAATACGACCGCATCTGCTACCTCGATCAGGGCGAAATCTTGGGCAGTGGCACATTCGAGGAGGTCGTCGCGCAGGTTCCCGAATTCCGGCTGCAGGCAGAGCTAGCTGGACTACTATGAGCGCACGGCCGACGCTACTCATCCTTTCGTTCACCGAGTTCGTAAACGACGCTCGTGTGAAGAAACAGGCGCTTATGTTCGCCGAGCACTACGACGTCGTCACCTGTGGGTACGGCAAAGCTGTCCGCGAGGACATCGAGCACATCAGGCTTGATCCTGCGGTGTCCACCTTTTCGAAGTACCGTGAAGCTATATTCGTGCGGCTGCGGATGTATGCGGCGGCGTTCGCGGGCGACGAGCGGTGCAAGAACGCGATAGCGAAACTCCGCGGGCGTCGCTTTGATGCTGTGCTCGCGAATGAACTCGAGACCTTGCCGGTCGCTTACTCGATGGTCGGTCCCTCCAAGGTGCTGCTCGATTTGCACGAGTACTATCCGGGGCTGCACGACGATATCCCGGTGTGGGTGAAAGTGCGTCAACCCTACCAAGAGTGGATTCTCTCGCATCGGGCCGCGCGCGCGGCAGCGGCCACCACCGTCTCTGAGACGATCGCGAAACACTATCGGGACCGCTTCGGTATGGACTGCGGCGTCGTGCACAATGCTGCGCCGTACCGCGCTGATCTCACACCAACCCCGGTCGGCGACCCGATTCGTCTCGTGCACGCGGGAGTGACCGCGCGGAACCGACGGCCCGAGGTGATGATGGAGGCAGTAGCTCAGTCCTCCACAAACGTCACGCTTGATCTGTACCTCACTCAGCAGGAGACGCCGTTCGGTCGCGAGCTGAAGGCCCTCGCTCACCAGCTTGGCGAGCGTGTGACTCTGCATCCGCCAGTGCCGCACGATGAACTCATCGATGTATTGCACCGCTATGACGCGGGCCTGCACGTGCTGCCCCCCACCAACACAAATATCAGGCTCGCATTGCCGAATAAGTTTTTCGATTCTGTGCAGGCGCGCCTCGGCATGGTGATCGGGCCGACTGTCGATATGGAGCGTCTGCTGCAGGAGTACGACCTCGGGGTCGCCGCTGCAGGCTTCGACGTTTCAGACATCGTGGCAGTGCTCGACGGGCTCGAGCCGGGCGAGGTCGCCCGCTGGAAATCCCATGCCCATGACGGAGCCAAGGAGCTGAGTTCGGAGGCTCAGCAAACTCCGTGGCTCGATGCAGTGCGGGGCCTCGTGAAGTAGAGCCTGCACCGGCAGATTCAGGTCAGGCAGGCCCGAGCACTCAGAGGTACCAACAGCGGTAGCGGAACGATCCCTTGATGTGGCCCCAGTTGTAACCGAAGGTTGAAGCAGCGGTCAGGCGCTTCTCGCTGCCCGGCCGTGACACGAGGGCGCGCAGAGCCGCTACGCCGAGCATGATTGGCGCGAGATAAGCGCTGCGGCGCGGCATGCCAGCACCGCGGTGCTTGGCATAAAGCTGTGCCTTGCCCATGCCGTATCCGGTTTGCTGTCGTCGAATGTCAGCCGGGGTCGCTCGCGCAAAGTACTTGAAACGAGCGGATTCGGTGAAGTCGATCGAGTATCCCGCCAGCTGCATACGCCAGAAGAGGTCGGTGTCCTCGGAAGCCCCAGAGAAAGCCTCGTCAAATCCATTGACAGCGTCGAAGGCTTCGCGCGCGAAACAAGCCTGCCCGCCCCCAAGCGAGATCATTCCCGGCCAAGTGGAGTCGGTGAGCGTGGAAATTTCGCGGATGACCGCTCCGGATTCCCGGCAGTGCACGATCACGCAGCCCATAATTTTGGCACCCTTCTCGCCAGAGTGGTAAAAGCCCTCGGCCCACCCCGGCTGCACCTCATCGTCCGCACCGCACAACATGATGAAGTCGCCCGTGCTCGCCCGCACGCCGTCGTTCTGCGCAAAGACCGCGCCCTGAGCGCGGTCCGCCGAGACTTCACGTACCCGGTCGTCTGTGGCCGCGAACTCCGCGATAATCTCCGAGGTTCGGTCGGTCGACATGTTATTTGACACGATGATCTCGTGCAGGAACTCGCGCGGCTGTGAGGTGAGTGCGCACAGTTGCCGGGGCAGGGTGTCCTCCCCGTTGAAGCACGGAACGACCGCGGATAGTGTGAGGTCGGTGCTCATGCGGTTGCTCCATTCGCGACGTCGAGGATCGCGTCCGCGGCGCGTGCCGCGGCCGCCCGCATCGATACGTGTTCGTCGGCCCAGACGGCAAGTCGTTCGCGCGACGCGGGAGGTGCCGGTGCATCCGCAATCTCACGCATCGCCGCCGCGATGGCCGCGGGATCGTAGGCAACCGGCGCTCCCGCGTGCACCTCGGTGTTGGCCCGCGCCAAGAACGCGGCGGTCGGGCCTGGGCCCGCAAAGATCACTGGACATCCGCTCGCCAATGATGAGTATGTCTTCGTCGCGAATGCGAACTCGTATCCGCCGCCCGGCAGTAGCGTCGCGAGCGATGCCGTTGCTGCGCTGAGCTGCGCGTTGAGTTCAGAAGGCGGGACGGGATCGGCGAACTCAACTGCGTCGGCGATGCCAAGCTGATCGGCACGCTCGCGGATTGATTCGAGCTCGCTGCCGTGACCCACAAAACGGAGCGTGAAGCCGGGATGCGTAGTGAGGAATTCTGCGAACGCGTCGGCGAGCACGATGGCCCCGTGCCAGGCTGAGTAACTCCCCGCGTAGAGGAATAGGGGCTTCGAGGGTGCGGGGGAGTAATGGAACTGCGAGGTATCTGCGCCGCGGCCCGTCGTCGTTATGGGGGTAGTGACTCCCCAAGCGATGATGCGATCCTTCACCTCATCGGAGACGGTGACGATGCGCTGTGCACCGCTGAGCGCCCGGCGTTCGAGCTCTTCGAGTGTGCGCAGGACGAGAGAAGAGCTCGTTGCGTGCCCAGCAGCGAAGGACCAGAGATCAGCGGCGTCGTACACGTACGGGATGCGGCGCAGCCAGCACGCCAGACGCACCATCACGCCGGTCGTTGGAGGTGGCTCGACGAGAACTGCGGATGGGCGTTGAGTGAAAAGCAGTCGGAAGAAAACCGGGATGTCGAAGCTCATGTACTGCAGATAACCGCGCACATAACCTGTGCGATCACGGAGCACCGGGAACGTGCGAATGCGCTCGGCTCGCTCCGGCATCGCGTAGCCGCGCGGCGGGGCGGCGGTGAGTACGGTGACCTCATGATTGCGTGAACACAACTCATCGGCGACAGCGCTGAGAAAGAACGACGCCGCCGACGGCTCGGGGAGGTAGATCCGCGACACGACGACTAGATGCAACCGTACTCCTCATGCAAAATCATGTCGGCCGGCGGACCGATTCAGACAATTCTAACCGGTGAGCCTTCCCTGTTCGCGCTAAACTCGCACCGTGACGAGCTCCGCGAAACAGATCCTTTGCATCTCGTTCAGCCCTATCGAACGGGATGCTCGAGTGCTGCGGCAGATTCATCTGCTCTCGGAACTTGGGGAGGTGACTACCGTCGGTTTCGGGGAGACCCCTGTCGGCGCGACGCGGCATGTGCAAGTGCCCGACGGGCTCACGACTCTGCCTCAGACCCTGCTGGGAGTAGCGAAGCTCGCCGTCCACGCGCATAAGGCCGCCGAGTGCTCGTCGCCTGCTGCACAATGGGCGCTCGCGCACGCTGCTTTGCTCAACGCTCCCGAAGGCGGCTGGGACCTCGTCGTTGCGAACGATGCTCGGGTGCTCGATCTCGGATTCCGACTCGCGGGCACCGCGCCAGTGTGGGCAGATTTGCACGAGTGGGCGCCCGAGGAACGCACACACATCACTTCGTGGCGGCTGCTCGTTGCGCCGTTCATGGTGCATCTCTGCCAGACGTACCTGCACCGGGCCACGCTCGTCACCACTGTTTCTCACGGAATCGTCGAACTATATCGAGAACGTTTCGGAGTGGACGCCACGCTCATGACGAATGCGGGCCCCTATATGGAGCTGCCAGTGCAGGCAAGCCGAGACGACCGCATTCGGTGTGTGCACAGCGGTGCAGCGATCGGCGGTCGCGGCCTCGAAACAATGATCCGCGCGTTTCGTAAACTCCCTGAGCGCTTCAGTCTTGATCTGTACCTCGTGTCGGCCGCCGACGGAGGTGCGCACCTCGCGGAGCTTCGAGCAATCGCCGAGGGGGTGGATCGCATCCGCTTCCACGATCCGGTGCGCCCCGACGAGCTCCCCGCCACGCTCTCGGCCTACGATCTCGGAATCTTTTGGATTCCACCGACCCACACGAATGCGCGGCTCACGCTGCCGAACAAGTTTTTCGATTACGTGCAGGCGCGCATCGGCATGGCGATCGGGCCAAGTGAGGAGATGGTGCGTGAGCTTGAGAATTATGGTCTTGGCATCGTGAGTAAGTCCTTCGATATGAACGATCTCGTAGCGTCTATGGAATCGCTCACTGTGGAACAAGTGAACCGCTACAAGCACGCGGCTGCAGCGGCGGCCCTGCCGTTGAGCTTCGATGTGCAGACAGCATTCGTACGCGGTGCGTTGGAGGACGTGCTCGCGGACTGAGCAGGGTAGAGCTTCGCGGTCCTTGACGTACGCGAGGTGAGCGTGTGCGCGGACGCCATGGTGGCGGCCCTTAGCGACCGCCGTCAGGATAAACACGCTCCGGTTGCGCTCACGATCAAAGGCTCGATACTGCGTATCGGCTCCGCCAACATAGTGGTCAAAGCCCCCGTGAATCGAGTTTGCGCGACACAGAATGTGCGAAACTAGCTGCATGGCGCAAACGTGGGTTGTTGTTCCGATGTATAACGAAGCAAGCGTCATTGCGTCCGTGATTAAGGAACTGCGAAAATCGCTTCCTCATGTGGTCTGTGTTGACGACTGCTCTACCGACGACTCCGCAGCGCAAGCTCGATCGGCTGGCGCCATCGTGGTGCAGCATCCGATCAATCTTGGTCAGGGCGCGAGTTTGCAGACCGGTTTTGAATTCGTTCGTTTGATTCCTGAGATGACGGAAGTCGTTACCTTCGACGCCGATGGCCAGCACCAGGTTCAGGATGCGCTTGACATGGTGCAACGCCTTCGCGACGAGAAGCTCGACATCGTCATCGGGTCGCGTTTTCTCGACAATCGCACCGACATGAGCGGCCTGAAAAGGTTTGTTCTTCGTCTGGCTACGGGCTACACCAGAATCACGACCGGAATGGCGCTCACCGACGCGCACAACGGACTGAGGGTCATCTCACGGGACATGATCTTCGAGCTTCAGCTGCGACAGAACCGCATGGCGCACGCGTCAGAACTCGTCGATCAAATCAGTCTGCATAAAGCGACGTGGGCCGAGCACCCCACGCACATCGTTTACACCGAGTACTCCAAAAGCAAGGGGCAGTCGGTGCTTAACGCCATCAACATCCTCGTCGAAATTATCTTCAAGTAGGGCATCGTGACCATCATCTTCCAGATCCTTGCGATCATTGCCGTTATCGTCGTCGCGATCGTTATGTTGCGTGGCGGGGGAGCACGCAATCAAGCGATCCAACGGATCTTCATGTTGCTGTTCATCGTGGCGGCAGGATCATCCATCTTCGTTCCTCAAGTGTGGACGTTCGCCGCGCGTCTGCTCGGCGTCGGTCGAGGAACCGACCTGTTGCTGTACATCACCGTGCTGGCTTTCTTGGGCGTCGCGGCAACGACGTACCGCCGTTTTCGTCGTCTCGAAAATGACCTCACAGCGATGGCTCGGCAGGTCGCGTTGGCGCGCGCCGATAACCAGCAGAATTCGTCAGAGGTTACCGAGCCTCCGGCGTCCGACGGCGACAAGTAGCGCCGCCTAGAGGCCCCGCAGCACTCCGCGGGGCCATCGGCCGGCCATCAACCGGTGGTAGAGACGCTAGATCGTTGCGAGACGATGCTCGAGGCCATCCGCAACAAACTTCTCAGCTGTGGCAACTACTGCGGCACCCTGTGCCAGCGTCACAATCGCACTCGTGTCGCCTGACAGCACTGCATCGCGGAATGCTTCGTGCTCAGCACGAAGCGGTTCCTTCTTATCGAGAGCAAAACGAGTAACGTCGCCTTCGCTCACTCCGCGGAACTGAGAAATCTCATCCCACTGGTGATGGCGAACGCCATTTTCGAAGTAGGTCAGATCGGCCGTGAGTGTATCGGCGACGAGAGAGCCATGTTCCCCCGTGATTATCGTCGTGCGCTCTTTGAAAGGCGTAAGCCAGTTGACCGTGTGGCTGACAATGGTGCCCTTGCTGAGCGTGCCGACGGCCAGAACCATGTCTTCGTGCTCGCGGCCACTGCGGAACGTGGTGCGTGCATTTATCGAGACGTATTCCTGCTGAGTAACCCAGGCGGTCAGATCGATGTCGTGGGTGGCGAGATCTTTGATGACGCCCACGTCAGCAATGCGGCCGGGAAATGGTCCCTGGCGACGAGTCGTCACCTGGTAAATCTCACCGAGCAATCCGTCCTGGATCCGCTGGCGCGCTGACTGGAGTGCAGGGTTGTAGCGCTCAATGTGGCCAACACCGCCGACCAGGCCGGCCGCGTCAAAGAGATCGCGCAATTCGAATGCTGCCTCCGAGGTGGATGCAACAGGTTTCTCGATCAGCGCGTGAATGCCGCGGCTTGCGAGCATCGTGCCGATCTCCAAGTGGTAAATCGTGGGCGCCGCGACGACGCAGTAATCGAAGCCCATGTCGAGGAAAGTGTCGAGGTCTCGCACTACCGGCTTGCCTTCGATATGAGAGGGAACGGCATCCGAAGGGTCATAAACACCCTTGAATTCGACGCCGTCGAGTTCGTTGAGAACTCGGCTGTGGTGGCGCCCCATGACGCCGAGACCGAGTACACCTGCGCGAAGAGTCATTAGCTGCCTGCCTTTGCTACGTCATTGACGGCATTCACGATCGTTTCGCGTTCCGCTTCGGTAAGGGATGGATACACGGGCAATGACAAAGCTTGCGTGGCGACTTCGGCCGTCACCGGAAGGTCGAGATCGAGCTTGAACGAGGGCAGCTGGTGGATGGGGGTGGGGTAGTAAACCCCAGTGCCAACTCCGCGTTCGGCGAGGGCGGCAGCAAACGCGTCCCGATCGTGATCGACAACTCGAATCGTGTACTGGTGATAAACGTGTACGGAGCCAGCGGCTACCGGAGGTGTGATGACGCCACTGAGATGCTCGTCGAAAAACGCGGCGTTGGCTTGACGTTGTGCGGTCCAGCCGGCCAGCTTGGTCAGCTGTACGCGGCCAATCGACGCGTGAATGTCTGTCATGCGGGTATTGAATCCCACGACTTCGTTCTCGTAACGACGTTCCATTCCCTGATTGCGAAGCAATCGTGCAACCCGGGCGAGCTCATCGGAAGATGTTGTGATCATGCCACCTTCGCCGGAGGTCATATTCTTCGTCGGGTAGAAGGAGAACGAGCCAGCAATTCCCCATTTACCGACCGGAACGCCGTTGACCGACGCCGCGTGCGCTTGGGCTGCGTCTTCAAAGACCAAGAGATCGTGTGCGGCGGCGATTGCGCTCAGTTCAACCATGAGTGCCGGATGCCCGTAGAGATGCACCGGCATAATCGCTTTTGTCCGCGATGTGATGGCAGCTTCCACCGCCGCGGGATCCACGGAGAAGTAGTCGCGCTCAATGTCAACGAACACGGGAGTGGCCCCCGCGAGCGCAACGGCGTTGGCTGTCGCCGCAAAGCTGAACGAGGGGACGATGACTTCGTCGCCAGCACCGATGCCGGCGGCGACGAATGCCATGTGCAATGCGGACGTACCCGAATTGACGGCAACGCACTGCGCTCCGCCAACGATCGCTGAAAATTCGGTCTCAAAGGCGGCGACTTCCGGACCCTGCGCAAGCATGCCAGAACTCATCACACGGTCAACGGCATCGCGTTCGTCTTGGCCGATTTGGGGCCTAGCTGCGGGGATCACGAATCTTGCACCTCAATCAGAAGGTCGGTAGCGGTTTCTTGATAGTGGGCGCCGGTGACCGGACACTCCCACAGGCTTGGTGAAATTTCAGTGAGCGGATGCCCGGCGGTACCTACCCAGCCGATACGGCGAGCGGGACTGCCAACGACCAGAGCAAACTCTGGAACATCTTTAACAACAACTGAGCCGGCGCCAACGAGCGCCCAGCGGCCGATCACGAGTGGTGCGATGCACGTGCTGTTCGCACCAATTGACGCACCCTCGCGAATATCGACGCCAACCGGTTTCCAATCATGAGCCGATTTGGCAGAACCATCAGCGTTGATTGCGCGAGGAAAATGGTCATTGGTAAGCACAACGGCCGGCCCGATGAACACGCCGCGACCCAATTTGGCCGGTTCGTAGACCAGTGCGTAATTCTGAATTTTGCAATTGTCGCCGACTTCGACTCCGCTGCCCACGTAGGCTCCGCGGCCAATCACGCAGTTCTCGCCAACCGACGCATTTTCGCGGACTTGTGCGTAGTGCCAAATCCGCGCCGTTGCGGCGATGGAAGCGTTGTCAGCGATATCGGCGCTGTCGTGCTGCAGGGGGTTCACTTGGTGCATTCACACTCCAGAGAATTAGTCGTGGGGAACACGCCAATCCTATTCGTTTGCTCTTTCAATGGAGTACCTCTTCGGCGACCGCCACCGCGGGTACTTCGAGCGCAGGGCACGCTCGTGTGTGCCCGTAATTATCGAGGCTGAATCGCCACTGTTCGGTGGCTACTTCGGCAATGATGTCGTGACCGAGCTTTCTGAACTGCGCACACTTGGAGTGGCCGTCGCTTTACTCTCGCACGGAGCAGATCTGCGCGGACCAGGCTTGTACGCCTCTCGCGTCCCAGCTTTGCCGTTCAACGACGCTAGGCACCTTGAGATCTCTCAGCGGCATCCCCATTGATCAGCTGTCGGCGATCTATCGTGCGGCCGTTATTGTGCTTGAGCAATCTCGAGTTGGTGCGTATTGGGTGACCACGGTCGGGGCCTGCTCGGCGGGGCGAATCGTTATTGCCCACCCCTTCGACGATGTTCGCGCTCTCCTCAAAAGACCGTGGGACGGGAGATTCCAGTCGTAGTGGCCGGTGCAGAAACGCGTGAAGCGACGCTTCTTGGGATCTGCGCTGATCGTGAAAAGTTCATCAAGTACGTTGCTCTGGGGCGGGATTCGTGCACTGAGTTCACGATCGGCAGGCGTTCCTTAGCTAGCGCATGTGCGCGGCGAAGTGCGGCGCCACGCGCCGTGCCACTCAAAGTGGGTCTTCACATTCTTCCCATTAGACATATCCTGTAACAACGCGTGTTTGCTTGGGGGATTGCAGAATGCACACTTTTTTGACGGCCAGAGCCGGAATTTACCGAGTCGCGGCTATCGCCGCGGCTGTAGCCATGCTGGCGACAGGTGCTGTCGTCTCAGCTCCAGCGACCGCTACTTATGCCATCAGCGGCAGCGAGTTCGACCCGGGAAACATCATTAGCGACGACGAGTTCTACGACGGTTCCGCGATGACTCAAAGTGAAATTCAGGCATTCTTGAACGCGAATTCTGGTGCGCTCAAGACCCTGCGCCAAGACGTCGAGACGCGAGCGAAAGAAACCTCGCAGACCACCGGTAACTTGATTTGTGAAGAGATCAAGGGCGGAGACAACCTCCTAGCGTCGACGATTATTTATCGGGCACAGGTCGCATGCGGGATCAGCGCGAAAGTCATCTTAGTTACTCTGCAAAAAGAGCAAGGGCTGATCACTAACTCCAACCCCTCCTCGTGGAACATCAACAATGCGCTTGGCTATGGATGCCCAGACGACGGTGGTTGCTCAGAGACAGCGCAGGGGTTCGGGTATCAGGTGTTCACGGGAACCCGTCAATTCAAGGCTTACAAGGCCGCTAACTTCGCCAAGCAACCTGGCACTTTCAGCATCGCTTACTACCCGGGCAGCAACAACTGCGGTAGCAAGACAGTAAAGATCTCTAACTACGCAACCGCAGCCCTCTACAACTACACGCCGTACGTACCCAATGCAGCAGCGTTGGCCAATCTTGGCGGAGTCGGTGACAGCTGTTCCTCCTACGGAAACCGTAACTTCTGGTACTACTACTATTCGTGGTTCGGCAACCCCACCGACATCACTCCTGATGTTTCCGTTTCTCGGGTGAGTGGAGACGACCGGTTCGTCGTTTCAGCGGCACTCTCCGCCAAGGCGTACCCCGACTCCGGTATCGACCGCGTCTACGTCGTAACAGGAACGGACTTTCCCGATGCCTTGAGCGCGGCAGCTGCTGCGGCGCTATTCGATGGCCCTCTACTTTTGGTGGCATCGTCCAGTGTTCCGTCGAGTACCCGTGCTGAACTGAAACGACTGAAACCAGCAGAGATAGTTGTTGTCGGAGGAACGGGAGCAGTTTCGAAAACTGTCTATAACAGTCTGGCTGGGTATGCATCAAAGGTCTCGCGTATTTCCGGTGATGATCGGTACGAATCCTCGCGGCTGATTGCAGAATCTGCCTTCCCGGCAGGAACGACCACGTCGGCGTATATCGCCACTGGAACGACTTTCGCTGATGCTCTTTCTGCGAGTTCCGCGGCCGCGGCCGACGGTAGCCCTGTGATTCTGGTTCCCGGCAGTTCATCCAAGCTGGATTCGGCAACGAAATCGCTCTTGACGAAGCTGGGAATTACGAGCGTGAAGATTGCTGGCGGTACAGCAGCGGTCAGCAGCGGTATCGAATCGAGCCTCAAGTCTTTGCTGGGCTCATCGAACGTCGAGAGAATCGCCGGGAGCGACCGATTCGTAGTGTCGGCTGCAATCAATAACGCTGCGTTCGATGATGCCCATACCGTCTATTTGGCATCCGGCTACAACTTTCCTGACGCGCTCTCCGGTGCAGCGGTCGCCGGTGCGCAGTCAGTGCCGCTTTACATCGTGCAAACGACCTGTGTCCCGAAGGCAATGCTTCAAGACATCGTGGATCTCGGGGCGACCAAAGTTGTACTTCTCGGAGGCACCAGTGCGTTGACTAGTAAAGTCGCAAAACTCACCACCTGCTAACTCCTAGACTGGTTTCATGCGCGTTCTCGTTACCGGCGGAGCCGGCTATATCGGTGCCCACACTGTCCGCCTGCTCGTTGATCGCGGAGACGAGGTTGTTGTTCTCGATAACCTCGGGTCGGGACAAGCTGATCGAATCCGTGATGTGCCGTTCGTCAGGATGGATTTGGCGGCAGCGCCTGTGAGTGAGATCGAAGCTGTGCTCCGAGATAACGCGATCGATGCAGTCATCCACTTTGCTGCCCACAAGCAAGTGGGGGAATCCGTGGCAAAGCCTGCTCTTTACTACGCCGACAACGTGGGCGCAGTCGCCAAGTTGCTCATGGCCATGGAAAATGCGGGCGTTGACAAGCTCGTGTTCTCGTCGTCAGCTGCGGTGTATGGCAATGCCTCAGGTGCGATTTCAGAGGCTGCCCTAGCGCAGCCCATTAGTCCGTATGGTGCCACCAAGCTGGTCGGTGAGCAGATCATTACAGCCGCGGCCGAGGCCTGGCCATTGAGGGCCGCCAGCCTGCGCTACTTCAATGTCGCAGGAGCCGGCAGCGCCGAGCTCGCAGACACGGTGGCCTTCAACTTAATTCCTATCTGTCTTGATCGGATCGCCGACAATCAGCCGCCCGTAATTTTTGGTGACGACTATGACACCGCAGACGGCACGTGCGTACGTGATTACGTACATGTCGTGGACGTTGCTGAAGCGCACTTGGCTGTCTTGGATGCCCTTCCGCACGACCCGGGAAACATAATTTTGAATGTCGGCACCGGAATAGGTACGAGCGTTCGTGAGATCGTTGATGCTCTTATCGAAGTGTCAGGAACACGCCTGTTGGCTGATGTGCAACCTCGTCGTGCGGGTGATCCTGCGGCGATCGTCGGTGACATCAATGCGATCACAGCGTTCACAGGGTGGACTGCCCGCTTCGGTGTCGAGGACATCGTGAACTCAGCGTGGGATGCTCGTCAGTCTCAGTCTGCGTCTGCGTCTGCGTCTGCGCCGTGGTAGAACCTAAATTCCGGGCGAAACACTCGAGTCGAGTGCACGGCGCCAGCTGAGCTCTCGCGACGCTTTGACGCAGCACACGACGAAAGTGAGCCATCCGAAGTCGGTCAAGATCGAGCTCTCTGCGAGTGCACCGATAGCTAGCGCCAGTAGCACGAGAGCCGGCCAGGCGAAGACGATGCTGCGCCGACGGGAGGCCAAAAGCCATGAGCGCGTGAAAGCTAAGCCGAGCAGTCCGACAAAAATAAGAAACCCGACGACGCCGAGTTGGAACCATACATCGAGGTACGCGTTGTGTGCGGAGTCGGGTACCCGGGAATCAAAGGATCTGAACGCGAGATACGGTGCGACGGTGGCGTCCCACGGACCGATCCAGCCCCAACCTTCGAGCCGATAATTGTCTTCTAGCGTCCACAACTGCCGCCACACGCCCACTCGATAGGCGAGTTCGTCGCTCGCATCGAACCACGCCACGATTGTTGTTCGAGAAAGCCAGCTCAGGATCAGGGTGGCCGCGGTGAATGCCATCAGAAGTATCTGCCAATAGCGTCGGCGCCCGGAGGGAACTCGGCGCAGAGCAACAAGCGCGCCGGTGGCGGCGGCAATGATTAGACCAGCCCCGAGGGCGAGCGGAGACTGCGACAGCAAGAGAACTAGCGCCGCTGTAATGAGTGAACCGATCGCGAGATTGCGTTCGACGGATCGTGTTGAGTATTCGATCGCGAAGGTAATGAACGCGATGAGGGCGATCATGCCGAGATGATTCCGAGTCCCGAAAATGCCTTGAATTGGTTCCGCTGTGCCCAAATTTCCTTGGATCAGAAGCGCATCTAACGAGGAATCGAAAATGAGGCCCGTGAGAATCTCAAAAACCAGAGAGACCACGAGAGCTGCCCTCAGCACATCACCAAAAGCCCGCACGATTTGGATTGTGTCGCGCACCAGGGCGATATAGATGCCCATAATTGTGAGCATCAGCAAGTAGAGCGCACTCGCTACGCTCTCCGCACGGTACTGCGACCATGCCACGGAGAGCCAGACCCAGCCCGTGAAAAGGATGAGTGAAATTGGCACTAGGGCACGCCAGCCAATATCCTTCCACTGCGCCCATGCCGACAGCGAGACAAGCACGACGAGCAGCACCAGGGCGGCGAGAAAGCCAGGAGTGCCTAAAACGGTTCGCAGAAAGAATGCCGCTACCGTGGTGCCGATGACGACAGTGCTGAGCGCTGCGGACGTTCGAGGCGACGAGAGGATCACCGCGCCGGCATTCGTTGCGGTGTTCAGGGCGGAGCGGGAAATCATTGACGAACTCCTGCCCAGTCGGGGCGTTTCGCCTTCACCGCAATAATGACGAGTAGGTACAAGCCGTATTCCCCAAGCAAGCGGCTTTCGGGGATCGATTGCACGGCCAGGGCGATCATGACGAGCACGGGCCAGACCGAGCTGGCGGTGAAGGCCAGTCGTTCACCGGCAGCGCGCTGGGGCCGGTCAGTGGCGAGTGACCACGTGCGAATCAGCGTCGTCAGCACTAGCGCGCCAAAGAAGGCGACGCCCACGAATCCGAGCTGGAGCCAAATATCAAGCCAGACATCGTGTGCCTGCACCTGCACAACGCCGTTGCGCTGCGCGAGACCGGCGAACGGCTCTGCCCAGGGCATCCAGACGCTGACCCACCCCCAGCCGAAGCCGGGTCGTTGTTGCGCAAGCTCGCTGACGTTCTGCCAAATTTCGGCTCGTCCGGTGAGATCTTCGCTCTTGCTGAGTAACGCAAAAACGGATTCACGGAACATCAGCGCCGCTGCGATGGCAGCGGCGGTGAGTGCGACAAAGGTGATCTGAGCCACGGCACTCGATCGAGATGTGCGGCGAGTACGGATAATAAGGATCGCGGTTGCCGTCACGATCACGGCAACCAGTGCAAGCGTGACAGTTGCCGACCTCGCCAAGAACAGCGTTAGGCCAGCCAGCGCCAGCCACGTGATCGATGTGAAACGTTTCGTGGTGCCTTGAGCCCATTGGATAGCGAACACAATTAATGCGAGAAGCGCGAGAAAGCCTAAGTGGTTGGCGTTGCCAACGATGCCTTGAATCCGGCCGCCATCCAAGGCATCAAAGAGCACGTTACGCGACCAGAGCAACATGATGGGCAGGGGGCCATCCGGGTTGACGGTGAGCTCTGGTTGCGGAGCGAGTGGAGCGACAGGGTGACGAATGATCGTCGCGACGAGTAGCTCAAAAGCGATCGATAAGCCGAGAAGAATGCGGAGTGCTCGTGCCGTAGCGTCGAGCATTTCTTGCCACGAGAAGCTGGTTGCTACGGCGAGTGCGCCGATCACTGTCAGCCACGTATTGAGCAATCCGAGTGCGGTAGCGCCGGGATAGAAGGACCAAGCGAGTGAGAGCGTGGCCAACGCCATAAATGCGATGAGGGGATAGGGGAGCCCGCCAATGCTCCACCGCTGACGGTTGGCAATGAGAATGTACAGCGACACTGCGCCAAGCCCCACGGCTAGGGTGACAAAAACACCCCAGCCGAAGGAGTAGCGCCAGGCGTCGCCGCCTAAAATGACTAGTAGCGACGCGCTAAGAAACCACGCCCGCGCCCGGGGGCTCGCTAAAAGTCGCATGACGCAAGATTAGACGAATGCTGCCTTGCCTGTGATGGCGCGACCCACGATGAGCGTGTTCATTTCGCGAGTTCCTTCATAGGAGTAGATAGCTTCGGCATCGGCAAAGTGACGCATCACTCCATAGTCGAGAACGATTCCGTTGCCACCAAGCACTTCGCGGCACCAGGCGACGGTCTCGCGCATGCGACTTGCTGTGTATTCCTTGGCAAGGGCCGCGTGCTCATCCTTTTGGGTGCCCTCGTCGAGCATTTCGGAAACGCGCGTCACCATACCGATGGAGGCGGTGATGTTGCCGAGGCTCTTCGCCAGGTGTTCTTGAACGAGCTGGTGGCTGCTGATGGGCTTGCCGAACTGGATGCGCTCGCCGGTGTACTTGACGGCAGCTTCGTAGGCTCCGATGGAGTTTCCGACCGCGGCCCACGCCACTTCTGCGCGAGTGAGTCGCAGCACGGCTGCGGTGTCCCTGAACGATGTGGACTTCTGCAGGCGGTTGCTCTCCGGCACGATGACGTCTTCGAGCACGATGTCGGCATTCTGCACAATGCGCAGTGCTTGCTTGTTCTCAATACGGGTGGCCGAGTAGCCCGGAGTGCTCGTAGGAACGATGAACCCCTTGACTTGGTTGTCGGCTTCGTCGCGTGCCCAGATGATGGTGACGTCGCTGATCGAGCCATTGCCGATCCAGCGCTTGGCACCGTTGATGATCCAGTTGTCGCCTTCGCGCTTGGCGACGGTCTGGAGGCCCTGAGCAGTGTCAGAACCCGAGAGTGGCTCGGTCAGGCCGAAAGCACCAAGCAGTTCGCCTGAAGCAAACTTGGGCAGCCACTCATCGCGCTGTTCTTGTGAACCGGCAACACCAATCGATCCCATGACGAGACCGTTTTGCATGCCAACGAGGGTGGCGGCACTGGCGTCGACACGAGCGAGCTCAAGCGCTACCCAGCCACGGAAGACGGCTGAGTTGGGGAACTGCTGGGTTTCGGCCCAGGGGAGTCCGAAGAGTCCGAGGTCGGCGAGTCCCTTGACGACGACGTCGCGGTTGAAGAACTCCGCTTTGGCCCACAGGTCGTTGGCAATTGGGCGCACCTCTTTATCGAGAAATGCGCGCAGCTTCAGGATGGTGTCTTTTTCCTGATCGGTCAGCGCATTCTCGTAGCCGTAGAAGTCGCTGCTGAGGGTCTCAAATGACATAGTCTTCGCTCCATTGCTTATCGAAATCACTGCGATCCTAAAGCGTGAGTACGCGTCGTTTCTAGACGGTTGGTACTTTGGGCTAAGGCTTCGAGAAGAGTGGACTGAATGTTTGTAGGCATCACTAATACGCCTCGCGATTACGCGTGGGGTTCTGCTGGCGAAATCTCTGCGCTTCTGGGCACGGAGCCGACGGGAAAGCCCGAGGCGGAGCTCTGGCTCGGTGCGCATCCGGGGAGCCCCAGCGTTATCCTCGACCCCGCGCAGGCGGGAGGCGCGAGCGATCTGCACGAGTGGATCCAGCGCGACGCCATGCACGTCGTGGGCGAGGGCGTAGAGCGGCTTCCCTTCCTGCTCAAGGTGCTCGCTGCGGGAGCACCGCTCTCCTTACAAGCTCATCCCACTCCCGAGCAAGCAGCTGAGGGCTTCGCGCGTGAGAACGCGGCAGGCATTCCGTTGACGGCGCCGTTCCGCAACTACAAAGACGCGTCCGCTAAGCCAGAACTCATCGTTGCCGTGAGTGACACGTTTGAGGCGCTGTGCGGTTTTCGCTCGATGGCCGACACCCGAGCATCCATCGAGCGCCTTGCTGAATTGGATGCCGCCAGCAGCGCCCCGCACCCGGCCCTGTTCACCGAGTGGTTGGCTCTCGCTCGCGCTGACTCCGACGTGCGGGCGATGTTCGAGTGGCTCATCTCTGCCGCGCAGCCAGTGCCGGAGCTCGTGGAGCGGGTTTCGGCGCTCGCCGAAGCTGACAGAGCGAGCGACGAGTTCGCCCTCGTTCGAAAGCTTGCTGGCTACTACGCCGGCGATCCTGGGGTGTTGATCTCGCTGATGCTGAACCATGTGACGCTCGCCAAGGGCGAGGCGCTGTTTTTGCCCGCGGGCAACATCCACGCCTATCTGCGCGGACTGGGCATTGAGCTCATGGCATCGTCTGACAACGTGCTGCGCGGTGGACTCACGCCGAAGCACGTTGATGTTCCCGAACTATTGAGCGTTCTCGACTTCTCGGCGAGCCCGGTGCCATATCTCGCCCCCGAGCCCGTCGGGGCAACAGCACGAGTCTTCCGGCCGCCCGTGCGTGACTTCCAGCTTCTTGAAGTGGACAAGGATGCGACGCTTGAGCTGCACAGTGCGGCAATCCTGTTGTGTACGGCCGGGCAATTCGTTGTCGACGGTAGCGAGAACTCAACGTCGCTCTCGCGCGGGGAAACAGTTTTCGTGACGGGCGATGAGAGTGTGCTGACGGTGCGGGGCGCCGGTCAGTTGTTTGTGGCGGCAACGCAATAGTGTTGCTGTCTGCACTGCACGACGAAGCGTCGCCGTAGGCTTCTGCCGCCCCTGCACGACCGTTGAAGTTCCAGTAGCGTTACTTCGGCCGACGTGTTGGCTCAGAACCTAGGCAGAGCTGACTGCAAGCAAGAGAGATCACTATGAAGCGCGCATTCATTACCGGAATCACCGGCCAAGACGGGTTGTACCTTGCTGAGCTATTGCTCTCTAAGGGCTACAAAGTTTTCGGCCTCATGCGGGGCCAGAACAACCCGAAACGCGAACTGCTTGAGCGAGTGATTCCGGATGTTGAAATTCTCACGGGGGACCTCACCGACCTGTCGAGCCTCATGCGCGCCATGAGCGTTGCAAAGCCCGACGAGTTCTACAACCTCGGCGCTATTTCTTTCGTTGCATACTCGTGGGAGAACGCGCACCTCACCAGTGAAGTTACCGGAATGGGCGTGCTCAACGCGCTCGAAGCGGTGCGACTGCACACTGCCGCTACCGGCCAAGAAGTTCGGTTCTACCAGGCATCCAGCTCTGAGATGTTTGGCAAGGTTCAGACGGTTCCGCAAGACGAAGACACCCTGCTCTGGCCGCGCTCGCCGTATGGGGTTGCCAAGGTCTACGGCCACTACATGACCATCAACTATCGCGAGTCCTATGGCATGCACGCTTCGTCTGGCGTGCTGTTCAACCACGAATCCCCGCGCCGCGGCCCGGAGTTTGTGACCCGCAAAGTTACCCGCGCCGTTGCGCGAATCTCGCTAGGACTCCAAGACACTCTCACTCTCGGCAACATTGATGCTCAGCGTGACTGGGGCTTCGCTGGCGACTACGTCGAAGCAATGTGGCTGATGCTGCAGCAGGATGAGGCAGACGACTACGTCATTTCGACGGGAGAGACGCAAAGCATCCGCGTGCTTCTCGATTTCGCTTTCGCCGCGGTAGGAATTGACGACTGGACCAACTACGTCACCTTCGACGAGCGCTTCATGCGGCCCGCCGAGGTCGACCTGCTGGTGGGCAACTCGGCGAAGGCGAAAGAAAAACTCGGCTGGGAGCCGCGCGTCAAATTCCCCGAACTTGTCACGATGATGGTCGAAGCAGACCTTGCCGAACAGAAAACGCTCGCTGGCCTCCAATGACCCGTGCACTGATCACCGGTGTCACCGGCCAAGATGGTTCCTATCTAGCCGAGCTGCTGCTCGCTCAAGGCTACGAAGTGCACGGTGTGACCCGTGACGTGGGAGAACTTGTGGCGCCGGGAGTCGTTGCCCACGAGCTTGATCTGGCCGCGGATAGTGCAATCGGCGAACTCATCGATGAACTGCAGCCCAACGAGATTTACAATCTGGCAGCGCTGAGCTCCGTGTACCAGTCGTGGCAGAATCCGACCCTCACTGCGCGGCTGAACGGCGCGGTCGTGGCAGAAATGCTCGCAGCGGTTAAGAAGATTCACGACCGCGGCGACGCCGACATCCGCTTCGTTCAAGCCTCGAGCGCGGAAATCTTTGGCACGCCAAGCGTCTCTCCGCAGAACGAGAGCACTCCAGTGCGCCCCACAAGCCCCTACGGCGCTGCTAAGGCCTATGCTCACGGACTCGTCGGGGCGTACCGCACTGCGGGCGTTGCGGCCTCTTCTGTGATTTTGTACAACCACGAGTCGCCGCGTCGACCCGAAGCGTTTGTGACCCGAAAGATCACTGCGGCCGCTGCGCGGATTTCTCGGGGGCTGCAAGACACTCTCGAACTCGGAAATCTGGATGCCCGCCGCGATTGGGGCTGGGCGCCTGATTACGCGGATGCGCTCGTTCGAGCAGCGCAGCATCCGCAGGCCGACGATTTTGTGATTGCGACGGGCGTTTCCCATTCCGTGCGAGATTTCGTGGCCGCTGCATTTGAGCGGGCGGGCGTCGACGACTGGTCTGAGCGCCTGACGGTCTCCGATTCTTTGCTGCGCACGGGGGATGCCGCCCTACAACTGGGGGATGCGAGCAAGGCTCAGCGGATTCTAGGTTGGACACCACAGGTTGAGTTTGATGAAATTGTGGCGGCGATGGTCGATCACGATCTCTCTTTGCTGAGTTAATTTAAGTCACGGCGCGCCATAACCCTTAACTCGTAGTCGAGGCAATTATGATCTGCGACTTGACTCTCGGGAACTACACCGGTGTAATTATGTAACGCGATTTGATGCGAAGCATTAAAGGCGGAGGGGAGAAAGACCAGATGGGCAACAGCGGATACCGCGCGGGAGTTCCGGACGACTGGTTTGTTGACCCCGTACGACTTGGGGTTCCCGGAGTTCGTCAACCTCTCGCCGATGAAGACGGCAATGCGCTCTCTTGGCAGACCGACTCACTCTGCGCACAAACAGACCCCGAAGCGTTCTTCCCCGAAAAGGGTGGGTCAACACGTGACGCAAAGAAGATTTGTTCCTCGTGTGAAGTTCGCAGCCAGTGCCTCGAATACGCTCTCGAAAACGATGAGCGTTTCGGAATCTGGGGCGGTCTCTCTGAGCGCGAACGTCGCAAGCTTCGCAAGCGCGCGAGCTAGTTAGCCGGGTGGAGCCATAACCCCGAATTGGGGCGGCTCTCAGACTCGCGGCTCTGCAGCGCGTCGAGTGTAAAACTGCGCGAGCGGCGCATAGTCTCAAACAAATGCAGCCGAGAGTCACCGCAGTACTAGTCGCCCGAAACGGTGCGAAGTATCTGCCACGAACACTTGCCGCGATCGCGGCCCAATCTCGACGACCCGATTCGGTCATCGTGGTTGATGCTGAGTCGAGTGATGAGTCGCTGGCTCTCATGGCAGACTCGGCCCCGGCGCAGATAGCGGACGCTCACGCGCACAAGACTTTTGGTGGCGCGATCGGTGCTGCGCTCTACACCGCAGCACCGCAAGCCACCGAGAACGAATGGTTGTGGCTGCTCGCGCACGACAGCGCTCCGGATCCGAATGCTTTGCGCGCGCTGCTCGGCGCCGTCGAAATTGCGCCGTCAGTGGCTGTTGCCGGCCCTAAATTGGTGCGGTGGGACGACCCATCCGTTATTTCTAACTTTGGCGAAACACTGACGCCTCTCGGGCGCTCGGTTGGACTCGTCAACGACGAACTCGACCAGGCCCAGCACGACGTGCAGACCGACGCCATGGGCGTGGCCGGCGCTGGCATGCTCGTGCGGCGCCAAGTGTGGACGGCGCTCGGCGGCTTTGACCCAAAACTTACCTCGGTGGATGCGGCACTCGACTTCTGTATTCGTGCCCGTTTGGCTGGCCACCGCGTCGTTGCTGTCGCGGATGCTCGGGTCGCAAGCTCTGGCGGACCGGAACTCTTTGGCAAGCGCTCGATCTCGGCGGCGGCTCACAACAGGGTGCAACGCTTTGCCCAACTGCACCGCCGACTCGTCTATGCGCCCGCTCCCGCAGTGCCGCTTCACTGGCTTACGCTGTTGCCGCTCGCTATTTTGCGGTCGCTCGGCCATCTCGTCGCGAAACGTCCAACGGCAATTGCCGGCGAATTCGCTGCCGCTTTTGCTGCGATCTTCGATGGGGGAGTCGTGGCGGCACGCCGCAATCTCCGCCGCAATAAGCAGGTGGGGTTCGCCGCCGTCGACCCGTTGCGGATGTCGTGGGCGGAGCTTCGTGAAGTGCGAGCGCATGAACGCCAGGGGGCTGCGCCCGATGCGGCCTTCGAGGTCGAGCGTCCCAAGTTCTTTGGAAATGGCGGCGCCTGGGTAGTGCTCTTGGCTGGCATCCTCGGCATGGTCAGTTTTTCCCGGTTTGTTGATGCTGTTGCGCTCACCGGCGGTGGACTCCTGCCACTCTCGACGACCGTTTCTGAGCTGTGGGCTCATGTCGGCTACGGCTGGAACGATCTCGCGCAAGAGGTAGTTGCGGCGGATCCATTCGCGGCCGTTCTGGCGCTAATGGGCTCGCTGACCTTCTGGAATCCTTCGTTCAGCATCGTGATGCTGTATTTGTTGGCGTTGCCACTTGCCTCGCTGGCGGCGTGGTTGTGCGCGGCTGCCATCTCCGAACGCACGTGGGCACCAACGCTCGCGGCTGTTGCGTGGACGGTTGCTCCGAGCTTCCTCATCGCACTGGGGGAAGGACAACTGGGCGCAGTTCTTGCTCATATCTTGCTGCCCTGGCTGATTCTCACGGCCTTGCGTGCTGCCCACAATTGGGCGATGGCTGCACTGGCTGCGCTGCTCTTTGCCGTGATCACCGCCTCAGCGCCGAGTTTGATTCCGGCTCTGTTGATTGGGCTTGTGGCATGGATCGTGTTGCGCCCCAAGTCGACTCATCGCCTGATCTGGATTGTGATTCCCGCGGCCGCACTGTTTGCGCCGCTCGTCATTCAGCAGTGGGGTCGCGGTGCGCTGCTGGCGATCTTTGCTGACCCTGGCCTACCGGTAGCCCGCGAGGCATCAAGCGGCTGGCAATTGGCGATCGGTAGCGTCGTTCCGGGAACCAACGGGTGGAGCGAACTTCTCTCGACCCTCGGCCTTAACGATCGCTATGGTCCGCTCCTTGTGGCGCTGTTGCTCGCGCCGTTCGCAGCGCTCGCCCTCATGAGCCTCTTCGTGCCCGGCACCCGCCGCGCTGTTCCCGCCCTCGCGCTCGCCCTCCTAGGCTTCGCCACCGCGGTCGCGGCTACTCACTTGACCGTGAGCGCCTCGGGTGAATCCGAGGTAACCGTCTGGGCTGGTGCCGGTCTCAGCCTCTACTGGCTCGGGCTCAGCGGCGCTGTGATCGTCGCGATCGACAGTCTCGGTCGTCATGCTGCGCTTCCCGCCGTTGTCGCCCTCATCGGTATCCTCGGTATCGCAGCGGCACCGCTGTGGTCGCTCGCCTCCGGTGCTGCACCCGTGACGACAAGCAATGGACGTTTGCTGCCAGCCTTTGTGGCGGCAGAGTCCACTCAACGCGACGGACTTGGCACTCTGCAGATCACCGTGACCTCGGATTCCACCATTGCGGTCGACCTGCACCGTGGTCGTGGCTCAGGACTTGACGAGCAGTCAACGCTTGCTGCCACGAGCACAGAACTCTCCGACGCAGAACTCGTCAACGCGACGCTCGCCGGCAACATTGCCTCCCGCAGCGGCTACGCAATCGCGGATGAACTCAACGACCTGCAGATCGCCTTCATCGTGCTTACCCCGGCGACCGATTCCGACACCGCCGAGACGCGTCAACGCATCATCGAAGCCCTCGACGGCAACAGCATCCTGAACCCTATTGGCGATACCGCTCAGGGCTACCTCTGGCATTACCCCGAACTTCGCGAAGCCGAGATTCCGGTCGGCGCGAGTAACACCGAGACTCGTTGGGGGCAGATTGTGCTCACCGGCCAGATCGTTGTCTTTGGCCTCACTCTGCTGCTCGCCATTCCGACAACTCGTCGCCGTCGTCTCAAAGCGGCCAAAGCCGAGAGCGCCGTCACTGTGATTGAGGCGAACCAATGATCGACAACGAACTCACCCCTGACGAAGCTGCTGCGCTGCCCGATCAGCCCACCGGTGAAGAGTTCGATGATGACCACGAACTCACCGGCGCCCCCGAGCCGGAATCAAGCACAAAACGCCCGGTGTCAGCCAAAGCTGCTGCCGCCGTTGGCGCGCGAGTTGTCGTCGGAGTACTCGGTATCGGAATTGCCGCCGCTGCGGTGCTCGGTTCGAGCTTTGTTGATCTTCCGTCGTACACAGCGACACCGCCAAGCGAGCTCGTTGTTCCGGTGCCCACAGCGCAGCAGCTGACGTGCCCCGGGCCGCTCTTGCGGCTCTCTGACGATTCGGGTGCCGAGGCATCCACTGTCTTCACCTTGGGGCAGGCCCTCACTCGTTTCTCGTCGAGTACGGGCAGCGTTGAACAGTCGGGCATTACCGCCTCGGATGCCGAAGCCGGTGAAGCTGTTGCTGAACCGTTGGTGTTGAGTGCTGCTCCCGACGCGCAATCTCCCGACTCTCTCGTACGGCTGAGTGGCGCGCAATCGCAATACGTGAATATCGGTGACTATGTGGGCTTCGCGGCTGCTGGCTGCCGTGCTGTCGGCGGCGATAGCTGGCTCGTGGGCGGTTCGACAACCACCGGGCGCACGACGTTGATTTCGCTGATCAACCCCACCGAAGTTGCCTCGACAGTCACCCTCGACATCTTCGACGAGCGTGGGATCGTGTCGGCGGCCGGAACCACCGGAATCGTGGTTCCGCCCAATGGACAGCGCGTCTTGTCACTTGCCGGGTTTGCCCCGGGCATTTCTTCTCCCGTCGTACACGTGACGAGCACTGGCGGCCAGATCACGGCAGAACTACAGCAGTCGATCGTGCGCGGGCTCGATGCTGGCGGGGTGGAGATCGTGGGCGCAAGCCAACCGTCTTCTCGCTCGGTAGTGATTCCTGCCATGGTTGTGACCAGTCTTAAGGCCATTCAGGCTTTGCGCGGTACCGCAACCGAAACGGATGACGTGATTGCGGCTATCCGGGTGCTCGTGCCTGGTGAGACACCGGCGAGCATCACCACAACGCTGACACCGACGGATGCCGAGCGTGACCCTATTGAGTTCACCCTCGACCTGAGCGCTGGTGTTGTCACCGACATCCCGATTGAAGAACTCGCCACCGGCACCTACACGGTTCAGATCGAATCGGACGAGCCCATCGTTGCCGCTGCCCGCACGACCTCCGCCGTAATCAGCGCGAGCGACAAGGTTTCGGCGACAGACTTTGCCTGGTTCACCTCGAGCCCGGCGCTCAGCGGTGACACCCAATTCACGGTTGCTCCCGGGCTGGATGCCACCGTCAACGTGACCAATGCTGGCGAGACCGCAGTTGATGTGACTCTCTCCGCCGACGCGGGCTTCAGCGAGGAGTACACGATCGAGCCGGGCACGAGCGTCAGCGTGCCGGTATCGAGCGGACGAACGTTTACGCTCACCCAGAGTGGCCCGGTCTATGCGAGTGTCACGCAGGCGGAGAACGGCTTCATCGCGGCGTATTCGATTGACCCGCAGACGCCGGGTTCGTCGCCGCTGACCGTGTTTCCTTAGCCGTTAGAAATTGCGGAACCGCTCCGGGGCGAGCTCCCACGGCTCTTTGCCGATGTACTCGGCAACGGCCTGAAAAACACAACTCTCGATAAGCATCCGCTTATGGAGTTCGTCATCGCGGTGCAGCCTCGCCATGCGCTCGATGGGCAAGCGGTAGAGAACGATGCGCTTCTCGTCAGGCAGAGCGGTCCAGCGCACGATCTTGCTGCCCTCGGGGCTGCTACCGGGCATAAGCCCGAGCTCGAACCGAGCACTGGCGAGTTCCTCTGGCCACATCTCTTTCAAATACTGGGCGGCAGACGCGACCGTGAGCTCGAAGTTTCCGTTGCGACTACTCAGCAGCGGAAGGTGAGGACCAGTGACGGCAGAACGGATGCCGCGACCGTGACGGTCGCGCCAGTTGCCCCGCACAGAGCGCGTAGACGCTCGCTTCGATGATCTAGCCACGTGCTCATTGTACGACCGCCAGTTGCCCATCTGTGGGCGCACAGCCGTAGGCTAGGGCTCACAATGAATCAGCGCCCGTGCAGCAAGGTCGCCTGCAACTCCGAAGCAGTCGCCACCCTCACCTATGTCTATGCCGACTCGATGGCAGTTTTGGGGCCGCTGAGCTACAGCGCAGAACCACACACCTACGATTTGTGCGCCCGCCATGCTGATCGACTATCCGTGCCTCAGGGTTGGCAGGTCGTTCGCCATGTAGTTTTGGGGCATGAGCAAAGCTAACCCCATCGATCTCGCACCATTTATCAAGGCGTACGACGTTCGTGGCCTTGTTGGTTCTCAGCTCACCGACGATGTTGTCGAAGCTCTTGGCGCCGCATTCGCTGATGAAGTGGATGCCGCCGGCCAGGAAATCATCGTCGGCCACGACATGCGCGACTCGTCTCCGGGTTTCGCTGCGGCGTTCTCGGCTGGCGCTCGCGCTCGTGGCGCCAACGTCGTTCTCATCGGACTCTGCTCGACGGACGAAACCTATTTTGCGTCCGGTTCGCTCAATGCCCCGGCCGCCATGTTTACCGCTAGCCACAATCCGGCGACGTACAACGGCATCAAGTTCAGTCGCGCGGGAGCCCAGGGAATCAGTTTCGCAACCGGCTTGAAGTCGATTCGTGACCGCGCCCAGCAGTATCTGGCTACGGGAATCGAAGAGGTTTCTGCGGTTGGTGCTCAGCGAGAGCTCGATGTGCTTGGCGACTACGCCAGCTACTTGCGCAAACTTGTTGATCTCAGCGGCATCCGCCCTATTCGTGTCGTTGTAGATGCCGGCAACGGCATGGGCGGCATGACGGTTCCGGCTGTGCTCTCGACGGCGGCCGGTTTGCCGGCGCTTCCCATCGAGATCATCCCCATGTATTTCGAACTCGATGGCACCTTCCCCAACCACGAAGCGAACCCGCTCGAACCCGCCAACATCGTTGACCTGCAAAAAGCAGTGCTCGAACACGGTGCGGATGTCGGGCTCGCCTTCGATGGCGACGCCGACCGTTGCTTCGTGGTTGACGAGCGCGGAAACCCCATGAGTCCCAGTGCTGTTGCCGCGGTTGTGGCCCTGCGGGAAATTCAGCGAGTGCGCGCATTACAGCCCGAGGGCGACATCCGTGTCATCCACAATCTGATCACGTCACGAATTGTGGCCGAGACGATTGAAGCCGCTGGGGCGATCCCGGTGCGCACCCATGTTGGCCATTCGCTCATCAAGGATCAGATGGCGGCAACCGGCGCGATCTTTGGCGGCGAACACTCGGCGCACTATTACTTCCGCGATTTTTGGGGCGCCGATAACGGGATGCTCGCCGCGATGCACTTGCTTGCCGAGTTCGGTTCGCAGCCGGAGCCCCTCTCGGTGCTCTCCGATCGCTATTCGCCCTATGCGGCGAGCGGCGAAATCAACTCGGTGGTGGACGATGTTCCGGCAGCTACTGCTCGCATTCGCGCGGCCTTTGAGGGCGAGGCCGAGTTCGATGAGCTTGATGGCCTCACCGTCACTGGCACCACGGCACCGGGCGAACCCTTCTGGTGGTTCAACGTGCGTCCGTCGAACACTGAGCCATTGCTGCGGCTCAACGCCGAAGCCGGCGATCAGGCAACGCTTGAGACCATTCGCGATCGCGCGCTTGCGTTGATTCGCGCTTAGCCGCGGTCGCTTGGAAAGCCGCGGGGAACACCGGTCAACGCGGGGGAGAGGGCAGCAAGGCGAGCTTTCTCGCTAGCAAGCGCGACTGTCTCGCGCTCTCGCCGCAGAGCGCTGACAGCACTGAGCAGTATTTCTGGCTCCACGGCGGGCAGCGGAGAAACGTAGGCGGAGGCCTCGTGCGCAAGGTTCAGAGCGTGCTGGTGGCGCGTCATCGGCGTATAGCCGGGGGCGGCAACCAGAAAGTGGGAGATGCGCCGGGCCAGAGCATCCGGCATCTTGGCGACATCGGCGGTGCGAGCCCAGTCGGCCAACTGGCCAGGTAGCTGCACCACAGGGTTCGAGAACTTCGATACGCGTTCGTACTGGGCGTAGGTGCCCGCAACGAGATCACCGAGGCGCTGTGCTCGTGTGTTGAGCAACGCCGCGATTGCCGCTAAACCACCCGCGGTCATGAAGATTTCGAGCACACCGATCAGGGCGCGGATGAAGGCATGGCGAAAGCCAATCGCGCCGCCATCGTTGCGAACGATGCGGGCTCCGATCGCAAGCTTGCCGAGGGACTTGCCGCGGCTGAGCGTTTCGACGGCGGTAGGGATCACCACGAGACAGATCACGGTCGCGCTGACAGTAAGCGCCGTGGCGATTGCCTGGTCGAGACCGGCAGCGGTCGCGAAGGCGAATGCGCCGATCAGGAGTCCGATGAGAGCGGCCGCGTAGACCAGAAAATCGATCATGGTGCCGGCCGCACGCAAGACAAAACTGGTCGAATGCAGCTCCAACGCAACGGCTTCACCCGTGATGAGCTCATCGGGTTCGTCACCATACGCAAATGTGTTCGTCGTTTGTGGGCTCGCCATGACATCATTTAAGCAGATGGATCTCGACTCTTACTCAGCCGCGCACCGCGAAGAATGGGATCGCCTTGCCGATTTGGGCAAGCAACGACGACTTTCCGGCACCGATGTCGACGAATTGATTGATCTTTATCAATCGGGTGCCACGCAATTGTCGGCGATGAAGACGAGCGCGGGTCAGTCGGCGCAGGCGGACCGTCTCTCGCTCACCCTCAGCCGGGCGCGTTTGCGCTTCACCGGGGCCTCGGCAAACCTGCTCAGCCAACTCCCGCAGTTCTTTGTGGTTCAGCTGCCGGCGGCGCTCTATCGGGTGCGCTGGATGTCGCTCATCCTCGCCGCCGCAACCTTCTTTGTTGGTTTTCTCTTCGCGTGGTGGGCTATTTCGAACCCGCAGGTTCTTGCTAACTTCGGAACGCCGGCAGAGCGTGAAGCTCTCGCCCAAGATGACTTCGTCGGGTACTACTCCGAATACTCCGGCGGATCATTCACCGGGTTTGTCTGGACCAACAACGCGTGGATTGCCGCACAATCTGTCGCGTTCGGAATCATCGGCCTCTACGTTCCCTACCTGCTGTTCAACACGGCCCAACAGCTGGGTTTCACCGCGGCGATCATGAACGAGTTCGACCGACTCGACGTGTTCTTTCTCTACATCGCTCCGCACGGCCAGCTTGAGCTCTACGCCATCTTCGTGGCGGGCGCGACCGGAATGATGATCTTCTGGTCGTGGGTCGCCCCCGGGGCCCGTACGCGGGCTCAGTCGCTCGCACACGCTGGACGCTCGCTCTTCACGATCGTCGTCGGGCTCATCCTTGCCCTGCTCGTGTCCGGAGTGATCGAGGGCTACGTCACGCGCCAAGACTGGCCGTGGCCCATCAAGATCGGCATCGGTACTGTCGCGCTCGCCGGATTCTTGGCGTACCAGTGGATCCTCGGTGGGCGCAGCGCTCGCGCCGGCAACACGGGAGATCTCAGCGAATTCGACGCTGGGGCTACCCACATCGTCGCCAACTAGGCGTTGGCCCGCAGAACGCAGTAACGGCAAATTCGCCGTAAGCCTCGGTTGTGACGAGCCACCGCTAGCGGCTGCCGCTACAGCTTTCCGGCGGCCTTGAGCGCGATGTAGTGGTCGGCAAGAGCCAGCGGCAGCTCGCTCGGGCGTCTCGAGACGACGGAGGCTCCGAGCTGGTTGATCGCGGCGGCAACTCGCGACTGATCGAGGAGAGCGCGTTCAGCAGCCCCGGCGAGATAGACGGAGTCGCGCGTGGAACGATCGAGCGTGGCATCCGCAATGGAGGGATCGGTGACGGAAGCCACCACAACAGTGTGTTTCGCGGTGAGCTGGGGGAGCATGGCGAGCAGACCGAGGCTTCCGCCTGGCGATTCGGCTGTTGTGGCGAGAACGACGAGCGCGCGTTGGGTGGTGGCCTGGCGAACGAGACCGGGAACGGACTCCCAGTCCATCTCGATGAGTTCCGGCTGCACCGGCGCCATGCTGTTGACCATTTTCGAGAGCAGGTCGGGGCCGCTAGCACCCTGCACCCGTGCGCGAACGCGTCGGTCATAGATCATGAAGTCGACGTGATCGCCGGCACTTGACGCGAGGGCGGCGAGCAGCAACGCTGATTCGAACGCGGTATCGATGCGGGGCTCGTCCTCGATTCGTGCGGCTGAGGTGCGACCGCTGTCGACGACGATGACAACGCGGCGATCACGTTCGGGGCGCCACGTGCGCACCACGAGTTCAGAGCGACGAGCGGTGGCGCGCCAGTCGATGGAGCGCACGTCGTCACCGCGCACGTAGTCGCGCAGGCTATCGAATTCGGTGCCTTGACCACGAATCATGACGCTCGTTGCGCCGTCGAGCTCGCGCAGGCGAGCCAGCCGTGATGGCAAGTGCTTGCGAGAGTTGAACGGGGGCAACACCGTGAAAGAACTCGGCACGCTCACCGTGGTCTGGCGCGCAATTAGCCGCAGCGGGCCGTACGACCGCACTGTGACGTGCGCGGCTTCGCGGGTTCCGCGCCGCACTGGTGTCAGCACGGTGTTGAGTTCGCGACGTTCGCGTGACGGCACGGTCAGCGGAACCCGGTTGGAGTGAGCGCCAGCGGATGGCTGCCAGCCATCGCGCACCACCGCGCGTAGTCGGCGGCGGGTCGGGTTGGTGATGCGCAGGGTTGAGCTCGTGGTTTCACCGAGGCGCACCCGGTCGGGCGCGGTGCGTTCGAAACGCAGCGAGCGCACCGACACCGCCAGCAGCAGGTCGATGGCTCCGACGACGATGACGAAAAGCAGCCACAGCGTGAGCACAAAGGGCTCGCCAGTCACGACGATCGGCACAATGCCGAGCGCCAGTAGGGCGACGAACCATCCAGAAAGCGCCATCGTTAGATCGGAACCTGCACTTGCTGCACGATCGATCGCAAAATCACGTCAGACGAAACGCCTTCAAGCTCGGCTTCCGGGCGCAGCTGAATGCGGTGGCGGAGCACCGGCAACACCATGCTCTGGATGTGGTCGGGCGTGATCGCGTCAGCGCCGGTGAGCCACGCCCAAGCCTTGGCTGCCGAGATGAGCGCGATCGCACCACGAGGGCTGACCCCGAGCTTCACGGAGGGGCTCTGACGCGTGGCGCGAGCGAGGTCGACGGCGTAGGCAATCACGTCGGGGCTCGCACCGACTTTTGCTACGGCATCCTGAGCGGCGGCGAGCATGGTCGCATCGAGCACGGGGGTCACTCCGGCGGCGGCGAGGTCGCGCGGGTTGAAGCCGGCAGCGTGGCGCGTGAGCACCTCAATTTCAGTGTCGCGTTCGGGCAGATCGAGCACGAGTTTCAGCAGGAAGCGGTCGAGCTGGGCTTCGGGCAGCGTGTAGGTGCCTTCGTATTCGATGGGGTTCATGGTGGCCGCGACCATGAAAGGTACGGGCAACTTGAGTGTCTTTCCATCGACCGAGACTTGGCGCTCTTCCATCGCTTCAAGCAACGATGACTGAGTCTTCGGGGGTGTGCGGTTGATCTCATCCGCGAGCAGAATGTTGGTGAAGACGGGGCCTTCGCGAAACTCGAACTCGCCAGCCTTGGCGTCGTAGACGAGCGAACCGGTGACGTCACCTGGCATGAGGTCTGGGGTGAACTGCACGCGCTTGGTGTCGAGCTGCAGTGCGCGGCTGAGGGTGCGCACGAGAAGGGTTTTGGCAACGCCGGGAACGCCTTCGAGCAGCACGTGGCCGCCCGTGAGCAGCGCAATGGTGAGGCCGGTAACAGCCGCATCCTGACCAACGACCGCCTTGCCTACTTCGGTGCGGAGTTGAGTGAATGCGTGCCGCAGTTGCTCGTCAGTCATATCTCGATTCTTCTCTATCTCTGGCTCGGTGGGGCTGAGGTTGTTAGGCGGGGCGGATGACGGCGTGCACTCGATCTTCAAGAGCAAGCAATTCATCGGAAAGGGTGATCAGTTCGTGGTCGGAGGTGGGCTCGCGATCGATGAGCAACTGTCGCAACGGCTCGATCGGCTGACCAACAAGAGGTGATACTCGGTTGATGACATCGTCGACGGATGCCGTAGTCGGCATGCCGCACAGCACGGCGAGACGGCGAATGGTTCCGATGCGCAGCGAATCGAGGGTGTGGAGCCGGGCCGTGGAGCGCTCATATAGCCGCGCCCGCCCCTGCATCGTCTCGCTTGAGCGCACAGTCACGGGCAGTTTTTCGATCACGAGCGGGCCGAATCTGCGCCCACGCCAGAGTGCGCCAGCCAGGAGTGTCAGCATCGTGAGCCAGACCCCGGGCAAGACCCAGCCGGGGGCGAGTTCAGCGGGCGTCTTGGCGTCACCGGTGTTGGCGAGGTCGAGGAAGCTTGGCGTGTACCAGACGAGTGTTTCGTGCTCGCCGAGGAGCCGCAGAGCGAAGGCCGCGTTGTCGGCTGCCGTGATGTCGCCGTTGCTGAGCGCATCAGTGGCGCCAAGAATCCGAAGTTCAGTATCGCCACGGTCGAGCACGATCAGCCCGTAGCCATCGTCGTCGTTTCCGTAGCAGGCCGTGATATCGGCGCTCGGCTCGATCACGCGGTAATTGCTCGGGCCGGCGGTGATATCGGGGGCCCGCGCGACGAGAGGCGCTGAACAGGATGCCGAAACGGCATCCGAATTTTGGCCGGCGTGGGCGACTTCTGGTGCCACCCGCAGAAGCTCGGTGAGGGTGGGATCGGCGAAGACGACGGTTGCCGCGAGTTCGGTTGCCTCGGCTACCTGATCTTCGCTGAGGTATGCCTCAAAGTTGGTGAAGAACAGCGTGCTGTCGTCGGAGGAGTCGAGCGCCGCGCGAGTGTCATCGAGCGTCGTCGTAACCACGACGTCGACGCCCTGATCGCGCAATACTTCGGCGAGCGCCTGCGTTCCTGCTTCATAGGCGCTGGTGGGATCCAGCGGTGGGCCTTCGACTGCTGTTCCGGCGAGATTGAGACTCGCGATCGCGACGAGAACCACGAGAATCGAGCCGGCAACCCAGTAGAGGGCGCGCTTGGCTGTGGTGCCGACGCGGGGGGTGAGCACCGTCGTTTCTGTCGCGGTTTCTTGTGAGGCGCTCACAGGGTTGCCTCGGCAAGATCAGGTTTGGCCGCGCGCACGCGTGCTTCCAGTGTGCGAAGTTCCTCGTACTGTTCTCGTGTTGCTGGTTTACGCATGTAGCGCACGAGGTCGAAAACATCGGCACTGTGGCCAAGCTCGCGGGCGAGCTCGGGCAGCGCGCGGCTAGCCCGGCTGGCGAAGCCGTGACCGGTGGTGCCAGGCGTCATGCTCACGAGAGTGCGTTCGGAGAGCCCGCGGGCGATCGAACGGAACATGTCGGCGATCGCTTCAGCAAAGTCTTCGCGCGCAGCAGCCTGCTCTGCGGATGCCCGCAATTGGGCTGCCGTGCGGTAGTCGGCCTCGCCGAAGATGCCCTCTTCGTGGCGGCTCTTGCGGTTGAGGCGGGGGAGTCCGTAGACCACGATCGCCGCAATGATGGCGATCGCGACAAGTGCGAGCAGCACGATCAACACGATGGTCGGGATGCCCGTTCCTTCGCCAATGGTGAGGCTCGCGAGCCAGTCGCTGAATGCCTTCGATACCTGATCGAAGAGAGTGGGCCGTGCTGCTTGATAGGGAGCTTTTGACAGCTCATCGATGAGCCAATTCGTGGCCTGCTCCGAGTCGGGATCGACCGGAACCTCGCCAGAAACCGCGCGCGCCCAGCTGGATGACAGCAGGGCGGGCACGGTGACCGTGAGTGTCGTTAGCGTCATGAAGCCGTGTAAGGAGAAGCTTCAGGTGTGCGTCGAGGCGAGCTGTCGAGGGTGAGGTACGGGTCGGGGACCGAGAAGTCGCCAGCGTTACGAGCCTCGACGAAGCGAGTCAGTTCCAGATCGAAACCTTCTTTTCGCATCCGCATGTCGATGTATAACAAGGCGGGGGCTGCCGATTGGATGACGATCGTGACGGCGCTGATCACGATTGAAACGACGATCGTCACGATGTAGAGCGCGATGAAAGCGACAATGGCGGCATCTTCGTCGCCGGTGGGATTGAGGAGGCCAACGCCGAGACCGCCGATGAAGCTCAGCGGGGCGGTAACCACGCTCGACACGGTGTTCACAATGACCATGATGAGCAGCAAAATCCCGAAGGTGCGCCAGAAGCTTCCCTTGACGAGCGACCATGAGCGACGAATCGCTTGGCCGAGCGGCAAACGCTCGATCATGAGCGCACTCGGCACGAAAGCGAAAAAGGTACCGAGCCAGGCAGCGAGGAAGACGCTCGCGGCGATGCCGAACAGCATCACGAGCACTCCAATGACGATGCCAGCCGTGTCACCCCACGTGAACAACAGCACAGCAATGCCACCGATGAGAGCGATTCCGATAATGGCGGCGGCAGCAACGAGAGCTGACCAGCCAACGAGAGCCCAGATGCGGCCTTTCGCTGCCGCCCACAGCCCGCGCAGGCGTAGTCGTTCGCCGACAGCACCGCGTGCCACCTCGAGCGAGACAATTCCTTGAAGGAGTGCCCCACCGATCAAGGAGAGCACGACGGCGAATAGTGCCGACAAAATTGTTCCGGCCGTGGCGCCAGCTTCGATGGCAGCGGCATCCGCATCGCTCGCGCTGAGCGTGCGTTCGACGCCGGCAAAGGTCACGATGCCCACGAGTACGAGCGAAGCGACCATGACGACGCTCATGATCAGCAGGGCAAACCCAAATGTGGGGCGGGGATTGCGGCGCAGCACCATCAGCGATGCCGACAGGATGGCGCCGAGTCCCATGGGGGCCAAGGGGATGAGCCCGGGCTTGGGCGGTGGGGTCCACGAGGGTGCTGGAGTGCCGTACTGGGGCGCTCCCGGCGCGCCGTGAGGGGCTCCGGGTGTCGCTCCGGGCGCGTACGCCGCAGACGGCGCAGGGGGCGCAAGCGGCTGGGAACCGTCGACAGGGTTACTGCTATCTGGCGATTGCCACGGACTGTTATCGCTCACGTCTCACCCTCGAATGTTGAACTGCATCTATTCAATCTCACTCATGTTTTCACACTCGACTACTCTTATGCGAAAGCTTCTCACTCTGTTAGCCCGAGAGCTAGAAAGTATCGAGGACACGTGAACCCGCGAATTCTTGTAGTCGATGACGACACTGCCCTGGCAGAAATGATCGGAATCGTTCTACGCACTGAAGGTTATGAACCATTTTTTTGTCAAGACGGCGCCCTAGCGTACGACGCCTTCAAGTCGGCGGCGCCCGATTTGGTGTTGCTTGACCTCATGCTGCCCGGCGTGGATGGCATTGAAATTTGTGCCCGCATCCGGGAAGAGTCTGGCGTGCCCATCATCATGCTCACGGCCAAGAGCGACACGGCTGATGTGGTGAAGGGGCTCGAGAGCGGTGCCGATGACTATGTCGTCAAGCCGTTCAACCCCAAAGAGCTCGTTGCTCGGGTGCGCACTCGCTTGCGTCCGGCAAGTGACGCAGCAACCGGCACTCTGACCGTCGGAGATCTTGAGCTGGATGTCACAGGCCACGAGGTTCGCCGCGGTGACACCAAAATCAACCTGACGCCGCTCGAATTTGAGCTCCTGTTGGCGCTTGCGATGAAGCCCGAGCAGGTCTTCACTCGCGAGATGCTGTTGGAACAAGTGTGGGGCTACCACTACAAGGCAGACACTCGCCTCGTGAATGTTCACGTGCAGCGGTTGCGCGCCAAGGTTGAAGAAGATCCCGACAACCCGAAGATCGTCATGACGGTTCGCGGGGTTGGCTACCGCGCCGGCGCCAGCGCCTAACTTTCATGCTCGAATTCGACTGGCGCGGCTGGATGCAGCGTATTGCTGCTCTGTGGCGCTCGTCGCTTCAAGTGCGCACCGTGGCAATCACGGTGTTGCTGTCGTCGGTTGTTGTCGCTGTGATCGCGGGCTATATGTCGCTCAGCGTTGGGGCGAACCTTTTTGACGCCAGTCGAGACCAACTCACGCGAACCTCGGCGAACGCAACGCTTGCCGGCCAGCAAGTGTTTGATGCCGCTGATGAAGACCTGGGTCTTGAAGACCTCGACGACATGATGCGGGAGGTTGCTGGCGTGATTGAGAGCGTCGCCTCAAGCACGGGTGGCACGAGCTACGCGATCTTGCGCACGCCGGATCAAGAGGGCCCACGGGTTCCGGCTGACGTACAGACTCAGGGGTTGGAGTCAGAGTCGCTTATCTCGCAAGAGCTGCGCGACGTCGTGGCGGAGTCCACCGAACAGCGAACCTACTGGCAGTCTGTGGCACTCGAGCAGTCTGAAGACGGGGCGGTGCATCCTGGCCTCATCGTCGGGTCAACGCTCGATATTCGGGGCACGCAGTACGAGCTCTATCTGGTGTATGACATCCAAGACACTCAAGACACTCTCGTGGTTGTGCAGCAGACGCTGGGCCTTGGCGGCTTTGCTCTGCTTGCGCTCATCGGCATCGTCACGTTCGTCGTGGTGCGGCTCGTCGTTGGCCCCGTAAAGTTGGCTGCGGAAACGAGCCAACGCCTTGCCGCTGGAGAGCTTGAAGTGCGCATACCGGTTCAGGGCAACGACGTCATTGCGACGTTGGCGCGCTCGTTCAACGGAATGGCCACGAGCATGCAGCAGCAGATCACGCGGTTGGCTGCGCTCTCGCAAGTGCAACAACGCTTCGTGTCGGATGTCTCGCACGAGCTGCGTACGCCACTCACGACTATCCGGCTCGCCGGCGACGTTCTCTATGACCAACGTGAGTCATTCCCGCCCGCGACGGCCCGCACCGCTGAGCTACTCCACACTCAAGTGGAACGATTCGAGCTGTTGCTCGCCGATTTGCTCGAAATGAGCCGTTACGACGCAGGTGCCGTCGATATGGAAACCGAGCCAACCAACCTCGTGCGCCTCGTCGAAGACGCCATCGAGAGCCTCACGTCGCTTGCGGCAAGCAAGGGATCCGAACTGCGACTTGTGGCCCCCGGTGGCTACTTTGAAGCGGATGTCGACCCGCGTCGCATCCGCCGCATCCTTCAGAACTTGCTCAGCAATGCCATCGACCACGGCGACGGACTGCCAATTGTGGTGTGGGTCGACAGCGATCAAGACGCGGTCGCTATCGCCGTGCGTGATTACGGCGTCGGCATGAGTCAAGTTGCTCTCGAACGAGTGTTTGACCGTTTTTGGCGCGCAGACCCTTCACGTCAGCGCACCACCGGAGGCACCGGGCTTGGCCTTGCAATTGCCCTTGAAGACGCTGCACTCCACGGCGGTTGGCTCGAAGTGTGGTCGGATGGAGACAACGGCTCGTGCTTCCGGCTCACCATCCCGCGCACCCGCGGCGCTGAGTTGCGGTCCTCGCCGCTCGAATTACCGCCGAATGACGACGTACCGAGTCTGGAGGGCCCCAATGACTAAGCTCTCTCTGACTTATCTCGCCCTTCTGGCTGCCGTTGCGGTAGCGCTCACCGGCTGTGTGGGCGTTCCGCTGTCGAGCGACGTTCAATCGGGGCCGCTCATCGATGAACAAGACGACACCCAGTACGAAATTGTGGCGTCAGGACCGGTTGCGGGCTCGACTCAAGAGCAAATCCTCACCGACTTCATGAGCGCAGTGCGATCACCATCGCGCGACTATTCGGTTGCCCGCGAGTTCCTCACGAGTTCGATGAACGAAACCTGGAATCCTGCAGCAAGTGCAACGGTTCGTGAGCGAGACAAATTGCCGACCATTGCCGAGGCAAGTGACGAGAATACGCTTACCTACTCCTTCTCGGCGCAAGCGGTGATCGATGAGCGTGGGGTGTACTCCGAGCTGCGTACGCCGGTATCGCAAACGCTCGCTTTCGAGCTCGAGCAGGTGGCTGGCGAGTGGCGTATTTCTGTAGCGCCACCCGGCATCGTGCTCTCCGATCGCGGTTTCGAGGTGAGTTTCGAAGAACAGGTCCTGTACTACTTCGACCCCAGCTTCGCCTATCTGGTTCCGGATGTTCGTTGGTTCGCTGTGCGGCAGTCCTCCCAATCCCGTGCCATTCAGGCGCTGTTGGCTGCGGACTCCGCCTGGGTGCAACAGGGGGTGCTGCTCACCGCTTTCCCGGCATCCACCACCCTCGGTGCCACCAGCAGCCTTACCTCGGGGCGGGCCGTCGTTGACCTGAGTTCGGAGGCGCTCGCGGCAGACACTGTTGCCCGCGAACGCATGCAACAACAGCTTTCTGCCACCCTGCATACGCCCATTGTCGTGTTGACAGTGGATGGTCGAGATCTTCAGAGCAGCAGTTCGGGCCAGAGCGCTGCGGTCATTGAGCCAGGGTCGGCTGGGCCGCTCGTTGTGGGAACCGGCAGCGAATTCGGATTCAGCACGAGCGACGGGCTCAGCGAACTCAACGAACTGAGCTCGGCTGTGGTCGAGGCCGGTGCAACAAGCGCGGCGCTCTCAGCTGACAGGCTTTCTGTCACCTATCGGGCTGCCGATGGTGGCGCCTACTTTGCGACGGTCGGTGTCGCTCCACGGTTGATCGATGAGCGCTCTGGCCTTGTTGCGCCCTCACTCGACCCATTCCGGTTCGTCTGGTCGGCGCAAAAAGCGAGAGCGACGTCGCTGTCAACTTTCGAGGTCGACGGCACGGAGCATCCGCTGCAAACGACGCTGCCGGCAGATTCAACGATTGTGTCGCTGGATGTCTCACGCGACGGTGCCCGTTTGCTCGTGTATCTCTCTACGCCGTCTGGACCTCAACTGCTGGTGTACGGAATAGTCCGTCAGCAGGGCAATGTTCCTGTGCAACTCGTGGACCCGGTTTCTTTGCCGGTTCGGGCGGGCGATGCCATCGACGCCGCCTGGGTTGGCTCGACCACGGTCGCGACGCTCTCCGGCAGCGCTGACGCGACAGAGGTGACTGCCTACGAGATTGGCGGTCCGTCTAGTGAGCTTGGCGACGTCGACGGGGCAACGCAGCTTGTCAGCACAGGAACGAACAGTGATGGACTCCGGGTGCTTGCCGATGGAGAAGTGTGGCGCCCCCAGGGCAGCCAAGCCTGGGTGCTCGCGGGGCTCGACGCCTCCTTCATGGCGTCGCAGCAATAGCAACTCTCCACGGATCATCCGAGACCGTGATCGTGGGGTGATGCCTCCCGGCATGCTCTCCTCATGACGCCTTACGAGCAGCCTCCTGAACAGCCTCCCGATGGTCGCGAGAACACTGGTTGGGGTGCGCTCGTGCGCGAGGCCCTGCGGGATGCTCTCGCGCTCATCCTGCCTGTGGAATGTGCCGGATGCCAGCGGCACGACCGAGCGCTCTGTGACGAATGTGCGCGCAGCCTTGTTGCGCACACCAGCATCCACTCGACGCCACAGCACCTGCGCGTGTACGCCGCGCTGAGGTACGAGCATCGGGTTCGCCGGGTTCTGCTCGCCTTCAAGAACCATCACCGCACCGACCTTGCTCGGCCGCTCTCCGTTGCCCTCCTCGCGGCCCTCAGGCGTGCGCTCAGCGAGTCGACGACCGTCGGGGGAGTATCGGGTCCGATCGAGATCGTTGCGGTCCCCAGCAGCACGAAGGCGTTCCGCACGCGCGGCTATCACCCTGTTGGGCTCGTACTGAAAGCCGCCGGGATCCGCCACGCCCGGGCGCTTCGCGTCGCTCGAAAAACTCGCAGCCAGAAATTGTTGAGCGCCGAGGAGCGTGCGGTGAACGTCAAGGGGGCATTCTTCGCGGTGCGTTCGCTTGCCGGTACCCGCGTAATCATTGTGGATGACGTGCTCACCACAGGAGCGACACTCGATGAAGCAGCGCGGGCGATTTCTGCTGCGGGCGGAACGGTCATCGCGGCCGCAACCATGGGGTTCACTCCAAGAACGCTGGTGGTTCGTGACATTGCCAGCGACGAGGGCTACGGTATGGAAAAGGGCGCGAAATAGAAGCTGCCTCACGGGGCAGCCGCGCATTATGGCTAGGAGGTCGCCGTGGAAATCACCGTCAACGGACGAAATGTAGGAGTCACGGATCGTTTCCGTGAGTACGCGATCGAAAAGTCTGAGAAGGTTTCTCACTTGGCCGAGAAGGCAATCGCCTTCGAGATCAAGGTAACCCGACACCACGAAACTAAAGGTTCCAGTGGAGACGACCGCGTTGAGTTGACGTTGATTGGACCAGGTCCGCTTGTTCGAGCGGAAGCTGCTGGTTCAGACAAGTATGTTGCTTTCGATTTGGCTATGGCCAAGCTCGTCGAGCGAATCCGCCAGTCGAAGGATCGCAAAAAAGTTCACCGCGGAAACCACCGCCCCACTTCTCTTCGCGAAGCGAGTGCTGGCGGTTTTGCGGTTGTTGATATCACCCCCGCAAGTCCCGACGTGATCGAAAAGGTCGCGACCGGAGCAATTCCTATTCAGGGGGAAGAGGCGGAACCAGGGGACGAGGACTACTCGCCAGTAGTCATTCGCCGCAAGGTGTTCCCGTCCAGCCACATGACGGTTGAGGAAGCTCTCGATCACATGGAATTGGTCGGCCACGACTTCTTCCTGTTCGTCGATAGCCAGACCGATCGTCCGAGTGTGGTCTACCGCCGCAAGGGCTGGGATTACGGCGTTATTGCTCTCGAAGAAGAGGCAGATGAGGTTGTCCCAAGCGGCCGCTCGCGCAAGCGCAAGGTCGCTAACGGCTAAGTACACCAAGTTTTTGGCTTGGAGTTGATACGATTACGAACCGGTAACGCGGCTGTGCGCTGATTGCACGCACCGCGTTACCGTGACGTAAGCGTCTAAAAGACTGCGCTTCGTCGAGCAGTGCCAGCGTCGGACCCGTCCGACAAGAATGGGAGTATTCGGTGGCGAATGTTTTAGAACGCGCTCTTCGCGTAGGTGAGGGTCGACTTCTTCGACGCTTGAAAGGCTACGCGGCGGCCGTTAACCATCTCGAGGATGACTTCAACACCCTCACTGATGACGAGTTGAAAAACGAGACTGTTGAACTGCGCGAACGCTATGCCGGTGGAGAGTCGCTTGACGACCTGCTCCCTGAGGCTTTCGCTGCGGTCCGTGAGGCGGCAAAGCGCACTCTGGGCATGCGTCACTTCGACGTTCAGCTCATGGGCGGTGCAGCACTGCACTTGGGCAACATCGCTGAGATGAAGACCGGTGAGGGCAAGACGCTCGTGGCAACGCTCGCTGCCTACCTCAACGCCATTGCGGCGCAGGGGGTGCACGTCATCACGGTCAACGACTACTTGGCCAGCTACCAATCTGAACTTATGGGTCGCGTTTTCCGCGCCCTGGGCATGACAACCGGATGTATCGTCTCCGGTCAAGCGCCTCCTGAGCGTCGCGAACAGTACGCGGCTGACATCACGTATGGAACCAACAACGAGTTTGGCTTCGACTACCTGCGCGACAACATGGCGTGGCAGGCGAGCGACATGGTTCAGCGCGGACACTATTTCGCTGTCGTTGACGAGGTCGACTCGATTCTCATCGACGAGGCGCGAACCCCGCTCATCATCTCGGGTCCGTCGTCGGGGGAGGCAAACCGGTGGTTCACCGAGTTTGCGAACCTCTCGAAGAAACTCGTTCCTGAGGTTGACTTCGAGGTCGACGAGAAGAAGCGCACCGTTGGTGTGCTTGAGCCCGGTATCGAAAAGGTTGAGGACTACCTCGGCATCGACAACCTGTACGAATCGGCCAACACCCCGCTGATTTCGTTCCTGAACAACTCGATCAAGGCTCGTGCGCTGTTCAAGAAAGATAAGGACTACGTCGTGATGAACGGCGAAGTGCTGATTGTTGATGAGCACACCGGCCGTATTCTTCAGGGTCGTCGCTACAACGAAGGTATTCACCAGGCGATTGAGGCCAAGGAGGGTGTTGCGGTTAAAGCCGAGAACCAGACTCTCGCGACCGTCACTCTGCAGAACTACTTCCGTCTCTACAACAAGCTGTCGGGAATGACCGGTACTGCCGAGACTGAGGCAGCCGAGTTCATGTCGACGTACAAGCTTGGCGTGGTCGCTATCCCCACCAACCGACCGATGCAGCGCATCGACCAGTCCGACCTGATCTACAAGAACGAGCAGTCAAAGTTTGAGCAGGTAGTTGCTGACATCGCTAAGCGCCACGAACTCGGCCAGCCGGTTCTCGTGGGTACAACGAGCGTTGAAAAGAGCGAACTGCTCTCGCGCATGCTTGCTAAGAAGGGCGTCAAGCACGAAGTGCTGAACGCCAAGAACCACGCTCGTGAGGCAGCAATTGTTGCTCAGGCGGGTCGCCTTGGTTCTGTCACCGTTGCTACCAACATGGCTGGTCGAGGAACCGACGTCATGCTCGGTGGAAACGCTGAGTTCCTGGCCGTTGCCGAGATGAATGCTCGTGGCCTCAACCCGTCGGAAACTCCTGACGAGTATGAAGCTGCATGGGACGATGTCTTCGCTGAAGTGAAGGCTGGAGTGGAGAAGGAAGCCAAGAAGGTCATCGATGTCGGTGGGCTTTACGTGCTGGGAACTGAGCGTCACGAATCTCGTCGTATCGACAACCAGCTCCGTGGTCGTTCCGGACGTCAGGGTGACCCGGGCGAGAGCCGCTTCTATCTGTCGCTGCAAGACGACCTCATGCGTTTGTTCAACAGTGGTGCCGCTGAGGCGCTCATGGGGCGTTCGTCGGTTCCCGATGATCTCGCTATCGAATCCAAGGTCGTCAGCCGCGCCATTCGCAGCGCGCAGTCGCAGGTTGAATCCCGTAACGCTGAAATTCGCAAGAACGTTCTCAAGTACGACGATGTTCTCAACCGTCAGCGTGAAGCAATTTACAGTGACCGCCGCCACATCCTCGAGGGAGACGACCTGAAGGATCGCGTTCAGCGTTTCTTGAGAGACGTCGTAACCGAGGTTGTTGACGTTCACACCGCTGAGGGACACTCCGAGGAGTGGGACTTCGAGGGGCTGTGGGCCGAGCTCAAGACGATGTACCCCGTCGGCATCACTGTCGACGAGGTGCTCACAGAGGGCAGTGCGCGCGGCAAGCTGACGAGCGCGTTCGTCTCCAAGGAAGTTCACTCGGATGCGGTGATCGCTTACGAGCGCCGCGAACAGCAACTGGGCGAGACCGCCATGCGTGAGCTCGAGCGTCGTGTTGTGCTGAGTGTTATCGATCGCCGCTGGCGCGACCACCTCTACGAGATGGATTACCTGAAAGACGGTATTGGTCTGCGGGCTATGGCCCAGCGTGACCCGCTCGTGGAGTACCAGCGTGAAGGATTCGCTCTCTTCCAAAGCATGATGGGCCAGATCCGCGAAGAAACTGTTGGTTTCCTCTTCAACCTCGATGTCGAAGTCAATGGCGGCGGAGAAGCAACGACTGTTCAGGCGCGCGGTTTGGATGCACCGGCAGCACCGGCAACTCAACTCAGCTATTCGGCGCCAAGCGCCGATGCGTCGGGTGAGGTTGAGGTTCGCAACGATCGCGGCCAGGTTGAGCGTGCGGCGACGGCTCAGGCGCAGCAGCGTCAGCCGAAGGTTGCTCCTCAGCAGGAGGCTCAGCCCCAGAGCAACGATCGTGGCGCGTTCGGTCAGCGTCCCGAGGGCGCTGCTCCCGAAGCGCCGTTGAACCGCTCGCAGCGTCGTGCGCAGGAGAAGCGCAAGAAGTAGCACGAACTCAGGCGGGCAATTAAATGCCGGCTCTTAACAAACGAACGCCCCACTCAAGTTGAGTGGGGCGTTCGTTTGTGTGCGCTGTAGGGGTGTGAAACTACAGCACGTTGATAGCGGTCGCTCGCCAACGCTTGTCGAGGCCTTCAAGGCGCACCGCGACAGCGCGGGTGCGGGCACGACCACGGACGATGACCACAGCTTCGATCGCGCCATCGCGAGGTTCGCAGAGTCGAATTGAGCCGATGCTGAAGCTGGGCCGAGTAACGGGCTGACCTTTGGCGCGGCGGGCGCGAGCCGAAAGCACGGTGCGCTTAAGGAGGTGACGGTAAACGTCATCAGTGACCCAGCGAGCGATTTGCTCCAGGTCGCGCGCGCCGGCGAGAACCTCGATCACACAACGAGTGAGGTTCTCAACGAGGGGAGCGGGGTCAGGTAGCTCGGCGCTTGGGGTCGGCTGGTGCCCAAAAAATTCGTCGGGAACGAAGCGGGGCCGGATGACCTTCGACGGAAGGGTTCCAGTGCGCTGGCGCGCCTGTGGGGGTATTTCCACACTCGGTAAGGAGGCGGGAAGTGGCTCGGTACTCATGATCTCCCGGGTAAAAGGTCAAGACGGCGATGTTTACCCCCATAAGGGGGTAGACCACACTTAAGCAGGAAGTAGACCAGTTGTCTATGACCAATTTTCAATTGTGGATAACATTTCGGAGCCGGAGGCCACCGTCAGTACCGTCAACCCATGCGCTGGGACAACCTCTTTGACGACCTCGAGAGCCAGCTCGAGCGCGAAATTACCGCCGATGATCTCGAGATTGACGCGGAAGAGGAACGTCTACGGCTGGGTCGGCTCAGCATCCGCGACCGCATTATGGCACTCCACTCTCGCAGCAGCACAGAGTCGCCGCTAACCCTTTCGGTGCTGTTGATCACGGGCACCCGCGTCGTGGTGCGCCCCGTCATCATCGGCCGCGATTGGATGTCAGCTGACCTCGTTGACGACAGCGGCCGCCCAGGCCAGTGCATCGTTCCGTTCGCAGCGCTGGCGGGCATCTCGATGGGGGCGGCTCACATCACGCCAAGCCTCGCGACTACGCCTTCCAACGGGCATCCGAGTCTCTCGCAGCGGTTGAGCCTCAGCTACGTGCTTCGCGATTTGTGTCGGCGGCGGCGCGCTGTATCAATGGTGTTGGTCGCGGGCGAGGTGCACGGCACGATTGACCGCGTCGGCCGTGACCACGTGGATGTCGCGGTGCACGAGCGTGGAGCAGTGCGCCGGGAGGCCGCAGTCTCGGAGTACCGTTTGGTGCCGTTTACGAGCGTGGTACTCGTTCGGCCGTAGCGTGTGCTCTCACTCGGCGAGTGGCGCCGAGATTATTAGCGCGCGCGCTGCTCACCGAAGTTGACCTCGGTGACCGTGGCGATGTCGGACTGGTTCCAGAGACTCATGCGACGAGTCTCTTCATAGAGGGCTTCGATGTATGACTCGAGAACCGAGTTCTCGATGCGCCATTGACCTTTGCTGCCCACTTTGATTGCGGGCAGTTCGCCGGAACGCACGAGTTCAAGAACTTCATGCGGAGACACGCTGAGCACTTCGGCAGTGTCAGCCAGCGTGAGAAATCTCCCGAGGCCCTCTGCTGGGTTGATCGCGTTCATGCATCGATTATGCGGGCATAAAGCTGTGAATAGGGTTGATGTGGATAACTATCGCGCCACTACAGGGCCGTAACGAACCATGGTGCCATGATCAAGACCCGACGTGGGGAGTGCGCGCTATGAGCCGCCGCTCCGGCAGAACTCAATCCCAAGCGCGTGCGCGAGCGTTCGCTCTCGACCCGCGATTAGCTATCGGCGTTGTGCTCGTTGTGGCGTCGGTGGTGGGCGTCGTTGCGATTGTTGCGGCGTCAGACGATTCCACCGAGGTGTATGCCGCAGCGTCGTCGCTGACGCCGGGCGACCGAGTCATGAGTTCCGATCTGGTGATTCGCAGCGTCAAGCTCAACGAAGCGACGGACCAGTACATCGCTCGGGGTGAGTTGCCGGCGGAAGGGTTTATTGCGACCAGGCCCATCGAGGCAGGGGAATTGGTTCCGACATCCTCTCTGGGAAGCCATGATGGGCTCTCGTTGACCTCTGTCGTGGTGTCTCCTCAGGGCGGGTTGGCTGCGTCCGTGACTACGGGAGCCTCGGTGGATGTCTGGGCAAGCGCTGAGGCAGAGGACGGCGGCTATGGAGCGCCTGGAGTGATCATCTCGGGGGCAGTCGTGGTTCGTTTGGTCGAGGATGATTCGCTCGTGTCCTCAGCGCAGGGGAGTGCGATTGAGTTGCTGGTGCCGCGCTCGCGTATTGCTCGTGTGCTCGAGGCGATGGCTAACGACGATGTGCTGTCGGTCATCCCGGCGAATCTTCCTGCGGAGGGCTGAGATGACAGCGTTTGCTCTGGCGATGCCTGTGAATCTTGAAGATCAATTCGCTTTTGATGCTGGCCATCACGGCCACGAGATTGTGTTGCGGGCGGTGAGCGCCCCGGAGCTCGCATCGCGAGTGGCCGGAGCTCAGGCCGATATCGCGCTTGTCGCCGCGGAAGCCCGCTACCTCACGGATCGACTCATTGCTTCCTGCGATCAGGCAGGCGTGCGGCTCGTCGCGATCGCCAGTAGCGAGCGTGAACAGCGCTACGCGAGCGACTTAGGGCTGTACGACATCGTGGATGCGGCCGAGGGGTGGGCGGGCCTCGATGCTCTTCTTTCGCGATCCCAGTGGAGCTCAGAAACTTCGGCTCCTGAGCGCAGTGCGCTCGGGCAAGTCATCGCGGTGTGGGGTCCGGGCGGTGCCCCTGGCCGAACATCCATTGCCATTTCCGTTGCCGCCGAACTTGCTGCGCTCGGCTACAGTGTGGCGCTCGCCGATGTGGACACTCACGGGGCTTCGGTGGCACCGGCGCTCGGCATGCTCGATGAGGCTCCCGGATTTGCGGCGGCGTGCCGCTTGGCTGGCACCGAAACGCTCACTACCGAAGAGCTGGGGCGCATCGGGCAGCGCTATGAGTCGCCTCTGGGCGGCTTTTGGGTGCTCACGGGCATCGGGCGCCCTAGTCGCTGGCCCGAGCTCTCCTCGGAGCGCGTAGGTACAACTATCGCTCAGTGTCGTCAGTGGGTCGACTACACCGTGCTCGACACGAGTTCGAGTTTGGAGAACGACGAAGAGATCACGAGTGACCTTTTCGCCCCACGTCGCAATGCGGCCGCGGTCACGGCGGTGCGAGCCGCGGATCATGTCATTGCGGTTGGCTCTGCAGATCCGGTTGGATTGTCGCGGTTCTTGCGCGCCCATGTCGATCTGCTCGAGACAGTAACGACCCGCAGCGTGAGCGTTGTCATGAACAAGATCCGAGTGAGTGCCAGCGGCATGAACCCGCACGGCCAAATCACCCAAACACTTTCGCGATTCGGCGGTATTGAGCATCCGATTCTGGTGCCTCACGACCTCTCAGGATTCGATGGCGCCGTGCTCAGCGGCAAGACCCTTGTGGATGCTGCACCGCGATCGCCAGCGCGCGCTGCGATCCGCGATCTCGTGACGTCGAGACTCGTGCCCGACGAGATTGAGCCAGCTGCTCAGCGGTCAATGTTCAGGAGGATGCTGGCACGCGGGTAACCTGTAGAGGTGTCGACTCTCAGTGATCTAGTCCAAGAGCAGGGCCATTCGAGCGAAGCGGATATCGAATGGCTGCACATGCTTGTCGGCGACTGGCAGCTTCTCGCCGATCTAGCGTTCGCGGATATCGTGCTGTGGGTTCCCAGCGATGATGGCCAGTTCGTCGCCGTCGCTCACGCTCGCCCCAGCAGCTCGGCGACATTGTTCTACCGTGACTTCGTTGGACAGAAGATCAAACCGGAGTGGCACGCACAGGTCACCGAGGCCTTCGAGACTGCTCGCATCGTCGATACAGCTGCCCCCGCGTGGTACGAAGAAACTCCGACACGCGTGCGCGCTGTTCCCGTGATGCGTCGGCTCACGGCCACGGGCAACGAGACAACAGCAACGCCGATTGCCGTCATTACCCGGCACACGAATCTGGGCGATGCCCGCACCCCATCACGCCAAGAACTCACCTTCAACGGCTGCGCGAATGACCTTTTCGCCATGATCGCGGCCGGTGACTTTCCCGACATGGGAGCACCAGCGGCACCGCGTCGAGGCGCACCACGAGCATCCGATGGTCTGATCCGTCTGGATGTTGATGGTCTTGTGACCTTCGCAAGTCCCAACGCGCTGTCTGCATTCAACCGCATCGGTTTCTCGGGAGAACTTGAAGCGGAATCACTCGCTGAAGTCACCACCACCCTGATCGCCGGCCAGCCAGAAGTGGATGAGTCGCTTCCCCTGGTCGTGACCGGTCGTGCTCCGTGGCGCACCGACATCGAAGCGCGCGGTGTGACTGTGTCGTTGCGCACCATTCCGATTCGCGACCGCGGAGAACGCGTTGGCGCCATCGTGCTGTGCCGCGACGTGACAGAGGTTCGCCACCAAGAACGTGAACTCATCACCAAAGATGCGACGATCCGTGAAATTCACCACCGGGTGAAGAACAACCTGCAGACAGTCGCATCGCTGCTGAGGATTCAGGCACGCCGAACCCACAGCGAAGTCGCGCGAGAAGCGCTCGGCCAAGCCATGCGTCGCGTCGCTGCGATCGCTGTTGTGCACGACACCTTGTCGGAGGGGCTCAACCAAAACGTTGACTTCGACGTGGTGTTCCACCGCGTCTTGAAGCTCATCGCCGAAGTGGCATCGAGCCACAACACGACGGTGCACCCGACATCCGTGGGCAGCTTCGGCGCCCTGCCGAGCGAGTACGCAACGCCACTAGCGCTGGCGCTCACCGAGCTCGTCACCAACGCTGTTGAGCACGGACTTGCCGGACGGGCCGACGGAACCGTCGAGATCGATGCGCGACGCACGGCAGACAAACTCACGGTGCAGGTGCGCGACAACGGCGTAGGACTAGCCGAAGGACGCGTCGGTGAAGGCCTTGGCACCCAGATCGTGCGCACTCTCATTCAGGGAGAGCTCAGCGGAACCATCGACTGGCACACGATCGTCGGCAGCGGCACCGAAGTGACCATCGACATCCCGCTAACCTGGCTGACTCGCGTCAAGTAGGGCAGAGAGACGTCGATTTGGGCGGTGCTCACTCGAGAGTGGTGGCTGTCTCACCGGGGCGCGACAAATAGCGCAGAATTTGACCTGCAGAGTTAGTCGTGTCGGTAGGCCTCACGGCCCCAGGCGAGAGGTGCTTAGGAAGCGCGGCGTGCGCGTGCGGCGCGACGCTTGAGAGCGCGACGCTCGTCTTCGCTGAGTCCGCCCCAGACGCCTGAGTCTTGGTTGGTCTCAAGTGCGTACTGGAGGCACATTTCAGTTACCGAGCAGCGACCGCAGACGGCTTTTGCTTTTTCAATCTGGTCAACGGCCGGACCGGTGTTTCCGACCGGGAAGAATAGCTCCGGGTCAGCGGTGAGGCATGCAGCGTTATCGCGCCAGTCCATTTGTTGCTCCTTACAGTGTGTTGCGATGCTCGAGCGCACAAAAAAATTACGCCCTGATCGGCGTCGAGCTTGAGAAATTATGTGGGTCTCGCTCGCAACACTGGGAGCCAGAAATCAACCTCAACTAGAATCGCATATCGTCAAAGGCAAAGCAATGGTCTTTCAGCGATTTAACGGGGAGCGAATGGTAGACGAACTTGTCCGAGAAGAGAAAACGTCGCGTCATCATCCGTATTTGATTGCGCTGGCGATAGTGATCTTCCTCGAAAGTGCCCTGCTCTTTGCTGCTCTGGGGTATTTGGTCTTCGAACTGGGGGCTGAAACTCCGCAGTCGTATCCGAGTGCAATCGCTCTCACTGTTCTGACCGCGATCGCGGCAGTGTGGGTAGCCGTAATTGGTATCAATGCCCTGCGTCAACAACCTTGGATTCGCGGCGCCGCCGTCGTCTGGCAGGTGCTGCAGATCTCAGTGGCGATCGGCAGTTTCCAAGGGGTATTTGCTCGGCAAGACGTTGGATGGTTGCTGCTCACTCCGGCAATCGTGGTCTTAGTGCTGCTCTTCACGAAGCCGGTTCTTGCGGCAACCACCCGCCAGGAGGGTTAGTCGAGTCCGAGCTTTTTGCGCAACGACGCTACGTGCCCGGTCGCCTTCACGGCGTAGAGGGGGAGCGTGATGACTCCCTGCTCATCGATCACAAAAGTGGATCGGATGACGCCAACAACCTGCTTGCCGTACAGGTTCTTTTCGCCCCAGGCTCCATACGCTTCGTGCACCGCGTGGTCGGGGTCGCTGAGGAGGGGGAAAGTGAGCGCTTCCTGCTCGCGAAACTTCGTGAGCTTCTCGGGAGTATCGCGAGAAACGCCCAGCACGACATAGCCCTCTGACTGCAGCGAGCCGAGTTGATCGCGGAAGTCACAAGCCTGCTTTGTGCATCCGGGAGTCATGGCTGCTGGATAAAAATAAAGAATCACTTTCTTGCCAGAAAAGTCGCTCAACGACACCGAATTTCCGTCCTGATCGGGCAGTGTGAAGCTCGGTGCGGGGGTGCCGGCGGCAAGTCGAGAAGATTCAGTGGTCATTGTGCTCCTTAGTCGCTTTAACTCATGGTAACGTTGTTCCTCGGTTGCCCTGAGAGGGAAAACCAAGCCACGCACCTCTAGCTCAATTGGCAGAGCAACTGACTCTTAATCAGTGGGTTCCCGGTTCAAGTCCGGGGGGGTGCACAGCAAGAGAAGCCCCGTGATCCTTACGATCATGGGGTTTTTCGTTTAAGTCGCCGTTCGCCACACACGCGGTGTACGCGCGGGTATCCGTCACACGGGTGCTGCCTACCAGGCCCACTCGACATCGCCGGCGGCGTGCTCGCTCAGAGCCCATAGGCGGTCACGTGCGGCGCTGTCGCGGGCCGCTCGCGGGGCGGCAACGGCGCGGTCGTTTTCGTCGATATAGACGGCATCCCGCGCTTCAGCACTCGTGGCTGCCCGCACGTAGGTAGCGGCGAGTGATTCGGGGGTGGCAGCGGCGGCATTCTTGGGAGCGTAAAGCGCGCGCATCAGCGCTGGTTGCGCAGCAAACCGTGCGCTATCTAACTTCACCGCAGGAACGCGGATGCAGCTGACACCGACATTTGACGGCACGCGTTCGGCGAGGCTTACGGCCGTCATCACCTGCGCGAGTTTGGAGTGGTAATAGGCCTTTGTAGGGCTGTAGCCGGTTGCCGAATTGAGCTGGTCACAGCGAATCTGGAGCCACGGCATCGTGATGAGACCTTTGCTCGCGATGAACACAATTCGGGACTGGAGAGGTCTGTCTGAATGACTCGTACATTCGTGGCGTTGTCGGTGGCCGCCGAGATCGCAGCACTGGAACGTTCCTGATCGCGACAGAGCGCAAGCACGGTGTGCCCTGCCGCAGCGAGTTGGGCTGTGGCGCGGAGCCCGATTCCGGAGTTGGCGCCGGTGATCGCAATCGTGCGTGAGGTGGTCATAGAGGCTCCGCTCGGTCACCTCAGCCTAGCGAGTGGGCTTCGCGCGGCTGTGAAGGCACTAGCTCTCACGAGGGAGTGGTCTCGCACAATTTTGGCCAACAAACATGTCTACTGTCCACCGAATGGGGGTCGTGCTACTTTATTGGGCACACCAGACCGGCCCGCTCCGGTCACCCCCGATGGTGACGAAGAAGGTGGTACCCGAATCACTCCCCAGCGGCGCAGTTCACCCCCGTGAATGCGCTCGCACTCCCTGTCGTGAGCCAATGGCGGCCACGATTCTGCAGTTGCGTGCGGATGCGTCGAAACGCATTCCCCCTGCAGAAAGCTGCCACACATGTTCATTAAGAAACTGCTGGCGACAGTTGCCAGCATCACGCTCATGACCGGTGCACTTCTCGGCGTATCCGCACCCGCATTTGCTGACGATGCAGTACCCGCCCACGACCCGACGGTGACCGAACCCATCACCGATACCCCGGTGGAGGCGCCCGAAGCTCCGGCGCCTGCTGCCTCTCCCGAGCCACCGTCAGTGCCTGCACCCCCGGCTGAGCCCGTTGGTGACGCTTCACCAGAATCTCCAGCGCCCGAACCATCGGCGGCAGCCGTCGATATCCCTCCCGCTGCAGAGCCAGTGGCAGCAGCTGCTCGCTCAACGCAGCCCGAGCAGCAATCCCGCCCGCAGAAAAACGTGAAGGTCTGGGTGTGCAAGTTCGTGTCGAGCGATAACTCGCCGTCGGGCTACCAACTCAAATCAGGCAAACAGCCCATTCATGTGAGCATCAATGCGCTCGGCGATGACGTCAATGACATGGGTAGTTTCAATGATCGCCAACCCTCATTCGTTGTTGCTAGCAACGATGCGAGCCTCTGCTCTCACACGGAAGTAATCGTCGACGAAGAGGTCACGTGCCCTACCTACCAGTACGGCGGAATCGTGAATGTCACTACTTCGACAAAACTCTTCTACGGCAGCACTCAGGTGGATTTCACCCAGACACAGAGCACTCGGCCCCTCACCGCTGAGGAATTACGTGCCTGCGACCCTCCGCCCGTTGAGGTCTACGTCTGCCAGTTCGTGGCGAGCGATAGCCATCCCAGTGGTTGGGTGTTGCAGGAAGGCCCGCAACCCGTGCTCGTTGAGGAGAGTGATCTCGGGCCCGACGTGAACGATACTGGCGACTTCGACCCAGAGGCTCCTTCGTTCATTGTGGCCAGTGACGACAGTTCGTTGTGTGCATCAATGGTGGTCGAACGTTCGACCGAGGTCATATGCCCCAGCGTGAGCGCTGACGGCTACGCGACGATCACGACCGTGCGCTCATTCTTCTATGGCACGATCAAGGTCAACGAGAGCAGAGTTGAAGAGACTCGTGAGTTGACGGCAGAAGAGCGTTATAGCTGCCCCGAAGTGGGTGGTGCGATGGTGGCAACCGCTGCGGTGAGCTTCGAAGAAGCAACGTGCGATGCACCACAGCGACTGATTCTGGGCCCCGTAGTGAACGCTACTTGGGGTGAGATTATCGACCCCGAGGGTCCGGCTGACTATAGCGTCACGGCAACTGCAACCGAAGGCGCCGAGTTCCCCGCCGCTGGCCCCGCAATCCTGGCAGCCGGTGCTTCAACCACGATGACCTTTAGCGGAGTGCTCGATCCACAGCTCGATCCATCCAGTCCCGAGTGTGATCTCGTGACCTTGGGTCTCGTGATGCCGGCGGTGACGTTCTCGCAAGCGAGCTGCGATGCGGCAGGGAGCTACACGCTCGGTGTGGCTGCAGGCTATGACCCCGCCCTGGTGACCTTCACGGTGAATGGTACTGCCGGCATCGCGGCCGGAACGTACCCGGTAGCAGCATCCGGTTCGCTGGTGGTGACTGCGCAAGTGGTGGAGCCCAACGGTCTCGAATTTGACTGGAGTGACCCGCCTGCTTTCGCATTCGAGGTGCCGAGCAGCGACGATTGCGTCTCTCCGGAAGTCGTGACCGCTCAACTGCCCACTCTTGCCTACACCGGCAGTAGCGGTAGTGCGGGTGCTTGGTGGCTATTGCCGCTGAGCATGATCGTGCTCGGTGGCGCTGCCATCGTCGTGCGTCGCCGAATGGATGCTGAACTCACGTAATCAGTGCAGTCCTGCCCCGGCGCGAATGAGCGTCGGGGTTAGGGCAGCCATGGTGAGGGGTCGACACGAGTGTCAAACACGTAGACCTCGAAGTGAAGGTGCGGGAACGTTGAGTAGCCGGTGTTGCCAACCGATCCGAGGAGAGCTCCCGCGGCTACCCACTGGCCAGCGACGACTGCTTCTGAGCCTTCGATCATGTGAGCGTAGAGAGTTTTGATTCCGTTGCCGTGATCGATGATGACGTGACGGCCCCAGCCGCCTCCGTAGGTGACGCTCTCGACTGTGCCGGGGGATGCCGCACTGATGTCGGATCCTTCGGCAGCCATGATGTCGATGCCGCCGTGAAATTCTCCCTCGCCGCGGTATCCGAAACCGTCGTTGATTTCGCCGTTGGCGGGGAACAGTTCGAGGGTGCCGGAAAGGCCAGCGGCTGTGACAACGACTTGCTGCTGAACTTGTTCGACGTCGTAGCTGTCGCGAACGACAGGAGTTGGAAGACCGGTTGCAGGAGAAGCGAACGTTTGCACATCGTCGAGGGGTGATTCGCCGGTGGCGGACGCAGGGGGAGCGGCGAGGGTCGCGGCATCCGCAACGAACACATCGTCGTCCTGGGTGGGAAAGAGAGCTGCCGGAACGGTGCCGCCGACGAGTATCGCCCCTACGGCGAGCATGGTAATTGTTCGTTTCAACAGCGTTCCTTGGTTGGGGTCTGAAAGGTGGGCTGCGTCGGGGGAAGGCACAATCGTGTCGAAGCTTGCCGCTCTCGTTGGTGAGACGTGGGTTAGAGCCAAACGCAAGCCTGATTGGTGCGAACTGCAGCACACTCGCCGAAAGCGCTTCGATGCGGTTAGACAGGCGAGTAAGTCAGCAAAAATACGGGACGAACCTGAGAGCGACACTCAGGGAGCAACAATTCATTGCGATCGCCCTATATCCTTTGGGTACAAACGTTCTATTTCGTCGATGGGGAGGAGCCGCATGGGCACCAGTTCGCGACCGACTATTGGTCTCACGTCGTACCTTGAGCAGGCTCAGACCGGCGTCTGGGATCTTCCCGCGTCCTTCCTGCCGAAAATCTACTTTGAAGCGGTGACGGATGCTGGTGGCATCGCAGTCCTGCTGCCTCCGCAGCCTGTGGATGACGACATCGCTGCCTCAATCGTGCAGGGGCTCGACGGCCTGATTCTCACGGGCGGCAAAGACGTAGACCCGGCGCGCTACGGTCAGGAAGCGCATCCGACGACTGATGTGCCCCGCAAAGACCGCGACGCTTTCGAAGACGCGCTCGTGCGTGCCGCTATCGAACACAACGTGCCATTGCTCGGCATTTGCCGTGGTGCCCAAATCCTGAACGTCGCCTTAGGCGGCACGATCATCCAGCATTTGCCCGATGTGATCGGCTCCGCTCGTTACAGCGCTGGGGGAGGCGTTTTCTTGGTCAATGACGTTGCCGTTGAACCCGACACGACGCTGTCGGCGCTCTTGGGCGGCGATGACACGGTGGCCGTGAAGTCGTACCACCATCAAGCGATCGACACTCTTGCCGACGGACTCGTCGTCACGGGGCGAGGTGACGACGGCGTGATCCAGGCGGTCGAATTGCCGAGCGTTGACTTTTGTGTCGCTGTGCAGTGGCATCCAGAAGAGGATGCCAAAGAAGATGCCCGCTTGTTCCGTGGCGTTGTCGAGGCGGCAGCCCGGCATCGCGACAAGCGCTCACAGGCTTAGGGGAGCCGTGACGCGCCCTGATCGCGGCGTTAGTCTTCGAGCTCGTAGGAGTCGCTGGCTTCTTTGGCGATCGTTCCGATAGCGATGGCGATAGTGATTCCCCAGCTGATCCACATGAGGATGAGGCGCCAGTCACGCGGACCCTGCTTGGTGGTTTGAAAGATGCTCCAGCCGCCGGCGACTGCACTGAGGAGACTGCCGTTGAACAGGTACTTGCGCATGTTTTCCTCCGAGGGTTGGTGTTATCCCACGCTAGCGCGTGAATCTGATGGCGGCTACTCGGCGTTAGTGGCGGCACACAAGTTCGGCGGTGTGCTGGATTTTCGCTGACAAATCGCTCCGGATGCGACTCCTGACCGATCGGTCAGTTAGGCTCATCGGGTGTCCAGTCAAGAACAACTTCAGCGCATCGCGCTCGCCGAGTTCTCTATCGCCGGCTATACCGGCACGTCGATCCATCGTATCGCTGAACTCGCGGGGCTCTCCAAATCGAGCGTTCTCTACCATTTCACTTCCAAGGAAGCGCTCCTCGAAGCGGCCGTAACCCCGGCCATCGAGCGCCTTGATGCTCTCGTCACCACCCTCGAGATGAGCGGGATGGAACCAGAAGAGCGAGAAGCTTTTCTCGCCCAGTTCGTCGACTTTCTCTTCGACTGTCGCCAAGAAGTTCACATGTTTATCAACCAGGGACCCTCTCTTGTTGGCGTGCCCGTGCTCGACCGGGCGAACGATATTGTGCGCCGACTCGCGCAAGTCTTTGCCGCCACCACATCAAACCCGCACGACGCCATGCGCTTCGGAATCGCGCTTGGCGGCTCTGCCTACCTGCTCTGCACCTCAGCGAATCTCTCGCTGCCCCTCGAATCTGACGACGACACTCGTCAAGCCCTCATCGCGATCATGAGCGAACTACTCGCTCCTGTTCGCAGCAACTAACTCGTTCGCACCAACTCACTGACTTCGCGTCGAGCCTCACCCCTCGTCGTATTCACCGCACCAGCGCAGTCCACCAGAACCGGAGCACCCGTGGCCACTCTTCTCTACCGACTTGGTCGATTCTCGTATCGGCATCCGTGGCGGGTGCTCGTGGTGTGGTTCCTGCTTGTGGTCGGCACCCTCGGCGGCGGAATCGCGTTGGGCGGGCAAACCGAAGAGTCGTTCGAGATTCCGGGAACCGAATCGCAAGTGGCGCTCGACCGACTGGAAGCTGTCTTTCCCTCGGTGGCCGGAGCATCCGCCACGGCTGTGATTGTCGCTGAAGACGGATCACGCATCGAGACCTCAGAAGACGTCATCGAACGCATCACGGCAGCAATCGATCGCATCGATGGCGTTGATTCGGCGGTAAGTCCCTTCGATGAGTACGCCGGAAAAGCGATCTCGGACGACCACAGCATGGCCATCATCCGGGTGCAATTTGACGGACCGGTTACAGACGTCACGGAGGCAACCGTTGAGGCTCTAGTCGACACGGCTGGGATCGGAGAGGATGCCGGACTGCGCGTTGAATATGGCGGGCTCGTGTTCCAGGACACGTCCTTCGGTATCACCGTGACCGAAGTGGTCGGTGTTGTCTTCGCAGCGCTCGTGCTCGTCATCACCTTTGGTTCGCTGCTTGCGGCGGGGATGCCGCTGCTCAGCGCCCTCATCGGTGTTGGCATTGTGATGGGCCTCATCACGACACTCTCCGCGTTCACCACGGTGTCGAGCTCTGCGCCTCTCTTGGCGCTCATGATCGGGCTTGCCGTCGGGATCGACTATGCCCTGTTCATCGTCTCGCGCCACCGAGCCCAACTTGCGCACGGCGAGAAGCCCGAGGAGTCCGCAGCGATGGCTGTCGGCACCGCCGGGAGTGCGGTCGTGTTCGCGGGCGTCACCGTGATTATTGCGTTGCTTGGTCTTCTCGTGGTCGGCATCCCCTTCTTGAGCGTCATGGGCATTGGCGCTGCAGTTGCGGTGTTCATCGCCATGGGAGTGGCCACAACTCTGCTGCCTGCGCTGCTGGGTTTTGCGGGGGCACGAATGATCCCTAAGGACGGATCGCGAGCGCAGCGTCGATTCACGGCATCCGCCGACGAAAGCAAGAGCATGGGCGCCCGTTGGGTGCGCGGCGTCACGAAATACCGGTGGTTGGCGGCGATTGCCGTCGTTGCTATTCTCGGCACCCTCGCGATTCCGGCCGCCAGTCTGCAACTGAGTTTGCCCGATGGCGGTTCTGAGCCAGCCGGTTCCACTCAGCGTGAAGCTTTTGATCTCGTGACGGACGGCTTCGGGCCGGGCTACAACGGACCTCTGGTTGTTGCCCTTGACATCACTCAAACCATCGACATTCAGGATGACCTCGAATCGATCGCGGCCGACCTCGCGAAACTTGACGATGTCGATTTCGTTTCGCAGGGCTTCCCCGATGAGGGGCTCGACACGGCGATCATCCAGGTGACTCCCACGAGTTCGCCGGATTCCGCAGAAACCAAAGCGCTCGTGCAGACCATTCGGGATCTTGCTCCCGAGCTGGAACGCACGTATGACATCCGAAGCTCTGTCACGGGAACGACAGCAATTGGCATCGACATCTCCAACCGCCTGAGTAATGCGCTCGTTCCGTTTGGGCTGATCGTGGTCGGTCTTTCGGTGGTGCTGCTCATGATGGTGTTCCGCTCGGTGCTGGTTCCGCTCAAGGCAGCTGCCGGATTCCTGCTCTCCGTTGTCGCCTCGTTTGGTGTCGTCGTCGCCGTCTTTCAGTGGGGATGGTTCGCCGACGTGATTGGCGTCGAAAACCCCGGCCCCATCCTGAGCTTCATGCCGATCCTGCTCATGGCGGTTCTGTTTGGGCTCGCGATGGACTACGAAGTCTTCCTCGTCTCGGGAATGCGCGAGGAATACGTGAAAACCCGTGATGCGATGGGATCGGTGCGTCATGGCTTCGCGAGCAGCGCCCGCGTCGTCACGGCGGCTGCGCTCATCATGTTCTTTGTATTTTTCGCCTTCGTGCCGGAAGGCAGCGGAACCATCAAGCCCATCGCACTCGGGCTTGCCGTGGGTATCGCGTTCGACGCCTTCCTTGTACGCATGACTCTCGTGCCTGCGCTCATGGCCTTATTCGGGAACGCGGCCTGGTGGTTGCCGGGCTGGCTGAGCAAGCTCCTTCCTGACGTCGACATTGAAGGTGAACAACTGCGCGAACACCGTCGCGAACTGGAGTGGGCATCTACCCAAACCGAACTCGCCATGAGCGCTGAATACCTCGTCGCGGGTGACGACCACCAGCGTCTCGGCCCCATTTCGCTAGCCGTGCCGCGCGGCTCCCTCGTCATCGCCTCAGGCGACCGTCACGACCGGCGCATCATGGGGGCAACGCTTTCGGGCATCCTGCCGCCGCTCTCCGGCATGGTGCAGGTCGCTGGCTACCCGCTGCCCTCGCACGCCGACCACGTGAATAAGCGAGTCGCGCTCGCCGAGGTTGCAGGAACGCCCTACAGCGAAGACGAGGCCTCCCTCGGGGCGATGCTGCGCGAACGAATCGAAATGACGCAACGTTGGCAGCAAACGCCACAGACCGCAGCGAAAGTGCGCGACTGGATCGCGCGCGTTGATGATGTTCTCGGCGACGTCACCGCTCGTCGCACGGTGCGCGTCACGACCGCCACCAACGTCAACGCCCTCCCGCAACTCGAACGCTCAGTGGCACTTGCAGCCGTGGGGCTCTCCGAAGGCACGGAGATTGTGTTCTTCGATCGCTTCGATCAGTTCGCGGAAGCAGAGGATGAAGCGGCGTTCTTGACCGCGGTAACGCGCCTTGCTGAGGTGAGCACCACCCTCATCTTCGGAACCGGCAGACCGGTTACCCTCGCCAGCTCAATTGACCGTGGAGGCCGCAACGTGATCGTCGTCGACCTCTACTTGCTCGCACCGGAAGGACTCCTTCGATGAGCACCTCACAGACTCCCAGAACGCCCCGCAGCCGGTGGCTCACCATCATTGGCTTCACCGCCGTCGCCCTGCTGCCGCTGGCCTTCACTGGGCTATTCGTGGCGGCAGCAGGCGACGGAGACAACGCGATCGACAACATCCCGGTCGCTCTTGTCAACAACGACGAGTTGCAAACAACGACCACGACCGATGGCGACGAACAGATTGTTTTCGCCGGACGGCAATTGGTGACCGAACTCACCGGTGCCGCTGGTTTCGACTGGACTATTACGAACTCTGAGGACGCTAAAGAAGCCCTCGACCGAGGCAACGTTTACGCGATCCTCACGGTGCCCGCGGAGTTCTCGGAATCGATTCTGTCGCTGTCGACCGAGGAGCCAACGCAGGCGCAGATCTCGATCCACACCGATGACTCGCACAGTTACCTCACCGGGTCAGTGGCACAGGTCGTTGGCCAGTCCATGACCGATACCTTCGGCCGGGCAATCACCTCGCAATACATCGATGGCATCTACGCGAGCGTTGGTGAGCTCGGGGGAGCGCTCGCCGATGCTGCCGACGGAGCAACCGAACTGTCGGATGGTGCGAAGGACTTCTCTAGCGGCCTCGACACCTACACCACGGGTGTCGATTCTCTCTCCGCGGGTCTCGCTGATCTCAACTATGGGGCGGGCAACCTCTCGTCGCTCAGTACCGGAGTGAGCCAGTACACCTCGAGCGTTTCGCAGCTCGCCTCGACTCTGGCGGCGATCAATCCGGCCATACAAGCGCAACTCACCGATCCGCAACTCAAGGGCACGCTCCAGGCCGTTGTCGACGGGCTCAACACCGCGGCGGCAAGCGGCGGGACTCTCTCGACGCAGACCTCGGATGCCGTTGGCGGCATCCAGTATGGAATCTCCCAGAGCGCCTCGGGAGCCTCCGCACTCTCGGCCGGATCTGGCGCGCTCGCCGAGGGAGCCGATGGGCTTGCTTCGGGTGCCGGAGAACTAGCGACCGGGTTGAGCGAGGGGGCAGCTCTCGTTCCGACCGCCGAAGACACGACCGACACCACGTCGAACGCGGATATTGTTTCCGAGCCGATCACGCTGTCCGTCACCACCGACAACGAAGTAACCGAACCGGCGCAAGCGATTGCGACCTTCTTCATCCCCTTGGGGTTGTGGTTGGGAGCGCTTGCGGTGTTCTTGGTGCTGAGCCTGCCGTCGTATCGTTCGCTGTCATCCACGGCGCGTGACGGGCGGATTGTGGCAGCAACGCTAGTTCGCGCCTCCATCATTACTGTCGTTCAGGCGGTGCTGTTGGTGCTGCTGCTTCATGTGGTGGTGGGGGTTGATTGGGCTCTCGCTCCGGCAACGGCTGGCTTCGCGCTTTTGATGGCGCTCTCGTTTGCTGCTTTTCACTATTTCTTGATCGCGGCTCTGGGCAAGGGCGGGCTCGTGATTTCGCTGTTCTTGTTGGCGATCCAGTTGGTTTCGACCGGTGGGGTGTATCCGATTGAGGCGCTTGCTGCGCCGTTCCAGGCGGTGAGTCCGTTCTTGCCGCTGACGTATGCGGTAGAGGGGATGTATTCGATTCTTTCCGGCGGAAGCGCGCAGTCGGCGATAACGGCTGCGTTCGCGCTACTGGCCCTCGGCATCGTGAGCGTCGCACTGTCGGTGCTCTCAGTGAAGCGGATACGAAAATCGACCGCCACAGGAGCGATCCTGTCAGCGGCCGATTCTCGAGCTCTCTAGCGAGAGCGCAAAAGCTGCATTCGAGTCGTGACTAGCTGAAGAGACCCTCACGAATGGTCTCGCGAAGCTCAACGAGCTCGGGGTAGTCCTCGAAGAAACGAAGCTTCTGCTCAACGATGCTGTCGCCAGCGGGAAGATCATCAGCGAGTACCCATTCGGCAAAAACTTCGGCGGCATCTTCGCTCGGGATGGTGGCGGCGTAGTCGGTCACGAATTCTTCTGGCGTGTAGCGCTCTTCTTTGTCTTCTTCGGTTTCAGCTTCGAGGTCGTCGAGGCTGAAGTCGGGCCAGAATTCGGTGTAGTAGGCGAAGAGGTAGGAGTCGTCGAACGGGCATCCGTCAATTTCGGAGTAAACGGGGCACGAGTCGACCGTGGACTCGTCCTGGGGAATCTGGTCTTCGCGCAGCGTGATCAGGTGGGCGAACTCGTGGATCATGGTGCGGTCGAGCACATCGGCATCGACTCCTCCGGTGGTGTCGAGTGCGAGATACGTTTCGCCCTCCCGAACACCGTTGGGCTGCATCGCGCCATCGGTGCCGCCAGACTGATCGACATCGATCGCCACGAACATGGTGATCTCGGGGTGGAGTTCGGCGGGGAAGAGTTCGTTGAAACGATCCCAGACAGCGGCCTGATCGGCGGGAACGTCACCCAGAATTTCGTCACCGTCAACGTCGTAGGTTCCCAGAACAAACAGGGTGTCGTCGTCCACCGCGTCGAGGTCAATCGCTGCGCTGACGTTCGCGTCGTCGGTGACATCCGCGGTGGGCTCTGCGGCAGTGCACCCGCTGAGGGCTAAAGCGAACAGGGCGGCTGAGCTGACCAACAGGGTGGTGGGAGTCGCGCGAGCGGAAGACAGGAAGGTCACGAGGGGCCTCTTTCGATTCGGGTTATTCGCGCACCTCCTGGTGTGGACGCGCGCACCCGCGGAGCCGTGGGCAAGAAGGAGCCTAGTGGGAGCCAGTATCCGGGTTGCGGCGGAACATGTCTCGGTTTTGTCACAAGAACGAATTGGTTCGGAAACGTGATCTCCAGCCACTCTCCAAGCCTCGCTGGTAACGTAACTACATGATGGAAGCAAAGAATGATTCTTCCCCGTCCGAGTACGACTTCGTTGTCGTTTCGAACCGACTTCCAGTGGATTGCACTGTTGAAGAGGATGGGTCACTGAGCTGGAAGCGTTCTCCAGGTGGTCTCGTTACGGCTCTCGAGCCAATGATGCAGAAGGCCGACGGCGCCTGGGTGGGGTGGGCTGGTCGCCCCGATCTCGAGATCGAACCGTTTCATCAAGACGGCATCCAGATCATTCCGGTGCCGCTGAGCTCCCAAGATATTGAGGAGTATTACGAGGGCTTCAGCAACGACACTCTGTGGCCGCTCTACCACGATGTCATTGCGCCACCGGCCTATCACCGCGAGTGGTGGGACGACTATGTAACGGTCAATAAGCGATTTGCGGATGCCGCAGCCGCCAACAGCGCCGAGGGTGCTGTCGTGTGGGTTCAGGACTACCAACTCCAGCTCGTGCCGCGCATGCTGCGCGAAATGCGTCCCGATCTCACAATCGGCTTCTTCAACCACATCCCGTTCCCGCCCTACGGGATTTTTGCGCAGCTTCCGTGGCGCACCCAGATCATTGAGGGCATGCTCGGAGCCGACGTTGTCGGTTTTCAGCGCTCCGCTGACGCTTCGAACTTCTCATCTGCCGTGCGCCGTCTCACGAATCATCCGACCAAGAATCCTGCGATTGAGGTCACGATTGAGGGGCAACCGACTCGTCGAGTCGTCGCGAAAGCGTTCCCGATTTCCATTGATTCGCGCAGTTTTGAGCAGTTGGCGCGCGATCCCGCGATTCAGCAACGTGCTCGCGACATTCGCAAGGGGCTCGGTAACCCGAAGACGGTCATGTTCGGTGTTGACCGTCTTGACTACACCAAGGGCATCCGTCATCGCCTGAAGGCCTATGGAGAACTGTTGCGGGATGGCTCGATCGAGGTCGGCGATGTTGCGCTCATTCAAGTCGCGAGCCCGAGCCGCGAGCGCGTTGAGGCCTACATGCACTTGCGCGATGAGATTGAGTTAACTGTTGGTCGCATCAACGGTGAGTTCAGCACGCTCAGCCATGCGCCGATTAACTATCTACATCAGGGGTTCCCTCGTGAAGAGATGGTTGCGCTGTACCTCGCCGCAGACGTACTGCTCGTCACTGCGCTTCGTGACGGCATGAACTTGGTGGCCAAGGAGTATGTGGCGGCCAGATTCGATAACGATGGTGTGCTCATCCTGAGTGAATTCGCGGGGGCGTCAGAAGAGCTTCGCAAGGCACTACTTGTTAATCCGCATGACATCGACGGTTTGAAAGACGCGATGATGAAGGCCATCAACATGCCCAAGGCTGATCGGGCACTGCGGATGCGTTCCATGCGCAAGCGTGTGCTTGAACACGATGTGGAGCGCTGGTCGAATGCGTTCTTGAAGAACTTGGCGGCGACACGCTCTGATCGTCACCGCCGCATTGCCCCACTCGAAATGGCTGAAGAAGTCGAGTGGACCATCGAACGAAAGCGAGTGAGACGCCCGTGAACTACTCGACTGCCTCCGAAATAGAGGCGGCCATTGACCACCTCGTTTCGACTCAAACGCTCCTGATTGCTCTCGACTTTGACGGTACTTTGGCGCCAGAAGTCGATGACCCGCTGGATTCCCGAGCCATCCCTGCCGCCCAAGAGCAGTTGGTGCGGATGCTCGACCTCGCCGACACCCGTTTGGCTCTCGTTTCTGGTCGCGCGCTCGACAGCCTCGAGCACGTCGCGCACCTCGGCGACCGCGTGCTGTTCGGTGGCTCGCACGGGTTGGAGTACCGCCTCGACGAGGGCGATTCACACTTGCCGATGAGCGCAGAGAACACGGCGGCTCTTGAGCGGCTCGATGCGCTCACACACGAGTTGGCCGCTAGCGCTGAGGGCGCGTGGGTGGAAATCAAACCAGCCGGGCGTGCTCTGCACGTTCGTATGACGTCGGCAGAAGACGCGGAACGGCTCACGGCGGAGTCGGTCGCGCGGGTTGAAGCGGAGATCCCGGGCCTCACCACTCGTTTTGGCAAGAACATCATCGAGTTTGCTATCCACGACGCCAACAAGGGCGATGCGATCACGCGCCTGCGGGACTACGTGGGGGCGGATGCCGTGTTCTTTGCCGGCGATGACACGACTGACGAGGATGCCCTGATTGTTCTCGGGCCAGATGACCTCGGAGTGCGCGTCGGCGATGCACCATCCGTTGCCCGGCTGCGGGTGGCTGGAACAGCTGAAATCGCACAACTTTTGGCTGTCTTAGCCGACAAGCGTCACGCCGTGGTATCGGCGCGCGCAAACTGATGTAGCGGTACGCCCTAAACTCGAAGCATGTCTGAGAGTGATTCGATCGATATCAAGCCACGTTCCCGCACAGTCACCGACGGGATTGAAGCCACTACATCGCGCGGAATGCTTCGCGCTGTCGGTATGGGTGATGCCGACTGGGATAAGCCCCAAATTGGTATTGCAAGCTCGTGGAACGAGATCACGCCGTGCAACCTCTCGCTTGATCGACTTGCTCAGGGCGCCAAGGAAGGCGTTCACGCTGGTGGGGGATACCCGCTGCAGTTCGGCACCATCAGCGTCTCTGACGGCATCTCGATGGGTCACGAAGGCATGCACTTTTCGCTCGTGAGCCGCGAGGTCATTGCCGACTCCGTTGAGGTTGTCATGGAGGCCGAGCGCCTGGACGGTTCGGTCACGCTCGCGGGTTGCGACAAGTCGCTGCCCGGAATGCTCATGGCGGCGGCACGACTCAACCTCGCTTCGGTCTTCCTCTATGCGGGTTCGATTGCTCCGGGCTGGGTCAAGCTCAGCGACGGCACCGAAAAAGACATCACCATCATTGACTCCTTCGAAGCTGTTGGCGCTGTCAAGGCTGGTCGGATGAGCGAAGCCGATGCCAAGCGCATCGAGTGTGCTTTCGCTCCCGGCGAAGGCGCCTGTGGCGGCATGTACACCGCCAACACGATGGCGAGCGTCGCGGAAGCGCTGGGAATGAGCCTTCCCGGCTCGGCAAGCCCCGCATCCGCCGACCGTCGTCGCGACTACTTCGCGCACCGTTCGGGTGAAGCCGTCGTCAACTTGCTGCGCAAGGGCATCACCTCGCGCGACATCATGACGAAGAAGGCGTTCGAAAACGCGATCACCGTAGCCATGGCTCTTGGTGGCTCGACCAACGTTGTGCTGCACATTCTGGCGATCGCCAGCGAGGCCGAAGTTGAGCTCACACTCGATGACTTCAACCGCATCGGTGACAAGGTTCCGCACCTTGCTGACCTCAAGCCGTTCGGCCAGTACGTCATGAACGATGTCGACCGTCATGGCGGACTCCCCGTTCTCATGAAGGCGCTCCTTGAGGAGGGCCTCATCCACGGTGACGCGCTCACCGTGACGGGCAAGACCGTTGCCGAAAACCTCGCCGAGATGGATATTGATCCTCTCGACGGCAAGGTGTTGCGCACCTTCGATAACCCTATTCACCCCACCGGTGGCCTCACGATTCTCAAGGGTTCGTTGGCTCCCGAAGGTGCTGTCGTCAAGACGGCCGGCTTTGACCTCTCTGAGTTTGAGGGCCCCGCACGGGTCTTCGAACGCGAGCGTGAAGCGCTGGATGCTCTCACCGCCGGCACGATCGAGGCTGGCTCGGTTGTCGTCATCCGCTATGAAGGGCCCAAGGGCGGACCGGGTATGCGCGAGATGCTCGCGATCACTGCGGCCATCAAGGGCGCTGGACTCGGTAAAGATGTACTACTCTTGACGGACGGACGATTCTCAGGCGGCACAACCGGGCTGTGCATCGGCCACATAGCTCCCGAAGCAGTAGACGCAGGTCCTATTGCCTTCGTGCGCGATGGTGATCTGATACGGGTCAATATCGCAGCTCGCTCGCTCGACTTACTTGTCGACTCCGCTGAGCTCGAAGCCCGCCGAAAAGGCTGGGCCCCTCTCCCTCCGCGTTACACGCGAGGCGTTCTTGCCAAGTATTCGAAGCTTGTGCAGTCCGCCGCTCGCGGTGCGGTCACCAGTTAGCGCCAGCTCACCATTCAACTAAAAGGATTTACACATGTCCTCTGAACCCGCACCGCGGCCGAAGAGCACGACACCGGACATCTTGACCGGTTCAGGTGCCATTCTGCGCAGTCTGGAAAAGCTGGGCGTGAAAGACGTTTTCGGCTTGCCCGGCGGCGCCATCATGCCCTTCTACGACGAACTCATGGCATCCACTGCTATCCGTCACATTTTGGTTCGCCACGAGCAGGGTGCTGGTCACGCTGCTGAGGGCTACGCCTCGTCATCCGGAAAGCTCGGTGTCTGCATTGCGACGTCGGGTCCGGGGGCCACGAACCTCGTGACAGCAATCGCGGATGCCCACATGGACTCCGTGCCGATGCTTGCGATCACCGGTCAGGTGTTTTCGAGCTCGATGGGAACCGACGCGTTCCAAGAGGTCGACATCTCGGGAATCACGATGCCGATCACGAAGCACTCGTTCCTCGTCACAAAGCCGGAAGACATTCCGGCAACGATCGCAGCGGCGTACCACATTGCGACGACGGGCCGCCCTGGTCCGGTGCTCGTTGACGTCACGAAGGACTGCCAGCAGGCATCCGCCCCCTTCATTTGGCCGCCCAAGGTTGACCTGCCCGGTTACCGTCCGGTCATGAAGGCGCACGGCAAGCAGGTTCAGGCTGCAGCGCAAATGCTGGCTGAAGCTGAACGCCCCGTGTTCTATGTGGGTGGTGGCGTTGTTCGCTCGGGTGCCTCAGCTGAGCTGCTCGAGCTGGCAACCCTCGTGGGTGCCCCCATCGTGACCACGCTGATGGCGCGCGGTGCGTTCCCCGACTCCAACGACTTGAACCTCGGGATGCCGGGAATGCACGGCTCTGTTCCTGCTGTTCTCGCGATCCAAGAGTCCGATCTCCTCATCTCGCTCGGCGCTCGTTTCGACGACCGCGTTACGGGAAAGCCGAGTGAGTTCGCGCCTCTCGCGAAGGTTGTTCACGTTGATATCGACCCGGCTGAGATCGGCAAGATTCGCGCCGCTGAGGTTCCTATCGTTGGCGATGCAAAAGACGTCATCGTTGACCTCACGGCAGCATTTGCTGACGCGAGCGTGTCAACGAAGCCTGACTACACCGCGTGGTGGGAGCGCCTCAACTCGCTCCGCAACCAGTTCCCGCTCGGGTTCACCGAACCTGATGACGGGCTGCTGTCGCCGCAATATGTGATCCAGCGCATCGGTGAAATCACCGGGCCCGAGGGCATTTTTGCGGCTGGCGTTGGTCAGCACCAGATGTGGTCTGCACAGTTCATCAAGCACGAACGCCCCAACTCGTGGCTCAACTCTGGTGGTGCCGGAACAATGGGTTACGGCGTACCCGCTGCCATGGGCGCGAAGGTAGCGAACCCCGATCGTCCCGTGTGGGCCATTGATGGCGATGGATGCTTCCAGATGACCAACCAAGAGCTTGCCACCTGCACGATCAACAAGATTCCGATCAAGGTCGCGATCATCAACAACTCCAGCTTGGGCATGGTTCGTCAGTGGCAGACGCTGTTCTATGACGGACGCCACTCGTTCACTGACCTCAACACCGGTCATGACACGGTGATGATTCCGGACTTCGTGAAGCTGGCGGATGCCTACGGGTGCCTGGCTATTCGCGTCACGAAGAAGGAAGAAATCGACGCCGCCATCCAGCTCGCGCTCGACACGAATGATCGCCCCGTGGTGATCGACTTCGTCGTCAGCCGTGACGCAATGGTCTGGCCGATGGTGCCGCAGGGCGTTGGAAACTCAAGCGTGCAGTATGCGCGCGATCATGCCCCCGAGTGGGAAGAGGAGTAGAGCGATGGGTCACGTACTTTCCCTGCTGGTAGAAGACAAACCAGGTCTGCTCACTCGCGTCGCTGGGCTTTTTGCCCGTCGCGGGTTCAACATCCAGTCGCTGGCTGTTGGCTCGAGCGAAATCGAAGGTCTCTCGCGCATCACTGTTGTGGTGGATGTCGACGAGCTTCCCCTCGAGCAAGTCACCAAACAGCTCAACAAGCTCATCAACGTGATCAAGATCGTAGAACTCGACCCTGACCAGTCGGTTACCCGCGAGCACTTGCTCATCAAGGTGCGCGTGGATAACACGACGCGCTCACAAATTCTCGAAGCGGTAAACCTGTTCCGTGCCCGTGTGGTCGATGTCGCATCGGATGCGCTCATCATCGAAACCACGGGAGACTCGGGCAAGATTCAAGCATTCCTCCGAGTGCTCGAGCCCTACGGGATCAAAGAAATTGCTCAGAGTGGACTGCTGGCCATGGGCCGCGGTTCGAAGAGCATCACCGACCGAGTTTTCAAGAACTAACAGAACAACAACAAAGGAGAATCACTACTGTGACCGAGATCTTTTACGACAAAGACGCTGACCTCGCCCTCATCCAGAGCAAGAAGGTTGCCGTTATTGGTTATGGCTCGCAGGGCCACGCCCACGCGCTGAACCTGCGCGACTCAGGCGTTCAGGTCAAGATTGGCCTCAAGGAGGGCTCGAAGAGCATCCAGAAGGCAACCGACGCCGGCTTCGAGGTGCTCACGAGCGCCGAAGCAGCTAAGTGGGCTGACGTCGTTGTCATCCTCGCTCCCGACCAGCACCAGCGTGGCCTCTACGCCGCCGACATCAAGGACAACCTTGTTGCGGGCGACACCCTCGTCTTCGGACACGGCTTCAACATCCGCTTCGGTTACATCGACGCTCCTGCTGACGTAGACGTCATCCTCGTAGCTCCCAAGGGACCGGGTCACACCGTTCGCCGCGAGTACGAAGCTGGCCGTGGCGTTCCCGTCATCGTTGCTGTGGAGAACGACGCCACCGGTCACGCGTGGGACATGGCATGGTCGTACTCCAAGGCCATCGGTGGCCTCCGTGCTGGTGGAATCAAGACCACCTTCACCGAAGAAACCGAAACCGACCTGTTCGGTGAGCAGGCTGTTCTCTGTGGTGGAACCTCGCAGCTCGTTCAGTACGGCTTCGAAACCCTCATCGAGGCTGGCTACCAGCCGCAGATCGCCTACTTCGAGGTACTTCACGAGCTCAAGCTCATCGTTGACCTCATGTGGGAGGGCGGCATCGCCAAGCAGCGCTGGAGCGTTTCTGACACCGCTGAGTACGGTGACTACGTTTCGGGCCCCCGCGTCATCGACGCCTCGGTCAAGGAAAACATGAAGGCTGTTCTCGCAGACATCCAGTCGGGTGCCTTCGCCGACCGCTTCATCAAGGACCAGGATGCTGGCGGAGCCGAGTTCCTCGCCCTGCGTGAAAAGGGCCAGAACCACCCCATCGAAGCAACCGGCAAGGAGCTGCGCGCTCTCTTCGCTTGGAAGCAGCAAGACTCCGACTACACCGACGGTTCAGCAGCACGCTAACTTTCGCTAGTCACTACGACGGCCGTTCCGCTTCTGCGGGGCGGCCGTTGTGCGTTAACGCTGCGAAGTGCCGATGGCGGAGTTGTCGCCGAGGCCGGCGGCCCGATCAGGCGGGTGGCAGCGTCGTGCCGTGGTCGGGCCAGCGCAGCGTCGGCTCTGCCTTGGGCGCAGGGCCGGCAGTGCCCGTTCCGACCCAGATGACGGTCGCGAGCAGTTGTTCCAAGCGCGAACCAATAAACGCGGCCGCAACAAGGGGCGCATATAACGCACCTAAATAGGTCGACGCAAGAACGAGATCCGCGTTCTTGCCCCAGACCAGCGCTAGCGCAGCGGGGGCTGCCGCGAGCAACAACCAGAGCGGTTGAACGAGAACGCCAAGTACGACGGCCGCGATGAGCGCCAGAATGCCCAGTGCGAGTTGCGCGATGATGAGCCACCCCAGCGCACCGCCGTGGTGGGCGTAGCGTTCGATGCCCACGGCAGCCCACATGACGCGGGCGCGCAACTGGTGCACTCCGCTATCGACGAGTGCGACGCGGAAGGTTTCGTCGGCGACACGGCGCAGGGCCAGCCTGTCTTCAGTAGGCGCAAGCCGGGTTTGGTAGGTGAGGTGATCGTGCAGAATCGCGGCAAGCGTTTGTTTGCCATAGCTCGCGATCAGTCCCCAGAGAAAGGGCGGCACGGAGGCGAAGTCGGTGCTGTTGCCTTCGGTCGGCGGCAGCGAAGGGTCGTGCGCCGGCACTTCGAAGACTCCGCCACCGGGGCGAGGGTCGCGCCAGCAGAACGGCTCGGCAACCTGAAAGTCGCGATCCAGTCGGTAGACCAGAGGCAGGCTGCGCAATTCATTCCCGTGACAATCGGTGAATGGCATGCTGAGCTCCTCTGTCGAACTGGCGTCTGCAGACTAGTCTGTCGGAGTGACGACGAATGTGCAGCGCAAGTTCCCCCGACCCCGAGATTTCGCTTTCGTTGGCGGACCACCGAAAGTGCTGCGGCTCGTCGGTGCACTCCGGCTCATCGCCTCAGCGCTCGTGCTGGCGAGTATCGCCACGCAGGTGATTGACGAGTCGATTCACAATGACTTCGTGGCGGTGGAATACTTCAGCTACTTCACGATCCAGTCGAGCCTGATCAACATCGTTATTCTTGCGCTGAGCGGGCTGGTGGCTGTGCGCCGCCAAGTTGAGCCGACGCTGCTGGGGGTGCTGCGGGCATCCGTCGTCTCGTATGCGGTCGTCACCGCCGTTGTCTACAACGTGTTGCTGCGGGGTCTGCCCGATAACGGCTATGTGGGTATTCAGTGGCCGAACGAAGTCATCCACGTGTGGGTGCCGTTGTTTTTGTTGCTCGACTGGCTGCTGTCGCCGTCGCGCCCGGTGCTGAGGATGCGCGACGTGCGCATTGTGATCATCTATCCGCTGGTCTGGTTGGCCTTCACGATCGTGCGCGGGTTGCTCGACGGTTGGTTCCCCTACCCCTTCTTGGAGCCCAATGGGCCGGACGGCTGGGGCGGAGTGCTCGTGTATGTTCTCGGCATCGCCGCGTTCATCATCGCCATCGCGGTGGGGCTGATCGCGATCAGCCGAGCTCGGTGGGCACGCTGGGCGATCAGCGATCGCGTCACGGTGCCACGCCAGTAGCCCAGGGCGTTAGCTAGTTGGCCACTCGTCAACGGGGGAGTAGGCGAAGAGGTGGCGGTAGTCCGCGAGTTCAGTAATAGGGGCCGCGTCGGGGACGCGCTCGAACGGCACTTCGCGAAATTCGCCAGAGAGCGCGTCGTAGTTCGTGGCCCGGTTGAGTAGCGTCGTGCCAATCTGAGCCGCAATCTTGATCGCTTCGCTCGTGACGATTGACGCGACTACGCTCACGGCGCCGGGGAAGATGCCATGCATCACGTTGGTGTCCACCGTCGCGGCTTCGGGCGGCAGCGGGTAGAGGTCGCGGAAGCCCGCGCCGCGAGCCGGCCACGACACTCCGGCCTGGGCCCAGAACTCACAGGCGACACCCCACACCAGCGGAATCCCGGTGATCTCGGCGGCATCCGCTGCGAGGTAGTGGGTCGCATAGTTGTCGCTGCCGTCGACCACGAGGTCGTACTCCGCAAAAAGCTCGAGAGCGTTCTGCGGGGTCAACTTGGCATCGATCGCAATAACGGTTGTCGCGGGGCTGAGCTCAGCCACCCGCTCAACAGCAGAGACAACTTTTTTGTAGCCGACATCCAAGAGCCGGTGGATGTGTTGGCGGTGCAAATTGCTGAGCTCAACACGGTCGTCATCAATCACACCAACGGTTCCGACGCCGGCCGCGGCGAGCGACGGAATGACCGTGCTGCCGACGCCACCTGCGCCAATCACGAGCACGCGTGCGCTCGCCAAATTCTTTTGCGCCGTCTCGCCAAAGTGGGTTAGCGCGAGCTGGCGGCTAAACCGCTGATCCATGATCTGATTGTGACACCGCGGTCCTGAAAGTGGCCCCGAAAAACGGTCTGGCACACCGCTCTGCCCGTGAACTGGGGGTTCTGGGAGCGTGCACTGAGCCCGGTTTCCCTCATTCGGGCGTCGAGACCGCTGACGCTCTCACGTGTCGAGGTCCAATGACAGCGGTCGCAACCGCCGTCACCACGAGCGCGGCGGCCGCAATGAGCAGAGATGCGGCGGTGGCATCGACGAAGGCGGCACGGGCTGCGATGGTGAGGGCATCCGCTGCTGGTCCTAGCGTGGAAATCATGGACGACTGTGTAAAGGCGATCGACTCTTGCACTTTCTCGGCGATGTCGGCGGGCAGTTGGGTCGTGGCGTCGCTGACGGTGGTGCGATAGACCGAGGCCAAGACTCCACCGAGTACCGCAATCCCGAGAGCGCTTCCGAATTCCCGCGCAACGTCATTGACCGCAGAAGCGACCCCCTGCTTTTCGCGGGGGAGCGATTGCGTGATGGCGGTCGTGGAAGGGGTTCCGGCGAGACCCATGCCGGCGGCAAACACGACGAGTCCCGAAACGAAGTGCAGGTAGTTGAAATCGACAGTGAGCAGCGACATGATGACAAAGCCAACCGCCATGAGTATGAGTCCTGCCGGAACGACTTTGCGATAGCCGACGCGCTCGGCAATGGCAGGCGCGAGTCGAGCCAGCGGCACCATCCCCAGAGGCATGGGGAGCATGCACGCTGCGGCCTGTAACGCACTGAGCCCGACGACGAATTGCAGGTATTGCAGCATGGTGAAGAAGAACCCAAACGCCGCGAAGAACTGGATGAAGATGGTGAGGCTTCCCGCCGAGAACCCACGAATGGCAAAGAGTCGCGGGTCGAGGAGCGGATCGGGGTGGTGGCGTTCCCACAGCACGAACGCGACGAGTGCGATGAGGCCGCTGCCGAGGATCACGAAGGGAAGTGCTTCTTCACCTGAGGTGTCGGCTATTTCGATGATTCCGTAGACGAGAGTGCTGACGGCGATCAGCGATAGTGCTGCGCCGAGCACATCGAAGCGACCAGTGATGGCCTCTTTGCTCGGGGGCACGACGAGAATGGCGCCGATGATTCCGAGGATGGCGAGCACGACGTTGAGCCAGAAGAACGAGTGCCATTCGAAGAACTCGAGAAGGAGTCCGGTGCCGAAGAGCCCGAGCACGGCACCGCTGCCGGCGACTCCCACCCACACGCCGACCGCTTTGGGGCGCTCGGCGTCGGGGAAGCTGGTCGTGATGACCGAGAGCGTTGTTGGCATGATTCCTGCAGCACCGATACCCATCACGGCACGCAGGACGATGAGGGAGTTCGCATCGGTGGTGAAGGCCGCGCCCGCCGCTGCGGCACCGAAGATGGCGAGACCGATAATGAGGATGCCCTTGCGGCCGAACCGGTCACCGATGGCGCCCGCGGCGAGCAGCAAGCCGGCAAAGGCGACGGTGTAGGAATCGACAATCCAGGTCAGTTCGGTCTGAGTGGCGCCGATCTCGCGGGCGAGGCTTGGCAGGGCCACGTTGAGCCCGCTGACCGCCGACATGACCGTCATGAGCGCGAGCGCCATCGTGATGAGGATCAGCCGTCGACGTAGTGGACTGAGTTCTGCGTGAGCACCGTGTGCCGAGTGAGCGACGGATGGTGCAGGGGTGTTGGTCATAGTATTTCCCTCTGGTGAATTAATTCCCCATGTGATGAAATAATACGGATGCGGCGACGATTCCGCAAAACCACACACGATCAGACGACAGGGTGACGCGCATGGCAGCTGAAGATTCCCCTAAACGAGCAGGGCGTCGGCCCTCCGCGAGTGCGGCAGGCAGCGGTGCGCGCGAAGAGATCGAGGTAGTGGCGCGTCAGCAGTTCGCTGACCTCGGTTATGAACGGGTCAGCGTGCGCGGGGTGGCGCGAGAGGCGGGGGTCGACCCGAAGCTCATCCACCACTATTTCGGCGGGAAAGAAGCTCTCTTTGCGGCCGTGGTGGAGCTTCCGCTGACGCCGGGAGAAGTCGTTGCGGAACTGCGCGTGCCGAGCGAAGAGACGCTGGGGCATCGGCTGGCGCGCATTGTGATCGGGATGCAAGGAAACGCGCTCTCTCGAATGACGATGTTGGGTGTCATCCGGGCAGCAACGAGCCAACCCCGTGCTGCGGAACGAATCCGGGCCCTGCTGACGAGCAGGCTCTTGGTTCCTGTCGCGCGCGAACTTGAGATTGACCAGCCCGACCTGAGGGCGGCGCTGGTGGGCAGTCAGGTCGTTGGTCTCATGATGGCGCGTTACGTCGTGAAGCTGCCGGCGCTTGCGCGGGCGAGCGACGAGGAGATCACCGAGCTACTTGCTGCCTCGCTCGACGCCGTGCTCGGGTCTGTGATTACCCCAGCGGCAGGGAACTCGACGGCAGGAAGTTAAGGTTCACGCCGTCTCCCTGCAGCACCAGACTGCCGCCGGTGGGAATAGCGGCTGTCGTCACAGCCAGAGCAGCAAAGTAGCGTTCGTCGAAACCCATGAGTGCGTTATCGGTGCACGCACGTTCAGTCGATAGGAGGTCGCTCACCGCGAAACTTTGAGGTTCGCCCGTGAGGGTTGCGCTGTAGCTGTTGCAGGCTCCAGCACCCATAATCTCGTCAGCGGTGATCATGATGGTGACCTCGGCCGTCGTGGCGAGATCGCCAGCGCCGTCGGTGCCATCGAGATAGATCCAGGTGCCGCCGATCCCGTCAACGGGCATGGAATCGCCCGGGGTCTGTTCTTCGCCAAGGCCAGGACCGCTATCGATCGGGGGTTCGTCAGATCCGACCGGCGTCGCGGGGCCGGCGCACGCGGTGAGAGCGAGCAGGCCAGCAGCCAGCAGCGGGGTGAACTTTGCGAGAACTGATTGTGTGGGCATTATTTCCTCCTACCTAGGTAGACGAAGCGCTGTGCGGTTTCGTTGGGGCAGGCGCGCACTTTTTACAGCGCGGCTAGCACGACCAGCACGATCAGCACCAGCTGCCCGGCCAAGCGTGGCCAGAACGGTAGGGCTGCTTTGCCGAAACGATCAGGGTCTTTGGCCGCGTACGCATTGGCCGGAAACACGGCAATCAGAAACAGTACAAGCGCGATCCCGGCGATGAATCGCACCGGTTCCCACAAGAGTCCCAGACCGCCAGCGATCTCACAGAGTCCGGTGATGGTCACGAGGGCGCTGGGGGAGGGCATCCACTTTTGGCGCAGCGCTGGTGGGATCATGGCCCGCATCGTGCGCGCCGGGGCAGCAACAAAGTGGCTAACGCCCATCGCGATAAAAGCCAGCGCGAGGACAATTCGCAACGCCCACTGGGCGATCTCAACGGCATCCATGATGGCTCTATCGTCGCACTGAGTTGTCACATGGCAACGAGGGCTTCCCGTCGCCGCTAAAGTTGCAGTAGTTGTCTACTCAAGCAGCCTTCGTTGTGATAGCGCGAAGTCCCCGCGAATTGAAGGATCAGATCTGTGGCTAAGCCGATCGTCGTGATCGCCGAAGAACTTTCCCCCGCAACAGTTGACGCCCTCGGGCCCGACTTTGAGATTCGAAACGTTGACGGCACTGACCGTGACGCGTTGAAGTCTGCGCTCTCTGATGCGCAGGCCGTTCTCATCCGTTCAGCAACCCAAATGGATGCCGATGCTCTTGCTGCCGCGCCTGGCCTGAAGGTCATCGCGCGCGCCGGTGTTGGCCTCGACAACGTGGACATCAAGGCGGCTACCGCTGCCGGTGTCATGGTTGTGAACGCCCCTACTTCCAACATCATCTCGGCTGCCGAGCTGACCGTCGGACATATTTTGAGCCTCGCGCGTCACATTCCGGCGGCCTCTAGCGCTCTCGCGCAGGGGCAGTGGAAGCGCTCGCAGTACTCGGGCACTGAGCTATTCGAGAAGACGATCGGCATCATCGGCCTCGGCCGTATCGGTGGTCTCATTACTGAGCGGATGCAGGCCTTCGGCACGAGCATCATCGCGTATGACCCCTACGTCACGGCCGCTCGCGCGCAGCAGATGGGCGTCACGCTCGTGTCGCTCGACGAGCTGTTGGAGCGTTCGGACTTCATCACCATCCACATGCCCAAGACTCCTGAGACCACGGGCATGATCTCGACTGAGCAGTTTGCCCGCATGAAGTCGAGCGCGTACATCGTGAACGTGGCCCGTGGTGGCCTCATCGACGAAGACGCTCTCTACACGGCACTCAAGTCGCGTCGCATCGCCGGCGCTGGTCTTGACGTGTTCGTCAGCGAGCCGCCCACAGGGTCGCCGCTGCTGTCGCTCGAGAACGTCATTGTCACCCCTCACCTGGGTGCTTCGACTTCTGAAGCGCAAGAGAAGGCTGGCGTTTCGGTAGCCAAGTCCGTTCGACTCGCCCTCGGTGGCGAGCTGGTGCCTGACGCTGTGAACGTTGCTGGTGGCGTTATCGACCAGAGCGTGCGCCCCGGCATCCCGCTCATGGAAAAGCTTGGCCAGGTCTTCTCTGGTCTGTCCGACAGCCCGCTCACCAGTGTCGATATTGAGGTTCGCGGCGAGATCGTCGAATTCGATGTCAACGTACTCAAGCTTGCTGCTCTCAAGGGCATCTTCACGAACGTTGTCTCCGAGACGGTCAGCTACGTCAATGCTCCGGTTCTTGCCGAGCAGCGTGGCCTCACGGTTCGTTTGATTACGGATGTCGTGAGCCCCGAATACCGCAACCTGCTGACCATTCGTGGTTCGCTTGCTGACGGCTCGCAGGTTTCCGTTTCGGGAACTCTGGTCGGAAACAAGCAGCTGGAGAAGATCGTCGAGATCAACGGCTACGACATCGAGGTTCCGCTCGCGGATCACCTCATCGTCATGATGTACGAAGATCGCACCGGAATCGTCGCTGTCTTCGGTAAGGAATTCGGCGAAGCCAACATCAACATCGCAGGCATGCAGATTGCGCGCGAAAGCGAAGGCGGCAATGCCCTCTCCGTGCTCACGGTCGACTCGCAGGCATCCGCTGATGTTCTCGCCACGGTTGCCGAGCGTATCGACGCTCGCTACGTGCACGCGATCGACATCGTCGACGCTTAGTCACTTCGTTCGCGCCTTAGTGGCATGAGCAACACGAAAGGCGCGCCCCGAGCAATCGGGACGCGCCTTTCGTTCGTTCAGAACGTAGTGATTGTTAGATGGTTTCGTCGGGGGTTGTGCTGGTGCGGCGCTCAGTGACGGTGCCGTTCGCGCCATCAGAGCCATTGTGGACGGTGGTAACCGAGGTGCGGTTACGCAGCGTCAGGATGAGTCCGATGATGAACGTCACCACTCCGGCGCCCATCAGGATGTAGCCGATCAGAGGGATATTGACTCCTTCGACTTGGAAATCGAGCGCGAAGGTAAGAATCGCGCCAATCACGACAAGGACAATTCCGGTTCCAATACTCATGATCCCAATTTTAGCGCGCTTGATTCAGCCTGCAATCAGTCAACTCTCAGAATAGTCATAGTGGGCACGCATCCGGGGAGCGAAAGCAACACTCTGACGCGAGTGAGACCCGCGCAGCGGTACTGTATTTACATGCCTTCTCAGATCAAGCTTGCAGTCATTCCCGGTGATGGTATTGGGCCAGAGGTTGTGGCCGAGGCCCTCAAGGTTCTGAAGGCAACCGGTGTGGATGTCGCACCCACCGAGTTTCCCTTTGGTGCCGCTCACTACCTCGAGTCGGGCACCATTCTCGAAGACTCCGACATTGCTGAGCTTGCGAAGCACGACGCGATTCTTCTGGGCGCTGTCGGGGGAGACCCGCGCGATCCTCGCCTCACGGGCGGCATCATTGAGCGAGGCCTTTTGCTGAAGCTGCGGTTCGCTCTCGATCACCACGTCAACCTGCGCCCCACCAAGATTTTCCCAGGCGTGACGTCACCGCTGGCCAACCCCGGCGAGGTCGACTTTGTTGTCGTGCGGGAGGGCACCGAAGGGCCCTACGTGGGCAATGGTGGGCGCATCCGCACCGGCACACCGCACGAGATCGCCACTGAGGTGTCGATCAACACGACGTTCGGTGTTGAACGGGTTGTTCGTTTCGCGTTTGCGCAGGCGATGTCGCGTCCGCGCAAGAAGCTCACACTCGTGCACAAGACCAATGTTCTCGTGCATGCTGGCGGTTTGTGGCAGACGACGGTCGACCGGGTGGCGCAAGAGTTTCCCGCCGTAGAGGTCGATTACATGCATGTCGATGCGGCGACGATTTACCTGGTCACAAATCCGAGTAGATTTGACGTTATCGTCACCGACAACCTTTTCGGCGACATCATTACAGACCTCGCAGCAGCCATCAGCGGCGGCATTGGTTTGGCCGCCTCCGGCAATCTCAATCCGAGCGGGGCATTCCCCTCGATGTTTGAGCCGGTTCATGGTTCAGCGCCCGACATTGCGGGCAAACAACTCGCTGACCCCACGGCGGCGATCCTGTCGATTGCATTGCTGCTCTCACAGTTCGGCGAATCGGATGCCGCGGCCCGCGTCACTGCGGCCGTTGAAGCCGATCTCAGCACCCGTGGCGACACCGCGCGGTCCACGGCTGAGATTGGCAGTGCAATTGCCGACGCTGTAGCGCAGAATTAACCCACCGCCATTATGGCTGTACGTCATTAAGGACATTTGATGAAGAATCTGCTGGCTGATCGCCCCCTCTCGTTCCTCGTGAAGAAGAACCAGGAACCTCGCTCGGTTGAAGAGCGTGAAGCAATTCTCGCGAACCCCGGCTTCGGGGTGAACTTCACTGACCACATGGTCGATATTTGTTGGTCAGAAATGGGCGGATGGCACCGTCCCCGTGTGCAGCCGTATGGGCCGATCGCGCTCGACCCTGCCGCTGCTGTGCTCCACTACGCCCAAGAAGTCTTCGAGGGTCTCAAGGCTTTCCGTCACGAAGACGGCTCGATCTGGTGCTTCCGCCCCGAAGCGAACGGTGCTCGTCTGCAGCGTTCCGCAGCCCGCATGGCGCTGCCCGAGCTGCCGGTGAACGAATTCGTCAACTCGCTCAAGCAGCTCATCGCGGTTGACGGCGACTGGGTGCCGAGCGCGCCCGAGACCAGCCTCTACTTGCGCCCCTTCATGTTCGCTAAAGAAGCGTTCCTCGGTGTGCGTGCCGCGAAGAAGGTCAACTACTACGTGATCGCGAGCCCCGCCGGCGCTTACTTTGCCGGCGGCGTTGCCCCGGTATCGATCTGGGTGTCCACGCACTTCACCCGTGCCGGCAAGGGCGGAACGGGCGCGGCAAAGACGGGTGGCAACTACGCCTCGTCTCTCGTGGCCCAGCAGGAGGCATCCGCTCAGGGCTGTGCTCAAGTGCTGTTCTTGGATGCCGAAGAGGGCAAATACATCGAAGAGCTTGGTGGCATGAACGTGGTTCTCGTCAAGAAAGACGGAACCCTCGTTACCCCGCAGTCGGAGTCGATCCTGGAAGGCATCACGCGCGACTCGGTGCTTCAGCTTGCTGAAGACCGCGGTCACAAGGTTGAGCGTCGTCGCGTCACTCTCGAAGAGTGGCGTGAGGGTGTGGCCTCGGGCGACATCACCGAAGTGTTCGCGTGTGGCACCGCCGCCGTGATCACCCCCATTGCTCTACTCAAGGGCGACGGTTTTGAAATTGGGTCGGCGGATGCTCCCGCCGGCGAACTGACGATGTCGCTGCGCGAAGAGCTCACCGACATCCAATATGGCCGTCGCGAAGATAAGCACGGCTGGATGACGAGGCTCGACGCATGAAGGTAGCTCGGTTCAGCGCTGGCCAGGGAGCCCGCTACGGGGTCATCGATGGCGACGAAATTGTTGTACTGACGGGTGACCCGATGTTCAACGGTTTCGAGACCACCGATGAGCGTTTGCCGCTCGCGGACATCAAGCTGCTGGCGCCGGTCATCCCGCGCTCGAAGGTGGTGGCGTTCGGCCGCAACTATGCCGAGCACGCGAAGGAACTCGGCAACGAGGTTCCGGATGCTCCCATGATGTTCATCAAGCCGAACACGTCTGTCGTGGGCCCCGGCGATGCGATTATGTTGCCGCCGCAGTCGGAAGAGGTCGCGTTTGAGGGAGAGCTTGCCGTCATCATCGGCAGCATTGCCAAGAACGTTGCTGAAGCCGATGTCGACAGTGTGATCTTCGGCTACACGATTGCCAACGACGTCACGGCTCGCGACCTGCAGAAGTCTGATGGCCAGTGGTCACGCGCCAAGGGCTTCGACACGTTTTGCCCGCTTGGGCCGGTAATTGAGACCGAGTTCGAGGTGGGCTCGCAGAGCATCCGCACCACGGTGAATGGTGACCTCAAGCAAGACGGCACCGTCGACCAGATGATTCATTCTGTTGCTGCGCAGATCGTCTACGCTTCGGCCGCATTCACGCTGTTGCCCGGTGACATTATTCTCACGGGCACGCCTGCCGGTGTTGGCCCGCTCGTGCACGGCGACACTGTCGACATCACGATCGAGGGCATCGGCACGCTGAGCAACCCGGTTCGTTCTATCGCCAAGTAGGCGCCGCCGCAGAACCGCCTGCAGAGGGCGGTTCTGCGGCTTAGAATGGTGGCAATGTCTGCTCCATTTTCTACTGCAACCGCTTCCGACGTTCGCGTTCGGTTTTGTCCGTCACCTACCGGTACGCCCCACGTTGGGCTGATCCGCACTGCCCTGTTCAACTGGGCTTATGCGCGTCACACCGGCGGCAAGATGGTGTTCCGTATTGAAGATACGGATGCCGCTCGCGACAGCGAAGAGAGCTATCTGCAGCTTCTCGACGCCATGCGCTGGTTGGGGCTTGACTGGGATGAGGGCGTGGAGACCGGTGGGCCGAACGAGCCTTACCGTCAGTCGCAGCGCACCGACATTTACCTCGAGGTCATCGAGAAGCTGAAGGCTTCCGGTCACCTCTACGAGTCATTTGCGACCGGTGAAGAGATCGAGGCCCGCAATGTGGCGAACGGTCGCGACCCCAAGCAGGGCTACGACAACTTTGAGCGTGACCTCACCGCTGAGCAGATCGCCGCATTCAAAGAAGAGGGCCGCAAGCCGGCTTTGCGTTTGCGCGTGCCCGACTCTGACCTCAGCTTCGACGACCTAGTTCGTGGCGACATCACGTTCCCCGCCGGTTCGTTCTCTGACTTCGTTGTGGTGCGCCCGAACGGTGCTCCGCTGTACACCTTCGTGAACCCGGTGGATGACGCGCTCATGGGCATCACGCACGTGCTGCGCGGTGAAGACCTGCTCTCGAGCACTCCTCGCCAGATCGCCCTCTACACGGCGCTCATCGAGATCGGCCTCACCGACGCCATCCCGCGCTTCGGTCACCTTCCTTACGTGATGGGCGAGGGCAACAAGAAGCTCTCCAAGCGCGACCCCGAGTCGAACCTGTTCTTGCACCGCGACCGCGGTTTCATCCCCGAGGGGCTCATCAACTACCTCTCGCTGCTGGGCTGGTCGCTTGCTCCCGACCGCGACGTGTTCTCGATCGACGAGCTCATCGCAGCCTTCGACGTAGAGAACGTGAACCCGAACCCGGCCCGTTTCGACGTGAAGAAGGCAGAGTCGCTCAATGGCGACCACATCCGTCTGCTGTCTGCTGAAGAGTTCGCTGGCCGTCTCGTGCCGTACCTGGTTGCTGCTGACGTTATTTCGGCGGAGCCGACCGAGGCTGAGCTGGCGACACTGGCTGCTGCCGCACCTCTCGTGCAGGAGCGCATGCAGTTGCTGGGCGATGCTCCCGCACTGTTGCAGTTCTTGTTCACGGCGGATGCCGATCTCACCGTCGACGCCGATGCGATGCCGAAGGCCGAAGGCCCCGAAGTTCTGGATGCCGCGATCGCCGTGCTGACTGATCTTGAGACGTGGACGCACGATGCCATCGAGGCCGCCCTGCGCGCCGAACTCATCGAGGTGAAAGAGATGAAGCCGCGCCTGGCTTTCGGACCCTTGCGTAGTGCGATCGCTGGTCGCCGCATCAGCCCGCCGCTCTTCGAGTCGATGGAACTGTTGGGCAAGGAATCGTCACTGGTTCGACTGAAGGCGTTGCGCGCCCAGCTATGAGTGAGCAGTTCGACTGGGATGTTGTCATTGTCGGCGGCGGACCGGCCGGACTGAGTGCTGCCCTGAATCTGGCGCGGGCGCGTCGCCGCACTCTCGTGCTCGACAGCAATCGCCCCCGCAATTCGGCGACGTTCCACTCTCACGGCTTTTTGAGCCGCGATGGTATTTCTCCTCTCGAGCTTCGCAAGATGGGCCGGGAGGAGCTTGAGCAGTATCCGAACGTGTCGTTCGAGCGCACGATTGTGGAGGGTATCGAGCCTCTGGTCGCTGCTGATGGTGCGGATGCCGCTAGCGCTCCTGGGGCCGCCCCTGCGACCGTCGGCGCCGGCTTCACGGTGACGTATCGCGGGGGAGCGGTCACGACCCGCACCGTGCTGATCGCGACCGGGTTGCGCGAGGTTCTGCCGAAGTTGCCAATGCTGCGCGCGTTCTATGGCACGAGCATCCATTCGTGCATGGAGTGTGACGGTTACGAGTATGCGGATAAGCCGATTGCCTTGATCGGGCACACGGATGACCTGGCGGAGCGGGCGCTGCTGCTTTCGCAGTGGAGCCGCGATCTGATTGTCTTCACGCAGGGCATTGGTCAGGTGAGTGACGCTGATGAGGCGATGCTCGCGGAGCGTGGTGTTCGCGTGGATCGTCGTGAGGTGGCGGATGTCGCGGGTGACCGCGATGGCCTGAACGGTGTTGTGCTTGCCGACGGCGAGACGATCCCGCGTGAAGCGGCATTTGTGCGCCCCGACTATGAGACGGTGCTCGACTTTGCGGCGGGCCTGCAGCTCGCACTCGACGCGGAGGGACTGATTGTCGTGGACGCTGCCGGCCGCACCAGCACGGCGGGAGCCTATGCGATCGGTGATGCCACCCCGCCCGGCCCCCAGCAACTCATCGTTGCCGCGGGCGGCGGCGCTGAGGTTGCCGCGGTTATCAACCGCGACTTGCTCTAGGCGTTACTTCGCCGCGCTGCCTCGCGTCAGCAGCATGGTTACGAGGCACGCCGCGAACATGACCGCGGTGACGGGGGCCCAGACGGCTCGTTCGACGGCGCTTGGCGTGATGAGGTTCAGGATGACGCCCACGCCCGCATAGGCGGTGGTGATCCAGGCGAGCACGGCGATGAGTCGGCGTGGGGCGAATCTCAGGGGACCGCGTTCGGTGCGAGCAAGCATTGCTGCCGCCATGACAAGAACGAGGGCGGCAGAGACGCCCGCAAAGATGCGGCCCTGAGTGGGGAGCGTGCCTTTGCTCGCCCCGCCTTGGGTGTATTCGCCGAGGGGTGCTCCGAGCACGACGGCGAGTTGGAAGAGCGCGACTAGGGTGAAGAGCACGGCAGCGATGGTGGCGCCGATGCGCGCAGCGCGGTGGATGGGGGTGGTGATCTTATTCATCGGGCGGATTCCTTGTGGTCGGCGAGTTCGGCGCGAAGTTCATCGAGCCACGTGATCTCGGCGCGCGCGTGGGCTCGTCCCGATTCGAGCGTTGCGTATTGCAGCTGGATGGCGAGAGTGGTTTTCGAGGGTTTGTGGGGTGCGCTCGAGGCGAGAGCGTCGAGCGTGGTGAGAAGTTCTACGGCAGCGGAGCGACGTTGGTCGAGCAGCTCGATAACGCCCGCGGTGCCGAGTGATGCGGCGAAGAACAGCCGCAGGAGAAAAGGCTCGCGCGAGTTGTCCGGCTCAAGGGGAGAGGCCAGCCACGCCGCAAGTGCTTCGCGGCCAGGTTCGAGCAGTGTGTACAGGCGGCGGTCGGGTCGTGTTGCCTGCTCGACGGTGGTGCTTTCAACCAGGCCGTCGGCTTCGGCGCGGTGGAGGGTGCGGTAGAGCTGCGACTGATCGGCTGGCCAAAAGTGTGCGGCAGTTGTCGAGAATGCTTTGCCGAGTTCGTAGCCCGTCATGGGCTGAATCGCGACGAAACCGAGCACCGCATGGAGGAGAGACATGCTCCGAATATAGGACAAGTCTTATATGGCGTCAAGGAGTGAACCACAACCCGCTCAGGATGCGCTAAAGTAGTAAATCGGTTCGGCTGCGGCTGAACGCTGTGGGGTATGGTGTAATTGGCAACACGGAAGATTCTGATTCTTTTGTTCTTGGTTCGAGTCCAGGTACCCCAGCAAAACATCTAGGGAGCAACTCCCGCCCAGCCCGGCTCACGCCGGGCTTTTTCTTTGCCGGCGCCATCGCGCGGCCGAGAGCAGCGTTCGCGAAGTGATTCCAGCCGCCCACAACGCTCGCACCCATTTCGTGAGAACTGGTCGAGTCGTGCCCGAGGGGGAGCCCGGGAACCGATAGCGTCTGACCATGCCACGCATGCACCCGACCCGACCTCACTCCGACGCCAACCGCAGCGAACGAAAACTCTTCACCGCGTTCGAATCGATTCAGGATCGCGACGACTGGGTGGTGCTCACCGGTCTCACCGTGGGCCAGCACGTCGCGGGGTTGAGCGGCGAAGTGGATGCAATCGTGATCGCGCCGGGTAAAGGCATCCTCCTTATCGAGGTCAAGACTGCCGAGCATGTCGAATACCGTGATGGTCAGTGGTTCTTAGCTAAGAACCCGAACCCAACCAAGAGCCCCTTGGTGCAGTTGGATGGTGCGCGTCGCAGCATCCGCTACTTTCTGAAGAATCGAGAACTGTTGAGCGGCGATGAGCCGATCGCTCGGCTTGTCTGGTTTGCCAACTTGGGTCGCTGGCAGTTCGATAACGGAAGCCCACAAGACTTGACGTTCTTTGAATGGGAGCTCGCGTGGGGCGAAGACCTCGCCAAGCCGGCGGAAACAGTGGAGCGGGTTCTCGGCGAGTACGTGTCCTGGTACGGCGCGACGGAAGGACTAGAGATTGAGCCGAAATCCCTCACCGCGGCGCATGCGAGTGAGATCGCGGATGCCCTCCTCTCCAGCTTCACAGCGACGACGACTCCGGGCTCGCTTCGAGCAGCACGCCTCATCGATGAGCGTGCGCTTCTTGAGCAGCAAGAAATCGCTCTCGAATTGCTAGAGACAAATCCGCACCTCTACTTTGACGGCCCCGCAGGGTGTGGCAAGAGCTGGCTCGTTGTCATCGCCGCGCGTCGTGCGGCGCGAGCGGGACACCGCACATTGTTGACGTGTTGGAACCTACTCATGGCAGACGAGCTTCGTGATCTACTCGGGTCGACGTCGCTCGATATCGAAGTTGCTGACCTCAACTCCATCATGCTGCGAGTCTGTGGGCTCGACAAGAATCCTGAGGGTGCGGATGACACCTGGTACCGGGAAGAACTGCCCACCCGCGCGCTCGTAGCGCTTGCCCAACATCCCGAGCGCGGTGCGTTCGCCGCAATTTGCGTCGATGAGTTTCAGGACATCGCCGGCGTGCCCGTGATCATGGAGGTGCTAAAAGCCCTCGCCGCTGACGCAGACATTCACCGCGCGCAGGTAGTACTCGCGGGCGATGCAGGGCAGCAGATCATGCGCTCGACGGATGATCGCGCCGAACCTTTGGTGGCGGCCCGCGAACTGGTGCCGGACCTCGTGCACGTGCGTGTGCGTCGCAACTGTCGAGTTGCTCCGCGGCTCTTGCGGGCGATCAGCTCTCAACTCGGACGCCCCTTGGACCACTCGGGTGACCGAATGTCCGAAGGAACGTTTGGGCGGTTGGACAGCGTGACGGTCGCGGAGGGGCGGGAACTGCCCGCACTTGTCACCGTCTTGAAGGGATTGCTTGAGCAGCACCAAGCGGATGAAATCGTGGTGCTCAGTCCGTTTGGAGCGCAGTCCTCGCTGGTCGGCCGCTTGCTCGCCAGAGAACCCGAAACTAAGGAAGAGCGCTGGCTGCACGAGCATCTCGGTGAAGAGTCGGGGATCGCCTGGCACTCGATCTTCAAATTCAAAGGTTTGGATGCTGCTGCGGTAGTGCTCACCGACCTCTCGCCCGAGTCTGCGGCGTGGGCTGACGATCGCGGTCTCAGCTGGAACGACTTGCTCTACGTGGGTATGACTCGCGCTCAGTACCGCTGCACGTTGCTTCGCGCCGTGGATACCCCGTGGCGGGGCGAGCGCGAGCCACAGGTCAGCGCTCTCCGTGCACGTCAAGGCATACGGGTGCTGGGTGGGCCTGCCTCTGGAGCGGCCGCCGCAATGTCGAAGATGGCGGGGCGCTAAGGCGCCGCGGGGCATTCGCTACACGTCGAAGGTAGCCTTCAACGCAGCGTTTCGCTCCTCGAGCAACGTCTGCATGTAGCGGCGCAAGATCAGTTTCTCGGCGAGACGCCCGAGTGGCCCGAAGGGAGCCGCGAAGGTGAGCCGATCCTGCATGTGGGTGCGGCCGTCGATCTCGGTGAAGAGATGCTCGTGGTGGTAGGCGGCGAAAGGGCCGCGGACTTGTTCATCCGCAAACCGGTGCGGAGCATCCACGTCAAAAATTCGGATCGTCAGCCGCAGCGGCAGGCCGAAGTGGCGTGCCGACCAGATGACGACATCGCCCTCGACGAACTGGCCAGTCGTGCGACCCGCGATGACCTTTTCGCGGTGGTGCGTCATCGAATCAAGATGCAGGTTCACGCTCAGCGATAGTGCGCACACCTCAGCGATTGGGGCATCGAATACGGTATCGAGCACGATCAACTGGGTCATAAGTTGAGCATACGTTCACCAACGCGAGTCTGGAGGGTGCGGTTCGCATCGCTGGTGCCGATTCAGCAGATCTCGCAGGTCGCCTCGTTCTGGAAAGAAAACTATCGCGCAGCGACGTGGGGCCGAGTACGATCAGCGCAGTGATTCAGCACCACCAAGGGAGTTGAAGTGAGCAGTACGTCCCGCCTTCGTCCACCGGTCTCAACGCCAATCGGCGTCCCTCTTGTTGTCTAGAAGAGAGGCGCACCGTAGGCGAGTGCGGAAAGTAGGCTTCGGGGTCGCCAGTATTTCTCTAGTGATTGGCCTGAGCGCCTGTGCTGGGGTGCCCCCGCGGTACGACAGCGTTATCGGGATGACGCTCCTCGACGCCACGCCATTGCTCCCGGGTGACCTCTCCACCTACGACCTATCGACACCGCTTCTCGATGTCGAGCCCAGCTATGACGGCGGTGAGCCTGCGGGGCGTTGGGTGATCGTGGCACAGTGCCCTGACATTAACGCCGGGGCAATCGGCATAGTCCCCATCGACGACTACGCGGGTGATATCAAAACCACCGCCGAGGGTCAGGGGTGGAACTACACGCTGCTGGAGTGTGCTGAATAGGCAGTGCGGGGGAGGTGTCGACTCACGGCCTAATCGCGGCGGTTAATTTACATAGCCCGGCTATGTATAGTGGAGGCATGCCAACTTCGCTTCTCTCCCTGCTGGGCGACCTCGTCTCGGTCAACCAGCGCCTCACGCGGTTAGCCGCGCGCGCCACCGGCAGCTCCGAATCGCCAGCAGTGTGGCGCACCCTCAGCGTGCTCAACTCCGGCGGGCCCATGCGCCTCGGCGAACTTGCCGAACTCAGCCGCGTCGCCCAGCCGACCGCCACGAAGCTCGTCAGCAACCTCACCGAACGCGGTTGGGTCAATCGCCTCGCCGATCCGGATGACGCCCGCGCCTCCCAAATCGCCGTCACCACCGCCGGTGCAGATGCCCTCATCGCCTGGCGCGATGAACTCGCCGGAGCCATGCTCCCGCTCTTCGCCGACCTCCACACCGACGACGTGGCCGTGCTGCGCCGCGCCGTCGAAATCATCGGCCAACGAGCGGATGCCGCAGCCGACCTCGCACCGGGCGCCCCCGTCACTGCACCACCAGAAGGACAGTCATGACCCGCACCACCAGCAGCATCCTGCACCAGCCGCGTGCTGTCTGGGCCGTCGCCTTCGCCTCGGTGATCGCCTTCATGGGCATCGGCCTCGTTGACCCGATCCTGCCCGCCATCGCCCAAGACCTTCAAGCAACAGCAACCGAAACCGAGATGCTCTTCACGAGCTACCTGCTCATCACGGGTCTCGCCATGTTCTTCACGAGCTGGATCTCGAGCCGCATCGGCGCCAAACGCACCCTCCTCATCGGCCTCGCCCTTGTCGTGCTGTTCGCCTTCGCCGCAGGCCTGTCGGGCAACGTCGAATGGGTCATCGGCTTCCGCGCCGGCTGGGGGCTCGGTAATGCCCTCTTCATTTCGACGGCTCTCGCGACCATCGTGGGGGCGGCATCCGGAGGCACGAGCTCGGCGATCATCCTCTACGAAGCAGCCCTCGGCCTCGGCATCGCGATCGGGCCACTTCTCGGCGGCCTCCTCGGCGGCATCAGCTGGCGCGGCCCGTTCTTCGGCACCGCAACCCTCATGGCCATCGGCTTCATCGGCGTCGTGACCGTCATGAAAACTGATGCGGTGCGCCCCACCCCAACGCCGCTCTCAGCGCCCTTCCGCGCCCTAGCCAACCCCGCGCTCGGAGTGCTCGCCGCCGCAGCGCTGTTCTACAACATCGCTTTCTTCGTGCTGCTCGCCTACACGCCGTTCGCCCTGGTTCCGCTCGGCTTTGGCAGCGCCATGACGCTCGGCTTTATCTTCTTCGGCTGGGGGCTCTCGCTCGCCGTCACCTCCGTGTGGGTCGCGCCGCTGCTCACGCACCGCCTGCCGCGCACCCTCGTGCTGCGACTCGTGCTGCCCCTGCTCGCGCTCGACCTCGTGGCGGCCGCGCTCTTCATCGGCTCCGGCCCCGGCCTCATCGTGTGTGTCGTCGTCGGCGGAATGCTCCTCGGCGTGCTCAACACCGTGCTCACCGAATGCGTCATGGAAGCCACCGACCTGCCACGCTCGGTCGCGTCATCCGCCTACTCGGGCGTGCGCTTCTTGGGGGGAGCCATCGCCCCACCCGCCGCCACCATTCTTGCCGCCGCCATCTCACCGGCGACCCCGTTCTACGCCGCAGCGGGCTCGGTGCTCGTCGCCACCCTCATCGTGATCTTGGGTCGCAAACGCCTACGGAAAGCGGATGGCGCAGAAATCAGCATCACCGAAGAAGCCGAAGTCATCGCGGCGGGCGACCGCTAGCGGCGGCATCCATTTCGCTCACGACCTCCTCCGGGTAACGAAAAGCCGCCCACTCCCAGTAACCAGCTGGAGGGTGGGCGGCTTCTTTTCGCTCGCGAGTGTGTCGGCGACTGTTCGGGTCTAGCGTCGCGGACTACTCGGGTCTAGAGGGGCTTGCGGTATCGCAGCAGCTTTCCGATGAGCTTCTGCAGCACGGGGTAGAGCAACACAATGATCGTGAGAATCATCAGCGCGGCGCTCATCGGGCGGGTCAAGAACTGCGTAAGGTCCCACTCTGTCTTGATCACACTCTGCATGAAGTTCTTTTCCACAATCGGCCCAAGAACCAACCCGAGCACCACCGGGGCGAGCGGGAACTTCGCCTGTTCCAGCAGGTAGCCGAGGATGCCGAAGATCAGCATGATGCCGACCTCGAGCAGGCCATTGTTGATCGAGAACGAACCCACAACACAGAACGCCACGATGATGGGCATGAGCACCGAGTTAGGCACCCGCAGTAGCATTCCGCTGCCACGGATGGCGAGGTAGCCGAGCGGGATCATCAAGATATTCGCCGCAATGAATACGATGAAAATCGAGTACAACAATGGCGCTTGACTATCGAACAGCGACGGCCCCGGCTGTACGCCCTTGACGAGCAGCACACCGAGCAGAATCGCGGTGATCGTGTCTCCGGGGATGCCGAATACGAGCGTCGGAATATAGGCAGAGCCGACTCCGGCATTGTTGGCAGAACTCGCACCAACAATCGGTTGGATGTGCCCCTTGCCGCTACCGAAATTCTTGCCTTCTTTCGAGCCGTTCTTGGTGACCGCGTAGGCCACCCACGCTGCGATATCTCCGCCGGCGCCCGGCAAGGTTCCGATCGCGCTGCCGATGACATTGCCACCGACTGCTGTCTTCTTGTAGTTCCACAGAGTGCTTGCGGCATTGCGCAGCAAGCCCTTCGACTCGATCCGAATCGGTAGCGCTGCTGGGGGAGGGCTGATGACGTTGCGCAGCACCTGCGACAAGCCGAACAGACCGATCATTGCCGGGATGAAGTTGATGCCACCCAGCAAGTCGCTACTGCCGAACGTGAAGCGGGGGAAGCCCACCGAGATGTCCAGACCAATGGTCGACACGAAGAGCCCGATGAGCAGCGCAATGGTGCCCTTGACTTGAGAACCGCGAGAAATAATAACCGCGGCCGTCAGGCCCAGAATCGCAACCCAGAAGTACTCGTATGACGTGAAGAGCAGCGCCACCTTGGCAAGCTGTGGTGCAGCGAAAATCAGCACCAACCCACCGAAGATTCCGCCGGTCGCCGACGCCAGCAGGCCGACTCCGAGCGCGAGAGCGCCCCGGCCGTTCTGGGTCAAGCGGTAGGAATCTTCGACGTAGGCGGCGCTGGCCGGTGTGCCCGGCATCCGCACCAAAGCCGACGGGATGTCACCCGCGAAGATGGCCATCACCGACATCGTGATGATCGACGCAATGGCGGGAAGCGGGTCAAGGAAGAACGCGAAGGGAACGAGCAGCGCCGCAGCCAAGGTTGCGGTGAGGCCGGGAATGGAACCGATGAAGATTCCGTACACACCCGCTGCGAGCACGACGAGGAGCAGTTCCCAACTCGCCACCATGCTGAGCGCTTGGGAGAGATTGTCGATCATGTTCTAACCCCAGAATCCGAGTGGAAGCGGCACGAGGAGCACCTTATTGAAGATCAGCCAGACCACGAGCGTGGTGAGCACGCCGGCCGTAATGGCGACCCACCACTTCGTGCCGAGTCGGAAGATCAGTCCGACCGTCATCACGCTGACGGTCGTGAGAAAACCGAGAAAGTCGACGGCGAGAAGATAGAAGATGACCGCACCGATGATGAGCCCGGCATTGATCCACCTGCTCCAGACGACAGCTTCGCCCTTTTCTTTCGCCGGTCGAACCGTCTTGCGGGCTTTGAACCATCGCCCCAGAAGCAGCAGTCCCATGAGGATCATGAGCCCGCCGATGATGCCGGGGAAGAGCGAGGGGCCGAGCTCTCCGCTCGGCAGTGTGGGGTAATCGCGAACGGCGAGAAGGATGGCCGAGCCGAAAACAACTACGACCACGCCACTGGCGAGGTCGTAGCTGTTTTCGGGCTTGCCCACCGACTCCTCTACCTCCGGAGCGGTGTCGAAAGTCATCCGGTCAGTCCTGCTGCTTCCATGATGGTTCCCTTTGCCTTGTCTTCGTTGACGATGAACTCAGTAAACGCGGCTGTGTCCTTGCCGTCAACGCCGAATCCGGCCGTCGTCATGAATTCGACGTACTCGTCGCTCGCCACGATGTCAGCAACCTGGCATTCGAGTTCAGCAACGATGTCTTCGTCCATTCCAGCGGGGCCAGAAACGCCGCGCCAGGAACCCATCGAGAAGTCGATTCCGACCTCCTTGAGGGTCGGAACGTCGGGGTAGTTCGGGTCGCGCTCTTCGCCCATGATGGCGAGCGGGCGAGCTTCGCCGGCACCGATCATCGTGGCGTTCTCAGCGAGGCTGGCGAACGTGACATCAATACCGCCAGCAGCGAGCTCTTGAAGGGCGGGGGCGGAACCAGCGCTCGGTACCCAACGGATGTCGTTGACATCCATGCCGGCCTCGAGCAACATTCCGGCGCGAGCCAGGTCCCAAATTCCACCAATTGCTGTGCCAGAACCGACGATGTCGCCGGGGTTAGCGCGGGCATCATCCAGAAGGTCTTCGATCGTGTCCCACGGGGCGTCAGCGGCAACCGTGATGCCCGAGGGGTCAGAGTTGACCTGAGCGATCGGGGTGATGTCTTCATAGCTGAGGTCAGTAAGACCCTGCCAGTGCATCATGGTGATTTCCACCGTGGTCATACCGATCACGGAGCCGTCGGCGTTGCCGTTAGCGATGGCCGTGTGACCGATAACGCCACCACCGCCGTCACGGTTGACGACGTTGACGGGGACTCCCAAACGGTCAGACAACTGAATTCCGACGAAGCGAGAGACACTGTCGGTGCCTCCGCCGGCAGCCCACGGCACGATGAATTCGATCGCACCACTCGGGTACGTCGACGAAATGTCACACGCATCACCCGAACTGCCCGCAGCAGAATCAGTAGAAGTTTCGCCGGACTGCGCACAGCCACTGACGAGAAGTCCCGCGGAGACGGCTATGGCGAGTCCCGAAACCCTGACGCGACGCGAAGGCTTGTGCAAGAGCCCGCTAGAGGCGATTTTTGACATCGACATTGATATCCAACCAATCATTGTTGTTAATTCACGTTCATGCTTGTGAACGCCGAAGATACCACAGAACATCGGTCGCTGTCTTTAATTCCTCTTTCGAGGTCGTTCGACACGGTGGCGCAACAATGCGCAGCAACGAGTTCACATCTGTAAACTCCGGAACATGCAACTCCAGCCCACGGTATCCACAGCTCATTCGGTGAAGTCCGCCGACCGAGCACTGGCGATAGTCGACCTCGTCGCGGCAAAGGGATTCGTCAGCTTCACCGAGATCCTCACCTCGCTCGGCTTGCCGCGCTCAAGTGCTCACGGTCTGTTGAACACTTTGCAGAAGTCGGGGTGGCTCGAACATGACCCGTCAACCCGGCAGTATTCGCTTGGTTTGCGGGCATGGCAGGTCGGCCAGATGTATACCGGTCACAATCACATCGCGAATGCCGCCAAGCCCGTGCTCGATCGGCTCGCGACTGCTCTGGGGGAGACCGTTCAGCTGGCTCGCTTAGACGGTGTCGATAGCGCGTACTTCGCGATCAGCCAGCATTCCAGTGATGGCGCGCTGTTCGGTTCGTCGGTGGGAATCCGGTTGGCCGCCCACGCCACGGCGCCAGGAACCGCGCTACTGAGCAACCTCGACCCGGCCGAAGCGGGCAAGCGTCTCGCAGCGCTCCCGGAGCCTCGCCTGATCAACAAGACCGTGATCGAGCTGCCGGCTTTGCGGGAGCGAATCGCTGTGGCAAAGAAGCGCGGCTATGCCATCGACGATGAAGAGTATCTCGCCGGTTCGCGCAGTGTTGCGGTGCCGTTGACGAGCGCTACCGGTGGGGTCAATTCGGCAATTTCAGTCACGATGCCGGCGTCGCGCACAAGCTCGCAGTGGCCAACGGATGTCGTGCGTGCGCTGGTCGATGCCGCCCACGAAGTGCGGGCTCGGCTCGGAGCCAAAGAGTCGGGCATCACCGTTCCTCAACCCTGATCGAGCAGCCCGCCTCCGCTGTTCAGTAGAACGACATCTTGGTATATCGGTATACTGAGCCCGGATGTCGGCCTAATGGAGGGTTTTGAGAATGCACACCAATTCAGCGAATCGCAATGAATTCGGGAAACCGCCGGAGGCAACCACCGCTCCTCTGAGCCCGGAGGCCACAGCCGCACTCGGCATTGTGAGCACTGCAACGATCACCACGCAGCTCATGGCGCGAGGGCTCCGCAACACCTACCTCGAGGGTCTCGAGTTTTCGAACCCGTCCCGTCAACGACTGCTGGGGGAGGCGTTCACGATGCGCTGCATCCCCGCGCGCGAAGACATCGACGTGCCGTCGATCTTTCAGGACTACGACCACCCGCAACGCATCGGCGTCGAGTCGGTCGGAGAAGGCCAAGTGCTCGTGATCGATGCGCGCGGCAAAAAGCGAGCGGCCTCGATCGGGCACATTCTGGCTACCCGTCTCAAGCTTCGCGGCGCTGCTGGCATCGTGAGCGACGGCTCATTCCGCGACATGGTCGGCTTTGAAGGGCTTGATCTGCCCACGTTTTCGGCAGGGGCCTCGCCGACCACCAACCTTGCGCAACACCACGTGGTCGACTTTCAGATCCCTATCGCGTGCGCCGAAGTTGCCATCTATCCCGGCGACATCATGGTGGGCGACCGCGACGGTGTCGTGTGCATCCCGCGCCACCTGGTCGAATCAGTGGCGCGCGACGCTCTTGAACAAGAAAAGCTGGAGGAGTTCATCCTCACCAAAGTGGAAGATGGCAGCCCGCTGCGCGGCACCTACCCGCCCGACGAGGCGCTCCTCAAGAGCTACCACGAACTGCTACCGGGGTAGGCGTGAACTCGCTACAGTCCGAGCTCGCGCTGCGTGACGCGGTCGATGGATGCGCCGATGTGGTCTTTCATGAGTTGGGCAGCCTTGGTGGCATCCCCGCTGCTCGCCGCGGCATAAATGGCTTCGTGCTCGCTGGCTTCAATCTCGCGTCGCGGCCAGTTCTCCCACAGCACGGCGGCGACGGCGAGAGCCGTGAGATCTTGCAAGCGGTCGAGCGAATTGACGATGAACTCGTTCTCGCTATTGGCATACATGCCGCGGTGAAAACGGCGGTTGGCGAGCGCCGTCGATGCGTTGTCGTTTGCGGCGGCGAACGTTCGCGCATCCACCAGGGCCTGCCCGGCGACGGTAAATTCTCGTCCACTTCGCGCGGCGTCCAGAATGGCCCACGGCTCCAGCAGCACGCGCTCTTCGTAAATGTGGCGGATGTCAGTGAAGCTCAAGCGGCGAACCGAAATTCGTCGAGCTTGAACATCCAACAAGCCCGAACGCTCGAGCACGATCAACGCTTCACGAACCGGCGTTTTCGAGACACCGAGCTGCTCGGCGATCTTTCGTTCGACGAGCACTTGACCGGGCTCCAGCGCCCCCGAAACGATCGCGGACCGAAGTGCGTCAATGATCTGATCTGTGCGCGTGGGACTGTCCGCCTGCGGAGGCAGCGGGGACGGAAACGTAGCGTCGAGCGACTGGGTCATGGAGGTCAGCCTAAACGAACACACGCTTGCGGCGGCAAATTAGGGCCGACTGGCGCTTCGTCGGCTCCCGCACACCAGCCAACAATCGACCCCGGAGAATCATGCTGACAACGACTAATCCCACCACTGGCATCACTCAAGACACCGACATTGAGCTGACCTCTGCGGCCGAGACAGCGGCACTGGCGGCATCCGCTCAGGCAGCATTCGAGACTTTGAGAACGAGCAGCCGGGAATGGCGAGCAGGTCTGCTTGAAGCACTTGCCGACCGACTCGAAGAGCGCCGCACCGAACTCGTGGCCGTGGCGGATGCCGAAACGGGCCTCGGCGAGGGCCGTTTGAATGGCGAACTTGGTCGCTCCCAATTTCAGTTCCGCCTCTTTGCTGAGGCGCTCCGTGAAGGCAGCTATGTGGAGGCGACGATCGACCATGCAGGGGACACCCCGCTCGGCCACGGGCCGGAGCTGCGACGCATGCTCATCCCAATCGGCCCCGTCGCCGTATTCGGGTCGAGCAACTTTCCCTTTGCTTTCTCGGTGGTCGGCGGAGACACCGCCTCGGCGCTGGCAGCAGGCAACAGCGTTGTCATCAAGGCGCATAGCTCGCATCCGCTCACCTCGCGCTTGTCGTTCCGTACGTTGGCGGATGCCGCAACGCGCTACGGGGCCCCGGACGGCACGATCTCCATCATCTTTGGCACGCAATCCGGGCGTGATCTCGTGGCCGACCCGCACATCGCGGCGGTAGGTTTCACCGGCTCGCTCGGAGCGGGAGAAGCGCTGATGGAGATCATCGCCACCCGCGAAACGCCGATCCCGTTCTACGGCGAACTCAGCAGCCTCAACCCGCTGGTCATCACCGAAGCAGCAGCCGAGGAGCGCGGGGCGGCCATCGCCGAGAGCCTCTTCGGATCATTTACGTTGGGCGCCGGCCAGTTCTGCACCAAACCCGGTGTGGCACTGGTGCCGAACGGGGCCAGCGGCGATGCGATCCTCGACGGTCTCCGTGAGCGAACCGCCGCGGCTGGAGGCTTGGTGCTGCTCAACAGTCGCATCTCAAGTTCGCTCACCGACATCCTCGGACGGATCACGGGTGGCGGCAGCGCGCGAATCATTGCTGCAGGCACTAACGGTGATGCGGGAATCCGTGCGACGCCGACCCTGCTTGAAATTTCGGCGGATGACTTCACTGCCGCTACCGCAGAAGAAGCCTTCGGCCCCGTTCTCGTTGTGGTGCGCTACAGCTCGCTTGAGCAGGTGTTCCGTGCCATCGACGTGATGCCCGGCTCACTGACGGCCACTATCCATCACGGTCACGATGAACCTCAGGTGGTGCAGGAGCTGAGCGACAAGATCGCGCCGACCGTTGGCCGTCTCGTTTTCAACGGATTCCCGACCGGGGTGCGCGTCTCGTGGGCCCAGCACCACGGTGGCAATTGGCCGTCGACAAATTCGCAGCACAGCTCGGTTGGCGTGAGTGCGATCCGGCGGTTCTTGCGACCGATCGCGTTTCAGGATGCGCCAGAAGCGGTACTGCCCGAGGAACTTCGCGAGAACTTCACCGAGATTCCCCGCCGCATCGATGGCGTTCTAGTTCTTGCCAGTGACAGAACACGCTCGCTGGGGCACACTGGCAGCGGTGAGCAAAACGCCATCTTGTAGCCTTGTTATACCGATATACCACGTAGTATTCGCCTGATTTTTGTACGTCAATTGCACCCGTGTGAGCGCACAGCTTCGCCCACGCGACCCGAAGTTCAAGAGAAAGAGACACCATGCAGATCAACCTCAGCGGACGCCGCGCACTCGTCACAGGATCAGGTCAAGGAATCGGTGCCGCAATCGCGCTCGGCCTCGCTCAAGCGGGCGCCGACGTTGTCGTGCACTATGCGAATAGCAAGGATGCCGCCGCCGATGTCGTTGCCCAGATCGTCGCCCTCGGCCGCACTTCGGTCGCAGTGCAAGGTGACCTCACCGACTCTGCCCAGGCAACATCCGTCGTGGATGCCGCTGCGGAAGCGCTTGGCGGTCTCGACATCATCGTCAACAATGCGGGAAACCTCGTGGGGCGTCACACGATCGCCGAGATGAGCGATGAGCACTGGCACCAGGTGATGGATGTCAACGCTACGAGCGGGTTCTTTGTTACTCGGGCTGCGATCCCGTACCTGACGCAGTCGAGCGCCGGCCGCGTCATTATGATGTCGTCGCTCGCTTCTGAGAATGGTGGTGGCGCCGGTGCTGTTGCTTACGCGACGGCAAAGTCCGCCATCGTCGGCTTCACTCGGGGTCTCGCGAAAGAGCTTGCGCCGTCGAACATTACCGTCAACGCTCTCGCGCCGGGCTTCATCGGTGACACTCCGTTCCACAACAACTTCACGCCCAGCAGCGCGCAGCCCGGAATCATCGCCGGTGTGCCGTTGGGGCGCGCGGGAACCGTGGAAGACGTCTCTGGCGTCACCACATTCCTTGCGTCTGATCTGTCGTCGTACGTGACGGGGCAGGTTCTCGACATTAACGGTGGGCTGAACTTCCGCTAACCAGAGGTTCGGGTTCAGCTGACTACCGCTTCAGCTCGCGACTGCTTCAGCCCTTCAGGGGGATGACTGCGATCTTGCCCTTTGCCCCTGCCACGACGAGAACGTTGCTGGCCTCGATTCCGTCGAGGGCGGCAATGATTTCGGCGATGCCGGGCTCAAGCGGCGAGGCCGTTGCGCGCTGAAGAACCGTCACGCGGGCTCCGGTTGCGGCACGCACGGCATCCACAAGCTCGGCGTTGTCGTGGGAGGCCACGAGCGTGACGTGACTGATGCGACGAACGACCTCTTCAGTGACGCTGGAGGCGCGGTCGCGTTGCCAAATTGCGAAATGGTAGGCCGCAACAAGAAGGGTGGCGGTGAGCAACCCGAGGGCCTGGCGTGAACGCTCAACGAAGCTTTCACCGCTGCCACCATCGAGCAAGAACGAGAACAGCTGAAAGCCGATCACGAGCAACGTGATGAGTGCCACGAGTGCGCTGAGGCCAAAAATGATCACGAGATAGATGCGCCGACCGGGGGTCGCCACGCGCTCAGGGTTCGAGGCCTGCCGTGGAAGCCAGGCCCTCCACCAGAAGACGCCGCCCACGAGCAGAGCACTGAGCCCACCCAACAACAGGCTGCGGATGTTGCCCTCAAGAAGTGAGTTGCTGGTTGTTGCGAGCAACGCATTTACTGTCACGCCCACACCCGTCGCGGCTACCGCGAGGGAAACTCCAGCGCTAGCAAAGCTGACCGCGGAGCGCACGCCACGGGAGCGTGCCCACACAGTGGGAGCGTGATAAGTGAAGACAATCACGCCCACCGCGGCAGCCGAAAACGCGCTTCCTAGCGGATCTAGCGTTACCGAGAGCGGTTCCTGCAGTCGCGCGAGCAGCGACAGAATCACCCACACGACAACGGCGGTGCCCACGACGTAGGCCGCAATCGAGGCGATGCCCGAGATGAACACCAGCAAGACGTTGGCGAAGCCGTGCAATTGCGATCGCACGCCGGCGCGGAACCAATGCCACCACCACAACAGTGCGCCGCCGGCCGCCCAGACGAGCGCCTGCAGCACGAGCTGCCACAGCGGGGCAGTCACGATAACGCCGCCCACCAAGGCAGCAAGCGCACCGTCAATGATGCGCGCGAGAGCTACTGCCAGTCCACCAGCAAGATAGACGAGGCCCAGCAGCGACGCGATTGCCGGCGCCGCACCGGCGAGGCGGGTGGGTGCTTTGAGCGGATGCCGCCACATCCAGTAGTGCCACGCCCACACCAGACTCCAGACGATTCCCACCGCAAGGCCCGAGGGCCGCCAGCCGTTGACGATCGCATCGGACGCCCACGAGAACAACGAAATGCTGGCGACCAGAAGCGCGACCGTTGACATCACGACGAGATATACCGGCCAGAGAATGGATGCCCGATCTCGAGCCATTGCGGCGTCGCGCCAGGTCAGCCACCAGAGCCCCGCCGCGAGAGGTCCAGCGACGAGGGCGGAGGCGAGTGATGTCGCCAAGCCGTAGTTATCGAAGCTCACCTCGACACGTCCAGCGCCGAACAGTCGGTCGAGCAGGCCACTAAGTCCGCTCGCCGCAATAACGACCGTGGTCGCTAACAACCCGTAGGTGATCACTCGGCGCACAGTTTGCACGCCACCGACCGCTGGCGTCGCTACCGCTGAGGGCGGGGGAGTTGTTGTGCGTGAGGTAGTCATTCGCCGAGTCCTTGGTTGTAGCAGAGCGTGAGGTCCCACGGAGCTGACTCAATCCGCCATGAGCGGTCTTCGAGAACGAGGGTGAACACTTCTTCTGACACATAGCCGGAGCCGCCGAAGTCACCGCTGCCGCGTTCCATCGACACCCGCACCACCGCGGTGTCGTCGTTGATGGTCGACGAGATGACGGTCATCCTCAGGCCCTGCAAGGTGCTCGGATCGGCGGAGTCACAATTCTCACGCAGCTCGGCGGACAGAAGGTCGCGCGCCGTCGCGTAGTCGCTATCGACAATCGCGAGCGAATAGGACTGCACAACGCCTTCGGGCGTTGCCGGATCGAGCACCGTCGGGCCGCCTCGGGTGAACACCACCACGAGCGCAATCACCACGATGGCGGCGATGACGGAAAGGATCACGATGAGCGTGCGATCGGGGCGTGCAGTGGTTGGTTCCATGACGCCAGCATGCGCCAAAAGTGACGCTTAGTCCATACTCAACAATGTTCACGATCGCGTCACCCGCTCGTCAACACTGTTGTGGCGATTCTAGGGAATGCTACGTTTCATCCATGTCAGTAGCAGTCGAGTCATTTTATGTCGGCGGCGTTAAGTCGGGCGCCTTGCTGCGCCGCCTGAACGCGGACCGCATCACCACGCTGCTGGCATTTCAGAGTCCAGACGGGCCTCTCATCCAGCTTGAGCAAATGACGTGGTTCGCGCCATCTCCTTTGGAGTGGACCAAATTCCGTTTCACTGACCACCTCGCGGGAGTCGAGACCGAGAGCACCCGCGAAAAGTGGCTGGAGAGTCAACAAAACACGCTCAATGCTGAGTTCGGCGAAGCGATCCCCAGCTATCTAACGCACGTGCTCCTCGCCTCCTTTCTCCAGTCACGTGCAGAGAGCCGTGACTTCGGGCAGTTCGCAGAGGGAGCCCCCGACACTGTCGTCGCTGCACAGTTCATTCGCGGTGAGACCGAAGAGATTCAGGTGGGAAGCAACTCAATCGCGGCGCAGAAAGTGTCACTTGTGTTGGACGGTCACGTGACAAACACCTTCTGGGCTAATGGGCAGAGCATCCTCAAGTCGGATTGGAATGGGGCCGAGTCGTATCCAGTACCCACCCTTGATGATGCGCTTGACGGTCTCAGCACGCCCATCGTCGAGATTGTGACCGCGTTCGCGCACGCCATCGCCGAATAGATCAGGCGGTTGGCTTGCCGCGCATCTCGAGCGCGATCTGTGAGGCGTCGAGATTCGCCAGGGCATTCTCCAGCAGGTCGGCATCGAAAATACCGTTATCGCGTGCGTCAAGCAGAGCCGTGCGCTGAGCGTCAATGACCGCCAGTCGGTGGCGTTTCTCGTCATCGAAATCAGCGTCCAGCGGAGCGTAGGCGTTATCGCTATCAACAGCAGCACCGTTGACATCCAGCCGCGGCGGGATGGTGCTCGCGCTTGCTTTCAGGAGGGCAAAAAGGCGGGTTCGTTCTTCCCGTTCTCGCTCAGCGACCGCGACCTTATCGACCTTCGGTGAGATCCGTCGTACGACGGTGCCGATCGTTCCACCTTGGACGAGCAGTGACATCGCCGCCACCGCAAACGCAATCAAAATGAGGGTCGAACGCTGAGGAGTGTCAGAGGGCAGCGTCTGAGCCGCAGCCACCGTGATCGCGCCGCGCATGCCAGCCCACACCACCGTGGTGCCCTCGCGCCAACCCAAGGGTTCACGCCGAAAATACTCAATATCGGCCAGCGACCGAGTGACCAGACCTGTCACGCGTTGAAGATAGCGTTCTGAGCGTGCCGGATTGTGTTTGCTGCCGCGCTCCGCCGCATCCTGAATGTCCTTCGGTGCATTTAGCCGCTCTTGCACCACCTCCATTCGCGACTTCATTGACTCGTGCCGTTTCGAACGGCGGGCCAAGAACGCGAGAAGGGGAGCGACATACGCTGCACGCACCACGACTGTGATCACGAGAGCCCCGGCCGCGATCAGCACCGCATTCCTTATTCCTGCATCATCGTTTTCGACATCCGTCAGAATGGCCGAAATCTGAAGACCCATCATCAAGAAAATCGCGCCCTCAAGAACGAGCTCGATCATGCGCCAGTTCTGGGTGTCCGAAAGTCGATTCTGGGGCGAGAACAATCGTGGTGCCCGGATGCCGGTCACAATTCCTGCAACAACAGCGGCGACCAGCCCCGAGGCACCCAATAACTCGGCAGGAACCGACGCAATAAAGGGGACCGTGAACGAGATCGCCGTGTTGACGGTGGGATCGGTGATGCGTTTGCGAACAACAAGGTTCAGCCAACCAACCGCACCACCAATGACGAGGGCGATCAGGACCGAATAGGAGAAGGAGCCGACCGCACCCCAAAAGGAGAACGTTGCTGCTGTCGCCACAATCGCGGCCCGCAGCAGCGCGAGGGCAGTCGCATCGTTCAGCAAGCTTTCGCCATCGAGCATGGCAACAACCCGCTTCGAGACTGGTGTCTTCTTGATGATGGATGCTGCAACGGCATCCGTGGGGCTCACGATGGCGCCCAAAGCGACCCCCCACGCAAACCCGAGCCCCGGAATCACGAGCATGAAGAACACGCCAAGGATGAGCGCAGTGCCTACAACTAGCACCACGGACAGCCCGCCGATGGCCCCAAACTCCCGGCGGAAGTTCATGGTCGGCAAGGACACCGCTGCCGAATACAGCAACGGCGGAAGGATGCCCTGAAGAATCAGCTCAGGATCGATCTGCACCGAATCGAATGCCGGCACGAGACTTGCGGCAACGCCAATGGCAACGAGTACGAGCGGTGAAGCGACTCCGAAGCGGGGGCCGAGGAGCGTCGCAGAGGCAATCACGATGAGCGCGACCACGATCACGATAAGCAGTTCGGTCATGTGCTGAGCCTTTCAGGGAAATTTATCGAAAAGCTGACAGCCCGAATGCGAGGCTGGTGTTTCGGGGGCAAGCGCGGAAAAGCTAGACTCACACAGGTGAGTTTGCCTAGGTGTTAGGTGGCTCATGCACCTTGGCCAAGGAGGTCCACTTATGAAAAGTAAACTGTTTTCTGCCGCTGTCTGCGGTTCCACCCTATTGCTTGCTCTTACCGCCTGCAGCGCTGCCGGAGAGTCGGGATCGACCGCTACCGGCGAATTAACCGGAACCGGTACTGGCGCAGAATGCGTCATCGATTCTGCAATTCCCATTGGTGCGTCCTTTAGCCTCACCGGTGCCGCTGCACAGTACGGTGCTGGGCAGAAGAATGCACTCGAACTTGCGGTCGAGACTCTCAACGCGGTTGGCGGAGTCACGTACGACCTCACGGTCGAGGACGACGCGACCGACCCCAAGGAAGCCATCCAGGTCTTCGACGGCTTCATTAGCGCTGGCGCTAGTGTCATCATCGGCCCGACGCTGTCGAACACGGCAAAGCAAACAGACCCGATCGCGCAGGACGCTGGCGTTCCCGTGCTCGGTGTGTCCAACACTGCAGCGGGCATCACCGAAATCGGTGACTACATTTTCCGCGACTCCCTCACTGAGGATGCCGTCATCCCGCAGACTGTTAAGGCTGCTGTTGACAGTCTCGGTGTGCAGAAGGTCGTTGTCATGTACGCCAACGATGATGCGTTCACCGAATCTGGCTACCAAGCTTTCGCTGCCGCTCTCGAGGACCAAAACGTTGAGGTCGCCGAAACTCTCACCTTCTCCAAGGCTGACACGGACTTCCGCGCCCTGCTCAACAAGGCGAAGCAGTCTGACGCCGACGCGATCATCGTTTCTGGTCTCATCGACGCTGCAGTGCCGCTCGTGACTCAGGCCCGTGAAATCGGCATCGACACCCCCATCATCGGTGGAAACGGCTTCAACTCGCCCGCACTCATCGAAGGTGCTGGCGATGCTGCAGAAGGCGTCATCGTGGGAGCCGCGTGGAACTCTGCTTCAGACAACGAGCAGAACGTGAAGTTCATCGATGACTACACCGCCGCCTACAGCTCAGCTCCCGACCAGTTCGCCGCTCAGGCGTACGCCGGAATGCAGATCATTGACCAGGCAGTCCGTTCAGAATGCTCGGGCGAGCGTGACGGTATCAAGGCTGGCCTTGGCACAATCACGGATGTTCCTACCGTTCTCGGTAATGTGACTCTGAACGCGAACCGCGACGCTGAACATGACGCTCTCGTGCAGATCGTTCAGGACGGCCAGTTCGTCATTCTGAACTAGCGTCACCGCACCGCACCGCCAATACATGCAGACTGCGTGCCGCCTTCGGGCGGCACGCAGTCACAGAGCAGGGACACCACCAATGCAACTCTTTCTGGACGGGATATTTCTCGGCTCGATCTACGCGTTATTCGCGATCGGGTTCACTCTGGTATTTGGCATTCTTGACCGGCTGAACCTCGCCCATGCGGCAGTGTTCACCGCCGGCGCCTTGGTCGGTATCGAGATCGTCACCGTCTTCGGGGTTCCGATCTGGCTGCTCATCCCCATCGTGCTGGTGGTTGGCGCGATCCTGGGCATTGCTATCGAGCGCATCGCTTTCAGGCCGCTCGCCGGTCGCCACGATGCGCACTTCGCGGGGCTCATCTCCTCGATTGCGTTCGGCGCGATCATCCTCTCTCTATTGCAGGCGCTGTACGGGGCCGATACCCGTCGTTTTCCCGCGGATGCCTTTCCCACTACGCGCGTGGAAATCTTCGGCGCGACAGTGTCCCTGCTTCAAGTCGTCATCCTCATTATCAGCGTCTCGCTCATGGTCGTTCTCACCTGGCTCGTGGCCAAATCCAAGCTGGGTCGAGGAATGCGCACGATCGCCGAGAACCCGCACGCCGCCGCCGTCCTCGGCCTTAACGTGGGCCGCATCAGCAGCACAACCTTCGCGCTCTCGTCTGCACTCGGTGCGGTTGCCGGTGTGTTGTTCACCCTGAACGTGAACGCGGCATCCCTCGGTATCGGCCATGCCGTTGAACTCAAGGCCCTCGCAGTGATCATTGTCGGCGGAATGGGATCCCTGCCGGGAGCGCTCGTCGGTGGTCTGATCCTCGGTCTGGCCGAAGTGCTCGCCGTCAACTACATCGGCAGCTCGTGGCGAGACATGGTGGCGTTCGGTCTTCTGTTCCTCATCCTCATACTTCGACCGCAGGGCCTCTTCGGCGCTCGCAAGACGCGGGAGGTCTAATCGTGATCGCGGAATACTCGTCACTCATCACCCTGATCGCCCTCACGGCGATTCTCGCCTATAGCTTCTACGCCGTGCTCATCGCCGGCCAGTTGAGCTTGGCGCAGGTAGGGCTCGCCTCGTTGGCGGCCTTTACCTCGGCGCTTGTCGTACCCTCCGAGCCACTGTTTGGCTTCATCCCGCCGCTCATCATCGGCATCGTGTTCGGCATGATTGTCGGCGCCTTCGCCGCGTTTATCTTGGGACTGCCTGTCATTCGCCTTCGTGGCGTGTTTCTTGCCATCGCAACTCTCGCCTTCGGCGAAATGGTGCGGATTTTTCTGATCAACCAGACCTGGACGAACGGTGCGCAAGGGTTGAGCTTCGCCAAGCTCGTTGGCCCCGGCGTCGCCTGGATCGCGTTGATCGTCGTGGCGTACTGGTTCTGGCGCCTGTCTGGTTCCCGCCTCGGACGCGCCTTTGCCGCAATTCGCGAAGACGAACTGGCCGCAACCACCATGGGCATCGACGTTCCTCGGTACCGGATGGCGTCGTTCGTGATCGCCGGAGCAGTTGCGGGCCTCTACGGCGTCCTGCTCGCTCACTTCTCCCGGTTCGCTGACCCGAACGAGTTCTCGTTCACCGCTGCGGTGGATGGGCTTGTCACGGCAGTCGTCGGCGGTGTCACGCTGTTCATCGGCCCCGTTCTTGGTTCCGCTTTCCTCAGTTTGCTTCCTGAAGTGCAGCGCGCGATCGGAATCGATGCCGGGTGGATTCGCCCCACGATTTCGGGTGTGCTTCTTCTTGTCGTGATTCTCTTTCTTCCCGGTGGCCTCTCGGGGCTTATCCCGGTGCGAAAATCAGCCAAGCGACTGAACATTGACCCGTCATTCCAGCCCACGCTGCCTGCCCTGCCAGCTGTTGGTTCTGAGCTTGTCAACCTCAGTGGCCTTGGCAAGTCATACGGCGGAGTTCACGCCGTGCAATCTGTTGACCTCACGGTGAATGCTGGAGAGGTGCTCGGACTGATCGGGCCGAACGGCGCGGGAAAGACCACCCTCGTCAACATGGTGACCGGCCTAACGCCGCCAACGACGGGAACCGGCAATGTTCTCGGCGTTCCTCTCACCGCCAACACGAAAGCTCACCGCCTGGCGCAAGCCGGAGTGGCGCGCACCTTCCAGCAGATCAAGCTCTTCAACCGTCTCTCGGCGCTCGAAAACGTGCTCGTCGGCGGCTACCGCATCACGCAGGACACACTGTTGCGTCGGCTTTTCTTCTTGCCCTCAGCGCGGCGTCTCGAGCGCGAAGCCGTCGCGATGGCCTCCGCCCAGCTGGTCCGCGTGGGTCTCGGCGAGAAAGCCGCGAACGCCGCCGGTGACCTCTCCTATGGCGACCAACGTCGACTGGAGATCGCCCGCGCGCTTGCCTCGCATCCGTCTCTCCTCGTGCTCGATGAGCCCGCAGCGGGAATGAACCATGTCGAAGCAGCAAGCCTGTCGGAGCTCATCCGCTCGCTCGCCGCTGACGGAATCGCCGTGCTCGTCATCGAACATAATGTGCGGATGATGCTGGCCACGTGTGACCGCATCATGGTGCTGAACTTTGGTGAGATCATCGCCTTCGGAGAGCCGAGCGAGATCGCTCGGGACCCGCGCGTGCTCGAGGCCTACCTCGGCTCAGCGGGCTCCGATGAAGACGAGGAAGCGGCATCCGTGCTCGCCGCCGAAACCCTCGCCCACGTTGTCGATGACCGTGCAGCCGAGCACCCCGAGCGTGATGGTGCTGCTGCGGCCGACGACGCGACCAACCCGGAGGAGAACCGATGAGCGACCCGATCCTGAGTGTCACGGGCCTGCAGGTGAGCTACGGGCGCGTGGAGGCCGTGCGCGACGTGTCCTTCGAGGTGCCGGTCGGCTCGCTCGTCACGCTCGTCGGCGCCAACGGTGCAGGCAAGACTTCGGTTCTCAACGCCGTATCGGGGCTCTTGCGCCCGCGCCAAGGAGTCATCACTTTCGAGGGCACAGATGTCACCAAGTGGCCGGCGCACCGCCTAGTGAAGGCGGGGCTCGTGCAGGTGCCGGAAGGTCGCGAGATCTTGGGCACCCTCACCGTTGCCGAGAACCTCACCCTTGGCGGCTGGCACCGCAGCAACAGTGCGATGCACACAAAAGTGGCCGAAGTCTACGAGCGATTCCCCGTGTTGTTTGAGCGTCGCAAACTGCATGCTGGCGCGCTATCGGGTGGAGAGCAGCAAATGTTGGCAATTGCTCGCGCTCTGATTGCCGAGCCGAAGATTCTGCTCCTCGATGAACCATCGATGGGGCTGGCGCCCAAGATCGTCGACGAAGTGTTTACCGTGATCGAAGAGATCCGGCAGACCGGCACCACCGTCGTTCTTGTCGAACAGAACGCCCGCCGTGCCCTCGCCGCCGCTGACTACGGGTACGTCTTAGAGACCGGCGAAGTGTCGCACTCTGGCCCCGCCCATGAACTGCTCGCTGACGAGAAGGTCATCGAGGCCTACCTCGGCCTCGACTAGGGCAGACAGCGAAAGACCCGCAACACTCTCGTCGTTGAGTGACGAGGATGCTGCGGGTCTAGCCACGCAGTGAGGCGACCTGTGTGGTCGCCGCCACGAGAACTACGGCTGACTGCGGATGATCGAAATAGGCCCCGACTGATCGCTCGCTGTCGTCAGTTGGTGCGAAGCGGCATCCGTTGCCTTCGCTTCGGCGTCGTCGTCCTCAGTATCGTCGCTGTCATTGTCGTCCCCGAGCACATTGAGCGATTCCGTGGCTTCTCCGCGGTCGATGCTGGTTGCCAACGGAACCTCTTTGAGGAACATCAGCAGCACGGCCGAGAGCAGAACCAGCGGCACCATGTAGAGGAACACCGGTGCTAGCGAATCGTTATAGGAGCTGACGATGATCTCGCGCAGTGCATCCGGAAGGTCGCGCACAGCAGCTGGCGTCAATGAATTGGTGTCGCCGGTGGCGCCAGCGGCAGTAGCCGGAAGGCGGGTGCTCAGCAGATCGGTGAGACGAGCAACGAACAGGCTGCCGACAACTGCGGTGCCGATTGAGGCACCAATCTGGCGGAAGTAGTTGTTGGATGCCGTAGCGGTGCCGACCTGCGAGTTGGGGAACGTGTTCTGAACGATAAGCACCAGAATTTGCATGCTCATGCCGATACCGAGCCCCATCACGGCGAGGTAAGAGCAGAGAATCCAGAGGGGGAGGTCAGGCGTCATAGTGGAGAGCAACGCCAAACCGGTAGCGAGAACAAAGGCGCCCGTGATCGGTAGCCACTTGTAGCGACCGGTGCGACTGACCAGTTGGCCCGCCGTTACCGAACTCAGAAGAAGCGCCCCCATCATCGGAATCATCAAGAATCCGGCCTGGGTTGCATTTACTCCCGTCACCATCTGCAAGTACGTCGGCATGTAGGCGAGGGCGCCGAACATGGCGATACCGGTGATGAGACCGGATGCCGTCGTGAGTACAAAGTTGCGTTCCTTGAACATGCCCATGGGCATGATCGGCTCGGAGGCGGAGCGTTCCACCATCACGAAGGAGAAGGCGGCGACAACGGCGATGATGATTAGCGAGATGATGAGCAGCGAATCCCAGTCGTACTGTGTGCCACCCCACGTTGTCGTGAGAACAACCGCTGCCGAAGCAATGGCGAGCAACACCATGCCGGCGACATCGATGGTCGGCTTGCGCTTGTTGTGTTTCGGGAGCTTGAGCAGGGTGACGGCAGCGAGGATCGCTAGGGCACCGAGCGGGAGGTTCATCCAGAACGCCCAACGCCATCCGATCGACTCAGTGAACCAGCCACCGAGTAGTGGCCCGGCGACGCTTGCGAGAGCAAATACGCCACCGATTGCGCCCATGTAACGGCCACGCTCGCGCGCGGGAATCACATCGGCAATGATCGCCTGCGACAGAATCATGAGGCCACCGCCGCCGAGACCTTGAACGGCGCGGCCGACGATCAGCCAGGTCATGTCGGGGGCGAGGCCGCCGACAACCGAGCCAATCATGAAGATAGAGATTGCTCCGATGAACAGACCCTTGCGGCCAATGAGGTCACCGAGTTTTCCGTAGACGGGCATCATGATGGTCGCAGCCAGGATGTAGGCAGTCGTGACCCACAACATGTGGTTCACGCCATCGAGCTCTCCCACAATGGTGGGGAGTGCGGTGCTGAAGATGGTTTGGTCGAGAGCTGAGAGCAGCATCGTCACCATGAGACCCACGAACAGCAACAGGATGCTGCGCTTCGTAGCGGGATCGTTGAAGGATTCGGGAGTGACGTCGGCGACAGGTGGTTCGTTGGTGGTTGTCATTGAAGTGTGTTCAGTGTTTCTCGTGTAAGTCCGATCGCGCGAAGGTACATGGAGTCGATGTCGGCGGTAGCGCCAGCAGCAATCCATTCCTTGACCGCGATTCGAACGGATGCGACGCAAGTGGCTACGGCAATTTCGGCGACGTGTTCGGGGTCGCGGGGGAGCGTAGTTTCTCGCTTATTGAGGAATTGGACGACGGCAGCAGCCATCGTGCTGTTCAGTTGCGTGAATTGGTGAATCTGTCGGCTCAACAAACGCGGGTGTTCTTGAACAAGAGCCATCCGCTGTGTTTTGAGCTGAGTTCGTGCGGCCATCGGGCCAAAGATGTGGAACATGGTGGAGACGATCGCAACGACCAAGTCATCGGTTTCTGCGCCGGCGACTCCAGCGTCAATCGCGCGCTGAACTTCTCCCATGTCTTGAGTTCCGAGGATGGCATCCTCTTTGCTCTCGAAATAGTTGAAGAAGGTGCGCGGCGAGATGTCTGCACGGTCGCTGATCATGTCGACCGTGGCGCCATCAAGCCCTTCAGCCGTGACGATTTCGACCGCGGCAGTTTCGATGCGCAGTCGCGTTTCGATTCGTTTGCGGTCGCGGAGACCGAGGGCAGGAGTATCAGGCACTCAGCAATAATTGCAGAGACTGCAAAAATGCACAACTGCAAAAAGCTGAGAGAGTGCTTAGAGCTCCACGCTGACTAGAGCGTGATGGATTCGCCCGGCTGCAGAACCGTCAGTTCGCCGCCGTAGCCAGCCATGGCATCCGTAATTCTGGCGGCCGAGAGGGCAAGTCCCTTGTCGGAGAGCACGGCATCGTGCGTCTGAATCGCGCGCTTCGGGGCCAGCTCGGTCACGTAATCCATGACCTCGCTGATCTTGAGCCACGGAGCGCCGGCAGGGATCGCGGCGGCCGCCACAGGCTTCGGCGGCACCGTGAAGGAGTCGCCGCCGTACCAAAACTCACCATTCACGAGCACTCCGAGGTTGTCGATCATGGGGATCGAGGGATGGATGACGGCATGCTCGCCGCCGAAGAACTCGAGTGTCCAGGCCCCCGCGGTTTCGCTCGCGCCGTCAACAACCGTCGTGATGTTCCAGTTAGTGGCAGCGGCCGCGACTCCGGCAGGACCGAAGATGGGCGCGTCGGGATTGTTGTCGCGAATGCGCTGCAGTTGCTCGTCGATCCAGTGGTCGGGGTGTTGGTGGGTGATCACGATGGCGGTCACGTTGTCGAGCGCGGGAAGTGGCTCGGTGAACCCGCCGGGATCGATGACGAGGCGCTCATTCTGGTGTTCGAGAACGAGGCAGGCATGCTCATACTTGGTGACCTTCATGCTTTGAGCCTAAGCCTGTGGTGCGCTCGATGCGAGACAGTGCGACATACTGAAGTGTGGAGTCGATCAAACCCCTGCGTCTAGTTGTCGCGATCAATCCCACAGCATCGTTTGGCCGCGGCAAGAACGTGGGCCCGCGTGCTGTTGAAGCGTTGCGTGCGCTCGGGCATGATGTGACTGCCCTTGAGCAACCTAATTTCGCCTTGCTGTTGAAGCGCGGGCGAAAAGCTGTCGCTAAAAAGCCAGACGCGCTGCTGGTGGTTGGCGGCGACGGCATGGTCAATTTGGGCACCAATTTGGTAGCAAAAACCAAAGTGCCGTTGGGCATCATTCCGTCGGGCACTGGCAATGACATGGCTCGGGGTCTCGGCATCCCACTGTCTGATGTGGATGCCGCTGTCGCAAGTATTGTGCGCGGCCTGGCGAGGCCGCCGCGCGCGATCGATGCCGGCAGCGTTACCTATGTGGATGACGCCACGGGGTCGGCCGCGACCCGCTGGTTTGCGTGTGTGCTCTCCGCCGGTTTTGATGCGATCGTCAACGAGCGTGCGAACCTCATGTCGTGGCCGCGCGGTGCCAGCCGCTACACGGTCGCGCTTCTCATTGAACTGTTGCGCTTGCGCCCGATCCACTACAAGCTCACCCTCGACGACGTGGTGATTGACACCACGGCGGCGCTTGTCAGCGTGGGCAATAACGTGTCGCTCGGTGGCGGCATGAAGGTAACGCCCGATGCGATTCTGGATGACGGCCTCGCCGATGTTCTCGTCGTCGAAGCTCTGTCACGGTTAGCTTTCTTGCGCGTCTTCCCGCGCGTCTTCAGCGGCAAGCATCTCAGCGACCCGCGCGTGACGGTCTATCGGGCTAAGCGAATCCGTATCGAGTCCGAGGACATCATGGCGTACGCCGATGGGGAGCGCTTTGCGGCGCTGCCGATCGATATCAAGATGGTTGCCGGTGTGCTGAACGTTCTGGATCAGCGGCCGTAGCCAGCGCCTGCTGGCGTCCCGCTAGACAGTGGGGGATGCGGCGTCGGTAGCGATGCACGCGTAATCGGTCATGAGCGCGCCATCGTCGGTGGAACGCTCGGAGATGATGAATTCCTGGTCGGGGCGCGCTGCGCCATCCGCCACTGTCTCTTTGAACGCGCTGAAGGTGTCAGAGCAGGCTGAGGAGACCGCGTTCTGCAGGCCGCCGGCGTCGGTGATGGCACTCTTCTTGAGTTCGCCCTTGCCGATCACAATGTGGCTGTGATCTGTGGTGCACGGGGTCACTTCTGCTTCGCTGAGGTTGCTGCCCTCTACGAACGTAAAGCAGTCATCGACAAGTAATTCGGTGGAGCCGATGATGGTCGGCTCGAGCACTTGGCCACTGTCATCGCGGGGAATTTCAGGGGAGAGGAATGAGCACCCCGTGAGTGCGGCGACAGCCGCAACGGCAATAAAAGTGGCAGTGGTGGCGCGCGTGAAGGCAGTCAAAAATGATCCTGTGATTATAAATTGGCAGAAGTGGGAAAAGTAGCGCCAAAGGTGTGGCATACTTTTCTAGTTGTTGTGAGGCCCCATCGTATAGAGGCCTAGTACGCCGCCCTCTCACGGCGGTAACGCGGGTTCGAATCCCGCTGGGGTCACAGTAGCAAAATCCCGGTCTCGTTCGTGTGAACAAGACCGGGATTTTATCGTTAACGGGACACCCAATTCAGGGGGTCAATTGCGCCTTCATTGCGCGGTACCCGCGGTAGTGCCGACGTCAGCGTTGAGCTGGCTGGGGAGGATCGTCCGGCCGACGCAACCCTTGCTTCGTGATGAATTCTCGTTACGGTGGAGGGGTGCGTAATTTCAGCGCAGTCGGGATGTGATGCACATGTTTATGGGCGGAAACGGTCAGTGGGTTCGCGCCCGCAACGAGGCCGGTGCCAAACTTTTTCTTCAAGAGAAACAGCTAGAGGCCGAACGTCATGCGGCCTCTCGGGCTCGCTCCCGAGCATTCTGGAAGCGAACCCGTCGACGGGTGCGTGAATCGTGGCAACGCTGGCGAACTAAGCGTCAATCACACTGAGCGCCAATCACGCAGATCGCCAATCACGCAGAACGTGCTTACTCCGCGATGAACTCGAGAATGTCGCGGCCGAGTTGCTCCTGATAGTCGCCGTAGATGCCGTGGGGCGCTCCCGCATACACCTTGAGCGTTCCGTGCTTCACGAGGGCTGCGGCTTTGTGGGCGGCATCGTCGATGGGCACAATCTGATCGTCGTCGCCGTGCGCGAGCAGGATGGGAACATCCAGTGCCTTCAGGTCTTCGGTGAAGTCGGTTTCAGAGAATGCCTTCACGCAATCGTAGGCAGCGGCCAGATTGACGTTCATGCCCTGACGCCAAAACTCGCGCTTAGCACCCTCCGACACGGCGGAGCCTTCACGGTTGGCGCCGAAGAATGCCTCGGTCAAGTCAATGTAGAACTGCGACGCATCCTTCAATACACCCGCACGGATGCCATCAAAGGCTTCCATGGGCAAGCCATCGGGGTTGGTGTCGCTGACCACCATCTGCGGCGGAACAGCGCCGGCCGTGATGACCTTCGCGACGCGGCCGTTGGCGTGCTGAGCGGCATAACGCACCACTTCACCGCCGCCTGTTGAGTGGCCGATGACGACAAGATTGCTGAGGTCGAGGTGTTCGACGAGCTCAGCGAGGTCGCGGGCATAGGTATCCATGTCATTGCCGGTGTAGGTCTTAGAGGAGCGACCGTGTCCGCGGCGATCGTGCGCGATGGCGCGGTAGCCGTTGTCAGCGAGCAGTTTGATTTCGACTTGCCAAGCATCCGAGGAGAGAGGCCAGCCGTGGCTCAGTAGTACCGGCTGACCGGCACCCTGATCGGTGTAATAAATCTCGGTTCCGTCGGAGGTGGTGAAGTAGGGCATTGCGGGTTCCTTTCAAGTGGTGGGGAGAACTCTGTCTCAGGCTAGAAAGGCAATCGCTGGTGCGCGTGCCCCCACGAGTCCTAGGCAGGTACCCTCAGAGGCCCGTACCGGACTAGATTTACTAGTGCGGGAATTGGGAAAGGACCCCTCGTGGCCGATCAACAGGGTGCGCTCGGTGAGTACTTGTGCGCTCGCCGCGGAGTGCTCACGCCCGAGCAAGTAGGGTTGCCGGCTGACCCTCAGCGCCGTGTCGCCGGGCTGCGTCGTGACGAAGTCGCCGCGCTCGCGGGCATCAGCCGTGAATACTACGTTCGGCTCGAACAGGGCCGAGATGATCGCCCGTCGATGCAAGTGATCAGTGCGCTCGCGCGAGCGCTTAAACTCGACGAATTTGCTGTCCGTTACCTCGTTCGGTTGGCAACGCCTCAAGCGCCTCGACCGCAAGCAGCGGGGCCGTTGCCGGATGCCATCACCGGCCGTCTACTCGAACAGTGGCCAGATAGCCCCGCTCTCGTTCTCGACCCTAACCGCGACATCGTCGCCAGCAATTCACTGGCCCGAGCTCTTGTTCCCGAGAGCTTTCAGGTTGGTATGAACCTCATGCTCAATACCTTCTTGCCTGGTGCTCGCACGCGGCATCCTGATTGGAGCGGTCTCGTCTCTGATCACGTTGCGGCGCTTCGCTTCTACAGTGATCCGACGGATCCGCGTCGGCAAGAGATCGTCGCTCAGCTGCTGCGTGAACAGCCTGAGTTTGCTCGCTGTTGGGCGCGCCATGACGCTCGACCGTTTAGCGACAGGACCTTTCGTGTGCCGATTGCGGGGGTCGGGGAAGTGGAACTCAACATCCAACTCTTCTCGCTGCCGGTGCATTTTGGCTACGAGCTGATGGTGGTGTTTCCCACCCCCGGATCGCCCGCCGCCTCCGCTCTCGCGTACCTCGCCGCTCGCGGTACTGGGCCAGGCGTTACCCCCACACGCTTCAGCGAGCCAGACGCGCCGACGCGCTAAATCGCCGTGGTGGGTGGCCCCACCGGGGCTAGGCTGCCGCCACCGTCGCGCCCTACGGTGAGCACATGAACGAAGATGTCGATCTCGCCATTGCGCGCCAACGTGCTCTGGCGACCGCGCACCTCAGGAACTGGCGCGAAGTGCCAGCAGTGCTGCTGGATCGGCATCTTGAGGTGCTCGCCTCGAACCCGCTCGCTCGAGCGCTCTCCGCCAGTTTTGAGAGGGGCGTGAACCTCGCTCGTTTCACCTTTCTCGAGCCCACTGTCGAGCGCAGCGGGGCATCCTTCACCGCGGCGGCAACCCAGATCGCCGGGATGCTCAACGACTCGCTCGCGCTTCATGAGAGCGATAGCGAATTTCGGGAGATAGTGGGTGAGCTCTCGGCCAAGAGCCACACATTTTCCGAAGTGTGGGCGAAAGACTCGATCGGAGCGCAGGTGACGGGCACCGTCAGCTTTACTAATACCCGCGTTGGCACGCTCAGCTTGGGCTATAGCCTCGTGAGAATCCCCGAAGACACCGACGACTATCTACTCGTTTTCTGCACGACCGATGATGCCGCGCAGTCGCAACTCGATTCACTGATAGCGCTCATTGCGCACGATCCTCCGTCTTGCAGTGAGGGCTGACCAGGCTCCGCGCGAGAAGCAATTAGGCACCAGGAGATAACTGGTCGGAACGGAAGTCGGATGCCCCGGGCCGTCGAATCGACACCAGGTACGCGATCGCGGCTGCAGCGTGAGTGTCGGGCTCGACAAGGTAGGTCACGAGATATTGGCCGGGAGCATTCGACACTTCGAGGGCTTGCCACCGAAATTCGACCCAGCCGATGGGGTCAACGTGCACGTGGAGTGTGCCGCCCGTATGAGGTCGCGCCTCGTGCCGAGCCCAGAGTGGGCGAAAGCTTCGGTAGGTCGTCGACAAATAGCCGACGACCTCGTGCAGCCGCGGATCATTCGGGTCGCTCGAGAAACGAAGGGCGGCGAGCATCTGGTTGAGAATGGACTCCCAGCCCTCCAGCACCGCGGCAGGCTGTTCCTCCTCGATCGCGCGGGCGTACCCGCCGAAAGCGTCAATGAGCTGATTGTGCCCCGGTTGCACTTCGGGACTGAGGGCGCGCATTAACTGATTGGCGGCGAGCACATCATGGTTGCGATCAAACAGGTAGGCGGGGGTGTGCGACCAGTAGTCGAGCAATCCCAGTACCGACTCCGACAGCGGATGCGAACGCATCGTTTGTGACCCCGGGCGCGCTAGTCGAAAGAAATAGTCGCGCGCATCGTCATCCAAGCGCAGCGCTCGCGCCAGCGCACTGAGCACCTGGTCGGAGGGATGCTGATCGCGGCCCTGCTCGATGCGCACGTAGTAATCGACGCTGATGCCCGCGAGTTCGGCGACCTCTTCCCGACGAAGCCCCGACACTCGCCGACCCGCCGCGGCGGGCAGCCCAACGTCGGCGGGCTGCAGCGAATCCCGACGCGCTCGCAGATAGCTGGCGAGCGGATTCGGCTCGTGGGCCATCGGGTCTCCTCGTGCTCTCGGCAGCGTGCTCAGTGCTGAATCTAGTACACGATTCGTAACAGAAAGTAGCGAGAAGACACATGCTCGACGCGTGCCGCGATGAGGCTCAAGATAGGGCTCACACCCCATCCGGAACCCTGACTCACCAAGGAAAGCGACCATGCCACATCTCACTGCCACACCCACTGCGATCGAGAATCGCTGGGCGGATAGCGCCCGCCCCACCACACCAGAGGGCTGGCTTCAGCGCGCTCTAGAAGTGTCTGACATCTTGGCCGCAGATGCGGTTGAGCGTGATGTCGCGAACCAGCCGCCGCACGCCGAAGTGGCGCTTCTCAAGAACTCAGGGCTCGTCACGCTGCTCGGGCCGGCCGAGCATGGCGGCGGCGGGCAGGAATGGGAGACCACCTACAAGGTCATCCGCACGATTGCGCGGGGTGACGGCTCGATCGGTCAACTGCTCGGCTACCACTATCTCTGGGCGTGGGCGGCGCGCCTCGTCGCCACCGACGAGCAGATCGTTGCCGTGGAGAAGCACTACACCGAGAACAACTACCTCTTTGGCGGTGCGGTGAATCCACGCGATTCCGATTTGCTTGTCACCGATGAGGGTGACGAGATCGTTTTCACCGGCAATAAGTCGTTCTCGACGGGCGGTGTCGTTTCGGATCTCACCGTGCTCGAGGGCATCCTTGAAGGAACCGACACTCATGTTTTCGCCATCGTGCCGACAGACCAGCCAGCAATCGTGTTCAACGGCGACTGGGACAATCTGGGCCAACGACTGACCGAATCCGGCTCCGTGCAGATCAATGGCGTGCGCACCGGCTGGTCGTCAGCGCTGGGATTCGTGAACAAAGAGTTCCAGCCCCTCACCTACGGCACTCTCAACGTGCCAGCGATCCAACTGGTCTTCGCGAACTTCTATCTCGGCATCGCGCAAGGAGCGATTGAAGCCGCGTCGTCGTACACGCGCACCAAGAGCCGCGCCTGGCCCTATGGCGGTGACAACAAAGCGCACGCGAGCGAGGAGTGGTACATCCTCGAAGGCTATGGCGAGCTGCAGTCGAAGCTATGGGCGGATGAGGCCCTGCTCAATGCTGTCGGCGCCGAAATCAGTGCGGTGCTTCACGCGCCGCGCACCGAGCTCACCGCACGCCGCCGTGGCGAAATCGCCGTGCGCATTGCAGCCGGGAAGCTGCGCATCAGCGACGACGGCTTGGAGGTCGCAACGAAGGTGTTCGAGCTGACGGGTGCGCGGGCATCCGCCAACTCAGTGGGCCTCGATATTTTCTGGCGCAACCTGCGCACCCACAGCCTGCACGATCCGGCGCCGTACAAGAAACGCGAAGTCGGTCAGTACGTGCTGCTCAACGAAGTGCCAGAACCTAGTTGGTACACCTAAGTAGCGTTGGGCGTTGGGCGTTGGGCGCTGAGCGCAGTTAGCCCTTGACTGCGGCGTCAACAGCCTCCGGCAGATTTTCTAGACGACTCGTCTCGATGTATTCGTCGTTCACGAAGAAGGTGGGAGTGCTGTTGACGCCCAGCTCAACGCCGGCATCGAAGTCTGCCTCAACGCGAGCCTGAGTTGCGGGGTCGGCGACGGCGGAATCGTAGGCATCCATGTCGAGACCGATTTCTTCAGCCAGTGCACGGAAGGCATCAGTCTGCGGGGGAGTACCGCCGGCCCAGTCGCCCTGAGTTTCGAAGAGGCGGTGGTACATGGCCTCGAACTCGCCCTGCTGGGCAGCAGCCTCGGCGGCGATAGCGGCATCCATCGAGTTGAGGTGGCTCGGCAGCGGAAAGTAGCGAACGACGTAGTTGATATCTCCGTCGTACACTTCGCGCATCGCCTCGACGTAGGGGTAGAACTGGCCGCAGGCTCCACATTCGAAGTCGAGGAATTCGACAATAGTGACCGCATCGGAGCCGACATTGTCAACGTAATTCGAGTCGCTCGCTACAGCGGAGGCGAGTTCGGAAGAGCCCGAAGTGGTGGTGCTTGCTGTCTCGGTATCGGCGTTCTTCGCCGTGACGTACACAAAGACGAAGGCGGCGACGAGAGCGAGGATGCCCAGTGCAGCAAAGGTGGGCAGGAGGGCTTTCTTCACACGAGACTCCGAACAGGCTGGGATTGACGGCCAGCGCCCATTTCTGAGCGCGAATCAAGGCTATGCGAAAGTCGAGCCGCGCGGAGGCCGTTCACGATGACCACCAGTTCGGCGAGCTCATGCACGAGCACCACTCCGGCCAGGCCGAGAACGCCCGTGAGCGCCAGCGGAAAAAGACCCACGATGATCGCGAGCGACAGCACGATATTTCCGGTCATGATGCGACGCCCGCGCCGCGCATGAAGCAGCGCCACCGGAATGAGTCTCAGGTCGCTGCCGGTGAAGGCGACATCCGCAGACTCAACCGCCGCTGCCGAGCCTGTCGCACCCATTGCAATGCCCACGTCGGCGGTGGCGAGTGCTGGCGCATCATTGATGCCGTCGCCAATCATTGCCGTGGGGGACTCCTGGGAGAGTGCAGCGATCGCATCGGCCTTGTCGGCGGGAAGCAGTTCGGCGCGCACATCGCTGATCCCGGCTTCGGCCGCAATCGTCGCTGCAGTTCTGGAGTTGTCACCGGTGAGCATGAGGGTGCGGATGCCCGCGCTCGCCAACTGCGAGACAGCCTCCGCAGCGTCGGGCCGCAGTTCGTCGCGGATGCCGAGTAGCCCGATCACGATGCCGGAGCGTTCGATGGCCATCACGGTCATGCCGTCGTCGGCGAGGCGAAGGGCGGCTGGCGAAAGCTCGCCGGCGTCCATCCAGCGGGTGCTGCCGGCGCGCACGGGAACGCCGTTCAGGGTGCCGGATATTCCGCGGCCGGCATCCTCTCGTACCTCTAGTGCTTCGGGGTGGTCGGGACATGCAACCAGGACCGCGTGAGCGAGCGGGTGGGTGCTGTGGGTTTCGAGCGCAGCGGCGATACTGAGCGCCTCTTCGCGCGTCACCCCATCGACAGTTTCGACGGCAACAAGGGTTGGCTGATTTCGCGTGAGCGTGCCTGTTTTGTCGAAAGCAACGGTGCGGATGCTGCCCATGCGTTCGAAGGCGGCGCCCGATTTCACGATGATTCCGAGCTTGCTCGCGGAGCCGATCGCCGAGATGACCGTCACAGGAACGGCGATCGCGAGGGCGCACGGCGATGCGGCCACAAGCACGACGAGCGCTCGTTCAGTCCAGAGCTCGGGGTCGCCGACGAGGAAGCCGAAACCAACAATGGCGGCGGCGACTCCCAAGACGATCGGCACGAGAGGACGAGCGATTCTGTCTGCCAGTCGAGCACGATCGCCCTTGCGCCCATTCGCTTCTTCGACCAGGCGCACGATGGTTGTCAGGGAGTTGTCGGTGCCAGCCGCGGTGGTGCGGATGCGCAAAGCACCTTCACCGTTGATCGAACCGGCGAGCACAGCGTCGCCGGTGTCTACCGCGGCGGGGAGCGATTCGCCCGTCACGGCGGAGGTATCGATGCTGCCCCGGCCGCTCACCACGATGCCATCCGAGGCGACGCGCTCACCGGCGCGCACGACAAGAACGTCACCGATCACGATGTCGCGAGTCGGTACGCTCAGCTGGGCCCCTTCGCGCTCGACCACTACCGCGTCGGGAATAAGCGCGAGGAGAGCACGCAATCCTTGGCGTGCGCGATCCATTGCACGATCTTCAAGCGCTTCGGCGATAGAGAAAAGGAAGGCGAGGGCGGCAGCCTCGCCAACATGACCAAGGAGCACAGCACCGATGGCGGCAATTGTCATCAGTAGCCCTACACCGAGCGAGCCGCGGAGCAGGCGACGCACTGCACCGGGCACGAACGTTGTTGCGCCCGCGAGGAGGCTCAGAAACTGCAGGGTGAAGGTGACCCCGTCAGCGACTCCGGACCAACCCACAATGACGGATGCCGCGAGAAGCGCTCCCGAGGCTGCAGGCAGCGCGAGGGCTCGATCTTTCCACCACGGCGCGAGGGCAGCGTCCCCTCGACGTGACGCTGGAGCTGCGTCAGAGGTGGTGCCGGCGGTAGCGGTGCCGAGCAGGGTTACGGACTCGGGGCCGCGTGACTTGAGCGGAGCATCCACGCCACAGCATTCTTCGCTCATGCGGTCACCTCGGCGGTGGTGTTGGGGGTGCAGCAGAACGAGTCGTTGCAGTTCTCGCCGGCGCAGGGTGTGCCGTCATCGACGGCGAGCACGACGTTGAGGAGGTCGTTGAGGGCGTGGGCAAGGTGGGGGTCTGAAATGTCATAGCGGGTAGAGCGACCTTCAGGTGTTGCAACGACGAGCCCGCAGCCGCGCAGGCAGGTGAGATGGTTGGAGACGTTGCTGCGTGTGAGCTCGAGATCGTGCGCCAGCTGCACGGGATACCCGGGCTTTTCGAGAAGAGAGAGAAGAATGCGGGCGCGAGTGGGGTCGGTCATGGCCCGGCCTAGGCGGTTCATGACATCGACACGAGAAGCAATGGTCAGCATGCACTGACTGTACAGTGACTGCTGACCATATGTGTACGGTCGAAACTGTGAGTTTTCCCGTATTGCTCGGGCGCGTGTCGGCTATCATGGGGCACGCGAAGGGGAGTATCCCACCTCGTTGTACTCGTCAATACGAACCGCTCAATAGCGGTTCCGGGGCAACGGCATCCACGCCTCTGGCGGATGCGGGAGAGACTTTCGAGTCTTGCTACGCCGCGAAACCCTTGAACGGATTCTTTTGACTACTCTGCCTATTTGGTTTGAAGTGACGTCGATGTCAGTGCTGCTGATCATTTTGACGGCCGACCTCATCCTGGCTTACAAACGCCCGCACATTCCGAGCACCAAGGAATCAGCATTGTGGGTTGGCTTCTACGTGAGCCTTGCCCTCGTTTTCGCCCTCATGATGTTCCTGCTCGGTGATGTTGAACAGGCCGGCCAATTCATTGCCGGTTGGGTCACGGAATACAGTCTCTCGATCGACAACCTCTTTGTCTTCGTGATCATCATGGGGCGTTTTTCGGTGCCGCGAAAGTACCAACAAGAGGTGCTGATGGTGGGCATCCTGATCGCTCTCGTGCTGCGCGGAATTTTCATTCTGCTCGGTGCGCAACTGATTGAGAACTTCAGCTTCATCTTCTACATCTTTGGTGCGTTCTTGCTCTACACGGCCATCCGTCAAGTGTTCGAAGACCATGACGACATGGAACAGACCGAGAGCGGCATCATCCGCTACTTGCGCAGGCACATCAATATCTCCCCGAACTTCGACGGTGGCAAAGTGCGCACCGTGATCGACGGCAAAAAGGTCTTCACGCCGATTCTCGTGGTCTTTATCGCGCTGGGTATTACGGATCTTGTGTTCGCGATCGACTCGATTCCGGCAATCTTCGGAATCACGACCGACCCCTTCATCGTGTTCGCGGCCAACATCTTTGCGCTGATGGGCCTTCGCCAGCTGTACTTCCTTCTCGGCGATCTCATCGACAAGCTCGAGTACCTGCACTACGGCATCGCCTTTGTGCTCGCCTTTATCGGTGTCAAGTTGTTCTTCCACGCCATGCACGTCAATGAGCTGCCGTTTATCAACGGCGGAGAGCCGATTCTGTGGGCACCTGAGATCGGCACCTGGACCTCGCTCATCGTGATCCTTGCCGCAATGGCCGTTGCCGTTGTCGCGAGCCTCGCAAAGATGCGCCGCGACAAGAAGCGTGAGCTCGCGGAACTCTCGATCGACTAAGCGGCACTTCCCACACCCGAGAACGCGCGGTGGGGCTCCTCGAGCATGAGCTCGCCGGTGCACCACCGCGCGTTTCGTTTGTGGAGCGGTGAGTTATCCCGCAGTAACAAGGCGCGACTGCGCGAGGCGCTCTGCGGCGTCCAAGGTGGTGATGCCCTGGGCTGCAGCATCACGGAAGATCGTGGTCACGGTGTCACCGATGGCCTCGACGCGCTTGGCAATGGCGTCGGCATCCGCATCCGGCTCCGAAGCCATATCGAGGTAGATCACACCGCCACCGTTCACGACGAAGTCGGGCGCCCAGAGAATGCCGCGTTCAGCAAGGGCTTCGGCGCCGTCGTGCTGGGCAAGCTGGTTATTCGCGGCTCCGACAACACCGCTGACGTTGAGTTCGCGGATGACGCGAGGGCTGAGCGCGCCGCCCATGCCACACGGGATGTAGAGGTCAGCAACCACGCTGTGCGCTTCGTCGGCGTCAACCCAGTTGGCGTCGAGTTCTGCCGCAAGCAGTTTGCGGTCGAGGTTGACGTCGGTGACGGTGAGCACCGCACCCGCTGCGGTCAGAGAGCGTGCGAGGCGGCCACCGACCTGGCCGAGCCCAGAAATAACGAGGTGGCGACCAGCAAGATCGCGCGTGCCGAACAGTGCTTCGCAGGTGGCAAGGATGCTCGCGTGCACGCCTGCTGCAGTCGCATCCGCCGGCTCGCCAGCGCCGCCCTGATCAGCGGGAAGGCCGCAGACGTGCTCGGTGCGCTCAGCAACAATTGACATCAATTCGGCACTCGTGCCGACATCTTCCGCCGTCATGTAGGCGCCGTTGAGGCTCTCGATGGCGTCACCGAGATCGAGCATCGCATCGCGCTTCTGGTCCGCAGTGAGGGTGACACCCATAGGAATGTGGATGACCGACTTGCCGCCACCACGGTTGAGGCCAGCGGCAGAGTTCTTGAGCGTCATTGCGGCGGAGAGGCGCAGGGAGTCAGCGACAGCATCGGTCCAGTGCGGATAGTTCCACATTCGCGCACCACCGAGGGCTTGGCCGAGAACGGTGGAGTGAACGGCGACGGTGATAACGAGCCCGGATCGTTTGCCCGTCGAAATAAGAACGTTCTCATGCGTGAAATCGGCATTTTCGAGAGCGGATACGGGGGCTTCGAGCGTCGTTGATGCGTGCGAAATCATGAACTTCTCCTGCGTGTGGGCCTTGTGGGCAAAACAACAAAATGGCAAGTGGTGGTAGCGCGAGGGTGGTGCGCTCTGGTCAGCATACCGCCGGGTTTCCGCGGTGTCGCCTATTCATTGCTACGTTGATACCTGACAAATGCTTGGGGGCACAATGATGGTTTCGGATCAGTACGAAGTTCTGCTGCCCAGTGGACCTGTCACCGTGAATGTGTCGGCCGCATCCGACCGCGGATCCGTGCGCTCGCTCAATGAAGACAGCCTGCTCGTGCTGCCGCAGGTCTACCTTGTCGCCGACGGAATGGGTGGGCATTCCTTTGGAGATCGCGCAAGCCAATGCGTCGTGCAAAGCTTCGCTCGCGCTGTGGCACGCCACAGCTTTCTCACGCCGGAACATATTGTTCAGGCGATTACCGAAGCCAACGCGGCGGTCATCGCGCTCAGGGGAGAGGATGACGGGGTGTCGGGTACGACCCTTTCCGGCATCGCTCTCGTTGCTGTCGGTGCCGATTCAGAACCGCGTTGGATGGCCTTCAACGTGGGAGACTCACGGGTCTATAGCTGGAACGGCCGTGAGCTCGAGCAGGTCACGGTCGATCACTCGGCCGTGCAAGAACTTGTCGACCTTGGCCACATCACCGCCCTCGAAGCGACATCGCACCCCGACCGTAACGTCATCACGCGTGCTCTCGGCATCCACCCGCATGTGAACCCCGACGTGTGGTTGCTCCCGGTCGCAGCCCAACATACTTTTTTGGCGTGCTCAGACGGGCTGACCAAGGAGCTCGATGACGATCTCATTGCCGGAATCCTCGCTGATCGTTCAGCGCTGAACGACAACGAAACAATTGCTGACCGACTTGTTGCGGGTGCGATTGCCGCTGGCGGTTCCGACAACGTGACCGTCATCGTGGTGGATGCTGCTCGCACAGCGAGTGCAGATGCGGCGGAAGAAGACACCGTCGACCGCGCCGTTTCGCATCACCTCGAACAAACCCGACCCAGGAAGTAGATCGCAGTGGTCATGAAATACCTTTATGCCCCATCGACTGACTCGTTGTGGTCGGCGGTCGTTGCTGACGAGCTAATCGTGTTTGTCGACTCGTCTGAGGAGAACCTTCTCGCGACCCTGTGGGCGAATCGGGCGCTCGGCGCGCAACACGCAGTCGAAGCGCTGAGTGCTCAAGGGTTAGCGGCAACTCCAGCGTTCGCGCTGGTTGAGTGGACGGCTGAACACGAGAACCCTGCTGGCGCGCGAGTGATCGTTCGTGGCGCAGTGAGTGTCTCGCTGACTACTCGCGCGGGCAACGAAGCGGTGAGCGGTGCGCGAGTTAGCACGTGGGCCGAGAGCTATTTCGATGACGTCATCGACTGCACCATTTCTGTCAACGAGTCGACCACGATCGAGTTGCTACCTATCGTTGCTGGCGTGGTGAAGGCGGGTCGCCTGAACTGCACGCATGACGAAGAAGCATCGGAAGTTCACCACGTGAAGGTTGACGAGCAGGTTCCCGGGATACGCGCCGCACTGCTTGGCGAGGCAGAAGCGTCCGCTGCGGTTGCCCCGGTGAACGACGCGAGCCCAGTATCGGAAACGACGATTGCGGACCGACCCCCTGGGGTTGCTAGGGTCGCTGACGTTGCTCAGCCAGTGGCTGCGGCATCCGAAATTGGTCGATCGAACGACGTCAATAATGACGGCCAAGGGTATGACTTTCTCTTCGGTGAGACAGTCATGCGCGACGTGTCTGCGGCTGCCAACGCACGCAACGATGAAGCTGAAACACCAGCAGCTGGCGGTAGTAACCCCGCGGGGGCGACGGATCTGATCGGTACCGCACCGCAGTTCTCCGAACCGGTGGCTCCCGTAGTCGTCGACCCGCCAGAGCCGGAGGGCGATCACGACGGCATGACAATAATGACGAGTGATCTGGTTGGCCTTCGCGCGCCGCGCCCCGCCGCGGCGTTTGACGAGGTTCGCCTCCCGCCTGTGTCGGCGCTTTACTTGCAGCTTTCGACCGGTGCGCGCGAGATGCTGTCACAACCAATTCTGGTCGGCCGTGCGCCAACAGTGAGCAAGGTTTCTGGCGGATCCCTCCCGCGGCTTGTCACGATCCCCGGAGATAAGGACATCTCCCGAAACCACGTTCAGATTGTCGTCGAAGGCGGAACGGTGGTTGTCACCGATTTGCACTCTCGAAATGGCACGCATGTTGCGCTACCCGGCCGCCAAGCGCAACGTTTGCGCGCTGGCGAACCGACGGCGGTTATCGTCGGCACTGTCATCGATCTCGGCGGCGACGTCACCCTCACCGTGGGGGAGGAGTCATAGTGCGCCGGGCCCCGTCAACACCGCCTGAGCTGCGGGGTTATACCTTTGTGAAGCTCCTAGGGTCTGGTGGCTTCAGCGACGTTTTTCTGTACGATCAGCACCTTCCGAAACGCCGCGTTGCCGTAAAAGTGTTGCTGACCGAAGATCTTGCCCCGGCGACTCGAGCATCGTTTGTCGCCGAGGCAAACCTGATGGCTCAACTGTCAGCCCATCCTTACATCGTCTCCATTTTTCACGCGGATGTTGCCGCCGACGATCGCCCCTACTTCGTGATGGAGTACTGCTCAGGGCCGAGCCTGGCGGAACGCTACAAGAGTGAACCGCTCCCCGTGACTGATGTGCTGCGGGTGGGAATCCGGGTGAGCGGCGCGGTGGCTACTGCGCACGCGGCTGGCATCCTGCACCGCGACATCAAGCCCGCGAACGTGCTGACTAACGACTATGGGTGGCCAGCGCTCACCGACTTCGGAATTTCGTCTGCGCTTGACGAGGACATCCCGCTGCATACGAGCTCGCGTTCGCAATTGACGGAAGAAAGTGGCTCGACCACCGGAGCATCAATCGGCATGTCTGTGCCGTGGTCGCCTCCTGAAATGTTCGAGGACGACCCGAACCCGGATGTTCGAGCTGACGTGTTTTCACTCGCGGCGACGCTCTACACCCTGCTCGCAGGGCACACTCCGTTCGAGGTGCGAGGGCGATCCAACGGAGCCCTCGATCTCATTGGCCGTATCGAACGCGGCCTCATTACGCCGCTCACTCGTGACGACGTGCCCGCGAGTCTGCTTGCGGTCTTACGAAAGGGCATGGCATCGCGCCGTGACGACCGGTTTGCGAGCGCGCTCGATTTTGCTCGGGCGTTGCAACGTGTCGAGCTGGAATTGGGCTATGCGCCCACAACAGTCGACGTGCCGAATCTGGCGGTCGACCAAGTAACTCCTTCCGGCACCGATGATGGTGATGACGATGCAACACGTGCCCGCGGTGTGGCAACCATCGATGCGCAGCCCGCCTCCGCCACGTTGAAGTCGTTTGAGAAACCGCCGCAGCTCCCTCTCGCGGGTAGCGGGAGCAGCACAGACGAGACGCAACTGCGCGGCGCTCCCCACCGCGTTGTTCAGCCGCCGCAGTCAGAGCTTGGCGAGACCGTTGTTCGCCGACGGCCCGCGGCCGATCCGGCTACCGATGTCACGACAGAACCGTTTGAGCTGACGAACGCCAGCGCGGCCACTGAAAAAGCTCAGCCCTCACGACGCAAAGCGGCGACCTGGATCATCGGCGGTGTTGCCGTTGTGCTGGGGGCCGCAGTCGCCATTGCGGTTCTCGTGACCAACCCCGTGTCAACAGAGCTGCCGGCCGTGTCCGCACCGACCGCAGCCCCCACCTCGGCGGTAGTGGAGACCGTGCCGACACCGGTGTTGGTATCGGCAGAAGAGTCAGCAGGCTCGGTCACGTTCACGATTGACAACCCCGCTGGCGAAGAGGGCGATCGCATCATCTGGAAGCGTGTCGGGCGCGAGAGCGAACCGGTACGGCAATCTGATGATGGCGTCATCCCCGTCGATGGTTATGTTGCGGGATCGACGTTGTGCATTGATGTTCGAATCGTGCGTGCAGGCACCGAGTCTGCCAACCCTTTGGAGGCGTGCTTTCCCGAATGAATCCGCTGAAGATTGAATTCTGTGGCGAGTGGTACGACATTACCCACCCCAATGATTTTCATGTCGGGCGCGAATCCGATCTCGTCATTGATGACAATCCCTACTTGCATCGTCGGTTTCTTCGCATCTACGAAGATTTCGGAATGTGGTGGCTCGGCAATGTAGGAAACCTGCTCACCGCGACAGTGACGGATGCGACCGGCCAAGTGCAGGCGTGGTTGGCGCCTGGTGCGCGACTTCCGATTGTTTTTCCTCAAATGCAGGTGCTGTTCAGTGCCGGGTCTACGACCTATGAGTTCACGATTCATGCCGGTGATGACTACTTCAACACCTCGACGTCCATTGCGGGTTCCGGTGGCTCGACGACAATTGGGCCGATCCCTCTCACTTCCTCTCAGCGGCTGCTTATCGTGGCGCTTGCCGAGGGCGTGCTGCGGCAGGCAACCGCGGGGCGCGGCGACATCCCCACTTCTGCTGTGGTGGCTGCACGGCTCGGCTGGTCGATCACTACCTTCAATCGCAAGCTCGATAACGTGTGCGAGAAGTTAGATAAGAGGGGTGTCGCTGGGCTGCGAGGGGGCAAAGATAACCTCGCGACCAATAGGAGGCTTCGACTGGTGGAATTCGCCGTCGCAACGCGGCTTGTCGACAAAGATGACCTCTATCTTCTCGAACGTAATGACGAGGAGAGCCGCACCCCATAATTGGGGGCGGCAACAGGGGAGAAGTACCCATGGCGGTGGCTCGCTTGGATAACCTGAAAAATGCTAGGGTAACTCCCAGAACTGGTCGAGGATTTGTCAGCGTGATCGTGTGCACGCAAGCTGTGCGGAATTCGGGAGAAGTGCAACGTGAAGCTGTCTATCGGTACAGCGAGCACTCGCAAGACAGTCGCATCCGCTGTCGTCGTCTCACTCGTCATCGGTGTACCGCTCACGTTCGCGGCCCTGCACCCCGGATTCCCTGTTTCTGATGTTGACCTCATCGCAAGCGATGTCTGGGTCACCAACGGCGAACAGCTTCTCGGCGGACGACTGAATCGCCAAATTGACGAGCTCAATGGCTCCGTTATCGCCTCAAGTGCGCAATTCGATGTGCTTCAAGATGGCGACGCACTCTTCATGAACGACCCGATCGCTCATCGCGTCGAGTCAGTCGATCCAGCAACCACTGAAGTCACGTCTGCAATCGACGTGCCAACCGACGCCGAAGTCTCTTTCGGCGGAACAAATCTGGCGATCGTGTCGCCCGAGGGAGAGCTCTGGATCGTGCCGGCGGTGGGCGATCTACAGTTCAACTACGTGTCGGACCCCGCGCTGATTTCGCTCGGAGCCGGTGGGCGAGCAACGGTCACGTCCGACGGCGTTGTCATTGCCGTGTCACCAGTGGACAAGGCGATTTACCGCGTCGAAACGATCGCCGATGAACCGGTGAAGTCTGATTTCCCGGCGGTGGGCGAGTTCCAGATCGCCGCCGCTGGCGACTCAGCCGTGATATTCGACCAGTCGACGAATGAACTGCTCACGGAAGAGGGGCGCAGCTATCCGTTAGAGAAGCAAGGGCTGCGCTTGCAACAGTCCAGCGCTGAGGCGAGCTTCGCGCTTGTGGCTACTGGTGACTCTCTTCAGCGGCTCGAGCTCAGCAGCGGTGCTCTGACGGATATCCCTGCGGACATCTCTACTCCGTCAGATGACGTGGCGAATGTTTCAGCTCCCGTCGCCCTCGAGGGTTGTGCGCATGGGGCGTGGGCTTCTGCACAGCGTTACGTTCTCGCCTGTACTGGCAGCGATCCCCAGACGCAGACAATTGCCGAGCCGACGCAGGGCAGCGTGCTCGAGTTCCGAGTCAATCGGTCGGTGATTGCGCTCAACAACCTGTCGAATGGCAACGTGTGGTTGGTCGACGAAAATATGCGTCTCGTTGAGAACTGGGAAGACGTCACGCCGCCGGAGGACGAAGAGTCTGAAGAAGAGGGCGATGAAAAGTCGTCGATCCAGTCTTTCGAAGACACGCTCGCTGAGCGCACTGACACCAACCGCGATCCGGTCGCGACAAATGATGAATTTGGGGTTCGGCCAGGAAGAACAACCGTCTTTACGGTGCTCGATAACGACACCGACGCCGACGGGGACGTGCTTGTAATTTCAGCGTACGACCGCATCGCCGAATCGACAGGTCGACTCGACCTCATCGATGGCGGCCGTGCGCTGCAGTTCACCCCCGTCCCAGATTTTGTCGGGTCAATTGCCTTCAACTACACGATCGATGACGGTCGGGGCGGAACGGACCAGGCACGGGTTGCTGCCACGATCGTTCCCGAGGGGCGCAATGAGCTGCCCGTGAGTGTTCGCGAAGCGGGCATCAGCGTCGAAGCGAACCAGACTGTCAGCTACAACGTCTTAGCTGATTGGAAAGACCCAGACGGCGACGACCTCTATCTAATCGCGGCATCGCCAAAGTCTGGTGACCTCGTCAGGTTTACCCCCGATGGGTTCGTCACCTTCACTCACCAGACCTCTGAACTGGGGGAGAAAGAAGTCTCCTTCCTCGTCTCGGACGGTGGAGATACTCCGGCCCAAGGCGAGCTCATCGTCACGGTAGAACCTGCCGGAACCTTGAACCCCGTGGGAACACCCGACTTCGCTTCGGTGTTCGAAACAGAGACCGTCGTCATCGAGCCACTGCTCAACGACCTGTCACCGTCCGGCGCCCAGCTCAGTCTTATCGCCCTGGATGAGGCAGACAACGGGGCGGTGGCCTCGTTCGACAGCGATCGTGGTGAAATCACCTTCAGCTCGTCATCCGCAGGAATTTACTACCTGACCTACTCGCTCAGCGCCGGTTCAAACACCAGCGTCGGGCTGGTGCGAATCGACGTGTTGCCCAACCCGGCATCCGCTGAGCTTCCGCCGGTTGCTGTCAAAGACACCGCTTATTTGCGCGGGGATGAACCGACCACTGTCTCAGTCTTGTCTAACGATGTGAGTCCCAGCGGCAACATCCTCGCGGTGCAGTCAATCGATGTCGACCCGGCTCTCACGGCAAAGGGTCTCGTAGTCGAATTGCTCGAGAGCACCCTTATCCGAGTTACCTCGCCGGCGGCGCTCACCAACCAGGTCAACTTTACGTACACAATTTCGGATGGCGTCAACACGGCGAGTGCCGGAGTCACTGTCGTTCCGGTGCCCGCCCTCACCAAGCACCAGCCACCGGTTGCTATCGATGACGCGGCCAAAGTTCGCGCCGGCGACATCATCACGCTGGACGTGCTCGACAATGACTTCCACCCTGACGACAGCCCGATGTCTCTTGCAACAGAGCTCGTTACTGAACCTCTGGAGGGCGTGGCATTTATCAGTCACGACATGTTGCGCTTCCAAGCGCCGACCGTTCCTGGTGCGTACACCGTTGACTATCGGGTTATTGACCCCTTCGGCGAGACCGCTGCAGCGACGGCAACTTTTACGGTCACGCCGGTCGATGCGGATTCGAACCAAGATCCGGCGCCGACTGCGCTGATTGCTCGTGTGCTCGCTGGTGGCGAGATCAGGGTGGAGATCCCTCTCAGCACTGTCGACCCCGATGGCGATTCGACTCAGTTGCTGAGATTCGCGACCAACCCGACGCTGGGAGCCGTTACCGAGTTTGGTGCTGACTACTTCATCTATGAGTCGTCTCCGGCAGCCTCCGGAACGGATTCATTCAGCTACGAAGTGGTTGACGCCTTCGGGGCGACAGGCGTTGGCGACATCAAGATTGCGGTCATCCCTGAACCCGACGAGCTTCAGGATCCCATTGCGGTTCCCGATAGCGTGGCCATTCGACCAGGTCGAACGGCGCAAATTGATCTCACTGAAAACGACTCTGATCCTCAAGGTGCGCGCATTTCGGTAGCACCCGACCTTATTGACGTGCCTGACGGCGTTTCTGCAGAGGTCGTTGGCGGGCAATTCTTAGTGATCGAGGCGCCAGAGACTGAACAATCGTTCTCGTTGCGATACCGCTTGGAAAACAACAGGGGTGGCTCAGCCGTGAGCTACGTGCTGGTTCAGGTCACGCCGGATGCTCCGATTCTTCCGCCATCGGCCGAAGACATCAGCATCCTGAAGAAAGATATTGCTGGAAAGGAATCCATCACCGTTGATCTGTTTGATGGTCACGCATTCAATCCCGCTGGACGAACCGAAGATCTCGTAGTCGAGCTCGAGGGAGCCAACGCTGAGTCAGGTGTTCTCGGCGAAAAAAACGGTCAGATCGAGGTCACCCCGGGCCCGACGAGACAAGCGATCACCTACAGCGTGACGAACGCGGTTGACGAGTTGACCGCTCGCGCTTTCATCCTCGTACCGGCGGCTGTCGACGAGAATTTTGACGAGCCTCCGGCTATCGATCCAGACTTGCCGACCCAATACGTTGGCATGAACGAGACTCGAGAGTGGAAGCTGTCGGATATCCTCGTCGTGCCGTCGGGCCGTGATGCGTGGATCCCTGATGCGACTTCGGTGAGCTCAGTTCAGGGCGATGGTTCGTCGAACTTTGTCGATGAAGAGACCATCACTTTCACTCCGGCGTTGGACTATCGCGGCCCGGCATCCGTCAGTTTCACTGTGACCGATGGCGCATCCAAAAATGACCCAGCGGGCAACTATGCGGGTCTTCGGATGAATATTGTCGTTGGTGATCCTGATTTCCGGGACACAGCGCCAGAGTTCACGACTCCCAACACCCAGGTTGAAGTGGGCGAGACGACGGTTCTTGACCTGCGAGATTCGACTGCGCACCCGAACGCCACCATTATTGGCGAGGTTACGTACTCAAACCTCACCGGCGCGAGCGACGGCCTTGATGCGAGTCTCACCGGATCCGAACTCAGCCTCAACGTGCCGCGGAATACGCCTAAGGGCACGACGATCACGCTGGGCGTGACCCTGCGGTGGGACAAATTTGAGGTTCTTGGCACGATCAACGTGACGGTTGTCGGGTCTACCCGACCGCTCGCTGTTGCTGTGTCTGATGCTGTGGAGACTCAGCGTGGTGATGGGGCCGTCACCGTGAATCCGCTGACGAACGATTCGAATCCGTATCAGACCACCGGCGAAGAGCTGAATATTGTGAACGCGCAAGTTCAGAACACCGGTGAGCCAGCAGACGTCACCTTCACTGCAAATACTGTGACTATTCGACCAGATGCCGCGCTCAAGAGCGGTGTGATCGAAGTGGTGTACACGACCGCGGATGCCACGGAAGATGCTGACCGCGAAGTCAACGGCACGATCACGCTTGTCGTCAGTGACATTCCCGATCAGGTGCAGAAGCCAACTCAGGATGCTGGTTCCGCCATCGGCGGGAACGAATCGGCGACGTGGCGTTTCGTCGCCCCGGCGACCAATGGCAAGCCGATCACCGGCTACGAAGTGCGCACGACTCCTGCTGTCGCGAACCTACCGACTGATTGCCAGGCGGGCGCTTCCTGCACGATTACGGGTCTTCAAAACGGAACTTCGTACACCTTCGGCGTGCGCGCGATCAATGAGCACGGTCCGGGAGAGTGGTCGCCGACGAGCGACCAAATCACTCCGTATGGCACTCCGGCCACACCGACGGTGACTGCCTCGGTCGAGAGTCGTTGGGCGCCGAGCGGTCAGGTTTCGGCATCGTGGCCAGCAGTGGGCGGCACCGGAGGAACCACAACCTATTACTGGACGTCAAGCAACGGCCAATCAGGCAGCACTACGGGCACGACGGCGACGTCAACGGCCAACTTGTCTGCAGGAAACTACACGTTCACTGTGTACGCCCAAAACTCCGGCGGCAAGAGTGGCTCGAAGGGAACGTCGAATTCAGCACAGATTCAGAACCAGACGGTTCCTGCCCAAGTCTCGGGAGTTTCTGGCTCCGTGACGAAGAGCACCACGGCGGGAACGATTGCGTGGACCTGGAACGCCAGCGGGGGAGGCGCAGCGGTCACTGACAACCTGCGCTACCGATGGACCCTGAGCAACGGCGCAACAGGAACGACCACATCCACTAGCGCGACGACATCGGGGTTGCCTGCCGCATCCAATTACACTCTCACTGTTGTTGCGTACAACAACGCAGGCACCGGTCCTTCCGGATCGTCGAGCGCCGGCCCGATTGTCACGCCAGCACCGCCCGCAGTCGCGTCACTGTGTCTCTACTTCGACGGTGAATCGCCAGGAGTCCACAATCTCGGAATCAATTGGAGCGGGCAGGCAAACAGTTCCCACACCATGGAGATCTACGACAACAGCGGAAGCTTCAGCAATCACAGCTACACCGGTCTCTGGCCCGATGGTCACCAGCGCACCACGCAGTGGAAAGTGTGGAACAGAGTTCGCGGTAACGCAGATGGCCTCTATCAAGTCTGGGTGAAATTTGACGGCGTAGACAGCGCCCACCGAGCTATTCAAGATCTTCCCGCCTGTTAACGTCGCCCGGAACCCCGAGTAAGTAAAAGGACCCTTCAGAATGCCCATAAGCCAAGAGCAAGCGACCTGGTTCGCCACCGCGTTCCAGAAACTCATCAGCAACGTCGATAAGGCGATTGTGGGCAAAGATCACGTGATTCGTCTCGTGCTGACGGCCCTGATCTCTGATGGACACGTGCTGCTGGAGGACTACCCAGGAACGGGAAAGACCGTGCTGGCAAAGGCGCTCGCTAACACCCTCGACGGCACTACGTCTCGCATCCAATTCACGCCGGACCTGCTGCCGTCGGATGTCACGGGCGTGCAAATCTATGACCAGTCGAAGGGCAAGTTCGAGTTTCACCACGGACCAATCTTCGCGTCGATCGTTCTTGCCGATGAGATCAACCGTGCCAGCCCTAAAACCCAGAGTGCGCTGCTTGAGGTGATGGAAGAAGGCGTCGTAACGATCGATGGCGAAGGTCATCCCGTCGGTGCACCTTTCTTGGTGATCGCCACTCAAAACCCTGTCGAGCAAGCTGGAACCTACAAGCTGCCCGAGGCACAACTCGACCGCTTTCTCATCAAAACGACGCTGGGGTATCCCGACAGCAAGACGGCAGTGTCGCTATTAATGGACTCGGGAACCCGCGCTCGTGCTTCGCTCGTCTCGCCCATTATCAAACCGGAGTCGATTGTAGCGATGGCGGCGCTGGCTGCCGAGGTTTTTGTCGACGAGTCGGTCATGCAGTATCTGAACAGCATCGTCGAAGCGACGCGTAAAGACCGCGATGTTGTACTTGGTGTGAGTATGCGCGGGGCAATGGCACTCGCCCGCGCTATTAAGACGTGGGCGATAACCCAGGGGCGCACCTATGCGACCCCCGATGATGTTCGGGATCTGGCTGTGCCGGTGCTCGCGCATCGCGTCATCCTCGACCCCGAATCTGAGTTTGCCGGGGTTGTGGCCGAAGACGTCATTAATCGCATTCTGGTCGATATCGAACCTCCCGCCTACCGCGCTTCCTAACAGCCAGCACCTCTCTATGACTACTGATTCTTCTGTGATCCCCGAGCAGCGGGCCGGAGACGAGCGAGCCTCGGCGGCGCGAACGGGTTCGGGGCTCGGCTCTTCGTCACCGATGCACCCAGCCGCGCCGCGGTGGTTTGCGCGCGCAGTGGAGTCAGCGCGTCGTGTACTGCGTGGAACGGCAGCGGTGGCTTCGCCTGCGGTGCGCGCAGCGGTACGAGTGGTCGGCCCGATCGTTGGCATTGTTACGCCTCTGGGCTGGTTGGTGTTGGCGCTTGCTGCTGTTTCGCTCGCACTGAGCGTCATTTTTGGGTGGCAAGAGTTCACCTTTCTGGGCACAGTGTTGCTTGCCGCGGTGGTCGTCAGCGTGGCGTTCGTGTTCGGCCGCGCGTCGTATGGGGTCGTCGTGGAATTGAACCCACGACGTGTCGTCGTCGGCGATCGAGCCCTCGGCCGCATGGTCGTCACCAATGTTGGCTCACGAGCACTGCCTCCTACCCGGATGGAACTCCCCGTTGGCCAAGGAGTTGCCGAGTTTCAACTCCCTGCCATGAAACCCAAAGAAGAGCACGAAGAGTTGTTTGCAGTACCTACCGCCAAACGCGCGGTGATCGTTGCTGGTCCTGCCGAGTCGGTGCGCGGCGATCAGATCGGGTTGTTGCGCCGGGCGCTGAAGTGGGCGGATGCGGTGGATCTGTTCGTGCATCCGCGCACCGTTCGACTCGTACCTTCTGCTGCGGGCTTGGTGCGAGATCTCGAAGGTCAAGTATCGAACAAGATCACCAACAACGACATCGCGTTTCATGCGCTGCGGCCTTATGTGCCTGGCGATGATCGCCGTTACGTTCACTGGCGTACCTCGGCGCGGATCGGGCAGCTGATGGTGCGACAGTTTCAGGAGACGCGTCGGTCTCAACTGACGATCATCCATGCCTCACGCGGCGATCTTTATGCGTCTGAGGCTGAGTTCGAGCTGGCCATTTCGGTGACCGCATCGATCGCGGCGCAGGTCATTCGCGACGGAACTCAAATGAATGTGGTCAGCGAAACGGGGCTGTGGCGCACCCAGACGGTGACGTCAATGCTGGATGCCTCCTGCCGCATCGAGCCAGAGGGCAGTCGACTCGACACGGTGCGCAGTTTCGCTCGCGAACAAACACGCCGTCTCCCGGCACCTAGCGTCGTCATGATTGTGGCTGGCTCGGGGATGAGCACGGCCGATTTTCGTAGTGTTCAGTCGCTCTTCGGCCAAGACACCAGTCAGGTCGCTTTTCACATCGTGGAGGGCGCTGAGCCCACAATTTCTGCTGTAGCCGGATTGACCGTGATCACGATCGGTGATCTCAACGACCTTTCGAAGCTCGTGCGGGGGTTGGGCGGTTGAGTACAACGCAGCAGCCTTCCGCGCGACGTACCCTCAGCCCGCGAACGTGGGCCGATGTCAGCATCGTGTTGGCACTCACCATCATTGGATTGCTCGGGTTTGAGCCCTCATTTGGTGGCTATAGCTTCTTGCTCCCGGCGATCGGCGGGCTTGTTCTCGGGGCGGCCACTGGAATCGTCGCGAGCATCCTGAGAGTGAATGTTGTCACGACGATCGTGGTGGCTGTCGTGGCGTACTTCTTGTGCGGTACCGCGATTGCGGTTCCCCAGCAGGCCCTTCTCTTTGTGCTTCCCACCCTTCAATCCCTGTCGACGATTGCCATCGGTACTGTCTACGGCTGGGCAGATATCGTCACGCTCCAGACCCCGATTGAGGCTCCTCAGCACATCACTGTAGTTCCCTATTTCGCGACGTGGTTGGTAGCGCTCGTCTCCACGTCACTTACGGTGCGTTGGTTGGCGCGGGCACGCCGTTCGGTGTGGCGTTTCGGCATTGTGCTTCTTGGCCCATTGGCGATCTATGTCGCGAGCATCCTGATCGGCACCGACGATCCTTATCAAGCTGGCATCCGAGGCGTCAGCTTTGCCGTGCTCGCCCTCCTCTGGTTGGGTTGGCATCGCACCGGCGGCGACAACATCGCGCAAGCTGGAGCCACCCGGATGCGCACGCGCAAGATCGCGGGAACCGCAGTCGTGCTTGCAGCAGCTGTGCTTCTCGGTGGGGGAGCGGGCTGGTGGATCGCCCCCGCCCAGGATCAACGCTTCGTGCTGCGGGATGAGATCGAGCCGCCGTTCGACCCGCTGCAGTATCCGAGCCCCCTGGCTGGGTTCCGTCACTACACCAAGCAAGTCACAGACGATGTGTTGTTTACGGTGTCAGGTTTGAAAGCTGGCGACACGGTACGCCTCGCCACGCTTGACTCGTTTACGGGCAAGTTGTGGAATGTGACGGGGTCGGAGTCAAGCGCGGATGGCTCTGGCACGTTCAGTTTGGTGGGGCGCGAATTGCCAGCTCAGTCGTTTGTCACTCCCGAGCGTCGCACCGATGTGACCTTCACTATGGGGGAGTATGCGGATGTCTGGATGCCGAGCATCGGGTATCCGACAAATCTTGATTTCACGGCGGGAACTGCCCTCGATTCCACCGATAGCCTCCGCTACAACGCGACTACTGGCACCGCGGTGCTCACTGCTGGGCTGAGTGAGGGTGACTCTTACACGATCGATGCGACGCTTCAGCAGGTCGTTTCGATCGAAGATTTGGCTGAGGTGCCAGTTGCTTCGGTTGAGCTGCCTCCGGTTTCGTCTAGCCCAGATATCGTCACGTCGAAGGCTCAAGAATATGCCGCCGATGCGACGGCGCCTGCTGCCCAGCTCGAAGCGATCCGTCTCGCGTTAACGACAACGGGTTTCTTGAGCCATGGTCGAGCATCCGACACTGTGGCATCACGTGCAGGGCATGGTGCTGACCGAATCACCGACCTGCTTGAACGCAACCAGATGGTCGGTGACCAAGAGCAGTACGCCTCGGCGTTCGCCCTGATGGCGCGCAGCTTGGGGTACCCCGCGCGCGTAGTAATGGGCTTTGCGCCAGAGATTGTTGACGGCCAGACTGCCGAAGTCACCGGCGACGATGTCACGGCGTGGGTCGAGGTCGCGTTCGACGATGTGGGGTGGGTTGCTTTCAATCCGACACCGGATGAGACCGATATTCCCCAAGATCAGACACCGAAACCGCAGAGCGAGCCTCAACCCCAAGTGCGCCAACCACCACGTGTTGAGGCGGATGCCGAAGACCTGCTGACGCCGGTCGAGTTGGAGGAGAGCGACGAAGACGATGAGGGAGTTGCCTTCTCGATTCCGGGATGGGTATATGCGGTAGGCCTCAGCCTGTTGATTCCGGCACTGATCATTTTCATGCCGCTACTGATCATCGGACTCTACAAACTTCGCCGGGCGCGGCGCCGTCGTGACGCCAAGGCAGCTCACGATCAGGTCGCTGGTGCGTGGGAAGAGCTCGTCGATCAATATTCGGAGCTCGGGTACGACGTTCCCCAGAAAGCCACCCGCCTAATGGTTGCCGAAAGTCTCGAAAACCAAATCGATGAAGAACACCGAGCGTCAGAAGTTCAGACGAGCAATCCGACTGAGGAGGCCGCGGACACCACCGCCGAGCCCCGTCACGTGACAACCTTGCGCCCGATCGCCGTGTTGACTGACGACGCCGTGTTCTCCGGTCACGAGATCTCCGCGGAACGCAGTGACGAAGCGTGGTCGACCACGACAGCAGCGATCGAAGCTGGCCGGGCTGGCCTCTCGAAGCGGCGCCGAATTGTTAGTCGATACCGCATCCGTTCAGCCAGAGATTGGGCCTCAAGAATCTCAACGAAGAGAGAAAACTCGTGAAACTGAAACTCACTCTCAACAGGGCGACACAGCCTGACGACGACATCGTGATCACCACGGATGCGGCCGCGAGTGTGTCTGACATTGCGTCAACAATCGCTCGGGTCGATCCCGTGCGTGCGGGCGCGATAGCCGATGATCGCCCGCTCACTCTTCGTGCAGCGCTGCCGGGGCGCGACGAGTGGTTGGTCTTACAACCGGATGCGGCGATCGGTGAGGCGTGGGTCGGGTCGGGCGCCAAGGTAGAGCTCGCCGATGCCGGAGTATATTTCTCGGCCAATGGTGCGGGAGATTCCCCCCAGGTCGCGCTAGTTCGAGTGCTGAGTGGTCCGGATGTCGGCAAAGAGTTTGCCCTGCGCGAGGGCTCCACGACGTTGGGGCGCGACTCTTCCTGTGACGTCGTGCTCAACGATCCTTTGGTCTCCAAACGTCACGTTCGTCTGGAAGTGTCAAACGTTGTCGAGGTGGTCGATCTTGGCTCTGCAAACGGCGTCGTAGTCGATGGCGGATTAGTTCCCCGGCTCGTCGTCGCGGAATCTGAAGTCGTGATGGTGGGGGATTCTGAACTTCAGATCACGGTGGCAGAATCTGTGGCGTCGAAAGGCCTGGTGCAGCGGCCGGGTCCTGTGATGTTTAACCGTTCGCCCCGGGTCGAGACTCGTTACCCCGGCCGTACCTTCTCTGCCCCGGAGGTGCCGTCAGAGAAAGACGACGCGACGTTCCCGTGGTTGGCGATGGTCGCGCCCGTGCTGCTGGGTGTAAGTATGTGGTTGATCTTTGACCGCCCAGCTGCTCTTCTTTTCGTCTTGATGTCTCCGATGATGTTGATCGGTAACTACTTCATGAACAAGTCGAAGAACAAGCGGAGTTTGAAGAAGGCGATCGCTAAATTCGATATGCATTTGGAGACCCTGTCGGAGCAACTAGCAGCGGAGAAGGTGACCGAGCGAGCTGCACGCCTTGCGGAGTCTCCGTCGACAGCGGAGATGCTTGATCAGGCGATGCGTCGCGGTCCTCTTACGTGGACGCGCCGGGCCGAGCATTGGTCGTTCTTGAATATCCGACTGGGTGTCGGAACAATGCGGTCCCGAAACGTTGTTGATTCCGCTTCGCGCGGTGATCTCTTGCCCGAGTTTCAGGAGCGCCTCGATGTCGTCATTTCAGATCATGAGCGCGTTTCCGGCGTACCGATTGTTGACAACTTGTTTGACTCGGGGGCGCTTGGCGTAGCCGGTGAGCTCGCTGACACCGTGGGAGCCGTGAACGGTCTGGTTGTACAACTGACGGCACTTCATTCTCCTGCTGAACTGGTTGTTGCTGCGTTGGTGACTCCGCAGTGGTCGCGGGAGTTGGGTTGGTTGAAATGGATGCCTCACACCTCGTCTCCACAGAGTCCGTTCGAAGGAAGCCATCTCGCTGACAGTTCGTCTAGTTCTGTGGTGTTGCTGTCGGCGCTCGAAGAAGTGGTGGATCAGCGGCTCAAGGATGCCAAGGCACGTCGTCGTGGGGCGATGGAGCAGCGTCGAGCCGCATTGGAACGGGGTGCTGAGGTCGGCGAAAATGCGTCGGAGGAGGGCACCAAGTCTCCGGTTCCCGCAATTGTGGTGCTCATCTCCAACGACGTAGCGGTAGATCGGGCCAGAATTGTTCAGTTGGCAGAACGAGGCGCTGATGCCGGTGTGTTCCCCGTGTGGATGGCAACAACCGTCAACGAGCTTCCCGCGGTCTGCCGCACCTATCTGCATGTTCTCGCGGATGCGCCCTATGCAACCGCTGGTCTCGTGCGCTTGGGCGAGGTGATTACCGATGTTGAAGTAGAGCTCGTAGGCGCGGATGCCGCGTTGGAGTTTGCTCGCAGAATGGCACCAGTCGTTGATGCTGGAGCGGTTGTCGTCGACGATAGTGATCTGCCGCGATCGATTTCGCTGGTGACGGTACTAGGTCATGAGCTGGTTGAGGCCAGTGATGCGGTTGTCGACAGGTGGCGCCAGAACGAGTCGATTCACGATCGAACTCCTGGCGTTAGCCCGAGCAAGCGTCGACCGGGCAAGTTGCGGGCCACCGTGGGAAGCGCGGGGATCGATTCGATGCATCTCGATTTGCGTACGCAGGGCCCACACGCTCTAGTGGGCGGAACAACGGGTTCCGGCAAGAGCGAGTTTTTGCAGGCGTGGGTTTTGGGAATGGCTGCCGAGTACAGCCCCGATCGAGTATCTTTCCTCTTTATCGACTACAAGGGTGGTGCCGCGTTCGCCGACTGCGTGAGCTTGCCGCACTGTGTTGGTTTGGTCACCGACTTGAGCCCTCATCTCGTCCGTCGCGCGTTGACAAGTTTGAGAGCAGAGCTTCATTTCAGAGAGCACCTGCTTGTCCGCAAGAAAGCGAAAGACCTTCTGGAGCTGGAGAAACGTGGCGACCCGGAGAGCCCGCCAGCTCTCGTGCTGGTGATCGACGAGTTCGCTGCTCTCGTGGGTGAGGTGCCTGAGTTTGTGGACGGTGTAGTCGACATCGCTCAGCGGGGGCGCTCGCTGGGGATCCACCTCATCATGGCAACGCAACGTCCGGCAGGTGTTATCAAAGACAATCTGCGCGCTAACACCAACCTTCGAGTGGCGTTGCGTATGGCGGACGAGTCGGACAGCAGTGATGTCATCGGCACAAAATCTGCCGCACACTTTGACCCGTCCATTCCTGGTCGAGGCATTGCCAAGACAGGCCCAGGCCGCTTGCAGCAATTCCAATCCGGGTATGCCGGCGGTTGGACCTCGCGTGAACCAGAACGTCCGAGTGTCGATGTCGCTGAACTGCGATTCGGCGGTGACGCACCGTGGGAAGAACCGCGAGTTGCGGCCGTTGAGGAGTCACGCGATTTGGGCCCCACCGATCAACAACGACTGGTGTCATCGATTGTTGCTGCCGCATCCTCGGCAAATATTCCGGCGCCGCGACGCCCCTGGCTTGATGAGATCGCATCCGTCTACGATTTGTCGCTGCTTCGTCAACGGACCGACCGCGAATTGCTGATCGGCGTTGCTGATCTACCCACTAAACAGCAACAATTGCCGGTGTATTTCTTGCCAGACGTAGACGGCCATATTGCCATTTATGGAACTGGTGGGTCGGGCAAGAGCACTGCGTTGCGCACGTTAGCGAACGCCGCGGCGATCACCCCACGAGGTGGACCCGTCGAGGTCTACGGTCTCGATTTCAGTACCGGCAGTTTGCGGATGCTGGAGTCGTTGCCGCATGTTGGTTCCATTATTAACGGGGATGATTCAGAGCGGGTTATCCGATTATTCCGCTACTTGAAGGCGCAGCTGGAATCGCGTGCCCCTCGGTATGCGGCGGCGAACGCATCGAGCATCACCGACTACCGCACTTTGGCCAACTCGCCGGCAGAGCGGCGCGTGCTATTACTGATCGACGGCTTCCCGTCGTTTCGTGAGGACTGGGAAGTGGCTAGTGGCCGGTCGGTCTGGTACGACGTGTTCAAGGACATTCTGAGCGATGGCCGCCAGTTGGGCATCCACGTGGCGTTCACTGCTGATCGTCCGGGCGCTGTTCCCTCATCGGTGGGGGCGAGCATCCAGCGTCGCGTTATTCTGCGATTAGCGGATGACACGGGCTACAGCATGCTTGACGCGCCGAGCGACATCTTGAGCGCCTCGTCGCCGCCCGGCCGCGCGATTGTCGACGGGCGAGAGACGCAAGTCGCTGTTCTTGGCGGGTCGGTTTCGATGACAGAACAATCTGCAGCCGCGGAGAAGTTGGCGCAGTCGATGCTGCGCGCGGGAGTGACTCCGGTCGACCCAATCCGAGCGTTGCCGAAGGAATACTCCGCATCGTCACTTCCGGATCGTGTCGACACCAAGGTTACACTCGGCGTCAGCGATGAGGCCTTGGAAGCAGTCGGTTTAGAGCCGGCAGGAACGCTTCTGATCTCTGGTCCACCCGCGAGTGGGCGAAGCAATGCGCTCCAGTGGCTCGCCTGCTCGGTCGCTCGTTATGACACGACTGCCCGCCGTTACTATCTCGGTAACGCTCGCTCGGGCTTGGCCGGGGCGCTCGAATGGACGAGCGCGGCGACAACGGTGGAACAGGTCGCGGCGCTGGCGAAGGATCTTTCTGCCGCAGTGAGCGATCCGGAAACCGAGGGCACGATCTCTGTCTTCATCGAGAACATTTCTGACTTCTTGCAGACTCCCGCTGATGCCGCGATCGTCGAATTGGTCAAGGCGGTGAAGCGCAGCGAGCATTTGCTCGTCGCCGAGGCCGAGACAACGTCGTGGAACGCCTCATGGCCGCTGTTCGCCGAAATCAAAAACGCGAGACGGGGACTGCTGTTGCAGCCCGACTCGATTGAGGGCGACATTCTGCTCAAGACACCGCTTCCGCGCGGCAGTCGCAGTGAGTTCCCTGCTGGCCGGGGAATGTTCATTGCGCGCGGCAAGGTATCTCGTGTGCAGCTTCCGCTGCTGTGAGAGCGCGATGGGCAGCGCTCCCCATCGCTTTAGTGGGATTGCCTCAAGTATTGTCACAGTTAGCGCTTATGAAGGGACCTCATCATGGCAGCCGACCAGCTCATTGTCGACACCGATCTGCTTCGGGCGACGGCGATTCAGATTGAGCGCGTCAGCGCGACTTTCACACGATCAAGTCAAGACATCGATGACGTTGCTGCGGCGGTCGGGCACGCCGGTCTTGCCAATAAGGTGCGTGGCTTTGTGAACAACTGGGACTTCCGCCGCAGTGAGCTAGTCGAGCAGCTCGACACGATTCGGGACAACATGACTGAGGTAGCAGATGGCTTTGAGTCGGCTGACTGTGAATTGGGCAAGGCCCTTACTGATCCGCAACCTAGTTCCGCGAGTAGCGGTGCGGCTCGGGTGAACCGGGGGATGGTGTGATGCGGCCGTCTGATTGGGCACCTGTCGGTTTCGATCACGACCCGGTTCCGGGCGATCCAACGGTGGTGAGTTCGGCGGCCTCGGATTACGCGACGATCGCTGCCACTTTAGAGGATGCGGCAACCAACCTTCGCGGCATTGCGGGAGCCGACGAGTGCGTTAGCGAGGCGGTCGCTGCCATCATGGAGCAGGCCGAGGAGGTTGCGGCGCGGCTCGATAAGGCTCAGACGCGGTACGAGGGAGTCGCGGCGGCGCTGAGCATTTATGCGGTACCGCTGAGCGAGGCCCAAACCTGGTCGGTCGATGCTCTGGATGCTGCCATAGTCGCGCGATCGGCGACAAACGCATCCGTGGAGGACGCTGAATTCTATGAAGCTCGGCTTCGTGAGCCCGATTTGTCTCCGGAGCTGGAGTCGTACTACGAAGAGCGCCGTGCCGAAGTGTATGCGGAGCTTCAATCGCACGATGGTGCGCTCGAGAACGCGATCGCGAGACTTCAAAGCGCAATCGAGCACCGAGATTCTGCTGCCGCTACTGCATCATCCTCCATCCACGACGTTGAGGAGAGCAGCGGCCTGAACGACTCGTTTTGGGACAACACCGTTCAGTTCATTGAAGAGAATAAGGACACAATCGATTTTGTCGTTGAAATCATCGGGATAATTGCGGCCGTTGCGTTAGTGGTGTCACTTCTCATTCCAGGCCTGAACGCCATCGTCGCTTCGGTGTTGCTAGTGGCGACTCTTATTCAATTGGCTAATGCAGCGGTGCAAGGTCTCGCTGGCACGATGAGTCCCGCCGAGGCGATAATTAGCATTGCGCTTGCGGCGCTCACTTTCACTGGGCTCGGGGTCGTTGGGGCGCGAGTGCTTAAGCTTCAAAGTTCCAAAGTCGCGCTTGCTTTCAAAATGAGCAACGTGAGCAAGGGGGTGCGGGGGCTGCTCGACAGCGCACCTCTGCAGCATGTTGAGGTGGCGAGAAGGGCAGCGCTAAGCGGTATTAACCCCGTAGCGCAAAAGATCGCCGATCTAGGACTGTATCGGGTGCAGGCCCAGCAAGAGGCAATCGCGAACGTACTTATGCTCTCCGGCAATACTGCCACCGCAGCAAGGTACGGCATACAGGCTTATGCGGCCGCCGCGCAAATTAGAAACTACGCGGATGCCTCTGTCTCTTTGTTTGGTGTAGCTGGTCTCCTCGCCACCGATGCGCCAACTTCGAATTGGCGCCTTGGCGGCGACTGGTGAGAGTCAAACGCCCTCAGCTAAATACGCTCAGACGCCTCCTGCGTGAGCATCTGGGATTCATCTTGCTTGGCGTCGCAGGGGCGATCGCGCTGCCGTTTGCAACAGCGGCCCTTGCGCAGTCCTTAGTGAGGGAAGGGTATTGGCCGGTCACGGGTATTGCTGGTTGTGAGGGTGACCTCGGGTGTACTGCGTCTCTGGTGCTGACTGATGGAGCACTGGTATTGATCGGGGGGTTGTGGGGGCTGGCCATCGCAGCTGTGCTGCTCTTGAACGTCGTTTTTCCTCCTCCGAAGGACGAGATGAGGACTGTCGAGCGGGTCAGTGCGGAGGCGAGAACTGCGAGGGGGCAACGCATTGCGCTGAGAGCCGGGCGCATGCTCGTTTTTTCCGCTGTCGGTTTTACAGTTGTATTACTGGCCGGATCTGCAACCGGCAGGATTATCGCGAGGGCGACGTGGCCAGAGCGCGAAATCGAGCGGTGCGAGGAAGCTGCTGCATGTGTAGTGTCGATCCTCCCGCACAACGCATTGCCTGTCTGGTTCGCCTTCGGCTGGCTCGCTATCGTGATCGCAGCGACGGTGATTTGTTGGAAACCAGTCCGTTGGTGGGCACCTAGTTCTGCCGGTGAGTCTCGCGCTCGGGGACAGTTCTATACTTCTCCGTTTTGGATCGCCAGACACGCGAACACCGTGGCAGTGGTCTCCTGGATCTGCCTACTCGGAGTTTTCGATCGAGGGCAGCCAATTTTGGCCCTCGAATATATCTGGGTGATTCTCGCCGCTTTCACACTTTTTGCTGTCGCCACGCTGAGTAAGCGCATTCATCGAGTTCATGGTCCCAGTGAGTGGATCCTGAGGTGAAGGCTGAGGAGGCCTCTGTCGCGGTAGCCGGGGCGAGCAGAGCAAAGGACGTCTCGCGGCGGGAGCGGTTGAGGCGTCTCGGTGGCAACGACACCAGAGAGGCTCCGATTCAGTTGGTGGCTAGTATTCAGCTGCTCTCGAGCGCGATCGCCGCTGACGTAATAGGTGGACTGCGAACGTTGGGCGTTGTTTCGGCCGGGTTTACCTACGCAGAACTGTTGGACCTCTTGTTGAAGGGCTTTGACGAATTGCAGAACAGCGCCGCGACCTCGCGATGACGAGCGCCAAGGGAATGTCAAACACTGCGAAGAGCAGCGATCTTCCGTTAGGCATTGGCGCGCTCCGAGCGATTTGGGTGGTCCTCATAATCGCTTGGATAGCGATCGGTGCGAGGCTGATCGCTGGCTTGTGGAGTGTGATTCGGCATTCTTCGGCATGGCCAGCCGAAGATTTTGCTAACTGTGCAGGCGATGGGATTTGCCTGGTGGGTGTGAGTTTCTCCGCCGGTGTCCTGTTGTGGGTTGGCGGTCTTTGGGCTATCGCCGTAGTCGTAGCTTTCATCGTAAATTCGCGGATACCGAAACCCAAAGAATCAGCAGCAAGAGTGCAGAAGAGCCTAGCTAAGCAACACACCAAGAAAGGACAGCGTGTAGGGCACGTTGCGGGATGGGCACTTATGGCCTCCTCGCTGGGTTCCCTCTTCATTCTTATGCTCGTGCCGGTGGGGGCTGTGATTGCCGCCTGGACAACGTGGCCGCAGACCCGAATCGCTGAGTGCCTCGATCGACTGACGTGCGTTGTATCGACCCTCCCGGATGCTGTCCTGCCCGTTTGGGTCGCGTTTGGGTGGATCATTGCCATCGCCGTAGTGATGGCCGTGTGCTGGCATCCGTCGCGATGGTGGCTGCCCAACGCTCAAGCGCGCCGCAAAGTTCAAGTTCGCGTCTACACCAGTCCGATCTGGATTGGGGGGCATGCAGCCGTCGCTGCATTCATCTGCTTCTTATTGTCATCCGGCCTCGACCCGCGTGTCGACAATGGTGATGCTCCAGAATATTTGTGGGCAGCCCTCGCAGCGGCGACGTTAGCCGCGGTCGCTCATAACCGTCATCGCAGGCTTGTTGGCTCGGTTCCTGGAGATATAAAGGAATCTTTTCTCTTGACGGCTAGCTCTCCCGCTGCACTATTTAGCCCTCAGTGGCGCGCTAAACAACGAAAACTGCACCCACGGTCGAAAGAAGACTCAGATGACGAATAAAGGAACTGGGCGCGGGAACCTCAGATGCGCAATAGCCATCGCGCTTGTCTCCCAGCCATCGGTGCTCGCCGGCGTTTCCTCAGCATCCAGCAAATCGGCGGTGTTTCGTCGCGGTTTCCCGTCGATCTGGCCGCATGACACGATTGGGGCGCCATCCGTTCCGCATGATCGAGTGATAACCGAGCCCTCGGGCTGGCGGTGGGGCGACAATTGGTAGGGAAGAAGAAGCTCCCCTCGCATTTAGCGCAGCAACGCAGATTTAGCGTGCGTGTGAAGATGTTTCTGGCGTTCTGTGGCGTATTCATTGGCAGCCTCTTCGTCTGGGGGATTGCCAACGAATTCGTAAGTCTAGGGATATGGCCTGCAGCGCTGATTGATGCTTGTGATAGAAGCTTCGTCTGCATCGCGGCGACGGTGGGCACCAACGCGATACCGATCTGGACCGCAGCCTTATGGCTGCTCGGCGTCGTCGCATTGCTTGTCGTGGGGATGAAAAAAGGAGCATCTTCTGGCGCCAAGAAAACTGTGGCGCAGCTCAACGCACCCGTGAAGACACCCAAGGATCAACGCATAGCGCTTGCTGTAGGACGAACGCTCATGGTTTCCACCATCGGATTCTCTACCCTTCTTCTCGTGGTTCCTGCTGCCGCCGGGCTGGTGGCGGCAGCAACGTGGTCGCAAGCAGACATCAGTCGCTGTACTGCCGATGAGTTGTGCGCGATCTCCCTGCTGCCCTCCAACGCATTGCCCGTGTGGGTAGCGTTTGCATGGGCGACGGTAATCTTGGTGTCGCTCTTAATTTGCTGGAAGCCGGCGCGGTGGTGGGTTGCGCCGGGTCGAGGTAAAAAGCGACCTCGGGTGTTCCCTTACACATCACCGTTCTGGATCCGGTACCACGCCATCGCATTGGTTCTCGTAGCTGCACGGTGCAGTCTTGGAATTGTGTGGCGCGATAACAGCGTGACCGCTCTCGAGTATTTGTGGGTCGTTGTATTGGGCGCGACGATAATTGCGTTAAGCACGCTCAACATTGGTTTGCGCGGGCTTCAGGGGCCCGCGGAGTGGCCCTCTAGGGAAACCCCATGACCCGCCCCGTCCGCGGAAGGACCACGATGAGTCCCGCAATGCGCAGCGTGAAAATTCCCATTGGTTCCCTGCGGGTACGTCACTCTTGACTACCCGGCGATCAAATCTGGATCGAAATATTCGCACGAGCCGCAGGACGTTCTACGCTGTCGCGGCGGTAATTCTTATCGCTGGAAGTAGTGCGACCATGTGGTCTACCTTGCGGGGTCTTGCGCTCGCCTCCCTATGGCCATCCGAGCAGCTTCAAGGTTGCGGAAGTGACTTGGGCTGCGCGGTGTCGGCAGTTGCAACTGACGGTGTCTTGGTCTGGGGTAGTGCGTTGTGGCTCATCGCCATCATCGTGATCGGGCTCGTGAGTAGGCATTTGCCGATGCCCGCAGATGGGCTAAAAGTGGTGCACAAAAGAAAGGTTGCGCCGAAAGGTAGCCGCGATCAGAAGATTGCTTTTGCAGTCGGTTGGACGCTTGTCGCGTCAACCCTCACTTTCATGTTCGCGCTGTTCTTCGTGCCGCCGATCATGGCTCTTGTGGCGTTGTTCTCGTGGCCGCAGGCGCGTATCGACAACTGCGAGGAAGACCCGCTTTGCGTGATCTCGATCTTGGACAAAAACGCGCTCCCTGTCTGGGTGGCGTTCTTGTGGGTTGCGATTGTCGTTGCCGCGATGGTGATTTGCTGGAAGCCTGCGCGATGGTGGTCACCTCCGACTAGCGAAGCTCGACGTGCCAAAGTGCGGCCGTATACATCACCGTTTTGGATTCGAACTTACGCGATAATCATGGGACTTGTTGCCCTGCCCTCCATCTCGGGGCTAGACACGGACCTCGACGATGTCTACTCATTGGAGTACGTGTGGGTGGTATTAGCCGCCGGCACGATTGTGGCTATAACGATGGTTAACATTCGCATCCATGGTGTGAAGGGGCCGGGGGAATGGTGATGGGTTCGACGACACGGTTAGCGTTAGCAGGCGTCAGCGGCGTGCGACCCGACGGCATGCCAAGCTCCCGTGCTCAGTTGTCGAGCGTGACGGAGTCGTCTCTTGTTCGGAGCGCGAAGCAGCGCGGGCTGCACCCCGGGATTAGGTGTGGCCACGATGGCCGGTAGTAAGACGCTAGCTCCGCCGAAGAACGGCCAGAAGGCTCGTGGCCTCGGCTCCCTTCGCGGGCTCAATATATTTCTTGCCGTTGCGGGGGCCGCAACCGCAATGGGAGTGCTTGCTTCGCTGGCTGGGGTGGTCCGCAGCTCCTCGGTCTGGCCTACTGAGGGTTTTGCCGAATGCGCAGGCGAAGTAGCGTGCGTCTTGGGAGTGAGTCTGTCCCAGGCCTGGCCGTTGTGGCTCGGAGGATTCTGGGTTCTGTCCCTCGTGCTGGTTGTGGTGGTGAGCGCACGAATGCCGGGGTCTCAAGGATCGTCGGCTTGTATTCAGAAGAGTCTGGAGGGTCAGCGCAGCGAGCAGGGACAGCGCATCGGGCATGTTGCGGGCTGGGCACTGTTCATTTCGTCGTTTGTTTTTATGTTGACTCTTGCGCTCGTCCCCTTGGGTGCTGGAGTTGTTGCCCTTGCGGCTTGGTCGAAGGATCGAATCTCGCAGTGCTCGGACGACCGGCTCTGCGTCGTCTCGGCCATCCCTGAAAACGTGCTGCCGGTGTGGATTGCGTTCGCATGGATCGTTGTCATTGCGGCGGCGTTGGCGGTGTGTTGGCACCCGTCTCGGTGGTGGATGCCGGACGCGCAGCCGCGACGTGGGCTTACGGTCCGTGTTGACACAAGTCCGCTGTGGATCGGTGGGCATGCCGTCGTGGCTGCCTTTATCTGTGCCGCGTTGTCCCTAGGGGTCCATCAGCGCGGGAACGATGTCTATGCGCCGGAGTATTTGTGGGCGGCCCTTGCCGCGGCGACGGTAGCTGTCGTCGCAAACTATCGGCATCGCAAACTGGTCGGCACAGTTCCTTGGCATATAAAGGAGTCTTTCTTTCTCACCGTAAGTTCCCCTGCAGCAGCTTTTAGCCCCGAGTGGCGCGCCAAACAACGCGAATTACATCCTCGAAAGAAAGATGGCCCCAATGACGGCTGAAAAAACCGGGTGCGCGAGCGATGGCGCTGGGGCAGCTCCCGGTCGCGGTGGCGTATCGCTCATCCATCGTTTTAGCTCACCATTGTGGGTTCGTAGGCACGCTATGGCAATGACGGTAATCTCGGTGTAATGCTCACTAAGCGTCGTCTGGCGCGATAACGATGTTTACGCACTCGAGTACCTGTGGGTGGCGCTGGCCGCAGGAACCATTGCGGTGATCGCGACAATAAGCATCCGAATTCACAGATTAGGTGGCACTCCAGAATGGAACGTTTCGCGATGACAGACCTCACGCCCCCCGCCAACGATGGAACCACCACGAACGCGCTGCCTCGATTGGCGGCGCCGGGGATCGCAGTGCTTCTTCCTCCGGGTTGGGTCGTGCTGCACATGGATGCGCGCGCCTCTGACGAGGTGAAGAGCATCGTGACTCAGGTCATGCAGACCGTCACACCCGATAAACGTGATCTCGCACGGGCACGACTGAGGTCGATGCTGCAGAATCTTGTGGCGAAGTCTCAAGACTCGGGCGTGTGGGAAGTGTGGTTGCCGATTAGCGAGACTGCGGGCATCCATATCCCTGCGTCTGTGGCGGTTGCTCCGCTGCCAAAACAGCCGGCTGCCGGCGCGACGATGCACGACACGCTTCTGTCGCTGTCGGCGGCTTCAGCGGGGTCGCGTGCTGTCACTGTGGGCGGAGTCTTGGCTGTGCGCGTGGTCGCAGATCGCCTCGCGCACTACGACGAGGCGGGCGAACTCACTGCTCCCGCAACCCGGTTAGTTAACTACGTCGTCAGCCCCACCTCTCCAGGACAGCCGTGGATAACCTTCACTGCCAGTCTCTTTGTTCCTGGGACTTCCGACTCCGCCGAGATCGTCGAAGCTCTTGAATTTCTCTGTGACGCTCTGATGTCGAGTGTCTCGTTCTCATCGAAGGAGTCCGCCGAATGAGCGTTTTTGTCCGATACCCCGACGATTGGATCGGCGTTCCTCCCTGCGGGCCGCTTGAGGAATACAGCACGCCTCGGGTGTGGGCGCAGGCTTTGGTCGACGAGGTTGTCGAGATCGCGCGTGCAAAACTCTCTGGCGACGAATCGGAGGCATTGGTCGGCGCACTTTCGCTGATCGCCACCGACACTGCCGCGCGCGGAGTGCAAGCCAGCTACATCTTTCTGGAGTCCTTCAACGGGCCTGTGCACTATGTGGAGGGGGAGATGATCCCGCGATCCGCAGTGGGCGACGCTCCTGTTGAAGAGATAGCGGGAAGCCGCGACCCCGATGTCATTCGCGAGCCCACACTCACCGAGATTGTGACGACCTCGGGACTGCGGGGTGTGCTCTGCGTGCGTCACGCACCGTTCGACGAGGAAGCTTCTCACATCGTCACGTTGCGGGCCACGTACGCCTTCGAAGTCGAGGGCGGGTTCTTCGTGTTGAGAAACGCGACAACGGATCTGGTTGGATTCGAACGCTTTCGCGAGCATTTCTCTGAGCTCGCTGCTACTGTTTCTGAAGAATAGTCACACGTGGGGAGACCTACCCATGTGCAATTTCGTAGGCAGTCGTTACTGTCTAAATGGGGTTGAGGTCGACCGGCCCACCACACACGTGAACTGAGGAGTAGCTATGGCGAACATGAACGTAACTTATTCAGAAATGACGGATGCCGCGGGTCGTCTGATCTCCGGCAAAGACGAGCTCATCACGAAGCTGACTGAGCTTCAGACGCTCGTTAACGGTCTCGTAGAGAGCGGCTTTGTCACTGACTCGGCGTCGGGCGCGTTTCAGGTTTCCTACGAAACCTTCACGCAGGGAACCACTCAGGCTGTCACTGGTTTGGACGGCATGAGCACGTTCCTCACCACCGCCGCTGACCAGCTTTCGCAGGTTGACACCGAGCTGGGTAACGCGATTCGCGGATAGTCCCCCTCGAGGCACTCTGAGATGTGAGGCCGCAACGGTTGTTCCGTTGCGGCCCTCTTATCGCCTCCTGCTGTGACGTTCGAGTGCATGCATGCATGCATGCATGCATGTACGCATGCGTGCGCGCGTGAGCAGCAGCTAGCTCAAGGACCTGCAAAGGAAAGGAATGCCATGGCGGATCTTGAGATCGACTTTGCCAAGTTGACTGAACTGCAGTCGACAATGGCCACGGTGCAGACGGAATTCGGGCTGGCAGAAGCGTTCAGTGAGGCTGTAGCTGAACTGTGTGGCCATGATGGTTTGGCCGGCACAGTAAAAGATTTCGGTTCGCAATGGAACCTTCGCCGAGCAGAGCTCATCACGGAGCTCAGCCAGATCGCAGGGGCTGTCCAGAGCGTGCACGACACGATGAGGGAGCTTGACCAGTCGTTGGCCGAGACCGTCGAGTCGTATCGGTCGCCGGCGGCGCTGCGTGCCTATCGTTCAGAGCCCCTGCCCACGCCCATACCGACCCCCGCACCTCCCCTCATGAATTCCTCACGCAATGGAGGGGTGTGATGTCTGATCTTCTCGCCCTCCCGGGTGACCCAACGGCTCTCGCCTCGTATGGCAAGCGGTACCTGACCATTGCCGATGCAATCACAGACACCACCCTGAGGCTCAACAATTTCGCTTCGGATGTTGCTGGCGCGGGCGAGGCGGTTACGGCTTTGTCCGAACGTTCGTCGAGCGCGGCAGCGCGGCTAGCCAGAGCTCAGCCTCGTTATGGTGCGACAGCGCAGGCGCTCTCTGTATATGCGGTGAGCCTGCGTGAGGCGCAAGACGCCGCTAGCAATGCCATCGAGTTCGCTGACGCGGCCGCGGCTGAATTGCCGTATTACGAGAATCTTCGTTCAGATCTTTCCAATCGACTCTACGGGCCGCAAACCGGAACAGAGTACGCACAGGTCTCATCGCAGCTCCGTCAGGCTCAGAACCATGTCGATGAACTCGATGCTGGTGTGGCGGATGCTCGCGCAGCCTACGAACGTGCCGCCAACTATCGTGACGAAGCCGCCCGGCTCGCAATCGCGGCGATCGAGCCTGCGCTTGAAGCAATGAATGACACGCTGCGCGATCATGTCTCGTCGTGGGTCGAATCGCTCCCTGGTGGCAAGAGCATCCTCGGTCAGTGGCTGACCGATGTTCTGTCAGGGGTGCTAGAACCGCTCCAAGCGCTCGTAATGGCAGTGGTGGAGCTCACGATCTGGGTGAACACTGTCGTCGCTTTGTTCTGGGAAATTTTGGCCAATCTTCCGCCCGAAAAGGCGCTGTTGCAGGTGTTGATGCCAGGGGTTGTGCTCGCGCACGCAGTCGGACTCTCGGCCCTGCTAGCGATCCGCCTCTCAAACGAAGAGCGTCGTCCCACGCCCGAGATGGTGCGGCGCCCACCGCAGGAGCAGAAGCCGGCGCGCGACTACGAAGATCTCATGACGCGCAACGCGAAGCTGGACGGCGAAGGCATGGCTGACTCAACCGTCGTCGAAATCGTCGAGATCCTCGACGAGCACGGAAACCGTCTCGGGTGGCGCGTTCTGCTGCCGAGCACCCAGGACTGGCAAGAAGTTAATGGCGCTTTTGAGGGGGCATGGAAGCCTCAAGGTGATCAGGGCGCGATGAATGATCTCGATTCCAATCTCTCATTGATGCTCGCTCCGACCCAGCAAGCGGCCTACGAGCGTGCCGTAACCCAGGCGATGATGGACGCGGGTGTACTTCCGGGCGATCCGGTAATGATGAGCGGATGGAGCCAGGGCGGCATTCTGGCAGGAAAAATGGCAGCAGACCCACTGAGCCCCTTCAACATTCAAGCCGTTTTCACGTCAGGTTCTCCGATCGACCTGATGGACATTCCCGAGAGTGTGTCCGTTATATCCGTGCAGCACGAGGGCGACTTTGTTCCAACTTTGGACTCGCCTTGGTCGGGAGGCACCCAGCGACCACACTGGGTGACCGTAAACACGGATGCTCCCATCGACCCCGCCACCGGAAAACCCTTATTTGCGCATAGCTCCTCTGCTTACACGGGGTCGGCCGATGCGATGGTCGACAGCAGCAGCGACCCGCGGGTGGTGGCTCAGAAACAAGAACAGGCAATGTTCTTCTCCGAATACGAGCGCGTTTTTATCTACGAGGGGTCGGAGTGATGACGGTTCATCAGCAGACAGATGGTGTCGCGAGACGGATGCGCCTGAGCGGTGCCGCTCTCGTCACCGTTCTGACGGTAGTGCTGCTTACGGCCTGTGGGTTGATTTACACAGGGCCATCGGAAGAGGAGCAAGACGATGATGTTCGCGCCGCGCTGATGGAGGCGGTCCCGACAATAACGGGTGTGCTCGGTGGGTCCTACTACGACGGTCCTCGGCAGGTCTACTCGGTCAAAATTTACGTTTCAGAGTTGCCTGAAGACGAGTTGCCTCTAGTGGTGGATGAAGCGCTCAAGGCGGTGTGGCGATCGTTATCTTTCAGCCCAGCCCATATCGCGTTGTCCGTTGCGGAGGGTCCGATGCCGCCGGATGCGTCAACGTTAACGGAGGATGGCTACGACTTAGGCCCAGTGATCGACGAACTCGGCTTGCTCGGCGCCAAAGACACCTTCACAAGCCTGACCGTTCCCGCGTCCACGCTCGAGGCCCGTTACGGCGAATGGAGCGAGCCGAACGATGATTGACCTTCAGCTGGCTCAGAAGTCCTTACCCGAGCTGAAGTTCGCCTTGCCAGGGGAGTGGTGGCAGGTGCCGCTACACGATGAAGTGTCGGCACGGGCATCCATCCGACGGCTCATCGACGCGCGAGTAGGGCGAGCAGACGAACACTCGCTGTTGAGAGACAGCATGCGGCGTCAGCTCTTCGATGGACTCGCGGCCGCGATTGAGGGCGACGGCCAGTCGATGACAATTGCACTCGATGTGATCGAAGGCGTGCCGTTCTCGGCATCGTTCACTCTGTACCTTCCGCCGCTCGGAATGACACCCGCCGTCGGAACTGCACCTGCCGAAGTGATGCGCGTTCTTGAGGCTGGGCTTGCCGCAATGCCTGACCTGCACCCCGAGACCGTGGCGCGTTTCGCTACGACAGACTCAGAGGTGCTCCGTACGCACCACATTCGGCAGGTCGCCGCCGCAGACGAAGATGACGCTGGAGACGCGCTGCCGACGCTCGTGGCGCAGTACTGGCTGACGATTCCTGAGACGAAGCGCGTTATTCTCATCGTCTTCTCAACCGTATTCGTCGACCTCGAACAGGTCATGCTCGACTTCTTCGACTCCATCGTTCGTGCCTTGCGCTGGGAAGATCAGGACTCAAGTACCTAGTCAGCACCGGCGGCGCTGAAGGCAGTCAACGTTGCTGAGAAGGCGAAGGCGCTGTTTCTCGTACCCGGAGTAAACCTCAAGCACCTCTCGAAACTGGGGGAGGCCCCCGCCCGTCGGCCGAATGAGTTAACATTGCGTTTCTGAGCCTATGACGAGGAGATTCGCGCGGATGGATGCTGGAGACGAGAGCGACTTCATCGTTCCTCCTCCCGGCATGGTCCCCGAGCGTGAGCCTGAAAAGCCTATTCAGCGTGAAGTCGAGGACGACGACGATGTCATTGAGTTGCCGCCAGGGCTTATAGATTCAGGAACTTTTCGGATGCCACAGCCGCCGGTCTCCAGGCCCGCCAACACCGACGATGCACCGGCGTTCTTCCCTGTCAGTGCGCAAGGATTGCCTCCTGCTGCTGCTCACCGTGCTCTTCAGATGCCTCCACCGGCAACGGAGAATCCAAGTGCGGCTGTCTACCAGCCCACGATAGGCGACGCGATAAGCGACGCGATATGCGAAGAAACCAGCTTTGCTGCCGCCCCTCGTGGAGTGCTGATCTGGTCTCTCACGCTGCCCGACGGCACTCACGTCGCGCTCGATCGCAGCACGCTCATCGGCCGAGATCCTGCTATCAACCCGCAGTGGCCGGATGCGACCCTGCTGCCCGTCATTGACCCGAGCAAGTCGGTGTCCAAGACTCACGCCGCACTACATCTCACGCCTGCTGGCGAGCTGATCGTGCACGACCTGCACTCAACGAACGGCGTGCACCTGCGGCATCCGCAGTCTGAAGAAGTCGTGGTCGAGCCGAGTAAGGCCGAACCCGTCGGTGCTGCCGCCCAGCTCAGGCTCGGCGAGTTCGTGATCTCGGTCGCTCGGGTCTCCACGACGGCCTGAGACTCTGGAAGAGTCCCTCAGCGTCGCTGATCGGTACCTATTCATTGCTACCTTATGAATTGGCACATGCTTGAGCGGTCGGAAACGCCCGCCACGCGCCCAGATTGTGCGCCGAGCAGCGACAGAGAGACCAGTTCATGAGCGACACTTCGTCAGCGCCTCAGCCGAACAAACCAACGCCTCAGTCGAGCAAACGCAGGCCCATCTGGAACCTGGTCAAGTTCTTTGTCATCCCGCTGGCAATCATCGCGATTATCGGTGTGCTGACGACGCAAAAGCATGACGGTCGGGCAGAGATCATCGAAAACGGTCTCGTCACGCAAGCTGTGCCCACCGGTAACACCGTCGTCGAGTCGAGCCGCTCCGGCCGCCACACGGTTCAACTTGTGCGCCTCGAGTTCAGCTACGAGGTCGACAGCGAGACGTACATCGCTCTTGGCGACCAAAGCTACGACGAAGAATCCTTCGACAAAGAGGCTGCGCTCGCCGCAAATGCCACAGCAGAGGTGCGCTACGTCGAGGCCGACCCTGCCACGGCAATCGTGCTCGACAACGACTACCGCTAATCGAGCGTTAGTTCGCAGAATGCATTTGTCGCTCGGCGTAGACTAGAGAGATTGAGCCGCGTATTTTGCGGTGCGATCGTCGATTCGAAAGAGGTGCGCTATGGGCAAGACCCTGGCAGAAAAAGTGTGGGACGACCATCTGGTTGTCACGGGTGCCGATGGCACTCCCGACCTCATTTACATCGACCTTCACCTTGTGCACGAAGTCACAAGCCCCCAAGCATTCGACGGACTTCGGATGGCCGGCCGCCCCGTTCGCCGCCCCGATCTCACGATCGCAACCGAAGACCACAACACCCCGACTCTCGCGATCCATAAGCCGATCGCCGACCTCACCAGTCGCACCCAAATTCAGACGCTGCGCAACAATGCCAAAGAGTTCGGCGTTCGACTGCACTCGCTCGGCGACATCGAGCAGGGCATCGTTCACGTTGTTGGCCCGCAGCTCGGCCTCACCATGCCCGGCATCACAGTGGTCTGTGGTGACTCTCACACGAGCACCCACGGCGCCTTCGGTGCGATGGCATTCGGTATCGGCACGAGTGAAGTCGAGCACGTGCTCGCGACTCAGACCTTGCCGCTCAAAGCTTTCAAGACGATGGCGATCACCGTCGAGGGCGAGCTGCGCCCCGGCGTCACCGCGAAAGACATCATTCTTGCGGTCATCGCGCAGATTGGAACCGGCGGAGGCCAAGGTTACGTTCTCGAATTCCGCGGCAGCGCCATCCGCGCGCTCTCCATGGAGGGCCGTATGACGATCTGCAACATGTCGATCGAGGCTGGCGCTCGCGCCGGCATGATCGCGCCTGACCAGATCACCTACGACTACCTCAAGGGTCGCGCGCACGCTCCCGAAGGCGCCGACTGGGATGCCGCCGTTGAGTACTGGAACACCCTCGCCACCGACGATGATGCCGTCTTCGATGCCGAAGTCTTCCTCGATGCGAACACCCTCGAGCCATTTGTCACGTGGGGAACCAACCCCGGCCAGGGCGTATCGCTCAGCGAGAACGTTCCCGTGCCCGCTGACATCGCCGACCCGAACGAGCGTGCGTCAGCCGAGCGTGCCCTCGAATATATGGCGCTTGACGCTGGCATGGCGATGAAAGATATTGCCGTGGATGCGGTCTTCATGGGCTCCTGCACCAACAGCCGCATTGAAGATTTGCGAGCATTCGCGTCGATCATCAAGGGTCGCAAGAAGTCTGATCACGTGCGCGTCATGGTCGTTCCCGGGTCTGCCCGCGTTCGTATCGAGGCTGAAGCCGAAGGCATCGACAAGATTGTGGAAGAGTTCGGCGCCGAATGGCGCTTTGCGGGATGCTCAATGTGTCTCGGCATGAATCCCGACCAACTGGCTCCGGGAGAGCGTTGCGCTTCCACTAGTAATCGCAACTTCGAAGGTCGCCAAGGCAAGGGAGGGCGCACCCATCTGGTGTCGCCTCTCGTTGCCGCCGCAACCGCCATCCGCGGAACGCTTTCCAGCCCCTGGGATTTGGAGAACAGCCCGCTGCCCGAGCAGCTCGTTTCAGCCAGTACCACCGCAGAGGAGTCGCGCTAATGGACAAGATTACGACCATCCGTGGCAACGCTGTTCCGCTCAAGCGCAGCAACGTCGATACCGACCAGATCATCCCCGCCGAGTTTCTCAAGCGAGTAACGAAAACCGGCTTCGAAGACGCTCTCTTCTTCCGCTGGCGCCAAGACCCTGACTTCATCCTTAACCGTGAACCTTATAGCCACGGCAAGATTCTCATCGCAGGCTCAGACTTCGGCACCGGCTCTAGTCGGGAGCACGCCGTGTGGGCGCTTCGTGACTTCGGCTTCCAAGCCGTTCTCAGCTCGCGTTTTGGCGACATTTTCCGCGGAAACTCAGGCAAGCAGGGGCTTCTCGCCGCGCAGCTCGCCGAAGAAGATATCGAGACCTTGTGGGCGCTCGTTGAAGCCGACCCCGAAGTTGAAATCACCGTCGATCTTGAGACCCGTTCGGTGTCAGCCGGTTCAGCACAGTTCTCTTTCGAGATTGATGATTACACTAGGTGGCGTTTGCTCGAAGGGCTCGATGACATCGGTCTCACTCTGAGAAACGAATCAGATATCACGGAGTTCGAAAGCCGCCGAGAAGCATGGCGCCCGACAACCTTGCCAGCGAAGTAGAGGTAACGATGAATCCATTGGCTCAAGACGCAACAGCGGCAGCCAAGCGATCCGGACTGCATTCCAACCAAATCGTCATAAATGGTGGAAAGCCTCTTCGCGGACGCATCAACGTTCGCGGCGCGAAGAACCTCGCGACAAAAGCCATGGTGGCAGCACTTCTCGCTGACACTCCGAGTGTGCTCAAAGATGTCCCAGCCATTAGCGACGTTGGTGTCGTTACCGGAATGCTTGAGGCCTACGGCGTCACTGTTACCGAGACGGGTGACGGCGAGCTGACCCTCGACCCCAAGAATGTGCTCAAGGCACACTTCGCCAAAATCGATGCGCTCGCGGGCTCTAGCCGCATCCCGATCCTCTTCTGCGGACCGTTGCTGCACCGCCTCGGCGAAGCGTTGATTCCTGACCTCGGTGGATGCCGCATTGGTGACCGCCCTATCGACTTCCACTTGGATGCGCTGCGTGCCTTTGGTGCAGTCGTCGACAAGAGCTATGAAGGCATCCGTCTCACCGCTCCTGATGGCCTCCACGGCGCTGACATCGATCTGCCGTACCCGAGCGTGGGAGCAACCGAACAAGTGTTGCTCACCGCTGTTCTCGCCAAGGGCGTCACCGAGCTCAAGGGCGCGGCTATCGAGCCCGAGATCATGGATCTCATCGCCATCTTGCAAAAGATGGGCGCGATCATCAATGTCGAGCCCAACCGCGTCATCTTCATTGAGGGCGTCGAGAAGCTCACCGGCTACAACCACCGCGCACTCTTCGACCGCAATGAGGCCGCAAGCTGGGCATCGGCAGCTCTCGCCACCGGCGGAGACATCTTCGTCGAGGGTGCGCTGCAGCAAGAACTCATGACGTTCTTGAACATCTTCCGCAAGGTGGGTGGCGCGTTCGATATTGCTGAAGACGGCATCCGCTTCTGGCATCCCGGTGGTGCGCTCAAGCCCGTTGTTATCGAAACCGATGTGCACCCAGGTTTCATGACGGACTGGCAGCAACCCCTGATCGTTGCGCTCACTCAGGCCGAGGGTCGTTCCGTGGTTCACGAGACGGTGTACGAGAACCGTTTGGGCTTCACCTCAGCGCTCGTTGAGATGGGCGCGAATATCGAAGTTTTCGAAGCGGGAATTGAGTCGGTCAGCCGGCGCGTTCCTCGTCGTCCCCTTGAGCAAGCTGCCGTCATCATCGGCCCGACACCACTGCACGGTGCGGATGTTGAGATTCCCGACCTCCGCGGTGGTTTCAGCCACCTCATTGCAGCGTTGACCGCTGATGGCCAGTCGACTGTCAGCAACATCGGGATTATTGCGCGCGGTTACGAACACTTCATCGACAAGCTTGAATCACTCGGTGCCGACTTCGTCTACGAAGGATAAGCCGCCGGTGTCATCTGGCTCTAATGGCCCCCGACGCGTGAAGTCAGAGAAGACTGCCGCGTTCCGTGTGCTCGCATTTTTGTTGCTTCCCACGATGACCGTGTTGACGAAATTTAAATTGCATGACTCACACAATGTGCCCGCCGAGGGTGCGTTTGTGATCTCTCCCAATCACTACAGCAACATCGATCCTGTCGTGATTGGGGTTGCCATGTGGAAGATTGGGCGGATGCCGCGCTACATGGCAAAAGCATCGCTGTTCAAAGTCCCCGTAGCGGGATGGCTGTTGAAGAAATCGGGCCAGGTTCCGGTCGAACGTGTTCCGCGCGGCCGGGAGAGCGGCGACCCGCTGAAGGCCGCCCGTCAGATTGCTGATCAGGGGCTTGCTGTTGTGGTGTATCCGGAAGGTTCGCTGACGCGGGAGCCCGATATGTGGCCCATGCGAGGAAAGCACGGTGCTGTGCGCACCGCGCTCGAGGCCGGCATCCCGTTGATTCCGGCGGCGAGTTGGGGCGCCCAAGAAATTCTGCCTCGCTATTCAAAACGTATTAGTGTTTTTCCCCGAAAGACTGTTCACGTTCGTTTTGGTGAACCCCTAGATTTGTCTGAGTTCGAAGGCAGAAATCTGGATTCGCGATTGCTCGCTGAGGTAACGGAGAAACTCATGACTGCCATCACGTCGCTGCTCGAAGAAATTCGGGGAGAAACTGCTCCCGCTGCGCGCTATAACCCCGCAGACCATGGTCAGAGCGAGACCGGCCGATTCGAGAGCAAGTAACGTGCTGAGCGGTAGCGCCGGAGCGCCAGAAACCCCTCGTCGCGTCGCCGTTCTTGGCGCGGGCTCCTGGGGCACCACTTTCTCCAAGATTTTGGCCGACGGCGGCAACGATGTTGCGCTCTGGGCACGCCGCCCCGAGCTGGCCCGCGAGATCACGCAATCCAAGCGCAATAGCGACTACCTTCCTGGCATCAACCTCCCGCGCTCGTTGTGGGCCAGCGACAAGCTGCATGAAGTTCTGGATGGCGCCGAGCAGGTGTACCTCTCGGTTCCGGCACAGTCGCTGCGGGAGAACCTGCGCATCGTGCGCGAACTCATCCCCGAAAACGTCATCATCGTCTCGCTCATGAAGGGTGTCGAAAAGGGCACCGGGGCGCGGATGAGCGAAGTGATTCTGCAAGAACTCGGCGTCGATCCGAATCGTGTTGCCGTGGCATCCGGCCCCAATCTGGCTCTCGAGATCGCCAAGGAGCAACCGACCGCAGCGGTTATGAGCAGCGCAAGCCTCGAAACCGCCACCGCCGTCGCGGTCACGGCCCGCAACCGCTACTTCCGTTCCTTCGTGAATACCGATGTCATCGGTACCGAATTCGGCGGAGTGCTCAAGAACCTCATCGCTGTGGCGATCGGAATCGTGGATGGTGTTGGCTACGGCGAGAACACCAAGGCGTCGATCATTACTCGAGGCCTCGCTGAGATGACAGACTTCTCGGTCGCCTTCGGCGCCCGGCCCGAAACGCTCGCGGGGCTTGCAGGCCTGGGCGACCTCATTGCAACGTGCGAGTCATCGCTCTCGCGCAACAACACCGCCGGTCGTCTTCTCGGCCAGGGCTACAGCTTCTCTGAAGTCATCAAGCAGATGAACCAGACCGCTGAAGGCCTCTCCTCGGTGGCACCTATCCTTGAGCTTGCCCTCTCCAAAGGCGTTGATATGCCCATCGCGAGCCAAGTAGCTGAAGTCTTGGCTGGCACGCTCGCCCCGCGCGATATCGCCCCACATTTGACCACAGACGACCTTCCTCAGGGGGAGTAAACGATGACGGCCCAGCCCACAACAACCGTGGTTTTGCTGTTCGGTGGTCGTTCTTCGGAACACAGCATTAGCTGCGCAACCGCCGGTGGCGTTCTTTCGGCGATCGACCGCGACAAGTACACGGTCATCCCGGTCGGCATTACGCGTGAGGGTGCTTTCACCCTTCAGCCCGATGATGCAGAGATGTTTCGGCTTAACCCCGAGGCGATGCCCGAGGTGGTCGACAACGGCACGCGGGTGCACTGGCCGGAATCAGCCGCCACGAGCGAGCTGACGATCACGGATGCCGATGGCACCACGCGCAGCCTCGGTGATGTTGATGTGGTGTTCCCCATCCTGCACGGCCCATTCGGTGAAGACGGAACAGTGCAGGGACTCATCGAGCTCACCGGTCTGCCGTATGTCGGCAACGGCGTGCTGGCGTCCGCTATGGGCATGAACAAGCACTTCACGAAGCTCGCCCTTGAGGCGGCCGGCGTTGCAGTGGCCCCATGGGTGACGGTGTCGGCGCAGCAGTGGCAACGCACTCCGGATGTGTGGCGTCAGCGCGCATCCAGCCTCGGCTTCCCTGTCTTTGTAAAGCCTGCACGCGCAGGATCCTCGGTCGGAGTGACCAAGGTCTCGAGCGCCGAAGAGCTAGATGCTGCCTTTGCGACCGCTTTTGCCGAAGACTCGACAGCGCTTGTTGAACAGGCGATGACGGGCCGCGAGATTGAGTGCGGCGTGCTCTCGGGCCGCGACGGTGGCGAAACTCGCGTGAGTGTCGCCGGAGAGATCGTGGTCACCGGCCGCGACTTCTACGATTTCGACGCCAAGTATCTCGACGTCTCTGCCGCCGAACTGATTTGCCCAGCACCTCTGCGAGATGGCGAACTGTGGCAAATGCAGCGCACCGCAGCGCGCGCCTTCGAATCCATCGGCGGAGCGGGGCTCGCCCGAGTCGACTTCTTCTTTGACGGCACCGAATTTGTGGTCAACGAAATCAATACTTTGCCTGGCTTTACACCGATCTCGATGTTCCCGAAGTGTTGGGCCGCGAGCGGCATGAGCTACCCCGAATTGATCAACGAACTCATCGAGCTCGGGTTAGAAACCGTTCGCTAACGCGAGCTATTCGGATTCGTCGTCGCTGGGTTCAGCGGTCTCGCTCGGCGCAATAGTGTCGGAGAATCCGACGCAGAAGCGGTCGGCTGGCACCTGACTGACGGCGCCAGCAAGCTGGCTGAGAGCATCAAAGCCCGAGACCTCGTCGCCATCGACGTCGGGGTCACCATCGCTATCGACGATTACCTGTACGGCGGGATCGCGGCCGTAGGAGGTGAAGACATAGTTGGGGGCGTCGCTATCATCGCGCAGCCAGTCGATGCCATCTTCAGGGGCAGTAACGCAGGCGAGTTCGGCGGTGGGATCGGGCACTGCTACGCCACAGCGCAACAAGATCATGGCCGGTTCGCCCCACGCTCCTGTGCCCTGAGCGTTGGTTTCGCGCTTGTCGAGGCCCGCGACAGTGTCGGGGAGGCGCACGATGACGTCGGCGCAGGATGGGTTGGCCGCGTCATCCGCCGGTTCGAGCGGAACGATTGCCGCGCATCCGCCCAGCGTTGCCAGCAGAGGAACTATCGCGAGCATCGCGATTATGGGGGTGCGGGTCGTCGTTCTCATCGCCTTCAGGCTACCGTGAGTTCATGATGATTGACCGCGCGAGCGAGACCCTTGACACTCTCGGCGGCGTGGGCGAGCTTGCCGCGCTGAAGCGCATCTTTCCGCGTTTGCCTTCCGCTGCGGCAGAGCTTCTTGGGCCGGGCGATGACTCTGCCGTGTTGGCAACGCCAGACAAGCGTGTTGTGATCACGACAGACATGATGATCCATGGCCCTGACTTTCGGCTCGCGTGGTCTTCGCCTTACGATCTGGGCTGGAAAGCTGCTGCCACGAACCTGTCGGATGTCGCAGCAATGGGCGCGGTTCCGACCGGCCTCGTTGTAGCGATTGCTACACCCAACGACACCCCCGTCTCGGCACTTGAAGCAATCGCCGACGGGCTGCGCGAGGGCTGCGAGACGCTCGCCCCCGGCAGCGGTGTAATCGGCGGCGACCTCTCGGTCTCAACGGTGCTCACTATTGTCATCACCGCTTTTGGAGACCTTGAGGGGCGTGCGCCCGTGTTGCGTTCTGGTGCCCAGGTCGGGGACGTTATTGCGGTCTCGGGCACGCTCGGCCTCGCGGCTGAGGGCTTGCGGTTGTTGTTCACTGAGGGCGTCGTTGATGGCGAACCGGATGCCGCAGCCGCCGCAGCCCTCGCGACAACGCATCCCGATGCCATCGCCGCCCAACTCAGGCCAGCGCCCCCGATCGCGGACGGCAAAGCCGCCGCTATCGGAGGAGCCACGGCCATGCTCGACCTGAGCGACGGGCTCGCGATCGATGCTCGCCGCGTTGCCACCGCTAGTGGCGTCGGGCTTGATTTGTCATCCGAAGCGGTGGGTGGTCGGGCGCAGCTCGACGGTGGCGAAGACCATTCGTTACTCGCCACTTTTCCCGAGGAGGCTCCGCTGCCAGCAGGGTTCCGCGCTATCGGTCGCGTGGTCGAGGGCGTGGGCGTGCTTGTTGATGGCGTTGCCTACACCGAGCGCGGCGGTTGGGATCCCTATGCGGGCTGGGACGGTGCCGTCGGCTGATCGCCGAAGTGCTGGCAGGCTATGCCTCGGTCGGCTGTACCCAGTAGAGCGTGGTGTCGCCGTAGTCTTTGCGACGGTCGAGTTCGAGCCCAGCGGGCCACTCCGGTTCGGGGTCGCGCGAGCTACGCTCCACGACGACGAGTGCGTCGGGACTGAGCTGCGTGGCGAGCAGTTCGAGCGCCACGAGCAGTTCACCGTTGCCGAGTTCGTAGGGCGGGTCGATGAAGACGAGATCCCACTGATCACCGGATGTCTCTAAGAACGTGTGCACAGCGCGAGCGGCGGTGAGAATGATCGGCTTTGAGCCGCGCGGAGCCTTTGCCGCGATGAGGGTCGCGTTCTTGCGGCAGGTGGCGGCGGCGCGAGCGTTGTTCTCGACGAGGGTGACGTGGGGTGCGCCGCGCGAGGCGGATTCGAGCCCGAGCGCTCCGGTGCCGGCGTAGAGGTCGAGCACGCGGGCGCCCTCGATGGCGTCGCGGGCTTCGAGCGCCGAGAAGATCGCTTCGCGCAGGCGGTCGCTGGTGGGCCGTGTGCCCGCGCTCGGTACGGCAATGGTGAGGGAGCCGGCGTATCCGGCAATGATGCGTGTCATAGCATTCCGAGCCTAGCCGTCTGAAGAACGCCAGTGGTCCCCGGTACTCTTCTAGGGTGACCTCGCCCCTTGATCAGAAGCTCAGCGCCGTCTTGGGCGGGCGCACCGCTACTTCGATGCAGCGCGGTCTTGGCCTGCTCACGGTCGGCGATCTGATGACACACTTTCCGCGGCGGTACGCGCGACGGGGCGAACTCACTGCGCTGGCTCAATTGCCGTTGGATGAGGCAGTCACCATCGTCGCCGAAGTGCGAGAGGTGCGCAATCGTCCGATGCGCAACAAGCGCGGCTCGATTCTTGAGGTGTCGATCAGCGACGGCACGGGCATCCTGACCCTCACGTTCTTCAATCAGGCGTGGCGTGCCAATGAGTTGACGCCGGGGGTGCGCGGAATCTTCGCGGGCAAGGTTGGCCAATATCGCGGCACGCGCCAGCTCGCTCACCCCGACTACGAACTCTTTGACCGGGATGCTCTCGAGCTCAAGAAGCCCGAGCAGGCCAAGTCGTGGGCCGAGCAGCCGATCCCCATTTATCCGGCGACCTCCACGGTCGCGAGTTGGCAAATTCAGAAAGCCGTCGAGGTCGTGCTCGATACTCTTGGCCCGCTTGATGCCCCGGTGCCGGATGCCGTTCGTCGCGAACGCGAGTTGCTTCCGTTTGCGAAGGCGCTTGAGCAGGTGCACCGCCCGAAGGTTGACTCGGACTGGCGGGCAGCTCGCGACACCCTGCGTTTTCAGGAAGCATTTGTTCTGCAGTCGGCGCTTCTGCAACAGCGTCAGAAGCAGCGCGAATCGGAAGCCATCGCACGCACGGCCGGCCCACTGCTCGAAGGCTTCGACGCAGCGTTGCCGTTCACTCTCACGGGTGATCAGCAAACCGTAGGGGAGGAAATCTTCCACGACATGGCGCAGCCGGTTCCGATGAATCGGCTCGTGCAGGGTGAGGTGGGTTCCGGTAAGACTCTGGTCGCGCTGCGGGCGATGCTCGCGGTCGCGCAATCGGGTGGGCAATCAGCGTTGCTGGCTCCCACTGAGGTTTTGGCGCATCAACATTTCCGTTCGATCATCCGCACGCTGGGCCCCGATCTCGCGGCCGAACTGCGCCCGACCCTCATCACAGGCCAGCTGCCGACAGCAGAGCGCAAGAAGGCGCTGCTGGCGACCGTGTCGGGGGCTTCTCGCATCGTGATCGGCACGCACGCCCTCCTGGGCGACGCGGTTACGTTTGTCGATCTCGGTCTCGTCGTCGTTGATGAGCAACACCGTTTCGGCGTCGACCAGCGCGAAGCGCTGCGGCTCAAGGGCGCGAAGCCTCCCCACGTTCTCGTGCTCACGGCAACGCCCATCCCGCGCACGGTTGCGATGACCGTGTTCGGCGACCTCGATATCTCCTCGATTGCTGAGTTGCCCGCTGGCCGTCAGCCCATCAGCAGTCACGTCGTGCCGCTCGCCGAAAAACCCGGCTGGGTGTCGCGCGTCTGGCAGCGGCTGGCAGAAGAACTCGCCATCGGTCGTCAAGGCTTCGTTGTGTGCCCCGCCATTGATGCCAAAACTGAAGAGCCCGGCAGCGAGCCGGCACCCGCTGTCTCCGATGATCCGGATGCCGGGCCGCCCCGCCCGATCGCAAACGTGACCGAGGTGCTGGCGTCGCTCCGCAGCAACGAGGTTCTCGCGGGCAAGCGGATCGAGGCGCTCCACGGCAAGCTCTCGAGCGAGGAGAAAGACGAGCTCATGCGCGCCTTCGCCGCGGGCGACATTGATGTGCTCGTCGCGACGACGGTCATCGAAGTCGGTGTCGACGTGCCCAACGCCTCGGTGATGGTGGTGCTCGACGCTGATCGTTTCGGGGTCTCCCAGTTGCACCAGCTGCGCGGCCGAGTTGGTCGTGGTGGCGTTCCGGGGCTGTGCCTGTTCGTCACGGCGGCCGAGGTGGAGTCGTTGGCGCGCGAACGCGTTGAGGCTGTGGCATCCACTCTCGATGGTTTCGAACTTGCCAACAAAGACCTTGAACTACGCCGCGAAGGCGATGTGCTTGGTGGAGTGCAGTCGGGTGGCCGCTCGAGCCTCAAGCTGCTGCGAGTTGCCAACGACGGTCAACTCATCACTGAAGCGCGCGAGGCGGCTCAAGCGCTGTTGGTCGCCGACCCGACCTTGGCAGAGCATCCGGCGCTCGCCGAAGCACTCAAGCGTCGTCTAGACGAAAGTGCCGAAGCGTTCCTCGGCAAGAACTAGCGCTTCCGCTCGCAGGCGCGCTCCAGAGTGTTGCGCCAGATTTCCCCGCACAGCGAACTCCCACGCGCCAATGAGCACCGAGCGACTATCGTGGGAGCATGAGTCGGATCGCTGTTGTTCCTGGGTCGTTTGACCCTGTCACCCTTGGCCACCTCGATGTGATTGAGCGGGCAGCGAAAACCTTTGACGAAGTGCACGTTCTCGTCGTGCACAACCCGGGCAAGACCGCGCTTTTGCCGATTGCGCAGCGCGTCTCGCTCATCGAGCAGGCCGTTGCCGACGCCCACCTCGAGGGCAACATCCTTGTAACTAGCTGGAGTATGGGCCTTCTTGTCGACTACTGCACCGATGTCGGGGCGAGTGTCATCATCAAGGGCATCCGTTCTCAAGTGGATGTCGCGTACGAAACTCCTATGGCTATCGTCAACCGCGATCTCGCCGGGGTAGAGACGATTTTCATGCTGCCGAACCCCGCTCATGCGCACGTGTCTAGTTCGCTGGTGCGCCAGGTTGCCGCGCTTGGCGGAGACGTCGCGCCCTATGTTCCGCGTTCGGTTTCTGAGTTTTTGCAAGCGCCGCGCGACTAACACCGGCACAATGGGTTTATGACACTCACCCTCGGATACAAAGCGTCAGCAGAACAATTTGCCCCGCGTGAACTCGTTGAGATCGCAGTGGCCGCAGAAGCACACGGCATGGAGAGTGTTGCGGTTAGCGACCACTTCCAGCCGTGGCGTCACGAAGGCGGACATGCTCCGTTCTCGCTGACCTGGATGGCCGCGGTGGGGGAGCGCACCAGCACGATCCGGATCGGCACGAGCGTGATGACGCCGACGTTCCGTTACAACCCGGCTGTGCTTGCTCAAGCGTTCGCGACGATGGGTTGCCTCTACCCGGGGCGCATCATGTTGGGTGTTGGTTCTGGTGAGGCTCTGAATGAAATTGCCACCGGATTCCGTGGCGCCGGTGAGCAAGAGTGGCCCGAGTTCAAAGAGCGCTTTGCTCGCTTGCGCGAATCAGTCCGTCTCATGCGAGCGCTCTGGACCGAAGATCGCGTCTCCTTCGATGGCGAGTACTACTCCACCCACGACGCGAGCATTTATGACCGCCCTGACCAGCCCATCCCGATCTATATCGCTGCCGGTGGGCCGATGGTTGCCCGCTATGCGGGTCGTGCCGGAGATGGCTTTATCTGCACCTCGGGCAAGGGCATGGAGCTCTACAACGACGCACTGATCCCGGGCGTCAAAGAGGGCGCGGCCAAGGCTGACCGCAAGTTCGAAGATATCGACCGGATGATCGAAATCAAGCTCTCGTACGACACCGATGCCGACGTTGCTCTCGAGAACACGCGTTTCTGGGCGCCACTTGCTCTCTCGAAGGAGCAGAAGCACGACATCACTGACCCCATCGAGATGGAACGTGCCGCCGATGCTCTGCCCATTGAACAGATCGCTTCGCGGTGGATCGTCGGCAACGATCCCGACAAGATTGTGGAAGAGATTCGTCCCTACGTGGATGCCGGCCTCAACCACCTCGTCTTCCACGCGCCCGGCAACGACCAGCGCCGTTTCCTTGAGCTCTTCGAGCGCGACATTGCACCGCGATTGCGGGCGCTGTAACTCGCGTTCTGACCGCAGCGGCTCGCGCGAGAGCACGGCTCTAGTGCGACAGGCTTAACGAACGATGGGCGGATGCGTGAAGCATCCGCCCATCGTTGTTGTGCGCCACCGTCGAACGCGGCGACGTTCCGGTGTCGGCTAGCTCGTGACGGCGACTTTTTCGCTTGAACGAGCCTGGTTCGCCGAGTTGGTGCTGACCTCAATCTTTCGAGGTTTTGCCTTCTCGGAGACCGGAATAATGACGCTCAAGACGCCATTGTCGTAGCTGGCGCTGATGTTGTCGCGGTCGATGCCAGCGCCAATGCTGAACTGGCGCAAGTAAGAACCGTAGCGACGTTCCTGAGAGAGCCACTTGGCTCCCTCGCGTTCGCCAGCGGTGCGTTCGGCGCGAATGGTGAGCAACTGGCCATCAACGTCGACGTCAACGGAGCCCGGGTCGATGCCCGGGAGGTCGGCGGTGAGGACGTACTCGTCGGCCTGACGGTACAGATCAACCGGCATCGGCTGGGCGCCGACGCGGGACTGGGCCGCTGCAGTGAGCCGGTCGAGTTCGGCAAAAGGATCAAATGACAGTGTCATGGGGAACCCCTTTCTCAAAGTTGAGTCACCGTGACTCAACAATCAAAAATTAGCATTCTCGACCTGAGAGTGCCAAGAAATTTCGCTTCATATTCGCTGAGAACGAAACGACCGCCGCCGGAGCGATCCAGCGGCGGTCGAGTGCGGCGAATTCAGCGGATGATGAACCGCGGATAGTTCTGCTCGGCGCGAGCTCTGGCGTGAGCCAGGCGCTCACGACGGAGCTGGTGTGCGGCCAGTAGCTCGGCCGACGCGATCAGTCGCGCACGGTGGGGCCGGCGGCTCCACGTGATGAGTGCGACGCCGAGATGCAGCGCAAGCCGGTCGATGACTCCCACGCGACGTGCTGCCGCTGGGCGCGGTCTCTCGACGGGGTCAGGTTCGGGCGGATGGGCGTGGCGGTCTTTCGAGGCCGCCAGTAGTTCGTTCATGATGGAAACTTTCGTGACAGAGAGAGGTTGCGGATGGCGCGCCAAAGCGCGCTGTTTCAGGTGGCGACCCAACGGCAACCTTCAGCGATCGCGAGTCGCCAGAGAAGGGGTGATCATCACGGTGAGTGCTGCGCAACCCTAGTGAGGGTGTGCCGACTCGTCAGTCGAACGCGGTCTCGTGATGATCGAGTTGGGTCGTGTGCTCCGTGAGCGCCGCCACCGTCAGAATCGGTGAGCAGAGAACGCTAACCGGTTAGGCGGTGAGGGTGCCGACGGAGCCGGCGGTAGTGGGGTTCTTGGTCGTAACGAACATAAACACGTCAGGCTCCTTTCAATAGTTGGCGTTTGCTCAGTGTAGGACGGGCGCTCGCAGAGGACAAGACCCTATTTAGCTGCGATGCACAGCCGTGACGATTGCTTCGGCAAGTTCAGCTGGCTTCGTGAACTGCGGCCAGTGCCCGGTGGGCAGGTCAACGAGCTCGAGGTCGTCGAGGCGTGCAAGCTCTGCGGCGAATGGCTCAGAGTCGTGCATCCATGACCGCACTTGTTCGCTCGTGAACTCACAACAAATCACTGTGGCGGGAACGCTAAACCGTGCCGGAGTCGACAGATTTTGCGGGTCGCTAGCCACGCGAGCGGGCTGCGGAATCGCCATCTCCCGGAATGTGGCCCGCAGCTCAGCGGTGAGATCAACAAGGTCTTCGTCGTCGAATACCGCCCAATCGGGCAGCGGAATCTCACCATCAATTGTCGGAAGGTCGGCGTTGATCGGCATCCCGTGGGGGAGCGGCACCGTGTCGACGTGAACGATGCGCGCAAGGCAAGTGGGACGAGCATCCGCAACAGCGTGGGCGATGGGGCCGCCACCGCTGTGGGCCACGAGCACAATGTGAGGCGCTGTTTGGCCGTGCGCTGCGTCATCCTCGCAGTCATAGTCGCGAGTGAGGCTATCGACTACGTCAACCACCGCGGCAACGTGGTCGGCCAGAGTGATGGTTGCTCGGTCGGTGTCGTTGCGGTGAAGACCGGGAAGTGTCAACGGGTGAACCGTGTAGCCAGCAGCGCGCAGCGACTGAGTAATGGGGCCCCACGATGCTTCGTCGAGCCAGAACCCTGGAATGAGGATGACGTGCATGAGCGGACTAGCGGTGCTGGTGGAAAACGCGCCCAGATTCATGCCGACTCCTCAGTGAGTAGGTCGCCCATTATCCGCTCCTCGCGACGGCAATTCAATGCTCTGTGACTCTGGTGCAGCATGACAAGCGCAATGCACGCCACAATAGACGGATGCCCGTGACAGTTGCTGCACCCCACATCGGCTACGCCGCCATGCTTGAACGGTTTCATCCGCGCGATGTGATGGCGTTCGCGCAGCATGCCGAAGCGCAGGGATTTCGCGGCGTAATGGCCGCCGACCACTACCAGCCGTGGGTTCCCCAGCAGGGACAGGCTTCGTTCGTGTGGAACGTGCTGAGTGCTCTGGGCGAGACAACGACCGGCGATCTCGGCACGGGAGTTACCGCACCCACCTTTCGGTGGCATCCGGCAATGGTCGCTCAAGCCTCGGCGACGCTAGCCGCGATGAATCCGGGACGGCACTGGCTCGGGCTCGGCAGCGGCGAAGCCATTAACGAACACATCGTCGGCCAGTACTGGCCAGAAGCCCCCGAACGCATTAACCGCATGTTCGAAGCCGTCGAGATCATCAAGAAACTTTTTGCTTCGGGTCTCGGCAACAAAGATGTGCGCCACGAAGGCCAGTTCTATCGGCTCGAATCGACACGCCTCTGGACCATGCCCGAAGTCGCGCCCGAGATCCTCGTTGCGACAGCAGGCCCCGTCGCCGCCAAGCGTGCGGGCAAAACCGTCGACGGTCTCATCACCGAAGCAGCACCCCTCGAGAAAGTCGACATGCTGCTCAAGCGATTCGCCGAAGGAGCGCGCGAAGCGGGCCGCAAGCCCGAAACTCAGAGCCGCGTACTGCGGTTGCACTTGAGCTGGGCCGAAACAGATGAGCAGGCCATGCGCAACGCGCTCACGGAATGGCCGAACGGCGGTTTGCGGTTTGCGAAGAACGACATCCGCTCACCGTTTGAGCTCGAACAGCTCGCCCGCATGGTGCGACCAGAAGACTTCGAAGGCCGGATGCCCGTGAGTGCCGATCCGGACGTGCACCGTGCCTACATCCAGAGCTACCTCGATCTCGGATTCGACCGTATCTACCTCCACAACGTTGGACGCAATCAGCGCGAGTTCCTCGACGTCTTCGGGCGCGACGTGCTGCCGGCGCTGCGCAAGTAGTGACTGCTCCCGAAATGCCGCAGACTAGACGCGTGAGAATGAGCGCATGGGCTGTGCCCGGCATCCCCGAAATTCAGTCCGGCGACAGCCTTCTTGAGGCGATTGCGGCGGCTCTCGTCGCCGACTCTGACGACGTGAACTCTGGCGGGCTTGTCGACGGCGACATCCTCACTGTGACCTCCAAGATCGTGAGCAAGGCCGAGGGGCGTTCGGTGGAAGCCGCTGATCGCGAGCAAGCCATCACCGACGAAACGGTGCGCGTGGTGGCATCCCGCGAGCACCCCAACGGCGTCACTCGCATTGTGGAGAACCGTCTCGGGCTCGTGATGGCGGCGGCAGGCGTCGATTCCAGCAATACCCCCGATGGCATCGTTTTGCTGCTCCCTCTCGATCCCGATGCCACGGCTCGTGACCTCTGCGCCGGGCTCCGCGAGCGATTCGGGGTGACGGTCGGCATCGTCATCACTGACACCGTGGGCAGGCCTTGGCGCAAAGGGCAGGCCGACATTGCGATTGGCGCGGCGGGCATCCATGTCTTGGATGATTTGCGTGGAACCGCGGATGCTTCGGGTCGCCCGCTTGCGGTCAGTGTCACAGCGCTCGCCGATGAAGTTGCTGCCGCGACAGATTTGGTCAAAGGCAAGGCCGGGGGATTGCCCGTTGCGGTCCTTCGCGGCCTTGGCCAGCACGTCGCTGATCTCGACGCTCCCGGCGCACGTTCGCTCGTTCGGTCCGGCCCCGAAGACATGTTCAGTTTGGGCACGAAAGAGGCGTGGATGGCGGGCTTCGATGAGGCGTACAACACCGTCGAAACTAAAGAAGACTAATACTCGACTGTACGTGAGATTACCTCTACGATGAGCAGATGGGGAGTCTCATTTCGCTCGCGTACTTCGCGTTGCTCATCGCGGTCCTGATCGACATCATCCTGATCGATGAATCGCGCATCAAGCATCTCGGCAAGGTCACCTGGATCTTTCTCGTGATCTTCATGCCCTTCATTGGCAGCATTCTCTGGTTTGCTATCGGCCGCGAGCACCAGTCCACCGCCCCCAGATATTTGCCCTTTGGTGCCCCCGAGCGTCGCGAACACCAGTCGTCGATGCGGCCAAGCTCGACCGAAGAAGAGATTGCGAAGCTCGATGCGGAGATCGAATACTTTCAGCGCCAAGAAAAGATCCGTGCCCTTGAAGATGAACTGCGCAAGCGTAAGCAATTGCCGTAGTGGAAGACCGGTGTAAGACTCGACCCATGGATGCCCCTACCTCCGGGTCACTACCCGACGACGTGTTCCACGATCACTGTGCCGCCATTGTGCGCAGTATTTCGACCGTGATTGATGGCAAGACGGAGGCCGTGCGATTGGCGCTCACGGTGTTGCTGGCGGAGGGTCATCTTCTCATCGAGGATGTGCCCGGGGTCGGTAAGACCATGCTGGCGAGAGCCCTGGCGCGCACGGTCGACAGCACCGTTTCTCGCGTGCAGTTCACCCCAGACTTGCTGCCGGCAGACATCACTGGTGTCTCGGTCTATAACCAAAACACCCGCGAATTTGAATTCAAGAAGGGTCCTGTTTTCGCCAACATTGTGATTGGCGACGAGATCAACCGTGCAAGCCCCAAGACGCAGTCGGCACTACTCGAGTGCATGGCCGAGTCGAGTGTCACCGTCGATGGCACGACCTACGAACTTGAGAGCCCGTTCATCGTGGTGGCGACGCAGAACCCCATCGAGATGGAGGGCACCTATCCGTTGCCCGAGGCTCAGCGCGACAGGTTTATGGCCCGAATTTCAATGGGATATCCGGATGCCGCAGCCGAGCTGGCCATGTTGCGGTCACGGGAGCTGACAAGTCCGCTGGATGCTCTTACCCCGGTGGTCTCGGTGTCGCAGTTGCGCGAGCTCATCGCGACCGTACGCCGCGTCTTCGTGAGCACTGCCGTGGAGGAATATGCCGTGGCGATCGCTCAAGCAACCCGCCGCGACCGTGAAGTGCGGGTGGGTGCGAGTCCCCGCGCGACGCTGCATTTGGTGCGCGCGGCAAAGGCGCGAGCCGCGATTGACGGCCGCGACTTTGTTCTTCCGGATGACATTGATGCGCTCGCTGTGACGGTGCTGGCCCATCGGATGATTCCTGCTCGTCACACCGGTGACACTTCGGCACTGCTCTCTGGGCACTCAATCGCGGATGTCATCGAGCGCATCGTGGCCGAGACTCCGGTGCCGGTGCACGCGGCCGCATCCTAGAGACAGCTGTCATGGCCCGCGACGTGCTGCTGCGATCCATTCGCATTGTGATGGGTGGTGCCCGACTGACGAATCGCGGCGCGACCTTCTTGGTGGCGGGCGGCGTTGCACTGGGTGTGGGTTTTGGTGCCGGTATGCCGATTTTGTTATATGTCGGGTCTTTTGCCCTGGCCTTGCCGACGGTGGCGGCATTTTTCGTGCGGAGGCACGCGGCGGCGATGACGGTTACTCGTCGTTTTTCGTTCCCGGTGGTCGAAGCGGCAAGCACGACGGCTGTGACGCTGCGCGTCGATAATCAATTGCGGCGTGCGACGGCCGCGATGCGGTGGCGCGATGGTCTTCCGTGGCACCCGTGGGTGACCGAGAGCGGTTGGCTTCCGCGGTTGTCGGTGAAGACGGGGGCGGGCAATGATCGCAGCGCCGCGCAATTGAGTTACACCCTCACCCCGACCACCCGCGGAGTCTTCGATGTCGGGCCGCTCGTGGTCGAAGCCTCTGATCCTCTTCAACTGGCGTGGGGTGCCTGGAGCGTGGGCGCTGCAACACTGCTCATCGTGACGCCGCAAGTGGTGCAGTTCGCGCCGACAGCGCTGTTGGCGCAGTCCGGAGATGGCGAAGCACGGGTCGTGCAACGTCGTGCCGCCGGTGACGACGATGACGCGATGACGCGCGAGTATCGTCGGGGCGATGCCATGCGTCGCGTGCACTGGAAAGCGTCCGCTCGCCACGGCAGTCTCATGGTGCGTCAAGAAGAGCAGCACAGCTATCCGCAGGCCCGCATCATTGTCGATACTCGGCTGGTCGGCTACCCCGATGCCAGCCGCGCCGCCGTGATTCGCACGCCTTCCGGTTCTGCTGTTGCGTCGGCGCACAGTCCTCGATTCGAGTGGGTAGTGAGCATGCTCGCGTCGGCTGCCGTGCAGCTACGGCGCGAGGGTTTTCTCGTGAGCATTGTTGAAACGGGGCAGTCTCAATTGACGGATGCGGCTGTCCTGCACCGCAGGTCGGCGGCGGAGCAGGAGCTGCTTACTCGGCTCGCGGCGATAGCGCCCATCGATTCGCCCGCCGCGTGGTGGACAGATTCTGCAGCGCGCGCTGCCACGTCGGTGCCCACGATCGCGTTGGTCGCGAATCCTGATGCTGAGACCGTTGACTTTCTCGCAGCTCAGACAACCGGCGCCGGGCTTGCCGTTGCGTTCGTAGTGGAATCGTCGTCCAGTTTCGGTGACCGTGAGCGTGGGGGCACCGAGAAACGTGCGCCGGTTGCTGATCAGTTGCGCACCGCAGGGTGGAAGGTCATTTCGGTTCGTTCCTACGACGATGTCGCCGACGCCTGGAACCTGTTGGTTTCGGAATCTAAGGTGCTCCGTGAGCACGACTGAGGCGGCGAGGGTCGCGAGCGTAGCGAAGCACTATCGCCGAGTGCGACTGTGGTCGATTGCGGGTGTTCTAGCCTTGGCGACGGGCGTTGCGGCGAGCAGTCTCGGGGCAGTGCTAGCCGAGGGTGCCTGGTGGTTCCCCTTTATGGCCGTGGTGGTGGCGGTTCTGGCGTCGGGCGCCGCCTTCCGCAGTGTGAACTCGCGAGCGTGGCTTGGCTCGGTGGTCGCGGCCGCCGGTGGGCTGGTCTCGCTCGTGCTGATGTTCGCGCCTCAGACGGCCACCCTCGGCATCATCCCGACGGGAGATACGGCCTCGCGGTTTGGTGAACTGGTGACGCAGGGGCAAGCCTCCATCGCGGTACAGCGTTTTCCGGCTGATGCGTTTGTGGGGATCGTCTTCCTGATCTGTCTCGGTGCGTTGGCCGTGGCCGTGGCCATGGATGTCGCGGCGTTCGTGCTGCAGAAACCAGCGTTGACCGCCATCCCGCTCACTATTCTTCTTCTGGTGCCGAGCTTTGTGCGCACCGAATTGCACGATGCGTTTGTCTTCGCCGCAACCGCGATCGCCTATGTTGCGGTGCTCTTGGTGGCATCCTCGCAGAAGAACACTCGTTCGGCGTGGCCGCTGATTTCGGCCGCCCTAGTGCTGTCTCTCATCGTGCCGGTGGTGCTGCCGAGCGCTGAACCAGCGGAGCAATTGGGGAGCGGGCAGGGTCTCATCTCCACCGGGGTGAACCCGATCATCAACCTCAGCACTGACCTCCGCCGAGGCATTCCCTTGCGAGCATTGACCTATGCCTCTGAGGGCGGCGGGGAGTACCTTCGCGTGGCCGCGCTTGACGTGTTTTCGGAGGACACTTGGGAGCCGTCGGAAAACGAGCCAACAGCCGCTGGCAGCGTCACCGAATTTCCGATAGCACCCGGTCTGAGCGACGAAGTGCCGCGGGAGGAGAAGGTGCTGCAGGTCGAGATTGACCGCATCCGGGGAAAGCTCTTGCCGGTGCCGTATGCGACGGCCAACATTAGTGGGCTTGAGGGCGACTGGTCGTGGGAGCCAGACGGGCTCACGGTATCGACCGACGACTCGAACTCTCGTGGCCAAAACTACGAAGTCGCGTTCGTTTCGCCCGCGCCCTCGGTCGAGCAACTGGAGGCCGCCCCGACGACGCTACCCGATGGGTTTGAGCGCTATCTTGAGCTGCCGGAGACCCTTCCGAGCATCGTGACTGAGACAGCCGACGCTGTGACGCGCGGCGAAACGACTCGCTTCGATCAGGCGTTGGCGCTGCAGTCATTCTTTGCCGACGGTGACTTCACGTATTCAGAAGATGCTCCCGTCGCCGAGGAATATGACGGTTCCGGCGCCGGTGTTCTTGGCGAGTTTCTCACGGCGAAGAGCGGTTACTGCGTTCACTTCGCTTCTGCGATGGCCGCGATGGCCCGCAGCCTAGAGATCCCATCGCGAGTGGTGGTCGGGTTCACGCCCGGCGAACGAATCGCGGATGACTCGGACGAACGACGCTTCCTCGTGTCCACCGACAATCTGCATGCGTGGCCTGAGCTCTATTTCCCGACCATCGGGTGGATCCGTTTCGAACCGACCGTCTCGGTGGGAAGCGCTCCACGTTTCGCCCAAAGTGTTGAAGATGACCCCAACACGCCGGATGTCGATGAATCGCAACCTGAGCCCGTAGCAACCCCAACGTCGACCTCCCCAGCGACGCCTGGTGCCCGCCCCGATCTGCCCCTCGATGAAGACTCCTCCGCGGCAACGCCCAACGGCGTCGAGATCTCACCGTGGTGGTGGCTCGTGCTCGCCTTGCCTGTGCTTCTGCTCATTCCAGCCCTCGTGCGGGTCACCCGTCGGGCTCTACGATTGGCCGCCGTGAGGCGAGGAGAGACCGGCACAGCCTGGCGTGAAGTGCGCGACACCGCAATCGATCTCGGCTATCCGTTGAGCGCGACAGCAACCCCGCGGCAACAGTTCGAGCACCTCGCCGAGCACCTCGCCGAGCACCTCGGCGACTCCGGGACATCCGCGCTCAGCTCCTTGCTTGGGCAGGTTGAGGCGAGCGCTTTCAGCCCGCGACCCGAAACCGTGCGTGCGGGAGCCGTGACGAATGTGCTCGCCGCGCTGCGAGCATCCGTTGGCTGGCGTGGGCAACTTCGGGCTGCACTGGCTCCGCGCACGGCGTTTAGTCCCCGAGACCGTCGTGGTTAGATCACAAGCGGGCTAGATCTCGGGTGGGTTAGATCTCGGTTGGGTTGGGGCTACGCCGGGCTGAACCCGATGACAGGCTTGCCCGTGACCGGATTGCGCAGGATGGATGCCGTGACGCCATACACGTCAGCGATCAGCTGTTCGGTCAGCACCGTATCGGTCGCGCCTGCCGCCACGACGCGGCCCTGGGACAACACAATGATGTGGTCGCAGTAGCTCGCCGCGAGGGAGAGGTCGTGCAGCGCGGCCAGCACAGTCACGCCCGTGGTGCGCAGGCTCGACAGCAGTTCGAGCACGGCGAGTTGGGCCGCGATGTCGAGGTGGTTGGTCGGTTCGTCGAGGGTCAGCAGCTGTGGTTCTTGGGCGAGGGCGCGGGCAAGCATGACGCGTTGCTTTTCGCCACCAGAGAGGCTCTGGAATTCGCGTTCGCGGAATGCGGTCATTTCCACGGTCTCGAGGCTTGCCGTCACGACGGCAGCGGATTCGGGGGAGTCAGCCTCCCACAGTGACTGGTGGGGCAGACGCCCGAGCTTCACGACCATGTCGACGGTGAGGGAGGAGTCGGTGGTGGCGTCTTGTTCCACGAACGCGGCAAGGCGCGCGCGTTGGCGACGCGGCATCCCGAGCAGGTCGGCGTTGCCGAACGTGACGGTTCCGGATGCCGGAGCCTGCACGGCGGTCAGGGCCCGCAGCAGTGTGGATTTTCCGGCACCGTTTGGCCCGACGAGAGCGCTGAGGGAGCCTCGCGCTACCGTGCAGTCGACGTCGTCGATGAGCAGGGTGCCGTCGATAGTGACGCGGATTCGTTCGGCGACAAGGCCGGTGTCGTCACTCATGTTGAGCTCTTTCGCCGGGTGAGGAGGAACGCGAAGATGGGGGCACCGATCATGGCGGTGACGATGCCGACGGGAATCTCGCGCGGGTCGAAGAGTGTGCGCGCAAGGGTGTCGGCCCAGACGAGAAAGACGGCGCCGAGGAGGGCGCTCAGGGGGAGCAGGGCGCGGTTCCCTGGCCCTACGAGCAGTCGAACGGCATGCGGCAGGATGAGCCCCACGAAGCCGATCGATCCGCTCACCGAGACCATGGCGCCGGTGACGAGGGCGGATGCAGCCAGCAGTCCCCAGCGGGTCGCGCTGACGTTCACTCCGAGCGACGCTGCCTGCACGTCGCCGAAGGCAAAGGAGTCGAGCAGCCGTCCCGTAAGCATCACGGGGACTCCGATCACGATGATGGCAACCATGGTGATGCCGACCGCAGGCCAGCGGGCTCCGCTAAGGGAGCCGAGCAGCCACGACAACACTTCACGGTAGGAGTCGCCGTCGACGCTCCAGAAGATGACAAAGCTTGTGACTGCCGAGGCAAGCGCCGAGACGGCGATGCCGGCGAGCACCGTGCGCGACGGGGTGATTGCACCGAGGGATCCTGCCAACAGCAACGTGAGGGTGAGCGCGAGCAACGCGCCTGCAAAGGCGGCAAACGGAAGTAACACGGCGGCGCCAAGCACAATCACTGACACCGCGCCCAGAGCCGCGCCCGATGACAGCCCGAGCAGATACGGGTCGGCGAGTGGGTTGCGCGTAATTGCCTGCATCACCGCACCGCTCAGCGCGAGCCCCGCACCCACCGCCGCAGCGGTGAGCACGCGAGGCAAACGCAACTGCCACACAATGCCATCCCGCAATTCTGTGAGCGGGCTCACTCCGATACCGAGGTGGCTGCCAATCGAGCGCCAGACCTCATCGAAGCGGATGTCGGCAGGGCCAATCGTCACCGCGATGGTGATCGACACAAGAAGTGCGATCCCCAGCGCGGTGCCGAAGGCGAGCGGAGAAACTTTAGCCATCGAGCTCCGCAATTTGAGCCGACAGGCTTTCGGCGGCTTCAACACTGCGCACGCCGGCCTCGCTCGCCGCGAACGGCACCACGAGGTAACGGCCAGCCTTCACAGCGCTGAGGTTCGCGGTGGCGGGGTTGGCCTCAAGCACGTCGATCTTGCTGTCTGCGGTGTTCCAGGCGGCATCCACGAGCACAATGAAGTCGGGGTCGGCGTCAACGACGGCTTCCCAGTTGAAGGGAGCCCACGTCGAGTCGAGGTCTCCAGCGATGTTGGTGAGGCCAACAGTGTCGAGCAGCAGTTGCGGTGCTCCGATGCCGGCGCCGACGTAAGGAGTGTCGGATCCCGAGGAGAACCAGAGAGCGGTACGGGAGTCGCCATTGGCATCGATCGCGGCCAGTTGGGCCCGCTGTTCATCGACGATCTCGGTGGCATCCACGCGGAAGATCGAGGCAACCGTCTCGATATCGCTGAAGACGTTGTCGAAGCTGAGCTGTTCAGGCTGTTCTGCGCTTTGGCAGGCCGAGGGAGCCACGAAGGTGTTGATGCCCAGAGAAGTGAGGTCGGCGCGCTCGCCGGCGCCGTCAGCGCTGAACGTTGATTCCCACCCGGCAAAGACAAGGTCGGGCTCGAGATCGAGAACGGCTTCTTCGCTCGGAACGCGCTCCGCGATCGAGGTCAAGCCCGCAGCATCGGATGCCCATTGTTCGGGCACAGGGCCGTCCTGAAACGCAGTTCCAATGATGCGATCGCCGAGGCCGAGCGCCAGAAGCATCTCGGTTGTTGACGACTTGATCGTGATGACGCGCTCGGGAGCGGAGTCGAAGGTCACATCGAAGCCACAATTGCTGAGCTCAACCGATTGCGTCGCAGCATCGGGCGATGTGGCGTCGGTCTCGTCAGCGGCAGCAGTGCATCCGCTCAAGGCAAGAACAGAGACACCTGCCAGCAGCGCGGTGCGAGAGAACGCGGAACGGGACAAAACGGAACGAGACAGTGCAGACATGGAGCCTTCCAAGAAACGGGTGGATGGGCGCGAGAATGCGCCACAAAGAACGAAAAGTGTTTCGAGAAGACCGGCAGCCCAATCCTGGGCAAACCAACCACGCCATACCAAGCGCACGGGTCTGTCGCACCAGTCTAGAGAGGTACAAACCCTCCTGCCTACACCGACCCACACGGTCTGGCGTGCTCATCCGTGGGCTAGCTGACTGAGCGATTGCTGACCGGGGGCGACAGGGGAGCCGTTGCGGGGGTAGAATCGACGATCGTGTCTAGAATCAACGAGAGTCCGTATGCCGTGTTGGTGCGCGATCTCATTCACCGCCCAGGCGAGATGAGAGAGCACTCCATTCAGGTCGTCGTACCCGAAACCTTTGGTACCGCCGTTGTTGGGGTAGAAAAGGGTTCGAAACTGTCCGTCAAGGGCCGTTTTGAGTCACTCCACGACGGCATTCTTGTGGATGCTGTGGTGTCGGGCAAAGCGCAAGCTGAGTGTGTTCGTTGCCTCATTGACGTCACCCTGCCTGTCCGAGTCGAGTTTCAAGAACTTTTCGCGTATTCTGAGGACGAAGCTTTCGACTACACGGTTATCGACGAATACATCGATCTAGAACCTGTAGTGCGGGATTCGGTAGTGTTGTCACTGCCGTTCCAGCCGGTCTGTCAGAAGGATTGCCTTGGCCTGTGCCCCGAGTGTGGGGTTCGGTTGCTCGATAATCCAGGACACGAACACGAAGCGCCCATCGATGCTCGCTGGGCAGCGTTGGCCGGCCTCCAAGATTTCACGCAAGACTCGCATGACCAGAACTCGCACGACGCGAACGATTCACCTGAGACCCAAGAAGAAAAGAGTTAGCCATGGCAGTACCGAAGCGCAAGATGTCGCGGGCCAGCACCCGCATGCGCCGCGCCCAGTGGAAGGCAACCCCTCCCACCCTCGTCAAGACCGTTGAAAACGGCAAGACTGTTTACAGCCTGCCGCACCGCGCCAAGGTAGTCGAAGACTCCGCTGGCACGCCCCTGTACATGGAGTACAAGGGTCGCAAGGTCGCTGACGTTTAACTAGTCTTCACATTCTCGAGTCGAAATGGCGATGACGGGCTCTGCCTCACCGGTTGAGCTCTCTGCTGTGCTCGGGGTCGCTATTGACCCCGAGTTGCTCACGCTTGCGTTGACACACCGCTCTTTCGCGTACGAAAACGGCGGAATCGCGCACAACGAGCGACTTGAATTTCTTGGTGACTCAATTCTTGGCCAAGCAGTAACGGTCAAGCTGTATCGCGATAACCCGGAGCTTGACGAGGGAGACCTTGCCAAGCGTCGGGCTAGTCTCGTTTCTTCTGTAGCGCTCGCTGAAATTGCGCGCCTGATCGGCCTTGGAGCGTTCATTCGCCTCGGCAAGGGAGAAGAGCAGACGGGCGGCCGCGAAAAGCCGTCCATTTTGGCCGACACTGTTGAAGCGATTATCGGTGCCGCCTACCTCGACCTCGGCGAGGACGAAGCCACCGCGCTCGTCCTTCGCCTCGTCGCTCCGCTGCTTGCTGACCCCGCACGGTTCGGTGCAGCGATGGATCCCAAGACGAGCCTTCAAGAACTCGCCGCCCAACTAGGGCGTGGGGCTCCCGACTATCGCATCGAAGATAGCGGCCCCGATCACTCCAAGCGTTTTCACGCGAGCGTCGCTCTCGACGATGAAGTAATTGCCACGGGTATCGGCTCCAGCAAGAAGCAGGCCGAAATGGCCGCAGCGCTCGAAGCCTGGACAAGCCTCCAAGCCGCAGCGAAGTAACCGGCGTGCCCGAACTTCCCGAAGTCGAAGTTGTGCGCGCGGGGCTCGAACCGGCGGTGACCGGCGCGACTGCGGCATCCGTCAGCGTCTTTGACGAGCGCTCACTGCGCCGTCATGAGGGGCCGAGTGAAGACTTCATCGACCGTCTGACCGGTCGCACGTTCCTGACCCCCCAGCGCCGCGGCAAGTTCATGTGGCTTCCGCTCGCGGATAGCGCCGAGGCCCACGGAGAAGCGCTCGTCACGCATCTCGGCATGAGCGGGCAGGTGCTTCTACGCGATCGGAGCACGGATGACCGGCTCACGCGCATCCGGATCGACCTTGATCATCCTGACCACGGCGCACTGCGCCTCAACTTTGTTGACCAACGTATCTTCGGCTCGATGGCGATCGACAGCATGCTGCCCACCGTTGACCAGCCCGCGTTCGCGGTGCCGAGCCAAGTGGCGCACATCGCGCGTGATCCGCTCGACCCCTTCTTCGACGATGCCAAGTTCTTGCGATCGCTCAAGGCCAAGCGCACCACGGTGAAGCGGGCGCTGCTCGATCAGACCCTGATCAGCGGGGTCGGCAATATCTACGCCGACGAAGCGCTCTGGGCCGCGCGCGTGCACTACAACCAGCCCACCGAGACCCTCAGCCGCGCGAAAGCGGTGCAGTTGCTCGCTGAAGTGCGGGCGGTGTTCTCCAAGGCTCTTGCCGAGGGCGGCACGAGCTTCGACACCCAGTACCTCAACGTGAACGGTGAGTCGGGCTACTTCGCGCACTCGCTCAACGTCTACGGCCAGCAAGGCCGGGCGTGCCCGCGCTGCGGTCGCGAGGTCGTGCGTGAGAGCTTTATGAACCGGGGTTCGCACTTCTGTAGGTTCTGCCAGCGCATTCGCGTGAGTCAGTCCGCGAGCTAGCGCAACTCTTTCTTCCACGCGCCTTCGTACCCGATGGGAACGAACCCGACGGCTTCGTTCACCGAGAGCATGTGTCGATTCTCTTCGGCGTTGTAGGTGATGACCGAGGGATGGCCGGGCGCGACTCGTTGGAGATGCGCCAGATTCAGCACCTTGAGCAGGTTGCCGAGGCGGTGACCGCGGTGTTCCCCGAGCACGATCGTGTTGTCTTGCAGTACCGCGAGCTCAGGCTGTTCGGGCACGGTGAGCGCGGTGTATGCGATCAACTCACCCGAGGCTACGTGCTCAATCGCGGCGTAGACGGTCGTCACCCCGCTAGCGAGCTCGCGTTCGTCATGATCGACCACTCGTTCTGCGGTCCAGATATCTTCGGGAGGCTCAAGTCCTGCACTGGGTTCGTCGGTACTCATGCGTGTGTAGAGCAGCGCGAGGTCGTCGCGCCACTGTTCTGGGCACAACCCCACCCACTCGTGCACGGCATAGTCGCGGCTACACCGCGTGATGGCGTCGTCGACGAGGGAGTGCAGGCCAGGAACCGGGAGGGGGAGCCGGCTCACGCGCTCAACCTGCTCGAAGCTGTACTGCTGCGACTGCAGAAACTGAGTGCCGGCACCGTCACGAGGAACGGCGCCAAAGCCTGTGGGGGAGTCCAGTAGCGCGCCATCAGTGGGCACGCTTGAGACATAGACGTGAACTTTGCGCTTGCCCGCATCCGCCGCAATCTTTTCAAGTTCGGTCAGCAGTCGGCTGCCGACACCGCGACGTCGATAAGCGGGATGCACGTACGTTTCGATCCACGCTGTATCCGCATCCTCGCCGACGTTGGTGCTGTAGTCGCCGCGGCCCACGATGCGGTCCTGATCGCGGGCGACGAGCATCCGCCGGTCTTCGAAGGCACTGGGCTGCCAAGTTGCGAGGGAGACCAGCGGGTCGTGCGCCAGCTCGGGGTAGTGCTGCACTATCTCGTCGGTCTCATTGCGCAACGCGGTTGCCGCAGTGAAGTCGTCCGATCCATCGGCAGAGAGCGTGAGGGGAATCTCGAGAGTCGTGATCTCGATCTCTGACATGAGCGCACCAATCTGCGGGGGTAAGCGCTACGGAGGTAGCCGACCAGAATACGCCGTGGGTTCGCCGCGCGCTAGAGGTTGCGGCGGCTCACTCTGCGCGGCAGAACGGCCGGGCCCCGCGCATCCGGTACCGTATAGCAAGGTTCTGACCAGCAACTTGGTCAGAGATTCGACCAACGCTGAGACCAGCAACGACCGGGCGGTGACGTGTACCTCAAGAGTTTGACCCTCAAAGGGTTCAAGTCGTTCGCTCAACCGACCACTTTTGCGTTCGAACAGGGTGTGACGTGTGTCGTCGGCCCCAATGGTTCGGGCAAGTCGAATGTGGTGGATGCTCTCGCCTGGGTCATGGGCGAGCAGGGTGCCAAAACTCTGCGCGGCGGCAAGATGGAAGACGTCATCTTTGCCGGAACCGCCACCAAGGGACCGCTGGGTCGCGCCGAGGTCATTCTTACGATCGATAACGCTGATGGCGCGCTGCCGATTGAGTACAGCGAAGTCACCATCAGCCGCACCCTGTTCCGCAACGGCGGAAGCGAATACGCGATCAACGGCACCTCGTGCCGCCTGCTCGACGTTCAAGAGCTCCTCAGCGACTCCGGTCTCGGCCGCGAAATGCACGTCATCGTTGGTCAAGGCCAGCTGGATGCGGTGTTGCACGCCAGCCCCGAAGACCGTCGCGGTTTCATCGAAGAAGCAGCCGGCATTCTCAAGCACCGTCGCCGCAAAGAGAAGACGCTGCGCAAGCTCGACGCGATGCAGGCGAACCTCACGCGCCTCTCCGACTTGGCGGGGGAGATCCGTCGTCAGCTGAAGCCGCTCGGTCAGCAGGCCGAGATCGCCAAAGAAGCGGCCTCGATTGCTTCGATCGTGCGGGATGCCCGCGCCAGGCTCCTCGCCGACGAAGTAGTTGAACTGCGCTCGAGCATCAACGACTTCAGCCGCAGCGAGAGTGAACGTAAAACACAGCGCATCGTGTTGCAAGAGCAGCTCGACCAGAACAAACTGCGCGAAGCCCGCCTCGAGCAAGCCCAAGTCGGTGGCGAGGTAGACGAAGCCCGCCGCGTGGCTTTCGGCCTCGAGTCGGTGCAAGAACGCTTGCGCAGTCTCTACACGCTCGCGAACCAGCGATTGTCGCTGCTCGGCCAGCAGAGCGATGCGCCTGTCTCGAGCAACAGCGTCAGCCAGACCCTCGTCGACGAAGTGAAAGCCGGCGCCGATGAACTCGCGACCGGCGTTGCGGATGCCGAGAAGGCCGTCGCCGCAGCCGCTGCCGCAACCGCGACAGCGAAGGCCGCGCTCGACTCCCTCGACGAAGAAATCGCCGCACAAAGCGCGCTCGTGTCGCGTCATGAACTGGAGAGCGCCGGTCTCACCGCTCGCGTTGAAGTCGCCACCTCCACTCTGACCGCAGCGCAGGGTGAACTCGTGCGTCAGCAACAGGCGCTCGCCGAAGCCCAGTCGCGTCGCGAAGCAGCCCAGGCCGAATTTGAGGCTCTCGAAACCCAAGCCAGCAACTCGACCGTCGAAAGTGATGGCTCGCTCGACACCGCCTACGAGGCTGCCGAAGCCAAAGTTTCGAGCATTCAGGCCGAGATTGAAGCCCTGCGCGAAGCCCTCCACGCCTCCGAGCGCGAGCGCGATGCCTTGGCCGCCCGCAACTCGGCGCTATCCCTCGCGGTTGATCAGAAAGACGGCTCAAGCGCTCTCGTCGCTGCCAAGCTTTCGGGCATCCGCGGTCTCGTCGCCGAGCACGTCAAGATCACGCCGGGCTACGAAGCGGCCATCGCTGCCGCTCTCGGCACGCTTGCGGATGCCGTGCTTGCCGATGACCGCGATTCGGCCATCGATGCGCTGGCCGAGTCTGCCTCGCGCGATTTCGGTCGCGTCGAAGTGGTTGTCGCCAACGCCGCCAAGCAGTCGGTCTCGCTCGGAACGGCGCCCGGAACGGTTCCCGCCACCGACGTCGTGACCGCCCCCGACGGAGTGCACGGTCTCCTCACCCACGTTCTCATCGCCGACGACCTTGAGGTCGCCCGCGCCGCCTATGGCTCGCTCTCGAACGCCGCCGATCTCACTTTCGTGACTCGCGACGGAGACGTGCTCACGCAGTTCGTGCTGCGCGGCGGTTCTGGGGCGAAGCGCTCTCGCCTCGAACTTGTTGCTGAGCGGGATGCCGCCGCCGACAAACTCGGCGTTGTCACGACCCAGATCGAGCGCACAAGCTTCGAACTCGACGAGAAGCGCCGCGAGCTCACCTCCGCCAAGACGGATGCCGAACAAGCCCTCGTGACCCTGCGCGAATACGACGCTCAGCTTGCCGCGCAGTCCGAGTTGCTCGGCCGCCACCGCATTCAGGCCGAAGCCGCCCAAGCCGAGTGCGACCGCCTTGCCCGAGCCGTCGATGTTGCCGAAGAAGCCGTGGCCGACGCCACCACCGAAGTAACGCGCGCCCAGACTGCCGCCGACAAGTACCAGGCTGCTCCGCGCCCGATGCTCGACGTCTCCGAACGCGAACCGATGCTGGCCGAAGTGGATTCCGCCCGGGCCCACGAAGTCGAGTTGCGCATTCAAATGGAGACCATCCGCGAGCGAGTGCGCGCCGAGCGTGCCCGCGCCGAACAGCTCGCCGCCCAGCTCGTGCGCGAGCGCGAAGCAGCCCAAGAGCAGGCGCGACTTGCCGTTATTCGTCAACGTCAGATCGCCTCGGCGACCAAGGTCGTCGAGATGCTTCCCGCGGTGCTCGACTCGGTTGATCGTTCGCTTTCTGAGGCGCGCGTTGTTCTTGCCTCGAAGGAAGCGGCGCGCTCGGCCCAGAACGAAGAACTCTCCACCCTGCGCCGCGAAGAATCGGCACTGCGTGAACGACTCTCGGCGGTCAGCGAAAGCGTCCACGGCCTCGAAATGCAGATCTACGAAAAGAAGCTGCATCTCTCCAGTCTCCTCGAACGTTCGGGGGAAGAACTCGGACTCGTCGAAGACGTGCTTGTTGCGGAATACGGCCCTGAGGTGCCCGTTCCCGACGACCGTGTAAACGACGAAGCGGCCGAGAGCGCCGCCATTGCGGAGCCCGACGAGAACTCCGCTGCCACGGAATCTGACGCGAGCCCCGCAGTACCTGAGCCAGACGAGAACGCTGAGCCTGTAGCATCCGGTCGACCGTTTGTGCGTGCCGAGCAAGAGGTTCGCCTGCAGAAGGCCGAACGCAAACTGGCGCGCCTGGGCCGCGTCAACCCGCTCGCTCTCGAAGAATTCGATGCTCTCGAACAGCGTCACAAGTTCTTGACCGAGCAACTCACCGACCTCACGAACACGCGCAAAGACCTGCTGACAATCATCGACGAGCTCGATGAAAAGATGCAGGTCATCTTCGCGAGCGCATTCGAAGACACCAAGAACGCGTTCAACGATGTCTTCCCGGTGCTGTTCCCCGGTGGCACCGGAAGCATCTTCCTGACCAACCCCGACGACCTGTTGACCACAGGAATCGAAGTCACGGTGAAGCCGGCCGGCAAGAAGATCGAGCGCCTCTCACTGCTGAGCGGTGGTGAGCGGTCGCTCGCCGCCGTCGCGCTTCTCATCGCCATCTTCAAGGCGCGCCCCAGCCCGTTCTACATCATGGATGAGGTTGAAGCGGCGCTCGACGACGCCAACCTTGGCCGCCTGCTGGCGATCTTCGAAGACCTGCGCCAGACCAGCCAGCTCATCGTCATTACCCACCAAAAGCGCACGATGGAAATCGCGGATGCCCTCTACGGCGTCAGCATGCGTGCCGATGGCATCAGCGCCGTCGTGGGCCAGCGCGTCGCAAAAGAGACGGCGTCAGTCGACGCGAGCTAGACGCAAGCTAGGCGACACCCGCCTGCACAAATCACGGCGAGTTAGTCGATGCGACTTAACGGAGCACCGTTGACGGTGTGCACGCACCAACCGGTGTGCAGTTTTTCGATGGTCGAGACGGAGCCGTTCACGATCTGATCGAAGTCGCGCCCCGCAAGCTCCGAGAGCGTGTAGCGGATGATCGTGCCGTGGCAGACAACAATCACTTTCTTGCCGGGGTAGTCCGCCGAAACCTCGTGGAGAGCAGCGATACCGCGTTCAACGACGGAGTGCAAAGATTCTAGGCCGGGGTAAACAGGATTGTTGGGCCAGCGCTCATCGATTTCGGCTTTGGTGAGACCTTCGCCCTCACCATAGTTGCGCTCGATGAGCAGGTCGTAGCTGCGACCGAGCTCGAGACCCAAACCGTCGGCGATGATCTGGGCAGTTTCGCGAGCACGCTGCAGGGGAGAGCTGACGATGACGTCCCACTCGGAGCCCCGCAATACCTCTACGGCCTCCCGCGCCTGCTCGCGACCGGTGTCGTTGAGGGGAATGTCGCTGGAACCTTGCATGCGTCCGGCAGCGTTCCAGTCGGTTTGGCCGTGGCGAATCAATGAGAGCATCTAAAAACCCTAGCGCGGTTAGGGAAGCAGCATGAACCTGCCTTAACCTGTAGTCATGGCAGCATCTTGGTCGCTCTCGGGCGCACTCAAATCAATGTTCGCGCGCGACACGATCGACGCGGAGACTTGGAGTGACCTCGAAGACGCAATGATCTCGGCCGACTTCGGCCCCGACATCACTGAATCCGTTATCGACGAGCTGCGGGCAAGTGTCGCGCGTTTCAAAACTGACGACCCTGCAGATCTGAAGCGGATGCTGCGCGAAACCCTCGAGGAACGTCTCGCCCGCCTCGACCCGACTCTCACTCTCAGCGCCCGCCCCGCGGTCGTGCTCGTTGTGGGCGTCAATGGCGTCGGAAAGACCACCACGATTGGCAAGTTCACCAAGTTCCTCGTGGGCCATGGCCGCACGGTGGTCGTGGGGGCGGCCGACACGTTCCGTGCTGCTGCCGTTGAGCAGTTGGCGACGTGGGCGGAGCGCGGGGGAGCCGAAATCGTGCGCCCCCAGCAGCAAGGTCAAGATCCGGCATCCGTCGCCTTTCAGACAGTGGAGCGCGCTCAGCGCGAGGGCATCGACATCGCGATCATCGACACCGCTGGTCGTTTGCAGACCAAGAGCGGTCTGATGGATGAGCTTGGCAAGATCCGCCGCGTTGTTGAGAAGCAGACGGAGATCGCTGAAGTATTGCTCGTGCTTGACGCGACAACCGGTCAGAACGGTGTCGCTCAAGCGGAAGCGTTCATTCAGCATGCTGGTGTGACCGGCCTCGTCATTACGAAACTTGACGGCTCAGCAAAGGGCGGTTTCGTTCTCGCCGTTCAGGAGCGCACGGGCATCCCGATCAAGCTTGTTGGCCAGGGTGAGGGCATCAACGACCTCACCGGTTTCACCCCGCACGTCTTCGTGCAGGGCCTCGTCGGCTAGCTGCTGGTTGCTCGTTGCCGGCCGCCCAGGCTCGACGGGTAGGCGCTTCGCGCTAGTTGCTGGCCGCTTTGTGCGCCGCAGAGAGCTCGAGGTAGTGAGCGGCATTTTCGCGAACGCCGGCCTTCTCTTCGTCGCTGAGTTCGCGGCGAACCTTGGCGGGCACTCCAGCCACGAGCGATCCGGGTGGGATCACGGTGCCTTCGAGCACAACAGCACCGGCGGCGACGAGTGATCCGGTTCCGATGACGGCTCCGTTGAGCACCGTGGCGCTCATGCCGATGAGGCAGTCGTCTTCGACGGTGCAGCCGTGGAGTACGGCACCGTGGCCGACGCTCACTCCGGAACCGACGGTGGTGGGGATGCCTTCATCGCAGTGCACGGTGACGTTGTCTTGCAGGTTCGAGCCTTCGCCGATCGTGATGGCATCGGTGTCGCCGCGCAGAACGGCGCCGTAGAAGATGCCGACGCGCTCGGCCAGGGTGACGTTGCCGATGAGGGTGGCGTTGGGCGCGACGAAGGCGCTGTCGGCGACGGAGGGGGTTTGTCCGGCGAGGGTCACGATGAGAGCTGTCATGTCTCTAAGCTATCGCGTGCTGCGTGCGGGCTTCGCGTCACCGTGGATGCTCAGCGGGAGAAGCGGGAGGCGATCTCGATCAGCACGCTTTCTTCGCCGGCATAGATGCCGTCGGCGCGGGGCCAGTGCCCAATCACATCGGTGAAGCCGAGGGCGTCGGCGCGACCGACAGCGTCTTCCCACGTGTCGACGCTTTCCAGACTGAACTGGGGTGCGCCATCTAGATTGAGGTAGCGATCAATGCTGCCGGATGCTCGGCCGGCCTTTTCGAGGGCGTCATCCATGCGTGCAGATGTGTCGGCGACAATCTGCCACCACTCGTCGAGGGTGTCAGCGGTGCGGCCGAGGGTGAGCCAGCCGTCGGCGAGCTCGGCGGTCAAGCGGAGGCCACGAGGGCCCTCAGCGGCAACCACGAAGGGCATGCGAGGTCGCTGGGCAGGGGCCCCGACCATCCGCGCATTGACGGCAGTGAACCAGTCACCGTTGAAGCTAATGCCGCCGCTGCCGGGGTCTTCGAAGCGCAGCAACTCGTCGAGGCCGCGCACAAACTCTTCGAACCGGGCATGACGTTCGCGCGGAGTGAGTTCCTCTTGGCCGAGCACCATTGCGTCAAAACCGGTGCCGCCCGAGCCAACGCCGAGTAGAAAGCGGCCGTCGCTGACGTCGTCGAGTGTCGCCAATTCTTTGGCGAAGGGAACCGGATGCCGGTAGTTGGGCGAAGCGACAAAGGTGCCGAGCCCGATGTGGCTGGTCACACTCGCGGCTGCCGTGAGAGTCGGAATGGTGGCGTACCACTGCTCGTCGGCGAGCGAGCGCCACGAGAGGTGGTCGTAAATCCACGCGTGATCGAAGCCGAGTTCCTCAGCCTGAATCCAGCGATGCTTGGCTTCAGCCCAGGGCTGTTGGGGCAGTATGACGATTCCGTGTCTCACGTTCTCACCCTACTCGGAGCCCCTGTCGGCGTTGTGGGTCGTGTATCAAGAAGAGAGCGGAAACACGTGAAGCGCGGGACTTGCCACAGCAGTGGCAAGTCCCGCGCTTCGAAGTGAATCTGACCTGCTACTTAGCGAGGAATACTACGCCTTCGCCGAAGAACAGTTCCGTTGTGTACGACACAGTGTCGAGGTCGGTGTCAGCGGGGACATCGATGTAGGCAGTGAATGCTGCGGTGAGGCCGGGGTTGATGTCTTCAAGGGCGTACCAGTCGCCGCTCTCGGTGCCATAGATCCGCGATGCTTCGTATTCAGCTTCGCCGATGAAACCCTTGACGGATCCGCCGGAGATGGTGACAGCCTCGTTGGTGCCGTTGACCATCGACATGCTTACGGCGACGAGCGTTCCGCGAACTTCTGAAGCGAAGTAGTCATCGGGTGAGGTGGCGTCGGGCGTGATGCTCAGGAGAGTGATTTCAACGCCATCGTCGGTCGTGATGGTGTCGCCGATGCCTGCTGCTGCTGGCTCCGTAGCGCCGTCTTCTGCGTCTTCTGCGTCCGAGGTGTCAGGCGCGGAGATCGAAGGAGCGTCGTCGAGGCTCTCGCTCACGGCGGTAGCAACAACCGCGATTCCGACGAAGATCGAGATGATCCAGAACAGGAAGCTGACGATCAATGCGATAAGCGCCATTGTCTTGCCCTGGCCCTTGCGGGTCAATGCGACGATCGACACAACGAAGGCGCCGAGAAGAATCACCCACGAGAAACCGTTGGTTGCCGGGATGATCGCGAGAAGCGCGCCGAATACCGCGAGACCGAGCGCAACCATTCCGAGAGTGTTGCGAGCTTTCTTGGCCGCGGGTGCTGCTGGTGCAGCCGCAGTTTCGGGGGTCGGTTCTGGTGTTGCTTCAGGAGTGGGTTCGGGCGTAGTCATACTGGGCAGCCTCCGGGTGTTTGCTGTGATTGGTTGTCCACGATTGTGGATTGATGTCGTGCACGGTATTCGCACCAATTGCCGACGACATTGTTGAGTATGGCTCCAAAATTAGAAGCACTGCAACTCGGAAACGCCCCCAATTCGGGTTGTTGTCAATACCCTGAACTGTGATTTATCTGCCAATTAGCTTTCTCTTTACTGAAAGTCACTCCGGTCAGGTCGGTTAAGTGGGCGATTGGAGTGGGTTCAGAGTTTGGTCACTGCCGGATAAACTGGTGGCATCATGGCCACTTTTGGAAATCTCACCGACCGCCTCGCGGATACCTTCAAGAACCTGCGCGGCAAGGGCAAGCTCAGCGAAGCGGATGTCGATGGCACCGTTCGCGAGATTCGCCGTGCCCTCCTCGATGCTGACGTTGCGCTCGAGGTTGTCAAGGAGTTCACGGGTCGCGTTCGCGAACGTGCGCTTGGCCACGAAGTTTCTGGTGCGCTGAACCCGGCCCAACAGGTGGTGCAGATCGTCAACGACGAACTCGTCACGATCCTGGGTGGCGAAGCCCGTCGCATTGAGTTCGCGAAGAACCCGCCGACGGTCATCATGCTCGCGGGTCTGCAGGGTGCCGGTAAGACGACCCTCGCCGGAAAGCTCGCGAAGTGGCTTGCTGCCGATGGCCACACTCCGCTGCTGGTCGCCGCTGACCTTCAGCGCCCCAACGCTGTCACCCAGCTGCAGGTTGTTGCCGAGCAGGCTGGTGTTGCCGTCTTCGCCCCCGAGCCGGGCAATGGCAAGGGCGACCCGGTCAAGGTCTCCAAACAGGCTATGAAGTTTGCCAAAGACAAGCAGCACGATGTTGTGATCATTGACACCGCTGGTCGTTTGGGTGTGGATGCCGAGCTGATGAAGCAGGCAGCCAACATCCGCAAGGCTGTCGACCCTGACGAAGTGCTCTTCGTTATTGACGCGATGATCGGTCAGGATGCCGTCAAGACCGCTCGCGCCTTCCAAGAGGCCGTGGACTTCACGGGTGTTGTGCTCACCAAGCTCGATGGTGACGCTCGCGGTGGTGCAGCGCTGTCGGTTGCTTCCATCACCGGTCGTCCGATTATGTTCGCGTCGACGGGTGAAGGTCTTGGCGACTTCGAGCCGTTCCACCCCGACCGTATGGCCAGCCGCATCCTCGACCTCGGTGACATCCTCACCCTCATCGAGACGGCGCAGAAAACCTTCGACGAAGAAGAATCGCGTAAGGTCGCCGAGAAGTTCGCGACTGACACCTTCACGCTCGATGACTTCCTGCAGCAGATGCAGCAGCTCAAGAACATGGGCTCGATCAAGAGCATGCTCGGCATGCTTCCCGGTGCGAAGGGCATGCGAGAGCAGCTCGACAACTTCGATGAGTCGGAGATCACGCGCACCGAGGCCATCATCCAGTCGATGACTAAGCAAGAGCGCACCACGCCGAAGCTCCTCAACGGTTCGCGCCGCGTGCGTATTGCGCGTGGTTCAGGAACGACTGTCACCGAGGTGAACGCGCTTGTGAACCGCTTCGAGCAGGCCGCGAAGATGATGAAGACGGTCGCTAAGGGTGGCACGCCTCAGATTCCCGGCATGGGTCCGATCCCCGGCGGACATGGCGGCAAGTCGGCCAATGCGCGAAAGAACCAGAAGAAAAAGGGTTCCAAGTCTGGCAACCCCGCCAAGCGTGCTGCTGAGGATGCGGCACGCGCTCAGGGCGCTGTCGAACCGTCAGCACCGTCCGGTTCCGGGTTCGGCCTTGGTGGATCAAAGCCTGCTGCTGGTGGGCCCTCGCCTGAAGAGCTGGAGAGCCTGCAGAAGTTTCTCGGGCGCTAGTCCGCGATAGCTTTGAGGCCTCCGACGTCAGTGGCGAACCACTCTTCTGGGTGTCTGCGTGAGGGGTTACTGTGGAGCTATGACACAGAGCCGCCCCGTTCGTATTGCCGTTCAGCTTCAACCTCAGCACGCCGAATATTCGGTCATTCGTGACCGCGTAAAAGAGCTTGAACAGCTGGGAGTTGACGTTCTCTTCAACTGGGATCACTTCTTCCCGCTGTATGGCGAGCCAGACGGGCTGCACTTTGAGGCGTGGACCGAACTGGCATCGTGGGCTGAGATGACGAGCCGCGTTGAGTTCGGAACGCTCGTGAACTGCAACAGCTACCGCAATCCCGATCTGCAGGCCGACATGGCTCGCACCCTCGACCACATCAGTGGTGGTCGCTTCATCTTCGGCACCGGCTCTGGCTGGTTCGAGCGTGACTACCAGGAGTACGGCTACGACTTCGGCACGGCCGGCTCGCGATTGGATGCACTCGCCGAGGCTTTGCCGCGCATCGAGTCGCGCTGGCAGAAGCTCAACCCGCCGCCCACGCGCAAGATCCCCGTACTCATCGGTGGTGGGGGAGTGAAGAAGACTCTCAAGCTTGTCGCCAAGCACGCCGACATCTGGCACAGCTTTGCCACCGGTGATGAGCTGGTGCACAAGCTCGAGGTGCTAGCTGGTCACTGTGAGACCGTCGGCCGCGACATCAACGAGATTGAGCTCTCGAATGAGTTGCGCGAGAAGAGCGTTGAAGATGCTGACAGCATGCGGGAGCAGGGCATCACGCTCTTCACCCTGGGTATTACCGGTCCTGATTACGACCTCACAACCACCAAGCAGTGGCTCGCGTGGCGTGACTCCCAGAACGGCTAGCGGCACCTCTTTGGGGCTTTATTGGCGATCGGTTCCCCAAGCCGTCAAAACTCTGGCAGAATAGGCGGTTGAGTCCTCCGTAGCCCGACCCTCTAATCAGGCCCGGATGGAATCCACTAGAGCTTTTCTGCCGAGTGTGCCCCCACGCTCACGGCTAGCGGTTCGCCACCAATAACATTTAAATCAGGAGAATTGTGGCTGTAAAGATTCGTTTGAAGCGCATGGGCAAGATCCGTGCACCCTACTACCGCATCGTCGTTGCCGACTCGCGCAAGAAGCGCGATGGTCGTGTCATCGAAGAAATCGGAAAGTACCACCCCACCGAGGAGCCCTCGTTCATCGAGGTCGAGTCCGAGCGTGCACAGTACTGGTTGAGCGTTGGCGCGCAGCCTAGCCCGCAGGTTGAGGCAATCCTCAAGCTGACCGGCGACTGGGGCCAGTTCAAGGGTGACAAGAACGCTGTAAGCACCGTCAAGGTCAAGGAAGCCAAGGCAGAGTTCCAGGCTGACGAGAAGAAGAAGCCTGTTCTCAAGCCCAAGGCTGAGAAGGCTGAGCCTAAGGCTGAAGAGGCACCTGCTGCAGAAGCTCCCGTCGCTGACGAGGCTCCTGCTGAAGCACCTGCCGCTGACGCAGACAAGGCTTAGCAATTGCTCGCTCCCGCGCTCGAACACCTCGTTAAAGGCATCGTCGATCACCCCGAAGACGTTCAGGTCGTTGCAAAGAACACGCAACGCGGCGAACTCCTCGAGGTTCGCGTGCACCCAGAAGATCTTGGCCGTGTAATCGGTCGCTCTGGTCGCACCGCGAAAGCACTGCGAACGCTGATCACGGCACTTGCCGATGGTCGCAAGGTTCGTGTCGACGTCGTCGACACTGACTTCTAAGCAGTGGGCGAAGTAAAGATTCCCCGAGAAGGTCGCACACAGCTGCGAGTGGGGCGTCTGACGAAGGCTCACGGGCTTAAGGGAGCCGTCAAAGTAGAGATGTACACGGATGCCCCGGAACGTCGTTTCGTTCCGGGCGCCGTGTTTTCTCTGCAAGTGCCGACAAGCTCGGCCTGGCATGGCAAGACACTGGAACTCATCGAGCTCAAGTGGTTCAACGCACAACCGGTCGCGTTCTTTAAGGGCGTTCCTGACCGCAGTGCCGCTGAGAAGCTCGTCAAAGCAATTCTGTGGATCGATCACGATCCCAACGAGGCGCCAGAAGAAGACGCGTGGTTCAACCACCAGCTGATCGGCCTCACTGTTATCCGCGACGGCAAAAAGGTCGGCACTCTCGCTCAGGTAGATCATTTCCCCGGGCAAGACCTGTTGACGGTCACTACCGACAACGGTGACGTTTTGGTTCCCTTCGTGAAGTCCATCGTGGCCAGCGTCGACATCGACGCGGGCGAGATGGTGGTTACTCCACCTCCCGGACTCTTCGAAGAGATTGCGGAAGACGCATCCGAAGAGCCAGCAGAAGCCGTCGCAGAAGCGGTCGAAAAAGAGACGCCCAGCGCAGCTTCTGACGAGGCTGACGCGCCCGAGTGCGACTAGTAGCGAAGGCCACCGCGTGCGCATCGACATCGTGACGATCTTCCCCGATTTCTTCGGGGTGCTCGATATCTCTCTCCTGGGCAAGGCTCGCGAGCGGGGAATCATCGAGTTGGGCGTGCACGATTTGCGCGACTACACCCACGATCGTCATCGCACTGTCGATGACACTCCCTACGGTGGTGGCGCTGGCATGGTCATGCGCCCCGAACCGTGGGGAGAAGCGCTGGATGCCGTTCTCACGCCCGAAACGGTAGTGATCGTTCCCACGCCTGCCGGAGTTCCGTTCACGCAGGCTGCGGCCCGCGAGCTGGCGCTCGAGAAGCATCTCGTCTTCACGTGCGGTCGCTATGAGGGCATCGATCAGCGAGTGATCGACTACGCGGCATCCACTGTGCGTGTTCGTGAGATCAGTCTCGGCGATTACGTGCTCAATGGCGGAGAAGTTGCCACGATGGCGATGATCGAGGCGATTGGCCGTCTCGTGCCAGGCGTGATCGGTAACCCCGAAAGCCTGACGGAGGAGAGCCACGAACAGGGCCTCCTCGAGTACCCCAGTTACACCAAGCCATCGACGTGGCGTGAGCGAGCTGTACCTCCGGTGTTGCTCAGTGGTAACCACAAGGCAATTGCCGATTGGCGTCATGCGCAGCAGGTTGAGCGCACCAAGCGCGTTCGCCCCGATCTCTTGCCCGACGCGGAGTAGTACAACTTTCTTCGCGTCTCAGGCCCTTGTGTAAGCATGGAGCCATGACGCTCAGACTGATGCCCGGCTCTTTTTTCGCAGCGATTGCCGCAGTTGCTTTGCTGGCTGGCTGCACCGCGACTGACGCTGATTCTTCAGACTCGTCGTCGGCGGATGCCGCGTCGCCAGCACCAGCATCAACGGCGAGCTCCGAAGGCGGCGCCGGTGAATCGAGCGACTCGACACTCACCACCCGACGGATGACCGTCGACGACGTCACGATCGCCGACCTCACCGCGAGCCCGCTCCCGGATGGTTACGCGCAGTCTGCGGTGTCGGTGGATGCGTGGCCGTCCGTTGACGTGCTTGTCGACGCCACTGACGCCGAAGTCGTGCAGGCTCGGGGCGAGTTGGCGGCGACGCTCGGCGGAGCAGACATCGTCATCACCGCTGAGGTGGCGTCGTGCGAACTCATCGCCGTCTGGGTGCTCCCACAGCCCGATAGTCTGCGCGTCGGCCACGAAACCAACCCGTCAGCGGTCGGATGCTCGGCTCCGACCACCTACGACGTGCTGTTTGCTATCCCGAAGGCAGGAACCAATAGCGAGGGCAGCTGGGATTACACCAGCACGGTTGCACCGATTCAGCTCGAGCGTCGCGTCGGCACCCAAAGTTAGGGCTGCCAGCTAGCGAGAACGCTGGGGTGCGGTCTCGACGCGGTGAGGTTGAGCGTGCGCGGACTGCTCCTACTTGCGAGCGGTAAGGACGAGCGGGCCGTCTGCAGTCACGGCGACGGTGTGCTCGAAGTGGGCCGCGCGCGAGCCGTCAGCACTGCGCAGGGTCCAGCCATCGTCATCCGTGTAAATGTCGTCGGTGCCGATCATGAGCCACGGCTCGATGGCAAGGACGAGACCTGGCTTGAGCGGCATTCCACGACGGGCTTTTCCATCGTTGGGGATGTGCGGGTCGCCGTGCATTTCGCGGCCAACGCCGTGCCCGCCGAAGTCCAAGTTCACTTCGTAGCCGGCACCGTAGGCGACGTCTCCGATGGCTGCCGAGATGCCGCCGATGCGATTGCCAACGACAGCCGCGGCGATGCCGGCATCAAGGGCGCGAGAGGTGGCATCCATGAGCTTGAGGTCTTCGTCACGGGGAGTGCCCACGGCGAAGGTGATCGCAGAGTCGGCAACCCAACCATCGACCGCAACAGCGAAGTCGAGGCTGACAAGGTCGCCATCTTTCAACGTGTAGTCGTGGGGGAGTCCGTGCAGGGCCGCGTCGTTAACGGAGGTGCAGATGACCTTGCCGAACGGCGAAGCGCCAAAGGAGGGGTGGTAGTTGATGTAGCAGCTCTCCGCGCCACGCTCGCGGATCATGCTGTGCGCGAGGGCATCGATCTCGAGCAGGTTGGTGCCCACCTTGGATGCTGCTTCGGTAGCGGTCAGCACGCTGGCCACAAATTCACCTGCGGCCTTCATCTCATTGATTTCGGCGGGGGTTCTCAACTCGATCATGCGGTAGCTGCCTCTTTCGTGTGCGGTGCCAAGAGTTGCGCAATGAACTCTCGGAGCTTGTCGATAAACGGTTCTTCACCGCGCGGGTCATACAAGAATGCACGCTCTAACAGTGAATCGGCGATTTCTACCGTCACTTCGATATCGAACGCGAGCGCATCCGAGGCGGGAACTTTGTAGGTAGTGACAAGGAGATCGGTCAAAATCTCTGCCAACGCAGTGTTGTTGCTCTTGCGATCAACGTTGAAACGGCGGTCGATGATGTTGCCGAATGACAGCACTCGAAAACCTGGTTCGGTGCGGCAAAAATCGACGTAGAGATCGATGGCGGTGTTGAGGGCTTCGAGGCCCGTGGTGGCACGCTTCGCGAGGGCTGCCGAAAGCCCGGCGCGATACTTATCGAAGTTTCGCGACGCGAGGCCACGAAGAAGCGACTGGATGTTGGGAAAGTAGCGATAGATCACGCCAACCGAGGAGCGTGACCGCTTTGCGACTTCACTCGTGGTGAGGGCATCAATGCCTATTTCGTCGAGCAGTACAGCGGCCGCATCGAGGAGGACGTCGATTCGTTCTGCGCTTCGCTGCTGCACTGGTTCGGTGCGAACGATCGCGGTGTTGGGCACGGGGGACACCAAGTCTTTCGGTTCGATGCTTCTCAGCATTCCTGATCACATCGAAGATACCCTGAGAAGCATGATGATCAGGCGTGCGTTTTATTACTGGCAGTTCATCGCAGTACTGGTGTTGCCCGTGTGGGTGCTGATTGCGCGCGGAATCTACGGGTCGAGTGTGGGCTGGGACTTCGTTCTGTTTCTCATCCTGTGCCCGATATTGGCTTTCGCGCTGCTCGCCATCGCCGGTTTGACGGTCGCCCGCAAGAGTGTTCGCGACTCGAAGAGCGTCTCGTGGATTGATGCCGGGCTGCTCACGGTCTGGCATGCGGCCATCATCATCTATGGCTTTGTGGATGCCTCGTTCCCGGCCGCCCTCATTGTGATCGTCGCTATTGCAGCGTTCTGGATCGCCCTCTGGCAGCTGGTTACCGAGACGCGCAACCGCTTCACGAGCCTTGTTGAGGGCTTCGAGCGCGATGCTCAACGGCCGACCTACCCGGGGGAGAAGCTCGACAATGGTCGCGTGATCATCCTCGAACCGGATGAGAATGGTAATTTCGACTAAATCTGTGGCAGAATTATCGATTGTGCTCGCGCACGACTCTGCCATGAGGGCGTCGTAACCGCTTGAAGCACAAACTTTCTTATCTAACTAAGTGCGTTCGACTCATGGCGGGCGCAGAGAGCGATCACTAATGCATATTCTCGATGACGTCGACAAGGCGTCTCTCAAAGACAACATTCCTGACTTCCGTGCCGGCGATAACGTCAAGGTTCACGTAAACATCATCGAAGGTACGCGCTCGCGTATTCAGGTGTTCCAGGGCGTAGTTATCGGTCGTTCGGGCCACGGCGTTCGCGAGACCTTCACGGTCCGCAAGATCAGCTTCCAGGTCGGCGTAGAGCGTACCTTCCCGGTTCACTCGCCTGTCATCGACCACATTGAGGTTGTATCGCGCGGACTCGTCCGTCGCGCCAAGCTGTACTACTTGCGCGATCTTCGCGGCAAGAAGGCAAAGATCAAAGAGAAGCGCGACAACTAACACGACTCGCAATTCACAAACCAACGGCTCCCAGCGGCATATGCTTGCTGGGAGCTTTGGGGTTAAATGACAAACGAAACTGTTGAAAACACGCTGCCGGGCAGCCGTGGCGGTACTCGCCATGCAGCCAAGAAGACCGGCGGGTGGAAGCTCTTCCTTCGCGACCTCGTCATCATCTTCGTCGCGGCGATTCTGATCTCCTTTGTGATCAAGACGTATTTGGTGCGGTCGTTCTATATTCCGTCGTCGTCGATGGAGAACACCCTTCAGATCGATGACCGAATTCTGGTTAATCAGCTTGAGCCTGACCTCTTCGCGATTGAGCACGGAGACGTTGTTGTCTTCACTGATCCCGGCGGCTGGCTCCCCGCTATCTCCACCGAACCGCAGAACTGGTTTGTCGGCGCAGTGGATGGCGTTCTCGCCTTTGTAGGCCTGAGCGCTCCCGACAGCAGCAATCACCTCATCAAGCGCGTCATCGGGCTCCCGGGCGACACCGTGGAATGCTGCAACGAATTCGGGCAAATTGTTGTCAACGGCATCCCGCTGGAAGAGCCGTACATCAAGCTTCCCGATGCGGTTACTAAGGCCACTCAAGAAGATTTCTCTGTCACCGTTCCCGATGACTCCATTTGGGTGATGGGTGACAATCGCTATAACTCTGCTGACTCCGCCTTTCACAAAGACGATCCCACTGGCGGTTTCGTGAAGATCGATTCTGTCGTCGGACGCGCCATGCTCATCAGCTGGCCGACCGAACGGTGGAGCGTCCTCGATAACTACTCCACGACGTTCCAACGGGTCACGCAGAACGCCGAGTAGACGGTGGCGGTAGCAGACCCGAATAGCGACGTTGAGCTCGAACTCTTTCGGGCGGGCGCGCTGGCAGTTATTGGCTGCGACGAGGTAGGGCGCGGCGCGATTGCGGGCCCCGTCGGCGTCGGGATGACCGCCATGACGCCCGCACACGGCGTCTGGCCTGTGGGATTGCGCGATTCCAAGATGCTCAGCCAGAAACGTCGCGAACTCCTTGAGCCGCTCACGCTCGAGTGGGCGCCGCTCTCCGCCGTGGGCTATGCGGATGCCACCGAGATCGATGCCATCGGCATCACCGCTGCCCTCGGGCTCGCGGGCAAGCGCGCGCTCATCCAGCTCCACGAAGCGGGGCTCGACATCATGGCGTCCATAGTGCTGTTGGACGGCAGCACCGACTGGCTCAGCGGCGCCCTCACCGTTGCGCCGCGAGTGCACACCCGCGTCAAGGCCGACCGTGACTGCGTATCGGTGGCTGCGGCATCCGTGGTGGCTAAAGTGCAACGCGACAAACTCATGATTGAGGCCGACGCGGAGTACCCCGGCTATGGCTGGCCGAGTAACAAAGGCTACGGTTCGGCTGCGCATTTCGAGGCCGTGCGAAGTCTTGGTGCCACCGAACTTCATCGGCACACATGGTTGCGGTAGTGCGGCCTACAATAAAGGCAGCATGGATGAAGACGAGTTTGAAGACTACGACCGCGAGGTCGAGCTTGCGCTGTATCGCGAATACCGCGATGTAGTGAGCCAGTTCCGTTTTGTCATTGAAACGGAACGGCGGTTTTACCTCGCCAATGAGGTCGATTTGGTGCGCCGCGATACGGAGCACGACTTCTACTTTGAGCTCTCGATGACCGATGTGTGGGTGTGGGATGTGTACCGTTCCGACCGCTTCGTGAAGAGCGTTCGTGTGCTCACGTTCAAAGACGTCAACATCGAAGAACTCAGCGCCAAAGACCTCGAACTGCCGAAGGAACTCGCGCTCGACGAATAGCGCGTGTCGCTGGTTGGTCTGCTGACACGTGGGTCGGGTGGCTGGCTGGCTTTCGCTGAGCCTCTACCGCTCGGGCAGCGCGGCGGCGAGAACCTCCGCGAGATGCTTGCCCTCGGTGTTCGCGAGCTGTGATGCCTGAGTGCGACACGAGAAGCCGTCGGCGACGAGTGTGCTGTCGGATGCCGCTTCACGCAGAGCAGGCAGGATGCCGTTCTCCGCGACCGCGACCGACACGTCGTAGTGCCCTTTCTCCATGCCGAAGTTTCCGGCCAGCCCGCAGCATCCGCTGATCTCGGTGACGGTGGCTCCCGTGCTGGCAAGCAGGGCACGATCGGCGTCGAAACCCATGACAGCGTGCTGGTGGCAGTGCGGTTGAACGACGAAGGTGTGCTCGTTGAGGGCGGGCGGGGTCCAGCGTGGCGGGCCCAGCGGTGCCGGGGCGGTGAGTAGCTCGGAGAGCGTGAAGGTCGAACGCGCGACGGCCGCCGCTGCGGGGCTGTCGGGCAGGAGCTCGGTTAGGTCTGAGCGCAGCACCGCCGTGCACGACGGCTCAATGCCCACAATCGGGATGCCGCGGTCGGTGTACTGAGAGAACTCGCTCACCAGATCGGTGAGCTTCTGGCGCGCGCCCGCCAACTGCCCGGTGGTGATCCAGGTGAGACCGCAACACACATCGCGTTCCGGAAGCAGGATCTCGTAGCCCGCCGCATCCAGCACACGAATCGTGGCGCGCGCGATGTCGGGCGAAAAGTTGTCGGTGAAGGAATCGGCCCAGAGGAGGATCTGGGGGCGCGGGGCTGAGTCGCGGTCGGCAAGGCTGGCGGCGGCGGCTGAGGTGGCGGGGGTTGCCCGTCCTGCGGGGGCTGCCTCGGCCGGGGGCGCCGCGCGCAGGGCGCGAGCCTCGGAGCTCGAACGGAAGGGGTGACGGGCGAAGGCGGGGAACGTGCGCCGAGCATCCATTCCACCGGCCCACAGGGCGAGGCGTCGCACAAGCGGTACGCGCAGTAGGGCGTTCGCGAGCGGGGCGATCGGCGAGATCAGGCGTGCCCAGCGCGGCAGTTGCCCGAGCAGGTAGTGGCTGCGTGGGCGGAGCTTGCCCTCGTAGCGACGGTGCAGCACTTCGGCTTTGAGCGTGGCCATGTCGACGCCGGCGGGGCAGTCGCTCGCGCAGGCTTTGCAGGAGAGGCAGAGGTCGAGGGCGTCGTGTACCTCGGGCGAGTTCACTCCGCCCGAGACGAGGGTGCCGTTCGCCATTTCTTGTAGCACGCGGGCGCGACCGCGGGTGGAATCCTTCTCGTCGCCGGTCGCTAAGAACGAGGGGCACATAACGCCGTGGCTGGCCGAGTTGTCGGCGCGGCACTTGCCGACTCCGACACACCGGTGGCTCGCCGTCGTGAGATCGCCATCGTCGTCGCTGAACGCGAAACCGTTGACTTTGATGAGCGGCAGCGCGGCCGGGCGGCGCAACGCGGCATCGACCGGCGCCGGGTCGACAACGATGCCCGGGTTCATCAGATTGTTCGGGTCGAAGAGTCGCTTGAACTGCCCAAACAGCTCGATTGCGGCGGGCGAATACATGCGCGGCAGCAGTTCGCTACGTGCCCGACCGTCGCCGTGTTCGCCCGACAGCGAGCCGCCATGGGATGCGACGAGGGTGGCGGCGTCATCCACGAAAGCTCGCAGAACTGCGCCATCCGTCGCGAGGGGAATATCGAGCCGAACATGAACGCAACCGTCGCCGAAATGGCCGTACGGCATCCCTTCGATGTTGTAGTCGGCCAACAGAGCGTCGAAGTCTCGCAGGTACGCGCCGAGGCGTTCCGGCGGCACCGCGGCGTCTTCGAAGCCGGGCCAGGCTTGCGTTCCGGATGCCGTGCGCCCGGCGAGACCCGCCCCATCTTCGCGGATGCGCCACAGTTGCTTCGCGGCCACCGCATCGGTGATGACGCGGGACTCGATGGCGGCAGAATCGGCGGCCAGTCGGTTCGCGCGCTGGAGAGTCTCGGCGGGGTCGTCGCCCGTCACTTCCACGAGCAACCACCCGGCGCCTGCGGGCAAGGCGGCGACGGCGCGGGCTCCACGGGTGCGGCTGACGGCATCCACGATTCGGGCGTCGAGGCCCTCGATGGCGGTCGGGTGGTGAGCGAGTAGCGCGGGAACAGCGTCGGCGGCAGTCGCCATGTCGGGGTAGCCAAGGGCGACGAGCAGCGGATGCTGGGGCTGAGCCACGAGATCGACGGTCGCCTCGAGCACGGTCACGAGACTGCCTTCGGTGCCCACGAGGCTGCGGGCCAGGTTGTTGCCGTGTTCGGGCAGGAGGTGTTCGAGACTGTAGCCCGACACCTGACGGCCGAAACGCCCGAGCTCGGTGCGGATCGTCGCGAGGTTGCCACTGACGAGGGCGGGGAGACCGTCAACGATGCTCGGGTTGTTAGCGGCGGTGAATCGCCGCCCGAGGCCATCGACCACGTCGAGGTTTTTCACATTGTCGGCGGTTTTACCGAACTGCAGGGAATGAGCTCCGCAGGCGTTGTTGCCGATCATGCCTCCGACGGTGCAGCGCGACCACGTAGAGGGATCGGGGCCGAAGCGCAGACCATGAGGCTGCGCGGCGGATTGGAGAGCCGCCAAGACGGTGCCGGGCTGCACGCGGGCGGTGCGAGCATCCGCATCGATTTCAAGAACGTGGTTCAGATGGCGGGAGAAATCGAGCACGATGCCGGTGCCGATGGCATTGCCCGCGACTGAGGTGCCGCCACCGCGCGAGGTAAGCGGAGTGCCGCTGTCGCGAGAAATGGACAGCGCTGCGAGCACGTCGTCCGTGTCACGCGGAAACACGACCACGTGCGGCACAACGCGATAGTTCGAGGCATCGCTCGAGTATTCGGCACGGCGGCGCGTGGAGTCATCGACTTCGCCACCGACGGCGGATCGGAGCGCATGAACGACTTCGCTGCGATCGTGCAGAGAAGTGTCCGGCATCTTCCTATTGTGCCTCTAGAGTCAATTCATGCCCCTGATTGCCACCATCGTGCTTGCCGGATTCGGCTTCGGGCTCTCGCTGATCATCGCCATTGGTGCGCAGAACGCCTTCGTTCTGCGGCAAGGATTGCGCCGCGAACACGTCACCGCAGTGGTGCTGGTGTGCACGCTTTCTGACATTGTGCTGATCATCGCCGGTGTCGCAGGACTCGGCGCCCTCATCGAGCAAGCGGGCTGGCTGCTCGTGATCGCCCGCGTCGGTGGTGCGCTCTTCCTCCTCGTCTACGCGTTTCTGTCGCTGCGTAGGGCGGCCCGACCGCAAGCACTCACCGCAACAGCATCCGGGGCGGGGATGACGCTCGCCGCCGCCCTCTCGACGGCGTTCGCGCTCACCTGGCTCAACCCGCACGTGTATATCGATACCGTGCTGCTGCTCGGCTCCATCGGCGGCACCTATGGCGACAACCGGTGGTGGTTTGCCCTCGGAGCGTGTCTCGGCAGTGTCGTATGGTTTGCGGCGATTGGTTATGGCAGCCGGTACTTGCGGCCACTATTTGCCAAGCCGATGGCGTGGCGCGTGCTCGACATCCTGATCGCCATCATCATGGTTGTGCTGGCAGCGAGTTTGCTCGCCGGGCTGTGAGGTCGAACATCCACTCATTAACTCGAATGGGATGCCCCTTCGGATACTCGAAGTCAGCTTCGCCCACGAGCGTGAAACCAGTGCGGGCACACAGAGCATTGGATGCCGCGTTGTCGGTGCGAGGAAACGCAAAAACCTGATCGCGTTCGCCATTGTCTGCCGCGTGCTGCAGGCATTCGGAGAGGGCGGTGGAGGCTATGCCGTGGGCCTGATGGGCGGAGTGCACGCTCCACCCGGTTTCGTAGACATCGCGGTCGCGCCACCGCTTCTTCCAGTACCCCACCGAACCCACCGGCTCTGCCACCGAGGAGGACCGGATGCGGAACATGCGCGCGTCGCCCGTCTCCCACAGATGCAAAAACTTGGCATGTCTGGTGACGATCTGTTGATCGCTTTCGGGCCCGCCGAGATAGACCGTCATCTCGGGCGTGTTGCTGCGTTCGAGCACGGGAAGATCGTCGACCTGCCACCGCTCAAGCCATACGTTGCGCTCCGAATCGCTCGTCATACCGGCACGATACCCCGAGTGCGGTGTCATCATCCACGAAGCGTTAATGAAAATTTATTACCTTCTCTAGGCAGTGGGGTCACGGCGTGCTAGAAATCAACTATGCGTAGTCATGGAGTCGCTCTTATCGGTATCGCGGTGGTGCTCGGGCTTGCCGGGTGCGTGTCGACTGAGCCACACGCAGCCGAATCAGCGGGGCCGGCGGGCGAGTCTGGCGTCGTGACAGAGGGGAGCAAGTGGGAAATGCCACTGCTCAGCGCTGACTCTAACTTTCTGAACGATGACTCTCCGTACTCGGTGCTCTTCGAGCAAGTGGATTCCGGCTCACACGAATACTCACTGCCTCCTCTCGGTGACTCCGTCGACCAACTCTTTCTCGCGATTGGCTGCGACAGGAGCTCCCCGTATGAAGTGGCGTTGGTTTCTGGTGAAACGGTCGTGGATAGCACGTGGGCGAGTAACTGCGCCAGTGAGCGGGGCACACCAGCATCGACCTATCTCACTTCGTCGCTCGAGGGTGACCTGTCGACGTTGACGCTAAGGGTCACCGTTGACGACGGTGCTCGGTTCAGCGTCTCGGTGTTCGAAGCGGCGAGTGCTGCCGACTAGGTCACTAGTCCTCCCCAGTGCGTCACGCGGGGAAGTCTTCTCCCATTCGTGCTGGGCCACGTTCTTGGGCATGCTCAGGCGCGACTCTTGAGCCATGGCAGCAAAAGACGAACTAGGTGCGCACGGCGAAATCCTCGCCGCCGACTACCTCATCAGTGCAGGGCTCGAGATCCTCGATCGCAATTGGCGGTGCTCCCAGGGCGAACTCGACATTGTGGCGCGCGAGCGCAACGAGCTCGTGTTCGTCGAGGTCAAGACTCGTTCGAGTGTGCTGTTCGGGCATCCGTTCGAGTCGATCACTGCCACGAAACTCGCACGTCTGCGACGACTCGCTGCGGCCTGGTGTGACGATCATCCGGGATCTGGTGCTTCCGTGCGCATCGATGCCGTTGCGGTGATTGTGCCCTCGCGCGGAGTCGTGGAGATCGAACACTTGAAGCGCATCTCGTGATCGGCAGAACCTACGCCGTCTCCCTACTCGGCCTCGAGGGTGCGATCGTCGAGATAGAAGCAGACCTCTCCAACAACCTTCCCGGATTCGTGCTCATCGGCTTGCCCGATACTGCGCTTGGCGAAGCGAAAGACCGCGTGCGGGCCGCAGCGACGAACTCCGGCTGCGGTCTACCCAACCGCAAAATTACCGTCAACCTGTCGCCGGCTGCGTTGCCCAAACACGGCTCCGGTTTCGACCTGGGAATAGCCGTCGCGGCGCTCGCCGCCTCCGGAACTATTTCTGCAGAATCGATCGACCGGGTGCTCCATATCGGAGAGCTCGGTCTTGACGGGCGCTTGCGTCCGGTGAACGGTGTGCTGCCCGCAGTGCTCGCCGCATCGCGGGCCGGATTCACAACAGTGATGGTGCCGAGCGGTAATGCCGATGAAGCGTCGCTCGTGCCAGACATGCATGTGATCGCAATGCCGTCACTGCGGGATGCCGCCATTTGGCATGGCGGAGAATTCGAGCCTGAGCCCGTTGAGGTGATTACGCGACCGACCCCCGAGGCGGCCCCGGACACCGGTGGCGACCTTGCCGACATGATCGGCAGTAGCGATGCGATCGACGCAATGCTCGTCGCCGCAGCCGGTGGCCACCACGTGTTCCTGCTCGGCCCTCCCGGGGCTGGCAAAACCATGCTTGCCGCGCGACTGCCCGGGCTCTTGCCCGACCTCGACCCCCAAGCAGCTCTCGAAGTCTCCTCCATTCGCTCGTTGGCCGGGTTGCCGGTGGGCAGCAGCCTCACCACCCGACCACCCCTCGAAGCGCCCCATCACACGGCGACGGCCGCGGCGCTCGTGGGCGGCGGCAGTTCCCAGATTCGTCCGGGTGCTGCCGCCCGAGCCTCCGACGGAGTGCTCTTTCTCGACGAAGCACCCGAGTTTGCGCCGGCAGCGCTGGACGCACTTCGGCAACCGCTCGAATCGGGGGTCATCAGCATCCATCGGGCCAATGCCATTGCCCATTTCCCTGGCCGCTTCCAGCTCGTGATGGCGGCCAACCCCTGCCCCTGCGGGCAGTGGGGTGCGCGCGACAGCGAATGCACGTGCCCGCCGAACAGTCGTCGCCGATACCTTGCCCGCCTGTCGGGTCCGCTTCTCGATCGCATCGACATTCAGTTCCGGGTTGAGCGAATCACCAGTGCTCAGCTGCGGCTAGCGGGAGAGCGGCCGTCTCTCTCGACGGCGGATGCCCGCGCTCGCGTCACAGCGGCCCGCCAGCGTGCAGCCGCTCGCCTCGAGACCACGCCGTGGCGGCTCAACTCGCACGTGCCGGGTTCGTACCTGCGTGGGCGCGAACTGCGGCTCGCCCCCAAGGTCACGGCGGGGCTCGACCGCGCGCTCGAGCGCGGAGGCATCACGATGCGCGGGTACGACCGCGTTCTGCGCGTCGCCTGGTCACTCGCTGACCTCGCCGACGATTCCCGACCCGACGACACCCACGTCGGGCAAGCGCTTTACCTCAGAAAGGCCATGGCACAGTGAGCATGTTTGGACTCAAAGAATCAGAAGTTGCGACCCTCGTGAAAGCGGTCAGCGTCGACGGCGGTGAGCACTTCGACCGCGATGCGATCGAAGAACGGTTCGCCCGTGCGACGTGGAGTGGCCTTGCGGAACCCGGCGATCGTCTTGCGGGTCGCGCCATTCAGCAACTCGGTGCTGTGCGAGCGCTCGCCGGCGTTGTCGAACGGTGGGACCCAGAACGCTTTACTGCTGCTCTGTCAACGGGTGGCGACACGGTGGCTGACGACGATATGGCCCAAGCCATCGACCGGTGGATGCCACGGCTCAAGTCGAACACCGCGCTCATCGCTCTGCGTCAAGCCGCCCGTTTCGGCGCGCGACTGCTCACGCCCAGCGACACCCTGTGGCCGTCGCGGCTCAACGATCTTGATTGGCACGCGCCCTCGGCGCTGTGGGTTCGCGGAACCGACGAAGCTCTCGCCGGAATCGATCGCGGCATCGCCCTCGTCGGTGCGCGCGCGGCGACCGGCTATGGCGAACACATCACGATGGAAGCTTCCGCCGGTCTCGTCGATCGTGGTTACACGATCGTGTCCGGTGCCGCCTACGGAATCGACGGTATGGCCCACCGCGCTGCTCTCGCCAGCCAAGGACTCACTGTCGCCTTTCTCGCCGGGGGAGTAGACCGCTTCTACCCGAGCGGTCACGACGCGCTCCTCGGTCGCATCGTCGAAAACGGTGTGGTGATTTCCGAACTCCCGTGCGGCTCACCACCAACAAAATGGAGATTTCTTCAAAGAAATAGATTGATAGCTGCAGCGAGCATGGCGACGGTCGTTCTCGAGGCGGGCTGGCGATCCGGTTCTCTCAATACCGCTGGCCACGCGGCCACCTTGGGCCGACCGCTGGGAGCGGTGCCCGGCCCGGTCACGAGCGCTGCCTCCGCGGGCTGTCATCGTCTCATCCGTGACTACGATGCCGTGTGCGTCACCAACCCCGACCAGATGGCCGAGCTCGCACCCCTCGAGCAAGCGCTCCTGCCGGTCGACGAGGCGACAGACTCCGGGGGCACTACAAGAACGCAGAGTGAGCATCCGGATACTGGCAGCCCAGCCAACACCGAGACCACACGCCTTCTCGACGCCCTCAGCGCTCGCAGCGCCCGCACCACCGATGACATTGCTGCGCGCAGCGGCCTCGCGATCTCCACGGTCCGCGCGCAGCTCGGGTTGCTCGAACTCGACGGTCGCGTCGCCGAAACGGAGCGCGGGTGGAAACTCGCAGCGAAGAACCGCGGCTAGCGGAGCTGGGCTACGCGGTAACCGCGCAGCCCAGCACCGAGCCAGCTGTCTTACTCTGCCGGTGCGACGGCTCCGGTCGATTCGGCGGGCGCACGGCCCTCGAGGATGTCGACGAGCGTTGCGTTCCATTCGCTGCGGTTCTCGATGAATGCAACGTGTCCGCTGTTCTCGAAGAAGGTCAAAGTCGAGTTGGGGAGCAAACGGTGAGTTTCTTCGCTCCAACGCGGGTCCCAGATGGCGTCGTGCCGCCCCGAGAAAATGTGCACCGGAGTCTGTACCGACGGTAGAGCGCTGCTCAGATCGGTGTCGAGCAAAGCCTGGAAACTCGAGACGCCAACAAACGCCGGAACCTTCCAGCCAGTCTGAACGAACCAATCGCGGGTCGCCGTGAGATCAGTGCGGTGGAAATTGTTTCCATACAGTCCAGCGATGGTCTCGATGGGCGCAATCTTGATCGCCTCGACAAGCCCCTGAACCTCTCCCTCGGGAGTGCCATAAGGCGCATCCTCAGTGCCAGAGAATCGTGGGCCACTTCCCGTGATAACCACGCGAGCGAGCTTCTCCGGGTGTTCGTGAGCAAATTTGAGCGCAATATGACCGCCCATCGACCATCCGACGAGGGTTACGCGTTCGAGGCCTAGTTCAGAAACGAGGACATTGAGATCGCGAACGAAGAGATCGTAGTTGTAGTCTCCCCACGGCTTATCTGAGCTGCCGTGTCCACGAAGATCTACAGTGATGCAACGGTACGACGGCGCGAGGTCTAAGACCTGCAGATCCCACGCATCCCCACTACCTCCCCAGCCGTGAACGAAAACGATTGCTTCACCGGTTCCACGGTCTTCGTAATGCATGGTGATTCCGGGCTCAACCTCGATGTCGGGCATGATTATTTCCTTTCTTAGTGCAGCTGATTGGTGATGAAAGTGGTGATCAGATCGGCGATGAGCTGTGGCTGCTCCAGCTGGAGTAAATGCCCCGCCTCCGAGATTTCGTGATACTCGGCTTGAGGCAGCTGACGGGCCAGGTGGCGCCCGTTGGCAACCGGCACAATCCGGTCGGCAGCGCCGTGAATAATCACCGTGGGAGAAACGAAGTCACACGGAGATCCGGTCGCCATGAACTGTTGCGCAGCATCGAACTGCCTCTGCCACACCGACGCACTGGTTGGGTACACGGCTCGCTCGCTCAGTATTCTCTCGAATTCGTCAGGATGCTGGTGGGGCCAGTCTTCGCTGAACGACAGCGGCATGGTGCGCCTGGCGTACTCGGCGGGCGTGAGTCCGCGGGCGTCAGCCCACGCATCCATCGTCGATTGAGGAACCGGATCAGCGCCAGGGCCTCCGCAACTGGTACTAACGAGAACCAGACCGCGGACGAGATCCGGGCGAGACCGTGCAAGAGTCTGGGCGATATAGCCGCCCATGGAATGGCCGACAATGATGAGCGGTCCGCCCAGAGACTCCACTGCCAGAGCAGCATCGGCTGCGAGGTCCGCGATTGACGTCGACGCATCAGTGTCCTCAGAGAGGCCCGTGCCGCGATTGTCGAGACTCCAGAGCCCGAAGTCCTGGCCCAACGCGGCCCGCAATCGCTGGGCTTCCCAACTCGCGTACCCGAGCCCGTGGATCATGAGAATTCTCGGTGTCCCGGTTCCTTCGAGGTGAAGTTTCACATCATCGGCGGTCTGTACCGAACGCCTGAGTAAGCTCACGGTCACACGCTCACTTCGGGAAACTCGATTATCTGCCGCACAGCATCGCCGTTCGCGAGAGTCTCGAATCCTTCATTAATATCTTTCAATTCGATGCGAGCGGTGATGAGGTTCTCAATAGGAAGCAGTCCCTGACGCCACAGATTTTCGTAGTAGGGAATGTCGCGTGACGGCACCGCTGAACCAAGGTAGCTGCCGACGATCTCGCGAGCTTCCGCTACGAGTTGCAGTGGTGAGATGCGCACTTCTGCTTCGGGCCCGGGCAGGCCGACGCTCACCGTGCGCCCACCGGGTGCGGTAAGTGCAACAGCGGTTTCGAACGCTCGCGCGACGCCCGCGCACTCAATGACGACGTCTGCGGTGAAACCAGCATCGACAGCTTGCTCGGGGGTGAACGTTGCGGAAGCACCGAGTTCCAGGCCCAAGCCGAGTTTGCCCACATTCGCATCGATGCCAACGACCGTCACCCCAGGAACGGATGCGGCCACCAGCAGCGCAGCCATGCCGACGCCGCCAAGCCCGACGACAGCGACGGTCTGTCCGGCAGTCGGCCGACCAGCATTGAGCACAGCGCCGCCTCCCGTAAGCACGGCGCAGCCCAAGACAGCCGCAATATCCGGAGGCACATCCGCTCCGACAGCGACGAGTGATCGAGCATCCATCACCGCATAAGTGGCGAATGCTGACACGCCAAGGTGATGAGCGACGGACTCATCGCCGGCGTGCAAGCGCCTGCCTCCGTCAAGAAGGGTTCCTTCGCCGTTCGCGTGTGACCCCGGCGTGCAGGGAAGGCGACCGCCGGTCTGACACGCCGCGCACGTGCCGCAGCGGGGGAGGAATGCGGCAACAACACGTTGCCCGATGGAGAGGCCGGCGACATCGGAACCGATTTCTTCGACGATCCCTGCGGCTTCGTGCCCCAGCAGCATAGGCAATGGCCGAAGGCGGGAGCCGTTGACGACGGAAAGGTCAGAGTGACAGATCCCTGCCGCTTCTATCCGGACCAGAACTTCGTGGGGGCCAGGCGGATCCAATTCGAGCTGCTCGATCGTGAGCGGGCTCGACGTTGAGTAGGGGCGAAGAGCATCGGATGTTCTCAACACTGCACCGAGGATTCTCATTTACCGGGTTCTCCCTTGAACATGTAGCAATTGTGCTGCCCGTCGCCGGTGGCTTTCTATGTACTCGGAACACAAGTTGATGAAACAATATGTAAATGGCTCCACACATTGGTTCGGAAGCTCCCATACTGCGAGAAGTAGCAGAAGACATTTCTGCGCTTCATGACCCTGACTTGATCCTCACGGGACTCGTTCGACGGGTGCGTTCTGCGGTTGGCTGCGAACTCGCGTATCTCAGCTTGAACGAGAGCTCGACCCGCACTACTGAGATTCAGTTCTCCGACGGCATCCTGACGCCTGAATACGCTGCGATCCGCATGCCCATCGGCACGGGAGTGCTCGGGATGGCGGCGGCCGGGTTCATGACCGAGTCTGCCGATTACTTGCGCGATGTTTCGAGGCTGCACATCGAGTCGGTGGATGAGGCCGTGACGTCCGAAGGTGTGCGGGCAATCTTGAGTACGCCGCTGCGTGCCGGTGGTGATGTGGTTGGTGCGCTCACGGTCGCGAATCGTACCGCTGGAGCCTTCACGCAACGTCAGAAAGAGACCCTTGTCGAGGCCGCACTGATCGGCTCGATCGCGGTCGACGTGTACAACCTTCGGAGGCGGCTGGAGACCCAGGCCGAAGCATCGAAGCGCGAGATCGACAATCTCCTGTCGAGCTCTGAAGTCGAGACCATCCAACTTCGGGCATCCGATCAGTTCTCGGCGGCGCTCGCTGCTGGCCAGGGCACGGTTGAGCTGCTCGAGATCGCGTCAATGGCGGTGAGAGGTCGTGTCACAACTGGCGACAGCGACGAAGGTTCCAGCCTGGCTGATAGTGCTAATTCGATCCCCCTTGATGCGGGAGGCGCAATCCAGGTCTCCGATGCTGACCCGCGTCTTGTTCAGGCGCTCGCACCGACCATTGCGACGTTTATCTCGATCTCACTGCTGTACGAACGAGCGATCGAGGATGCGCGGCACTTCAGGGAATCCGAAGTGGTCGAGCGTGTGATCGAACCAACTCGTGACGGTTCTGGGCCTTCTGTGCGTTTGGGGCTGCCGGGAACAGGGAGTGTGGAGGTCACGGTCGTCGAGATCGAAGACCCGAATGCGCGTCGCGCGGCGTTGGCATCGCTGCGCAAAGGTATGGGAAGGGATGCGATCGCGGCCGAGCGGCGGGGGTCGATCATCGTCATCGTTCGCAGTTTTCCCTCGATCGCGGAACGCCTGTCCGAATGCATCGGTTCGTTCATCTATTTCGGGGGAATCGCGGCGGCGGTATCCGAAGCTGAGATTCCTACCGCGTACGCCGAGGCCGCGCGCCTGGCCAGATCAATGCGCGCCTTGCATCGGCCACGAGAACTGGCGGCAAAAGCATCCCTTGGTGTGGTCGCGTTTGCAGTAGGAGGCTCAGGAGAATCTGCGGAACTCTACGTCGCTGATCAGTTGGGGCCGCTAATGGGTGGCACGTCTCGAGATCGGCGCTTGTTGGAAACTGCCTTGCGCTATCTCGACACTCAGGGTTCCGTATCCGGCGTCGCTTCGAGTCTTTCTATTCACGAGAACACCGTGCGCCAAAGGCTGGAGAGGCTCGATCAGTTGCTCCCCGGGTGGCGTGAAGGGTCTCGAAGTCTGGATGTGCACATCGCGTTGCGGACACACGCAGTGTTGGATGCCGAATAAGGCGCTGTCCGCGAAGCGGGTATCGGGGGCCCGAGCATCCCCATCACACGCCCCAGCCGCCCCGAACATGCTGCCGGTCAGAAAGAATAAGAACGGTATTCGGCGAAGCACCGCAAGGGGCGAAAGCTGTGAATGTCGCGCACGTCACGCAAGACTCCTGTGCAAACGTGAGAATTGTGCGGCATCACTGCGTTCTGATCAGTAATCATTAGATTTCATTACGCTTTATGTGTGACATTTTGGATTGTTACTAATCCTTATCTCTGCGAGGGTAGACAGGCTTAACCCACGCACATGCATGAGAAAGGCAACACTGTGAACGATCTAACCTTCCAAATTATTGCGATGGTCATTTATATGGCCGCGATGCTTGGCATTGGATGGTGGGCGTACAAGCGAACCACTGACCTTGACGACTACATGCTCGCTGGCCGCAAGCTCAGCCCCGGCGTCGCAGCCCTCAGCGCCGGCGCATCCGATATGTCCGGCTGGCTACTCCTCGGACTCCCGGGAGCGTTCTACGTCGGCGGCCTCGTCGAAGGCTGGATCGCCATTGGCCTCACGGTTGGCGCCTGGCTCAACTGGAAGTTCGTAGCCCCGCGACTGCGTTCCTATACCGAAGTATCGAAGAACTCGATCACGGTGCCGAGCTTCTTTGAGAACCGCCTGCGCGATAAGACGCACATTCTGCGCATCACCGCCGGCATCATCATCCTCGTCTTCTTCACGTTCTACGTCTCCTCCGGCATGGTGGCTGGCGGAAAGTTCTTTGAGAGCGCTTTCAACTCTGAATACCTCCTCGGCATGCTGCTCGTGGGTGGCGTTACCGTTCTTTACACCCTCTTCGGTGGCTTCATTGGTGCGACATACACCGACGTCGTGCAGGGCATCATGATCTTCCTCGCGCTTATCGCTGTGCCGGTCATCGGCATCTCGCAGGTCGGTGGAGTCGAAGGCGCCATCGAATCGATTCGCGCCGTTAGCTCTGAAGAAGTCGACATGCTCAACCTCTTCGGCGGTTCTGCAATTGCAGCTATCTCTGCAGCAGCGTGGGGCCTTGGTTACTTCGGCCAGCCGCACATTCTGGTTCGCTTCATGGCGCTGCGTTCCCCCGGGGATGCCGTAGCCGGTCGCCGCATCGGCATCAGCTGGATGATCATTTCGGTTCTCGGTGCCATGGCATCGGCCCTCATCGGTGTTGCGTACTTCCAGCAGAACCCCGAACTCTCGCTGAATGACCCCGAAAAGGTCTTCCTCGAGCTCTCGCAGATCTTCTTCCACCCGCTGATCGCTGGGTTCGTTCTTGCCGCAGTGCTTGCCGCTGTGATGAGCACGATCTCTTCGCAGCTGATCGTGTCGTCCTCGGCTCTCGTCGAAGACCTCTTCAAGATCATCGCCAAGAAGGAAGCAACGCCCAAGGCTCAGGTCGTTCTCGGTCGTATGGGCGTGCTGGTCGTTTCGATCATCGCCATCCTGCTCGCGCTGAACCCCGACTCGTCTGTGCTTGAACTCGTTTCGTACGCGTGGGCCGGCTTCGGTGCAGCGTTCGGTCCGATCGTGCTGCTGTCGCTGTTCTGGCGCAAGCTCACCACTCCTGGTGCGATCGCGGGAATGATCGCTGGTGCGGTGACGGTTGTGATCTGGGGCAACATCGATGCGCTCTCTGGCGTCATGTACGAGATCGTTCCTGGCTTCTTCCTCAACGTCGTCGTAGCTGTTGTCGTGAGCCTGTTCACGTTCACCCACAGCGACAACATCGTTACCGAGTTCGACTCTGCAGTCGAGGGTGTTCGCACTGGAACGGTCACGTTGCCCGTCTTCGAGAAGAAGGACTAATGCGCTGGCCTAGCGGCGCACGCTAGCTAGGTCGACAACATGAAATGTCCGCTCCCACAATTGTGGGAGCGGGCATTTTTCGTTAACGCTGCCGGAGTGACGCTCAGTCCGGGTCCGAGCGGATCGCGTGCGACGAGATCAGATCCCCGCTGTCGGAGCTTGGTCAGGCTCAGTGCTCGGCCTGCAGGAGCGCGTCCCGCAAAGTTCTCAGAATTCACGGCGGATGACAGGGGCGCGCCCTAGGCTTGGCTTGTGATTCAACTCGGCCAATATCCTGCCCCCAGCCACGTCATCGCGCATGTCAGCGACACTCATCTGCTCGCCGGCGGTCGACCGCTGTATGGCGCGGTCAATACGATCGCTCACCTCGAGCAGGCACTTGCTCAACTTGAGCGCTCGACCGCGAACCCTCAAGCCATCGTGTTCACGGGAGACCTCGCCGATCTGGGCGAGCCCGACGCTTACGTGCGTTTGCGTGCAATCGTTGAGCCTGCAGCGAAACGCATGAACGCGGAGATCATTTGGGTGATGGGTAATCACGACGAGCGCGCCCAGTACTCATCGCTGCTGTTCGACGAAGAATCGGATGCCCCGCAAGACCGGGTCTACATGATCGACGGATTGCGCATCATCTCTTTCGACACCACGGTGCCGGGCTACCACCACGGCGAGATCGGTGACGAACAGTTGGAGTGGCTGCGCAACGAACTGGCCACCCCGGCACCGCACGGCACGCTGCTGGCGGTGCATCATCCGCCCATCCCTACTCCGATGTTGGAGGCGATGGGGATGCTTGAGCTGCAGGGGCAAGACCGGCTCGCGGAGGTGCTGCAGGGCAGCGACGTTCGCGCGATTTTAGGCGGCCATTTGCACTATTCGACACATTCGACTTTCGCTGGCATCCCTGTTTCCGTCGCGTCAGCGACGTGTTACACCCTCGACCTCAGTGCCCATGAACGACTGCTTTCCGGAGTTGACTACGGGCAGTCGGTCAACGTTGTGCACGTCTACGAGAAGCAGACCGTGCACTCGATCATTCCGGTCGGCGACACCACGGAGATCACGGGCCACTCTGCTGAAGCGTGGGCGCAAGTCGAAGCGATGACGCCCGAGCAGCGCCTCGAGACGTTCTCAGCCAAAAACTCCACGTTCAATGCGGCAGAAGTGGCGGCCTCCGACTAGCTCGAGCTTGCTGCACGATTCTTGCTCGCGTCGCGTGTGCACGAAGCATCCAGTGCGCCGTGAAATCATTGAACTATGACTTTGGGCTCAATAAACACCGCACGAACATCTCGAATCGAACAAGAGCAGCGGGAGATTTCCCCCGAGTTCATCACGGACACGATTCGGGTGCTCACGAGCCACGAGTCGATTCGCAGCTTTGAGCCGACGCCGATTGCGGCGGAAGCGCTGGAAGCAATCTTGGTGTCTGCCCGCAGCGCCCCGACATCATCTAACTTGCAGGCGTTCAGCATCATCGTCGTTGAGGATGCAGAGCGCCGTGCTCGCCTGGCTCACCTAGTTGGCGACCAGCGCTACGTCGCTGAAGCCCCTGTCATGCTGATCTTCTGCGCCGATGTGTCCCGTTTTCACTACCTCGCCGAGCGACAGGGGCACACATTCGACGCTGACAACCTCGAAATGTTCCTTATGGCATCCGTAGATGCCGCTCTCGCGCTTGAGAACGCGCTAGTCGCCGCCGAGTCGCTCGGGCTTGGCGCTGTTCCTATTGGTTCGGTGCGCAATCAGCCTTCGGCGATTGCCGCCGAGTTGGGCCTGCCCCAGGGAGTCTTTGCCGTCGCTGGTCTCACTCTCGGTCATCCGCGGGAGGGAGTGCGTCGGGGAACAAAGCCGCGTTTGTCGAGCGAGGCCGTTGTGCACCGGGAACAGTATTCAGGTGACGACATCGAGAAGCACGTCAGCGACTACGACGACGTCATGATTGCTAACGGTCTCTACTCCGGCCGTCAGGTCACCAGCGCAGGCGTGCAAATTCCTGATTCGGAATATGGTTGGGCCGAGCACACCGCCCGCCGCACCAGCAAGCCAGAGGGCGTAACGGGGCCGTCGGTTGCGATGCGCGACCACCTCAAAGACGAGGTCGAAGCGCGCGGTTTCAGGATCCGTTAGCGCTAGCGGCACGACTTGCGCGCGCGACGAAGACCATGATTAGTGGTTGCGTGACTTTCATCAGAGCCCAGATGAGTTTGTAGCGCACGCTGGGCACAGAGACGGCGCGACCGCGTGCCGCTGAACGCAGGGCGGAGCGAACCACGAAGCTCGCATCGAGCCACATCCACTTCGGGGCCATGTCGGCGCGCTCAATGCCGAGTCGAGCGTGGAACTCAGTGCGGACAAACCCGGGCGCGACGGCGCTGAAGGTCACGCCGCGGTGGCGGTAGTGGGCGTTGGCCCAACGGCTGAAACTGAGCGGCCATGCTTTTGCCGCGCTATAGAGCCCGAGCGGGGCGCCCGCAGCGATGCTGGCGACAGTAAGTACGGTGCCGGATTCTCGGCTGAGCATGCCGCCGAGCACTGCGTGGCTGAGGCGGAGGGGCACGGTGGCGAGGATCTCCAGCATTCGCTCTTCGTCGTCGATGGAGTTCGATTCAAACTCTTGCGCTAATCCGTAGCCGGCGTTGTTCACCAGATAGCTGATGGGGGCATCCGCCGAGTGCAAACGCTGCTCGACAATCGCCCGTTCGTCGACGTTGGTGAGGTCGGCCTTCAGCACTTCGGCGGTGACGCCGTAGCGTGAGCGCAGGTCGGATGCGACAGCCTCAAGTCTGGCCAGATCTCGCGCTACCAGAACAATGTTGTAGCCATCAGAAGCGAGTTGATGGGCGAACTCCGCCCCGAGGCCGGAAGTTGCTCCTGTGACGAGTGCGGTGCCGCGGGCCGTGCTGGCCGAGGGGCGTGGAGGCTGAATGGTCATCCCGAAACGCTATCGCGTCGAGCCCCATTGTCGTCAGCATGCCGCACGATAGAGGGGTGAACCTGCCCCGCCTTGTGGATGCGTTCGTCGAGTACCTCTCGGCAGACCGTGGCTTCAGCGTGCACACGATTCGTTCCTACCGTTCTGATCTCACTAACCTCGTCGCTTTCGCGGGAGAGCGGTTGGCAACAGAGCCCGCTGATCTCGATCTCGAACTTTTGCGCGAGTGGTTGTGGCAGTCCTCCCAGGAGGGGCTCGCAAAAGCTACGTTGGCGCGTCGGGCGGCGGCCTCGCGGGCGTTCAGCGCGTGGTTGGCCCAGAATAAGTACACCGAGTTGGATGCCGCGGCTCGTCTTAAGGCGCCGAAGGCCGACCGGCACTTGCCCCGGGTTCTCAATCGCGATCAGATGGCCGAGATGTTGCAGAGTGTTGAGTCGCGGGCGTCCACGGCGGATCCGGTAGCGCTGCGGGACAGAGCCATTGTCGAGCTCCTCTATGCCTCGGCGTTGCGGGTGAGCGAGCTTGTGGGGCTCAGTGCGAATGACGTGGATGATTCCCGGCTCACGGTGCGCGTGATGGGTAAGGGATCGAAGGAGCGGGTGGTTCCGTTTGGTATTCCGGCTCAACGCGCGATCGCCGATTATCTCGAGCGTGGCCGACCTCAGCTCACCGCCGAAATCGGGGGAGCGGCACCGCTATTTGTGGGTGCCCGTGGCAAACGTGTCAGTGCGCGCACGGTGTACGAAGTGATCGCCCATTTGCTCGCCGACGTTCCTGGTTCGGGCGGATCCGGGCCGCACACGTTGAGACATACCGCTGCAACTCACCTCTTGGATGGCGGCGCCGATCTACGGGCGGTGCAGGAGCTTTTGGGGCATGCCAGTCTGGGCACTACCCAGCTGTATACCCATGTCTCAACGGAGCGTTTGCGCGAAAGCTACCGCACCGCGCATCCCCGCGCCTAAGCATTCGGCCTCGACGGTCAGCGGCCAGGCTTCTGGTGTCTCTTAGCCCAGGAGCGGTCTGTCGCCCACGTGGGTTTCTGGTTTCCATGACGTGCGGCGCGGGCCTGGCGGGTCAATCTTGGGTGGCGCGACTGCTGGTTTGGGGGAGGGAACGTCAGTGGGCTCCGGGAGCTGCGCGCGATAGATAGAGACGACCTGATCGAGGTAGCGCTCGATGATGTCTTTCTCGTTGTCGTCGAAGTTATCGAGCACGCGGTCAATTCCCATAATCATGGGCATCAGTGTGGCCATGGCGGTCGCGACCGAACTTGGGTTGGGCACGACAACGACGCTTCTGCGGTCGGTGGGATGTTGTTCTCGCGTCACATGGCCGACGTTGATGAGTCGGTCGATGGAGGCGGTCACGGCTGGCGTCGAGATATTGAGGCGACGAGACAGCTCGGTCGGTGGCAGTGGCCCGCTCATGATCAGGTGGTTCATCGCTTCGAGGTCGGTCGGGTTGACCGAGAGGGTTCGGCCGACATGTTCCTCGAACTCTTCACTGATATCGAGGATGTCGCGCAACAGCTGGGTGGGGCGTCGCGCGTCGGGACGCTCCGGAGGGGATTCGGTGTGTTGCATGCCGCTCACTTTACCGCTATGTTTCTAACTTGTCTAATATCTAGTTAATCGAAGTACTTTTCTTCAGAAGGAGAGCGATGTCTCGCCTCAGGACATTCATCACCGCCCGGCGCACTTCGTGGATCGTATTGGTCGCCGCCTTTCTCGCGGCTGGCGCAATATTCGCGGCAGGTTCGGGCAATGAAGAGGGCGCCCTTCCCGGCGTCGGTCTTCCGGAGTCAGCCGAATCAGCACAGGCTGCCGCTGCAGCAGAAGACCTCCCCGGAGCTGACTCCACGGTTGCTCTTCTCGTCTTCACGCGTGACGGTGATGCACTCACCGACGACGACACCGCTGCCATCACCGAGGCGACTGGCACGCTGAGCGAGCTCTCGGCCGAGGGATTCGTTCCACCACCGACGTTCTCCGACGACGGCACGACCGCGATCGTCACGGTTCCGCTCGATTCCCTCTCCGAAGCTGGCGAACAAGCCGAGCGCGCGGACGCGATTCGCGAGGAAGCCAACGCTGACCTTCCGAGTGGCCTCACTGCATTGCTCAGTGGTCCCGAAGGATTTGCGGTCGACATCGCCGCCGTCTTTGAAGGTGCTGACTTCACCCTTCTCATCACCACCGTGATTGTTGTCGCAGTGCTCCTGCTCGTGACGTACCGCAGCCCCTGGTTGTGGCTTGTCCCGCTCATTGTCGTCGGTACCGCCGACGGTCTTGCCGGAATCGTCGCGGCTCGTGTCGCCGCGCTCGCTGGCATCCCCTTGGATGCCTCGGTCACCGGAATTCTGTCGGTGCTGGTCTTCGGTGCTGGCACCAACTACGCGCTGCTGCTCATCGCCCGTTACCGTGACGAATTGCGCTTGGAAGAAGATCGTCGCGAGGCGATGTCACGAGCACTGCGCGGAGCTGGCCCCGCCATCATCGCCAGTGGCAGCACAGTGGTGCTCGCCCTCCTCACGCTGGTATTCGCTGAGCTGCAGGGCAACCGTGCGCTCGGCATCGCGTGTGCCACGGGTGTCGTTATCGCCATGATCTTCGCGCTCGTCGTCTTGCCGGCGGCTCTCGTCTTGTTCGGTCGAGGTCTCTTCTGGCCGTACATCCCCAAGTTCGGCACTGAAGGCAGCGCAGAACGCGGTGTCTGGCACAAGCTGGGCGTTTTGGTCTCCAAGAAGCCCGTTGCCGTTGCCATTCTGGGCGCGATCGTGCTTGGCGCGCTCTCCTTGGGCGTTCCGCAAATCAAGATTGGTCTCTCGCAGACCGAGAGCTTTACGCAGGTTCCCGAAGCGGTTCAGGGTCAGGAACTTATTGCTGAGGCTTTTCCTGCTGGCAGCGGTTCTCCGGCATCCGTCATTGTGAACTCAGACTATGCCGCTGAGGCTGCCCAAGCGGCAGAGGGCGTCGAGGGTGTGGACGCTGTCAGCATCGGCGAAAGCACGTCGACGATTACGCAGATCAGTGTGGTGTTGGATGACGCAGCCGAAACTGAAGGCTCGTTCGCCGCTATTGAGGCTCTCCGCGCTGAACTCTCCAGCATCGACGGTGCTGATGCTCTCGTCGGCGGGTTGGATGCGCAGGCTCTCGACGTGCAGCGCGCCCAGCAGCATGACCAAGATCTGGTGATCCCACTTATCTTGGGTCTGGTCTTCATCGTGTTGGTGCTGCTCTTGCGTTCGCTTATTGCTCCGATTCTGTTGCTGCTCACGGTGCTTGCCTCGTTCTTTGCGAGCTTGGGTGCCAGCTGGCTGCTGTTCCAGTCGGTCTTCGGATTCCCGGCTATCGACACCAACGTGGTGCTGTTTAGCTTCCTCTTCCTCGTGGCGCTAGGTGTGGATTACAACATCTTCTTGGTCACCCGGGCTCGAGAAGAAGCGGTCGAACACGGCACACGCCAGGGAATGATTCGCGCGCTCTCCTCGACCGGTGGCGTCATCACGAGTGCGGGTATTTTGCTCGCCGCCGTGTTTGCGGTGCTGGGTGTTTTGCCGCTCATCACGCTCACGCAGATCGGAATCATCGTCTGCATCGGTGTGCTGCTCGACACGCTGCTGGTTCGCACCGTGATCGTGCCGTCGCTCGCGTTCATGCTTGGCGAGAAGTTCTGGTGGCCGGGTCGCGTGATTTCGGTTGGTGCAGAAGTTCGCACCCCGAAGCGTGACGCTGCCGAGCACGTGCGCGAGCACGCTCCCGCTCACGCCGAAGATCACGCTCCGAAGCACGCGGAGGATGAGCACTCCCCGAAACACAGCATCGACGCTTAGTCGACGCACCACTCGGATGCTCGCCCTAGTCGAGCCCGCAGGCGCTATGCGCTCGGGCTCGGCTAGGGCTTTCGTCGTTCACGCGCTGTGCGGCGGTGGGCCGTGTTGAGCGCAACGAATGGCCGCTAGTCCTCGGTAATGTCTGGCTCGAGTCCTTCGGCCCCCACCACTTCACTCCACGCTTCAACGCCGCCTTGGAACGCGACGATGCCGGCTTCAGGCAGAGCAATTTCGATCGCTTCGAGTATTTCTGTTGCGGAGAGGCCGAGTTCGAGGGCCACCTTGATGTGGCTCTGGATGTGGGCTTTGGGCGCGCGCATCACTGTCAAGCTCAGAATGAAAAGCAGCTCTTTTGTCGTGCGGTCAAGTGTCCGCTGATCGAGGTAAGCAGCGGCCACAACATGGTTAGCGGCCTGCATAACAGGGAAGTCGTGCTGCGCAAGCACCTTGTGATAATCGAGCACGTAGCCCCGCTTGCTGGCCATGTCATTGATGTATTTCTGCGCCTCAGTAGTCATCGAATGTGTTCCCTCGCTGTTGGTTCCAGAGCGTTCTGTTGGCTTGACGATAGAGGATACCGGGCCGTTTCGCCCGGTCAACCGCTCCGGTGGGATGTGCCTCGACCCCACGAAGTCGCTTGTGTTGCGGGGAGGTTAAAGGTCGCGGGAATTCGCCCGATCGCTTGCGGAGGCGAGTGCTGAGATGTCAGAATCTCTACTATTGCGAGAACTGATCCTCAAATCGTGAGAATTATGTCGTGTGGATGAATCCACAGGAAGAAGGAAATCTGATGTCAGAGAGTCGACGCCACGCCGAAGTATCCGGAGGCGGATTCGCGGGTTTGACCGCGGCGACGGCGCTCGCACGCATGGGGTGGAGTGTCCGCTTGCATGAGCGTGCTCCAGAATTCCGCACCGAAGGCGCCGGCATCGTGCTGTGGAACAACAGCCTTCAAGTTCTCGACAAGATCGGGGCAATGCCCGACTTGATGTCGAAGTCGATGACACCTCCGGCGTATGAAACGCGCATGAACAACGTGATGCAGTCACAGGAGACTCTTGACGGCATCCGCTGGCGCACACTGACTCGACCGCATCTCTACGACACACTTCTGGTCGCGGCTCGGGAAGCGGGGGTCGAGATCCTTGTCGGCTCTGAAGTGGTTTCAGCCACTCCGGAAGGTCGCATCACCCTGGCCGATGGTTCCACTGCTGACGCTGATCTCATCGTGGGAGCAGACGGTGTGAGCTCTGCCGTGCGGGACTCTCTCGGAGTTCCTCTTAAGCGGGAGCGTTCGCGCGACGGGATTACGAGATTCCTCGTTCCTCGGCACAAGTCCGAACTGCAGGCGTTGGAACCTGATACCAATTGGGACAACGTCATCGACTTCTGGAACCTTGACCCGCGAGTTCTCCGAGTTCTGTACACCCCGGCGAACGACGACGAGCTGTACATCGCGTTGATGTCACCATCCGCGGATGCCGACGGATCCCGAGTACCAATCGATCTTGATCTCTGGGTTTCGATTTTCCCGCAGCTTGCGCCAGTGCTTGAGGATGCCGCCAAGACGCCGGGCAAGTACTACGGGTACCAAACCACACGCCTCGAACACTGGACCGAAGGCAAGGTCGCTCTTATCGGTGACGCCGCACACGCAATGTGCCCTGCTCTCGCCCAAGGTGCTGGCTCCGCTATGCAAAATGCGTGGACGCTAGCGGTCGCGGCGACCGCCGCCGGCGAATCGGAGATGGCGGATGCTCTCACGGAGTGGGAGCGCCTTGAACGGCCGTTCACCGATCGAGTTCAAGACCGGTCCCAGTGGTACGCGGACTCACGCGAGATGGCCAACGGAAATCAGTTTGTTGGCGAAAGTGTTGAAGCAGCGCTCTACAATCCGACCGATCCCCACCGACACGAAGTGAAAGCATAATCATGACTATTGATCCCTTCTACAACGTTCGCGCTTGGCACTCGTTCGTGCAGGAGACTGCCCATGATCGCGGCCCAGCACCGCAGCTACCTCTAATCAAGGCAGCGGTTGCTGTGGTCATTGCCAATCCATTTGCCGGCCAATGGGTCGAGGACCTTTCTCCGCTGACTAACCCCAGCGCAAGCATCGGTACCGAGCTTGGCGCTCGTGCTCTCGCCCTGCTGGGCGGACGTCCAGCCGAAAGCTATGGCAAAGGAGGGCTCGCCGGTCTCAACGGAGAACAAGAGCATGTTGTTGCCTGTGTGACGACGACATTCGGCAATGCGTTGCGTGATGCTATTGGCGGCGGCAAAGCGTGGATCTCGTCCGCGACCAAATCGGCTGCTGCCGGTACGTCAATTGACATCCCCTTGGCGTACAAGGACGAGGTCTATGTGCGGTCGCACTACGATGCGATGACCATCTCACTGCCGGATGCGCCGCGTCCCGACGAACTTGTCATCATCGCTGCTGTCGCTACCGGTGGGCGTCTCAACGCCCGTGTTGGTGGCATGACTGTCGATGAAGTTCTAGCCCGTATTTAGTGAAGTAACGGAATACCTGAGGAGCAACCGTGACCTACTCGCACACGCAGTACTACGAGGACCAGTCGATTGCGAGCGTTCTCGCCGACGTCGCTCGTGCCCACCGCATCTTGGAGCTCGAAGGCCACGGCGATATGTCGATGGGGCATCTTTCGTACCGAGACCCCTTTGGCCGAGGCCTCTGGCTCAAACGCGGAAACCTCGCATTGAGTGAAGTCGAAGCAGATGATTTCATCCTCATCGACTTCGATGGAAATGTGTTGGAGGGCACAGGCCTGCGCCACCTGGAGTGGCCGCTCCACGCCGAGATCATGAAAGCGCGCCCTGAGGTCAACTTCGTGGGGCACTCACACGCACATTTCTCCACGCTTCTTGCGGCATCCGAAGAAACGCTTAAGCCGTATAACAACCACGGAGTGTGGTTCGCCTATGAAGGTGTGCCGCGCTTTACGGACACAAGCCACATCATCACAACGGTGCCATTGGGAGTTGCCTCAGCGGCGAAGTTGGGCAACGCTCAGGCGCTGCTTTTGGCAAACCACGGCATCGCCTTCGTCGGCCGGACCGTGGCCGAAGTGACGCTGACGGGCATCTTTCTCGAGAAGGCAGCCCGTTTCCAAGTAGACCTGAAGTCGTCAGGCTTTGTGCCTATCGAGCCTGATGCTGAAGAAACGAAAGAGAAGTTCGACCGGATTTATCCCGCGAAGGCCCAGCACAACTATTGGACCTTCTTCAACCGGCGGCTTGAGCGAGTGGAGACTGCTTTCGGAATTGGCATCTCTCCCATCGCTCTTCCGCCAGCAATCTAAGTTCGCGCACCAACTACCCACATCAACCAGCTACACACACCGAGTCCAATCTTGTGAAAGAGAGCACGCAAATGAGTAGTCTTCCCAGTATCGTCACCGTCATCGGCTCGGGCACCATGGGCCCTGGCATCGCAGCCACCCTCGCTCGCGCTGGTGCAACCGTGCGCCTTTACGACATCTCTGATGCCGCAATCGCGAACGCCGAAGCGGCCTACGGGGTGGTTTCCAACGTCCTCGCAGCCGTTGATTCTCCGCTCGTCGACGGTGGATCGGTCAGTTTCGGTACGGATCTAGACGTTGCTCTTGCCGACACTGAACTCGTTATTGAAGCGGTGCCGGAGAAGCTCGAACTTAAGCAGAAGGTTCTTGCTGACATCGAGGCTCGCGTTGGCGATGGTGTCATCATCGCAACCAACACCTCGGGAATCCCCATTACGACGATGGCCGCGACGATGACGGTCCCTGGCCGCTTCATCGGTATGCACTGGTCGAACCCACCGCACCTCATCCCGATGATTGAAATCATTCCGGGCAAGGCCACGGACGAGGTACTCGTAGAAAAACTGGTAGGCATCGTCAAGGCGTTCAACTATGTGCCGGTTGTCGAAAAGGAGATTCCCGGATTCGTGGAGAACCGCGTTCTCTATGCGATCCTCCGTGAGTGCATGGCTCTGCTCGAAGAGGGAATTGTTACTCCGGAAGGGCTCGACGCCTGTGTGAAGTGGGGAATCGGCTACAAGCTTTCCGTCGTAGGCCCGACACGCCTTCTTGACATGGCCGGACTCGACATTTACCAGGCCGTTTCGGGGTACCTCAACAAGGAGCTCGACGTCAGCACTGACACCCCGCAGTTCATCAAGGACAAAATCGCCGAGGGAAAACTTGGCTTCAAGTCCAACGGTGGAATGTACGAGTACGGCGAGGGCGATGTAGACGCCAAGCGCAAGGAGATCGTGACCGGTCTTATCGCTGCACGCAAGACACTTTCGTCGATCCCCAACGTGTAATGCCTCCCGTCGTCGAGATCGAACCGCTCGATGGCGGCCTCCTGCGAACACGCGGAGCTGAAGTCGATATTGCATTCCGGATGCGGGGGACTGGGCCTGCGGTGGTGCTGCTTCACGGCACCTCCGCAACCCACGCGGTGTGGGAGCCCATCTCCGAAGCGCTTGCAGACCATGCGACCGTGATTGCGCTCGATCAACGCGGACACGGACGAAGCGACAAGCCGGAACACGGATACTCCGCTCGAGACTTTGCTGACGACGTGATCATGCTGCTGGACGCCCTCAAGATTGACCGCGCGATCATCGCCGGTCATTCTTTAGGCGGCCGCAATGCGTGGGTCACTGCTGCGCTGTATCCGGAGCGTGTATCGGGCGTCGTCGTGGTCGATTACACGCCGTATGTCGAGTCCGCAGTCATAGACGAGCTGCAAGAGAGGGTTGCGGGAGGCTACCGCTCTTTCTCCTCCCGTGACGAGATAGAGCTCTATCTGCGCGAACGATATCCCGCAATTATGCGCAGTGCCGTGGAACGACGAGCCCTGTGGGGTTATCGGCCACAAGACGACGGAACCCTTTTGCCGTGTGCTGACCCTCATGCAATGCGGCAACTCATCGAAGGTTTTCGCACGTCGTGGGCTGACGAGTTTCGTGCCGTTGGCGCCCCGATGACTCACGTGCGCGGTCCAGCCAGCCGCATCGTGAGCGACACAGCGTGGCAGCTGGCGATCGCGGATCGTCCCGCCGACCGCTGGGTCATCGTGGACGGCGCAGATCATTACGTTCCTGAAGAATTTCCCGACGTTGTAACTGCCGAGCTCGATCACGCGCTCGGATTCATCCCCTGAAAGGACCCATCGTGCCCCTCTTCATCGACAAACTAGCTGTTTCAAGCCCCGACTTCGGTGCGCTCGAGACCATTCCCACCCAGTTCACTGCTGACGGCGGCAGCGCCGTGCCTCGCATCGAAATTGAAGGAGCGCCCGAGGGCACCGTCGAATTCGCGCTCATCTGCAACGACCCGGATGCGCCGCTTCCCCACGGATTCACCCACTGGGTGGTCTATGGCATTCCCGCCACCGCTACAGCGCTCGATCTCGACGCCGAAGGGGTGCGCGGAGCGCCAAACGGAACCGGTCAAGCCGCCTGGTACGGACCCCAGCCGCCGGCTGGACATGGCGTGCACCACTACTACTTCTCTCTCTACGCGCTGAGCAAGCCTGTCGAGGGAACCCCCTCGCGCGAAGAGTTTCTCGCAGAGTATGCCGACTCGATCATCGAGCAAGCGCGCACAGTCGGTTTGTTCACGCAGGAATAGCGAGGGCGCGGATGAAAATCACAGACGCACACATGCACGTCGGCGACTTTCCCACCTTCGGGGTGAGTCTCGATGAAGACGGGCTAGCCGAGTACATGGCGAAGAACGATATCGAGACCGCCATGGTTTTTCATCAAGACAACGCCATGGTGCAGCGAGTTATCCAGGACATTCCTGGGGCATACGGCCTGTACTGGGCAAACCCCAAAATGGGCGATCCGGTACCCGAGCTTCGTGACTACCTTGCCGATCCGAAATTTCGGGGAGTCAAGCTGCATCCATTGATGGACGGTTTTCACCCGGACGACCCCATGGTCTGGCCGATTATCGAAGTGTTGATTGAACACGACCTTCCCGCGCTCATTCACTGTGGACATCCGATTTTCTCGTTGCCCTGGAGTATCGAGGAACTTATTGAGCGCTACGAGGAAGCGAAAATAATTCTCGGGCACATGGGCCACGGCAACGTCATCTATATCGACGCTTCGATCAAAGTCGCTGAACGGCACCCCAATGTGTGGCTGGAAACTAGTGGCATGCCCATGAGTGTAAAAATTCTCGAAGCGGTGAACAAAGTCGGCTCGAACCGAGTGCTCTATGGTTCAGACGGTCCGTGGCACGAACCAAAAGTGGAACAGCTCAAAGTGCAGTTGGCTGGGCTAGATGAATCTGCGCTCGAGGACGTGATGGGGCGCTCGGCGCAACGCCTCTTCCTCGGCAACAACAGTTAGGGCCTCGGCAAGCGGGGATGCGTGCTTCGCGTGCATCCTCGCTTAGTCGTGCGTTGCTGCAAAAGCCTCCGCGATCGCGAGAACTGCCGCATGCACGGGGCCGGCTGTAATCGACGGGATCACGGAAGCGTCCACGACAGAGAGTCCGCTAAGCCCACGGAAGGCTAAATCGGGGGTGACGGGCGCCGCATCCGAACTACCCATGCTGAGGGTTCCTACCGGGTGATGGTGGGTGATCGCGGCGCGAGCACCAAAGTCGTCGAGTTCTGCTGGAGTAGAGACCCCGGTTGCCGGAAGGACTTGCTTTCCGCGCCAGCCCGCCAGTCCCTCTGATCTGCCCACCAAGAGGGCGTGTTCGAGGGCCGACCTCAACAGATCCCTGTCATGATCCGTGTCGAGGTAGTTCGGATCGATCAATGGCGCATCAGTAATGTCTGGCCCCGAGATCCGGAGCGAGCCGCGGCTCGTGGGGTTGGTCACACCAAACAGTAGGGTGTAGCCACTTCCGGGAGGAACGTCGGAGACGGCATCCGTGAATGACTCTGAGGCACTGGGACCCACGACGCAGCCGACGACGATATCGGGCGCACCCGCCGTTTCGGTGAGGCCGCGTGCAGAGAGGTAGGTCATCGATTCTGACAATTGAAGTTTGGTCGGTGGAACCGGTCGACGCGAGTGGTACACGTTGCCAGCACCCAACAAGTGATCGTGCAGATTGCGACCTACTCCGTGGGACTCAAGCACAGTTGCAACTCCGGCCTCAGCCAGTACCTCGGGATCGCCGATGCCTGAACGCATGAGAAGTAGTGGGTCTCCGATCGAGCCGGCGGCGAGAATCACTTCACCAGCCTCGATCAGCTCTTCGTGGCCATCACGAATGATCAGCGCACCCGTCACGCGGCCGCGCTTGATGACCAGTTTCTGCACCGTTGTGTGGGGGAGCAGCGCAAGGTTCGGGCGGTCAAGAACCGGATCGAGATACACATCCGAAACGGTCACTCGCTTGCCGTTCTGGATCGTCAGCGAATTTGGGGTGCCGCCAAGCATCTCGCCGCCGTTGTGATCCGGAATTCGCGGGACTCCAAGCGACGCCCACGCTGCAAGGTAGTCCTGCACTAGTGGGCTGGATAGCTCGGGGCCAGGCAGAAGAACAGGAAGGGGGCCGGCAGTTCCGTGAACGGCGCTTGCGCCGCCGGAGAAGCTCTCAGACGCGATGAAATGGGGAAGTAGAGAGTCCCACGACCAGCGCGAGTCTCCCGTGGCATCTACCCATCGTGCGAAGTCAGCTCGACACCCCCGCATGTGCGCCATCGCGTGGACGAGGCTGGATCCGCCAATTCCCTTACCGCGCGCCCATTCCAACCTTCGACCAGCGAGCCCCGGTTGGGGAGTCGTTCGATAAGCCCAATCGTACGAGCGTCCATGGATGAAGGGCCACCGTTCTGGCATCCGCATTTCCGGGTCAGCGACTCGCGCTCCTGCTTCGACAACGGTGACCTGGCGCGAACGATCCGCGCTCAGCCTGTTTGCGAGAACGCTTCCGGAGGACCCCGCCCCGATTATCAGGATGTCGGTGGTCATAGTGGGCTTAGTTGCGGGTGTGCCCGGCATCGACCACTAGCGTCTGGCCTGTGATCCATTCAGCCTTTTCGGATGCCAAGAAGGCAACTGCCGGAGCGACGTCGGAGGGCATACCGCGGCGGTTGATGGCCTGCATCGGCACCACGAAGTCGAAGCCAGCTACGTGTGGTCCGGTGAGGACGCCTTCGCTCGCGATGATGCCAGGAGCTACGGCGTTGATGGTGATGCCGAGCTTGCCCAGTTCACCAGCGAGGCCTCGCACGAGCCCGATTGATGCTCCCTTTGTTGCGACATAGTGTGCACAGTTGGGAGTGCCAGCAACGAATGTGTTCGACGCGATGTTTACGATCCGGCCGTAGCCAGCTTCGCCCATGACTTTGGTGACCGCGTGAGTTACGAGGTAGATGCCGTCGAGGTTCACGGACATGACACGACGCCACTCCTCAAAGCTGATGTCTTCCCACGCCGTGAGAGGCACGAGAGCCGCATTGTTGACGAGCACGTCAATCCGGCCGAATTCGCTCACGATGTCAGCGATTGTCGCGGAGACTTGGTCGGGGTCGCTCACGTCGAGAGTCTTTGCGACGCCGTCGATCTCGCTGGCTACGGTCTGGGCACCATCTCCGTTGATGTCGGCAACGACGACTTTCATGCCGTCGGCGGCGAGTTCTTTCGCGATCGCTGCGCCGATTCCTTGGGCTGCTCCGGTGACAAGGGCTACGCGCTGTTCAGATTTCGTCATGTGCTGGTTCATCTCTTTCGTCATTCGCGAGGGAAGTGTTGTGCAACGATTGTTGTGGTTACTTACCGCCGTAGTATTCGGGCGCTAGCTTCCACTGCTCAAAAGGCTCAAGCTCATGTGATGGGTAAACATCGGCATCTTTAGTGCGAGCAAGGTAGTTGAGGCGTCGGATGGATTCGACTGACTTGGTCGGGTCGAGGTGGAAACCGGCGATCCATTCTTTTTCGAGAGTGGTGCGCGTATAAGCTGCATCGCCACAGAACAGCATGCTCTTTTCGTTTTCCATTTCGACCAGCATCGAGTAGTGCCCGATCGTGTGGCCAGGGGTCTCGAAGAGCCAGACTCCTGCGGCGATTTCGTAATCGCCCGAGATCGGCGTGTAGTTCGCGTCCGAGTGATCGAACGATAGATCCGAGTAGCCGAGGCGTTCGAAGGGTTCGGGCACTTTGGCGTGACGCAGTTCTTCTTTGTGAACGAGCGTTTTCGCTTTCGTGAGGTATTTGTTGCCGCCCACGTGATCGAAATGAAAGTGGGAGTTGATGACGATGTCGACGTCGTCGGGCGAGAATCCGCACTGAGCGAGTTGCGCGGGAATCGTTTGCTCCGGCGTTTGCTCCGGTAGCTCGAAGGGCAAAACCTTATTCACGTGGTCGAGGTCAAATCCGGTGTCGAACAGGATTAGCCCATCAGGGTGGTCGATCAGCACGCTATAGACCGGGAATCGCACAGGATTGCCGGCATTGATGTGCCAGTGCACATCCGATTCGTCAATTACAAGCGTTCCGCCGTCGAGCAGGTAGACCTTGGGGTCCGACATCGTTGACCTCGCCTCATCTATTCTTATATATCGTGAATTAGGGATCACAATATGAGAACTTGCTTCGCGGTGTCAAGCATTTCGATGGGACTTTACATTGCGGCAACAATGGTGCTGAGCGGTTCACGCTGGTCGCGCATTCGGCGTTCGGCGTCTGAGAACTTGCGCGGTTGCGAGGAGAAGTGTTTCACCGGCGAAGGGGCGAAACGGTTCAGCTCGTGGTGATACCGGGAAAGTCCTCGAAGCTCGGGGCGTAGTCGTAGTGGGTCCAGCGGTAGCAGTGGTCGAGCATCGGGTCTAAGGAAAAGTCGCCGATGCAGGTGGTGTCCTGGTAGCGGTCGCCGCTGTCGTCCGTGTAATGCACGCGGCACAGCACCCGCCAGGCGGCGCTTGTGTCCGAAGGCTGCTCGTCTACAAGGTGATCCGAAGGAAGCCAACATTCGGTCGAGGTGATGTGATCAGCGTCTAAATTGGACGTAGGGCCAGCAACTTCTCCGAGCGTCGCGAGGGCTGCAGAGTCTTCGCTTGAGAGGGGCGGGGAGGCGGAGCATGACGCAAGGGCAAGGGTGATTACGGCCATTAGGGACACAGTTAAAAGCTGGCGGTTCATGGGCGTTCGCTTTCTTCTCAGGGGCGGCGATACATATTTCGGACTTGTAAACGTCTAAGTTTTTCGTTGACGGCGCTGGCTCCTTCTCATACTGTAGTGCCAATCCCGCACATTGTGAGAAGACTTACTCAGGTGTAAATCGCTTCGTTCGGGCAAAACACTCACCTCGAAAGGACTTCAGCAATGCTTACATTCAGCAGTGTCCACCATGGACGCAACGCTGCTCGGGTCGCCGTCTTGGCAACCGCGAGTGCTCTTTTGCTCAGCCTTACCGCTTGCGCGGATGGTCGAAGTGGCGACGATGCTTCAGATGATTCATCGTCGTCGGCCACTACCGTTACCCAGTTTGCCCTCGTTGCTCCCGAGAACGAATCCGACTTCGGTTGGAACCAAGCCGGTCTCGTCGGCGCCGAAGTTGCCGCAGATGAGTTGGGCATCGAGGCTACCCTCGTGCCCGACGCCGGATGGGACAACGCAGAAACCATCATCAGTCAGGTTATCGATGGTGGAGCACAGTTCGTTGTCGCCCACGCCTCCGGTTATGGTGTCGCAGCGACGAGCGTTGCCAAATCTACGGGTGTTCCCGTGTTGATCCAGGATGCCGGCGATAACATTCCCGGCGAGATCGCTATCACCCAGACCAAAGCCGAACAGGGCGGCTACCTTGCCGGTATCGCTGCGGCCATGACTACTACGAGCAACACAATTGGCATCGTGGTTTCGGCTGATGACCTCAACTGGTTCAAGATGTCAGCTGGCTTCGCCGAAGGCGTTTACAGTGTTGACCCCACCATTCAGGTGCTCTACACCTCCGTAGGCCCGGCAGCGTATGCCGATGCTGCCGGTGGAAAGACTGCGGCTGAGCAGCTCATTGCTTCAGGCGCTGACGTCATCTTCGGAATGGGTGACGGCGCAACGCACGGTTACCTTCAAGCCGTTGAGGCTGCGGATGGCGTGAAGTACATCGCCGATATTGGTGACGTCACAGCAGGCCTGAGCGACCCGAGCGTGCTGCTCACGTCGGTGCTCTGGAACTACGGCCCCACGTACGTGCAGGCTATTAAGGACATCGAAGCAGGAACCTTCGGAGAGTCCGGCTATGAACTGACCGTTGATAATGGCGGACTGACGCTGCAAGAGACAGACAACATTACGGCGGAGATTCAGTCCGCTATCGATGCTGCTAAGGCAGGACTCGCGGATGGCTCGATCGTTCCGACTCCGGCTGAATCAGCTGACGCCGTCAACGCAGTAATCGCGGCCAAGGGCGCCTAACCGCAGCACCATCGCAGTACCTCTGTGATTACCCTCGCTCGGGGTGTCGGTGGCTGTACTTTGCAGTCACCGACACCCACCTAACCCGCCGCAGGAGATTTTCTTGAGTACATTGACTGATCCGGAAGTGATCTCGCTCAGAGAGATTACGAAAGCATTCCCCGGAGTCGTGGCAAATGACCGGATTTCATTGGACATCGTCAGCGGACAAGTTCACTGCCTCCTAGGCGAGAACGGTGCGGGAAAATCAACGCTGATCAGCATTTTGGCTGGGCTGCAGCAACCTGATTCTGGTTCGATTTCCATCAATGGCGTTGAAGCTGCAATTACCTCCCCCCGGGCGTCAGTGGACTATGGGATTGGTGTTGTGCATCAGCACTCCACGCTGGTTCCCGCATTCACTGTTCTTGAGAACCTCATGCTCGGCGAATCCGGCGTGATGCAAGAAAAGAAGCGGGCGAAAGAGCGTCTGGATGAGCTCTCAGAACTCCTGGGAGCTGAGCTCGATCCACAAGCGCTCGCCTCTGATCTGGGGCTCGGACAGCAACAGCAGGTGGAGATTGCAAAAGCTATCTGGAAAGGTAGCCGACTGCTCATTCTTGATGAGCCAACATCGATGCTTACCCCTCAGGCGATTGAACACCTCTCCGAAAGCGTTGAGAGGGTAAAAGCGCAAGGGCTGGCGGTAGTTTTCATCACCCACAAACTTCGCGAAGCGTACTCGATGGGGGACTGCGTCACCGTTCTGCGCAGCGGTCGAAACGTCGGCCATATCTCTGTCGAGGAGCTTGCCTCCTTCGACGAGCACGAAGCACAAGAGTCGATTCTTCGTGCGATGTTCGGCGAGGACATCAATTCCGTTGGCGACGATGCGGCAGAGCTCGCTGGTGCTACTGAAGCTGTCAGGGAGACACGGTCCATTGACCTGTCTTCACGACCTGTACGACTTGAACTCGACGCTGTATCGAGCCGCGGTCTCGGGCGAGATGTTGATGTCGACGGAATTTCCGTGAAGGTGCACGAAGGAGAAATCCTGGGCATCGCCGGTATCGACGGTCACGGGCAGGGCGCACTGGCGGAAGTTGTCGCAGGGCAACGCCCCGCGTCTGCAGGCAGTCTGCGTTTCGACGGTGAAGACGTGACCAAGCTGGGAGTCCGGGGGCGCCAGCACCTTGGAGTGCGCTACGTCACGGATGATCGCCTCCACGAAGGCACCGTTGGCTCGATGTCTGTCGCTCTTAATCTCGTGATCAAACGTATCGGGGAGCGTCCGTTTTGGCGCTTCGGCCAAATTCAGCGAAAGGTCGTGGATGCCGAAGCACTCCGTCTTATCGGAGAGTACGGAATTCGGACTCCTTCGCCTGCAACGCGAGCGGGCACACTATCGGGCGGCAACATTCAGAAGATCCTTCTGGCGCGAGAACTGACCGACGGAGCGCGCCTTGTTGTTGTGAACAAGCCAACCTATGGACTCGATCTCAAGACTGTGCACTTGGTGCGCGAAATCCTCATTGAGTTCGCTGCCAATGGCGGCTCAGTGATCCTCCTGTCCAGTGACCTCGACGAACTTGTCGAGCTGTCGCATCGAATCGAAATCATGTCAGGCGGAAAGATCGTCGGCAGTGTAGTGAACGATAAGCCGGGAACGGCAGAAAAAGTGGGGCACTTCATGACCGGTGCGATTGAGGGAGCGCAATGAAAAGCGCGGAGAACGACAAAGCCAAGAACCTTCTCGACGGTCTCGTCAGATCCATACTGCCGGTAATCCTGGCGCTGCTGGTTGCCGGCCTCATCATGCTCGCTATGGGTAGCAATCCCATTGACTTCTTTTCAGGTGTCTGGACCTACGGTGTGACGGGCTCTAACCTGCAACGCAGCCTCGTGCTCTCGGCACCGTTGATCCTCGTCGCCGTTGGTCTCATCGTGGCTTTTCGCGGTCAACTCTGGAACCTTGGCTACAACGGGCAGTATCTTCTCGGCGCAGTTGTGGCATCGGGCGCTGGCCCCTATCTCTTCGCCAGTATGCCGGCCTGGCTCGCGACGATCGTGATTATCCTCGGCGCACTGCTGGTCGGTGCCGTCTGGTCGCTCGTCCCCGCGATTCTGAAAGCCCGCTATGGAACAAACGAGATCATTACCTCGCTCGTGATGTCGTTTATCGGCGTAGGAATTGCCAACCTGCTTATTAAAGGGCCCCTCAAAGACCCGAACACTCCACAACCGCAAACAGAGGTAATCGCCGACAGCTATTTGCTGCCCTACATTCCGGGCACGGTCATCCATATCGGTCTGATCATCGCCATTGTGATTGCGATTGTGGCGCAGTTCATCTTCAGTAGAACTTCGTTCGGGCTAAGACTGGATATTTTTGGCGCAAGCCCCAAGGCCGCCCGCCACGTAGGAATCAACTCGACCTGGATGGTTATCTTGTTGTTCGCGGTCTCGAGCGCCCTCATTGCTCTGGCTGGGGCTATCGATGTGCTCGGCCAGTACAGCTATCAACGAGCTAACTGGGATCCTCATTACGGTGACGCAGTGATGCCCTTCGTCTTTCTTGCGAGGCTCAGCCCTCTTGCCGCAATTCCCTTGGTCGTTTTTTACGCGATTCTTGCTACCGGCGGAACGCTCGCAGCCCAACAAGCGGGCCTCAACGCCGACTTCCTTCTCGTGATCGTGGGGCTCATCCTCATCTTCATGACAATCACGGAATATGTCGGTGACCGCCGCAAGCTCGGCCAAAGCTATCTACCGCCGGGGTTGAAGACCACAGTTGTGCGCCTGTTCCAGGGCGGCACCGGAAGGAAGTCGTCATGAGCGATCTACTGTCAGCAGCGTTCGTCACCGTCTTCATCGCCTCGGTCATCGCTCAGGCGATGCCCCTCGTCCTAGCCTCTGTCGGTGAGACCATCGGCGAGCAAGCCGGAGTCTTGAACCTCGGTATTGAAGGCGTCATGCTCATCGGAGCATATTCCGGCTTCATCGTGACTCTCACCACGGGCAATTTCTGGCTAGGGATGCTCGCCGGGGCGGTCGGCGGCATCGTTGCCAACCTCGCGATGCTTGTGCTCAACGTCTGGCTAGGGCTCAATCAGATCGTCATCGGATTGGCCATCACGCTCGTCGGCGAGGGCATCACGAGTGTCCTGTACCTGCAAAATAATGCCAAATCAGTGACGAGCCTTGGCACTGCTCCAGAGCTCTCGGTGCCGTTCTTATCCGATATTCCGGTAATCGGTCCCGCGATTTTCGAGCAATCTGCGATCTTCTGGATTGCGCTTGTCTTAGTAGTTATTGCGGGCCTTTTTCTAGCCAAGACCAACTGGGGATTGTCGACTCGGTCTGCCGGCCAGAAGCCATCATCGCTCGATGCGGCGGGCGGAAGCGTCATCCAGATCCGTTCAATCGCTGTGATCTTGGGTGGTGCCTTTGTCGGGTTGGGCGGGGCATATCTCGCCGCAATCACCACTTCAACTTTCACTCCCTTCATCACAAACGGCCTCGGCTTCATCGCGATCGTGATCACCATGCTCTCTCGCGGACGGATTCTCGTGGTGGTCATCACTTCATTCGTGTATGGCTTTGCCGTAGCGATCGGGCCTGCACTTCAGGTGTTGGGGTACAACGTGCCCGCCGATGTCATCCGAATGATCCCGTTCATCGTCGTGATCCTGACTCTCATCATTTTCGCCCGCAGCTCCGTAGTTCCGCCCGCACTGGGCACGCCCTACTCGCGTGGCGCTCGCTAGATCAATCGTCAACCTGAAAGGAACCATCTGATGGCACTCCCCGATTTCACTCTCTCTGCCGGGCCTGTTTCGGTAACAGCCCGCACTTTGGCTGGGCTCAGCCAGCCAATGCTCTATCACTACGACCCCGAATTCAAAGCTGCGTTCGTACGCACTCAAGACAAGGTCGCCCAGATATTCAAGACCACCAATGACATCGTGCTGATGCAAGGGGAGGCCATCGTCGGCCTCGAGGGTGCCTTGCGCTCCCTCATCACCCCCGGAATGCACGTACTGAACTTGGTGCAAGGTGTCTTCGGTAAGGGAACCGGCTACTGGGTATCCGGTTTTGGTGCAGTGCTGCACGAGATCGAAGTGGGGTACGACGATGCAGTCTCCCCGGCGGCAGTCGAGGCCTACCTCGATGAGCACCCCGAGATCCAAATGGTGTGCTTGGTCGCATCCGAGACTCCATCGGGCACCGTGACGGATGTGGCGAAAATCGGTCCGCTGTGTCGCGATCGTGGAATTCTTACCTACATTGACACGGTATCCGGGGTTCTCGGAATGCAGTGGGAAACAGATGAGTGGGGTCTCGACGTCTGTGTTGCCGGCGCTCAAAAGTGCCTCGGAGGTCCTCCCGGCGTCGCATTGATTTCAGTGAGCCAAAAGGCCTGGGACGTGATGTACGCGAACCCCGCTGCTCCTCGTGATTCGTACCTGTCTCTCATTGACTGGAAAGAAAAGTGGCTAGGGGAAGGGCGTTTTCCGTATACCCCCTCGGTGAGCGACATGGGAGGGCTTGAAGCAGCTCTCGACCAGGCTCTCGAAGAAGGAATCGATGCTGTGGTTGCACGGCACGAACTCGCCGCTGAAGTGACAAGAGCCGGTGCGCAAGCGATGGGGCTCGAGCTATGGGCTGTTCGCGAGGAGATCTTGTCGGCGTGTGTCACATCGATCAGGCTTCCGGACAATTTCGACAACGCTGTCGTTCGAGACCTAGCCCGTGAGCGCTATGGAGTTATGTTGTCGCACGGCCAAGGTGCGGGCAACCTCGTGCGTCTGTCACACATGGGGCCGACGGCGGGAGGGATGCATTCGATAATCGGACTCGCTACCCTTGGTCGCACGCTCGCCGATCTGGGCATGCCGGTCAACATCGGCGCGGGCATCGAAGCGGCTCTCTCTGTTCTTAGCGCGCAGCGCAAATGATGTCGCTACTGCGGCGCTGTAGTGCAGAATTGAATTCGACGTCGACCACCGCCCATGTCGAGTAAGGCAGCGGCGGGGGCGGGACTCGAAAAGAACGGAGGCGAAGTGAGCGTAGACCCACAGCGCACGAAGGGCGTGGATAGTGCACGTCGTGCTCTCCAAATTCTTCTTCAATTCAGCGAACGCACGCCCGAATTGACAGTCGATAACCTTCTTGAGGACCACGATATTTCTGTCCCGAGTGCGTATCGCTACATCTCGTTGCTTCGTGAACTAGACCTCATCGAAGAGCGGGAAAAGGGGCGTTTCGTGCTGTCGCCGCAGGTGTTCCGGCTGGCGAGAGCTGCAGAAGCATCTGTTGACTACCGAACCATGGCACAGCCAATTCTGGATCGTTTGATGCAGTCGACCGGTGAGACCGCGTTGTATGTTCGGCGGGTCAACGACTCGGCGGTGTGCCTTGCCATCGCGGAGTCTGCGCACGCGATTTCGATATCGTTCCAGCCTGGAAACCTGATGCCGTTGCATCTCGGTGCCGCGCCCAAACTATTGCTGAGCGAGCTGTCACCCGCGAAGCTTTCCGGCTACTTTCAGCGATTGGGATCGATTTTCTCGACTGAGGCTCAGGCGAAGCTCATCTCTGATTTGGACCGCATCCGAGCAGTCGGCTACGCAGAGAGCTCAGCAGAGGTCGACCAGGGAGTGTGGGCGAGCGCTGCCACTGTTCACGTCACAGGAACAGCAGTCGGCGCGATCAGCGTGGTGGCGCCTGCCTACAGGTTGTCCGCCGAGCATCGAACAGAAATTGCGGAAGCTGTCCAGGCCAGTGCAAAGGAATTGGAAGACGCGATCGCCTATCAGTCCTAGGGCTTTCGTGTGGGCAGCAGTATCGCCCGCGGTATCGCTCCGAGGTAATTCAGCGGCGACACGTACTCGCCATCGAGCCGCACGCCAAAGTGGATGCACGCGACCGAACAGTGTCCGGGCTGCAGCTCGCCAATCACGTCTCCTTGCTGCACGGAGTCACCGCGGGCAAGCGTGGTGGTGACGGGCTCGTAGCTTGTGATGAGTCCGCCAGGGTGTCGCAGTGACAACACCGGGCGATCCACCACGACACCGGCGAAGTGCACGGCTCCTGCGGCGGGAGCTCGCACCTCAGTCGTGGTGCCAGCGCCAATGTCGATGCCACGGTGCCCCGCCGAATACGCCGTGTCCGGTGCGATATAGGGGCGGATGATCGGATGCGGTGCCTCTACTGGCCAATCCCACTCGGTGGTCGTAGTCGCGTGTGCGCTCGCGCCGGTGACCGCCACCACGAGGAGCGCGAGAATCATGGATGCAGGGGTTCGAAACATCCATTCAGCGTGCTCGTCTGACCTTCCTTATAGCGGCCGAAATAGACATCAGGGGAAACCTGTTCCCTGTGATGCTGTTGTGGGGGAGCGATGGTATGATTTTGGCAGCACCGCGTGTATTCGCGGTGACTACGCGTGCCCCGTTGCAGTACAACTACCGCAACACACGGCCGCTATCTCCACTCAGTCCCCTCTCGTGCACCATTGCGCTGGGGGCGGAGGTATGCCCGGGCACTAGGATTCGCGCCAACCGGTCGCGAGTATTAACTGAGAAGGCCATTGCCGCCACGCGCGCCAGTGAGCCAGAAAAGGAGAACGGCCATGGCCGTCGTAACCATCCGCCAGCTGCTCGACAGCGGCGTACACTTCGGACACCAGACTCGTCGTTGGAACCCGAAAATGAAGCGCTTTATTCTGACCGAGCGCTCGGGCAGCCACATCATCGACTTGCAGCAGTCGCTTGGTTACATCGACGCTGTCTATGACTACGTCAAGGAGACGGTCGCCCACGGCGGAACCATCCTCTTCGTCGGTACCAAGAAGCAGGCGCAGGGAACGATCGCTGAGCAGGCACTGCGCGTAGGCCAGCCCTACGTCAACCAGCGCTGGCTCGGTGGACTCCTCACCAACTTCCAGACGGTTTCCAAGCGTCTTGCACGCATGAAGGAACTCGAAGAGGTTGACTTCGATGACACCACACGTGGTTTCACCAAGAAGGAACTGCTCATTCAGAAGCGCGAGCTTGTGAAACTGCAGAAGAGCCTCGGCGGTATCCGTAACCTCACGAAGACCCCTTCGGCCATCTGGATCGTTGACACCAAGAAGGAGCACCTCGCCATTGACGAGGCTCACAAGCTTGGTATCCCCGTCATCGCCATCCTCGACACCAACTGCGACCCCGACGACGTTGCGTACCCGATCCCGGGTAACGACGACGCCATCCGCTCGGTTGGTCTCCTCACGCGCATCGTTGCTGACGCTGCTGCTGAGGGCCTTATTCAGCGTCACCAGAAGCCAGAAGAGGGCAAAGAAGTAGAGCCCATGGCTGCATGGGAAGCTGAGCTTCTCGGCCAGGCTGACGCGGATGCCGCTGCAGCTAAGACCGAAGAGCCCAAGGCTGAAGAAGCTAAGGCTGAAGAGCCCAAGGCTGAAGAAGCTAAGGCTGAAGAAGCTAAGGCTGAAGAGCCCGCCAAGGCAGAGGCAAAGGCTGAGAAGGCCGCAGCTAAGCCCGCAGCAAAGAAGACCCCCGCGAAGGCTGCAGACGCAGCTGACGACAAGAAGTAAGGATTCGAACAATGGCAGACTTCAGCCTCGAAGACCTCAAGACCCTGCGCGAGCGCCTCGGCACCGGCATGGTTGAAACCAAGAACGCTCTCGTTGAGGCGGGCGGTGACCTCGAAAAGGCCACCGAGCTCCTGCGTCTGCGCGGTGCCAAGAGCAACGCAAAGCGTTCTGACCGTTCCACTAGCGAAGGCCTCATCGCCGCGAAGACCGCTGGCGGAGCAACCACCATCATCGAGCTCGCCTGCGAGACCGACTTCGTTGCAAAGGGTGACAAGTTTGTTGCTCTCGGCGAGGCCGTTGCTACCGCAGTTGCTGAGTCCGGCGCGTCGACCGTGGAAGAGGGCCTCGCGGCCCCCGCCGGGTCGTCGACTGTCGAACAGCTCATCAACGATGAGGCTGCGATTCTCGGTGAGAAGTTCGAACTGCGTCGCCTGACCAAGGTCGAGGGTGACTCGTTCGAGGTCTACATGCACCGCACCAACAAGGACCTGCCTCCGCAGGTCGGCGTTGTTGTCGCATACACGGGTGACGATGCAGAGACCGCTCGCGGAATCGCGCAGCACATCTCGTTCGCTGCTCCGACCTACCTTTCGCGTGAAGACGTTCCGGCAGATGATGTCGAGAATGAGCGTCGTATCGTTGAAGAGATCAGTCGCGGAGAGGGCAAGCCTGACGCTGCTCTCCCCAAGATCGTTGAAGGCCGTCTCGGCGCGTTCTTCAAGCAGGTTGCCCTGCTTGACCAGGACTACGCTCGTGACAACAAGGTTTCGGTCGCCAAGGTTGCCGCTGACGCGGGCATCACCATCACTGGTTTTGCACGCTTCAAGGTAGGCGCCTAACACGCATATCGATGAAGGCCCGAGGCTCTATTGCCTCGGGCCTTTGTTGTGTGCCGCCGCGGATCAGCCGGCCCGGCACGGTCATTGCGGCGAATGTGCTGTGCGCCCGTGCTGAACTCTCCACAACGCAATACCCTGTAATAGAGAACCGCTAGGGAAAGAAGACGATGACAATTCAACGCAAACGCCGAGTGCTGCTAAAACTGTCGGGAGAAGCATTCGGTGGTGGGCAGTTGGGCGTTAACCCCGACGTTGTCTCGGCCCTCGCTAAAGAAATTGCTGCAGCTGCGGCTGACGTGGAGATCGCTATCGTCGTTGGTGGCGGCAACTTCTTCCGCGGTGCTGAGCTCAGCCAGCGTGGAATGGATCGTGGCCGCGCCGACTACATGGGCATGTTGGGCACCGTCATGAATGCCCTTGCCCTTCAAGACTTCCTCGAGCAGGCCGGTACGGCTACGCGCGTGCAGTCCGCTATCGCTATGACGCAGGTCGCAGAACCCTATATTCCGTTGCGCGCTGAACGTCATCTCGAGAAGGGGCGAGTTGTTATCTTCGGTGCCGGTGCAGGCTTGCCGTACTTCTCCACCGACACCGTTGCAGCTCAGCGTGCCCTCGAGATCGGCGCCGAAGAAGTGCTCGTTGCTAAGAACGGTGTTGACGGCGTGTACGACGCTGACCCCCGCAGCAATCCGGATGCACGCAAGCTTGAATCAATCAGCTTTCAGGATGCGCTCGTGCAGGGCCTCAAGGTCGTCGATTCGACCGCGTTTAGCCTGTGCATGGACAATGCGATGCCGATGCTCGTGTTCGGCATGGAGCCAGCAGGAAACCTCACGCGCGCCATCGTGGGAGAGCAAATCGGCACTCGCGTGCACGGATAGCGCTCAGCGCACCAATTCCCGCCCCACCCAAACGATTTCCGAGTGCCGCACCGCAGTTGTTCATGCCTCTGCACGCTAAACTCGGGTGAGACCCAGAGGAGTGCCCCCGTGATCAGTGATGTTCTAGCCGAGGCTAGCGAAAAGATGAACAAGGCAGTAGAAGCTGCCAAAGATGACTTCGGCACGGTTCGTACCGGCCGCGCTAACCCGGCGTTGTTCCAGAAGGTCCTTGTGGACTACTACGGAACCCCCACACCGTTGCAGCAGCTTGCGTCCATGGTGAACCAAGAGGCTCGTACTCTCTTGATCACCCCGTTCGACAAGTCCGCGCTCAAAGACATTGAGAAGGCAATCGCAGGCGCTCACCACCTCGGTGCCAGCGTCGGCAACGATGGCAATGTCATCCGTGCCACGCTGCCGGAACTTACCGAAGAACGCCGCAAGGAGTTCGTCAAGGTTGTGCGCGACAAGGCTGAGCAGGCTCGTGTCTCGCTTCGCAACGTGCGCCGTAAGGCGAAAGACGACCTTGAAGCACTTACTGAGGTCGGCGAAGATGAGGTCGCGCGCGCTGAGAAAGAACTAGAAGCGAGCACGAAGGCTCACGTCGACACAATCGACGACGCCCTCAAGCGTAAAGAAGCTGAACTACTCGAGGTCTAATGGTCTCCGAATTCGAAGCTCACGTTAGAGCTACAAACGACAAGATTAACGCCCGCACGGGGCGTCCTTTGGCGATGGCTCTCACTGTGGGGCTGGGTCTTGGTCTTGCGTTGTTGTTCAGCCTGATCTTTGTCAAAGAGCTGTACATGCTCTTTGCCGGCGTGCTGGTTGCCTTCACGGCATTTGAGCTCGCCAGTGCGCTTCGTTTTGCGGGTCTCAAGATTCCGCGAGTGGCGGCTGTTATCGCGGCAGTCGCGGTTGTTCCGGCGTCGTTCTATTGGCAGGCTGAAGGCCAGTGGTTTGTCACGCTCGGTGGCATTGTGTTCGTGTGGCTGTGGCGACTCGTTGAAGTAGTCGTGATGCCGAGTCACCGTGGCTCGGTGCGGTCGATCATGCGCGACCTTGGCGCCGGTGTCTTCGTGATGTTGTACGTCGCGTTCTTGGCAAGCTTCACGGTGCTGCTCACTGCTCAAGACGGCGGTCAGTGGTGGACGCTTGCAATGTTGATCGTTGTTGTTGTCAGTGACATCGGGGCGTATGCGAGCGGGCTTTCGTTTGGCAAACATAAGATGGCTCCCACCATCAGCCCCGGAAAAACCTGGGAAGGGTTTGCCGGAGCAGCGCTTGCGGCGATCACCGCAGGCATCCTGCTTGCCCTCTTCATGATCGATCAGCCTTGGTGGGTTGGACTCATCTTTGGTCTCGTTATCTTGGGTACCGCCACCATGGGAGATCTTGCGGAGTCACTCATCAAGCGTGACCTCGGGATCAAAGACATTAGTACCTGGCTTCCGGGCCACGGCGGCTTCTTGGATCGTGTAGATTCGTCGCTTTTGTCCGCCGCGGCGGGCTATGCACTCTTTCTTATCTTCTCGTAAGGCACAATAGAACCGTGAGCACCACATTTCCTCGTAGCCGAAAGTCAAAGCTCGGGTACAACGTCGACCAGGTCGAGGACTTCCTCGAGGAGGCGCGTCGTGCCTACACCGCCGATCGCGGTGACTCGTCTGTCGTGTCGTCTCGCACCATCCGCAAGCTAGCTTTTGCGATGCAAAAGGGTGGATATTCGCCGGTACACGTTGACTCCGCGTTGGAGCGCCTAGAAGACGCTTTCGCCGCGCGCGAGCGTGACCGTGCGATTTCAGAGCTGGGGGAGACCGCCTGGTACGCCAAGGCTCGCTCTGAGGCCCAAGAGATTCTTAATCGTCTTGCCCGACGGGATGGCAAGAAGTTTGCCCGCACAAGTTCGTTCACGATCGGCTACTCGATCAAAGATGTGGATGCCTTCGCCCAAGAGCTTGCGGACTACTTCCAGCACGGTGCCCCGCTCACGATCGATCGCGTGCGCACGGCGGCATTCCGAAGCGCCAAGGGCGGCTACCGCGAAGCACAGGTCGACTACTTGATCGACTCTGTTATCGACGTCATGCTTGCCGTTCGATAATTCCCTCTGTTTTTTCAGGTCTGTCCGTTAGCATCGGTTTACTTTGTTTATTAAATCTCATGCGGCAATCCTCCGCGCTCAGGCCAAGAGTCAGGGCGCGGATCTTTCTGGGCGCCACACCCGTGTCTCCTGGAGCCTGCCTATTTTTGCTTCTACCGTGAGCTTGGGCTTCATCGCCACGCTCATGATGGCTGTGCCTACTCCCGCCAGTACCGTCTCGGCGGCGCAGGTTCCGCTGAGCACCGTGCAGCGCGCAGAAGTGCAGTCGATCACGGTTGCCGAAGGTTTCGTTAATGAAGTCGAGCGCGACAAACTCACGATCAAGGAACTCGTCGTTGAGCCTGTCGTGGTCGCCGCTCCCGCAGCACCGGCGGTGGGAACGCCTGACCCAGGTACCGCGCAGGCTGTTGCCTTGTCCATGCTGACAGCCCGTGGTTTGGGCTCGGGGGAGTACAACTGCCTCGTCAGCCTGTGGAACCGCGAATCCGGCTGGAATGTGTACGCGCAGAATGCCTCTAGTGGTGCCTATGGCATCCCGCAGGCGCTTCCCGGCAGCAAGATGGCTACTGCCGGTGCCGACTGGGCTACAAACCCGGCAACTCAGATTGCCTGGGGCTTGAGTTACATCGAGGGCCGTTACGGAACCCCGTGTGGCGCGTGGGCTTATTCAGAGTCCAATGGCTGGTACTAGACCGCCTCGCATCTCCGCATAAGCTTGAGCTATGCCTCGTTCTAATCGCCCCCGCGGGCGGCGTCGCCCCGACGATGACGACAATGGCGACCTCAGGCAGACACTGTTTGGCTCGCGCCGCACCGAAGTGAAGCGTGACGGCGAGTGGAACGTTCAGCCTGTATCGCCCGCTAACGCCGTCAAGAACTACACCTGCCCAGGATGCTCGCAAACGATCACTTCGGGCACTGCGCACACCGTCACGTGGCGCGCTGACGGCATCATGGGATCGGCAGACGACCTCGCCGCGCGCCGCCACTGGCATCAGCACTGCTGGAAGATCAGATTGTGAGTCAAACCTCCGTGAACACAACCCCCGCAAGCGAACCCATTCGAGGTGCCACCGAGCTCCCGGCGGTGCGTGAGAACATCGAGTTGCACACTGACGACGGTTTCACTTTGGTGGGGGAGCTGTCTCTGCCCGAGTCCGGCCATATCGCTGCCACCCTGGTCACGCTTCACCCCTTGCCGACGGCCGGTGGGTTCATGGATTCCCACATCATCCGCAAGGCTGCCGCTCGGTTGCCGGCGCTGGCCGACATCGCAGTGCTGCGCTTCAACTTTCGCGGCGTGACCTCACCACGGGGAACTTCGGAGGGATCATTCGGCGAGGGCGAACTCGAAGCGCATGACCTCGCCGCGGCTATGGACTTCGTGCGCGAGCGTGGGCTTCCCAACGTGTGGCTGCTCGGATGGTCGTTTGGCACCGAAGTCACGCTCAAGTATGGGTTGCAGCATCCGATTACGGGCGCCATTCTGCTTTCCCCGCCGCTGCATCGTGCGACGGCGGATGATGTCGCCGCGTGGGCAGCAACTGAGCGTCGCTTGGTCGCGGTGATTCCCGAACTCGATGACTACTTGCGGCCCGAAGAGGCCGCGCAGCGTTTTGCCTCGGTGCCGGAGCTGGAGTTCGTCGCCGTCGAGGGTGGCAAGCACCTGTGGGTGGGGGAGACACAGACCTATCGCGTGCTCAGCGAGGTTGTGGCGCGTCTCAACCCTGGGGTGCTGCCTTTGCCGCGCACGTGGCCGCCTGAGGCCACACCGGCGCTGTGACGCCTCGTCGCTAGAGGTCTGCTTGGCGCGGCACGACAACTTGCTGAACAATCAGCAGAATTGCGGCGGCCACGGGGATCGCGATAAGCGCCCCCAAGATACCGAGAAGTGTTCCGCCGGCGAGAGCTGCAATCACCACGAGGGCACCGGGAATCTTGACGGCTTTGTTCATGATGCGAGGGTTGAGCAGATAGGCCTCAACCTGCATGTAGATCAGGTAGTAGATTCCGACGGCGATCACGCTGGGCGGGCCGTTGAACAGCAGCACGAGCAAGGTGATCACGATGGAGCCGCTGAGTGTTCCTACCAGCGGGATGAGTGATCCGACGAAGGCGATGAACGCCAGCAACGCTGAGTACTTCACGGGAAGCCCGAATGCCGGGAAAATCAGAGTCAGGACCAGGAACGAGAGCACGCCGTTGACGAGGGCGAGTGAGCCCTGGCCGATGACATAGCGACCAACTGCAGCGCTGACTTGCTCAGCGAGGTCGATGAACTTCGCGCGCTTTGTCGCGGGCACGAGTTGGTACAGGCCGCCCTTGATGTTGTTGAGCGACGATACGAAGTAAATCGTGAGGATAAGCACGATGATGGCGCCGGTAATCCCCGTGGCGATACCGATTCCGACGGCAAACACTCCGCCACCGATCGTGGTGAAGTCGAGGTCTGCGATCCAAACGTTGAAGCCGTCAAGCAGATCTTGCACGTTAAGCCAGGGGAACGCTGTCTCAACGCTTTCGCGAACGGTTCCGTCGAAGAAGGCTGTGACGAGTCGCGGAATGGCCTCCGATGCATTTCTGACCTGCTCGGCAATAACGGGAACGATCGCAAAAATGAGACCCGTGAAAACGCCGAGTACACCCACCAGCACCGTAAGGATGGCGGTCCACCGTGGAAACTTCTTAGTCTCGAGCCACGTGACGACCGGGTCGAGGCCGAGCGCTAGAAAGAGTGCAGCCCCCACGTAGGTGAGGATCGTCGCTAGCGAAATGACTGTCTGGCCGATTCCGACCGCGACAAGAACCCCTAGACCGCCGAGTAGTCCGAGGCGGAATGGATTGAGGATCTTCATTGCATGGCTCCGTTCGGCCTAACGCAACTGTGTCAGGCTGAGCGTAATTCTAGGGGCCGTGCGGGCTGTTGCTAGCTAACTTCCTCGGCTTGGTTCAGAACTCCGCGAAGGTTTTCGAAGTATCCGGCAACGGTTTCGCGTTCTGCCTTGATCTTAGCGAGGCGGTCTTCGGCCTCGCTGATGAGATCGTGAGAGCGCTTCTCAGCATCGGCGAGCAGTGCCTTGGCGCGCTCTTCGGCATCCGCGACTTCGTCAGTGGCGCGGGCAGAGGCATCGGCGAGCAGTGCCTTAGCTTCGGCTTGCGAGCTCTTGGTGAGTTCCTCTGCTTCGTTACGTTTGGCGTTGGCCTCACGCACGGCTTCGGCCAGTTGGGCTTGGGCTTCCTCGAGGTAGTTCTGTGTTTGAGCTGTTGCCTCTTTGTGCTGCGCCAAGAATTCCTTCTCCGCGTCATCGCGGCGCGCCGCAATCTCTTGCTCAAGTGAGATGCGAGCTTGTTCGGCCTCGCGTTCGATCGTGGTGCGAGTCTCCTCAAGCTGGTGCTTGATGGTGGCCCGCGTTGACTCGACCTCGTTAGCTAGCTCTGCGCGTTGGCGTGCAACATCCCGGTCGAGGTCGGTGGTCTGCTTTTCGACATCGTGAGCCAGAGTGGAGCGGGTATCTGACACGTAGCTTTCGAGTTCGGTGCGCTTGCTATCGATTTCGGCATCCAACTCTGCGTGGCGGCGAGCCATTTCTTCTTCGAGGCCGGCCGTTGCGGAGTTGATTTCGGCTTCGAGTTCGTTGCGACGGGTGCTCATTTCGGCCTCGAACTCGGCGCGAGCAGTGGTGCTCTCCTGTTCGAACGCGGCACGTGCGCCCGTGATTTCTGCTTCGAGACCGGCCTGCGTGGTCTCTACATCGCTTTCCAAAGCAGCTCGGGTTGTCGAGACTTCCTTGGCAAGTGCCTTCTTGGTCGAAGTGACTTCTTTATCGAGCGCCTTTTTCTGGGCGGCAACATCGGCGGTGAGCTCGTTTCGAGTGGCTTTGACGTGAGCCTCGAGCTCAACTCGGGTCGTGGTGACTTCGTCTTCGAGGGCAGCCTTTGCGGTTGCAACCTCTTTTTCGAGTCCCGCACGAGTGGTCGTAACCTCTTGTTCGAGTGAAGCCTGGGTAACCTTCACCTCTTGCTCAAGTGCCGTCTTGGTGCTGGTCACTTCCTGTTCGAGGGCTGCCTTGGTGCTGGTTACTTCGTGTTCAAGCGCAGCCTTCGTTGTGGTCACTTCATCTTCGAGTGCCGCGCGGGTGGTTGTGACGTCGCTCTCAAGCTGCTGACGGGCTTCGCGCTCTTCGTTCTCCCACAGTTCGCGGGCTTCGGAGAGTTCGGCCTCAAGAGACGCCTGCGTAGAGAGAACGGTCTTCTCGAGTTCCGCGAGAGTGTTCGCTGCTTCTGTGGCGGCCGCGGTGCGAGTTGCTTCCGCCTCGGCCTCGAGAGCGGCGTAGGCGGCGTCGAGCTCTGCTTGGTGCTTGGCCTGGGCTGCCTTCGTTTCGTTGGCCAGCTTGGTGTGGGCTGCCCTCGTTTCGTTGGTGAGCTTGGTGTGGGCTGCCTTGGTCTCGTTGGCGAGAGTTTCGCGCGCGGTCGTTGTCTCGGCTTCGAGCTCGGCGCGTGCCGTCTCAATCTCACGAGCAAGGTCGGTGCGTGCCTGTTCGATATCGCGCTGCAAATCCTCGCGCTGCTTCGTGTTCTCCGCCTCGAACGTCGCGCGGCCGAGCTCGGCATCGCGAGCCAAGGACTCTGCGGCTTCGCGGGCTTCAGCAACCTCGCTTGCGGTGCTGGCACGCAGTTCAGTCATGGCGCGTTCAGTCTCGGCACGCAGTGCTGCAGACTCACGCTTGGCGGAGGTGCGCGCATCCGCAGCTTCCGTGGCGACGGCACCGCGGATGGTGGCGGCTTCGCGGGAAGCATCGGCGACGAGCTGAGATGCTTCGTCTTTCGCGCGAGCGATCAGGGTGTCGGCTTCGTTGCGGGAAGATTTGGCGAGCGCAGCGGCTTCACTGTTTGCTTCAGCGAGGATGCGTTCTGATTCGCTCGCAGTGTCGGCGCGCAGCGCGGCGGTTTCAGACTGCACGGCCTTGCGCATTTTCTCAGCGTCGATATCAGCTTGGCTGATGAGCTGGGTGGAGTGCTCTTCAGCAACACGCAGCATGCTTTCGAGTTTGGAGCCGAGTCCGCTGTAGGTGGGGCTTCCCGATTCGTCGAGTTCAGCCTGAAGATCTTCGTTTACGGCGAGGAGTCGCTTGACCTCTTTAGTGGAGGCAGTGCGGTCTGCTTTGGCGGCTACAAGCTCACGACGAAGTTCGCCGATCAGTTTGTCGACGTCGTCTTTTTTGTAACCGCGCATCTCTGTGCCGAAATCGGTATCGTTCGCGGCCAAGATTTCTCCTCGATGTCAGCGGAATGAACCCTCTGAGTTTAGTGGGATGAAGAGGCCTCCTGTCATTTTGGTCTCATCCCCAATCTGGGGCGTTCATTCATCTCCCAGAGACTTCCCAGAAGAGTAACTAGGTCGGTAGAACACGATCGGCTATTCTTGAACGTCTTTGTTGTTGCCTACCCGCGTGGATGGGGCCCTTACCTCTAGTCCGACCGAGGTTCAGCCAGTGTGGCTAGGGCCCTCGCACGGCGAGTAATCCTGGGCAACACGAAAGGAGAGATAGTGAGATTCGTTCTCGCCATAGTTAGCTTCATGCTCGCAGCCGGACTCATCGGCTACGGCATTGCACAGCAGACCATTCTTGCGACCCCAGACGAAGTCTCGGTATCCGCAGAAACGAGCGGCGCCGCGCCCCTCACCGTGATCAGTGGTGAAGCGTTCAATGCGTACTCGGGCAACCAAACCATTCGAATCGAGGGCGACCGCCGTGTCGTTGCCGCCTACGGTCGCACGACAGATGTGCTCGCATGGGTCGGTGACGCTAGTTACAACATGGTCACTCTCGATCCTGAAACGGGCGACCTCGCCACTGAGAGTATTAGTGGCACAGAACAAGAGGTTCCGGACCCCTACAACTCCGACCTGTGGCTCGAGAGCTATGAAGCTGAGGACGAACTCGCCCTCACCGTGAAGATTCCGAGCGATGTGTCATTCATCGTCGCCGCTGACGGCATCGACGCCGCTCCTAACGCGGTATCGATTTCGTGGCCGCTCGACAACACCACGCCGTGGGCCGGTCCGCTCATCCTTGGCGGAGCTGCTGTGCTGTTGCTCGGGCTCATTTTCTTGATGTGGGCTGTTCATCACATGCGACGCGCTGGTGGCCCTCGCCGCAAGCCGCAAAAGATGCCCAAGGTTCCCAAGAAGGCTCGCTACAAGCCTGCTAAGCGTGGTTCCAAGGCGAGCGAAAGCACCACTTTGCGCACGACCGTTCGGTTCGCCGTCCCAACCGTGCTGGTCAGCGTGCTCGTTCTGAGCGGATGCACGACCTCAACTTCACCCAATTCCGCTGCAGATGGCGGTGTGCCCAGCCCCACTGCTACCTCCACCGCTGCGGCCGGTGCTGCTGCAACTCCCGCGGTGGCCGTGCGTCAGATTGAGAAGATCGTTGCGCAGATCAGCGCCGTCTCTCAAGAAGCGGATGAGGAGCGCGACACCGATCTCATCAAGACGCGCTTTGCGGAGGCTGCGCTCGAATACCGTCTTGCGAACTACACGATGCGCGATGCAGACGATTCAATCGCTGCCCCTGCGGCTATTCCCGACGGCCCGGTCCAGCTGACGCTGCCCCAACAGACGGAATCATGGCCGCGCACGGTGTTCACGATCATCCTCGACGAGACTGATTCGACCGTCGCTCCGATTGCGCTGTTCCTAGAGCAGGCAACCCCGCGCGATAACTACAAGGTCAGCTACGCGATGAACCTAGAGCCTTCTGTGGTATTCCCGGATGTTGCCGCAGCAAGCGTGGGAACATCACGTCTTCCTGCCGACAGCGGTCTTCTGCGTTCCTCGCCAACCGAGGTTGCTCTCAATTACGCAGAAATCCTTGAACAGGATGTCGAGAGCGATTCCTACCTTGACTTTGAGGCTGAGGGCGACAGCCTTCGCGTGAGCGTCGGTCTTGCCGTGAAGAAGAAGGAAAAGGCTGCGCTCTCCAGCACTGCCACGTTGACCTACGGTCACGACCTTGGTTCGGCCGATCCAATCGCAATGGCGACTATTGATGCGGGTGCGATTGTTGCCGTGCATCTCTATGAGACCAAGGTTGCTGCTCCTAAGGAAGAAGGCTCTGCCGTCACCTTTAGTGGTCAGACCAAGGCTCTTTCGGGAATCTCTATTACTGAAGAGGGCATCAAATCGACCTACGGCGATCAGCTACTCTTTTATGTCCCAGCAGCAGGCAGCGATGAGAAAATCGTCTTGCTTGGCTACACCCAAGGACTCGTCGCAGCATCGGAGTTGAAATGACTAACGCCCCCCTGAATGCCGCTAGCCTTCGTGGCGCAGTAGATCTCTCATCCCTCGTTCGCCAGCACAACACGCCTGCCCCTGCGGCCGGTGACGGTGCCGGTGCGACTCCTCCGGGAGAAGCACCGAAGCCCAGTGGTTTTGCCACCAGTGCTGATGATGCGTCGTTCACGCAGGTGCTTGAGCTGTCGAACACGGTTCCCGTTATCGTCGAGTTTTATGGGCAGGGCATCGAGCCAGCCCTTGAGCCAACGATCGCGCAGTACAAGGGCCGCTTTGCCCTGGTCGTGGTGGATGCCACGAGCAATCCGCAGCTGGTGCAGGCGTTCCAAGTGCAAGAGGTTCCGACCGTTGCCGCCGTTATTGGTGGGCGACCCGTGCAGCTCTTCAGCGGCATCATGCCCGAGAACGACCTCAAAGAGGTGCTTGAGCAGGTCTTGCAATTGGCGGCACAGAACAAAGTAACGGGCACCCTGCCGGCGCCGGAAGACGCTGACGAGGGCGACGCAGAGCCCGTGGAAGAGCCGTTGCCGCCGCTGCATCAAGAAGCTTTCGACGCTATCTCGGCTGGCGACTATCCCACGGCCATTGCCGCGTACCAGTCAGCCATCACCCAGAACCCGCGCGACCAGCAGGCGGTGGCCGGGCTCGCTCAGGTGTCGTTGCTGTCGCGCTTGGAAGGTCACTCAGTCGATGCTGTGCGCAGCGCAGCGGCCCAAGAACCTCTCAGCGTAGACGCGCAGTTAGCGGTCGCCGATCTTGATGTGTCCGGTGGTCACCTCGGTGATGCCTTCGATCGTTTGCTTGAACTGTTTCCGTCGACCGATGCTGAGGGCAAGAGCGCCATCCGCACCCGACTTCTTGAGTACTTCGAAATCGCCGGTGCTGAAGATCCTCGTGTTGCCGATGCTCGTCGTCGATTGACACTGCTGCTCTACTAATCACGCGCGATCGCGGCAGTGATTGCCTCGGCAGCGCGAATGAGGTCACGGGGCATCAGCTCGATGTCGAAGCCGCGCGTGCCGCCGCTGACAAAGACGGTGTCGAAGAGCTCGACAGTTTCGTCGATTACGGTGCGATGAGCTGTTCTCTGCCCGAGCGGACTGATTCCTCCCAGCACGTAGCCGGTGCGCCGTTGCGCGATTGCGGGATCAGCCATGCTGGCTTTTTTGCCTCCAACAGCGGAGGCCAACGCCTTGAGATCTAGTTTTCCGGAGACAGGCACCACGGCAACGACCATCTCGTCATCCACCATCGTCATCAATGTCTTGAAGACCTGTTCGGGATCAACGCCAAGAACGGTCGCCGCCTCACGACCGTATTCACTCGTGCCCGCATCGTGAGCGTAGGGGTGCGGGGTGAACGAGATACCGAGCGCGTCAAGCGCCACTGTCGCCGGAGTTCCGAGCGCCATCAGCGCGCTCCGGCGTTCGTGCGAATGAAGGCGGGGTCGAAGCAACAGTGCATGCGATCTAGAGTAATGACACACAGGCATCCGATTGGATTCTGTGGGGGAGTAGCGGAGTTACGGTGACGATCTATCTTGACCATGCGGCAACAACGCCCATGCGCCCGTCGGTGGTGCAGGCATTCGCAGAAGCATTGCCGGTCGTCGGTAATCCCTCGTCGATCCACTCTCAGGGGCAAGCAGCTAAGCGAATGCTCGAGGAAGCGCGCGAAGCCGTGGCAGCGAGTGTTGGCGCCGATTCGGTCGAGATCACTTTCACTTCTGGCGGCACCGAAGCGATCAACCTTGGCATCAAGGGACTGTATTGGGCTCGCAATTCGTCTGGAGTAGAACGCCGCCGCATCGTGGTTGCTCAAGCTGAGCATCACGCCACTATTGACGCGGTCGAGTGGATGCGCACCCACGAGGGTGCAGTGCTGGATTGGATTCCCGTCGACGCTCTTGGTCGCATTGACGTGGACTATGTGCGCGAGGCGCTCGCCGATGATGTTGCTCTCGTCTCGATGCTGTGGGCCAACAATGAAGTCGGCACCCTCCAGCCCGTTTCCGAAGTCGCTGAGCTCGCGAAGGCTGTGGGCGTTCCGGTGCATGTCGACGCGGTATCCGCTCTCGGCTATGTGCCTATCGACTTCCATGCCGCGGGGGTGGCCGCGCTCAGCGTTTCGGCTCACAAAATTGGGGGACCGGTCGGAGTGGGCGCCCTCGTGATCGCGCGTTCGGCATCCGTGACTCCGCTTATTCATGGGGGAAGCCAACAGCGGGCGCGCTCGGGAACGATGGATGCCCCCGGTGCTGTCGCTTTTGCGGCGGCGGCACGCGAAGCCACGGTTGCGCTCGCGGAGGAGGCTGCGCGGCTCACTGTGCTGCGCGATGAGTTGATCGCGGGAGTGCAGGCGGCGGTTCCCGAAGCTGTTTTGCGCGGTGACACCGAAAATCGTCTCCCGGGCAACGCGCACTTCACTTTCCCCGGTTGTGAGGGTGACTCTCTGTTGTTCTTGTTGGATGTCGCGGGCTTCAGCGTTTCAACCGGTTCTGCTTGTCAGGCTGGGGTGCCCGAAGCAAGTCATGTGCTGCTCGCGATGGGTCTCGACGAGCCCACTGCGCGCGGAGCGTTGCGAATCTCGCTCGGAGAGTCCACGACTGCCGATGAGGTTGCTCAGTTTGTGGCGGCGCTGCCGGGTGCGGTCGAGCAGGCTCGAGCCGCTGGCTATTCGGATCGCGTGACAGTCCTGGGACACTAGGACGTTTTTCTTCTCCCGTGTTGCCGGTTAACGCGGGGCTTGACGCTGCCCTCACCTATGTGTAAGTTTTTTCTTACAGGTGAAAGGATTCTCGTGAATTCAGAAGAGCTCGGAGCGTGGTTGGCTGCAGTGGCTAACCCGCAGCGCATGCGCATTTTGGCCGAACTATCGACCGGCCAGAAGCACGTGAGCGAGCTCGCTCGTCGCGTCGGAATGTCCCGCCCGTTGCTTTACATGCACCTCGCCAAGCTTGAAGAGGCGGGCTTTGTTGCCGGGCATCACGAACTGAGCGACGACGGCAAAGCGCTGAAGCTCTTCGAGGTAGTTCCTTTTCGCGTCACGGTGACCCCCGCTCTCCTGGCGAGAGCGGTCGCGAAGTCGGCGGCGACAACCGCAGCTTCTGAAATCGCCGACGGCGACGCAACTCCACACCACAACAGCAATTCTCACGAAGGAAAATAATGGAAATCTTCTATACCCTCTGGTTTTGGCTCGCCACGGTTGCCGTAGTGGGCATCATCGCCGGCGTCATCACAAACGCCGTCAACAAGAAGGCCGAAACGGCAAAGCACGTTGCAGATGCGCAAGCGGGCGGCGATTATCGGGCACTTGCCGAGCAGACGCTCGAAGCCAACCAGATGCTCATTCAGCGTCTGGATGCCATTGAACTTCGGCTCGCTGGCGTCGAGAAGACGCTCACTGACATCCCGCAGTAAGAACTTGCCCAGCAACTCGTCTCGTACACTTGGTTGATGAAGGTTTTAGCGGCGATGAGTGGCGGAGTGGACTCTGCGGTTGCTGCCGCGCGTGCAGTCGAGGCAGGGCATGAGGTTGTTGGGGTGCATTTGGCGCTGAGCCGTCAGCCTGGAACCCTGCGCACTGGTGCTCGCGGTTGCTGCACGATTGAAGATTCTATGGATGCCCAACGGGCGGCCAACATGATTGGCATCCCGTACTACGTCTGGGACTTCTCCGAGCGTTTCAAGCTCGATGTCGTGGATGATTTCATTGCCGAGTATTCGGCTGGGCGCACCCCGAACCCCTGCATGCGCTGTAATGAGCGCATCAAGTTTGCGGCTCTCCTTGAGAAGGCGGTTGCTCTCGGGTTCGATGCTGTTGCGACCGGTCACTACGCCAACATCGTTGAAGATGAGAATGGCAATCGTGAGCTTCACCGTGCTGCGGCTTGGGCGAAAGACCAGTCCTACGTTCTTGGCGTGCTCACGACGGAGCAACTTGCGCACAGCATGTTCCCGCTTGGGTCTACGCCGTCGAAGGCAGAGATTCGTGCTGAGGCCGCAGAGCGTGGTTTCTCGGTAGCGAACAAGCCTGACTCTCACGACATTTGCTTCATCCCTGATGGCAACACTCGCGGCTGGTTGGCCGACAAGGTTGGCGCAGAGCAGGGCGAAATTCTTGACCGCAATGGCGAGGTTCTCGGCAAGCACGAGGGTGCTGTCGCGTTCACGATCGGCCAGCGCAAGGGCCTCAACGTTGGTTATCCCACGGATGACGGCAAGCCCCGTTTCGTGTTGGAGATTCGTCCCAAGACCAACGAGGTCGTTGTCGGACCGCGCGAAGCTCTTGCTCTCTCCGAAGTCGCCGGCACCAAGTTTTCGTGGGCTGGGCTTGATCCGCTCGCCTCTGGTTTCATCAGCGAGCCCGGTGCAAGCTTTGAGTGTCATGTTCAGGTGCGCGCCCACTCTGACCCGATGCCGGCCACGGCTCGCATCGCTCCGGCAACCGAGGGCGTCGATAACGTCGGCGATGCGAAGGGCCCCGAGCTCATCGTGCGGCCGCACGAGCCGCTCATTGGTGTCTCGCCCGGCCAGACTGCGGTTCTTTACGTAGGCACGCGAGTGCTCGGCCAGTGCACGATCGCACGCACGGTGTCTGCGGTTCCCGTCGGGGTCTAAACGCCTCGCTCGATGCGTGCGCTTCGCCGGCGCATTCGCACACTCAGAAGTCAGTGCCGCTGTTTACACTTGACGAGTGGCTACTAGCACCGAGAACTCAGGTTCCTCCCACTCGTCCGATGGTCAGGTCGCCGAGACCGTCGATCCGTCGCTTGCCGAGGCACGCGATGAGGCCGAAAGCCTCACCACGCGAATTCTTGAACTGCGCGATGCGTACTACGTGCGCGACGAAGTGTTGGTTGACGATGCCGAGTACGACCGTCTGATTCAGCGCTTAGAGCAGCTTGAGGCGCTGCATCCAGAGCTCCAGGGCCAAGATAGCCCGACGCAGAGCGTTGGCGGCAAAGCGGCAACGCTCTTTGATCCCGTCGAGCACGCAGAACGCATGCTCAGCCTCGACAACGTCTTCTCTCTCGAAGAGTTTGCTGAATGGGCGGCGAAGGTGCAGCGCGATTCAGCGCGCCACGTCGATTTCTTGTGCGAGCTCAAGATCGACGGGCTCGCGATCAACTTGCGCTACCTCGATGGTGTGCTCGTCAGCGCTGCCACTCGCGGCGATGGGCGCGTCGGCGAAGACGTGACCGAAAACATCGTGCGTGTGGAAGGTATCCCACAGCGGCTGGCTGGCACCGGGCATCCGCCCATCGTTGAAGTGCGTGGAGAGGTGTTCATTCCGCTTGAGCTGTTCCGCGAACTGAACGCTGAACAGGCCCGCATCGGCGAGAAGGTTTTTGCGAATCCACGCAACGCTGCGGCAGGGTCGCTTCGCCAAAAGTCTGAGGGCAAATCTGAAGAGAAACTTGCCCACATGCGTCGGCGATTGTCATCGCTGCGCATGCTCGTGCACGGCATCGGCGCATGGAATGGTGAGCGCGAGGGGCACGAGCCCATTCGCACTCAGAGTGAGATCTACGGCGTACTGGCCAGCTGGGGTCTGCCCACGAGCAAATACTTCCGGGTGGTGCCTACAGCGGGCGAAGTCGAAGATTTCATTCGCTACTACGGCGAACACCGTGACAGCGTCGAGCACGAGATCGACGGCATCGTGATCAAGGTCGATGAGCTCGCGCTTCACGATGAGCTCGGTGCCACTTCTCGGGCTCCGCGATGGGCTATCGCCTACAAATATCCGCCTGAGCAGGTCAACACAAAACTGCTCGACATCGTGGTCGGGGTCGGGCGCACCGGTCGAGCAACTCCCTATGCGGTCATGGAGCCAGCGCTTGTCGCCGGCTCAGTTGTGCGGCAGGCGACTCTGCACAATCAGGATGTCGTCAAGCGCAAAGGCGTACTCATCGGCGACACCGTGGTGCTGCGCAAGGCGGGCGATGTGATTCCCGAAATTCTGGGCCCGGTCGAAGAGTTGCGCGACGGCAGCGAGTACGCGTTTGTGATGCCCACGAATTGCCCAGAATGTGGAACACCGCTGCGGGCGATGAAAGAGGGCGACATCGATCTGCGGTGTCCGAATGCCCGCAGTTGCCCCGCTCAAGTGCGCGGTCGTATCGAACATGCCGGCAGCCGCGGCGGTCTCGATATTGAGGTGCTTGGCGAAGTAATTGCCCGCGCCCTCACTCAACCTCGCGAACCCGAGGTGCCCCCGTTGATCAACGAGGCGGGGCTGTTCGATCTCACGGTGAAAGATATTTTCCCGATTGTCGTTGCGGTTCGTGACTCCGAGACGGGGGAGGTGCTCGTCAACGATGATGGCACCGAGCGACTCGTCACTCCGTTCCGCCGGGCCCGCAAGTTCACGGGCAAAGATGCTGACCCCGAGTTCGATGCCGACGCGACCGAGTTTGCTGGAACCCCCGACTGGGTGCCCTCGAGCAACGCTATTAAGCTCATCGCCAACCTTCAGGAAGCGAAAACCAAACCCCTCTGGCGACTTCTCGTGAGTTTGAGCATCCGCCACGTTGGGCCTGTCGCTGCGCGCGCTCTTGCGGACTATTTTGGTTCGCTCACCGCTATTCGGGAGGCGACGCGAGAAGAGCTCGCTGCCGTGGATGGCGTTGGCGGAATCATCGCCGACTCTGTCGCTGACTGGTTCGAGGTGGATTGGCACCAGGAGATTGTTCAGCGCTGGACAGATGCGGGCGTGCAGTGGTCAACTCCCGGTCATGCTGGCCCCGGTGCGGCTCAATCCAGCGACGGAATTCTCGCTGGTTTGACCATTGTCGCGACCGGAAGCCTGGAGGGATTCACTCGCGAAGGGGCACAAGAGGCGATCATCGCGGCGGGTGCTAAAGCAGCCTCCAGCGTGAGCAAAAAGACTGACTACGTTGCTGCAGGGCCCGGTGCCGGTTCCAAACTCACCAAAGCGGAGCAATTGGGCATCCCGGTGCTCGACGCCGCACAATTTGCGCGTCTGCTCGAAGGTGGCCCTGAAGCTATTTAAAACTATGCAAAACCACAGTATTGCCTTCGGTTTACCCCCGAACAGGGCGCTACTGCCTTAGGATTAGCTGAACGTGTTCGTGTGCGGGGATGGCGCACGGTCAATGTTCCTGAGGGGAATACCCGTCGTTGCTGATTGAAATTGCACTCGTTTTAGCTACCTCGGTCGTCGGCTTACCCGCCACCGAGGCCTCTGGCGCGCCCGAAGTACAGTTCAGTTCGATCGTCACGAGCGATGCGCCAGCCCCCTTCGTGGGCCCGGTTGTCGATACCACCGGTGCGGTGAGCGGTTCTGCAGTCGGCACCTCCACCTTCAGCGGTCGCACTCTGACAGCGCTCGCGAGCATCCCCACTAGCGGCATTTCGGAGTACCTCGCGGCTCGCCCTGGCGCTGTTGAGCAAATTCTCCTTTCCCAACCGCCCGCGCAAGAAGTGGCATTGTGGTGGGGCGATTTGGCTACCGATCGCCGCGCCGCGCTCGAAGTGGCGAGTCCGCAACTGCTCGGCAACCTTGAGGGCGTGCCCTACACGATTCGCGACGTCAGCAACCGCACGGTGCTTGATGAGACGATCGCGGAACTTTCTTCGGTCGTAGATTCGGATGCCGGTCGTGCGGTTCAGCAGAGCGCACGCCAGCAACTCAGCATGTTGTCCTCCATTTCGGAGGCTCTCGTTTTCGATAGTGCGAGCCCTGAGCGCACTCTGGTCACCTTGGACGTCACCGGGCAGGGCCGCGCAGCCATCGTGTTGGGCGATCTGAACGATGCCGATTACGTGAGTTTCTTGGTGCCGGGCATGTTCTTCACCATCGAGGGTCAGATGTCGTATTGGGCGGATGCCGCCAACACGCTCTACACCGAGCAACAGGCGTGGCTTGAATACTTTGATTCTCAGTCGGTCTTCACGAGCAACGAGACGGTCGCGACGGTCGCGTGGATCGGCTACGACACCCCCAATCTCACTAACGTGGGGGCGATCGATAACGCCGTGCAAGGCCGTGACACCTTGGCCAACGCCATTCTCGGTCTGCAGGCGCAGCGTGGTGCCGATCAGCCCTATATTTCGGTAGTGGCACATTCCTATGGAACAACGGCGGCAATGATGGCGTTGTCGGAATACGACTTCCAGATCGATGCTTTGGCGATGGTGGGTTCGCCCGGCAGTCCCGCAGAGTCGGTCGCTGATTTGAATGTGCGCAACGGCAACGTGTTTGTGGGGGAGGCCGCGTGGGATCCGATTCCCAACAGCTCCTACTTTGGTGCAGATCCTGGCACCGCATCCTTCGGCGCTCAGTCGCTCGGAGTGAGCGGCAGCTTCGACGTGATTCAGAAGCAAGAACTCGCCGGTTCTATTGGTCACAACGAATACTTCACTCCCGGCACCGAAGCAATGCGCAACTTCGCTTTGATGTGCATCGGTCGCGGCGACCTTGTTATCCCTGAAGGTATTCCGGTTGTCGAGCGGGCCTCCGGCTCATTGACACACAATCAGAGCTGATGGCGCGACGCCCCAAGCACCAACTCCGGTTGGCGGAGCCGATAGCTGGCGATCGTAAGCTGATCGAACTCGTTCAGCACCGCGTGCGCTCTCGAGGTCACAATGTGATGAGCGTGGCGTTGTGGAATGCGGGGCAGTGGCGCACTGCTCAGTTCGGTGCGGAGGATGAGCGCACTTTCGAAATCGGCTCCGTCACTAAAACCATCACGGCGTCGCTGTTCGCACTCGCGCTCGAGAACGGTGAAGTAACCACCGAAACGACCGCGGGCGAACTGCTGGAGCTGGGAGGCTGCCCCGCAGCCGCTTTCACCTTAGAAAGCATCGCCACTCAGCACAGCGGGCTACCGCGGCTGCCGGTGAGCTTCGCCGAGTTCCGTCGGGGCAACCGGGCGGTGAAGGCTGGCCGTGACCCATACACGGCATCCGTCGCTGAGCTCGTCAGCCAGACAGCTGCCACTCCGCTAGGAAAGCCGGGAGTTTTTTCGTATTCGAATCTGGGGTTCGCTCTGCTGGGGCAGGCTCTTGCCGTAGCTGCCGGCCAGATCTATTCCGAGCTCGTTACCGAGCGCATAGCCGCTCCGTTGAGGCTCGCACATACGGCTTCGTTCGCGACCGCCACCGAACTTCCCATCGAAGCGCCAACGGGTTTCGATGCGCGGGGCAGAGCCAGCGACGCGTGGACGATGAATGCGTATGGGCCGGCGGGCAACATCCGCTCTACCCTGCCCGACATGATGCGCTACGTCGAGGCGCAACTCGACAGCAGTGCGCCTGGCGTCGCCGCTACAACCCCGCGCATCGCCGTGCCGCGGCAGGGACGAATCGGCTACGCCTGGCTCACGAACCCCGACGGGATCACGTGGCACAACGGAATGACCGGCGGCTTCGCGAGCTTTGTCGGGTTCGATCGAGAGCGCTCGCGGGCGGCTGTCGTACTGAGTAATACGGCCGTGAGTGTCGATGCTCTCGCCCTGTCGCTCCTCGCCGCTCGCTAAGCCGAATACACTTATACGGTTCCCTGTCTGTTTCCCATCTTCGGAGCTCCATGACTGACACCAATCCTGGTGCGATCACCAGCGAGGTCGTTTCGCACCTCGCCTCGCTCGCCCGTATCGCCCTCACCACTGATGAAATCGAGAAGCTCACTGGCGAGCTCGGCGCAATCGTCAATTCTGTGGCCAAGGTCAGCGAAGTCGCTACCGACGATGTTCCGGCAACGAGTCATCCGATTCCGTTGAGCAATGTTTTCCGTGCCGATGTTCCCGGAGTCACGCTCACTACTGAGCAGGCGCTGGCAGGAGCACCCGAGCACGATGGTTCACGTTTTGCGGTTAGCGCGATTCTGGGAGAAGAGCAGTAATGGCAGATCTGAACGACCTCACCCGCCTGTCGGCATCCGAGCTGGCTACCAAGCTGAGCTCAGGCGAAGTCTCGTCGGTTGAAGCAACCCAAGCGCACCTCGACCGCATCGCTGCCGTCGATGACAAGGTTCACGCGTTCTTGCACGTGTCAGTGGATGCTCTGGCCAACGCCAAGCGCATCGACGAGCGTCGTGCGGCAGGAGAGTCGCTCGGCGAGCTCGCCGGTGTGCCCGTTGCCGTCAAAGATGTGCTCTGCACGATCGATATGCCCACCACTGCTGGGTCAAAAATCCTTGAAGGCTGGGTTCCGCCCTACGACGCCACTCCCGTGGCGAAGCTGCGTGCGGCCGGCCTGATTCCGCTCGGCAAGACCAACATGGATGAGTTCGCCATGGGGTCGTCAACCGAGCACTCGGCGTATGGTCCGACTCATAACCCGTGGGATCTCGACCGAATCCCCGGTGGGTCCGGTGGTGGCTCGGCCGCGGCAGTGTCCGCGTTTGAAGCTCCGCTCGCCCTCGGTTCTGACACCGGTGGTTCGATCCGTCAGCCGGCATCCGTCACGGGTTCTGTTGGTGTCAAGCCCACCTACGGTGGAGTATCGCGCTACGGTGCGATCGCGTTGGCGTCGTCGCTCGACCAGGTTGGCCCCGTCTCGCGCACCGTTCTCGACTCGGCGTTGCTGCACGATGTCATTGGTGGCTGGGACCCGCGCGACTCCACGTCGCTCAACGAGCAGTGGCCGTCGTTTGCTGCTGCCGCTCGTGCCGGTGCCGCCGCCGAAAGCCTCAAGGGCGTTCGCGTTGGTGTCATCAAGCAGCTCGACAGCCCCGGCTTCCAGGCCGGTGTCTCGCAACGCTTCCACGAAGCACTGCAGCTGCTCACCGATTTCGGTGCCGAGATCGTTGAAGTGGATGCTCCGCACTTTGAGTACGCCGTCGAGGCCTACTACCTCATCCTCCCCGCCGAGGCGTCGAGTAACCTCGCCAAGTTCGACTCGGTGCGCTTCGGCCTCCGCGTCACGCCCGAAGGCGGCGGAACCGTCGAGGACGTGATGGCAGCGACCCGCGAAGCCGGTTTCGGTGACGAGGTCAAGCGCCGCATCATCCTCGGCACGTATGCGCTCAGTGCCGGCTATTACGACGCCTACTACGGCAGCGCGCAGAAGGTGCGCACGCTCATTCAGCGCGACTTCGCTGCAGCGTTCGAGAAGGCTGACGTTCTCGTCTCGCCCTCGGCGCCGACCACCGCGTTCAAGCTCGGTGAAAAGCTCGAAGACCCGATGGCGATGTACCTCAACGACGTCACGACGATTCCGGCCAACCTCGCGGGCATCCCCGGCATGGGTCTTCCGATGGGGCTCGCTCCCGAGGATGGTCTTCCCACTGGCTTCCAGATCATGGCACCGGCTCGCGGCGATGCTCGTCTCTACGAGGTTGGCGCAACGCTCGAGCGCTTGCTTGAGCAGCAGTGGGGCCACACCCTGCCGAGTCAGGTTCCGTCGCTCGGCTAGTTGCCTGCTGCTTGCCGTTCGCGATAGGCGATTTGATTCATCCGATTTCCGCAACGGATGCTGCAGAAGCGGCGTGAGCCGTTGCGTGACAGGTCGGCCATCAGGCCTTCGCAATCGGGGGCTTGGCAGCGCCTCAAGCGCCACATGGCGTCGGAGCGCACGACGTCGACGAGCGCAAGGCCCACTTCTGCTTGAATGCGTTCGGCGAGCGGTGCTTCGGGGTCATTGGCGTGCAGATGCCAGTCGAAGTCGCCGTGTCGTGCCAAGAAGGGCAGCGCTTTCGCTTCGGCGAGCATGGCATTGATTTCGGTAGCGGCATCGTCGCGCGTGAGCTTCCAGACGCCGCGAATGCGGTCGCGCACCGTGCGAACTTCGGCGACTTCGTTGTCGTCGCGATCGATGCGACCGCTAAAGCGAAACTGGGTGATGAGGGCCTGAACTTGGCTGACCGATTCGAGTTCATCGTCGCCGGATCTACTCGCGAGCTTGTGCGTGTTGCCGAGCAAAACGGCAAACTCGAGACTCTCCACCGTGTCAGGGGCAAATTGCAATTTGACTCCTTATTTGTTTCGAGACTAGCGTCAGCAGAAATACTCGTCAATCTCGTTCGAAGCAGTTGCCCATGAAACGTTCATCCACCACCCTCGGCATGCTCATTGCGCTAGTTGCCGCAGCTAGTTTCGGGCTCTCCGGAGCACTCGTGAAGCCCGTGCTCGAAGCCGGCTGGAGCCCAGCGGCTGCCGTGACACTTCGAGTGCTTATTGGTGGTGCGGTGCTGGCGCCGTTCGCGATTATCGCCCTCAAAGGTCGCTGGTTCGCACTCTGGTACGCGCGCAGTCGCATCCTTCTCATGGCGATCATTGGCGTGTCAGGAACCCAGTTGGTGTACTTCGCGGCGATCGAGCGCATTCCGGTCGGCATCGCGATCCTTTTGGAATACATGGCGCCGCTGTTGCTCGTCGCGTTCGCGTGGGTGACGTCACGGCGCACGCCCAAGGCTGTTGTTCTTATCGGCTCCGTTGTCGCCCTTGGCGGACTCATCCTGGTCGTCTCTCCCGAGGGGTCGGGCGCTCTCGATCCCCTCGGAATCATGTTTGGCGCCTGCGCTGCTATCGGTGCCGCCGTGTATTACGTCGTTGCCGCGCGAACGAGCGAAGGGCTTCCGGCCGTCGCGCTTGCATCGGCTGGCCTGCTGCTCGGTGGGCTCATTCTCGGTCTTGTCGGTCTCGTGGGCATTGTGCCGTTCGATATGCCGATGGTGGATGTCACGGTGCTCGGCATCGTGGCTCCGTGGTGGGTTCCGCTGCTCATCGTGGGTATCGTCGCGACCGGCATCGCGTACTCGACGAGCATCATGGCGAGCGAAATGCTCGGTTCTCGTCTCGCGTCGTTCGTCGGATTGCTCGAGGTCGTCACGGCGGCGATTTACGCCTGGCTGTTGATCGGCGAGAACCTGTCGATCATGCAGTTCATCGGGGGAGCCCTGATTTTGGCCGGGATCGCCTTCGTTCGTTCCGAGAAGTCTGAAGAGTTCAGCGACTTCACGATTGAGGCTGAAGCTATTCCGAGCGACGACGATGAACCAATTTTGGCCCCAGCATCCGCGCCGCTCGAACCGGGTACCGATACCGTGCCGCTGCGCCACGTACAATCATCTGGTGGCTAAAGCTGAATTGATGGACTACGACAAAGCACTCGAACTATTTGAGCCGACGCTCGGTTTCGAGGTGCACGTCGAGTTGAATACCCAGACCAAGATGTTCTCGGATGCGCCGAACCCGGCAGCATCCGGTGCTGAGCACGGCGAACCGAACACCATGATCACTCCGGTAGATCTCGGTTTGCCCGGCAGCTTGCCTGTCGTCAACGAAGAGGCGATCAAGTATTCGATCTCTCTCGGCCTGGCGCTCGGCTGCCAGATTGCGCCGAGTTCGCGCTTTGCCCGTAAGAATTATTTCTACCCTGACCTGGCGAAGAACTACCAGATCAGCCAGTTCGATGAGCCGATCGCGTTCGAGGGTTCTGTCGACATTGAGCTCGAGAGCGGTCGCACGATCACGATTCCGATCGAGCGCGCGCACATGGAAGAAGACGCGGGCAAGCTCACTCATGTGGGTGGCGCTACCGGTCGCATCCAGGGTGCCGAGTATTCGCTCGTCGATTACAACCGCGCGGGCGTTCCCCTCGTCGAGATCGTCACGCACATGATCACGGGCACCGAAGCGGATGCTCCCGAGGTCGGCAAGGCGTATGTGTCGGCTATTCGCGACATCGTTCGTTCGCTCGGTATCTCCGAGGCTCGCATGGAGCGCGGCAACCTGCGCTGTGACGCGAACATTTCGTTGAGCCCGCGCGGCTCCGGAAAGCTCGGAACGCGCACCGAAACCAAGAACGTGAACTCGATGCGCAGCGTTGAGCGCGCGGTTCGTTACGAAATCCAGCGTCAGGCGGCCATTCTTCAGAAGGGTGGCACGATCACTCAGGAGACGCGCCACTGGCACGAAGACACCGGTGTTACCAGTGCTGGTCGCCCCAAGAGCGACGCTGATGACTACCGTTACTTCCCGGAGCCTGACCTGCTGCCTGTTGAGCCGTCGCTCGCACTGATCGAAGAGCTGCGCGCAGCTCTTCCCGAGCCTCCGGCCGAGCGTCGCAAGCGTCTGCAGGCCGCGTGGGGCTTCACCGATCTTGAGTTCCGCGATGTCAACAATGCTGGTCTCTTCACTGAGATCGAGATGACCATCGAGGCAGGCACGACTGCAGCTCAGGCCCGCAAGTGGTGGACGGGCGAAATCGCTCGACTCGCGAACATCCAGGGTGCAGACCCCAGCTCATTGATTACCCCCGCGGATGTCGCGGCTCTCGTCACGCTCATCAACGATGGTGTTCTCAACGACAGTCTGGCCCGCCAGGTTCTCGAGGGTGTCATTGCTGGCGAGGGTTCGCCTGCCGAGGTTGTCGATAGTCGTGGACTCAAGCTGGTGTCGGATGACGGCCCGCTCATTGCGGCGATCGATGAGGCGCTTGCTGCTCAGCCTGATGTTCTTGCGAAGATTCGCGATGGCAAGGTTCAGGCTGCCGGTGCGGTTATTGGTGCGGTCATGAAGGCAATGAAGGGTCAGGCTGATGCCGCTCGCGTGCGTGAACTTGTCTTGGAGCGCGCTTCCGCTGAATAGGGCGAGCAGCACTTGTCGGCTGCAGGCAGTACCGTTGTGGTCATGTCTGATTCTGCTGAACTCGTTGTCGAAATCCACGTACCGCTTACCCCCGATGCCAATGCGGCCGAGGGCGAGTCGCGGTTCCCGTGGATCGAATCGCTCGTGGAGTTCACGAACGAGCTCGAAGAGGGCGGCGAGATTTTCGTTGTCGAAGAAGGCGACGTGTTCAACGACGCGTATGTCATCGTGATCACGGGTGCCGACGAGTCGACGCTCACCGGCGTGGCCAATCGTGTGGCGAACCTTCCCGGCATCCCAACCGGCGTTTTTGCTGTGGTCACGGATGCCGATGCTGACGAGTTGGGGCAGGGCACAGTCGTCGAGATTTCGTAGTCGCACGCGCAATCGCGCCAGCATCCGAACTTAGTCAAATTTGTTTGTTTTGGAGAGCGGGCGGCATACACTGGAATGGCACCGCAGCCGCCAGTGTGAGCGCGTGATCACCCGCCGCACCGACGAGGAACCATCCGTTCCGTCTGCAGTAGCTTCGCACTACTGAAGAGCTCAACACCATGACAAGCAACATCCCCGTGGGCGCAACCACCGGCCCCATCCCTATTCCGACGAGCATTTTTTCGGCCCACCTATTGTGGACAACGATCGGGGCATTTGCTCTGATCTTTTTGGGCGCTTTTGAGACGCTCGCAGTCACCACGATCATGCCGACGATTAGTCGTGATCTCGACGGTCAGGCGCTCTATTCGGTCGCGTTCTCGAGCACTCTTGCGGCGAGCGTGATCGGAATGGTTCTTGCCGGTCAGTGGTCAGACCGCACCGGGCCGGCCAAGCCGCTGATCGCGGCCATGGCAGTCTTCACGCTCGGTCTTCTGGCGGCGGGTTTCGCCGGCACGATGGGTATTTTCATCGCGGGCCGCTTTCTGCAGGGGCTTGGTTCCGGAGGGCTCATTGTCGCGCTGTATGTGGTTGTCGCGCGCCTCTATCCGGCGGCGTTGCATCCGAAAATCTTTGGGCTCTTCGCCTCGGCGTGGGTATTGCCCTCGCTGATCGGTCCGCCTCTTGCTGGCGTCGTTGCCGAACAGATCAGCTGGCACTGGGTTTTCTTCGGCGTCGTGTTTCTGGTGCTGGCGGCGGCATTCGCGATCCTGCCTGCTATTCGCATCCTAGTGAGTCAGCCGGTGGTGCCTGCCGAGAAGTCGTCGGGCAGCCGCGCTGTGGTCTGGGCGATCATTGCCGCGCTGGCAGTGATGGGCATCAGCCTCGGTGGTGAACGCGAAGGTGCGCTGGCCTGGCCGCTCGCAGGGGGAGCGTTCGTGGTCGTCATCATTGCGCTGCGGCCGTTGCTGCCAACCGGTTCGTTGAGCTTCCGACGCGGGCTGCCCGCCACGATCGTGTTGCGCGGTTTCTTTGCCGCCGCCTTCTTCTCGACCGAGGTCTATCTGCCGTACTTGCTGAACGAACGCTACGGTTTGCCCGCCTGGGCCGCGGGTCTCATCCTCACGGTCGGCGCCGTCTCGTGGGCGGTGGGCTCAGCGCTGCAGGGCCGCCTTCCGGAATCTGTTTCTCATGGGCGCGTGGTGGTTGCGGGCGCACTCTTGCTCAGCGTGGGAATCGCTACCCAGCTCGCTACCGCGTATTTCATGCTCTCGTTGTGGGTCGCCGCGATCGGCTGGCTCGTCGCTGGCGCCGGCATGGGCATCACCTTTCCGCGGCTCTCGACCCTCGTGCTCAGTCATTCCAGCGCTCGAGACCAAGGTTTCAATAGTGCTGCCCTGTCGATTTCGGATGCCGCTGGTGGCGCCATCGCGATCGCCTTCAGCGGTCTTGTTTTCGCTGCCGTCGGCGGCCTCGCGGATGGGGTCGGCTTCGTAGCAGCACTCGGTCTGGCGACGGTAGTGGCAATCGCGTCCGTGCCGGTCGCGCTGCGAGTTCGCACGTAATAAATCTCTTTGTTAAGCACTATTTCGGTGTGTTACGGGGTGCTCTCGCGACCGCGGTGGAATGCGATTACCGTCGCCGCATGACACTTCTCACGAACGAAACCACGACCATTGATCTCGCTGCCGACCGTGCAGCCCGACTCACCGCTGCCGGCGCTGCCTGGAACTCGCGAATTGCCGCAAAGCCCGCCGCGGCCGAACTCACGTACGCCGTCACTGGCAAGGGCGTCGGCTCTGTCGGCACCGTACTCAAGGCAGGAAAGCACGTCTTCCACATCGACGAGCCCGAAGGACTCGCCGGTGATGATGTTGCCGCCAGCCCCGTTGAGATTGCTCTTGGCGCGCTGATCGCCTGTCAGGTAGTCGTCTTCCGTCTCTACGCTCAGGCGCTCGACATCCAGGTAGACGACATCTCGGTCAAGGCCGAGGGTGACCTCGACGTTCGCGGCCTCTTCGGAATCGACGAGAACGTGCGCAACGGCTTCGGCGCCATCCGCCTCTTCGCGACCATCACCGGTCCAGAGTCGCAGGAACGCTACGACGAACTTCGCGACGCAGTCGACGCCCACTGCCCCGTACTCGACCTGTTCGCGAACCCCACCTCAATCACCACTCAGGTGGTCAAAGGCTAACGGCACCCCATGATGATGCCCTCTGACATGCTCGACCGGTAGCTCAGGCTACCGGTCGAGTTTTTTAACCGCAGTATTTGGCCGGCGCAGCCGCAGCCAGTGCCGGACTACGCTCAACGTATGAAACCCGAGTTCGAGTTCACGTCTGAGATCACGCCGTGGTCGTCGAAGCCAAGCGTCTATTTTGTGCAGGTGCCGCCGGATGTCGGAGCCGACGTTAAAGAGATCCCGTCACCGCCGCGGGGGTTCGGTGCCATCGCGGTAGAAGTCACGATTGGCTCCACCACGTGGACGACGTCGATCTTTCCTAACAGCAGCGTGGAAGACAGCTTCTTTCTGCCTGTGAAGGCCGCTGTGCGCCGCGCTGAGGGTCTAGAGCTCGGTGACACGGTTCAGGTGTCGATTCAGCTCATCTAGCGGACTGCAGCGCGCGTGGCGGCTGCTCCAGTGCTCCTTGGGGCTGCCGCCGGTCCAGAGCGCAGTTACGCCGGCCACACCCCGATGATGATCGCCATAACCACAATCGTCACGAACTCGTGGCTCACGTTCAACACGGTGAGGCCGTTGGGGCGCCCATCGAACTGGTCGTGAGTAATGAAGCGGGCGGCGGTGAAGCCACCCCACAACACGATGCTCGTCAAGACGGTGTTGAGAAAGAAGCTTCCGCCATAAAAGTCAGAGGCGATGAAGGCGGCGCCGGCAAGAATCCAGGCCGTGAAGAAACTCACGATGACGGTGATCACAATGGGTCGAACGGCATCCGCAGTGTTGCCGCTGGGGGTGACGTTGGCTGCCTTCATCCAGTAGTTGCCAAATACGCGCGGGGAATACCAGATGGTGCCGACGATCATGCTCGATAGCGTCGCCAAGATGACGGCGATGTAGTTAATTTCGGGAACCATGACAACCTCCGGTCGATAACGGTCACCGAAGCCTACTCTCAGAGCGACTAGCCGGTAATGCTCTCTTCGAACCGTTGAATCGGGTCGTACCAGCCCTGCTCGAGCACGTAGCTCTGGAACTGCTTATCGAGACCGAGGATGACGGCGAGACCCACGACCAACAAAATGATGCCGATCACGCGCTTGAAGACGCCGTTGGGGTTAGCGAGCCAGCCGAGTTTGCGAGCGAATGCCTGACCGAGAAACGCGATCATGAGCAGCGCGATGGCGAGACCGATGGCATACACAACGATGTAGAGCAGTCCCTCGGCAAACGAGACAGGCAAGACGGTGGCCAAGATGAGCGCATAGGTGGGGGAGCAGCTGCTGAAGGTCGGGCCGAGCGCGGCACCGAGCATCACATCGCCGCCAAGGCCGCCGCGTGAATACGAACGGTTCATCACGGCGTTTGCCCGATTTTGGATGCCCGTGGCGAGCATAAAGCGCTCCCAGAGCGCGGGGAATACCAGCGTGAGGCCGAAGATGATCAGGATGCCGCCGGCAATGATCTGCCACACCAGCTGCGGGATCCCCAGCAGAGCTGTCGTTGCTTTGAGCAGCAGGGTGAAGATGATCACCGACCCCGCGAGGCTCACCGCGATAACTACAGGGCGGAACCACTGGCGTTCAGCCACCGTGGAATCACTACTGGTGCGCGCGATCGAACCGCCAACGATGACCGGCAACAGCGGCAGCACGCAGGGCGCAGCAACCGTCAGAACTCCCGCCACAAACGAGAGCAGAATCAGGCTGAGCATCGGGGCTTAACCGAGGGCGGTGAGAACCGCGTTCAACGTGGGTTCGACGGTCGCAACAAAGTTGTCTTGTACCTTTTCGCCATTGGAATCGACCTCAACGAACGTCGTCTGCTGAGTAACACCGTATTCGGCCCGCAGGTCCTGGTTGGTGTCGTAGTCGACTTTCACGATCGTTATTCCAGAGGGAACGCCCGAAGCCTTGATGTCGCCATCGGCCGAGACGCACTGGGGGCACCACGTGGCGTGGAAGAACAGGATGACGCGACCATCGGCATCCGCAACAGCCGAGGGGCTGTAGTCGACGTAGGAGCCGCCACCGTCGTTCTCGACAGCAACAACGTCCTCGGCTTCGGCGCCGGAGTCGCTTGAGCTCTCAGCGCTCTGAGACGTGCTGTCGGTGGCCGTCGACTCGTCAGAGCTGTTCGGGTTCTGGGCTGCGACGATCGAAACTGCTGCAATAACCACGACGGCAAGAGCGACAATGACCGCGAGAATTCGCTTGTTCATGCCATCTAGTAACGCACGGAGCGTCTCAAAACTTCCGCGCTCGGTGAAATTTCTCTGGCTATACCCAGACTTCAGCGGTGTGCGAATACAGCTTGAGATCGCCGAAAGTTAGGGCACCTGTGAATCTGGCTCGCGTATATGGGAGCAAAACCATGAGTGCTGCGCCCGCTTTATGCTCGATTCGCACTTCGATCGCGTCGGACTTGAGCGACGCCACTCTCGTGTTCGAGACGATGGCACTGCAGCGAGAAATTGCGGCCATTTGGCGCAACTGAGTCACGGTTTGCGCAATAAGTTTTTCGGCATCCAAGTGCTTCTTCTTCAGCGCTTCGTCAGCGGTCATTTCAAGCACCCGGCCGCTGCCATCCGTCATCAGCGCGAACGTCATGAACTCACTCGCATGCCCCAAATGGCTTCGTGCCACATTGAGCGCAGAGTCGAGAATTCGATCAACGTCAGCCTGCTGCTCGGCGTTGAGCGCGTCCCTCCACGATTTCATATTCCAAACCGTAGCGACTCTCACCCCCGATTGTCGTGCAAAGCGCCCAAATCACCCGCGTTTTGGTGTCAAGACTGATTCTCACGTTGTGTCGTCGATTACGCGGATTCTCCACGTACGTCGTACCGCTGCGCTAACGTCGAACCATGCAAAAAGCGCAGCTAACCAGTGCACAGCGGGGCCATTCTCTTGTTGCGGGAGCGGTATCGCACGCCTTCTTCTCTATCGGCTGGCTCATGTTGGGCTTCGTCGCCCTCGGTGGCGGGCTCACCTTGCTCGTGGGCGGCACCGCCTCCGGTGTCAGCGGTCTCTTTGGCGACGTTCCGGCCGTGCGCGATTTTGTGAGCGGCGCAGGCAGCGTGATCGGCACCGTGATCATCGTCGTCGGCATCGTCGCGTTGCTCCTGGTGGCGCTCGCCGCTTTCGCGAGCGTGTTCTTGCTCAAGCGTGGATCTGTGCGCAAGCCGTGGCAGGTCACCTTCCAATCCCTCGGCATTGTCGCTCTGCTTGATGTTCCGCTCTTTGTGGCCTACCTCACGTTCGCCGCGAACGTCACAGACTCTGCTGTCGGTGGCACTGTTCTTCTCGGCCCCGTCGTCGGCATCCTTGGCTCCGCCGTCGTCGGCGCCATCGTCTGGTGGTGGATGGCATGGTCGCGTCGCGGATCAGCGTCCACATTCGCTGGCGTCACGGCCACGGCATCCGCAACTGCTGTTCCGACTCAGCAACCGCCGAGCGTCGATAGTGATACTGGCAGTAGCGAAACGAAGTAGCACGACCTTCAGCAGTATCGAGCAGAGAGTGCATGATGACGGCACGGATTGAAACACTGATCATCTTGGGTGCAGGCGGAGACCTCACCTCCCGCCTGCTACTACCTGGCCTCGCGTCGTATCTGGCCAGTGACGAAGCTGAAGAGCTCACTGTTATTGGCGTGGATCGTCAAGAAATGGATGACGCAGCCTGGCAGAAGCGCGTCTCGGCCTCCTTCGCTGCACACGCTTCGCCCACGTCTGATGCCGTTGCTGGTGCAGCGCACTACGTGCAGGCCGACGTCACCAACGCGCAGCAAGTGCGCCAGGTGATCGAATCGGCTACCGGCCGCGTCGCGTTGTATTTTGCGTTGCCTCCCGCGATCGCCCAACAGGTTGTTTCGGTGTTGGCGACATTCGATTTGCCCGCCGGGATCGTGCTTGCTCTCGAGAAGCCATTCGGAAGCGATGAGGCTAGTGCCCGCGATTTGAACCGGGTGTTGCAGGCGATCGTGCCCGAGGAACAGGTTTTTCGGGTTGACCATTTCTTGGGCAAGTCGACGGTGCTGAACCTTATCGGTTTGCGATTTGCGAACCGCATTTTTGAGCCACTGTTGGGTGCTCCGAACGTGGCGAAGGTTGAGCTAATTTTCGATGAGGCCCTCGCTCTCGAAGGTCGCGCCGGTTATTACGATCGCGCTGGCGCTGTTGTCGACATGATCCAAAGCCATTTGCTGCTGGTCTTGGCGCTGACGGCAATGGAACCCCCGGCGAGTGTGAGTTCAGAAGATTTGCGGGGGTCGATGGCCCAGGTGCTTCGTGCAACGCGGGTGCAAACTCTCGACGGCACGTGCGCTCGGCGTGCGCGCTACACGGCGGGCACCATCGGTGACCGCGAGCTTCCGGCCTACGTTGACGAAGATGGTGTGAATCCTGATTTCGGCACAGAGACTTTGGCTGAAGTGACGTTCGAGATCGATAACTGGCGTTGGGCTGGTGTGCCGTTTGTGTTGCGTTCAGGCAAGGCTCTGGTCAAAGCTCGCCAAGACATCGTGATCACGTTTGCGCCGGTGCCGCACCTTCCTTATGGCCTCACGGGCAGCGAAGATCCGGCGAAACTCACTATTTCGATCAAGCCAGCGACCCTCGAACTCGACCTCATCGTGAATGGTGCCGGCGACCCCTTCTCGCTCGACCGCACTCAACTAACGACAACTCTTGGCGATCCAGCCATGAGCGCCTATGGCGAGGTGATTGCCTCTCTCGTTGATGGGGATCCGGTGCTGTCGGTGCGCGGTGATATTGCCGAACAGTGCTGGCGAATAGTCGCTCCCGTGCTCGACGCTTTTCGCACCAATCAGGTTCCGCTTGAGGAGTATCCGGCAGGCTCGCCCGGCCCCGAATCGTGGGAATCCGAATGACTCGCGCCGGCCAGCGGGGAGTCACGGCAACCGCGCACGCTCGCACGCGAGCGAGTGCTCAGCAGGCTTACGATTTCTCGGGGCCGCTTGATCCGGCACAGTTCTATCCTCGCTTCGGACCCTTGCCCGCCGTCGTCACGGTGCTTGAGCAGTCCGGAACGTGGGATGCCGTCGGTCACACCCGACGCCTCGTGCTCTCCGATGGCGGCCACGTGATTGAGACGATCACCGACGCCGCTGCACCCGAATTGTTTGCCTACGAGCTCAGTGAATTTCAGAAACTTTTTGGGCTGCTCGTTTCTGGTGCCCGAGCCGAGTGGCGGTTCGACGACCGCACCACCGGTTCGCGCATCCGCTGGAGTTATACCTTCTTCGCTAAGCCGGCCCGCGGCTGGATCGTGTGGTTGATTATTCGACTGTGGTGGGGGCGCTACATGCGTCGTGTGTTGCCGCCGATCGCGCGTGAAGTGGAGCGGTTGGCAGCCAATTAGGGGAGCGCAGTTATCGAATCGTTGCCTTAAAAGGCGCTGTTCACATCCCGCTTCCACCCTTCTCACAACTTGCGCAAAGATGCGCTTGTGACAATGGCTGGTATGTTCCGATCGAGATTTGCCGTTGCGTTAGCCGCAGCGCTCTACTTCGCCGCCTTGGCGAGTCTCTCTTTCGTGATCGCTCCGGGCAGCAACGGTCGCTTCTGGATCTGGACCACCGTTGCGTTTATCCCGGTTGGCATTTTCTTGGTTGGCATGTTCGGTCGCCGCCGCTGGTGGGCAGCGCTCGCCTTCAGCATCGTTGCCGCAGCATGGCTCGAAGCCGCCCAGACGGTGTGGATGCCCGTCGGCTACGCCGATGTCGTTGACATTCTGCTCTCGGCTATCGGTTCCGGAATTGGTGTTTCGGCCGCCGTGGGCGTCGCGCTCTGGCGGGAGCATGCTCAACGTCCGGCAGTCGCATTCGCTCAACCGTCGACGAACCTTGCGAGCTCTCGTCGCGCCTCCGCCAGCAACTCGGCGGCACCGCTTAACCTCGATCGGTGACTGACGACCGCTATTCCCACGACGTTCTCGCTGATTTCTCTATCAAGCGCGGGCCAGCAGTGCTCCCGAAAGTGCCCATCGAATCCGGGATGGTCGTCGAAGTCATCGCGGATGGCTACGTTGGTGCCCTGGTAGGTTTCGCCAACGGGCTCATGGAACTCGAAGACCGTCGGGGGTCCGCTCGCGCGTTCCCTCTTGGCAGCGGCTATCTCATCGACGGTGTGCCGGTAGAGCTCGTCAAGCCCGCGCCGAAGGCTGCTGCCGCCCGCAAAACCGCCTCCGGGTCGTTTGCTGCCCCCGAGCAGCGTGCCCGCACAGCGCTCGCGAGTCGCATCTATGTTGAAGGTCGCCATGATGCGGAACTCGTCGAAAAAGTGTGGGGTGATGACCTACGCGCCGAAGGTGTCGTCGTCGAGTTTTTAGGCGGAATTGACGATCTCGAGAAGATCGTTGCAGACTTTGCCCCCACCTCTGACCGCAAGTTGGGAATCTTGGTCGATCACCTTGTTCCCGGCTCGAAGGAGAGCCGAATTGCGGATGCCGTGGGGCGCGGCAAGTACGGCAAGCATGCGCTTGTGGTTGGTCATCCATTCGTCGATGTCTGGCAGGCCGTGAAGCCACAAAGTCTCGGAATTGCTGCCTGGCCTACGGTGCCGCGCACGATCGAGTGGAAGCACGGCATCTGTGAAGCATTCGGCTGGCCGCACGAAGACCAAGCCGATATCGCCCGCGCGTGGCAGTTCATTCTGTCGAAGGTGAAAAACTTCGGTGACCTTGAACCAGCGCTTTTGGGGCGCGTCGAGCACCTCATCGACTTTGTCACGGTCGATCAGGATTCCTAGCGCCGAGCGCGCCTAGTCGAGTTGCGGCACGACCTCGCGAGCGAGGAAGTCGAGCTGGTCGAGGTCGTGGAAGTCCATGATCTGGAAGTACACGCGAGTGAATCCGAGTGCCTGCAGCTCTGAAATCTTGTCGACGACTTCGCTGGCAGTTCCCGCGAAGCCGCCAAGACGCAGGTCGGCGGGAGTTCCATTGGCTGCGGTAGCACGCGCTTCGATTTGAGATTCGGTGGCTCCGACAGCGGTCGTGCCGGCAATGGAAAGCACGAGCGTGGCGGGGTCGCGCTCGAAGTGCTCGCACGCGGCACGCACGCGGTTGATGCGCTCCTTCAGCGGTGCGATGGTTGCGAAGCCCGCGTTGTATTCGGCGGCAAACTGAGCGGTGAGCGCCGGTGTACGGCTTGGACCACTGCCGCCGATGATGATCGGCAACGGATTCTGCACGGGCTTCGGCAGCGCGGGCGACTGGCTCAGCTGGTAGTGCTTGCCCTCATACGAGAAGGTCTTTCCGGGCTCCGTTGCCCAGATGCCGGTGATCACGTCGAGCTGCTCCTCGAGCATCCCGAACCGCTTCGCAGGAAAAGGGATGCCGTACGCAGCATGTTCACGTTCGAACCAGCCGGTGCCGAGCCCGAGCTCCACACGGCCGCCCGACATGTCGTCGACTTGAGCTACCTGAATGGCCAAAACTCCCGGATGCCGGAAGGTCGCCGACGAGACGAGGGTCCCGAGTCGAATGGTCGAAGTCTCGCGCGCAAGCCCCGCCAGCGTCGTCCACGAATCAGTGGGGCCGGGTAGTCCGCCGTTGCGGTCATCCATCGTCACATAGTGGTCGGAGCGGAAATACCCGTTGAAGCCGAGCTTCTCTGCTGCTTGCGCAAGAAGAAGCTGATCGGTGTAGCTGGCGCCGTTCTGAGGTTCGGTGAAGATGCGGAAGTCCATACCCCGAGCCTATTGATGATTAGACTGGGTGGCGAACACGGGAGTCCGGTGAGCCGGGCTGAGAGGGAGCTTCTCCAAGCTTCGACCGTCGAACCTGATCTGGATCATGCCAGCGCAGGGAGCAGACACTCTTGAAACCCGTGCCATTCACTAGTGAAAGGCACGAAAGTGACCACAACAGCATCATCTTCCACGTCTACCCCGACGAAGCCCGGATCGCGTTTTCAGTGGCGGGTGATCGACATCGTCGTGGCGAGCGTTATCGGCGTCGCAAGCGGTTTGATCTTTGTCGTCTGGAACATTGCATCCGTTCCCGCTCTGGCCCCGTTCGCTGCGCTCCTGCCCGGCCTGCAAGCGATTGGTGGCGGTTTCTGGCTCTTCGCCGGTGTGCTCACCGCACTCGTCATCCGCAAGCCGGGTGCCGCGATTTACGGAGAGATGGTCGCCGCCTCCGTGTCGGCCCTTATCGGTAACCAGTGGGGTGTACTCACGCTCGTGAGCGGCTTCACACAGGGCATTGGTGCCGAGATCGTCTTCGCTGCCTTCCTCTACGCCAACTGGCGCGTCAGCGGTGCAATTCTTGCGGGAGCCGGCGCCGGCCTTGCGATGGCCATTACCGACCTGCTGCTCTGGTACCCCGGATCTGCCTTGCCGTTCATCATCATCTACACGATCGCTGCCGTCGTCGGCGGAATGCTCATCGCCGGGCTGCTCTCGTGGTTCGCCACTCGCGGTCTCGCTGCCACCGGAGCGCTCAATCGCTTCGGCGCCGGTCGCGAGATTGCGAAGCGGGTCTGACCCCCACAACGCCTGCTGGCGTCACCGTCGACGGATGGGGGTGGCGCCATTCCAGCAGGCTCGCGTGGGCGGTGCGCGGCCTCGATCTGCGCATTGAACCCGGCGAACGTGTATTGCTCCTCGGCGAATCCGGGGCGGGAAAGTCAACGTTTCTGCATGCCCTCGCCGGGGTAGTCGGCGACGACGAAGGCGAAACAGAAGGTTCGCTTCTCGTCGATGGCGAACATCCGGCCGCTCATCGTGGCCGCACTGGGTTGGTGATTCAAGACCCCGACAGCCAAGTGATCTTGGAGCGCGTCGGAGATGACGTTGCTTTCGGTTGCGAGAACTTGGGTGTACCGCGCGACGAGATCTGGTTGCGCGTGCGCGATAGTCTCGCTGCGGTCGGTCTCGACGTGTCCCTCGATCGCAACACCAGCGCACTGTCAGGCGGTCAGAAACAACGGCTCGCTCTCGCCGGAGTGCTGGCCATGCGGCCAGGCCTGATTGTGCTCGACGAACCGACGGCGAACCTTGACCCTGAGGGTGTGACCGAGGTTCGGGATGCCGTGATCCGGGTCGCAGAATCGACCGGCGCCACGATTGTGGTTGTTGAACACCGCGTCTCGGTGTGGAGCGACGTCGTTGACCGCATAGTGGTGCTCGCCGCCGGCGGGGGAGTCATCGCCGATGGCGCGCCCGCCGACGTGCTCGCACGGCAGGGCAAAGAGCTCGCCGCTCGGGGCGTCTGGATCCCGCAGTATCCGCCGCCGCGCCCGGTGAGGGCAGAGCGGGGCCCGCAACACACTCTGCTCAGTGCTCGCCAGCTGACCGTTGGCCGGAGCAACCACGCGCTCGGCGCTCCTCTCGAGCTGGAGATTCTGAGCAGCCATGCTCTCGCCATCACCGGTCCTAACGGGGTGGGAAAGTCGACACTCGCCCTCACCCTGGGTGGGCTCTTGCCGCCCGTCGGTGGTGCCGTTGTGGCGAGCCCGGCGCTGGCGGGCGGAGCGGGCGAGCATCCGATCCGCTGGAAATCGCGTGAGCTGCTGACCCGCATCGGAACTGTCTTTCAGGACCCGGAACATCAATTGCTCACCAGCACGGTGCGTGCTGAGCTTGAAGTCGGACCGCGGGCGTTGAAACTTCCGGACTCTGAAGTGGATGCTCGAGTTGACGAGTTGCTCACGAGACTCCGCCTAGACCGGTTAGCCGAAGCCAACCCGTTCACACTCTCGGGGGGCGAAAAGCGTCGTCTGAGCGTCGCCACAGCCCTCGCTACGCGGCCGCAGGTGCTCGTGCTCGACGAACCCACGTTCGGGCAAGATTCGCGCACCTGGAGCGAACTGCTGGCTCTGCTGGCACGACTCGTGGATGACGGCAGCAGCGTGATCGCTGTGAGCCACGATCTGGATTTCGTCGCTGCACTCGCCGACTCAACAGTGGTGCTCGAATGATCCCTATCGCGTCGGTGAATCCCGTGGCCAAACTTGGAGCGGGGCTCATCGTGAGCCTGTTCTTGCTCGCCACGATCGATTGGGTATCGGCGACGACCGCGCTGGTGCTCGAGCTTGCCATCATCGCGTTCTTCGGAATTGAGCCGAAACGCTTCTGGCTGCGCACCTTGCCGGTGTGGCTGGCCGCGCCGCTGACCGCCCTCACGATCCTGCTCTACGGCCGCTACGACGGCACCGTGTACTTCGAGTTCCTATTGATAAGAATCAGCGATGGTTCGATCGAGCTCGCTCTCGCAACCTTCTTGCGCGTACTCGCGATCGGCCTTCCCGCCGTTGTGCTGTTCATCTCGATCGATCCCACTGACTTTGCAGACGGTCTTGCCCAGCGGCTCCGGTTGCCCGACCGCTTCGTTATTGGCGCACTCGCCGCCGTGCGGATGGTTGGCCTCTTTCTCGAGGATTGGCGCTCGCTCGAACTGGCGCGCCGCGCTCGCGGCGTGGCAGACCGCGGCCGTGTGCGCCGCATCGCCGGTCAAGGTTTCGCGCTTCTCGTGCTCTCGATCCGTAGAGGCAGCAAGCTGTCTATCGCGATGGAAGCCCGCGGGTTTGGCGGCGACACTCCCCGCACGTGGGCCCGTGAGTCTCCGTGGGGGCAGGCCGAGTGGCTCACGCTGCTTGTGGGCCTTCTCGTCGGCGTCACCGCTACAGTCGTTGCTGTGCTCACCGGAAGTTGGAATCTGATTGTTGGCTAACTCGCAGCAGCCTCCGCCTCTGCCTGCTCCGCGCTGGCGGTGCCTCATCGACGGCCGCTCAGGGTCGGGCAAGACCGAGCTGGGCCGTGCCATGGCCGCAGCGTGGCCCGAGGTGCAGTTGGTGAAGCTCGATGACTTTTATCCCGGATGGGATGGGTTGGATGCCGCTAGCGCCCTAGTGCCCCGCATTCTCACCGAATTGCGCTGGCAGGAATGGAACTGGCTCACCGATTCGCCAGGGGCCTGGCACAAGCTCGACGGCGATCGCCCCATCGTGTTCGAGGGAATCGGAGCTCTGAGCCGCGCATCCGCCCCGCTCGTCGACCACAGCATTTGGGTTGAACTGGATGACGTGTCACGCAAGAAGCGAGCGCTCGACCGCGATGGTGACACCTATGCTCCGCACTGGGAGCGCTGGGCGCGCCAAGAGCTCCGCTTTATGGTGCGCGAAAATCCTCGCGAACTGGCGGATGAGACGCTCGACGGTGCCGATATCTCACACTGGTTTTCTCGTCGCTAGCTGACCTTGTTCCACACCTGAATAAGGCTGGTGCCACGCGGGTTGACCGTCATCACGTCAGCCTCGCAGGTGATGATCAGCCCGAGCTTGTCATCGAAGTCGCTGCGAGGAATTGTGTACTTCAACTCTTCGACAGGCTCATCGGCAAGCACTGCGGTGGTATCGATCGTGTAGTCAGTGACGTCCCAGTCGCGGGGGATAGCGACATCCACGTTGATGAGGGCCTTGCCGACGACGGTGCCCGTGTAGGAACGCGTGATCGTCATGACCTGATCTGACTTGGGCTCGGCGCTAATCGTGAACACGAGGTCAGAATCGATCGTGAGAGCGCCGGTGCTTTCCCACGTGAGAGTTTGTCCACCGCTCGGCTCGACGGCTTTCGCCGGAACGTCTTCGGAGGGGAGCTCTGCCAGAAGCTTTTCAGCGAGATCAGCAGTGTCGAGCGTCCACGTGTGACCCATCGCGCACAATTCCATGGCCGTCGGCGGCTCGCTGGTATCGGCGGGTTCGATCAGTGCGCAACCAGAAAGCACCAGCAGCACTGCGGGGGCCATCAACAACGCACTCGCGCGCTTGCTCGAAATCATCAATCCTCCTGAGGTTCGTGACACTCACGAAATCCTACGCGGTCATCGACCATTGGAGGCTCAACGACAGTTAGGCCCAGCCGAGTTCGTGCAAATGTTTGTCATCGATGCCGTAGTAGTGCCCGATTTCATGAATCAGCGTGATGTTGATCTGCCTCTTCAAATCGTCGAGCGTCGGGCACATCGCCAGTAGTGGCTCGCGATAGAGAACAATGCGATCGGGCAGCTCGCCATAGCCATACTGGCCGCGACTGGTGATCGCGACCCCGTTGTAGAGACCGAGAACGTTGAGGGAGCCGTCTTCGGGACGATCTTCGGTGACGAACACCACATTCTCAAGACCATCAACAATTTCGTCGTCCAGCGCATCGAGCCCTTCGACCACAAGCGCTTCAAACTGTTTCTGGTCGAGATTTTCCATAGAGCCAGCTTGTCAGTGTCTGCTGGGAAGAATGAGAGTGCGGGTTCCCGAGGAACTCCCGTTGTGGTCTTAGCAAACCGATAGGAACTTTCTTTAGCGTCGCACTCATGCAAAGAAAAAAGTTATGGGGCGTAGTCAGCACTACCGTCGTTCTCACTCTCACACTCGCGAGCTGCTCCGTGGGTTCGACGGACTCTACGGGAAGTACAGCGACCACCGACTTTGTGAACGTGAGTCTCACGACGGAAGCGGACTCGTTTTTCGACTCTGCTGTTGTCCACTCGATCGAAATTGATGTCGATAGCGACGAGGTCCTAGCGATGGTCGAGACGTATGTCGATTCCGGCGATAAGGAGTGGCTAGAAGCGACCGTGGTTATCGACGGCACGACGTACGAGCAGGTGGGAATCAAGCTCAAAGGAAACTCGAGTTTGCGCGGAGTAACCGCGGACACTCCCATTGAAGAACTGCCCTGGAGAATTCGTCTCGATAAGTATGTTGACGGACAAAGCATCGAGGGGGTCACTGATGTTGTGGTGCGCTCGAACAACACTGAGACCTCACTGAACGAGGCTGTTGCTCTTGAGACGTTGAGCGCGGCTGGGTTAGCGAGCGAAGAATCAGTTGCGACTCGGTTCTCCGTGAACGGCAGCGACGAGACGTTGCTTCTCACTGTCGCGGTGCCGAACCAATCATGGATTGAGCGAAACTACGAGGCGGGCTTGCTGCCCTCGGATGATGGCATCCTCTGGAAGGCAGAGAGCGAAGGCGATTACTCCTGGTTAGGTGACGACCCGGAGCTCTACACGGACGTGTTTGATCGCGAGGCCGGAGATGATGACTATGAGCCCCTCGTCGACTTTCTCGATGTCGTAAACAACACGACAGACGAAGAGTTTGTCGCTCAACTTCCCGACGTTCTCGACGTGGAATCCTTCGCGCGATACCTCGCGGTTGAAGATCTCATTGACAACTTTGACGACATCGATGGGCCCGGCAACAACTCGTACCTCTATTACGACCCAGATTCTGGGCTCATGTCAGTGCTCGCCTGGGACCATAACTTGGCGTTCGGCACGGTAAACGAAGCCGGCGGAGGCGCGGCGGGCGACGCCGCGCCAGAAGGTGCGCTTCCCGGCGGCGAGCTTCCTGAAGGCGAGCTCCCTGAAGGCGAGCTTCCCGAAGGCGAGCTCCCCGAGGGCGAGCGTCCGAGCGGTGCCGTTGAGGGTGCTGCTCCCGGAGGCTTGCCTGCCGAAGGCGGCGGAGATGCCGCAGGCGGTGGACAGTCTCAGCAAGGCAACAACATTCTGACAACACGGTTCACAGAAATTCCGGAGTTTGCTGCGATGTACGAGGATGCGCTCGAAGAGTTGCAGGAGGAGATTTTCGAGAGCGGGCAATTTGCCAGCATCGTGGAGTCGCGCTCCGAAACGCTTGCTGACGAGGCAGCTGATCTCGTCGACAGCGCAGTGCTGAAATCCGAAACGGAAGCGATACTTGCCTACTCATCCGGTGAAGTGCAAGAAACCACGGCAGGGCAAGGCGGTGCTCAAGAAGGCACGCGACCGGGCGGTCGATGATTCGTAGGTCGCTCGCTGCAGGGCGCTGGTAAAAACAAAAATGAGGCCCAACCCCTCGCGAGACATCATGCTTGTCTCGAGGGGTTGGGCCTCATTATCTTGGGGTGAACGACGGGGCTCGAACCCGCGACTTCCGGCTCCACAAGCCAGCGCTCTACCAACTGAGCTACGCCCACCAAGGTTGATTTTCGCCCTGCGGCGATAAGCAACTGTATAAGTGTATTACAACCGCGGAGCGAATCCAGCCACTACGTCCGCAGAAATTGACTGAACCTGTTCTGTCGTCGGTCCTGGCTCGCCCACAAAGACCGCTTTGCGGTAGTAATCGAGTTCACGAATCGATTCGAGAATGTCGGCAAGAGCCCGGTGCCCGCCGTTTTTATCCGGCGCATTGAAGTACACGCGCGGGAACCAACGCTTCGAAAGCTCTTTGATCGACGACACATCGACGCTGCGGTAATGCAGGTGAGTGTCGACGCGTGGCATGTACTTGGCCAAGAAGGTGCGGTCGGTGCCAATGGTGTTGCCGGCCATGGGGGCGGTGCGGGCGTTCGGCACGTAGCGCACGATGTACTCGTTCACGGCGAACTCGGCGTCCGCAAGAGAAACACCGTTGGGCATCTCCTCGATGAGTCCGCTCGAGGTGTGCATGGCGGTGACGAACTCGCCCATATTTTCGAGAGCAGCCTCACTGGGCTTGATGACAATCGTCATCCCCTCATCGACGGGAACGAGGTCGTAGTCGGTGATCACCACCGCAACTTCGACGAGTTCGTCGATTTCGACATCCAATCCCGTCATCTCGCAGTCGATCCAAACCAGATAATCAGCGTGTGATGCCATGTGCTGATTCTACCGCTCCCGAAATGTCACCAGCGTTCGCCCACTCTTGTCTGGTAAACCTGTGGTCATGAGCGAATCAACCCCCACTCTCGCGCACGGCGACGAGTACATCGTGTTTTTTGTCGGCGGCCCGTACAACGGCCAAAACGATACGCGTATTGCAACCGAGGAGGGATGGGATGATTATGTGACCCTGATCGCTGCAGACGCTGTAGGTTCCGAGACGCAATTGCGGTACGAATCTCCGGTAGCGAAGCAGGTCGGCGACAAAGTCCACGTGACGTACACGTGGGATCAGGCCGATAGCGACCCTCTGGAAGACCTTGACGAACGAAACGACCTCTAACAGCAGCACCTCCGAACAGCCAACGGTGCTGTTCTTTTCGTCTGCATTTTGTGACCCGTGTGCGACGGCGCGCCGAACCCTCGACGAGGTGGCGCGCCTCGTACCGGCCGTGACCTATGCAGAATTGGATGTCGCGCGTGAGGCAGAGCGAGCCGAGCAGGCTGGCATCACCTCGACTCCGACCATCGTGATTGTGTCTGCGCAGGGTGAAGAAGTTTTTCGCGCCCAGGGTGCGCCAACACTGAACCAGATGCTGATAGCGCTCGCGAAAGCCGTTTAGCGACTGCTAAGACGATGGTCGCGCTGATAGGCCAGCGTGCGGCTGATACGTCATCGTGCGACTAACGCGCTATCGTTTAACGCGTATACCCCGCCCTCGTAGCTCAGGGGATAGAGCAGGAGCCTTCTAATCTCTTGGCCGCAGGTTCGAATCCTGCCGAGGGCACCGCATCGAAGGGGATGGTCCTGACGTGAACACACCGAATAAGACAGCCCCCACCGCGGTCACTGTTGCCGAGTTCATCGACTCCGTGCCGACCGAACGGCGGCGGGATGAGGCACAGACTCTTCTGGACATCTTCGGCCGTGCCTCTGGCCAGCCTGCAGTGATGTGGGGTGCATCCATCGTTGGATTCGGCTCCAGTCACTACCGGTACGCCACCGGCCGTGAGGGAGATACGGCCACGATTGGTTTCTCTCCGCGCAAGGCCAAAATCTCGCTCTACACGGCTCGCAATTTTAGGGACTTTCCCGAGTTGCTGGAGCGGTTGGGCACCCATGAACTGGCGGTGGGCTGTCTTTACATCAAGAAGTTGGCGGATGTCGATCTTGCGGTTCTTGAGGAGCTGCTGACGCGCAGCTATGAAGTCGCCCGTTTCGATTACGACGCCCTCGCCGAGGATGACTGAGGCTGCGGCGTGAGATATCGGCCTCTTCTAGCGGCGATTGTGGTGGTTGGGGCGACCTCGATGGCGCTTTCGGGCTGCATTTCAGGACCGGAGCCGACGGTCGCTGTTTTCGAGGTTCCCAGCGGTGGTCAGTTCACGATCGAGTTGGCAACCCCGGAGCTCGTTGAGCATGCTCAAGCGCTGCTGGCAGGGGAGAACCTGGCCGCGGTGCCTCAGGGAGTCGTTGTGCGGGAAGCGTCGTCGGTAAACACGCCGTGGTCGTGGCACATCGACCCTGCCACGCTTGAGTTCACCAACATCACTACCGAGGCGTGCGATGGTATTCCGCAGTATGTCGAAGATGAGATTCTGACCTCAGACACTTTTTGTCCGTGGTCTGCCCGTGTTGTTGCGGTTGAGGAACCTGACGCCTAGGCCGTGTGGCGGTCCGCGTCGTTAGTCGCGGTCGGGAGTGATGACGACAGTCGGAGTCGGTTCCGAGCCTGACGCGGTAGCGGAAGACGGCGGAGTGGAGGAAGCCGTAGACGGTGTCGAGCTGCCTTCGGCGGCTTGACGCGACGCCCATTCTTGCTGCTTGACGACGAGCTCGTCTTCAGCTTCGCCGGTTTCATATTTCCAGCTGGCGAGGTCTTGGGCGAAGAGCTTCTTGGCGCGGCCGGGACGGGCTTGCCAATCGATGAGGCCGTCTTGAAGCTCTGCGAGGTCTTGTTCGGCCTGGAAGCTGTAATTGACGGAGTTCTTCTTCATGGCCGCGAGCTTGTGAGAAGCCCAGTCGGCGGCGATGTTTGCACCCTTGAGGGGGAGGAGACGCACTCGAACTTCGGCTTCGCTTGCCTGGTAGTCGACGTGCTCTTTTTCGCCGGCGGAGAGAGTGCTCCAGGCGGCAGCGCGACGGCCAGATGAAATGAGGGCAGCGACAGCGGCAGCCTTGGCTTGGCGGTCTTGGTGGCCGATGAGGCGACGCAGTGATGAGCGCGCGATGAGGCCGACAATGATTCCTCCGACAACAATCGCGAGGAAGGGCACTAGAGCGTTCGTAATAAACGTCCAGCCCGCATCGGAGTTGAACCAGTCGACGATGTCGTTCCACCACTCAAGAATCATGTTGGCACTGTAACCCGGCTAGCGCGCGTGACTCGATAGCGACAGGCGCGTCACATCAAAACCGGAAGATATCGAGAGCATCGTCAATGGTCCAGAAATCTCCGAGAGGCAAGAAACGACGTTGGCGTTGCAGCATGCGCTTGGCTTGAAAGCGAAAACCTGCAGCGGATTGCCAGCGGTGCACGTAGCCCAACACCTCGCCATCCTGGCGCGTAATGCGCCAGAGATCGTCGTTGAGTTGAACAGTCACAACGCTTGAGCGAATCGAGCGCGTAGTGCCAGCGAAATCGAGAGTGGTGGTCATGGGGGCTCCTGACAAATATCGAACGCGAATGTGTGTTGTTCGAATATATGTTCGAACACTGACATTCGTGCGTCAGGAGCACCTCAATGACGAGGTTGGGTTAGCGCAAAGCTGTACCGTCGACCGCGAGCGGCTCGATGGCGGCAAGTTCGGCATCCGTCAATGCTGGGCCTTCGAGGGCGGCAAAGTTGTTCTCCAACTGCGCGACACTGCTTGCCCCGACGAGTGCCGAGGTGACCTGCGGATGACGCAGCACCCAGGTGAGCGCGAGCTGAGCAAGACTTTGCCCGCGGTTCTGAGCAATCTCGTTCAGAGCCCGAACGCGTTGCAGGTAGGTGTCACCGATGGGGCCGGGCTGGAGCCAGCGCCCCTCTGACGCACGAGATCCGTCGGGGATCGTGCCATCCAAGTAGCGGTCGGTGAGCAAGCCCTGTGCGAGCGGGGAGAACACGATGCTGCCGGCACCGACCTCGTCGAGCACGGGGAAGAGTCCGCCTTCGATGTGGCGATCAAACATGTTGTAGCGCGGCTGGTGAATGGTCAGCGGGATGCCGTACTCCGCGAGTGCGGCCGCGGCGGCAGCGGTCTGTTCGGGGCTGTAGTTCGAGACACCAACATAAAGCGCTTTACCCGAGTTCACTGCGGTTGCCAATGCGCCCATCGTTTCTTCGATGGGGGTCTCGGGGTCAGGGCGGTGGTGGTAGTAGATATCGACATAATCGAGACCCATGCGGTCGAGGCTTGCGTCGAGAGACGAGAGCAAATATTTGCGTGAACCCCCGTCTTGGTAGGGGCCGACTCCCATCGTGTAGCCGGCCTTGGTTGAGATGATTAGTTCATCGCGATAGGGCTCGAAGTCGTCGGCAAAGATTTCGCCGAAGTTGCGTTCGGCGGCCCCGATTTCGGGGCCGTAGTTGTTGGCCAAGTCGAAGTGAGTGATGCCGAGGTCGAACGCGCGGCGCAGAATCGCTCGCTGTGTCGCCCGGGGGCGGTCGTCACCGAAGTTGTTCCACAATCCCAACGAGATCGCGGGAAGTCTGAGGCCACTGCGGCCTACGCGGTGATATTCGGCGATGTCATATCTGGTGGGGGAGGCTTCGTAAGGCATTCGCTCAGCATATGCCCAGCGACTGAGGGAACACGGAACGCGAGGTGGGCGTTGTATGAGACATCCAGCCCAAGAAAGTAGGCTCAACTTATGCACACATTTCATCTCGCAGGCGGCTGTTTCTGGTGCCTCGATGCGGTCTACCGCACCCTCAACGGCGTCACCGACGTAGTCTCTGGATACACCGGCGGCACAGTTCCCAACCCCAGCTACGAGCTGGTATGCACTGAGACGACCGGCCACGCAGAAGCGGTTGCCGTCACCTTCGACCCTGAGGTCATCCCCGACGAAGTCATTCTTGACGTGTACTTCACCCTCCACGACCCGCGCCAGCTCAACCGGCAGGGCAACGACGTGGGATCGTCGTACCGTTCGGCGATGTTCTACGAAGACGACGAGCAGAAGGCTCTCTTCGAGGCTGCCCGTGACCGCGCATCCGAATACTGGGATGGTGGCATCGTGACCACGATCGAGCCACTCGACACGTACTACAAGGCTGAGGACTACCACCAGGACTTCTTCGCGAAGAACCCCGGCCAGGGGTATTGCATGGCGGTTGCATTGCCCAAGGTCAACAAAATTCGTTCATCGTTCTCGAGCTACATCAAGTAGTCCTCGGCAGCGACACAATCTGTGCGCCGTCTCGCACGAAGGTCTTTATCTTCGTCGCGAGGCGGCGTACGGTCGTTAACAAGCGACAGTGGCGTCGCTTTCTTACTAATTCGAAGGAGGTTCGGAAATGACAAACCACACTCTGACCGGACAAACCTGGGTGGCATTCACGCAGGCAGGAGCAGTTGGCTCGGTGCACCGGGTAACAGACGGGTTCACCTTCAAGTTATTGAAAGACGAAGACTATCGAGCGGTCTATCCGACTCTGGATGCCGCGAAGGCTGCCCTGCACGCAAACCTGCTTCCCGGCACGGCGTGGCCTGAGTTCCGCGAGCACTAGGCTAACCGCCCACTTCTCCTGATAGCGGGCGCGGTGTGTCCGGCATCCACAGATGCTGAGGCGCACCTCGCTCACTGTGGCGTGCTGACGAACACTGGTGTCAGACGGATGCCGGGTCGGCTTCCCGGCACGAGTGTCGGCCCGCATCTGTCTCCCACATCGGCCGCGTTGTTCGCTTCGTGGCCCAGACCAAGGAGCAGATATGTCTGACACCATTACCGTCTCGGGGCTCGTCGCGACGACCCCACGGCACATCGTCACGAGCGAGGGCTTGCCGATTACGTCATTCCGGCTAGCGTCTACGCAGCGTCGGTTTGACCGCAGCAATCAGCGGTGGATCGACGGTGAAACCAACTGGTACACGATCACCTCGTTCCGCCAGCTCGCGATCAACAGTGCTACGTCGATCGGCAAGGGCGACCGCGTCGTGCTCAGTGGGCGGCTGAAGATTCGCGAATGGGAGAACGCTGACCGCAGCGGCACCAATATCGAGATTGAAGCTGACTCGCTCGGTCACGATCTCATGTGGGGAACGGCGCAGTTCTCCCGCACCATCGCCAGCGTGAGCTCCGCGAGCAACCAGACAGAGAGTGCCGATTCGTTCCCCGCAGCTGAAGCTGAAGCTGAAGCTGAAACTGAAACTGAAACTGACGCGTCTGAAGACGGCGAGCTCGTTGCGGCAGGAAGCAGTGCAGTCAAGCCCTTCTGAGCGGATCGTGCGCGCAAGCAATCTAGACTTGATGCGGCCCTGAAGTCTCGTGGCCAATGAAGGGAATGCAATGCGCGTACGACCCACTCGCCGACTCGGTGCAGTTCTTGCCCTCACCTTGGCGGCAGCAGTCGCGCTCAGCGGTTGCGTAGCGGAAACGCCAGAACCGACAGCAACCCCCACAGCATTAACGACGCCGGCTCCCGAAGCCAGCGAGACTGCCCCCATGTTGCGCCCCGGCGAGAATGCCGTCGCTAACCGTCAATTCTTCGACCAGATCAATACCGAATACTTCGAAGTAAATGGTCGCGGAGATGGCCGCACCATCGTTGACAACCTCATCGACAATGGCTTCGAGAAGCAAGACATGGAAATCACCGCCGACACCACCGCAATTGGCCTTGCTGCCGATTCCATTGTGGTCTCCGTGCGCATCAAGGGGGAGTGCCTACTCGGCCAGTTTGCTCCCGATAATTACGCCTCATCCATCGAACCGCTTTTGGGCACCGGTAGCTGTCTTGTCGGAAAGACCCGCGCAATCGACTGGTAGTCACCAATCGGGTTCGACTCACGCCCAGCGCTCCGTAGAATGGTCACATGGCCGAATTCATTTATTCCATGGTGCGCGCGCGAAAAGCGGTCGGCGACAAGCTCATCCTTGACGACGTCACAATGTCGTTCTATCCCGGCGCGAAGATTGGTGTGGTCGGCCCCAACGGTGCCGGTAAGTCCACAATCCTTAAGATCATGGCGGGCCTCGACACCCCCAGCAACGGTGAAGCCCGCCTGAGCCCCGGCTACTCCGTTGGAATCCTCATGCAGGAACCCGAACTCGACGAAACCAAAACGGTTCTCGAAAACGTGCAAGAAGGCGTTGGACCGATCAAGGCCAAGGTCGACCGTCACGCGGCCATCGGCCTCGAAATGGCTGAACCAGATGCCGACTTCGATGCGCTGCTTGCTGAGATGGGCACGCTCCAAGAAGAGATCGACGCCGCCGACGCATGGGATCTCGATTCTCAGCTCGAGCAAGCCATGGATGCACTGCGTACGCCCCCCGGAGACTGGCCCGTCAACAAACTCTCCGGTGGAGAAAAGCGCCGTGTTGCGCTCACGAAGCTCCTGCTCCAGAAGCCCGACCTGCTACTTCTCGATGAGCCCACTAACCACCTCGACGCCGAAAGTGTTCTCTGGCTCGAGCAGCACCTCTCCAAGTATCCGGGCGCCGTACTGGCCGTAACCCACGATAGGTACTTCCTCGACCACGTCGCCGAGTGGATTGCTGAAGTTGACCGCGGTCACCTCTACCCCTACGAGGGCAACTACTCCACCTACCTCGAGAAGAAGCAAGAACGTCTCCAGGTGCAGGGCAAGAAAGACGCCAAGCTCGCGAAGCGTCTCTCGAGCGAACTCGAGTGGGTGCGCTCCAACTCCAAGGGCCGCCAAACCAAATCAAAGGCTCGACTCGCACGCTACGAAGAGATGGCGAACGAAGCGGAGAAGACCAGAAAGTTGGACTTCGAAGAAATCGTCATCCCGATGGGGCCACGCCTCGGCGCGCAGGTCATCGATGCCAAGAACCTCAAGAAGGGTTTCGACGAGCGCATCCTGATCGATGGGCTCAGCTTCACCCTTCCCCGCAACGGAATTGTGGGAGTCATTGGCCCGAACGGTGTCGGTAAGACCACGCTGTTCAAGACCATCGTGGGTCTGGAGCCACTCGACTCTGGAGACCTGAAGGTCGGCGAAACAGTTGACATCTCCTACGTCGACCAGACTCGTGGCGGCATCGACCCCAACAAGACGCTGTGGGAAGTTGTTTCTGACGGCCAGGACTACATCCAGGTCGGCAAGACTGAAATCCCGTCGCGCGGGTACGTCTCGCAGTTCGGCTTCAAGGGGCCAGACCAGCAAAAGAAGGCTGGTGTGCTCTCCGGTGGTGAGCGCAACCGCTTGAACCTCGCGCTCACACTCAAGCAGGGTGGAAACCTCCTCCTCCTGGACGAACCGACTAACGACCTGGACGTCGAGACTCTCGGAAGCCTCGAAAACGCGCTCCTCGAGTTTCCCGGCTGCGCTGTGGTGATCACTCACGATAGGTGGTTCCTCGACCGTATCGCGACCCACATCCTCGCCTACGAAGGTTCGGAAACGAACCCCGGCTACTGGCACTGGTTCGAGGGTAACTTCGACGCTTACGAAGAGAACAAGATCGAGCGTCTCGGCCCCGACGCGGCCAAGCCTCACCGCAGCGCTTACCGCAAGCTCACCCGCGACTAGCCATGAGATTGCACATCCCGCTCCCGCTGCGCTGGTCTGACGTTGACGCGTACCAACACGTCAACAATGCCGAAGTGTTTCGCCTCCTCGAAGAGGCGCGCATTCACGCATTCTGGCCAGTAGCGGGAGCGGATGCGCCCCTCACCGCCGTGCTCGACGGTCGCCCCGGCGGCGACACAATGACGCTCATTGCGCGTCAAGAAATCGAATACCTGCTGCCGATTCCGTACATGCGCGAACCCATCGACATCCAGATGTGGATCGGGCGCGTCGGGGGAGCAAGCCTCGAAGTTTGCTACGAGATCTACAGCCCGGAGGGCGTTGAACCGCAGCTGCTTTTCGTTCGAGCATCCACCACATTGGTGCTTGTTGATGCTGCAACCTCACGGCCCATGCGCATTAGCCAAGCGCAACGCGCTGTATTCAACGACTACGCCGAAGAACCGCTTCACTTCGCCAAGCGGCGCTAGTTGCACGCGCTAATTCCCAAGCGCTAGCTGCCAGACGCGAGGTACCAAGCGCTAGCTGCCAGACGCTAGTTGCCGAGCGTCGTGTCGTCGTCGCCCTCTTCGTCTCTGAATTCGGCGTCAAGGTCGGTGGGTTCGAACCATTCGGCAATCGCGTGAGCGCCCCGCGCCTCTAGTAGCGGAGCCGCCAGTTGAAAGAGCTCTTTGCGGCTCTCGATGCCTGAGCCCAGCGGAAGGGCTACGTCGATGCCGGCAGCCTTCGCCTCGCTCGGGCTCATTCCCACGCTGCCTGCAATAACCGCAAGCCACCCGCTCGGGCCTTTAGCGCCGCGTAGGTAATCGACAACTTTGCCGTCGAGCGACTGCGAATCGAAGCGGCCCTCGCCGGTAAGAATAATGTCGGCGCTGGCGACGACCTTGCTCAGGCCAATGGCATCCGCCACAAGCTGGGCGCCGGGAACGAGCTCGGCACCAAATAGTGCCACGAGGGGAGCGGCCATTCCGCCGCCGGCACCGATACCGGGCAACGCGCAGATTCCGGCGGCAGAGAAGCCGCGCTCGACAGCCAGCTGCGTCTCTGCCAGCACTTCGGCTAGGCGGGCGAGCCCGGCATCTAAGACAACGACATCGGATGCCGAAGCCCCCTTCTGAGGCCCGAAGACGTGGGCTGCGCCCTGTTCTCCCACCAGCGGGTTGGTCACATCGACGGCGATGCGCCACTGCGTCTCCAGTGCGCCGGCGATGAGCCCGCTGAGGTCGATCGTTGAGAGGGAGGGTAGCGCGCCGCCTCCGGGTGCCAGTTCGTTGCCCTCGGCGTCGAGGAATCGCGCACCGAGCGCGCGGAGGATGCCTGTGCCGCCGTCGGTGGTTGCTGAGCCGCCGAGAAAGAGCGTCACGTCGCGCGCGCCGCCTTCGATGAGACGTGCGGCGATGAGGCCGACGCCGTAGCTGTCGGCGCGCAAAGCCTGCAGCGGGACATCGCTGACGTAGGGGAGTCCGTTGGACTGTGCTGCTTCAATGATCGCCCGGCGACCTTCGCCGTCGAGTCCGTAGCTGGCTTCGCGTTCGCGACCGATTGCATCGACCGTCGTCATCGTGAGCGCCGGTTGGAGCCAGGCGGCCAGTACGGCGTCGAGGGAACCTTCTCCGCCGTCAGCCATGGGGAACGTGAGCACGGTGGCTGACTCGGGGAGCATTTCGCGGGCTCCGCGTTCGAGAGCCGCCGCGGCATCCGCAGCGGTCAGGCTGCCTTTGAATGAATCGGGAGCGATGACGACGACAGGATTATCAATTGCTGGCACCATTCGACCCTAGCGTGAGACGCGATGCATGCCGTGCGCACGCAAAAAGGGGCCGCCCGAAGGCGACCCCTTTTCGTGAGTTGCAGCACCGAAGTGCTGAAAGCTACAACAGTATTAGCTGGTGAGGCCGTCTACGTAGTCCTGGTTCGCTGCAATCCAGTCAGCAACGATGGGCTCGAAGTCGGTTCCGTCGTACTCGTTGTACATGACGTTCTCGAGCGAGTAAAGAAGCTCGGAGTCCATCTTGAAGCTAGAGATCCACTCAGTGACCTCAGGCATGTCGTCGCTCAGGGTGTCGCGTGCGAAGGAGTGAATTTCTTCAACGTCTCCGAGCGTTCCCTCGGGGTCAGCAAGGTCCTTGATGTCGAATGCATCGTAGGCCCAGTGCGGACGCCAGAGAGTGACGGCAATGTTCTCGCCGTTGTCGAGTGCAGCCTGCAGTTCAGCAAGCATGGCGGGGGTCGACGAGGTGAGAAGTTCCATGTCGTCGAGGCCGTAGGTCGGCATGGTGTTGTTCAGGACTGCTTCAGTGAGTCCTGCACCAGGCTCGATACCCACGATGCGGTTGCCGAAAGCGTCAGCGTTTGCTGCGAGCTCGTCGAGCGAATCGATGGGGGCATCAGAGTTGACTGCAACGGTCAGGCCAGCTTCGCTGTTCCATGCGCCGAGGTCTTCAATGGTGTCGCCGTACTCTTCCATCAGGCTTGCGTGAGTGATGGGGAGCCATCCGTCAAGCGCGATGTCGTAGTCACCGGTGCTGAGGCCCGAGAAGATCGGGGTAACGTCAGCGTATTCGAGCTCTACGTTGTAACCCTTTTCTTCAAGGATTGCCTTCCAGAGGTACGAAACTGCTTCGCCCTCAGGCCATCCATTGAATACGGCAATGCTGAGATCCTTGCTCTCAACAGCGTCGCCGGACGCGGTGTCGTCTCCGCCTGCGGCGCAAGCCGACAGACCGAGGAGCGCAGCGGCTCCGATTGCAATTGCAGCACGTGTCTGCTTCTTCATTGTGTCGTCCTTTTCTGTCAACGCTAAAGCGTCGACGATGTTGACGTCGATGCATACAGGATTTTCTGCATGCGGGAAACGAGCGCGGGTTGGCGCCCGAAAATTAGCGAACGGGGGGAGTGTGTTCGGCTGGTTCGGTGGTAGCGGCCGCGCTGTCTGCAGTGGTGTCACCCTCTGCAGATTCTTCACGACGACTACGAACCTTGAATGACTCGATAATGAACTGGAAGTAGCCCTTGCCCGATCCGAAGGATGCCGTGAGGCGGTCCAAGAAGATGGCCAAGATAACTACGGACAGTCCAGCCTCGAAGCCGAGTGCGACATCCGCTCGGCTCAAGCTCTGGATAACGGGCTGGCCGAGGCCGCCGGCACCAACCATGGACGCAATAACGACCATGGAGAGCGAGAGCATGATGACCTGGTTTACACCGGCCATGATTGACGGCAGAGCCAGCGGAAGCTGAATCTGTCGAAGGATGCGGCCGGGCGATGCGCCGAAGGCCTGGCCGGCCTCGACAACTTCGCTATCCACACCGCGAATTCCGAGTTCTGTGAGGCGAACGCCGGGCGCAAGTGCGAAGAGCACGGTTGCGACGATTCCGGGAACGTCACCGATGCGGAACAGGATGAGCGCAGGGATCAGGTAAACGAAGGCGGGCATCGTCTGCAGGAAGTCCAAGATGGGCTTCACGATCGTCGAGACCGTTCGGTACTTGGCCGCCAGAATTCCCAACGGAACACTGATAATGATGGCGAGGAAGGCTGCGACGAGCACGAGCGCCATGGTGTCCATAGCGTTTTCCCACTGGTCAAGCGTGAGAATCAGCAGAAAACCAAGGATGCTTCCCACCGAGAACACCCAACCGCGAGCCACGAAGGCAATGACGGCGAAGATGATCAGGATGACCCAGAAGGGCGGAGAGGTGAAGAGGAAGTTCATTCCGTCGGAGATCGACGCAATGATGAACTTGATGACGTCGAAGAAGGCGCCAAAAGTCTCAGTGATGTAGTCAATGCCGTTTTCGACCCACTGGCCGAGGGGAATTCTGAGGAAGTCGTTCATCGTGCATCCTCCTTCGCGTCGGAGTTCGTATCGCTGGCGTCAAGAGCGTCGGTGATCACCGAGGTCGAGACGGTAAGTGGTGGTTCCATAACCTGAAGCTCACCGGTGTCTGTCGTGACGTTGCCGAGAGCAGCAAGCAGCGTGACGCGGGGAACGACGCCCTTGAGGCGACCACGCTCGTCGATAACGGCCAGCGGAAGCGGGCTTTCAACTGAGGGAACGAAGAGCTCGGAGAGGTAGGTGTCTTCCGGCACTGCGTTGTAGTCGTCGCTCAAGATTGACGTCATGTCACTGACGCCCTTGCGGACGAGCTTCATGGCGTCGGCATCGCGAACGACGCCCTGGAGTGTGCGGTCGCGGCTGATCACGAACGCGGTCGACGTCTGGAGGTCACGCATGATCTTCAGCGCGGCGCGCGGTCCACCACTGGCGAATACCGTCGCACGGACGGGCTCCATGACGCTGGCGGCCGTGAGAACACGCGAGCGGTCAACATCCTGAACGAACTGAGCAACATAGTCGTTGGCCGGGTCGGTGAGGATGTCTTCTGGCGTACCGATCTGAACAATACGACCGTCACGCATCACTGCAATGCGATCTCCGAGGAACATCGCCTCGTTGAGGTCGTGAGTGATGAAGATGATGGTCTTGCCGAGTTCGGTCTGAAGCTCGAGCAACTGCTCTTGCATTTCGCGACGAATCAGCGGATCGAGAGCACTGAATGCTTCGTCCATGAGGAGGATGTCGGTGTCGGCGGCGAGGGCGCGGGCGAGGCCGACGCGCTGCTGCATTCCACCGGAAAGTTCGGAGGGCATCTTGGCGCCCCAACCCTTGAGGCCAACGAGGTCGATGGTCTTCTGGGCGCGAGCGAGGCGCTCAGTCTTCGGCATTCCCTGAACTTCGAGCGCGTAGGCCGCGTTCTCTAGCACCGTGCGGTGCGGGAACAGAGCGAAGTGCTGAAAGACCATCGAGATGTGACGACGGCGAACCTCGCGAAGCTTGGGGCCTGAAATGCCCGTGATCTGGTCGCCACCGACGGTGACGCTGCCCGACGTGGTGTCCCACAGTCCGTTGAGCATGCGGATGAGCGTGGACTTTCCCGAACCGGAAAGGCCCATTACTACGAAGATTTCGCCGGGGCGAACGTCGAAGCTGGCGTCGATTACGGCAGCGGTACCGAGCTCTTTGATCTCATCGCGGGTGGCGCCATGCTGGAGCCTTTCAACGGCTTCCTGTGGACGGCGTCCAAACACCTTGTAGATGTTCTTCGCGCTGACAGCAAATTTCTCGGTCACGTTCTCCTGATTACTCGGCACCTTAAGGGCTTCGCTTCTCTCGATTACGGTCCGGGTTGAACGCAGGGCTCTAACGAATCCACGGTGGTTTTTTTGGGAAACGATAGGGGAGCGCTTTCGGAGCAACTCCACTGCGAAACAACCGTACGAGCGACATCCCGGTGACGGGGTGGCGCGCGCGGCCTGATTTCGTAGCACCTTGCCTACAGGGCCCGAAAAAGGGGCACACCGCCAGCAAGGCCGATATCAACGGTAACGTTTTTTGGGTTTTTCCGCAGTTTCAGGTCCACCAGATTGGGGACATCCAGCGACGGCGACCGGGCGCGATCCGCGGCACAGTAGGGATCGAGTGGGGTCATCTTTGTTACTTGTTTGTTACCTATCGGAACTAAAAGAGCCGTCCAATTTGACGAATCGGGACCTTTTAGCGGGGAGGGCGCACCATTCCCTCTTGCGCAACGCTCGCGATCAAGCGGCCAGAGCGGTCGTAGATCCTACCGAGCGAAAGTCCACGGCCACCAATGGCATTCGGAGATTCCTGCACATAGAGGAGCCACTCATCGACCCGGGCTTCGCGATGCCACCACATCGCGTGGTCAAGACTCGCCACCTTGATTCCGGGAGTGACCCACGCGAGATCGTGGCGTCGCATGATCGACTCCAGAATCGAGTAGTCGCTAGCGTAGGCCAGCGCGGCCCGGTGCAGGTTCATATCGTCGGGCATCGGGCCGACCGACTTGAGCCACACTGCTTGATGGGGCACATTGCCGCCATCGACGCTCATAAAGATGGGCGAGGTTACGTACCTCATATCGAACGGGCGTTGCGATGACCAATAACGGGCTACCGGATGATCGACGCTAGCCAGAGACTCGGCCGTCGTCGGCAGCGACTCCGGGTCGGGAAGGTCGGCGGGCATATCGATCTGGTGGTCGAGTCCTTCATCGTCATCCTGGAATGAGGCGATTGCCGACAAGATGGGTACGCCATCTTGATAGGCCTGAGTGCGCCGGGTCGAGAACGAACGACCATCGTGAATGCGGTCAACCGAGAACGTGATCGGAAGGTTCACGTCGCCCGGGCGGAGGAAGTATCCGTGCATGGAATGCACGACGCGGTCCTCAGCGAGAGTGCGCTGCGCGGCAACGAGAGCCTGCGCTAACACTTGCCCGCCGAAGACGCGGCCCTGCGGCATCCACTGGCTGGGACCAGTAAAAATGTCTTCGCTTGTTCGTGCGCCGGTGTCGGTCAGATCGAGGGCAGTTAGAAGCCCAGACATAGGGTCGCTCATGCCTGTAGTTTAGAGGCCTATGACTGGATCGTTTACTTTGGTGGATTCCCTCGCGCTGGGAGATCTACAGGTTTTCTTGGGCCGAGCTGCCCGAGTCGATGAGGGCTCTGTGCGACTCATCGGTGGCGCCGGCGTTCTCGCCGTCTATGTTTCTGTTCTTCACCCCGCCGGGCTCCTCGACCAGAGCCCCACCGTGCTTGGACTGCGCACCTTTGCTTTGTCATCGACGGATGATTTCGATGCCGTCGTTCCGGTTCGCTCCCTGCTTGGCCGCATTGAGAGCGCCGTCGAGGCTTCAGCCGCTAGCTTTTCTGAGCCGGTTGCCGTCAACTTGCCCATGAGCGTCAACACCGTCACGTGGGCCGCAATTTCGCCACCGCGCGGGGGATGGGTCGCGATTGATTCTGTTCCGAGTGCTGTGCTTGAAGAAGCAGCGCGGGCAGGGATCGAAGAAGTCGCCGCCGCTATTCCCACCGGAACCGGCGAAGCGATCGTGCACAAAGTGCGCACCGAAGTATGGGGGCGTCCGCTGGACGAACCCGACTACGTGCCCGCCGGTGCAGGGTTCGCCGCCGTTAGCTTGGGTTTTCTCGCCGACGATGAGGCGGCATCCGTCTTTGAATCTGGAGCGTGGACGCGACTATCGACCAAGCGCGGTCACATTCTTGTGAAGCGCCGCGCCTGGTCGGTGGCGCGCTAGAGGGTTTCTACTGCTCGGCTAAACAACATGCCCATGAACACGACCGTTGTCGCAAACATGATGGCCATGACGCCGAACGCTGCCCACATCGGCGCGAGTCCTTGACCGGTGCGCTTCTTGACCACAACACAACGGCCGATGACGTAGATCAGCCAACCGAGGAAGATGAACGCCCAGTGGAAGGGGCGGTCAATGCCTCGATTATCGAGTTCGCGTCGGTCAAAAATCGCCAAGGGAATGTTGACCAAGAACAACAGCCAACCGGAGATCATCATCCAGAGATAGCCGGGGTCAACGAGCAAGCGCAGCTGGGCGTCGGTCGGAGTGTCTGTCGGGCGCGGGACAAGGGCGTCGAGGTCTATGGCGAAAAGGCCGGGCAGTGAAATCAGCGGCAAGAGCACGAATACCCAAATTTGCCAGGTGTTCGTCGCGGTATCGCTGACGTCGCTTGGCGCAGCATAGGTGTAGTTGGCAGCCGGGTTCATGACTGCTGGGGCCCCAACCGTTGCTGCTGGCGTCGTTGTCGCTGCCGGCGTCGTTGCGGCAGGAGAAACGGGCGTAATCGGAGGCGCTGAATTAGTCGCTGCTGGTGGCGTTGCTGCTGATGGCGTCGCGGCAGGGGCAGCGGTAGGGGCAGTGCCAGATTGCGCAGCGGCTGTAGCCGCTGCGGCGGCGGGAGCAGGAGTCGGCAACGGGGTCGCATCGGCAGGAACCGCGTTGGCGGCAGCCCAGGCGGTTCCGCTCCACCAACGGGGTGCGGCTCCGCCGGCGGGATCGCGATACCAGCCGGCGGGAGGAAGTGGAGTCGATGCGTCGTTCACCCTGTGATTCTAACGGCGCAGAGGGGCAAATCTGACACTTACTCGTTGGCGACACTCCGTCCTGCAACGCTTCGCCCGGCGGCGCGTCCGCTGAAGAGGCAGCCGCCGAGAAACGTGCCCTCGAGCGCGCGATAGCCGTGCATCCCTCCGCCTCCGAAACCACTAGCTTCTCCGGCCGCCCAAAGCCCGCTGATCGGTGTTCCATCGGCTCCAAGCGCGCGGGCCGAGAGATCAGTCTGGATGCCGCCCAAACTTTTGCGGGTAAGAATATTCAGCTTGACCGCAATGAGCGGTCCCGCTTTCGGATCGAGGATGCGGTGGGGCTTGGCCACCCGAATCAACTTGTCTCCGCGGTAGTGGCGAGCTTGGCGAATCGCATTGATTTGGGAATCTTTGGAGAACTGGTTGGTGAGTTCGCGGTCGCGCGCCTCGATCTCGCGGCGCACGTGAGGCAGGTCGATGGCGACCTCCGGGGTCAGGTTCTGCATGCCCGTGAGGAGTTCGTCGAGGGTGTCGGCGACGATGAAATCCGCACCGTGCTTCTTGAAGGCTTCGACCGGGGCGGCAGCGCCTGTGCCGAGTCGTTGCTTGAGCAGTTCGCGCACACTTTTGCCGGTGAGGTCAGGGTTTTGCTCGCTGCCGGAGAGGGCAAATTCTTTTTCGATGATGGCCTGTGTGAGCACAAACCAGGAGTGCTCGTAGCCGGTCGAAAGAATGTGTTCGAGGGTGCCGAGAGTGTCGAAGCCGGGGAACAGGGGTGTCGGCAGGCGGTGGCCGGTGGCATCGAGCCACACGCTCGACGGGCCGGGCAAGATGCGGATGCCGTGCTTCGGCCACACCGGATCCCAGTTCTGGATGCCCTCGACGTAGTGCCACATGCGGTCGCCGTTGATGAGGCGAGCACCGGCTTGTTCGGTGATGCCGAGCATCCTGCCGTCGACGTGAGCAGGTACACCGCTGAGCAGGTTCTTGGGCGCAGCGCCCATGCGCTTCGGCCACTGGGCGCGCACGAGCTCGTGGTTGCCGCCGATTCCGCCCGAGGTCACGATCGTGGCGGGAGCACGGAGTTCGAAGTCGCCGATGATGTTTCGATTGCTTTCGGCGCCGCGCTGCGCGTTATCCGCTGCCAACGTTGCCCCGCGAACCCCGACCACGGCACCGTTCTCAACGATGAGGTCATCGACGCGGCGACGAAAATGGAAGCTCGCGAGCCCATCGGCAACGCCCTGGCGCACCGCGGCAACGAACGGCTCCACGACAGCAGGCCCCGTGCCCCAGGTCACGTGAAAACGGGGAACCGAGTTGCCGTGCCCAAGCGCCGTATAGCCCCCGCGTTCGGCCCAGCCGACCACGGGGAAGAAACCAACACCTCGTTCGCGCAGCCATTCCCTCTTCTCGCCGGCTGCGAACTGGAGGTAGGCCTCCGCCCACCGACGCGGCCATTCATCTTCGGCGCGGTCGAAACCAGCGGTGCCGAACCAATCTTGGCGGGCCAGCTCAAGCGAATCTTTGATGCCCATGCGGCGCTGTTCGGGGGAGTCAATGAGAAAAAGGCCGCCGAAAGACCACCACGCTTGGCCACCGAGACTCGCTTCGGGCTCCTGCTCAACAATCGCGACGCGCTTGCCGGCGTCAATCAGCTCGGCGGCAGCGACGAGGCCAGACAGGCCAGCTCCAACAACGATGGCATCCAACTCGCGCGACTGCGGCATCCGTGACTCCTTCGACACTCGGTGCCGCCGACATTGGCGACCCCTGCGCTGACAGTATGCCGGTCATCCTCACAATCTGACGCAACTTTGGCGTGGAACCTTGTGCCCCGACCACGGGGTAGGTACCGTCAGATTAACTCCGAGCGACGAGGCTCGGGTCAACCTGTGATTTACCAATCGCGGTTGTGAGGATCGCTAGGGCGCAGCACATCAGCAGGCGCGCTGGCGGATCGGAGAAACGATGAGTACCACCGTGCCCGTGAAAGCCCCGATGTCTGGAGCGAAGAAGCAAACTCCTGAGTTTGTGCAACTTCTTGACCCAGACGGAAAACGGTTAAGCGACGAACTCTACGACCCCTGGGTGTCAGACGTCACCGGTGATCAGCTCGCGAGTCTCTATGAAGACCTCATCGTCGTGCGCCGTATCGATACGGAAGCAACCGCTCTGCAACGTCAGGGCGAACTTGGCCTCTGGCCACCACTCCTCGGGCAAGAAGCTGCTCAAGTCGGCTCTGCCCGCACTCTGCGCCCCGACGACTTTGTCTTCTCCAGCTACCGCGAGAACGCTGTCGCGTACTGCCGCGGGGTGAAGCTGTCCGACCTTCTTCGCGTCTGGCGCGGCACGGCATCCTCCGGCTGGGATCCCTTTGAGGTCGGCATGGCTACGCCCGCTGTCATCATCGGCGCTCAGACGCTGCATGCCACCGGGTATGCCGTTGGCTGTAAGTTCGACGGCGTTGACAGCGTCTCGGTCGCTTACTTTGGCGACGGCGCTACGAGCGAGGGGGATGTCAGCGAAGCGATGGTGTTCGCTGCCTCCTTCAATGCTCCCGTGATTTTCTTCTGCCAAAACAACCAGTGGGCTATCTCTGAGCCCGTGGGGCTTCAAGCCCAGCGGCCGATTGCCGACCGGGCTCCGGGGTTCGGGATTCCGAGCATCCGCGTCGATGGCAACGACGTGTTGGCCGTGATGGCGGCAACCCGCAGTGCCCTTGACCGGGCGCGCAATGGCGGCGGACCCACGTTTATTGAAGCCGTGACGTATCGTCGCGGGCCGCACACGACCTCCGATGATCCGAGTCGCTACGTCGACCCGGTTGTTGCCAAGGAATGGGAAGCACGGGATCCGATCGCGCGCGTGGAAGCCTTTTTGCGCAGCGAAGGGGTGCTGACCGACGAATTGGCGGCATCCATTCAGGGCCGAGCAGATGCAGTGGCGGCCGAATTCCGCGCCGGATGCTTGGCGCTCGAGAACCCCGAACCGCTCAGCGTGTTCGACAACGTCTATGCGACCGAGCACTCGGGGCTGGCGCGTCAAAAGAGCCAGTACAAGGCTTACCTTGAGGGGTTTGAAAAATGACGGAACTAACTCTTGCGAAAGCTCTCGGCTCTGGGTTGCGGCGTGCCCTCAGTGACGACGACAAAGTTGTCTTGCTTGGTGAAGACATCGGCACCCTCGGTGGCGTTTTTCGCGTGACCGACGGGCTGCAGCGCGACTTCGGCAAAGACCGCGTGATCGACACCCCGCTCGCTGAAGCCGGCATCATCGGTATGGCGGTGGGCCTCGCGTTCCGTGGCTACCGGCCGGTCTGCGAGATCCAGTTCGACGGCTTCATCTATCCGGGCTTCGACCAGATCGTTGCCCAGGTGGCCAAGCTGCATTACCGCACAGCGGGCAAGGTGCGGATGCCGCTGACGATCCGTGTTCCGTATGGCGGAGGTATCGGCGCTGTCGAGCACCACTCTGAGTCACCGGAGGCGTACTTCGCCCACACCGCTGGACTGCGCGTCGTCACCTGTTCGACGCCGCAGGACGCCCACAGCATGTTGCGCGAAGCAATCGCGAGCGATGACCCGGTGCTCTTCTTTGAGCCGAAGCGTCGTTACTGGACCAAGGGCGAGGTCGACGAAGACGCCACCGCTCTGCCCATGGGCAAAGCGCGCGTCGTGACCGAAGGAACCGACGTCACGCTCGTGACCTACGGCCCCCTCGTCGCTACGGCTCTGGATGCCGCAGTCGCCGCCGCCGATGACGGCGTTTCTATCGAGGTGGTTGATCTTCGCTCGCTCTCCCCGGTCGACTTTGACACTGTTGAGGCGAGCGTGCGCAAGACCGGGCGGCTCGTGATTACCCACGAAGCCTCGGAGTCTGGCGGGCTCGGTGCCGAGATCGCCGCGACGCTCACGGATCGCTGTTTCTACTACTTGGAGGCAGCGCCGGTGCGCATCACAGGCTTCGATGTGCCGTACCCGGCCGCAAAGTTGGAGGACCACTTCTTGCCTGACCTTGACCGCATCCTTGACGGTGTTGACCGTGCGCTGGGTCGCGTGAATTCACTCACCGGTTGGAGCGCGTAATGGCTGTCAAAGAGTTCGCTCTGCCCGATTTGGGTGAGGGCTTGACCGAGTCTGAGATTGTTGAATGGCATGTTGCTGTCGGCGACCTCGTGACGCTCAACCAGCCCATCGCAGAGGTCGAAACGGCGAAAGCCATCGTGTCGTTGCCGTCGCCCGTCGCGGGGATTATCTCGGCGCTGCACGCTGAGCCCGGCTCCACCGTGCAGGTCGGCACCCGCATTGTCACGTTCGAATTGGATGGTGGCCCTGGCGCCGATGGTGCTCCGGTAGCTGATCGTGCGTCAGCGGATGCTGGTACTGACGCCGGGGACGCAAACGCCAATGCTGGGGGAGCGAAAGCTGGCGACGGTGGCGCTACGCCCGCTGCTGAGGCTGCCCCGGAACGTAATGCGGTGCTCGTCGGCTACGGTCCTGCAGTGGAGAGCGGCAAGCGCCCCACGCGCAAGCCTCGTTCAGCAGCAGCAACGACTCCCTCTGCTGCTCGGGCAGCGAATCTGGCAGCGACTTCAGCGGCGGACGCAGAAGCTGTCGCCGAAGCCGCCCCAGAGACCGCCCCTGAGCCTGCAGTGACGCCCACAAACGCCCGCACCAAGACGACTCCACCGGTGCGCAAGCTCGCGGCCGATCGCGGCGTCGACCTGGCGCAACTAACCGGCACGGGGCCTGACGGCATCATCACGCGTGATGACGTGCTGAGTGCGGCAGAGCAATCGTCCGCCCCAGCGGCGACCAGCGAGGAGAGTGCGGCAGGAGCATCCGCACCGCAGGCGGGGAGAGCCTTCGCGGGCCCACGTCCGCGCGAGACCCGCACCCCGATCAAGTCGGTGCGCAAGGCAACCGCGGCCGCGATGGTGGCGAGTGCGTTCACGGCGCCCCATGTAACCGAGTTCTTGACGATCGATGTGACGCGCACGGTGGAGCTGGTAGCGAAGCTGAAGGCGAAGGGCACCGCAGCATCCGTTCTCTCCGTCGTTGCGAAGGCGCTGTGCATCGGTGTGGCGCGTCATCCGTCGCTCAATTCGCGGTGGGATGTCGAGGCGAACGAGATTGTTGAGTTCGGGTACATCAACTTGGGTATCGCGGTCGCGACGCCCCGGGGCCTGATGGTTCCGAACCTCAAAGATGCCGATGCCATGAGCCTCGCCGAGCTCACTGACGCGATTGGCGACTTGGCGCGCAATGCGCGAGCGAGCAAAGCAACTCCGGCATCGCTCAATGGTGGAACTATTTCGATCACCAACGTGGGCGTCTTCGGCATCGACGCGGGCACCCCCATCCTGAACCCGGGAGAAGCCGCGATTCTGGCGATGGGTGCTGTTCGCAGAATGCCGTGGGAGCACCACGGCGACATCGCCCTCCGCGACGTCATGACGTTGAGTTTGTCGTTCGATCATCGCCTTGTTGACGGCGAGCAAGGCGCCCGTTTCTTGACCGATGTTGGTTCGATTCTGAACGACCCCGGCACCGTTTTGACGATGGTGTGAAAGCAGCGGTGGCCGCAACAGGTAAGAATGGTCTTATGACCGAGAATCTCGACCCTGCTGCGGCCACCACTTCTTCACGCGCTCCGCGTCGTTTGTTGGTTGGTGTTTTCGCGCTCGCCGCTTTTGTGATCGCGGCAGACCAGCTCAGCAAGTGGTGGGCTGAAACCAATCTCGGTGGCGGCATCAACATCCCCATCATTGGTGATCTGTTGTCGTTCCAGCTCGTCTACAACCCCGGCGCTGCTTTCTCGCTTGCCGAGGAATACACCTGGGTGCTCACGATTATTGCGGCGCTCGCCGTGGTTGCCATCACTTGGTATGCGTGGACAGTTCAGTCCCGCGCCTGGGCCATCGCGCTCGGCATGCTCCTCGGCGGTGCCATCACCCACCTCGGTGACCGCCTGTTCCGTGACCCCGGTTTTGCGCGCGGTCACGTCGTCGACTTCATCAACTACAACGGCTACTTCATTGGCAACATCGCCGACATTGCCCTTGTGGGCGGCGCGATCATGATCGTCATCATCTCCCTCATGGGAATCGCCGCTAAGCCCGAACCCGTCGCGAGCAGCGACGCGGATGCTCCGGCGGAAGCAACGACCACCGAATGACCGATCTCAGCCTGCGCATGCCCAACACGCGTCTGCGGGCAGTGCTCAACCTCGGAACGCAGCGCTCACCGGCGCTCGACCTCCCGCCTGCGCTGAAAGCTCCCGAGCTCTTCGGCGATTGGGATGACGAAGCTCAGGTGAGCGATCTCTACGTCGAGTATGCCGATGGGCAACTGCATTTTGAGACAACGAGCGCGGGCAGCAATCACCATTTCCACACTCCGGCTGGTGAGCATCGCGGCTCGAGCCCGTGGTCGGCTAACGACACCCGCGTGCTCCTGCAGTGGGCAACGCAGCTGGCCAGCGCCTTTCACGCTCTGCTGCCGAAGCTGCTCGACGACATCACCCAGGCTACGGCGTGGCACGATGCCGGGCTCGATCTCTACATTTGCGAGGTCGAAGAGCCAGTGCAGCTCGATCTGCTCGAGATCGAGGTCGAGGGAGAGCTCTTGACCCTCCCGTGGCTCGGTGCCGGCACCGTGACTCACGACCACATCGAGGGCGAGAATCATCCGATTGCGCTGCTCTGGGGCGCAGGGGAGTCAGAGCCCGACCAACCGATTGCTCAAGCGTGGACTGATCCGCGCACGGGCGAGCCGCGCTCTAAAGCCGTGCCTGGTATTGACTGGAACGTCATCGGGCTCGCTGCCGAAGAGGTCTTGCCGTGGCTTGAGGGCATTTACCTCAACCACCATGTGATTCCGGATGCCGCGGGCACGCTCTTGAACGCAGTCTTGCGGCGCTTGGGCGGCCTGTCTTCAGACCGCGCCTCGTCGTAGCGCTTCTTTGCTAGTCGAAGCTGATCGACGGCTCGTCGCTGACAGACAACGTCAGCACGGCCTTCTTGATCAGATCATTACCTTCGATTGAGCGTTCGAGCTCACGCAGCTGACGTGCGACCTCTTCTTCGCGGTGGTTGCCCTCAAGGTCGATGGCGGCCACGACGAACAGTTGTGACGGGCCTACGAATTCGAGGTGCAGGTAGGTGACGCGACTGATTTCGGGATGCTCGGCAAGAGCCCGCCCCGCTACTGCGCGAGCAGCATCACCCGGCGTTTGACCGACGAGGAACCGGCGATTGCGGTTGATGAGAACGATCGCAACCACACCGAGAAGGAGGCCGATTGCTAGCGAACCAACGGCATCCCACACTGAATTGCCCGTGAGCTGGTGCAGCAGGATGCCGAAGAAGGCGATGGTGAGGCCGATCAGGGCGGCAGCATCTTCGGCCAGCACCGCACGAAGGGTGGTGTTGGAACTGTTGAGCGCATATTCGAGGGTGCGGCGGCCGAAGCGCGCGGCTCCCTTTTTGGCTTGGACCATTGACTGCACGAAGGACACGCCTTCGAGCACGGCAGCGATCGCGAGCACGAGGTAGGCGATTGCGAAGTCACTGGCGGGTTCTGGGTCGATGAGCTCGGAGATTCCGTGCTGCACCGAGACCACAGCGCCCGCGGTGAACAAACCAACGGCCGCGAAGAGTGACCAGACGTAGGTCTCACGCCCGAATCCCAGCGGATGGCTCGCGTCGGCTGGCTTCACCGCTCGCCGTTCGGCAATGAGGAGAAAGATCTCATTGCCGGCGTCGGCCCACGAGTGTGCGGATTCGGCGAGCATCGAGGCCGAGCCTGTAATCAACGCTGCGATCGATTTTGCAATTGCTACGAGTAGGTTGGCAACGAAAGCGACCACGACCGTGCGCACTTGTGCTGTTTTCTTAGGGGCGTCACTCATAGTTACACGCTAGTACCGTGGCTCCTAGCCGCGGTACGCAGGGCTGGTCGATCTGCACCGAGCGCTGCGTCAGTCTCCGACTGCACCGGCATTTCTGGTGCCGCCCCGGACTTGAAAACGAAGCGTCGCTGCACCTGGAAACTGATGATGTAGAGCGTGACGTCGGAGAAGACCTTGGCGATGACGAGCGGAACACCCCAGTCGACGAGCACCGAGAGCCACACGTAGCTGGAGGCGACGAGCGCGAGCGCGAGAATGACGTAGCGCAGGGCATCCCGGGCCACATGGTCACGATTGCTGGAGTTGAACACCAAGTGGCGGTTGATGAGGAAGTTCACGGAGGCGCTCACGAGCCGGGCGCCGACGACAGACACGAGCAGCGACTGCGTGAGGGCAAAGAGGATGAAGAGGCCGATCGCGTCGATCAGGAAGGCCGCCAGCGATGAGGAGATATAGCGCAGCAGTGGCGCAAACACTTTCACCGAATCAACGATCGGGCGAAAGTGCGAGGAGGCATTGTGCTGCAAGTAGACCGTCTCAATCTCGATTTCTTCGATGCGGATGCCGGCCGAACGCGTTGCCAGCAACGCGTTCAGTTCGTACTCAAACCGTTCGCCCTTCACTCCGAGCAACCAGTCGAGCATTGTGGCGGGATAGCCGCGCAGCCCGGTTTGAGTATCGCGCACGGCAACACCGGTCGCGAATTTGAAGGCGGCGCGCGAGACGGCGTTGCCGAAGCGGCTGCGGGTCGGAACATCTCCCGCAAAGGCGCGACCGCCGAGAACCATGGCGCCCTCGGACGCCTGCAGTTGGGCCACCACGCGCAGGATGTCTCCCACTTTGTGCTGTCCGTCGCTGTCTGCGCAAACAACGGCCTCACCGGGGTGATTTTTGCGGATGGAGCGGAAGCCGAATTTGAGGGCGTGCCCTTTGCCGTGGTTGTCGTTGTAGCCGATCACGTCGGCGCCAACGCGCTGCGCGGCAGCGAACAGGTCGGCGTAGGCCGGGCCGCTGCCGTCATCCACGATGACGACGCGGAGCAGCGGGGCAGTCGCGCGCAGATCGCACACGAGCTGCACGAGGCGGTCATCCGGTTCGAAAGAGGGGATGAGGATGATCATGATGCGGCTCCCACGTAGAGGATGTCTGAGGTTTCGCGTTCTCCGCCATTGGACGGTTGGTTGATGACGGTGCCGTTGAAGTACATGGTCGAGGAGCCGCCACCGTCGAGGTTGTAGGCGGTGGTAGCGCCGAGGTCTTGCATGATGACGGCGAGGTCGGGCAGGGTCACGCCGGCGCTGTAGCCGGGGTCGCGACCGTCGACGACAACGAAGACGAGATGGTTGTCGTCGATCACGCCGACCGCAGTGCGGGGCTGTTCGCCTTGGATGGAGTGATTGCCGAAGTTGGTGTCGATCTCGACGTTTTCAATACCGGCAACGACGTCGCCGTCTTCGACGATTGCGGGCCCGAAGGAGAGCGTGTTCCAGACGCCGTCGGCGATCAGCTCGTCGGCAGAGGTTGTGGTTTCGTCATAGACCTCGACGCTGCCGTCGAGGTAGAACGCGAGTCCATCGCGGGCCGGTTCGTCGCGGTAGGTGACACCGTTGCGGATGACGATGCCAGTGTCTCGAAAGCCGTAGTAGTCGCCGTTGATGGCGAAGATCGCATCGTGCTCAGCCGCGATGGACGAGGTGAGATCGATGATGTTCTCGCCGAAGCTATTCTGAGCAAATGCCGACCGCAGGGCAGTGGCATCCGTCAGTTCGACATCCGCGACGTAGTAGGTGACGGTGTCGGCACCGCTGCCAGAGACGACCGTGGAGATTGTGACGTTGGCGTCGTCGGAGGTATAGCTGGTGTCGGTAAGAACGGGCTCGGTCGTCGCTGCGGCCGTCGGCTCGGCACTCGTCGTGGTGGTGCTGTTGTCGGCTTCGTACTGCGCGACGTCAGAAATCTCGACGTGTTCGATGACAAATCGATCGAGAGCCCACGCAGCGGTGCTGCCCAGACCGAGCACGAGCACCAGCACGGAGCCGATGACGATGTGCCGTTTTCGCAGAGGTTTCTTATGCATGGTCTAAGGAATACGGGGAGATGCTATCCCGGCCTCATGAAATAGCTGAGAGCTTGCAAGGAGCCGCCAGAGAGTCTGCTTTGAAGACAAAGAAGGGCCTGCGACCGATCAGTCGCAGGCCCTTCGTCCTCGGGGGAGGTGCTGGGTGGTGGTTAGTCGTCGGTAGGTGCTTCTTCGACGGCCTCGGTGTCCTCATCACGGTTGGGTCGGTCTGCGACGTCGCCGCGATCGCCGTGGCCTGCGCGGGCGCCCGGGGTGCCTTCGCCGTCGCCGTCACCGCCGCCGACGCGTTCGTCGCCCGCAGCTTCCCTGGCAGCTTCGCGGTCGGCTCGAATGTCGGCCAGCGCGGTGGTTACCGCGTCTTCGTCAACGTTGAGTTCGGCAGCGAGAGCCGTCACGAACGCGGCCTGGCGCGCATCCTTGGCGGCCATCTTTTCATCGGCGGTCGCGTCTTTATCGAGCGTTGTTTCGGATGGTTCGGTTGCGTCCCGCACAGCAGTCACGGCATCAGAGACTTCAGTTTCGGTGAGTCCGAGTGCGGTCGCGAGAGTTGCAGCATCAATGTGGGCACCGCCCTGGCCGTGACCGCGAGCAGCACGGTCGCCGGTGGCGGAAGTGCCCGATTCAGAGGCGCTTGAGCTGGAGGTGGCGGTCGTGAGAGTCTCGGCCTGAGCGGGCAGGGCCACTGCGAGTCCGACGCACGAGGCCAAAACTACTCCGGCCGCTCCTGCAATCAGTGTCTTCTTCATGGTTGATCCTTTTCGTCATTTCCGGAATCTCCGGTGTACGAAACCAACACTGCGGGCCGGGTCTATCAAGGCACTGTGCTGGCACTGCACGCCCCGTGGGGAAGTGCTGATGTAACCCAATGAGGCGGCTATGTGCGGCGCTGAGGGTGGGCGCGGGATGCCGGCGGCTGGCGGCGAGCGAGCGGTTAGGCGCCGAGCGCGCGGTTACGCGTCGAGCGCGGCCAACGCCATCCGCTCGAGCACGGCACTGGTGGCACCGGCACGCCCGCTGTGGGGAGTGGAGTTGATGAGCCCGAAGGTGGCGTGGGCACGGGTGCGTAGCTCGGTGGTCGCGGCATCCGGATGCAACTGAGAGAGCACGCCAACCCACAACTCGACGTAGCTGCGCTGCAGGGCGCGCACCTCGTGTTGGTCGCTGGCGGTCAGGCTGTCGAGGTCGCGATCTTGAACGCGGATGACGTCGGCATTGCCGAGCGCAAACTCCACATGAAACTGAACGAGGCTTTCGAGCGCGGCTCGCGGTGTGCTCGCGTGCTCGATCACGGTCTGTGCTCCGCGGCACAGGTTGGAGCTGGCATCGACCAGTATCGCGGCGAGCACGTCTTGTTTGCCATCGAAGTGGCGGTACACAGCGGGGCCGCTGATGCCGGCGGCCGCGCCGAGTTCTTCGAGCGAGACCCGGGTGAAGCCGCGCTCGGCGAAAAGGCTGGCGGCGGCGTCGAGGAGGGCCTCGCGTCGGTCGGCCTTCGCTTGGCTGCGCGGAGTTGGCGTCTCGTTCATATTCTGAGTCTAGACAGTTCGGTTAATGCTCGCTAACCTAAATTCAGTTAGTAATGACTAACCCAAGTGGCCACAAGCTGCGATGAACGAAGGTGTTCGATGGAGAAGATTTCCTCGGCCGCTCAACCGTCTCACCCGACGTTTGCGGCTAACGAAGAGTCAATGCGCGGCCTTGTCGAGCAATTGCGCGAACGACTCGCGATGACGGCTCTCGGTGGCTCGGAGAAGTCTCGCGAACGCCATGTCTCCCGCGGCAAGCTTCTGCCTCGCGACCGCGTCGATGAACTGCTCGATGAGGGCAGCCCTTTCATCGAGATCGCCCCGCTCGCCGCGAATGGAATCTACGACGACCAGGCTCCCGGCGCTGGCGTGATTGCCGGTATCGGCCTCATCCACTCCCGTCCTGTGCTCGTGATCTCGAACGACGCGACGGTGAAGGGCGGCACCTACTTTCCCCTCACAGTGAAGAAGCATTTGCGGGCGCAAGAGATTGCTCTCGAGAACAAGTTGCCCTGCGTCTACCTCGTCGACTCGGGCGGTGCCTTTCTCCCGATGCAGGACGAAGTCTTTCCCGACCGCGACCACTTTGGGCGCATCTTCTACAACCAGGCTCGCCTCTCGGCGGCCGGCATCCCACAGATCGCTTCGGTCATGGGCTCGTGCACCGCGGGTGGCGCTTACGTTCCGGCGATGAGCGACGAGACGATCATCGTGCGTAATCAGGGAACGATCTTCTTGGGCGGTCCGCCGCTCGTGAAGGCCGCCATCGGCGAGATCGTCACGGCCGAAGAGCTCGGCGGGGGAGACGTGCACGCGCGCACCTCTGGCGTCACCGACCACCTTGCCGACGACGACCGCCACGCGCTCGAAATTGTGCGGAACATCATCAAGACCATTCCCAAGCCTGCCGCTCCTGCGTGGGATGTCGTTGCCTCGCGGCCTCCCGCCGTGAACCCCGACGAGCTCTACGGGGTCGTGCCCACCGACGTGCAAAGCCCCTACGAAGTGCGCGAAGTGATCGCGCGGCTCGTCGACGGCAGCGAGTTCCACGAGTTCAAGAAGGAATACGGCACGACGCTCATCACGGGGTTCGCGACGCTGCACGGGCATCCGATCGGCATCGTTGCTAACGCCGGGGTGCTGTTCAGCGAATCGGCGCTCAAGGGCGCTCACTTCATCGAACTGTGCGATCAGCGCGGCATCCCGCTGCTGTTCCTGCAGAACATCTCTGGCTTCATGGTCGGCAAGGAATATGAAGCCGGTGGCATCGCCAAAAACGGCGCCAAGATGGTGACCGCGGTCGCGACAACGCGCGTTCCCAAGTTCACGGTCGTGATCGGCGGCTCGTTCGGTGCCGGCAACTACTCGATGTGTGGTCGCTCGTATTCGCCACGCTTCTTGTGGATGTGGCCCAACGCCCGTATCTCAGTCATGGGCGGCCCGCAGGCTGCTGCCGTGCTCTCCACGGTGCGCCGCGATCAGCTCGGCGAAGACGCCTTCACCGACGACGACAAGGTCGCGTTCGAGAAGCCCATCCGCGAACAATACGAACGCCAGGGCAGCCCCTACTATTCGACAGCCCGCCTCTGGGATGACGGAATCATTGACCCCAAAGACACCAGAGACGTGCTCGGCATGGCCCTCGATATCGCCGCGGCCACCCCGCTGCCTGAGCCGGGCTTCGGCCTCTTCCGGATGTGATTGCCATGTTCTCTGCCGTTCTGGTCGCCAATCGTGGCGAAATTTCCTGTCGCATCACGCGCACCCTGCACTCGATGGGCATCCGTTCGATCGCGGTCTACACCGAGCACGATCGTGACGCGAAGCACGTGCAAGTCGCGGATGCCGCGGTGCTGATTGACAGCTACCTCTCGGTCGAATCGATCGTTGCCGCCGCCCATGCCGTAGACGGCATGCATGCTGATGCGGTGCACCCGGGCTACGGCTTCCTCTCCGAAAACGCGTCCTTGGCGGAGGCCTGCGCCGCTGCCGGAATCACCTTTATCGGCCCGGGCGTCGAAGCGCTCGAGATCATGGGCGACAAGATCGCGTCGAAGAAGCACGTGACCGAACGCGGTGTTGCCGTGATCCCCGGAATCGCTGAGCCGGGCATGACGAACGACGATCTGGTGGCTGCTGCCGCCGAGGTCGGGTTCCCGCTGCTGATCAAGCCGTCGGCTGGTGGCGGTGGCAAGGGCATGACGATCGTGCGTGAGCCCGATGCTGTCGCGGGTGCGCTCGACTCTGCTCGTCGTGTGGCCAGTGCCGCGTTCGGCGATGACACGCTCTTCCTCGAGCGCCTCGTCGAGAAGCCCCGCCACATTGAGGTGCAGGTTCTGGCCGATAGCCACGGCACGATCATCCACTTGGGGGAGCGCGAATGTTCGCTGCAGCGTCGCCACCAGAAGATCATCGAAGAAGCGCCATCGCCGTTGCTCGATGAGGCAACACGGCAGCGTATCGGTGAAGCCGCCTGCGAGGTCGCGCGCAGCGTGAGCTACGTCGGGGCCGGAACAGTCGAGTTTCTCGTCTCCGACAACGCGCCCGACGAGTTCTTCTTCATGGAGATGAACACGCGACTGCAAGTGGAGCACCCCGTCACCGAAATGGTTACCGGCATCGACCTCGTGGAGTGGCAAGTGCGCATTGCTGCCGGCGAGAAGCTCACGGTGGAGACGCCCACGCTCACCGGTCACTCGGTCGAGGCGCGCATTTACTCCGAAGATCCCGCCAACGACTTTTTGCCCTCCGCCGGTCAGATCGTGCACCTGCACGAGGCCGCCGACGGCAGTGCGGCCAGCGCCGGCACAAGCAGCGCCAGCACGACCGGCACAGCCGCCACCAGCGTGCGCGTCGACAGCTCCCTCATCCAGGGCGGCACAGTCTCGGCCAACTACGACCCGATGCTCGCGAAGGTCATCGCTCACGGCGCCACCCGCGCCGAAGCCCTCCACGCCCTCGACCGCGCCCTCGCCGACACGGTAATCCTGGGCGTCACGACCAACATCGAATTCCTCCGAGCACTGCTCGCCCGCGACGACGTCCGCGCCGGCGAACTAGACACCGGCCTCATCGAACGAGCTCTTGCCGAGATCGAGTTCACCGCCCCCACCCCGGCGGTGCTCGCAGCGGCGGCTCTGAGCATCCATTCCGAACGCTGGATGCCGGGCTCACCCTGGCAGCAGCCCAGCGGTTGGCGTGTGGGCCAGCATCGCCCGGCCCGCTACCGTCTCGCGGGTGCGGGACAGGTGCACGAGGTTTTGGTTGCCGGCCCGCCCAGCGCAGCGGAGGTCACGATCGACGGCACGACCACCCCGGCGCGCTTGACGAGCACCGGTGTCGAGTGGGGTGCGCAGAGCATCCGTCTCGCCCTAGAAACGGTCGACGCCACGGTGTGGATTGGGCAGGAGGGCACTTCCTGGGCTCTCACTGCGCAGTCTCGCGCCGAGTCACTCGCGGCTCACCGCGCGACGCTCGCGAGAGTCGCCGGTGTGGTCGATCCCGAGTTGCGTTCGCCCATGCCCGGCACCGTTGTCGCAGTTGCGATGGCGAACGGAGACTCCGTGACTGCCGGTCAGACGGTGCTCACGATCGAAGCCATGAAGATGGAACACCCCGTTGTCGCAACCCTCGATGGGGTTGTCGACATCAGTTTGAAGCCTGGCGATCTGGTCACACGCGATCAGATCGTTGCCCGAATCGAATCGCCACAAGCGAGCACTGAAGGAGAAACCTCATGAGTCACGACGCTACCCGCGGCGAAATCACCCACCTCGGCCTCACCGATGAGCAGCTGAAGTTGAGCGCTGACGTGCGCGATTTCGCCGACAAGGTTGTTGCTCCGGCAGCGTATGAGTACGACACGAAGCGTGAACTGCCCTACGGCATCATCGCGCAAATGGGTGAAATGGGTCTCTTCGGTTTGCCGTTCCCCAAGGAGTACGGCGGGCAGGGCAAAGACTACGTTTCGCTGTGTCTCGCGATTGAGCAACTTGCTCGCGTCGACCAGTCGATCGCGGTGACGCTCGAGGCCGGCATCGGTCTTGGCGCGATGCCGATCTTCAAGCACGGTAGCGAAGAGCAGAAGCAGCAGTGGGTTCCGATGCTCGCGCGCGGTGAAGCTCTCGCTGGTTTCGGTCTGACTGAAGCGGATGCCGGCTCCGATGCTGCGGGAACCAAGACCACTGCCGAGCTCATCGATGGCGAATGGGTCATCAATGGCACGAAGCAGTTCATCACTAACTCGGGCAGTGAGATCACGAAGGTTGTGACGGTCACGGCGGTCACGGGTCGTCGAGAGAATGGTCGCCCAGAGTTGAGCGCCATCCTCGTTCCGAACGGCACGCCGGGCTTCACGGTGCACCCGCCCTACGACAAGGTCGGCTGGCACACCTCTGACACGCACCCGCTGTCGTTCGACAACGTGCGGGTTCCCGAGGAGAACCTGATGGGGGAGCGCGGTCGTGGCTTCGCTAACTTCATCGAGGCTCTGGATGAGGGCCGCGTCGCGTTCTCGGCACTCTGCACCGGCGCGGCGCAGGGCTGCCTGGAGGAGTCGATCCGTTACGCCAACGAGCGTCACGTCTTCGGTCGTTCGATTGGTTCGAACCAGCACATTGCGTTCAAGATTGCGCGGATGCAGGCCCGAGTTCACTCGGCACGCTTGGCAACCTACGACGCAGCCCGCAAACTGGTTGCCGGAGTTCCTTTCAAGATGGAGGCGAGCTTGGCGAAAATGATCAGCAGCGAGGCGGCCATGGATAACGCTCGGGATGCCACCCAAATCTTTGGTGGCTATGGCTTCATGAACGAGAACCCTGTCGCCCGCCACTACCGTGACTCGAAGGTGCTGGAGCTCGGTGAGGGCACCACTGAGGTGCAGATGATGGTCATTGCTCGTGAGCTGGGGTTCGCAACCCTATGACCGGCAAACGTATTCAGCAGCGCGGTCTCTGGTTCGACGAGTTCGAGGAGGGCGCGGTCTATTTGCACGCGCCCGGCCGCACCGTCACCGAGGCTGACAATGTGCTCTTCACGACGATGACGATGAACACGCAGTCGCTGCATTTGGATGCCGCGTGGTCTGAGCAGCAGCCGTTCGGGCAGCGCTTGGTGAACTCGATGTTCACACTCTCGACGATGGTGGGGGCATCCGTAGCTCAACTGACTCAGGGCACGATTGTGGCGAATCTGGGCTTCACGGAGGTCAACTTTCCACATCCGCTGTATCACGGCGACACGATGTATTCCGAGTCTGAGGTGCTGGAGAAGCGGCTGTCGAAGTCGCGCCCCGGCCAGGGAATCATTTCGTTGCGTCACACGGCCAAGAATCAGGATGGTGTTGTGGTGGCTGTCGCGACCCGTTCGGTGATGGTCTGGACTGAGGAGGGCGCACCGTGATTTTCACTCTCGGGCCGTCAATTTTGTTCGTTCCGGGGGATCGCCCCGACCGTTATGCGAAGGCGCTGGAGCGCGCGGATGCCATCATCATTGACCTTGAGGATGCCGTAGCCAGCGTCGATAAGGCTGCGGCGCGCGCTGCACTGATCGCAAACCCGATGGATCCGGCCCGCACGATTGTGCGCCTGAATCCGGCCGGCACCGAGGATCACGACAGTGACCTCGAGGCGTTGGAACAGACGGAATACCGCACGGTAATGCTCTCGAAGTCGGAGTCGGTTGCTGATTTCGATGCGCTCACTGACCTCGACGTGATCGCGCTGTGCGAGACGGCGCGGGGTGTGCTGGCGGCCACCAGTTTGGCGGCGCTGGATTGCGTGGTTGCCCTCATGTGGGGTGCCGAAGACTTGGTGGCGTCGCTCGGTGGTTCGTCGTCGCGCGAAGATTCCGGCCCGTACCGTGGTGTCGCGTTGCATGCGCGGTCGTCGGTGTTGCTCGCGGCCGGTGCCTATTCGAAGGCTGTGATTGATGCGGTGCATCTCGACATCGCAGACCTGGATGGTCTCGGTGCTGAGGCTCGGGATGCCGCTGCGCTCGGGTTCACGGCTACGGCCTGCATTCATCCCTCTCAAGTGGCCATCGTGCGCGAAAGTTATGCGCCCACGGTCGAGCAAATCGCGTCAGCACGGGCACTTCTCGCCGCAGCGGAATCGCAGCCCGGCGTCTTCAGCTTCGAGGGCCGCATGGTGGATGGGCCCATCCTGCGGCACGCGGAGTGCGTGGTAGCGCGGGCGGGGTTGCGCGAGGGTTAGGTGCCGTTCTCGCCGTGGCCTGAATCCGAACCATTGAGTGACGCCGAGATTTCGCAGCGCAACATTCCGCGTGTGGCGTTGCATTTTCGTTCAATATAGAGCCCTCGTGGTGTCAGTCGTAGACGATAGAGTCCTAGTGTGCCCAGATTTGACGAATCCTCCCGATGCAGCGCTGGCAGTCACGTCAGTTTTCGCTGGTACGGATATCCAACGTGCACGGTTGGCGGCGACCTAGAAGCTGCTACAGAGGCTTTTTTTACCGCGCTCGACGCGCCGGATCGAGTTTGGAGTCCTCACAGCAAGGCGATGGCAAAGATGGAGTTCCAGCGCCGTATACAGAAGGCGGAGCTTGGCAAACTCAGGCCAGTAGCTGACGTAAAACCTGTCGACGTGGAAAATCCGCCTCCACTGTACGAGATTCGATGGCAGAGCATCCCGGTGACCACTCGTACGGGCGGTCTTCTAAGCCATCGCAGCACTATCGTACGTCTCTATCATTCAGAGCCCATTTCGCACCCTGCCCACTTCATAGGGCACCATATTCATGAAAAAGACTTAGCGGTGGATCACATTTATCGCGCACAGGACGAAGAAATCAGAATGTCTAAGCGATACTTTGATGCTGGAGCCCCCAGTTCGTGGGGGATTGCTACTTAGGTCGAAAGCAATATAGAGTTTGATCTATGACAACGGATGCGGCACGCCTCGAAACGCTCGCTGGCCAGCTGATCGATGAGCATGACAACCTTCTTTCGTCGCTTATCGAACAGCGTAAAAAGCACAACCTCACCCAAGCGGAAATCGCCGAACGTATGGGGGTTAGTCAACCAACCATCGCGGCCTTCGAGCACTATGACGCGAATCCAACTTTGGCTACCGTGCGACGCTACGCTCTCGCAGTTGGCGCGAACATCGAACACTCTGTTGTAGATGCGTGTTGTTCAATCGACGAGTCATTTGAAGCGATCGTAACCTCGCTATCGGGTCCTTGGCCTCTGCAGCGTGATGATGTGTCGGCGCCGCGTACTTCTTGGGTTACCGAGGGAACCGTTCGTCGCGTTTCTGTCCACGGCAATGGCTGAGCTGTCACTTGAAGATTTCGTCGGACGCTGCTCGCTGACATCGATCTCACAACTGGAACTGAGCGGCACACGTTCACTTGATGCGAAGGCCTCGTCCGACGCCGATCCGGTAGATCCGGCCTATGGGCTGGACATAGATTTGCGAGACGCGGACGACGGGTTCCGTATTCGTCTGACTACACGAGTGGAAGCCCCTCAGGGCGCCATCGTTTCCCAAGTGGGTGCAGAATATGCTGTTGACGCGCTGAGCATTCGTTCTGTCTCTCGAGTAATTCTTGTCGAGTTCGTAAATAATGTAGCTCTCATGCACATCCTGCCCTACACGCGTCAATCAATTTCTGACATTTCAATGCGGGTATTTGGCGCACCGTTGCTGATGCCGATTATTCAACGAGGCGAGCTCTCGTTCTCGGGCGTGAACGAATAGGGATAAGCGCGCTGTCCATTTGGGCTGATTTTCACAGCGTTAGCCCGATTTAGGTATTCAGGGCTCGGTCGGCCGCTCCAGGAAGCCCGTCAGACGCTAGATGACACCCTCAAGGTCGGGTTACATCGAGGCAACCTCCCCACGTCAGACCATCGACCCCAGGTCTGACCCAGTCGACGGGTACGCGGCAGTCGTCGACTTGATTTGGCGCGTGGTGAGGCCGTTCTTCATGGCGAGAGCGATCGTGTTGGCGAGTTCGGCGTAGTCGTGGCCGAGGAGGTGGGCGCCGATAATGCGGTCGGTGCTCTTGTCGACCAGAATCTTTGTCGCACCGGTCGTTTCACCAATACGGTAGTTGGAGAACCATCCGCTCGTGTCGGCGAAGCGCACGTCAACGTCGAGTCCGCTCTCCTTGGCCTCGTGCTCGAGCATGCCGACTCTGACGAGCTCCGGAATGGTGAACACCGCAGTGGGAATAGCGCTGTAATCCGGCGTCGCCGAATTCGGCTTCAGCATGTTGGATGCCGCGATCTTCGCTTCGAACACCGCCACCGGTGTCAGCGGCATCCCTGGGGTGTCTGCAGCATCGCCAGCCGCATACACGTCAGGATTCGTGGTGCTCTGCAGGTGCTCCGAAACTTGGATGCCGCGAAGGCCGAACGCGACATTGGCCGCTTCGAGATTCAGGCGACCGAGGTCTGCGGTGCGGCCCGCACCGTGCACGACGAGGTCAACATCCATCGTGGATTCTGTGCCGCCCTGTTGGGTCGTGACCCGGAATCCTTGGGCGAGCTTCTCGACGCTCGCAATGGTCGTTTCGCGCTGCACCGCAACGCCAGCGCTTTCGCCTCGCTTGAGCAAGAGTTCGACGAGGTCGGGGTCGAAACCCTTCAGCGGAATGCGGCCGCGGTCGATCACTACCGGGGTGCTTCCCGCGCGGGCAGCGATGTGCGCAAACTCGAAGGACACGAAGCCGCCGCCAATGAACGCAATCCGTCGCGGAAGCTCGGGGAGGTTGAGAAAGCCGGTGCTGTCGATGAGGTGTTCGTGGCCGGGAAAGTCCAGCTCGCGGGGCACCGCACCGGTGGCGATCAAGAACTTGTTCGCCTGAAACTTCGTGCCGTCGATCTCGATGTGGTTGGTGTCGATGAACGTCGCGATCCCGTGCAGGGTGTCAACGCCGGCCGCCTTGAGCCCCTTCTCCATGCTCTCGGGAACCGGATCGGTGAACCCGTGCTTGTGCTGCATGAGGTCAGCCCAGTTGACGCTGAGGTCATCCGCATTGATTCCTTTGCCAGCGAAGAGGCGGGCAGAATCGACGATCTCTGCAGCGCGCCGAAGGATCTTCTTGGGGTCGCATCCACGAAGCGCGCACGTGCCGCCATAGGGGAGTGCATCCACGATTCCGACGCGCCACCCGCGTGACGCCGTCTTCTTTGCGGCGGCAATGCCGGCCATTCCGGCGCCGATGACGAGCAGGTCATAGTTGTTGTCAGTCATTGCTGTTCAGCTTCTCTCTCAGCTGGTCAACGGTGGGTGCGCCGGCAAAGCCAGCCTGGGTGATGTAGCGGCGGCATGCAAGCCCGACCGGGGCATCCGGCTGGGCAAAGGGATCCACCCCATCGAAGAGGATGCTCGGTGACCCGCGGAACCCCACACGCTCAGCTTCTTCGACCGTGTCGACCAGGTGTCGCGACACGGTGATCTGCGGGAACTCTTGGACGAGTTCGTTGATGTGTTGATCGGCAACCTTCCAGTTGGGGCAGCCCTCGAAGTATTGCAGCGTGATTTCCATACCTTCACCGTAAACCTTGAAGTGCACTTGAAGGTCAAGCGTTAGTCTTGCCCAATGCTTATTGGAGAAGTCGCCGATCGCCTGGATGTTCCGCGTCACACGATCCGTTTTTACGAAAAGCAAGGGCTTCTGCCCGAGCCTCAGCGGCAAGGCAACGGGTATCGTGACTACGATCCCGCCGTTGTCGACCGAGTCACGTTCATCCGCAACAGCCAAGCCGCGGGGCTCACGCTGTCGGAAATCATGAGCATTCTGTCGCTGCGGGATGCCGGCGAAGCGCCCTGCACCCACGTCTCGAGCTTGCTCGAACACAAACTAGAAGGCGTGCAGGAGCGCCTGAAAGACCTGGCGGCGCTCGAAGCGGAGCTGAAGCAACTCATTCACGAGGCACAAGCTCTCGACCCGGCCAACTGCAACGAGGCTGAGATCTGCACGATCATCCCGGCCACCCAGCGCTAGTGGAGTTTCTCTTACTTTCCCCGTAGGGTGGGCGAATGATTGGTCAACTCGGAATCGTGGGAATCGTCTTCAACGTCGTTTTCTTTGCCGCCGTAATCGCCCTCGTTGTGTTGGCTATCTGGGCTCTCATCCTGTCGATCAAGGCGCTGCAGAAGTACCTAGGGCAGTCGAACGCGACGGGCTCGGTCGATCAGAATTCGTAGATCTCGGTGAGCTGATCTGACATCGGGTTTCGCGTAGTCGTCGTTCCGCACCAGCTTCTCGAACGTGTCGCGACCGCCGACGAGTTTCCGCATCGAATATCGAGCGTCGTGATCTAATCGCTCTATGACAGGACGCCCACTCGAACTCCCGACGCTGCGGAGCGAGCGGTTGGCGCTGCGCGAATGGCGCAACTCCGATATCGCAACGGTTCAAGAAGCATCCGGCGATTCGCAGATTCCGCTCATCACAACCGTCCCGTCAACCGACGGCGAAGCCGAGGCGTTGGCTTTCGTCGCCCGGCAACATGATCGTTTGAGAACCGGTGCTGGCTATGCCTTCGCGATAGCCGATGGCACCGATCGTGCCGTCGGTCACATCGGGATGTTTTTCGTAGCGGGAGCAGGTGCGCGCGCCAGCATCGGGTACTGGGTCGTGCCCTCCGAGCGACGCAAAGGCTACGCCGCAGAGGCGCTCCGTGTGCTCACGGCGTGGGCGGTGCACCACGCTGATCTCGACCGGCTCGAGCTATACGTCGAGCCGTGGAACGAAGGGTCATGGCGAGCAGCAGAGAGCGCTGGCTATGAACGTGAGGGTCTCCTTCGTGGTTGGGAACGGATAGAAGGAAAGCCGCGCGACATGTTTATGTATGGGCAACTAACCAAAGGGGCGTAAAGCCTCACCGACTTTGAGTTAGAGATTCTCTCACCTATGCTTGTATTACCGAACGTCGTCGCGTGTCATCGCACAAAACGACACATTAAATAGAGCATCACGCTCACCGCCGTTGGGGCAGGAGCAGTCGGCACAAGAGGCCTGCGACGACCAGCAGAGCTCGTTTTTGCTGGTTGCGCCGCCGGACCCGAACAGGCGCCGGCCGCAAATGCCCCAACGGCGAACCCCTGCCAGCGCGCCGCTGCAGGCAGCCCGAGGGTGCTATGGGCCTACAGCAAGACCCATTTCGAGAGCGTCGGTGCAGACCGCTGACTCCACGTTGGCGTAGCAGACGGATTCAAGATCGATGAGTTGCGGAATGTACCCCTGCATCATCCCCATAACTTCAGGGTGGAGTTCAAGGGCCGACATCCACTCGCTGACTGTCTCGCAATGATCGAGAGTCGCGATAATCAGAGGGTCGGCTTTCGTGACGTCAGTCTCGGCGGCAGCAACCTTCGCTGAGTCGGTGCACGTGGTGGAGGGGGTTACTCTCTCGCCAGGAACCCCAAGCCAAGGGCTGCCGGGAGCGACACTAGAGAGTTCGCTATCTGTGCGCTCAGCGCCAACGTAAGTGCACCCGATATTGATCATCTCGCCCTGCGCGGAAGGAAATTCGTCTGAGTTTTCGGCAATGAGCGCAAAGAGCGGTGTGAGTTCGGAGCACTCAGCACCTTCCGCAATCGTTGTGCGGAGATCCTCAAGTTTTTCCGCGTCCGAGACCGGTGTGGGCGATACAACGGACGAACACCCCGCTAGCAAAAGAACGCTGGCCAACACCGATACCGAAAATTTCTTCACCCGAATATCCTAGGGGCGAGGAGCACGGTGATAAGCGCTGTGTGGGGTAAAACGGAATGCCTACTCCTCAAACGTATTGACCATGGCGTGCGCGGCACGGTCGAGGTACGCCCAGATTTCGGCGTCGTAGAGCGGCGGCAATTCTAGGGTGTCGAGAGCTGCCCGCATGTGGTGTAACCAGCGGTCACGAGCATCCGGGTTCACCTTGAAGGGCATGTGGCGCATGCGCAGGCGGGGGTGTCCGCGTTCCTGGCTGTAGGTGTTCGGGCCGCCCCAGTACTGTTCCAAGAAACCCGTCAGGCGCTGGATGGCACCCTCAAGATCGGGCTGCTCTGGATACATCGGCAGCAGCACCTCATCCGTTGCAACGCCAACGTAAAACTCGCGCACGAGCTTCTCGAAGGTGTCGCGACCGCCGATGAGTTCCCACATCGAATCGGCCGGAGCATCCGGGGTCACCGCTGGCTTCGCAATCAACCGGATTTTCGGCAATTTCGCCGGCGCAGCGTCACTTTTCGGCTCGACGCCATCAGCGGGCTCGGTCACGTTCTCAGCTTCGGTCATTTCTTGGGCTTCTCCTCGGGAAAATTCACCGGTACCGGACGAGTGCGGGGCGGTCGTGCACCGCGCACACTCGCAGCACCATCAAAGCCACTCAACACGATCGAATTCAATGCGGGAAGTTTGACACCCGCCTCATCCAAATCCTTCTTCAGACGCGCCCGCAACTCGCGCGCAACATCATCCTTTGTTGCGGATGCCGTCTTCACCACCAGACGAACCACCACCGCCTCAGACGAAATAGATTCGATGCCCCAAATCTCGGGCACCTCCAAGATGCGAGTCGTCCACTTGGGAGTCTTGTAAAGATCAACCGCGGTCTTCAGGATGCGCTCCTGCACGGCATCCACATCAGAGTCATACGGCACAGCAAGATCGATAATCACGCGCGCCCACCCCTGCGACATGTTGCCCACGCGGGTGATCTCGCCGTTGCGCACAAACCACAGGGTTCCGTTCACATCGCGCACCTGGGTGGTGCGGATGTCGACCGACTCCACGACACCCACCGCCGGCCCGAGGTCAACAATGTCGCCAACGCCCAACTGATCCTCGGCCACCATAAAGAGACCGTTCAGCACGTCCTTGACCACGTTTTGGGCGCCGAAACCGAGCCCGGCACCGGTTGCAGCCGTGATGAGTGCGAAGGCGCCCGTGGCATCCGGAGCAAGAATGTTGAACAACAGCAGCAGCACGATGATCACGATGACCACCGTGACAATGCTCGAGAGCACCCCGCCGAGAGTGCGGGTGCGCTGCACGACGCGCACGGCGGCGAGGGGAGAGGTCATCAACACTTGAGTGTCGTGAATGTTCTCTTTGTGCTTCACACCGTTCACTACGCGGTCGACGACACGCTTGATGATGAAGAGGAGAACGAGGCGCACAAACCACGCCACCACGATGATGACGACAGCCTCAACGAGCGGCCATGCGGCCAAAAAGGCGACAATGCTGTTGCGCAAGCCGCCCAGAGTGAAATCTTCCATGCTCGGAGCCTAGCGAGTGACTTCTGTGTAGTCACCGCTAGGCCCCAGCATGCCCGCCGTGAGGCGGCTGAAAAGGGTTAGGAATTGTCGCGAGCCTGAACTACCAGTGCACGCTCAACCCCGGCAAGGTTCTCCACGATGATGCGGCGCAGGGCCGGAACATCGGGGTTTGCCTCGAGCCAGGCGTTCGTGGCATCCACGAGTCCCTGATTTGCCAGCGGTGCTGGGTAGAGGCCACGAAGAACCGTCTCGGCAATCGCATAGCTGCGGTTGTTCCACACATCGTTGATCGCCTCGAAGTACGGAGCCACAAAAGCTTCCAGCACAGCGGGATCGTTCACGTGGGTGTAGCCCATCGTCACGTTGCGCACGATAGCGTTCGGAGCCTTGTCACTCTTCACGAGCGAATCAAAGGCAGCCTGCTTGCCTGCCTCGGTCGGAATCGTTGCGCGAACCCGAGCCGCAGCCTGCTGGCCGTTTGCTGTCTTGTCCTTGGCGAGAGCCTCATCCACGTCAGCATCACCGGCAGCACTGTTGAGCACGAGGCCCTCCAGAAGCTCCCAGCTCAAGTCAGTGTCAATCTCGAGACCCTCAAGCGTGGTCGAACCGCTCAACAGGGCGCGAAGCACCGTGACGTGCTGTTCGGTGGATGCCACATTCGCGAAGTACTTCACGAACTGGAACTGAGCATCCGAACCCGCTTCAGCACTCTGGGCGAGAGCCCAGAGCGTGTCGCCGATCTTCTCAACCGTGGCCGCACGACGCTCAGGAGCAACGTACTGCTTAGCAACCAACACCAGCTGCGCGAGCGTGGTGCGGATGGTGGTCGACTCGGTCTCCGACGCAATGTTGCCGAGAACCAGGGCGACATAATCGCTGGCCGGAGTCTCAGAATCACGAGCAGCATCCCACGCGGCACCCCACACGATGGCGCGAGCCAGCGGGTTAGTGATGTCCGAGAGGTGCTTCATAGCCACAGCAAGCGACGCGTCATCGAGACGGATCTTCGCGTAGGCGAGGTCGTCGTCGTTGATCAGGATGAGGTCGGGGCGCTTCGTGCCGACGAGCTCGGGAACCTCGGTGCGCTCACCCTCAACATCGATCTCGATGCGGTGGTGGCGAACAAGCTTGCCGTCCTCCAACGAGTAGTAACCGATAGCGAGACGGTGCGGGCGAATCGTGGGGTAATCATCGGCCGCGGTCTGAACGATCGCGAAGCTTTCGACGGTTCCGTCTTCAGCGGTCACCACATCCGGACGCAGCGTGTTCACACCAGCGGTCTCAAGCCACAGCTTGCTCCACTCCATGAGCTCGCGGCCACTGGTCTTCTCCAGTTCAACCAGCAGATCCTTGAGCTCGGAGTTGCCGTAGGCGTGCTTCTTGAAGTACGCCGCAACGCCGGCCATAAATGCTTCGAGGCCAACCCAAGCAACGAGCTGCTTGAGAATCGAGCCACCCTTCGCGTAGGTGATGCCGTCGAAGTTGACGAGAACGTCATCGAGGTCATTGATCGACGCGTAGACGGGGTGAGTCGACGGCAGCTGATCCTGCTTGTAGGCCCAGCTCTTCTCCATGGCCGCGAAGGTGGTCCACGCTTCGGTCCACTCGGTAGCTTCAGCGGTCGCGATGGTGGAAGCCCACTCAGCGAACGATTCGTTCAGCCACAGGTCGTTCCACCACTTCATGGTCACGAGGTCGCCGAACCACATGTGAGCCAACTCGTGCAAGATCGTGACAACGCGACGTTCCTTGATGGCGTCGGTCACCTTCGAGCGGAAAACGTAGGTCTCGGTGAAGGTGACAGCGCCAGCGTTCTCCATGGCACCCGCGTTGAACTCGGGCACGAACAGCTGGTCGTACTTTTCGAATGGGTACGGGTACTGGAAGTGCTTCTCGAAGTACTCGAAGCCCTGCTTGGTCTTCTCGAAAATGTAGTCAGCATCGAGGTACTCGCTCAGCGAGGCACGCGTGAAGATGCCGAGGGGGATGACGCGGCCATCGCTCGAGGTGAGCTCGTCGCGAACCTCGACATACGGGCCAGCCACGATCGCGGTGATGTAGCTCGCCATGATCTGAGTGGGTGGGAACTCCCACGTGGCGTTCTCGCCGTTCACGTCAGGCTCAGGCGTGGGGGAGTTGCTGATCATGGCCCAGCGTGCCGGCGCCGTCACCGTGAACTGGAATGTGGCCTTGAGGTCAGGCTGCTCGAACACAGCGAACACACGACGCGAATCGGGCACCTCGAACTGCGAGTAGAGGTACACCTCTTCGTCAACCGGGTCAACGAAGCGGTGCAGGCCCTCACCGGTGTTGGTGTATTCGGCATCCGCCACAACCTCAAGAACGTTGTTCTCAGCAAGGTTGTCGAGCTGGATGCGCACACCATCGTTCACGGCAGCAACATCAAGTGCGGTGCCGTTGAGCGTGACCGAGTCAACCGTGCGGGTGATCGAATCAATGAAAGTGGATGCGCCAGCAGTGGCAGTAAAGCGAACAGTCGTGCTGCTCTTAAACGTCTCAGGACCCGTAGTGAGGTCAAGCGCAATCTCATAGCTGTCTACGTTGACAATCGCTTTGCGTTCTTGCGCTTCAACTCGGGTGAGGTTCTCTCCGGGCACGTACAACTCCTTCGTGTTGGGGCGGTTTGTGACCGCACCCAACTAGCTTATGCCGCACCTCCTCAATGTCAGCACTACCGCTCGAATGCGACCGTAGACTGGATGAATGCGCATCCATATCGCCACCGATCACGCTGGCCTCGAGTTCAGTGCCACTCTGCAGCAGCACCTCACCGATGCAGGCCACGACGTGATTGATCACGGCCCCGTTAAGTACGACGCTCTCGACGATTACCCCGGATTCTGCATTGCCGCAGCGCTCGGTGTTGCCGCCGACCAGACGGCCGGTGTCGAAGCACTCGGTGTTGTCTTTGGTGGCTCGGGCAACGGTGAGCAGATCGCCGCTAACAAGGTCAAGGGCATCCGCGCCGCCCTCGTATGGAACGACTCGACCGCCGTTCTCGCCCGCCAGCACAACGACGCCAACGTCATCTCTATTGGCGCCCGCCAGCACACCGTTGACGAAGCCACCCGTTTCATCGACCTCTTCATCACGGAACCTTTCTCGGGCGACGAACGCCACGCTCGCCGCATCGCTCAGCTTGCCGAGTACGAGACGACAGGCGCCATCGCCGCGCACCCCTTCGAGCAGTAATGCCTGAGGGGCATTCCGTACATCGCATTGCGCGCCAGTTCGCGCTGCACTTCGTCGGCAAAACCGTCGCAGTGTCCTCACCGCAAGGTCGCTTTGCTGCGGGAGCCGAACGCCTCGATGGACTGCGGATGCTCAGCGCCAAAGCCGTGGGCAAGCAGATGTTCCTCGAATTCGAGCACGACCGCTGGCTGCGCGTGCACCTCGGGCTCTACGGAGCCTGGGATTTCGCGGGCAACTTCACTGCCGATGCGACTACGGCATCCGCTGCCGGGCGCATGGGGCAGACCAACCAGCACGGCACTGTTGTGGATGGCACTGCTGTTGACGGCGCGGATGCCGCTGGCGTTGTCGAGATGAGCAGCGCTGCGGCTGGTGCGGGCAACTCGGTGGTGGGGGAGCACGAAGACTCGCTCGCGAGCATCGGTGCCCCGCGCCGCACCCGGTTGCGAATGTCGGAGCAAGAAAAAGCGACCGACACCGTCTCAGAGTTTCCACCCGAGCCCATCGGCGCCGTGCGCGTTCGCCTCCTGACGGACACGACGTGTGCCGACTTGCGCGGGCCAACCGCGTGCGAAGTGCTGAACCCCGACGAAGTGCAGGTCGCCCTCAACAAGCTCGGTCCCGATCCGCTCGTTGACGACAACGGCGAAGGCGAAGAACGTTTCGTGGCGACCGTTCGCAAGAAGCAGACACCGATAGGCGTGCTGCTGATGGATCAGTCGGTCGTCAGTGGCATCGGTAACGTCTATCGGGCCGAGATTTTGTTCCGCGCTCGCCTTGATCCGCACACGCCGGGCAAGCTCATTCCCGAAGAACTGGTGCGCGAACTCTGGCGCGACTGGGCGCACCTGCTCGAGATCGGGGTGCGCACCGGTCAAATGATGACGATGGATGGGCTCACCGGCGACGACTACACGGCGGCGCTCGCCAGCCGGGATGACCGCCACTGGGTGTATCACCGCGAAGGGCTCCCGTGCCGAGTGTGTGGCACGAACATCGTCATGGAGATCGCTGCGGGTCGCAAGCTGTATTGGTGCCCCAGCTGCCAAGCACCGTTGGGCGCTACCCTGCCAAAGGCCAAGGGGAAGGCGCCGCGCGCAACCACGCCACGCTCGACGAAGCCCCGAGCATCCAAACCGCAGGGAGCCTGACATGCGGCACACCCCGACGTTCGTGATCACCGAGCGGTCAGAAGTGCGCCGCCTGATCCACGAGCACCCGTGGGCCACGATCGTCTCGACAACCTCTCAGGGCATGGTCGCCTCGCACTACCCGGTGATGCTCGAAAACCGGGACGATCAGCTCAGCTTGGTCACGCACTTCGGGCGCCCCGATGACGAACTGCACGAGGTCGGCCAGCACGAGGTGCTCGTGATCATTCAGGGTCCGCACGGCTACATCTCGTCGAGTTGGTACCCCGAGGGCGAGAACATCCCCACCTGGAACCACGCCACCGCGCACCTCTACGGCACTCCCGAGATTCTGAGTGACGAAGAGAATTTTCGGGTGTTGAGCGAACTTGTCGATCACTTCGAGCACCATGTCGAGCATCCGGTCAGCCTGTCGGATGACGAAGCAGGCGCTCGCCGTGCCGCCAAAGGAACCGTCGGCCTGCGCATCGTGATCGACCGGTTCGATGCCCGCATGAAGATGAGCCAGAACAAAAAACCTGCCGTGCAGCAGAACATTGTGAACGAACTCGGCTCGAACGGCGCGTACGCTAGCTCAGAACTGGCCGCAGAAATGACAAGGGCACTGCCGAGTGAAACTGACTAACGCGCGCATCGTCGGCGACGATGCCTCCGCCCTGGTCGATGTCACCCTCGCCGAGGGACGCATCGTCGCTATCGAGCCGCACCGCGCGCCCGCGGTCGCTGACACCGCTACCGGCGCGGACGCCGACGCCGACGCCGACCCCGAAACCGTAGACCTCGACGGCCGCTGGATCATGCCCGGTCTCTGGGATCAGCACGTGCACTCCAGCATGTGGGCGCAGCAGTCGCAGCGCCTCGACCTCAGCCACACGACCTCGGCAACCGAAGTTGCCGTCACTCTCGCCACGTCAGTCCTTCCCGAATCCGACGGCATCATCGTCGGTCAAGGTTTCCGCGATGCCCTCTGGCCTGACCAACCCACCCGCGAACTGCTCGATTCCGCCGTCTCCGACATCGCCGTCGTGCTTGTCAGCGGCGACCTGCACTCCTGCTGGCTCAACAGCCTCGCCCTCGAACGCTTCGGTTTTTACGACCACCCCACCGGGTTCCTGCGCGAAGAAGAAGCCTTCGCTGTCGGAAGCGCGCTCAGCCGAGTGGAACCCGACATTCTTGATGGCTGGATCCGCGACGGGGCTGCGGAAGCGGCATCCCGCGGCGTCGTTGGCATTGTCGATCTCGAGATGACGTGGGAGTTCGAGAACTGGCAGCGCCGCATGCTCGAAGGGTTCGACCTGTTTCGGGTGCGCGTCGGCGTCTACCCGCGCTTTCTCGAACGCGCCATCTTCGAAGGCCTCACCACCGGTCAACAACTGGCGCCGCTGCTCGAAGTGGGCCCGTTCAAGATCATCACCGACGGATCGCTCAACACCCGCACCGCGTACTGTGTCGAGCACTACCCGGGCGAACCACACAACAGGGGAGTGCTTAACATCCCCGCTGACGAACTCGTCGAGTGGATTCGCACTGCCAGCGGCGCTGGTTTGTCGCCCGCCGTGCACGCTATCGGTGACGACGCGAACACTCTTGCCCTCAACGCTTTTGAAGTCGTCGGATGCCGTGGCCGCATCGAGCACGCGCAGTCGCTTTCTGAGTCGGATTTGCCTCGCTTCGCGGCTCTCGGAATCGCAGCGAGCGTGCAGCCCGAACACGCCATGGATGACCGCGATGTAGCGGACGCTCTCTGGCCCGGTCGCAACCACCGCACGATTGCGTTGCGCTCGATGCTCGATGCTGGCATCGAACTGCTGATGGGATCGGATGCTCCGGTTGCTCCGCTCGACCCGTGGGCAGCGATCGCGTCGGCTGTGAGTCGCAGTCGCGATGGGCGGGAGCCGTGGTACCCCGAACAGCGCATCACTGTGGCCGAAGCCCTCACGGCGTCAGCCCAGTCGACCATCGCCGTCGGGGAAGTGGCCGACATTGTCGTGACACGCAAAAACCCGCTCGACTGCAGCGGTGAAGAACTGCGGGCGATGCGGGTTGACGCGACAATCCTGGCCGGGCGCTTCACGCACAACCAGTTGTGACTACGACGAATCATAGGCGCAACTAGTCGCAGGCGAAGCGACCGCCAGAGAAGTTACTTGGTGGCGAGGTGAGCGAAGAGGAACCAGCGGTCCTTCTCAAGCCCACGAGCGATCTCAATTGCAACGTCTTCGCTGACCTTGTCGAGCTCACCGAGCTCATCAACGGCGGTGCGAACGGTCAGGAGAGTGGCATCGATCGCAGCGATAACTTCAGCGATAACGTCGTCGGCCTGCTGGAAGCCGGCAGTCATGCTCGGGGTCGTTGCCTTAGCGCCGACGGTCTGAGTGCGAGCGTCGATCGGAAGTCCGAGGGCCACAACACGCTCTGCAGCAGTGTCAGCCCAGTCGCGGGCGTGGTCGACGATGGTGTCGAGAAGTTCATGGATGGCTTGGAAGTTCGCACCGCGAACGTGCCAGTGAGCCTGCTTGCCGTCAATCGACAGGGCCGTGAGGTCGGTGACAACCGGGCCGAGGAACTGGGCAACACCCGAGGTGACATCAGGGTCTGCTGAGGTCTGCGGAACTGCTTTAATTTCGGTCATTGTGTGCTCCTTCGTTGTTCTACAAAGACAACGCTACGCAGCCTCAAAAATTTCACAAGCAAGCTGAGGCAACGCTAACCCGCCGCGAAGCGGAGTTTCCGGGAGCGCCTAATGGATGCCAGCCCGCAACGCAGAGCACGCTCACGGGGGATATCCCCACTGCCGGTCTGTGTGCATCCACGCTGGGGAGTCTGCCTCGATTTCGCGATTCTGTAGGAGACGAACATCCGCCCCGCGAATGCGCGAGACTAAAGCGAGAGACCCATGACTACAGACACTGTGACGAAGCCCCGAAACCCCTATTGGCAACTGTGGCGCACCACGCCAAAAGAGGTGCTGTACCTCATTGTCGGTTTCCCGATTGCGATGACCGGATTCGGCGTGACAATCTCCCTCGTCGCCACTGGCATCGGCACGCTCGCGGTCTTCCTCATCGGCTTCTTTGTCATGATTCTGGCGTTGTACGTCGGGCGCGGGTTCGGGCTCGCGCACGTCAACCTCTTGGAATGGACTGGTCGTGCCCGGCTAGAGCGTCCCGACTGGCAAGATGACCGCGCCGCTACCGGGTTCGGCGGCTGGCTCAGCGCCACCCTCGGCAACGCGCACTACTGGCTCTACTTGCTGCACACCACAATTCTTGGCTTCATTCTCACGATCATCACCTGGACGATCTCCTTCGTGTGGCTCACCGTCGGACTCACTGGAATCTTCTCTTGGTTCCTCGACGGCGAAGTGCAAACCGGCGACCCCGACTGGTCACTCGGAGAGTGGTTCTTCGGACTCGTCGGCGTCAACACCACCGGCTGGGACCTCGAGATTGCCGACAACATTGTTGCTTTCGTCGTTGGCCTGATCTTCATCGCAACCCTCCCTTTCGTCACCCGCGGCCTTGTCATGACGCAGTGGTGGCTGGCTCGCGGCACCCTCACTGCATTCAAATCGGATGGCCTGCGTCGCGAAGTGCAGTCACTTGAGGAGTCGCGCGGCGCCGCTCTCTCGGCTGAAGGCCACTCGCTTCGTCGGCTCGAGCGCGACATCCACGATGGTCCGCAGCAGCGACTCGTGCGACTGCAAATGGATCTTGCGGCCGCCGAGCGCCAACTCTCTGTCGACCCCGAAAAGGCTCGCCAGTTGCTCACGGAAGCCCAAGCGCAGTCGGCTGAAGCGCTCGAAGAACTGCGGGCGCTATCTCGCGGATTCGCACCGCCACTTTTGCTCGACCGCGGCCTTGTCGCGGCCCTTGAATCAGTAGCCGCGCGCGCAGCTGTGCCAACGACGCTCACCTCCGAGCTTCCCGCCCCGCTCGTTCTGCCAGGCGAAGTCGAGCGTGCGTCGTACTTCGTTGTCGCTGAATTGCTCACCAATGTCGCCAAGCACGCTCACGCTGGCCATGCCTCCGTTCGGCTTCTCACCGAGCAATCGGATGGCCGTCCCTGGCTTCTCGTGCAGGTCACGGATGATGGCCAGGGCGGCGCCGCGGTGCTCGCCGACCACGGTCTTGCTGGCATCGAAGAGCGTGTTCGCGGTGTTGGCGGACGCCTTGAGATCGAGAGCCCCGCTGGCGGACCAACGACGGTAACGGCGCGGCTGCCTTTGCCCAAACCCAGTGCAGATCGGGCGCCCGTTGACCTCTAGTCTTAAGCGCATGAGCCCTTTGCGCGTTGCTGTTGCTGATGATTCGGTACTACTGCGCGAAGGGCTCGTGCGTGTGCTCGTCGAAGCCGGCTTCGATGTTGTCGGTGCGTTCGGGGATGCGGATGAGCTGCTCGCGAACCTCGATGAATGTGCTCCCGATCTTGTGGTGCTCGATGTGCGCATGCCGCCGACGTTTCGGGATGAGGGAGTGCGCGCCGCCATTCGCTTGCGTGAATTGAGGCCCCAGATCGGCATTCTCCTTCTCTCGCAGTATGTCGAGGTTGTGTATGCGCAGGAACTGCTGTCCTCGGGTCGTGGTGGTGTTGGCTACCTCTTGAAGGACCGCGTCGCCTCTCTGGATGAGTTGCAGGATGCGGTGGAGCGGATTTCTGCCGGCAGCACGGTGCTTGATCCCGAGGTTGTTGCTCAACTCGTCGGTCGCCGTCAGGATCCCTTGATGTCGTTGACTCCGCGTGAGCACGAAGTTATGACGCTCGTGGCCGAGGGCCGCACGAATGCGGCTATCGCCAAGCAGCTCGTCATCGGTGTTGGCGCGGTCGAAAAGAACGTGACGGCAATTTTTCAGAAGCTGAATCTCGAAGATTCGGGCAGCGACCACCGCCGCGTTCTCGCGGTGCTCACCTGGTTGCAGCGCTAGCGTCGCCTTCTTGCTGCTTAGCGAAGTGCGCTGAATTTGGTGTTGAGCGTCTTGAGATCGCGGATACGCCGCTCGAGCGTAATGCCGAGGAACAACACGATCGCGCCACCGACCACAGCCCACAGCCACCACGAGGTCAGCTGATAGAAGCTGATGAGCGCGGGAGCAAACGTGTGCGAAGCGTGAATGAGAACGACAATGGTGGCAATGATGAGGGGCGCTTTGAGCTTCAGCCATGCTCCGAGCACGATGATCGTCACCCCGACGATACCGAGAGCAACAATGCGCCACTGAGTTCCAGCGCTCTCGGTGTCAACAAACGTCGCGATGAGACTGGGGGCCAGCAGCACAACGAGGCCGCAGCTAAGCCACTGCATGCTGCGCGCATCCGGATCGCTCATCATCCGCAGCCCTCCGTGGGCGAGCAGAGCCACCCCGAGAAGCACGGACACCCACTCGAGTGGCTCCACGAGCGTTCCGAAATATCCGATCACACCGAGGATGCTGGCGAGGGTGAAGGCGAGGTAGCTCATGCGGTGGGTAAGCGGTCGCGTAGAGGCACGAGCCGCGAGCACGAGTAGAGCGCTACCGAGTGCGACCAGGCCAATGATGCGAACGGCGTCGACCGACGCGTTTCGCTGGTCTGTGCCGAGCAACGCCAGAATTTCTATCCCGTAGAGCAGCACGAGGGCACTGCCGAGCAGCACTTCGCTCATGACTGCCCATCCCGGGCGGTTTTCGTCACGAGAGAATCCGCTGGCAGCGGCACCGAAGCTGGCGAGAGCCAGTAGCGCAACCGCGACCAGCAGACCGGAGTCGAGTTCGGGCAACAGTCCTCTATTTTCAGACAGCAGGATGAACGCCCGTGATGCAGTCGCGAGAATGAGCCCGGATGCGGACGCAATGATTGCGACGCCCCAGAAGTCGATGAGCTCGCTGCGTGGCTCCACGAAGGCGGCAGCCACTAAGAGAGCTCCGCAGAGCCCCGCGATGATGAGGGTGCGGAGTCCGTTGCCGTCTGCAGCATTGAGCGCGAGGGGAAGCACCGCAATGAGCAGGCCGACGAGAGCGATCGCCGGTGCCGAAGCTAGCCGCGCCCGTCTCAGCTCTGCGCGTGCAATCAGTATCGAGAGGGCGATCACGACGGCGCTGAGAGGCAGAACGTACGCTTCAAGAGCGTCGACGCGGGCCTGATCGAGTCGAAGCCACAGTGCCCACGTGCCGAACGCCACCGCAGCCCACACCATGTGGCGGCGAAGCGATGCCGACCCGAACACTCCGTCAGTCGAAATGGCACTGAGTAGCAGCGCGACCGACACAAACAATACGATCAGCCATGGTGTGCTCTGTGGATCGATAACCGCACTCACCGTCGTGATTGCGGCAACCGTAAGGGCACTGATCTCGCTGGCTCGACGAACGGCGCTACGGTGCTCCCGCAGTCGCAGAATCATGCTGAATGCTGCCACGAGCACGGCTGCGGTTGCGGGAGCTAGTTCGATCACGACTGCCGAGAGCTCGAGTAATCTGCCGGTGCTATCGAGCAGCCAGGCGGTCGCTGGGGCGAGAGCTGCCGCTGCGGCAATGTTCTCGGGCGCAAACGTGTGTGAGCCTCGCGCGAAAATGGTGAAGCTCAACGCCACGACGAGCAGCGCGGCACCCAGGGCGTTGATGACGGCTACATCGAGCATGAAAGGAGCAGTGACTCCTGATCCGCCGACGACGTTTGCGTTCCAGAAGTGTGCTCCGGCGAATGCGGTTGCGCCGAAGCCTGTCCACCAGAGTGCTTGCGGTTCGAGCATCGCGACCTCACGCGATCGAATAATCAGTGCCCGCGCGATCATCCCGAAACCAAGGATGGCGGCGATCAGCCAGAACTCGAGGTACTGCACAGCGCCCAGGGCGTAGGTCGTGAGTGCAATGAACGACGCGAGGGCGAACGCAAGGTAGGTCACGTGGGGGGTGAGAGGCGGCGTCGCGAAGCGCGCGCCCACTACGAGAAGCGCCGCGCCGAGTGCAACTAAGGCAAGCACCCGGATGTCGGTGAGCGGTGTCGACGAAGTGGACGGGTCAATCACGATGATGCCCTCAACCACATACAGCAGTGTCACGGCGGCGCCGAGCAGCACGGGCCCCGACCGCTGCCACAGGGTGGAGTGCGAGACTTGCACGAAACCGGCGGAGGCGAGTCCGAAACTCGCGACCGTCATGACTGCTACAGCGCCGATGAGCAACACTTCAGCTTCGGGCAGCGCGCTCGGTGCGGCGGTCACGGAGTAAAGAACGCGCGCTGCTGTGGCGGTGATGAGTCCCGTGGCTGAGGCGACAACGGCGATTCCCCAGAAACTGAGCAACGACTCGCGCGGCGCAATGAACGACGCGGCAATCAGGAGCGCCGCACACAGGGCGGAGATGACGAGGGTGCTGGTGCCTGAGCCACTTGCGGAGTTCAGCGCGAGCGGCACAACGGCGATAAGGAGTCCAGCGAGAGCGATGAACGCGCCAGAACGCAGGCGGGATTCGCGTAGTTCTGCTCTGGCCGTAAAGATGGCGATTGCCACCACAACTGCGGCAAGCGGCAGCACGTAGGCCTCGAGCGCCTCGACTCGGTATTGCTCAAGGCGCAGCCACAGGGCCCACGTGGAGAACGCGACCGCACCCCAGATAGCGAAGCGCCGTGGCGAACGTGAGCCTACGATTCCGTCGGCGGAAATCGATGCCAGCAGAAGGGTGATCGAGACGAGAAGCGCGATCAGCCAGTGTGTCTCGTGGGGCCGAAGAATTGCACTCGCTGTGGTGAACAGTGCGACGGTGAGCGCGCTGAGTTCAGCGATACGTCGTACGAATGTGTGTCGGCCCCGCACACGCAGGGTCATCGTGAGCGCTCCGACGAGAACGGATGCCGTGGCCGGTGCTAACTCGATCGCTATAGCGCCGAGACCAGCGGTACGGCTCGCACTATCGAGTGCCCACACCAGCGCGGGCGCGAGCGCCGCAGCGGCAACGAAGCTTTCGATCGAGCGCCCTGTCGGTGCACTCGGTCCACTCGTTGCGCTCGCAGCATTCGCAGCGTCCGTATTTGCTGATGCTCGGGCAAGCAGCGCGGTGTTGTTCAGCATGGTGACGATAAGCACTGCGACGAACAGCACAGAGACGAGCAGGCTGATGGAGGTGAGGCTCAGGGCGAGTGGTGCATTCGCGAAAGGGGCCCCGCTGCCTGTTGCGAACCAGAGAATGGTGCCCGCAACTGCGGTGCCGACAAACCCTATCCACCACAGAACCTGTCGTTCGAGGGCGGTCACTTCGCGGGTGCGGGGCCAGAGCGATCGCGCGCTGATGACGACGGCAAGAACGGAGACGGTCATCCACGAGTCGAGCGGATGGGGATCGAGGGGAGTGAGTGCGAATTGCAGCTGTTCTCCCACGCCCGCGGCCGCGAGCAACAGCACAAGCATCGTCAAGCCCAGCATCGTCGTGCGAACTGAAACCACGGTCACGAGGTAGCGAGCGGCAAAGAGCACGGCCGCCGTGCCGAGGCTGGCGAGAAGCCACGTTCCGTAGCTCGACCATCCTGAACCGAAGGCAAGCGCTAACGGTGTGAAGCCGGCCAGGGCAAGAATGACTGTGCTGAGGCGTAGACCGGGGCGGCGGCGTTGGCTCACACCGATTGCCACGACAGCCAGTACAGCTAGCGCAAGCCACACCGCAACAGCGAGCAGTAGTGTTCCGGCCAGCGGCGCTGCCAGGGCGAGCGCGGCACCTGCGCTCGCGAGCAGTAGAGAAAGTCGACCGTGGAGTTGGCGCGTGGCCCACCACGCCAACGCCATAATCACTGGAACGCTGAGGAGGGCAAGCTGAGGCCAGCCGTCGTCACTGATAGCGAACGGGGCGCTCGCCGCGGTAGTGCGGCGCAGGGACGTCTGAGAGAAATACTGCAGCGCTACAGAGAGCGACTCACTGAGGGGCGCGATCAGCGCGATCGCGGTAATCGTCCACACGCCGAGCGATGCCCAGAGGGTGGTACTCCGGCTTGTCGCGCCAAAGTGTCGCCCGCTCGCCTCGCTCAGCACCGCAAGAGTGGTGAGTGCAGCGACAACGGAGAACACCGCGATAGGGGAGTCGTTCGATAGGAGAGTCGACACCGCTGTCGCGATCGTGAGACCCGCGATCATTGCGAAGGTGTTGCGGATGATCGGATCGAAGCCCGCACGGTGAGCCGCGACGCTGTGGATTGCCGCTACCGCGCCCAAGACGAGGAGCCAGATTCCTGTCGAGCGATTGCCAGCGGATTCTGACAAGACGAACAGAGAGATAATTGCGCTGAAGAACCCGACCGAGAGCCCCAGGTAGGCGAAGACGATCATGGTCGTGCGCTCTGCTCGCCCCGAGTATTCTCCGTGCGCAGCCACCCGGTAGATGAGCGTCGCGGTGGTGAACGCCACCATGGGGAGCAGCACATTGGCCTCGGGGAAGCGTCCGTCGGCCACGCCGGCGACGACGAGGGCAGCTGCGGGCGGGAAAGCCACGAACGCCACCACATTGACGAGCCTGATTGTGCTCGCCCGATGCCACCACATGAATCCCAGCGCAGCGGCGATCATCGCTGAGCCCCAGTACGTGCGGCCGGCAGAGTCGCCGACGACAAGTAGTTCATTAGCGCGCACAGCGTAGATATCGAGCCCGACGAGCACGACGGCAAGCGCGGATAGCGCTTCAGCGGTAGCAGTGAGCCCACGCTTCTTCACCATGGTTGCGCCGACGATGCTGGCGATAGTGATGGTTGCGATGATCGCTGACCGCCAAATGAGCCCAAAGCTAATGAAGGCGTAGATAAGGAAGAAGATTGCGCCGACTGAGAGCAGCGACACTCCCACGATCAACAGGATGACTTGGATGCCCGCGTGCGAGCGAGCAGCGGGGGCGTCGATCGTTGTCGGAGCTGTGGCTTCAGCATCGTGTGGAGCTGAAACGGGAGTCAGCGTCGCGGAAGCGACCGGCGTGGATACTTGCGGCGCGGGATCAGCGATGGGCGTGGGCTGCGGGAACTGCGGATGCGCCGGAGCCTCGATCGGAGCCGGCGTCTCTTGGTCCGCAACGGTGTGATCGCTGGATTGCAACATGGCGGCCGCGCGAGCGGCGCGTTGTGCTGTCGCGGCTTCGAGCGCAGCGTATTCGGCATCCCGAGCTTCGTCACGAACGCGTTTGCGTTCTGCGGCGGTCTCGAAACGAATCTTGCCGATGAGCTCGAGCCGGGAATCGAGCAGAGCCGCGACGTCGAGTGATTCTTCGCGGAGGAGGGCGGCATCCGGGTGATTGAGATCAAGCCCACATTGTGAGCAAACCGCGGAAGGCGGGAGCGTGACAAAACACGCCGGGCATCGCGAAGCATCTGTGAGGTCTTGCGGTCCACGGGGAAAAAGAACGTGACCGACGTGCTCTATGAACGAACGCGGTGCATCAACCATGTACTCGGGACTTCCTTTCGGGAGGAAGCCCCAGAGTATCGCTGACTAAAGCTTAAGAAGCGATAAGCCGCGAAAGTGTGGACTGATTGTGGTTGTAACCATTCGCGGCCTGGATTTCGGGGCGAGGCTTTTCGAGACGGTTAGTCCACGCCTTGCCGTCCCACCAGCGCAGCATGTGGCTGCCTGCGGGGTCCGGGTACCAGCCGAAGGGAGGAAGTTGGGTTGCAGTGTTAGACATCGGGGGAGTCCAAAGTTGCCCTGCCACGAGGGGCGATACGGGTGTGGCGTTCGATCCAGCCGCGGAGGATCAGTTCGGGGGTAACGGCTATCCCCAGTATAGGGGGCACGCGCGAGCCATGACAAGAGGTCACTTTCGGCGGCGCGGGCGACTTCGGAGTTCCGCCCCACATGAGTAAGATGGAGGCGTGAACATCTTCGGTTTCGTAATCTCCTTCGTGCTCTTTGTGGGCGGCATCTACATGATGGGCGAAGCTTTCTACGTGGAGGGCCTTGAGTCAGTCGTATTCATCGGCGGCTTGCTTGTCACCACGCTGGGCGTCTTCATCCCCATTCACGTCATGAAGCGCGTCGACAGCTAGCTCACCATGGCGAGCCTTCTTAGTCGGCTCGCTCCACTTGCGTTAACCCTGCGAGGGTCAAAACGCATGTTCAGCGATCCAGAGCGCACTCTTGCGCGGATCGATGAGCTTCGAAAGAACCCAGTTTCGTTCGAGCCTCCCGCATCGATTTCTCGGCACGTCAACGTGTCGTCCCACGAAGTTGGCGGCTGGCCCGTGTTTACGATCGCGCCGAAGACGCCATCGAATGCCGGCCACGTTGTCTACCTTCACGGTGGGTCGTATGTATTTCAGATCAATCCGTTGCACTGGAAGTTCATCGCCCGCCTCGTGCGTGCCACCGGAACAACGTTTACGGTACCGATCATGCCGCTCGCGCCTGAAGGGCGTGCTGCCGTGATCGTCGATCGTGCGGCCACGATTGTTCAGTCGATTGTCACCGATGTTGGTGCTGAGAACGTCAGCGTCATGGGTGATTCCTCGGGCGGCGGGATGACGATGGCGGTGTCAATGGAGCTGCGAGACCGCAAGCTTCCACCTCTCCGATCGATAGTGCTCATCGCACCCTGGCTCGACATCAGCGGCACGGATCCGATGCTCGCAGAGATTGCACCGCACGACCCGTGGCTTGCGGTTCCCGGCACTCATGCGGCTGGCTCCCTTTATCGTGGCGAACTCGACGAGAGCGATTGGCGCGTCAGCCCCATCCATGGCGATCTCACCGGCCTCGGGCCGATCACCCTTTTCACGGGCACACGTGACCTTGTGCACGCGGATGCGCTGCGCCTTCGTGAGCGCGCACAGCACGAAGGTATCGCCCTCGATTTTCAGGTCGGGGAGGGAATGGTCCACGATTATCCGCTCCTCCCGATTCCCGAAGCCGCGGATGCTCGACAAGTGATCGCGAGTGCGATCTCTCGCGGTAGCTCTGCTGCTTAGCCTGCACTGCAACTAGCGCTCCGTTGCCGGCGCCTAGCGCTCTCTCTAATGGGATGCGGCCTGAGCGTTAACGAACGAAGGCCACCTCAACCGAGGCGGCCTTCGTTCTGTAGTGGAGGGGATACGGAGAATCGAACTCCGGTCATCAGTTTGGAAGACTGAGGCTTTACCATTAAGCTACATCCCCACTTGGCACCCGATCGTGCTGTGTACCGAGGATTACTGTACCCGAAACCTTGCAAAGTACGAAGTCGAGATCGCTGCCCGCGTAATCCGCCCCATATTTGCTGGGTTCTGGCCCGGTAAATGCTGCAAGCGCGGCCCGAAAAACATTGATCTTGGTATCTCGTCAACATTCGGTGCGCGCTCAGGCTAGACTTGCCGAGGTCAAATTTGTACCGGCATTTCTACGTGATGCCATGGCCGTAAGACAGCACGGCGCCCCGGGGCGTAGCTCAGCTTGGTAGAGCGCTCGGTTTGGGACCGAGAGGTCGCAGGTTCGAATCCTGTCGCCCCGACGAAATACACCATCGAATTACAGGAGATCCACGACGTGAAGACAACCGTTGAGAAACTGAGCCCGACCCGCGTCAAGCTCAACATCTCGGTCACCCCCGAAGAACTCAAGCCGAGCATCGATCACGCGTATGGCCACATCGCCTCGCAGATCAACATCCCCGGCTTCCGCAAGGGAAAGGTTCCGCCGCAGCTGGTTGACCAGCGTGTAGGTCGCGAAGAGATCCTGAACCACGCGGTCAGCGACGGACTTGACGGTTTCTACCGCCAGGCAGTCACCGAAGAAGAGATTCGCGTTCTCGGTCGCCCCGAGGCAGACATTGTCACGTGGCCCGAGGTCAAAGACTTCAGCGGAGACCTCGTTCTCGCTATTGAGGTAGACGTTCGCCCCGAGTTCGACATGCCCGCCTACGACGAACTCACCCTCACGGTTGAAGAAGTCAAGGTGTCGGCTGACGACGTCAAGGACGAGCTCGACACCTTGCGTGCCCGCTTCGGCACGCTCGTTACCGTCGAACGCCCCGCCACAAAGGGCGACTTCGCTCAGCTCGACCTCGTCGCCAAGATCGGCGAGACCGAGGTTGACTCCGCAACCAGCATTTCCTACGAGCTCGGCTCGGGTGAACTGATCGAAGGCATCGACGAGGCACTTGACTCGCTCAGCGCCGGCGAATCGACCACCTTCGAGTCCGTACTTCTCGGTGGCGACCACGAGGGTGAAACCGCTGTAATCAGCGTTTCGCTCCTCACCGTCAAGGAGCGCGAGCTTCCCGAAGCAGACGACGACTTCGCTCAGATGGCTAGCGAGTTCGACACCATCAAGGAACTCAAGGCAGACCTCAAGGAGCAGATCAAGCGCTCCAAGTCGTTCGGCCAGGGTGCAGAAGCTCGCGACCAGATCGTTGACGAACTGCTCAAGAGCGTTGAGATCCCCGTTCCCGAGAAGCTCGTCGAAGACGAAGTTCACCGTCACCTCGAGAACGAGAACCGCCTCGAAGACGACGAGCACCGCGCCGAGGTCGTTATCGCAAGCGAGAAGACCTTCCGTTCGCAGATTCTGCTCGACTCCATCGTTGAGTCCGAAGAGATCAAGGTCAGCCAAGAAGAGCTCACCTCGTACCTCGTGCAGGGCGCACAGCAGTACGGCATGGAGCCCGGCGAGTTCATCCAGATCCTGGACAAGAACGGCCAGATCCCGGCCATGGTTGCTGAGGTCGCTCGCAGCAAGGCTCTCGCAGTCGTGCTCAGCAAGGCCAAGGTCGTTGACACCAAGGGCAAGTCGGTAGACGTTTCGGCATTCACTGCGATCGCTAACCCCGAAGCCGCTGAAGAAGTCGTTGTAGAAGACGACGCCAGCGACGAGTCCTAAACCACTTCGCTTTACCCTCACGGCCGACTAGTTATCTAGTTGGCCGTGAGGTCGTTAACGGGCTGTTTCGCTCGAGCTACTGAGTGATCGTGTCGAGGAACAGCTTCGCGTAACGAGCACTATCGATGCCAAGCGCCACATCAATTCGGCGGAAAAGGGGATCTGCCGCTCCGGCCTGTTCGTGGCCGGCCGTGCGATGATCCACGACCGTTTGCCCGCGAGTGAGAGGATCAGCCAGGCTCACTCGCACCGGCAGGTGTGTGGTGCTGAGTCCATCCGGATCGATCGCAGCACACACCGCGCCCGCATCGCCAATATCGCCGTGTCCATTACCGGCGACGCGCACCTCGCTGCCTTTTACCGTGACCAAATGCTGCAGAAGGCGCCCAGCGAGCTGCGTTCCGGGTTCGGAACTGGCGGCGAGCCGCACGATGTCCTCAGGTGGGATTGTCACGGCATAGAACACATCCAAGCCATACATGGTGATGGGGGCGCCAGAGGTCAACACGATTTCGGCGGCCTCGGGATCGTGCCACGTATTGAACTCGGCAACCGCAGTGGCATTGCCGACAGAGGCTGAACCTCCCATGAAGACGATTCGCTCCACGTTCTTCAACACTTCTGGGTAGAGGCGCACGAGAAGCGCGATGTTGGTCATGGGGGCAAGCGGAACGAGCGTTACCGGCGTCGGGCTCGCCAGAATCTCCCGACGCAGCAACTCGACCGCGTGCAGAGGCACGACAGTGCGCGACGACTCGGGCAGACCGAGGTCACCAAGACCGTCAGCTCCGTGCACGTGAGCGGCCGAATGAGCCTCGGAGAGCAGCGGGCGGTGAGCGCCTGCCGCAACCGGAATATCTCCCGCGCCCGCAGCATCCAAGACCGTCAGAGTGTTGCGCACCACCTGCTCGAGGCCCGCGTTGCCAGCGACGCACGTGACAGCCCGAAGATTGACTCCCGGATGCCGCACCGCCAACAGGAGAGCGAGTGCGTCATCAATGCCGGTATCAACGTCGAGAATCATTTGCTGCATTCGGCAATGCTAATGGTCGCAGGGAGCATGCCGACGCTGAGGCAACTAGAGGGGAGTGGCGTGCCGTAGCGCTGCCGTGGCAAGCGCTGAGTGACGTTACTCGGCCACGAGCTCCGCTGCATAGCCGCGCACCGAACGTTGATAGATCGGCAAATAGTTCGCCAATGCCATTAGCGCGACCGAGGCCCCCAAGGTGGGATCGCCGCGAGTGGTGAGGGCAAGGGCGAGAAATGCGGCGGTTGGGCCCGTCCACTCATCGTCGGGATGCTCGTGCAACTGCTGCTCGAGCAAAGCAATCGACTCATCTACGCGATCGAGATTGCGCAGCGTGCTCGCCAACTGGATGATCGCGCGTGGCCGCAGTGCGGCATCCAACCCAGTGTTAAGAGCACTGCGGTACAGCGGCTCAGCCTCAGTCTCGCGGCCCGCATAGTCGCGGGCACCGGCTGCCTCGAACAACGCTTCGGCGTCATCAGGGGCACGTTCAGCCACGAGCTCATCAATTGCGGCGACAACATCTCCCTCGGCCATTGTCGCGGCGTGGGCCCAAATATCTGCGATTCGATCGCGCCAAGTCTGCTGCATTTGGCGAGCCTACAAGCAGCCTCCGGCGACGCGGTACTTTGCCTAGGGCGAACACGCCAGAATAGCGGCGCGTACTCGGATAGATTCGTATCACGCGATAACTGAAATGGAGCGCAACAATGGCCCAACCGGCATTGGTCTCGAGCATCTTCGACCAACTCCTCAAGGACCGCATCATCTGGCTCGGCTCAGAGGTGCGCGATGCAAACGCGAACGAGATCTGCGCAAAGATCTTGCTGCTCGCCGCAGAGGATCCCAAGCGCGACATCTACCTTTACATCAACTCACCCGGTGGATCCATCACCGCGGGAATGGCGATCTACGACACGATGAAGTTCGTGCCGAACGACATCGTCACCGTCGGCATTGGCCTTGCCGCCTCGATGGGGCAGTTCCTGCTCTCTTCGGGCACCAAGGGCAAGCGCTACATCACCCCCAACGCGCGTGTGCTCCTGCACCAGCCGTCGGGTGGATTCGGTGGAACCGCTGCAGACATCCAGACTCAGGCTGGCGTCATCCTCGATATGAAGAAGCGCATGGCCGAGCTCACCGCCGAGCAAACAGGCAAGAGCGTCGAGCAGGTTCTCATCGACAACGACCGTGATAACTGGTTCACGGCCAAAGAAGCTCTCGAATATGGCTTCGTCGATCACCTCCGCGAATTCGCCTCCGACGTAGTTGGCGGCGGCGGAACTGAAGACAACGCAACCGGCAAGAAGGACTAATTATGGAGAACTTTAACCTCGGAGCACAGGCTCCCGCCGGCATTGGTCGTCCGGATGCTGATGCTCGCTACATCTTGCCGACGTTCGAAGAGCGCACGGCCTATGGCTACAAGCGTCAAGACCCGTACGCGAAGCTGTTCGAAGACCGAATCATCTTCTTGGGTGTGCAGATCGACGACGCTTCCGCTGACGACGTTATGGCTCAGCTTCTCGTTCTCGAGAGCCAAGACCCTGACCGCGACATCGTGATGTACATCAACTCACCCGGTGGATCGTTCACCGCAATGACGGCGATCTACGACACGATGCAGTACATTCGTCCTCAGATTCAGACCGTTGTTCTCGGTCAGGCTGCTTCGGCTGCTGCCGTGATCACCGCCGGTGGAACCAAGGGAAAGCGTTTGGCTCTGCCCAACGCTCGCATCCTGATCCACCAGCCGAGCGGTGGTTCTGAAGGCTCAAGCCAGGCTTCGGACATCGAGATTCAGGCTCGCGAGATCCTGCGCATGCGCGGATGGCTCGAAGAGACCCTGTCGTTCCACTCGAACCGCACTCCTGAAGAAATCAACAAGGACATCGAGCGCGACAAGATTCTGAGCGCAGCTGAGGCAATGGAGTACGGTCTCATCGACCAGGTGCTCACGAGCCGCAAGACGCTTCCGGCGATCACGAGCTAGTTTTACGTTCTTAACGTTGCTGAGGCCGTCACCCATTGCGGGTGGCGGCCTCAGTGCGTTAACGGCGCTACGCCAATGCCCAATCTCGCCACACGGCATCGAGCGGCGAGAGGTGGGTTTCTCGTCCAAGCCACCGTGCAAGGCCGCCCGGCTCCTCGAAGTCGAGCACGACTGCAGCGGAATCGATGGACGACGCGGGTACCCGCGCGCCAGCAAACAAGACGGTATCCATGACACGTTCGCCACCAAGATGACCCCACACAGGTGCGTTACCGTCGAAATCTTGCTGCTCAATCAACACGGGGACAGCGTTTGCCGAGACGGAGGTTCGGGTTACCACCCGACCGCCTTTTTCCCCTTCGCGCCCTAAGACAAGAGTTTCCCGAATGAGCGCGACAGCGCCGTCAGCCAACTCGACGTCGAGGACCCGCTCGACGCAGGCGCCGTCGGCAATGATGAACGGGAGCGTTGCCCACGACAATCGGGCTCCAACCTCCAGCCGGACCTGAATCGTCATGGTTGCGGACCGTCCCTCACCGTCGTACGCAACCATTCCGCCAATGTCTTCGAGCGTGAGCTGGCAACCCGCGCCGACCGTAATTTCGATCGCAACAGTGTCGCCGCCGAGCAGTAGCGCGCCCCCGGCGACGAGAGCGACATCCGCCGAGGTATCCGTGCACGAGATGAGTCGCGGTATGAGTATCCCTGCCCTTAACTCCACGCGCGCGTTTCCTGACGTGTTCGCGTTTACCGCGACTCGCGTGACTCGCGAAGCCGCCTCAGACTGCACGCGAAGGCCTTAAGCTCTCACGGGATGGTCGTGGTCGTGGTCGTGGTCGTGGTTGTGGTCTGAACTGGGACTGTGGGTGTGAACCACAGCTTGGCCGCCCTCATCGAGGTGACTATGCGGCGCCATCGGACCGGGGTCTTGGGGGCTGTGAGTTCCGGAGCGATAGGCGGCGAGCATTTCGAGCACCCACAGCCGTAACTGGGCAATCGAATTGTCATCCGTTCGCGACAGAGCAACAACAGGCCGACCTTCGCGCGCGTGAGTTGCGTCAGAGACCATCATCTCTACATCAACGCCGACGTAAGGCGCGAGGTCTGTCTTGTTTACTACGAGCAGATCGGCGCGGGAAATGCCCGGGCCGCCCTTGCGCGCAACGTCGCCGCCGCCGGCGACATCGAGCACGAAAATCTGTGCATCCACGAGCGCGGGAGAGAACGTCGCGGTCAAGTTGTCACCGCCGGACTCGATGATGACGATGTCGAGGGGAGCGAAGTCGGCTTCAAGATCTTCGGCAGCCAGCAGGTTCGCTGTCACGTCATCACGAATTGCGGTGTGCGGGCACGCGCCTGTCTCCACTGCGCGGATCCTTTCGGGATCCAGCACTCCAGCGGATCGCAGGAAGCGCGCATCCTCATCCGTATAGATGTCGTTGGTGATGACACCGAGTCGCAGTTCCTCACCCAGAGAACGACACAGAAGTGCGATGAGCGACGACTTTCCAGTTCCCACGGGACCGGCTATTCCCAGACGTAGTGCGCGGGAGGGGGCGTTGTTTTCAAGCACGGAACAACCTCTTCTTCATAACAGCGTGGGCCTCGGCCCACCCTTCGGCTTGCGGAGCGCCCAAGGCGGGGATCGCCTCAGGCGTAGTGATAAGCGAGAGCTGATGGACAAAAGGTTCGGCTACTTCGCAGGCGTTGAGCACCCAGGTAACCACTGTGGCCGGGTCGATCGGGTCGAGCTTCAGCACAGCGGATGCCGCATTCTGAACCTCTTCGTAGACGACAAGACGAACCAGGTCGGCTGGCTTCATCTGGGCAGTTGCCGCGATCGCACCGAGAACCACAGCCCGGGGTGGCTGCCGCAGTTGAGCGCAGAACGCAATTGATGCGCTGCTCGGCCACACGGTGCGGCCAATCCTTGTGTAGCCGCGCCCGAGGAGCCTGGACGCGTCGCGTAATGCCGGGCTCGGGGTTCTCGCCGCCCACGCCGCGATTAGTGCGTCCATTTCTGGCGGCGCGGCTTCGCTGATGAAATGATGCCGTGCTACTACCGCCGTTCCGGCTTCGACGAGTGTTGTCGAGCTTGTTTTCCCGGCAAGGAACGAGGGGATGTCGTCTCGCTTAAGCCCACCAAGCAAAGCAGGCTCCATTCCCGCCGAGTGAGTGTGTCCGCCGGTGGGCAGGCGCGCATCAGCGAGGAGCATCGCGAGCGTCCCCGAGTCGACCATTAGAACATCGTGTAGAGCTGAGCGAGGGGCAGGGTATCGACGGGAGCGGGCACGACAAGTTCGTCATCGATCGAGATCGCGAAGGTGTCTGGACGAATATCGATCTTAGGGAGCGTGTCATTGTTCTTCAGGTCATGCTTGGTCACTTCCCGAGTGGACTGCACGGCGACGACGGTGCGCCCGAGCCCCATCCGTTCCTCAAAGCCGTCATCAATTGCGGCCTGCGCGACGAACGAGAGTGAGAGTCGGTCGCCAATGGCATCCGCAAATGACGGTCGCATGAGCACCGGCTGTGGCGTAGGGATTGAGGCGTTGGGATCGCCGAGAGCGCCCCACGCTAAGCCGCCTCCCTTAATGACAACTTCGGGCCTAATGCCGAAGTATCGTGGATCCCACAGCACCAAGTCAGCCAGCTTGCCTGGCTCGATGCTCCCTACTTCTTTATCGATTCCGTGACCGATAGCGGGGTTGATTGTGTATTTAGCGATGTAGCGCCGTGCGCGCTCGTTGTCGGCGGGGTGCGCGGCGCCCAATGACCCGCGCCGTGCCTTCATGACGTGGGCAACCTGCCACGTGCGCGCAATGACTTCACCAATTCGCCCCATTGCCTGGGAGTCAGACGACGTGATCGACAGCGCTCCGATGTCGTGGAGGATGTCTTCTGCCGCGATCGTTGTCGCCCGGATTCTGGACTCCGCGAAAGCGAGATCCTCCGGAACCGACGCATTCAAGTGATGGCACACCATCAGCATGTCGAGGTGTTCCGCAACAGTATTTATGGTGTGGGGGAGCGTCGGGTTCGTTGATCCCGGGATGACATTGGGCAGAGACGCGATCGACAAAATATCGGGCGCGTGACCGCCGCCAGCACCTTCAACATGAAATGCGTGGATGCCGCGTCCGCCGATCGCATCGATCGTGGACTGCACATAGCCGGCTTCGTTGAGCGAATCGGAGTGCAAAGCGACCTGTAGACCGAAGGTGTCGGCCGCCTCAAGAGCCGCATTGATCGCTGCAGGTGTCGCGCCCCAATCCTCATGAATCTTGAAACCACCAGCACCGGCTAACGCCTGTTCCTTGAGGGCTTCGGGCGAGACGGTGTTTCCCTTGCCGAGCAAGAGCAGGTTGACAGGCAGTCGATCCATGGCGCGGTGCATGGTTTCCAGATGCCACGCGCCGGGGGTGACAGTGGTGGCTTTTGATCCCTCGGAAGGCCCGGTGCCGCCACCGACCACGGTAGTGATTCCTGTGGCGAGCGCTTCATGAATTTGGGAGGGGGAGATGAGGTGAACGTGAGAATCAATACCCCCGGCGGTGAGGATGCGACCCTCTCCCGAGATCACGTCAGTCGACGGGCCGATCACGAGTAGGGGATGGACGCCGTCGGCGATGTCAGGGTTTCCTGCACGGCCTAACGCAACGATTCGTCCATCTTTGATGCCGACATCCGCTCGCTGAATGCCCCACCAGTCGAGCACTATGGCATTCGTAATGACGGTATCTAGCGCGCCTTCGGCGCGAGTGCGCACGCCCTGAGCCATAGACTCGCGAATCGATTTGCCGCCACCGAACACGGCTTCTTCTCCGCCCACGGTGAGATCGCGCTCGATTTCGATCCAGAGGTCAGTGTCGCCGAGGCGTATCTGGTCGCCCGCAGTAGGACCATAAATTGCTGCGTAGCGCTGTCGGTCAATGGATACCATCGAGTTGCTCCTTGCCTGCGTGCGAAATCTGGAGGCCGGGAATGCGCCTCGCGCCCTGAATTGCTACCGCGTCGAGTTCTCGAGACGCACCTGGTTCGAACCGTTGCGATGTGCCCGAGGGGATATCGAGCCGGAAGCCGTGGGCCGCTTCGCGATCGAATTCGAGGGCGGTGTTAGCGTCTGGCAGGTGAAGATGGGATCCGATCTGGATTGGCCGATCACCAGCGTTGAGGAAGACAACACGAATTCGCTCGGCCGGCATGCGGTCGGCATTGAGCTCTATGGTTCCGGGGCGAATCCTGAAGGCGCCTGGTCCTTCGGAGCTTGCACTAGCCATGATCTATCTCCCTCTTACTGGATGGGGTGATGCAAGGTGACGAGCTTGCGGCCGTCGGGAAAGGTTGCTTCTACTTGAACGTCGCGGATCATGTCGGCGACACCGGGCATCACTTGGGCTCGAGTGAGCACCTCCCGGCCTTCGTCCATGAGGTCGGCGACGAGTGCGCCGTCGCGGGCGCGTTCGATTACCCAGCTACTGAGCAACGCAATGCTCTCCGGGTAATTAAGGATGACCCCGCGGTCGAGTCGCTCCCGAGCGACCATCGCAGCAACGCTGAGCAATAGTTTCTCGGTATCGGCAGGAGTGAGATGCATCAGACGCCTTCTTTCATCATCGGCTGAGGAGCAACGAATGCAGAGGTGCGATCGCCGTGTGATCGTCCGACTGCCAGCACAACAAGCCAGCCAACAAGGATGAGCCCCGCTAGTACGAAGCCAAGAGATGACACTTCGGCACCCGAGATCCAATTCAGTACACCCGCAGTTCCTCCGGATGCAGTCACCGCCGACGCGAGCTGCACGACACCGACAACAACCGCGACGGTGACAGCGACGACAGTCATTCCGACGCTGAAGGCTCGTTGCACGCGTGAGGAGCGCGAGCCTGGTCGGTAGACGCGGCTCGCCATGAGGCCTTGGAGGGTATCCATTGCGGTCATTCCTGCTGCGAACAGAATGGGAAGCGCGAGCACAGCCCACAGCGAAGTAGACGAGAGAGCGGCTGCGCCCAACAGGACGAGAAGCCAGATCTCTGTGGCGGTATCGAGGCCGAGTCCGAACAACAGACCGACTACGTACATTCGACTTGGTCGATCCACAGCCTTATCGAAACGTCCGAGTAGCCACGTGACGGGGCCACGAACTCCGTGACTATGGGAACGGGTGAGCGCAATAATGTTGGCAGCGGCGATGACGAGCAGGAAGACTCCTGAAATCGTGGGGCCGTAGACAGTCGTGGTGAACTGAACCGCTGAGCCGTCAGCTGCCATGGCCGTTTCCAATGCCTGCCCGAATGCCATAAGAAGCACGCACAGGACCGTGACGATCGTCGAATGCCCCAGCGCGAACCAAAAACCGACGGTGCCGCGCGCTTCGCGGGGCGACGTCGCGAGTCGTCGGGTCGTGTTGTCGATGGCGGCGATGTGATCGGCATCGAAAGCGTGACGAACTCCTAACGCGTAGGCGGTGAGCCCGATTCCGAGAGCGACGGCCAACCCGCTCGCTGCGCCCGAGGAGTCCGTAGCTGATGGCGCGCTCGCGAGAACGAGCGCGCCGAACCCGACGACGTGGAGCGCAACGATGGCACCGAGAACGCCCCAGGAGCGGTTCATGCGTGTGGTCGTGGCAGACCGTGACGGCAGGCTCACGACTTATCCCTCGGTCTGATCGTCACTGCGGCCGGAGAGTTCACTGACGAGGGTGAACAATGCCGAATGATCGAGGTCGCCGTCGCCGCGGGCTTTGAGCGATCCCATGAGCTGCGCCACCACCGCACCGAGCGGAATAGCGACGCCGGCTTCCCGTGCCGCAGCCGTGACGATTCCCAGGTCTTTATCGTGCAAGGTCACTCGGAAGCCCGGTGCGAAGTTTCGCGAGAGCATGTTCGGAGCTTTCCGCGAGAGCACTGTGCTGCCGGCAAGACCTCCCGAGAGCACCTTCACTGCCGGTTCCATGTCTACGCCGTGAGCCTCGAGAAAGACGAGAGCTTCGGCGACGAGTTCCATCGTGCCGGCCACAATGAGCTGATTGGCGGCCTTCACCGTCTGGCCCGAACCTGACGGCCCCACGTGAACGATGGTTGAGCCAACGGCGTCGAACACGGCAGAGGCCTGAGCGAAGGCCTCTGCTGATCCTCCGACCATGACCGAGAGAACACCCTCGATAGCTCCTGCTTCACCACCCGAAACTGGAGCATCGAGCATCTGGACTCCCACGGCCGCGGCTTCTTCGGCCAGCCGGATGGCAACATCCGGTCGAATTGTCGAAAAGTCGATGACGAGGGTGCCCTGCGGCACATGTGCGAAGACGCCGCTTTCGCCGCTCAATACAGATTCGACATCGGGGGAGTCCGGCAGCATTGTCACCACAATCTCGGCGCCGGCGATCGCCTCTTCGATGCTCTGTGCGCCTGACCCGCCCTGTGAAATGAACGTGTCGACGGCGGCACGGCTGCGGTTAAATCCTGTTACGTCGTGGCCGGCGGCGACCAAGTTTGCCGCCATGGGCGCTCCCATGATGCCGAGACCGATGAATGCAATCTTTGTCATTGTGTGAAACCTCTCGTTACTGAAACTGTGATCGATGGGAAACCATTGAGATTGGCGATACTGGCTTGAGTGTCGCCAGTGGACGGCTTGTACTCGAGCGCGACCGCCCCGGTATAGCCCTGCTCGGTCAATTCGCTGAGATAGCGGTCTAGATCGAGCGTTCCGGAGCCGGGTTCTCCTCGGCCAGGGAAGTCCGCGATTTGTACATGCGCAACGGATGAGGCGTGACTCTTGATAGCGGCGGAAACGTCATCCCCGTTCGCAGCTAAGTGGAAAATGTCGAGCAAGAAAGCAACATTCGGGTGTCCGGATGCCCGGACGCGATCTACCACCGCGATCGCGTCTGCTGCGGTACGTAGCGGATAAGGCTTGGGGCCGCTGACAGCTTCGATGAGGACTGTCGCCCCGATGGTGGCGGCAGCGTCGGCGGCAAAGCCGAGGCTCTGGATCGCGAGCTCGTCCTGTGCTTCTGGAGTCGAGGTCTCAACTCGGTTTCCATACAGCGCGTTGAACGCTCCCACGTTGAGACGCGAACCGATGGCCGTCGCGATTTCCACGCTGTCACGAAATTCTGCTTGGCGGTCAGGAAGAGAGACGACGCCGCAATCGGGCCCGAAAAGATCACCAGCAAAGTAGTTGAGTCCGACAAGCTTCGCTCCGGAATCGTCAATAGCCCCGACGAACTTGTCGACGTCGCTATCAGTGGGCGAAGCAGAATCGAACGGCCACCAATATTCGATCGAATCGAAACCAGCGTTATAAGCGGCGGCGGGCCGCTGCAGGAGGGGCAGCTCCTGAAACAGCAGCGAACAATTGGCGACGTAGGTGGAACGTTGGGGGGAGTTCATGCGATGTCCTTACTTGAGTCCGGAAGAAGCGAGGCCCTGCACGAAGAAGCGCTGAGCGAAGAGAAAGAGGAGGATCAGCGGCACTGTGGCCACCGCAGCGCCCGCGAACGTCAAGCCCCAGTTCGGCAGCTCACCCGCAGATACCGACTGAGCAATGGCGACCTGAATGACCTGGTTCTGAGAACTTTGCACGACCGTCAACGGCCAGAGGAAAGCGTTCCATGAGAACAAAAAGGTCACGAGGCACAGAGTTGCCAACGATGTGCGCACGTTGGGAAGGATGATCGACCAGAAGACCCGGAAGTGTCCCGCACCATCGAGTCGTGCCGCCTCATCCAACTCCATCGGGATCTCTTCGAAGGCTTGCTTCAAGAGGAAGAGCCCGAAAACGCTCGAGACCCAAGGAAGAGCGACCGCGAGGAGCGTGTCTTGCAAGTTGAGGCCAGCAATTACCCCATACATCGGCACGACAAGCGCTTCTGCCGGAAGCATGAATGTTGCGAGGATCACCGCAAAGACCACGCCGCGGCCTTTGAACGAAATTCTTGTCAACGCGTAGGCGGCGAGGGTGCAGACCACCAGGGTGCCGCCCACTTGGATGAACGCGACGATGAGGGAATTGACAAGAGCGAGACCGATTCCTTTTTCGAAAAGCGCCACGAAGTTGTCGATCGTTCCGCCGACGGGAAGAAACACCTTCCACGAGAGCGGATTGAGATCATCGAAGATTGCGGTCTGGTTTTTGAATGCAGACGACACCATCCAGAGGTAGGGCAGGAGGAATGCGCCCACGATGATGGCAATCACCACGAACGAGACGCCGAAGCGAGCGATAGTCCGGGGGATTCGGCGAAGCTGAGTTGGTTCCGCTATGCGTTGAGTAGTCATGGCGTCCTCCTAATAGTTCCAACGAGTGCGAAGTAACCGCATCTGGATCAAGCTGATGATGATGGCGAAAGCAAGCACGACGAGCGCCATTGCTGAGGCGTAGCCCGGCTGCTGAAGAATGAACGCCGTCTTGTAGATGTGGTAAATGATGAGGTTCGTCGTGCCCTGAGGGGCACCGCCCGTCATGATGTACGCCGGCGCAAATGCTTGGAGTGCGAAGACAGTCATCACGACGACGATGAACAGGGTCGTGCGGGAAAGCAGCGGAAGAGTGATGCTGAGCGTGCGACGGAGGGGGCCGGCTCCATCCATATGCGCTGCCTCGCTGAGCTCGGCGGGAACTGCTTGCAGTCCGCCGAGAAAGAGAACGGTGGCGAGACCCACTTGTTGCCAGACGGTCATCACGATGATGGCGGGAAGTGCTTGGGTGGTGTCGGTGAGGAAACCTGCGGGCGGAATTCCTACTGTCGCGAGCACTGAGTTGATCAAGCCGGTCTCATTGAGCAGGAACGTCCAGAGTGTCGCGACGACCACCGACGAAGTAACAACGGGAAGAAAAATCATGGTGCGTACGAGAGCCCGAGCGGGTAACTTTCCGTTCAGGAAAACTGCGAGCGCGAAAGACGCGGGGACTACAAGAACGAGGACACCGAGAATGAACGCGAACGTGATCAGCAGCGACTGGATCGTCTCTGCATCCGTGAAGATCCGGATGAAGTTGTCCGCACCGACGAAGGTTGCGTTGTCGGGGTTGAAAAGGCTGTAGTCGAGCACGCTGCTGCGAGCCATGACTGCCAGCGGAATGTATTGGAAGACCAGCAGAAGCAGAAGGAACGGAGTGAGGAAGGCAAGCGCAGGCAGTGCGCCCTTCCCCATCGCGCTCTTCGATCTGCGCCTGGGCGGGAGCGAAGTGCTCCCGCCCAGGTCTCTGACCGCGAGCGGCGTGGAATCGATCGGGCCAGAATGCATGACGATGTTTCCTGTTCTACTTCGAGAGGATCGGGTCGAGCTTGGCGACTGCCTGATCGAGCTCAGTCTTCGGATCCGCTCCGTATGCGATGTTCTTTAACGCTGCAGTGACGTAGAGGTCATACGCGTCGAAGTGCGGTCCGGGAGGACGCGGTACGCCCCACTCCTGGATCTCTTCGACGGGAATGTTCAACGGTGCTTCGCTGAGCGAAGGCAGTGCTTCGGTCGTCGACACCAACACTGGAATCCGGAGGTTGTTCTCAACCCACTCGAGGTACTGGTCACCGGTGTCCATTGCAACAACGGCCGTGGCCGCTGCCTCTGCGTTGTTCGAACGTGCGGTGACGCCGAATGTAACAGCGCCGGTGTGCACAACAGGAGTAACGAGATACGGCGTTGGGCTCACACCGAAGTCCACTCCCGCGCTAGTAAGAGTCGTAGCGTTGGAGCTCACTTCGAGGTCGAAGCATGCTTTGCCATCGATCAGTGCATTGGGAAGACCAGTCTTCGATGTCACAGCATCCGGGCCTTCGAACAAGTTCTGGTAGAAGGTCGCACCCTCGATAGCCTCTGGCGTGTTCAGCCAGCCATCGACAGTGGTGCCGTCGTCAGAGATTGCATAGAACGTCTTGTAGGCCGACGACGATTCCGGAGCAGTGGGGTCTCCCATGCTGCGCAAGAAGAGCTGATCGCGGTACGACGTTCCCGGGGTGCCGTCTCCGAGTCGTGACGGTGCGAGACCGTACACGGTCGACCCAGCAGCCTCGGTTGCCGATACCTGGCAGGTCAGCATTGCGGCTTGCGCCTCTGGCCATGTCCACGCGGTGTCAAGAGAGGTGGGAGGTGTGATGCCGGCAGCATCAGTCAGCTCCTTGTTGAAGTACAAGGAGAGAGTGTCTTGCTCGTTGCCGGGCGAGTAAACCTGGCCGTCCCACGAGTTCTCTGTCAACGTCGCTGACGTCACGTCGTCAAACCAGCCATCGGGCAGGTAATCGTCAAGGGGAAGCAAGAAGCCCTGCGATGCGTAGGAGGCGGTGCTAGGAGCATCAAATCCGACAATGTCTGGCGGGTTCGACGACGGTGCGAGCACCGCGATCTTCGCTGCCAAGTTGCCGAACGGAACCTCGTCGACCGTGAAAATGACGCATTCGTTGGCTGCTGTGTAGGCATCCAATTGCTCGTCAGTGGGGGAGTTGTTTTCTGCGCGGAGTACGGAGAGTTCCGTCACGCCGTCCTCGCAGCCTGCGATGGTGGGGGTGGAGCCGGCAGAACATCCGGCGAGAGCCATAATGGCTACCGTCCCGACCGCCGTGCTCAGTGTTGCGATGTTGCGTTTCATTGTTTTCCCTTGCTTAGGTGGAGCGAAATATTCGAAACGTGAAGAGCAGTGGTTATCGCTGGATAGAGACACACTCCTTCAGCAGTCGATAGAAGACGTCAGCGTTCGCCGTCAATGCGACGTAGGCGTTCGGTTCTTCTATGCCTCGGTGACGAACGTCGATCACAGTCCTGCCGAACGTGCGCACTCCTGTTGTCTCGATGCCGACGTGAAGGTGGTTAAGAGGAAGGACAGCGGGGTCGAGCAAATACGCGATGCAGACGGCATCGTGAATGGGGGCGCTGTCGGGAATCGCCTGCGGCTGGCTTTCATCGTGGGCGACGATGCGCTGCTGAATGCAGATCGCGGTCGCCAGTCCAGCAGGGGTGCTGAGAGCGTGAAGTTCGGATGCCTGTGCTCCGGTGACGAGTGCGTCGTGCGTCGCGTCGAGAGGTACCAGAACAATTCGCTTGAAGCCAGCCTTGAAAACCACGTCAGCAGCTACGGGGTCATGCCAGATGTTCGACTCGGCCGACGGTGTCGCGTTGCCGAAAGCGTGTGCGCCTCCCATGATCACAATCTCGTCAACCTTGTCGATGATAGAGGGATCGAGGGTAATCGCTGCAGCGATGTTGGTCAGCGGACCGACTGGCACCAGCGTGATGGGTTCCGTGCGCGCCCGCAGCGTTTCGACTAACCACTCGACAGCCCCCTGTGTTTGAGCAACCGAGGTGGCGGGCGGGAGGTCGAGTTCCTTCGGGTGCATCTTTCCGCCGCTGTGGTCATCCGAAGGGCTGGGCTGCGGTACGCCGATGGGGCCAAATGGCTCATCGAGTCCCCGATAGACAGGGATGTCGGAGCGGTTGATGTAGTCGAGCACGCGAAGCGTGTTGTCAGTCGTATTCTCGACCGGACGATTGCCCCACACGGTGGTGCACGCAACGAGGTCGATCTCTGGCGATAGCGCTGCCATCATGATTGCAATCGCGTCGTCAGTTCCTGTGTCGACATCGAGGATGATTGACCGTGGCATGTAGTGTGCTCCTTCTTGGTTGGTGATGATGAGGATCAGACCGCGAGTGCGGGGTCTGTCCGGAAGCGATCGTTCAGCATTTCGCCACGGAAGTCCTCGCGTGGGAACGTGCCATCAGCGAAGACGACGACGCCGCCGCATACGGTCACGCTCGGCCACATCCGCAGTGTCATGCCGGCGTAGGGCGAGTAGTCGATGGGTGAGTGAAGATCCTCGATCCGCACGACTCGCTCGCCCTCCTCGAGGATGACGAGGTCAGCATCCATGCCGATTGCGACCTTTCCTTTGCCTTCGAGGCCGAATCTCAGAGCGGCATTGCGCGAGGTGAGTTCGATAAGGCTTTCCATGCTCATGCCGTTGTCCACGACAAGGTGCGTCAAGAGCAGCGGGAGCATAAGGCCGATGCCGGGCAATCCAGGCTTGGAAGTTTCCCAGTCAGTCTTTGCGGCACTTGGCCATTCGTTGTGGTCGGATCCGAAGAAATCGATCTCGCCCGCAAGAACTGCCTCGGTAATGGCGTCGGAAAGACTGCGGTCGCGGATGGGCGGGGCAACTTTGCCCTCCGGGCCAATTGCCGACTCAGTGCTGAGCACCATGTAGTGGACGCATGATTCGAGCGCCGCGCCCGGGTACCCCAGAGCCTTCCGAGCTTTGATGGCTTCCAAGCTGGAGACGTGCACGATCGATACTTGGCAGCCTGCTTCTTCGGCAAGGTAGAGAGCAGTCCACGCGGCATCCCCTTCGGCAATGGTGGGGCGCGAACGTTCCCACCCTGCGAGCGAGTCGAGCCCCGCGGTGCTCTCCGTTTGCATCGCCGCGTCGACGATGTCGCCGTCCTCGGCGTGCACCAACGCTTGAGCGCCGTTCGCGACGATCGCGGCGAAGGCTTCCCGCATTTGCGCGTGGTTGAGGCTTCCGATTCCGCCGAGGTTCTTGGCCTCTTCACCCCGGTAGGGCATGAAGATCTTGAAGGTGCGCATGCCTTCCTTGGTCGCCTGCTCGATTTCCGAAACCTGGCCCATGTTCATGAGGCAGCCGTGGAACATCACATTGATCTGAGACTGAGCGCGTGCTGCGGCAAGGCCATCGTGGAACGAGTCAAGAAGCGACGGGGTGCCGAACTGTACGTAGTTGAGCGCAGTCGTGCAGCCACCGGCTAGTGCGCCGCGCGACTCAGCGGAGAAGTTGTCGTCTGGACCAAGGCCGGGAATGTGGTTGTATTCGTCGGCGCGCTGGTTGATGTGAGCGTGGGAATCGATCGCGCCGGGAATCACCCAGCGGCCCGCAGCATCTGTGGTTTCGGTCGCGTAGCCCAGATCTTGCAGGTTGCTCGACATTGCGACGATGACGCCGCCCTTGATGCCGATGTTGTAAAGCGCGTCGTCGTCGGAACGAATCTTTGCGTTCGTGATGACGAGGTCAAGTTGCTCGGCAGGCGCGGAGGCGCTGTGATCGTGGGACATTACTGTGCCATCCATTCAGTCTTCAGATAATCGGTGTCTAGGTAACGTTCGGAAAGTTGGGTGCGGTACCACTCGTCTCGCTCTGTTTCATCGAGGGCTCGGTACTCGCGCCACAGGAGTCCGATGGCTACCCCGGCGTAAAGCTGGTAGTCGAGAACATGGGCGAGCGCCTCGTGGTTGTTGAGGAGTGCGTCGGCGCTTTCAGCGGTGAGCGTTTGAGGGGCCAACGTGACGAAGTCAGCGAAAGCTGCGCTCTCGACCGCTGCGAGTGAGTCAACGTGGGGTCGTCCTTCTGGGCGGGAATCGACGTAGGTGACGAGATCGTCGTACAGGGCGAGCCATTGGCTCCGTTGAGGCTCATCGAGCCAGAGTGCAGAGCTGAAGAGCATGAGGGCGTGGTGTCGGATCATCGTGTAGTCCTCCACGAGCCCGTCGAGCTGAATCTGGAGAATGTCGTTTGTGATCGACATTTGGATGCGGCTGGTATCGGTCAGCAATGTGCGGTACGACGGGTTAGCGTCGAGCACGGGAGCGTAAGCGATCTCGATGAGGCGAAGAAAGAATGCTGCATCGGGAAGATGCCAGATGCGGCGAACTGCTTGGCTTGAGTCCAACCACGTCAACATGAAGTTGCCGAAAGTCCAGTCGGTCTCGTCGTCGGCGAGGACACCGACGACCTCGGCACGATGAGCGACCGGCCCAGCGAGCGAGAGCAAGTGATCAGAGTGCGACTGGGCCTTCGCGACCCACGCTGGCACGTCAGCCGCGACAACTGGTGCGCAGGTCGGTGCGTAGTGGTGGGGCGAGGGGAGTGAGGAATGAGCCACAGCCTTGGTTCCTTTCGAATCGCCGGATGAGCGTGCGATGTGAGGTTTGTTTAGCGATCTACGCGGGTAGATTGTGGACTATACAAACAGACCGTTTTGTCAGGGTCAAGCGTGAATACTGAAAATCGCCCTGTGATTGCGCAGAGTTAACGTCGAAGAAACATAGAAATCTGCGTGAATTCTTGCTGTACGCACTTTTATTGCCTACCCGCGTAGATTATTTTCGGGTAAAGTGAATTATCTTTAGCCTTCTGCTGCGGGTCGCGTCACGTTCGCTTGTGCGAGGTGTGGGTCATCCACGTACTCCACGCAGCACAGGGGGACAACACTGATGAATAGGGGATCGGATACACCGTGGTAACCAGAGACGATGTTGCTCGCGAAGCGGGCACTTCTACGGCTGTTGTCAGCTACGTCATGAACAACGGCCCTCGGAATGTTGCAGCGCCCACTAGGCAACGCGTACTCGATGCGGTTGCACGGCTCGGTTACCGCCCCAATGCCACGGCTCGTGCTTTGGCGTCAGCATCCAGCACAGTCTTGGGGCTCATTGCTTCCGACATCACTAACCCGTACTGCAGCGAGCTTGCCATCGAGGTCGAGAACTCCGCTCTTGCACGCGGTCATTCGTTGCTGCTCGGAAACGCCATGAATAGCGACGAGCGACAAGCGCGCCACCTTCGCTCGTTCATGGAACACCAAGTGCGGGGGATTCTCTTCGTCGGCAGCACGGATGAGCGCCGTTCAAGCCATGAAGAGACCTCCAGCGTGCTTGAGGGCAACCACACACCTCTGGTGTTCTTCGACCGTCCGGCAAGCGAGCTTGGAGCGACCGCGATTCTGGTTGATAACCGAGGCGGAGGTTTTGCCGCCACCTCGCATTTGCTCGACCACGGGTACGAGTCCGTTGCGTGTTTCTCTGGCCCGGCGCACCTATATGGCGTCAGCGACCGGCTAGCCGGGTGGGGCGATGCTCTTGAGGCAAAAGGTATGAAAGTCGAAGACCACGAGGTTTTCGAGAGCGAATTCGATCGCTACAGCGCTTTTGCCCTCGCACGAGATATTTTTGCGCGACCCACCCGCCCGCGGGCAATCTTCGTCCATAGTGACGAGCAAGCATTCGGAATCATGACCGCAGCCACGCAGGCGGGGCTCAGTATTCCCGAGGACCTCGCGCTCATTTCTTTCGATGGGCTCAAGGAATCGAGCATCGTCTTGCCCCGACTCACGACCGTCCAGCAACCGTTCCATACGGCGGCCTCGCTCGGAGTGGATGTTCTTCTTGACGCAACTCCGGGGGCCCAGGAAGCGCCCCACAATCGTGTTCTTCCGCTGGAACTCACTATTCGTGAGAGCTGCGGCTGTCGATGATTGGTGGAGCTGCCGCGCCAGCCATAGCGTCGGCTTTGCCGGCGGTCCGAGCTGGCGGCTGTAATCGGCCCCGCTAAGACGCGTCGTGTTCGTCTTTCTTGCGCTTCGCGGTGATCAAGAAGATCGCCACGCCCGCAATCAGGACCAGAGCGATTGCTCCGCCCACGAGCACGATGGTGCCTGCGTCTGCTGTGGCGGCTTCACTGTCCGCTTCGTCCGGCACCGCGTCGGCAGAATCGGGTGGGGGAGTTGACTCCTCCAGCGTTCCGCCACCGCAGGCTGGAGGCCCGCTCAGTGGGTCGGAGATCGTCTGGTCGACATCCGGCTCCCACGTGAAGTCGATTTCGTCTGAGACAGTGTGGCCGTCGGCGGAAACCAGTTGCCAGAGCATCCGGTAGTCGCCTGCTTCACCTAGAGTCGCGCCGGTCGACAGCGTTGCGTCGCGGATGGTGAAGCAACCGTCGCCGTAATACCCACCATTCGAATCCAAGATCTGAATCGCGAATCCGCCACCGTCGCCAGCGAGATCGAGCAGGGTGTCGTTTGTGGTGACCGAGAATTCGTCGGGGAGCACGGTGAGGGTCTCGCCCTCAAGGGGTGTGCTCTCGACGAGATAGTTGTGGGCGTACGCGGGCGCGGCCACGAGCAGCGTGAGGGCTGCTAGCATGGCCGCGCCGAACGCGGCGCCGGCGCGAATAACTCGACGCATTGACCGAACTACTTAGCGGTGGGGCGGCGGAAAGCGAATGCGGCTACGAGACCTGCGAGGCCGGCGACGAGGCCTGCGATGCCGAGACCGCGAGCAACGGGGTCGCCGCTGCTTGCAGAGTCAGCAGAGTGCATTTCCTCATCGGCCTCAGCAGTGTCGTGGTCGCCTTCGTCGCTGTCAGCTGCAGCGTCGTGGTGGTCGACCGCTTCGTCGTTGACGTAAAGGATGGGAGCTGGCTTCTCTGCATCCTCCTCGACACCGTTCCAGCTGACGACGCTTCCGTCGGTGTAGCTCTGGTCGGCGGCGAGGACGACACTTCCGACATCAGGAACCGGCCCGAGCGAGATGGGGAGAAGCAGGAGTCCGCCATCTCCGAGCTCTGAGCCAGCCTGAGCTGTCCACACGATCGAAGTCACCGCCTCAGTGATTTCGCTTTCGCCGATCATGACAGGCTCGGGCAGTTCGCTGCGCACGAGTTCAGCATCCCAGCCTGCTACCGGCACGAAACGCACGCTCGTGAAAGGGGTATCGGTGAGCAAGAACAGCTCTACTCGGTTGGTCTTTTCGGTTTCAGATTCATTGGGAACCTTGACCGTGATGAGCGCGTAGTCGCCGGCGTCTGCCTGACCGGGGTCGATCGTCACGTGGGCCATAGCGGCGAGTGGTGCTGCAATGGCGAGGGCGGCGCCCGCCGAGAGTGCGAGTGCAGCTTTAGTGAAATTCTTCATTAGTTTCTTTCTCAAAAGGGTCGCGATGGCGCGACAAATATCGGGGATGCTGAGCGGCGTAGTGCTAAACCGCGGGCACGATGGCTGGTGGGCCCCGATAACGCATGGTGGAGAGAACTCGTGCAACAAGCGGTGTCGCTGGCGCGGCGGAAGGCACAACGCGGAATTCGAGAATGTAGGTTCCGGCGAGGGTTGCGGATGCGAGAAGCCGCGACACAATGACGCGGGCCGTTTCGAACAATCCCCAGAACGCAACCTCGGCGTAGCGGAACATCAGAATCGTGATGACTGCGGCAGCGAGATGCGAGAGCGACATCGCGGAATCCGCTGTTTGGGCCGCCGAGGAGAAGTCAAAGGTCATGGCTGCCATGCTGTGCGGCGCGATGCCTTCGGGCGCCAGCATCGAACTAAACAGTGTGTGGTAGAGCGCTTGGCTGGCAAGAATGGCGGCGCTCAGGCGCCCGATCGAGACCGTGCGGCCGGCCAGCAAAGTGCACATAGTGACTGAGATGACGAGGGATACGCCGATGCCGAACAGCGAGGGGGTGACGCCGCCCGCAATGTGGTGCGAGATGGCGGCCGCAAAAGTTGCGAAGAGCGCCGCGAGACTGCCACGAAGAACGCGCATGGCACGGGTATGCATGGGGCTCCTTATCTCAAGCGGCGTTATAGCCCCTCAAGCCTAGTTCGTGTGGCGCTGTAGCGACGCCGGGTGAGCGTGGGCTGAGCCCCGGTGGGCGACTCGCCGAAACGCCGCCGGGAATTGTGACGGAGACTGAACGAATATCGGGTTAGGCTCGTAATCAAGGTATTTACTCAAGGAGAGGAACCGGCATGGCCCGAATTGGGGAAAGCGCGGACCTGCTCAAGTGTTCCTTCTGTGGCAAAAGCCAAAAGCAGGTACAGCAATTGATTGCCGGTCCGGGCGTATATATCTGCGACGAGTGCGTAGATCTGTGCAACGAGATCATTGAAGAGCGTCTTGCTGAAGCTGGCGAAGAAACGTCGAGCGAATTTGACCTGCCTAAGCCGCGTGAAATCTACGACTTCTTAGAGGAATACGTCATCGGCCAAGAAGCAGCCAAGCGCTCGCTTTCGGTAGCCGTTTATAACCACTACAAGCGTGTTCGCGCCCGCAACACCATCACTTCGGCAGATGCAGTGATTGACGATGTCGAGATCGCTAAGTCGAACATCCTGCTGATCGGTCCTACCGGTTGCGGAAAGACGTATCTCGCACAAACTCTGGCTAAGCGCCTCAATGTGCCCTTTGCCGTTGCGGATGCCACTGCGCTCACCGAGGCTGGCTACGTCGGCGAGGATGTCGAAAACATTCTCCTCAAGCTTCTGCAGGCTGCTGACTATGACGTCAAGCGTGCTGAGACGGGCATCATCTACATCGATGAGATCGACAAGATCGCTCGCAAGGCAGAGAACCCTTCCATCACTCGCGACGTGTCAGGCGAGGGTGTGCAGCAAGCGCTCCTCAAAATTCTTGAAGGCACTGTCGCTTCTGTTCCACCCCAGGGCGGTCGCAAGCACCCGCACCAAGAGTTCATTCAGGTGGATACCACCAACGTTCTCTTCATCGTTGCCGGTGCATTCTCTGGCCTTGAAGAGATCATCTCGAACCGCGCGGGCAAAAAGGGCATCGGCTTCGGCGCTCCGCTGCACAGCAAGGGCGACGATGTGAACCTCTTCGGCGAGGTTCTGCCAGAAGATCTCCACAAGTTTGGTCTCATCCCTGAGTTCATTGGTCGTCTGCCTGTTGTAACCACGGTTACGCAGCTCGACCAGGTTGCTCTTATGGACATTCTGACAACGCCAAAGAATGCGCTCGTGCGCCAGTACCAGCGCATGTTCGAAATCGACGGCGTTGAGCTTGAGTTTGAACGCGATGCCCTCGAGTCAATCGCTGATCTTGCCGTGCTGCGTCAGACGGGTGCTCGCGGCCTTCGTGCGATTCTCGAAGAAGTGCTCGGCCCGATCATGTTCGATGTTCCATCCGACGAAACTGTTGGCCGCGTCATTGTGACGAAGGCGGCCGTGCTGGAGAACGCAGCACCCACGATCATTCCTCGTGAGCCCGTGCGTGCCGAGAAGTCGGCCTAACCGCACCGCATAGAAGCGCAGGCGACCCACTGGGTCGTCTGCGCTTTTTCGTTTTCGGGCACACACGCGACCGTGAACACGCCCCAATTGTGCCTATTGTCGCGCCGAAACGCTGGGTTGTCTGTGCCGGTGGTCTAGTGGCCATTGACAGGGGGCCGAACTTAATTCTATGGTTTGTTTAGTCCTGAACTAAGGGGAACCAATGGCGATTCGTCCGATGGCACGTACCGATGTAAACCGGTCAGCAATCCTTGCTCACCTGGGTGCACACGGTCCGGCATCCCGTGCTGAGCTTGCTCGCACGCTGAGCCTGTCACCGGCGCTCATGACGCAACTCACCAAAGACCTGCTTCACGACGGACTTTTGCGAGAACTCGAACATCAGGCATCGCAGGGCGGACGACCGGCACGGATGCTTGGCCTCGTCTCGAGCGCTGGGCGCGCGGTTGGCGTAAAGGTGGCCTCCGATCACGTGGCATTCGTTGAGGTCGGAATCGATGGCACAGTGCTGCGAACGGCTAGCGAACCCTTTGACGCCTCGGCGACCACAATGCTGATGTCACTTGCTGGGTTGCTTCGCTCCTTCATCGCTGGTGGCTCATCCGCGCCGCTCCTCGGCATCGGAGTCGGTGTTCCCGGCTCCGTCGATTCTCAAGCCGCTGGGGTAGTGAGTTCCACGCAGCTGAAGTGGAACAACGTGCCGATCGGCGCCACTCTGCGCCGCGAACTGGGACTCCCCGTTCTCGTGGAGAACAACGTGAACGCTCTCGCGATGGCGGAGCGTCTCTACGGTCTCGGCCGTCGTCATCGCAACTTTCTCGCCGTGACAATTGGAACCGGTATCGGCGCCGCAATCGTGATTGACGGTCTTATCGTTCGCGGCTTCGGCGGCGGTGCTGGCGAAATCGGCCACATTCCGGTGCGTGACGATGGTCCCCGCTGCACGTGCGGAAACATCGGATGCCTTGAGACATTCGTATCGGAGAGCGCGCTAGTGGCGACGGCTCGCGATCGCAACATCATCGCTCCCGGCGCAGGAGTTGCGGCACTTCGTGACGCAGCAGATCGCGGGAATGCCGATGCCATCGCCGTCTTTGGCGAGGCCGGCCACCTGTTGGGCCGAGCAATTGCTGGGCTCGTTCACGTGCTTGATCCCGAGATCGTCATTCTGCTGGGGGAGGGCACAGCCGACTGGGGACACTGGTCCTATGGTTTCGAACCGGCTTTCCGTGCTGCGCTCATTCCCGCGCGACGGGGCATCCCTGTTGCTGTCGAGACCTGGCAAGACGCCAGTTGGGCTCAGGGCGCTGCCACTCTTGTACTTGCGACTCCGTTCGACGCTGAGGGGATTGCCGGAGAACAAGGTGACCTCGTTCGTCAGCGTCTCGTGCAGCAGGCTTCCCCGCAAGAGAGCTCCTGATGGTTCTCCCGACCGTACTCACGGCGCCGGCGGCGCCACCACCGCAACGCGCGCCCCTCAGCCGGAAGAAGAAGCGCGCTAGCGCAGGCTATGTGCTTACCGTGCTCGCATTCCTGCTGCCGAGCGCCATCCCGCTGACCCTCTTCGTGCTCGGGCCCATGGTCGCGGCGGCGTGGATCAGCTTCACCGAGTGGAACCTCATCACTCCCATGGAATTCATCGGATGGGAAAACTACCGTTCCCTTCTCGCCGACGAACGCACCGGGCAAGTCTTCCTGCACACTATCGGCTACATCGCCGGGTACCTGCCGCTCGTCTACATCGGGGGACTAGCGTTAGCGCTCGCGCTCAACCAAGCGCTCAAAGGGCGTTCGTTCTGGCGGGGCATCTACTTTCTGCCTGTCGTCACAAGTTGGATCGCCGTGGCCATTGTCTGGCGTTGGCTCCTTAACCCCAACAACGGTGTCGTCAACCTCGCGCTTGGCTGGTTCGGCATCGATGGCCCCGGTTGGTGGACCGACCCCGACTGGGCAATGATCTCGATCATCCTTGCGAGCTCGTGGAAAGACCTCGGCTTCGTGATGGTCATCCTGCTCGCTGGACTGCAGACGATCAACCCTGATCTGTATGACGCTGCCAAAGTCGATGGCGCGGGGGCATGGAACCGTTTCTTCAACGTCACGATCCCGATGCTGAGCCCCAGCACGTTCTTTGTCATCGTGATCTCGCTGATCAATGGCTTCCAAGTCTTCGACCAGGTCTATGCAATGACCGGCGGTGGACCGGGCGGATCAACACAGGTGGTCGTGCAGCAGATTTACGACCTCACCTTCCGCTATGGGGCTGCGGGCGAAGCATCCGCCCTCTCATGGTTGCTCTTCATCGTGATTCTCGCGGTCACCGTCATTCAAATTATTGGACAAAAGAGGTGGGTTCACTATGGCTAAGTCGCCGCGCACTCGCCCCCGGTCGATCGTCTTGCATGTCGTCGTCATCGCCGGCGCGATTGCGATGTTCTTCCCCTTCTTGTGGACGTTCATCACCTCGATCACTCCGGGCGCTGGGTTCTCCATCGCTCCACAGCTGTGGCCCGAAAACCCATCATTCGAGGCATACCAAACACTCTTTACGGAGCGACCATTCGGTCGGGTCGTTGCGAACAGTATTGGGCTCGCCCTCGTGACCACACTGGCGCAACTCTTCACGAGTGCCACCGCTGCCTACGCCTTTAGTCGACTACCGTTCCGCGGTCGCGGCGTTGTCTTCGCGGTCTACCTCGCCACCATGATGATTCCGCTTCAGGTGCTCATCGTGCCGCTCTTTGCTGAGCTCAAGGCATTCGGGTTGCTCGACACCTACCTCGGTGCTCTGCTCCCAACGTTTGCGAGCGCCTTCGGAATCTTCTTGCTTCGCCAGGCCGTGAATCAGGTTCCCCGAGAGCTTGACGAGGCGGCGAAGCTCGATGGTGCTGGTCACTTCCGAGTGTTTACCCAAATCATCATCCCGAACATCCGCCCCGCACTCGCAACGCTGACCGTGTTCGCCTTCATGAGCAGTTGGAACGCGTTTTTGTGGCCACTCGTCGTGCTGCGCTCACCCGAGTTGCAGACACTGCCGATCGCTCTAGCGGGGCTTCAAGGCCAGTACACGACCGCGTGGGACGTCGTGATGGCCGGCTCGATCGTGAGCATCTTACCGATGCTCGCGCTCTACATTTTCGCCCAAAAGTACATCATTCAGGGCGTCGCAAGCTCAGGGATCAAGTAAGGCCCCGAGGCACCAGAGATCCATTCATAACCTGACATCAAAGGAGATATCTAGCATGAAACGTTCACTACTTGCTGCGGGAGGAATCGTCGGAGTCTCAGCACTGCTGTTGAGTGCCTGCGCCAGCGAACCTGCCGCCGAAGACGGCCCGGTCACCATCACCTACTCGAACTTCACCTCTTCGGGCGGCAACGAAGACAACCTTCAGACGATTGTTGATGCGTTCGAGGCAGAGAACCCCAACGTCACTGTTGACATCACGACGCTTCCCTATGGCGACTACTTCACCACCCTCCAAACCGACCTCGCGGCCGGAACGGTGGCGGATGTCGTGGACACCAACTACGACTTCTTCCCCCAGTTGGCTTCGAGCGGTTCGCTCGCTCCTCTCGAAGTGACTAACCCCGAGTCATACCGTGAGTCGCTCATTGACGCGTATGCCGTTGACGGCACCAGTTACGGGCTGCCGAGTTCGTTCTCCGATGTTGTGCTGTACTACAACGCTGACCTCTTCGATGCGGCCGGACTCGACTACCCGACGAGTGACTGGACCTGGGCTGACGAGCAAGCGGCAGCGGAAGCTCTCACCGATTCCGCTAGCGGAACCTGGGGCGACCACCAGCCTGTGTCGTTCTACGAGTTCTACAAGGTGCTCGACCAGAACGGTGCATCGTTTTTGAGTGACGACGGAACCTCCGTCGCGTTCAACACACCGGCAGGCATCGAGGCAGCCGAGTGGCTCACAGACAAGAGCGGCACTGTAATGCCCACGATTGAAGAGGGTCAGGGCACAGCAGACTTCGACACGAACCTGTTCCTCGAGGGCAAGCTCGGCATGATGCACTCCGGCATCTGGGTCTTCGGCGCACTCGCCGACGCACCATTCACGTGGGACATCGCCGTTGAGCCTGGAAATACCCAACAGGCCAGCGCAGTGTTCTCCAACGCGGTCGGTGTGTCAGCAGCATCCGACCACATTGCCGAAGCGACCGCGTTTGCCGAATTCTTGACGTCGTCGCAGACAATGATCGATGTTCGCCTCGATAGCGGTTGGGAACTTCCTCCCACGAGCGACGAAGATCAACTCGCCGTCTACCTGACCAAGGACAGTCCGGCTAACCGCCAGGCCGTCTTTGACTCGCTCGACTCGATTGCGCTCACGCCACTGGTCGAGAACGGCCAGCAGGAGATGCAAGACATCGTCACCGAGGAACTGATCGAAGCACAGGCAGGACGCAAGTCAGTCGCCGACGCTCTGGCCAGCGCTGAAGAACGAATCAACGCAGTAATCGGATAGTACGTCTCCCGAGTGAGGCCCATCTTGTTGACGCGAGATGGGTCTCACTCCCAGCTGGCCCAGGAGGGCACTTCATGACTTCACGCCTGGACGACGAATCCCTCGCGTCGCTCGCCGCGCACAGCGTCGAGCTGATCTCCACGTTGCAGCACCCCAGTGGGGCGTACCCCGCCAGCCCTACCTTTTCGGCATACACCGGCTACTCCTGGTTCCGTGACGGCGCCTTCATCGCTGACGGAATGTCGAGCGCCAACGCCGTCGAATCTGCCTCACGCTTCTTCGACTGGTGTGCGAGCATCCTTATCGCTCGCCGCGCCCAGATCGAGACCATCGAGCGAGCCGAAGCGGCAGGCACTCCGCTCGATAACTCCCAGATGCTTGCTACCCGTTTTACCTTCGATGGCGCCGAGGGCGACGACGACTGGTGGGACTTTCAAACCGACGGCTACGGCACGTGGGTGTGGGCGGCAGTCGCGCACTCTCGGCGACACGGGCTCGATCTTGAGCGGTGGCGTGAAGGCATTGAGCTTTCCGTCCGCTATCTGCTCGCGACGTGGGAGCGCCCCTGCTTTGACTGGTGGGAAGAGTTTGAGACCGAGCGTCACGTGTCAACGCTCGGCTGTGTCATTGCGGGGCTGAGCGCTGCGGTATCCGCTGATGTGCTCCCCGCTGATATTGCCACCCGAGCGATGGTCGCCGCGACCGCTGCCAGAGAGATCATCGAATTGGATGGTGTTCGCGACGGCCACCTCGTCAAATGGCTGGGGTCAGTTGCCGTCGACGGTTCCCTTGCCGCGCTCATCTCCCCGCTGGCCGTTGTGGATGGCGCGAGCGCTCTCGCCGCCGCTACTACCGCGCGCATCGACCACGAACTCACGGTCGACGGTGGTGTGCATCGCTACCTCGGCGACACGTTCTATGGCGGTGGCCAATGGCCGCTCCTCAGTTGCATGCTCGGCCTGGCCTATGCGGCCGGCGGCGACACTGCACGCGCACGCAGCCAACTGGAGTGGGCGGCCAGCACGGTGACTGCGGAGGGATTCCTGCCAGAACAGGTCGCCGATGACCTGCTTGATCCCAGCCGTGTCGCCGAATGGCAGGAACGCTGGGGGAGTGTGGCGACACCGCTGCTCTGGAGTCACGCAATGTATGTGCGCCTCGCCGTCGAGATTGGCGTGTACTCACCACCAGCAGAGTGGCCGGCGTCACCCGCGACCACCGAAAATTGCCTCAGAAACGAAAGCGAGACCGACTAGTGCTGAGACATAGACCCCTGGGTTCGGGGCATCCGTACTCTGTCGACACCGAACAACGTCACCCCGCCGTTCCCATTGCGGGCGAGGCCTTCCGGCTCGGCGTGCGTGCCACAGCGGATGTCGACGTTGTCACTCTCGAATGGGATGACGGACAGTCGGTCACCGACTTCGCCCTCGAGCGAGTGCAGCAGCGCTCGCGGGGCCAAGCCGTCGATGGCGGCCACCTCGCCTCGGCGCAAGCGAAACTGGCACGAACGAGCACCGGTTTCGCTTTTGATGTGTCCCAACTCCGAGCAACGGCCCAGTATCGTTATCGGTTCGTCGGTGGCCCGACGGCGGCACCGCGCTCGCAGTCCACCCGCTGGTTCGACGTGCGCGTCGCCGGATGGCGCGCTGCGCCCGATTCGATCGTTGCCGCTGACGAGACGGTTGGCCTTGTCGCCGGCAGCACCACTGTTCTCGACGACGGCGAACGCATCCACCGGGTTCGGTTCGCACTGCGGCTCGACGAGCGCGAGCACGTCTCCGGCTTCGGCGAACGATTTGACGCCCTCGACCAGCGCGGTGCGAGCCTCGACTCGGTCGTTTTCGAGCAGTACAAGTCTCAGGGGGCGGAACGCAAGACGTACCTGCCGATGCCATTCGCTCACGTCATCGGCGCTCGCGGGTGGGGCTTTCACGTGCGCACCAGCAGGCGTGTGTGGTTCGATGTTGCCGATAGCGATGCCGGCCTGCTGTGGATCGAATCAGAGGTCGATTCGCCCAGTGACGCCTCCGAAGTGCTGTCGGTTGGTGGCTATGCGGGAACGTCGGCGGAAGTTCTCGATCAGTTTCTCGCCGAGGTTGGGCGCCCCGAAGTGTTGCCGAGTTGGGTTCACCGTTTGTGGGCGAGCGGCAACGAGTGGAACACTCAAGCCGAGGTCATGCGTCAGATGGATGCGCATCGGGAGCACGGTATCCCGGTCGGCTCTGTGGTTATTGAGGCATGGAGCGACGAAAGCACGTTCACGGTCTGGCGGGATGCGCAGTACGCGCCGAACGACAGCGGTGGGCCGCTGCGGCTCAACGATTTCAGTTTTCCCGCGGAGGGTGCGTGGCCCGACCCAAAAGCCATGATCGACGAGCTGCATGATCGCGATGTGCGCGTGCTGCTGTGGCAGATTCCGCTCATTAAGATGCGCCCGCATCCTGTGGGTCAAGCCCGCTTTGATGCTGAGGGCGCGCAGCGAGACAACGTGCTGATTCAGGATGAGACGCCGCGTGGTGCGCTCAAGCCCTACCGCAATCGTGGCTGGTGGTTCCCGCTCTCGCTGATGCCAGATCTCACCGACGAACGTTCGGCGCAGTGGTGGACGGAGAAACGTCGCTACCTCGTAGAGGACATGGGCGTCGACGGCTTCAAGACTGATGGTGGTGAGCACGCGTGGGGCTCTGAACTGCACTATCAGGATGGCCGCCGCGGCGACGAGAAGAACAACACGTTCCCGGTGCACTACGCCCGTGCCTACGGCGATCTCCTCAAGAGTGCTGGCAAAGCGCCAGTGACGTTCTCGCGCGCCGGGTACACGGGATCGCAAGCCCACGGAGCTTTCTGGGCCGGAGACGAGAACTCCACCTGGGATGCCTTCCGCTGGTCGCTGTTCGCCGGGCTCAATGCGAGCGCGTGCGGGATCCTCTATTGGGGCTGGGATCTCGCTGGTTTCAGTGGCGACGTGCCCACGGCGGAGCTCTACGTTCGTTCACTCGCTGCCGCGGCCTTCGTGCCGATCATGCAGTACCACTCGGAGTTCAATCACCATCGATCACCGAGTCGTGATCGAACGCCTTGGAACATCGCCGAGCAATCGGGGGATGCGCGCGTGCTCGAGATGAGCCGCAGCATCGTCGAACTACGCGAGCGTCTCGTGCCGTACCTTACCGCCGAGAGCGAGTGGGCGGTTTCTGCTGGCACGAACGTCATGCGGCCGCTGTTCTTCGACTGGCCTGACGATGAACGCCTCTGGGAACAACCGTTGCAGTGGATGCTCGGGCGCGACATTCTCGTATCGCCCGTGATCGACGAGGGCGCCACCGAACACACGGCGACTCTTCCTCGTGGCGACTGGGTGTACGCGTTCACTGGCGAACGGGTCGCGGGCGGCAGCGTCGATACTCGCGCAGTGCCGTGGGATGAGGTGCCCGTGTATGTGCGGGCTGAGGCCTGGGAGCGTCTGGTGCCTGTCTTTACGAGCTAGACAGTAAGTGGTGTTCCTGAGGGCGATCGCACCGGGCAAATGCATCGCAGCTGAAATCGGGGGAAGCTGCGAGGAGATCGCCCTCAGGGCACCGTGCTAGGTGACGTCTAAGTGTGAGTGGCCGCGACAAGCGCGACCCGCACTATTGTGCACGACCACTGGGGGTTAGCGAAAGGTTTTCACCAATTTTTGTGAAGCGAGCACAACAAATCGTCCGCAGGTGCAGTTTTGGTAGGAGTTTCGGACAATGCGTCCCTTGAATTCGCGCGGTTGTGGCGCAAAAAACGCGGCAGTCTCCGAAAAGACTGCCGCGTTTCTGGCGTGACTGGGCGCCCAGTCGGGGCGCCGAGCGCAGTAATGGTGCTGCGGGCTAGTTAAGTCCGCGACGGTTCAGCAGGGGCTGCAATTCGGCGTCACGGCCGCGGAAGTCGCGGAACGCCTCGAGCGGGTTCTTAGAGCCGCCCACGCCCAGCAGCCGCGAGCGGAAGCGGTCGCCGTTTTCACGCGTGAGTCCGCCATTTTCGGTGAACCACTCGACCGTGTCGGCGTCGAGGACCTCGCTCCAGATGTAGGAGTAATAACCCGCGTCATAGGCCGAGTTCGCGAAGATGTGCTGAAAGTAGGTGCTCGAGTACCGGGGCGGCACCGCGGGGTTGTTGAGCCCGACCTCGGCCAGCGCTTGTGCTTCGAAGGCCGCGACATCCGTCACGTCGTCGTCGGCGCTGATGCCGTGCCAAGCCTGGTCGATGAGGGCGGCAGCGAGGTATTCGCTCGTAAGGAATCCCTCATTGAACGCGGCGCTGGCCTGGATGCGCTCCACAATCTCGCGGGGCATGGGCTCGCCGGTCTCGTAGTGCTTGGCGTAGTTGTCGAGCACCTCCGGCCAGAGCATCCACATCTCGTTGACCTGGCTGGGGAACTCGACGAAGTCGCGGTAGGTGTTGGTTCCCGCAAATTTGGGGTACGTCACACGAGCGAACAGGCCGTGCAGGGCGTGGCCGAACTCGTGGAAGAGCGTGTTGACCTCGTCGTAGGTGAGTAGCGTCGTTTCGCCAGCGGCAGGCTTCGGCACATTGAGATTGTTGGTGACGATCACCGGATGCCCGAGCAGATCCGACTGCGAGATGAGCGAGTTCATCCACGCTCCGCCGCGCTTGGAGTCGCGGGTATAGAGATCGAGAGTGTAAAGGCCGACCTCGCTGCCATCCTCGTTTGTGACCTCGAAGACGCGCACGTCGGGGTGGTAGGCGGGAAGGTCGCGACGTTCGGTGAAGGTAACGCCGTACAGCTGAGTCGCCGCAAAGAACACTCCGTCGCGCAGTACGCGCTCGGCCTCAAAGTAGGGGCGCATCTGAGTGGTGTCGACGTTGTACTGCTCGGCGCGCACCTTCTCGGCATAGAACGCCCAGTCCGCTGCGGTCACTTCGGTTCCCGCGAGCTTCTCTAACGCAGCGTGCTCTTCGCGCGCGTTGCGTGCCGCGGCCGGAGCAAGCTTGCCGAGCATGTCAGCGACCCGCTGCGGGTTTTGGGCCGTCTCGTCGGCCGTAACCCAGGCGGCGTGGCTTTCGTAGCCGAGAAGGGCGGCACGCTGCGAACGCACCTTCGCAATCTCCAACACGAGCTCGCGGTTATCGAACTTGCCGCCACGGATGCCACGCGAACGTGACGACGCCATCACCCGGCCGCGAACATCCGCATTCTTCAGCACAGAAAGGTGGGGTTGGTTCGTGGGCAGAATCAAGGTGATGAGGTATTTGCCCGTGAGACCACGATCATTGGCCGCGCTGGCAGCGGCAGAGATCTCTGACGGCTCAAGACCATCGAGCTCCTGGATGCTGTCAACCACGATCGCAAGATCGTTGGTGTCGGCAAGCAGGTTCTTCTCAAACTTCGTGGTGAGGGTCGAGAGGCGCGAGTTGTAGTCGCGCAGGGTCGCTTTGGCGTCTTCGGAGAGGCCGGCGCCGGCAAGGGTGAACTCGGTGAAATAGCGCTCAACAAGGTAGCGGGCTTCGGCATCCAACTTGGTGTCGTCGAGGCCTTCACGGATGCTGCTGATGCGTTCGTAGAGCGCGCTGTTGAGGCTGATGGCGTCATTGTGCGCGGCAAGTTGGGGAGCGATGACTTCTTCGAGTGCATCCGAGGCTGCATCACCATCGGCGGACGTCTTGTTGAAGAACACGGTGGCAACCCGGTTGAGCAGCTGGCCGCTTTTTTCAAGCGGGATCATGGTGTTCTCGAACGTGGGTGCGTCGGCCTGCGAGGTGATCGCTTCAATCTCTGCGAGCTGCTCTGCCATGCCTTTGTCGAAGGCCGGTGCGAAGTGCTCATCTTCGATATCGGCAAAGGGGGGCATGCCGAAGGGCAGCGTGCTGGGCTCAAAGAAAGGATTGGTCATGCATCCACTCTATTCTCGTCAGTATGACTAGCGAGCGTTATACCCACGGCCATCACGAAAGTGTTTTGAAATCACACACGTGGCGCACCATTGCCAACTCGGCGGCGTACTTCGAGCCGCACCTTGAGGCAGGGCTTTCGTTGCTAGATATCGGGTGTGGGCCGGGCACGATCACGGCTGAGTTTGCCGAACGACTTTCTCCTGGCCGTGTTGTCGGTTTGGATGCCGCTTCCGCAGCGATCGACAAAGCGTCGGCTTTCACTGCCGACAACCTCAGTTTCATCGTGGGGGACGCGTATGCGCTGCCGTTCGATGACAACAGTTTCGATCTCGTGCACTCACATCAGACTCTGCAGCATTTGGGCGATCCGGTCGCGGCTCTTGTGGAGATGAAGCGGGTTGCCAAGCCCGGTGGGCTGATTGCGGTGCGCGATGTCGACTATGCGGGCACCATTTGCTTTCCCGAACTGCCGGGGCTGAAAGTTTGGGCTGACGTGTACGACGCGGTACACCGCAGCAATGGGGGAGAACCTAATGCGGGTCGGCGGCTGAAGTCGTGGGCGATGCAGGCCGGATTGGCTGACGTCACAACGTCGGCATCGATCTGGAACTTTTCCGACGAAGTCGACAGGGAGTGGTGGGGCAGCATGTGGGAGGCGCGTGTTCTGGAATCGGCTTTTGCTGAGGATGCTCTGAGCAAGTCGTTGGCGACTCCGGATGTGTTGCAGGAGATTAGTGCTGCGTGGCGCGAGTGGGCTGATTCGCCGGAGGGGTGGATGGCGATGCCGCACGGTGAGATTGTGGTGCGCGTTTAGCAGCCGATGCCGGTGGGGTTGGCGATGCAGTCTTGGTCGACCAGGACGGTGGTGGCGTGGCCTGCTGTGGCGGTGAGGGGCGGGGCGACGATGGTGAGGGTGCCGACGACGTTCTGCCAGCTGCTGCCGGCGACGCGGTATTCGGCGGCGTAGGTGACGGCGAGCGTGATCGTGTAGTTGCCGGGTTCTTGGTAGACGTAGCTGGTGGGCGTGGGATCAAACTCGGTGATCCGGTATTTGGCCCAGGTTCTGCCGGGGTTGCTAGTGGTTGAGGTGCTGCCGTCGCCGTAATCCCAGTTGTAGGCGATGGGGGTGAATCTGACTTGGGCGGTGCCACCGAAGAGGATGCCGTCAACAACATGGGCGGATGTCGTGGCGTAGAAGTTGGTGTCGAGGCCGACGATCATCCACTGGTTGGGTTGCATCCCCGCGGCGGGGGCTTGTGGGCGGAAGCTGGCGATGTCCGAGATCGTGATGGGGCCGGTTTTACCGTCGGCGTCATCGGCCGGTGGAGTCCAGGGTACGCACTCGATGCGCTGGATGTCGCACCAGGCTTCCTCGACACTGTCGAGAGCAGGATCCTCAACAGGACTGTAGGCGGCACCTCCGGTGTCGTAGCCGTAGCTGCCGCCGGAGGAGCCGCCGGTGCCGGGTACCTCAGAGGAAGCACCGAGTTCGATGCTGTCTTCCCCGACATCATAGGTAGGGCAGCTACCGTCATAGTACGAAAGCGCTCCGCAAGTAGGCTCGTCCGCGACGGCGCTGCTAGCTTCGGTTGAGACAAGCAACATGACGAGAAGTCCCAAAACGGGAATCGAAAGAAGAGTCCTTAGCACTCCCCAGCGCTCCAGACTTCCACGTCGGACACCAGAAGCAATTGACGTTCAACGCTGAAGTCGAACGTGACCTGCATGGTCGACTCGTCAGGTCGATCATCGGAAACTAGCGAATTTCCATCTTGGTCTGTGAGGTCTAAACCCGAGACGTTCGAACACAAATAGACAGTGATGACCTCAGCGGTGCTGCCCCGGGGAGAATATCTTTGGAGTTCGAACGCGTTGTTGCGAACATCTCCGGATGCCTGACCACCTTTAGCTGCGAATTCTTCTAGTCCGTCGACGGACGCGTCCAGAAAAGCGCCCACCGCGACGGACTCTAGGCGTGTCGGGTTGGCCCCGCCATCCTGCAGAATCTCACCGACCACCCGCGTGTATTCCGCATAGGCCTCTTCAGCCGCGGCCAGCGCTTCTTCGTCGGTCGCGTAGGGCGCAACGAAGGTCGAGGTCGGCGCGGGTGGGGTGGTGGCGTCGGAGGGCACGCAGCCGCTCAACGAGGCGAGGAGGAGGGCGCCAATCGACAGTCGTAAGAGATTCGGTTGGCGCATACTACGACGCTAAACATCTGGGGAGATTGTGGTGCTCAACTATCCACAAGACCAGGTGTTGCTCGCTCCGTGCTGACGAGTGCGCAAGCACTGGCGCGGAGCGGGCAACAATCAATGTGGCTAGGAGCTAGATGTTGCTAGGAAGCAGCTTCTTCGACGGAAACGCTGCCGTCGGCACCTTGGCGCACGATGGTGCCGTCGTCGAGTTCGGCGACGGGGCGTGATTCGAGCCACGTGAGGGTCCAACGCCACGCGCTCGTATCGAGGTGGGCGACATCCGCTTCAACGCCGGCAATCGCTTCCTGCATTTCTGCGGAAAGATGATCGGGCACCGCAGCGCCGACCGACCATCGTGTGCCGAGCTGCACTACACGCTCTTTTCGTACAAGATCCACGACGTGCGGTCCGCGACCTTGTCGTAGAGACGCTTGGCGCTGTCGTTTTCCTTGTTGGTGATCCAGCGGAGCTTTCCGCCACCATCTTCTGCGGCACGCGCAGCGATGTCGTCAATGATCGTTCCGGCAACTCCGGCACCACGGTGCTCAGGGTCGACGTAAAGGTCATCCATAAACCAGCCCCACGAAGCAGTGAAGGTGTCGGGCAGACGACGGTAGAGACCAAAGGCACACACAATGCCGGGATCGGGAGCGCCCTCAGGAGCTACAGCAACGACCGCGTTGAGCTGTGCTGAGTCATCCATGAGCCATTCCCAGACACCCTGAACGATGGCATCGGTGAACTCGGTTTCGTAGAACACTCCGTAGTTGACGAAGTGGTCTTTCCACACTTCGAAATCGGTTTCTTGAATATCGCGAACGGTGTACGAAGGCTTCTCTGAGTTCGTCATTTACTCAACAATACGCGGTTTTGGGGTTCGACGCCGAACTCGACGCCGAACCCTCGGTAGACCTTTAGACCGAAGCTTCGGGTGCCGCTTCAACCAAAACGATGTCGCGAACCTCAATCTCTTCCGCTTCAACAATCGTGAGGTCATGAATGCGACCCACAGCCTTCAAATCGTCGATGGCGGCAGCGATCAGGGCTGGGCCCGCGAGGGTAGCCGAGGTCACTTCAGTCTTCTGCGAAGCCTTCGCGTCTGTTTTAGCGCGACGGATGCTGATGAGCGCTTGGCTAACCGCGTGGAACAGGCCGCTCGGCTCTGCCGAAACACCGAGTTCGTCGGCGGTTGGCCACGAAGCGGAATGCACCGAAGTGTCGTGCGTCCAGCGCCAGACCTCTTCGGTAGCGAAGGGGAGGTAGGGCGCGAAGAGACGCAAGAACACGTCGATGGCGGTGTGCAACGCACGGTTGGCGCTTGCCTGCGTTTCGGGAGTTCCGGCGCCATAGGCACGTTCCTTCACGAGTTCGAGGTAGTCGTCGCAGAAGGTCCAGAAGAACTTCTCGGTGACCTCAAGCGCCTTGGCGTGATCGAAGTTCTCCAGCGCCGTGGTGGCCTGGTCAACGACCGACGCAAGCTCGGCGAGCATTTCGAGGTCGAGCGCTTCGGTAACGACGGCAGTCGAGCCCGCAGCCACAGTGGGCGCCGGGAACGAGTAAACGAACTTCGACGCGTTCAGGACCTTGATCGCGAGTCGGCGACCGATCTTGATCTGCTTCGGGTTCTGCGGGTCAAACGCTGCGTCAGTACCGAGGCGACTGGATGCTGCCCAGTAGCGCACCGCATCCGAACCGTGGTCATCGAGCATGCCCTTGGGCGTCACAACGTTGCCCTTTGACTTCGACATCTTCTTGCGGTCGGGGTCAACGATGAAGCCAGAGATGCCGGCGTTCTTCCACGGCACAGTGCCGTGCTCGAGTTCAGAACGCAGCGCGGTCGAGAACAACCACGTGCGAATGATGTCTTGGCCCTGACTGCGCAGTGAGTAGGGGAATACGAGGTTGAAGAGCTCGGGGTCGGTCTCCCAACCACCGGCAATCTGTGGGGTCAGGGATGACGTTGCCCAGGTGTCCATGATGTCGAGTTCGCCCTCGAAGCCGCCGGGAACACCACGCTGGTCTTCCGTGTAGCCGGGAGCGGTGTCGGAGGACGGGTCGATCGGCAGCGAAGCCTCGCTGGGAACGATCGGGGCACCCTTTTCACCATAAGCGTCGAGCTCGTACCAGACGGGGATCGGCACACCGAAGAAGCGCTGGCGCGAAATGAGCCAGTCGCCCGTGAGGCCGCCCACCCAGTTGTCGTAGCGAACCCGCATGTGGTCGGGGACGAAATTGATCTGCTCGCCCGCCTCAAGAAGGCGGTTGCGCAGCTTCTCGTCGCGCGCACCATTGGTGATGTACCACTGGCGCGTCGAAATAATCTCGAGAGGCTTGTCGCCCTTTTCGAAGAACTTCACCTGGTGCTGAATCGGCTTGGCGTCGCCGATCATTTCGCCCGACTCCTTGAGCAGAGCAACCATGGCAGCCTTCGCGCTGAAGACCGTCTTGCCCGCGAGCTCGGCGTAGGCAGCCTGAGCGGCGTCGCCGACAATGACATCGGGAGCGTCGGCAATGATGCGACCGTCGGCACCGATGATGGTGCGGTTCGGAAGATCGAGTTCACGCCACCACACAACGTCGGTGACGTCACCGAACGTACAAATCATCGCGATTCCCGAACCCTTGTCTTGCTGAGCAAGGTGGTGGGCGAGAATCGGAACCTCAACACCGAAGATCGGCGTCGTGACCATCGTGCCGAAGAGGTGCTTGTAGCGCTCGTCATCGGGGTGAGCCACGAGAGCAACACACGCCGGCAGAAGCTCAGGGCGCGTCGTCTCGATGTGGATGTCGTCGCCATCCGCCTGGTGGAAAGCAAGACGGTGGTAGGCGGCAGGCTGCTCTTTGTCTTCGAGCTCAGCCTGAGCAACAGCGGTGCGGAACGTGACATCCCACAGCGTCGGAGCGAACGCCTGGTAGGCCTCGCCGCGGTCAAGGTTGCGCAAGAATGCACGCTGAGCGGCACGCTGAGCGTCATCACCAATAGTGCGGTAGGTGAGGTTCCAGTCAACGCTCAAACCAAGCTGGCGCCAGAGGTCTTCGAACTGCTTTTCGTCTTCGGCGGTCAGCGTCTCGCACAGTTGAACGAAGTTGCGACGAGAAATCGGCAATTGTGCGGCAGCCTTCGTCGACTTGCCTTCGCCGCCCTGCTGAGGAGGTTCGAAGCCTTCGTCATAGGGGAGAGTGGGGTCGCAGCGCACACCGTAATAGTTCTGAACCCGACGCTCGGTGGGCAGACCATTGTCATCCCAGCCCATCGGGTAGAAGATCTCTTTGCCGCGCATGCGCTGGAAGCGAGTAACCAAGTCCATGTGGGTGTAGCTGAAGACGTGGCCAATGTGCAGGCTTCCGGATGCCGTCGGTGGGGGAGTGTCGACTGAGAATACGCAGTCAGACCCCTCGGTGAGCGCCTTCTGGCGATCGAAGCGGTAGGTGCCTTCGTTCTCCCACACGGGAGCCCATTTGTCTTCGAGGCCTTCTAGGGCAGGTTTTTCGGGAACGCTCGACGACATAATTACTCCGGTTCGATATGTGCGGCACCGAGTCAAAGAAGAGGTGCCTGAGTGTGAGGTGTAGTACCAATCGTAACGGACAGCGTCGTATTAGGCGCGCCGCGCGAGGACGTCTAGTTCTTTGTCACCGTGACTGTTTTGTGGGTGAGGTTTCCCGCCGCATCCTCGAGCGTCACCGTATAAATCTCGGTCTCGTTGCTGCACTGGTAATCAAAGGTATACGTCGCGGTGGTGGGAACCTCTTCATACGGCTCCTCCTTCGCGTTAGTGGTGCGCACTCCGAACCACGCCATGGTCGCGTCAGTGCTGCTCCAGGCGAAGGTGAGTTGACTTGTCGGATTCGCGTCGGTGCAATTTGCGCTGGTAGGCGCGCTGAATGTGACGAATGACGGGCTCGCGGTTGCGGGCGGCGGAGCAGTCGTCGGTTCAGCGCTCGGCTCTGCTTCCTCCGAGGCAGAAGCGCTGGGAGCGGGAGTCTCGCTCGGAGTGGCCGACGGGGTGTCTGTCGGCACTGGTGTGACCTCCCCGCCAGCCCCGCGAGCAAACAACAACGTCAGCATGATGACGACCGCGATCAGCAGCACCCCACCAATGATCGACAGGATGATGAGGAGCTTGCGTGACTTGGGCTCCGGAGATGTCGGAGGTTCGATCGGTGGCTCCCCGCCACCCGGAGGTGGGGCTGCTCCCGCTGGCTCGAACCGCACCGTGGGCGCGTCATCATTCTGAACATCGAAACGTTTGGTCGGTTGATCGTCACTCATGGCGTAGCTCCAAGATGGGGGATCATGCAAGCAGTCCAGCGTGGCTGAAGCCTAACCCCGACCTTCGCCCCGTGTCGAGAGGGTCTCAGCTACCGTGCAGTTCAGCGATCGGGCGTTGAAAGGGGTGCGAGAGCGGTGTCGAACGCACGGTGCACAAAGGGTTCGAGTCGTCCGCGCTGTGGTCCAGCATTGGCCCACTCTTGGGCAGCCGAGACGACACACGCGATGAGAGCGTAGGCCTGCGTGCGCGCGGTCGCCGCATCCACCCCGTGGCGCTCGAGGAAGCCACTCAGCAGGCGAGCCTGGGTCGCAAAACGGCTCATTGCTGACGCCTGCAGTTCCGTCGCGCTACCAATCAGGTCGTACTGGGTGAGCACAAAGGGCACATGGCGCGATTCCAGCTCGGCCAGCGAACGCAGCATCGCCTGACGGATAGCGAGCGGGGCGGATGCCGCGTCACGGGCGTCAGTCGGCTGATCAGCCAGCGCCGCCTTCAGCCTCTCGGTCGCGGCATCCAACTCGACCCAAAAGACTTCGCCCTTGGCCTCGAAATAGTTGAAGAACGTATTGCGGCTGACGCCCGCGCGGGTCGCGATCTGGTCAACAGTCGTGCCGGTGTAGCCATTCTCGACGAACAGCTCAAAGGCGGCCTCTTGCAGGAGTTCGCGGGATGCGGCGGGCGGGCGGCCACGGGTGGGAGTGCGGGGAGGCGTCACCGCATCATCCTCTCACTCGCGGGAGGGCCGCAATCAACGACCGGGTATACGGATGCTGTGGTGCGATAAAGATCTCATCCGTCGGGCCCGTCTCCACAATGCGGCCCTCGTTGATGACGGCGACCCGGTCACTCATATGGCGAATCACGCCGAGATCGTGAGAGATGAAGAGATAGCTGAGGTGAAGGTGGCGCTGCAACTCGTCGAGCAGATTCAGCACGCGGGCCTGAGCGGAGACATCCAGTGACGACACCGGCTCATCGCAGAGGATCGTCTGCGGCCCCGGCGCGAGCGCGCGAGCAATTGCTACCCGCTGGCGCTGGCCTCCCGACAAGAGCAGCGGGCGACGGTTCTTCACCGCGCGAGGCAGCCCGACAGCATCGAGCAGCTCATCTGGCGTCGTCAGCGATTGGTGGTTTGCGGATGCTCCAGCGCTCAACGCATCGGCGAGAATGCGCTCGACGCTCAAGCGAGGATCGAACGAGCTCAAGGCATCCTGATAGATGGCACCCAGCGTTGGACGCAGCGGGCGGCGCTCGCGGGCACTCAGCGACCCCCACTCGTGGCCGGCGAGCAGCACTTCGCCGCTGTCGGCCGTCTCCAGTCCAAGGGCGATGCGCGCGATGGTGGTCTTGCCGGAGCCAGACTGGCCGACAAGGCCCAGAGTGGTGCCGGAAGTGAGCGTGAGAGAAACGTTGTCGAGCGCCTGAATTGCCGCCCCGTGCGGGGTGGGATAGCGGCGAGATACCCGGCGCAGTTCGAGCGCGGGTAGCAGTGAACCGGCAGCGGTAGCCGTGGCAGCAGCCGCCGTGACAGCAGCCCCGGCGCTCGCGGAAGTGTCGGGGAGTGTGACGGCCTCCGCATCCGACGGCAATGCCAGCAGTGTTCCCCGCGGCACGTCGACAGGAATCGCCGCCAACAGCTGCTGGGTTGCCGCCGTCGTGGGCGCTCGCAGCAACGCCTTCGTTTCGCCGGTCTCGACGATGCGGCCGGCGCTCATCACGGCCACGCGGTCGGCAATGTGCGAGACAACAGCGAGGTCGTGGGTGATGAGGATCATGGCGGTGCCGTTGTTGCGCAGTGACGACAGCACGTCGAGCACGCGCGCTTGCACCGTGACATCGAGAGCGGTGGTGGGCTCGTCGGCGATGATGAGGGCAGGGCCAGCCGCGATTCCGGCGGCGATGAGCGCGCGCTGGCGCAGTCCGCCCGAGAGCTCGCCCGAGCGCTGGCGGGCTCGCAGCGCCGGATCGGGAATGCCCACCGCATCCAACAGTTCAATCACGCGGGCCTGACGTTCGCGCTGGCTGAGGGTGGTGTGTAACCGCAGCACATCATCGATTTCGCGGCCGACCGGGCGCAGCGGGTCGAGCGACACGAGCGCATCCTGCAACACCAGCCCAATGGATGCTCCGCGAATCGTCCTCCACCGTCGAGCACCGGGTGCCGGAAGGCTCTCTCCCGCCAGACTCAACTCGCTGAAGCTCACGTGGGCTCCGGCGGGCGCAAGTCCGAGCAGGGAACGGGCTGTGACGCTCTTGCCTGATCCCGACTCTCCGACAATGGCGAGACATTCGCCGGCGGCGACCTCGAAGCTGACATCGTCAACGGCCGGGCGGGCGGTGCGGTCGAAGTGCACGCTGAGGTTGCTCACGCGCAGGAGCGGGGAGGCGGTCATCCGCGGGCCTCCTGGCGGCTGCGGGCGTTGAGGGCGCGGCCGAGCACGGTGAAGGAGGCGGCGGTCGCGACGATAGCCAAGCCGGGGAAGACCGTGAGCCACCAGGCGACGTCGATGTAGGTGCGGCCGCTCGAGAGCATGGCGCCCCATTCGGCGGCGGGCGGGGCGACACCGAGCCCGAGGAAACCGAGCGACGACGCCCACACGATGGCTTGACCAACGCCAAGGGTGCCGAGCACAAAGATGGGGGAGAGTGCGCCGGGCAGAATGTGTTGCCACACGACGCGCGCCCGCGAATGGCCGAGAACGGTCGCTGCCTCCACGTAGCTGGCGTTGCGAACACTCCGCAGTTGGCTGCGGATGATGCGGGCGTAGCCGGGCGCGGTTGAGAGGCCAACCGCCACGGTCGAGGTGACCACGCCGGGCCCGGCGATCGCGATGAAGACGAGCGCGAGCAGCAGGCCGGGAAGAGCAAACATGACCTCGACGATGCGGGTGCTGACGAAGTCGCCGAGTTTGCTGCCGAGTCCACCGAGCAAGCCGAGAATGAGGGCAAGCCCTAGCCCGACCGCGGTGGCGGCGATTCCGATGAGCAGGGAGTTTCCGGCGCCGAAAACGACGCGGGTGTACACGTCGCGACCGGACTCGTCGGTGCCGAAGAAGTGGGCAGCCGATGGCGATCGGAAGGCCTCGGCGGGGGCAACGGCATCCGGGTCAGCGGTCGTAATGAGTTGCGGCGCGAGAGCAGCGGTCAGAATAAGCGCAAGCACGGCCAGTGCGATGATGATGCCCGCGTTGCGAAGCCAGCCGCCGCGGATGCCGGGAGCGCGTCCCGCAGGCTGCGAGAGTCGGCCAGCCAAGATTTCGGTCATCGTGCTGCCACCTCCGTTACGCGCGGGTCGACAATGCGGTCAACGACATCCGTTGCGATCGTGACGATGATGAAGGTCAGTGCCGAGAGCAGGGCGACGGCGGTGACGACGGGAATGTCGCGGATGGTAACGGCACTCAACAAGGTTCGGCCGAGGCCGGGACGGGCAAAGATCGTCTCGACGACCACGGCGCCGCTGAGCAGCGAGCCGAAGGCCCAGCCGGAGAGCGAGATGCCGGGAAGGGCTGCGTGGCGCAGAACGTGACGAAGCCGCACACCCCATTCGCTTTCGCCGCGTGCCCGAGCCGACAGCACGAAGGGTTGTTCGTAGGCGTTAGCCAACGACTCGCGCATCACTTGGCCGAGGAAGCCCGTGAGGGGCAGAGCAAGCGTCAAAACTGGCAAGACGAGCCCGAGCGGACCGGGGACGCTAATCGGGGGAAGCCAGTGCAACGTATTGCTCAGCAGAATGATGAGCAGCGATGCCAACCAAAAATGGGGAACGGCAGCCGCCAAGAGTTCGAGCCCGGACCCCAACGCGCGCGCAACGCGACCGCGACCGCTCGTCGCCAGCGTGAGGGCAAGGGCGCCAAGCCAGGCCACTACGAGGGAGGCCAGCGTGAGCACGAGCGTCGACCAGAGTTGCGTCAGCACATAGGGAGCCACTGCCACCTTGAGCGCGTACGACGTGCCGAAGTCAGCAACGGCGAGCTTGCCCATCGCCAGAAAATACTGAACGATCAGCGGCTGGTCGAGGCCATAGTCGGCGCGAATCTGGGCCACGGCTTCGGCGGACGCTTGAGAACCAGGGCCGCCCAGAATTGCATCCACCGGATCGCCCGGAATCAAGCGCAGCGCAAAGAAAATGACGGTTGCGACAGCCCACAAAACAAACACGCCGCCGCCCACCCGGCGCGCGATCCACCCCAGCGACCTCAATCGCGTCGCTGGGGTGGAGACACTCGCTACTGCAGGAGCATCAGTCGAAACCGTCACAGAGGGCGTTCCTCTAGTTGCTCAACCACGCATCGTAGAAGGTTGGCGCTGCCACGGGAGGCAACGCCCGGAATCCCTCAACGCTCGTGCTGTAGAGGTAGTGGTTCTGCTGGTCATAGAGGGGCAGAACATAGAAGCCGTCGACAATGATCGACTGAGCCTCGGCATAGAGTTCTTGACGGTCAGCGGCATCCGATGTCTCGCTCGCCGTCGTCAAAATCTCATCGAGGGCAGGGTCGCTCAGTTGGGCCAGGTTCGCGTAGTAGCCGCTCGGCGCCGGAATGATCGAGTCTGAGTGGTACAGGATGCGCAGCACGTCAGCACCGACCTTCGTGTATGGAGCGCTCACGAGGTTGTACTCGTTCGTGAAAAGAGTGCCGTACCAGGACGACAAATCTGTCGGCTGCAGGATGACCTCAAAACCGACGTCCTTCGCTGAGGCCTGAATCTGCTCAAACAGGGACTGCTCAGCGGGGATCGACTGGTTCGTGCTGATCGGGAACGTCAGGCTCAGGCGCTCGCCGTCTTTCGTGCGGTACCCGTCGGAGTCAATCGTGTCCCAGCCTGCCTCGTCGAGCAGGGTCTTAGCGGCCTCCGGGTCGGTGGTGAACACGTCAGGGGTCGAGATGCCCGCAGGCTCAACGCTCGAGAGCACCGAGTAGGAACGTTCGGCCGTGCCAAAGAACAAGCTCTCGATGCCGGGGTTCACATCCACAGACCGGATGAAGGCTTCGCGTACGCGGATGTCGTCGAACGGTGCCTTGCCCGAGTTCAGTTCGATGCGATTGGCAGCGCCGGGGCGCGGCGCATCGAGCTCCTCAATGGTGGCCACATCGGCGGCGGACGAGATGTTGTTGGGCTGCGCGTTGTCGATCACGTCAACGTCGCCCGACTGGAGGGCGGCATAGCGCGTGGCGGCATCCGGAATGAAGCGCCACTCAATAGCGTCGAGACGGGCCGCACCAGTGTGCTCGGCGTCAGCAGGAGCCGAGTTGTAGTCCTCGTTGCGTTCGAGGGTGACCGACTGCTGCTTGACCCAGTCGGTCACGATGAAGGGGCCGGTGCCGACCGGGCTTTCGCAGTTGGTGGCCTGGTCGCGTTCGAGCGCGGTGGGGGATTGGATGCTCACCCAGGGCTGCGAGAACGATTCGAGTAGCGCGCTATCGGGTGCTGACAGGCTGAAGCGCACCTGATCGGCGGCGACGGCCTCGATGCCGTCGATCTTGCCCACGGCGAGGTAGCCGGTCGACGACGCGGTGTCGGGGTCTTTCAGGTGCTCGATGTTCGCCTTGACGGCTTCAGCATCAAACGGGGTGCCGTCGGTGAAGTTCACGTCGTCGCGTAGCGTGAAGTCCCACGTGAGGCCGTCTTCGCTCTCGGTCCAGTCGGTGGCGAGCCACGGGATGATTTCGCCGTCGCTGTCCTTGGAGACCAGTGACTCGAGGTATTGGGTACTGATGAGTCCCTGCGGGTAGTTGCCGCCGACGTGGGGGTCGAGGCAGCCGGGCTCAGCGTCACCCGTTGCATAGACGAGCGTGCCGCCATCTACGGGCTCCGCAGCAGGTTCGGTTGTCGCCGTGCAGCCGGCAAGCAACGCGGCGCTGGCCGCAATCGAGAGGGGGAGTAGCAGGATGCGGGGCGCGTTCACGGGAGTCCTTTTGTGGGGGAGGAATGCTGCTCGGGTGCGAGACATTCAATTATTGTTGAACTCAGTACATTAAGTCCAACTGGACAAAAAACCGGGCCGGTGTGCGGAAGCACAACCGACCCGGTTGGTGAAGCTAAAAGAGCGAGCGTTAGTCCTGCTTGCGCGAGAACTTGGTAGCGATCTTCCATGTGGTGGGGATCACGGCTGCGGCGATACCGGCCTTGATGAGGCCACCGATGATGAAGGGGTAGAGGCCCCACGCGAGAACCTGCTCGAGCGTTCCGCCGGTCACAATGGCGAGCCACGTGAGACCAAAGGCGAAGGTGACAACCGTGCCACCGAGGAACGAGAGCGCAGCACCGAGGAACTTTTTGTCCCAGTCGCGCTGGGCGAGCCAGCCGGTGAAGCCGGCAGCAAAGATGAAGCCGATAATGTAGCCGCCGGTGGTGCCAGCAAGAACGCTGACTCCGGAAGAAGCTTCGCTAAAGACGGGGAGTCCCACCAGACCGAGCAGCGCGTACAGCGTCATCGAGATCGCACCACGCGTCGCACCAAGCGAAGCACCAACAAGCAGTACCGCGAGTGTCTGGCCCGTGATCGGTACGGGGTACAGCGGCACAACAACTTGGGCCATCACAGCAGTCAGGGCGGCGCCGGCGGCAACGAGCGTGATGTCAGTGGCGAGGCTACGAGAAAAGACGGTGTCGGCGAGCGTGGGCCGGCCGAGGGTCAAAGTGAGAGTCGACACGCGACGCTCCTTTCCTTTGTCTGCGAACTGTGAAGAGCCCTGCCTGAATAGGCGGGTGCCTGAATAACCCTAGTCATAGATTGCGGGCATCGGTGTGCGCCTCGTACTAACAAACCTGCTCAGATTTGTGAGGTGCGTAACAATTGCGATTCTCACGCCGCCGGAGTGGCAGGCGCTGAAATGGCTGTCGCATCGCCCACTACCGGGGGCGCCAAGAATAAAGTGCCCCGAATGACGCTTCCCGCAAAGGTGCGAAGCGCTACGAGCACCCAGGCTCCCACAAGAGCTACGAAGCTCACGAGTGCCATCACCTCGAGCACCGCGGAACCGGTAGCCACGGCGAGCACGCTCAGCGCAACCACCATGTTGCCCACGGGGAAGGTGAACGACCACCACGTGAGGCTGAATGGCAAGCCGCGGCGGGCGGTGTGCACGGTCATGGCGATTGCTAGCGCCGTCCAGAGGAGTGCAAAACCTAGTGTGGGGACGCCGTAGATGAACCCGAAGAAACTGAGGGCCTCGGCGAGCTCAGCAGACACCGCGGAGGGGGCAACCGCTCCAAGAACAATCGCGGCCGTGATGGACTGGCCGAGTGGGCCAAGCACAATCCAGAGAGTCGGAACCGCTGCGGAGTTGCCGATGTTGTGTCGTGCTAGCCGACCCCAGATCAGCGGGAGGATCACCGCGGTAGCGATCATGCTGAGCCCGAACATTGCGTAGCAGGCGATCAGCATCGTCAACCGTGCCTCGCCCTCAGGCAGGTACGGGATGAGCGGTGCTCCGGCTGCTGCCGAGACCAGTGGGGGAACCACGGGCATGATCCAGCCCCCGAACGGCGATTGATCTGTGCCGGATGACGACGTGAAGGTCAAGAACGGCACAATTACGGCGGTGGCGAGGCCAAGGACGGTGCCGGTTGACCACAAGATCAGTGCGACGGTGAGCGCAGCATCCGCCCCCATAATGTCGGGGCCGAACAGCAATGCACCAGCCCCGATCGTCAGAATTGCCAGCGGCGGAGCCCCGTAGAAGTGAACCATTGCCGGATGCCGGTGGTGCGAAAGCGCGACCTCCCGGTGGGCGATCCAGTGCGCTGCGCTGGCAGCGATCAGCCCGAGGAGTAAGACGGTCGCGATCACCCAGACGGTGCTCGCAAACACGTGGAGTTGTGGGGTGATCAAGGGAAGCGTTGCCGCAGCATTCGCGACGATGCCGGTGCCCATGACAGAGGCGAACCAGTTGGGGCTGATGTTCGAGATCACGAGGCGCGGGCTGCTGAGGTCGCGCAAGAGCAGTCGGCGGCGCACGCGCACGGCGGGGGCGTCGTTGGCGGTGCCGGTGTCGGGGCTCGCGGGGTGAAGGCGAGGGGTGTGGCGGCTCATGCGTCGTTTCTGAGTATCGAAGGGGCAACGGGTGTCGGTCCACCGGTGCAACCGCGTGCGTTCGCGCAACATTCCCGTAGCCTTGAGCCACCTCGGTGCCGCACAGTGTTGTTGCTTCGGCTGCGGGGCATTCTGCGCCTAGCCCCGCACTGGAGGAACCATGACAGAGCTCGTGATCATTGCCGTTGTGGTGTTCGCCTTCGCAATGGTCTCGCAACGGCTGGCTTTGTCTCCCGTTACCGCACCGATGGTCTTCACCGCCGTGGGTATCCTGCTCGGCACGGCGGGCGCGCAATGGTTTCACCTTGATCTCAAGAGCGACGTTGTGTCGATTCTGGTTGAAGCCACGCTGGTGCTGGTTCTCTTCACGGATGCGGTGCGCATCGATCTTCGGGCGTTGCGCAAGCAAGTCTTGCTTCCGCTGCGCTTGCTGGGCATAGGGCTTCCGCTCACGATTGTGCTCGGTGCAGTAGCGGCAGCGGCACTCTTCGACCAACTCACTTTTATCGAAGCCGCGCTTGTCGCTGCGATTCTTGCCCCGACGGATGCCGCCCTTGGTCAGGCGGTCGTCAGCGATAAACGGTTGCCGGTTCGGATTCGGCAAGCCCTCAACGTGGAGAGTGGGCTCAACGACGGAATCATGGTTCCGGTTGTCACCGTTTTTCTCGCCGTTGCGGCTGCAGAGACCGGGGTGGCCTCAAGCGAAAGCTGGGGCGTTTTTGCCGCCCAGCAGATCGGTTTCGGGATCCTCGTGGGTGGTGGCGTTGGGGCTATCGGTGGGTGGCTGCTGAGCCGCGCGTCGAGCGCCGGGCAGGTGGACGGCATCTATCGCCAACTCGCGACCATTGCCATCGCCGTGGCGGCCTATGCGAGCGCCGGTGTTGTCGGAGGGAACGGGTTCATTGCCGCGTTTGTGGCTGGACTCGCCTTCAGCGCGATCGCGCGTGACCATTGCAAAGACGTTCAGGATTTCACCGAAGACGAGGGCGAGCTCCTGAGCTCGATCACGTTCTTGGTATTCGGTGCGGTGCTTGCGGCCCCGATTCTGACATCCCTCACGTGGCAAATTGCACTGTACGTCGTGTTGTCATTGACGGTGGTGCGCATGGTTCCCGTGCTCATCTCGATGGCGTGGTCGGGCACCCGCTTCGAGACCCGGCTCTTCATCGGATGGTTTGGGCCGCGGGGGCTTGCCTCCATTCTGTTCGCGCTGTTGGTATTCGATGAACTCAGTGGCTCCGTCGCCGACACCGTGTTCTCCGTAGCGGTCTGGACAATTCTCGTCAGCGTCTTTGCGCACGGCGCGACTGCTAGCCCGTGGACTGCTCAACTCGCGCGCCACCTGAGCTCGGCGCCGGCATCCGCGGCTGAATTGAAGCATGTGCAGGAGATGCCGGCACGTCGTCGGTTCTGAGGCGCACGGTGATCCACCTAGAGCGCGCTTGTGCTAGTCCAACTAGAACAACTATGATGACGTCATGCTAGTTCGAGTGGATCCCGCGTCAGAGACGCCGCTCTTCGAGCAGCTCGCGGCGAGCATCCGCCAATCCGTCATCGACAAAACTGTCACGGCGGGGGATAGGCTCCCCAGCGCACGAGAACTAGCCAGCTCTCTCGGCGTCAACATGCACACCGTCTTACGCGCCTACCAAGAATTGCGCGACGAGGGATTCATCGAACTCCGCCGCGGCCGTGGGGCCATCGTTGCCACCACCGCCCACAGCTACGATTCGCTCGCCGACGGCATCACCGCTGTTGTTGCTGAAGCGCGCGCCCACAAGGTTTCACTCGCTACTCTTACCGCCCTCATCCGAGAGGAATACCAATGACCCTTCCCGCCGAGAATGTTTCGCCCCAACTCACGCGAAACCGCCGTCTGATCATTGTGATCGGCGTGGTGATCCCGCTCGTAATCGCGCTGGCCGCTGCCTTCATCATGGCGTTGTGGATTCCCGAGCTTCCGAGCCCGGTTGCCTCGCACTGGGGAACCACGGGTCCAGACGGATACTCCACCGTGGGCAGCGTGATTGTGTTGCCGCTACTGATGACGCTAATCTTCGCGGCGCTTGCCGCCTTCGCCAGCTGGAAGGGTGGCCCTAACGGCGGAATGCTCTGGGGACACAAGATCATGGTGGCCGCATCCATGTTCCTGTCGATCACGCTCAGCGTCACAGCGGCGGGCTCACTTGCTGTTCAGCGAGGACTTGAGAACGCTGAGAATGCTCCTGCGATCGGAGGAATTGCCATTGCCGCATTCCCCATCGCGCTCGTCATGGCTCTCTTTGCGTGGCTCATGCTTCCACCCGCGGAGTACATCACGTCGACCCCTGTTACCGCGAAGCCCATCGCGGGTGCTGCTACGCAGCGCGTGCACTTCTCCACCACGACGCGGGTTGGTCCAGGCGTCGTGATCATCGTCGGCGCTGCCCTCGCAGCATTAGCAATCGCGCTCGCAGTGCAGGCCGTCAGCAATCCCGAGCAACTTCTCTTACCCGCCGTCATCGGACTCTTCGTGATTGCGCTGGCCGTCAGCACGCTTTCCTGGCGTGTGACGATCGATCAGCGCGGGCTCAAAGTTCGCTCCGCTCTCGGTTTTCCTCGCATCACCATTGCGCCCGACCAGATCGAGTCCGTCGCCGTCGTCGACGTCAACCCGATGGGCGAGTTCGGTGGCTACGGCTGGCGTTGGGCTCCCGATGGCCGCAGCGGCATCGTGCTCTCCAAAGGTGATGCCATCGAAGTGACGCGGATGAACGGCAAAAAGTTCATCGTCACGATGCACGATGCCCAGCTGGGTGCCGAAACGCTCGCTACGGTCGCCAAGAAATAGCGCTCAGAAATAGCGCTCAACGGTCAGCTAACTCGCGTATCATTGCTGCCACACGCTATGAACCGGCTATCACCGGGGAGCGTTCGGAAGAAACCATCTCAACTTCAGCTTCGGCGGGGGAGCGGGCGGCGGTAGAACCGAACGGGTAAGCCCGTCACAGCAATATGAGTGGTGTGCCTCTGGGTGCATAAGCGGGGTGGTACCGCGGCTGAAAGGTCGTCCTCGTGCAGACTATTCGCACCTACGTACCACTGGAGCCTCATGTCGTATCCCCGCCACAGCTCAGATGATTCCGTCGCGCCGTCCCCGAAGTTTCCGGCGATCGAAGAGCAAGTGCTCTCGTACTGGAAGGCAGACGGCACTTTTCAGGCATCCATTGATCAGCGTGAAGGCGCCGATGAGTGGGTCTTCTACGACGGTCCTCCTTTTGCCAATGGCCTCCCGCACTACGGTCACCTGCTGACCGGCTACGCCAAAGACCTCTTTCCGCGCTACCAGACCATGCGCGGCAAGCAAGTGCACCGTCGCTTCGGCTGGGACACCCACGGACTCCCCGCTGAACTCGAAGCGATGCGCCAGCTTGGCATCACCGAGAAGAGCCAGATCGAAGAGATGGGCATCGACAAGTTCAATGCCGCCGCTCGCGAATCGGTGCTCAAGTACACCGGCGAATGGCAAGAGTATGTGACGCGCATGGCGCGTTGGGTCGACTTCGAGAACGACTACAAGACGCTCGATGTCAACTTCATGGAGAGCGTCATCTGGGCGTTCAAGCAGTTGCACACGAAGAACCTCGCCTACGAGGGTTTCCGAGTGCTGCCGTACTGCTGGAATGACGAAACCCCGCTTTCCAACCACGAACTGCGCATGGATGACGACGTCTACAAGATGCGTCAAGACCAGACCGTCACGGTCACGTTCCCTCTCGATGGCGTGAAGGCAGAGGCGCTGGGTCTCACCGGCGTGAAGGCTCTTGCCTGGACGACCACCCCGTGGACGCTCCCCACCAACCTTGCTCTCGCTGTCGGTCCTGACATCGACTACGCGGTGCTGCCTGCTGGCCCGCTCGGTGCTGGCGACGGTTCGGAGCAGGGCTCCGCCCAGTTCATGCTTGCGGGCGACACCATCGCGGCCTACGCGAAAGAACTTGGCTACGAGACTGCTGAGGAAGCTCTTGCTGCAGTCACGCGCACCATCAAGGGTGCCGAACTCGCGGGCGTTCGCTATGACCGCCTCTGGGATTTCTATGCGGATGTCGAAACCTACGGCACCGAAAACGCGTGGCAGTTCTTGGTCGCCGACTACGTTGCCACCGGTGAAGGTACCGGCATCGTGCACCAGGCGCCCGCCTACGGTGAAGATGACCAAAATGTGTGTGCCGCTGCCGGCATCCCCGTTGTTATCTCGGTTGACGATGGTGGCAAGTTCTTGCCGTCGGTGCCGCCCGTTGAAGGCATGCAGGTGTTCGATGCCAACAAGCCGCTCACGAAGTTGCTGCGCGAAGAGGGCCGCCTGCTCAAGGTCGCCAGCTACGAGCACTCCTACCCGCACTGCTGGCGCTGCCGCAACCCGCTGATCTACAAGGCGGTGTCGAGCTGGTTCGTGAAGGTTCCGGAGTTCCGCGACCGCATGGGCGAGCTCAACCAGGAGATCAACTGGGTTCCCGAGAACGTCAAGGAGGGCCAGTTCGGCAAGTGGGTGAGCAATGCCCGCGACTGGTCGATCAGCCGCAACCGCTATTGGGGTTCGCCGATCCCGATCTGGAAGAGCGACAACCCTGACTTCCCGCGCGTGGATGTCTACGGTTCGCTGGCTGAGATCCAAGCCGACTTCGGCCGCTTGCCTCTCAACCACGAGGGCGAGCCCGACCTGCACCGCCCGTTTATCGATGAGTTGACGCGACCGAACCCCGACGATCCGAGTGGTCAGTCGACGATGCGTCGTATCGAAGACGTGCTCGACGTGTGGTTCGATTCGGGTTCGATGCCCTTCGCTCAGGTTCACTACCCGTTCGAGAACCAGGAGTGGTTCGACACCCACAGCCCTGCCGACTTCATCGTGGAGTACATCGGTCAGACTCGCGGATGGTTCTACACCCTCCACACGCTCTCGACGGCGTTGTTCGACCGCCCGGCCTTCTCTAACGTCATCAGCCACGGCATCGTGCTCGGCAATGACGGCCAAAAGATGTCGAAGAGCCTGCGTAACTACCCGGATGTCTCCGAAGTGTTCGAGCGTGACGGTGCTGACGCTATGCGCTGGTTCCTGATGTCGAGCTCGGTGATACGCGGCGGAAACCTCATGGTTACCGAAGAGGGCATCCGTGATGGTGTTCGCCAGATGCTGCTGCCGCTGTGGAGCACGTACTACTTCTTCACTCTCTACGCCAACGCTGCCGATAACTATGAGGCGAGTTGGCGCACCGATTCTACGAACGTTCTCGACCGCTACTTGCTCGCTAAGACGCGAGAGCTGATTGAGGATGTCACTACCGAACTCGATGCCCTCGACAGCCCGATGGCGGCGGCCAAGCTCCGCGACTTCGCCGATGTGCTCACCAACTGGTACGTGCGTCGCAGCCGTGACCGCTTCTGGAGCGGCGACGACAAGGATGCCTTCGACACTCTCTACACGGTCTTGGAGACCGTGGCGCGAGTTGCGGCACCGTTGCTCCCGCTCATCTCGGAAGAGATGTGGCGCGGCCTCACCAACGGCCGCAGCGTGCACCTCACGGATTGGCCTGACGCCGCAGCTTTCCCGGCTGACCACGATCTGGTTGCTTCGATGGACCGCGTGCGTGAGATCGCCTCAAGCGGACTTGCTCTGCGCAAGGCTCGCAGCCTGCGCGTGCGACTGCCTCTGGCTTCGCTGACCGTCGTAAGCGAGACCCCCGCGGCTCTCGCGCCGTTTAGCGACATCCTTCGCGATGAGCTCAACGTCAAGGCTGTGAAATTTGACGCTCTCGAAGAAGGTTCGTTGGAGAGCTTCGGCATCACCAAGAAGCTCACCGTCAACGCTCGTGCTCTCGGCCCGCGTGTCGGCAAGCAAGTGCAGCAGGTCATCAAGGAAGCCAAGGCCGGCAACTGGGAAACCACGGCCGAGGGTGTTTCCGTCGACGGGATGCCGCTGGAAGCCGGCGAGTACGAGCTCCAGATGGAAGCCGCCGACGAGGCCAGCGCAATCGCGTTCCTCTCTGAGGGTGGCTTTGTGATCATTGACACCCAACTCACTCCAGAACTCTCGGCGGAGGGCCTCGCTCGCGATGTCATCCGTGCGATTCAGGATGCCCGCAAGGCGGCAGGCTTCGACGTGAGCGACCGCATCTCTCTGACGATTGGGGCGCCAGACCCCGCCGACCACGAGGCCATCGGATTCCACAGCGCCATGATTTCCTCAGAAACGCTTGCAGCGCAAACCACCGTTCAGGCCTTCGCGAATGATCTCGAAGAGGGCACACTAGAGGTGCACCGCACGCAACTCGCGGCAGGAAAATACGCCAATAACGGCGCGCTGGTGATCGACATCACCAAGATGGGAACGACCAATGTCTGACCGCGATGATGAACTCGGTAACGACGGCCAATTCGACGAAAACGGCGACCCCATTGAGGCGTCGTTGACCGACGAAGAACGCGCCGAGCTTGGCCCGGAGCATCCCCTTGCCGACCTGAGTCCCTTCGCGGATGGTTTTGAAGGCACGAACATCGATGAGGATTCAGACTTCGAACTTGAAGACACTGAATACCTCTCGGATGCCAACAATGTGTTCGAAGAGCTGCTCGCTCGAGTGGGGGAGCAGGCGCCTCAACCGCGGCTCGAAGCAACTCGTCGCGCCGTCGAGTTGATCGGCGACCCGCAGCGCACGTACCCCGTTATCCACGTCACGGGCACCAACGGCAAGACCTCCACGAGTCGCATCATCGAAAGCATTCTGCGCGCCTATGGGCTGCGCACGGGGCTCATGACGAGTCCGCATCTGGTGCGCGTCAACGAGCGCATCGTGATTGATGGCCGGGCGATTTCGAACCGGGCACTGGCCGAGAACTGGGCTGACATCCGTCCGTTCCTGCTCATGGTCGATGCCGAGCTGATGGCCAAGGGCGAAGAAGCGCTCACCTACTTTGAGGCGCTGACGGTGCTGGCATTTGCGAGCTTTGCGGATGCCCCTATCGACGTCGCCATCCTTGAGGTCGGCATGGGTGGCGAGTGGGATTCCACGAATGTCGCTGACGGTCAAGTTGCCGTGTTCACGCCGATTGCGCTCGATCACACGCATCGTTTGGGTACGACAATTGCGCAGATTGCGCGCACCAAGGCGGGCATTATCAAGCCGGCTGCAGCGATCGTGTCGGCTATTCAGTCGTCGGATGCTCAGATCGAGTTGGAGCGCGCAGCAGACCTTACCGAGTCAACGATTGGTGTCGAGGGCGATGCGTTCGAGCTCCTCAGCAGCAATGTTGCCGTGGGCGGCCAACTTATTTCGGTGCGCGGACTCGCCGGCACCTACTCTGACCTGTTTATGCCGCTGTTTGGGGAGTTCCAGGGGCACAACGCCGCGCTCGCTATCGCTGCCGTTGAGTCGTTCTTGGGCGCTGGCAGCCAGGCGCTCGTTCACGATGTGCTCGCTGAAGGGCTCGCTACCGTCGCGTCGCCGGGGCGACTGCAGGTTATTGGTGCAGAACCCACCGTGATTGTGGATGCCGCTCACAACCCTCATGGGGCAGCGGCTCTCGCCGCAGCGCTCAAGGAATACTTCACCTTCGAAGACATCGCTTTTGTGATCGCGGTCGTTGACGACAAGGACGCTGCTGGCATCGTGGAGGCTCTCGCCCCCGTTGCTAATCGCTTCTACGTGACGGCATCACAGTCTGACCGTGCCGTTCCTCCAGAGGAACTCGTTGAGACGGTTCGCGCGTTTACCGATGAGACCACCGATTTCGATTCCTTTGCCGAAGCGATGGAGTTGGCGCGCAGCTGGGCCGCAGAGAACGAACGCCGTGCTGTCGTCGTAACGGGTTCCATCACTCTCGTCGGTGAGGCACTCGCTCTTGCCGAGGCGGAAGGCTGGAAACCGTGACCGCCGCACCCGCGGTCCGCAGAAAGCGCTCCGTCACTGAACTGCTACTGAGCATCGTCTTGGTGCTCGACGCCACGCTGATCTTCTTCGTCGCGCTGACGGCGTTCGGGCTCAAAGCTCTTGCTCCGGCACCAGCGTTCATTGGGGGAGCAGTTCTGATCCTCGTGTTCGTCGCTCTTGCCCGGATGCTGCACCGCCCGGGTGCCCTCTGGGTTGGTTGGGCGCTGCAGGTCGGTCTCGTTGCTCTTGGTTTCATCCTCACGCCGATGTTTTTCGTGGGAGCAGGTTTTGCTGGCATCTGGATCTATTGCTTCATCAAGGGCCAGCAACTCGACCGCGCCAAGGCCGAAATACTTAACACCCAGTCCATGACCACCCCCTCTGAGGAGACACAATGAACATCGAAGAGACCCTTGTACTGATCAAGCCTGACGGCGTTGCTCGCAATCTGACGGGCGAAATCCTTCGCCGCATCGAAGCGAAGGGCTACCAGCTGGTAGACGTGCGTCTTGTGCAGGCGGATGTCGACCTTCTGTCACAGCACTACGCCGAGCACGAAGGCAAGCCGTTTTACGAGCCGCTGCTCGACTTCATGCAGTCCGGCCCGACGGTCGCGCTTCGCATCACGGGCAACCGTGCAATCGAGGGCTTCCGTTCGCTCGCCGGCACCACTGACCCCACGACGGCAGCTCCCGGAACGATCCGTGGAGATCTCGGTCGTGATTGGGGCCTCGCTGTTCAGCAGAACCTTGTGCACGGCAGCGATTCGCCCGAGTCGGCAGCGCGTGAGCTCGCTCTGTGGTTCTCTTAAATCGCACCCCTTTTATACCCTCACGGGTAGGTGACTGATCGGCTGCGTAGCCTCACCCGCAGTGCGTCTCAGGTCACGACACAATGGCGAGAGCCTGACTATCGTCAGGCTCTCGCCATTGTCGTGTTCCCGGTGGGGAATATGTTTAGAGGTAAGCCAGAACGTCGAGTCGATACTGAGCGACGATGGCGATGATGATGTACCCGACGATCGTGATCACCGGCACCCAGCTGTAGGCGGCGCCGGCAGCTTTGCGAAGCGCACGGGGAGCTGGGATCGCGCCGACTTTGAGGTTGCGAAGCGTCACTGCCCAGAACATGGGGATCGTGACGGACCACACAACCATGCACCACGGGCACAGCGTGCCGATGTTGAAAATGCTCTGATAGGCGAGCCACAGAATGAACGTGAAAGCGCCAGCTACGCCGAGGTTGAACGTGACCCAGAACCAGCTATTGAAGCGCGCTCCGGCGAGTATCGCGGCGCCAACAACGACCGGCGCCATGAACGCCACTAGGCCAATGATGGGGTTAGGAAAGCCGAACAACGCGCCCTGCGCTGACTCGAGATTGGCCGCGCATTGCACGACGATGCTGAAGTCGCAGCTCAACGTGGCATCCGGGTTTTCGAGCACGTGGAGTTTCTCTAGTGTGAGCTGGAATGAGGCCCAGAGCCCCACTACCCCAGCAAAGATCAGAAAAATAGCGAGGGCGATGGGCCTGTTGCGAACCCCGGAAGCAGTCATGCTGGGATTATCGCACGCGCGTCAGGCTCACTTTCTGAGAATGCATGCGATAATGAAGCGTAGTTATTCCGAGCCGCGCTCGGAACAACACCAAGAAGTCTTCCCGGGCATAGCGACCGGACCAGTTGCGCAACGCTAGTTGCGTGCGTCGGATAGCCAGTTCCGGAGTGCTGTGAGAGAGCACAACTGCAACGCGAGCCACGGGCCCGTTGCAGGACCTGAAGAATTAGTAGCGGTTCCTGAACCATAGGTTTGGTGGGGGAATAGCGCACGAGAGAGTACCCGGTAGGTGGCGCGGTCGCCTACACAGGGCAAGGAGTACACCAGCAATGGTGAATGAAAGCAATAATTCGAAAGATGTTCCGAAGAAGAAGGGCCTTTTTGGTCGCATTCTTCCTTCTTCAAAGGCAGCGGTAGAGAAGCCAGTGGCACAGAAGCCGCCGGTCGAACAACCCGCCGTTGAGGCTCCGGTTGCAGAGAGCGCACCCCGCGCAGCGAAGGCTGCTCAGCGTCCGGCCGCCAAGACCGCAAGCGAACACCTCGGGCTCGAAGTTCCGGATGCCGTTACCGGCATGAAAGACAAGGCAGCGACCGAGTCCAAGGCCGCGAGCTCCGCTGCGACCGCACCGGATGCCGCACAGACAGACGCAAAATCAGACGCCAAGTCGACTTCAACGGCATCCACTCGTTCGCGCTCACGCAAGAGCCCTGCCGCCAAGAAGACGACCGAGAAGGCCGCCACAGCCAAAGCCGCTCCGGTGACCCCGCCGTCGACGACGTCGCTGCTTTTTCAGGCACCTGATCTTCCCGACCTGCCCGCACTGCCGGCTCGTTCGTCGCGTTCGCGTAACGACAACGGCGCTGGTTCGGATAACCGCAACGGCGATAACCGCAATGGCGACAACCGCAATGGCGACAACCGCGATGGTCGAGACAACCGCAACAATGACGGTCGCAAAAACGATAACGATAGCCAAGACGAAGCGGGCAACGTTCGCCGTCGTTCACGCCGTCGTTCCGGTGAGGACGCTCGCCCCGGCGACGAATCACCGAACACGGTTGTTCGGGTTCGCCAGCCGCGCAAGCAGGCAGAGCCCAGCAATGAACCCACACGCGTCAAGGGCTCGACTCGTCTTGAAGCCAAGAAGCAGCGCCGCCGCGATGGCCGCGATGCTGGTCGTCGTCGCCCCGTCGTAACGGAGAGCGAGTTCCTCGCGCGCCGCGAAAGTGTTGACCGCGTCATGGTGGTCCGCTCGAAGTTTGATCGCATCCAGATTGGTGTTCTCGAAGACGGCGTCTTGGTTGAGCACTACGTAGCGAAGGCTCAAGACGCTAGCCTCATCGGCAACGTTTACCTCGGTCGCGTTCAGAACGTTTTGCCCAGCATGGAAGCAGCATTCGTTGACATCGGGCGCGGCCGCAACGCCGTGCTTTATTCCGGTGAAGTTGACTGGGATGCCGCTGCTGAGAACTCTGCTGATGGCAAGCCGCAGGCTCGTCGCATTGAGCTCGCGCTCAAGCCAGGCGACCGTGTGCTTGTGCAGGTCACGAAGGATCCGGTAGGCCACAAGGGTGCCCGACTCACGAGTCAGGTTTCCTTGCCCGGTCGTTACCTCGTTTATGTTCCTAACGGTTCGATGAGCGGCATTAGCCGCAAGCTGCCCGACACGGAACGTTCGCGTCTCAAGAAGATCCTCAAGGGCGTTCTTCCGGAGAACGTCGGTGTCATCGTGCGCACCGCAGCCGAGGGCGCGACTGAAGAGCAGCTCACGCTCGACGTGAACCGTCTGACTAACCAGTGGGCTGACATCAGCGCGCAGGTTGATAACGCTCAAAACCAGGGCCCAGCATTGCTGCACTCGGAACCTGATCTTTTGATCAAGATCATTCGGGATGTCTTCAACGAAGACTTCCACAAGCTTGTCATCGAGGGTGACGACGCCCGTAAGACCATCGAGGGATACGTGCGTTCGGTCGCACCTGACCTGCTCGATCGTCTGCAGGCTCACGAGGGAACCGTTGACTCCTTCGAGGAGTACCGCATTTCTGAGCAGATCGAAAAGGCTCTCGACCGCAAGGTATGGCTGCCCTCGGGCGGTTCGCTTGTGATCGACCGCACCGAAGCGATGACTGTCGTCGACGTCAACACCGGCAAGTTTGTCGGTTCTGGCGGAAACCTCGAAGAGACCGTCACCAAGAACAACGTCGAAGCAGCGGAAGAAATCGTTCGCCAACTGCGCTTGCGTGACATCGGTGGAATCATCGTCGTCGACTTCATCGACATGGTTCTTGAGTCCAACCGCGACCTCGTGCTGCGTCGCCTCGTCGAGTGCTTGAGTCGTGACCGCACCAAGCACCAGGTTGCTGAAGTGACGTCACTCGGTCTCGTGCAAATGACGCGGAAGAAGCTTGGCCTTGGCCTGCTTGAGACGTTTAGTGAGAACTGTGAAGTATGTGCCGGCCGCGGTGTAGTCGTTCATCACGACCCCGTCACCAAGCACCGCTCGCAGCCGACACAGAACGAGCAGGCTGGCGGTGGACGCCGTGGGCGCAACCGTGGCGGCAACAACAACTCCGGCGGTTCGAACAACAACTCGGGCAACTCGAACGGCAACAACGGCGGCAACAACGGCAACGGTGGTGGATCGCAAACACAGCAGTCCAACAACTCCGCGAAGAATACTGCTCCGGCTTCGGCTCCGAGCAATGGCACTCACGCGATCACTGAAGACGTGCGCAACGCGCTTGCTCGTGTTGCCGCGAGCACCGTGGTCCCTACCGTCGAAAACCCCGCTAGTGAAGCGCCAGCAGTGGATGCCACGGCAGCCGCTCCTGCAGCGACCGAGACAGTGGCGGCTCCCGAGCCCAAGAAGTCACGACGCAGCAAGAGCGGAAACAAGTCAGCTCAGCCCGCTCAGCGCTCGAGTGATGCTGTCGAGCCGGCCGCTGAAGCTTCTGTGGCCATTTTCGACATTCCCATCACCAAGGCCGAGAGCTCGACTCCCAAGATCAGCACGCAGGATGCGGAGCAGATTCTGGGTTCGGTTCTCGAGGCTCTTCCTGAGCCCAAGCAGCCTGGTCACGGCAAGGCTCGTGGTTCACGACGTGCCAGCAGCCAGGGAAAGACTGTTAACGCAACGCCTGCCGACGACAACTAACACTGCGGCACTCGGTACTTTTCGAGTTTCAACTTTGTAAGGTTTACTTGTGACCACAACCGTGCCAGCGAGTGTCGATGATCACCATCATCAGCATGATCATCGACCTCGCCGGTCACGAAACCGTTGGTTGTGGTTGGCATTCGGCACGATTGGTGTCGCGGCAATCTTCGCGCTTCGGGCGTACACGGGCGAGCTAGAGTCCGTCGGAGTTCCCGGTCTCACCGCAGACCTTCTGACGTTGGCGACCAGTGTCATCATCGAGTCGCTGCCGTTCGTTGTGCTCGGCATCCTGTTGTCAATCGTGGTGCAGGCGTGGCTTCCGGATGACCTGCTGATGCGGTATTTGCCGCAGAGTCCGGTGTTGCGTCGGGCCGCAATCTCGCTATTCGGTATTGCGCTGCCCGTGTGTGAATGCGGCAACGTGCCCTTGGCTCGCGGGCTAATTCTCAAGGGCTTCTCGGTGCCCGAGTCGATGACGTTCCTGTTAGCGGCTCCGATTATCAACCCGATCACGATTGTGACGACCCATCAGGCGTTTGGCTTTGATGACGGCATCCTCGTGGGGCGAATTCTTGGTGGCCTTGCAATCGCCAACATCGTGGGTTGGCTGTTCAGCTTGCACCCGCAGCCCAACGCCATTCTCACTGGTCGTTTCGCTCAGCAGTGTGCAGTGGGTTCTCACGGTCCTCGGCAGTCGCGTACCGAGAAGAGCCTCGACATCTTCATGCGCGAATCCAGCGTGCTCATGCCCGCTGTGTTTATCGGCTCCCTTATCGCTGGCGCAATCCAAGTGGCGGTTCCGCGAGATGTGCTGGTCACACTGGGCAGCAATCCGCTCTGGTCGATTCTCGCAATGATGGCGCTGGCATTCGTGATCTCGGTCTGCTCCAGCGTCGACGCATTCTTTATCTTGCCCTTTGCGAGCACGTTCATGCCGGGTTCGATCGTGACGTTCCTGGTGTTCGGTCCGATCATCGACATCAAGATGCTGGCCATTATGCGCACTACCTTTACGGCCAAGGTGCTGCTGCAGCTATCGCTGGTCGTCGCCCTGATGAGTGCCTTTATCGGATTGGTGATCAACTATGTGGTCTAGCCTCCAACGCTGGTGGGGCGTCATCCTGATTCTCGTCGCTGTGAGCGCCACGGTCTGGCTCGGGGCGACCCAGCAGCTCGTTCTTTACATTCACCCCCGCTATGTGGTGTTCACGGTCGTGATGGCGGCTCTCGCGCTCGTGATGGGCGTGCTGAGCCTTGCGATCCGTCCGGCGAACACCGAAGAGGCGGTGGCTCCGCGCGGGTGGTCGCGGGTTGTCGGGGGAGTAGCTCTGCTTCTTTCTGGTGCTGTCGCACTCTCTCTAGTTCTCGTGCCCCCCACAACGCTGTCGAGTGCCACGGCAAGTCAGCGCGATATTGTGGGCTCAACGGTGGGCAGTGATAGCCAGAACGTCGATGAGGTCGAGAACGCCGACGACGAATTGATCGCAAGTTTCACGGTCGTCGATTGGTCCTCGCTGTTGCGTCAGACCAGCGACCCGAGCTTCTACTCCAATAAGACGGCGGATGTCGTGGGCTTCATCACGGCCAGCGAAGACGATCCCGCCAATATTTTCTATCTGTCGCGCTTCACAGTCACGTGCTGCGCGGTCGACGCGCAGCCCACAGGTCTCGCCGTCTACGCCCCGGACTGGGCGAACGACTTTGAGGTTGATGCGTGGGTAGAGATCACCGGTTCGTTTGAGGTCAACCCGAGTTCGCGCAGCGATCTGCCGCTCGTGCTCGTTCCGGAGACCATGACGGGAGTTGAGCGGCCGAGTGAGCCCTATCTCTATTAGTCCGCGTCCTCCGGAGGGGGAGCACAGCATCCGCTCGTTCCGGCGCACGTTCGCGCTGACGGTAGGCGTTCTGCTTGTCCTCTGCGGCGTGTTCTTGGCACTCGGTTACCTGCAGGGGCCCAAATTGTCGAGCGCGCAAGTCGATGCGGATGCGGTGGTGTCGTCGTCAGATCAAACGTTGCGTCTTTTTGCGAACCAGACTCTCGCAGCGGTGGATGCCGGCGCAGTCTCGGTGGATCCGGCGGTCGCTGCCACGGTGTCGAGCGATGGCGATCTGATTTCTGTGCAATTTTCGGAGGCGCTGGACTACAACACTGAATACACGGTGTCGGTTGAGGGCGTCGTGAGCCCATCTGGTGGCTCTGAGTCGACTCTGACTTATTCGTTCACCACTGCTGAGCCGACGCTCTACTATCTCGACCGCGGCGAGCCGAACGACGAGATTGTTGAGACCGGGATGAGCTCGCAAGAGCGCACTGTTGTGTACTCGGGCGAAGGCATCGAAGAATTCGTTCCAGTGGGCGATGTGTTCGCTGTTAGTACGGCCGCCGCTGACCGCACGGGTACGCTCACGCTGGTGAACCCTGACACGGGCGTTACCGAACAGGTGTTGCTTCCCGAAGTTGGCGAGGTCGCCGATCTGGATGCCGCTCGCTCTAGTTCACTCCTCGGATTCACCATTTCGAGTCTCGACCCTGGTCCTATCCCCACGGTTTCGCACACGTTGTACACGCTGGACGTTAATCGGGGGCGAGATGTCGTTGCCGTCACTGGCTTGGACGGCGAGCCCATGCGCGTTGTGGGCTGGCAGTTCGTGCCTGGCACCACCACGATTGTGGCGCTCACGACGGAGAGCACACTGGTGCGGGTTGATACGACATCTGGTTTGGTCGTTCCTCTTGGCGGCTACTTTGAGTTTGACCGAGTGTCTGCCGACGGTTCGACCGTGGTGGTCGTTGACGCGCGGGGCAGCGCGTCAGTCGCGTTGGTTGACGGCGAAGAGTTGCGCCTGAATCCCTCGCCCATCGATGGCGAGCAGCCTTTCTTGGGTCAAACGGATGCGGATGCGGCGGGAAACCTTGTGGCCAAGATGGTGTTGGTTAGCTCCGACGGTGGTTCATTTAGCAGTGTGCTCGCTTACGACGATGGCGAAGTTTCGCGCATCCTGTACCAAACGGTCGATGACAAGGGCGCGATTCTGGATTTCCACGTATCGCCGAACAATCAGTTTGTAGCGGTGGAAGTGCAGCCCAACGTGTCGAACTTTGACTCTGATGAGTATGTGATGAATCCACGGCCGCAGAGCGTTACGACCTATCTGGTGGAGATTGCGACCGGAGCGGTGACGCGCAGTGTTGAGGGCTTCGGCCTCGTGTGGCGCTAGGTTCGCTTTATGACAGCGATTTCTGACCTCAACGAGTTGCTTGCTTCGATGGAGCCCCATCTCAATGAGGGCGTGTTCGTCTTCGCGACGGTGGATTCGCTTGCGGAGGTTGATGCGTCGTCGATCGTGGCATTGATGCAGGAGCCTGAGGGACTTTCCGTGGTGATGACCGAGTCGGATGCTCTGCGCCAGGGCATCGCCCACGAGTTCCGCTCGTCGTGGATCACTCTCACTGTCACGTCTGCCCTAGAGGCCGTTGGCCTCACGGCGGCGTTCGCGCAGGCGCTCGGTGATGTTCAGATCAGCTGCAATGTGATCGCTGGCCATCACCATGACCACATCTTCGTCTCTGTCGAGTCCACGGATGCCGCTCTGGCGGCGCTACGCGGCCTGCAGGCGTCCGCTCGTTAGTCAGGCTGCACATCGCCTAACGTGCGCCTCAGGCGTGCGTTGGTTACTTCGCTGGGCGGTCGCGTTGAGCGACGCGCAGCCCGCTCGCTTCGAGTCTGCGCACGAACTCGCGCACGCCAACGGGTTCCGCTCCGAGGCTGACAAGTTCAGTCCACATGCGGGCGGGGACGTCGTAGTGGTCGAGGTCAAATCCGCGGCGGGGGATGCCTGCCCTGCTCGCAAACTCGTGTAATTCCTCGAGAGACACATCGCTGACGATGTGCGCCCACACCGTGTCATGGGCTGGCCAAATTGGCTGGTCGATCAACACGGTCATGCTGCGAGCCTAATTGACGGCGAATCGCTGGGGGGAGGTTTTGACCCAATGCCCGTTCGCAACGTACTATGGACTCTGCTGCACCCGAGTTGTGGTTCCGATCGTTGAGATCGTGACCAATGTTGGTGTACACGTTCTCGTTTTCGTCGGGTCAAGATCATGATTGATTCAGTCGAAAGCTACTGCAGCGTGTCGTTTGACCGGGAGTGCCCACGTCGAGTATTGTTGATCCTTGGCGTGTGCTGGGCAAAGCCCGCAGAATTCGCCACAAGCTTCAGTAGTTCTAGCTATTCAATCGTTAAGTAAGGGTCAAAAGTGGTTTACGCAGTTGTGCGCGCCGGTGGGCGGCAGGAGAAGGTAGAGGTCGGCACGATTGTCGTTCTCGACCGCATCGCAGCCGACAAGAACGGCAATGTTGAGCTCGCTCCAGTTCTGTTCGTTGACGGCGACAAGATCACTCACGACGCCAAGGCGCTTGAGAAGATCAAGGTCGTTGCCGAGGTATTGAACGATGAGCGCGGTCCCAAGATCGTTATCCAGAAGTTCAAGAACAAGACCGGCTACAAGGTTCGCCAGGGTCACCGTCAAGAACTGACCCGTATCAAGATCACCAGCATCAAGTAACTGCTGACGGACGTAAAGGACTTCTAGACAGATGGCACATAAAAAGGGCGCAAGCTCCACCCGTAACGGCCGCGATTCCAACGCTCAGCGCCTCGGCGTAAAGCGCTTCGGTGGCCAAGAGGTTCTCGCCGGCGAAATCATCGTTCGCCAGCGTGGCACTCACTTCCACCCCGGCGTTAACGTCGGCCGTGGCGGCGACGACACACTGTTCGCTCTCGCACCGGGCGCAGTTCAGTTCGGCGCAAAGGGCGGCCGCAAGGTCGTCAACATCGTTTCCGCGTAACTTTCCGCGGCATTTCCACGCAGCCTGCTTGCAGGCACGCGTTACAGCGAAGAGCGAGCTTCGGCTCGCTCTCGCCATTTAAGATGGCACTACAGGCCAGTCATTAGCTCACGAGAACAGGAGGAACCATTGTGGCATCGTTCGTCGACCAGGTAACCCTTCATCTCGTAGCAGGCCATGGTGGCAATGGTTGTGTTTCGGTCAAGCGCGAGAAGTTCAAGCCTCTCGCCGGCCCCGATGGTGGCAAGGGCGGTGACGGTGGGGACATCGTTCTCGTCAGTGACCCGCAGGTAACGACACTTCTCAACTACCACCGCTCACCTCACCGCAAGTCTCAGCACGGTCAGCCCGGTCAGGGTGACCACAAGGCTGGCACCGCTGGTGCAGAGCTGCTGCTTCCTGTTCCGGTTGGCACCGTCGTCCGTGATGCTTCAGGCGAAGTACTCATCGACATGGATGCCCCGGGAATGCGACTGATCGTTGCTCCCGGTGGTCAAGGTGGACTCGGCAACGCCGCGCTGTCTTCCACTAAGCGCAAGGCTCCCGGTTTTGCACTTCTCGGCACGCCCGGTTCCGAGGGGGATATTTTCCTCGAACTCAAGACCGTCGCTGATGTTGCCCTCGTGGGCTACCCCTCTGCGGGCAAATCGAGCTTGATCGCCGCTATGAGCGCCGCAAAGCCCAAGATTGCTGACTACCCCTTCACTACTCTGCACCCCAACCTCGGTGTGGTGGAGTCTGGTGAGGTTCGGTACACGATCGCTGACGTTCCCGGTCTCATCGAAGGTGCCAGCGAGGGCAAGGGGCTCGGCCTCGAGTTCCTGCGCCACGTTGAGCGCTGTACTGCTCTGCTGCACGTTCTCGACTGTGCAACGTTGGAGCCCGGCCGCGACCCGATCACTGACCTCGATGTCATTCTCGGTGAGCTTGCGGCGTATCCCGTTCCCGAGGGGCAGAAGCCTCTCCTTGAGCGCGAACAAATCATCGCTCTCAACAAGGTCGATGTTCCTGAGGGCAATGAGCTCGCTGACATGGTCAAGACTGAGCTTGAGGGGCGTGGCTACCGCGTCTTTGAAGTTTCGGCAGTCTCGCGTCACGGGCTCCGTGAACTTTCCTTCGCGCTGGCAGCACTCGTGCTCGCTGACCGCGAAGCCCGCATTTCTGAGCCCGTCAAGGAACGCATTGTCTTGCGTCCTCGCGCCGTGAACGCGAAAGACTTCGCGGTCAAGGTCGAGGGTGGCACCTACGGCAACATCTACCGCGTGGTGGGCGAGAAGCCTGAGCGTTGGGTTGCTCAGACCGACTTCGCTAACGAAGAAGCGGTGGGCTACCTCGCCGACCGCCTCGCACGCCTCGGCGTCGAAGACGACCTCTTCAAGGCTGGCGCCGTTCCCGGTTCTACCGTCATTATCGGTGCAGGCGGAGGCGTTGTCTTCGACTGGGAGCCGACATTGTCGTCTGCCGCAGAATTGATTGTTGCGCCGCGTGGTACTGACCCGCGACTCGACGACAACCCTCGCGAGACCAACCGCAGCCGTCGCCGCAACTATCTTGAGCGTATGGATGCCAAGGCTGCTGCCCGTGCAGAGCTTGAGGGTGAGCGCGAAGCTGGCGTGTGGCAAGACGATGAAGGTTTCGCTATTCAGCGTGACGATGAGCCGGAGGATCGTGACTAACAAGCCCACCGTGCGCGCCGAGATTCCTCGTGCGCGCCGCATCGTTGTCAAAGTCGGCTCTTCGTCGGTGAGCGGTGCCAACGTGGGCCAGATCGGTGCTCTAGTTGATGCTCTCGTGTCAGCTCATGCCACTGGTTCTGAAGTCATTCTTGTATCGTCCGGTGCGATCGCGACCGGCATCCCTTTCTTGAAATTGGATGCTCGCCCCACCGACCTCGCGACTCAGCAAGCCGCGGCTGCCGTGGGCCAAAACGTTCTCATCTACCGGTACCAAGAGAGCTTCGACCGCTACGGCGTCGTCGCTGCGCAAATCTTGTTGACGGCGGGGGACATGGAAAACCCCACCCACCACAGCAATGCTCAGCGCGCGCTCGAACGATTGCTGGGGCTGAAAATCTTGCCCATCGTGAACGAGAACGACACTGTCGCCACCCACGAGATCCGCTTCGGTGACAACGACCGTCTTGCGGCCCTCGTCTCTGTTTTGGTGCGTGCTGACGTGCTCGTGTTGCTTTCCGATATCGACGCGCTCTATACCAAGCCGCCGTCTGAGCCAGGGGCTGAGCGCATAGATGTTGTCTCCTTTGCGAATGACCTCAGCGATGTCACGTTTGGCGACATCGGTGCGGCTGGGGTCGGAACCGGAGGCGCGGGAACGAAGGTCGCTGCTGCCAAGCATGCTGCGGCCGCTGGCATCCCGGTATTGCTCGCCGAGACAGGCAGTGTTGCTGCCGCTCTGGCGGGGGAGTCGATCGGAACCTGGTTCGAGGCCGATCCCGCCGCTGTGTAACGTTCGATTGGAGTTGCCGAGCGCCGCTACACTCTGATCATGGGTGATTCAGCCGCAACCGCGCTCTCTATTGACGACAAACTTCGCGCCGCACGCGCAGCATCGCGCACTCTTGCCACCGTGACAACGGTGCAGAAGAATGCCGCGCTCGAAGCTATTGCCGCCGGTGTGGTTGCTCACGCCGACCGCATCGTGGAAGCGAACGGCCGTGACCTCGAGCGTGGTCGCAGCACCGGGATGACGGTTGGGCTTCAAGACCGCCTCCGGCTTACTCCGGAACGAATCGCCCAGCTTTCCGCCGCGGTGCTCGAAATTGTTGAGCTTGCTGATCCTGTCGGTACCGTAGTGCGCGGCTCTGTCTTGCCCAATGGCCTTTCTGTAGCGCAGACCCGAGTTCCATTTGGCGTCATCGGGGCGATCTACGAAGCTCGGCCCAATGTCACGATTGATATCGCTGCCCTCGCGCTCAAGAGTGGCAACGCGGTGCTCCTTCGTGGAGGCTCAGCTGCTGAAGACTCCAACCGCGTGCTCGTTGACGTAATTCAGTCAGCGTTGTCGAGCGTCGGGATCGATCCGGCGTCCGTGCAAACGGTCGACGAGTTTGGTCGCGAAGGGGCGAAGGCGCTCATGCAAGCCCGTGGCTTTGTTGATGTGCTCATTCCTCGTGGCAGTGCTCAGCTCATCCAGACCGTCGTCACAGAGTCGACTGTTCCCGTCATTGAAACTGGCGCAGGAATCGTTCACATCTTCTTAGATGAATCCGCCGACGAAACCACCGCCGTTGAAATCGTGCACAACGCGAAGGTACAGCGACCGAGCGTCTGCAATGCGCTTGAGACGCTCCTTGTGCACGAGGCCGCCGCTGAACGACTGATTCCTGCGGTGCTGGCGCGGTTGGCCGAGGCAGGCGTCACCATTCATGCGGATGAGCGCACGCGGCAGCTCTTTCCCGCAGCGGAGATCGCTGACGCCGACGCCTGGTCTGTAGAGCATTTGAGTTTGGATGTCGCGGTGCGGGTGGTAGCCGACCTCGACGCTGCGATCGAACACATCGACACCTACTCCACGAAGCACACGGAATCGATCATCACGAACGATCTCGCGAATGCGGATCGCTTCCTCGCAGAAGTGGATTCCGCGGTGGTCATGGTCAACGCCTCCACTCGCTTCACCGATGGTGCTGAGTTCGGTTTTGGTGCTGAGGTGGGCATCTCGACCCAAAAACTGCACGCTCGAGGCCCCATGGGGTTGCCGGAACTTACGAGTACCAAGTGGGTTGTGCGCGGTAGCGGTCAAGTCCGCGGCTAGACTGTTATCGGTTTTGTGAATGGAGATCTGATGTCGATTTTTCTGAACGTTCTTGCGTCGAGTGAAGAGCTTGCGCCTCTCGTGTTGCCCGCGCTTGCTTTCCCGCTCATTGCGGCGGTCGTGTTGACCACCCTCGGTTTTGTCACGTGGAGCTTCCGTGATGTGTCGAACCGTCACGTAGCTAAGCCGGCGAAGGCTGGCGACGCTCACGGCGCAGGCCACTAAGGCTTTTTTGTGACCGCCGAGACGGCGCCGCGCCGCGCCCGCATCGGCATCATGGGTGGAACTTTCGATCCCATCCACAATGGCCACCTTGTTGCGGCCAGTGAAGCTCAGCTTCAGTTCGACCTCGATCAGGTCGTGTTTGTTCCCACCGGCAAGCCGTGGATGAAAGACACCGCAACATCGGGGGAGCACCGCTACCTCATGACGGTCATTGCGACCGCGGCCAACCCCGGGTTCGATGTCAGCAGAGCTGACCTTGAGCGTGAAGGGGCGACCTACACAATCGACACCCTGCGCGACATGCGCAAGACCTATCCTGACGCCGACCTTTTCTTCATCACGGGCGCGGATGCCGTGGCTCAAATCATGGAATGGAAGGACGTTGACGAGGTCTGGACACTCGCCCATTTCATAGCAGTTTCACGGCCAGGACACGCCTTAACCATTAGTGGATTGCCTGAGCAAGGCGTAAGCTCGTTGGAAGTGCCGGCGCTTGCGATCTCATCTACCGATTGCCGAAACAGGGTCAGTCGGGGTTACCCGGTCTGGTATCTGGTTCCGGATGGTGTCGTTCAGTACATCGCCAAGCACCACCTATATCGGAGTATTTCATGACCACTTTTCACGATCCGCCGCCGCAGTCGCGACGCGCGGCGCGTCAGAGTGAGCGCACACACTCGTCCGACGAGCAGCCCACAGTAGAAGGATTCACCACCTTCCCGTCGCAAAGCGACGACACGCACACTTCTGACGTTAACCAAGCACCTCGCAGTGCGCCCGCCACGCCTCCGGCAACCCCGGCTCAGGCTCCTGTCGCGCCGCCTGCCGCTTCGCAGCCCACCGCAGCCGCTGCCTATCTCACTGCGCCGCCACCCAACGTCAACGGTCAGAGCAATTCCGCTGTTGCGCCGCCGGCACCCGTCGTTCCTGCTGCTTCCGCCGTTCCGGCATCGGATGCGGGCACTGACGTGAGCCAGTTGACGCGCCGTGAGCTGCGCGAACTGCGTGCTCGCGAAGAAGCAGCCAGTCAAACAACTGCTGCTCCGGCCACGCCCGCTCCGGCCGCGCCTGCTCAGGCCGCTCCCGTTCACCCAGCGCCTGCTCAGCCCGCTCCGGCGGCGCCCGCGCCAGTTGCGCCGCCCCAAGCCGCATCCGCGCCAGCTGCTTCTGCTCAGCCTGCAGCATCCACTGCTCCTGTAGCTCCGGCTGCTTCGGCGCCGGCTCCAGCATCTGCGCCTGCACAGGCACCGGCTTCAGCGCCTGCCGCTCGTCCGAGCTTGGCTGACCTTGCTGCGGCGGCATCCGCTGCTGCTCAGGTGAAGCCTGCGAGAACGGCCGAAGAACTGTCGTTCACGCCAGCAGCCCAGGCCTACATCGAGCCGCCAGCCCTAGTCGACCCTCTGGCTGTCGTTCCCGAAGCTGCCGCTACTGCGGCCGCTCCCACGGATGCCCTCAGCGCTTTTGAATCACTGTTGGCCAACCCCGACGGTTCTGTCACGGGTGCGCCTGCTCCGGCAGCTCCGCGGTCACCGCTCGCAGATCTGCCTGCACCTAACGTTGCTGCCGTGCCGAGCGCGCGCACTACGGCTGACCCTGTCACCAAGGTGATGCCAGCGGCCAAGCCCGAACAAGGTGCGAAGTCTGATACGACTGCCGCGCCTACAAAGCCTGAACAGTCGACGCGCCCCACCGTTGAAGGCCTTCTCGGGTTCGACCCGGCGCCAGCGGCTACGAAGCCGCAAGCGTCGTCGACGCCCACCGCTTCGACTCAGACCACATTGAGCAATGCGCGAGCAGAGTTTGATGAGCTCGCGCGCAAACGCCTTGATGGCGAAGTCGCTGCCGCTTCCGTCGCGAAGCCTGCGAATGCACCCACTGCGCAGGCACCCGTTGCTCCGGCTCCCACTGCGCAGGCTCCCGCTGCACCGAGTGCGTCGCCGGCTCCCGCTGCACCGAGTGCGTCGCCGGCTCCCGCTGCGACACCAGTTGTTGCGGCATCCGGTATCTCGATCGGGCACTGGTCCAGCCAGACAAAGACTGACGACGAGACGAACAACGCGATCGTCACGCGCACCATTGGCAGCGGAAGCACCGCAACCAACGCTCTTGTCTTGCCAGCGATTCCGTTTGCTACCGACATCCGTGGTCCGCTGACCTCGAGTGGCGAAGCGATGCTTACCGGTTCAATCGACCTCCCGAGCACTCTCTCGGCAAGCGGTGTTTCTGACCGCTTCGACAAGGGCGACATTGACTCTCTCCTGGATCTCAACGACAGCGACATGGTGTCGACTGATTCGGCGCCCGTGCGCGCGGTCAAGGCCGTCAGCACCTTCTCCAACCAGTCCGTTACGCAGACGCAGAAACCCAAGGGCACGCGTGCTTTGACGGTACTGCTCATCTCAGCAGCGTCGATGGCTGTTGTCGTGGCTGGGCTGCTCGTGGCAGCCTTCGCCTTCAACATGTTGTAGGTTTAACTCTTTGCCTTCAGCTTTTTTCCGATTAAGGATCCTGTGACTGCTTCTCCTCGTGCCAACGAGCTACTTTCCATCGTCGCGAATGCCGCCGACGCCAAGCAGGCGACCGACATGGTTGCGCTCGACGTCACCGGTCCCATGCCTTACGCCGATATCTTCTTCCTGGCGACCGGTCGCAACGAACGTAACGTTCAGTCGATCGCCTCCGAGATCGAAGAGAAGATGATTGCCGCTGGCGCTAAGCCATTGCGTCGCGAAGGTCGTGCTGAGGGTCGCTGGATCCTGCTCGACTTCGGCCACGTCGTTGCGCACATCTTCCACGAAGAAGACCGCCTCTACTACTCGCTCGAGCGTCTCTGGAGCGACTGCCCCGTCATCCCGATTACCATCGCGCCTGTGGCAACAGACGTTGAGTCTGATTCGGAGTAACAAACTTCACACTTCGTAACCCAATTTGTGTGGGTTGCGCCGTGCTGGTTTGCTTGTTTTAGCCGGGCAGTTCGACCCCGGGGCGACTCTCACCAGTCACCTTCTCCCACTGGGGTTTCATGATTACGCTTTCTTCCGTCACCAAGACCTTTGGTGATGCCGCGAATCCAGTTCGCGCCCTCGATGACGTGAGTCTCTCCGTCGCCAGCGGCGAGATTTTCGGAGTTATCGGCCAGAGCGGTGCGGGCAAGAGCACGCTCATCCGCACGGTCAATCTTCTTGAGCGTCCCGACTCGGGAACGGTCACCGTTGCTGACCGTGAACTCACCGCGCTCAGCGACCGCGAACTGCTTCAGGCCCGTCGCGAGATCGGCATGGTCTTCCAGCAGTTCAACCTGCTCGATAGCCGCACCGTTCGCGGAAACGTTGAGCTCGCTCTCGAAATTGTGGGCGTGGAGCGTCGCCAGCGCACCGCACGCACGAATGAGATCCTCGAACTTGTTGGCCTTGAGCACAAAGCTCAGCAGTACCCGGCTCAGCTCTCGGGCGGTCAGAAGCAGCGCGTCGGTATTGCCCGGGCGTTGGCATCCCGCCCCCGGGTGTTGCTCAGCGATGAAGCGACCAGCGCACTCGACCCCGAAACCACCGACTCGATCCTGCAGTTGCTGCGCAGCCTCAACAAAGAGCTCGGGCTCACCATTTTGCTCATCACGCATGAGATGGATGTTGTCAAAAGCATCTGCGATTCTGCAGCACTCATGAGCGGTGGCCGCATTCTCGAACACGGCCGTTTGGTCGATTTGCTGAGCCAACCGGGCTCGCAGCTGGCTCGTGGGCTTTTTCCGCTTGGCGAATTGCCCGAAGGAACCTCCACCGTTATCGACGTCACGTTCGTGGGCCTTTCTTCTGAGCGCCCTGTCGTGGCCCAGCTGGCTAGAACTCATCACCTCGATGTTGGTCTGCTCGGCGCTGCGATGGAAACTATCGGAGGCGCACAGTCTGGTCGTACGCGCCTTGAACTACCAGGAACCATCGAGCAGCACACTGCTGCGATTGATGACCTGCGCGCTCAGGGCCTCGTTGTTGAGATTGTGAGGAGCGGACGATGATTGATTCCACTGCTCCCGGCTTCTGGCCACAGCTGTTCGAAACGCTCCTGAAAGCAACGGGGGAGACCCTGTACCAAGTGGGCGTCACAATGCTCATCACACTCGTGATCGGGCTGGCGCTCGGAACGCTTCTGGTCGTCACTGACCGCGGCGGCATCCTCGAGCGTCCGTTCGGCAGCATTGTTGCCGGCCGGATCATCAATGCGGTTACGCAAACTGTGGTGAACCTAGGCCGCTCGATCCCGTTCATCATTTTGATGATCGCGCTCATTCCTTTCACCCGGCTTCTTCTCGGCTCGGCGTTTGGTGTCACGGCCGCGATTGTGCCGCTGACGGTGGCGGCGATCCCGTTCTACGCCCGCATCGTCGAGATCTCGTTGCGCGAAGTAAACGAAGGACTCGTTGAAGCCGGTCATTCGCTTGGTGCCACTCGCTGGCAACTCGTGTCGAAAGTCATCATTCCCGAGGCTGTTCCTGGCCTCATCCGGGGCTTTACAACGACAGTGGTGTCGATTGTGAACTACTCCGCCATTGTGGGCGCGATTGGTGGTGGAGGTCTGGGTGATGTTGCTATTCGCTACGGTCACCAGCGCTACAGCGTCATCCACATCGTGGCGGTCATTATCGTGTTGGTGGCGATTGTGCAGATCGTTCAAGTGGTCGGCGCGCGCCTGGCCAACCGAATGTCTCACCGCTGACGCGGTCGGCGGCTTACCCCCACGTAGTTCTCTTTTATCCCATCTGTTTCACCCTTCACCAAAGGATTAGTAATGTCACGCTCCAAATTCTTCTCACTCTCGACCGTTGCCGCCGCTGGCGTGCTCGCTCTCACCTTGGCCGGATGCTCGGCTCCCGCCGAAGAGGCCGCTCCGACTGATGGCACTCTCGGTTCGTTGACCGTCGGCGCCACGGCAACGCCAGCTGGCGAAATCGTTCAGTTCGTTATCGACAGCGGACAGGCTGAAGCTGCTGGCCTTGAACTCGACATCGTTGAGTTCACCGACTACACGACGCCTAACCCCGCGCTCAGCGAGGGCAGCCTCGACGTCAACCTGTTCCAGCACGCACCGTTCCTCGACCTGTACAACGAAAACACGGGTGACACCCTCGCCGTTGTCGGCCAGGTGTACCTCCCGCCGCTGGCGCTGTACTCGAAGACCGTTGACGAGCTCGCTGATCTGCCGGATGGCGCCAAGATCGCCCTGCCGAACGATGCCAGCAACGAGGGCCGTGCGCTTCTGTTGCTTGCGGATGCCGGACTCATCGAAACCACGGATGCCCCGTCGACCGTGTCGGACATCACCGCCAACCCCAACGACTACAACTTCATCGAGATTGACGCAGCGAGCCTGCCGTCGGCTCTCGATGACCAGGACGCGGCGATCGTGAACTTCAACTACGCCGGCGCTGCTGGCCTCTCAGGTGACCTGCAGCTGGTCACCGAGGGCACCTCGAGCGTGTACTACAACGTGCTCGCCACCCGCGATGAGCTCAAGAGCGACCCTCGCGTCACCACGCTCTACGAGCTGCTGACCTCGGACGAAACGAAGGCGTACATCAACGACTTCTACAACGGACTCGTTATCCCCGTTTCCTAGTCGCGAAGCTGTCGCGCTCCGCCTGAACTGCACGTCGCTGTGAAAGGGCGGTCGTCATCCATTGGGATGTCGGCCGCCCTTTACTTTTCCCCATAATTTTCGGAGACAATTGGCTGGGAATCGCTCAGATGGTTCTGGATGCGCCAAGCGTGTAGTAATCTTGACAAGTTGCGTTTTCGAAAGAAAACAAAACAGATGGGTCCATGGCGCAGCCCGGTAGCGCACCTGCATGGCATGCAGGGGGTCAGGGGTTCGAATCCCCTTGGATCCACCATCTAGCCCCGCAATCGTAAAGATTGCGGGGCTTTTTCGTTATTCAGGCATCGCCGCTAGGGAGACTCTGGGCCTCCCCATTGGCGATTCCAAGAATCGCTTCCTAGCGTGGAGCAGGTGAATACAACGGGGGAGCTGTGCGCCACCGCCACGGAATCGGTGGGGCGCCCGTTCGGTCATCAAACGGGCCGGGTTCACACGCATCGCCAGCGGGTGTGGGCGCTGATAGCCCTCTTCCATTTTCTGGGAGTCGCTCTTCTGGTCCCGGTGGGACTGGGCAGTGGGGGTGCGGCAGCTGTCGGTATTGGCGTGGCAGCGTATCTTCTCGGACTTCGACATGCGTTCGACCCGGATCACATCTTGGCCATCGACAACTCGGCGCGTATTGCGGTCGGTCACGGCAAGCCGAGCGCAATGCTGGGATTCTTTTTCTCGCTAGGACACGGCACTATCGTGTTGGTTGCTTCGGCTATCGCCATTGTTGTTCTCGTTCTTTCTGGCGCCACCGGGACGACGTCAGCAGAGTCGGCGAGCTTTGCCGTGTTGCCGGACGGCACCGGAATCGCTGGCACGATTTCAGGTTCTTTTCTCGTGCTCGTGGGCGTCATGAACGCGGCGATCTGTGTGAGGATCATCCGCTCCCGGCGTCGCGTGCGACACGTATCCGCACGCGGACCCGCTCCACGCCCGAGAGCACAGGGCGTACTCTGGCCGGTGCTCGCGCGCCTAGTAGGTACGGCGCCTCGGCCCGGTCGCATGTATGTGGTGGGCCTATTGTTCGGACTCGGTCTGGATACAGCGGCATCGGTGACGCTGCTTATCGTGGCGAGCTACTCGTCGACCTTTTACGGGGTAGTCGGGCTGAGCGTGTGCCTTCCCATTCTTTTCTTGGCAGGCATGAGCCTGGGGGATACCTTAAGCGGAGATCTCGCGACACGGGCTTATCGTTGGGCCAGTAGCGACACGCGGCGTCGCGAAGTCGTTGACCTGTTGCTCACCGGAGTGTCTGCTGCCGCCGCGCTCGTTGTCGGCGGCCTCATCCTGGCCACTGCGGGCGTGATCGGTATGGTTGCGCTGGGAATCGTCGCGGCCGCAGGCTCCGTTGCACTCCTGGCGTCACGAGGTCGGGGCAAGCGGACTGAAATCTATCGTCGGCAGCAACTAGCTGAATCGACTCCCACGGTTACCTACGAACGATCAGGAGCTGCAACGCCATGAACGATCACGTCCATCCCCATGAGCACGTTCACCCGCACGAACACGCTCATCCCCATGAGCATCCGCATCCGCACGAACACGTCCACCCCCACGAGCCCCGAACCACCGGGCTCTCTCGGCGAACACTCTTGGGCGCGGGTGGACTGAGCATCGGCGCACTGCTTCTGGCCGCGTGCGCTGCTCAACCAGCGGAGATCGCGGTAACGGCAGAGGCTAGTGCTACGCCCCTGCCATCCACAAGCGCCGGAGCTAGCTTGCCCGGATTCGACGAGTTTGCGTCGACGGTGAACACCTTTGTGAGCGGTGACTATTGGATGGTCGAAAGCAACGGCCTCCCCGCTCACAACATGATGGAGGGCATCACGAGTTGGCAACAGCAATTCCCCTTTCCCCAGCCGTTTAGCGGTGACAATGCGTTTCGGCTCCCGGTGTCTCCGTCGCTCGCGCAGACACCGGTGTCGGCAAGAACAGGCCTCTTTAGTGGGGCCATTGCGCTTGCGGTCAATGGAGTGCCTATCTTCAATGCACTGAATAACCGCGGGGATGACGCGCTGTTGGCCGGCGAGCTCGACGAGTGGGGTGGTCACTGTGGAAAGGCTGACGACTACCACTACCACGTGGCTCCGCTCCACCTTGAGGCCACTGTCGGGTACGCCAAGCCGATCGCCTACGCGCTTGACGGCTATGCGATCTACGGCTCGTTAGAGCCCGACGGTTCCGCTCTTCAACCGCTCGACGATTACAACGGACATCCTGATGAGAGCGCGGGTTATCACTATCACGGCACCGATACGTATCCGTATATTAACGGCGGGCTGGTGGGAGAGGTGACCGTCACGAATGACGCCGTGGACCCACAGCCGCACACAACCCCGGTGCGCCCTGCCGGTGAACCGCTTCGCGGGGCGGTCATTACCGATTTCGAAACTGTCGAACCGGGTAGCTACAGGCTTACTTTCGAGTTGGATGGGGAGGCCAGCGTTATCGCGTACACGGTCACCGACACGACGGTCACCTTCGACTACTCGGAGACGATCGGGAACTCCGGTACGGAAACCTTCTCTCGCTAGCTTCTCGTTGTTTGCGTCGGGCTTTGCGTCGATCGTCAGTTACAGGAACGCCCCCGATTATTCGGAGGCTTCTCGTGCGGCAACTCCCACGGCATCCGCGCAGCCGTTAGCCTGAGCGAGAACGATCTGGAGAGCGTCGCGTGAAGTAACCGCAGCCGGCGCGCATCCATCTGAACGTTGAGACGAATGGATTACGCGCCGATGCACGAAGTTACCTGCCCGCACTGTGGCAAAGCGTTCACTATCGATGAAGCAGGCTATGCCGACATCGTGAAGCAGATCCGTGACCGCGAGTTTGAGAGTGAGCTGCACGAACGGCTCGAGTCGGCCGAGGCAACGAAGAAGGCCGAGATTGAGCTCGCCGAGGCGAAGGTCGCGCGTGAGTTACAGGCGGAGGCGTCGAAGAAGGATGCCGCGATTCAAGAGCTGAAGGCGCAGCTGGATGCGGGCGCTGTCTCCCAGAAGCTCGCGGTGGCTGAGGCGCTGAGCGCCGTGCAGGCCGAGCGTGACGCTCTGGCGAATGAGCTGGAGAAGACTCAGCGTGAGCGTCAAGCAGCAGCCGATCTTGCCGAGGCCAAGCGGGTCAACGAATTGCAGAAGGCCACGGCGGATAAAGAAGCTGAGATCCAGGCTCTGAAGTCGAAGCTCCAAGCGGCAGGTTCCGAGCAGCAATTGGCGCTCTCGGCGGCAGTAGGCGCCGTCGAGAAGGAGCGGGATGGACTCAAGAGCACTCTCGAGCGCGTGGAGTTGGAGAAGAAGCTCGCCGAGACGTCGCTGAAAGACAAGTACGAGACGCAGATCAAGGATCGCGACGATGCGATCGAACGCCTGCGCGACATGAAAGCGCGGCTCTCGACGAAGATGATCGGCGAGACGCTCGAGATCCACTGTGAAACGACGTTCAACCAGATTCGGGCTACCGCTTTTCCGCGCGCGTACTTCGAGAAAGACAACGACGCGCGCAGCGGCAGCAAGGGCGACTACATCTTCAAAGAAGCGGATGAATCGGGCACCGAAATCGTGTCGATCATGTTCGAAATGAAGAACGAAGCCGACACGACGGCGACCAAGAAGCGCAACGAAGACTTTTTGAAAGAGCTCGACAAAGATCGCAACGAAAAGGGCTGCGAATACGCTGTATTGGTCTCGTTGCTTGAGCCCGAGAGCGAGCTCTACAACTCCGGAATCGTGGATGTCTCGCACCGCTACCCCAAGATGTACGTTGTTCGGCCTCAATTCTTTATTCCGATCATCACAGTGCTTCGCAACGCGGCGCTCAATTCACTCACGTACAAGAACGAGCTTGCGCTGGTGAAGGCACAGAGCATCGACGTGACGAACTTCGAGGAAGAGCTGGACTCGTTCAAGTCAGGCTTCGCTCGCAACTTTGATCTGGCATCCCGCAAATTCCAGACGGCGATCGACGAGATCGATAAGTCGATCGATCACCTTCAAAAGACCAAGGATGCGTTGCTCGGGACCAACCGCAACCTGCGCCTCGCGAACGACAAGGCGCAGGATGTGACCATCAAGAAGCTCACGCGCGGCAACCCGACAATGGCTGAGAAGTTCTCCGACCTGAACAAGGGCGACGCCGGCGCTTGAGCGAGCGGCGCTCAGCGGCTAGCGTGTAGCGACGGGCGTCGTCGGCGGCGCTGACGCTGGCTTGCGCACGCGGGCCTTGAACCACGCTGTGTCTGGCACGCGCGCAAGCAGCGGACCGGCGATGATCGTCATGAGTACGTACGCGGTGGCCAGTGGCGCGAGCATCGGTTCGATGCCGGCACCGACCGCGAGCCCCGCGATCACGATGGAGAACTCTCCACGCGGCGTGAGAGCCAATCCGGTGCGCCAGCGACCGGGCGCCGCAATGCCGGCGCGCTTCGCGGCCATGTAGCCGGAGAACGCTTTCGTGCCGATAGTGAGCACGGCGAGGGCGAAGGCAGGTAGCAGCACCGGGATGATGTCTGCCGGCGACGTTGAGATTCCAAAGAACACGAAAAAGACGGCGGCGAAGAGGTCGCGCAGAGGAGTGATCAATTGGGCGGACTGATGCGCTACCGGCCCGGAGATTGCGATGCCCACAAGGAATGCTCCAACGGCCGCTGAAACGTTCACGGCTTCCGCGAGGCCGGCAACGAGCATCGTCAGGCCCACAACCCCGAGCAATAGTGCTTCAGCATTCTTGTTGGGGAGCAGCCGCGACAGGAAGCGTCCGTGACGCAACGCCACGTAAAGGATCGTGACAACGACAGCTACAGCGATAGCCACCGTGATGGCACCCTGCATGAGACCAGCACCAATGACAAGAGCCGAAAGCACCGGCAGGTAGAACGCCATGGCGAGGTCTTCCATCACCAAGATCGACAGAATTACCGGCGTCTCGCGGTTACCCAGTCGCCCAAGATCGCGTACTACTTTTGCGATGACTCCGGATGATGACACCCAGGTCACTCCGGCGAGAGCAACAACGGCGGCTGGTTCCCACCCCAAGAGAATTGCAAACAGGGCCCCGGGGATAGCGTTGAAGACGCCATCCAAGATCCCGGAGAGTCGTGATGTCTTGAGGTTCGACATGAGCTCTTCAGCCGAGTACTCGAGGCCGAGCATGGCGAGCAGCAGAATCACACCAATTTGTGATCCCACTTCGAAAAACTCTTCGCTGGCCTGCAGTGGGAGAAGCCCACCCTCGCCGACAGCGAGACCGGCGAGCAAGTAAAGAGGGATCGCCGAAAACCCAAAGCGTGCGGCAACTCTGCCGAGCACACTGAGCACGAGAAGGAGAGCGCCAACCTCGATGAGTAGCTGCGTCGTCTCATGCATACGCAGCTCTTAGCTTGGACCGTTATTGATGAGCTTGCCGAGTGCGTCGAGACCCTTGCGAGTACCGACAGCAACGATGACGTCACCAGACTCGAAAACAACCTCGGGGCCGGGAGACGCGACAACATCGTTGCCACGCACGATGGCAACGATGGAGGCACTCGTGAGGGTGCGAGCTTTCATGGCGCCCATGGGGTGGCCGACGAAGCCAGAGCCGTTAGGCAGCGAGATCTCTTCGTTGAAGAGACCTTCGGCCTTTTCGCCGAGTGCAGATAGGCGACTAAGCGTGAGCGATGACCCGAGAACTTCGGCGATGGCGGAGGCTTCATCATCGCTCAACGAGATTGATGCAGCGTTCGAGTCGGGGTCATCCGCGTTGAAGAAAGCGAGATCGCGTTCTCCTGATCGCAGCGAAACCACGCTGACGCGGCATCCTGACTTGGTGATGACGTCGTTACGCACACCAAAACCGGGAAGGTCAATTCGTTCGATTCTTACGCCCACGGTTCCAACTTACTAATTCGCTAGTGGCCAATAGTCCAGCGAGAAGCTTACGCCTCATTGCGCTGATCCCCTACTATTCGGGAGACCCCACTCGGGGGCGGGGTGCCGGCGGTGGCGGGATCTCTTTGGCGGCGATTACTTTCGCCAATTCAATCGTCTCGAGCCCTCGGTTTGTCGCAACAACGCAATGCGTATTGTCGGCGAGGTGAAAGTAGCCGAGGGAGTCAGTGGCCCGGCCGTCCTCGATCAGATGACGCACAACAACCCGCGTGCCGCTCGCGGTCGCCTGAAGAAACTCTGCCGGGGTCACCATGAGCTCTTGTCGTAGTCCTTCAAGAAGATGCCGAACAGGTCTTCGCCGTCCTCGCCGCGCACGATGGGGTCATAGACCCGGGCCGCACCATCGACGAGGTCGAGCGGGGCATGAAAGCCTTCTTCTGCCAACCGCACCTTTGTCGGGTGGGGGCGCTCATCCGTAATCCAACCGGTGTCGACGCTCGTCATCAGAATGCCGTCGCTCTCAAACATTTCGCGGGAGCTCGTGCGGGTGAGCATGTTCACGGCGGCCTTGGCCATGTTGGTGTGCGGATGCCCTGGGCCCTTGTAACCGCGACCGAATACGCCCTCCATTGCCGACACATTGACAATGTATTTGCGTCGAGCTGTCGAGGCTGCCATCGAAGGGCGCAGCATTGAGATCAGCACGAAGGGAGCGGTCGTGTTGGCGAGCTGCACTTCGAGCATCTCGAGCGGGTCAACTTGGTCGACATGCTGGGTCCACGAATTGATCGAGTCGAGGTCGGGAACGAGCCCGCCCGCATCAATCGCCGTGCCCGCAGCAAGGCGTTCGAGCGAACTTGAGCCGGCCGTCATCGCTTGCTCGGTAAGTTCTTCCGCCCGCGTTGCTGCTGCAGCCAAAATCGGGTGAGCGGATACGGACTGGGCGAGCGCCTGCGGGTGCGGGTCGTTGGTGTGGCCAAAGGTCGTGAGCTCGGGCAACGGGCCATCGGGCAGCGGTGCTAGCTCGCCATCGACCAACGGCTGGTAGGCGCCGGGGGAGCGGCGCACCGTCTGAGTCGCATTGTTGATCAGAATGTCGAGCGGGCCCTGGGCCGCAACGGACTCGGCCAGCCCGATCACTTGAGCGGGATCGCGGAGGTCGATTCCGACGACGCGGAGACGGTGCAGCCAGTCTGCCGAATCCGGCAAGCTCGAGAAGCGACGAACGGCATCCCGCGGAAAGCGGGTCGTGATAGTGGTGTGCGCGCCATCCCGCAGCAAACGCAGAGCGATGTACATGCCGATCTTGGCGCGCCCGCCCGTGAGCAGCGCACGCTTGCCAGTGAGATCGGTGCGGGCGTCACGCTTGGCGTGGTTGAACGCTGCACAGCTAGGGCAGAGCTGGTGGTAAAACGAATCGACAGTCGTATAGGGCTGTTTGCAGATGTAGCAGGGGCGCGCCTTGATCAGCTCGCCCGCCGTCGGAGCTTCAGTGTTCGTTGAAATCGGGATGCCGCGAGTCTCGTCATCGATGCGGTCGGCAGCGCCCGTGGCAGTTGCCGCAATCACTTCGCGGTCGGCATCGGCGATGGCGGCGCGCTTCTCGAGGCGGCGCTCTTTCTTGACGGCCTTGAACATGGCGGCGGTAGCGCGGCGCACCGTCACGAAGTCGGGGTGCTCCTCGTCCATGCCGGCCATCTGGCTGAGCACCTTGAGAGTGGTTTCTAGCTCACCGGGATCCACAACGGCGGGGTCATGTTCGGGGAGATCGCTGGAATTAGGCACACCCGATTCTACCCGCGCTGGCAGCCCCGTTTGGCTCGTACGGGAGCGTACGAGCCGTATGCTGGCGGAATGATCCTCAGCGTCGTGCTCGCCCTCGCCGGCTCCGTGTTTTACGGTGTCTCAGACTTCTTCGGAGGCTTGAGCACTCGACGCTTGCGGGTCGTGCCCGCGACCACGATCATCCACGTCTTCGCCACCGTGTCTCTCCTGATTGCGATGCTCTTCGTTCCCGCGAGTTTCGAACCGGGTGCCCTGCTCTGGGGCGGCGTCTCCGGCGTGGCCGCCATCGTGGGGTTGCTCACCTTCTACGCTGCCCTCGCGGATGGCCCGATGAGCTTGGTCGCGCCATTGATTGCGGTCGTGGGCGCGGTGGTTCCGGTCGCGTTTGCGGTTATTGCGGGCGAACAACTCCCGACGCAAGCGTGGATCGCCATCGTGCTCGCGCTCGTTAGCGCTCTGCTGGTGTCGGTCACTCGATCAGATTCTGCTGCGCGGGTTCGCCCCCGCACCGTCGTGGTCAGCATTGTGTCCGGTGTCAGCCTCGGTGGTGCCCTCATTGCTCTCGACCATGCCCCGGAATCCGCGGGGCTCGCTACCGCGGTCGTCGAGATTGTGGTTGGCCTTGCCGTGATGCTCCTGCTGCTTGCTTTCACCCGGCTGAGTGCTCCGCTGCACGACTTCTTCGCCCAGTTCGATCACCAGCCCGAGGGCGGACCCGTCGTGAGTGTGAGCCGGGCACGCATTCTTGCCGCCGCCGGTGGTGTGCTCGTTGGGGCATCCAATGCGTTCATTCTTTTTGCTCTTCAGGCGGGAAGCTTGGCGGTTGTTTCGGTGCTCGTGAGCCTGTATCCGCTCGCCACGATTGTGCTCGCACGCTTCACGCTGCACGAGAAGGTCAGCCGCATTCAGCTTCTCGGAATGCTGCTCGCCCTCGTCGCTTCGGTGATGCTCGCGCTCAGCTAGCGTGCTCAGAGGGGTGCTGACCCGGCTACGGTGGAACAATGGCCTCACTTCTGGATGCGCTTCCGACGCCCTTTGACGCAGACGCAACCTATGACGCTTTTGTCGGGTGGGCATCCGATCGCGGGTTGACTCTCTATCCCGCGCAGGATGAAGCCGTCATCGAGCTCGTCTCGGGCGCGAACGTGATCCTCTCGACCCCCACGGGCACCGGCAAGTCCCTCGTGGCTATTGCCGCTCACGCTATTGCCCTCGCCCAAGGCCAGCGCACGTTCTATACAGCGCCGATCAAGGCGCTGGTGAGCGAGAAATTCTTCGCGCTCGTCGAGGTATTTGGTGCCGAAAACGTCGGGATGGTTACCGGCGACTCGTCCGTCAACGCCGATGCGCCCATCATTTGCTGCACGGCAGAGATTCTCGCCAACCTCGCCCTCCGCGAAGGGGCGGATGCCCGGGTAGACCAAGTAGTGATGGATGAGTTCCACTTTTACGCCGACCCCGATCGCGGCTGGGCGTGGCAGGTGCCGCTGCTCATTCTGCCGAACGTGCAATTCGTGTTGATGTCGGCCACGCTCGGCGACATGCAGCCGTTGGCGGATGACCTCAGCCGTCGCACTGGCCGCGAGACGAGCCTCATCACGGGTGTGGAACGCCCCGTTCCCCTGCACTACTCGTGGGCGCTCACGCCAATTCACGAGACGGTCGAAGATCTTCTCTCCACGGGTCAAGCTCCGATCTACATCGTGCATTTCTCGCAGGCGGCAGCGCTCGAGCGTGCTCAAGCGATGACGAGTCTCAAGGTTGTGACGCGCGAGCAACGCGACGAGATCGCTGATGCCATTGGCGACTTCCGCTTCACGACAGTGTTCGGCAAGACGCTGTCACGCCTCATCCGCTCGGGCATCGGTGTGCACCACGCCGGCATGCTGCCCAAGTACCGTCGCCTCGTTGAACAACTGGCCCAGCGCGGGCTGCTGCGCGTCATTTGCGGAACCGACACTTTGGGCGTCGGCATTAACGTGCCCATCCGCACCGTTCTGCTCACCCAGCTCACGAAGTACGACGGAACGCGGATGCGCCAGCTCACCGCTCGCGAATTCCACCAGATCGCGGGCCGCGCAGGCCGTGCCGGCTTCGACACCGCCGGAACGGTGGTTGCCCAAGCCCCCGAACACGAATCTGACAACGCCAAGATGGTGGCCAAAGCGGGGGACGACCCCAAGAAGCTGCGCAAGCTCGTGCGCAAGAAGGCCCCCGACGGGTTTGTTACCTGGAGCGAGGCAAGCTTCAACCGCATGATCGCCGCCGAGCCAGAGCAGCTCACGAGCAACATGCGCATGAACCACGCCATGATCCTCAACGTGATCGCCCGCGGGGGAGACGTCTTCACCAACGTGCGCACCCTTGTAGAAGACAACCACGAACCCCGCACCAAGCAACGTGAACTGGCGAAGCAGGCGCTGGCGATCTACCGCACCCTGCGCACCGCCGAGATTGTCGAAGAACACCGCGTCTCCGACACCATGATTGTGGATGGCGAAGAGGTCGAGAGCTTCGACGAACGTATTGAGATTCGACTGACCGTCGACCTGCAGGCGAACTTCGCTCTCAACCAACCCCTCTCGCCGTTTGCCGTGGCATCCTTCGACCTGCTCGACAAGGAATCACCCACGTATGCGCTGGATATGATTTCGGTGCTCGAAGCAACGCTCGATAACCCCCGACCGATTCTCTCGCAGCAGCAGTTCATGGCACGGGGTGAGGCCGTTGCGGCGATGAAGGCCGAAGGCATCGAGTACGACCAGCGCATGGAACTGCTCGAAGAGGTCACGTGGCCCAAGCCGCTCGAGGAGTTGCTCACGGCGGCGTTCGACATGTACAGCGCGAGCCAGCCCTGGATCGGCGATTTCGAACTCAGCCCCAAGACTGTCGTGCGCGACCTCTACGAACGAGCCATGACCTTCGCCGATTTTGTTGGCTTCTACGGTCTTGCGCGCAGCGAAGGTCTGGTGCTGCGCTACCTGTCCGATGCCTACCGGGCAACCCGTCAAACGATTCCGGATGACGCCAAAACCGACGAACTTCTCGACCTCATCGAGTGGCTCGGCGAACTGGTGCGCCAGGTTGACTCGAGCCTCATCGACGAGTGGGAGGCCATGACGGCGGGGGTCGACTCCGCCACCAGCGGTGAGCCGGTTCTGCCGCCGACTCCGGCATCCGTTGTCACGAATGGTCGGGCCTTCCGCGTGCTCGTGCGCAACGAAATGTTCCGCCGAGTGCAGCTGGCCGCCCGCGATGATGCGGTCGCTCTTGGCGAGCTGGATGCCGCCGCCGGCTTCGATGAGGAGGCGTGGGGCGAGGCGCTCGACCGCTACTTCGATGAGCACGACACCCTCTCGGTGGCGGGCGACGCGCGCGGCCCCGCCATGATCGTCATCACCGAGGAGCCAGGCCAGTGGCATGTGCGTCAGATCATTGAAGACCCCGCGGGTAACCACGACTGGGCGATTACCGCGACGGTTGACCTCGCCGAATCTGCCGTTGAGGGTATTGCGGTGGTTCGCGTGACGGGATTCACCCGTCTTGATTAGCGGTGGCGCGGCATAATCGCGCCCAGTTCGGTGTTGAATTCTTCTATGCTCCGCTCTCAGCGTTTCGTTCTCGTGGTCGCGATTCTCGCGTCTTTTGTCGCGTTTCTCGACGGCTCCGTCATTAACGTTGCCCTTCCTGCGATCAGCGACGATTTAGGCGGTGGGTTGAGCACCCAGCAGTGGGTTGTCGATGCGTATCTCATTACGCTCGGTTCCCTGATTTTGTTGGCTGGTTCGCTCTCCGATGTGTTCGGTCGCATTGTGATTCTGCGCGTCGGACTTATTGGCTTCGGGGTCGCATCGCTGTTAATTGCCGTGGCGCCTACCGCAGAATTTTTGATTGCGTTCCGCGGGGTCCAGGGAATCGCGGGAGCTCTGCTGGTTCCGAGTTCGTTGGCACTCATCATGTCGTCATTCCGGGGTGCAGCCCAAGCCGCCGCGATTGGCCAATGGACAGCGTGGACGAGTGCCGCCTTTCTTGTTGGCCCCGTTCTAGGTGGGCTCTTTGTTGACCTTCTGAGCTGGCGCCTCGTCTTCGCCATCAATGTGATTCCGATTGCTGTGACGCTGTGGATGATCGTGCTACTCGGCCACAAAGACGAACGTAAAGTGAACACCCGCATTGACTTTCTCGGTGCTGCTTTGGGAATCGTGGGTCTCGGCGGGCCCGTCTTCGCCCTCATCGAGCAAGGAAATTTCGGCTGGGACAGCCCTGTGGTCTTTGTGCCGTTCACGGTCGGTGTCCTGAGCCTCGTCGCTTTCCTGTTCTGGCAGGGTAAAGCTCCGCATCCTATGTTGCCGCTCGAGCTCTTTCGCTACCGCAACTTCAGCTGGGGCAATATCGCCACGATGTTCATTTATGGCGGCCTCGCTCTTGGCGGTTTCATCGTCGTGATCTACCTGCAAGAGGTGGCGAACTATTCGGCGACCTTTGCCGCGCTCGCGTTTCTGCCGTCGTCGATCGGAATCATCCTGCTGTCTTCGTACTTTGGTCGGTTGAGTGGCCAGTATGGGCCTCGCTGGTTCATGACGCTCGGGCCGCTCTTGGGCGCCAGTGGCTACATCACCTTCCTTGGTATGGGAGAGACGGTCAACTACTTCACCGAGGTCTTGCCCGGCGTCATTCTCTTTGCCGTGGGGATGTCGATGACCGTTGCGCCGCTCACTTCAGCGATCTTGGGGGCGATCTCCGCGGAACAGGCGGGCATCGGTTCTGCCGTCAACAACGCCGTGTCCCGCATCGCCGGGCTCGTCACCGTTGCCCTCGTCGGTGTGATCGTCGTGGGGCCGCTTGCCCCCGAAAACTTTCACAAGGTTGTCGTCGTGATGGCATCGTTGCTGTTTGCCGGTGCGCTGGTGTCGTTCTTGGGCATTCGCAATCCTGCTCCAATGGAGACTCCCGTTCCGGATGCTTCTCCGCCGCTGGCTTGAGCTGGCGTCGCCTACCCGAACGGAGCGCGAGGCGCGTGTTAGCGGAGTTGCGGCGCTGAGAGCAGCAAAAGCACCACGCTGATCAGCGCGGCGACGATGCTGAGTCGAAACAGCATCCGCTTCATAACGTTGCGGACGATAAGCGTCAGGCTCACCATCGCAATCGCGAGTATCGCGGCGGCGCCCAGGAGGCCGACCACTGTGGGTGGGGTGCCCGGACCGAACACGATCGCGAGCGACGCTGCCACAAGGCTGACGGCAATTACGACTCCGGATGCAGCGGAACCAAGATAGTGCGGCAACCCTCGCACCCCGGTCTCTCGGTCGTCGTCAAGATCGGGCAGCACATTGCTGAAGTGAGCGGCAACACCGAGAAGGGCACCGGCGACAATTACCCACGCTGCGGCGAGTTGCGGCGGCTGGCCAGCGAGAGTCACGATGGCGGGCAGTGCGCCAAAACCGGTGATGTACGGCACGACGGAGGTGATGGTTGATTTGAGCCCGAGGTTGTAGAGCCAGCCGCTCGCGAGAAACACCGCATGAGCCAGAGCCGCAAGGGGGCCAAGTGTCAACGACAGCCCGACGGATGTTGCGGCCGCGATGATCGCGATGGTCGCCACGAGTCGTGACGATACTTCGCCGCTCGCGATCGGCTTATCGGTGCGTCCCGTCCGGCGATCCCGTGCCGCATCAAGCCAGTCGTTCGAGAGGCCAACGGAGAGCTGGTTAGACAAGATCATGACGGTCACTACAGCCACGCGCCATCCGTCAAGGCCGGCACCCCACGCCAACGCGCACGCGATGAGCGTCACCGCAACGGTTGGTCCCGGGTGGGTGGACCGAGCAAGGGCACGCAACATGAGGCAAGAGTAGCGTTTGGCAGAGTCGTGATGCTTACTCACAGACATTGTGACCTATGTTGATTCTGTGAGTGATGTTTTTGATGCTTCGGTGCTTGCCGCCAAGCTGCCAGGTACGTGGGCGATTGCCGCGACCAATTTTCCGATGTGGCTCGATGGCACCCGTCACAATCCTGAGTTCACGTATGAGCCTGCAGAGGGCGATGAGCTCACGCTTGCCGACACGGTGAGCTACACCACTCGCGCGGGCGAAACCAAGACCATCGTGGGCACGGACCGCCTCCAGGGAGACGAGTTTGTGTGGCGCGGTCAGGGCTGGCTCAAAGTGCTGACAAGCCGCTGGCAGGTTGTGGGGGCTGATGATGCCTTCGACACGGTTGTCTTGCGGTTCTCGCGTTCCAGGCTCACGCCTTCGGGAATCGACATCATTACGCGCAAAGACGTTGAAGTTCCTGACGTGCGCACGACGGTCGCGCACGCCACAGAAGAGTTTGGTCTGACTGCCGAAGACTTTGCCTCCCTCACGTGGCTTTCTTAACCCCGATTTTCTGATCCCGGGTACCATCGCAGCATGACGAGTGCGCGCCGAGTCCCCGCGTTTGCGGTTGTACTGGCTGTTTCGTTCACTCTCGTGGGCTGCACGGCGACGTCACCGTCTGCTGTGGTGCCAGCACCCACTTTTACGCCACGCGTAGCCCCAGTGCAGGTCGATCCAGTCGCGCAATACGCGAGTGATCGACTGTCCACGATGTCACTGCGACAAAAAGTGTTGAGCATGCTCATGGTCCACATTCCCGGAGTTTCTCCGGCCGATCGCATCAGCTCTGATTTTGCGGATGTTGGCGGCTTTATCCTCATGGGTGACAACATCCCAAGCACGCTCAGCCAACTCACCGCGGATACCGCTGCTCTCAGTGACGAGTCAGGCTTGCCTGTTTTGGTGGCCACCGACCAGGAGGGCGGAATCGTGCGTCGCGTTCCGACGGATGACGCGGCATCGGCCCTCGAACTGCGCGATCGTGACCCGCAAGCCACCTTCGACGCCTTCGCTCAACGTGGTGCCCTGCTCGAATCGGTGGGGGTATCGGTCAATTTCGGAATCGTCGCCGACGTTGCCAGCGACCAATCGAGTTTCATCTACGAACGTTCGTTTGGCGGCACCGGTGCGGATGCGGGGGCGCGGGTCGCCGAGGCAGTTGAGGGCGAATCTCCCATTCTTTCCACTCTCAAACACTTTCCGGGTCACGGCGCAGCAGCGGGGGACTCACACTCGAGCATCCCGACGACTGCGCTGTCGTTCGACGACTGGAAATCAAGTCATGCGGTGCCGTTTGAGGACGGTATCGCCGCTGGCGCTCCCTTGGTCATGTTCGGGCATCTTGAGTTCACCGCGGTCGACCAAGAACCGGCGACATTCTCGGCTCGCTGGCACGAAATCTTGCGCGATGATCTCGGGTTTGATGGGGTATCGATTACCGACGACATGGGCATGCTTGAGCGTTCAGGAGTAGCAGAATATTCGAATCAGGTCACTAACGCGGTGCGCGCGATCGAGGCGGGTAACACGATGCTGCTCTACGTCGGAGCTGTTGACGCCTCCGGTATTGTGACCGCCGTGTCGCACGCTATTGACGAGGGCGACCTCGATGAAGCCGTCATTGACAAGGCTGCACTGAAGCTACTCGAAATGCGCCGCGGCCTCTCCGGCGAGACCGGTCGCTTCGTGCACTGTCTAGCCGACTGCGTCTCGATCGCAGGCTAACGAGCGACGCTCGCCTGCTCAGCTGCTAGCCGGTTGGCTTGTCGCCGACGATTTCTTCGTGAACGCGACGCACATCCTCCAGCAGCGAACCGATCAAGATCCAGTGCTGCGGATGCGGCGTCAACACCGTGAGCGGAGCGGTGAGCGTGAGAAGTTCCCGCGTCGGCGGCGCTGCTTCTCGCTCGCTCGGTGAGCGGCCTCGTAGCCGCAAGTCGTGGGCGGCGCGTTCGAGTTCGCCCGCAATCGACAGCGCAACGGGGTCGGTTGCGAGGTCGGAATCGTAGCGGTCGTGAATGGCACGCGCCATCCCGAGCGTGCGAGTGACGATCACGGTGAGCATTGCAAAGAGGTCGCGGTCGCGCCGCAGCATGCGGTGGTGTTTGCTGCGGCGGGGGTTCAACGTCAGGCTGTCTGTTCCCTTGCGAAGTGCTGCGGAGGCCGCGTCGCGAAGCTCCTTGAGGTGGCGCGAATCTGCCAACAACACCTCGAGTTCGGCTTCCGTTTTGGGCACGCGGAGGGCGGAGGCTAAGGATTCGAGGGCCGCAGCGGTGTGCTTGGTCAGCAGCGACACCGCGGTGTGGGCGGGGCTCACGATCACGGGGGCAACGATCGCGAGGTTCACGATGAGGCCGATCATGGCACCGATGATCGTCTCGATGATGCGGTCAACGGCATATTCAGCATTCTGGCCACCGAGCGCGATCACCAGCATGGCGCTGATGGGAATCTGGTTGGCAGACCCCGCGCTGAGTTTCAATGCCCAAGCGACGACGACCGCGAGCACGATCACCATCAGAATGACCCAGCTTGAGTCTCCGAAGAGTTGCCCGGCGCCGAGAGCGATCACTACGCCCGCGACAACACCAATACTGCGCTCAAGGCCCTTCTCGATCGACTGTGTAACGCTCGGCTGCACCACGAGGAGTGCTGCGATCGCCGCAAAAATGGGCAGCGGTTGTTGCACGACGAAACCCGCGACGAGCCACGCGATTACGGCGGCAACAGATGTTTTGAGTACTTGCAGCAGCGGAGAACGACGTGCAATAACAAGCGTCGTTACGAACTTCACCGGGGCATCTTTGCTTCCGAAATCGCATCGGCGGCGCGCACGAGTGCCAAGTGGCTGAGTGCTTGAGGGGTGTTTCCCGCCTGGCGATTGTTCACGGTGTCGTATTCCTCGCTGATGAGTCCGACATCGTTCGCAAAGCCGACGAGACGATCCATGAGCGTCGTCGCGTCATCCATCCGGCCGGAGGAGGCGTACTGCTCAACCAACCAGAAGGAACAGGTGAGGAACGGGTTCTCGCCATCAGGTAACCCGTCGACACCACTTTCGGTGAGGTATCTCAACACGAGTCCGTCGGAGAGGAGTTCGTCTTCAATCGCCGCGACTGTTCCCAGCATGCGGGGGTCATCGGCGGCAAGGTAGCCGACCTGGGGGAGTTGCAGAAGTGATGCGTCGACGCCGGTGCCACCGTAATACTGCGTGTAGGTGCCGCGCTCGGCATCCCACCCTTCGCGCTCGATTTCTTGGTGAATCTCTTCGCGGATCTCTTTCCACGTCTCGATGGGACCATCGAGTCCAAACTCTTCGACAGCGGTAATCGCACAGTCCATCGCCGCCCAGAGCATCACCCGAGAGTGCGTGAAGTGGCGCTCTGGCCCGCGGATCTCCCAGATGCCGTTATCGGGGCGTTGCCAGTTGTCTTCAACGTGCGACATGAGCGCGCGCTGCAGGGGCCAAGAGAAGTCATTCTCGTGGACGCCTGAGCGTCGAGCGGCTTGGAGGGCCACCATGACTTCACCAAAGACATCGCCTTGAAACTGGTCGAAGGCGCCGTTGCCGACGCGCACGGGGGAAGCACCCTCGTAGCCGGGCAGGGAAGTGAGCTCGCGCTCCTCCAACCAGCGCTCGCCAGAGAGGCCGTACATGATTTGAACATCGGCGGGGTCACCCGCGATGGCGCGGAGCAACCACCGGCGCCAGGCCTCGGCTTCGGAAACATAGCCGTGGTCAAGCAACACGTGGAGGGTGAGCGCCGCGTCGCGCAGCCAGACGTAGCGGTAATCCCAGTTGCGAGTGCCGCCGAACCATTCGGGAAGGCTGGTCGTGGCCGCAGCAACGATCCCTCCGGTGTCTTCGTGCGTGAGGACCCGCAGAACGAGAAGCGATCGTTTGACGATCTCGCGATACTGCTCAGTTGGTTCGCAGTGGGCAGACCAGTTGATCCACCACTGGCGTGTGGTCTCAAGCACAGAATCCACGTCGACGTCTGCCGGTGGATTGCGGTGCGCGGGGTACCACGTCATCGTCAGGTCGCGAACTTCGCCAGCACTCACGGTGAATTCACCGCGGTGAGTGTGGTCTGCGGAGTGCATCTCAACGCCGCGAGCAACAATGGCATCGGGGCCGGCAACGCCGATGATGGCGTGCCCGCCAGATTCGGGTGCCTGATGCAACCACGGCAAAGCGGTGGCATAGCCAAAACGAATCAAGAGTTCGGCGTACATTTCTACGCTGCCGCTGATTCCCCGCACACGGCGAATCACGTCGGCCCGCCGGTTGCCATGGGGCATGAAGTCGGTGACCTCAACTTCGCCGTCTTCTGTCACCCAGTTGGTGACGAGGATGAAGGTGTTGTCTTGGTACCTGCGCGTCGTTGTGACGGTGGCGGGGGCATCCACACTCGCTCGGGGAGCGACGAGCCAACGGCCATGGTCTTCGTTGCCGAGCAAGGCGCCAAACATCGACGCAGAGTCGAATCGCGGAAAGCACAGCCAGTCAATGCTGCCGTCTTTTCCGATAAGGGCAGCAGTCTGACAGTCGCCGATGAGGGCATAGTCTTCGATTGGTAACGCCATTAGTCAATCATTGCAGCGTAGGGCGTCCTGTTCCTGCAGATCCACGCATCGTGCGTCAAAATTAACAAAGAATCTGACGCTAATCGTTGATGAGACCAAGTTCGCGCAGCTCAATAGCGAGGCGTGCACCGTCTGGCGCAAAACGCCACGGGATCGAGGAAGTTTCTTCGTCTTCGGCTGACCGGCTACGTCCACCGGCGAGAACTGCTTCACCGGCCGAGAGCTGGCGGATAGCGACGGCGGAAACGTTGTCGGGATGACTGCGAGCGAATTCGCCATAGATCTCTTCGTCATGTTGGCCGTCGTCGCCTACAAGTAGCCACTTCACGTTCGGAAACTCAGCGGCGAGCCGTCGCAGCTCGGCACGTTTGTGCTCAGCGCCGCTGCGGAACCATCGATCGTGGGTAGGGCCCCAGTCGGTGAGCAGCATTGCTCCCCGCGGGTAAAGATTACGACGCAAGAAACGGGTCAGTGTTGGAGCTACGTTCCATGCGCCCGTCGACAGATAGATCACGGGAGCAATCGGATTCGCCCGAGCAATCCGGTCATAGAGCACAGCCATCCCGGCAACGGGGCGTCGGGCATGCTCATCGAGCACAAAAGTGTTCCATGCAGCAAGCAGCGGTCGGGGGAGCGCAGTCACCATGACGGTGTCATCAACGTCGGAGATCACGCCGAATGTCGACTTCGGGTCGACGATAAAAATGTGGGCGGTTGCTTGTTCCGCTCCGGACGAATCGAGGGTGGCTGTCTGCCAGCCAGGGCTGAGCGTTGCCTCTATTTGCACATCGATGACGCCGCCGCGACTGGGCGTGACCTCTATCTTGGTGCCGCCGATGGTCACAGTAACTACTTCGTCATCAACAGGGATGCTGAAGAAACTGCGCCAGCCACGCACCTTCTCGGCACGCTTCTTCGACGTCTCCGTGCCCCGAGTCAATACAACGCGGCAAAGCACCCGGGCCCAACCGGGAGCACCATAGCTGCTGTACGGGATGATCGTGGTGGTTAGCCCGCGCTTGCGGCCACGACGTTCACGCCACCGGTGAAACGCATCCTCGATGCGGGCGGCTCGATGGAGAATCTCGCCCGCCTTGTTCGAGCGAGCGCTGGACGTGCTGGTACGAGCCATTAGTCCAGCCTAGGGTCACTCGTGAGGATCCGGAGTGCACCCGAGTTCTCGCGCGGTGCCTAATGCTGCGGCTCAGCGTGCAATTGTTCACTCAACGTTGCGGATGCGGTAACCACCGCGTCGACCAATAAGCGGTCGCCGCGGGTGTGGGGGTCGATCCATTCGTCGATGGCGTCCTTGGCGACGATGACCGGCATCCGATCATGGATGTCGGCCAACGCGCCGGTTGCAGCCTGGGTCAACATGGTGGTCGTCAGGTGCCAGCGCGCGGGGTCGCTCGGGTCAGCAGCGGGATCTTTCCACCATGAGTAAAGGCCCGCGAAAAACAGGAGTCCTTCGCGGGGCGCAATGTAATAGGGAACGGGCTTCGCCCCGCTCTTCTGGGTTTCGAAGTATCCGATCGCCGGCAGCACGGCACGCTGGCTGATCACCGCCGAGCGAAAAGTGGGTTTCTCGGTCACTGTTTCGCTGCGAGCGTTGAAGGTCGGATACTTTCCGCGCAGCACGGGGGAGAACGGGGGAGTGAGCCACCACTGCGCGAGCGCTGCACGGGCAATCACTTCTGACTCCGGGTCGTCACGGTCGCTCGCCGTCTTGAGGAGGATGGGAACCGGATCGGTCGGTCGCACAATCGGGGTGGCCAGCCAGTCAGCCTGCCATTCTTCAGGTGGTCTACCGGTCGCCGAAACAAATTCGGTGATCATCTGGTTCACCGTGTCGTCCATAGCAAATCGACCGCACATATATGGATTTTACGGCTCTTTGCCAGAAAAAGTGAGCTTCTACCCCACGTAGAACAATCGTTCTAAAGGTTAGGATTGATCAGACACCGAGAAGGGGGCCATTGTGTCCGCACAAACAACCACCATTGAGATCGTGACTGAACCAGCAGTCTCGCTACGCAACGAGCCAGTGCAAGCACGCAGCACAGCTCGACTAACCGCACTACTTGATGCAGCAGCATCCATCGTCGACGAGGTCGGCATTGAGCGACTCACCACCGCTATGGTTGCCGAGCGCGCGGGAGCGTCGATCGGCACTGTTTACCGCTACTTCCCCGACCGCATCGTATTGCTGCAGGCTTTGGGATCGCGCAACTTTGAGCGCGTGATGACTCGAATTACGGATGCGATCAACGACCCGGCACACGCTGATTGGCGTGCAGCGCTGGGCACGGCGTTCGAATCCGTTATTTACACGTACCGCACCGAACCAGGTTTCCGCGGATTGCGCGTAGGAGACCAGCTCGACCTGCGCCCGCTGCCGAACGGCCGCACGCACAAGTCGCTGGTTGCTGAGCGCATCGTTGAAGCATTGTCTGCTCGTTTTGGCGTCGAGAACTCCGCGGCAACGCGCTTCACGCTTGAAGCGGCTCTCGAGATGAGCGACGCCCTCGTAGCGCGCGCATTCTTGATGAACCCGCAGGGCGATGATGAGTTCATCACGGTGAGCACGTCGTATGTTCGCGGCTTCATCGCGGAGAACATCGGCTGGTAGTTGCGTTCGCTTTATGCGAATTTGCCTTAGTTATGCCCAATCGGGAATGACAGCGGCTTCGAATACTGTTTAGCTAATAGTGCTGGCAAGTGTCGATCCGCGTAGAGGCGCGAGGAATGAGCCGAAATTATGATTGAATTTCGAGCAGTAACCAAGCGTTTCCCCGACGGGACCGTGGCCGTAGAAGACTTTAATCTCGTGATTCCATCACGCAAGATTACGGTCTTCGTCGGCTCGTCCGGCAGCGGCAAAACAACGCTGTTGAGAATGATCAACCGCATGGTTGATCCCACGGATGGCGACATCGAAATCGATGGCGTTAGCATCATGAGCAAAGAACCGGTCGCTCTCCGGCGCAGCATTGGCTACGTCATGCAGAACTCCGGGCTCTTACCGCACTTCAAGGTGATCGACAACGTCACCACGGTGCCGATGCTCAACGGAGTGCCCAAGAAGAAGGCACGAGAGCAGGCGCTCGAGCTCCTCGACACTGTCGGTTTGAGCCGCTCTTTGGCCGACCGTTACCCCAGCCAGCTTTCGGGCGGGCAGCAACAACGCGTCGGTGTGGCGCGCGGTCTTGCGGCCAACCCCAACATTCTGCTGATGGATGAGCCCTTCGGTGCGGTTGACCCGATCGTGCGCGCTGAGTTGCAGCAAGAAACCATTCGGTTGCAGCATGAGCTCGACAAGACGATCGTGTTCGTGACCCACGACATCGACGAAGCATTCTTGCTCGGCGATCAGGTCGTCATTCTCGAAAAAGGTGCCAAGATCGCGCAGGTCGGCAGCCCGACCGAGATCATGGCAGCACCGGCCAGCGACTTCGTCGCCAATTTCATCGGGACTGACCGTGGCAAGCGAGCGCTCACGCTCAAAAAGACCGCTAACGGAACAATTCTCGTCGACAGTGAAGGCCGCGGCGCCGGCGTTCTTGTAGGAGGGTCAGAACTAGCGTGACCTGGATCATCAATAATCTTGATCTGATCTGGGGCCTCACGCTTGAACACATTCGGTTGAGTATTCCGCCGATCGTTCTTGGGTTCCTCATTTCGATCCCCCTCGGGTGGCTGGCATATCGCTTCAAGCTCACTCGGGGCATCCTGCTGACTCTTGCCGGGCTGCTCTACACGATTCCCTCGCTCGCGCTCTTCGTGATTTTGCCACCGCTGCTAGGAATTCCTTTCTTGAGCGAATACAACATCATGATTGCGCTCACGCTCTACGCGGTGGCCATCATGGCGCGGTCAGTAGCGGATGCTCTCGCCTCCGTTGATCCCGCAATTCGTCAATCTGCCACCGCCGTCGGTTTTGGCGGCTGGCGCAGATTCTGGACGGTCGACTTTCCGCTCGCTGGGCCCGTCGTGCTCGCCGGATTGCGCGTGGCAGCGGTCTCCACCGTCAGCCTTGTGACGGTCGGGATTCTGATCGGAGTAGAGAGCCTCGGTTATCTCTTCACCAACGGTTTTCAGCGTCGCATCACCGAGGAGATTTTCTCCGGCGTTGTCATGACTGTGGTGGTTGCTCTGCTTATCGACCGAGCCCTCGTCCTCCTCGGGCGTTTTCTCATGCCGTGGGCGACGGTTGCTAAGAAAAAGCAGAAACCTGTCGCTGAACCCGTGAGGGAAGGTGAGCTTGTATGAACCTCCTCATAGAAGCAGTTCAGTGGCTCTTCTCGCCGGAACGTCTTGGCGGTAATAATCCCATCCCCGTGCGCGTCGAAGAGCACTTGTTCTACACCTTCCTCTCGGTAGTGATCGCCGCCTTGATCGCAGTGCCGTTGGGGTTCTACATCGGGCACACCGGAAAGGGACGCGAATTTGCTGTCGGACTTTCTGGTGCGGCTCGCGCCCTGCCGTCGTTCGGCCTCATCCTGCTGCTGGTTCTCCTCTTCGGAGTGGCCCAGACTCAACTGCAGATTGCCGCCGTCACCGCGTTCGTGTTGCTCGCCATCCCGTCGATTCTGGCTGGTGCCTATGCGGGCATCGAGGCTGTCGACCGTCGAGTAATCGATTCGGCCCGCGCAATCGGTATGACTGAGTGGCAGATCCTGTGGAAAGTGGAAGTGCCACTGGGGCTTCCGCTGCTAATCGGTGGGTTGCGGGCGGCCACGCTGCAAGTCGTCGCCACCGCTACTCTGGCGGCCTACGTCGGCCTTGGTGGTCTCGGAATTTACATCTTCCGCGGCCTTCCCCTCCAGCGCTATGACGAGATGCTCGGCAGCGCTCTGCTGATCGCGGCGCTCGCCCTCGCTCTCGATGGAATATTTGCTCTGCTGCAACAATTCGCGGTTCCCCGCGGAGTTTCGGCTGGGCGTGCTAAAGATGTCCGAACGTCGTCACCTCGACGACGTCCGGTGGCAGCAAAAGTTGCCCAAGAAAGAAGAGGATAGAAATGTTCACAGCTAAGAACAAAGGCCGGCTCGCGCTTGGCGCCGCCGCGGTCGGGGTTGCAATTGCCCTGTCAGGGTGTGCAACTAGTGATCCCCTGGACACTGGATCGAGTGATGACAACGCCTCTAGCGACACCATCGTCGTAGGATCGCAGGCTTATTACTCCAACGAAATCATTGCGGAAATCTACTCGCAGGCACTCGAAAACGCTGGCTTTGATGTGGAGCGTCAGTTCCAGATCGGTCAGCGCGACGCCTACCTTCCTGCTCTTGAAAGCGGCGAAGTAGACATCATGCCCGAGTACACGGGAAACCTTCTCCAGTTCTACAGCGCCGACACCACGGCTACCGCTTCAGACGAGGTCTATGCAGAGCTCGCTGACGCACTTCCTGAGGGTCTCACCGTTCTCGATCAGGCATCTGCCACCGATCAGGACTCCTACAACGTGACTGCTGACTTCGCCGCAGAGAACTCGCTTGTCACGCTCGCGGACCTGGCTGGCGTGAGCGACCTCAAGCTCGGCGGCAACGCTGAACTCGAAGAGCGTCCCTACGGCCCCGCCGGTCTTGAAGAGACTTACGGTGCAACCGTCAGCTTCACCGCGACCGGCGACACGACCGTTGACGCTCTCGTAGCGGGAACAATCAACATCGCGAACGTCTACAGCGCCGACCCGCGCATCCAGACCGAGAACCTCGTGAGCCTGACTGACCCTGAGGGGCTCTTCTTGGCATCCAACGTTGTTCCGCTGGTAAACGCAGATATCGCTGACTCTGTTGCTGACGTGCTCAACGCTGTGAGCGCCAAGCTCACGCCCGAAGGCCTCGTAGCCCTCAACGTTCAGAGCACCGTTGACAAGATGTCGTCTGACGACATCGCCAGCGTGTGGTTGAGCGAAAACGGCCTCAGCTAACACTGGCTCAGTAACAACACCTGGCTGGGTAGTTCAGCACTGCTGACTAGTCCAGCACTGAGGGGCGGATGCACGAGCATCCGCCCCTCAGCCGTTAACGTTTATTCGCTGTCGTGATGTTCCATATGGCGCTGCTGAGAGCGGTGCAATAGTTTCTTGGCAACAAACGCGATGATGGCAAGCGCCGCCACTACGGCGACGAAGATGTAGCCCGCGTAATGCAACTGATCGAGGAGTTCACGAAAGCTTCCCGCAGTGAGCGCGCCGACGGAGACATAGCCGATTGACCAGATGCTGGTGGCGGGAACGGTCCACGCCATGAAGGTGCGGTAACGCATGGTGCTCATACCGACCGTTACCGGAATCAACGAGTGCAGCACGGGCAGAAAGCGGGAGATGAATACCGCGATGCCGCCGCGGCGACCAAGATAGCGTTCGGCCTGAACCCAGTGCTGCTCGCCAATGCGCTTGCCGAGCTTCGAGTGCCTGATCTTCGGGCCGAAGAAGCGCCCAAGCGCGAACCCGACGCTCTCACCGATGAGGGCGCCAACGATAACGACGGCGATGAGGATGCCACCCTCGAGAACGCTGCCCACTGCTGAGCTGGCGACTAAGACCACAGTGTCGCCTGGCACGAGCAGCCCAACCAAGATCGAGGTCTCGAGCATGATCGCGACGCCCGCCAAAATGGTGCGCAGTACCGGATCAACCGACTGCACGGTGTCAAGAATGTAGCTCAGCGCATCGTTGACCCATTGGCCGATATCAACGCCGGCAGCGGCGGCTGCGGTATTGAGGGCAAGGTCAGCGGGATCCACAGAATCAGCCTAGCGAGCCAAGCCGAAAGCAGACTGGCTATATGGTGCGAGCGAGTGCTCCGAGCCGGGTGCGCCACTGCGTGAGACGGCCCGGTTTCTCCGCAACAGCCGGCCCCTCAACCCACTCGGAGACGATACGGATGCCGTGCAGAGCATTCACTACCCATACTTCGGTTTCGGCGAGTTCGGCCGGGGTCACGGCTTCTTCGTGGGTGTCGAGCCCGAGCGCCCGCGCCAGCGTGAGCACGCTGCGGGCGGTCACGCTGTCAACGCGTGCGAACTCCGTCGGGGGACCGCAGAGAATTTCGCCGCGCCACCACAGAATCGCACTGTACGCGCCCTCGATGACGAAGCCTTCGTTGGTGAGAATGATCGCTTCGTCGGCGCCGTGAGCGCGAGCGCCAACCTGCAAAGCCCCGAGGGCGGCAATGTCTGGCCCTTTGACGCTGGGCTGGCTCCGAGGATCCTCCCCCGTGAAGCTGATCACCTTCGCTGAGCGGCGCAACTCGGGGTTGGCGCGCAAGCGCAGAAGGAACTCGGCTCCGCGAAGCTCGACGCGCGGAAACCAGGCGCCAGCGCGGGGGAGGGCCGCGATCGCAGCCGTGAAGAATTTTTCAGCAGTTTCGTGCTGGGCAGCGGGGACGGCATCCAAGAATCGTTGCTGGTGAAGATTGAGGGCAAGCACCTTGCCGGAGTCGACGAGCCACGAATCGGCGACTGTCATGGGGGTTTCGGGCACGTCGTCGGGGGAAACTTCGAGGAGTTGGTCGTTCTGCCACCGGTAAATTGCGTCCGCACTCATAGGCTTAGGTTATGCGCTCTCGCGTTCTCATTGCTGACCTGCCGCGCTGGGTCGACCCCGCGGCGGTGTTTAGCGAACTCCTGAACAGTGCCGATAGTGCGGCAGGCGCGATCTGGCTCGACAGCGGAGTGAGCGCGACGACCGGGCGCAGCTACCTTGCGCTCTCGCAGCGCGCCGTGCTCAGCACTGACCTCACGGAACCCGTTTTCGACTGGATGCGGCGCGAGTTCGCCGTGCCCGACGTCGATGTGTCCGGCGCGCCAGAGGGCTTCTGCCTCGGCTGGGTTGGCTGGCTCGGCTACGAACTGCGGGGCGAATCGCTCGGGGTTCCCATCACTAAACCGGCCGAGACCCCGGATGCCGCCTGGCTGTGGGTAGACCGCGCTCTGGTATTCGACCACACCTCTCAGTCGCTCAGCCTGCTCGCTCTCGGCGAGAGCTGGACGGCAGAGCTCGCGCAGTGGCGCGATGACATGGCGGCGCTTGTTGCCGCGGCGGTTGAAGCACGCTATCCCGCGGTGCCGGCGGCGCAGGAACCGCAGTCGCAGCCCGCAACCGCCGCGCAAGCACCGCCTGCAACCGCAGCGCAAGCACCGCCAGCAACTGCAGCGCAACCGCAGGCACACTCACCACGCTCCGCGACACCGCCGCCGCCGAGCGCCATCTGGCGCGATTCCGACGCTGACTATCTCGCCATGATCGCAGCCTGCCAGAGCGCAATAACTGAGGGCGATGCCTACCAGTTGTGCCTCACGACGAGTGTGCATGTCGATGAGGTCGCTGATCCTGTCGCTACCTATCTGGCACTTCGTGCCGCGAACCCGAGCCATCACGGTGGATTCATGCGCGTGGGAGAGACCGCGCTGCTGAGTTCCACTCCCGAACAGTTTCTCTCCATCGACCCGAGCGGACTGATCGAGACCAAGCCGATTAAGGGCACGCGCGGCCGCGGCGCCGACCAGAATGACGACGACCGGCTCGCCGCCGAACTACTCGCGAGTGACAAAGAGCGCGCCGAAAACCTCATGATTGTTGATCTCATGCGCAACGACCTCGGACGCGTCTGCGAGGTCGGCTCGGTGACGGTGCCGAAGCTGTTCGACGTAGAAAGTTATGCGACCGTGCACCAGCTGGTGAGCACCATTCGGGGTCAATTGCGGCCTGAGGTGAGCGCTGTCGATGCCATCAAGGCGTCGTTTCCGGCTGGATCGATGACGGGAGCGCCCAAACATTCGGCGACGCTCATTCTCGATTCTCTTGAGCGTGCCCCGCGCGGCATCTACTCGGGCGTATTCGGGTACGTGGGGCTTGACGGTTCCGTTGACCTTGCTATGGTCATCCGTTCCATCGTGATGGATGCCCGGGGTTCCACGATCGGCGCCGGCGGTGGCATCACGGCTCTCTCGGTGCCAGCGGAGGAGCTGGCCGAGGTCAAGTTGAAGGCGGCTGCACTGCTACGAGTGCTCGGCGTTCCGGCTGACTAAGCGGCCACGCATCCGCTCCCGGCCGTAGCGAACCACCGGTCTACCGTGGGGCTGTGTACTGTGAGAGACGTCAACTCATAGACAATGGAATTGCCCGACACTTTTTGGCCCCCTCGAGCGCGGCCGTGAGTTGGGTAATCTTAGATCTTCCCTGTAACGAATTGAGAGTGTTTACGTGACTGAGCAGCCCAACTTTGCTGGTGCACACGACGACCGCGATGGTTCCTCGGACTACGATGTAGCCGCCATCCACGCCAAGTGGCAAGCCAAGTGGGAAGAGCTTAAGCCGTTCGCGACGAGCGACCCGGAAGACAAGCGTCCGCGCAAGTACATTCTTGACATGTTCCCGTACCCCTCGGGCGACCTGCACATGGGTCATGCCGAGGCGTATGCCTTTGGTGATATCGCGGCACGCTACTGGCGTCAGCGTGGTTTCAACGTTCTGCACCCCATCGGCTGGGACTCCTTTGGTCTGCCCGCCGAGAATGCTGCCATCGAGCGCGGCATTGACCCTCGTGGCTGGACGTACGACAACATCGATCAGCAGAAGAAGAGCATGAAGCTCTATGGCGTTTCCTTTGACTGGGATCGCGTTCTGCACACGAGCGACCCCGAGTACTACAAGTGGAACCAGTGGTTGTTCCTCAAGATGTACGAAAAGGGCCTCGCGTACCGCAAGGATTCTTGGGTCAACTGGGACCCGGTAGATCAGACTGTTCTCGCAAACGAGCAGGTTCTGGCCGACGGCACGTCTGAGCGTTCCGGCGCTGTGGTTGTCAAGAAGAAGCTCACGCAGTGGTATTTGAAGATCACCGACTACGCCGACCGTCTGCTCGACGACCTCAACCAGCTTGAGGGCGCCTGGCCGTCAAAGGTGCTCACGATGCAGCGCAACTGGATTGGCCGCTCGGTCGGTGCGGATGTCGACTTCGAGATCGAAGGTCGTGACGGCAAGGTTACGGTCTTCACCACGCGCCCCGACACCCTCTACGGTGTGACCTTCTTGGTCGTCGCCCCTGACGGTGACTTGGCTGCTGAACTCGTGGAGAACGCCAGCGACGATGTGAAGGCATCATTCGCTAGCTACCTCGAACAGACCCAGAAGCAGACCGAGATCGAGCGCAAGGATGCCGGTCGCGAAAAGACTGGCATCCCTCTCGACCGCTTTGCCATCAACCCGGTCACGGGCGAGCGCATCCCGATCTGGGCTGCCGACTATGTTCTGGCTGATTACGGTCACGGCGCGGTCATGGCTGTTCCTGCCCACGACCAGCGCGACCTTGAGTTTGCGATCAAGTTCGACCTGCCCGTGCGCGTTGTGCTCGACACGAATGCGCCGATCACTGGCCTGATTCCTGTTCTCGAGCTCGACGAAAACGGCATGGCTATCCTCCCGGATGACCTGCCGCCGTTGAACCCGCGCGAGACGGGCAAGTCGCTGCAGGGCGATGGCCGCATGATCAACTCAGGCCCTCTCGATGGTCTGAGCAAGAACAATGCAATCAAGAAGATCGTGGAGCAGCTTGAGGCTGCTGGCACCGGTCGTGCCGCGAAGACGTACCGACTGCGCGACTGGCTGATCAGTCGCCAGCGTTTCTGGGGAACCCCCATCCCGATCATTCACGGTTCGGATGGCGAGCTGATTCCGGTTCCCTTCGACCAGCTGCCTGTTGAACTGCCGTCGACGGAGGGTCTCGACCTGAAGCCGAAGGGCAAGTCGCCTCTCGCGGCTGCCGAAGACTGGATCAACGTTGAAGACCCGCGCGATGGCAGCCCTGCCCTTCGCGACGCTGACACGATGGACACGTTTGTCGACAGCTCGTGGTACTTCTTGCGGTTCCTGTCGCCGAACGACTCTGAGCAGGCATTCGACCCGGCAGAAGCAGAAAAGTGGGCTCCGGTCGACCAGTATGTCGGTGGCGTCGAGCACGCGATCCTGCACTTGCTCTACTCGCGCTTCATCACCAAGGTGCTGTTCGACCTCGGCTACGTCAGCTTCACCGAGCCCTTCAGCGCGCTGCTGAACCAGGGCATGGTGCTCTCTGAGGGCAAGAAAATGTCGAAGCGCAGCCGCAAGGCTGTCACGTTCTCGGGCGAAATCGCCGAGCACGGTGCCGATGCGCTTCGTTTGACGCTGGCCTTCGCTGGCCCGCCCGAGGAAAACATCAACTGGGAAGATGTGTCGCCCGCTGCATCCCACAAGTTCCTGGCTCGCGCGTTCCGTGTGGTGCGGGATGTCACGAGTGCCCCCGAGATCGAGTGGAAGACAGGCGACACCACGCTTCGTCGCGCCACCCACCGCTTCCTCGCCGATGGCCCAGGCCTCGCCGAGTCGCTGAAGTTCAACGTGCTCGTCGCTCGCATCATGGACCTCGTCAACGTGACGCGCAAGACGATCGACACCGGCGCTGGCGGCGGCGACGCTGCGGTTCGTGAAGCTGCTGAAGTCATCACGATCGCCTTGAGCCTGTTCGCTCCGCACACGGCAGAAGAGATGTGGGAGAAGCTCGGCTACGAGCCCACCGTCGCTCTTGCCGGCTGGCGTAAGGCCGACCCGTCGCTCCTCGTTGAGGACTCTGTTACGGCCGTCGTTCAGGTTGATGGCAAGGTTCGTGACCGCCTCGAAGTCTCGCCCAAGATCGATGGTGCCGACCTCGAAGCCCTCGCCATGGCATCCGACGCGGTCAAGCGCACCGTCGGTGACCGCGAGATCGTCAAGGTCATCGTGCGTGCTCCGAAGATCGTGAACATCGCGACTCGTCAACAGCCCACCGAAGGCTAAGAAGCTCCACACTTACCGCTAAGCGAGTCCCGATTAATCGGGGCGCGTTTAGTTTTTGGGGGTGGAAGAGTTTGAGCAGGCTCGCAAAGCACGGCTGCGAGTGCGCGTTGGCGCCGTCATCGTTGTGGTGCTCGTCGCGCTGGGAGGTGCGGTGTTGGCAACGGCTCTCACCGATAGTCCGACGGCCCTCGAGATCGCACGGGGCGAGGTTGGTGATGGAGGCGACAGTTTTGCGATTGAGGCTCCGTCTCTCTTCGTGCACGTCACGGGTGCTGTAGCTCGCCCCGGTCTCTTCGAACTAGCGGAGGGAGCGCGGGTTATCGACGCGATTGCGGCGGCTGGGGGATTCACGGACGATGCCAATCGCGATCAACTCAATCTTGCGCGGCTGCTGACGGATGGCGAACAATTCGCCGTGCCCGCCGCCGGCGACGGCGACGACGCAGCCGGGGCCACGGAATCGGATGGCCGGGTGAATCTGAACACCGCGGATGCCGCAGCGCTCGATACACTGCCCCGCATCGGCCCCGCGATGGCGGCACGCATTCTGGCCTGGCGTGACGCAAACGGACGCTTCACGAGCATCGATGATTTGCGCAACGTTGCTGGAATTGGCGACGCGACCTTTGACGGATTGCGCGACTTGGTCACGGTATGACTCTCGATCTGCGGTTGAGCCTGCCGGTTGCCGCCGCGTGGATCGTGGCGGTCTTCTTGATCGCGGTCCCAGCGTGGTCTGTTCACGTATCAATTGCCCTATGGCTCGGAGCTGGGGTGTGTGCGGCGGCTGCGCTCGTGACCGAGCGACGACTGTTACCCAGCCTCGCGCTGGGATGCGCCCTCGCGGCTCTGTGTTCAACATCGGTCGCGTTTCAGGCCGAGAATCGACAACCAGCGGTGCTCGCGGAGATCGCTGCACAACATTCGACCGTCACCGCGACAGCAGTGACGACGAGCGCGGTGCTTGACGATGCAGAGTTCTTTCAAGCGAACATCACCCAGTTGGAGAGTGATGGCGAAATCGTAGAGCTCGATTCTCCTGCACTCATTTTCAGCGAACGGGGTGGTTTCGGCGCGAGCGAAACGACAGCGGCTGACGTGCCAGATGGCCGTGAGGTTTCAGAGTCCGCCGGCGACAACGTGCCGTGGGGGATCGGTGTCACTTTCACCGTCACCGGCACTCTCGCCAACACCGAACCGGGCGACGGGCGCGCGGTGCTTCTCTTCGCTTCGGATGCTCCAGAGTGGCGCGCAGCTCCGAACTGGCAGTTCGATTGGGCAAACCAGCTGCGCCGCACGTTTGCCGCTGCAACGACCCAACTTCCGGGTGGCGGTGGCGAACTCTTGGGTGGCCTCGCGATCGGCGACACCAGCGCCGTCAGCGATGATTTGGATGCCGCGATGAAGACAAGCTCACTGAGCCACCTCACGGCCGTCTCTGGGGCAAACTGCGCGATCGTGGTCGGATTGATCATGGCGCTCGGCGGGCGTGCTGGAGTGCAACGCGCACTGCGGATTGCTCTGTCGATACTCGTGTTGCTCGCGTTTGTGATCGTTGTCACGCCCGATCCGAGCGTGCTGCGTGCAGCGCTGATGGCAACATTCGTGCTGATTGCGCTGGGCAGCGGCAGGCCGATCCGAGGGATGGCCGTTCTTTCCCTCGCTACAATCGCACTCCTCGTGTTCGACCCGTGGCTTTCGCGCAACTTCGCCTTCGTGCTCTCCGTGTTCGCTACCGCTGGGCTACTGCTGTTTGCGGAACCGCTTGCGCAATTTCTCGCACGTTGGATGCCCCGCTGGCTGTCACTCGTCGTTGCCGTGCCCTTGGCGGCTCAGCTCGCCTGCCAGCCCGTGCTCCTGCTCTTGCAGCCCTCTTTGCCGACCTATGGAGTGCTCGCGAACGTAATGGCGGCGCCCGCCGCTCCCATCGCTACTGTCGTGGGGCTCGCGGCGTGTGTGGCGCTCTCGGTGATCCCGGCGCTCGGGTTTGGCCTCATGTGGATCGCGTGGATTCCCTCCGCGTGGGTTGCCGCGGTAGCTGAATTCTTCGCCGAGGCCCCGTGGGCGCGCATACCGTGGTGGGAGGGCTGGGTGGGGGTCGTGACCCTCAGCGTACTCACGATGCTCCTCCTGACCGCTCTCATGACCACTGGAGCGTGGCGGGCGCACGCGGTGACCTCGCTGCTCATCGCCGGTGCCCTCGCAATTGCCGTTGTCGTAGGGAGCGCCGTGAGCACGGCGCTCACGTGGCCGAGCGACTGGCAATTCGCCCAATGCGACGTCGGGCAAGGAGACGCCGTAGTCGTTCGTAGCGCGGGCAAAACTGCCCTCATCGACACCGGTGCCGAGCCAGAACTGCTCAAAAACTGTCTCGATCGCCTCTCGATTGACCACATCGATCTGTTGGTATTGACCCATTTCGACCACGACCATGTTGGCGGAACCGAGGCAGTGGTGGGCAAGGTAGGCACCGCCATCGTTGGTCCGGTCAGCTCAGTGGACGACGAGCAATTGCTCAGCACACTCGCGGCGTCCGGGGCACGCGTGGTTGAAGTCAGTGCGGGAGATCGGGGCCAGCTTGGCGAACTGCAGTGGAGCATCCTGTGGCCTGCAGCAGTGCTTTCGGGGATAGACCCTGGCAACGATGCGAGCGTGGTTGTCGAGTTCGCTCCACGCTCCGACTGTCTCCAGCAATGTCTCAGCGCGGTGTTCCTTGGCGACCTCGGCGAAAGCGCTCAGTCGCGCCTCGCTTCCGCTCACGCGTTCACACAAGTGGATGTCGCGAAAGTAAGCCATCATGGTTCCGGCGACCAGTATCCGGCCCTCTATCTCGAGCTGAAAGCCACTCTCGGACTCATTGGTGTCGGAGCGGATAACGGTTATGGGCATCCGACGGCCGATGCGCTCGCCATGCTCGATGACGCTGGCACGGCAGTAGCCCGCAGTGACGAAGACGGCTTGGTGTTGGTCTCTTCAACGGTGCAGCCCGGTGTGGTTTCTGTGTGGTCGGAGAACGATGTGGGTGCCCGGCACTAGGCTGGGATCGCAGTTCAAATTGAGGAGTGTTGTGGCCGCCAGAACCCCCGCCCGATCGCCGGCGAAATCTAAAGTCGCGATCCCGCAGTTGGCGTGGAACAAGGTGCGTCCCGCGCCGATCATTCTCGTCAGCGGCACCGAAGGCTTTTTGGCCGACCGTGCTATCCGCATGCTGCGCGACACCTTGAAGGTCGAAGATCCCAGTCTCGAGGTCAACGACCTTGAAGCAGACCATTACGGTCCTGGCGAACTCATCAGTCTTGCCAGCCCTTCTCTGTTCAGCGAGCCCCGGCTGATTCGAGTGACGAACGTCGAGAAATGCACTGACGCATTCATCACCGAAACCCTGTCCTACCTTGAGGCCCCGGCAGACGACACCTATCTTGTGCTGCGTCATGCGGGGGGAGTCCGCGGCAAGAAACTGCTCGACGCCATCCGGGCAGGCAAGGGCGGTGGAATCGAGATCACGTGCCTCGAGATGAAGAAGGATGCCGAAAAGTACGACTTTGCCTCCGCAGAGTTCGCGGCACAGCGTCGGCGGGTCACCCCCGGGGCGCTGCGAACGCTCGTCTCTGCTTTTTCTGCTGACTTGGCTGAACTTGCGGCAGCCTGCCAACAGCTGCTCGCCGATGATGCTGACGAGATCAACGAAGCCACTGTCGCCAGGTACTACTCGGGTCGAGTCGAAACGAGTGCGTTCAAGGTAGCGGATTCCGCGATCGCCGGTCGATCTGGTGAGGCTCTTGTGCTTTTGCGCCATGCGCTCGCTTCGGGCGCCGACCCGGTGCCAATTGTGGCGGCGTTCGCCTCGAAACTGCGCACTATGGCAAAGCTTTCGGGCGGCTCGATGTCGTCCGGGCAAGCCGCGAAGATGTTCGGCATGGCACCCTGGCAGGCCGATCGTGCGATGAAAGATTTGCGCGGCTGGAGTGATGCCGGGCTCGGTTCAGCCATTGAGGCGATCGCGGATACCGATGCCCAAGTTAAGGGCCTCGGGCGTGATCCTGTCTTTGCTCTCGAACGCATGATTTCTGTGGTCGCCGCACGAGGCAATCACTGACCTGCTTCCGGCAGCTCTCAACGCCCAACGACAAAAGCCCCCGACCGCGAACGGTTGGGGGCTTCTGTGTGTTCGACGTTAAGTCGAGCGAGGTATTTAGAGTGCTGCGACCTGCTTGGCCATTGCCGACTTGCGGTTGGCTGCCTGGTTCTTGTGAACTACGCCCTTGCCAGCTGCCTTGTCGAGCGACTTGGAAGCGACCTTCAGGTTCGCGAGAGCGGCGTCTTTGTCGCCAGCCTTGATCGCTGCGCGCGTTGCGCGGATAGCGGTCTTGATCTGGCTCTTGACCTGGCGGTTGCGGTCTTGTGCCTTCTTGTTGGTACCGATGCGCTTGATCTGCGACTTAATATTTGCCACGTGTATGTGCTTTCTTGTTTGTGGATCAGAGATGGTGGGCGGCCGTGGAAGAGAATCGACGTTCTGATTCCCGGCCGCGATGCGCATACTGTTCGACGAAGAACCTTATGCATAAGCCAACAGGCAACATTACCAGCGCAGTGGAGCTATGGCAATTGCGGAACGATTGCACGACCCCAGCGCCGAACAAACGGGGTTAGTTCGGACTTCTCGGTAAAGCTTCGGCAATTGCGGGACGCCGCTGCGCGATGTCCCCGTTGGCTTCTCCCAGAGTACTGACCTTGAGTGCTTCCCGTTTTATGCCACGCCTAAATGGCGCAGGTGGGTTGCCGTAGAGCATCTGGTCGTCCCACCCAGCATTTCGGGGGTTACCCCGCTACCCGCACCGTTGCAGTTTTTCTACCGTTGAGGCATGACTTCTTCAACCGCTTCTTCGTCCACAATCGTTCTTCCCGAATCCGAATCCGAATCCGAATCCGAGCGCGATGGCGCCGCTGGGGACTCCCAGCTGGGTCCGGCGGAACCGCAGCCCGCAACATCCGCTGCTCCTGCGAAGTCGAGTGCTCGCACAATGAGTATTCTCGCTCTCAGCTTGGGTATCGCGTCGTTGATTTTTGCCCAGACAGTTGTTGTGCCCTTGGCGGCCGTCATTCTTGGCGTATTTGGGCTGCGGGATGAACCAGCAGGCCGCGGTTTCGCTATCTGGGGCATCGTCTTAGCGTGCGTCGCAACGTTCGGCTGGGTTTTCATCGTGGTTGCTGGCGCCCTGTTTTCTTTGCCCTTTATCCTTCTCGGCGCTGCGTTTTAGGCGTCTTGTAGTCCAGCCCGCACCGCTAACGGTGCGGGCTTTGGCCTGTCGCAACGGTGGGTGCGCGCAGGATCGTCGGCTTCATGGGAGAATTGGGCGGATGTCTCCTCGCGCCTCTTACACACTTGAGCCTGCTTCGACCGATCCTGCGTTTATCCGCAACTTTTGCATCATTGCGCATATCGATCATGGCAAGTCCACCCTCGCTGACCGCATGCTGTCGGTCACGGGGGTTGTTAGCGACCGCGATATGCGGGCGCAGTACCTCGACCGTATGGATATCGAGCGTGAGCGCGGCATCACAATCAAGAGCCAAGCGGTGCGCATGCCGTGGGCGCTTACCGATGAAAACGGTAAGGAACAGTCCTACGCGCTCAACATGATCGACACACCCGGCCACGTTGACTTCACCTATGAGGTGTCACGTTCCTTGGCGGCGTGTGAGGGCGCAATTCTTTTGGTAGACGCTGCGCAGGGCATTGAGGCCCAGACGCTCGCCAACCTGTATTTAGCGATGGAGAACGATCTCACGATCATTCCCGTGCTGAACAAGATCGACCTGCCCGCTGCCGATCCCGACAAGTATGCCGAAGAAATCGCTGGCCTCATCGGTTGCGATCCGGCCTCTGTGCTTCGCGTCTCCGGCAAGACCGGCGTCGGCGTCCCCGAGCTGCTCGATGAGGCAACACGACTCATCCCCGCACCGGTGGGAGACGCGGATGCTCCGGCCCGCGCCATGATTTTCGACTCCGTCTACGACGCCTACCGCGGTGTAATCACGTACGTCCGCATGATCGATGGCAAGCTCTCGCCGCGCGAGAAGGTCATGATGATGTCGACTAAGTCGGCTCACGAGTTGCTCGAAATTGGCGTGAGTGCGCCCGAGCCAACGCCCACTAAGGGCCTTGGTGTTGGAGAGGTGGGTTACCTCATCACGGGCGTGAAAGATGTGCGCCTCAGCAAGGTTGGCGACACGGTCACCAACTTCGCGAAGCCATCGAGTGTGCCGCTTCAGGGGTATTCAGAACCGAAGCCGATGGTGTTCTCTGGTCTCTACCCGATCGATGGTTCCGATTATCCGGTGCTGCGTGAAGCTCTCGATAAGTTGAAGCTTTCGGATGCTGCGCTGGTGTACGAACCAGAAACGTCCGTTGCGCTTGGCTTTGGTTTCCGTTGTGGGTTCCTCGGCCTGCTGCACTTGGAGATTGTGCGCGAGCGTCTCGAGCGCGAGTTCAATCTCGACATGATCGCGACGGCTCCGTCGGTTATCTACGAAGTGATGGGCGACGACAAGAAGTTCACGACGGTCACGAACCCGAGCGAGTTCCCGGGCGGCAAGATCGCCAGTGTTTCTGAGCCGATGGTGAAGGCATCCATTCTGACGCCGAAAGACTTCGTCGGAACCGTGATGGAGCTCTGCCAGTCGCGTCGAGGCACCATGCAGGGTATGGAATACGTCGGAACCGACCGTGTTGAGCTGCACTACACAATACCGCTTGGTGAGATTGTGTTCGACTTCTTCGACCACCTCAAGAGCCGCACTCAGGGCTACGCAAGCCTCGACTACGAGCCCAGTGGCGACCAAGAAGCTGACCTGGTGAAGGTCGACATTCTTCTTCAGGGCGAAGCCGTTGACGCGTTCAGTGCGATCGTGCACCGCGACAAGGCCTACGCCTACGGTGTGCTCATGACGGAGCGCTTGAAGAATCTGATTCCGCGCCAGCAGTTTGAGGTGCCCATCCAGGCCGCGATTGGTGCGCGCATTATTGCTCGCGAGTCGATCCGTGCCATGCGTAAAGACGTTCTTGCTAAGTGCTACGGCGGTGACATCAGCCGCAAGCGTAAACTCCTTGAGAAGCAGAAGGAGGGCAAGAAGCGCATGAAGATGGTCGGTCGTGTCGAAGTTCCGCAGTCCGCCTTTATTGCTGCGCTTTCCGGTGAAGTCGAAGCCGGGAAAGAGAAGAAGTAGGCCTATGGATGCCCGCACCTACCCCAATGCTCCCGTCACGTACGGGGCGGTCGGTGCTACGCGCGGCAGCACTTTCACGGTGCTTCCTCCCGCAGGTTTCCGCCGCGTGCAGCGAAGTGCCCGCATTGGGCATGGTGAACAGCGTTGGGCTTTTGCTCGCGAGCAGATTCTTACCTGGGGTGTGAAGCGTCGCAGCGGTTTCGGTGTCACTTTGTTGCCCCGCGATCCGCATGGCGAACTGCAGGACCTTTCTGCCGATAGCGCAGATCATCCTTTCGTGCGCCCCGGCGACACGATCGTGCTGTCGGTGGGCCGCGGCCGCTACACGGCGCACGAACCAGTGCGTGTTGTGTATGTCGTTGATGACCCCACGGTTGCCGGCTTCGCTTACGGAACGCTCGAGGGGCATCCGCTGCGCGGCGAAGAGTCGTTCATGATCGAACGCCGTGACGACAACTCGGTGTGGATGACGGTGCGATCATTCTCGCGGCCGGCATCATTCAAGTGGATGTTGCTCTCGCCCGCTTTGCGGATCTTTCAGTACCTCGTGGTGAGCCGCTACCTGCGCGCTCTCGCTGGAGCAATTCCCGCGAGCCTGCCGGGTGAGCACGGTGGCGCTGCTCCCATCGAGCCTGCAGAGTAGCTCTCGTTGCCTACGCGCACGATTAGCGCGCAACGCTGCCTCGCGCGCTGTTAGCCGCGCGTCGCTAGCCGGTCGATTGCCTCGAGCACATCGTCGAGGCCGATCTCAAGGTTCTCGACCACAACGAGCGCACTGGTTTCGCGCAGGTCAGCGACGCTGTAGGCGCCGGTCGCTACCGCAATAAACGGGATCTTCGCCGAATCGGCGGCGAGGCCATCATTCGGGGTGTCTCCGACGATCACGCTGGGCTGGTCTCCGAGCACGGTCGCCACGAGGGACGTGAGGTGGTGGCGGTCGGGTGACCGATCACCGAAGAACGAGTTCTTCCAGTTGAAGTCTTCGGCTGCGTAGCCCGCCGCGACGAGTTTGACGCGAGAATGCTGAAGTCCGTTGCCGGTGAGCAGCGCGTTTGTCCAGCGGCGGTCGGTAGCGGCGACAAGGGCGTGTTGCCCTCCGGCAACCGCGGAGCGCACATAGCCGTTGTCGTGCAGCGCTTGAGTGCGAATGTCGAGCTCGGCGAGGACATCCTCGAGCAGAGCGGCAGGATGCCCGTTGAGCACGAGCAGGTCGGTGAGGATCTGTCCTTCGGTCTTGCCGTGGGGATTCGTAATGAGCTTCTGTGGCGCGCCACCAGTGACACGGGTGAATGCGTCGAGGTACACCGCAGCGCCGTCTGTCGAATTGTGGATGAGCGTTCCGTCGATGTCCCACAGGATGTGCATAGTCACGCATCCATGCTCCCATGTCCGAGGTGACACAATTGACGTGTGCCCGCTCGTCATAGTTCTGGCACGCTTTCTTCACCGTTTGTTAAGGGGATTAGTTCGTGCCAGGTGCGTTGCCAATTGCTGATCCTGCTCCTCTCGACGGAGCGCTGCCCGCGAGTGTCGCGGTTAACTCTGCGAACCGGGATTGGAGCGTGTACATTCACGTGCCGTTCTGCCGGGTTCGTTGCGGGTACTGCGACTTCAACACGTATACGGGTGAAGAATTGCGCGGGGCGAAGCGCTCTGACTACGCGACCGAAGCGATCGCTGAAATCGAGCAGGCATCCGCGGTTCTCACCCAAGCGGGCGTTGCACCGCGCAAGGCTTCCACAGTCTTCTTCGGCGGCGGTACCCCAACCTTGCTGCCCGTGTCTGATCTGACTCGCATGCTCGCCGCCGCACGCGATACGTGGGGCTTTATGCCGGATGTTGAAGTCACGACAGAGGCAAATCCCGACTCTGTTGACCGCGATTACCTTCTCGCGCTCAAAGAGGCTGGCTTTACGCGAGTGTCGTTCGGCATGCAGTCCGCGGTGCCCCATGTGTTGGCCACGCTAGAACGCACCCACGATCCCGAGCGCGTGCCGTTCGTTGTCGAGTGGGCGCGCGATGTTGGTTTGGATGTCAGCCTCGACCTCATTTATGGAACACCGGGGGAGTCACTGGCCGATTGGGAGCGCTCGCTTGACTATGCGATTGCTCAGAATCCCGACCACATTTCTGCCTACGCGCTCATTATCGAGACCGGTACGAAGCTGGCCGCGCAGATCAAGCGTGGGGATGTTGCCCCGGTCGACGATGACCTGCAGGCCGACATGTACGAGCTGGCTGACGCGAAGCTCGCTGCGGCAGGTTACGACTGGTACGAGGTCAGCAACTGGGCCAAGCGCGACGAGAATCCCGAGATCAGTCACGCAAGCCGTCACAACCTCGGTTACTGGTTAGGCAATGACTGGTGGGGTGTTGGCCCCGGAGCCCACAGCCACGTTGGTGGTGTGCGCTGGTGGAATGTCAAGCATCCGGCGGCGTATGCGGATCGCATCGCGGCGGGTCATTCACCTGGCGCGGGGCGGGAAACACTCGCTGACTCGAGCAAATATCTTGAGCACGTGCTCTTGCGGGCGCGCGTTCGGAACGGTCTGAGCACTGCGACGCTCGATGCAGACGGCCGCACGGCGGTTGCCGGCCTCATCGCGGATGAACTCGTGGATGCCCGGGCCGCGATCGGCGGAACCATCAATCTCACGCTCAAGGGGCGCCTGCTAGCGGATGCCGTAGTGCGGCGATTGCTAGCAGACGCCCCTATCTAGAGCGAAACCGTGTGAGGTCGGTACCGTGGAGTTACTTGATGAACTCGATGGTGAGCGGGTACTTGTAGGCCTCGCCCTTGTTGGCGGCGACGGCGGCGATGATGCTGAAGATGATGATCACGATGCCGACACCGATCATCAAGAAGAGGCCGATGAAGATCGTGGTGAGGACGACACCGATCGCGTAAGCGATCGCCATCGTGATCTGGAAGTTAAGTGCGGTGCGAGTGTGAGCACGCACGAACGGTCCGCGGTCCTTGAGCACGAGGTACCCGATAAGAGCGGGAATGAAGCTGAAGAAGATTCCGCCGATGTGGATGAGCGTCGACCAGAGCTTCTCGTCGCTCGGACTCATCGGTTGGATCGGTGCGTACGGCGAGGTGGGTGGTGGTGTGGAATCTGACATGACTCCATTAAACCCTGCATTGGCTCAAAGCGTGCATCAGAAAACAAGAAAGCCCCGAGAGCCGAAGCTCTCGGGGCGAAACCCGTTCGGTCTAGCCGATGTGGGTCATTACTGCGAAGAAGACCCTACTTGATGAGGCGCAGTGCGAAGGGGTAACGGTAGTTCGTGCCGTCCTTCGCCTTGGTGAAGCCGATGATCGAGAAGACTACCGACACGATGAAGACGATCGGGAGCAAGATTGCACCGATAACTACAACCGTGAGGATGTTCGAGATGATGTAGGCGATTGCCATCGTGATCTGGAAGTTCAGTGCTTCTTTGGCTTCGGTGTTAGTGAAAGCACCGCGGTCCTTGAAGACCAACCAGATGATCAGCGAGGGAAGGAAGCCGATGATTCCGCCCAAGTGAGCGAATGATGCCCACTGGTTGTCCTCGGTAGCGGTCAGTTGTGCGGCCGGCTGGGGTGCTGCGGGCTGCGGATTTGCGTCAGTCATGTGTTCGTGCCTTTCAGGTGAACGAGGGAACTTCCCGGGTTTCATCAAAGTGCTCGGTGTCACACCTGAGCATTTCCACAAAAAGGTAGCGCTCAAGTACAAAGACACGCTAGCGGTATGACTCGCGCGGTGCAACGGGTGTGTCGCGGTGTGTCGAGTAAGATTGGCAGTCGAACGGATTGAGTGCCAATCAGGAAAGGTGGGTGGTGGCATGGTTTCCGCCCGCGGACTTGACGTGCTTCGAGTCATCGTGCAGGACTACGTTGCTACGCGCGAGCCTGTCGGTTCTAAATCGATCGTTGAACGTCATTCTTTTGGAGTGTCAGCCGCGACGATTCGCAACGACATGGTTTTGCTCGAAGACGAAGAACTTATTACGGCGCCGCATACCTCGTCGGGGCGTGTGCCCACCGATAAGGGCTACCGCATGTTTGTCGACCAACTGGCTGACTTGCGACCTCTTACGAGTGCGCAGCGTCAAGCAATCGAGTCGTTCCTCGGCCAAGCCGACGATCTGGATGACGTGCTCGCGCGGTCAGTTCGCCTGCTGTCGCAGCTCACCAACAGTGTCGCACTCGTGCAGTACCCATCGCTGGCAACGGCCAGGGTGCGCCATGTGGAGCTAGTTCCGCTCACAGCGACGCGGATCATGACGGTGTTTATCACCGACGCTGGTCGGGTAGAGCAGCGACTTATTGATCTCCCAGAGGCGCTCGATGATGTGTTCTTGGGCGAATTGCGGGCGAAACTCAACTCGGCTCTCAACGGGCAGTCATTGCCCGAGGCTGCTGAGCGACTTGCCAGTTTCGTTGAGGTTTTTCCTGTTGAACGTCGGCCTTTTGTCGCTTTAGTGACCTCGAGTTTGGTGGAACAGGTGTTGGCTAACCGTGCCGACAAGCTCGTTTTGGCTGGCACAGCAAATCTTGCACGAACCGAGCAAGACTTTACCGGCAGCATTTTTCCTGTACTCGAGGCAATAGAAGAGCAAGTAACGTTGTTGCGCCTCTTTGGGGAGATGGAAGTAGCAAATGGATCCGTTTCTACTCGCATCGGGCGAGAGAACGCAGAATTTGGATTAGAAGAGACATCGGTCGTCACAGGAGGGTATTCCTCCTCCGGCGGCGGACTTTCGCGGCTGGGAGTGCTTGGCCCAACACGCATGGACTATTCGAACAACATGGCAGCGGTTCGCGCGGTAGCGCGGTACCTGTCACGACTTTTGGAAGACAACTGAGCTCGTAAGGAGCAATCGGAACTTTGGCAGATCACTACGAAGCCCTCGGCGTTGCGCGCGAAGCGACACCGGAAGAAATCAAGAAGGCATACCGCCGGCTCGCTCGCGAGCTGCACCCCGACGTGAATCCGAGCGCGGATGCGTCGGAACGCTTCAAGTCGGTAACTCACGCGTATGACGTGTTGAGCGATCCGCAGCAGCGCCAGCAGTACGACATGGGTGGCAGCGGTGGTGGATTCGGCGGAGCCAACTTCGGGTTCGGCGACATTTTCGAAACATTCTTTGGTGGCGGGGGTGGCGGCCAAACCGCTGGTCCTCGTTCGCGCCGTGAGCGTGGCCAGGATGCGCTACTCCGCGTTGAGGTGAGCCTGAAAGACACGATGTTCGGCGTCACGCGCGACATCGAGGTCAACACTGCTGAGCTCTGCGAAACGTGTGAGGGCAGCTGCACGGCTCCCGGAACATCGCCAATTCGTTGTGATATTTGTCAGGGCAGCGGCCAGATCCAGCGTCAGGTGCGCAGCCTTCTCGGCAACGTCATGACGTCAAGCCCCTGTGGCACGTGCCGCGGCTACGGAAACATCATTGTGAACCCGTGCGCGACGTGTGCAGGCCAGGGCCGCGTTCGGGCTCAGCGCACGATCTCGGTCGATATTCCCGCCGGTGTTGAGACGGGTCTACGTTTGCAGATGCCCGGTCAAGGCGAAGTTGGCCCCGCTGGTGGACCGCACGGTGACTTGTTCTTGGAGATCAAGGTTCGCCATCACGACATTTTCAGCCGCTCTGACGACGACTTGCTCGCGACCGTTGAGGTGCAGATGATCGATGCGATCATGGGCACCACGGTCATGCTTGACGGGCTTGACGGTGAAGTTGAGGTGCAGATCAAGCCGGGAACACAGAGCGGCGAAGTTCTTACCGTCAGGGATCGTGGAATCACGGCCCTTCGCGGTGGTGGCCGTGGTGACTTGCGACTGGGCATCCAAGTGGTCACTCCGACCAAGCTCAGCGGCGCCGAGCAGACCTTGTTCAAGCAGCTGGCTGCCGTACGCAAGAGCAAGCAACCGCACTTTGCTGAGTTCCAGCAGGGCTTGTTTGCAAAGCTCCGCGACCGGTTCCTCTAGGCCGCCGTGGCTCACCTCTATATCGATGAGGAGCTCGGTGACGCGAGTGTCGGCGATGCCGTTTCGCTCGGCAACGCCGAAGCGCGCCATGCGGTTACCGTTTCACGGTTGAAAGTTGGCGAAGTCATTGCCATCAGCAACGGTGCGGGTCTTGTGGTCTCGGGGCCGGTTGTCACGGCAGAACACACGCAACTCACGATTGAGGTTGCCGAAGTGCAGCAGTCGCCCCGGCGCACCCCCGCGGTATTCCTCGCCCAGGCTCTTGCCAAGGCCGACCGTGATGAGCTCGCGGTGCAAGTGGCCACTGAGCTCGGCGTCGATGGCGTGATTCCGTGGTCGGCCGCACGCAGTATTTCGCGGTGGCAGGGCCCCAAAGTTGCCAAGGGGCGCGACCGCTGGGCAGCAATTGTGCGCGAAGCGAGCAAGCAGTCGTTGCGCACGTGGCTTCCTGACGTGCTCGATCTTGTGACGACAAAGCAATTGGCGGCATTTGCGTCAACGACGCGGATGCTCGTGCTCGAGCCCACAGCCACGGAGACGCTCGCAGAGCTTGAGGTTGACGACCGCGACATCGTTGTGGTTGTGGGGCCGGAGGGTGGCGTCGCGGATCACGAGCTAGCGCTCCTGACAGCGGCCGGTGCATCCATGATTCGGCTGGGCAGTGAAGTGTTGCGTACCTCAACAGCAGGCCCTGCAGCGTTGGCGGCTTTGAACGTCAAGCTTGGCCGTTGGAGCTAGAGGTTTAGGCTAGAGACATGTCTGATTCCCCCTCGATCTTCACGAAGATCATTGCTCGCGAAATTCCCGCCGATATTGTCTTCGAGTCAGATTCGGTGATCGCATTTCGCGACATCGCCCCGAAGGCGCCCGTGCACCTGCTGATCGTGCCGAAGACTGAAGAGTTCGCCAATGTGACAGAACTTGCTGCAGGCAACCCTGCACTCTTGGCCGACATCGTCGCGGTGGCGCAGAAGCTTGCCGACGATTACGCAGGCGGACAGTACAGACTGATTTTCAATACCGGCGAAAACGCTGGTCAAACTGTTTTCCATGTGCACGCTCATGTGCTCGGTGGAAACCTCGAGGAAGGCACCCTTGGTCACTAGTGACTCTGAGTCCGAACGTTCCACAGAGCGCGTCAGCGTCTCGATCGAAGTAGATGGTGTCGCCATGGTGCGACTGCTTGGCCCCCAAGACCGCCTGCTGCGTGTGGTGGAGAGCAAATTCTCCGACGTTGAAATGCATGTCCGCGGCAACGAAATCACTCTGAGTGGTCCACCGGCATCGGTGGAATCTGCTCAAGAACTCGTCGATGAATTGGTCACGATGGTGCGCGGTGGACACGACTTGGGCGAGATCGAGGTTGACTCCTCGGCGCGCATCTTGCGAAAGAACCAGGGCAGCCCGAAAACGCTCCTCGGTCAAACAATTCTCACGGCACGCGGTAAAGCGATTCGACCGAAAACACTCGGTCAGTCGCAGTATGTCGATGCGATGGACAACAACACGATCGTGTTTGGAATTGGCCCCGCCGGCACCGGTAAAACGTACTTGGCGATGGCCAAGGCCGTGCAGGCGTTGCAGCGCAAAGAAGTTGACCGCATCATCCTGAGCCGACCTGCCATTGAGGCGGGGGAGCGTTTGGGATTCTTGCCCGGTTCTTTGACCGACAAGATCGACCCGTATCTGCGTCCGCTCTACGACGCGCTCAACGACATGATGGATCCCGAACTTGTGCCTAAGTTGCTGGCGGCCGGCACCGTTGAGGTTGCCCCGCTCGCTTATATGCGCGGTCGTACCCTCAACAACTCGTTTGTCGTTCTTGATGAAGCTCAGAACACCACGCCAGAACAAATGAAGATGTTCCTCACGCGCCTCGGCTTCGATTCCCAGATGGTGATCACTGGCGACATCACTCAGGTCGACCTGCCCGAGGGAGCAAGTGGGCTTAAACTCGTCTCGAACGTGCTTCGAGACATCGACGATATCCACTTCGCTGAGCTGACGAGTGCCGATGTGGTTCGACACAGCCTCGTCGGTCAAATTGTGGATGCCTATACAACCTATGACGCTGAAAAGCAGCGTGACGAATACAACCGCAAAAATCGGTCGCCGAAACGCAGCCGCAACCACGAGGGACGCTAGCGTGTCGATCGAAATCAACAACGAGTCGGGCGTCGATGTCGACGAGCACGCCTTCCAGCGCCTCTGCACTTTTGCTCTCGACCAGCTTCACGTGCATCCGGATGCCGAGCTCGGCATAGTCTTCGTCGACGAGGCCGCCATGGAACAGCTTCACGTGCAGTGGATGGACGAGCCGGGCCCCACCGACGTCTTGAGCTTCCCCATGGACGAACTGCGCCCCGGCACGGAAGACCGCCAGACGCCTGCTGGATTACTCGGCGATATCGTCGTGTGCCCGCAAGTCGCGCTCTCCCAAGCCGAAACTGCCGGCCATTCGCCGCTGGACGAAATGCTTCTGCTGACGACTCACGGTCTGCTTCACTTGCTCGGCTTCGATCACGCCGAGCCAGAAGAAGAAAAAGAAATGTTTGGCCTTCAGCGCGAAATCCTGGCGGGCTTTGCCCTGGCCGACCGAAATAAGTAGCCGGTCATGTTGATCGGCATATTCATCACCGCCGCGGTCCTGCTGGTATCGCTCGGTGGTTTGCTCGCGGCCGCAGACGCGGCACTCGGTGTCATGAGCCGCACCGACCTCGTCGAACTTGCGGCTCGCAGTCGTGCCAAAAAGTCGATCACGGCGATTTCGCTCGATACCGGCGCGCACATCAACGCGCTCAACTTCATGCGCATTGTGGTCGAAACCACTGCAGCAGTATTGGTGACCCTCGTGTTTGCCTCTGCCTTCGAGCAGTGGTGGCTCGTGCTGTTGCTGAGCGCGCTCATCATGACCGGGGCATCGTTCGTGCTGGTCGGTTCCAGCCCCCGCAGTGTGGGACGCGCGCACTCTCGCAAGGTGATGCAGGTCTCGGCGACGCTGGTGCGCAGCATCCGCGTGATTCTTGGTCCGATTGCGGACGCGCTGGTGGCTCTCGGTAACCGAGTGACTCCTGGTCGTCCGCGTACGGCAACATTCTCGAGCGAAGAACAACTGCTCAGCATGGTGGATGAAGCCGCTGAACACGAAGTTCTCGATCAAGACGATCGTGACCTCATCCACTCAATCTTTGAGTTCAACAGCACTGTGGTGCGTGAGGTCATGATTCCGCGCACCGACATGGTCACCGTCGAGGCGGAGGTCACGGCCAGCGCCGCCATGGGCCTCTTCTTGAGCCGTGGTGTATCTCGAGTGCCAGTCATTGGCGAAGACATCGACCAAGTGATGGGCGTGCTGTACCTGCGCGACGTTGCCCGAGTGGTCTACGAACAGCCGGCAGAAGCCGACAAGATGACGACTCAAGAGCTCGCACGACCAGCCCTCTTCGTGCCAGAGTCGCAGCGTGCCGATAGCTTGTTGCGGCAAATGCAGCTCGAATCGAACCACCTTGCGATGGTGGTCGACGAGTACGGCGGGATTGCGGGACTAGTCTCGTTGGAAGACCTCATCGAAGAACTTGTTGGCGACATCTCTGACGAGTACGACCGTGAAGTTGCCGAATTCGAAGAGTTGGCTGATGGCACATTCCGAGTGAGCGCCCGACTGCCGATCGACGAGTTGGGCGACCTGTTTGGGCTCGAACTCGATGATGACGAAGTTGACTCTGTCGGCGGGCTCATCATGAAAACGCTGGGGCGACTGCCCGAGAGCGGTGCCGTGGCGCACTACTCCGGGCTCGTGCTCACCGCAGAACGTACCGAGGGGCGTCGCAAACGCATCAGCACAGTGCTGGTGTCTCGCGACCCTTGGCTTGAAGATCAGCACGACCCACGCTCGCATGAACGAGAGAACGGTGAATCACAGTGACCGACGCCAGTGAATTCAGAGCAGGATTCGTGACCTTTGTTGGTCGACCCAACGTGGGCAAGTCCACACTGACCAACGCGCTAGTGGGGGAGAAGGTGGCAATCACGTCATCGAAGCCGCAGACCACCCGCCGCGCCATCCGCGGGATCGTGCATCGTGAAGACGGCCAGCTCATCATCGTGGATACCCCCGGTATGCACCGTCCGCGCACATTGCTCGGCGAGCGGCTCAACTCGATCGTGCAAGACACCCTCGGTGAAGTCGACGTCATTGGGCTGTGTATTCCGGCCAATGAAAAGATCGGTCCGGGCGACCGCTACATCAACGAGCAGTTGGATTCCTTCCCTCGCGCCAAGAAAGTCGCGATCGTCACCAAGATCGATGCGTCATCGCGCCCCGGCGTAGCCGAGCAGCTGAAGGCCGTGGCTGAACTGCGCGACTGGGACGAGATCATTCCGATCTCGTCGTTCGACAGCATCCAGCTCGACATTCTCTCCACCGAGCTCGTGAAGCTCATGCCGGTCTCCAATGCTCTCTACCCGGATGATGCGGTCACCGACGAGTCGACGGAATCCCGCGTCGCGGAGCTCATTCGCGAAGCCGCGCTTGAGGGCGTCATGGATGAGCTTCCGCACTCGATTGCCGTCACGATCGACGACATGATTGAGCGCGAGGACAAAAACCTTCTCGAAGTCTTCGCGAACATTTTCGTCGAGCGCGATAGCCAAAAGGGCATCATTATCGGCAAGGGTGGTGAGCGCCTGCAGGACGTGGGAGCGCGCGCTCGTGCGGAGATCGAGAAGCTCGTGGGCAAGCAGATCTTCCTCTCGTTGCGCGTCAAGGTTGCCAAAGAGTGGCAGCGTGACTCGAAGCAACTGGGCCGCCTCGGCTTCTAGGTAGCGGTTCTGTAACCAATCACTCGTTGCGGCATAGGCAGTGCTAGTCTGAAAATGTGTTGTTCGGTCTGCTCCTCCTTAGCTGCCGCGACGAGTCCTAATAGAGGCCTCCCTCGTCGCGGTGTTTGTCATTGGCTGACCAGATCCGTAACGAGTGGCCCACAAGGCTTTGAGAACAGCAGGAGCACACCATGAAGAACAATCAGTCCGCATCATCGATGCCGATCCACAAGTACCGTCCGTATCACGAGATCATCCCCGTTGATCTGCCGGACCGCACGTGGCCGTCCAAGCACATCACTCAGGCACCCCGCTGGTGTGCCGTTGATCTACGCGACGGTAACCAAGCTCTGATCGACCCGATGAGCCCCGAACGCAAGCGGATCATGTTCGATCTACTCGTGAAGATGGGCTACAAGGAGATCGAGGTCGGCTTCCCTTCGGCTAGCCAGACCGACTTTGACTTTGTTCGCTCGCTGATCGAGACGAACGCGATTCCGGACGATGTCACCATTCAGGTGCTGACGCAGGCGCGCGAAGAACTGATCGTGCGCACTTACGAATCGATCAAGGGCGCCAAGCAGGCAATCGTTCACCTCTACAACTCCACGAGCGTGCTGCAGCGTGATGTCGTGTTCCGCAAAGACAAGCAGGGCATTGTAGATATTGCCCTCAACGGTGCTCGCATCTGCAAGGCGTCAGAAGCAATGGTCCCCGGCACCGAGGTTTACTACGAATACTCGCCCGAAAGCTACACCGGTACCGAGCTCGAGTTTGCGGTTGATATCTGCAACCAGATCCTCGAAGTCTTCCAGCCCACCCCCGAGCGCAAGGTGATTCTGAACCTGCCGGCCACGGTCGAAATGGCTACCCCCAACGTTTATGCCGACTCCATCGAATGGATGTCGCGCCACGTGAACCACCGCGAGAACGTCATCATTTCGCTACACCCGCACAACGACCGCGGAACCGGAATCGCTGCGGCGGAGCTTGGTTACATGGCCGGAGCCGACCGTATCGAGGGATGCCTGTTCGGCAATGGTGAGCGCACCGGAAACGTCGACCTCGTCGCTCTGGGCCTCAACCTCTTCACACAGGGAATCGACCCCCAGATCGACTTCAGCGACCTTGACGAGATTCGCCGGACTGCAGAACACTGCAACCAGTTGAAGGTGCACGAACGCAGCCCCTGGGCCGGCGACCTCGTCTACACGGCCTTCAGCGGATCGCATCAAGACGCCATCAAGAAAGGCTTTGAGTCGATGGCGGCGCAGGCCGAACGTGAAGGCAAGCACGTTAACGATTTGGTCTGGGCTGTTCCGTACCTGCCGATCGACCCCAAGGATGTCGGGCGCGGTTACGAAGCCGTTGTTCGCGTGAACTCACAATCGGGCAAGGGTGGCGTTGCCTACCTGCTCAAGGCCGATCACAATTTGGATCTGCCGCGCAAGCTGCAGATTGAGTTCAGTGGTGTCGTGCAGTCGAAGACGGACTCCGAGGGTGGCGAGGTCTCAAGCGAGCAGATCTGGACCTCGTTCCAAGACGAATACCTGCCGGCATCCGCAGAGCACGCAGACCAGAAGTGGGGACGTTACGAATTGCTGGCGACCCGCACGACGAGCGCCAACGATGGCGAGGTGAGCCTTGAGGCTCGCCTGCGCGTCGACGACACCGAGACCGACGCCAGTCACAGCGGTAACGGCCCGATCGATGCCTTCTTGGGCATGCTTTCGGCCCAGGGCCAAGGCATCGCGGTCAAACTCTACGACTACGTTGAGCACACCATGAGCGCCGGAAGCAATGCGCAGGCGGCTGCCTACGTTGAGCTCGACATCAACGGCCAACGCCTCTGGGGCGTCGGCATCGATGGCGACATTTCGCGGGCGTCGCTCAAAGCAATCGTGTCTGCGGTCAACCGTTGGGTGCGTGCCACTCAGGATGCTCCCGAGTCAGAACTCGTCGCAGGCTAAGTCCGCGCTTGACGAACGCCCTGCAGCTCTGTGCTGTGGGGCGTTCGTGCGTTAAGGGCGGCGGGGCTGCAGGGCTGCTGCGAGGCAGAGTTGCTGAGTTGGGGCTGTCGCCGCGTTGGGAGGCGCCCGGCGGTGCTCGCTAGCGTGACGGGCGACGGAATTTGGGCATCCCGCTGATAGTGCGCTGTTCGGGCAGCGTCCAGTTGAATAGAACTGCGAGAACCCGGACGCCCACGGTGATGCCCACGCAGATTGACGCCGCCAGAAGCACGGGCACGTCATAGTTGCGCATGATCACAAGACTTGTCGTGCCCGACACGGCGGCAACGGCATAGAGCGACCCGACGTGCATGAGGGAAATGGGCATCGAGAGCAGCATGTCGCGCAGGATCGAGCCGCCGACGGCCGAGATTACGCCGACGAAGATGGCAGGCACGTCGGGCAGACCCATGGCGAGAGCTTTCGTGGTGCCGATGGCACCGAACAGCCCAATGGTGAGAGCGTCGAGCAGAGTAATAAGAGGGCCCATTCGCGCGATGAGGCGTTCGAGAAGCATGCCGAAGAGCGCGGCACCGGTCGCGACCAAGAGATACCAGTTTGTCGTAAGAACGGCGGGGACTTCGGACAGCACGATGTCACGCACCATGCCGCCGCCAAACCCCGTAGAAATACCGATGATTGCAACGCCGAGGAGATCCAAGCGGCGGTCACGAAACTGGGCTGCAAACATCGCGCCCTGCATCGCGCCAACGCCGACCGCGAGGAGGCCAGCCAACAGCGGAATCTCGAAAGTCTCGTTCACGCACCATTCGTACCACGGGCAGCCCACGCGGCGAGGTTGTGTTGCGGGCAAGCCGTATTGAGGTGCGCGGAGAGAGTTCCGGCTTTCGCGCGACGCACCGCGTGGAGGTGCCCGCCCTTTGGAAACTCAGGAGATGTGAGGTGCGGGAACTTCGTTGCCCGTCAACCGTTGGGCGTGCTGGCGTAGGTGCGGCCAGATCTCCTGAGTTTCCAACAGCAACCGCAACATCGGTAGCCGGTAGCCGGTAGCCGGTAGCCGGTAGCCGGCAGCCGCTAGCCAGTAGCCAACGGCGGATGCGGACTGGGATACGGACTGGGATGCGGGCTGGGATGCGGGCTGGGATGCGAACGGCGTACGGCTGGCGGCAGATCGCGGCTGCCACGGGCTAGTCTGCCGCCGAGCGCGCGTCTGCCTCCGCGAAGGCCGCGAACCGTATACGCCCATCTCCGGGCCGCGTTGCCAGGTGCACTCCACGCGCGAAGGATCGACCGACAGCTCCCGGAACCGGCAATGACCACACAGTTTTGCGCACCGAATGGGCCGCGTTCCACTGGCGCGCGAGCTCCCGAAAGTGGAGTTGTTCCGGGCCACCGAAATCGGGAACGTGCCCGCTGGGGCCGGCATCCACCAGTTCGACGAGTCGCTGAGCAACGTCTTCAACGGCAACCGGTTGCATGCTGAAGGCGGGCACGAGCGTGACGGGTGATCGCCGCTGGGCGGTGAAGAGTTTCGCCACGAAACTGTGAAATTGGGTGGCACGAAGAATCGTGTACGGAACGCCCGATGCGACGACGAACTCCTCGCTGAGGTATTTGTCGCGATAGTACCCAAGCGCATGCCGGTCGACGCCGACGATAGACATGAAAATCAGATGATCAATCGGATGCGCGGCAATGGCCCTCAACAGTTGCCGCATGTGGTGCGAGTCGTGGGTATTCGCGCCAGTCGCCAGATGGATGACGGTGGTGACGCCGGACAGAGCGGCCGTCAGGCCTGCTCCGGTGCTCAAGTCGGCGACGACGCGGTCTGGGCCCGGTTGGCGGCTCAACGCACGCACGCTGTGACCGGAGGCTTCAAGTAGCGAAACGGTCGGCCGGCCGAGAGTGCCCGTCGCGCCAGTGACAAGAATCATCGTATTCTCCCCGTAGCCGATTCCGCGTTCGGCGTTGGTGTCCAGTTCCCCACAAAATCTACTCCGAAGCGAACGGAGAGGGGAGAGCGGCTGAGGGAGCGGAACAAGAAATTGCGCGAGTTGAGCGCAAAGTTGCCGACATCAGTGGGCGCTGCGGGCTGGCATCCAGCAAACTGCAACACGGCGGGGGATACTTGAGCAGTGCCAACTTATCGTGATGAAGCCGTCGTGCTGCGCACCCACAAGCTGGGGGAAGCAGATCGCATCGTCACCATGCTGTCACGTGAGCACGGCAAGATCCGGGCGGTAGCCAAAGGGGTGCGTCGCACGGCCTCCAAGTTTGGGGCGCGACTGGAACCGTTTATGGTCGCTGACATCCAGTGCTACATCGGGCGCAGCCTCGACATCATCCAGCAGGCCGAGTCTCTGGGGTCGTATGGCTCAGAGATTACGGCCGACTATGCGAGCTATACCGCGGCGAGTGTGATGGTCGAGACGGCCGACAAGGTCACGGATGACGATGGTTCGTTGCAGCAATACCTTCTGCTGGTCGGTGCGCTGCGGTCTCTGTCGAGGCGCGAGCACAACCCGAGTCTCACCCTCGATTCCTACCTCTTGCGCAGCCTGTCAATCGCAGGCTGGGCGCCAAGTTTTGTTGATTGTGCGGTGACCGGAGCACCGGGCCCGCATTCGGTTTTCGTGGCGCAAATGGGTGGTGTGGTTGCCGATGAGGTTGCCCCGCCCGGTTCACCTCGACTCAGCCCGGACACGCTTGAACTGCTCGGCGCTTTGTTGGCAGGCCAGTGGGATGTCGCAGAAGCATCCGAGGAACGGTCTCGTTCCCAGGCCAGTGGCGTCGTTGCCGCCTATACCCAGTTTCATTTGGAACGCAGTCTTCGTTCCATTCAGCATGTGGATCGGAGCGCATGAGCCGCGTAGCAAAAACTCATAAAGATGCCGTCGAGTTTCGTCCGCTGGACTGGACGGGCATCCATCCGCCGGCGATGCCCAAGGGGTCTGTTCCCGAGCACATTGCCATCGTCATGGACGGCAACGGTCGTTGGGCGAACGCTCGAGGGTTGACGCGCGTGGAAGGCCACAAAGCGGGAGAGGCGAGCCTGCTCGATGTGGTGGCTGGCGCCATCCAGATCGGGGTGAAGCATGTCAGCGTGTATGCCTTCTCGACGGAGAACTGGAGTCGCTCGCCCGAAGAGGTTCGTTTTCTCATGGGCTTCAACCGGGACGTTCTGCACCGTCGCCGCGATCAACTCAACGAGTGGGGCGTGCGCGTTCGCTGGGCCGGTCGTCGACCTCGACTGTGGACGTCGGTCATCAAAGAGCTGCAGTTCGCCGAGAAGCTGACCGAGAACAACAGCACCCTCACGCTCACGATGTGCGTCAACTATGGCGGACGCAATGAGATTGCGGATGCCGTGCGTTCGATTGCGGATGATGTGGCGGCAGGAAAACTGAAGCCGTCTGCGGTTTCAGAGAAGCTCATCCAGAAGCGGCTCTACCAACCGCAATTGCCCGATGTTGACCTGTTTGTGCGGTCCTCGGGGGAACAGCGGATGAGTAACTTCATGCCCTGGCAGAGTGCCTATGCCGAGATGGTGTTTTTGGACACGCTGTGGCCTGATTTCACCCGCGAAGACCTGTGGCGGGCGATCGAGATTTACGCCGGCCGCTCGCGCCGGTTCGGTGGCGCCGTCGATGCTCCAACGGACGACTCTCAATAGACCGCACGCTTTCTCTCGTCGCTCGAGGCTGATCGCAGCCAAAACTGAGGGCGATACCTCTTTTGGTCAGGATGACTTTAAGGTGTATTCTGTGTTCAGGTCAGCATGACTCTTACCGAAGGGAGTGGCGATGCAACAGAGTGAGCAAGCAATTTCGCTCGCGGTATCCACCGTGATTTTTGCCCTGCGCCCGCTTCCGGAGTCGGGGGAGAGCGCGCTCTGGATTCCGCTCGTGCGTCGCACCCGCGAACCGTATGACGGTCAGTGGGCGTTGCCCGGTGGCTGGGTTGACAACCACGAGAGCCTCGAAGACGCGGCAGCCCGCAATCTGCTTGAGACGACCGCGCTCGAACCGGCCTACCTTGAACAGCTCTACGCCTTTGGTGAAGTTGAACGTTCAATTGGTCCTCGCGCGGTGTCGATTGTCTATTGGGCGCTCGTGCGTCAAGAAGAGGCAGATCGTGCCACTGAGGGCGAGAATGTGCGCTGGTTCCCGGCAGACGACCTGCCCGAGTTGGCCTTTGATCACAACGTCATCGTCGACTACGCGCTCTGGCGACTGCGCACCAAGATGGAGTACTCGCGCATCGCCCGGGCATTCCTAGGCGAGACTTTTACCCTGAGCGAGCTGCGCATTGTGCACGAGGCTGTGTTGCAGAAGCAGCTCGATCCCGCCAATTTCCGTCGACAGATTGAGAACTCAGGTTCACTGGTTCCCACTGATCACGTTGTCTCGGGAGGGCGTCACCGGCCTCCGAGGTTGTACCGCTATGACGAGGGCGTTGAGCTCGTTGACAATGGCCCGCTCGGCCGCTTAACGACAGGGAGCACTCGTGTCATCCATTGATTCGACTATTCAGAGCATCACCAAGACGGGCGACGGGGAAACCTGTGCTCCTGAGCTAGCCGATGGTCCGTGGACCTTCGATCTGGGCGTTCCGAGCTATGGGCCAGGGGCTTCGATGGGCGACGTCATCCCGACGGGCGCGCCGCGTCAGGGGCAGCTTCCTGTTGAGTACCAGAAGGCCTCCAACGAAGACCTCCACGCTCGCATCGTTGCCGCTAAAGCGACCCTCGGCGACCGTGCGGTTATCTTGGGCCACTTCTATCAACGCGATGAGGTTGTGGAGCACGCGGACTTCCTCGGCGATTCTTTCCAGCTGGCCAACGCCGCCCAGACGGTGCCGAATGCCGAAGCAATTATCTTCTGCGGCGTGCACTTCATGGCCGAGACGGCTGACATTCTGGCTCGCTCCGATCAGGCAGTGATTCTGCCCAACCTGGCCGCCGGTTGTTCGATGGCCGATATGGCCGACATTGACTCGGTCGAAGAGTGCTGGGAGCAGCTCACCGAAATCTACGGAACCGAGCCGGATGCCGATGGCCGTGTGCCGATCATCCCCGTGACATACATGAACTCGTCCGCCGCGCTCAAGGGCTTCTGCGGTCGCAATGGTGGAATCGTCTGCACAAGCTCGAACGCGACAACCGTGCTGGAGTGGGCTTACGAGCGTGGGCAACGCGTGCTGTTCTTCCCCGACCAGCACTTGGGGCGCAACACGGCGAAGAAGATGGGCATTTCGACCGATCTCATGCCGATGTGGAACCCCAACAAACCTCTCGGCGGCAACGACGCTGAGACCCTCAACGAGGCGAAGGTTGTGCTCTGGCACGGCTTTTGCAGCGTGCACAAGCGCTTCAACGTCGGCCAAATCGAGAAGGCTCGCGCCGAGCACCCCGGTGTTCGCGTGATCGTGCACCCCGAGTGCCCAATGCCCGTCGTGGATGCCGCTGATGAGGCGGGGTCGACCGACTACATCCAAAAGGCTGTTGCCGCAGCGACCGAGCCGACGACGTTCGCGATCGGTACCGAAATCAATATGGTCAACCGTCTCGCTGCCGAATACCCGCAACACGAAATTTTCTGTCTCGACCCGGTGGTGTGCCCGTGCTCGACGATGTATCGCATTCACCCCGGCTATCTGGCTTGGGTGCTCGAAGCGCTCGTTCGCGGCGAAGTACTCAACCAGATCACCGTCTCCGACGACGTGGCAGAACCAGCGAGGATCGCTCTCGAGCGCATGCTCGCCGCGAAGCCTCCGGTAGCGACGAAAGAAGCGTAATCATGGCACGGGTCATTGTTGTCGGCACAGGAATTGCCGGACTCATCACCGCCTACCGCGCGAGCGCGCACCACGATGTGGTTCTCGTGACGAAGGCGGAGATGGCGGAGAGCAATACGAAGTACGCCCAGGGTGGCGTAGCTGCCGTGCTGTTCCCCGATGATTCGGTCGCCAGCCATGTTTCCGACACGATGATTGCCGGTGCTGGCCTGTGCGAGCGGGATGCCGTTGAGGTGCTTTGCAGTGAAGGTCCGTTGCGAGTGCAAGAGCTTATCTCTCTCGGTGTTGAGTTCGACCGAGTCGCCAACGGCGAGCTAGCGCGCGGTCACGAAGCCGCTCACTCCTCCCGGCGGGTCATTCATGCCGGGGGAGATGCCACTGGTCTTGCGATCGAAGTTGCCCTGCTGCGGGCCGTCCGTGCTCTCGCGGTCGAGACCTACGCTTATACCTTCATGCGCGATCTCGTGACGGAGACGGATGCCGACGGCACGCCCCGCGTCACCGGCATCGATGTGATTGCCCCCGACGGTAATTCGCGCGTGATCGACGGTGACATTGTCATTCTCGCCAGTGGTGGTGCTGGCCAGCTCTACAAGCACACGACGAACCCGTTCGTTACGACGGGTGATGGTGTGGCTGCGGCGTACCGAGCCGGTGCCGCCCTTGCCGATGTCGAATTTTTCCAGTTCCACCCCACGTCGCTCGCGGTGCCCGGCAACCCGCTGGTGTCAGAAGCTGTTCGCGGTGAGGGCGCAACGCTGCTCGATGAGCACGGCAAGCGCTTCATGTTCGACGTGCACCCCGATGGCGAGCTCGCCCCGCGCGATGTCGTTGCCCGCGGTATCGCCCGCGCCATGGAAAAGCAGGGTGGCCGGCCCATCATGCTCGATGCCACGGGCCTCGGTTCCGAGTTTCTCGCGAAGCGATTCCCCGGCATCACCGAGGTGTGCGAAGAGCACGGCTTCGATTGGGGCACAGCGCCGATTCCCGTGACGCCGGCTGCGCACTACTGGATGGGCGGCATCCGCACCGACATCGATGGCCGCACGAGCGTGCGCGGTCTCTATGCCGTGGGAGAAGCATCCTGCACCGGTGTTCATGGCGCTAACCGCTTGGCCTCCAACTCCCTGCTCGAGTCGCTCGTCTTCGCCTGGCGCGCTGCTGATGCTCTCAACGAGCCCCAGCGGGCCATCGAGGTTGACGCGCTCGAGCCGCAGTTCGAGATCACGGGTAAAGACGCTTTCACTCGCGATCAACTGCGCGAACTCATGTGGAGCCATGTCGGTCTTGAGCGGGACGCAACGCGACTCAGCGAAGCCGCCGCTATTCTGGCCAGCTGGCACTCCGAGTCGAACACCGTCGAGGGCGCGGAGAACGCCAATCTTCTTGACCTTGCCCGTCTCGTGGTTGTTGCGGCCCTGCGCCGCGAAGAGTCCCGTGGTGCCCACGAACGCACCGACTTCCCCGAAACACGCGAAGAACTTGCCTTCTCCACCCGGTGGGCCGCCGTGAACGTGGCCGGGGATTTCATTCCCGCTGAAGATCAAGCAGAGACGGTCAAGCGATGAATCAGCAACTCGTTGACAACGTCATCCTCATGGCGCTTGCCGAGGATGCACCGTGGGGTGACGTGACGAGCGAGGCTTTCGTTCCCGAGGACGCCACTGCGACCGCAGTGCTCAACGCGCGCGAGCCGGGGGTCGCGAGTGGGCTTGATGTCTTTGCCCGCACGTTCCAGCTGGTGGATGCTCACGCCGAGGTCACGCTCCACACCCGTGACGGTGACACCTTCACCGCGGGCCAGCAACTGGCTACCGTCTCCGGCAATGCCCGTGGCGTGCTGCGGGCGGAGCGCATCGCTCTCAACCTCAGCCAGCGGATGTCGGGCATCGCCACCCAGACGGCGGCCTACGTCGCCGCGGTGGCGGGCACTCACGCTCGCATCGTTGACACTCGCAAGACGACTCCGGGGCTGCGCGCGCTTGAACGTCACGCCGTGCGCAGTGGCGGTGGCCACAATCACCGCTTCAGTCTCTCGGATGCCGTGATGGCGAAAGACAACCACCTCGCCGTGCTCGAGGCATCGGGTATCGATCTCGGCGAAGCGATTCGTCGTGCCCGCGAACGTATTGGGCACACCACGCACTTGGAGGTGGAGGTTGATCGCCTCGACCAGGTCGAGACTGTAGTGGCCGCGGGCGTAGACACGATCATGCTCGACAACTTTTCGCTCGATGACCTGCGTGCCGGTGTTGCGCTGGTTGCTGGCCGGGCAATCGTCGAAGCCAGTGGTGGAGTGAACCTCGACACGGTTGCCGCCATTGCGGCGACCGGTGTTGATGTCATCTCTGTAGGAGCCCTCACTCACAGTGTGCGTTCGCTTGACCTTGGTCTCGATATTGCGGTGAGCGCAGCAGCGCGATGATCTTTCTCGATTCAGCAGCAACCACGCCGGTGCGCCGTGAGGTGCTCGAAGCGATGTGGCCGTTGCTGACGGGAGACTTCGGCAACCCTTCTAGCCATCATGAGCTGGGGGAGTCCGCCAAGCGGGCCCTGGATGGCGCGCGCACGAGCGTTGCCGCGTCGATCGGGTGCCGGGCATCCGATGTCATCTTCACGTCGGGTGGCACAGAGTCAGACAACCTCGCGATCAAAGGGCTCGCACTCGCTGACCCTCGTGGCCACCACATCGTCACGAGTGCGATTGAGCACGAGGCCGTCTTGGAGACCGTTGACTACCTGAAGCGCATCCACGGCTTCGAGGTGACTGTTCTGCCGGTCGATAGCCACGGTCTTGTCGACCTCGACGAGGTGCGTCAGGCTCTTCGTCCCGACACCACCCTCTGCACGATCATGTACGCCAACAACGAGGTGGGTGTCGTGCAGCCCATTGCGGCGATCGCCGAACTCTGCCGCGTTCACGGGATACCCCTGCATGCGGACGCCGTACAAGCAGCCGGCTGGCTTCCTCTCGACTCCGCAGTGTTGGGCGTTGATGCCCTTAGCCTGTCTGGACACAAGATCGGCGCCCCGAAAGGCATCGGAGTACTCATCGTCAAAGGACGCCGAAGCCTCGAACCCGTGCTGCACGGGGGAGGTCAAGAACGCGGCAAACGTTCCGGCACCGAAAATGTTGCCGGTGCTGTCGGCTTTGCTCACGCTCTGGCACTCGCCGAGAGCGACCGTGCCGAACGGGCAGAACGCATCGCTGCCTTGCGCACTGACTTCGTGGCCGACGTGCAGGCTCGAGTGCCGGGGGTAATCCTTACGGGGCCGGAGCTCGGCGACGCGACCGCTACTGCATCCGTTCGCCTTCCCAACAACGCGTCATTCTGTTTCCCCGGTACCAGCGGCGAATCACTCTTGCTTGAACTCGGCCGTGCCGGGATCATCTGCTCGGCGGGCTCTGCCTGTGCTGTGGGGAGTGACGACGCTTCCCACGTGCTGCTCGCCATGGGCATCGATGAAGCCATCGCCCAAACCGCCGTTCGATTCAGCCTCAATGGGGAAACCACGGCCGAAGAACTCGCCACGGTCGCCGCGGAGATCGAAACCGCCTATCGCGCCGTGCGCTCACTCTCGGGGTAGTCCCGCAAACCCCACGACGCGCCATCCAGAGCAGTCAACATCGCAATAGTGGCCGCCACGCTGGGAATGCGCGTCGCCCCCGGCTGGATCACGTACTGAATGGTGCGCTCACTCGACGGCTGCGGAGAATGGATGCTCACGCCCTCCGGCAGAGTCAGCGACGACAGTGCCAACTGGGGGAGTAGCGCTACGCCGAGCCCCCGTGACACGAAGTTCAACACCGCTAAGGCATTGTCGGTCTCCAGGCCGATCTCGGGAGCGAAACCCTCGAGATTACACAGTGCCAACAAATGACCTCGGCAGAGAGTGCAGCCCGCAATCCAGGCGTCGTTAGCAAGATCTGCCAAGCCCACGTCATCCGCTGTCGCTAGCGCGTGACTATCGGGAAGCACCAAGACCACGGGCTCGGTGAAGAGGGGAACCGTCGTGTGACCGCCATCGCGAGACAAATGCGGGTCAGCCCGGTCTTCGGGGTAGGAGAACGTGATCGCGACATCCGCAGCCCCATCCCGCAGCAGCTGCAACGCTTGCGGAGGCTCGGCTTCGACATAATTCACCGTCAAATTCGGATGCTGCTGCCGCAACTGACGAATCAACCGTGGCACGAGCGTCGACGACGCCGTCGGGAAGGCCGCGATGCGCACCGTTCCGCTCGAGAGGCCGGCGAGCTCAGCTAGTTCGGCGCTCGCGGCATCCACGGCATTGAGCACGGTGACGGCATGGCTGGCGAGCGACCGCCCGGCTTCGGTGAGCCGCACTCCGCGGCCGGCGCGAACGACGAGCGCCAACCCCAAGCGAGTTTGAGCACGGGTGAGGTGTTGGCTCAGTGCGGGTTGGCTGTAGCCCAGAATGCGCGCTGCTTCGCTGATGGTGCCATGTTCGGAAATGGTGCGAACGATGCGCAGCGTGAGCAGATCGGGCGTGGTGTCCATGACACAAGCATAACTAGACGTGATAGTTCATATCCCAATCATGCTCTTGTCGCATGAATAGCACGAGAGCACTATGGAGGCATGACATCACCGGCCCTCACGAACGCTATCGAGAGTTTCGCGAATACTCGCGGCTACCTCTCCGCCGCCACCATGGGACTGCCGACGTGTGCGGCAGTCACCGAGATGACCCAGAAACTTCAGCTGTGGGCCACCGCCACCTGCAACCCCATGAACTACGGCGACATCGTGGAGCGCACGCGCGGCCATTACGCCCGTCTTGTCGGTATCGACGTCGCGCGCGTTGCAATCGGCTCACAAACCTCGGTCATGGCCTCGCTTATCGCGTGCTCGCTACCGGCCGGCTCAGAAGTGCTCGTCGTCGAATCCGACTTCACCTCGATCGTGTACCCGTTTCTGCAACACCCCGACCTCGCGGTTCGCGCTGTGCCGCTGGCCGAACTTGCGGATGCCATCACCGACAGCACTGCGCTTGTCGCGTTCTCGCTCATCCAATCCTGCAACGGCAAAGTCGCCGACGTTGCGGCGATCACCGCAGCGGCAGCCACACACGGAGCGCGCACTCTCTGCGACATCACCCAAGCCGCCGGCATTTACCCCGTGGATGCCACCCAATTCGATGCGACAGTCTGCCACGCCTACAAGTGGTTGTGTTCGCCTCGCGGCGTCGCGTTTCTCACGATCTCCGAGGATTTCGCCGAGCACGTTACGCCCGTGCAAGCGGGTTGGTATGCGGGAGAAGACGTGTGGGCCAGCGTCTACGGAACCGACATGAAGCTAGCGAAGGATGCCCGCCAGTTCGACGTATCACCCGCGTGGCAAGCCTGGGTGGGTGCCGAGCATCCCATCGCCATGTTCGCCGACCTCGATATTGCTGAGGTCTGGGAACACTGCAGCGGCCTCGCCAACACGCTCTGCGATGCGCTCGGAATCGAACGCCAGAATCAGGCGATCGTCACGTGGCCGGATGAATCTGGCGCTGATCTCGCCAAGCTCACGGCCGCGGGAATCACCGCCTCCGGTCGCGCTGGCCGCCTCCGGGCCGCATTCCATCTCTGGAATACCGAAGAGGACGTCGCGGCGGTTATCGCTGCGCTGCGTGTCTAGCTAAACTGGTCGTCCGCCGACCGTGCATCCAGCTCGGCTGACTATTGGAGTTTCTGTGGCTACGCCTAACCCCCTCGACGCCGTTATCAACCTCGCCAAGCGCCGAGGTTTCGTCTTCCAATCGGGAGAGATCTACGGCGGTTCACGCTCAGCTTGGGACTATGGCCCGCTGGGAACCGCCCTCAAAGAGAACATCAAAAAGCAGTGGTGGCAGACCTTCGTTCAAGGTCGCGAAGACGTCGTCGGGCTTGACTCGGCCGTCATCCTGCCCCGCAAGGTGTGGGAAGCATCCGGGCACGTCGAGGTCTTCTCTGACCCGCTCGTCGAATCGCTGCACACCCACAAGCGCTACCGCGCCGACCACCTTCTCGAAGCCTACGAAGAGAAGCACGGTCACCCTCCCGTGAACGGGCTTGCCGACATCCGCGACCCTGACACCGGTCAGCCCGGCTCGTGGACCGAACCGCAAAACTTCTCAGGGCTCCTTAAGACGTTCCTTGGCCCCGTCGACAACGAAGAGGGCATGCACTACCTGCGCCCCGAAACCGCTCAGGGTATCTTCACCAACTTCGCCAACGTCATGGGCGCTGCTCGCATGAAGCCGCCCTTCGGAATCGGCCAGGTCGGAAAGTCGTTCCGTAACGAAATCACGCCCGGAAACTTCATCTTCCGCACGCGTGAATTCGAACAGATGGAGATGGAATTCTTCGTCGAACCCGGCACAGACGAAGAGTGGCACCAGACCTGGATCGACGAATCCATGAAGTGGTACACCGACCTCGGCATCAACCCCGAAAACCTGCGCTTCTACGAGCACGCGCAAGAAAAGCTGTCGCACTACTCGAAGCGCACCGTGGATGTTGAGTACCGTTTCCGCTTCGCCGGTAGCGAGTGGGGCGAGCTCATGGGTATCGCTAACCGCACCGACTTCGACCTGCGCACGCACTCAGAGGCTTCGGGCTCCGACCTGTCGTATTTCGATCAGGCCAAGGATGAGCGCTGGACGCCGTACGTGATCGAGCCTGCGTTCGGACTCACCCGCGCGCTCATGGCATTCCTCATCGACGCCTATGCCGAAGACGAAGCACCCAACGCGAAGGGTGGAGTCGACAAGCGCACCGTTCTGCGTCTCGACCGTCGCCTCTCGCCGGTGAAAGTTGCTGTGCTGCCGCTGTCGCGCAACGAGCGCCTCTCGCCGATGGCGCGCGCTGTTGCTGCTGACCTGCGCAAGTACTGGAACGTCGACTTCGACGACGCCGGTGCCATTGGTCGTCGCTACCGTCGCCAGGACGAGATCGGTACCCCGTTCTGTGTCACGATCGACTTCGACTCGCTCGACGACAACGCCGTGACGATTCGCGAGCGTGACTCGATGGAGCAGAAGCGCATGCCGATCGAAGAGCTGCGGGGCTACCTCGCGCAGGAGCTCATCGGCTGCTAGCCAACGCAACTCGCTAGATCCCCTCGTTGGGTGATTGCCGCACGGTAATCGCACTGCGACAGAAGCGGCCCCGGACATGTTCCGAGGCCGCTTTTCTATGCTCAAGCCAGAAGGCCGCCGCTGGCCGCCGCTCCCGCCCTCGCCGCCTCCGGCTGCCGGCTACCGCTGCCGCCCTCGCCCCTCCGGCGCCCAGTAGAGGTACCGGTATTGCGGCTCACCACCCGCATTGCGCCGAGGCCCGCGCATCGTGCCGAGCCACTGGCCCCCAACTCGGGGTTTCGCCGCGCGCACTTCGGAAATTCAGGAGATATGAGTCAGCGCGCGGTGCTCGTTGCCGACGAATCGCCTCGCACCGTACTGCTTGAACCGCGCGTGGCGCATTCTCCTGAATTTCCGTGGCGCGCGGCTCATCAACAGCCCACTCGTGGCGAGCGAGTCCACCGTAAGCGAGTGCTTCGCCCTAGCTCCGGTGGTTCCGACGATGCTGGCGCCATGGTGGATGTGCACGAACTAGTGGATGAGCTCGGTGGGCTTGCGCAGAAACGTCAGCTTGTCGCGCGTGGGGCTCAGGACTTCGACCTCACTCGCGCTGTGAGACAAGGCGAAGTTATCCGGGCGCGCCAAGGCTGGTACACGACGGTCGAAGAGTCAGAGCCGCGCGTGAGGGCCGTTCGCGTTGGCGGGCGTCTCACTGGCATCTCGGCGATTGCGGACTGGGGCGGATGGGTGCTCCAGGACCATCCTTTGCAGGTATCCGTGCCGCGAAACGCTGCGCGGCTCCGGAGTCAATGGAATCGACGGCGTCCTCTCGGCACGCGGCGCGGTGTCCGGCTGCACTGGGATCCTGTCGCGGTCACCGAGCAGGGAACGAACTGGCACGTGAGCATTGTGGAGGCGCTCAGGCGCGTTGTCGTTGACGAAGAACTCGAAACAGCGGTGGCTGCCATTGATTGGGCGTTGCACACCGGCAGGATTGACGCGTTCAACTTCGAACAGCTGATTCTCGCTGTGCCGCAACACAAACGCTTCATCCGTTCCTGGGTCGACGGCCGGTGTGAGAGCCTCCCGGAGAGCCTTGCGCGCACTCGGCTGAGATGGCGGGGTCATCGTGTCGATATTCAGGTTGTCGTAGGCGCCAAAAGAATTGACCTAGTCGTGAATGGCACGATTGGTGTTGAGATCAACGGAAAGCAATTTCACGCTCACACCTTCGAAGAAGATCATCTCAAGGCAATCGAGATCACGATCGCGGGTTTTCACGCGATGAGTGTGAGCGCCAAGATGGTTTTCACGCAGTGGGATCTCTTCTTATGTGGCCTCGACGCTGCTCTTGCTCTACATCGACGACTTGCCTTCGGAAATTCAGGAGATTTCGCAATTTCCGAGAGAGCAGGCCCGAAATCGCGCGCGCTACCGACACGCAACTCGCGGATCTCCTGAATTTCCGAGAAAACGCGGGGTTGGGAATACCCACAGCCTGCGCGCGTTGACCCTGAGGTGAATAATGCAGCAGTAACCACCACCGAACCCGTACAAGTCGACATCTGGTCTGATGTGCAGTGCCCCTGGTGCTACATCGGAAAGCGACGCTTTGAAGCTGCGGTAGAAACGTCGGGCATCCCCGTCGAGATCGTGTACCACTCGTTCGAATTAGCTCCCGATACCCCGGTCGAGTATGAGGGCACCCCCATCCAATTCTTGAGCGAGCGCAAAGGACTCCCGATGCCGCAGGTCGAGGAAATGCTCACGCGCGTCACCGACATCGCCTCGAGCGTTGGGCTCGATTATGACTACGAACACATTCACCAAACAAACACGGTGAAGGCGCACGAGCTTCTGCATTTTGCGAAGGCTCACGGTCGCCAACTTGAGATGAAAGAGCGTCTACTTGACGCCTATTTCATCAAGACCGAGCACGTCGGCCGCATCGAAGACCTCGCTGATATCGCGGCCTCCATTGGCTTCGACCGCGCCGAAGTGGTGCGCGTTCTTGAGTCGAGCGAGTACCTCCCCGCCGTGAAGGCTGACATGGAACAGGCCATGCAATACGGCATCCAGGGGGTGCCATTCTTCGTGATTGATGGCAAGTATGGGGTTTCGGGCGCGCAAGAAAGTGAAACGTTCGCTAACGTACTCACACAAGTACTTACCGAAAGAGACGTCTAACCCATGGATGCCGCAACGAAGCCAATCCCGACCTTCGCCCTCCAGCAGCTCGGCGACCCGAACGCAGTAGCGTGTGAGGGCGATGCTTGTGGCATTGCCGTCGATGATCACCGCTCGCAAGCCCTCGTTAACCGCCAGATCGACGAAGGCCTCGTTTAAGAGGTTTTTCACCAACTTCCAGTGCCGCGTTACCCGCCGACGGCGCTGTCTCTGAGTTCGCTCCTCTAGAGCGCGCTCATGATCGTGGCGAGCAAGTATGTGCGGCTATTGCCGTCATCGATGCGATCTTCGTTGAGGTTGTCGCTCTCTTCGAGCGCTGCTGCAGCATCCGCTTTTCCGGCCAATGCTGAGTACATGAGCAGGTAGTCGCCGAAGAGCACGTCTGACCCATCGGGCGCAGCTTCGGCGATGTTGGCACGGATCCGATCGGGGTCGGCGGCAAGGTACCCCGAGACGGGGCTCATCGGAAGCACAAGGATGCCGAGCATTGCGCTCGGCTCGGCGCTGAACCATGTGGCGTAGTCCCGTTTGCCGCCCCAGTTGAGGGCAGCCACGGTGTGGTCGAAGCCGTCGTATACGGCTTCGGTGCGATCGAAGTTCGTCCAGTACGCGTTTGCCGAGTGGGCTTCGGCTGACAGCATCCAGCGGGCCTCGGTAGCGAGCGCGGCTTGGTCGCTGGCAGCAGCCCATAGGGCAAGGCCGTTCCAGGCGGTGACCGCTTCGGAACTCGATTCTTGGTTGTTTCCATCCGCAAATGGTGACGTTCCGCTGGCCCACGAGTGGCCGGTGTAGGCGTCAAAAACCCGGCGCTCAGGAAAGTAGCTGTTCTCGCCTTGGGCCGCAATGTCGGCAGCGAGCAGATTCATGACGGGGGCCCACTTCTCGACGAGGGCGGGGTCGGCGGCGGCGAGAACTCCGGCGGTGTAGAGAAAGTAGCCGTAGTGAAAGTGGTGGTCGTTGAACTGGTCAGAGCCGAAGGATGCCGCGAGGCCGACGAGCCCGCGAGCCTGATCGTCGTAAACGAAGCATCGTTCGGTTCGCTCGTCACAGCCTTCGGGGTCGGTCCAGGTATCCAGGGCGCTGACAAGCTGTTCCGTGATGGTGGCGGCAATGTCATCCGCGCCGATCTGGCGGGCTACTTCGAGCATGTTGGTCAGGCGGTAGAGCCATTTGCTGCCGTAATAGGTGTCTGCTGGCGCGGGCACTGTTGATGCAACATCTACGTTCAGCTGTTGCCGCAGTCTTTCGCGGTGCTCTTCTGTGAGATTGGCGAGGTCGAGGGCACCAGCCGGCTCGATAGTGGGGACTGTCCAGGTGAGTTCGGTCGCCATGCACGCGACGAGTTCGCCATAAATGCTCGGCCAGGATCCAGCATCGCAGGAGACTGACGAGTCGAGCCCGGCCTGCTGATGGGGCATGGCGGCCACGATCGTGGGGGAGGAATCCCGTGTCTCGTAGCGGATGCTGGTCGAGGCCACGGCAGCATCTACCGTGTACTGGATGCTCGTGCTCACGATGGGTGTCGCAGCCTGGATGAAGTCGGCCACAACACCGCCATCAGACACCGCGAACCACGTTGCTGCGTCGCCGGCGGCCAGAGTCAACTCGCTGCCCGCCGCATTCATCTCGCCGTCGCTGACGAGCCCGTACTGTGTGCCGTTGACCTCCGCTGTCCAGGCGCCGTCGTCGTCGCGCAGCGGCTGGCCGAGCGTCACCGTGACTGCTTCGGATGCCGTGAAGCTGACAAAGGGAGAGCCTTCAGCGATCACGGTCGTGCCGATTTCATTCCCGCCTGCCGTCTGCGAGATGGTGACGGACGCTTCGTCGTACGCGCTCACGACGTAGTCGTCAGCGCCGATGTCGGCGGACACTGCCGGAGTAAAGCTGCCGGCGATGACATTCTCTGCGCTGACCACAGCGGGAACGCCCAACGCGAATCCACCCTCGGTTAGCTGAAACGAGAGTGGAAGCGGGAAGACGGGCAACGAGTCTTCTCCGAAGACGAGCCCGGAGAACCAGCGGTTGGTGGGCGGGATGAGTCCGTCTGCGAGTCGTGTGCTTCCGAGCGTGGCAACTGAACGCGTGGGGAGGGCTTCGATTAGTGGGCCGACGGTGCTGTCGGAAAAAATTGTGTCGGTACTCGACTCGGGTGCTGATGGCGCAGGCGTCGCGGCCGTGCATCCGGTCAGCGCCGTTAACACTGCCGCCACCGTCATCACGAAGAAAAGCCGGACGTCCCGAGCCACTCGGCTACATGCCGATCTTGCGGAGGAAGTCAGAGACACCATCGATAGCGCCCGCCAGCATGCCATCGTCGCGCAGCTGCAGCGTCGCGCTCACGGGGGTGCCTGGCTCGACGAGCCCGTTGTAGGCGCCGTCGGCAAGGGCATCGCTCTCAACGCGAATTGTCGTTTCGGCCTGTCCGTTCACCGTCTGGACATCAATTGTGGACACGGTTCCGGCGATGCTTGCTCCATTGGGGAGAAGCAGATCGACGGGAGCGTGTTCGCCAATACGGGAGTAGTCGCGTCCGGTGAGTTCGTATTGAGCAACGACGCAGAGTGATCCTGCTTTTTCGATCGTGGCGAGAACTTCCCCGGCTTGCACGAAAGAACCTGGCTTGGTCGTCACATCGCGCACGGTTCCGGAGACTGCAGCGGTGAGGGTGATCTCGCCATCTTCGGTCACGGTGTAGGCGACGGTTTCGGGTTTGAGTAGTCCTTTTGCGAGATCCGCCTGCAACGAGGGGCTCTGCAGGGTGAACAGAACGTCGCCTTCGTTGACGCGTTGATCGGTCTCGGTGACAAAGCTCTCGACGAGCGTTCCGCCATAGTCAATGCCGACGGGATAACGTTCCGCCTCGATCGAGGCTGAAACGCTCACGACCTGGGCTTGTCGTTGAGAGAAGATGACCGTCAACACCAGCACGAGGGCGAGCACTGCAATAAGGCCGAAGACGAGTTTGAGGTTGCTGCGCCAGGTCATGCTGAGGCTCCCTTCGCGGAGAGTGCGCGGGTGGCAAGGCGGTGGGCGCGGCCGAGCGAGACATGCTCTCGCGCTGCGGCTACAACGAAACTGCCCATGATGAACGTGTTGGTGACGTTCCACGCCGTGGCGAGGGTGAGCACTTCGTTGTCGATGTCGCGAAAGACGGCCACGACGGAAGTCAGTAGCAGGAAAACGAAGAACAGCACTTGAGGAATCATGAAGTTGAACGGTGATGAGACCTTCGTGCGGTCGCCGGTTGCGCTCCACGACTGCTCCTTGCCGGTGAGCACGTTGATGAGAGCCGCGAGGTAGATAGGCGCTGACACGGTTGCCAACATGAGGGTCTCCCAGCGAAATGAGCCCATCGTGTAAAACGCGAGCACGATCTGGATGACGTAGAAACCGGCGTAGTAGAGCATCCAGGTCACGACCGTGGTCGAGAGGTTCATGGGGCGCAGGTCGAAATAGATCTCGAGCGCGGGAACCATCATCAGGAGTAGTGGTGAGATGCCCGTGAGGTAAAACGAGGCAGTGACCAAGTACTGGAGTCGCTGGTCGAGCGTGAGTTTGCGCTTGTGGGTGAGCGGGTTGTGTTTGAACAGAATCTCAAAGCCGCCGGTCGCCCAGCGCAATTGCTGTTTCGTGTAGGACTCGACGGTGTCAGGCGCGTGGCCGACGGCGAGAGCGTTCGGGATGTAGATCGTGTGCCAGCCGCGCTCGTGGAGCATTAGCGAGGTCCACACATCCTCTGACTTGGAATCGGTGTACATGCCACCGACATCGTCGATGGCGGATCGACGGAAGATCACGTTGGTGCCAACACAGAACGCGGCATTGAAGCGGTTTCGGCCTGGCTGAATGAAGCGATAGAACACGGACTGCATATAGCCAGCGCCCCGTGAGATCACGTTGTGCAGGTTGCCGTACATTTGCGGCGTTTGCACGAAGGCAACCTCGTCGCGAGAGAAAAACGGCACCGTTTCAACGAGAAATTCGGGGGAGGGCACGAAGTCGGCGTCAAAGATGGCGAAGAAGCGACCCTTGGCGAGGCTGAGTGCATGATTCACGTTGCCGGCCTTGGCGCCGCCAGAGCTCAGCCGACGCACGTAGCGGGCTCCGAGCTCGTGGGCGAGCGCGCGCACCTCGTCGGAGTGACCGTCGTCGAGCACCCACGTGAGGTGGGAGCCGCGCATCCGCATCGCCGCAGTAACGGTCTCGCGGATGACGCTCACCGGTTCGCCGTACGTCGTGATGAAGACGTCGACGGTGGCTTCGGTGCTGTGCAAGTACATCGTCCAGCGCGAGGGCGTTGAGGTCAGTCCGTCGCGCAGAATGTCGCGTTCGCGAAAAAGTTTGCCTTTGGCGTCGTGAAACGCGAAGTCACGGGGATCTTGCGACGCGGAGAGGATTGTCCACATTGACAGCAGTGCCTGACTGATCAGGACTGTCTCGGCGAGGATGACGAGCGTATACGGCAACCAGTCACCGCGGCTCGCCGGGTTCAACAAGAACCCGGCATACGCGATGATGCCCAGGGTCGCGATGAGCACCAGAATCACCAACGATGGTGATTCGGCCTTCACTGGCTCAGCGACGCGGGGCGCGGGCAGCGCGGGTGGGAGGTCGCTTGGGGGTGCGGCAAAGCGGGTAGCTAGGGTCGTCATTTGTGCTTCTTTCGGGAGAAGTCTTAATACGACGCAGCACGCCAGAATGAGCGATGACAGGGTACCGGGCGCACGAAGGAATGAGCGCGACGGAAGGTCACAGCGGCATCGTTGGCGTGCGTGCAGGCGGGAATCGCGACAGGGTGGGTCGTGACTCCGAGAAGTTCAGGAGTGCGGGTAACGCGGGTTAGAGGCTCACGTTAGTGTGCGTGAGCGCCAGAAATCTACGGTGGTCTAGCAAGTTAAGACACTGGCCACATTCCCGACTTCTATTTGTAACAAATGCTCGTTAACCCACGAAACCTCGATGAGACCATTCGATGATTTCTGCAGCGGAAGCGAATTCTGGTGCGGCTTTGGCAACCCGCGACGGGATGAGCGTGAGCGGCACGGTGGTGGGGCGAGCGGGCAAGGAGGCATGCTGCGCTTCGGGGGCATTGAAGCGCTTGTTGATGAGGGCTCCAAGGATGGCGCCGCCGCCAAAGCCGAGAGGTAACAGCAACAGGTAGAGGGTTGGATCGAGGTTCGATGCTGTTCCGATCGCCAAAATTCCGCCAACGCCAACCGCAGCACCAATGCCGAAGGAAACCCACCAGCGCTGAAGCCTCGCGTTCTCTTTGTCCCACGCCCGCTGGGCGCGCAGTTGTGCGAGGGCTTCTTCTCTCGGTGCTGGGCTCACCCAGAGCCGGGCTTCGAAACGAAAGACGTTGGGATGTTCCTCAAGGGCCATTAGTCGGTTCCTGTTTCGCTTGTAATGTCGGCGACGGTCGCCTCTAAGCCGGTGATGAGATCATTCGCATTGACCCAGGTGGTATACCCGTGATCTCCCGAGCCCATTGATACTCGCTTGCCCGCGATGCGTTCATCGGCAAACACGGGCCAAGCGGTGCTGCTGCCGAGCGGGGTGATGGTGCCGCGCGCAAATCCGGTGGCCTCGAGCGCAAGGGCGGCTTCGGGCATCCGCAATTTATTGACACCGACGACGGAGCGCAGCTTGGGCCACGAAATCTGGCGGTCACCGGGAACGAGGGCAAAGAGGTAGCTGCCGTCGCTGCGTTTGACGACGAGTGACTTCACGATCTCGGCCGGGGTGATTCCGAGTAGCTCGGCGGCGTGTTCGAGGGAGGTCGCTGGTGCGCGCTCGACGATGTCGATCGGGATGCCGCGGCGCTCGGCATCGTCGCGGACGCGGTCGGTTCCTGCCGTCATTTGGGGCCTCCCGGTATGTGCGGCGCCGGTTCAGGCGCGCCGTGGGACAATTGCTACGTGACTATTCTTGCCCCTGCCGACCCGCGTGTCGCGCCACAGCTCTCCATCGGGAACCTCGACCTTGATGTTCCTGTTGTTTTGGCGCCCATGGCCGGCATCACCAATACCGCTTTTCGCCGGCTCTGCCGCGAATACGGCGCTGGGCTGTACGTCAGCGAAATGATCACCAGCCGCGCCCTCGTCGAGCGCACGCCGGAAAGCATGCGTCTCATCACGCACCACGAGTCAGAGACGACCCGCAGCATCCAGCTCTATGGGGTTGACCCTAAGACGGTGTCTGAAGCGGTCACGATGTTGGTGGCCGAAGACCGTGCCGACCACATTGACTTGAACTTCGGATGCCCCGTTCCCAAAGTCACTCGCAAGGGTGGGGGAGCGGCGCTTCCGTGGAAGATCGATTTGTTCCGCGACATCGTCGAGGGCGCGGTGAAGGCTGCCGGCGATGTTCCGCTGACAATCAAGATGCGCAAGGGCATCGACTCTGACCACTTGACCTACCTTGAGGCTGCTCGCGTTGGCGCTGGCGCCGGGGTTGCCAGCATCGCATTGCACGCGCGCACTGCCGCAGAGTTCTATTCGGGGCACGCCGACTGGTCGGCCATCGAAAAGCTCAAGAACACCATCACCGATACCCCGATTCTCGGTAACGGTGACATTTGGAGTGCCGCCGATGCGCTGCGCATGGTCGACGAGACCGGATGCGACGGAGTCGTTGTCGGTCGCGGTTGCCTCGGCCGCCCGTGGTTGTTCGGTGACCTCGCTGCCGCCTTCCGAGGAGAGTCCCTCAAGGCGGAGCCAACACTCGGCGAAGTCGCCATTGCGTTTAAGCGTCATGCCGAACTGCTGGTGGAATTCTTCGGCGATGAAGATCGTGCGTGCCGCGACATCCGCAAGCATGTTGCCTGGTATTTCAAGGGCTATGCGGTCGGCGGGGAGTTGCGCGCAGCAATGGCGACCGTGCACGACCTGGCTCAGCTTGACGAACTGTTGGCTCAGCTCGACTGGAGCCAGCAGTACCCGGGTGCCGACGCTGAAGGCCAACGTGGTCGCGCAGGAACCCCGAAGAAGCCATCACTTCCGCAGGGGTGGCTCGATAGCCGCGAACTGCAGGAGACTCACCGTAGTGAACTCAACCAAGCAGAATTGAGCACCAGTGGCGGCTAATGGCTATACCGAGGCTGACGCCGAGCGTTGGTTTCCCGAGCAGCATTCGAGTCGTCGCAGCGATTTTGCGCGCGACCGTGCACGAGTGCTTCATTCGAGCGCGCTGCGCCGTCTAGCCGCCAAGACTCAGGTCTTGAGCCCCACGATGGGCACCGATTTTGCCCGCAACCGTCTCACCCACTCGCTTGAGGTCGCTCAAGTGGGCCGCGAGCTTGCCGACAGCCTCGGCCTTGACCCTGATGTTGTCGACACAGCGTGTCTCTCGCACGACCTCGGGCATCCGCCCTTTGGCCACAATGGCGAGCGTGCGCTCAATGAGTGGGCGGCTGACATTGGCGGCTTCGAGGGCAACGCGCAAACGCTTCGTCTGCTAACGCGCATCGAGCCCAAGGTGTTTGGTCCCGATGGCAAGAGCTACGGTCTCAACCTCACACGGGCCAGCTTGGACGCGAGCACGAAGTACCCGTGGCCGAGCGCACAGGGAATTCCCGACCCGAGCGGTCGCAGCAAGTATGGTTTTTTCGACGACGACACTGCCGCGTTCGAGTGGCTGCGTGCCGGTGCTCCCGACCGCCAGCGTTGCATTGAAGCGCAAGTGATGGATCTCTCTGACGACATCGCCTACTCGGTGCACGACTTCGAAGACGCCATCGTTGGTGACTTTATTGATGTCACCGCGCTCGGTGCCCGCGTCAACCACGACGATCTCGTGAAGTCGATGTTTGAGTGGATCGGCGGCGAGTTCACTCACGACGAACTCATTGCGGCCTTCGACCGTCTCGATCTTCTCGACCCGTGGCTCGATCAGTGGGATGGCAGTCGTGCCGCCCACGGTCGCCTCAAGAACCTCACGAGTCAGCTCATTGGCCGCTTCGCCGGTGCCGCCGTTCAGGCCACACGCGAAGCTCACCCCACCGATGCGCTCGCTCGCTTCGGCGGCAGCCTCGTGATCCCGGCTGAGATCCAAGCGGAGATCGCCGTGCTTAAGGGCATCGTTGCTGCATTCGTGATGTCGACAAACGCTCGGCGCCCGATCTATCAGCAGCAGCGTGATGTGCTCACTGAGCTTGCCGATGTGTTGCTGTGGACGGCTCCGGTGAACCTCGATTCCGGGTTCACAGCGGATTGGAATTCCGCTGAGAACGATCACCAGCGCAAGCGGGCAGTAGTAGATCAGGTGGCTAGCCTCACCGATCAGTCCGCGATTGCGTGGCATACACGTCTGGTTGGCTAGAGTCCCACCGCGGTGAGCCTAGAATTGCGGTTGTGGCTGGCCTGATCAAACGAAGTGATATCGACGAGGTGCGTTCGCGCACGAACCTCGCCGACATTGTGGGCGACTACGTCACTCTCAAGAGCGCTGGTTCTGGCTCGATGAAGGGCCTCTGCCCCTTCCACGAGGAGCGTAGCCCCAGCTTCCACGTGCGGCCCCAAGTTGGCTTTTATCACTGCTTCGGATGCGGTGAGGGCGGCGACGTCTACACCTTCCTGCAGCGCATGGACCACGTCTCGTTCTCCGAGGCCGTCGAGCGTTTGGCAGGCCGCCTCGGCTACGAGCTTCACTATGAGGATGGCGGCGCGGCAACCGATCACGGCAATCGCGCCCGCATTTTGGCTGCTAATCAGGCGGCATCCGACTTCTTCGTTGCTCAACTGGCGACGCCAGAAGCAGCTCCCGGCCGCAGTTTTCTTGGTGAGCGCGGTTTCGATCAGTCTGCTGCTGAGCGTTTTGGCATTGGTTTTGCGCCGCGCGGTGGCGTGCTCATGAAGCACCTCAACACCCTCGGCTTTTCGTCAGAAGAGTTGGTTGTTGCCGGCCTCATCGGCAAGGGGGAGCGAGGCGATTATTACGATCGTTTCCGCGGCCGACTGGTGTGGCCCATCCGCGATGTCACGGGTCAGACCCTGGGTTTCGGTGCCCGCCGTCTACTGGACGACGACAAAGGTCCTAAGTACCTGAACACTCCCGAGACGCCGGTTTATCACAAGAGCCAAGTGCTCTACGGGCTCGATCTGGCCAAGAAAGACATTTCGCGTGGCAAGCAGATCGTGGTGGTCGAGGGCTACACGGATGTCATGGCCTGCCACCTCGCTGGCGTCACGACCGCTGTCGCTACCTGTGGAACCGCGTTTGGCGTCGACCACATCAAGATTGTTCGTCGGATGATCGGCGACTATGACAACGCAGACACCACCGCCACGGGCGAAGTGATTTTCACCTTCGACCCGGATGAGGCGGGCCAGAAGGCTGCGAACCGTGCGTTCGCCGAGGAGCACCGTTTTGCCGCGCAGACCTTCGTTGCGGTGGCCTCTGACGGTCTAGACCCGTGCGATTTGCGGCTCAAGAAGGGTGACGGAGCCGTGCGTCGTCTCGTCACCACGCGCAAGCCGATGTTCGAGTTCAAGATTCGTCGTGAGCTGGCGGTGCACGATCTCGAAACAGTTGAGGGTCGTGTTGCTGCCTTGCGCGCTGCGGCTCCCGTGGTTGCCGGTATTCGTGACTCGGCGCTCGGTATTGGGTACGTCCGCAGTGTTGCGGGCTGGCTTGGCATGGAGCCCACTGAGGTTCAGGCTGCTGTCACCGAAGCGAAGCGTCACGTTGCCCCGTCTGGGCCCTCGAAAGCACCGCAGCAGTCACAGTCCGCATCGTCGTCACAGGCGCCGCCGGAGGGCTTCGGGGAGGCTCCAGCGCAACCGGGGCCGTCGATCATGAACCTGCGCGTTGATGCCATCACACGTCTCGAGCGCGACGCCCTTATGGCGGTGTTGCAGCATCCGGATGTCGTGGGCCCCGAGCTGATCGGCAAGCTGACCCAGATTTCTATTGCTGAGCCTTCGCTTGCTGTGGTTCGCGATGCGATCGCTTCTCTCGCCGACCGAGCACTTGAGCCAGGCTGGGCATCGGCGATTGCCGATGAAGTGCCGTCGTCGTTCTCTACCTTCGTGAAGCAACTGAGTGTTGCGCCGATTCCGGAGCGCGAAGAACGAATCCCGGTGTATTGCGTTCAGGTGACGACCGACCTGATTGAGCGTGATTTCTTGAGGCAAAAGCGTGAACTTCTCGGGGTGCTCCAGCGCATGGATCGCGAGAGTGATCCCGAGCGTTATGTGCAGACTCAGCGCGACCTCATGCGGATCGAAGCGGAGCGTCGTGCGCTCCGCGATGACGCCTAACTGCTGCTCTTTGGTTGCGTTCGTGTAAATATCCCTCCTTCGGGGGTGGACTCGCTAGTCTCGAAGGTTCCTCGTGTGTTACTACTGAGGAACTACGATGCGCGGCGCCTACAAACGCGCCGTCGCATTTTCTGCACGCAACAGGAAGAGGTAGACGGATATGACATCCGCATCCAAGAGCAGCAAGCGAGTCCTTGCTGTAGTTGCCGGCACAGCAGCGTTCGCGCTCGCTTTGACTGGTTGCCAAGCTGGAGATGACTCCAGCTCTGGCGGTTCCGAGTCGCTTATCGTGGGCACGACTGACAAAGTCACGTTCCTCGACCCGGCCGGTTCGTACGACAACGGTTCGTTTGCCCTGATGAACCAGGTGTTCCCGTTCCTGCTCAACTCGCCGCTCGGCACCTCTGATGTTGAACCTGACATTGCCGAGTCCGCGGAGTACACGAGCGACGATGAATATACCGTTGTACTCAAATCGGGCCTCACGTTCGCCAACGGCAACGACCTTACGTCGTCAGACGTGAAGTTCAGCTTTGACCGTCAGGTTGCGATCAACGACGAGAACGGCCCATCCGTTCTTCTCGGAAACATCGACAGCGTTGAAGCCGTCGATGACACTACCGTTGTCTTCCACTTGAAGAACGGCAACGACCAGACGTTCGCTCAGATTCTGTCGAGCCCGGCTGCCCCGATTGTTGACGAAGAAGTATTCTCTGCTGACTCGGTTACCCCCGATGAAGAGATCGTTGACGGCATGGCTTTCGCTGGCCAGTACGTCATCGACAGCTACGACTTCAACAACATCGTGTCGTTCACGGCCAACCCTGACTACCAGGGTGTTCTTGGCGCTGCCGCTACTGACAGCATCACGCTGAAGTACTACACCGATGCCTCGAACTTGAAGCTCGATGTTCAAGAGGGCAACATTGATGTCGCGCACCGCAGCCTGTCTGCAACCGACGTCGCTGACCTCGAGACCAACGACAACGTCAATGTGATCGTTGGCCCCGGTGGAGAAATCCGCTACATCGTGTTCAACTTCGACACGCAGCCCTACGGCGCGAAGACTCCCGAGGCTGACGCCGAGAAGTCGCTCGCTGTTCGTGGTGCTGTCGCTGACCTCATCGACCGCCAGGAAATCTCTGACCAGGTCTACAAGGGCACCTACCTGCCGCTGTACTCCTACGTCCCCGACGGACTGACCGGCGCTACCGAGGTTCTCAAGGACCTCTACGGCGACGGCGACGGCGGCCCGAGCGTTGAAGCAGCGCAAAAGCGTCTCGCGGATGCCGGTGTCGAGACTCCGGTAGCTCTCAACCTCCAGTACAACCCAGACCACTACGGTGAGTCTTCGGGTGACGAGTACGCGTTGGTCAAGAGCCAGCTTGAGGCTGACGGAATCTTCGAAGTCAACCTGCAGTCGACCGAGTGGGTTACCTACGCGAGCGAGCGTACGGCCGATGCTTACCCGGCTTACCAGCTGGGTTGGTTCCCGGACTACTCCGACGCTGACAACTACCTCACCCCGTTCTTCGGTGATGGTAACTTCCTCGGAAACCACTATGCGGATGCCGAAGTTAACGATCTGATCGTGGCTCAGGCAACCGAACTCGACCCTGCTACGCGTGAGGGAATGATCGAGGACATTCAGGCGAAGGTTGCAGCTCAGCTGTCGACCGTGCCGTTCCTTCAGGGAGCACAGATCGCCGTTACGGGCAAGGACGTTACCGGAGCTACTCTCGACGGTTCGTTCAAGTTCCGCTACGGCAGCTTGGCCAAGTAGGAGCAATTCGCTCTAGTTAGGCCTTGGCCTAGCGAAATGACTCAAGGGGGTGGCCCACACACGATGTGGGTCACCTCCTCGTCTTCGTTCTCTGCACGATAGGTAGGTATGTCGCAGTCCGCTCCCGCCGTGATCAATCCGGCACAGTCAGAACCGCCCACCCGGCGTTTTCGGGGGATCACAAATCCTCTCGCTCGTTTTCTTATAGTCCGTTTTCTTCTGATTTTCCCGACCGTGTTCATCCTCGTGACGATGGTGTTCTTGTTGATGCGCTCGATCGGTGACCCCATCACGGCTGCTCTGGGCGACCGGCTCACGGCAGCCCAGCTTGCGGAACGCATTAGCGCTGCAGGCTACGATCGCCCGCTCGTGGTGCAGTATTTTGAGTACCTCGGTCAGGTCTTCACCGGCAACTTCGGCACCGCCATCACTGATGGTCGTCCCGTTTCTGAATTGCTGGTCACTTACGGCAGCGCCACCCTTGAGCTCGCGTTCTACGCGGTGCTGGTGGCTCTCGTCGTGGGTATTCCGCTCGGCATGGTCGCGGCGTACTACCGCGACAAGTGGCCGGATGCCGTGCTGCGCGTTGCTGCGATCCTCGCCTACGCGACTCCGGTTTTCTTCGCGGGGCTGCTTCTCAAGCTCGTGTTTGCCGTCTGGCTGAAGGTGTTGCCGGTGGCAGGCCGAGCATCCACTCGCACAGAGCTGCAACTGACGACGCTCGACAACAAGTCGGGTATCTATCTGATTGACGCGTTCCGTCTGGGCAGCCCGGCAGCAATCGGCGATGTGCTCTCGCACGCCGTGCTTCCTGGCCTCGCGCTCGGGCTGCTCACGGCCGGAATCTTCTTGCGGCTCGTGCGCACCAACGTCATTGGTTCGCTGTCGATGGACTACGTGGATGCTGCGCGCTCCCGTGGCGTGAGCGAATACCGTCTCGTGCGCAAGCACGCCTACAAGCCCGCGCTTATTCCGATCATCACGGTTATCGGCTTGCAGATCGCCCTCCTGTTGGGAGGCGCGGTGCTGACTGAAACCACCTTCGAGTGGAAGGGTCTCGGCTTCAAGCTCGTCGAGTACTTGGGTGCTCGTGACTTTGTGGCGGTGCAGGGCATTGTGGTGCTGCTCGCGGTGATCGTGGCACTGACCAACTTCATCGTCGACATCATTGCGGCGATTATCGACCCGAGGGTGAGGTACTAATCATGACAACGACACCCTCACGTTTTGTGGCTGTGTGGCGCAAACTGCCTATTGTTCACCAGGTTCGCCAGTCGGTAGGACTCCAGCGCGGCATGCTCGTTGCCGGGCTCATTTTGACTGGCATCTTCTTGCTGACGGCACTTTTTGCTCCGCTGCTTGCTCCCTACGGTTTCTCGCAGCTGCGAGACGAAGAGGGTTCCTTTGGTGCGCAGGTTCCTCCGGGCGGTCAACACATTTTGGGCACCACCGTCGGTGGCTACGATGTGCTCTCGCGAGTGATTTGGGGTTCGCGCACCGCCCTGCTGGTGATCGTCGTTGCCGTTGCACTGTCGATCTTCGCCGGAGTACTTCTCGGTCTGGTCTCGGGTTACCTTGGCAGCTGGATCGACCGCGTTCTCGTGGTCATCTCCGACGCGGTGTACGCGTTCCCGACGCTCCTGCTGGCGATCGTCGCGGCCATTGCGATTAGCGGTGGCCAGTCGAGTTTCTGGGGTGGAGTGTTTGCGGCGGCAGTTTCAATCACCGTGGTCTATATCCCGCAGTATTTCCGTGTCATCCGTGCTGAAACGGTGCGAATCAAGTCGGAGGCCTACGTTGAATCGGCGAAGGTCATTGGCTCGAGCACGCCGCGGATCATGTTCCGCCACGTGTTCCGCAACGCGACGCGTACTCTGCCGTTGATCTTCACGCTCAACAGCTCTGAGGCCATCCTGACTCTCGCGGGTCTTGGCTTCCTCGGCTTCGGTATTGAGCCATCCGCTGCGGCTGAGTGGGGTTACGACCTCAACAAGTCGATTTCGGATGTCACGAGCGGCATCTGGTGGACGTCACTGTTCCCCGGGCTCGCGATCGTTCTCGTGGTTCTCGGAATCACTCTGGTGGGGGAGTCGCTCAATGACCTCGCTGACCCCCGCTTGCGCACGCGTCGTCGTGCCGACCAGTCGGCGCCGGCGCTCGAAACTGCTCCCATCTCGACGCTCGACCTCAACGACGATATTGACTCTATTGACCCGCTGGAGGCTCGCTCATGAGCAACATTGTTGAGATCAGGAATCTCGAAGTAACGTTCGCGACCGATGGCGGAGACGTCAAAGCTGTCGATGATGTGTCGCTGAGTCTTGCCCCTGGCGAGGTCCTGGCGATCGTCGGCGAAAGTGGCAGTGGCAAGAGTGTGACGGCCAAGTCTGTTCTCGGGCTGTTGCCCGAGACGGCGGTGTCACGCGGTGCCATTGTGCTCAACGGCAAAGAAGTTATCGGCATGTCCGGCAAGCGTTTGCGTGAGCTTCGCGGCGTAGATGTGGCGATGGTCTTCCAAGAGCCATCCACCGCGCTCAATCCCGTTTTCACGGTGGGCTGGCAGATCGCAGAAGGGCTTCGCGCCCACGGCAATGTGAGCAAGCGCGAGGCGCGAACGAAAGCGATCGAGATCTTGCGCAAGGTCGGCATTCCGGAGCCAGAGTCGCGCGTGGACTACTACCCGCACCAGTTCTCGGGTGGACAGAAGCAACGTGTCGTCATCGCCATGGCGCTCGTGCTCGAGCCAGAACTCATCGTGGCCGACGAGCCAACAACGGCTCTGGATGTCACCGTTCAGGCGGAAATCCTCGATCTGCTGCGCCGGTGCCGTGATGAGTTCGGTGCCGCGATCATTCTGATCACCCACAACATGGGTATCGTCGCCGATCTCTCCGATCGTGTTGCCGTGATGTATCAGGGCAAGCTGGTTGAAGAAGCCCCAGCTCAGCAGTTGTTTGATTCGGCCAAGCACCCTTACACGCAGAAGTTGCTTGCCGCCGTTCCTCGTATCGGTTCTGGTGCGTCGCGGGCAGCAGCACGCGTGTCTGATCGTGCGGCCGCTGGTGGCGAAAAGGATGTCGAACCTGTCGTCATTGCTGACAACCTCGAGATTGAGTTCCCTGGCCGTTTCGGTCGCGCGCCGTTCCGTGCTGTCGATCGCGTGAGCTTCACAATCTCACCCGGCGAAGTCCTCGGGCTGGTCGGCGAGAGCGGTTCGGGCAAAACCACGATCGGTCGTGCCATCGGTGGGCTCAACAAAATCACCGGTGGTTCGTTGTCTGTTCTCGGCCACGAAATGCTTGGCTTCAAAGAACGTCAGTTCCGGCCGCTGCGCAGCGACATCGGATTTGTCTTCCAAGACCCTGCCTCCAGCTTCAACCCGCTGCTCACGATCGCTCAGTGCGTTGCTGAGCCGCTGATCGTGCACGGCAAGGCCGAAGACCCGAATGATGCGCGCGGACGTGTTGATGAGCTTCTCGAGGCCGTTCAGTTGCCGAAAGCGTTTGGGGATCGCTTTCCGCACGAGTTGAGCGGCGGACAGCGCCAACGCGCCAGCCTTGCGCGTTCACTCGCGTTGCGACCTCGACTGCTGATCGCCGACGAACCGACAAGTGCACTTGACGTGTCGGTGCAAGCGAAGGTGCTTGAACTGTTCGCGGACCTACAACGGGATCTCGGCTTCGCGGCCTTATTCATTAGTCACGATCTTGCGGTTGTTGACATGCTGTCGGATCGCATTGCGGTGCTCTACAAGGGGCAGCTCGTGGAGGAGGGTGTTGGCTCTGAGGTGCTCGGCAATCCGCAGCATCCGTACACTCAACGACTGTTGGCCTCGCTGCCCGTACCGGATCCTCGCGAGCAGACCGAGCGCCGCGAAGCACTGAGGGCGCTGACTGACGTAGATTATTGAGGTGACTTCTACTCAGCCCACCGTGAGCGCCCGCGACTTGTCGCTGCGCTACCCGTCACGCAACCCTGAAACGCGTTCGATTGCTGTCAATGGTTTGAGTTTTGAGATTGCCGCTGGCGAAGTATTGACCGTTGTGGGCGAGAGTGGCTCGGGCAAGAGCACTCTTGCCAAAGCGGTTGCACTTCATGCTGAGACGGGCGCCTACGGTTCGCCGCTATTTAGCGGGGGAGAGCTCACAGTGCTCGGCACCGAACTGCGCTCGGTGAGTCGACGCAAGCGCGATCAATTGAGCTTGCGCGTGGGTTATCTGCCTCAGGATGCGGGCAACCACCTCAATAGTCGGCTCACGGTCGGCGAGAACATTGCTGAACCGATTTTTGTGCGGGATCGTCGTTTCAACCAACGGGAAGCCGCCGAAGCTGTTGCGACCCTCATCGACACTGTGCGTTTGCCGCTCTCGGTCATGAACCGGTACCCGTACGAGTTGAGCAAGGGGCAGCGTCAGCGCGTTGCGATTGCACGTGCCATGATCCTCGAGCCGCAACTGCTCGTGGCCGACGACCCCACCGCCGGTATTGACGTCAACGTGCGCTCAGCCATCCTCGACCTCATCGTTGATCTGCAAGCGCAACGCGAGTTCTCGGCACTGCTGGTCACCGCTGACCTGGCCGCGGTCCGCCGGGTCGCAACGAATGTTGCGATTATGCATCGCGGCATCCTCGTTGGTTCTGGTGAACTTTCAGAAGTCCTTTCCGACCCGTGGCACCCCTATGTGAAGGGGCTCGCCCACTCACTTGTGGAGCTCGAACGTGACCGGCACTAATGAAATAACGCCCAACGTCACCCCCGTGCCCGCCTCGACCTGGTTGGTGGGCGGCTGGGGTGCTGATATGGAGTGCGAGTCCGAAGGCATCTCTGTCCTGCGCAGTAGGCCGGATGGGTCGCTCGAGCTCGCGCAGCGTGTAGCGGAGGTGCCCTCGGCATCCTTTATCGTGGTCGATGGTGACCGCGTGTATTCGACGCTCGAAGGATCAGGCCAGGTCGCAGCATTCGACCGCGACGGCGAGACCCTCAGCACTCCAACGTTCACCGCCAGCGGAGGCCAATACCCCTGCCACATCGCGGTCCATGGCTCCACGATCATTGCCGCAAACTATGGCAGCGGCACGCTCGGAGTCATCGAGGCTTCGGCGAAACCCACGGCGCTCGACACGCGTCAGGTCGTCGAGACTGTCGGGCTCGGTCCACGACCGCAACAGGAGGGCCCGCACGCGCACTCTTCCGTTTTTGTCGATGACAGCACGCTATTCACTCTCGATTTGGGCGCCGACCTCATCCGCGTTTTCAGCTACGTCGATTTCGCGATCGAACAGATCGCCGAGGTCGCTACGCCGGCAGGGTTTGGTCCGCGCGATATCGTCGCCCGCCCCGGCAATCTGTTCTATGTGCTCGGAGAACACGGATGCGGCTTGCTCGTTTTCGAGTGGAAGAACCGTGCACTGCAGCAACTGTGCTCCATCGCGCTGCCTGGTGCTGTGGAAGGCGACCAAGCGTCCGCCATCGCAATCTCTGCCGACGGCCGCTTCGCCTACGCTGGGGTGCGCCACAGCAATCAGATTGCGGTCATGACGATTGCTGACGATGGCCGAAGTGTTGCACCCCTCACTTCTGTGTCGTGCGAGGGGAACTGGCCGCGCCACATCATCATGAGTGACGGCATTCTTCACGTCTGCAACCAGTATTCGCACGAAGTGGCTAGTTTCAGAATCGATCCGAACGGTATTCCGCAGCTGATTGCCCCGCCAACCCGGGTACTTTCGCCAACATACCTCGCCAGAATCGTCTGATGGTTTTTGAACTGCGAAATCATTTGCTAAAGTAATTGAGTTGCACAGCGGTCCTCGATAGCTCAATTGGCAGAGCAACGCACTGTTAATGCGTAGGTTCTTGGTTCGAGTCCAAGTCGAGGAGCTTATGAGTCCCGGCCACTAAGGTGGCCGGGACTTTGTGCGTTCCGGCGTTATTAGCTGCGCACCGCTGGGCGCGAGTTTCGAGGTGCCGCGGAGACGCAGTCGAGTGCCGAACGTTGTGGCCTACTCCGCCGGGAGTACCGCGAGCTGCGCCGCCGGGCCGACGCAGCCGCGCACACGGCCAACTAGCATCGAAGAATGCCTTCGTTGTCCCGTCGTTCCGCTCCGCGCTCATCGAATGCGATGCTCGAATCGCTATTGAGCGGCACGGGTATCCGCGCGTCGCAGTCTTCGCGATCGCGGCGCTTGCGACGCTGGATTCCGGTGGTGATCTCACTGTTGGTGCAAGTGCCGATCACGATTGTGGGGGTGATCTGGACCGGCGCCTACGCGGAGTATGGCGATGCGGCATCCGTGCTGCCATTCAGCACCGTTCTTGAACTCAGCAGTATTGGTGCTGGCGGGATCGCGGCCATCGCGCTTTCCCTCATTGGCCCGTTGCTGCTCTTGTGGATCCGACGGTATCCGGGGCCTCTCATCGCCGTCATCTCAGCTTTGGCTGCTGCGGACTTTCTCATTGGCTACTCACTGCTATCCCCGCCCTATCTTGCTCTCGCGTTCGCCATTGTCATCGCGATTTCGTATGGCGCGCGCACCTGGACCTGGGTGTCGATGATTGTCGTGTGGGAAGCTACGCTTCTTGCCGCGCTGGTTGTGGGCATTGAGTTAGACCCGCATCGCGTTGTTCCCACCACGATCGGGCTGCTGTTGGTGCTGGGCTTCGCTGAAGCGAATCGTCGCCGGCGTGAGCAATTCGAGAAGTTCCACACCGCCTTTGCGAGTCGCCGTGAAGAAGAGCTGCGAGCCGAGCGCACAAGAATCGCGCGGGAATTGCACGACGTCCTCGCGCACTCACTGAGCCAGATCAACGTGCAGGCTGGCGTCGGTCTTCATCTCATGCATAAGCAGCCAGAACAAGCTGAAGAAGCACTCGCGAGCATTAAACTTTCGAGCAAAGAAGCGCTCGATGAAGTGCGATCGCTGCTAGGGATGTTGCGAAGCGAAAGCGCTGACGCTGGTGAGGATGATGCTCCGCTGGTTCCTGAGCCTGATCTCTCTCGACTCGCGAGCCTCGCCGACTCGGTGCGCGCTCAGGGTATTGAGGTGCAACTCACCTCAGAGATTTCGGAACATACTGCCCCGGCGCTGCAGCTGGCGCTCTACCGAATCGTGCAAGAGTCGCTCACCAATGTGGTGCGTCATGCCTCAGCAACCTCGGCCATCGTCTCGTTGGCGGTCGAAGGCGACGACTATGTCGCTACTATTGCCGACAACGGTGTCGGTATCGATACCGACGGACACACAGCGGGGCGAGGGTTGTTGGGTATGCGCGAACGGGCCGAACTTCTCGGCGGCACGCTCCGCGTGGCCGAAGCCACGCCGCGCGGCACCGTGGTGACCGCGCGTATTCCGCGTCGTTCGGCATCCGCATGATCCGTGTTGTTGTTGCGGATGATCAGCAACTGATTCGCGCGGGCTTTCGAAGTCTGCTCAGCGCCGAAGATGACATCGAGGTTGTGGGCGAGGCGGCCACCGGAACCGACGTTATCGAGGTTGTGCGACGTGAACGTCCCGATGTCGTGCTGATGGACATCCGGATGCCCGATGGTGACGGACTCTGGGCAACCGAGCAAATTGCGACCATTCCCGACCTCGCTGAGACGCGCATTGTTGTCGTCACAACGTTCGAGGTCGATGAGTACGTCGCGCGGGCTATTCGCGCCGGAGCGAGCGGCTTTCTTGTGAAAGACACTGAGCCGGTCGAGCTGATCCGGGCGGTGCGTGTGGTCGCGTCCGGCGACGCCCTGCTGAGCCCTGGCGTTACAAAACGACTACTCGAGCGCTTTGCCCGCGGCTCACAAGTGGCGGTTGATGCCAGCATTCTGTCGGCGATCACCGAGCGTGAACGCGAAGTTCTCGCCCTGGTTGGGCAGGGGCTCACGAATGCTGAGATTGGCGTCAAACTCTTTCTGAGCCCGCTGACGGCCAAAACTCATGTCTCCCGCATTATGTCCAAGCTCATGGCGCGCGACCGCGTACAGCTCGTCGTCATTGCTTATGAGACCGGGTTGGTTTCGCTGGGGCGGGCCGTGTGACGCGTTAGGCGTCGAGCTGTTCCTCGGTGGGCAACCACGAGAGCCCAGGCTGACCCCAGCCCTGCTTGCGGATCGCTTTCGCGGCCGCCTTGGCATCCGGAGCCTGCAGGCGGTCGGCGTAGAGCACGCCGTCGAGGTGATCGTATTCATGTTGAAAAATGCGGGCGAGCCAGCCCGACGCTTCGATTTCGAACGGCTGCTGCTGCAGGTCGAAGGCGCGCAGGATGACGCGGTCGGCACGTGCAAGCGGGTAGCGTTCGCCGGGAATCGAGAGGCAACCCTCTTCATCCGCGTCGTCGGCGTCGAGCACGGGGGTGGGGCTTTGCCAAAGCTCGGGATTGATGGCGACGCCATGCCAGTGCGTGTCGTCGTCGTCGGTCCAGTCGTAGACAAAGATGCGTAAGCCGACGCCGACCTGCGGCGCGGCCAAGCCGACGCCCGGTGCTTCTTCCATCGTCTCGATCATGTCGTTGACGAGAGTCGTGAGCTCGCTATCGAAGGCCGTCACCGGGTTCGCTGGAGTGTGGAGCACCGGATCGCCGGTGATAATGATGGGAAGAACGGCCATGTACCCAGAATATCCCGTGTGAACCGAGTACATTTGACGAGTGCCGCCGGACATCCTTGACCTCAGCGATCAGATAAGCCTGACGCCGCTGCAAGCGGTGGGTATTCCGTTGGCGCTCATCGGCGCGATCCTGTTGTCGCTGGGAGCGCAGTTTCAACATCGTGGCGTTGCCCGCATGGAGCAGCACCATGGCAGCGAAGCCAACACAGGCCTCAACTTTTCCCAGATCAAGGCGCTGCTTGCCCGTCCGTCGTGGGTAATCGGCACGGCGTTTCTCGGACTCGCCATCGTTTTTCAGCTTTCGAGCCTGTCGCTTTCCCCGCTCATGGTGGTGCAACCCCTCGGCGCCGTTGCGCTCGTGATGACCGCGATCATGAATTCCCGCATCGCGAAGGTGCGCTTGGACGCCATTTCCATTCGAGCGATCGTGATGTGCGTTGTCGGCGTTGGTGTGTTTGTCGGAATCGCCGCGATGTTCGCCAAGTCCACGGTTATCACCCAGCGTGAGCTGTCAATTGTGCTCATCGTCTTGGCGATCGTCTTGGCCCTCTGGATCGTGCTGTTCCTGGTCTTCCGCAAGAACGCGTCCCCTGTTTTTTATATCTTGGGTGCCGGCATGCTGTTTGGTTTCGTCGCGACGCTCGCCAAGGTTGTCATCGACCGCATCAAGACGATCATGATTTCTGGTTCTGGATTTGAGAGCACGGACTTCCTTACGATCCTGTGCATTGTTGGGCTCATCGCTGCATCCCTTCTCGGTTCGTACTTCGTGCAGACCGCCTACGCCTCCGGCCCGCCAGACCTCGTGGTGGCGGGACTCACCGTTATCGACCCGCTCGTTGCGGTGACGGTCGGCATCCTTGTTCTGGGAGAAGCAGCCGATGCGCCATTCTGGGCAATCATTGCGTTTGTGATTACGGGTGCCGTGGCCATTTTCGGTGTGTTCTCGCTGTCGAAGCACCACCCGCAACTGAAGTCGTAGCATTTCGAGGCGCTCGGTCGAGTAGCCCGTGCGTGCAGGCCGCGTGAGGTACGTTATTAGATGCCGTTGACCTGACCGGGTCGTAAACGCACTGGCTCGTGACGCACAACTGTTAAGGAACTCTTCGACTGTGACTTCCGCTGTGAGACGCTCGCCCCACGAGGGCAAACCGCGACTTCGCATTCTGATCGGTGCCGACACTTTCTGGCCGCAAATTAATGGTGCAGCGACCTTCATTGCTCGATTGGCCGCTGGTCTCGCTGAGCGCGGCCACGATGTGCACATTGTGGCTCCCTCGTACTCCAACAAGAAGTTGGGCACGATGGTCGAGGAGCATGAGGGCCAGAAAATGACCCTGCATCGCCTCTACTCGTGGCGCTGGCTCGGCCACCCGTGGCTGCGGTTCATGATGCCGTGGCGGGTCAGGCAAAATTCGGCACGCATCCTTGATCAGGTGAAACCCGATGTCATCCACTTTCAGTCGCACATCATCGTCGGCCGCGGCATGACGATCGAGGGCGAGAAGCGAGGAATTCGCCTCGTCGGCACTAATCACTTCATGCCCGAGAATTTACTCGATCACGCCTACATCATCCCCAAGTTTTTGCGCCGAAAAGCTATTCAGGCGGGGTGGGCTGCTGCCGGACGTTCCTTCTTGCGTGCCGCGTGGGTAACCACTCCGACCCGGCGCGCCGCCGAATATCTCGAAGCAAACACGAACGTGCGCAACGTCGTTGCGGTGTCGTGTGGGATCAATGCCGATGGTTACAACGGCAATCTTGAGCCCAAGCCGGAGAACCTCATTGTGTTCTTGGGGCGCCTCTCCGACGAGAAGCAGATCGATAAACTCATTCGCGCTCTCGCGATTCTTGACCCTTCGCTCGACGCGAAGCTCGAGATCGTCGGCGGGGGAGAGCTCGAGGGAAAACTTCGTGCCCTCGCAACCTCGTTGGGCGTCGCGGATCGTGTGACCCTCACCGGATTTGTCGAGCAAGATCAACTGCGTGATGCGCTGCAGCGTGGTTCAGTGTTCGCGATGCCATCGATCGCGGAGCTGCAAAGCATCTCAACAATGGAGGCGATGGCTTCTGGACTGCCCGTCGTCGCTGCTGATGCTATGGCTCTGCCTCACCTTGTGCACGATGGCGAGAACGGGTTCCTGTTCGAGCCCGGCAACGTCGAGGATCTGGCCGCAAAACTCACCCAAGTGCTGTCGATGTCAGCGGATGAGGTTCTGAAGTTCAAGAAAGAAAGCTTGGCCATTGTGGCTGCCCACGACATCCAGCGCACCTTGGATACGTTCGAGAGCATGTATCGCGGCGAAGAGGTCTCTGCCGCGGTGTCATCCGACAAAAAGAACGAGAGCGCCTCCTAGTCGGAGACGCTCTCGTGGGAGCCACAGCAATCGGCTCGTGAGCGTAGGCGTGGAGCCTACTTCTTTGCGGGGGTGCGGTTTTCGGCCGATACCATCCAGGCGTACTGTTCGAGCGTTTCGAGAATGCCGTGGAGCAGATCCGCGCTCGTGGGGTCTTCTTCGTCGATGGGATCGTGCACTTCGCGAATCGTTTCGATTGTTGCTTCGAGGCGCTCTGTCAGAAGGTCGATGGTGTGGGCAGTGTCCACCTCGCCAGCCGGAAATGCGGGAAGAGTCGTGGTCTCGGCCACGGTGTCGCTGCGGCCATCGGGGGTGGCGTGGAGTGCGCGCATCCGCTCAGCAATGGTGTCGCTGAAGCCGCGTGCAGCATCAATGATTTCGTCAAGCACAAGGTGAGTGTCGCGGAAGTTCTTGCCAACGACGTTCCAGTGAGCCTGCTTGCCCTGAAGCTGAAGCTCGAGCAGTTCTACGAGAACCTGCTGAAGGCGGTCGGCCAGACCCTTGGATGCTGTGAAGCCTCGCTCAGCATTTTGCTGGCGGGTTTTGCGAGCCCCAGATTTGGCCGGACTTGTGGTCTGCGCTTTCTGTGAATCAGTCATGGTGCCACCGTACGAGCGTTGGTTTGGCGCTGGCTCAGTATTCCTTGGGAGAAAGCTGAGTGCGCGAGACTGGATCGCCCGCCACTCGTGACTTAGGCTCGAATTTACCGTCAGATCTGAGGGGGAGCACCGTGGCAATGAGATTTCTACTGATTTTCGCTTGGCTCGTGCCGGCCTTCATCGTTGTACTTGGTCTCAACGTGGGCGCCACGATTTGGTATTACATGGAACCGCAGATGGGCATACTTCCGGATCCGGGCACCTACTACGTCGCCGTATTTGCGGGCTTCATAGCGCTGCTGTTGAGTCTCGTCGCAGCGATGGGCATCTCAATCCACGTGGGCCTTTCCCGCCCCCACGTGAACGCGAATGTGGCTTCATCCGATCGCTAGATCGGGCGCGGAGATTTCTTATCCAGCGCTGGGATTTACTCTGAGCAGTGGCGTGCGCTGCCTGGCTGATTTTGCCGGTAACGTAGATACGCGCTCGCACTCGTGTGGGCACGGGGCGGTAGCTCAGCTGGTTAGAGCAGCGGACTCATAATCCGTCGGTCATGGGTTCAAGTCCCATCCGCCCTACATTTCGCATTCACGCTAATCGCTTGTGGAGCTCACTCAGCGTTTCGACCGTCAGAGTCGGCGGCGTGAAGTGCTCCGGGTAGTGCGCTCCGCTGCGGTTTACCCACACCGTCGAGAGTCCGGCGTTGGCGGCGCCGTGGATGTCCCATGGATGCACCGCCACGAGAAATGCGTCGCCCGAAGTGGCCCCGGCGCCGGTGCGAGTCAGCGCGCCTTCGTACGCTGCGCGTGCAGGTTTCCACGGGGAGTGTCCCTCCACTGACAAGAAGCCCGCCATCGCATCCGCGACTCCCGCCCCAGTGAGCATGCGCTCGGCGTTGCTCGCAGGTCCGTTGGAGAGAGTGAACAGTCGATGGCCGGCGTCGGCCAGCGACCGGAATCCCGGAGCGACATCCTCGTGAAGTTGCACGCTGGAGAACGCGGTGATGACGGCATCTACTGCGTCGTCCAGTGGCATGGTGAGGGGAGAGCTGCCGAGAGCGTCGCGCGCGTTCACCGTGGCGATGTCAAGAAAGCGTGCCTCGCTATCAGTGCTGGTGAGCGCGAATCCGTCACGCAGAATGCTCGCGAACCACGATGCTGCCCGATCTCGCGTTGCGCCAACCGCTTCGAAAGCGTCGGCGACGGGCGAAAGATCAGACAGCGTCTCGTTGACATCGAAAAACAGAGTCACAGGGGCGTTTGTCATCTCTACCGGCTTTCTGTACTCCAGCGTCACAGCCCGAATGCTGCGGCTATCTCAAGTACTGGGGCTTACGGTACGCGCAGAAGTGAACGTTTGCCTGAGATCCAGAATACGAGAGACCCGAATGCGATCATGACGATGACGATGAGGCCGACGAAGAAGAAGACGCTGCCGTAGCCGGTGTCGGGGTGCAGGAACGGATACGGCACCCAACCATCAGTTGCGCCGCGTACGAGAACGACGACGACCCAGACGATGGGGTAGATCAACACGATCCAGAGGCGACTAAACGCGATGCGGGCGCGGTCGGAGAAGAGAATCCAGTCGGCAAGAGCAAATATCGGGGTAATGATGTGTAGCGCTGTGTTCGCCCAAGCGACGGGAACGCCGCCGGCTGCACCGAGTGGGGCGAGCAGCGTCGCATAGACGACCCCGACGATGATGATGTAGGTGGTCACTGAAGCGCGCGCGATGTTAAGCGCCGGTGAAGCTGCCTCGCCGCGTAGAGAAACAACCGCGATGACCGCGTACACGACCGCAAGGATGATGTTGGACTGAATCGTGAAGTACCCAAACATGTTGAACGGGTTGATCACGGTGCGCCCTGCCGCTTCGGCAACGGTTGCGATGACCGCGGCAGCGACGAGCGCGGCAATCGCTAAGCGCAATACTGCGACAACGACCGCGCCATTTCGGCTCTCGGGTGTAGCGGGTTTGGCTGCGTAAGTCATAGTTCCCCTCGAACTAAAAAACGTGCGATCGAACTGACTCTAGCGAGTGCAGTGCGATCGCACGCAGAAGGGAACGGTGTCGTTAGTTGCGCACCTTGCCGCGACCGAAGATCAGCCACAGGATCGAACCGAAGATCGACAAGAAGAAGGCGACCAAGATCCACACGAATTTGCCGAGCACACCGTGATTGTTGCTCTTGGCGATCGAAACGACGGTGATGATGAAGATGACCAGGCCGACGATGCCAAAACTGAAGCTAATAGGTTCCATGGTCTAAATCTATCGGGCATGGCACTATCAAGTTATGAGTTTGCTGGATGCTGCGTGGCATGCCCTCGGGGAAGATGCCGCCGCCCTCGCCTTAGTGCGTGACAATGGCACTGCTGTGCCCCTCACCGGAACGCTGCCTTCGGGTCGCTTCGTTCATGACGCTATCGCTGCCGCCTCGTTTTCAGCGTCGCTGCTGGCGGCACGGAGGGTCGGATGCGCGGTTCCTTCCGTTGAGCTCAATCCGCTCAAAGTGGCGACTGCCGTTACGAGCGACAAACACTTTCGGCACGATGGCGAACCGGTCACGGCGTGGGCAGAACTCTCCGGGTTCTGGCCCTGCAGCGACGGGTGGGTGCGCACGCATGCCAATTATCCGCACCACCGCGCAGCTCTGCTGAACGCGCTCGAACTGCCCGACGGTACGGGCGCCGACGAGTTCATGCTCGCGCTCCACACGATGGATGCGGCCGACGTCGAAGAGAAAGTTGTTGCCGCCGGGGGAGTTGCCACCGTCGTACGCACCGCAGAGGAATGGGCCGAACATCCGCAAGCCGAGGCGTTGGCAGAGTTGCCCGTCGTCGAGCTGTCATCGCTCGGCGATACCGAACCGGCTCACCTCACCGAAACCACCGTCGACGCGCCACTGGCGGGCCTGCGCGTGCTCGACCTCACCCGCGTGATCGCCGGGCCCGTCGCGGGGCGAACCTTGGCCCTGTGGGGCGCCGACGTTCTGCGTATCGACAGCCCAAGGCATCCTGAAATCCCGTGGCAACACCTCGACACTGGTGCCGGCAAGCGTTCGGCCCTGCTCGACCTCGACGACGACACCGACCGAGCAACCTTCGAGAAGCTGCTTGAGACCGCGGATGTCGTACTCACCGCCTACCGCCCCGGCTCGTTGGATAAATTCGGGCTTTCCCCCGCGGCTCTCGCCGAGCGACGCCCGGGAATTATCGTGGGCCGCCTTTCGGCGTGGGGAACAGTCGGACCGTTGGCTGAACGCCGCGGCTTCGACAGCATTGTTCAGGCCGCAACAGGAATCGCGCTGGTTGAGGGCGAAGGCAAGGGAACGCCGGGCGCTCTACCTGCTCAAGCTCTGGACCATGCCGCTGGGTATCTGCTTGCGGCTGGCATCACGACCGCAGTACGCCGCCGGATCGATGCGGGCCACTCGTGGCTAGTGGAGGTGTCGCTCGCGGGACTGGCGACTGAACTGTTGCAGCAGCGACGTCCGCGGCACGCGCCGACGGCATCCGCTGGTTTCACACCGACGGTGACGACTCACGACGGGGTGACTAGTGCCGTGCCTGCGCCGGCCTACGCGGGCGGGCCTGGACGCTTCAGCACCCCTGCGGTCGAGTGGGGTTCGAGCGAAGCGGCGTGGCTTTCCTAACAAGCCGATCTGGCTTTCCTGAAATAATCCCGTGTCGGCGGTGGTTGGCATCATGGACTTCAACAAGGATGGACTTATGACTGACACTGCTGCGCCCACACTCACGCCCGAAGCTAAGCTCGCGCTCTTTCGCGAACGTCGCGACCAGGCGGTCGTGCAGCAGAACGGCAATCTTGCTCTCACCAACACCCAGTGGGTGGATGCTGAACAGACCATCTGGGGAGTGCCCGGCACGTGGGCTCCGCACGAAAACGGTCTCACAGTCACCGCCACGGCCGAAGACAACATCGTTGTTGACGGCACGCTCGTGGAGGGCAGCGCCGTGGTGCGCAGCAAGAGCGACGAAAACCCGAGCACGATCGTGTTCGGAGAAACCGTCACCGGGTTCGTCATCACAGCCCCCGAGGGAAACCACGCCCTGCGCGTCTGGGACACTAACTCGCCCGCCATCCAAGAATTTGGAACGATCGACGCCTACGGCTACAACCCGGACTGGGTAATCACCGCCGCGTTCACACCCAACCCCGAGGGAACCACTCTCGGCTTCGAACACCTTAAAGACGACGGCCAAGAGCGGGAACAGCCGATTCCGGGCGACATCTCCTTCACGAAGGATGGCGTCGATTACAACCTCGCCGCCTTCAAATCAGGCCGTGCCCTCCAGCTCGTGTTCGCGGATGCCACGAGCGGCGTTGACACCTACAGCGTTGGTCGCTTTCTCTTTGTCGCTCCCAACCCCGACGGCACCATCGTTCTCGACTTCAACCTCGCGATCCTGCCGCCCTGCGCCTTCAGCTACAACTTCAACTGCCCCATGCCGCCCAAGCAAAATCGTTTCGCGGTTGCCATCGAGGCTGGCGAAAAGAACGTCATGAAGAAGGACGGCTCGCTGCTTCACGACTAGCCGCGCGGCGAGTGCGACTCCAAGAATTCGAATACTTCGGTGGTGTCAACCCCGGGATACATTCCGGTGGGCATTGCCGCGAGCAGCGAACTGTTGAGCCGCGCGCTCGGGATCGAATGTTGCGCCCAGCGTGACGACAGGTTCTCGGGCGCGCTGCGGCAGCATCCCTCATCCGGACACGTTGAGACGGCACGGTTTGTGGTGTCGCGCCCACGGAACCACTTTGCTGACGCAAACGGCGTGCCCAGACTCACCGAGAAATCACCGCGGCGGCCCGACTGGATGCGCGACGTGCACCAGTAAGTGCCGCCTGGCTTGTCGGTGTACTGGTGGTACGGGCTGAAGCGGTCCTCAACGTCGAAGACTTGGCGCGCACTCCACTGCCGGCACACGATTTGTCCCTCGATCGCGCCAAGCGCATCCGTCGGAAACGCTGCACTGTCGTTTTCGTAGGCCTTGGAAATTGTGCCGCCCTCGTGCACCTTCAAGAAATGCACGGGAACGCCCAAATGTTCGGTCGCCAAGTTGGTGAAGCGGTGGGCTGCTGTCTCGTACGGCACCGCGAATGCATCGCGCAGATCTTCGACGGAAAGTTCTCGCTGCGCTTTCGCCGCAGTGAGAAAGTCGACAGCGGTCTTCTCCGGCACCATGAGGGCCGCCGCCAGATAGTTGGTTTCCACGCGCTGATACAGAAACTCAGAGTAGTCAGCAGGCTCCCGGATGCCCAACACATGCCCCGCAAGTGCCTGCAGCAGCGTCGAGCGTGGGTCGGTTCCTTCGCCCTGCGCCACCGGCAAGTAGATGCGGCCATTGCGCAGATCCGTCACGCTGCGAGTGGTGGCGGGCAGATCGGGCACGTAGTGCAGTGAAAACCCGAGGTGGGAGGCAAGGTCAGAGGCAACCCGTTGGGAGAGCGGTCCGCCGGTGTGGCCGACGGCATCCAGCAGTTCTCGGGCTGTCGTCTCAAGTTCACCAAAGTAGTTATTGCGCCTGCGCATCATGCGCCGCAGTTCGGTATTAGCGCGGCGGGCTTCCTCAGGCGTTGCCGCACGCTCACGGTGCAAGCGCTGCAGCTCGTCGTGCAAGCCGAGCACGGTTTCGATTGCCTCATCGCTGAGGGTCTTGCGCACCGGCAGTTCGGGCAGCGCGAGCGAGTTGTAGAGCGGACCGCGCTGTGCGCGTTCGAGAGCGATCTCGAGGGCAGCACGCCGTGACGGCGGCTCTGAGCTCAGGAGTTCATCCACCGACACCTCAAAGAAGCGGGCGATCTTCTGCAGCTCGCTGAGCTTGAGCTCTCGCTTGCCGTTCTCGATAACGGAGACCTGAGAGGCCGCACGCTCGAGTGCGGCACCCAGGTCATCGAGGGTGAGACCGCGATCGGTGCGGAGTTGACGGATGCGGCGGCCAACAGTGAGGGAATCGAACATGTCCTCATCGTCTGCCTGCGTACGCGTGCGTGGGGTCATCCGAACATCCTCCTTGATGGTCTTCTGTCGAAAAACAGAAGAATCAGGATAATTCTGCAACAAATCGTGGTGAAGAACTAGTGCAGGGGTGCCAGAGTCGAAGAAACGAAGTACCGATGAACCACTGACGAAGGAGCCAGCAATGACGAACAACCGCCCCGGCGACCAAAACCAGACCGCAGCCGAACTCGAAACCGAGTGGAAGACGGATGCACGCTGGAACGGAATCGAACGCGATTTCAGCGCCGAAGACGTCATTGCCCTCCGCGGAAGTGTTAGGGAAGACCGCACGCTTGCTCGTCGCGGCGCCGAGAACCTCTGGAACCTCCTGCAGCGCGACAACACCGAATGGGTCGCCGCGCTTGGCGCGCTCACCGGCAACCAGGCTGTGCAGCAAGTGCGCGCCGGGCTCGAAGCGATCTACCTCAGCGGCTGGCAAGTTGCCGCCGACGCCAATCTCTCCGGCCAGACCTACCCCGACCAGAGCCTCTACCCGGCCAACAGCGTGCCGGCCGTTGTGCGTCGCATCAACAACGCGCTGATGCGGGCCGACCAGATTGAGACCGCCGAGGATGGCGCTCCCAAGATCGATTGGATGGCGCCGATTGTGGCCGACGCAGAAGCCGGCTTTGGCGGGCCTCTGAACTCCTACGAGCTCATGTCCTCCATGATCGAAGCCGGAGCTGCTGGCGTTCACTGGGAAGACCAGCTCGCGTCAGAGAAAAAGTGTGGCCACATGGGCGGCAAGGTACTCATCCCGACCGCACAGCACGTTCGCACTCTCAACGCGGCTCGGCTCGCGGCCGATGTTGCCGGGGTATCGAGCATCATCATCGCTCGCACCGACTCGCTCGCTGCCGACCTCATTACCAACGATGTGGATGACCGCGACAAGCCATTCTTGACGGGAGAGCGCACCAGCGACGGCTTCTACCGCACCACTCCGGGCATCGAAACGGTGCTCAGTCGAGGCCACGCTTACGCGCCCTACGCAGATCTGCTCTGGGTGGAGAGTGCGAAGCCCGATCTTGAGCTGGCGCGCACCTTTGCGGAGAGCATCCACAAGGAGTTCCCCGGTAAGAAGCTCGCCTACAACTGCTCGCCATCGTTCAACTGGAAGCGTCACCTCGACGATGACCAGATCGCGAGCTTCCAGCGCGAGTTGGCTGCCATGGGTTACGCCTTCCAGTTCATCACTCTTGCCGGGTTCCACGCCCTCAACCACTCGATGTACACCCTGGCTCGGGGCTACAGCGAGCGTCACATGAGTGCGTATGTGGAACTGCAGGAGGCAGAGTTCGCGTCTGAAGCAGACGGCTACACGGCAACGCGCCACCAGCGCGAGGTCGGAACAGGGTACTTCGATCGAATCGCGACGGCCCTCAACCCCACGAGCGAAACCCTCGCCCTCGTCGGCAGCACCGAAACGGCGCAATTTCATTAAACCGGCACCGCCACCCCTCGACTACGCAACTTTCTAAGGACAGATAATGACTACTCGCAGAATGGAACCGATCGCTGAATCGGAGGATCGATTCGACGAAATCTTGACCCCGGATGCGCTGCATTTCCTCACGCGGCTGCATGACCAGTTCGCTGGTCGCCGCCATGACCGCCTCGCAGCTCGCATGGAATCGCGCAAGCACATCACGAACGGGCGCAACCTGCGCTTCTTGCCGGAGACGGCAGCAATTCGGGAGGACGACAGCTGGCGCGTTGCCGGTGCCGGTCCTGGACTCGATGATCGTCGGGTGGAGATCACGGGGCCGACAGATCGCAAGATGACCGTCAACGCCATGAACTCGGGGGCGAAGGTGTGGCTTGCCGATCAGGAAGACGCGACAAGCCCGACCTGGCACAACGTCATCGGCGGCCAGATCAACCTGTACGACGCGATCCGTCGCCAGATTGACTTCACTTCTCCCGAGGGCAAGACCTATGCTCTCGGCGAGGAGACGCCAACGATCGTGATGCGACCGCGCGGGTGGCACTTGGTAGAAAAGCACCTCCGGTACACTGACCGGGCAGGGTTGCGCACGCCAGCATCCGGATCGCTCGTCGACTTCGGGCTCTACATATTCCATAATGCGCACGAACTGATCGAGCGCGGCAGCGGCCCGTACTTTTACATCGCCAAAATCGAGAACCACCTCGAAGCGCGTCTGTGGGATGACGTGTTCACGTTCGCCGAAAACGCGCTGAACATTCCGCACGGCACGATCCGCGCGACGGTGCTGATCGAGACAATTCCTGCCGCGTTCGAGATGGAAGAGATCCTCTACGAGCTGCGCGAGCACTGTGCTGGGCTCAACGCAGGGCGCTGGGATTACATCTTCTCGATCATCAAGAACTTCCGCGGTCGTGGGGCGAGCTTTGTACTCCCTGACCGCTCCGCCATCACGATGACGGTTCCGTTCATGCGGGCCTACACGGAGCTGCTCGTTGCCACCTGCCACAAGCGGGGAGCACATGCCATCGGAGGCATGAGCGCCTTCATCCCGAACCGTCGTGACCCCGAAGTGACCGCTCGCGCCCTCGACGCTGTGACGCGCGACAAGCGCCGCGAGGCCACCGATGGCTTCGATGGCACCTGGGTCGCACATCCCGATCTCATCCCCACCGCTCGTGCCGAGTTTGACGCGGTACTGGGGGAGCGTCCCAACCAGGTTGACCGCCTGCGCGACGACGTTCACGTGACCGCCGACGATCTGCTCGACCTGCGCATCGACGGTGCGGTAACGGATGCCGGAGTGCGTTCCAACGTCTCCATCGCGTTGCGCTACATCGAAAGCTGGCTCCGCGGAGTCGGCGCTGCCGCCATCGACAACCTGATGGAAGACGCCGCTACCGCTGAGATCAGCCGCAGCCAGCTGTGGCAGTGGATGCACCAGCGCGTTGTGACCGCGGAGGGCACGCCCATCACGCACCGGGGTATTGAGGAAGAACTCGCCCACGTGTTCGCGACGCTTGAGCGCACCCCGGGTGACCGCTTCGATGATGCTGCGGCAGTGTTCCGTGAAGTGACGCTAGAGGATGATTTCCCCACCTTCCTCACCCTCAGCGCCTACAGCAGCTATCTCGTAGAACAGCCCCGCGAGACTGCTGCCTGACCCGTCCATGGGCTAGCCGCGTATTATGAGGGCACTCGACCAACGTTGATCGGAGTGCCAGTGGCTAGCCCGTGGATGTCCACCGCTGAATCCAGCGCGCGTGCCCTCGTAGAGCAAGCGCACAACACTGCGATCGGTGATCGCTCCGTCGCCACCGGCGTTCGCCGTTTGGTGCATGAATCGTGGCAACGATCGCTGCGACTCGAACTTGACCCCGATCAGCCGCTCGACTCGCGACAACTCACCGACCACGACCTGCGCGAGTATCGAGACTCTCACCCGCTGTCGCTCGCTCTTCCGACAATCCATCGCTTACTCATCCGTCACACCCTTGATGCGGGCCTCATCGTCGCGATCGGCGACCAAGATGGCCGCCTCCTGTGGATCGACGGAGATCGCACGCTCCGCCGCCGTGCGGAGGGCATGCTGTTCGTCGAAGGCGCGGACTGGAGCGAGAAAGCCGTGGGAACAAGCGCCCCCGGCACAGCCCTCGCTCTCGACCACGGCATCCAAATTCGTGGAGCCGAACACTTCAATCGGATTGTGCATCCCTGGAGTTGCACCGCTGTTCCCGTCCATGATCCGTCAACTGGCGCAATGCTCGGCGTTATCGATATCACGGGTGGCGATGACGCTGTCGCGCCCGCGACACTCCCGCTCATGGAAGCCGCCGTCGCCGCTGTCGAGTCAGAGCTGCGCATTCAAACGCTCGATGCCGAGCGAGCTCGTCCGCGGCGCACCATCCACCGCGCGGTTGTGCGTCCTGAAGCGCTGCCGGCGCTCTCTGTGCTCGGCCTCGAAGGAGGTGCTCTCGAACTCTCAGGCACGGTAATCGAACTGAGCGTGCGCCATGCCGAGATTTTAGTGTTGTTGGCCTGGCATCCCGCCGGACTTTCTGCTGAGCGGCTCGCTGAACTTTTGGGCTGCTCAGTCGATACGGTTCGCCCCGAAATGGTCAGACTGCGTCGGGTGCTCGAGAAAGCTGATCCGAGCCTTGTCCCGACCTCGCGCCCCTACAAGCTGGCGCGAGCCCTCGATCTCGATGCCCGTCGGGTGCTCTCTTTTCTCGATCGCGGCGCGCATCGTGTGGCGTTAGCCGGGTACTCGGGGCCTGTGCTGCCCCGCTCTGTCGCTCCCGGCATTCGGTCGATTCGGGATGAAGTCTGCTCCCGGGTGCGCGACGCGATGTTGACCGACGCCTCGCTCGACACACTGCTGACCTATGCGCGCAGCGATGAGGCCGCCTACGACGTTGAAGTGTGGACGGCCTGCCTCACCCGATTGCCCGCCAAGTCTCCGAAACGGGCGTCTGTCGTCTCGCGCCTCGAACGTATCAACGCCGAGCTCGCCTAACTGCCTCGCCGCCTGACCGCCTCGCAAGAAGTTGCAACGTTGCGGCAACCTGCCCGCACCTAGAGTTCAGGCCACGGCACGAGTTGTGCCGTCGCATCCCAGACAATGACGTCGACAGGAGTCAGCACATGACCATCTATGCAGCCCCCGGCACACCCGAATCTCTCATGACTTTCAAGCCACGCTACGAGAACTGGATTGGCGGTGAGTGGGTCGCTCCGGTCAAGGGGCAGTACTTCGAAAACCTCTCCCCGGTCAACGGACGCCCGTTCACCGAGGTAGCCCGCGGCACTGCCGAAGACATCGAGTTGGCTCTCGATGCAGCCCACAAGGCGGCCCCTGCGTGGGGCAAGACCTCCACCACCGAGCGCGCAGCGGTTCTTCACAAGATCGCGGATGTCATTGATGCGAATCTGGAGATGCTGGCTGTCGCCGAAAGCTGGGATAACGGCAAACCGATTAGGGAGCCACTCAACGCTGACCTTCCGCTCGCGGCTGATCACTTCCGCTACTTTGCTGCCGCCATTCGGGCGCAAGAGGGCCACTTCGCCGAAATGGATGGCGACATGACGGCGTATCACTACAAGGAACCGCTCGGAGTGGTTGGGCAGATCATTCCGTGGAATTTCCCGATCCTGATGGCCGTGTGGAAGCTCGCTCCAGCCCTGGCCGCGGGTAACGCGGTAGTCCTGAAGCCAGCGGAGCAGACGCCCGCCTCGATCTTGGTCCTCATCGAACTTATTGGGGACATCCTCCCGCCCGGTGTCCTCAACATCGTGAATGGATTCGGCGTCGAAGCCGGCAAGCCGCTTGCGTCGAGCCCGCGCATCCGCAAAATCGCGTTCACGGGGGAGACCACCACTGGCCGACTGATTCTGCAGTACGCCAGTGCCAACATCATCCCGGCGACTCTCGAACTGGGCGGAAAGAGCCCGAACATGTTCTTCGAGGATGTTGCGGACCGCGACGACGCTTACTACGACAAAGCGCAAGAGGGCTTTGCGCTCTTTGCCTTCAACCAGGGTGAGGTGTGCACGAGCCCGAGCCGGGCTCTGATCCAGAAGTCGATCTACGACTCTTTCTTGGGCGATGCCGTGGAGCGGACGAGCCGTGCGCTTCAGGGCAACCCTCTCGACACCACCACGCAGGTGGGTGCTCAAGCCTCAAACGACCAGCTAGAGAAGATTCTGAGCTACATCGACATCGGTCAGCAGGAGGGCGCGAAACTAGCGCTCGGCGGCGAACGGGTTGATCTGGGTGGCGATCTGAGTGGCGGCTTCTATGTGCAGCCGACAATCTTCGAAGGTCACAACAAGATGCGCCTGTTCCAGGAGGAAATCTTCGGGCCGGTCGTTGCAGTAACAAGCTTCGACGACTACGCCGACGGTATCTCCATCGCCAACGACACGCTCTACGGCTTGGGTGCCGGTGTCTGGTCACGTAATGGCAATATTGCCTACCGCGCCGGACGCGACCTGCAGGCGGGTCGCGTGTGGGTCAACAACTATCACGCCTATCCCGCTGGCGCCGCGTTCGGCGGCTACAAGAGCTCTGGAATCGGCCGCGAAAATAGTGCCCTCGCCCTTGACCACTACCAGCAGACCAAGAACCTGCTGGTCTCATACTCCGAGAACGCGCTCGGATTCTTCTAAACCAGGGATCGCACGAGGAGGTGGCGGCCAGTGCAGACGTGCTGGCCGCCACTGCGCTATCTACCGCGGCGAGGAGCCAAGAAATGATTGATGCAAGCGTTGTAATCCCGGGAGAAACCCAACCCCGCCTAGCCATGACGGCCGAAAGCATCGACTTGCTTCGAGCACTGTGGCGCACACACGGCCCGCTCATGTTTCATCAGTCTGGCGGGTGCTGCGATGGCAGCTCGCCGATGTGTTTTGCCGCAGGCGAGTTCGTCACGGGAGCGAGCGATGTGCTTCTGGGGGTGTTCGATATTGCGCCCCACGGTCAGCCTGAGCAGCCGATCGAATTCTGGATGTCGGTCGAACAGTTCGCCTACTGGAGCCACACTTTTTTGACGATTGATGTTGTCAAAGGTCGCGGCAGCGGATTCTCTCTTGAGGCGCCGGAGGGAGTGCGTTTCTTGATTCGCTCGACGCTCATGGAGGTTGCCGAACCGTTTAGTTAGGCAATCGCTGTCGGCGGCGCAGGGCAGACTAGTCATGTGTACCTCGTGCTCGCGACTAGCGGCCGCACCCTCACCGCCACCCGAGTGGCTGCAGACGGCGCGGTCATTGCCGAGCACGCGGTTGACGACGTGGCGGCGTTCGTGGTGCAGTCCCAACGCGCTGAGCCCGACATTCGCTGGGTATGGCACGACACTTCAGCGTGGTACCCGGGGCTTTTGGCTGCCCACGTCAGAGTGAACCGGTGCTTCGACCTTCGGCTCTGTCACGCGATTCTCCGTAACTCCGCTTTCACTCGTGAGTCAACGCTGGCACAGGCACCGCCAAGCCGCTGGGATGCGCTTATTCAAGCCGGAGTCGAAGCTCCCATCGAGCACCGTGCCCCGCAACATTCGACGCTCTTCGACTTTGAGGATGACCAGGCGCAGGTTGCCGACGAAGAACTCGACGTACTCGGCGAATTCTTGAGTCAACTCGACGCCGTGGCCTCCTCAACCGAAGCTGGCCGACTGCAACGGCTTCTTTCCGCGGAGTCTGCGGGCGCGCTCATCGCAGCCGAGATGCGTTTTGCTGGTCTCCCATGGAGTGCCGAAGCTCATGACGCGATTCTGACTGTGATGTTGGGGTCGCGACCGAGTGTTGAGGGTGAACGCCCGGTGAAGCTCCAGATGCTCGTTGATCAGATCCGCCTCCTGCTCGACTCGCCGCGACTCACACCTGAATCTCCCGCCGAGCTCTTACGGGCCCTCAGCGTTGCAGGAATTCAAGCCACAACAACGCGCTCGTGGGAGCTCAAACAGTTGAAGCATCCGGTGATTGAACCGCTTCTCGAGTTCAAGAAGTTGCAACGTCTCATGACGGCCAATGGATGGTCGTGGCTCGACTCGTGGGTTGTCGACGGGCGCTTTCGTCCCGACTACGTGCCCGGCGGCGTCGTTACCGGCCGGTGGGCGACCAGTGGCGGAGGGGCCTTGCAGCTACCGCACCTCATCCGCGGCGCTGTGAAGGCCGACCCGGGCTGGAAGTTTGTGGTCGCCGACGCGTCTCAACTCGAGCCACGCATTCTGGCAGCTCTGGCCGGTGACCGCGGAATGGTTGCTGCTGGGGCATCTGGTGACCTCTACGAGGGCATTGTGGCCAGTGGTGCGGTCGACACTCGTGCTCACGCGAAGCTTGCGATGCTCGGCGCGATGTACGGAGCGACCTCGGGGGAGAGCGGCCGATTGATGCCTCGGCTAGCGCGGGCCTACCCGCAGGCGATTGCCCTCGTTGAGCAGGCGGCTCGGGCAGGCGAGCGTGGCGAAGTCGTGAGCACTCAGCTGGGTCGCAGTTCCCCTCCCGGTACCCACGCGGCAACTTACGACGATTCGCAGTCGCCCGCTCAACGTGCGGCGTCTCAAGAACGGGGGCGGTCGTGGGGCCGCTTCACGCGAAACTTTATCGTGCAGGGAACCGCTGCCGAGTGGGCGCTCTGCTGGATGGCGAGCATCCGCAATCGCCTTGGTCAGCTTTCGGATGCCGCGTGGTTTACCGACGCGCCCCACCTCGTGTTTTTCCTACACGACGAGGTCGTGGTGCACGCTCCGGCCCAACTGGCAGACAGGGTCGCCGAGCACATTACGGCGGCTGCGGCAGATGCTGGACGCCTTGTGTTTGGCGATATTCCGGTCACGTTTCCGCTCACGACCGCCATCGTCGATCGCTACGATCAAGCTAAATAGCGGCGCGCACGGAGCCGCGGCACTCTAGCGGGCAGCGTCCTTCGGATCGGTCAGGCGATCGCCGCTTCGTTCACCGAGGCAGCCGTGGCCGGGCGGCCACGTTTGGGCTTGGTGAGGTTCAAGGGAAACGCGTCAACGAGGCCATGCGATTGAGCGGTCGTCAGTGCCGCCTCAACGTGGTCAAGCCAGCGCAACTCGGCCTCGGCGTGGGCGAAAAGCGAATCGGTGACGAGTTGTTCAGCGAACTGACTGGCATCGCGGGCATCCTCACGTACTTCGGCGGTAAGGGAGAGCGCATCAACAGCGCCTCGCGTCGCCTCGCGTTGGTGTTCGATCACGGCGTGCGCATCGACGCCGGGAAGAGTTACGGCAATAGCGAGTTTGATTGCTAGTTCGTCGCGGCTCACGGAGTAGCTGTCGACCGGGGTGGCGAGCCAGTGTTCCGCTTCGATCTTTCCGGCATCCGTGATCGTGTAATACGTCTGTTGCGAGGAGTCAGGGTCTGCGTCGTGGGGCGCGCTCGCTTTGGTCACGAGATCATCGCGCACGAGGCGATCGAGCGTGTTGTATATCTGTCCGACGTTGAGCGGCCAAGTCGATCCGGTGCGCCGGTCGAATTCCGAACGCAACTGATAGCCGTAACAGGGGCCCTGCGCCAGAATCATCAGCAAGCTGTGGCGGATTGACATGCCAGACCTTCCGGGTAAGTCGATACTGAGTATGTACTAAACGACGATAGCCACGAGGCGGATGCGCGGCCGTTGTTCCGCGGTGTGTCGAGTTCTTCGCGCCGCCGAATTCGCGGCTTTGTCGTGGCGATGCTCAATTTGTGCGGTGGATTAATCGCATCGACAAGCCCCCGGATGTACGAGAATGTCCACCCGTTCGACGTAGCCGCAAGATGAACTGGACTCTTCGTGCCGGATTTCGCGCAGACCGACTCACGGCCCATACTCATCTGCGTGAGTGATGCATCAGTGGCCCCAGCAGAGGCGCAAGCCGTTCCCGAGTCGATCAACGATCGCGAATTCGTCTTAGTCTCGTCATCGGGCAGCGCTGTGTCTACCGAATCACCGACACGGTTTCGGTATCACCAAGACGGCTCCATGATTTGGGGCCAGTACTACGGAGACACTGTCTCAGTGGGACGGTTTGTCGGGCGTCGAAGCGGAAACGTCGTTTCGATTAGCTTCGCTCACCGGCTCGTTTCTGGTGGCGAGGTCGTGCTCGGCCACGCCGAGAGCACCATCCAATGGAACGCTGAGGGCAAGCTCGAGCTGTACGAAACTTTTGACAAGGATGGCCAACCTCAGGTCAGCATTTGTGTCGAAGCGGATCGTTGCGCCGCGTGGCCAGAACTTGACCCGGCTCTGCGCACACAACCGCAGCTCGATGGCACGACCTTCATCCTCGAAGAGTCGAGCGCGAGCACCGTTGCAGCGGAACCCACTCGGTTCGAATTCTCTGAGAACTCGGGAGTGCTGTGGGGTTTCTACTACGGGGACACGGTAACGTCGGGCCACTGCGTAGGGCGGTACCGTGATGGCGTGCTCGATGAGTTTTTCGTGCACCATGTCATCGCTAGTGACGCCACGCTTCTGGGCGACAGCAGCACCACACTAGGGTCGCGTGCTGATGGCCGATTCGAACTTGTTGAAGAGTTCGTGCTCGATGGAGTGCCCGGCTCGAGCGTCTGCGTGCAGGTCGTCTAGCGCGCTAGTTGTTGAGGCCCGCACGGTTCGGGTCGGCGCGGGTGAATCGGGTAAGCCCCAACTGCGCAGGTTCTTGCGCTCGCTCGGGGAGATCCGTCGGCAGTAGGTACGGGCGCTGAAAGACTTCATCGAGCACCAGCACCGTCTCAAGCGATTTCACTTCGGGCAGCACGGAAAGCACTCCAACGATGAAATCGTGAATGGCTCCAACCTCGTGTCCACGGATTAGCAGCATGGCGTCATGCTCGCCGGTGGTGATGCGGCAGGACTCGATCTCGGTCATGTTGGTGATGCGGTCACGGAAGCTTGCCCAGGTCTGCGGATGCACAGAGAGAAACACGAGCGCGCAGATTCCGAGCCCGGTTTTTGCCGGATCGACTTGGGCGCTGAAGCCCGTAATCACACCATCGGACATGAGTTGCTCAACGCGCGTGTAGACATTGGCGCGCGAGACATTTACCTTCTCCGCAAGAGCGGACATTGATATTCGTCCGTTATAGCGGAGTTCGCTCAATATCTTCAGGTTGATCTCGTCCAATACGGGCTGTGATTGTCCAGTACTGGACGAGCCGGTGGGGGCTTTGCTGGACATATTGAGTGAAATCTCCCTCATGTTTGAGCCATGGTCTGAATGATTAGGCCTTTGATTGGACAGACTAGCGGGAATTGTGCCAATCTCAAGCACAGCCGTCCAGAGGCTGTTCTATAACCACAAGGAGTTTCCCTTTGCGCACTAAGTTCCGCTACGTAGCGGCCGCATTCGGACTGACTGCATCACTGGCACTCGCCGGTTGCGCTGCAGCAGCACCCGAAGCAAGCGACAGCATCGTTATTGACACCGCTTTCACACTCGAGACCAGCGACCCGGGACGCAACTACGTTCCGACCGGTTACATGGTGTCGAAGGCTCTCTACGAGACGCTCCTCGACTTCGCCGGCTCCGACGAGTCGACTCCCGTTAACGGCCTCGCGTCGTACGAGTCCAACGATGATGCGACGGTCTTCACGTTCACCCTCGAAGACGGGCGCGTCTTCTCTGACGGCTCGGCGATCACTGCTGATGACGTCGTGTTCTCGCTCAACCGCGTTGCGGGAATGACCGAGAGCAAGGCGAACTTCTTGATGAACGGCATCACCGTCACCAAGATCGACGACATGACCGTTGAGCTCAGCACGGAGACCCCGTCGCTCAAGCTCCCCGCCCTCATGACGAACCCGTCGCTCGCCATCCTGAACTCCGCTCTCGTTATCGAAAACGGCGGAACGACCGATGACTCGGATGCTGCTGAAGCATTCTTGAACGAGACGTCCGCTGGTTCCGGCCCGTACATCCTCGACTCGATCAACTTCGAGTCCCAGGTAGTGCTCACCGAGAACGAGAACTATAACGGTGAGGAAGACATCGACTTCACTCGCGTTGTTATCCGCAACGTTTCTGAGGCCGCAACCCAGAAGATCAACCTTGAGGGCGATGACTCGCAGGTAGCCGTTGACCTCAGCGGTGACCAGGTCGCGAGCCTGAGCGATGGCATCAACATCTTCTCGACACCGTCGGCTCAGACGATCTTCCTTCTGATCAACCAGAGCGAAGAGGTAGGTGGCGTTACCGCCAACGCCGACTTCGCGAATGCGGTTCGTTACGCACTCGACTACCCGGCACTGCTCGAACTTGCTGGTGCCGGCTCTGAGCAGGCAACCGGTGTTATCCCGCCGTCATTCCTCGGCGCGCTGGAGAACGGTGTGGCGCAAGACCTCGACGTTGCAGCAGCATCGCTCGAAGCGTCCGGCTACGACGGTGAGAGCATCACGCTCGAATACCCGAACGACTACCCGGTTGGTGGAGTGAGCTTCACCCCGCTCGCCGAGCGCGTTCAGTCGCAGCTTGCGGATGCCGGAATCACCATCGAACTCGCTCCGGCGCCGTTCACCACCCAGATCGATAGCTACGTCAACGGAACCGAAGCTTTCAGCATCTGGTTCTGGGGCCCTGACTACGCCGACTCCGCTAACTTCCTGCCGTTCTCGGCCGGACAGAAGGTCGGACTGCGCGCTGGTTGGACCGCAGACCAAGACAGCGACGTGGTGAACCTCGCTGCAGCAGCAGAGAACGCCACGAACTTCGACGAGCGCGAGACTGCCTTCAGCAACTTCGCTGAAGCGCTGCAGCAGCGTGGCCCGTTCGTTCCGTTGATCGTTCCCGGCTCGAACATTGCGACCGCCTCGTACATTGATGGAGTTGCCTACAACTCCACGTGGACGATGGACATCGCTGAACTGCAAGCTAAGTAGAAAGAATCTCTAGCGTGGGAAATACACCCCGCGCGACCCGCAGGTACTCGGCCAGATCACCTCTGGTCGGGTACCTGCTTCGTCGCCTCGGAACCTCAGTCCTGCTCCTCTTCGGAGTCACTATTGTCACGTTCGCTCTCGCGAACCTGGTGCCGGGTGACCCCATTGCGGCAGCACTCGGTGAAGGGGCGGCGAGCAACCCCGCCACCGTCGAGGCGTATATCAAGGAGCGCGGCCTCGACCAGCCGCTCCCGGTGCAGTATGCCAACTACATCAGCGGCCTGTTCCACGGCGACATGGGTATCTCACTGCGCACTACCCAGCCGGTGGCCGACGACCTTGCTAAGGCCGTTCCCGCCACGGTCGAGATTGCTCTGCTGGCCATCGTCGTGAGCCTTGGTGTTGGTGTTGCGCTCGGTTCGCTCGCGGCCTACCGCCGCGGCAAGATCAGCGACCAACTTGTTCGCGTGTTTTCGCTGATCGGCCTCAGCATCCCCACATTCTGGATGGCACTGGTCAGCTTCAACTTCTTCTTCCTGCAACTGCGCATCGCGCCCGGTTCGGGGCGTCTCTCGCCGGCCCTCGCGCCGCCGCCCACCGTGACTGGTTTTTACACGGTCGATGCGCTCCTGGCCGGCCAGTGGGTGACATTCACTGATGCGCTCGCGCACCTTATGCTTCCCGTCTTCGTGTTGTCGCTCTTCACAATTGGGCTCCTGACGCGCTTCGTTCGCACTTCTGTGCTCGAGGTGTTGGATGCCGATTATGTGCGTGCCGGCCGTGCGAAGGGGCTCAGCGGTCCCCGCCTACTCTTCGGGTACGTGCTTCGCGGAGCATCGCTGCCCATCCTCACGATCGTGGGTCTTGCGTTTGGAACGCTGCTCTCGGGCACTGTGCTCGTCGAGGCAGTGTTCGCGTGGCCCGGCCTCGGCAGCTACGCCTACAACTCGGCAACCAGCCTCGATCTGCCCGGCGTCATGGGCGTCGGTCTCGTCGTTGGCGTTGTCTACCTGTCTATCAACTTCGCCGTCGACCTTCTTTACGGTGTACTCGACCCGAGGGTGAGGCTCGCATGAGAAAGCGTTGGCTAAAGATTCCCGCCGCGTGGATTACTCCGCTCGGCGTCATTGGTGCCGTTATCGCCATCACGTGGGTGGGCATCGCCTTCACTGCGCGGTTGTGGGTTCCTTTCGATCCGCTGTCGCAAGACTTGCCGCGACTGCAGGCCCCCGGTATCGACACTCTGATGGGCACGGATGCTCTCGGCCGTGACATTTTCTCCCGCCTGATGACCGGTGCCAGCGTCACGATCCCGCTGGCGCTCATGCTCGTGCTGATGTCGCTCGTCGTGGGAACCCTCATTGGCGCCATTGCCGGCTACTTCGGCAAGTGGGTCGATGAGTTGCTCATGCGGCTGACGGACCTCGTCATGGCTTTCCCCACGGTCATCCTCGCGATGGTCGTTGCGGCTGCTCTTGGTCCGTCGCTTTTCAACGCCGTCATCGCCGCGTTTGTGGTCTCGTGGCCGCAATATGCCCGAATGACGCGAAGTATCGTGTTGGGGTTGCGAACGCAGAACTACGTCATGGCTGGCCGTCTTATGGGCTTCTCGCCGTTCAAAACTTTGCGCGTCGATATCGCGCCCAACGTGGTTGGTCCGATTCTGGTTCTCGCGAGCCTCGATGTGGGAACCGCGATCCTGTTGCTTTCTGGCCTCTCGTTCCTGGGTCTCGGTGCGCAGCCGCCGACGGCCGAGTGGGGCTCCATGATTTCTGCCGCCATCCAAAACTTCGACAGCTGGTGGATCGGGTTGTTCCCTGGGCTGGCCATCCTCACCGTCGTTATGGCGTTCAACTTCGTGGGTGACTCACTGCGAGACATCTTCGATCCCACCTCCCAGGTATCGCGAGCGGGGGCACGGTCATGAGCGACATCACAACACCTCAGACTGCGGATGCCGCAGCCGCAAGCACCACGCCGGTGCTCACGGTCGCCGGCCTCACTATCGGCATCGGCTCGCGTAAGAACCTGAAGTCCATCGTTAAGGGCATCAGCCTCGCGCTTACCCCCGGACGCATCCAGGGTCTCGCGGGGGAGTCGGGCTCGGGCAAGACGGTCACGTCGCTCGCGATGTTGGGATTGTTGCCGAGCAACGCCGTCGTCGGGGGCTCGATTCGTTTGGGCGACACCGAGTTGGTGGGAATGACTCATCGGCAGCTCAACGATATTCGTGGGCGTCGTATTGCGATGATCTTCCAGGACCCCTCGTCGAGTCTGCACCCGCAGTTGACGGTGGGCACGCAGCTCACTGATCACGTGAAGCGCCATTTGAAGATGTCCGCTAAGCAGGCACGGGCGCACGCTATCGAGCTGCTCGATCGGGTTCGAGTCCCGAATCCGGCTGAGGCTCTTGCCCGCTACCCGCACCAGTTTTCGGGCGGCCAGCGCCAGCGCATCGCTATCGCCATCGCTTTGGCCTGCGATCCGATCGTGTTGCTCGCCGATGAGCCGACTACGGCGCTCGACGTGACCGTTCAGGCGGGCATCCTGCACCTTCTGCGTGATCTGGCCGATGAGCGCCAACTCGCAGTGCTGCTCGTAACCCACGACCTCGGGGTGATGAGCGCGATTGCGGATGACATTGCGGTGATGCGTCATGGCGAGATTGTGGAGTCGAATGTGCGCAGCGAAATCTTCGTGAATCCGCAGCACGCGTACACGCGCGAGCTGCTTGCGTCACTACCGGGCGCTGCTGGCTTCGAGGAGGCAAGCGAATGAGTGAACTGCTTGAGGTTTCAGACCTCGTTATTGAGTACCACGGTGCGACTGTCGTACGCGCGGTCGACGAGGTTTCGCTCACGATTGCTCCCGGCGAAGTGCTGGCTCTCGTGGGGGAGAGCGGTTGTGGCAAGTCGAGCTTGGCCCGCGCTGTTGTGGGAATGGAAAAGCCTCGTGCCGGCGCTGTGACCTATCGCGGTTCTGAAGTTCCGTTGTTGGGTGTTCGCCGTCGTCGCGCACAGTTCACATCGATCCAGATGGTCTTCCAAGATCCCAACTCATCCCTGAACCCGCGGATTCGCGTGGGGCAGCAGATATCAGAAGGCATCCGCGCTGCCGTTGAACGTGGCGATGAAGGCTCGCAGCCCGAAGAATGGCTCGAACGTGTCGGGCTCCCCATCGAGATGGTGTCGCGCTACGCTCACGAACTCTCGGGTGGGCAACGTCAACGTGTCGCTATCGCTCGCGCCTTGGCTGCGCGCCCCGATCTCTTGGTCGCCGACGAACCGATTTCTGCTCTGGATGCGTCCAGCCAGGCATCCGTCGCTGACATGATGCGCAAGCTCGCGCTCGATGCCGGCGCGGGGTTGCTCTTCATCTCTCACGACCTCGCTATCGTGCGCCTCATCGCCGACCGCACCGTGGTGATGTACCGCGGCAAGATCGTCGAATCTGGCGTTTCGGATCTGATCTGGAATGACCCAGTGCATCCGTACACGCGAGCGCTCATCTCGGCGATTCCCGAGCCTGATGGCAAGGGCAACCTGCCTGCTGCACCGGCTGCAGACGCTCCAGAAGAGTGGCGGATGACGCTTCCTGAGGCCCTCGACCGCGCATAATCCGCGTCAGCGGTTCCTCTCGAGTGGGTACGATTGCGCCCAAATTGCGTAAATGTAACTACACGCTTGTGTTTTGGCGGATTATTCGGGGATAATGTCCCCAAGCGGTTCGCCGCACAATTTAACAGCTCCGTGCCGTCACAGGCACCGTTCGTGGGTCGATGGGGAAGTCGCATCCAACGGAACGGAGATATCGTGACTGCACAAAACGCTCGCGGAGTGCTCTACGTGCACTCTGCTCCTCGCGCGCTCTGCCCACACATCGAGTGGGCTGCTGGTCGCGCCCTTGAACGTGCCGTGAACTTTGACTGGGATGATCAACCCGTGCTCAAAGGTTCTCAGCGTGCTGAGTTCTATTGGGAGGGGCCGCAGGGCTCCGGTGCCACGCTTGCATCCTCCCTGCGTGGATGGGAACACCTCCGTTTCGAAGTCACCGAAGACCCGAGTCCGGGTTCGGACGGCGGTCGCTGGATGCACACGCCCGACCTCGGCATCTTCTTCGCGCAGACCGACAGCGTCGGCAACATGGTGATTCCGGAAGACCGCTTGCGCTACGCGATGGAAGCTGCGGGTTCCGATGCTTTCGAGCTGCACCGCGAACTTCGCCTTGCTCTCGGCCAGGCGTGGGACGACGAACTTGAGTCGTTCCGTCACGCCAGTCAAGATTCTGCAGTTGTGTGGCTTCACAAGGTAGGTTGACGATGATTTCCGAACGCACGGCTCTCCCAGAAGTTGCGGTTGACACTCGGATTCCACTCATCGAATGGCATGACTGCGTTGACGTCGTGCTCGATTCCGTCGATTCGACTTTTGATGGAGAGTGCTCTCTCCATGATGGATGTCGTTCCATCCTCTAATTCCCTCGGTCTGCACATTTGTGCGACTGATTGTTCGCTGCGAGCGTGCCGTTCAGGTAGCTTCCAGCAGACTCCCGGCGTAGCGTTAAGACGTGGCCGGAAGTTTTCGGGCACGGTTGCCACAACGGACCGTTCCCGGGTCCTCGGACCTTGTTCTTCCGGCTGAAACTATTTCAGGATTTGGAAGGAACATCATGTCTCGTTTTGACGGAAAAGTAGTTCTCATTAGCGGTGGTGCCCGCGGAATGGGCGAGTCCCACAGTCGTGCCATTGTCGCCGAGGGTGGCAAGGTTGTCATCACCGACGTTTTGGATGCTGAGGGCCAGACTCTCGCGGACGAACTTGGTGAGAGTGCCGTCTATGCCCACCTCGATGTCACCAACGAGGAAGAGTGGCTTGCGGCTGTGAAGCTTGCGGTCGACACCTTCGGCGGCCTCAACGTCCTGATCAACAACGCCGGAATCGCAAACTTCGGCACTCTCGACACTTATACCGCTAAGGATTGGTCGCTGATCATCGGGATTAACCTCACCGGCGCCTTCCTCGGCATCAAGTCGGCGGCACCCGAATTGGTCAAGAACGAGACCTCCTCTATCGTGAACATCTCGTCGACGGCTGGCATGCAGGGCTTCGCCGCCCTCCACGGCTACACAGCCTCCAAGTTTGGCCTTCGCGGCTTGACGAAGTCTGTCGCCATGGAACTCGGACACCAGGGTGTGCGAGTCAACTCTGTTCACCCCGGTAACATCCGCACTCCCATGACTGATGGCTTGGAGACCGACGACTCAAGCACGCCGATTCCTCGTCTCGGAGAGCCGGAAGAAGTCACCAAAATGGTTCTCTTCCTCGCCAGCGAGGACGCAAGTTACTCGACCGGATCTGAATTCATCATCGACGGTGGGGTTCTCGCGGGCGACGGCGCGGTCAACTAGCGCTCGAACCTAGCGGAGCGTGTTCACGCACTGACAACGCTTAACGAGAATCGCCCGTCCGATCATTGATCGGACGGGCGATTCTTCGTTAACACTCAACTCGCTAAAGCGGCCGAGCCAGCTCCGTGACTAAACCGAACGGAATGCGGCGACAGCGTTGTGTCCACCAAAGCCGAACGAGTTGCTGATGGCCAGCTGGGGGCCTGAGCCGAGATCGCGGGGCGACGTGACGACGTCCAGCGGAATCTCGGGGTCTTGGTTCGTGAGGTTGATGGTCGGGGGAGCCGTGCGGTGATGGAGTGCCAGCACCGTGAAGATCGCCTCGAGTGCCCCTGTGCCGCCCAGGAGGTGGCCGGTCGCGCCCTTGGTGGCGGAAACCGGAATGTTGGGCAGGTGGTCACCAAAAATGCGCAGGAGCGCCTTGTACTCGGCAATATCGCCAACGGGCGTGCTCGTGGCGTGCGCGTTGATGTGGGTAACGTCTTCTGGCGTTGCTCCGGCAGCTTCGAGGGCGTCGCGCACGGCGCGTGCTGCGGCGGTTCCCTCGGGGTCGGGAGCGGTGATGTGGTACGAGTCACTCGTGACAGCGCCACCGGCGAGCTCAGCATAAATGCGTGCGCCGCGAGCAAGAGCGTGTTCTTCGGTCTCCAGAACGAGCGTTGCGGCTCCTTCGCCGAGAACGAAACCATCGCGGGAGACGTCGTAGGGGCGCGAAGCCGTCGCCGGGTCGTCGTTGCGCTTCGAGAGTGCCTGCATCGACGCGAACGCGGCGATAGGAAGCGGGTGAACCACTGCTTCCGTTCCACCGGCAATCACGACATCCGCAAGCCCTGCCTGAAGGTGAGCGTAGGCGTTGGCGAGAGCCTCGGTGCTGGAGGCACACGCAGAAACGTCGGTGCGAGCATAGGCACGTGACGGGATCGCCATGCTGATGGCGGCTGCAGCAGCGTTCGGCATCAGCATCGGAATAGTCATCGGCAAAACGCGGCGTGGACCCTTTTCGCGCAGGGTGTCCCACGCGTCAAGGAGCGTCCAGAGTCCGCCGATACCGGTGGAATAGTCAACACCAATACGCTCAGGGTCGACGTCAGGTGAGCCCGCATCGGCCCACGCTTCGCGTGCCGAGATGAGGGCGAACTGGCTGGAAGGATCGAGTCGCTTGTACTCGACGCGCTCCAAAACCTCTTCGGGGCGCACTTTTGCCTGCGCCGCAAACGTTACGGGGAGAGAATACTTTTCGACCCAGTCCTGCTCGAGAGAGCGGGCTCCGGATTCGCCAGCGAGAAGGGCGTTCCACGACTCGGTCGCGGTTCCGCCGATGGGCGTAGTGGCACCGATACCGGTGACAACGATCTTTTTGGTCATTTCACGTTCCTTTTGAGTGCATGGCTCAGAAAGCCCGCCAACGGCAGACTTCTGCAGTGCTGCGCGGAGGCCAACCGCAGCGAGTGCGGTTGGCCATCCACGTCGAGCGGGTGTTACGCCTGAGCGTTGGTGATGAAGTTCACTGCGTCACCGACGGTCTTGAGGTTCTTTACCTCTTCGTCGGGGATCTTGACGTCGAACTTCTCTTCGGCGTTAACAACGATCGTCATCATCGAGATGGAGTCGATGTCGAGGTCATCGGTGAACGACTTGCCCATCTCAACAGTGTCGGTCGCAATGCCGGTCTCGTCGTTGATGAGCTCAGCCAATCCGGCCATAACTTCTTCAGTGGACAGTGCCATGTTTTTCTCCTTGGGATGTAAATTGACCGTTAGCCAGTGTAGGCCAGCAGCCGCGTCGAGCGGGGGTACTACGGCAGAACGATTACTTGCGCGCCAAAGACGAGACCAGCGCCAAAACCGATCTGAAGGGCGAGGCCGCCGCTCAATTCGGGGTGTTCTTCGAGCAGACGGTGTGTCGCGAGCGGGATGGATGCTGCCGACGAGTTGCCCATGTCGGCAACGTCGCGAGCGATAACTACAGACTCGGGCAGCTTCAGTTGCTTCGCGAACTCGTCGATGATGCGCATGTTGGCCTGGTGAGGGATGAACGCAGCGAGGTCTTCTGCGGTGATACCCGCGACATCCAACGCTTCCTTGGCAACCTTTGCCATGTCCCAGACTGCCCAACGGAAAACGGTCTGGCCCTCTTGGCGGAGGGTCGGCCACGCTGCTTCGCCCTCGCGAAAGTCGACGAGCGTTGCGTTCATTTTGATCGCGTCAGCCTTCGAGCCATCCGAGCCCCAAACCGGAGCCGAGATACCGGGGGTGTCGCTCGGGCCAATAACAACAGCGCCGGCACCATCAGCCAGAAGGAAGGAAATGCTGCGGTCGGTGGGATCGACAAGATCAGAGAGCTTCTCGGCGCCGATTACGAGAGCGTATGTGGCCGCTCCCGCGCGAATCAAAGCATCAGCCTGAGTGACCGCGTAGCTGAAGCCCGCGCAGGCAGCGTTCACGTCGTACGCCGCGGCAGGGTTGGCTCCCACGCGGTCGGCGACAACTGCAGACATCGAGGGTGTCTGCAGAACATTGCTGATCGTCGCGATGATGACGAGGTCGATCTCCGACGGGTCGACGCCAGACTTCTCAATCGCTTCGCGAGCGGCATCTGTGGCGAGATCGACCGCGAGGATGCCCGCTGACGCGCGACGGCGGGTGATCATGCCGGTGCGCTGCTGAATCCACTCATCGCTCGAGTCGATTGCTTCAACGAGCTGATTGTTGTCCACAACCAGGTCACCGCGGGCAGCGCCATAACTGTAAATCTTGGTGAACTGTGACCCGGCGGACTGGGTGAGGGTGGGTGCGGTCATGCGTTGGCCTCCATCAGGTCAAATGCTGCGGATAAATCGTCTGGTGTCTTCACGGCGACGGCCGGGATGCCCCGGAGTCCGCGCTTGGCGAGGCCAACAAGAGCGCCAGCGGGCGCAAGTTCAATAATTCCGGTGACGCCGGCATCCGCCAGTGAGTTCATCGTGAGATCCCAACGAACCGGCGACGACACTTGCCCCACCAGGAGATCGACGAAGTGCGACCCGCTCTCGATGAGCGAACCGTCACGGTTGGTGTAGATCGGCAACGTGGGGTCGTGCGCCGTGAGGGTCGCAGCGAATGTCTCGAGGTGGGCGACAGCTGGTTGCATGTAGCGGGTGTGGAAGGCTCCCGCGACCTGAAGCGGAATTACCCGCGTTCCCTTGAGGGGGTCTTCGGAGAGCTTCGCGAGAGCATCCAGCGCTCCGGCAACAACGATTTGTCCGCCACCGTTGAAATTCGCTGGCTGCAGTCCCAGCTCGGCAAGACGCTCAAGCAGCGCCTCTTCGTCTCCGCCGATGACGGCGGACATGCCCGTTGATTCCAGTGCGGCGGCGGAAGCCATTGCCGCACCACGCTCGACGACAAAGCGCATCGCATCGCTTTCGGACAGAATTCCGGATGCCGCGGCGGCCGTGATCTCGCCGACTGAATGTCCAGCGACCGCACCGATGTGCTTGCGGCGGTCGCCTGCCGTCAGTGCGCTCAACGTGAGTAGTCCAGCGGCGACGATGAGTGGCTGAGCGACTGCGGTGTCACGGATGGTGTCGGCATCCGACGTCGTTCCGTGGGCGATCAGGTCGATGCCGGCGGCTTCTGAGATCGCGCCGAGTTGGTCGCGCAGAGAGGAATCTTCGAGCCATGGCTCGAGAAAACCGGGGGTCTGGGAGCCCTGTCCGGGCGCTACTACAACAATCACTTAGCTAGTCTGCCAATCTTTCGTCGGAATCGCTTGGATAAGCCCACCAAAGCTTGGAGGGATCGTTGTGTGAACTCACCAAAGCGGGATGGTTAGCGGGCGCGTCCCGGCTCGGGATCAGAAATGGAACCCACGATGAGAGCCGCTTGCAGAATCAACGCCTCCCGTGCACCAGTCGCATCCCAGCCAATCACTTCGCTGACTCGCTTCAAGCGATAGCGCACCGTGTTGGGGTGCACAAAGAGTTCGCGAGCAGTGGCTTCAAGAGAGCGACCATTATCGAGGTAGCACCACAGAGTCGTCAGTAGATCGGTCGAGTGTGCCTGCAGCGGTTTGTAGATCTTGTTGATGAGAGTCGACCGTGCCAACGGGTCGCCCGCGAACGCGCGCTCCGGCAGCAGGTCGTCGGCCATAGTCGGTCGAGGCGCGTTACGCCAGGACCGCGCTACCGCAAAGCCGGCAAGAGCAGCTTTTGCGCTCTTGGAAGCGTCGACCAAGCTCGGCACTTCCGGCCCGAGCACAAGGTGCCCGCTTCCGAATCCCGGCTCGAGCTGCTCGGCGATCGTGATGAACGGTAGGGGCTCAGCATCTTCCGCCTTTTCTGAACGGGGAGCTGCGCGACCAATAACGAGCACAAGTCGACTGCCCTGCACCCCGATGAGAACGTCAGCGTCGAGATGACGAGCTGTTCGCCGAAGCTGATCGACGTCGAGCTGGCGTGGAGACGTTCCGACGAGAACACAGACCTCGCCGTGACCATTCCATCCCAGCGCTGCGATGCGACTCGGAAGCTCGTTGTCGTACTCGCCACTCAGAATCGAGTCCACGACGAGGGCTTCAAGGCGGGCATCCCAGAGTCCTCGAGCTTCTGCCGCACGAGCGTAGACATCTGCCGAGGCAAACGCGATTTCCCGCGAGTACAACAGGATCGCTTCCCGCAAGACGTCGTCATCCGCTTTCACGCGCGCTTCAACAACTTCGACGGCGATCCGAATCAGTTGAAGCGTTTGCTGCAGCGAAACCGAACGCAAAAGTTCTCGCGGGGCAGCCCCAAACACGTCCGCCGCAATCCACGGCGTCGTCGTCGGGTCTTCAAACCAGCTGATGAAGCTCGTGATGCCAGCCTGAGCAACTAAACCGACAGCGGAACGCCGCCCTGGTGGCATTTTGCTATACCAGGGCAGCGTGTCCTCAAGCCGTTTGAGCGTTGCAGTCGAGAGTTCGCCCGTGATGACACGTAACCAGGCGAGTGTTTGCGCCTTAGTTTTTTGTACCGGGGGAATGGTTGCGACCTAGCTTTCGCCGCCGGCGGAACCGGTGGTGCCTTCGTTGACGTCGTGAAGGCTGTACTTCTCAATCGCTTGAGCCGGAACAGCAGGATCCATCTCGCCGCGCTTCACGAGCATCTCCAAAGTGCGAACGACCATCGAGTGGCTGTCGATCTTGAAGAAGCGGCGTGCAGCAGCTCGTGTGTCTGAGAAACCGAAGTCATCAGCACCCAAAGTCGCGAACTCACCGGGAACGAACGCCCGGATCTGATCGGGGACCGCGTGCATGAAGTCGGTGACCGCAACAAACGGGCCCTTGGCATCCGCGAGCTTTGTCGTGACGTAGGGAATGTGAGGTTCTTCGTTGGGGTGAAGGAAGTTGTGCTCTTCAGCAGCAATTCCATCGCGACGAAGCTCCGTCCAGGACGTGACCGACCAGACATCGGCTGCAACGCCCCAGTCCGAGGCCAGAATCTGCTGCGCTTCTAGCGCCCACGGCACTGCGACACCGGATGCCATCAATTGAGCCTTGGGGCCAGTGATAGTCGGCGACGACAGGTGGTAAATACCCTTCAGTGCACCCTCGACATCGAAGTTCTCCGGCTCAGCAGGCTGAACAAGTGGCTCGTTGTACAAGGTCAGGTAGTACATGACGTTGGGGTCTTCGTGCTTGCCGCCGTACATCCGCTCGATACCAGCGCGCACAATGTGGCCGAGCTCGTAGCCGTAGGCAGCGTCGTAGCTAACCACTGCGGGGTTGGTGGATGCCAACAGAATCGAGTGTCCGTCAGCGTGCTGCAGTCCCTCACCCGTCAGCGTCGTGCGACCGGCAGTGGCGCCCATGATGAAACCGCGCGCCATCTGGTCGCCAGCAGCCCACATGGCATCGCCCGTGCGCTGGAACCCGAACATCGAGTAGAAGACGTAGACCGGGATGAGCGGCTCGCCGTTGGTGGCGTAGGAAGTGCCGACGGCCGTGAAAGCAGCAAATGCTCCTGCTTCGTTGATGCCAACGTGCACGATCTGGCCCTGCGGGCTCTCCTTGTAGGCCAGCAACTGCTCGCGGTCTACCGAGGTGTAGTGCTGCCCGGCGGGGTTGTAGATCTTCGCCGTGGGGAAGTAGGCGTCCATGCCGAACGTGCGTGCCTCATCCGGGATGATCGGCACAATGCGGTTACCGATGGACTTGTCGCGCAAGAGGTCCTTGAGCAGGCGGGCGAAGGCCATGGTGGTGGCGATCTCCTGCTTGCCGGAGCCCTTCTTGACGACGTCATAGGTCTTTGCTTCGGGAAGCTCGAGCTGCGTGTACTTGGTGCGACGCTCAGGCACATAGCCGCCAAGTTCACGCCGGCGCTCTTGCATGTACTGAATGGCCTCATCGTCTTCACCCGGGTGGTAGAACGGGGGCTGGTACGGATCTGCTTCGAGCGCGGCATCCGTAATCGGGATGTGCATTTCGTCGCGGAACTTTTTGAGGTTGTCGAGCGTGAGCTTCTTCATCTGGTGGGTCGCATTGCGGCCCTCGAAGCTGGGGCCGAGGCCGTAGCCCTTGACCGTCTTCGCGAGGATGACCGTCGGCTGCCCCTTGTGCTCACTGGCTGCCTTGAACGCGGCGTAGACCTTGCGGTAGTCGTGGCCACCACGCTTGAGGTTCCACACATCGTCGTCCGAGAGGTGTTCAACCATCTTGAGCGTGCGCGGGTCGCGACCGAAGAAGTTCTCGCGAACGTAAGCGCCAGACTCTGCCTTGTAGGTCTGGTAGTCGCCGTCGGGAGTGCGGTTCATGAGGTCGCGCAGTGCGCCCTCAGTGTCGTTGGCGAGCAGGTCATCCCACTCGCGGCCCCAGACAACCTTGATGACGTTCCAGCCGGCACCCCGGAAGAAGCTCTCGAGCTCCTGAATGATTTTGCCGTTACCGCGAACGGGGCCGTCAAGGCGCTGCAGGTTGCAGTTGATGACAAAGTTGAGGTTGTCGAGCTTCTCGTTGGCTGCCCACTGGAGGGCGCCACGGCTTTCGACCTCGTCCATCTCACCGTCACCGAGGAATGCCCAGACCTGCTTCTCTGACACATCCTTGATGCCACGGTTGCTGATGTACTTGTTGTTCTGGGCCTGATAGATCGCGTTGATCGGGCCGAGACCCATCGAGACCGTGGGGAACTGCCAGAACTCCGGCATGAGGCGCGGGTGCGGGTAGCTCGAGATGCCATTCGGTGCCTGTGACTTCTCTTGACGGAAGCCCTTCAGCTGGTCTTCGCTCATGCGACCTTCGAGGAAGGCGCGAGCATACATACCGGGGGAGGCGTGGCCCTGGTAGAAGATTTGGTCTCCACCAGATTCGTGGTCTGCACCACGGAAGAAGTGGTTGTGCCCTACTTCGTAGAGGGCAGCAGACGACGCGTACGTCGAGATGTGCCCACCAACGCCCACACCGGGTCGTTGTGCGCGGTGCACAGTGATTGCGGCATTCCAGCGAATCCACGCACGGTAGCGACGTTCGAGTTTTTCGTCACCCGGGAAGTCGGGCTCATCTTCTTTGGCGATGGTGTTGATGTAGTCCGTTGTCGGAACCATCGGCACACCAAGGTGCAAGTCTTTAGAACGCTTGAGAAGGCTGAGCATGATCTCGCGACCGCGCTCGTGGCCTTGTGCTGCAACGAGGGAGTCGAGTGATTCGTTCCACTCGGCGGTCTCCTCCGGGTCCTTATCGGTGTTGGTTACCGAGTATGGGTCCTGGTCGTTTACCGTCACCGTTGACCTCTTTCGTGTAGAGAACAGAGTCGTGCGAGTCGAGGCACTACCGGGTTGCGGATGTGATGGGATCGACTACGCCCATCGATTCTAGTTGTCGAATGCGGCAAGATTCGAACCGGGCCATTTTCTCCCGCAATTGTGGGCGATTTCGACGGTTTTCTGGGGAAGGTTTCGTATGACAATCACGCGAGGGGCTGTTGCGCCCGATTTCGAGTTGCGCAATCAGCACGGGCAGACGGTCAGTTTGCAGGAGTTGCTTTCGCGGCGCGCGGTGCTCGTTGTCTTCATCCCTCTCGCATTTTCGCCGGTCTGTGCCGCTGAGGTCGCCCAGTTTAACGACTGGCATGACATCGCGGCCAGCGCGGGTGTCGAAGTTGTGGTGATTTCGGTTGACTCTGTGGCTACGCTGCGGGCGTGGTCGGATGACACGGGCTTCCGCCTCTCGCTGCTGTCGGATTTTTGGCCTCATGGCGCGGTCGCGAAGCAGTTCGGGGTATTTCTGGAGGACAAGGGATTTGCTCGTCGAGCCAGTTTTCTCATCGATCGCAATGGTGTTGTGCAGAGCGTTATCGAGTCGGCGTTGGGGGAAGCACGAGCGTTTTCTGACTACGAGCAGGCAATTGTGGCGCTCACTTCCGCCGCTGATTCATAGATTTTGTGGGTGTGTGTAACGGGCCGTCAAAAGCCGTGTAACATTATCGAGCGCTGCTTCGCATTGCGTCGCTGCGGGCCTTTAGCTCAGCTGGTAGAGCGCCACGTTTACACCGTGGATGTCATCGGTTCGATCCCGGTAGGGCCCACCGCAACAGAAAACCCCCGTCACTGACGGGGGTTTTCTTCGTTTTCCGGTCGTTTTCAGCGGTATGCTCCGTGCACGATTGACGTCGATACACTCGGGTCGACGTCGCCTTGCGAGGTGGGACATCATGTCGAATGAGTCACTGGATCCTGTGCTGGAAACGGCACGCAATCACGCCACCAGGTATCTCCACGGACTAGCCACCAGACATGTCGGAAGTCAGCACGGTCGCGACGAGATGATGGCGAACTTGCACACACCGCTTGCGGTGACGGGAGAGGACCCCTCGGCGGTCATCGATCTGCTGGCGAGTCAGGCTGATGTCGGCATGACGGCATGTAGCTCACCGCGGTACTTCGGCTTCGTGATCGGTGGCACGCAACCGGTCGCCCTCGCTGCAGACTGGCTCGTGTCGACCTGGGATCAGAATGCCGGCATCCATGTGATCTCACCGTTCTCGGCAGCGATAGAAGAAATTGCTGCCGAATGGATGCTGGAACTGCTCGATCTCCCGCGCGAATCCTCTGTCGGTTTTGTTACCGGCGGCCAAATGGCGAACTTCACGTGTCTTGCAGCGGCGCGACACAACGTGTTGAGGCGCGTCGGGTGGGATGTCGAACTCGACGGCGTTGCGGGGGCGCCGCACGTGAATCTGGTGGTGGGGGCAGGGGCTCACGTCACTATTGATGTTGCATTTCGTTATCTCGGGTACGGCACTCGCTCACTAAATGTCGTTGAATCTGATGGTCAGGGACGGATGCGTGCGGATCGTCTGCGCGATCTTGTGGCGACGCTCGACGGGCCGACGATCATTTGTGCCCAAGTCGGCAATGTCAATAGCGGGTGCTTCGACCCGGTGAGAGAAATTGCACAGATTGCTCGGGATGCCGGTGCGTGGCTGCACGTCGATGGAGCATTCGGTTTGTGGGCACGAGCGAGCGCAGAGCTCGCCCCGTTCGCGGATGGAATTGATCTCGCAGATTCTTGGTCGACGGATGCGCATAAGTGGTTGAACGTTCCCTATGACAGCGGGCTCGCGATTGTGAGGCATTCGGCGGATCATCGTGCCTCGATGACGTCGTCGGCTGAATACCTCATCCAAACTCACGGAGTTGAGCGGGATGCGATCGATTGGGTTCCTGAACTTTCGCGACGGGCGAGAGCGATTCCCATTTATGCGGCTCTGCGCACGCTCGGGCGCGACGGTATTGCCGATCTCGTTAATCGTGGCTGCGCACGAGCTCGGGAAATGGCTGCGTTGTTGGGGCAGGATGCCGGAGTGCGGATACTGAACGATGTTGTTCTGAACCAGGTGCTGGTGCGTTTCGCCAACGATGATGACATCACGCGGGCGGTGGTGGCGGGAGTTCAAAGAGAAGGAACCTGCTGGGTGAGCGGAACAACGTGGAACGACCACGCCGCGATGCGCGTATCGGTCACCAACTGGGCTACTTCAGCAGAAGACGTTTCGCGAAGCGCTTCCGCGATTCTTTCCCTCTTTCGCGGTCTGCACTGACGCTCGGTTCCGTGGCCATACGCTCGCACCATGTCGACAACTGCAGCCATCAGAGTCGGGCCGATTGCGTTCATCGGCGCGTCCACACTGGGGGAGAGGCGTAAACCGCAGTCTTCTGGATCGGCATATCCCTCATATTTGTTGCACTATCTGTTCTGAGTACGGCTCGGCATACCCGCAAAACATTGGTATCGCCTTAGGATTTATGCATGGCATTCCACGACGACGTTGACGACGCAAACGATGCGAACGACAAAACGTCTTCAGAGCATGAGTTCGAACTACCTTTTCCGAAGCCTGCGACCGGTAATTCTTCCGGTTCAGATTCGGCACCCGACACGACCGCTGACGGTCTTGTCGACCTGAGCGAAGCATCCACTGAGGGCATATTCAATCTGGATGCTGCGCTCAACGCAGACGCGTCCCTGCCGGTTGCGCCGCCCGTAGACCCTGTCACGCCGCCCACGCAGCCCGTAGGCGCGTCGGGTTTTGCGCCTATTGATCTCAACGAAGAGTTCCAGCGCTCCGACGTCGCAGACGCACTCGACCAAGGAATGCCCCCGTGGGCCATGGCGCCTGCTCCTGATCCAACGCAAGCCGTTTCGCAACTCGATGCGCCAAGCGGAAGTGAGGGAGAACAGCCCGCTTCACCGTCCGCTGCGTCTCACGACGACGACGATGACCCGTACCAAATTCCGGCCGATTACACGACACCCGATTTCTTTGCTTCGCGTATTTCGCGACGACGCACACCTGAGGAGATGGAAGCGCAGGCTGCGGCAGTAGACGCGGAGAACGACGCACTAGCCGCCGCTCTCGCAGCGGGCGAAGCTGCAGCTGCCGGTGAGCCCACGCCGATCGAGCCTTCAGCGGTCGAGGCGGAGGCCGTCGAGAACGAGATCGTGGCTTCTGCACCTGTTGATTTCGCGCCGGACGAGTCTGCGCCGGTTGAGCCTGCGCCGATCGAGTCTGCCCCGATCGAGCCTGCTCCCGTTGTTTCTGAGCCCGTCATGCCAGCGGCATCTGACTTTGATCACGATCTCGGTGCATTCGATCTCGGCGCAGTTGACGCTGAAGACGATTCCGAAGAATTCAGCTTCGAATCGCTTTTTGGTACTCAAGAACCAGAACCGCAAGCAACTAACGCAGCCGCGGACGACTCACCGATTGGAGACGCACCCTGGGCTGAAGTGTCCCCGGTTGCTGGTGACAGCTCTGACCCGATTTCAGCTGAATCGGATGCGCCCGCGAACCACATTTGGAAGCTCGGACCACTCGAACCCAACGTGCAGGGTTCTGCTCCTGAACCCACGCCCGTCGAACCGCAGGCTGCGGCAGAATCTCCGCTTCCGGTGGAGGACGTCATCGACGGTGCCCCGATGTGGAACCTCGATGGCCAGGATGCACCAGCAGTCGTAGACGCGCCGAGCCTCGGCAGCGACGGATTCCTTTCGCTCGATGACGTGCTCCCTGCCGCGACCAACGATTCGGACGTCGACAGCGACGACTCTGTCACTGATGTCGACGCCGACACCGACGACTCTGTCACTGATGTCGACGCCGACACCGACAGCGATGCTGGCACTGATGCTGCGGCATCCTTGGCGGCCGCACCTGTGGTTGCGGACCTACCTATCGGTCACGAAGCGGACACCACAGAAGCACCGGAGGCCGCAAGTGTGCCACCGGTCGAGAGCGTTGCTGCTTTTGATCTTGACGCAGCTTTCCGAGAGGCCGTCGTTGCTCCCGAGACTTCGGCTGAGCCTACGACGAGCGAGTTTCTTGCACCGCCCGCGCCCGAATCTGCGATCGAGCCCGACTACGCTGCGGCACCAGAACTGCCGGCAGAGTCGGAAACGACGAGCGAACCCGCTAGCGCGCTCGAATCTGAGCCCGTTGAGCCTGCTCAGCGAGTAGAGCCCGCCGAGTCCGCTCAGCCAGTAGAGCCCGCCGAGCCTTTTGCTCCGGTTGAGCTCAACGAGCCCGCTGCTCCAGTCGAGACCGCCGCAACGGTGTCCGAGCCAGTCGCCGAACAGCCTCTCGACGATTTCTTCCCCGCTCCGGCAGCAGACTCTGTTTTCGAGTCGCCTGCTCAGACCTTCTCCGACGAGGCAGCGACCGACGATTCTGCGGAACCCGCCGAATCAGCCGAACCCGCCGGTCCTGCCGAATCAGCGGTCGCGGAACCGCTCTTTGCTCACCGTGAATCGTTCATCGCGCCGTCAGAAGAGCTGGCAGCACCGGCCGAGTTCCCGGTACCAGCAGAGCAGCCTGCCCCGGTTTCGGATGAAGCCAAAGAGACATTCGACAACGTTGTTCCTGCGACTCCAGAGGTTCCTGCGACTGCAGAAGTTCCAGCGACTACAGGAGTTCCAGCGACTACAGAAGTTCCTGCTGCTCCTGAGCCGCTGGATGCCCCCATCATCTCCGAGGCGGTTGCTGACATCGCCGCCCCCGCGCCAGATCTCGCGGTGGAGCCGGTCGCTGAGTTCGCTCAGTCAGAAGAACCCACCACGCCAGAAGAATCTGCCACGCTAGAAGAACCTGCCGAAACAGTCGAGGCAAGCCCCGCTCCCGCAGCACCGTTCGTCTCGAGCTTCGCTCCGGAAGCGTCCTTCACACCGGTCGCGGAACCAGCTCCTGCGGTGGATGAGATCCCCGCGGCCCCAATCGCTCCTTTGGCGGATCAGGCGACAGTTTCCGAAGAACACCCTGCTGCCGAAGAACAGCCAGCGGCTGCAGAAACAGCGACAGAGGATGACGTTCCTACACCTCCCACCCGCCGTTCGATGGCTGACAAAGACATTCTTAACTGGGCTGATAGCCCCGAGAGTCAGTCAACGGGAACGCTGAGCGTCATTGAGGTTCTCGAAGCTCAGTTGCGTTTGCGTGAAGAAGAAGCTCGCGAATACCGCGAGTGGGAAACCACGTTCCGCTCTCGAGGTGGCCCTGTCGCCGATCAGGTTATCGAGCAGGTTCGGTCTGAATTTGCTGATGTCGTGAAGCGAGATGACGCTGCCGCCGCAGCGGATGCGACTCCCGCGCCAGTCGAGCCTCAGGCAGAGTCCGCAGATCAGGCGGTAGCTCAGCCCGAGCCTGAAACGCCCGAAACCGCGAGCGAGACACCGGATGCTCTCGCTGAGGCACCGGAAGATTCGACACCCGCATCAGCACCTGCTGCGGCCGCAGCACAATTGCCCGCATGGGATGTCCCGCCACCCAGCGAATCGTGGTCGCCCCCGGCTGACTTCGACGACGAAATTCCCTTCGCCGCTCACGCTGATCCGACCGAGTCACTCACCCTTCCCGTGGTGGAGGACGTCCCTGAGCAGCCTTCGGTTCCCGCTGCGCCGACCGCAGAATCATTCGCCGCTCCCGCAGTTGAGTCCGAAACACCCGCTGCTCCCGCCGCGCCTGAAGCGCACGTGGCACCAGAAGCACCTGCTGCTGAAGTACCGGCAGAACCTGACGTTGCAGCAGGACTTGCTGAGCCAGCGTCCGAGCCAGCACCTTCTGAGTTCGATGCCAACTCCGGCTTCCTTCGCTTGGGTGATAGTCCTGAGGTTCCCGAAGCCGCTGCCGAAGCCTCTGCAGTTCCGGATGCTCCCGCAGCTCCGGCCGTGCCTGAATCCTTCGCGGCGCCGACTGCTTTCGATATTCAGTCAGCACCCGAGTTCCCGGCTGATGAAGATGGTGACTACGACGAGGTCGAGTTTGCTCCGCCAGCCCTTGTAGAGCCGGATGTTGCGCCAAGCGTTCCACGTTCGAATTTGGATGAGCATGTCTCCTTCGGCGACTTCGGATTCGCCCCGCCGCCGGCAGAGGTCACCTCTGATGACACCAGCGCTGCTGATTCCGCGGCTTCGGCTGCCGAGCCGGCCGCCCCGGAAAACGACGCACCCTTCGCCTTCGATCTCCAAGCGGACGCTCCGAGCGCACCCGAAACGCCGTTGGCTGCGGCTGCAGCTGAGGAAGCGCCTGACCAGGGTGTCTCAGAAACACCTGCTGCGACCTCCGAGCCGGTTGTCGAATCTAGTCCTGACGACGCAGCCGCTGACGTTGCCGTCGAGGCAGCCCCAGCGGATGCTGCCGCAGCGTTCAGCTTTGCCTCGAGCGAAACACCCAAGTATGTTGCCCCCGAGCCCATCAGCTTTGACGATCTGCTGAAGACCGACGACATTGTCGACGCGGACATCGATTCCGACGCTGATGACGCGGATGTTGACCCGTTGCAGGCACTTCTTGCTAACGCAGCGCCGCCGCTGCACGGCGATCCACTCTCGGAGGTGCAGACCGGCTCGATGCCCGTCGCCCAGGCCGCATTCGAAGCTGGAGTAGAAGATTCAGAGTCGGATGAGGCTGTCGACGACAGCGACCGTCTGTCGTATCCGGCTGAGCTTTCCACTGCCGCACTCGGTGCTGATGTCAGTACTGCCTCCGCGGACGCTGCCGTTCTCGATAGTGATGACGACGATGACAGTGAAGACGATGTGATTCCCTTCGCCGCTGGCGCGACGGGCGCCGCGATTCTTGGCGGTGCTGCCATTGCTGGCGCTTCACTCGCGTCTCAGCCAGCGCCGACCGGCGCTCCGGCACCTCTCGCTGCACCTGTTGCATCCGAAACGAGCGCTGCTGCTGCTGCTCCTGTCGACTCGATGCCGCAGCCTGTTGCTCATTCGACCGCTGTGGTGGCTCAGCAGCCGCTCGGTCTAGATGAGGTTGCTCCCACCGCGCAGCGCGTGTTTAGCCTCGAAGAGAGCGGCCTTGAGCCGACTCCGGTAGACCGACGCATCGGTCATGCTGCACGTCTCTTCTGGCTCTGGTTTGCTGCAAACTCGTCCATTGTGAGCCTCGGTCTTGGTGCTGCAGTGTTCGCCGTGGGGATGAGCCTTCGCCAGTCGATCGTCGCCATTCTCGCCGGTGTCGCGCTCTCGTTCATTCCTTTGGGCCTCACGACTCTTGCCGGCAAGCGCAGTGGTCAGCCAACAATGGTGGTCTCGCGGTCAACGTTTGGTGTCCTCGGCAACATTGCGCCCTCGGTCGTCGCTCTCGTGGCTCGACTCTTCTGGGGCGCAGTACTGTTGTGGGTATTAGCTTCGTCGGTCGCAATTGTGCTGGTCGGCTCTGACCTCAATGGTGGTCTCGGTGACCGGCAACTGCTTCTCATCGCCCTGGCATTGTCCTTCCTTATTGCACTCGTGATTGCGTTCGCTGGTTACCCGCTGTTTGCGCGCATCCAGTTGATTCTGAGCATCATTTCGGGAGTGCTGATTGTCGGCCTCATTGGTTTCACTGCTCAGTACATCGACGTGTCGCAGGCGCTCACGACTCCTGATGGTTCGTGGTTGCTGACAGTAACCGGTGCCGTGCTTGTCTTCAGCTTCCTCGGTTTGGTTTGGGCCTACAGCGGTGCCGACATTGCTCGCTACCAGCGTCCGTCGTCGAGCGGTCCCGCGTCGATGCTGTCTGCAACGTTCGGTGCGGCGCTTCCCGCCTTCGTGCTGATCGCATACGGTGCACTTCTTGCCGCATCCGACCCGGCGATTGCTCGCGGGTTCCTCGCTTCTCCGCTCGACACGCTGCTGCTTTTGCTGCCGAGCTGGTACCCCATTCCGCTGCTGTTGGCTGCCGCACTGAGCCTGCTTTCGGGTATCACGCTGAGCCTCTACTCCGGTGGGTTCGCGCTTCAGGCGATTGGGGTGCGCGTGCCGCGCCAATGGTCGATCGTGATCGTTGGAGTCGTGCTGGGTGCTCTTGGCATCCTGTTCGCGTTCGGTGTTGATGGTGGCATCAATGAACTATTCCGGGATGTCGCAACCACGCTCGCTGTACCTACCGCTGCGTGGGCAGGTATCTTCGCCTCCGAGACGATGATTCGCACTCGCAAGCTCGACAGCGCTGGGCTCCTTGCCCGCGGTGGCGTCTATGCCGATGTTCGTTGGGTCAACCTCGGTGCTTACATCGTTATCTCGGTGATCGGCTTTGCTCTGACGAGTGCGACGATCAGCTGGCTTTCGTGGCAGGGTTACGGCTTCACAGCACTCGGCATTGATCTGAGTTCTGACCTTGCCGGAACCGACCTCGGTGTGCTCGTCGCGCTTGGCCTCGGAATTCTGACGCCGCTGGTGGCAGGTATTCCCGCGATTCGTCGTCAAGAGGCCGAGCAGCCTGAGCGCGCACCGCGTCCCGCCTAGACTGAACGCGTGTCTACTACTGTCGCTCATGTCCTTGCCGCGGCCGAACGGCTCTGGCCCGCATCCGGTGCCGAGTCCTGGGATGCCGTGGGGTTAGTCGCAGGAGACCTCGACGCCCCGGTGTCCACGGTTTCTCTCGCCGTAGATGCCGTGATGGACACCGTTGACGAGGCGATCGATGGCGGCGCGGACATGCTCATCACGCACCATCCGTTGCTCTTGCGCGGGGTTACCTCGATCGCCAGCGACCGCTACAAAGGAGCGGTGTTGACCAAGCTTGTGCGTGCTGAGTGCGCTCTCTTGGCCGCACACACGAACGCGGATGTCGTAGAAAACGGAACGTCGGGTCGCTTCGCCACCAAGCTCGGCTTGTCGTCGATCGCCCCCATCGTTGCCGGTCAGACTCCGGATCGCGGCATTGGCCGCACGGGGCAACTGCCGGAGCCGATGACGCTCGGTCGTCTTGCTCGCCTCATCGCAGAAATTCTCCCGCCTACCGCTACCGGCGTGCGTGTTGCTGGCGATTTTGATCAACTGGTTCAGTCGGTGGCATTGTGCGGGGGAGCGGGTGACGCATACTTGAACGAGCCTGCCGTGTTGGCTTCGGATGTCTACATCACGAGTGATCTGCGGCATCATCCGGCGTCTGAAGCTCGTGAGAATGCTCGGCTCCTGAATGGCCCGGCGTTGATCGATGTCTCGCATTGGGCGAGTGAATGGTTGTGGCTCGACGCTGCAGCCGAAGAGTTGCGGGCACTGCTACCAGACGTAACGATTACGGTGAGCGAACTGCGCACCGACCCTTGGGATTTTGCGGTTGTGCAGTAAGCACACCGGTATACAGAGAGAAACATGACTATGGCATTGACCGCTAGCCCCGCTGACCAAGCGCTGCTCCTCGACCTGCAGGCCTTTGACACGAAGATTGCCCAGTTGGAGTACCGTGCGAAGAAGCTTCCTGAGCACGAAAAACTTACCGAACTGAAGCAGCACCGCGACAAGCTTCAGCTGACGATGCTCGAAGAGCGTGGGATCAAAGAAGATATTGAGCTCGAGATGAGCCGTATTGAGTCGGATGTCACAGTGGTAGAAGCTCGCATTGCTCGGGACACTTCGCGACTGGACGCTAGTTCGTCGGCGAAGGATGTCGCTGCGCTCGAGCAGGAACTTACCGCGCTGCGCACCCGGTTGAGCAACCTCGAAGACATTGAGCTCGCGGTTATGGAGAAGCTCGAAGCTCAGCAGAAGGTCGTCGACAACCTTGCGGAACAGGCCGACAATCTTCGGACTCAGGCTGCTGAGCTCGAGGCCAGCCGCGATGAGGCTCTTGTTGTGATCGAGACGGAGCTGGGCGCGACCCGCACCGGTCGTACCGCGTTGCAGGCCACCATCCCCGACGATCTTTTGGCGCTCTACGAACGCCAGCGTGAGCGTTATGGTGTCGGCGCTTCGTTGCTGCGTGGCGGAGTCTCGCTGGCATCCGGTGTCAAGCTGCTCGAGAACGAAATGCAAGAGATCCGGGCCGCAGCGCCCGACGCCGTAATCATGTGTGCCAGCAGCGAGGGCATTCTCGTGCGCACGAACGAGTCGGGACTCTAAGCCCTTTCTGAAGGCTAAGCTTGAGGTCGAATGGGTCGGCAAGACGGTCGCGTTATCCATAAAGGGTACCGAGGAACGTCCGGGCTCCACAGAGCAGGATGGTGGGTAACACCCACCCGGGGCAACCCGCGAGAACAGTGCAACAGAAAGCAGACCGCCACGGGCTTCGGCCTGGGGTAAGGGTGAAACGGTGGTGTAAGAGACCACCAGCGGCCGGGGTGACTCGGTCGGCTAGGTAAACCTCGTCCGGAGCAAGATCAGACAGAAGACGCTAAGGCTGCTCGCCGAGTCTTCGGGTAGATCGCTAGAGGTGTGCGGCAACGTACATCGTAGATAGATGACCGTCCAGCATGGGATTTCGATTTCGTGTGAACAGAACCCGGCGTACTAGCCGGCCCATTCCTCAGTCTTAGGTTTCGCTCCACGAGCGGCGCTCGGCTCACACTGGTGTTCCTAGAGCAGCAGCTCTAGACGACTCCCGACGTGCCCAACAGGGTACCGATGAGGAACGTTGTGGCGAGCGCGAGCGCTCCGCCGATCACAATTCGCAGCGTTGGGCGCACCCAGCTGTTGCCGCCGACACGGGCCGACAGTGCTCCGGTGATCACCAAGGCGGTCAAGACGGCGATGAAGGTCGCGAGGACGCGGACGGGTTCTGGCGCGAGCAAGATGGCGGCGAGGGGCAACACTCCACCGATCGTGAACGCTAGGGCGGATGCGCCTGCCGCTTCCCACGGGCTCACGACGGCGTGCTCGGTAATACCGAGTTCTGCTTCAAGGTGGGCTGCGAGAACGTCGTGTTCGGTGAGTTCCTCGGCTACACGTTGGGCTGTTTCCGCACTGATACCTTTGGCGTGGTAGATAGCCGCAAGCTCGGCGAGTTCCTCTTCTGGCATCTCGGCAAGTTCGCGACGCTCTTTCTCAATGAGCGCCCGCTGGCTATCGCTCTGGCTGCTCACAGAGACGTATTCTCCTAGCGCCATCGAGATAGCACCGCCGACGAGTCCGGCGACTCCGGCGGTGATCAGGGGAGCGATAGCGGATGTTGCTCCCGCCACACCGACGACGATGGCGGCAACCGAGACGATGCCGTCATTCGCGCCAAGAACCCCGGCACGGAGCCAGTTCAGTCGTCCGGCAATATCACCGGAGTGCGGTTCGTTCGTATGAAAGCTCATTGCTATTCCTTCACCGCGAGTGCTGCAGCGCCGAGGATGCCAGCGTTGTTGCGTAGTTTGGCCGGCACGATAGGGGTTTTTAGCTTGAGCAGCGGCAAAAACTTCTCGTAGCTCTTTGAAACACCGCCACCGACCAGAAAGAGGTCGGGCGAGAAGAGCAGTTCAAGGTGCGTGTAATAGCGCTGGAGGCGCTTTGCCCAGGCTTTCCAACTGAGGCGCTGCCGTTCCTTTGCCGAGAAAGAGGCACCCTTCTCCGCATCCCGCCGCCCGATGGTGAGATGACCAAGCTCAGAGTTTGGCACGAGGGTTCCGTTGTAAATGAGCGCGCTGCCTATGCCCGTGCCGAGCGTGGTCAGCAGAATTAGACCGGAAACGCCTTTCGCGGCACCGTAGCGCACTTCAGCAACGCCTGCAGCATCCGCATCATTGACGAAATGGATGTCGCGGCCGAGAGCCTTCTCGAAGAGAGTCTCAGCCTCCAGGCCGATCCACTCTTTGGAGATGTTTGCGGCGGACATCGTCTTACCGTTTCGAACGATTGCGGGAAAACATACGCCTACTGGCATGGATTCCGGAATTCCGCCGAGCTTCTCGATGAGTTCGATGACGACCTTGACGATTGCGTCAGGCTTGCCCGATTTGGGCGTCGCGATCTTCATGCGTTCGCTCACCAGCTTGCCGGTGTCCGTGTCGACGATGGCGCCCTTGATGCCAGTGCCACCGATGTCGATTCCTAGAGCCTGAGTCATGCTGTCCTCTTTCGCGTGGTTAGGGAGCGTCAGGGTATTACGGGAGGGTCAAAATTTCGGTGCCACGTTCGGTGACAACCATGGTGTGTTCGAACTGAGCGGTCAGGCTCTTGTCGCGGGTAGTGACGGTCCAGTCGTCAGCCCACAAATCCCAATCGTGGGAGCCGAGCGTGAGCATGGGTTCGATCGTGAAGACCATGCCTACCTCGATGACATCATCGAACTGTGGCGCAGAGTCGTAGTGGGGGATGATCAGACCGGTGTGGAAGGCACGGCCTACGCCGTGCCCGGTGAAGTCGCGAACCACGCCGTACCCAAACCGCTTCGCATAGGACTCAATGGCTCGCCCAATAACGTTGACTTGGCGGCCGGGGGCAACGGCCTTGATTCCCCGGTTGAGGGCTTCCTGGGTGCGCTCAACCAGATTGCGGGCCTCTTCCGACACGTTGCCGACAAGGAAAGTCTTGTTGAGGTCGCCATGCATACCGTCTTTGTAGGCGGTGATATCAATGTTGATGATGTCGCCGTCGTTGAGCACGGTGTCATCAGGAATGCCGTGGCAAATTACTTCGTTGATGCTCGTGCAACACGACTTGGGGAAGCCCCGGTAGCCGAGGGTCGAGGGGTACGCGCCGCGGGAAACCATGTACTCGTGAGCAATCTGATCCAGTTGCGCGGTGGTGACGCCCGGTGCGATCGCCGCACCAACCGCTTCGACGGCGCCAGCCGCAATCTTTCCTGCCGCGCGGATGCGGTCGACTTCTTCGGCGGTGTAGACATCCGAACCTGTGAAGGTGCGCGGCGCCTTCTTGCCCACGTATTCGGGGCGGGTTATTGCCGAGGGAACGGCAAGTTGAGGTGGGATTACTCCCGGAACGAGGTGACCAGAGTTATTCCGAGGCATTTCAGCAGTCTAACGGCGTAGCCTTGCTCACGACGAAGGGACGAACCGCATGGAGCAATGGTGGTACAACCACAAGACCGGCGAAGTCGAAGAAGGACCGCAGTCGCTAGCCGTAGATCGCGATGGCCCATTCGATACTCGGGCTCAAGCAGAACACGCCCCGCAAATTATCGCGGAGCGCGCACGCAAGTGGGCAAGCGAAGATTCTGAAGACTAGACGCTCGGAGCATTCCGGGGCCGTTCCCGGCGGAGGAGACTTCTAGTAGGAGTGCTCCTCTGTCGGGTACGTGCCCGCAGCGACATCGGCGCGGTACTCGTCGACAGCGCCCGCGAGCGTTGCGCGCAAATCGGCGTACTGCTTAACGAACTTCGGGATGCGTCCTTTGGTAAGGCCCGCCCAGTCAGTCCAGACCAGAAGCTGCCCATCAACGTGTGGGCCTGCGCCAACGCCGATCGTCGGAATCGACAGTGCTTCAGTGATCTTGGCGGCGGCATCCGCGGGCACCATCTCGAGCACGACAGCAAAGGCGCCGGCCTCTTGAACGGCGAGAGCGTCGGCGAGCAGTTGCTCAAAGCCTTCTCCGCGACCTTGAATGACGTGGCCACCGAGGCCGTGCTCGCTCTGGGGAGTGAACCCGATGTGAGCCATCAGGGGGATACCGGCGTCCACGATGCGTCGGATCTGTTCGGCACTGCGCACACCGCCTTCAAGTTTCACGGCGTGTGCCCCGGTCTCCTTCATGAAGCGGAACGCGGTGTGTAATGCCTCCTCGGAACCTGTTTCGTAGGATCCGAAGGGCATATCAGCCACGACAAAGGCTCGCGTGACAGCGCCGGCAACGGCGCGCGTCAGGGGGATCAGATCATCGATGCTCACCGGCAGGGTGGTGTCGTAGCCATAGACATTGTTGCCAGCGGAGTCGCCAACCAGTAGGAAGTCGATGCCTGACTCGTCGAAGATTCCCGCAGTCAGTTGGTCATAACTGGTGAGCCCAACAATCTTGATTCCGTTCTCTTTCGCCGTCTGAAAATGGCGAGTGCGAACTCGTTTGAGCTTGGCTTGGGCTTCAGCGGCGGCAGAGTCAGTCATGTCCGCCAGTCTAATGACACCGACGCAGGGTTCAATTGGGCTACTGCGGCGGCGAGTGCGCTGCAGAGACCCTAAGGAACAAGTACCCTTAGAGCGGCAGAATCGATGTCGCACTCTCGCGGCAAAGCACGGATCGAGGAACATTAATGTCAATGGACAAGCAGCGCGATTTCGTTCTTCGCACAATTGAAGAACGTGGCATCAAATTTGTTCGACTCTGGTTCACAGATGTTGTGGGAACGCTCAAGAGCGTTGCCGTTGCTCCTGCGGAGATCGAAGGTGCATTCGCTGAGGGCCTTGGCTTCGACGGTTCCGCCATTGAGGGATTCACACGTGCGTACGAAGCAGACATGCTCGCGCACCCAGACCCCACCACTTTTCAGATTCTGCCGTGGCGTGGAGAGATCGATCCCACTGCCCGCATGTTCTGCGACATCACTACGCCGGACGGCCAGCCCGCAGCATCCGACCCTCGCAATGTGCTCAAGCGCACCCTCGAGAAGGCGGCCGAGCGCGGCTTCACGTTCTACACTCACCCTGAGATCGAGTTCTACCTTCTCAAGTCGAGCAAGCTCAAGAATGGCAGCCCGCAGCCAGTTGATTCCGCTGGCTTCTTTGACAACGTTCCTGGCGGCACGGCGCACGACTTCCGTCGCCGTTCGGTGCGGATGCTCGAAGACCTCGGTATCTCGGTGGAGTTCAGCCACCACGAGTCCGGCCCTGGCCAGAACGAGATTGACCTTCGCTACGCCGACGCCCTCACCACGGCGGACAACATCATGACGTTCCGCACCGTGATCAAAGAGGTCGCCATCGAGCAGGGTGTTTACGCGACATTCATGCCGAAGCCGATGTCTGGCCAGCCCGGTTCGGGAATGCACACCCATATGTCGCTTTTCGAAGGCGACCAGAATGCGTTTTACGATGCGAGCGGTCACTACCAGCTGTCTAAGGTCGGCCGCCAGTTCATGGCTGGCGTTCTCAAGCACGCCCCCGAGATCACGGCAGTGACGAACCAGTTCGTGAACTCCTACAAGCGCCTCTGGGGCGGCGACGAAGCGCCCAGTTTCGTTACCTGGGGCCACAACAACCGTTCGGCACTCGTGCGCGTTCCGTTGTACAAGCCGGGCAAGGGGCAGAGCGCACGTATCGAATATCGTGCTCTCGACTCGGCGGCGAACCCCTACTTGGCATACTCTCTCTTGCTCGCTGCGGGGCTCAAGGGCATCGAGGAAGGCTATGAGCTCCCGCTCGAAGCCGAAGATGCTGTCGGTGACCTCTCGGAGCACGAACGCCGTGCGCTTGGCTACGAGCAGCTTCCGTCGAACCTCAACCACGCGCTGAGCATCATGGAAAACTCCGAGCTCGTTGCGGAGACGCTCGGCGAGCAGGTATTCAACTTCGTGCTGCTGAACAAGCGTCGCGAGTGGAAGGCCTACCGAGCACAGGTCACCCCTTACGAACTGGAGAGCAGCCTAGAGATCCTCTAGACCCTCCGTCACCATGTCGACGTCGCCATACACTCTCACCGAACTCGCCAAACTGGGCTTCTTGGAACTCAGCGAGGCCCGAGAGCGTCTTCTCGCGCTCGACCGCACCGAAGTGCCTGCAGCGCTATTTTCGCGCGCCGCGGACCCCGATCAAGCCCTCCGGTTCGTCGTGGAGCTCTCTGAGGGGTCCCCGCAGCAGCTCAGCCCGGTGTTGGCTAATGACGAGGCGGCCGTGCGACTGGTGCGGGTGCTTGGCGCGTCTTCGGGGCTTGGCGACTTCTTTGTACGGCACCCGCAAGAACTCGACGCGATGTGTTCACCCATCGCGCAGCCCTACTCGCCCGAGGAATACGTTGAGCTCCTCACCGAAGTCACCAACGATCTCGAGGGCGAAGACGCCTGGGTTGCTTTGCGGGTGCGCTACCGCCGAGAGCTCGCGAAACTGACTGCGTGGGATCTTGCGCAAGAAGATCCGCTTGCAGCCGTCGACCGCGTGGCGATGGCGTTGGCTGATTTGGCGGGTGCCGCTCTTGAAGCATCACTCTCCGTCGCTCGCCGCTCCGTGAATTTCCCGGAGGCCGATATCGCCGCCACCCGAATTGCCATCATTGGCATGGGTAAGGCCGGCGCGCGAGAACTGAACTATGTGTCGGATGTTGACGTCATCTTCGTCACGGAACCCGACGGCATAAGTGCCGACCGTGCCGTCACGATCGCTACGCCTCTGGCGGTACAAACCATCCGCGGCATCCAAGACCTCACGGTTGAACCAGCGCTGTGGGAAGTTGACACCAACCTTCGCCCCGAAGGCAAAGACGGTGCTCTTGTGCGCACGCTCGAGTCACATCTGGCGTATTACGACCGTTGGGCAGAGAGCTGGGAGTTTCAAGCTCTCTTGAAGGCGCGACCGCTTGCGGGAGACCGTGAACTGGGTGGCCGCTACATTGAGGGCGTTGCCCCGCTGGTCTGGTCGAGCGCGTCCCGCGAAAACTTTGTGGCATCGGTGCAGAGGATGCGCGAGCGCGTCACCGAAAACATTCCGCCGCAGGAACGAGACGTGCAACTCAAGCTTGGCCCTGGTGGGCTTCGCGATATTGAATTCACTGTGCAATTGCTGCAACTTGTTCATGGGCAAAGCGACGAAGGCGTGCGTCAAACCTCGAGTCTCCGCGCTCTCATCGCGCTTGCCGAGCACGGCTACATCGGCCGAACAGAAGCCGGCGAGTTCGCGCGAGACTATCGTTTTCTCCGGCTGCTGGAGCACCGCATCCAATTGTCCCGGCTGCGCCGCACTCACCTCATGCCGCGCGATCCAGATGAACTTCGTGTACTGGCGCGTGCGACCGGTATCGCCACGAGTGCGAAAGACCTCACCGAACAGTGGCAGCGCACCAAGATTGCGGTCCGCAGACTGCATGAGCGCCTCTTCTACCGACCGTTGCTCTCGGCTGTGGCCGCACTGCCCGAGGAAGGGCTCGCGCTCTCTAGCGAGCAAGCAGTGGCTCGACTGGCCGCCATTGGCTTCCTCGACCCCAAGGGGGCGCTAGCGCACATTGCGGCGCTCACCGGGGGAGTCTCGCGCCGGGCCACCATCCAGAAAGCTCTGCTTCCCGTGATGCTGCAGTGGTTCTCAGACGGTGCCGATCCTGACTACGGGCTTCTCGCGTTCCGCCGGCTCAGCGAAGCTCTCGGCGAGGCGTACTGGTTCTTGCGAATGCTTCGTGATTCGTCCGGGGCCGCAGAGCGACTGACTCATGTGCTCTCGGCATCCAAATATGTGGGCGGGCTTTTCGAGCGGATTCCTGAAGCCGCTGCGTGGCTGGAACACGACAAAGAGCTCAAGCCGCGTTCTCTTGCGGTGTTGCAAGACGAAGCCCGGGCCATTGTGGCGAGGCATAAAGGGCACGAGGATGCCGCGGCCAAGGCGTTGCGCACAGCACGTCGCCGTGAGATCTTACGTTTGGCCATCGGCTCAATCGTGGGGATGACCACGATTCAAGAGCTGGGCCGCGGACTCAGCGATGTCACAACGATGATGCTCGAAGGAGCGTTGGCAATTCTCCGTCCAGAACCTGACGGAATAGAGTTCGGGATTATCGCCATGGGCCGCTACGGGGGAGCCGAAGCAGGTTTCGGCTCCGACACTGATGTCATGTACGTCTACCGAGCGACGGACGGTACTAACGAAGAAGCTGCCAAACGAGCCGACAAGCTCGCCAAGGGGCTCACTCGCATCACTGAGGACGTAAAGCTTCCGCTCGACCTTGATCTCGACCTCCGCCCCGAGGGCAAGAATGGCGCCATCGTGCGATCCCTCGATTCGTATGCGGCCTACTACGCCCGCTGGTCGCTCACGTGGGAAGCCCAGGCGCTCTTGCGTGCCCGTGGCGTCGCCGGCGACGCAGCATTGCTCACTGATTTCGAAGCACTCGCCAACCGCGTGCGCTACCCCTCCGTGATTTCGCCGCAGGACGTGCGTGAGGTCAAGAGGATTAAGGCGCGCGTGGAGTCTGAGCGTCTTCCTCAGGCCGCCGATCCGTCCCGCCACCTCAAACTAGGCCGGGGTTCGCTCAGTGACGTCGAATGGTTCGTGCAGCTCTTGCAACTCCAGCACGGTGCCACAGTCGAGGGACTGCGCACGACCTCGACTCTCGATGCTTTGGATGCCGCTGTCGCTGAGAAGCTCGTGACAGCCTCTGACGCGGCTCGCCTCCGTGAAGCGTGGGTTCTCGCTTCCCGCGCACGGTCGGCAATCACGCTGTGGACCTCGAAGACCTCGGATGTCTTACCCACGGATCGACTTCAACTCGAAGGCGTCGCCCGCATGCTCGAATATCCGCCGGGCTCAGCGAGCAAGCTCGAAGAGGACTATCTGCGTGCCACACGTCGTGCTCGACGCGTCTTCGAACGCCGCTTTTATGGGGTCGCCAATGTGCCGCGGTCGTAACGCCTGAGGCATATCCGCGCTGTTCCGGCCAGAGGCACGGGCTGCCCTGAAACCACTGCGAATGTTACGGGCGCGTTAAACCTGTAACCACTTATGGTGCCAATGAGCGTCCCCCGGTGGTCGAAAAACCGTGTACCCCATCGTGGGGCGGCGGGGGCATGCATCGTCGGGAAACGTCACCTCGAGCGCTAGAGGCAGACGACCTATTCTACCCTCGTTGGGGATGCCGCACCGTCTCGAAAAGTGATTCTGACGTGCACTTTCCCAAAGTCAGACGAACTCCGCGCTGGGTCCGTTCGCACTGTGAGCCGAGCAGTTCGCTTCCGCGTGGTGGGGTACAAAATTTGGCGCAAAATGCGACAGCGTAAGTGCCGACACGCTCGTCGAACTCCGGACCCCAGTGAGACCACCTCGAGCCGTAATGCGACGAAATGCACGTATTGCGGTGGGCAAATCCATCGGGCAATAATCAAGCAACTCACCGCTGAGAAGCATCCTCAGCGTGGCGGATGATCACCTTTCCAATCACAATGTCGGGGGCATCCGTGTTCATATTCATTCTGCAACTTCGCCACATGATCGAGGGTCACCCCGAGATCTACATGTTCGCAATCTACTCATCGCTCATCTGGGCGCTGTGGTTGCTCAAAGTCGTGTTGTCGTCGCGCTACCGTCCGTATACGGGCACGTTCACCGGAACGACGAGCGTAGTGGTGCCCGTGCTCGATGAGCCGGAGGATCTCTTTCGGGATGTCCTCGCTCGCATGGTCGAACAGCAACCGTCGGAGATTATCGTCGTCATCAACGGTGCGCCGAACCCCACGCTGGAACGCATCAGTGAAGAGTTCGCTCCGTTGGTGCGCTGGGTGCACACGCCAATTCCCGGTAAGCGCAACGCAGTGATGATCGGTACGGAGCTGTCGACAGGCGACATCACCGTTCTTGTCGATTCCGACACCGTGTGGACCGAAAACACTCTCTCGGAGCTGGTGCGGCCCTTCGCTGATGCGAAGGTCGGTGGCGTCACGACACGACAGCGCATTCTGGAACCAGAGCGAAGCTGGATCACTCGCTGGGCTGACTGGCTGGAGAACTCGCGCGCTCTCTACTCGATGCCCGCTCAAAGCGTGCTCGGGCAGGTCGGCTGCTTGCCAGGGCGCACCATTGCCTTCCGTCGCTCGATCATGACGCGGGTTATGGATCGCTTCATGAACGAACGTTTCATGGGCGTGTTTCTTGAAGTCAGCGACGATCGCACTCTCACCAACCTCGCTCTTCAAGAGGGCCACCGCACGGTGTACCAGCACACCTCACTCGTCTACACGGATGCGCCGCTTGAGGTCAAGAAGCTCTACAAGCAGCAACTGCGCTGGGCTCGAGGCAGCCAGTACAACACGCTTCGCATGCTGCCGTGGATGCTGGGGCACGCTCCCGTGCTGGCCGTCTTCTTTCTGATGGACATCATCCTTCCGTTCCTTTTGGCCGGAGTTATCGCCGGTTGGATCTATCGAGCCATTAGCGGTCAGGGGTACAACTTCTACGAAGGGTTCCTCTCGGAGTATGGCGTGCAAAGTGGAGTGCTTCTCGTGCTCGCGCTCATGGTGGTGTCTTCGGTACTGAGCATGGCGATCCGACAGATTCGGCATCTCTCCGAAAAGCCGATGGACTTCTTCCGGTTACCGGCCTTCATCATCGTGTCGACAGCTTTCCTGATGCCTATCCGACTCATCGGCTTCTTCAGAATGGGCCACGCCAGCGGCTGGGGCACCCGGGCTGGGGCCTATGCGGGAGGCAGTTCCAACGATCTCATCGTCGGACAGCTCGACCAAGATAGTGCGACGATCGCTGACCTGGACTTCGAACCAAGCACATCTACTGGAGCTGTTGCCGTGCTGGAAGCACCTCCGAGGCGGTCAACGCGAGCAGCTACAGCTCCGACGCCGCAGCGACGTCGGCTCAACCCCAAGGCCGCCTGGCCTTACGTGATCGGTTTTTCAATTTTTGCAGTAGAGGCGGTTTCCATTGTTTTCTTCTCGTAGTTCCCATGTTCGAAACGGTGCAGCAGCGTGGTGGGCGGTCAGCAGCAGCCGAACCCGCTGGACGGGCGTCGGCAGTGCCGCGCTCGTGCTTACGCTCGGCGCTACAAGCGCATTTGTCTGGATTTCACCCAGCAGCACGGTGAACCAAACGCTCACCACCGCGGCTAAGACAGTACTCGAAGCCGATAGCTTGGCTGAGGAGCGTGCTGAGTGGGAGGCAGAAAAAGAGAATCTGCTCTCGGAGATAGACGAGCTTGAGTCGTCGATTGATATCGCGAAAGACAATCTCAAAGAAACGAACGCGCAATCAGCAGCGATTCAACAAGAACTGTGGTCTGTCGAAGGCACTTTGAAGGCTCTCCAGGCCAGCCGAGCTGAAAGCTCGACTGTTGCTGCACCCTCTCCGGCGAGTAAGCCGAACACCTCGTCCGGCCCCACGGTGATCACCGCTCCATCGAAGGCAGAAATTGTTAATCCCGCCTCGACGTATTTCGGTCTCTATACCGAGCAGGCACCGTTTAACTGGGCAACCTATGACTCGACCGCGACCAAATTGGGCAGCAACCCGAACGTGGTCGGCTACTTCGGCGGCTGGGATGAGGACTTCCGAGCCAATGCGGTTACGCGTTCGTGGGAGAAGGAAACACTTCCGATTCTTACCTGGGAGTCACGACCAATCGGTTCTGGCAACGATCAGGTAGAAGAGCCTGACTACACGTTGCCGGCTATCATCGGCGATCCTGAAACGGGCACGCCGGGAACCTTCGATGACTACTTGCATCAGTACGCGAAGGACATCGTGGCGACAGGACTACCTCTTGGCATCCGACTGGACCACGAGATGAACGGTGTCTGGTATCCATGGTCCGAGACAGATGGCCAAGGCAATTCGATTAACGAGAACCGCGTTGGTGACTTCGTCACGATGTGGCAGCACGTTCACGAAATCTTCGCCGAGGAGGGGGCCAACGATCTCGTGATCTGGATCTGGGCACCCAACATCATCAACAACCTTCCGGCGACCCATCAATCGTCGGGCTTCCTCGACGGACTGTATCCGGGCGACGAATACGTGGACTGGGTGGGACTGTCGGGGTACCTTCGCCCCGCGTACAAGCCGGAGAACGATTTCACCTTCAGCTACACGTTTGACGCAAGTTTGAACGAGTTGCGCCGGATCACCAACAAGCCAATCTTCCTGACGGAAATTGGAGCATCCGAGACTGGTGGCCACAAAGCCGACTGGGTGACCAGTCTCTTCGAATCGCTGGCGAAGCCAGAGAACGACGACATCATCGGGATCTCGTGGTTCAACCTAGCGGTGACCACCTATGTCGAGGGTGAGCGCTCGACCAATGACTGGCGCATCGACTCTCGCACAGATTCTCTAGCCGCCTTCATCGAGGGCTTGGCACGACCCGACAGCGATTTCACCCTCACCGCACGCTGAACCGATGAATAAGGAGCACAACATGAACAGCACAGCACCTTCAACCCAGAACACCATCGGTCAGTATGGAGACGCAGAACGTCCCCGACTGAGCGTCGTCGGCACCGGATACCTTGGTGCAACTCACGCCGCAGCTATGGCAGAAATGGGGTTCGATGTTATCGGCGTCGACACCGATCCGGCCAAAGTAAAACAGCTCAGCGAAGGAAAGGTTCCCTTCTTCGAACCAGGACTCCCGGAGCTCATCCGCACCCACGTTGCGAGCGGGCGATTGCGATTCACAACCGACCTTGCTGAAGCGACCGCGAATTCCGACATCCACTTCATCTGTGTCGGTACGCCCCAGCAGCGGGGGAGTAACGCCGCAAACCTCGATTACGTGGAGGAAGCTACGCGACAGGTCGCCCGCTATCTGACCCATGACGGTCTGATTGTCGGCAAGTCGACCGTGCCGGTAGGCACCGGAGCTCGCTTGCGATCCATCATCGCCGATTCTGCCCCAGCAGAGGTGAACGTCGAGTTGGTGTGGAACCCCGAGTTCCTGCGAGAGGGCAAGGCAGTCGAAGATACGCTGCGCCCCGATCGGATTGTTCTTGGCGGAGTATCACCGCGTTCTGAAACAGCGATGCGTGCGGTCTACGCCATTCCCATCGAGACGGGAACCCCGGTGATCGTGTGCGATCTGCCGACCGCGGAGCTTGTCAAAGTAAGCGCGAATGCCTTCCTGGCGACAAAGATCTCCTTCATCAACGCGATCGCCGAAGTATGTGACGCCTCGGGCGCTGATGTAGCAGTCCTGGCTGACGCACTCGGTCACGACGTGCGCATTGGGCGGCAGTTCCTCAACGCAGGGCTGGGGTTCGGGGGCGGATGCCTTCCTAAGGACATCCGGGCGCTCATCCACCGTTCGAGTGAGCTCGGTGCTACCAAAGCTGCGGCATTACTGCAGCAGGTCGATGAGATCAACATGTCCCAACGCTTGCAAGTCATCGGTCTCGCGATCGATGCCTGTGGTGGTTCGGTTCTCAACCGCAGAATCGGCATCCTTGGCGCGGCCTTCAAGCCGTTGACTGACGATGTGCGGGATTCTCCAGCGCTCAACGTTGCGGCCGCGCTGCATCTCAGGGGAGCTCAGGTCGTCGTCTACGACCCCGAAGCATCCGAAACGGCTCAGCGGATGTTCCCCACGCTCACCTATGTCGACTCGGTCGACGAGGCTGCCGCGGGCTCGGACGCCCTCTTGGTCTTGACGGAGTGGGATGAATTCAAGGCCAGCGACCCTGTGGCGCTAGGGCAGATTGTCGGCAGCCGCGTCATGATCGATGCCCGCAATTGCCTCCATGCAGCAACGTGGCGTGCTGCTGGTTGGGCGTTCAGCGGGCTAGGGGCGTCGTCGTCGAGTGCTCCTGTAATCGATGGCACTGGACTGGACTTGACTCGTCGCACGCCCCAGCTCGTGAGTGCCTACTGACTCGGCCGGGACAAATAATAAGGGCCGCATCCAGAAGGATGCGGCCCTTATTGCGTGCTGTGTTAGCGCTTAGACGCCGAAGTACAGTTCGTACTCGTACGGGTGCGGGCGCTGTGCGAACGGAAGCAGTTCGTTCGTACGCTTGTAGTCGATCCAAGTCTCGATGAGGTCCTTGGTGAAGACGTTGCCTTCCATGAGGAACTCGTGGTCAGCTTCGAGAGCAACGAGTGCTTCCTCGAGCGAGGCGGGAACCTGAGGAATCAGGCGTGCTTCCTCGGGAGGCAACTCGTACAGGTCCTTGTCAACGGGCTCGTGCGGCTCAGTCTTGTTCTTGATGCCGTCGAGGCCAGCCATGAGCTGAGCAGCAAACGCGAGGTAAGGGTTACCCGATGCGTCTGGTGCGCGGAACTCGATGCGCTTTGCCTTGGGGTTCGTTCCGGTGATCGGGATACGAATGGAAGCCGAACGGTTTCCAGCCGAGTACACGAGGTTCACGGGAGCTTCGAATCCGGGGATCAAGCGGCGGTACGAGTTGACCGTCGGGTTGGTGAATGCGAGCACAGCAGGTGCGTGCTTGAGCAGTCCACCGATGTACCAGCGAGCAGTGTCGCTGAGTCCGCCGTAGCCCTTTTCGTCGTAGAACAACGGGGTTCCGTCGTTCCACAGCGACTGGTGCGTGTGCATTCCCGAACCGTTGTCACCGAAGAGCGGCTTCGGCATGAACGTTGCCGTCTTGCCCCACTCGTTGGCGGTGTTCTTGACGATGTACTTGAACTTGAGGATGTCATCGCCAGCGTGAACGAGAGTGTCGAACTTGTAGTTGATCTCGCCCTGGCCTGCGGTGCCGACCTCGTGGTGGCTGCGCTCAACGTCGAGTCCAACATCGATGAGCTTCATGACGATGTCGTCACGAATGTCAGCGTGCTGGTCAACGGGGGAGACGGGGAAGTAGCCGCCCTTGAAGGGCGTCTTGTTGGCGAGGTTTCCGCCGGCTTCCGTGCGTCCGCTGTTCCAAGCACCTTCGCTGGAGTCAACTTCGTAGAAGCTCTTGTTGGCTGAGACTTCGTAGCGAACGTCGTCGAAGATATAGAACTCTGCTTCGGAGGCGAAGAACGCGGTGTCGGCGATGCCGGTCGACGTGAGGTACTTTTCGGCCTTCTTGGCAACCTGGCGCGGGTCGCGAGCGTAGATCTCGCCGTTGCGGGGGTTGTAGATGTCGAAGATGATAACGAGCGTGCGCTCGACGCGGAAGGGATCGACGTAGGCGGTGCTGACGTCAGGAATCAACTGGAGGTCGGACTCGTGGATCGACTGGAAACCGCGGATCGATGAACCATCGAAGAGCTGGCCTACGGCGAAGAAGTCTTCGTCAACTGAGGCGGCGGGGATGTTGAAGTGCTGCTGGATACCGGGAAGATCGGTAAACCGGATGTCGACGAACTTCACGTCTGTGTCCTTGATAAAATCAAGAACCTCAGACGAATTGGAAAACTTCGGATGAGACATTGAGTGGAACTCCAAGGGGTTCATTTGATGATCGGCTGTCGTTACAACCATCTCTTAGGGTACAGAAGATGGATTTCACAATCATCTCCGAATTGTTTCCGGCATGTTACGGAGCCACGATTCGTTAGGCTGATCCAGTGAATCAGCAACAATCAGCTCCCGACGAATGGCCAGGCAAGCGCATTGGACTCCCAGCGGAAGGCCCGCGTTCGATCGGTCGACTGGGGCGCAGGCTTGTTGCCCTTGCGATCGACTGGGGTTTCGCAGTCCTCGTATCGATCGCGTTCTTCGACTACGACGCGTTCGCCACTCTCGGCGTTTTTGTCGCAGCACAGATTGTCGTGCTGATCACCACAAACGGCAGCTTCGGGCATCTGATCACGGGGATGCGCGTCGTTCCCCTTGCTGGGGGCTACCTCGGCATCTGGCGGCCCATCGTGCGCACTCTGTTGATGGCACTCGTCATTCCCGCCGTCATTTGGGATGTCGATCAGCGAGGGATGCACGACCGCATCGCGGGCACACTGCTCGTTCGACGCTAACCCGTGGGTTAACGCAACAGAGTCGACGAGCCAAATGGCTCGTCGACTCTGAAGTTCCAACGATTGTTGCGGATGCCTACGCGCGTTGTGAGCGCTGTGCGCGCGCTTTCATCGGGTCGACGCCCTTGGGAATCGGGAGACCGTTCTTGTCGAGCGACGTCAGCCGGTTGGAGATTGCGAGAATCTCGGGCTTGCGAAGAACGTTCTTCAGGCGGCCAAGCGTCGGCGCGAGTTTGTGCAACGCGACGGAGTCGGCGTCGGGGCCGACATAAATGAAGTGCACGGGAACGTTGGGCAGGAAGCGATTCATCTTGCGGCGCTCATCTTCCAACATCTTCTGTGTGCGGCTGCGCGGGCCTTCACCGATGAGTGCGATGCCGCCCTTGCCGATTGCGCGGTAGACAGCATCTTGCGTCTTGGGGCTAATAGCAACAGGCATTTCGCTCGCGGTCCATCCGCGACGGAGCGAACTCTTGAGCACGGCGCCGACGGCACCAGGCTGACCGGCGATCTGCGAGTAGGCAGCACGTTCAGCGCGACGTCCCAAAACGATGAGGAACGCGAGAAGGCCAGCCATTACACCGGCGACGATGTAGAGGACAAAGCCGAAAACGTTGTCTCCGGATAGTACGAAGGCGAGGACGAGCCCGATCACGATGGGCAGCAGGAATGCTAAGAGGAAGAACCAGATTGCGAGGTTGTCGTAGCGCCTCGTCATTTGGAAAACCTGGTACATCTGCTTGATGCGACCGGGTTCTTTTTGAGCCTTCGGAGTCTTTTCGCTGCGTGCCATGCATCTAGGATACGGCCTCTTGCGCTTCTGTGGATTCGCAGTTCTTCGGCTAGGCGTTCGGCAGCGTGTCTTGCGCGGTGTCCAGTGTCTTGTCCTCAGCGAATTCTTGCTGTTGCGCTTCTCCACAACTGGTCGCAGCGTGAGCGGAACTTTGTGCGTGCGACAAAGGATAGAGCTGTGAATGACGACTCAATAGCTGGCTACCTCAGCATTCGGACGCTCGCCGAATCTTCCTCCTCGCGACTTGTTCTCTCCCGCGCCCACAGCGATGGGGAGCGAGATGAATCGTCTAGCGTGTACGCGATCAAGCGTTTCTCACCTGACACCCTCGCCCTCAAGATGCTTACTGAGATCGAGTGCTTGGCATTAGCCCAGGGCGATCACACCGTCCCTGTGGAAGATGTCGGGGCAGCCCCGGATGGTGTGCCCGCGCTCATTACACAGTGGCAGACTGCGAGCACGTTAAGGCGAGTCATGCGTGAACGACAAACCCTGCGTCCGGGGGAAGCGATCACGATCCTTGCGCCGTTGGCTGCGGCATTGAACCGAGTGCACCATGCTGGGGTCACGCTCGGCAACGTGACGATGGATGCTGTGCACTTCGATAGCGCCGGTGCGCCGTTCTTTGTCGACTTCAGCTCCGCGCGGTTGCACGGGAGCGTTCCGACGCCAGCCGAGCTGTGCGACTCCGCGTGGTTCCACCAAGATCGTCAGGCATATGCCGTCGTGGCGAGTGGTGTTCTTGCTGCCGTCTCGCTCGAACATAACGTTCGCACACCCATGGCGGAGCTTCTGTCCTGGCTTTCTAGCGACACTCATTTCCGCACCAGCGACTGGCAGGGCGAATGTGAACGACGCCTGTTCGCCTTGGGCGCCCCAGAACCGGTGCGTTTGGGTGTTATTGAGGCAACGGAAGCACTCAACTCTGCGCAGCTCACACGAAGCAGTGGAGCGCTTGCGGATGCTGCTCTCCTGCAGCCTCGAACCGAACTCGATTCAGTGCTGGCTCTTCCTCCGTGGCTTCAGGGCCGGCTGGCGGAACTTATGGCCGAAATCAAACACCGCGCAGCAAACGGCATCGTGGGGCTTCGCGACTGGTGTCGCCCGATCCGAAAGCGCACGTGGGCGCTGGCCTCAGCCGGCGCACTGTGCGTGGTGCTGGCAGTCGTGGTTGCATCTCTGGAGAACACGGAAACATCGACTGCCGTTGCGTCTACAGGCGGGGAATCTTCGGCGGCGGCGTCCGGGGACGAAAGCGAGCCAATGGGGGCAGCACCTGACGCCGTGCGATCGCCACCGACCGACCCGGAAGCTGCACACCCGGAAGCCACACAGGACGCCCTCCCGGCAGACCCAGCCCAGGCTCTTGAATTGTTGTTGACCACCCGTAACTTGTGCTTACGGGATCTGTCTATTGAGTGCCTTGCCGCGGTTGCTCGTGCCGAGTCTCCGGCCTTCGCCGCAGATTCTGCTCTGATTACGAACGTGCTGAACGGTGCGGAACTCTCCCCGGAGGTGCTCATAACTGCGGGGGATGCTGTTGAGATTCAACGGTTGGGCGATAGCGTGCTCTTCGAATTTTCTGCTGCAGACGAAAGCAAACCGGCCTCGCTTCTTCTAGTGAAGGGCGAGGCCGGTTGGCGAATCAGAAGCTATACGCTTCCGGAGTGAATTGCGTGTGCTTAGATTCCGAGCTTGTCAGCGAAGTCTCCGCCTTCGAGGCGGTTCTTCACATCAACGAGGAAGCCAGCAGCGTCCGCGCCGTCAACGATGCGGTGATCGTAGCTGAGCGCAAGGTAGACCATCGAACGGATGCCGATGGAATCACCGTTTGCGTCGCTGATCACAACAGGCTTTTTGGTGACGATTCCGGTTCCGAGAATTGCCGACTGGGGCAAGAACACGATTGGAGTGTCGAAGAGAGCGCCACGTGAACCAGTGTTGGTCAGCGTAAACGTTCCGCCCGAGAGCTCATCAGGAGTCAACTTGTTGTCGCGGGTGCGCTGCGCGAGATCTGCGATCTCGCCAGCAAGTCCTGCAATGTCAAGTGACGCAGCGTCGCGGATAACGGGCGTGAGCAATCCACGCTCGGTGTCCACGGCGATGCTCATGTTCTCCTGAGCGGGGTAAACGATGGCGTTGTCTTCGATCGTTGCATTGACGATCGGGTGAACGGTCAGCGCTTCCGCGGCAGCGAGAGCAAAGAACGGCAGGAACGACAGCTTCGTGCCGGTCTTAGCCAGGAACTCGTCCTTTACAGCGTTGCGGTAGTTCGCAACGGCAGTGACGTCAACTTCAACGACGGATGTCAGTTGAGCAGACGACTGCATCGAGAGCACGGCACGCTCGGCAATAACCTTGCGCAGTCGCGACATCGGAACAGTGGTTCCGCGCAGAGGCGACACTTCCCGAGCAGCGGGCGCGGGAGCGGATGCTTCCAGTGCAACCTCAGTCGCAGCTTCGCTAGCGGCAAGAACGTCCTGCTTGCGGATGCGTCCACCAACACCGGTGCCGGTGAGGGTACTGACGTCAACGCCGCGCTCGTTCGCAAGCTTGCGTACGAGAGGGGTGAGGTAACCGGCTTGCGAGTCATCGCTGTCGGTCGTAGTAGGTGCTTCTTCTGCAGCAGGTGCTTCAGCTGCGGCCTGAGCAACGGGCTCAGCTTCTGCGACAGGAGCAGCCTCAGTGGCGGGCGCGGCTTCGGCTGCAGGAGCAGCTTCGGCGGCGGGCGCGGCTTCAGCGGCGGGCGCCGCTTCAGCGGCAGGAGCAGCTTCAGCAACAGGTGCTTCAGTCGGCGCAGCCGGAGTTTCAGCGGCCGGAGCTACGGGCTCGGCAGCGGGCGCTTCAGTCGCAGTAGGTGCTTCGGCTACAGCAGCTGCAGGCGCCGCGGCAGCAGGTGCTGCTTCAGTCGCAGGGGCTTCAGTAGCAGGAGCGGCAGGCTCTTCCGCAGGAGTTTCTGCTGCAGCGGGAGCCGCTTCAGCAGGCGCTTCCTCAGCGGCAGGAGCAGCATCTGCGCCACCCGATCCGTCGCCGATTTTTACCAGCGCGGTGCCAACTTCAACTGTTTCGTCTTCGGCAACCAAGATCTCTTCGATGACACCGGCGACGGGAGAAGGAATCTCCGTGTCGACCTTGTCAGTGGAGACCTCGAGCAGGGGCTCGTCAACCTCTACACGCTCGCCGACTTGCTTCAGCCAGCGGGTCACCGTGCCCTCGGTGACACTCTCGCCGAGTGCCGGAAGGTTAACGGATTCGCTCATCAGTACTGCTCCTTTGTGATGCTTGTCATCAATAGCTTAGTTCCGTGGTTAGGCGGAGCCTAGACCGCGTGCAGCGGCTTGCCGGCCAAAGCGAGGAATGCCTCGCCGAGAGCCTCGTTTTGGGTGGGGTGTGCGTGAAGCAACGGAGTGATGTCTTCGGGGTGTGCTTCCCAGTTGACGATCAGTTGTGCTTCACCGATCAGTTCGCCAACGCGAGCTCCGATCATGTGAACTCCGATGACTGGACCGTCGACTACGCGAACAACCTTGATGGAACCAGCAGTGCCGATGATGGCGCTCTTACCGTTTCCGCTGAGGTTGTAGTCGTAGGCCTTGACGTTGTCAGCACCGTGGGCTTCGATCGCCTTAGCTTCGCTGAGGCCGATGGACGCTACCTCGGGGTCGCTGTAGGTGACCTTCGGAATGTGGAGGTCATCGATCACGATGGGCTTCAGTCCAGCGATTTCTTCGACAACGAAGATTCCCTGCTGGAATCCACGGTGAGCGAGCTGGAGGCCGGGAACGATGTCTCCGACGGCGTAGACACCAGGAACGTTGGTGGCGAGGCGCTCGTTCGTGAGAACGAAGCCGCGGTCCATCTCAACGCCGACTTCTTCGAAGCCGAGTCCAGCGGTCGACGGGCCACGGCCGACTGCAACGAGCAGAAGCTCCGCTTCGACTGTCTCGCCATTTTCCAAAGTAACGACGACGCCGTCGTCGTTCTGCTCGACGCTCTTGAAGCGAACGCCGGTGTGGAAGTTGATGCCACGACGGCGGAATGCTCGTTCGAACTGCTTGCTGACCGACTCGTCTTCCATAGGAACGAGGTGGGGGAGACCTTCAATAATGGTGACGTCGGCTCCCCAGCTCTTCCAGACGCTCGAGAATTCGACGCCGATGACGCCGCCACCGAGCACGGCGACCTTCTTCGGAACGAAGTCGAGTTCAAGTGCCTGCTCGGAGGTGATGACGCGGCCACCGATTTCGAGTCCCGGAAGCGAGCGAGAGTAGGAGCCAGTCGCCAAGATGACGTTCTTGCCTACTACGGTGTCTTCGCCAACCTGAACGGTGTTGGGCGCGACGAGTTTGCCTTCGCCCTCGATGACGGTGATACCGCGCATCTTGATGAGGCCCTGCAGCCCCTTGTATTTGCTCGCGACGATGTCTTGGCGGTATTTGGTTACCGCAGAGATGTCGATGCCGTCGAGCGTGGCGGTGACGCCATACTTCGCTGCTTCGCGCGTAACGTCAGCGACTTCTGCGGAGTGCAAGAGTGCCTTGGTCGGGATGCAGCCCACGTGCAGGCAAGTGCCACCGAGCTTGTTCTTCTCGATCAAGCCAACGGTCATCCCTAGTTCGGCGGCGCGCAACGCAGCTGCGTAACCACCGCTTCCTCCACCAAGAACGACAAGGTCAAAATTGTGCTCAGCCAATACAGCAGCTCCTCTGTAAGGAAATTATTCGTCGGCACGCACGATGTGTAGTCAGTGCGACCGGATGGTGCGGAAAGATCCCGCGTTTAAAAAACCTTACTACGGACGAGAAAATTCCTCGGCCAGTTCAATGAGTGTTCGAACACCGATTCCGGTTGCACCCTTGCCGACGTAACCCCAGCCTCCGCCGCGGTTGTCTGATGGGCCCGCAATATCGATATGGGCCCAGGGGATGGTTTCGGTGCTGTTGGGGCGTTTGCCGACGAAGTCCTTGAGGAACGCGGCGGCGATAAGCATGCCTCCCGCGGTGTTTCCCGGCTTGATATTGGCGATGTCGGCAATATCGGAGGCGAGCAGCGGGCGGAGCTCAGGGCTGATGGGCATCGCCCAGAAAGGCTCGCCAACACGGTCGGCAACTGCAACCACTTGATTGACGAGTTCCTTATCGCCCATAGTGCCGGCGTAGCGGTTGCCGAGGGCAACAACGGCGGCACCGGTCAGTGTCGCGATGTCTACGATGGCGTCGGGGTTTTCTTCGCTGGCGGCGACCAAACCGTCCGCCATGACGAGTCGTCCCTCAGCATCCGTATTGAGTACCTCAACGGTCTTGCCGCCGCGGATCGTCAAAACGTCATTCGGGCGAATTGCGCTGCCAGAAGGCATGTTCTCGGCGAGGCAGAGCCACGCGGTCAATCGCACGTTTGTGCCGAGCTTGGCGCATGCCTCGACAACCGCCATCACGGTGGCTGCTCCGCTCATGTCGAACTTCATGCCGATCATGCCGAGTCCCGGCTTGAGGGAGAGCCCGCCCGAATCGAAAGTGATTCCCTTGCCGACGAGCGCCAAGTGCTTCGCGGCATCAGAAGGGGTGTAACTGATCTTGACGAGGCGGGGACCCCGAGTGGAGCCTTGGCCGACACCAAGGATGCCGCCGAAGCCGCCCTCTTCGAGTTCCTTTTCCGCGTAAACCTCGACCTCAACGTTGTCGAGCGATGCGAGTTCGGTCGCGCGGTCGGCGAAGGTAGCGGGATAGAGCTCTTTCGGCGCCTCATTAACCATGTCACGCGTCACGTGGGTGGCGTAGGCGATCGCGTTTGCTCGCTCGATCAGCGCCGCATCGTCGATGGGGCTCACTACGGTGATATCGCTTGCGAGTTTCTTGCTGGCGTCGGGAGCAGTAGAGCGGTAGGCGTCGTACGAGTAGGCGCCAATAGCTGCGCCTTCGAGAACCGCGAGCGTTTCGTCGCTCGACTTGGCTCCGAGCGAAAGAGTGATGTGCGGCGCACCGCGAAGTTGGCGAGCGGCAGAACCGGCGGCATAGCGCAACGATTCGGCGGTCGGGATAGCGTCTCCGAGGCCGATGAAGGCGACTGCAGGAGCAGCAATTCCGATCGCAGGGATGCGGTGAAGTTCGTCAGCCGCACCAGTCGCGCCAATGAGACTCAGTGCTTGCTCAAAGGTTGCAAGTTGCGACGACGTGTCCACGAGCTTCGGCCCGGTGTCGGTTTTCACCACCCCGATAACGAGAACATCGGATTCAACTTCGGAGGCGGGCGCGGTGGACAAGTGCAACGTAGCAACGGTCATGTCCTCATGATAACCAGCATCCGCCTTCATGTTCGCTAGGAGCTTGACGCTGTGGAGCCGAAACAGGGGGATGCCTCCGCGGCCGCGATTAGAGTGGAGTCATGCGAGATCCAGCCGGCCTATATGACATCGCCACCGATGTTGCTGGGGTACCGCGCGGTCTCCCTCTTGTAGCGGGACTCACGGGCTTTGCGGATGCCGGTGGTGCCGTCAGTCAAGTAAGCCAATACCTCCTCGACACCCTTGAGCGCACCGTTGTTGCGTCCTTCGACAATGACGCTCTCTTGGATTACCGAGCACGTCGTCCCATGATCTATTTCGATCAGGACCATTTGAGCGACTACCGCCCAGCCAAGCTTGAACTCTATTTGGCCAAGGATGAGTTGGGGCAACCCTTCTTGCTTCTCACCGGTTACGAACCTGACTTCCAGTGGGAGCGCTTCTCTGCAGCAGTGTTGAGACTCATTTCGAAGCTTGAGGTCAAGTCGACGACGTGGCTCAGTTCCATCCCGATGCCGGTGCCGCACACTCGCAGCATCGGAGTGACCGTGAGCGGCAATCGATCGGAACTCATCGACTCGCTCTCCGTCTGGAAGCCACACACCCAAGTGCCTGCCAACGCAATGCACGTGATCGAGTACCGCTTGCAGGAGCTCGAACATCCTGTTGCTGGTTTCGTTCTCCTGATTCCGCACTACCTGGCTGATACTGAATGGCCTACTGCTGCTGTCACGGCACTCGAGAGTGTGAGCGCCGCAACCGGGCTTATCTTCCCCACTGACCGTCTTCGCGAAGAAGGTCGGGAATTCGTCGCGAAGATTGATGGTCAAGTTGATAGCAATCAAGAACTCGCTCGCCTCGTAGGAACGTTGGAGGAGCGGCACGACAATTACATGGAAGAAAACCCCATGCGGTCGCCGTTGACCGATGAAGCCGGCGAATTGCCCTCGGCAGATGAAATTGCCGCGGAGTTGCAGAAGTTCCTCGCTATCAAGCGAGCTGGAGATGCCGACGGCGCCTCTGAACTTCCTTTGTAGTAGCCGCGGTTCTGCAACAACAGTGCGCCTCAGCGCCACCCTCACGCCCAGTGCTGTGCTCGTTCGCCCTCATGGTGCGAAGCATGAGAAAAGCGTGGCATAATAGGAGTAAGACCCGGTCTTGTTTCTAGATCTGTTTCGCCATGCGGTGAGACGGGCCAGAGACTTGACATGGGTCTTAGTACTGCCCGAAAACCTCAGAAAGGTGTTCAGATGGCGACCCGAACGAAGGCTGCAGAGTCCACACCCGCAGCAAAGAAGGCTCCTGCCAAAGCAGCAGCAAAGGCTGGCACGCGCAGTAAAGCTGCCGCTGCAGTCGAAGAAGTAGCGACTGACGCCGAAGGCGCCGAGAGCACCACCGCCAAGGCAACGACCAAGAAGGCTGCGACGACGAAGTCGACTGCCGCTGCGTCAACTGCCAAGAAGCCGGCAGCAAAAAAGCCAGCGACTAGGACCAAGAAGGCCGCCGCAGCAGCAGCCGCCGAGATCGTTGAGGCAGACGGCGAAGAGTCAAAAGCCGAAGACGAGCAAGAAGAAAAGTCAACGAGCAAAGATGAAGCATTGCCCACGGGCGCGCTCGTGCTTTCGCTTGTTGATGATGAAGACGAAGTTCCTGTCTATTCAGCCGCCATCACTGGCGCTACAGCTGACCCGGTCAAGGACTACTTGAAGCAAATCGGTAAGGTCGCGCTGCTTAACGCTGCTCAAGAAGTTGAGCTTGCAATGCGTATCGAGGCTGGCCTGTTTGCTGAAGACAAGCTTTCCCAGATGGCCCCCGGCGAAGTGCGCTCGACGCTCGGTCGCGAACTTCAGTGGGTAGCGAAAGATGGTCAGCGTGCCAAGAGCCACTTGCTCGGCGCCAACCTCCGCCTTGTTGTATCGCTTGCGAAGCGCTACACCGGTCGCGGCATGCAATTCCTTGACCTCATTCAAGAGGGCAACCTGGGCCTGATCCGTGCAGTCGAGAAGTTCGACTACACCAAGGGTTTCAAGTTCTCTACCTACGCAACGTGGTGGATCCGTCAGGCCATCACCCGCGCAATGGCCGACCAAGCTCGCACGATTCGTATTCCTGTTCACATGGTTGAAGTCATCAACAAGCTCGCTCGTGTACAGCGCCAGATGCTTCAGGACCTCGGCCGTGAGCCCACGCCTGAAGAGCTGTCCCGCGAACTCGACATGACGCCAGAAAAGGTTGTCGAGGTTCAGAAGTACGGCCGCGAACCTATTTCGCTGCACACACCGCTTGGTGAAGACGGCGACAGCGAATTCGGTGATCTCATCGAAGACACCGAAGCAGTCGTACCAGCGGATGCTGTGGGCTTTACGATGCTGCAGAAGCAGCTTGAGAGCCTCCTTGATTCCCTCTCGGAGCGCGAAGCCGGAGTAATCCGCATGCGCTTCGGCCTCGGCGACGGAATGCCGAAAACTCTCGACCAGATCGGTGACACGTTCGGCGTAACTCGCGAGCGCATCCGTCAGATCGAGTCCAAGACGATGGCGAAATTGCGTCACCCGTCACGCTCGCAGTCACTACGCGACTACCTCGAATAGGCCAATAATGGGTGCTGAAGCGAACACGGGAAAAAGTCTCACCGTCGAGGTTGATGGAGTCGTCTATGAACGGCTTGCCATCAAGACTCGGTTGGTGGTTCGTGAAGACGACATCGTTCAGGTCGTGTCGGAGTACGCCGCGGATGTCGTTCAGGATGGCGATCTTCTCTTTGTGACCGAAAAGATTGTGGGAATCACTCAGGGGCGGGCATACCCGATCTCCGAGGTGGAGCCGCGCAAGCTTGCCACATTCCTCTCGAAGTACGTCACGAAGACGTCGCACGGCATCGGTTTAGGTATGCCCGAAACGATGGAGATGGCGTTGCGGGAGTGCGGTACGCCGCGCATTCTGTTCGCTGCTGCTGTTGCAGCGGTGACGAAGCTTGTGGGGCGTCGTGGCGACTTCTATCGCATTGCCGGGCCCAAGGCTCGTGCAATCGATGGTCCGACGAAGAACACGATTCCGCCGTATAACTCGCACGTCGTACTCGGCCCGGCGCGTCCAGATGGTGTCGCGCAAGACATCAAGGTCGCTCTCGGCCGCAACATTGAGGTTCTCGTCGTAGACATCAATGACTTCGGCGGCAACATCCTGGGGTCGACGTCAAACAAGGCCACCAGCGAGCTCGCGCTGAAAGTGTTGAAAGACAACCCACTGGGGCAAGACCACCAGAGCACCCCGCTCGGCGTCATCCGCCGGGCTTAGTTCCACTTCGGCACGAGCCAGCCACCGCAAGGTGAACTGGCCGGGGGAGTCGTGCCCTAGAAGTCGATGACTTCGCGGAACTTGGGCAACAGGCCTGTCTTGATTCCCGTGAGGCTCGGCTTCATCTGAAAGACGCCCGTGTTGTAGTTGCCCTCGATGATCGCCGGTCCGTTCGGCGTAATCGCGACGTCCCACCCGACATAGGGGATTTCTGGGATGATGCGGCTGACAGTGTCGAGCATGGCGAGCACTTCGTCGTACAGCGGAACCTGAAATCCTACGATCGGTGTGCCGGTTTGGGGATGCACGGTGAAGGTGTTCGCGAACTTGTCGAAGGCACCGTAGCTCGCGATTCCGGTCTTTTCATCCAGCACGGTATACATGCCACCGCGGCCGTAGTTGTCGACCTCGGCGCCATTGCCCATGCGCAGGACCGCTTCCATCACATGAACGTCGGAGCCGTCGAAGAAGGTGATCATTCGTAGTGAGTTGACGCTTGTAGGGCAGAGCGCAGACATGCCGGAATGCTGTTCGAGGAACGCTTCAACGAGAAACTGACGTTTGTCCATCAACTCGCGGTACAGGGCCGGTGCGTCAGCAAGATCACTGCCGCCGTGCTTTTCGATGCCTGCACCACTCATGCTGTCGACAACCTTCACCATGATGGGGTCATGGTGCGCGACGAACTCGACGAAGTCTGCTTCGGAAGCTGTTCGCAAGTCGAGCCAGGCGCGACCGAGCCACTTGTCAAAAGTGGTGTTGAACGTCGGCTTGTCGTAGAAACGTTCGCGGTACTCGCGCTGGTTGTACTTCACCACGATGGAGTTGGCGTTGCCGCTCGTAATCCACGTGCGGCGCTCAGCACGACTGAGAACGTTGAACTCGAACTCTTCATAATCGAGGTAGCCCGCTTGGTAGACAAGGGAACACCAGACCATGTCCAGCAAGATCGCGATCACGGGCGTACCGCTGCGTTTGCTGATTGCTCGCGCGACGGCGAGCATGTTTGATACGTCGAGCGAGATAAGTCGCGACACGTAGTGCCGGATGCGCTTCACAGTTCTCCTACGAAGGTCATACCGACACACGTGTCGGCGGCGAGCAAACTATCTGATGATGCTCAACGCTACGTTATGCATTCAGACGGCTGGACTCGTCGTGCCACTTGATCGCTGTCGGGAACAGCTTGTCTTTGAATTTGGCGCCGTGGTGGGCGCAAAAGAGAAGATCGCCACTGGCGAGGGTCGCGCGAATGTATGCCTGCGCGCCACAACTGTCACAGCGGTCAGCCGCCGTGAGGGTGTAGTCCATCTCATCGACTGGGGTGTCTTCGGTTGCAATGTTTGACATGGCCTACTCCTTCTTGCTTGCGGTTGTTATTCCGTACGCCTATACAAGCATGGGTGCCTGAAGATTCTTCCTACATTGCGGGCATTTCGCTCAGCGCGTAGCGCTTCTGGCGGCGAGCGACGTGCGTGCGGCCGCGGGTGTCGGTGAGCGGCAATGTCAGGCGGAGAACGTACTCTAGAAGATGGCCTTCCGTCGTCAAACCCTAGGAGATCACTATGGCGAGCTCTGACTACTCAGCCCGTCACCTGTCCGTACTCGAAGGCCTTGAAGCCGTTCGCAAACGTCCAGGTATGTACATCGGTTCTACCGACTCACGCGGGCTCATGCATTGCCTGTGGGAGATCATCGACAACTCGGTTGATGAGGCGCTTGACGGGCACGGTTCGGAGATCAGTGTCATCCTGCACGCCGACGAGAGCGTTGAGGTTCGTGACAAGGCCCGTGGCATCCCGGTCGATGTCGAGCCCAAGACGGGTCTCACCGGCGTGGAAGTTGTGTTCACCAAGTTGCACGCGGGCGGAAAGTTTGGTTCAGGATCCTATGCCGCGTCGGGTGGACTCCACGGCGTAGGTGCTTCAGTCGTAAACGCGCTGTCGGAGCGACTCGACGTTGAGGTTGACCGCAACGGCAAAACGTACGCGATGTCCTTCCATCGCGGCGAGCCAGGAACTTTCGCCGATAAGGGGGAGCCGACTCCGGATGCTCCCTTCAGCCCCTATGTGTCGGGCAGCGAGTTGCGGGTTATCGGCAAGGTGCCCAAGGGGCGCACCGGCACCCGGGTTCGGTATTGGGCAGACCGCCAGATCTTTACCAAGGGTGCGAGTTTTCAATCCGACGGGCTTATTGACCGTCTGCGTCAGACCGCGTTCTTGGTGCCCAACCTCACGCTGAACGTGACGGACGAGCGTGGCGATGAGCCGCGCCACGAATCGTTCGCCTTTGAGGGTGGTATCTCTGAGTTCGTCGAGCACCTGGCCGTCGATCCGCCCATCACCGACATTTGGCGCCTCACCGGATCCGGCGGATTCACTGAGAGCGTTCCGGTGCTGCAAGACAACGGCCACATGGTTTCCACCGAGGTTTCCCGCGACTGTGTCGTGGATGTTGCACTGCGTTGGGGCACCGGCTACGACACCGTGATCAAAAGCTTCGTCAACATTATTGCCACGCCCAAGGGCGGAACGCACCTCGCAGGGTTCGAGCAAAGCCTGCTCAAGTTTCTGCGCGCTGAGACAGAGAAGAACTCGCGCCGGCTCAAGCTGGGTAACGACAAGCTCGACAAAGACGATGTGCTTGCGGGCCTCACTGTTGTGCTGACCGTTCGCGTTCCGGAGCCTCAATTCGAAGGTCAAACCAAGGAGATCTTGGGTACGCCAGCGGTGCGTGCGATTGTCGCCAAGGTCGTAGCGACCGCGCTCTCAGAGCGCTTCACGTCAACCAAACGCGATGACAAGTCGCAAGCGGCGCTCGTGCTCGACAAGGTCGTCGCCGAAATGAAGTCGCGGATTTCTGCCCGTGCTCACAAGGAAACGCAACGTCGCAAGAACGCGCTCGAAAGTTCGAGCCTTCCCGCGAAGTTGGTTGATTGCCGCTCGAACGACGTGGCCAACAGCGAATTGTTCATCGTCGAGGGCGACTCGGCTCTCGGTACGGCAAAGCTCGGCCGCGATAGCGAGTACCAAGCTCTCTTGCCGATCCGTGGCAAGATCCTCAACGTTCAGAAGGCATCCATCAGCGACATGCTGTCGAATGCGGAGTGCGCGTCGATTATCCAAGTCATCGGGGCCGGTTCAGGACGCAGTTTCGATTTGTCGACAGCACGGTACGGCAAGGTCATCATCATGGCTGATGCTGACGTCGACGGTGCTCATATCCGCACCTTGCTGCTCACGCTCTTCTTCCGGTACATGCCTGACATGATTCGTGATGGCCGTGTATATGCCGCAGTGCCACCGTTGCATAGGGTCGTCGTCATGAATCCTGGGTCGAAGCCCAATGAAACTATCTACACCTATTCCGAAAAGGAACTCAACGGCGTGCTCGCCGGGCTCAAGAAGTCGGGCAAGCGTTATCAAGATCCAATCCAGCGCTACAAGGGCCTCGGAGAGATGGACGCCGACCAATTGGCAACCACCACAATGGACCGCAACAACCGTGTTCTCCGCCGCGTGAATATTTCGGATGCCGAAAGCGCCGGAACCGTGTTCGAACTGCTGATGGGCAACGAGGTTGCGCCGCGCAAGGAATTCATCATTCAAGGTCAGGGTCTCGACCGCGACCGTATTGACATTTAGCAGCCAAGCGGATGCGGGGCGTCATTGACGCCGCGGCACCGATGGTGACTGAAGCAGCGAGAGGGCTGCCATCTGAATCGATCAGGTGGCAGCCCTCTCGGCTGTGCGGCTGTGTTCTGTGCCGCCGGAAGTCCGCGGTCCTACGGCGTAGAGCCGATGGATCCGATGACGCTGTCGAGCGGCATGCCCGAACCGTCTCGCTTGGTACGTTCGGTCGGCAGCTGGCGCACGGCACCATCCGGTCCGACGGCCGTCGCTGGCACAGCGCCAACCCACGCGAGAGTGAGGACGTCCTCGCCCTTCAGTAGCGAATGAGCGCGAACTCCACCGGTGCCGCGACCCTTGGCCGGGAACTGGGAAAATTCGCTGAGCTTCACCCGACCAGGATCTGTGCCCGGAATGGTGACGCTCGAACCTGAGATCGTGACCGCGACGTTTTCGGAGTCAGCATCCAGTGCGTCGAAGAAAATCACTTCGGAACCAGAATTGACCCGCACACCTGCCATGCCGCCCGCGCTGAGCCCCTGCGGGCGCACAGCGGAAGCCGCAAAGTGCAGCAGTTGGGTGTCGGAGGTGACAAAGGTGAGTTCAGCGTCGTCGGCGCTGTGAGCCGCCCCAACGAGTTCGTCACCTGGCTTGAGCGAGATGATCTCGAAGTCCGGTTTTGACGGCCAGACGCCTGGTGTGACGCGTTTGACGGTGCCCTGGCGGGTAGCGAGAGCAATGGGCTGATCACTCTCAAGCGACACAATCGCCAGCACACGCTCTTTCTTGTCGAGCGTTAAGTACTCGCTAATCTTGGCGCCGGCACCGAGCTGAACAGAACTCGTCGGCACATTGGGCAGGTCTATTGCGGTGAAGCGGATGAGTCGGCCGCGGTTCGTGATCGCACCGATCTCAGTGCGGCTTGTAGTTGTCACGCGTGAACGGATTGCGTCGTGCTTCGATCGACGCGACCCGGCCAAAACGGTGTCGCCTTCGCTGATTCCGACTCGAATGATTCGACCTGTTGTCGAGAGCAACACCACGCACGGCTCGTCGGCGATCTCAAGCACAGGCTGGTTTTTGCGCGCAGCTGCACGTGATGTTGTGGCGATGGAGGCAGGAGCTTCTGTCAGCAGCGTGCGTCGCGGCGTTCCAAATTTCTCCGCCACGGCGTCGAGTTCGTCTCCGACGAGTGCTCGGATGAGAGTGTCATCGGCGAGCAAGGCCTGAAGTCGAGCGATCTCGGCCCGAAGCTTCTCTGCCTCGGCTTCCAGCTCGATGCGGCTGAATTTGGTGAGTCGACGCAGTCGCAGCTCAAGAATGTACTCGGCTTGTAATTCGCTCAGATCAAATACTTCGCGCAGGCGCGTGCGAGCCTGATCGCTGTCGTCACTCTGGCGAATGACCTGAATAACTTCGTCGATATCGACGATTGCAATGAGCAAGCCTTCAACCAAGTGCAGGCGTTCGAGGTGACGAGCGAGACGGAACTTGCTGCGGCGAGTGACGACCTGCAAGCGGTGCTTCAAGAAGACTTCTAAGAGTGCCTTCAGGCCGAGGGTCTGAGGGCGACCGTCGACGAGCGTCACGGCGTTAATGCTGAAGTTATCTTCGAGCGGAGTCAAACGGTAAAGCTGCTCGAGTACGGCATCCGGACTGAAGCCAGTTTTGATGCCGATAACGAGGCGCAGTCCGTGATTACGGTCGGTGAGGTCAGTAACGTCAGAGATGCCAACGATCTTCTTGTTATTGACGCCGTCTTTGATTTTCTCAATAACGCGTTCGGGACCGACCAAGTATGGCAACTCGGTGACCACGAGACCCATCTTGCGGGCCGTGATCGACTCCACCGCCACAGTGGCGCGGGTCTTGAAGGCACCACGGCCATTAGCGTAGGCGTCTTTTACGCCGCTGAGGCCAATGATTCTGCCGCCAGTGGGGAGGTCGGGGCCGGGCACGAACTGCATGAGTTCTTCGAGCGTTGCGTCGGGGTGAGCCAGCAGGTGCCGCGCTGCCCCCACGACCTCGATGAGGTTGTGCGGAGCCATGTTGGTGGCCATGCCGACAGCGATACCGCTCGCGCCATTCACCAAAAGATTCGGGAAGGCCGCAGGGAGGACCTCGGGCTGGGTTGTGGAATTGTCGTAGTTCGGCACGAAGTCGACAACATCTTCATCGAGATCGTCCGTCATCGCGATCGCGGACGCCTGCAGGCGGGCTTCGGTGTACCGCGGTGCGGCAGGGCCGTCATCCAGCGAACCGAAGTTTCCGTGGCCGTCGATGAGCGGCACCCGGAGGATGAAGCTCTGGGTCAGGCGCACCATGGCGTCGTAAATGGAGGCGTCGCCGTGGGGGTGAAGCTTTCCCATAACGTCGCCGACGACGCGCGATGACTTGACGTGACCCTTTTCGGGCCGCAGTCCCATTTCGCTCATCTGGTAAAGAATGCGGCGTTGAACGGGCTTCAGTCCGTCGCGGGCATCGGGGAGTGCGCGCGAATAGATGACGGAGTACGCGTACTCCAAGAACGAGCCCTGCATCTCGGTCGTGACATCGATGTCTTCAATGCGTTCGCCGGCAGGGGAGTCTGGGGTGGGTTTAGTGGGAGTAGCCATAAGATTGCCCTAATGCTACCGGCGCTCAACCCAGACTCAGCGAACCTAACCGATGTGTTGTCAAGTTCCTTTCAGGCAATTGCGGGCGAGGATAATCGACTGAGCTTGCCTCCCGTTCGTCACGCTGTCGTGTTGCTTGTTGATGGACTCGGGGCCCACAACCTTAAGGCGCGATTGGGGCATGCCAGAACTTTGGCCGGAGCCTTCTCCAAGAACACCGTGATTCAGTCGGGATTTCCCACCACTACGGCAGTGGCGATCGCGAGTCTCACCACGGGAGCGAGAGCGGGACAGCACGGTCTTGTGGGCTACAGCGTTCTCGATCCGCTCAACGATCGCGTGCTCAATCAGCTTTCCGGATGGGATTCCCGCATGCAGCCGTCGACCTGGCAGCGGGTTCCGACGATCTTCGAACGCGCAACCGAACGTGGCTTTTCTGCGGTGGCGGTAGGAGCGGCTCGCTATCGAGACTCTGGCTTTACACAGGCGGTGCTACGCGGTGCTAGGTACGTCGCTGCAGGTTCTCTTGCAGAACGGCTTCGTGTGGCGGTGGCGGTTGGACAGTCCAGCGCTGAACCTTCGCTCACCTACGTCTATGCGCCAGAGCTCGATATGGCTGGTCATGCGAATGGTTGGCAGTCGTCCCAGTGGACGCACGCACTTGAATCTCTCGATTCCGCGGTGGGCAGCGTGGTGGGCGAACTTGCTGACGACCAGGGGCTTCTCGTGACTGCCGATCACGGAATGATTGACGTTCTTCCTGAATCGCACGTGCTCTTCGATACAGCGCCGGAACTTATTGAGGGAATCGCGCATGTTGCGGGGGAGCCACGCTGCCTCCAGCTGCATCTCGCGCCTGAACTGACGGCTGCCGAGCGGGAAGCGGTCCTTGAGCGTTGGCAGCACGCAGAAGGTCAGCGTTCGTGGGTGGCAAGCCGCGACGCTGCAATTGCTGCTGGCTGGTTTGGAGAGGTCGCCCCGGAGGTCGGGGCGCGCATTGGCGACATTATTGTCGCCGCACGCAAAGGGATCGCTTACTACGACTCCCGCGTTACCAATAACTCCGGCAGAAAAATGATCGGCCAGCACGGATCCTGGTCAGACGAAGAACTTCGTGTTCCCCTTCTGAAGTTCGGTGCCTTCGCTCGCTAAGCGGGGTCTTCGTCTGGCTTCGTTCCGAAGACGATGTCGTCCCAGCTCGGCATCGCAACCCGACGGCGACGCGATTTCGCTGTCGGCTGTGGTGCGGTCGCTTGCGGCGGCGCTGGTGCATCGCGGCGTTGCTCTGCGGCGGGAGGATCGAGAAGGCGCATTGACGGTTCGGCACCGGTCGTGGTGTCAGTCTCATCCTCGTCTGCCGCAAAGTTCGCGGGCTCCCGCTCGCCGCGACGACGACGAAGAGCGTCGAGCAAATCTGCGGTCTGGTTGCCAACACCCGCTTCTGCGCTGCGATCGCGCATAACAGGAAGTTCCGCCGGCTTGATCGGCGCGGGCTCGTCGTGGAGTTCATCGACGTCGAACGCTCCGCTGTCGAAGCGTGCGGCGTCCGTAGTTCCTTCGGCGGGCGCAACGGCGCGGAGTCGGGGGATAAGAGCGCCGGTCGTTTCACCCTGCTGGGAGAGAGTCTTGGCTTCGTTGTTGAGCGGAACAAGAGATTGGCGCTTGGGGTCGTATTGCCAACGTGCATCATGGTCGATGCTGTTTGAGTTGAACGAGAGCTTGACCGTCCACCCATTCTCAGGATCTTTCCAGCTAGCCCACCGCTCATTGGCAGCATTCACGTCGACGAGTCGTTCGCGAATAGCGGATCCGAAAGTGCGCGACGACGTCAGCGAGTCCGTTTCACCCGCAACATGCACCGGCACTCCGAGCGCAGATTTGACGACGAATTCGCGTTCAGCGACGACAGGCCCCTCGAAACGCTCGATGTAGTCGATGTCAGCGCCGGTGAGATTCGCGACGTCCTGAGCGGACATTCCTGCCCGGATATGTGCCTGAATCTCCCGGGGAGCAAGCTTGGGGCCGCTGCCTGTTTGGGCTCGGCTCTGTCGCAAACGCGACTGCAACACGTTATCAACGGCGAGACGGAAGCGCGTTCCATCATTGCTCGACACGATCAGCGCACCGTCTTGTACTTCGATTACCCGAAGGTCTTCCATAGTGAACTTCTCCAGCCCTCACGATTCCCCTTAGGGTCGCACGCATTGGGCGGTTTCTTTGGGAATAACACGCCTCCATGAACAGTTATCACAGGCGCTGCACAGTGATGCAGAATCGGCGGTTTGCAATTCGCCTCGCTTTCATGGAGACTGTGCCCGCCGATTCCGGTGATTCAACGTAAAACAGAAGTGGATGGGCATGGCCACCGACTACGACGCACCTCGTAAGACCGACGACGACTCCGAGTCGATCGAGGCTCTTAAAGAGCGTGTTCCTGACAAAATGTCGGGCTCGGTTGACGTCGACGATTCAGACAACCCGGCGAACTTTGAGCTCGCCGGCGCAGACCTTTCTGACCTGGACCTCGATGTGGTCGTTCTGCCTCCTCAGGCGGACGAATTCACTTGCGTGAGCTGCTTCCTTGTGAAGCACCGCTCGCAGGTAGACCACACAACCAAGCTGGGCGCTATTTGCCTGGAGTGCGCAGCCTAGACTGCGCGATCGCTCCAGCAAGCAATTCGGGAGTGCGACTCGACAACAACCAATACGGTGTCGGGTCGCTCTCATCGAGTACCTCAAGTTTGACAACCGGCGAGACCCATCCTCGGATCATCAGCCAAGCACGCGCATCCAGTCGCTGCCCGCGTTCGAGAGTCGCTTCATCCCCGTTGTAGCTCGTCACGTCGCCGATGATAGCGATCGGCAGTCGAGCGCTTCCCGCACGAAGTTCTTTGTCGTCTACCGTGATTGTCGGTGCAGACCACAGCAGGAACAGCACAATCCCGATATAGAGCACTGCTGCGGTGATGTATCCCACGAAGATATTGATCGGCAGGAACACCAAGATGCTCGCGGGAATGATGAGAGCGGTGCTGATGTAGAGCCACGCTGTGGGCCACAAGCGTTCACGGTAGTAAGTCACTCATCCATTACACACTGATTTTGCGCCGGGCGTTTCGGGCTGACGCCTTATCTGCACTAGCCTCGACTCGTGATTGACAACGTAGAGGTGCTCATCTCAGCAGGCCAGACGCCTGCGTACGCGCATCCGGGTGACGCTGGGGCTGACCTGTATTCCGCAGGCAGTTACACTCTCGCGCCCGGCCAACGGGACACCATCGCGACGGGGGTGTCGATCGCGCTGCCCGACGGTTACTTAGCGTTCGTGGTGCCTCGCAGCGGGCTGGCAGCCCGTCACGGCATCACTATCGTCAATAGCCCTGGAACTGTGGATGCTGGCTACCGAGGCGAAATTCGCGTTACGTTGTTGAACACTGATAGTTCATCCACTTTTGAGATCGCGCCGGGCGATAGGATCGCGCAAATGATCGTTATGCCCGTTTCTCGGGCTAGGTTCATTCCCGTTTCCACCCTTCCGGGCAGTCATCGTGGTGAGTCGGGCTTCGGTTCGACCGGATACCGCGCAGAGTCAACACAACAAGGAGCCACTTCGTGAGCGACACTACTGAAACCGACCAGCCGCAGGATCACCCCAAGTCGGCACCGGAGAATCGTGCGACCGATGGTCCTCTCGACGAGAGCGAAGCAAATGCTGTTCGTCCGTATGTTGACCTTGGCGGAGTGAAGATTCTTCCGCGTCAAGAGTTGCACTTGCGACTTGAAATTGAAGAAGCAAGCAAGCGCGTCGTCGCTGTTGGGCTTGACTACGCTGGTTCAACGCTTCAAATCCAACCCTTTGCGGCCCCGCGGTCGAGCGGGCTTTGGCACGAGATTCGTCAGCAGATCATAAATCAGGTTCACTCGCAGGGCGGGACTACAAAAGTCTCGGACGGCCCCTTTGGCCCTGAGGTTTTTGCCGAGATTCCTGTTGCAGGCAAGCCCGGCGAGAAGCGCATCGCGCGCTTCGTTGGCGTTGACGGTCCGCGCTGGTTCCTGCGGGGAGTAATCGCCGGTGAAGCTCTGACGAGCCAGGAAGCAGCAACCAAGATCGAGGATCTGTTCCGTTCGATCGTTGTAATCCGTGGCACGACGCCGATGCCGCCTCGCGACCTCATTCCGCTGCACATGCCGGCAACGGGTGAGAAGGAACCTCAGGCGTGAGTTCAGTCGACGAGCCGTCGAGTGAATCTGAAGATGATCAGGTGACCGCAGATCCGACAGTTCGTGAAGCACTAGCGGCTGCGGCTCGTCGTTCCGCCGTAGGCCATGTAGCGCCAGGGGAGGCTCCGACTTCGGGTGCTCTACTCGAGGCGATGGGTGGTGTGCGCGGTTTAGTGGAGTCCATTCTGCCCGGGCTCGCGTTCTTGGTAATCTTCACGATCACTCAAGAACTGGTCGCGTCCGTCGTGGCGCCTGTTGTTGTGGCGTTGGGCTTCGTGGCTGTTCGTCTTGCGACGAGAACTCCGGTGTCGTCTGCGCTTGTGGGCGTTGTTGGTGTCGCTCTTTCCGCCGGTCTTGCGCTCTTTACGGGGCGCGCCGAAGACAACTTTCTTTTGGGTTTCGTCATCAACGCAGTTTTCTTGGTAGCGATAGTGGTGAGCGTCATCGCGAGGCGTCCGCTCGTCGGCCTCATCGCGGCGTTGCTGGTGCCGACAGCTGCCGATTGGCGTGAAGACAAGGCAAAGTTCCGTGTTGCGTTAATCGCCACCGTGCTGTGGGCAGGCTTGTTCTCGGTACGGCTTGGAATCGAACTTCCGCTTTACTTCGCCGAGGCAACTCAGGCGCTGGCAACTATGAAGCTCTTGCTCGGTGTTCCGCTTTACGCGGGAGTGCTCTGGGTCACGTGGCTTCTTATGCGCACTGCTTACGGGCGCACAACCGCCGAGTAGTTCTTCTTCATCGCCGTGGCGTCGAGGCGACAGGACGACGATGGTGTATATTTATCTCGACGTCAAGATACTTTTGGCCGCGATCGCAGCGCGTTATTTGCGATTCAGCCTTAGGCTTGCCTTGCTGGATGCAGCGCACGCTCCGCGCAAGGATTGAAGAACCGTAGCAAGGGAGATGACAGTGTCGACAGTCAATAGTTTTGGGTCGAAAGACACCCTCACAGTCGGTTCGTCCGACTATGAAGTGTTCCGCATCGACAAGGTAGCGGGATACGAAAAGCTACCGTTTAGCCTCAAGGTTCTGCTCGAGAACCTGTTGCGCACAGAAGACGGCAAGAACGTCACGAAGTCGCAAATCGAGTCCCTCGGATCGTGGGTGCCCAGTGCAGACCCCGACACCGAGATCCAGTTCACACCCGCGCGCGTTGTCATGCAGGACTTCACTGGCGTTCCGTGCATCGTTGACCTCGCCACTATGCGTGAGGCCGTTGCTGAACTCGGGGGAGACCCCACCAAGATCAACCCGCTCGCGCCTGCAGAGCTCGTGATTGACCACTCGGTTATCGCCGACCTCTTCGGTTCTGAGAATGCGCTTGAGCGCAACGTTGAACTTGAGTACGAGCGCAACGGTGAGCGCTACCAGTTCCTTCGTTGGGGCCAGAGCGCTTTCGACGACTTCAAGGTTGTGCCCCCCGGAACCGGAATCGTTCACCAGGTGAACATCGAGCACCTCGCGCGAGTCACTTACACGCGCGAAGTTGATGGCAAGACTCGGGCATTCCCCGACACTCTCGTCGGCACCGACTCGCACACCACGATGGTTAACGGTCTTGGCGTTCTCGGCTGGGGCGTTGGCGGAATCGAAGCTGAGGCAGCAATGCTCGGCCAGCCGGTTTCCATGCTGATCCCCAAGGTTGTCGGTTTCAAGCTCACGGGTTCTATCCCCGCCGGCGTCACTGCGACCGACGTTGTTCTCACGATCACGCAAATGTTGCGCCAGCATGGCGTCGTCGGCAAGTTCGTTGAGTTCTACGGCGAGGGAGTTGGCGCAGTGCCGCTCGCCAACCGTGCAACTATCGGAAACATGAGCCCCGAGTTCGGTTCGACCGCCGCTATGTTCCCGATCGATGACGTTACCCTCGACTACCTTCGTCTCACCGGCCGCAGCGAAGAGCAGGTCGAACTCGTCGAAGCGTACGCAAAGCTTCAGAAGCTCTGGCACGACCCGAGCGTCGAGCCCAACTACAGCGAATACATCGAAATGGATCTCGGCACCGTTGTTCCGTCGATCGCTGGACCGAAGCGCCCGCAGGACCGCATCGAGCTCACGAAGGCGAAGAGCCAGTTCGAAATCGATCTCAACAACTATGCAGCAACGGATCACACCAAGGTTGACGCAGCCGTTGAAGGCTCGTTCCCGGCTTCCGACCCCAGCGGTACCACTCCGCAGGATGAGGACTGGGCGCACATGCCCTCGACAATCCACGCGAGTCACCCGCCGCTGACGGTCTCGCAGCCGACCTCGGTTAACGTCGACGGCGGCGAGTCGTTCACGATCGACCACGGTTCCGTTGCGATAGCCGCAATTACCTCGTGCACGAACACGTCTAACCCCTCGGTGATGCTTGCCGCTGGCCTGTTGGCTCGCAACGCGGCCGCAAAGGGACTGAAGTCGAAGCCGTGGGTCAAGACCACACTTGCTCCCGGTTCTAAGGTAGTCACGGACTACTACGAGAAGTCGGGCCTCGACGAGTCACTTGAAGCGCTTGGTTTCTACACAGTCGGCTATGGCTGCACCACCTGTATCGGCAACTCTGGTCCTTTGGAAGATGAAATCTCCACCGCGATCAACGAGAACGATCTCGCGGTAACCGCCGTTCTTTCGGGTAACCGCAACTTCGAAGGTCGCATCAACCCCGACGTGAAGATGAACTACCTCGCGAGCCCGCCGTTGGTCATCGCCTACGCGCTTGCCGGATCGATGAACTTCGACTTCGACAACGACGCTCTTGGCCAAGACCAGGATGGTAAAGATGTCTTCTTGAAGGACATTTGGCCCGACGCCGCTGAGGTGCAGGCGACGATCGATTCGTCGATTGACCGTGAAATGTTCACCCACGAGTATGCGGGTGTCTTTGACGGTGACGAACGCTGGCAGAACCTTCCGACGCCGACTGGTTCCACTTTTGAGTGGGATGACAAGTCGACCTACGTGCGCAAGCCCCCGTACTTCGAGGGAATGACCATGGAAATCACTCCGGTCAGCTCGATCACCGGTGCGCGCGTTCTCGCCAAGTTGGGCGACTCAGTCACGACTGACCACATCAGCCCCGCTGGTTCGATCAAGGGTGACAGCCCGGCTGGAATTTACCTCGCCGAGCACGGCATCGACCGCAAGGACTTCAACTCTTATGGTTCGCGTCGTGGAAACCACGAAGTGATGATTCGCGGAACTTTCGCCAACATCCGTCTCAAGAACCAGCTTCTTGACGGTGTTGAGGGTGGTTACACCCGTGACTTCACCACGCCGGATGCTGAGCAGTCGTTCATCTACGACGCGGCTCAGAACTACGCAGCCGAGGAAACTCCGCTCGTTGTTCTCGGTGGCAAGGAATACGGTTCAGGTTCGTCACGTGACTGGGCCGCCAAGGGCACGAGCTTGCTCGGTGTCAAGGCAGTCATCTGTGAAAGCTTCGAGCGTATTCACCGCTCGAACCTCATCGGCATGGGCGTCCTGCCTCTGCAGTTCCCTGAGGGCCAGAGCTGGGAGTCGCTGGGGCTCGATGGCACCGAGAGCATTAGCATCTCGGGCGTCGAAGAACTCAACGACGACCGCATCCCGAGCACTCTGCACGTAGTGGCCGAACCGACCGCGCACTCGCCCGAGGGCAAGACGACGATCGAGTTCGATGCGAAGCTGCGCATCGATACTCCGGGTGAAGCTGATTACTACCGCAACGGTGGCATCCTTCAGTACGTATTGCGTTCGCTGGTCTAGCTAGCGCGTGCGCCGAAGGCGCGCGGCAGGGAGCTTTGCTCTCGCCGCGCGCCTTTTCTGCGTCGTGTAGAGGCTGTGGGTCGTCTCAGAACCTCATGCACATTTGTTCAAAACAGGGAAGAAGAAGCCTAGACTGAGGGCATGAATTTACTCGAGGGAATCAACGGTCCCCGAGATCTTGATGGTCTCTCCACGGCGCAACTTACTCAACTAGCCCAAGAGATTCGTGAGTTTTTGATCGAGAATGTCTCGCGCACCGGTGGGCATTTGGGCCCGAATCTCGGCGTTGTCGAACTCACGACCGCTATCCACCGCGTATTCGATTCGCCGCGGGATGCCGTGGTGTTCGATACAGGACATCAGAGCTACGTTCACAAAATTTTGACCGGCCGCAAGGACTTCGCGAAACTTCGGTCGCAAGGGGGCCTCGCGGGGTATCCGCAGCGTTCTGAGTCAGAACACGACATCGTTGAAAGCTCGCACGCGTCGAGTTCGCTCTCGTGGGCTGACGGTATTTCTCGTGCCTTCGAGATGACGGGGCAGGGTGACCGCCATGTGGTCGCCGTGGTGGGCGATGGCGCTCTCACTGGCGGTATGACCTGGGAGGCGCTCAATAACATCAGCGATGACAACAGTCGCAATCTGGTCATCGTCGTCAACGACAACGGTCGCTCCTACGCGCCAACTATCGGCGGAATGGCGCACTTCCTCAACAGCGTGCGTACGCGCCGTTCCTACCGTTCGTTGCACGGTTCAAGCGAGCGTTTCTTTGGCGCATTCGGCGGGCCCGGTCGCGCACTCTATCGCGGCATCCGTGGTGGTACCCACGGTTTCCTCTCACGTGTCAGCAATAACGAGGCGCTGTATTCGAACCTCGATATCAAGTACTTGGGCCCGGTGCACGGTCACGACATCGGCGCGCTCACCGAGGCTCTGCAGCAGGCGAAGTCCTACGGTGCGCCTGTGATTGTGCACGCGATCACCGAAAAGGGTCGCGGCTATGAGCCGGCCTTGATGGATGTCGCCGATCAGTTCCATGCGGTGGGGCAGATTGATCCCGCAACGGGTGAACCGATTGAACCAAGTGGCGCGGAATCGTGGACGTCTGTGTTCTCTGAGGAGATCGTGAAGCTTGCGGATGAGAATCCTCGTCTCGTCGGTATCACCGCGGCGATGCTGAGGCCCACGGGACTCCACCGTTTCGCAGAGAAGTACCCGAAGCGCGTTCACGACGTCGGCATCGCCGAGCAGCATGCGGTCACGTCGGCGGCCGGACTCGCGTTCGGTGGCTTGCATCCCGTAGTCGCGCTCTATGCCACCTTTATGAACCGGGCATTTGATCAGGTTTTGATGGATGTCGCGCTCCATCGCGCAGGCGTGACTTTCGTTCTCGACCGGGCAGGCGTGACCGGTCCAGACGGCGCTAGCCATCACGGCATGTGGGACCTCGCGTTGCTGCAGGTCGTACCCAACATCCGTATTGCTGCGCCCCGCGACGCTGCGCGCCTCCGTGAGGAGTTGGGGGAGGCCATAGCGGTTGACGATGCACCCACGGTCGTTCGCTTCGCTAAGGGCACCGTAGGCACCGAATACGACGCCGTACGCCGCACCGACGACGGTGTTGATGTGTTGCGAGAAGACGATCAGCGCGATGTTCTCATCGTCACGGTCGGTTCGATGGCTAAGACTGGACTGCAAGTTGCCGAGCTCTTGGCAGCTCAAGGCATTGGTGCCACGGTGATTGACCCACGCTGGGTTGTCCCGGTGCCCAAGAGCGTCATTGATTTTGCCGCTGACCATCGCATCGTGATCACGATCGAAGACGGTGTGCGCGTGGGGGGAATTGGTACGCGAATCCGACAAGACATGCGCGCCAGTGGCGTGGATACCGCTGTGAACGAACTGGGGCTGCCCGACAGTTTCCTCGACCACGGCAGCCGCGACTACATCCTCAACCAGGTCGGTTTGACTCCACAACACATCGCTCGCGATGTCGTTGCGCAAGTACTGGGAAGCAAGATCCCTGTCGCGCGTCCGCTTGCAGAGCAGGATTCAGAAGAGTTCCGCCTGCCCGCAGAGCGCGGCTAGCTCGCAGTCTCGACACCGCCGCGAACATACCGAACGCGCTGTCGAGAGTGAGCGTCTAATGCCAAAGGCCCGGCTCAGAAATACTCTGAACCGGGCCTCTGTCGTGCGCTAGCTAGCGGCGAAGGATTACTGCACTCCGCGGATGGGCGGGTTGTGGAACGTGCTGCCGAAAGCTCGCTCCGACGCACCCGCGCGATCGAGGTACGGAGTGACGCCACCCATCTGGAACGGGTAACCCGCGCCGAGAATGAGGCAGAGGTCGATGTCTTCCGCCGCGGCAACTACGCCGTCCTCGAGCATCCGGTGAATCTCATCGGCCAGTCCATCTTCAATGCGGATCTGAAGTTCCTCAGCCGTCATCGGGGACGTTCCGCCCTTGACAATCTCTACGGCCTTCTTCGAGACGCCCTTCGACTTGCCCTTGCTGTCGCGGTCGAAAATGAATCCGAGCTCGGCTAGTTTGTGCAAGTTTTTGCTCTCGAAGAAACGCTCAGGGAACGCAGCGTGGTGAGTATCGAGCACGTGGGCGCCGACCTTGAGGCCAACCAACTCGAGCAGCTCGAACGGTGTCATCGGCAGGCCGAATGGGCGAGTCGATTCTTCGACAACCTCAAACGGGGTTCCAGTGTCGACAGCGTGCATCGCCTCACCGAGAACCTTGGCGAGAATACGGTTCACCACAAAACCAGGAGTGTCCGTCGTGATGACTGCATTCTTGCGCAGGTTCTTTGCGGTAACCATAGCTGTCGCGAGCGTCTCGTCGTTGGTGTGCGGCGTCTTCACAACCTCAATCAGCGGCATAACGGCCACCGGGTTGAAGAAGTGGAAGCCCACGACACGCTCAGGATGCTTGAGCTTGGCGCCGATCTGCTCCACCGAGAGTGAAGAGGTGTTTGTGGCCAAAATTGTTTCGTCAGAGATGAATTGTTCTACCTCAGCGAAGACGGCCTGCTTGGCGCCGAGTTCTTCGTAGATTGCTTCGATGACCCAGTCGCAGTCAGCGAAGTCAGCCTTGTTGGTTGTTCCCGTGACGAGTGCCTTGAGACGGTTGGTGTCGTCGGAGGAGAGGCGACCCTTCTCGTGCAGCTTGTCGATCTCAGCGTGGATCGCTGCGACGCCGGCATCCGTCGCGGTCTGGTCAAGGTCAGTAATGACCACCGGAACCTGCAGACGACGGACGAACAGCAACGCAAATTGACGCGCCATGAGACCTGCGCCGATGACGCCGACCTTGGTGACGGGGCGAGCGAGCTCCTTGTCGGGGGCTCCTGCTGGACGCTTGGCACGCTTCTGCACCAGGTTGAACGCGTAGATGCTGGCCTGGAATTGGTCACCCGAGATCATGTCGGCCAGAGCATTGTCTTCTGCTTCGAAACCCGTCTTCTTGTCGGTGTTCTTGGCAGCTTTCAGCAGCGCGAGAGCAGCGTAGGGAGACTTAGCAACGCGGCCGATGCGGTTAGCCAACATCTTGTCGGCGATGCCGATAGCGACATCCCACTTCACCGTGCGTTCGATCTTGCCCGGCTCGTTCTTGCGCTTAACCTTCGTGGTGCCGGCGATGACTCCGTCGGCCCAGCGGATTGAGTCTTCAAGGAAGTTTGCGGGGCCAAACATGGCGTCCGCGATGCCGAGCTCAAAAGCCTCAGGACCTTTGAGCATCCGGTTGTTCTTCAGCGGGTTCTCAATTACAACCTTGAGGGCGTTTTCGATGCCAATCAGGTTAGGCAACAACCATGCGCCACCCCAGCCGGGAATCAGGCCGAGGAATACCTCAGGAAGAGCGAAGGCGGGAACCGAGCTATCGATGGTGCGGTAGTCAGCATTGAGGGGAATCTCAACACCACCACCCAGTGCTAGTCCGTTGACAAATACGAATGATGGCACGCCAAGCTCGCTGAGCTTACCGAGCGCCCAGTGGCCCAACTGAGCCATCTGCTTGCCGGTCTCGCGGTCGGGAATCTCGCTGACCTTCGAGAGATCAGCACCGGCCGCGAAAATGAAGGGCTTGCCCGTGACGGCGACACCGTGGATTTCGCCAGCAGCGGCGCGTTCCTTTTGCTCGTCGAGCACCTTCGCAAACTCAAGCAGAGTTGCCGGGCCGAGTGTGTTCGGGCGGGTGTGGTCTTTGCCGTTGTCGAGAGTAATGAGGGCGAGCGTGCGGCCTGCGGAGAGCGGCACATCACGAACGAAGGAGTGAGTAATTACCTCGTCTTTAGCGAGGTCCGAAAGACGTGCAAACTGTTCGGTCATGGCTACTTTGCTCCCTTGTAGTTCGGGTTTTCCCAAATGACGGATCCACCCTGGCCGAGACCAACGCACATCGCGGTGAGGCCGAACTGCACCTCAGGGTGCTGCTCGAATTGGGCGGCAAGTTGGATCATCAGGCGAACACCTGACGATGCGAGGGGGTGGCCCATGGCGATAGCGCCGCCCCACTGGTTGACGCGAGGATCTTCGTCGTCAATTCCGAAGTGATCGAGCAAAGACAGCACCTGAACCGCGAAAGCTTCGTTGAGTTCGAAAAGGCCGATGTCGTTGATCGTCAAGCCAGCCTTGCGGAGCGCCTTCTCTGTTGAAGGGATCGGGCCGATTCCCATGATCTCTGGTTCCACGCCGGCGTAGGCGAAACTCACCATGCGCATCTTGGGCTTCAAGCCGAACTCGCGTGCGGCATCCCCGCTGGCGATGATGCTGGCGGTTGCACCGTCGTTCAGGCCGGACGCGTTGCCGGCGGTGATGCGTCCGTGTGAACGGAAGGGCGTCTTGAGCGCTGCGAGGCCCTCAAGAGTTGTTTCGGGGCGCAGGCCCTCGTCGCGGGTCGCCAATCCCCAGCCAGCTTCGCTCTTGGTGGCCACCGAGATGAGGTCGGGCTGAATGTTGTTGGCTTCGTACGCCGCGTTGGCTCGCTGCTGGCTGCGCAGAGCGAATGCGTCGGAGCGCTCCTTGGTGAGCTGCGGGAAACGGTCGTGCAGTTTCTCGGCCGTGTTGCCCATGTTGAGGGCTTCGGGATCAACGAGCTTCTCAGAGAGGAAGCGGGGGTTGGGGTCAACGCCCGAACCCATCGGGTGATGACCCATGTGCTCAACGCCTCCGGCGATGGCGAGGTCGTACGCACCGAACGCGATTCCGCCAGCCACGTTCGTGACGGCCGTCATGGCACCGGCACACATGCGATCAATCGCATAGCCGGGAACGGACTTTGGTAGACCAGCCAGCATCGCGGCACTACGACCGATCGTGAGGCCTTGATCTCCGGTCTGAGTTGTTGCCGCTATGGCTACTTCGTCGAAGCGATCCTTGGGGATCTGGGGATTCCGTTCCAGCACGCCGATCATCGCCTTGACGACGAGGTCATCGGCTCTGGTGTTCCAGAACATGCCCTTCTCGCCTGCACGTCCAAACGGAGTACGGACTCCATCTACGAATACAATCTCAGTTTCCTTGGCCACAATGCCTCCACTAAATCCTTGGATGTAGAACTGATCCTAGGTGGGGGAGATTAGCGTGGGGAATCCTTTGATTGTTCCTACGACTTGGTGTCGTCCGAGTCCTCAGGAGTTTGGTTGGCTTCGACAAAGGCTTCGGCGATTGACTGTGCAGATACGTCAAGTTGCCACTGGCGAGCGCCGAGCGCTGTGAGAGCGTCCGAGATGCTTTCGAGCGTGATTTCTGCGGGGGGATTCCACGCCACCCGCCGCAAGTGATCAGGGGTCAGCAGGTTCTCAATAGGGATAGACATCTCTTCGGAGAACTCCGCCATGATGGCGCGAGCAGCCTTGAGGCGACGATCTGCTGCGGGATTCTTATCTGACCACACCCGCGGTGGCGGAAGCGTGTCGCTGGCTACTCGCGACGCAGGAACGTCAGTAGATGCCAGCCCTGCCAAAATGGCCTGCCACCAGCGATCAATCTGCGTGCGGCTTGCGCGACCGCTGAATTCTCGAAGGCTCGACAATTCGCGCTTTGACTCGGGCAATAGCTTGGCGGCGGCCAACAGGGCGCCGTCGGGCACGAGCCGTCCTGGGGCGGTGTCGACTTCTTGAGCGTAAGCATCCCGTGCAAGCCACAACTCTCGTGCCACAGCCAAGTTTTTGCCGCCGCGAATTGAATGAACCCCGCTGAGACGGCGCCACGGTTCGGCGCGCACATGGCTTAAATCGCGAGCAAGAACTGATTCGAACTCTTGACGCGCAATGTCGCCCTTGCCATCGCCTTCCAGAACATCGCCGAGCGCTTCGCGGAGATCAACGAGCAACTCAACATCAAGGGCGGCATAGACGAGCCACGACTGAGGAAGAGGCCGTGTAGACCAATCCGCTGACGAATGCTCCTTCGCGAGATGGATGCCCAACAGATGTTCAACGACAGTGCCGAGTCCCACGCGGGGGAGGCCAGCGATGCGCGCCCCCAGTTCGGTGTCGAACAAGCGCGTCGGATGGAGGCCAACTTCACGCAAGCAGGTGAGGTCTTGCGTGGCCGCGTGCAGAATCCACTCTTCCGCTGCAATGACGTCGTTCAGTTCACTGAAGTCACCAATGGCGGGGGGATCGAAGAGGAAGGTGCCAGCCCCGCGGCGGAAAATTTGGATGAGGTACGCGCGCTGAGAGTAGCGGTAACCGCTTGCTCGTTCAGCATCGATTCCGATGGGGCCGTGACCGGCAGCAATGGCTGCCACGGCGGCAAGATATTCGTCCCGATCGTCAATGACGTCAACGGGAACATGAGGGGCTTGGGTAGCGTGCGACTCGCCCTCAGGGGCTGCACTGTCGGTGGCGCTACTCACGTCCAACTCTACGGGCCGACAACATAGTGACTCCTTCATTCGTGGGAGGAAGTCCGGCAAGCATGCAGACTAACTCGCTCCAGCCTTCCACATGTGCGGCAATATCGAGGTCTTGGGGGCTCCATGACGCTCGAAGTTCGATTTGTGCGCCATCCGGCTGGGACTCGAGTTCGCCAAATCCGGTGGACAGAATGCGGGTCGCAGTTCCCGATACTTGGTCGTACTGTGCGTTTCGGCTATCGAGCGCATCCACGAGCCACGACCACGTGACTTCGCTGAGGAACTGGTCGACACCGATCTCCGGCTCGAGCGGAGCTTGAGCGAAACAGATGATGCGAAATTCGCCGTCCCAGGCCTCGGGAGACGCCGGGTCATACAGAAGCACGAATCGGCCAGTGCCGAGATCGGAGTCTTCGCCATGGCGGGAAGGCGTAACATCCGCAGCAAGAGCAAACGACCAAGGAGCGATCTGCGTTGGTGCTGAAATCTCAGTAATCGCGAGCTCAGGGCGCAAAGTCGCAGCACGAAGCGACTCAACCGCTGAAGCAAATGCCGCGGGTGGTGTTGGTCCAGCTGGCGAATCGGGCACGACTGAAGATTAGGCTTTACGAGAACGATCGCTAGTGAGGCACGCCGCGCTAGGGCGGCTGCGAGACGGAGGTTTTGATATGCGGGCACGGGATCGCTTGCGCATTGTTGCCGGAGTCGCCGGCGGGGTCGCGATCGGTGCGGCCGCTATCGCCGCACTCGGTGTCGTGGCTGGGGCGGTGCTCTCGGTCTTTGTCGCCCGTCGCGTGGTAACTCCTCCCGGACGAGCCGACAGCAATCTGCGGATTCTCGCGGTCGGGGAGTCGACGATTGTGTTGTCCTCGGCGGAAGAGAGTCGAGCACCAGGGCGCTTCAGCCTGTGGTTTGCCGACGAAACGGGTTTCGCCCGCATTGGGCCTGTGGTTTCTCAGGGAGCGCAGTGGGTTGCGCGGGAGCTGATCGACGTTGAAACCGGTGTCCCGCATCCGGGAGACAACGCGCGCACGAGCGGATGGTTCTATCTGACGCCGGCTGGACTGGGACTTGAATTCTCTGAGGTGCAGATTCAGACAGAGCTGGGATTCGCGCCGGCCTGGCTCATTCCCGCACCTTCCCCGAGCACGACGTGGGCCATCCACATTCACGGTCGAGGTGTGCAGCGGCCAGAAACGGTTCGGGCGCTTGGCGAGTTTTACGATGCCGGAGTCACTTCTCTGTCGATTTCGTACCGCAACGACACTGAAGCGCCGGATTCGCTGGACGGGCGCTACGGGCTGGGTTCTACCGAGTATCGCGATGTCGACGCAGCGATCGCGTACGCCCGCTCTGCTGGTGCCGAGCGCATTATTCTCATGGGCTGGTCGATGGGTGGTGCAACCGCGCTTCACACTCTGATCCGCTCTCGCTACCGTGACATGATTATCGGGCTAGTGCTCGACTCTCCAGTGATTGCGTGGGGGCCGACCATCAAGTTGCACGGCGATTTGAATCGAATCCCCGCAATGATTCCCCGGGCTGCGGTGGCAGTGTTGGGCAGCGACCAAGCTCAACTTCTTGTGGGCACGGCACACCCGCTCGACTTCGACACCCTCAACTTTGTCGATCGTGCCGAAGAATTAGACCGCCCCATTTTGCTCATGCACAGCGAAGACGACGGATATGTTCCGGTTGAGCCCTCGCGAGCGCTAGCCGAAGCTCGGCCCGACATCGTCACTTACGAAGAGTTTGACACCGCGGGCCACACGAGACTGTGGAACTACGACAGCGAGCGGTGGCTCTTAGCGATCCGCACGTGGCTTGCGCTCCAATTGAGCACGGATGCCGGCCCCGGAGAGTCTGACGTCGCCTAGAGCTCGCAAACCGCGGGAGGTCGACCAATCCACCGGCGACTCTCGAGAATCGATAAAGCAGGCTTAGACGACGCTCTTCAGGCGGATCTGTCGTTTCGCACGCGCCAGCATGCCCGTCATTCCGCGCAGTCGCAGTGGGCTCACGGCCTTAGCGAGACCCAGCGATTGGGGGTAGTCGTCGGAGAGTTCAAGTACTTCGTTGCTGCTCAGCCCGGACAATCCTTGCGCCAAGATTGACGCGAAGCCACGAGTAGTCGGTGCTTCCGGTGGCGCCGTCGCATACATATGAACGATGTCGTTCTCGACTTCAATAAAGATGAAAACGGGAGACTGACATTCCTCAACCCGCTCAAAGAGATCGGGGTGGTCCCGGTACCTCTCAGGCAGCTCAGGGAGCTCGTTAGCGAACTCAAGCAGGAGTTGCAGCCGATCCCTCAGCTCAAGCTCCAGAAAGTCGTCACGAATCTCGGCCAACTGGGTAGGGATCTGCTGCTCACTCACCACGTCAGTCTAACGGGACGGTACGTCACCGGGTTCTGTGCCCACGGTGATCGGAACAGCGACCAAGGAACCCCACTCGGTCCACGATCCGTCGTAGTTGCGCACGTTCTCGAAGCCCATCAAGTAGTTCAGTACGAACCAAGTATGGCTCGAACGCTCACCGATGCGGCAATAAGCCACTACTTGGTCGCCATCCTTGAGTCCAGCGCCATCACGGTAGATCGCGTTGAGTTCATCGAGAGGGCGGAAGGTGCCATCTTCTGCAACGGCCTTTGACCACGGCACACTCTGTGCGCTCGGGATGTGACCGGCACGCAGAGCGCCTTCTTCAGGGTAGGCAGGAGCGCTTGTGCGTTCTCCGCTGTACTCCTCGGGAGAGCGGACATCGATCAGTGGGTTTCCCAAGTGGGCGAGCACGTCGTCACGGAATGCACGAATCACGGAATCGTCGCGCTCAATGATCGGGTACTCGGTGGGCGTCGGAGTGGGGACCTCGAGCGTGTACTCGCGACCATCCGCTTCCCACTTGGCGCGGCCTCCATCCAAGAGTCGTACGTCTTCGTGGCCAAACAGGGTGAATACCCACAGTGCGTAGGCTGCCCACCAGTTGGTCTTGTCGCCATAAATGACGACCGTGGTGTCGCGAGCAATGCCGCTGCGCGACATGAGCTCGGCAAATTCTTCGCCATTGATGTAATCGCGGGTGACCGGGTCGTTGAGGTCCGTGTGCCAATCGATCTTGACGGCGGTGCGAATATGACCGGTTTCATAGAGGAGCACGTCTTCGTCAGATTCCACTACAACGAGACCGGGCTTGCCGAGTCGTTCTTCAAGCCAGTCTGCAGTGACCAATCGTTCCGGGTGCGAGAACTCAGCAAATTGCGGGGCTGGGTCGTTTTCGATAGTCATAACTACCTCCGATTGTGGGTGGAAAAACTGGTGTGGGCTTCAAACTAAGCTTGATGGGTCCCTTGCCCAAGAAATTACGCATTCGCCGCTGATTACACCGCGTTGCCGTAAGACTGCGAAAAATAACCGAGGCTGAGAATGAGCGCTACTGCGCCTACGACTCCTGAGCGTCTAGTCGATCGTATCCCGTCGTTGACCGGAGCGCAGATGCTTGCCGAACTTGTGCCACCCCGCCAGTTCACTGGTGCGACTTTGGAGTCGTATCGTCCCGACCGCGACTACCCGTCACAGGGGGCTGCCGTGGCAGCGATGCGGCACTTTCTGACCAGTGCGCAGAAGGCAAAACTCTTCTCGCGGAAGAAAGTACCGGTGGCAAAGCCGGGTGTCTACCTCGACGGTGGATTTGGCGTAGGCAAGACCCACTTGCTGGCAGCGCTCTGGCATCAGACGGCGGGCCGAAAGTACTTTGGTACCTTCATCGAGTACACGGCTTTGGTCGGCGCCGTCGGCTACGCACCGGCTGTTCAGCTTCTCAAAGGGGCAACGCTTGTCTGCATTGACGAGTTCGAACTGGACGATCCCGGCGATACACGTCTTATTTCTCGACTGCTTTCAGAGCTTGTTGCATCGGGAACGAAAATTGCAGCAACATCTAATACTCCGCCCAATGCCCTTGGCGAGGGGCGTTTCGCGGCCCAAGACTTCATGCGCGAAATTGACTCCCTCGCGGCCAAGTTCGAGACGATCCGAATTGATGGCCTCGACTACCGCCGACGCGATACTGGTGCGCATGCCGTAGCGGTCGACGATGCGGCTGCTGCAATCTCTGCTGTGTCGGGCGTCGTCACCCTGGACTCATTCGATGGTGTGCTCAAGCACTTGGCCGGCGTGCATCCCTCGCGCTACGTCAAGCTGATCGAAGGTATCGACGCGATTGCGTTGACCGGCGTGCATGAGTTCACTAATCAGACCGATGCGTTGCGTTTCGTGGCCTTCGTCGACCGCCTTTACGACGCCCAGATCCCGGTGTACGCCGAGGGAAGCCCGCTGGATGCGGTTTTCCCCGAGGACATGCTGAATGGGGGATACAGCAAGAAGTATCTGCGAGCAGTTTCGCGCCTTATTGCTCTCACCTCTAACAACGCCTAGTACGATTCGCTGTATCGCGCCGGCACGTCACGATCCGGGCGGTTTTTGGGGAATCTGAGCGGTAACTGTCGAGCTGGGGAGGCTAGCGATGGTCGGAGATGGAATAGCAGCAGCCATCGGTGTCGTAGCGCTCGTCCTGCTGTTTTTCTCGCTCGTTCTCCTGTACTCGAGCACTCTTCCGGCGGTCACATGGCGGCGTCTCGTTCTGGAGTCTCTGGCCTGCGCCGTGCCCGGAGCCGTGGCGTGGACATTGATCATTCCGGCATTGGGCATAAGTCTTCGACTGGTGATGATGCCTTCGCTGGCAGCCTTGGGCGCCGTGTGTTGTTTTCTCGTCACGCTCGTCTCCCGAAGCTCGGGGGCATCTCTCGTCCGAAGCGTCATTTACAGCTGTTTCTGGGCGGTAGGCGTCTACGTTCCGATCGCCGTGCGCACTTTTGAGCCATTCGGCACGATTACCCCGTTCGGGTTGAATCCCATCGACCACGGTGGCGCTCTCGTCATGAGCGTTGCTGTAGGCGCGAGCATGTTGGCGGTGCTGGTCGTAGAGCGACACTCTCTCATCCGTGGTGCACGGATGACCCTGCCGGTGCCCCTCGGGGTCGCCGCCCTTGTCGGGGTTGTCTTCTCCTGGCTCCTGTGGCTCGTAGGCGCCGAATTTGCGCTCGATGATGTTGTAGGTCTCATCGTCACCAACGGCGCTGTCAGTGCGGTTTTTGGCGTGATCGGGTGGGTGGCGGTACAGCTGATCAACCATGGGGTTGTCGCGCTCAGGTCCTTGGCGGGAGGTGGCGTCAGCGGTCTCATCGCTGTCAGCGCCGGCGCTCCGCTTTTCACGCCGGTTTCAGCCGCGGTTGCGGGGTTGATCGCTGGAGCTGTTGCGTGCGCGTTCACGGTTCGAAAGGGTTCGCCACTGGGGAACCAACTTCGTTTTTTGGTCAACGCTCATTTGATGGGCGGGAGCATTGGAGTGGTTTCGCTTGGCGTGCTCGCGACCGGGTCGGGGTTTCTGTTCACGGGGCAGACATACATCGTCGAGCAACAGTTCCTGAGTGTTATTGCCACTGCCAGCTATGCCTTCGTGGTGTCGTCAGTCTTCTGGTGGTTGCTAGGCCGGATCCGGAGTGGCGTTGACGGACGTCGGCCGCACATCCTCACCCAGCGCTGAACGCGTCAGGAGTGTTGCGCCGGCGAGTGCGGCAGGCATCGCTACGACCGCACCTAGAGGGATCAGAAACACCAGATAGGTGGCAGCTCCGAAGCCCACTGCGCGGGCGCGAGTGCCGCGAAGAGCGCGCCGCCGTGCAGTGAGGTGTATGCCACGGGCTTCAAACGGGATGTTGCCCAATTCGACGACGAGAAGCCAGCCACCGAGAAGGGCGCCGGCGGTCGCGGCGACAGCAGAGCCAACTACGGGGATGAAGCCGAGCACAAGGACAAGAATGGCCAACCCGACTGTGGGGATCAGTACTCGAATACCTTCCCCGATACCACGCCGAACGTCCTTCCAGAAGCCGAGGGGCTGCTGCGCTGGGGGAGCGCCGTTGATAGCGTCGACGTGCGCGGAGATCTTTCGGTAGAACGCGTCCCCCACCATCAGCGTCGTTGTCGTATATGTATTGACAACAATCAAGATGCTGGCGAGCACCACCGCTAAACCCGCAGCGAGCTGAGTTGCAGTCTGCGCGAGCTCTCCCCAGTCATTGGCGAACGGCGTCAGAAAGCTGGCCACCGACTGGATGTTCGCAAACAACGTGACGAGCACGGCAATCGCGATGACGCCGACGATTGCTGCTGGCACCATGCCAAGCAACATGAGGCGAGGTGCCGTAATCCAAATTCGGAAACCCCGAAACAGAAAACTTGCACCAATGAAGAACTCGCGGATGCCTGAAGGGCGTCTCTGCGAAGGAATGGCCATGAACCAAGGTTACTGGGCGAACGGTGCCAATTCGCCCGTCACAACAGGCTTGTGGGCTGCCCTGACGGGGCATACTTCGGTGGGCGATACCGGACTCGAACCGATGACCTCTTCCGTGTGAAGGAAGCGCGCTACCAACTGCGCCAATCGCCCGCAGATCAATCTTCGCATATCTCGACGACACGCTCGCCACCGAATTGGAACTTCGCGCACTCTTCGTATACAGTCATCTAGCACGCGAAAACGGGTAACCGAATAGCTTGTAAATGCGGATGTGGCGCAGTGGTAGCGCATAACCTTGCCAAGGTTAGGGTCGCGAGTTCGAATCTCGTCATCCGCTCAAGTGGGAAGTGTCAGCCTCGCTGGCACTTTCCATGTGCGGTGGAGTGGCCGAGAGGCGAGGCAGCGGCCTGCAAAGCCGTATACGCGGGTTCAAATCCCGTCTCCACCTCGTAACGAGTGTTTTACGTAACTAAATAGCATGAGCGATTGGCGCAGCGGTAGCGCGCTTCCCTGACACGGAAGAGGTCGCTGGTTCGATCCCAGTATCGCTCACAGATGAAGCCCCGGTTCGCCGGGGCTTCTGCTTTTTAACCCGCTAGGCGTGCGGGGTTTCAGCGTGGCACCCCCTAGCGGCCGGAGAATGCGCGACGATAGGGCCATGGGGAAAATCGGGGAACCATCGCAGCAAAGTGAAGCTTTTGTCCAGCTCTTGCTCGATGAAGGGCTCGCAACCCACAGCCAAATCGCGGAAGCACGCGCTGTTAAAGCCCGCTCGGGTGTTCACATCGACCAAACGCTCGCCAGTCGAGGCCACCTCGATGACGCAACATTGGTGGACGTGATATCGCGAGTGTGGAACATTGAGCGAGCGCCGATGTCTGAGGTAGATGGTGACTTCGCCCGCCAATGGAGCGGACAGCTCTACATCGCCGAGAACTGGATGCCACTCCGCGAGCTGACTGACGGTCGTGCGCTTGTTGCGACAGCCCGTGTTCCGGATGAGGAGCGCAGCGAGCGGATCGCAGCCGCATTGGGGCGAGACGTCGTTTTTGTCGCGGCGACATCCGCCCAGATTTGGCACACGATCCTCGACGTTTTTGGGCCGCTGATCGCTGATCAGGCCGCGAATGAGTTGTGGAACCGCAACCCGGTGTTGTCGGCCCGCACGGTTGCGTCACGTGGGCAAAAAATTGGGTTCATCCTCTTGCTGATCGTCTTTGTGGTTGCTTTGGTTCTCTGGCCGGCGATCACAGTGATCTCGCTCATCGCAATAATGAGCCTGGTATTTCTCGCCGGCACGGCTTTCAAGTTCTTTATCTCTTTGCGCGGAGCACGTTTCGATCTGGTCGAACGAGTCTCCGATCGTGAGGTCGAAGAACTCAATAACGATGACCTGCCGCGATACACGGTGCTTGTGCCGGTCTTCAAAGAGGCAAATATCGTCGCTCAGCTCGTCAAGAATCTCGGCGATATCGATTGGCCGACAAATCGGCTTGAGGTTTTCGTGTTGATTGAAGAATCGGACGATGAGACGAGGGCCGCGTTCGAAGCCAGTTCCCCTCCCGATCATTTTCAGATCATCACGATTCCCGCAGGCCATCCCCAGACGAAGCCGCGTGCGTGCAACGTCGGGCTATTTTTTGCCACGGGGGACTACCTCGTCATTTTTGATGCCGAAGATACTCCGGAACCTGACCAGCTCAAGAAGGCGTATATCTCCTTCCAGCGTGGCGGAGAGAAGACGGTCTGTGTCCAGGCCGCGTTGAACTATTTCAACTCGCGCGAGAATATTTTGACCCGGATGTTCTCGCTCGAGTACGGCTACTGGTTCGACTACATGTTGTCTGGCCTTGATTCGCTCGACCTTCCCATCCCACTTGGCGGCACCTCGAATCATTTCCGCACTGAGGCCCTCAAGAGCCTGGGCGGGTGGGATCCGTACAACGTCACCGAAGACGCCGATCTGGGCATTCGGGCGAGTGCCCTTGGCTACCGGGTCGGTGTGGTGAATTCAGCAACGATGGAAGAAGCCAACAAGTCGATTCCCAACTTTATCCGGCAACGTAGTCGGTGGATCAAGGGCTACATGCAGACAACTCTCGTGCATGCGCGTCGGCCCGTAGCCCTCTTGAGGGAGATCGGCTTCTGGCGTTTCAGCAGTTTCGTCTTGCTTATCGCGGGCACTCCAGCAACCTTCTTGGGAGTGCTGCCGTTTTATATCCTCACGGTGCTTTCGCTCGTGCTCCCCACCGAGCTTGTCGGGCAGTTCTTCCCTGTCTGGTTGCTGTGGGTGTGCTTCCTTAACTTCATCATCGGCAGCTCGATCATGGTGTATTTATCGATGATGGGGCCCTATAAACGGGGAACATTCGCGCTCGTTCCCTGGGCGCTACTGAATCCCTTGTACTGGATTCTGCACTCGATCGCGTCCTACAAGGCGCTCTGGCAGCTCATCACGAAACCGCACTACTGGGAGAAGACGGAGCATGGCCTGACGAGCCAGACCAATCATGAGTGAGCCGCTGACGAACACGCGGGCGCTTCGTATCGCGACCCGACCTCCACGGACTCGCCTCGATGTTTGGCCGCGACGAACTCATCGCCGCTGGCTGCTCCGTGGCATCTTCGCTCTTCCCTACGTCATCTTCGCGGTCGTCGTGTCAGCGCTGGGAGCGACGGACTCTCCGAACGCCACGCTTGTTGCGCGAGCTACCCAGATCGATTGGGAGCGGGCAGACGCCCAATGGTTGGGAGAGATCTTCCCGCCCATCAGTACCTTGCTCGCGGCATTTGTGCCTGGTGGGGCGCTGACGCTTTCGATTATCGGAGCGCTGAGCGCCGGAGTCTTCCTGCAGAAGCTCATTGAGATCATGGTGCAGCGGCGCTTCGCGCGATCGACGATCGTTATTCTCATGATGGCCCTCGCGCTTAACCCCCTCTTTTTCTACAACGCGACGCAAAACTACGCAGCCTTTCTGGGGCTTCTTCTTTTCGGGCTTGGACTGTCACACATCGTGAGATTTGTGACGTGGGGTAACACAGAGTCTGGTTTTCGCGTCGGAATCTACTTCATGGTCGCGGTGCTCACCGATGTGACAGCACTCGTGTACGTCACTGCTGCGGCGCTCTCCGCGCCTATCCTTCGCCATCGTCGCGTGGGAGTAGTCGGCGCTCGACGGGCAAACGCGCTCGTCATTCTTTATCCCGCCGTCTCCGCGCTCATTTCCCTCGCCGTTCTCAACGCTCTCTTTCTTGGGCGTCCTTTCGCCGGGGCAACTCAGTCTGCGTTTACTGGATTCGGCGATCGACTCGTTGTCGTTGGCCAATTCTTTAGCACTACTGAGGGCCTATTCGTGATCGCACCCCTCGTCAGTGCGTGGCTGGTTGCGCTCATTGTTCGCAGGCCGGGTGCGATCATTATTTCGACCCTTGTTTTTGGCGCCTTTATCGTCGGGTTCGCCCTCGGACTCTTGCCTAACGGCTCCACTGGAAATATTTTCATGGCGATGACGCTTCTCGCTATCGCCCTTATCCCGACTGCTCGAAGCGCCAGGGGAACGCTGATGATCTCGCTCGTGGGGGTTTTGCAACTCCTGATTGGGTGGGCCAACGCGCTTACCAGTACGGCGCTTGCTCTGTGGGCGAGCCAGATCTTTGGTGGCTAGAGCATTTAGTGACGCGGGGCTGTCGGTATCGCCGCTAAAGTTGTTGTGTGAGTAAGACTGGATTCGACCTATTTACCGACCGCAACGTCGTCGCCATGCGCGTCAACGGTGAGCTGAAAGACCTCGCCTCGACGGTGACCGACACGGATGAGGTCGAGGCAGTCACTATTGACTCTCCTGACGGACTCAACATCCTTCGCCATTCAGCGGCACACGTCGCAGCGCAGGCTGTTCAGACGATCAATCCTGCGGCGAAGCTGGGTATCGGCCCGCCGGTGACTGACGGTTTCTACTACGACTTTGATGTCGAAGAACCGTTTACGCCCGAAGACCTGAAGGCGATCAGCAAGGCGATGGATCGCATCATTCGTCAGGGGCAGCGCTTTCAGCGACGCGTTGTGACAGAAGCTGAAGCTCGTGCAGAGCTCGCGGACGAGCCATACAAACTTGAACTCATTGGTCTCAAAGGCGCCGTCGCCGAGGGCGATGCGGATGCCGACAACGAATCGGTCGAGGTCGGCGGTGCCGAACTCACCATCTATGACAACGTCGACGGCAAAACGGGCGAGGTCTACTGGAAAGACCTCTGCCGCGGACCGCACCTGCCGAATACCCGCATGATCGGTAATGGCTGGTCGCTCACGCGTACCGCCGCCGCGTACTGGCGTGGTTCTGAGAAGAACAAGCAGCTCCAGCGTGTGTATGGCACCGCGTGGCCGACGAAAGACGAGCTTCGTGAATACCAGGCTCGTCAAGAGGAAGCGCTCAAGCGCGACCATCGCAAGCTCGGTGCCGAGCTAGACCTGTTCTCCTTCCCCGACGAAATCGGTTCGGGTCTCGCTGTGTTCCACCCCAAGGGCGGAATTATCCGTCACGAGATGGAGAACTATTCGCGCACGCGTCACTTGCAAGAGGGCTACTCGTTCGTCAACACTCCTCACATCACCAAGGCAGCGTTGTTCGAGACCTCCGGTCACTTGGGTTGGTACAAGGACGGCATGTTCCCGCCGATGCACCTCGATGAGGGCCGCAACGAAGAGGGTGAGATCACTCGTCAGGGTGCTGACTACTACCTCAAGCCCATGAACTGCCCGATGCACATCCTGATTTACAAGTCGAGCGGTCGCTCGTACCGTGACTTACCGATGCGCCTCTTTGAGTTCGGCACTGTGTACCGCAACGAAAAGTCTGGTGTTATTCACGGCCTCACACGTGTTCGCGGCCTCACGATGGATGACGCGCACATTTTCACCACGAAGGAGGGGATGAAGGAGGAACTGACCAACACCCTCAACTTCGTTCTTTCCTTGCTGCGCGACTACGGTCTCACCGACTTCTATCTTGAGCTGTCAACGAAGGATCCTGAAAAGTACGTCGGTGATGACGACGTGTGGGACGAAGCGACGCAAACCCTCGCTGAGGTTGCAGCCGAGTCCGGTCTGGAACTTGTTCCTGACCCGGGTGGGGCGGCCTTCTACGGCCCCAAGATCTCGGTTCAGGCTCGCGATGCCATCGGACGTACGTGGCAGATGTCGACCGTGCAGCTCGACTTCAACCTTCCGGAGCGTTTCGAGCTCGAATACACGGCGGCGGATGGTTCACGCCAGCGCCCCGTGATGATCCATCGTGCGCTATTTGGCTCAATTGAGCGCTTCTTTGGAGTGCTCACCGAGCACTATGCCGGCGCGTTCCCTGTCTGGCTGTCGCCGGTTCAGGTTGTTGGCATCCCGGTTGCTGAAGCTTATGAAGAGTACTTGGGCGGCGTTATCGATCAGCTCAAGGCGCTCGGCGTTCGCGCCGAGCTAGATGACTCGAGTGAGCGCATGCAGAAGAAGATCCGCACTCACACGAAGTCGAAGATCCCGTTCCAGCTCATCGCTGGAGAACAGGATCAGGCTGCCGGTTCAGTGAGCTTCCGCTTCCGTGATGGAACTCAGGAGAATGGCATTCCAATTGCGGATGCGGTTACGCGCATCACTGACGCGATCGCGACGCGAGCGCAGGTTTAGTTCGTGCGCGACTACGACGGTTCGGAGTTGCCTGCGGGGGAGTCGAGTGCTGACTTCGCTGCAGTCCCGGACGCCTTTCAGCGACTCTGGACACCGCACCGCATCGCCTACATCATGGATCAGTCGCAGCCTGACAAGGACGACTGCCCCTTCTGCGTTGCGCCGACCCTTGACGACGAGAAGGCGCTTATTGTCGCGCGCGGTGAGCACGCTTTCGTTCTGCTCAACCTCTTCCCTTATAACAGCGGCCACCTCTTGGTGTGCCCCTATCGGCACGTGCCCTTGTACGACGAGGCGACGGATGAGGAGACGGCCGAGATCGCGTCACTCACTCAGACAGCGATGCGAGTGCTCCGCGAGACGTCGAAGGCTCACGGTTTCAATATCGGGATGAATCAGGGTGCGCTAGCCGGCGCCGGCATCGCCAACCACCTGCATCAGCATGTCGTGCCTCGTTGGGCAACTGATTCGAATTTCTTCCCGATTGTGGCCGGAACGAAGGCCATTCCTCGACTGCTTGGTGAGGTTCGCGAAGAACTAGCGAAGGCCTGGCCGACGAACCACTGAGTTCAGATTGGCTGCATTCTTTCGCGGCATCCGGTCTTAGCGTTGTAGCTATGAGCGAGAACACTTCATCCAACGAATCCGGTACAAGCCGCGTTAAGCGCGGACTGGCAGAAATGCTCAAGGGCGGCGTCATCATGGATGTCGTCAACGCAGAGCAGGCAAAGATTGCTGAGGATGCCGGCGCTGTCGCTGTGATGGCCCTCGAGCGCGTCCCCGCTGACATCCGTTCGCAGGGTGGAGTAGCTCGCATGAGTGACCCCGACCTCATCGACGGCATCATCGACGCCGTATCGATTCCGGTCATGGCCAAGGCCCGAATCGGGCACTTCGTTGAAGCTCAGGTTCTTCAGGCGCTCAAGGTCGACTACATCGACGAGTCCGAAGTTTTGAGCCCCGCCGACTACGTCAACCACATCGATAAGTGGAACTTCGACGTTCCCTTCGTCTGTGGCGCAACCAATCTTGGCGAGGCGCTTCGTCGCATCACCGAGGGTGCTGCGATGATCCGCTCGAAGGGCGAGGCAGGCACGGGCGACGTCTCTGAGGCGACCAAACACATCCGCACCATCAAGGGTCAGATCAACGAACTGCGCTCGAAGTCTGCTGACGAACTGTACGTTGCGGCCAAGGAACTTCAGGCTCCCTATGAGCTCGTGCGTGAAATCGCGGAGTCGGGAAAGCTTCCCGTTGTACTATTCACTGCCGGCGGCGTAGCGACTCCCGCTGATGCTGCTCTAATGATGCAACTCGGTGCCGATGGAGTGTTCGTCGGGTCCGGAATCTTCAAGTCGGGCAACCCGGCTCAGCGCGCTGCCGCAATCGTGAAGGCGACGACCTTCTTCGACGACCCGAGCGTGATCGCTGCTGCTTCGCGCGGACTTGGTGAGGCCATGGTTGGCATCAACGTGTCTGACCTTGCTGCTCCCCACCGTCTCTCTGAGCGTGGCTGGTAGTCAGCTGGTCGATCAGCTCCCTATCGGAGTACTAGCTCTTCAAGGTGACTTTCGTGAACACCTCGCTGTGCTTGAGTTGCTGGGCGAAACCGCAATCGCGGTCAAGACCCCTCAGCAGCTTGAGCACATCGCTGGGCTTATCATTCCTGGCGGAGAGTCGAGCGTGATCGACAAACTCTCTCGTCTCTATGGACTGTATGACCCGTTACGCGAAGCGATTGCGGGCGGGCTTCCTGTCTACGGCACGTGCGCTGGGTTGATCATGCTCGCTGACACCGTGCTGGACTCGATCGACGGCCAACGGTCTTTTGGTGGGCTGGATGTTGTGGTGCGCCGGAATGCGTTCGGGTCGCAGACAGACTCCTTCGAGACGGACATCCGCGTTCCAGAGTTGGGCGACGTGCCCGTGCATGCGATATTCATTCGGGCCCCGGTAGTGGAATCCGTGGGGGCGAAAGCACGAGCAATTGCCACGCTCGACGACGGCAGGATTGTGGCTGTTGAGCAGGGGAACGTTCTCGGAACGTCCTTTCATCCAGAGATCACCGGCGACACTCGTTTTCACGAGTACTTTATTTCTCGCGTGCGCGCCAGCGGATAGATCCTGCATCATGGGGGAATGCAACTGTATGCAGATCACCCCGCCCGCAGAGCTCGCCAGGTCACGGTCGACGTGCTCTCACTTGCTTTCATCGTTGTGTGGATTGCGATTGCCGTGTGGGTATATCAACTCATCGCAGCCTTCCAGCAGCTTGGTGTGCAGATGCAGGATGCCGGTGCCGGTTTTCGATCGACGATGGTGGAACTAGGGGACACCCTCGGCGCCGTTCCTTTGATCGGATCGGGCATCCGCACCCCTTTTGATGGCGCGAGCGATGCCGGAGCTGCATTGGAGGCCGCAGGCCAGAGTCAGCAGGAGACCGTTCTGGCTGCGGCAACGCTAATTGGAGTGTTCATCGGTGTGGTTCCGGTTGTGCTGATTTTGCTCGTCTGGTTACTGCCGCGGGTTCGCTTCGCGGTACGCGCTACTGAAGCTAAGAAGGTTCTCGCCACTCCCGGTGGTGCCGATCTGCTTGCGCTTCGGGCGCTCGCCTCGCAGAATTTGACGGCTTTGTCTCAGGTCTCTGCGGACCCGGCCGCCGAGTGGCGGGCAGGAAATACCACGACCGTTGCACTGCTAGCCCAACTCCAATTGAGCGAGCTCGGCGTGCGCACGAGAGTCGATCGGTCGTAGGGCGGGGATTCGCGCACGCGAGACTGCTCGAGGCCGGATAGAATAGCCGTCATGTCAGGGCATTCTAAATGGGCAACTACCAAGCACAAGAAGGCGATTACTGATTCTCGCCGCGCGAAGTCATTCGCGAAATTGATCAAGAATATCGAGGTCGCTGCCAAGATTGGCGGAGCGGACCTTGCGGGCAACCCGACTCTTGTCGACGCCATTCAAAAGGCTAAAAAGACGTCGGTTCCCAATGACAACATCGATCGTGCGGTCAAGCGTGGCTCCGGCCAGCTTGGCGACGCCATCGAGTATCTCAACATCATGTACGAGGGCTATGGTCCCAACGGTGTTGCTCTCCTGGTCGAATGTCTTACCGACAACAAGAACCGCGCCGCGGCCGATGTTCGCACGATCATGAGCCGCAACGGTGGCTCGTTGGCCGATCCCGGCAGCGTCGCTTACAACTTTGAACGCAAGGGCGTCATCTCGATCACCAAGACTGAGGGCGTCACCGAAGACGACATTCTTATGGCAGTACTCGACGCTGGTGCTGAAGAAGTTATGAACCACGGTCAAGGCTTTGAAGTCATCACCGATACAGCTCACCTTGTTGAGTCGCGTAACGCGCTTCAAGAGGCTGGCATCGACTATGACGCCTCGGAGGCCGAGTTCGTTCCGAACGTCAAGGTTGAAGTTGACGCAGACACGGCGCGCAAAGTGTTCAAGTTGATTGATGCGCTTGAAGAGTCCGACGACGTTCAGAACATCTACTCCAACTTTGACATCACGCCTGAGGTTCAAGCCGAGCTTGACGAGGACTAGTCGATGACGCTGCGTGTGATCGGGATCGATCCCGGGCTCACGCGGTGCGGCATCGGTGTGGTCGATGTTGCGCCCAATCGTCGTGCGACTTTGGTGTACGTCGGGGTAGTCCGTACTCCGCCAGCAATGGCATTGGAAGAGCGGTTGCGCGAGATCGGCGACGGTATTGACGCCATCATCGCCGAGTTCGCTCCGCAGCAGCTCGCCCTTGAGCGAGTCTTCGCCCAAAACAATGTGAGCACAGTGATGGGCACGGCCCAGGCCAGTGGCGTCGCGATGTATGTCGCCGCACGTCACGGCATCCCGGTGACCTTGCATACGCCTACCGAAGTGAAGCTTGCCATTACGGGATATGGCGGTGCGGAGAAGAAGCAAGTAGGCGCCATGGTCGCGCGCGTGCTCGGTCTTGCCGAAGCGCCGAAACCAGCGGATGCCGCAGATGCGTGTGCTCTGGCAATCTGCGGTGCGTGGAAGAGCGGTCCTGGTTTCGCGGCAGCACCTGTCCCCGCTGGCCTCGGAGTGAGGGATGCAGCGCCGGCATCGTCACGCTCAACCGGGCTCACCCCCGCTCAGGAGGCGTGGCGGTCAGCAGAGAAGTCAGCGGGTGCTCGTAGGCTGAACCTATGATTTCTTCCCTTCGTGGCACCGTTCTCGCCGCGGTCGGAACTTCGCTGGTTGTTGAGGTCGGGGGAGTCGGCCTGAGCGTGAGCGTAACTCCCGAACACGCCTTGTCCGTGCGGGTGGGCGCTGAAGCCCAACTCAACACAGCGTTAATCGTGCGAGAAGACGATTTAGCCCTCTATGGTTTTCGCACGACTGACGAGCTCGAGGTATTCAACTTGTTGCGTGGTGTCACCGGTGTAGGGCCCAAGAGCGCGATGGGCGTGCTGGCGGCGTTGGCCCCCGACGATGTGGCGCGCGCGGTTGCTGAAGAAAACGACTCCGCGTTCCGCAAAGTGTCGGGTATCGGGCCCAAGACCGCCAAGCTCATCGTGTTGAACTTGGCAGGCAAGCTCATCGTGTCCGCACGCCGACCCGCTGCTGCCGCGCCGCGTTCCACCTCTGTGTCCGAACAGGTGTCATTGGCGCTCCAAGGTTTGGGCTGGGCAGAGAAACTTGCGCAACCCGCAGCGGAAGGTGCCGTTCAGGATGCCGACGAGTCGGAGCAGAGTGATGTGCAGGCCATTCTTCGTCGTGCACTGCTGCTCGTTGGTTCGCAGACCGGCAAGGCTGGTCTCTAATGCTGGATAACGACGACGTCGTCACTTCAGGCGTCGAGTCGGATGCCGAACTCGCTTTCGAGGGTGCCCTGCGCCCCAAGTCTCTTGACGAGTTTGTCGGGCAGACCAAAGTGCGCGGACAACTTCAATTGCTCTTGCGCGCGGCTGCGATGCAGAATCGCACCGCAGACCACATTCTTCTTGCCGGCCCTCCTGGGCTCGGCAAGACTACGTTGGCGATGATCGTCGCCCATGAGAGCGACCGCCCGCTGCGCATGTCGAGCGGCCCTGCAATTCAACATGCTGGTGATCTGGCGGCGGTGTTGTCGTCGCTGCTTCCCGGCGAAGTGCTCTTTATCGATGAGATTCATCGCATGGCGCGCTCCGCAGAGGAGATGCTCTACCTCGCGATGGAAGACTTCCGCATCGACATCATGGTGGGCAAGGGGGCGGGAGCGACATCCATCCCGCTCGATATCGCGCCCTTTACTCTGGTCGGTGCCACGACGCGGTCGGGTCTTTTGCCGAACCCGTTGCGCGATCGTTTTGGTTTTACAGCCCACCTTGAGTTCTACGATGAAGGGGAACTTGAGCGAGTGTTGGCTCGAGCCGCGACGATGTTGGAACTCGATATCGATAAAGAAGCGATCGCGGAGATTGCCGGCCGTTGTCGGGGCACTCCTCGCATCGCCAATCGCTTGCTTCGTCGGGTGCGCGACTATGCGCTTGTCAACGGCATTCCCGCCAGCACGGATGCGGTACGCGCGGCACTCGAACTGTACGACGTCGACGAGCGTGGCCTCGATCGTCTTGACCGCGCCGTGATGCACACGGTGCTCAGTCGCTTCGATGGGGGACCAGTCGGGCTTAGTACCCTTGCGGTTTCGGTTGGTGAAGAAGCCGAGACAGTCGAGTCAGTAGTCGAGCCGTTCCTGGTTCGGATCGGATTGCTGTCTCGCACGCCGCGAGGCCGAGTGGCAACGCGCGCGGCGTGGGAACATTTTGGAATGGCTGACAGGAATTCGTCGCTGTTCAGCGATGAACTATAGTTTTACTGGCTTAACACGCGCATCAGCTTGAGCGCCAGGCCCACAGACCACCGAAAGGTACCTCATGGATCCTCTTTCTATTGCGATGCTCGCCATCCTCGGCGTGCTCATCTTCTTCATGTTCCGCAACAGCCGTAAGCGCAAAGCTCAGATGGAAGAACTGCGTGAGCAGATGATTCCTGGCGTCGAGGTCATGACCAACTTCGGTCTCTTTGGAACTCTCATCACGATGGACACTGTCAAGAACGAAGCTGAGATCGAAATCAGCAAGGGCGTTATCGTCAAGGTCCACAGCCAGACTCTTGCGAAGGTTGTCGCTGAAGACGCCGTCGAAGATGGTTCACCTCGTTCGGTTGAAGAAGCGATGGAAATCGCTAACCGCGAAGCAGCAGAGCGCGAAGCTGCTGGCGAAGCTGCTGTGTCCGAGACCGACCCGGAGTTCGGCGAGCTTTCCGACTCTAAAGACGACAAGTCGTCTAAGTAGAAGAACGAGTTCCAGTAACCCACTAGTGTTGAGAGTCGTCCTCCCCGGGGGCGACTGTCCAACGGCGTGCGATCCTGCACTGCTCTGTCAAGAAAGCTGAGTCAAATAGGTGGCAAGAACAACCCCTGTGAAAAACGCGTGGCGAGCCATCGTCTGGCTCACAGCACTCACGGTGGGGCTCACCGTTTTGATCGGTGCTGGCTCCATGTTTGGCTCGGCCTCATGGGCCCCGAAGCTAGCGCTTGACCTCGAGGGCGGAACGCAAATTGTTCTCGCTCCTCAACTCGAGAGTGGCCAGACGGTAACCGGCGAGCAACTCACGCAGGCCGTATCGATCATTCGTGATCGAGTCGATGCGAGTGGTGTTGCTGAAGCAGAGGTGACTACTCAAGGCGCCAGCAACGTTGTGGTGTCGATTCCCGGCATTCCGGATGAAGAGACGCTCAAGCGCATTCAATCGTCCGCAAAGCTCGAGTTCCGCCCGGTTCTGTACACGGATGTCGCTCCAACGGCGACGGCGACAGAAACGCCCGATCCCACAGACACGGCGACCGCCGACGGCGAAACGGCAACTCCTACTCCCGAGCCCACGCTCGCGACTACGCCGACCGCAGTTCCTACTGACGCCAGTGACCTCAACTGGATTACTGAGGCGCTGTTCGACGATTTCACCAACTTCGATTGTGCGTCGCTGGACAACTTCAGCGTTGCGCCCGCTGCTGAGCCGCTCATCACGTGTGACTCTGACGGGCTCTACAAGTACATTCTCGGCCCTGTAGAGGTTGAAGGAAGCACGATCACGGACGCTTCGAGTGGGCTTGTGACAAGCTCGCAAGGCGTCAGCACCGGCCAGTGGGGCGTATTCCCCACATTCAACGCTGAAGGCACTGCGGACGTCGCCGAGATGACGACTCGCCTCTTCGGCTTCGATGAGACAGACCCCCGCAACCGTTTCGGAATCGTTCTCGATGGTCAGGTCATTTCGGCTCCGACCACGCAGGGAATCATCACGGGCGGTAACCCACAGATCTCCGGAAGCTTTACGCAGGAGTCTGCAGAGATCCTCGCTGACCAGCTCAAGTTCGGTGCGTTGCCTATCGGCTTCGAAGTTCAGAGCAGCGAAAACATTTCGGCAACCTTGGGTAGCAACCAGTTGAACTCTGGTTTGATCGCCGGGCTCATCGGTCTCCTTCTCGTTGTCATCTACTCGCTCTTCCAATACCGACTTCTTGGTCTGGTCACGGTGGCGTCGCTCATCGTCGCTGGAGTACTCACGTACCTGGTGATTGCGTACCTGTCGTGGCGTCATGGCTACCGCCTCTCGCTCGCTGGTGTTGCTGGGCTTATCGTGGCCATCGGTTTCACTGCGGACTCCTTCATCGTCTACTTCGAGCGGATTCGAGACGAACTCCGCGATGGACGTTCGTTGACCGGTGCGGTTGAGGCAGGCTGGAAGCGCGCATTGCGCACGATCTTCGCCGCCAAGGCAGTCAACCTGCTTTCCGCTGTGGTGCTCTTTGTTCTTGCCGTCGGCAACGTTCGAGGTTTCGCGCTCACTCTGGGAATTACGACAGTCATTGACGTTCTGGTTGTGGTGCTGTTCACGCACCCGGTCTTGCAACTGCTTGCGACCACACGGTTCTTCTCGAGCGGTCACCGCTTGAGCGGGCTCGATCCCAACGCGCTCGGCGCAATCTATCGTGGGCGAGCACAATTCCGCACCCCGGTCGCCTCGAAGAACAAGACGGGCGCCAGCCGTGAAGCTGCGCGTCGACAGACTATTGCCGAACGTAAGGCTGCTGAGCTGACAGGCACTTCATCCGATGCCAGCTCAGATGGAAAGGACTCCTGATGGCTAGCTTCTCTAAGTTTGGCAACGACCTCTACACCGGCGATGTATCGATCAACTTCATCGGTCGCCGCAAGGTTTGGTACACGCTCGCAGCGGTATTGCTTGCAATTTCTATCGTCGTGCCGGCGCTGCGCGGCGGTTATGTCTTCGGTATCGAGTTCACCGGTGGATCGCAGTTTCAGATTGACTCCGTTGAGCAGCTTTCGGATCCGGACGCCAACGCGGAAGCGCAGACGCTGGCAACCGACACTGTTATTGATGTTGTAGCGGATGCTGACCCCAAGGTCACAGTTATCGGCACTGGCTCGCTTCGTATTCAGACGGAGCAGCTCGAGACCGACGAGTCGAACGCTGTGCGCGATGCGCTTGCTGATGCATTCGGCGTTGATAACGACCTTGTTGCTGCATCCTTTGTTGGCCCCTCGTGGGGCGCTGACATCACAAGTTCAGCCCTTCGTGCACTCATCGTGTTTATCGCTCTCGCAGCGATCATGATGGCGATCTATTTCCGCACCTGGAAGATGTCGATCGCCGCAATGATTGCTTTGCTTCACGACATCGTGATCACTGCTGGTGTGTATGGCGTGTTCGGTTTCGAGATCACTCCGTCGGCGGTGATCGGATTCCTTACGATCCTAGGCTTCTCGCTATATGACACGGTTGTGGTGTTCGACAAGATCCGCGAGAACACGTCAGAAGACGGCTCCGAGTCTCGCCGCACCTTCGCAGAATCGGTGAACCTCGCGGTAAACCAGACTCTCGTGCGTTCCATCAATACGGGTGTCGTTGCTGCACTGCCTGTCGCCGCCATCCTGTTCATCGGTGCGTATGTGCTCGGGGCAGGAACACTTCGTGACATCGCTCTCGCGCTGTTCATCGGAATTATTGTCGGCACCTATTCCACGATCTTTATCGCCGCTCCGCTCTATGCCCAGTTCCGCCAGAACGAGCCAGCGATCCTCAGCCGCACCAAGCGGCTGACCGCTGCCCGTGCTGCAGACAAGGGCGGCAAGTAGCCACTGTGGGCGCACGAACGGTTGTTTGTGCGCAAGCAAAAACGCTCGCTCGTTGCGGTCGTGAACTTCGTGCCATCAAACGCGTCCTAGAATCGATTTAGGAGGTAGCGGAATGAGCGATTCGCAGCAGTCATCAGCTTCTTTTCGCGCGCTCCTTCCGCGTCTGTTCTCGCGAGCTCAACCGGCAGGTTCGGTCGAGAAACTTCTGCGAACCGTCAAGGCGAGTCACCCCAAGGCAAACCTTGCTCTGATCGAGCGAGCATATGCCGCAGCATTTAGGGCGCATGACGGCCAGAAGCGTAAGAGCGGTGAGCCGTACATTACCCACCCCATCGCCGTTGCGCAGATTCTTGCGGAGTTGGGCATTGGTGAGAAGACGATTGCTGCTGCGCTCCTGCATGACACGGTAGAAGACACCGCGTATTCTCTCGACGAGCTTCGCCTCGAGTTCGGCGATGAGATCGCCATGCTCGTTGATGGAGTCACCAAGCTCGACAAGGTCAAATACGGGGACAGCGCTCAGGCAGAAACTGTTCGCAAGATGATCGTCGCGATGTCGAAAGACATTCGCGTGCTCGTAATCAAGCTTGCCGACCGTCTCCACAATGCGCGTACGTGGGGTTTCGTTCCCCGCGAGTCTGCCTCGCGCAAGGCGCAAGAGACCCTTGAGATTTACGCGCCGCTCGCGCACCGGCTTGGTATTCAGGCGATGAAAACTGAGCTTGAGGATCTTTCCTTCGCGGTATTGCATCCCAAGATCTATGTCGAGATCGAAAGCTTGGTCTCCAAGCGAACCCCGCAACGTGACGAATTCGTCAAGCAGGTTATCGCGTCGGTAAAAGACGACCTCAGGACTTCACGAATCAAGGGAACCGTTGCCGGCAGGCCCAAACAGTATTACTCGATTTACCAGAAGATGATTTTGCGTGGTCGCGAGTTTGACGAGATTTACGATCTCGTCGGTATTCGGGTGCTCGTGAATTCGGTACGCGATTGCTATGCAGTGCTCGGATCGATCCACGCGCGCTGGAATCCGATTCCTGGTCGTTTCAAGGACTACATCGCAACTCCCAAGTTCAACCTGTATCAGTCACTTCACACCACAGTAATCGGTCCAGATGGTCGTGCCGTCGAGATCCAAATTCGTACGAACGAGATGCACCACCGCGCTGAATTCGGCGTCGCTGCGCATTGGAAGTACAAGGACCGCGCTGCTGGTAAGGCGATCGAGTCGGGTCCCGCGGACAATGACATGGCGTGGCTCGCGCACATCACTGACTGGCAGGCAGAAACCTCTGACCCCAGTGAGTTCCTCGAGTCGCTTCGTTTCGAAATTGGCGCCAAAGAGGTATACGTCTTCACGCCTCAGGGCAAGGTAATTGGCCTGCCCGCAGGCGCTACCCCTGTCGACTTTGCCTACGCAGTGCACACGGAGATTGGCCACCGCACCATGGGCGCCAAGGTCAACGGACGTCTGGTCCCTCTAGAGACTGAACTCAACAGCGGGGACTCCGTCGAAGTCTTCACATCGAAGAGTCCGGATGCGGCACCAAGCCAGGACTGGCTTGGCTTCGTGAAGAGCACGCGTGCGCGCAATAAAATCCGCGCCTGGTTCACGAAGGAACGCCGAGACGAGGCTATCGAGCAAGGCAAAGATGCCATCGCTCGAGCGATGCGCAAGCAGAATATGCCGCTTCAGAAGCTCATGAGCCAGGAGTCCTTCGCGGAACTGGCTGCAAACATGCGCTACGAAGACGTCTCCGCGCTGTACGCAGCGGTTGGCGAGGGGCATATCTCGACCCAATCGGTTATCGAGAAGCTAGTCGGTTCTCTCAGTTCCGGAACTGAAGAAGACGATGGCGAACTAACCTTCCCCGCAGCCGGCAAGTTGCGACCGTACAAGCATTCAGATTCCGGAATTCTGGTGCGCGGTGCCCCGGACATTCTGGTGAAGTTGGCGCGCTGTTGCACCCCCGTTCCTGGCGATGAGGTTGTCGGTTTCGTTACTCGTGGAGCCGGCGTTTCAGTTCACCGGGCGGACTGCAAGAACGTGCAGTCGCTTCTCGACGAGCCTGAGCGCATGATCGAGGTCGAGTGGGCCCCGACCTCAAAGAGTTTGTTCCTCGTCCAAATCCAAGTTGAGGCTCTCGACCGGGCTGGACTGCTCTCTGACATCACCAAAGTGCTCAGCGAGACCCATGTCAACATCCTCTCCGCGACCGTGAATACGTCGACGGCCCGACTCGCGATCAGCAAATTCGTATTCGAGATGGGCGACACCACTCACTTGGACCGCGTGCTCAATGCCGTACGGCGCGTAGATGCCGTCTACGACGTCTATAGGGTCAATAGCGGCTAGCTCGCTGAGGCCAGCGGTGCGGGGGACTCCAGTGCCGCCAAGCGCGCAAGAGCGATGCGCTTCTGCGGCAAGTTTCGGCGCGCAGTGAGGGAATCGACGCATTGCTTGAAGTTGAGTTTGCCCTCCGTAATGAGCACTCTGACCGCTGCCTCTTGTCGTGGCCCGAACGGTTCGCTAAAGCGGACAAGATCGAGCACAGTGCGTAGCCGTGAAGTGACGCTGACGCCAGACACCGTATCGATGTCGTCGTCGGTGATCACGACTTCTCTGAGCACTGCGTTCAAACTAGGGTGCGGGCGAGTGCGTGCACCGATAGCGACGCACAACTGATGGCGCGGTGGGGGATTGAGGGCAGCACCCCATACCCACGCAGCGGTCATCTGTTCCGCAATGATTCGGGCGTCGAGGACCACCCCGAGCGCTCGCGCCCGCAGATGAATCGTGTCGAACTCATCAATGGGGCAGAAGCACTGGTCGAGAGCGAACAGCTCGCCGTCGAGCGCGGCACATTGCAGTTCCGCTAGCGGCAAATCAATCGAGCTCAACACTGGGGGGAGTCGTGGTGTCATGCCTCTATCGTGCGGTCGGAAGCAACCGCACGAAAGCCAGACCTGCGATTCGGTGGAGAACTAATCGCCTGTGGAGAACAAGCTACTTGAGGGCGCCCAACCATGCCTTGCGGGCATCGAGTGCGTCTTGTGCTGCAGCAATCTTCTTCGCATTGCCGGTCGCCTGGGCGTCGGCGAGTTCGGCCTCAAGCTTGGCGATAGCTTCGTTGAGCTGACCCAAGAAGCCCTCTGACCGTTCTTGACGCTCAGGGTTGTTCTTGTGCCAGTGATCCTCGTCGAGCTTGCGAACGGCAGCCTCAACCTTGCGGAGACGCTCTTCGGCAGTCTTGATCTTGTCGCGGGGAACTTTGCCAATCTCATCCCAGCGCTTTTGGATCGAGAGCAGAGTCTTCTTCGCGTGCACGCGATCTGTCGCTTTCAGCAGCGGCTCGGCTTCCTCGAGCAGCGCTTTCTTCAGTTCCCAATTTGCGGTGAACTCGACGTTGTCTTGTGCATCAACCTCTGACTTGGCGGCGTAGAGCACATCGCCAGCCTGCTTGAATTTGGCCCAGAGGGCGTCGTCAAACTTCTTGCCTGCGCGGCCGGCAGCCTTCCAGCTATCGAGGAGTCGACGATACGTATGGATGCCCTCGACGCCCTGCGCCGCGAGAGATTCTGCTTCATCGACGAGAGCTTGTTTGTCGGCGCGAGCCTTTTTGTGGGCGGAATCTAGTTCTGCGAAGAACGCGCGGCGGTGGGTATCGATCGTGCTGCGTGCCGCACGGAATCGTTTCCACAGCTCATTAGCTTCGTTCTTGGGCAGGCGAGGGCCGTCGGCTTGGTGAGCCTTCCAGCGCGCAAAAATGTCATCCATTTGCGCGGTGACTTGCTTCCACTGGGCTTTGGCCGGATCGCCGGCAGCGAGTGTCTCTGCTTCAACAACGAGTGCGCTGCGGGCAGCAATTGCCTCCGTGAGGGCAGCTTTTGCTTCTTCGCTTTGCTGTTCGGTGAGCTTAGATACAGAACCGCCAAGCGCCTGCACTCGCGTAAGCAGCGCTGCGAGGTCGCCGACAGCGTTCGCTGTGGCAATCGACTCGTTGAGGGCTGTAACAGCTTTCGCAACGTCAGAGGCGGGAGCGCCGTTCTTGACCCGCTGTTCAAGTAACGTCACTTGCCCAGCAAGTTCGTGATACTTGCGGGTGAAGTAGGCCAATGCCTCTTCGGGAGTTCCGTCAGGATACTGGCCGACGGCACGTTCGCCGTCCGCCTCGCGGACGAATACGGTGCCTGTCTCGTCGACGCGGCCCCACTCGTTCTGGTTCTCTGTAGCCAATTACTTCACCTTGCTGCTTATGCCGGAAGTTGCTGCCGGGTTACCCAAGCTTAGGACAACCGTGCTCACGGTCGCTGACGCTGTTATTGGATCGTGAAGCCCGTGATGCTTGTGGCAGTCACCGGAGCCCCGTCTTGGGCATCGTCAACGATGCCGCCAGCGACGATCTCTGATTGGAGAGCGTCGAGTCCAGAGGTGACCTGACCCACGATGCTGTAGCCGCCGGCAGTGTCATCAGGAATGATCGCGTCGTCGAAGACGATGAAGAACTGGCGGCCATTCGAGAAAGCGTCGTCTCCAGTTCGCGCCATGGCGATTGTGCCAGCGGGGTAGAAGCCGCCAACTCCAGAGTTCTCAACGGGGCCGTAGGCGTAGTCGGGGTCACCGGCACCCGTGCCATCGAGCGATCCACACTGAATCAATCCGGCACTGTCGGTGACGACCATTCGGTGGCACGTGGTGCCGACGTAATAATCGGACGCCGCGGAGTCCACGAGGGATGCCACGGCTTGCGGTGCTGCTGCACCATCGAGTTCGATGCCGAGTACGGCATCGTTGAGGGTGAGTTCACCGGTCCACATGCGGGCTTCGGCGAGAGCAGGATCCGGAACATCCCCGACGTTGCCGGATTCAGTGGCTTCAGGCTCTTCGGTAAATGACGGTGCTGGCTCGGGAGTACCCGGGCCAGCGGAGAAGTAGAAGACCTGAGCGGTGGCTACGAGCGCGATGATGACGAGCCCGACACCCACAGCGAGAACGTTGTCGCGCTTGCGACGGGCTACGGTCTGTTCGTGAACGGACCCACGCGCAGTGTAGAGGCGCAGCCGTTCCCGAGCTTCTCGTTGCTCACGTGAATGCTTCTTGCTGGATGCCACCATTACTCCTTGAAGAATCGCGGACGTCGCCGCTGTCGTAGGAACGCCACAATGAACCTTACGGTCTCGCGGGAATCTCAGCCAAACGCCACGACGCCGGAACGTAATGAAGCTGCGCTGTGCAGACGGTCAGTGCTGGCGATTACCATTGAGGTATGGATGCTTCCGCAACTCTGCACAGCGGAGCAACGCCTCTCGCGGTGCGCATGCGGCCGCTGACTCTCGACGAGATCGTCGGTCAGAAGCATTTGTTGCAGCGTGGATCGCCGCTGATGAGCCTCGCGGACGACGCTGAAGGCAGTCATGGTTCGGCTTCCATTATTTTGTGGGGGCCTCCCGGCACGGGGAAGACCACCATCGCTAAGGCGATTGCGCGCGGTTCTCAACGCAAGTTCGTTGAGCTCTCTGCGGTCACCGCCGGCGTGAAAGATGTGCGTCAAACCATGGAGGAGGCGCTCACGGCGCGCGATCTTTATGGTGTGTCTACTGTTCTCTTCCTCGATGAGATTCACCGTTTCACTAAGGCGCAACAGGATGCGTTGCTTCCTGGGGTAGAAAACGGCTGGGTCATTCTGATCGCGGCGACGACTGAGAACCCATCGTTCTCCGTAATTTCACCGCTGCTGTCGCGGTCCCTGTTGCTGACGCTCAACCAACTCGATGACAACGATCTGGGGGACTTGGTCGATCGCGCAGTCTCAGACCCCCGAGGACTTCGGGATGCGGTGGTGCTCGAGCCTGAGGCGCGCGCGCTCCTTATCCGCTTGTCATCCGGAGATGCGCGCCGGGTGCTGACTGCGCTCGAAGCCTCCGCTGTTTCTGCATCGAATGACGAAGACGCAGCAAAGCCAGCGGTAGTGACGGCGGAACATGTCGCGAATGCTGTTGATCGCGCCCTGTTGCGCTACGACAGAAACGGTGATGAACACTACGACGTGATCAGCGCCTTCATTAAGTCTGTGCGTGGTTCCGATGTCGATGCCGCACTCCATTACTTGGCACGCATGATCGAAGCGGGGGAGGATCCCCGCTTTATTGCGCGGCGCGTGATTATTAGCGCCGCAGAAGATGTGGGCGTTGCCGACCCTCAAGCGCTCGTCATTGCCGTAGCGGCCGCAGATGCGGTGCAACTCATCGGAATGCCCGAAGGGCGCATCCCGCTGGCAGAAGCTGTTGTCTACCTCGCGACGGCTCCCAAATCGAATGCTGCCTACACCGCTTTGGACGCTGCGATCGCCGATGTCCGTGCGGGCAAGATTGGCCGGGTGCCTAAGCCGCTGCGCGATGCCCACTACCCAGGTGCCAAGCGGTTAGGCCATGGAAAGGGCTATCGCTATTCTCATGACTCAGAGTTCGGAGTGGTGAAGCAGGAGTACCTGCCCGATGTCCTGAAAGGTACCGAGTATTACACTCCGACGAACAACGGCAACGAGCGCGAAGTGTCTGCCCGGCTCGCGAAACTGCGAGAGATTATTCGCGGCGAATAGCTGCCTCAACTCGCTCTGTGGCTAGGTGTGGCGAGTCGTGGTTCACGGGGGACTGACGTGATAGAGTTACACGTCCCAACGATACGGTTTCGGCGCGCGGCTGCAATGAAATCGAATATCGCGGAACACAGGTCTGTAGCCGACCAGGTTCCCTAGGGTCATCCCTCTACTTCGTCTGGTGTGTTGTGTACGCGCGTTCGCGTGCGAGTGATCGCCAGATTGTTCTTACTTGAATCAATCGAAAAGGATCCTGTGTCTACTAAGTCACGTACCCGTAGCAAGACTCGCCTGTCGCGCGCGTTGGGCATTGCCCTCACGCCGAAGGCTGCCAAGTACCTCGAAAAGCGCCCCTATGCTCCCGGTGAGCACGGCCGCACCAAGCGCAAGCAGGACAGTGACTATGCTGTCCGTCTTCGCGAGAAGCAGCGTCTGCGTGCCCAGTACGGCATCCGTGAAGCTCAGCTGAAGATTCAGTTCGAGGAAGCTCGCAAGACCCCGGGCCTGACCGGTGAGAACCTGGTTGAGCAGCTCGAAATGCGTCTCGACGCTCTGCTCGTTCGTTCGGCTATCGCTCGCACGACCGCACAGGCTCGTCAGATGATCGTTCACCGCCACATCTTGGTTGACGGCCAGCTCGTCGACCGTCCCTCGTTCCGCGTCAAGCCGGGACAGCTCATGCACGTCAAGGCTCGCAGTGAAGGCATGGAAATCTTCCAGGTCGCCGCAGCTGGCGGACACGTGGATGTTCTTCCTAAGACTCCTGGTTACCTCGAAGTCGAAATCGACAAGCTGCAGGCACGTCTCGTACGTCGCCCCAAGCGCGCCGAGGTTCCCGTAACCTGTGAAGTTCAGCTCGTTGTTGAGTACTACGCAGCACGCTAACTAGTGAGAGAAAGGGCCGGAGCTTTTGCTCCGGCCCTTTCTTGGTTTACGGCGGAGTTCGGCACAATTGTCGAATACCGTGTACTTGTACCTTTTCTTCAGATTGACGGGAGTAACCATGACTGGTGGAGATATCGCAGGGCTCATTGCGGCCGGAGTGTTCGCAGTGCTGGTGGCATTGCTCGCTGTTCCTCTTCTCAAACTGGGGAAGGTCTTCGACGAAACCAGCACCGCCATCCGTGGGGTGAGCGATAATCTCGATCCCATGCTGACGGAGGCCACAACAACGATTTCGGAAACTAACCGGCAAATCGCGCGCGTGGATGTCATCACTCGCAATGTGGAAGAGACGACGGGCAACATTTCTGCCCTCGTCGCCCTTGGCGCGGCCACCGTTGGCGGCCCGTTGATTAAGATCGCAGGTTTCAGCGCCGGAGTTCGGGCCGCTGTGCTGAGCCTTCGCCCTAAGCGCCGTCGCTAAGGCATCGAAACCGCCTAAGCTAATACGGTTCGTGTTACCCCAATCTGAAGGAGAAATCATGAAAGGCGCAGTCCTTTTCGTCGTTGGAATTGCCGTTGGGTTCGTGGCAGCACACCAGGTCGCAAAAACGCCAGAGGGAAAGCAATTCTTTTCCGACGTTGACAGCAAAGCTCGTGAGTTCACTAGTGCTGTTGTCGATGGCTATCGCGAACGTGAAGCAGAGCTTCGTGACGCCGTAGCGGATGTCGAAGAAGCAGTAGCTGACTTCTCTCAGCGTTCTAAGTAACACCATCAGGGCCCTCGGGCCGCATCATTGAGTTCCCGGGGATCCCCATGCAAACCGCAGAAATCCAGAAACGTTGGCTGACCTATTTTGGTGAGCGTGGCCACACGATCGTTCCTTCCGCCTCGCTTGTCAGCGATGACCCGACGCTGCTCTTCACTGTCGCCGGCATGGTTCCGTTCGTTCCCTATCTGACCGGTCTGGTTCCGGCTCCGTATGACCGTGCCACAAGCGTGCAGAAGTGCATCCGTACCCTCGACATCGAAGAGGTCGGCAAGACTCCCCGTCACGGCACGTTCTTCCAGATGAATGGAAACTTCTCGTTTGGTGACTACTTCAAAAAAGAAGCCATTCAATTTGCGTGGGAATTCCTTACACTGCCAGAGGATGAGGGCGGACTCGGTTTCCGACCTGATGACCTCTGGGTCACCGTGTACGAAGATGACGACGACGCTGTTGCGTTCTGGAAAGAGACTGCAGGACTGCCGGATGAGCGCATCCAGCGACTCGGTATGGATAGCAACTACTGGTCGACCGGGCAGCCAGGGCCAGCAGGACCCTGTTCGGAGATCTTCTTCGACCGTGGACCTGCTTATGGCGCAGATGGTGGCCCCGCCACTGATGACGACCGTTATGTCGAAATCTGGAACCTCGTCTTCATGCAGTACTTGCGTGGAGAAGGCAAGGGTAAAGACTTTTCGATCCTCGGAGAGCTTCCGAAGCAGAACATCGACACCGGCATGGGGCTCGAGCGCGTTGCGTTCCTCAAGCAGGGCGTCGAAAACATGTATGAAATCGACCAGGTTCGTCCTGTGCTCGATAAGGCGGCGGAGCTAGCTGGACGCACTTATGGTGCCGACCACGAGGCTGATGTTCGACTGCGTGTAGTCGCTGACCACGTGCGTTCGAGCCTCATGCTCATCTCGGATGGTGTGACACCCGGCAACGAAGGCCGCGGCTATGTGCTGCGCCGCCTGCTCCGACGTACCGTGCGCGCTATGCGACTCTTGGGCGTCGAAGGCACCACCTTTGCCGAGCTGTTTCCGGCATCCCGCGATGCTATGAAAGCTGCCTACCCCGAGGTCGAAAAAGATTACGACCGCATCTCGCGAATCGTTCTCGCTGAAGAAGACGTCTTCATGCGCACCCTCGCGAGCGGCACCACAATTCTCGACACTGCAGTGGAGCACACGAAGAAGTCAGGCGCGACTGAGCTGCCAAGCGACACCGCATTCTTATTGCACGACACCTTCGGTTTCCCGATCGACCTGACCCTTGAGATGGCGGCCGAAGCTGGCCTGAGCGTTAACCGCGAAGCCTTCGACACCCTGATGAAGCAGCAGCGCGACCGTGCGAAGGCTGATGCCGGCTCAAAGAAGCAGTTCTTGGCAGATCTTTCTGTTTACGGTGCGTTCCGTGCTCTCGGCGAAACGACGTTCACCGGCTACGACACCCTCGAAACCGAGTCGAGCGTGATCGGCATCATTGTCGACGGCGTCTCGGTGAATCGTGCGACGACCGGGCAAACCGCCGAAGTGATTCTCGCGGAGACCTCGCTCTATGCGGAGTCCGGTGGCCAAGAAGCGGATGCCGGTGCCATCGTCGGCGCAAATTTCCACCTCGAAGTTCTTGACGTGCAGCGCCCGGTTAAGGGCCTCATCAGTCACAAGGTCACCGTCACGGCCGGCGAGGTGGGAGTCGGAGATCCTGCTTCTGCGCTCGTTGACGCTGAATGGCGTCGGGGGGCGACTCAGGCTCACTCGGCGACCCACGTCATCCACGCGGCTCTCCGCCAGATTTTGGGCAGCGATGCTCATCAGTCTGGTTCCTACAACAAGGCCGGCTACATGCGCCTCGACTTCTCGTGGTCGCAAGCGCTCTCTGCTGAGACAAAGACCGAGATTGAAGAGGTCGCGAACACTGCTGTGCGCGACAATCTCGAGGTGTCTACGCGCATCATGGCACTCGATGATGCCAAGGATCTCGGTGCCATGGCGCTTTTCGGCGAGAAGTACGGCGACACGGTGCGCGTTGTGGAGATCGGCGGCCCCTGGTCGCTCGAGCTCTGTGCAGGAACCCACGTGGCACGCTCATCAGAAATCGGTTTGATCTCGCTTGTGGGGGAGTCGTCTGTTGGTTCGGCTAACCGTCGAATTGAATCCCTCGTTGGTCTCAACGCTTTCCGTAACTTTGCGACCGAGCGGGCAATCGTGTCGGAGCTGACCACCAATCTGAAAACGCCACGCGAACAGCTTCCTGACCGCATCTCTGAGTTGCTGGCAAACCTGAAGGCGGCTGAGCGCAAGATTGCCCAGCTCGAGGCCGGTCAGCTTTCACAGCGCGTTCCTGCTCTTGTCGAGACGGCTCAAGTTGTGGGATCCGTCACGGCGGTCGTCGAGAACGTTGGGGAGTTGGCCTCGACCGATGACCTCCGCGGTCTCGTTCAGTCGGTGCGCGAACGTTTGGGCGCCGAAGCCGTGGTGGTCGCTCTTGCGGCAACCATCGGCGAGAAGCCGGCCGTGATCGTCGCTACCAATGACGCCTCTCGGGCCCACGGATTCAAGGCGGGCGATCTCGCCAAGGCTGCAGCCAGCGTGCTCGGCGGTGGCGGTGGTGGAAAGCCTGACATCGCTCAAGGTGGCGGTGCAAACCCCGCTGCCATTCCCGACGCGCTCGCTCTGATTCTGTCGAGACTGTTGGCGTAACGGATGCGTTCGGGAACCCGAATCGGCGTTGATGTCGGCAAGGTGCGCGTGGGTGTCGCTCGTAGCGACCCGCACGGGATGCTAGCAACACCGGTCGAGACTGTTCAGCGCGCCCAGAAAAGTGTGAAGCGCATTCTCGCGCTTGCAGAGGAGTATGACGCCGTCGAGTTCGTCGTCGGGCTGCCGATTGCGCTCTCTGGTCGGGATACCGCGTCGACAGGGGACGCGCGACAGTTTGCTCAGCAGCTCGCCGATAAGTCACCGCTGCCCGTACGGCTGGTCGATGAACGCATGACGACAATGTCGGCGCAGTCTGCTTTGCGTGCATCCGGTCGCACTACGAAGAATTCACGGTCGGTGGTCGATCAGGTTGCCGCCGTTATAATTTTGCAACATGCCCTCGACTTCGAGCGCTCCGCGGCTCGTCCGCCCGGAGAGCTCGTAGACCCGACGCAAGGATCCTAAATTATGGCTGACGAACCGAACTGGGAAGACATCTTCGGCGAGCAACCCGCCGAGAGTGCGCCCAAGTCAGCCCGCGAAGCGGCTGCACACGGCACTGATCGCTCTGCAGACTCGGCGACACCTGCTGACGGTGCTGTTCCGGTCGATCCTGCACGCTCTCCTCACGTCGGAAACACGCCCCCGCCAAGCGGTCAGCCCATGACCCGGCGCGAAGCACGGGCGGCGCAAGAATCTGCGGCTGCCAAACGGGGCGACGACTCGCATCTTCCCGCGGTGACTCAGGCCGCTCGAGAAGCAGATGCTTTCGCAACTTTCGAAGAACTGACCGCCGGCACGACGCAGCCGGAGAGCAACGCGAGCGCGGCCGCAGCCGTTGGCACGCCGAACAGCAGCGACAGCAGTGGAGAGCCCCCTCGTAAGAAACGCCGCTGGGGACTCATCATCGGATTGCCGCTGCTGATTATTGCGCTCCTCGGCGCTGGCGTCGCGGCATACGCCTGGGTCAACTACGAGGACAAGATCCGCGAAGTTCTGGGCTGGGAGATTCCCAACGACTTCGAAGGCTCCGGCAACGGCGAAGAAGTTATCATCACTGTCAACTCGGGTGATATCGGCTCCGACATCGCGCGCAGCCTGAATGTCGCCGGCGTCACCATGAGTTTTGACGCGTTCTATGACCTCCTCTTGGCCCAAGAAAGCGATCCGGCCTTCTTTCCCGGAAACTACTCGCTCCAAAAGGAGATGAGCGCGCGATCTGCTCTCGATGCGCTCCTTGATCCCGAAAATATCGTGACGGATAGGCTTCTCATCACCGAGGGCACGACGCTGCCGAATGCGCTGGAGATCATTTCTGAAACGACCGGTATTGCCCTGGCAGATTTGCAAGCGGCATCCGAAGACCTTGAGCACTTCGGGCTTCCTGCGGAAGCCGTGAGTCTCGAGGGATACCTATTCCCCGCGACGTATGAACTCGATGGCAGCCAGGATCCGTACGCCGTACTCGACCTGATGGTCAACACGATGTATGAGAAGTTGGATGCCGCGGGCGTTGCTGTGGAGGACCGCTACCGGATTCTGACGATGGCTGCGCTGGTACAACGCGAAGCCGGACCAAACACGGACGACTTCTACAAGATCGCACGCGTCTTCTACAACCGGCTTGACCAAGACATGCTGCTGCAATCCGATGCCACTGTCGCGTATGGCACCGGCAACCTGCACACGGTGTGGACGACGGATGCCGAACGTGCGGATGCAAGCAACCCTTACAACACGTACGCGAACCCCGGCTTGCCGGTCGGCCCCATCGGCTTGCCGGGCGAGCTGGCGATTGATGCGGCGATGAACCCCGCAGACGGAGACTGGCTCTTCTTCGTGCCGATCAACCTGGCTACGGGCGAAACAGTCTTCACGACTAACGTTGACGACCACGAAGCAGCGGCACAGCAATTGCGCGACTGGTGCGCAGCGAGTGACGAAAATGGAAGCTATTGCTAGAGAATTCTGAGATGTCGGACGAAACAGCCGATCGTTCTAAGCTCGCGGTTCTCGGTTCGCCGATTACCCATTCATTGAGTCCTGCTATCCATCGCGCTGCCTACCAGACGCTCGGTTTTGATTGGGAGTACGACGCGGTTGAGCTCACGGGGGAGTCGCTTCCCGCATTTTTGGGTGCTCTCGACCGTCGTTGGCGGGGACTCTCGCTCACGATGCCGCTCAAACGCGACGTCGTGCCACTTCTTGATTGGGCAGACCCCCTTGTTGAGCTCGTCGGCGGAGCGAACACCGTCGTCGTGAGCGAGGGACAGCTTCGCGGGTACAACACGGATGTCGAAGGCGCGATGCGCAGCTTTCTTGACGCGGGCCTGTCGAACTTAGACTCCGTGTGGATTCTGGGTGCAGGGGCCACTGCAGCCTCACTTCTCGTGGCATCCATTCGAATGGGCGCTCAGAGTATTGAGATTTTTGCACGCACTCCTTCGAAGGCGGAGCCGCTGAAGAAGCTCGGCGAGTCTCTAGGCGCCACCGTCACGCTGCGGCAATGGCACGAAGCGACGACCGCGACCACCGCGCCGACTGTCATCATCACGACGGTTCCGGGAGGCGCAATGGATCTCCGTTTCGCTGAAGCTGTGCGCACGACCTCGGTGCTTTTTGATGTCGCCTACGATCCGTGGCCGAGCGAAATCGCGACGAGTTGGTACGCCGCCGGCGGCACCGTGATTTCTGGCCATGATCTCTTGATTAATCAGGCAATCGCGCAAGTGCGGATCTTTGCCGCCGGCACTGCCGACGTGCCGCTGCCTCATGAGGCAGACGCTATCGACGCGATGCGTGCGGCGATTGAGCAACCTGAGGGCCATAACCATTCGTAGCTGACGGCGCGAAAGAGTCACCCGCGCATGTGGGAGGATTGACGCATGCTTCGATGGTTAACGGCCGGTGAATCTCACGGCCCAGAATTGGTCGCGATCCTTGAGGGGATGCCGTCGGGCGTCCCCATTTCTCCTGAGCAAATTCAGGCGGATCTTGTGCGTCGTACGCTCGGTTACGGCCGCGGCGCGCGTATGAAGTTCGAGCAGGATGAACTCACGCTGAGCGGTGGAATCCGCTTTGGTGCCACGATGGGTAGCCCAATCGCGTTGCGCATCGGCAATACCGAGTGGCCGCGCTGGGTCGATGTAATGAGCCCCGTTCCTGTCGATCCCGAAACGCTGCCGAAGGGCCGCGGGGCCGCGCTCACACGCCCTCGCCCTGGCCACGCCGACCTCGTCGGCATGCAGAAATACGACTTTGCCGAGTCCCGCAATGTTCTCGAACGGGCGAGCGCCCGCGAGACTGCAGCTCGGGTGGCGCTTGGAGCGATCGCTCGCGCCTTCTTGGGTGGGCTCGGCATCCGTTTGGTCAGTCACACTTTGTCGATCGGCACCGTTCGTTCGCCCGAGGGAAGCCCGCTCCCTGCGCCGCACGACGTGGCAACGCTCGACGCTGATCTCTTGCGCTGCTTCGACCCCGCGACCTCTGAGCTCATGGTTGCCGAAGTCGATCAGGCTCACGAAGATGGCGACACCCTCGGCGGTGTAGTCGAGGTTCTCGCTTATGGTCTTCCGCCCGGGCTCGGTTCGTACACGCACTGGGATCGCCGACTCGATGCTCAACTCTCTGCCGCGCTCATGGGCATTCAAGCTATCAAGGGTGTCGAAGTCGGGGATGGCTTTGAGACCGCTGGTCGTCGCGGTTCTGTCGCTCATGACGAGCTTGTGCAGGATGACGATGGCATTTCGCGCCTCAGCGACCGCGCCGGCGGCATCGAGGGTGGCATGACCACCGGCACCGTCTTGCGGGTGCGCGCCGCCATGAAGCCCATCTCAACTGTGCCCCGGGCATTGCGTACCGTCGATATCGCCACTGGTGAGGCTGCTGTCGCGCACCACCAACGCTCCGACGTGTGTGCCGTGCCCGCCGCTGGAGTGGTTGCCGAAGCCATGGTCGCCTTGACGCTCGCGAACTCAGTGCTCGAGAAGTTCGGAGGCGATTCGCTAGGCGAGACCAAACGCAACCTCGACTCGTACCTTGCCTCGATCCCAGAGCCGCTCAACACAACACGGGCGTCACGTGCTGAATGACGGTGGTGCGCTCGTCGTCATCATCGGTGCACCAGGTGCCGGAAAGACGCGGGCTGGCAAGAAGCTGGCGAAGATTCTGGATGCTCCACTGATCGATACTGACAAAGTGGTCGTCGCATCCCATGGTCCTATCCCGGAGTTGTTCGCCGAATTTGGCGAAGAGTATTTTCGGGAGCGCGAGCGCGAAGCAGTCGCCAACGCTCTACTTGAACCCGCTGTTGTCACTCTGGGCGGGGGAGCAGTGCTCAATCTCGACACCCGGGCCGACCTCGAATCACACCGCGTTGTCCAATTGACAATGTCAAAGGCTGCCGCTCGACTTCGTATCGCTGGCAGCAAACGCCCTCTGGTGAAGAACGCTGACGAGTGGGAGAAGCTTGTCGAAGCTCGTCGCCCCATTTACGACGAGTTGTCGTCGCTCACGATCGATACCTCACTGAAGCCAATGGAAAAAGTCGCGCGCGAAATCGCCGACTGGTTGGGAACCCAACAACAATGACCGAAACTACGATCATCCCGGTCGCCGGGACCAATCCTTACGACGTTCTCGTCGGCCGCGGTTTGTTGCCGAAACTTGCGGAACAGCTCGGCCCGCGCGTCGCGAAGGTGCTCATCATCCACCCGGCGACGCTGGGCGCGCGAGCGAATGCCCTGCGCGACTCGCTGTCGGAAAACTACGAAGTGCTTCTCGCTGAGGTTCCGGATGCCGAAGATGCGAAGCGAATCGAAGTTGCCGCATTCTGCTGGCAGATCATGGGCCAGACCGATTTCACGCGCACGGATGCCGTCATCGGCTTCGGCGGCGGGGCATCAACTGACCTCGCGGGCTTTGTCGCGGCGACGTGGTTGCGCGGCGTGAAGCTCATTCAGTGCCCGACGAGCGTTGCGGGAATGGTTGATGCTGCCGTGGGTGGCAAGACGGGGATTAACACCGCTGAGGGCAAAAACCTCGTTGGTGCGTTCTACGCGCCGAGCGCGGTCGTGGCTGACCTCGATGTGCTCGATGACCTCCCTCGTAACGAGGTTTTGGCTGGCTTCGCAGAGATCGTGAAGTGCGGTTTTATCGGTGAGCCCGAGATCCTCGACCTGATCGAAGCCGACGTGGATGCGGTGACCGATCCGCATTCCGAGTCGTTCCGTCGTGTTGTTGAGCTCTCGATCGGGCTCAAGGCCCGCGTCGTTGGCGAAGACTTTATGGAGAAGGGCCTGCGCGAGACGCTCAACTACGGCCACACTCTTGGGCATGCGATCGAACATGCCGAACGCTACCGCTGGCGCCACGGTGCCGCAGTGTCGGTCGGAATGGTGTTTGCTGCCGAGCTCGCGCATCTCGCGGGTTCGTTGAGCTCAGATGTGGTTGATCGTCACCGCAGTATCCTGCAGTCGTTAAGTCTTCCCATTGATTACCCTCTCGGCCGCTGGAATACGTTGCTTGCCACGATGCAGCGCGATAAGAAGGCCCGGGCCGGCATGATCCGATTTGTCGTGCTCGATTCGGTCGGCCACACGTCGATGCTCAATGGACCAGACGAAGCCATGCTCTACTCCGCCTACCAAGAAGTCGGGGTCTAGCGGGGCTTCCTCGCTAGAGTGGAGCGGTGACTACAGTATTCGTGCTTAACGGCCCTAATCTCGGCCGTCTCGGCAGCAGAGAACCCGATGTCTATGGCGGAGGAACTCTCGGCGACTTGAGCGCCGAGCTCGAGGCTCACGTGCAGACGTTGCCCAACGCGGCATCCATTGTTCTCGATTTTCGTCAGACCGACAGCGAGACCGAACTGATTTCGTGGTTGCATGAAGCAGTGGATGCTGGCGCCCCCGTCATCATGAACCCGGCGGCCTTCACGCACTACTCCTACGCTCTTCGGGATGCTGCAGCCCAGGTATCGGGTGCAGGGTTGCCCTTGGTCGAAGTGCACATCACCAACCCGCATGCGCGGGAAGAATTCCGCCACACCAGCGTCATCTCGGGCGTTGCCACCGGCGTCATCGCCGGCTTCGGTTTCGACTCCTATATTCTTGCCCTCGACGCGGTTGCTCGACGACTCAGTTAGACTCGAATGTTGGTTTTTGTCGCTTGTCGACTTAATCGCGCTTTTACTCGTTAACAGAAACGGATTTACGCATGGCCTCTACCGCTGACATCAGGAACGGCGTCGTTCTCAATATGGACGGTGGCTTGTGGACCGTTATCGAGTTCCAACACGTTAAGCCCGGCAAGGGCGGTGCGTTTGTTCGCACCAAGGTGAAGAACGTGCGCTCGGGCAAAACCGTAGACCGCACCTTCAACGCTGGCGCCAAGATTGAAACCGAAACCGTTGACCGCTCGGAGTTCCAGTACCTGTACAAGGATCTCGAAAACTTCGTGTTCATGAACACGAGCGACTACGACCAGATCACTCTGAGCGAAACCGCAGTTGGCGATGCTGCAAACTTCATGCTCGAAAACCAGAACGTCGTTATCGCGTTGCACAATGGCGAGCCGCTCTATGTAGAGCTTCCGGCATCCGTTGTTCTCGAAATCACGTACACCGAGCCTGGCCTTCAGGGCGACCGTTCCACCGGTGGCAGCAAGCCCGCCACCGTGGAGACCGGTTACCAGATTCAGGTTCCGCTGTTCATCGAACAGGGCACCCGCGTCAAGGTCGACACTCGTGATGGCAGCTACCTCGGTCGCGTGAACGACTAAATGGGGGCTCGCAGCAAGGCGCGTAAGCGCGCGCTTGACGTCATGTACGGCGCGGATGTTCGCGGCGAGAGCATCAACGCAGCTCTCGCGGCCGAATCGTCCCGCGCGCTGAGTGAACCCGCTCGCGCTACGGCGTGGGCATACGCTCAAGACATTGTGGTCGGTATCACCGAGCACGGCGAAGAAATCGATGAACTTATCGAGACCTATTCTCAGGGCTGGCCTTTGAACCGCATGCCTGCGGTCGATCGCGCTCTGCTCCGCATTGGTCTCTGGGAAATCATGTACAACGATGAGGTTCCGACCGGCGTCGCAATCTCTGAAGCAGTCGAATCTGCCAAAGTGCACTCGACCGAAGACTCCGCCGGATTCATCAATGGTTTGCTCGGTCGCATCGCGGCCAGCACCGAATAGTTCGTCTTATGTGACGTAGCGTTACGCCCGTGCGTGACGCTACGTTACGACCGCGCTGGCCACGGCATCCCCGCGGTCCTAGCGTTCAGGGATGAGTTCTTCGTCCCTTCGCTCCAGCACCCCAGCCGATGCGCTGTCTGTCTCCATTCGCGAGCTGTCGCGCCGCTTTGGTGACCGCGTTGTCTTGAACGAGCTCTCACTCGAGATCGCTGCCGGCGAGATTGTTGCGCTGATTGGGCCATCCGGCTGTGGCAAGTCCACGCTGCTGCGGCACATCGGTGGCTTGGACAGCCCTACCGGTGGCTCCATCGCTATCGGTGGCGCTCCCGTTACTGGACTGGATGCTCGCTCCGCAATCGCGTTCCAAGAACCTCGCCTTCTGCCGTGGCGTTCGATCACCCGTAACGTCGAAGTCGGCCTGCCGCGGGGAAAGCGCACCAGCGCTGACCGAGACCGCGTTGCCGAATTGCTGGAGCTGGTGAAGCTCTCGTCCTCGGCACATCTTCGTCCGCGAGAAATTTCTGGTGGCATGGCCCAGCGTGTGTCGCTCGCGCGAGCATTGGCTCGTCGACCCGGCGTTCTCTTGCTCGACGAACCTTTTGGTGCGCTCGACGCTCTTACCCGCCTCTCGATGCAGGACCTGCTGCTCGATCTCCACGCTGCAGAGCCCGCGACGATCGTCATTGTCACTCACGATGTCGATGAGGCCCTGTATCTCGCCGACCGCGTGATTCTGCTCGGCGCGATTGACCCCACGGAAAGCGCTGCGCAGGCCAGCATCCGTTCCACCGTCGTCGTGCCTGGCCTACGCCCTCGTGACCGGGGAAGTGGAGATCTTGCCGAACTACGCGCTGAGCTGCTCGAAGGGCTTGGCGTTCCCACTCACCATCTCTCAGCTCGCTAGTACCACTGAACTTTCCCCATCATCCATTCTCATTTCTCTGTCTGAAGGAAACTATGTCTCCCCGTTCTCGTATCGCTTCCGTTGCCGCTGGTGTTCTTGTTCTCGCTCTCGGCGTCTCGGGCTGCGTCGAAGGTGAAGGCTCGTCGCTCTCACCTGATGCCCCCGACGCCGCCGCTGGCTGGAGCAGTGACCACCTCACGGTTGACTTCGCGACGTACAACCCACTCAGCCTCATTATCAAAGAAGAGGGCTGGCTAGAAGAGACGCTCGGCGACGACGTTGAAGTCACCTGGATTCAGTCATCCGGCTCCGCTGCGGCTAACGATGCGCTTCGCTCCGGTTCGCTTGACGTGGGATCGACGGCAGGTTCCGCAGCGCTTCTGGCCCGTGCCAATGGCTCGCCGATCAAGACGATTGATGTCTACTCGCAGCCCAACTGGTCAGCAATCGTCGTTGCCGCTGATTCAGACATTCAGTCGGCTGATGACCTTCGCGGCAAGAACATTGCGGCCAATGCGGGCACCGACCCTTACTTCTTCCTGCTCCAGACTCTCGCGGAAGCCGGTATCGGCCTTGACGAGGTCACGATCACTCAGCTTCAGCACGCTGACGGAAAGACCGCGCTCGAAGCGGGCACGGTTGATGCGTGGGCCGGGCTCGACCCACTCATGAGTGCATCGGTCGTGAACGCAGGTTCGCGAATCGTGTACGACAATCCTGACTTCAACAGCTACGGCTTCCTCAACGCCACGGAGAGCTTTCTCGAGACATCGCCTGACCTTGCGCAGCTTGTCGTTGATGCGTATGAGAAGGCACGTCAGTGGGCCGCCGATAGCCCGGATGACGCCGCCGCGATCTTTGCGGATGTCGCCGGTATCGATCTCCCCATCGCCAATTCCGTGCTGCTGGAACGCACCAATCTCGCCATCGACCCGGCCCCAGGCCAGAAGCAGCTCGACGTGCTCAACGTAATCGGTCCGATCTTTGTTGACTCGGGGGCTGTCGCTGAGCAGTCGCAAATCGACGACGCTCTCGCGTCGCTCTTCGACACAACATACGTTGACGCTGCGGACCCGAGTCGTGTCGCTGAATAGCGGAACGCCGGTGCTCGAGAGGCCTCTGGTCGACGACGCGACGGGTGCCCCGGTGCCCGTCACGTCGGAGCCGCGCCCGCGGCGACGGTGGGTGCGCGCGACAGTCCTCGGTGCCGTGATTCCGATTGCTGTGATCGTTCTCTGGCAAGCGATTGCGACATCGGGCTTGGTGCCGAGCTATCGGCTCCCAACGCCGCTGAGCGTATGGGCCGCCGGAGTCGACCTCTACGAGCGCGGAGTGCTGTATCAACACATCGCGATCTCCACGCAGCGCGTTCTGCTGGGGTTCGGAATTGGGGCGATTGTTGGACTGGCGCTCGCCTCGATTGTGGGCCTCTCGGCACGGGCATCCGAACTCTTCGCACCGACTCTGGGCGCGCTGCGCGCCGTGCCGTCCTTGGCGTGGGTTCCGCTACTCGGCCTCTACCTCGGTCTCAACGAGGACTCGAAAGTCGCTCTCGTCGCTATCGGAGCGTTCTTTCCGGTTTATACGACGGTTGCCCCGGCCCTTCGGCATGTGGATGCTCATCTTGTGGAGCTGGGGCGTAGCTACGGCTACTCCGGTCCGGCATTGCTGAGCCTCGTGCAGTTGCCGGCCGTAGTTCCCGCCGTGATCTCGTCTCTGCGGCTTGCACTGGCTCAAGCCTGGCTCTTTTTGGTGGCAGGGGAGTTGCTTGGAGCCTCGCTCGGTCTCGGATTCTTGCTCGTCGATTCGCAACAGAACGGCCGAATAGATCGACTGTTTCTCACGATCATCCTGCTCGGAATTTTGGGCAAGGGCACGGATAGCGCGGTCGGCCTACTCGAACGTTTCTTGCTGAAGCGCTGGGGGTCGTAGCACTGCCGCGAGCGCGGTATAGTCGGTGAAACAAATTTCCTTTAAATTCCGTCCAGAGAGGCGGGGAAGGAGGTCAGAATGTCTGTACGCACTGTGTTGCAGCATGCTGATATCACCCGAGCGTTGACTCGGATTTCCCATGAAATCCTTGAGTCCAATCGCGGTTCCGACGATCTCGTCATTCTCGGTATTCCTACGCGGGGGGTGACCCTCGCCAAGCGGATTGCGGCGATCATTCAATCGGTCGATCCCACACCCGTGACATCAGGCGTGCTCGACGTCACGATGTACCGTGATGATCTGGCCCAGAATCCCACTCGAGCGACTGGGCCGACCGACATTCCTGCGGGCGGCATTGACGGCAAGACCGTCGTGCTGGTCGACGACGTGTTGTATTCCGGGCGAACCATCCGTGCCGCACTCGATGCTCTCGGTGATCTCGGTCGCCCGCGCGCTGTGCGGCTTGCGGTGCTCGTCGACCGTGGTCACCGGGAGTTTCCGATCCGCGCCGACTTTGTGGGTAAGAATCTTCCCAGCTCGACGGAGGAGCGAATCAACGTGCACCTCGAAGAGATCGACGGATCCGATGAGGTGACGATCGGATGAGACACCTACTGAGCACCCAGGGCCTGCCCCGCGACGAAGCTATCGCGATTCTTGATGTCGCCGAAGATATGGCAGCAGTCTCCGAACGCGAAGTGAAAAAGCTTCCGACGCTGCGCGGCAAAACGGTGATCAACCTCTTTTTTGAAGATTCCACGCGCACGCGCATCTCATTCGAAGCGGCGGCGAAGCGACTGAGCGCTGATGTCATCAACTTCGCAGCTAAGGGATCGAGCGTATCCAAGGGGGAGAACCTCAAGGACACCGCTCAGACTCTCGCTGCCATGGGAGCCGACGCGGTCGTCGTTCGACACTGGGCATCCGGCGCCCCGAAGACTTTGGCCGATGCTGGCTGGATCGATGCCGGAATTGTGAACGCCGGTGACGGCACCCACGAACACCCGACTCAAGCGCTGCTCGATGCTTTCACGATTCGTCGTCGTCTTCACGGGGCTGCTGCTCGGGGCAAAGGGTTGGACGGTGTGACCGTCACGATCGTGGGAGACATCGTTCACTCTCGAGTGGCGCGCTCGAACGTCTGGCTGCTGACGACGCTCGGCGCCCAAGTGACGCTGGTTGCCCCGGCGACTCTCCTTCCCGTGAACCTCAGTGGGTGGCCAGTCGAGATCTCCTACGATCTTGATGACGCGATCGCGCAAGGCCCCGACGTCATCATGATGCTGCGGGTTCAGGCCGAGCGAATGACGGCCGCATTCTTCCCCAACGCGCGTGAGTATTCACGCCAGTGGGGGCTCAATGACGAACGGATGACCGCTCTGCCAACAAGTAGCATGGTCATGCACCCCGGGCCGATGAACCGCGGTCTGGAAATCTCGGCGGGAGCCGCGGATTCACCACAATCGACAGTGCTTGAGCAAGTGGCGAATGGCGTCTCCGTCAGGATGTCGGTGCTGTATCACTTGCTGTCCGGAGCTGTGGAGCGGTGAGCGCGGGAATCATGCCCGCCGCCCCTGATTGCGTACTAACCCAGAGAAGAGGACTCTCGTGAGTATCAGAATCGTCAACGCCACGCTGCCCAACGGTGAGCGCGCCGACTTCACGATTGAGCGCGGGGTTTTCACCGACGCGACTTCCGCTGATCGCACGATCGATGCCTCAGGCCTGCAGGCTTTGCCCGGACTTGTCGATCTCCACACTCACTTACGTGAACCTGGCTTCGAGCAGAGCGAAACGGTGCTCTCGGGCAGTCGTGCTGCTGCGATGGGCGGCTTCACCGCTGTCTTCGCGATGGCTAACACCATGCCGGTTCAAGACACCGCTGGAGTTGTTGAGCAGGTTCAGTCGCTCGGTATCGACCACGGGTACGCGACCGTGCGTCCCATCGGCGCTGTCACCGAAGGGCTTGACGGCGTCAAGCTTTCCGAGATCGGCGCGATGGCCAATTCGCGAGCCGGCGTGCGTGTCTTCTCCGATGATGGCAAGTGCGTTCATAACGCGTTGCTCATGCGTCGCGCACTCGAATACGTGAAAACGTTCGATGGTGTTGTCGCTCAGCATGCTCAGGAGCCGACGCTCACCGTCGACGCTCAGATGAACGAGGGCGCAGTATCCAGTGAGCTCGGTCTTGCGGGCTGGCCTGCCGTCGCAGAAGAGTCGATCATCGCGCGCGACGTGCTCCTCGCCGAACACGTGGGGGCACGCCTCCATATCTGTCACCTGTCAACCGCTGGGTCGGTTGACGTCATCCGCTGGGCTAAGGCTCGCGGAATTGCTGTGACGGCAGAGGTGACGCCTCACCACCTGCTCCTCACGGAGGAACTGGTGCGCGGCTACGACGCGCGCTTCAAGGTGAACCCGCCTCTGCGACGTGACGAAGACGTTCGCGCGCTTCGCGCCGCGCTGGCTGACGGAACCATTGACATCGTCGCTACCGACCACGCACCGCATCCGCCCGAGGCAAAAGAGTGCTCGTGGGCAGAAGCTGCGTTTGGAATGATCGGTCTTGAATCCGCCCTCAACGTCGTTCAGCAGGCTGTCGTCGATACTGGTCAGTTGAACTGGACGGATGTCGCGCGCGTTCTTTCGCAGAAGCCAGCCGAAATCGGTCGCCTCGATGGGTACGCGACCCCGTTCGCTCTCGGCTCGGCCGCGAATCTCGTGCTGCTCGACCCAAGCGCGCGGTCAACGTTCTCAACCGAATCGCTGCGGGGCAAGAGCACGAACTCGCCCTACCTTGGACGCGAACTTCCCGGCCGCGTGATGACCACCATCCACAACGGCTACCAAACCGTTCGAGATGGCGAGGTCGTCGACGCGGCTGAGGTCGCTCAGCAGGCCAGACTGGCTGAAAGCGAGGCAACGCATGTCTAAAGACGTCTCACTGCTCATCGTGATCGGCATCCTGGTCATCTTGCTGGCGCTCATGGTTGCTGGCTGGTATTCACGAAAGCGACGACAGGCTCACATCGGGCTCCCGGTTGCGCCGCCGGCTGACCTCGGCGACACTGACCTGCGGTTTAGTGGCAAGTACGTATCGACCACGGTTGCCGGCGATCAGCTCAACCGTGTAAACGTGCACGGTCTGGGATTCCGGGCGAACTGTTTGCTCGAAGTGCATCCCGAAGGCATCGTCGTCGCGCGCGCGGGATCAGACGATCTCTGGCTCGCTCGTGACACAGTGCGCGGCATTTCCCGCGCCACCTGGACCATCGACCGCGTGGTCGAAAACAACGGACTGCAGGTGATCGAGTGGACACTCGATGGCACTGCAGTCGATAGCTATTTCCGAATGGACGACCCCGAGATGTGTGAACGCGCTCTCGACACAGTCGTCGGCAATGAAAGGCAGTCCCTGTGACTTTTGAACCTGCAGTGCTCGTCCTTGAAGATGGCACGCGCTATCTCGGTCAGGCTTACGGCGCCCGCGGTCAGCGCCTTGGCGAAGTAGTCTTCGCCACCGGCATGACGGGCTACCAAGAGACGATCACCGACCCCAGCTACGCGGGACAGATCGTCGTCATGACGGCACCGCACATCGGTAACACCGGTGTGAATGATGAAGACCCTGAATCCTCACGAATTTGGGTCTCCGGCTTCGTTGTACGTGATGCGAGCCGCGTGGTGTCGAACTACCGCGCCGATGGGTCACTGGACGACGAACTTGTCACCCAGAACATCGTCGGCATCAGCGGGGTCGATACTCGCGCGATCACCCGTCGCTTGCGCGACTCCGGCTCCATGCGTGGCGGAATCTTCTCCGGCGCGGATGCCGAACTCAGCAATGACGAGCAGCTTGCCGCAGTCACGGCCGCAGCCCAGATGAGCGGCCAGAGTCTGTCGTCTGAAGTGTCGACATCCGAGGCGTATGTTGTTGCCGCAGTGGGGGAGAGCATCGGCCGCTTGGCTGTTCTTGACCTCGGCGTGAAGACGTCAACGCTCAACTACCTCGCTGAGCGTGGCTTTGACGTTCACGTGCTGCCGCAGACCATCACGTTCGACGAGCTGATGGCGATCGAGCCGGTCGCCGTCTTCTACTCGAATGGTCCAGGCGACCCGTCGGCTTCCGACGCTCACGTTGCGCTCCTCACCGAGGTGCTCACGAAGGGACTGCCGTTCTTCGGTATCTGTTTCGGCAATCAGCTGCTCGGTCGTGCTCTCGGCTACGGCACCTACAAGTTGCCCTTCGGCCACCGCGGAATCAACCAGCCCGTCATCGATGTGCAAACCCAGCGCACCGAGATCACCGCGCACAATCACGGTTTTGCGGTTGACGCGCCTATCGGCGAAATCAGCCAGTCGCCGGCGGGCTTTGGCCGCGTCGAGGTCAGCCACGTCAACCTCAACGACAACGTTGTTGAAGGTCTGCGCGCTCTCGACATTCCCGCTTTTTCAGTGCAGTACCACCCCGAGGCGGCCTCAGGCCCCCACGATGCCAACTATCTTTTCGACAGGTTCCGCGACCTTGTTCTCGAGAACGCAAAGGACAGCAAGTAATGCCCAAGAGACAAGACATTTCCTCGGTACTGGTCATCGGTTCCGGCCCGATCGTTATCGGTCAGGCGGCAGAGTTCGACTACTCCGGAACGCAAGCCTGCCGCGTGCTGCGTGAGGAGGGCATCCGCGTCATCCTGGTGAACTCGAACCCCGCCACGATCATGACCGACCCTGATTTCGCCGATGCAACCTATATCGAGCCGATCACGTGGGAAGTGATCGAGTCGATCATCGCCAAGGAGCGTCCGGATGCGCTGCTGCCGACATTGGGTGGTCAGACCGCTCTCAACGCAGCGATCGAGCTCGACGCTCACGGCATCCTCGACAAGTACAACGTCGAACTGATCGGCGCGAACCTCGAAGCGATCAACCGTGGTGAAGACCGCCAGATCTTCAAGCAGCTCGTGATCGATTGTGGTGCCGAGGTCGCGAAGTCGTACATCGCGCGCACGGTTCCTGAGGCGGTTGAGTTTGCCGAGGATCTCGGATATCCACTCGTGATCCGCCCCTCTTTCACGATGGGCGGCCTCGGTTCTGGCTTCGCGTATTCACGCGAGGAACTGATCCGGATGGTTACTGACGGCTTGCACCAGAGCCCCACGACTGAGGTGCTGCTTGAAGAGAGCATCCTGGGCTGGAAAGAGTACGAGCTCGAGCTCATGCGGGACACGTCAGACAACACCGTTGTCGTGTGTTCGATCGAGAATGTTGACCCGGTCGGTGTTCACACCGGCGACTCGATCACGGTGGCTCCGGCGCTCACGCTGACCGACCGCGAGTACCAGAACCTTCGCAATATCGGCATCGACATCATCCGCGCGGTTGGCGTGGACACCGGTGGCTGCAACGTTCAGTTCGCTATCGATCCCGCTACCGGGCGAGTGATCGTCATCGAGATGAACCCCCGCGTTTCGCGGTCGAGCGCTCTGGCATCGAAGGCAACGGGTTTCCCGATCGCCAAGATCGCCGCCAAACTCGCCATCGGCTACCGTCTCGATGAGATCCCCAATGACATCACGAAGGTCACCCCGGCGAGCTTTGAACCGACCCTCGACTACGTCGTGGTTAAGGTTCCGCGGTTCGCGTTCGAGAAGTTCCCGGCGGCAGACACGCGTCTCACCACCACGATGAAATCGGTCGGTGAGGCCATGGCAATCGGTCGCAACTATTCGACCGCTTTGCAGAAAGCGCTTCGTTCACTCGAAAAGCGCGACTCGAGCTTCCATTGGAAGGGCGAAGTCGGCGACAAGGCGGAGCTGTTGGCTCTGTCGTCCATTGCCACCGACGGTCGTATCGTCACGGTGCAGCAGGCGATGCGCGCCGGTGCCACGACCGAAGAGGTCTTCGAAGCCACCAAGATCGACCCGTGGTTTGTTGATCAGATTGCTCTCATCAACGAGGTTGCGGTCGACATTGCGGATGCCGCTGAGCTGTCTGCTGCATTGCTCACGCACGCCAAGAACCATGGTTTCAGTGACGTGCAAATCGCTGAGCTTCGGGGGACCACTGAGGCAGAGGTCCGCGACCTGCGGTGGGGACTCGATGTGCGCCCCGTCTTCAAGACGGTCGACACGTGTGCTGGGGAATTCCCGGCTCTCACCCCGTACCACTACTCAAGCTATGACTCCGAGACTGAAGTTGCCCCGAGCGACAAGACGAAGGTCATCATTCTTGGTTCCGGTCCGAACCGTATTGGTCAGGGCATCGAGTTCGACTACTCGTGTGTGCATGCCTCGTTTGCCCTCTCTGATGCGGGTTACGAGACCATCATGATCAACTGCAACCCCGAGACGGTCTCGACGGACTACGACACGAGTGACCGCCTCTACTTCGAGCCCCTCACGCTCGAAGATGTGCTCGAGATCATCCATGCAGAGAGCCAGAGCGGTGAACTCCTCGGAGTGATCGTTCAGCTCGGTGGCCAGACAGCACTTGGTCTTGCTCAGGGGCTCAAGGATGCCGGCATCCCGATTCTGGGAACAACGCCGGAAGCAATCGACCTTGCCGAGGAACGTGGTTTGTTCTCCAAGATTCTCGACAACGCCGGGCTGCTCGCACCCAAGAACGGCACCGCCACTAACCAGTCCGAGGCGATAGAGATCGCCGAACACATTGGGTTCCCGGTTCTCGTTCGCCCCTCGCACGTGCTTGGCGGGCGCGGCATGGAGATCATCTATGACTCCGAAGCTCTCGCCGATTACTTCGAGCGGGTTCGCGATGTCGTGATCATTTCGCCGAGCTCACCGTTGCTCGTTGATCGGTTCCTCGATGACGCCATCGAGATCGACATAGACGCGATTTATGACGGTACCGAGCTCTATGTCGGCGGCATCATGGAGCACATCGAAGAAGCCGGTATTCACTCCGGCGACTCGGCCTGCACCCTGCCCTCGGTAACGCTCGGGCGGGACGTGCTTAATCGAGTTCGCGAGGCTACCCTCGCCATCGCTGAAGGCGTCGGCGTGCGCGGGCTCCTTAACGTGCAGTTCGCGATCGGTCAGGGCATCCTCTACGTGCTCGAAGCTAACCCTCGTGCGAGCCGCACCGTTCCGTTCGTATCGAAGGCACTCGGGATTCCGCTGGCGAAGGCTGCTGCTCTCGTCATGGCTGGTTCAAGCATTCGTCAACTCGTCGACAGCGGTCTGCTGCCGATTCTTGATGGTTCGCAAGTGCCATCGACGTCGCCGGTCTCGGTGAAAGAGGCGGTTCTACCGTTCCGACGCTTCCGCACGGTTGAGGGTCAAGTCGTTGACTCGGTTCTCGGCCCGGAGATGCGCTCGACCGGTGAGGTTATGGGTATCGACTCCAACTTCCCCAAGGCATTCGCCAAGAGCCAAGAAGCCGCGTATGGCGGGCTGCCCGATAGCGGGTCGGTTTTTGTCTCGGTTGCTGACCGCGACAAGCGAGCCGTTATCCTGCCGGTTCTGCGCCTCAGCCAGCTGGGCTTCACGATTCTTGCCACCGAAGGAACTGCCGAGATCCTCGCGCGCAACGGCATCGAAGCTCAGGTTGTGCGCAAGTACTTCATGGGCCAGGAAGCAAATGCTGCTGAACCGTCGATCGTTGAAATGATCAACGACGGCAAGGTGGATGTCGTGATCAACACGCCGAGCGGCCGCAGTGCGCGTGCTGATGGCTACGAAATCCGCACCGCTACGGTCGCGGCCGACAAGCCGATTTTCACGACTATGGCCCAGCTTGCGGCCGCTGTCGCGTCGTTTGAGGCCATCCGTGATGGCTTTGATGTGCGATCGCTTCAGGATTACGCTCTGGATCGTGCCGCTGAGCTTGAGAAGGTAGCCAACAATGCCTAGTTTCTCCTCACGGCTTGCGCAGACCTTCGAAGAGTTTGGGGGAGTCTGCATGGGAGTGGACCCTCATCCGTTCCTCCTCGAAAGCTGGGGGCTTTCCAACGACGCCCACGGCGTGCGCGAATTCGCTCTCCGCGCGGTGGATGCTGCAGCCGGCAACGTGGGAATGATCAAGCCCCAGGTTGCCTTCTTCGAACGCTTCGGATCCGCGGGCTACGCGATTCTCGAGGAGTCTTTCGCCTTGGCGCGCTCCGCTGGGCTGCTCGTGATTGCCGATGTGAAGCGCGGTGACCTGTCGTCGTCTGTCGATGCCTATGGACAAGCGTGGCTGACGCCGGGCTCACCCCTCGAGGCCGACGCAATGACTGCTGTGGCCTATCAAGGAGTGTCAGAGCTGGCTGGCCCATTCGAGCTTGCTCGCTCAGCGGGCAAAGGCATTTTCGTTCTGGCAGCAACCTCTAACGCTTCGGCTCACTCCATCCAGTCGGCTCGCATCACCGAAGGCGAACACGAAGGGGCGACTGTCGCCGCTAGCGTCGTGCGCGATGTGGCGGCCCTCAACACCGAAAGCGGGCTTGGGTCATTTGGTGTCGTGATCGGTGCCACCGTCGAGGTTGCCGACTACGGCATTCGCAATGGCGAACTGGTTGATCTGCCGATTCTTGCTCCGGGTTTCGGAGCCCAGGGTGCTCGGGTTGAGCAGGCGCGCGAACTCTACGGTGATGCCGTGGCGAACACGATTGTGACCGTTTCCCGCAGCGTTCTGCAAGAGGGTGCGAGTCAGATCCCGGCAGAACTTCGATCGCTACGGTCGCAACTTCGTGAGCAGGTTCGCTAATGGGACCTCGCCCGGAGCCACCTGCCGTTGACCGTGCAGCGGCCTCCCGCGCGGCTATTGCGGCGCGACGCGCCCGGGCGTCAGTCAAACGTGAAGTTGCTGAGCGTGCTCGAACCGCCCTCAGTGTTGCCCGCACAGCCTGGGGTCAGCCCGACAGTGCAGAAGCTCGATTGCTCGTGCGCGAGCTGCTGATGAGTGTTCCCTCTCTCGGACCAACCCGCGTTGAATCGATCATGGCCGATTTGGCGATCGCCGATCGCAAACGGGTCGGCGGCCTCGGGCCGAAGCAGCGCGAACGCCTTGCGGACTACCTTTCGCAGCGCCAAGGGCCAGAGCCAACGCGGCTCGTGGTCTTGGCCGGCCCGACTGCTGTTGGCAAGGGAACCGTCTCGAGCTTCATCCGTGACAACCACCCCGATGTGCTGCTGAGTGTGTCTGCGACTACGCGCAAGCCCCGTCCGGGCGAGATCGACGGCGTTCACTATTACTTCGTGAGCGATGACGAGTTCGACGCGATGATCTCCAAGAATGAGTTGTTGGAGTGGGCAGTGGTTCATAATTCGTACCGCTACGGCACGCCACGCCCGCCAATCGATGTAGCCCTTTCCGAGGGAAAGCGCGTGATGCTCGAGATCGATTTGCAGGGTGCACGTTCCGTTCGCAACGTCATGCCCGAGGCTCTTTTGGTCTTCCTTCTCCCGCCAACGTGGGAAGAATTGGTGCGCCGGCTGATCGGTCGCGGCACCGAAGATGCTGCCGAACAGGCCCGCCGTTTGGAGACCGCAAAGGTCGAATTGGCGGCTCAAGAAGAGTTCGATGTGAAAGTTGTGAACACAGAAGTAAGCCAAGCGGCTCAAGAAGTCGTAGAATTGATGGATGCGCCCGCTGGCGCGACCACTTCCGACTCCAAGGAGCACCCTCATGGCTGACAAGAACTCGGGCATCATTGATCCCCCCATCGACGAACTGCTGTCGAAGGTTGACTCCAAGTACCAGCTCGTTATCTTCGCTTCGAAGCGCGCTCGCCAGATCAACGACTACTACGCTGACCTCCACGAGGGCAGCCTGTTCGACAACGTCGGACCGCTCGTAGATTCCACGATCGACGACAAGCCGCTCTCCGTTGCTCTCCACGAGATCAACGAGAACAAGCTCGAACTCAAGCGTCTCAGCAACGAATAGAACCTTTCGGTGGCCGCGCTCAACATTGTCGTCGGGATCTCCGGCGGAATAGCTGCCTATAAGGCGGTTTCCGTTGTGCGTGAGCTGGTGCTCGCGGGCCACGACGTTCATGTCGTGGCCACGAGCAACGCCCTCAAATTCGTAGGGCTGCCCACTCTCGAAGCAATCAGCCGCAATCCCGTCCACACTGACCTCTACGAGGGCGTGGATGAGGTGCGGCACGTCTCTGTCGGCCAAGCCGCGGACGTCATCATCGTCGCTCCGGCTACCGCGAATACGATCGCTAAGATCGCTACCGGTCAAGCGAGTGACTTCCTCGGCAACACCATTCTTGCCACTCGAGCGCCCGTCGTTGTGGCGCCCGCGATGCACACCGAGATGTGGCAGAACCCGGCGACGGTCGCCAACATCGAGACGCTGCGTTCGCGCGGCATCCGCATCGTTGGTCCAGAATGCGGTCAGCTGACTGGTTCCGATAGCGGGCCCGGTCGGATGTCGGAGCCAAGCGACATCGTCGCCGCTGTTCTTGAGACGGTGGTCTCATCGCGCGACCTCGTCGGTCGTTCGGTGCTGGTTACGGCTGGTGGCACTCGGGAACCCCTCGATCCGGTGCGCTTCATTGGCAATCGCTCAAGTGGTAAGCAGGGCGTTGCTCTGGCTATGGCCGCCGCGGCGCGCGGCGCTGACGTCACCCTCATCGCCGCGAATCTTGAGGTTCCGCTTCCGGCCGGGGTTCGCTGCGTTCAGGTGTCTACGACTCTGGAATTGCAGTCAGCGGTGCAGGCTGAAGCGAAGTCGGCCGACGCCATCATTATGGCGGCGGCGGTTGCTGACTACCGTCCAGCGGAGACTGCGCAATCAAAAATCAAGAAGTGCAGCGATTCGAGCACTCTCGAGCTACGTCTTGAAGAGAACCCCGACATTTTGCGTGGTCTCGCGGCAGAGAGCCCTGAGAGCCAAATCGTCGTTGGCTTCGCTGCCGAGACTGAGCCGCACGACGCTGCGCTCCTTGAGCTGGGCCGCGCAAAGATCGCGCGTAAGGGCTGTGATTTCTTGGTCATCAACCGCGTCGGGTGGACTGAAGGTTTCGCCTCAGACCGTAACACCGTGATCGTCATCGATAAGGTCGGCGATAGAGTGGGTGAGGCAAGCGGAAGCAAGTTGTCGGTGGCTCACCGCATTCTGGATCTTGTGTTCGCAGCCCGCTGACATCCATATTCATCACTACCGGAGACGGCTTATGACTTCGCCCCTGCGCACCTTCACCTCGGAGTCTGTTACCGAGGGACACCCCGACAAGATCTGCGATCAGATCAGTGACAGCATTCTTGACGCTTTGCTCGAAGAAGACCCGAATGCTCGGGTCGCTGTTGAGACTCTCGTGACAACGGGGCTCGTGCATGTCGCTGGTGAAGTGACGACAACCGGCTATGCCGACATCCCTGCCATCGTGCGCGATCGCATTTCCTCCATCGGTTACAACTCTTCTGATGTTGGCTTTGATGGTCGTTCTTGTGGAGTCTCTGTCTCGATTGGTGCACAGTCGCCCGATATTGCCCAAGGCGTCGATCGCGCCATTGAGGCGCGAGAAGGTCACTCCACGGACTCGCTGGATGTCTTGGGTGCTGGCGATCAGGGTGTCATGTTCGGATACGCCACTAACGAGACTCCGCAGCTCATGCCTGCCCCTGTCTGGTTCGCTCACCGCATGGCCGAGCGTCTCGCGGCGGTGCGCAAGGAGGGCCTGGTCGACTATTTGCGTCCCGACGGCAAGACTCAGGTCACCGTGGGCTACGAGGGATCGGTGCCGCGCAGCATTGAGACTGTCGTGTTGTCGACGCAGCATTCGCCGTCTGTGTCAACCGCCCAGTTGCGTCGTGAGATCGAAGAACTCGTCGTGCGACCGATTGCAGAAAGCGCCGGCCTCGATCTGTCGAACCTGCAGTCGATTGTGAACCCAAGCGGCCGCTTCGAAATTGGTGGCCCTCAGGGTGATGCCGGGGTCACCGGTCGCAAGGTCATTGTTGATACTTACGGTGGGGCATCCCGTCACGGTGGGGGAGCATTCAGCGGCAAAGACCCCTCGAAGGTTGACCGTTCGGCGACCTATGCCATGCGCTGGGTCGCGAAGAATGCGGTTGCCGCAGGTCTTGCTGATCGTCTCGAAGTGCAAATCGCCTACGCGATTGGCCGGGCAGCACCCGTCAGCCTGTACGTCGAAACCTTTGGTACCGGTCATGTTTCTGACGAGGCCATTCTGGGCGCGATCCATGAGGTATTCGATCTGCGCCCGGGCGCGATCATCCGCGACCTCGATCTCTTGCGCCCCATTTACGCGAAGACTGCAACCTACGGTCACTTCGGTCGTGAGCTTCCTGAGTTCACGTGGGAGCGTCTTGACCGCGTTGAGGCTCTTCGCGGGGCCGCCGGGCTGTAGAGATGAGTCAAGCATCCATCGCTCGGGTGCTCATTGATTCGCCGCTGCCCCAACTCGACAGACTCTTTGACTACGCGGTTCCCGAGAAGTTTCGTGCCGAGGCGCGCGCTGGCGTTCGCGTCAAGGTTCCGCTGCGAACGCTCGGCCGGCTCGTGGAGGGCTGGATTGTTGAACTCACCGACACTGTCGCCTACGCAGGCAAGCTCAGCGAGCTCGAAGCGGTAATCTCTCCGTTCCCCGTGTTGTCTCCAGAGGTGTGGACCCTGGCGCGCACGGCGGCGGATCGAGCGGCCGGTAACGCAGCCGATGTGCTGCGGTTGGGCATCCCGAAACGTCACGCTCGGGCGGAGAAGTCACTTCCCGACCCCGCGACGGTCACGTACGACCCGCTCCCTGAAGCGCGTGCAGTGTCGTACTTCGACGCGGGTGCCATCGGCACTCTTATCGCCGAGCACAAGCGGGCCGCGCTGGCCGCACCGACCGGCGTAGCGGAGGTCGCTCCTGGCGTGTGGGTTGGCCGTTGGGCCGTCACGATGGCCGAACTCGCCTCGCAGGCTCTTGCTCGCGGCACGACCGCGATTCTGGCGACCCCGGACTTTCGTGATCAGGAACAACTTGAGGCAGCCGTCGCGGCTCTGCTGCCCGCTGAACGCGTGTTGAGATTGGATGCTCGCCAGAGCGTTCAGAAGCGCTACGGTAACTTTCTGCGCACCCACGAAGACACCCCGTTCGTTATCATCGGCAATCGTTCTGCAGTGTATGCACCCGCGTCTAACCTCGGTCTGATCGTAGTGTGGGACGACGGCGACCCGCTCTACAGCGAAAATCTCACGCCGTACATCCATACGCGGGATGCCGCGCTGCTCCGCCAAGAGCAACAACACTGCTCGCTGGTGTTCATGAGCCATTCGCGCAGCACCGAAGTGCAACGACTCGTTGAAGTCGGGTGGTTGGCGGCCATCAGCCCCGGCGGCATCCGCCCACCGAAAGTGATCCCCACCGCGAACCAGGAGAGCCAAGACCGCCTGGCAGCCCTTGCTCGTATTCCCTCATCAGCACGGAAGGCGGCGCGCGCCGGGCTCGACGAGGGTCCCGTGCTCGTGCAGGTGGCGCGCCCCGGCTACGCACCCCGCTTGGCGTGCGCCGAGTGCTCGCAGACTGCCCGCTGCACCACGTGCGCCGGTCCGCTTGCGCAACGGTCGGCATCCGCCACTCCCAGCTGCGTCTGGTGTGGCGCGCTTGCCGTCAAGTGGCGCTGTCGTGAATGTGATGGCACCCGACTGCGCATGGTTGGATCGGGCACCGGCCGTACCGCTGACGAACTAGGACGCGCCTTCCCTGGCTATCGCGTGATCGTCGCAGATGGCGAGCATCAGATCCTCACGGTGGCCAACGAGCCATCGCTCATCATTGCGACTCGAGGTGCCGAGCCGATCGCAGAGGGCGGCTACCGCGCCGTCATTCTGCTTGACGGCGCCGGAATGTTGGCGCGAGAGAGTTTGCGCGTTGCTGAGGACTGTCTTCGAGCGTGGTCAAACGCGATTGCTCTCGGCGCGGACGGCGCCCCCTCGGTCGTTGTTGGGGTCGGCGGCTCACTCGCGACAGCACTTGTCACGTGGCGCCAAGAAGACTTCGCTCAAGCTGAACTCGCCGATCGCCGTGAGTTGCGGTTTCCGCCGGCAGTGCGAGTCGCAACTCTCACGGGAAAAATTCCGCTCGTTTCGGATGCGATTAGCCAGCTGCCGGTCGCGTCTCTCGATGTGCTCGGCCCCGTCGATCTCTCCGATGGGCTGGTTCGCACCATCATTCGTTTCGATTACAAAGACGGAGCAGCCGTCGCTGAGCAACTCAAAGCACTCGTGGTGGCGGCCACGACGGTCTCCCGCAGCAGCCGCAAACCAGGGGCTCCACGCTCCAGCCAGCCGGCGCCCGGGCTTCGCGTTCATCTCGACGATCTGGAACCGTTTGTCGACCTGTAGCCCCAGCGTGCACCCGTTCGGGCTATTTCACGAGACAATTGGGGGATGACTTCGTTGCGACTTCTTTTTGCCGGTAGCCCCGAGGTTGCTGTTCCCAGTCTCGACGCGCTTCTCAACTCCGAGCACGAGGTGGCCGGTGTGCTCACCCGCACCGACTCACCGCAGGGTCGTCGACGCGTCATGACGCCGACGCCAGTGGCCGCGCGCGCTGAAGGAGCCGGGATCAGCGTGATTCGAGCAAATCGGCTCGACGCCGCTGCGGCATCCGCGATTTCGGATTTGAATGTCGATTTGGGCGTGATTGTGGCCTATGGCGGGCTTGTTCCGGCCTCAGTTCTCACCATTCCCCGGCTCGGCTGGATCAACCTGCACTTCTCCCTCTTACCGCAATGGCGCGGGGCTGCACCGGTGCAGCGCGCGATCATGGCGGGCGACACCGTCTCAGGCGCCGCCGTCTTTCAACTCGTCGAACAGCTTGATGCTGGCGACGTTTTCGCGACGATGACGGAACCGATTGGCGCCCAGCAAACGGCAGGTTCGCTCCTGCAGCAGTTGTCCTTCTCGGGCGCTGAGCTGCTTAGCCGCGTTGTCGATTCCATTGGCGCTGGCACCGCCACCGCGGTTCCACAGACCGGCGACGTAACCCTCGCGCCCAAGCTGACGCTCGAAGACGGGCGCATCGACTGGACAGAGCCCGCTCAGACAGTGCACAACCGCATTCGTGGCGTGACTCCCGAACCCGGTGCCTCGACGACAATCGACGGAGCACGGCTCAAGGTTCTCGAGGCCGCGATCGCTCGCGACGTCCCGACTCTCGCGCCGGGGCACTTCGATTTCGTCGGCAAGAAGGTTCTGGTCGGTACCAGAACCGAACCACTCGAACTTCTCCGGGTTCATCCCGAGGGACGCAAAGCAATGGATGCCGCAGCCTGGTGGCGCGGCCTTAACTCAGAATCAGAGGTGGTGGCTTCGTGAGCTACGCACAGTCAGCCCGTCGGGTCGCGCTCGACGTCATCATGGCGGTGCGCGAGTCGGATGCGTACGCGAACCTCCTTCTTCCCGTGCATCTGGAGCGCGCGAAACTGTCGAGCGCGGATGCCGGGCTTGCCACCGAACTGACCTACGGCACCCTGCGCATGCAGGGCTACTACGACGCGGTAATCGCTCAGGCGGCTGGCCGCGATGTCTCCAAGATTGACCCGCCCGTGCTCGACGTGTTGCGCCTCGCCACGCATCAGTTGCTGTCGATGCGCGTTCCCTCGCACGCGGCAGTGGATGAGTCGGTGCGCCTCGCAAAGACGATCGGCTCGCGTTCCGCGGTCGGGTTTGTCAACGCGGTGCTGCGCGCGATCACTAAGCACGACGCTGATACCTGGCGCGAGCGAGTGATTGGTGCTGCAGGCTCGGGGGAGCAAGCCCTTGCGGTGGCGTATTCGCATCCGTTGTGGGTGACCCGAGCCTTCCGACAGGTATTGGTCGCTGAGGGTCGCGAAGCTGAGCTCGAAGGATTGCTCGCAGCAGACAACGTTCCCGCCCGGGTATCGGTCGCGGCGCTGCCTGGTTTTTCGGAGATCGCCGATATCGATGTCACGCCGGCAGAATATTCGCCCGTGGGTGGAACTTTGCGCGAAGGAGACCCGTCGAAGAACTCGGCTATCGCCGCAGGGCGCGCTCGCGTACAAGACGAAGGCTCCCAGATTGCGGCACTCGCTCTCAGCCGCGTTCGGCCCATTGTGGCCGGGGAATCGTGGCTCGATATGTGTGCCGGCCCCGGTGGTAAAGCCGCTCTGTTGGCCGCCGAAGCTCTGGAGGGTGGTGCCGTGCTCACCGCCAACGAACTGATTCCGGCCCGCGCCAAGCTCGTTCGCAACGCCCTCGCGGTCTTCGACGCTCCGCCCGAGGTCTGGGAGAAAGACGGCATCGATATCGGCGAGGAGCATCCCGGGCAGTTCGATCGAATCCTTCTCGATGCGCCATGCACCGGCCTTGGCGCGCTTCGCCGCCGCCCTGAAGCTCGCTGGCGCAAACAACCCGGCGATGTCGCTCAGCTGGGCGCGATTCAGACGGCGTTGCTGGGATCAGCGCTGAAGGCCCTGAAACCGGGTGGAGTGTTGGCCTATGTCACCTGCTCGCCCCATGCAGCTGAGACCAAGGCGATTGTCGGTTCTGTGCTGCGCAAGGCCGAGGGCATCACCAAGATGGATACGCCATCCGTGGTTCAGAGTTTCTCGAAAGCAGAACTCGACCTGCCAGAGGCAACTCATGTCCAGCTCTGGCCGCATCGTCACGGCACAGATGCCATGTTCATCCAACTCCTTGTCAAAGCAGACTCCTAGATAGGCTCTCGGTATGTCAGTGCGCATTAGCCCCAGTATTCTCGCCGCCGATTTCGTCAACCTTGAGCGCGATATCGCGAAGATTTCGAATGCGGATTTCGTCCACGTCGACATCATGGACAACCATTTTGTGCCCAACCTCACGTTCGGTCTTCAGATGACGGAGCGTATTCAGCAGGTCTCATCAATCCCGCTCGATGTGCACTTGATGATCACCGATCCCGACCGCTGGGCCCCCGACTACGCTGACCTCGGCGCCTATGGCGTCACTTTCCACGCCGAAGCGGCGGCGGATGCGGTGGCTCTCGCCCGCACGCTGCGCGCGAAGGGTGCGCGAGCGGGCATCGCGGTCAAGCCGGGCACCGCTATCGATCCGTATCTCGAACTACTCGAGGAGTTCGACCAGGTTCTCGTGATGACGGTCGAACCGGGTTTTGGCGGCCAAAGCTTTATGGAAGAGACAATGCCGAAGCTGCGTCAGCTTCGCGAGCTAGTCGACAAGCGCGGTCTCGACGTGTGGCTCGAAGTGGATGGCGGTGTCGATGAGCGCACGATTGAGATTGCTTCCGCCGCTGGCGCTGACACTTTTGTCGCGGGCTCCTCGGTCTATCGCGGAGATGATCCTTCGTTGCGTGTCTCTGAGCTTCGTGAGCGCGCCAGCGCGCACCGCCACTAAATAGCCGCGCGCTCTCGTGCACATCGCCGAGAGCGAACATCGGCATACAGGGCATCCGCTAGCGCTGATTCTGTCTGCTCTTCTGGTTGACTGTTCGCATGACCGATTCAGGAAAAACTAAGCCAGAGGTCGAGTTCTACGCGGGCGACGCCCCCACCGAACTCGTTATTATTGACATTGAAGAGGGAACCGGCGCAGTAGCAACTGCTGGTTCTACCGTTGACGTGCACTACTTGGGCGTCGACTTTGAGACTCTCGAAGAGTTTGACTCTTCCTGGAGCCGGGGTGAGTCCATCAACTTCCCCCTCATGGCTCTCATTAGCGGGTGGCAAGAAGGAATCCCAGGCATGAAGGTGGGCGGCCGTCGCCAGCTCATCTGCCCGCCGCACCTCGCGTACGGGCCTGCTGGCGGAGGGCATCAGCTCTCCGGGCGCACGTTGACGTTCGTCATCGACCTGCTCGGCACGAACTAGTCACCACGCGTTAGTCGTCATGCGGCAAGGGACCGCCCTCCGGGGCGGTACCCTTGACGTGTGAAAGACTTTGATGCACTTTTTGCTGAACTCAGCCGCAAAGCGGTAGAACGCCCCGCCGACTCTGGTTCGGTTGCCCTCTGGGATGCTGGCGTGCATGCGATCGGCAAGAAGGTCGTAGAAGAAGCTGCCGAAGTGTGGATGGCAGCCGAGTACCAGTCTGATGAAGAAACCGCGGACGAAATCTCCCAACTGATTTATCACCTTCAGGTTCTGATGGTTGCCAAGGGGCTCAGCCCTGAGGACGTCTGGCGACATCTCTAACGCCTCGACGCCCCCTTTTCGCACCAATTGACTGAGAGCTGACATGTTAAGAGTTGCAGTGCCCAATAAGGGTTCACTGAGCGAGACCGCTTCCGAAATGCTCTACGAAGCGGGCTACGTTGGCCGTCGCGACCCGCGTGCACTCAATGTGCGCGATGAACGCAACGGCGTCGAATTTTTTTACCTTCGCCCACGCGATATCGCGACCTACGTGGGCTCTGGAGCCCTCGACGTAGGAATTACCGGCCGCGACCTCCTGTTGGATTCCGGATCCACCGCGACAGAGATCGCCAGCCTCAACTTTGGCGATTCCACCTTCCGCTTCGCGGGTGAGCCTGGTCGCTTCACCGAGCTTTCCGACCTCAACGGAGTTCGCGTTGCCACCAGCTATGCCGGCCTCGTCGGCGCCTTCCTCGAGCGTCACGGCGTGACAGCCGAGCTCGTCAGTCTTGATGGTGCTGTTGAGTCAGCGATCCGACTCGGAGTTGCGGATGCTGTGGCCGACGTTGTATCGACAGGTTCGACGCTGCGGGCACAGGGTCTCGAAATCTTCGGCCCCGTCATCCTCGATTCAACCGCTGTATTGATTAGTTCAGGCAACGAAGTCGACGGCAGCGCGACACTCCAGCGTCGCCTCCAGGGCGTGCTTGTCGCTCGCCAATACGTACTCATCGACTACGACGTTCCGGTTGCGCTCCTCGAGGCCGCAACAAAGGTAACGCCCGGTATCGAGAGTCCAACCGTTTCGCCGCTCCAAGACCCTGCATGGGTTGCGGTGCGCTCAATGGTGCGTCGCGTCGATACCAATCAGGTCATGGACGAGCTTCACGCGGTTGGGGCGCGCGCGATTCTGGTCAGCGCGATTCACGCAGCGAGGATCTAAAGTGGCGGTCGCAGTTCGGGTCATTCCCTGCCTCGATGTCGCCGACGGTCGCGTCGTCAAAGGCGTCAACTTCAAAGACTTGCGAGACGCGGGCGATCCAGTTTCTCTCGCTCGGCTGTACTACGAACAGGGCGCCGACGAAGTGACGTTTCTCGACGTGACAGCCACGGTCGAAGGTCGCGCGACGATGTACGAAGTCGTACGCTCCGCCGCCGAGCAAATCTTTATTCCCCTGACTGTCGGCGGGGGAGTGCGTGAGCCAGATGATGTCTCCAAACTCCTTGCCCACGGCGCAGACAAAGTCGGCGTCAATAGCGCTGCGCTTGCTCGCCCGCAGCTCATTGATGACATCGCTCACCGCTTTGGGGCACAGGTCCTCGTGCTGAGCCTCGACATCAAACGCCGCGGCGATGGCTGGATCGTCACTACTCACGGTGGTCGCACCGAGACAGACCGCGACGCGCTCGAGTGGGCTCGTGAAGCCATGGAGCGCGGAGCGGGCGAGTTGCTCGTCAATTCCATCGATGCGGATGGCACGAAAGAGGGCTTTGACCTCAAACTCGTGTCCGCGATCAGCGAGTTTGCGACCGTCCCGGTCATCGCCAGTGGCGGAGCGGGCAAAGTCGAACACTTCGCGCCGGCCATCGATGCCGGCGCTGATGCTGTGCTCGCAGCATCCGTTTTCCACAGTCGCCAGTTGACTGTAGGAGACGTTAAAGCTTCACTCAACAGTCATGGATTGGTTACACGATGAGCGATGAACTCACTCTGGAGACCGTCAGCGATGTGCTTGAACGCGCACAGTTCGCCGCCGATGGTTTGTTGCCGGCGATCATTCAGCAGTGGGACACCAAAGAGGTGCTCATGCTTGGTTACATGAACGCTGAGGCGCTGACCCGCACGCTCACCGAGGGTCGCGTGACGTTTTATAGCCGCAGCCGCCAAGAGCTGTGGCGCAAGGGCGACACGAGCGGACACCGCCAATACGTGCGCACCGCTGCCCTCGACTGCGACCGCGACGCACTGTTAGTCGGAGTCGAGCAGGTCGGTCCGGCCTGCCACACCGGCGCACACTCCTGCTTCGAAGTAGATCCGCTCCTGCCGCACCAAGGGTTCTCCGATGAATAGCACGACGAGTCGCGAAGAATTTGAGTCGCTGGTGGCCAGCGGTCATCGGGTTGTGCCCGTAATCCGTCAGCTCTTTGCCGATGGTGAAACTCCCGTCGGCGTCTATCGCAAGCTCGCCAAGGCAAACCCGGGAACGTTTTTGCTTGAGTCGGCGGGCCAGGGTGGCATCTGGTCGCGATTCTCGTTCGTGGGCGTCGCCAGCTTCGGTGTTCTCACCCAACACGATCACGGCGTCGAGTGGATTGATTATGGGATGCCGCGCGAGCGCATCCTCGGCGACGATTGCCCGACGGCTCCTCTCGAAGCGCTCGCGCATCTCAACGAGCGTTGGAAGACGCCCCGAGTTGAGGGCCACCCACCGCTCACCGGTGGTCTTGTCGGCTTCATCGGGTGGGAAGCCGTTCGCGAGCTGGAGAACCTTCCCGATGCGCCGCCCGCGGACTTCGAGGTTCCGAGCCAGGCGCTGAGCTTCGTTTCCGATCTCGTTGTGCTCGACCACCGTTTCGGCACGGTCATGCTCATCTCGACTGCGTTGAATGACGGGCACCAAGACCCGGAGGAGATGTGGGCGGAAACCCAATCTCGACTCGACGTGCTCCAGTCTGGTCTTGCTCAACCAACGGATGCCTTTCTCGCTGATGTAGACATCGAGATCGATCCGGAGCCGACTTCGCGCTCCACGCCGGCAGAGTATGCCACGGCGATCGAGAAGTCGAAGGAGTTCATCCGCGATGGGGATGTCTTCCAAGTCGTGATCTCGCAGCGCTTCGACCACGAGGTTTCGGCGACGCCGCTCGACGTCTACCGCGTCTTGCGCACCCTTAACCCGTCGCCCTATATGTACTTGCTGTCGCTCGTTGACATGGATGGTCGTCCGTATTCGATCGTCGGCGCGAGTCCTGAAGCACTCGTGAAGGTTTCCCAGAAGCGGGTGCACATGCATCCGATCGCGGGTTCACGACCGCGTGGTGCTGACACCGAGCGCGACCTTGAACTTGCCGAAGAGCTACTCGCCGACACAAAAGAACGTGCCGAACACCTGATGCTTGTCGACCTCGCGCGCAATGACCTCTTGAAGGTCTGCACGCCAGGAACCGTCGCCGTCACCGAGTTCATGCAGGTTGAGCGCTTTAGCCACATCATGCACCTCGTATCGTCCGTCGAAGGCGATCTAAGGCCTGAAGCCTCCGCGGTCGATGTATTCCGCGCTACATTTCCTGCTGGCACGCTCTCGGGCGCACCCAAGCCTCGCGCCCTCGAGATTATCGATGAACTCGAACCGGCTCAGCGCGGTGTGTACGGGGGAGTCGTTGGCTACTTCGACTTCGCCGGTGATGCTGATCTCGCGATCGCTATCCGCACCGTAACGATCGTGGATGGCGTTGCTCGCGTTCAAGCTGGCGCCGGCCTTGTTGCCGATTCAGATCCGGCCGCCGAGCACCAAGAGGCTCAGAACAAGGCTGCGGCACCCCTTCGCGCTGTCGCGGTCGCTAACGCGATGACTCGCCTCAGTTCATGATCTGGAAACGCTCACGTTCGATCGTGCTGAGCAGCCTGGTGCTGCTTGGCGCAGTGGTGATGCTCTCGTGGACGCAACGCTGGTTCACGATCACCCTCCAGGATGACGTGAGCGTTGAGGTTCTCGGCAGCGACGTTGCGGGAGCGCTGGCTGCGCTCGCGCTTTCAACGTTTGCTCTCGTCGCTGCCCTCGGTATCGCGTCGGTGTTCTTGCGCCGCGTTCTCGGCGTCATCGCCGCCATCGTCGGCGGGATTGTCGTCGCAGTCAGTCAGGCAACGTTGGCTGATCCGGCGCGAGCAGCATCCGAGTTGATTACCGAAGCGACCGGCATCAGCGGTATTGAGTCGATTCGGGCCCTTGTGGTTGGCGTCGACGGCAGTGTGTGGTCGGTTACGGCGCTCATCGCTGGAATCCTCATCATGGTTGTCGGCGTTGCGGCCGCTGTTTCGGCGAAGCACTGGCCCACAGCGACCAAGAAATATGATCGAACTACCGCTGTCGTTGCCGATGATCCGGCATCGCAGTGGGATGCTCAAAGTCGAGGAATAGACCCGACTAAGGGCTGATTGGCAACGCCGAGCGGGTTACTCCCGCTACAATTTAGGATCAGCAAAGAATGGAGCCTGATGAGTACTGATACTGACCCCGGCCACGGAAATTCCCCGGCGGCATGGACCGCCGTAGTGATCATGTTGGTCGCGTTCACGATCGGAACCTTCGCTTTCTGGTTCAACCTTGCGTGGCTCGTATTCGCATCGGCTGGGCTGGTCGTCGTTGGTCTCATCGTTGGCCAGGTGCTGAAGAAGCTTGGCTATGGCGTGGGTGGAGACAAGCTCACCCCCAAGCCTCACAGCTAGAGTGCTCTCCGATTTAGTTGACGGCGCGCTCGAAGATGCCGCCGTCCGCCGTGAGTCCGTCAGCCTTGCTGATGTAGAACGTGCTGCCGCTGACGCGCTTCCGGCGTTGGATGCGCTCGAGGTATTAGCTCCGCGCGAGCAGGTGCACATCATTGCGGAGATCAAACGGTCAAGCCCGTCTCGCGGAGCGTTGGCCGAAATTAGCGATCCCGCTTCTCTTGCGACGTCGTACCAAACCGGCGGAGCGAGCGCAATTAGCGTTCTAACGGAACAGCGTCGCTTTGGCGGCTCTCTTGAAGACCTCGTGACAGTGAAATCGATCGTGCGACTCCCGGTGCTTCGCAAGGACTTCATCGCGGAGCCCTATCAGGTGTTCGAGGCGCGTGCCGCTGGTGCAGACCTCGTCTTGCTGATCGTGGCCGCTCTAGAACAAGAGAAGCTTCGCACTCTCTATGACCTCATCGTCGAGCTGGGCATGACGCCGCTCGTCGAAACACACTCCGCAGACGAGGTCTCTCGTGCTCTCGATGTTGGCGCCAGCCTTGTCGGTGTCAACGCGCGCAACTTGAGCACCTTCGAACTCGATCAGAATCTCTTTGGTGAGCTTGCCGATCAGATTCCTAGCGGGGTCATCCGTATCGCAGAATCAGCAGTCAAGACGGCTGCTGATGTCGCGCACTACCGCAACGCGGGCGCCGATGTCGTTCTGGTTGGCGAGGCTCTCGTCACTGGCGATCCGATCGCCACGTTGCAAGACTTTTTGGACTGCTAATGCTGAAAGATGAACTAGGCCCCTACTTTGGTGAGTTCGGTGGTCGATTCGTTCCCGAGTCGCTCATTGCTGCTCTCGACGAACTAGACGCCGCCTATAACGAAGCCAAGAACGACCCGGAGTTTGCCGCAGAGCTTGCGGAATTGCACGCAAGCTACACCGGTCGCCCGTCGATTATCACCGAGATCCCTCGGTTTGCGGAGCACGCGGGCGGAGCCCGCATCATCCTGAAGCGTGAAGACCTCAACCACACGGGTTCGCACAAGATAAACAATGTGCTCGGTCAGGCGTTGCTTGCCCGTCGCTTGGGCAAGACCCGCCTCATTGCTGAGACCGGCGCCGGACAACACGGTGTGGCGACGGCCACCGCCGCTGCGCTCTTCGGCATGTCTTGCGTCGTTTACATGGGCGAGGTCGACACTGAGCGTCAAGCGCTCAATGTTGCCCGCATGCGCCTGCTCGGTGCCGAAGTTATTCCGGTCACCGCAGGGTCTCGCACGCTCAAAGACGCCATCAACGAGGGCTTACGCGATTGGGTCGCCAACGTCGATGACAGCCACTACCTCATGGGTACCGTTGCCGGTCCGCATCCGTTCCCGGTGATGGTTCGTGACTTCCACCGCGTTATTGGTGATGAAGCTCGCGAACAGGTCGTGAAACTGACGGGCGCGCTACCGGATGCCGTCGTGGCCTGTGTCGGCGGTGGCAGCAATGCCATGGGTATCTTCCATGCCTTCCTCGACGACGCCGACGTTGCGCTCTACGGCTACGAGGCCGCTGGAGAGGGCCACCTCACGGAACGTCACGCGGCTACGCTCACCCGCGGTCGTCCCGGTGTTCTCCACGGCGCGCGCAGCTACATGCTGCAAGACGCTGAGGGCCAAACAATCGAGTCGCACTCCATCTCAGCCGGTCTCGACTACCCAGGTGTAGGTCCCGAGCATTCGTGGCTGAAAGACATCGGTCGAGCCAACTATGAGCCGATTACCGATGCTGAAGCCATGGAGGCTCTGCGCCTTCTCAGTCGCACCGAGGGAATCATTCCTGCGATCGAGTCGGCTCACGCCCTCGCCGGCGCGATCAAGCTCGGCAAGGAACTCGGCCCGGATTCGGTCATCCTCGTGAACCTCAGCGGTCGCGGCGACAAAGACATGGAAACTGCGGCGGAATACTTCGATCTGATCGATTCGGCCGAGAAAGCTGCAGCGGCGGACAAGAAGGCGTCCGATAAAAAGGCGGCCGACGAGCAGAACGCTCCGGGGGAGAAGGCATGAGCGCGGTAGAGGAAGCAATCGCCCAGGCCAATCGTGACCGTGCGGGTGCCCTCATCGGCTACTTGCCTGTCGGTTTTCCCACCGTTGCTGAGAGCATCGAAGCGGCTGTGGCCCTCGCCGAGAATGGCGTAGACGTCATTGAGCTTGGCCTGCCGTACTCAGACCCCGTCATGGACGGCCCTGCTATTCAGAAGGCCACCCAGCTCGCGCTTTCCAACGGCTTCCGTTTGCAAGACGGGTTCGACGCGGTCGCTGAGATCACGTCTCGAGTGTCGACTCCGGTGGTTCTGATGAGCTATTGGAATCCGATCATGCAGTACGGCGTCGACCGTTTTGCTGACGAACTCAAGGCTGCTGGCGGAGCGGGCATCATTACGCCTGACCTCGTGAGTGATGAAGCCACTGAGTGGATTGCCGCCTCCGAGCGCACGGGTCTTGACCGCATTTTCTTGGCCGCTCCGTCATCCAGTGATGAACGGCTCGTGCGCGCTGTTGAGGCCAGCACCGGTTTTGTCTATGCCGTATCGACCATGGGTATCACTGGAGCTCGGTCCGATGTTGATATCGCCGCCAAAACGCTCGTGGCGCGCCTTCGTGAGGCAGGTTCCACGAGTGCGTGTGTCGGTCTTGGCATCTCTACTGCTGAGCAGGTTCGCGAAGTTCTCACCTACGCGGATGGCGCCATTGTGGGGTCCGTTTTCGTTAGTGCGTTGTCTTCCGGTGGGGTGGATGCTGTCGCTAAAACGGCCGCGTCGCTTTCGACCGGTACTCTTGCTTAGTCGCAGTTCAGAAAGGTCACCGTTTTGTCACTAGTGCCGTTGAGCATTCCCAGTCCGCCTGATTCATGGTCGACGCTCGTTACCCTCCCGTTCGGCCAGTGGTTTAGCAACCTGGGCCTTAATTTCGGCAGCACGGTCGTGATTCACACCTACGCGATCTGCATTCTGATCGGCATTGTCGCGGCAACGTGGCTGACCTCGCGTCGATTGACTCGTCACGGTGCAGAGCCCGGGATCGTGATTGACATCATCATCTGGGCTGTCCCGCTTGGCCTGGTCGGCGCTCGTTTGTACCACGTGTTCACCCATCCTGGCGATTACTTCTACGAGGGCGCGGACCCGTGGGAGATCATTCGCATCTGGAACGGTGGCAACGCCATCTTCGGATCGCTGATCGGTGGCGCTGTCGGTGCCTACATCGGTGCTCGCCTGACAGGCATCCGTTTCTGGAGCTTTGCGGATGCACTTGCTCCCGCAATTCTGCTCGCTCAGGCCATTGGCCGCCTCGGCAACTACTTCAACCACGAACTCTTCGGTCAGCCTACGGCGTTGCCGTGGGGCCTTGAGATCGAGGCAGGCAACTCTGCGATTCCCGCGGGATTGCCGGTCGATACGCTATTCCATCCGACATTCCTCTACGAAATGATCTGGAACGTTGTCGGTATTGTCTTCTTGCTCACGATGGAGCGCCAGTATGGCTTCGTCAAAAAGCACGTTCTCGGCCTCACCGTGCCCGTCTTCACCGCAGTGGGCCCCGTTCGCTTGCAGTGGGGAAAGGTGTGGGCGCTCTACATGATTTGGTATGGCATCGGCCGCTCATGGTTCGAGTCCATCCGGATTGACCCCAGTGAGGTCTACTTCGGTTTGCGCGTGAACGTCTGGGGAGCCATCCTCACAGTCGCTCTCGGCATCGTGCTTTACATCGTTCAGTCACGTCGTCATGTCGGCCGCGAAAAGAGCGCCTACGTTGACGGTCACATCTGGAGTGCCGATGGTGTTGTAAACTCCGATGAAAGATATTCCGAGCATGACATTGTCGTCAGCGCTGCGGAGGAGTCCGCTCCTGTCGTAGATTCGAAATAGTCCGCCACAAGCGGCCACACCCCCTCAGGCCTGAATCAGGTACTGATTTTCTTTGGGCCATAGAAGTCCCTCTCCGCACCAGTAATACGTGAGGACGGTACGGCATGGCTGTTACCCCACCCTTTGAACGCTTTGGCTCCATTCCCGCAGCACAGGGAATGTATGACCCAGCTAATGAGAAAGATGCCTGTGGCCTTGCCATGGTGGCGACGCTTCGCGGCACGCCAGGGCATGACATTATTGCGACCGCTCTCGAGGCGCTTCGCAACCTTGAACACCGCGGGGCCGTAGGGTCCGACGCGGGCACCGGTGACGGTGCCGGCATCATGACGCAGATCCCGGACGCTTTCTTCCGTGACGTGGTTGATTTCGAGCTGCCTTCTGTAGGCCGCTATGCCGTCGGCATTGCGTTTTTGCCGCTCGACAGCGTGGCTCGTGATGATGTCAAGCGTGGCATCGAAGAGCTGGCAGAAGAGGAAGACCTCACCGTGTTGGGATGGCGCACCGTGCCGACCCAGCCTGGCGAGCTTGGCTCGCTCGCACGCGGCGCTATGCCGGCATTCGAGCAGTTGTTCCTGCAGTCAAAGCGGGTCGACCTCAAGGGCACGCTTCGCGGCATCCACCTTGATCGCCAGACCTACCGCTTGCGCAAGCGCGCTGAGCGGGATCTGCACGTCTACTTCCCGTCTCTGTCGTGCCGCACCATTACCTACAAGGGAATGGTCACGACGCTGCAGCTCGAGCCGTTCTACCCCGACCTGTCAGATGAACGCTTTGCCTCGAAGCTCGCTCTCGTGCACTCGCGGTACTCCACCAACACGTTCCCGTCATGGCCGCTCGCGCAGCCGTTCCGCATGGTCGCCCATAACGGTGAGATCAACACGGTGCAAGGAAACCGCAACTGGATGCGCGCACGCCAGTCGCAGCTTGAATCTGCCGTTTTCGGCGATATCAAGGACATTCTGCCGGTCAACACGCCTGGCGCTAGCGACTCGGCGTCGTTCGATGAAGTTGTTGAGCTTCTCAACCTCGCTGGCCGTCCGCTGCCGCACGCCATGATGATGATGGTTCCGGAAGCGTATGAGAACCAGACCGACACCGATCCTCGTCGCCGTGCATTCTACGAATACCACTCGATGCTTATGGAGCCGTGGGATGGCCCCGCTGCCCTGGTCTTCACCGACGGTTCGCTCGTAGGCGCGACTCTCGACCGCAATGGACTCCGCCCCGGTCGCTACCTCGTCACCGACGACGGCCTTGTCGTGTTGGCGAGTGAGATTGGCGTCTTCGACATCGAGCCGACGAAGGTCGTGCGCAAGGGTCGGCTTCGTCCGGGCAAGATGTTTCTTGTCGACACGGCTGCCGGTCGTCTTATTGAAGACGATGAGATCAAGGCCGAGCTTGCTGCATCGCGTCCCTGGGCTGAGTGGCTTGAGAGCGGTCGCATCGCTCTCGAAGAACTTCCCGAACGCGAACACATCGTGCACACGCCGGCGTCAGTTACGCGCCGCCAACGTACCTTCGGCTACACCGAGGAAGAAGTTCGCATTCTCATCGAGCCAATGTCGCGACTCGGTGCCGAACCGCTAGGTGCGATGGGCTCCGATACTCCTATTGCGGTGCTGTCTCAACGACCTCGCTTGTTGTTTGACTACTTCACGCAGCAGTTCGCTCAGGTGACGAATCCGCCTCTCGATTCGATCCGAGAGGCCGTCGTTACGTCGATGCGCCTCGGGGTTGGCCCGCAGCGCAACTTGCTCAGCGCAACTCAAGACCACGCGAGGCAAGTAGCGCTAGCGTTCCCGGTGATTGACAACGATGAGCTAGCGAAAATCCAACACATCGAGCCTCATCCGGGCAGCCGCTTGGCTACCACGATCAAGGGTCTCTATCGTGTGGACGCTGGTCCGTCCGCGATGCAAAAGCGTCTTGATGAGATGTGCGCCGAAGCTGACGCCGCTATCGCCGACGGCGCAGAGTTCATCGTGCTCTCCGACCGCGATTCCAACAAGGACTTGGCGCCGATTCCCTCGTTGCTCATGCTGGCAACGGTTCACCACCACCTCATCCGCCAAGAAGAGCGCATGAAGGTCGGCATGATCGTCGAAGCTGGCGACGTGCGTGAAGTTCACCATGTTGCGCTGCTAGTGGGTTATGGCGCTTCCGCCATCAACCCCTACCTCGCTATGGAGTCAGCTGAAGAGCTCGTGCGTAATGGCACGATCACCGGCATCACTCCCGACAAGGCTGTTCGCAACCTGATCACCGCTCTCGGTAAGGGCGTTCTGAAGATCATGTCCAAGATGGGCATCTCTGTGGTCAGCTCCTACGCTGGCGCTCAGGCTTTCGAAGCTGTTGGTTTGTCTCAGGCGTTCGTCGACCAGTACTTCACCGGAACCACGAGCATCTTGGGGGGAGTCGGTCTCGACGCGATCGCTCGCGAGAACGCTGCCCGCCACGTAGCGGCGTACCCCGAAGACCGCGCGCCCACGGTTCACGAACGACTCAACACGGGTGGCGAGTACCAGTGGCGTCGAGAGGGCCCGCCCCATCTCTTCAACCCAGAGACAGTTTTCAAGCTTCAACACTCGACTCGCACGCGCCGCTATGACATCTTCCGCGAGTACACCTCGAAGGTCGATGAGCAGGCCGAAGCGTTGATGACCCTCCGCGGGCTCTTCAAATTCAACATGACGGACCGCACGCCGGTTCCGATTGACGAGGTTGAACCGATCTCGAGCATCGTCAAGCGCTTCAGCACCGGTGCGATGAGCTACGGATCGATTAGCAAGGAAGCGCACGAAACGCTTGCTATTGCTATGAACCAGCTCGGCGCGCGCTCGAACACTGGTGAGGGCGGTGAGGATGTCGATCGACTTCTTGATCCCACTCGCCGCAGTGCAATCAAGCAGGTGGCATCCGGTCGCTTTGGCGTCACGAGCATGTACTTGACGCACGCTGACGACATCCAGATCAAGATGGCTCAGGGAGCGAAGCCTGGTGAGGGCGGCCAGCTTCCTGCGGGCAAGGTTTACCCCTGGATTGCGCGCACTCGACATGGCACTCCTGGCGTCGGCCTCATTTCGCCGCCTCCGCATCACGACATCTATTCGATCGAAGACCTTAAGCAATTGATCTTCGATCTCAAGCGCTCGAACCCTTCGGCGCGTGTGCACGTCAAGCTCGTAAGCCAAAAGGGCATTGGTGCTGTTGCTGCCGGTGTTACCAAGGCAAAGGCTGATGTCGTGCTGGTGTCTGGCCACGACGGCGGAACGGGTGCTAGCCCGCTCAACTCGCTTAAGCACGCCGGAACGCCGTGGGAAATCGGTCTCGCTGAAACGCAGCAGACGCTCATGCTCAATGGCATGCGCGATCGCGTTGTGGTGCAGGTAGACGGTCAGATGAAGACCGGTCGTGACGTCATCATTGGTGCGCTTCTTGGAGCCGAAGAATACGGTTTCGCCACCGCACCTCTGGTCGTTTCCGGGTGCATCCTCATGCGTGTGTGTCATCTCGACACGTGCCCGGTCGGTGTTGCCACGCAAAACCCCGAGCTTCGCGAGCGTTTCACCGGCAAGCCAGAGTTCGTCGTCAACTTCTTCGAGTTTTTGGCTCAAGAAGTTCGCGAATACCTCGCTGAGCTCGGTTTCCGCACTCTTGAGGAAGCCATTGGTCACAGCGAAATTCTCGACGTCAACCGCGCTATTTCACACTGGAAGACTGACGGTCTCGACCTGTCGCCTGTGTTCGATGGTCCGGAGTTCAGCGACACTGAGCCTCGCACGCACGGCGTCGAACAAGACCACGAGCTTGCTGAGCACTTTGACCAGCAGTTGATTGCCCTGAGCGAGGCTGCTCTTGAACGCAAAGAGCCGGTGTCGATCGATCTCCGCGTTCGCAACACTGACCGAGCGGTCGGCACGATGCTCGGTCACAATGTCACGTTGCGCCACGGTGAGCACGGCTTGCCTGCCGACACGATTTCGATCACTCTGCACGGTTCCGCTGGTCAGTCGTTGGCCGCCTTCGTACCAGCCGGTATTTCGATCAAGCTCTATGGCGACAGCAATGACTACGTCGGAAAGGGGTTGTCTGGCGGTTCTGTCGTCGTACGCCCCGACCTCACGAGCACGTTTGCTGCGGAGACCAACGTGATCGCCGGAAACGTTATCGGTTATGGCGCTACGAGCGGCAGCATCTTCATTCGCGGCAAGGTCGGCGAACGATTCATGGTGCGCAACTCTGGAGCCACGGCCGTCGCGGAGGGCGTTGGTGACCATGCTCTGGAGTACATGACCGGTGGCCTCGTGCTCATTTTGGGTGCAACAGGCCGCAACCTCGGCGCTGGAATGTCGGGCGGAACCGCCTACATCCACCAGCTGCGTGAGGAGCGCGTCAACAGTGATTCGCTGAGCTCTGGTGAACTCCAGCTGAGCGGACTTGGTGGCGCCGATATTGAGATCGTCAAGGATCTCCTCGAATGTCATCTCGAAGAGACCGGGTCAGTTGTTGCCGAAGGCATGCTGGCCGATATGGATGCCACGGCAGCCCAGTTCACGAAGGTCACCCCTCGTGATTACGCGGCTGTCATCCAGACTCGAGAGACTGCATTAGCCGAGGGACTCGACCCCGACGGGGACGTTACCTGGGCTCGAATTAGGGAGGTAACCGGTGGCTGATCCCAAGGGATTCCTCAAGGTTCAAGAGCGTGAATTGCCGAAAAGGCGCCCCGTCAGCCTGCGGCTGATGGATTACAAAGAGGTCTACGAGCAACAGGAGTCGGGCCAATTGGCTCGTCAGGCCGGTCGTTGCATGGACTGTGGTGTGCCGTTCTGTCATCAGGGTTGCCCACTCGGCAACCTGATTCCAGAGTGGAACGACCTAATGCGTCGAGGGGAGAGCGCTGAAGCAATTGAGCGCCTTCACGCGACCAACAACTTCCCGGAATTCACGGGCCGTTTGTGTCCAGCACCGTGTGAGAGCTCGTGTGTGTTGGGAATCAACCAGCCTGCTGTAACGATCAAGCAGATCGAGGTATCGATCATCGACCAGGCGTTTGCTGATGGCAATGTCACGCCGCATCCTCCTGGACGATTGACCGGCAAGACTGTAGCGGTTGTTGGCTCAGGACCTGCTGGACTTGCCGCTGCCCAGCAACTGACGCGTGCAGGTCACACCGTCGCCGTCTTTGAACGTGAAGACCGCATCGGCGGACTGCTGCGCTATGGCATCCCCGACTTCAAGATGGAAAAGCGCCATATCGAGTTGCGGTTGGCTCAGATGCAAGCAGAAGGAACTCGTTTCCGCGCCGGCGTCAACATCGGCGTCGACATTTCGTGGAGCGATCTTCGTACGCGCTACGACGCTGTTGTAGTCGCTACTGGTTCCACCGTTCCGCGCGACCTTCCCATTCCTGGCCGTGATGCGCTTGGCGTTCATTTCGCCATGGAATATCTCGTTCAGTCGAACCGTGCCGTTGCCGGTGACACCGTGAGTGAACAGGTCACCGCAGAAGGCAAGCACGTCGTCGTGCTCGGTGGTGGAGACACCGGTGCTGACTGCATCGGCACCGCGCACCGTCAGGGCGCACTGTCTGTCACAAACCTTGCGATCGGCGTGCAGCCTCCCTCGGAGCGGCCGGAACACCAGCCGTGGCCGTTGACTCCGACACTGTTCGAGGTGTCGAGTGCCCACGAAGAGGGCGGCGAGCGCGAATACCTAGCATCGACAGTGGAGTTCTTGACGAACTCGGTCGGCGAAGTTCGCGCGATTCGTGTCGCTGAGACGGAGTTTCTCGACGGTCGTCGTGTTCCCAAGGCTGGAACCGAGCGGGAGATTCCTGCCGACCTAGTTCTTCTTGCACTGGGCTTCACCGGCCCGGAAACAGAGACGCTTTCTCGGCAACTTCCTCTTGAGGCGGATGCGCGAGGCAACTTGACTCGCGATGAAAGCTACGAGACCGCAACCCCCGGCGTGTACGTTGTCGGAGACGCCGGCCGCGGGCAGTCGCTTATCGTCTGGGCGATCGCTGAAGGCAGGGCTGCGGCATCCGCTGTAGATCGCTACCTTGAAGGGGAGACGCTGTTGCCGTTCCCGGTCCGTCCGGATGATCGCGGTATGACCCTCTAGAAGTTCCACCACCACTACCACCACCACCACCACTAACCCGTCAAAGGAAGTTATGAGACGCGCAAAAATCGTCGCGACACTCGGCCCGGCTACGTCGAGCTACGAGAACATCAGGGCAATCATCGATGCAGGTGTCGATGTTGCTCGGATGAACCTCAGCCATGGAAGCTATGCCGTCCACGAAGAGGTGTATGCGAACGTTCGTCGCGCCGCTGAGGATGCTGGCAAGCCAGTAGCGGTGATGGTTGACCTTCAGGGTCCCAAGATTCGTCTCGGCAAGTTCGAGGACGGCCCGTACGACCTCGCGGTCGGCGATATCTTCAAGATCACTATCGACGACATCGTGGGTAACCGCGAGATCTGTGGCACGACGTTCAAGGGGCTTCCTCAGGACGTCGCTCCCGGTGATTTCCTGCTGATCGATGATGGCAAGGTCAAGGTCAAGGTCGTCAGCGCTACGGATACCGTCGTCACGACTGAGGTTGTTGTTGCCGGTGCTGTGTCCAACAACAAGGGCATCAACCTTCCCGGTGTTGCGGTCAATGTTCCGGCACTCTCTGAGAAGGATGAAGACGACCTGCGCTGGGGGCTCAAGCTCGGTGCAGACCTGATTGCGCTCTCGTTCGTGCGCAACGCGGAAGACATCGTGCGCGTCCACGAGATCATGGATGAAGAGGGCCGTCGCATTCCCGTCATCGCGAAGATCGAGAAGCCGCAGGCTGTCGATCACCTCGAAGCCATTATCGATGCGTTTGACGCCATCATGGTCGCCCGCGGTGACCTCGGCGTAGAGCTTCCTCTCGAGGCCGTTCCGATCGTGCAGAAGCGCACCGTCGAACTTGCACGTCGTATGGCGAAGCCGGTCATTGTTGCTACTCAGATGCTTGAGTCCATGATTTCCAGCCCGGTGCCGACGCGCGCTGAGACTTCTGACGTTGCGAACGCCATCCTCGACGGTGCAGACGCCGTCATGCTCAGTGGCGAGACCAGCGTGGGGGAGTACCCCGTCATCACGGTTCAGACCATGGCAAAGATCGTCGCCTCCACGGAAGAGCACGGTCTTGACCGTATCCCCGAACTCGGCACGAAGCCGAAGACTCAGGGTGGCGCTATCACGCTCGCTGCGGCAGAGGTTGCGACGTTCGTCGAAGCCAAGTTCGTCTGTGTCTTCACCGAGTCCGGCGACTCGGCTCGCCGGATGTCGCGCTTGCGTTTCCGTATCCCCATGAAGGCGTTCACGCCGAGTCCTGAAATTCAGCGTCGAATGTCGCTGATTTGGGGCATCGAGTCCTTCATCGTTGACCGCGTAACCCACACCGATGAGATGTACCGCCAGGTAGACGAAATTCTGCTCGGCCAAGAACTCGCTCAGGTCGGCGACAAGGTCGTAGTGATTTCAGGATCCCCTCCCGGAATCTCGGGTTCGACCAACGATTTGCGCGTGCACATCCTCGGTGATGCGATCAACGCTAAGGCTCCTGTATGGGCAGCTAAGTAGCTTTTCAGCCAGCTAAAACAACAACACCGGCGTCGGACCTTGAGGTCCGCGCCGGTGTTGTTGTTAACGCTAGGGAGTTTCAGTGGTTGCCCCATGCGCAGCGACGGCCGCTCGGTTAACTAAAGAAACCGGGAGCAACTGAGTTGCGCCCGGTTTTTTTAGCAATTCGTTGTGCCGAATGTGGGACTCGAACCCACACGTCCTTTCGAACAAAGCATTTTGAGTGCTCCGCGTCTACCATTCCGCCAATTCGGCTGACTACAACGCTGAATAGAATACCGTAGGCTTGCACTTGTGACTGACCAAAACACCAATCAAAATGCTCCCCGCCGCGTTGTCGTTGCCGAAGATGAGTCGCTCATCCGCATGGACATTGTCGAAATCCTGCGGGATGCCGGCTACGAGGTTGTCGGAGAAGCGGGTGACGGCGAGACTGCTGTTGCGCTCGCTACCGAGCTTCGCCCGGATCTGGTCATCATGGATGTCAAGATGCCTCAGCTCGATGGAATCTCTGCTGCGGAGCGCCTCAGCGCCAACCACATCGCGCCTGTCGTGCTGCTGACTGCCTTTAGCCAGAAAGAACTCGTAGAGCGGGCTTCTGAGGCCGGAGCGCTGGCCTACGTGGTCAAGCCCTTCACCCCGAACGATCTTCTCCCGGCTATCGAGATCGCTCTCAGCCGTTACACGCAGATCCTCACTCTCGAGGCTGAAGTGAGCGACCTGGTTGAGCGTTTTGAGACACGCAAGCTCGTTGACCGCGCTAAGGGACTGCTGAACGAGAAGATGGGGCTCAGCGAGCCTGACGCTTTCCGGTGGATTCAGAAGGCATCCATGGACCGTCGCTTGACGATGCACGATGTGTCGCAGGCGATCATCGATCAGCTCAGCGCCAAAAAGTAGCACCCGCTTAGGCGAGGGCCCAGAGACTCAGCGCAGCGCTCTCAGCGCCGCTGAGAAGTCTCAGCGGCACTTCGACACGCCAGCGGCTACGTTGCCGGGCGATCTTTCAGGATGTTCGTAATCCGGATCGTGGAGAGCCGACGCTCTTGCTCGTCACGGATCACGATTTCGTGGGTGGCCAGCGTGCGCCCTAGAGCAATCGCCGTGCAGGTTGCCGTCACGATGCCGGAGCGCACCGAGCGGCTGTGAGTCGCGTTGATTTCAATCCCCATGGCTACTCGGCCAGGGCCGGCATGAATGGCCGACGAGATTGATCCGAGGGATTCCCCGAGCACAACGTGTGCGCCTCCGTGCAGGATGCCGATTACTTGCGTATTGCCTTCAACGGGCATCGTGGCCACGGATCGTTCAGCGCCAAGTTCGAGAAACTCAATACCCATTTTGCGTGTGAGCGAACCGCCTCCCGACTCGACAAGTCGTGCAAATAGTTCGGGATCGAGGTCGTCGGGGTACTTCACAGAGAGTGTCCTTCGCGTTAGGCCGTTTCCGCTGTCGGCAGCCCCGGCTAGGCTGGCTGCGTGTCGGATTCCCAAAAGCCTACTCTTATGATCATTGACGGCCACTCGCTGGCCTTCCGAGCCTTTTATGCGCTCCCTGTCGACAGTTTTCAGAACCGCGATGGGCAGCACACCAATGCCATCCACGGTTTCTTGTCGATGCTGATTTCTCTGTTGCAGAACGAGAAACCTACGCATCTGGCCGTTGCCTTCGATATTTCGCGGTATTCATTCCGCACCCGGGAGTATCCCGAGTACAAGGGAACCCGCGGCGAGACTCCTGTGGAATTCGTGGGGCAGATCCCGCTGCTTGAAGAAGCGCTCAAAGCCATGGGAATCCAAACTCTGAGCAAAGAGGACTACGAGGCTGACGACATCCTCGCCACGCTGGCGCACGAGGGCTCAGAGAACGGCTTCCGCGTTCTCGTGGTCTCCGGTGACCGCGATGCCATTCAGATGGTCAACGACAACGTCACCCTGCTGTATCCGAATGCTCGCGGTGTCTCCGAACTCAAACGCTACGACCGTGACGCCGTTTTCGAGCGTTATGGCATTGAGCCTCACCAGTATCCGGATGTCGCAGCTCTTGTCGGGGAAACCAGCGACAACCTCATCGGCGTCGACAAGGTGGGGGAGAAGACTGCAGTCAAGTGGATCAACCTCTACGGCTCTCTCGACGAGGTGTTGGCTCACGCCGAGGAGATCAAGGGCGTTGTAGGTCAGAACCTTCGCGATCAGATCGATCGTCCCGTTCGCAACCGCAAGCTCAACCACTTGCTCACCGATGTTGAGCTTCCGGTGAATGTCGGCGATCTCGATCGCCGCGCAATCGACGAGGCTGCTGTACGTGAGGTGTTCGATCGCCTTCAGTTCAAGACGCTCTTGCAGCGCGTGATGAAGATTTCTGGTGCCGAAGCGGGCAGCGATGCTCCGTCGTCGTCGACCGCTACGGTTCTTGAGGATGCCGCAGCCATTCCCGCGGTGCGCACGATGGTCGACGAAGAACTCGCTAAGTGGATCGCCACTAACAGCAACGGCAACACGACACCGTTGGGGCTCACGATCGCCAGCGTCGATGGCGTTGTCACCGGACTAGGCCTCGCGACAGCCACCGAGACGGCCTTCGTGCCGTGGGCAGCCGATCGCCCCGATTATGACGCGCTCACGGTGTGGCTCGCGAGCGACGCCCCCAAATACATGCACTCCGCCAAGGTTCAGCTCAAGATCGCCGCCAACAGTGGCCTCGCCGTTGCAGGCGTTGCGTTTGACACCACGCTCGCAGCGTGGCTCCTGAAGCCGGGTGGCAAGCCTGAGGAGCTCGAGACTCAGGTCTACAACTATCTTGGCGAAACGATCGAACAGGGCGATCCGAATCAACTGGTTCCGGAGACAGAAGAGCTCAGCCCTGCGACCAAGTCGTGGTACGTCGTTCGTCTTGCGGCGTATCTCGCGGGGCGCCTCGACGAGGGCTCGCTGGGAGTGCTTACCGATATTGAAATGCCTCTAGTGCCGGTGTTTGCTCAGATGGAGCGCACGGGCATCGCGGTCAATCGCCAGCTGTTGGCCGATCTCAGCAGTTCGCTCAGCACCACAGCCGCCGACGTCGCGCGTAACGCGTTCGAGGTCATCGGTCGCGAAATCAACCTGGGCAGCCCGAAGCAATTGCAAGAGGTTCTCTTCACGCAGCTCGAAATGCCGAAGACTCGTGCTAACAAGACGGGCTTTTCCACGGATGCCGCAAGCCTGGCCGACCTCCAAGAACAAGCACCCCATCCCTTCCTCGACCTGCTCTTGCAGCACCGCGATGCCACCAAGCTGGTGCAGATCATCACCGGTATCGAGAAAGCGATCGACGACTCCGGCCGAGTGCACACCACCTATGAGCAGGCGGGATCAAGCACCGGGCGCATCGCCTCGAACGATCCCAACCTGCAAAACGTCCCGGTCAAGACCGCGACCGGGCGCCAGATTCGTGCGGCCTTCGAGGCTGGGGAAGGCTATGACACCCTCCTCACCGCGGACTATTCGCAGATCGAGATGCGCATCATGGCGCACCTCTCGGGCGATGTCGGGCTCATCCAAGCCTTCAACGAGGGGGAGGACCTTCACCGGTTCGTCGGTTCGCGCATTTTCGGCGTCGAACCAGCCGATGTCACTCCAGAGATGCGCACCAAGGTCAAGGCGATGTCCTACGGCTTGGCCTATGGTCTGAGTGCTTTTGGCCTCAGCAAGCAACTTCGCATTGAGACGAGCGAGGCAAAAGCCCTCATGACGGACTACTTCGCCCGATTCGGTGCCGTTCGCGACTACCTGCGCAACGTTGTTGAACAGGCGCGAGTAGATGGGTACACCACGACGATTTTCGGTCGTCGTCGGCCATTCGGAGATCTCACATCGAAGAACCGTGTGCTTCGGGATAACGCGGAACGTCAAGCGCTCAACTCGCCAATTCAAGGCTCGGCCGCAGATATTCTCAAGCGCGCGATGCTCCAGATCGATGGCGACATCCGCGATGAAGGTCTGAAGTCACGCATGCTGCTTCAGGTTCACGACGAATTGGTCTTCGAAATCGCTGGAGGCGAGCTCGACCGAATGACTACTATTGTTCATGAGCGAATGTCAGGGGCTGCGACCCTGTCGGTTCCGCTTGATGTGCAGATCGGCACCGGCCACAACTGGGATTCCGCCGCACATTAGGCTCGCACCGTTCGGCATCCACTCTCAGAGCACCCCACAAAGGAGCAGCGGTGAGTAGCACAACGGTAGTGATCGGTTCACGAGTTGGGCTGCACGCGCGTCCCGCTTCGGTGTTCGCTCATGCCGTCGCCGAGTGCGGAATCACGGTGATGCTGACGGATGCCGCGGGCTCCACGATTAACGCCGGCAGCATCCTCGGCGTGCTCGCGATGGGCATCAGCTATCAGGATGTCATCACGCTCAGCTCGGACGATGAGGGGTCCGAGCCCGTGCTGGCGTCTCTCGCCGAGCTGCTCGGCCGCGAACTCGATAAGCCTTAGCGCGACCTCGGGGCGGCTTTCCCGCCCCATCAATTCCCGACGATCAATCAAGGAGCCAGACAACGATGTCCGATATGACGCCCTCTACTTCAGCTGCTGCACCCTCGGGGCGGCAGGCTACTCCGCTCGATGCGATTGCCGAGGAATGGGTCACCACTCTGGTTGAACTTGATCCGACCATCGGAACTTACATCGGTTCGCCGGGACAGCACTCGGGGTATGCCGACTATTCGCCCGAAGGGCATGCTCATGTTGTGGCGTCGACCAGGGAAATTCTTGCTCGGCTACAAGCTGCGCCAGTCATGGACGACGTCGACCTCGTCACAAAGTCGGACATGGTTTCCACTCTGAAGCTAGATCTAGAGTCCGATGCCGCGCAATTGTGGAAGCGTGATCTCAATAATTTGGCGAGTCCCGCCCAGGAGATTCGTGGCGTTCTCGATCTCATGCCGACCGCATCCAGCGAAGACTGGTCTGTGATTGCGGAGCGCCTGCACAATATTCCGGAGGCGATCAATGGCTACATCGCGACCCTTCGTCACGGTATTGATGGGGCAGTGGTGCCTGCGCAGCGTCAGGTTGCGGAAGTTGTGGCGCAAGCCCGCCAAATCTCAGCACCCGGAGGATTCTTCGAGTCGTTCATTGCGCAAGCTGAGGCTGTGGGCGGCGACAGTTCTCTCCAATCAGCCCTGGCTGACGGGGCTGCTGTTGCGGCATCCAGCTATCAGAAACTCGAGCGTTTTCTGAGTGACGAGCTTGCTCCGCGGGCGACGCCTCAGGATGCTTTTGGCCGCGAGCTCTACGCGTTGCAGTCTCAGCGCTTCCTCGGCGCCACGGTCGACCTCGATGAAACCTATGAGTGGGGGATTGAAGAACTGGCGCGCATGACTGCCGAGCAAAAGAAGATCGCGCACGAAATCAAGCCGGGAGCATCCATCACCGAAGCAATCGAGCTTCTTGACTCTGACCCTTCGCGAACGCTACACGGCACTGATGCCCTGCAGAAATGGATGCAGAAGCTCAGCGACGAAGCCATCGAAGCGTTGGCTGGCACACACTTCGACATCGCGGAGCCGATGCGCGCGTTGGAGTGCATGATCGCACCCACGCACGACGGGATCATCTACTACACGGGCCCGAGTGACGACTTTTCGCGTCCTGGTCGCATGTGGTGGTCGGTGCCCGAGTCGGTCACGGAGTTCACGACGTGGCGCGAGGCAACGACCGTTTATCACGAGGGCGTCCCCGGGCATCACCTTCAGATCGCCCAAGCTGTCTATAACCGCGATCAGCTGAATACCTACCGTCGGCAAATGTCGGGCACGTCTGGACACGCCGAGGGGTGGGCACTTTATGCTGAGCGCCTCATGGCTGATCTTGGTTTCCTTGATGACCCGGCAAATCGCCTTGGAATGCTTGATGGTCAGCGGATGCGCGCGGCCCGCGTCGTTCTCGACATCGGTGTTCATCTCGGCAAGCCCAAGCTCACCGGTTCGGGTGTGTGGGATTGGGATTACGCTCTCGACTTTATGACCAACAACGTCACGCTGGATCCCGCCAACGTTCGCTTCGAAGTGAACCGCTATTTCGGTTGGCCGGGACAGGCACCGTCGTACAAGGTGGGGCAGCGCATCTGGGAGCAGTTGCGTGATGAATGCCACGCTATCGAGGGTGCTGACTTCTCGCTTCGAGAGTTCCACCGCCGTGCGCTGAACGTCGGTGGGGTGGGGCTAGATACCTTGCGCTCGGCTCTTCTGGCTCCCTACGCCGCGAGCTAACGTTTGACGGGTCTCTCGCGCGCGAGGGCGAGAGGCCTCAACCCGCCAAAATACCGCGAAACACGGCGGATAAGTGGTTGGTTTTAGTGGCGTCGAAGCGCTAGGCTGGAGTGTCGCATTCGTGACTTCTTATTCGCCTGCCTACGGCGAGCACACAGATTCATTTCGCCGTCGGCCCAATTATGCGCTTTTCGAAGCGTGACCCATACCGGAGCAACTACTACATGACAATCGCAACGACTGACAAGGCACCCAAGCAGGTCGCCATCAATGACATCGGATCTGCTGAAGATTTCCTCGCCGCAGTCGAAAAGACGCTGAAGTTCTTCAACGATGGTGACCTTATCGAAGGTACCGTCGTCAAGATCGACCGTGACGAGGTTCTCCTCGACGTCGGTTACAAGACTGAGGGTGTTATCCCCTCTCGTGAACTTTCCATCAAGCACGACGTTGACCCCACTGAGGTTGTCAACGTTGGCGACACCGTTGAGGCCCTCGTTCTCCAGAAGGAAGACAAAGAAGGTCGTCTCATCCTGTCCAAGAAGCGCGCACAGTACGAGCGTGCTTGGGGCGACGTCGAGAAGATCAAGGAATCGGATGGCGTTGTCACCGGTTCGGTCATCGAGGTTGTCAAGGGTGGACTCATCGTCGACATCGGACTTCGTGGATTCCTCCCCGCATCGCTCATCGAGCTTCGCCGCGTTCGTGACCTCACGCCGTACCTCGGCCAGGAGATCGAAGCCAAGATCCTCGAGCTCGACAAGAACCGCAACAACGTTGTTCTTTCGCGCCGCGCACTCCTCGAAGAGACGCAGTCGGCTAGCCGCACTTCGTTCCTCAACAACCTCGCCAAGGGCCAGGTTCGCAAGGGTGTCGTGTCGTCGATCGTCAACTTCGGTGCATTCGTTGATCTTGGTGGCGTAGACGGCCTCGTCCACGTTTCTGAGCTCTCGTGGAAGCACATCGAGCACGCTTCAGAAGTTGTTGAAGTTGGCCAGGAAGTTACGGTTGAGATCCTTGAGGTTGACCTCGAGCGCGAGCGCGTGTCGCTGTCGCTCAAGGCAACGCAGGAAGACCCGTGGCAGGTATTCGCCCGCACCCACGCAATCGGACAGGTTGCTCCCGGTAAGGTCACCAAGCTCGTTCCGTTCGGTGCGTTCGTTCGCGTCGCAGACGGCATCGAGGGTCTCGTGCACATCTCCGAGCTTTCGGGTAAGCACGTTGAACTCGCCGAGCAGGTTGTTTCGGTTGGCGACGAAGTATTCGTCAAGGTCATCGACATCGACCTCGAGCGTCGTCGCATCTCGCTTAGCCTCAAGCAGGCTAACGAGGGCGTTGACCCCGAAGGTACCGAGTTCGACCCGGCACTCTACGGAATGCTCACCGAGTACGACGACCAGGGCAACTACAAGTACCCCGATGGTTTCGACCCCGAGACCAACGAGTGGAAAGACGGCTTCGAGTCACAGCGCGAGAAGTGGGAGCAGGACTACGCTGCAGCCCAGGCGCGTTGGGAACAGCACAAGAAGCAGGTTGCTGCTGCCGCGATTCAGGAAGAGTCGATCAGCAGTGCACCCGCCGGAGCATCGTCGTTCTCCAACGATGACGCTGCAGCTAGTGCAGGCGCGGGAACGCTCGCAGACGACGAGACTCTCGCCGCTCTGCGTGAGAAGCTCTCGAGCAACAACTAGTAACACTTAGCTGAACAGTGTGGCCAGTCTCCTTCGGGAGGCTGGCCACACTCAGTTAACAAGCCACGATCGTCGGATGAATCATCGCACCGCAAGCGGACGGGGCATATCTCTGCTCAGCTGACGAGCCGGCGCCGGAGCTGGGGGCGCCTAGGCTGGGCGTTTTATGGTGCGTCGCGCTCGTCGAACTCGCACTACGAGCCACGCGATGAGCCCGATGAGGGCAAGCGTTCCGATGACAGGAACAATAAGCGCCATCAGGCTGAGCAGAACGCTACTGATGTCTTCTGCGGCGCTCACAACCGGGGCAGCCGCGCCGGCGGTGGCGGCGTTCAGCACAGGGCGTGCAGCCATTTTGGTGGCGTGGGTTCCGAACGCGAGAATGATTCCGATGACGACGGGCACCCACGCATCTGACGTAAAGAATGATGCTGGATCAGTGACCACTGCTGTCTCAGAAGCGGAGCCCGTGCCGAAGGCAATGCCGCCTGCTGCGGGACGCACGATGGTCTGAATCCAATCGTTGACGGAATCCACGACGGGCACTTTGTCGGCGATGACTTCAAGCACGAGCAGCACACCGAGAACGGCGATCACCCACGGGTTTTCGAGCCACGCCCATACGGCGGGCAGTTCTACAAAGTCGAAAACGCGACCGGCAAGGCCCAGTATGAGAAGCGGAATATAAGCGTTGAGGCCAGCCGCGACGGCGAGGCCGCTGCCGGTGAGTACTTCGAACATCCGCTCTCCCTTTCGACACGCTGAGGTTAGCATTGAGGAATGCACTTGATAGCGCTCACCGGTGGGATTGCTTCGGGAAAGTCGACTGTAGCTAAGCGGTGGGCCGAACACGGGGCTGTCGTCGTCGATGCGGATGCTCTCGCCCGCGAAGTGGTGGAGCCAGCCTCCCCGGCGCTGGCCGCGATCGTTGATCATTTTGGCGCAGACGTCCTGAACGACGATGGATCTCTCAACCGCCAGGCTCTAGGCAGTATCGTTTTTGGTGACTCGGATGCCCGTCAGGCTCTTAACAGCATCACCCATCCGGCGATCAGTCGGCTCGCCAAGCAACGTTTCGCGGCCGCCTTCGAGCGCGACCCTGAAGCGCTGATTGTGTACGACATCCCCTTACTGGTGGAGTCGGGTCAACCCGTCGATAAGTTCTCGGCAGTAGTGACGGTTGAGGCTGATCCAGAAACTCGCATTCAGCGGTTGATCGAGCACCGCAATATGCCGCGTAGCGAGGCAGAAGGGCGCGTCGCGTCTCAAGCGTCGAGCGGCGATCGTAGAGCGGTGGCCGACTTCGTCGTGGATTCTGGAGCTGAATTGGCGGATACAGAACGTCACGCTGACAACGTGTGGCAGTTGCTTCGCGACCAACTAGTGAGTTCGCGCTAAGCGTTGGCCTAGCGACTCGGTTTTCGGGTCGTTGTCAGTGCCGGTGCCTACACTTGAGCTATGGAACCAACTCGCTCAGTACGTCCTTTTGAGGTAATTAGCGAGTATTCACCTTCCGGAGATCAGCCTCAGGCTATTCGCGAGCTAGCTCAGCGAATCAATGCTGGCGAGACAGATGTTGTGCTGCTCGGTGCCACAGGCACGGGAAAGTCGGCAACGACCGCGTGGCTAATCGAGCAGGTGCAGCGTCCAACGCTGATCATGTCCCACAACAAGACTCTTGCTGCTCAACTGGCGAACGAGTTCCGAGACCTGATGCCCAACAACGCGGTGGAGTATTTCGTTTCGTACTACGACTACTACCAGCCCGAGGCCTACATCCCTCAGACAGATACCTTCATTGAGAAGGACTCGTCGGTCAACGCTGAAGTCGAGCGGCTGCGACACTCCACTACCAATTCTTTGCTCAGCCGCCGCGACACCGTGGTGGTGTCCACCGTCTCGAGCATTTACGGGCTCGGTGCTGCTGAGTCCTATCTTGAAGCGATGATCGCCCTGCAGGTGGGGATGCGCATCGATCGTGAGACGCTCATCCGCAAGTTCGTGGGAATGCAGTATCAGCGCAACGACTACGACTTCTCGCGGGGAAACTTCCGCGTGCGTGGCGACACCATTGAAATCATTCCAGTGTATGAAGAGCTTGCTATCCGAATCGAGATGTTCGGAGACGAGATCGAAGCGCTCTACTCGCTGCATCCGTTAACCGGCGACATCGTCAAAAAGATGGATTCGGTGTCGGTGTTCCCTGGCACCCACTATTCGGCAAGCCCCGAAACAATCAAAACCGCAATCGTGTCCATTCAGGAAGAGCTCGCCGACCGGCTTGGCGTGCTGGAGCGTCAAGGAAAGCTCCTCGAAGCTCAACGCTTGCGTATGCGCACGACCTTCGACATCGAAATGATGGAGCAGATCGGTTTCTGCAACGGCATTGAGAACTATTCTCTCCACATGGATGGCCGCCAACCGGGCGAACCACCAAGCTGTTTGCTCGACTACTTTCCGGATGATTTTCTCGTGGTGCTCGATGAGTCGCATGTCACGGTGCCTCAGATCGGCGCCATGTACGAGGGCGACGCCTCACGAAAGCGCACTCTCGTGGAACACGGGTTCCGCCTCCCTAGCGCGCTCGACAATCGCCCGTTGAAATGGGAAGAGTTTCTTGAGCGGGCCGGCCAGAAGGTCTACCTTTCTGCGACTCCGGGCAAATATGAGATGGGTATCACTGACTCCGTTGTTGAGCAGGTTATCCGCCCGACAGGACTCATCGATCCGCAAATCGTGGTCAAGCCATCTCAGGGTCAGATCGACGACCTTCTCGAACAGATCAGGCTTCGCGTCGAGAAAAACGAGCGAGTTCTCGTCACTACGCTCACGAAAAAGATGGCCGAAGAACTCACCGAATTCCTTTCGGAGAATGGCGTGCGGGTGCGCTACTTGCACTCCGACGTCGATACGCTGCGTCGAGTCGAGCTGCTTACGGAACTTCGCCAGGGCGTCTATGACGTGCTGGTTGGCATCAACCTCCTTCGCGAGGGCCTTGACCTTCCCGAGGTATCGCTTGTGGCAATTCTGGATGCCGACAAAGAAGGCTTCTTGCGGTCATCGACGTCGCTCATCCAAACCATCGGACGAGCCGCTCGAAACGTTTCGGGCGAGGTGCACATGTACGCCGACGTCGTCACGCGCTCGATGGCGTTCGCGATTGAGGAGACCGATCGTCGCCGGGAGAAGCAGGTCGCCTATAACACCGAGCACGGTATTGACCCGCAGCCACTGCGCAAGAAGATCGCAGATATCACTGACGCGCTTCTCCGGGAGGGCGCCGATACTGCCGAGCTGCTCGCGACTCGCAGCCGTGACGGCAAAAAACGCACTCCGACGCCCAAACTGGCGCGGGAAGGAATCGCTGCCGCCGGCGGAAATGATCTTGAAAATATCATTGGCGATCTCAACGAACAGATGCTTCAAGCGGCATCCGAGTTGAAGTTCGAGCTTGCCGCTCGATTGCGAGACGAAGTTCAGGAACTCAAGAAGGAACTGCGTCAGATGGAGCAGGCTGGCCATTTGAAGTAGCCGCCAAAGTTTCGTGCAGCGAAATCATGCGACGCTCCTGAGCGAGGGAATCATGGGGGAGTGCGGTTTTTCTCGCGGAGCTTCTGCGCTCTTCTACCGGGATGTCGGTGAGAATCCGGAGAGCGTGAGCGATGTGAGTGATATCCGGAGCTACCGTAAGTCCGCCTCCGTCCACAAACGCCAAGCGTTCGTTGCACGCGGTAGTGAGAATTGTGGGAGTACCAGCCGCGAGCGATTCCAATGCGCTGGCGTGTCCCCACGATCCACTCGTTGTCACGATGGCTACGTCCGCCGTTGCAAAGACTTCTGCTCTCTCGATCAAGGTGAGATCGTGGGCGCTGAGAAACTGAACCGGCATCCCGAGTGCGCTTCGTTCGAGCCGTGCACGCAGCGGTCCGTCTCCTAACACCACCAAGTGAAGGTCTTCACCCTGAGAAACTCGCTCACGCACAACCTCGATCGCCGCGGACACCGAACCAGCGGCGGTGAGTGGTGCCGCACACACGACGATCAGATCGGCTCCGCTTGAATCACGGAGCGTGCTGTTGTGCCGCAAAGGAGAAAAGACTTCGAGGTTCACTCCGGATGGCACGCTCAGCACACGATCGTCAGCCTCCAGGGCGTCGGAGTCAATCGCGGGAGAGTGTACTTCTTCGGTCCCCGACGAACCGTGACGCTCTAAGTTCGCCGCACCGGTATGAACTATCTGGTCGAAACCTCGGGGAGTACGCCCGGTGGCCCACTCCGCAGCACCGTCGTCTATGAGCAGCACTGCGGGTACACGATTGTGCTGTGCCCAGGATCCCAATTCGCGTGCACTGAGACGGTCAGCAACCTCGATCTGATCAGGAGCGAGTGTGTCCACAGCGCGGCGCACAGCTTTGGCGATCGGAACGAAGCCGCGAGAAAGTGCTCGTCCGCGCGCCGGGACGGTAACGACGGTTCCGTATTCGGTCCACGTTACCGATGAATCGACTCCGGGAATGATGATCGAGAACTCATGCCCGGCAGCTCGGTAGGCCAAGCCACGAGAACGCACCACGCTGGAGGGCAGTAGCGCTGGTGACGAGTAGAAGCCGGTGACGTGCGCAATGTGCATACGCCATTATCTCGGGTGATGGGCGTTCGGCGCTGGGCGTACGTTCAGACAATGTCAGTGGCCTCCGTAGAATAGGAAGAGTGACTACAGCACAGTCGATCCCTAATTCTCACCTCAGCGTCCGTGGCGCTCGGGTTCACAATCTCAAGAACGTTGACCTCGAGATTCCGCGCGACTCTCTTGTCGTCTTCACTGGTCTCTCCGGGTCAGGCAAATCGAGCCTCGCGTTTGACACAATTTTCGCAGAGGGCCAGCGACGCTATGTCGAATCGCTTTCGGCCTATGCGCGTCAGTTTCTAGGTCAGGTCGATCGGCCAGACGTCGACTTCATTGAGGGACTCAGCCCCGCAGTCTCGATTGACCAGAAGTCCACCAACCGAAACCCGCGGTCAACAGTAGGTACGATCACTGAGATCTACGACTACATGCGACTGCTGTGGGCGCGTATCGGCGTTCCGCACTGCGCTGTCTGTGGCGAGAAAATCGAACGTCAATCAGTCCAGCAGATCGCTGACCAGTTGATGAAGCTCGAGAGCGGCACGCGCTATCAGATCGTCAGTCCGGTCGTCTCGCAGAAAAAGGGTGAGTTCGTCGACTTGTTCGCGGAGCTCGCCTCGAGCGGGTATTCCCGTGCCATCGTGGATGGCGACGTCATTCAACTCAGTGACCCTCCCAAGCTGAAGAAGCAGTACAAACATGACATTTCGGTCGTCGTCGACCGGTTGGTGGCGAGCGATGACATCCTCACTCGCCTCACCGACTCGCTCGAGACGGCGCTGCGGCTCACTGACGGCACCGTCGCGATCAATTTCGTTGACGAAGAGGGGGATGCCGCATGGCGTTCTTTCTCCGAGAAGCTGTCCTGCCCCAACAATCACCCCATTCAGCTCACTGAAATCGAGCCACGCACCTTCTCGTTCAACGCCCCTTTCGGCGCGTGTCCGGAATGTTCCGGTCTCGGCACGCGCATGTCGATCGACGCAGAGCTCCTCATCGCCGACGACTCGGTCAGTCTCTCCGAAGGCGCCATCTTGCCGTGGACGAACTCGGGCAAGGGTCTTTACAACTACTTCGAGAAGTTGCTCGGCGGGCTCGCACTCGACCTCGATTTCTCCCTCGACACGCCCTGGGGCGACTTGCCCGAAGATGTCCGCGAAGCTGTGCTTCGCGGCAACGACTTCAAGGTGTCGGTCAAGTGGAAGAACCGCTATGGGCGCGAGATGAAGTACTCGACGGGGTTCGAGGGTGTGATTCCCTACATCGAGCGCAAGTATCTCGAAGCAGAGACTGATGTGCAGCGTCAGCGCTACGCTGCGTATCTCCGCGAGATTCCCTGCCCCGTGTGTGATGGAAAGCGGTTGAAGCCAGAGGTCTTGGCCGTAACTGTCGCCGACAACAGCATTTCTGACATCTGCGAGCTCAGCCTGATCGATGCTTACGGCTTTATGAATGAGTTAGTTCTCTCTGAGCGCGACGCGCGAATTGCTGCCCAAGTGCTCCGTGAGATCCGCTTGCGACTCGAGTTCTTGGTGGAAGTCGGCCTGAGCTACCTCAACTTGGCCCGCGCTGCCGCGACGTTGAGCGGTGGAGAGGCGCAACGCATCCGTTTGGCGACCCAGATCGGCTCCGGGCTTACTGGAGTGCTTTATGTGCTCGACGAGCCCAGCATCGGGCTGCACCAGCGCGACAACCGACGATTGATCGAGACACTCGTCAAACTCAAGAACCTCGGCAACACGCTCATTGTGGTTGAGCACGACGAAGACACGATTCGTACGGCCGACTGGGTCGTCGACATCGGCCCGGGCGCCGGCGAACACGGCGGTGAAGTCGTTCACTCTGGGTCGTATGAAGACCTTCTCACCAATACAAACTCGATTACTGCTGACTACTTGTCGGGTCGCAAAGCCATCGAAACTCCGAAGAAGCGTCGCCCGATCGATAAGGCGCGCCAGATTGTCGTCGAGGGCGCGAAGGCGAACAACCTCAAGAACCTCACCGTCAAATTCCCGTTAGGAACGTTTACGGCCGTCACCGGTGTCAGTGGCTCCGGAAAGTCGAGCCTAGTCAACGACATTCTCTACAAGGTTCTCGCTAACGAACTGAACGGTGCTCGCCAGATTCCCGGAAAGCACACGCGAGTCACCGGTCTCGAAAACCTGGACAAGGTGGTGCACGTCGATCAAAACCCGATCGGGCGCACTCCACGATCGAACCCTGCCACGTACACGGGTGTCTTCGACAAAATTCGCACGCTATTTTCTGAGACCGCTGACGCGAAGGCGCGAGGTTACCTTCCCGGTCGGTTCAGTTTCAATGTAAAGGGCGGTCGCTGTGAGAACTGCTCCGGTGACGGCACGATCAAGATCGAGATGAACTTCTTGCCCGACGTCTATGTCGCGTGTGAAGTGTGTGGGGGAGCGCGTTACAACCGCGACACTCTCGCGGTGAAGTACAAGGCAAAGAATATCGCCGAGGTGCTCGATATGCCGATCAGCGAAGCCGCTGACTTCTTCGAGGCCATCACAAGCATTCACCGGTACTTGAAGACGCTTGAAGAAGTTGGTCTTGGCTATGTTCGTCTTGGCCAGAGCGCAACCACGCTCTCGGGCGGCGAGGCTCAGCGAGTGAAGCTTGCTACCGAGCTTCAGCGTCGCTCGATGGGGCGAAGCGTGTATGTGCTCGACGAGCCGACTACAGGCTTGCACTTCGAAGATGTTCGCAAGCTTCTGCTCGTGCTCAACGGACTCGTCGATAAGGGAAACACAGTCATCGTCATCGAGCACAACCTCGACGTCATCAAGTCCGCCGATTGGCTCATCGACTTGGGCCCCGAGGGCGGTTCTGGAGGCGGCGAGTTGCTGTCCGTCGGAACCCCGGAGAAGGTCGCCAAGGTCGCTGGAAGCCACACTGGTCAGTTCTTGGCTGAAGTGCTGAGTGGCAATCGTGTCTAGGCCGCCAGGGGCTACTCGTGGCTAACACGGTTGCGTGGCGCCCGCGCGCAGGCGACATTCCCAACCAGCCCGGCGTTTATCGGTTTACTGACGACAACAAGCGCGTGCTCTACGTGGGCAAAGCGAAAAACTTGCGGGCTCGCCTGAGCAACTATTTCGCACCGTTAACGACGCTTCACGAGCGCACTCGACGGATGGTGCTCACCGCAACCAACGTGGAGTGGACGATAGTTGGCAACGACTTCGAAGCGCTGCAGCTGGAATACACGTGGATCAAAGAGTTCGACCCGCCGTTTAACGTTCAGTACAAAGACGACAAGTCCTATCCCTACTTGGCAATCACGATGGGGGACCCTGTTCCGCGGGTGCTAGTGACTCGCAATCGCAACCTTCCCAACGCGCGATATTTCGGCCCGTATTCTCGGGCGTGGGCCATCCGCGACACTGTCGATGTGATGCTCAAAGCATTCCCCATGCGCAGTTGCTCCACGTCTGTCTACAAGCGCGCTCAGCAAACGGGCCGCCCGTGCTTGCTCGGTGACATCGGCAAGTGCGCGGCACCCTGTGTAGGGCGTGTGACTCTTGAGGAACATAAATCGATTGCCCTCGATTTTGCGTCCTTCATGGCGGGGAACGACTCCCGCATGCTCGACTCAATCCGAGTAAAGATGGCCGATTCTGCCGCTACGCAGGATTATGAAGCTGCCGCACGCTATCGCGATCAAATCGGGGCGATGGAGACAGCTCTCGCAAAGAATCAGATTGTGCTCTCTGAAGACGTGGATGCTGACTTCTTCGGCATTGCGCATGATGAACTTGCTGCTGCAGTCCAGCAGTTCATCGTACGTGGCGGCCGAATCAGAGGTGTGCGGGGATGGGTAGTCGACAAAGAACTCGATGTCGAACTCGGGGGACTGGTCGAGTCCGTTTTGCAGAATGCCTACGACGACACCGTCCCACCGCGCGATGTCCTCGTGCCCGCATTGCCAGACGACAGCACCGCGCTCGAAGAGTGGCTTGCGCAGCGGCGTGGGCCTGGTGCGCGTGTGCGACTACGGGTCGCACAGCGCGGCGAGAAGGCGTCGCTTGCTCAGACGGTAGAGACAAACGCTAAGAACGCGCTCATGCTCTACAAGTCGAAGCGCAGCGGTGACTTCATCGCTCGGTCGCAGGCTCTCGCCGATATCCAAGAGGCGCTAGGAATGCCGGAAGCTCCGCTTCGAATGGAGTGCTTCGACGTCTCGCACCTGTCAGGAACGAACGTGGTGGCGTCGATGGTCGTCTTTGAGGATGGTTTGCCGAAGAAGCAGCATTACCGACGCTTCAACATTGCTGACACCACCGATGACACTGATTCTATCTATCAAGTGCTCAAGCGCCGCCTTGCTTATCTGGCCGCGGGAGACGCCGTTCCCACTGCCGCTGAAGCACAGACGCCGGCCGACGAGATGCTCAACGCTGAGCATCCGGGTGCCGCAGCTTCCGACGCCGCAGAGCCTAAGACTGATGTCGTCGTGCCCTCGCACAAGTTTGCCTATCCGCCTCAATTGCTCATTGTCGATGGTGGGCAACCCCAGGTATCTGCAGCAAAGCGGGCCCTCGAAGAGTCTGGCGTTTCCGGCATCCAACTCGCCGGAATTGCTAAGCGTCTTGAAGAGATTTGGTTGCCGGACTCCGACTATCCGGTGATTCTTCCGCGCAATAGCGATGCCCTGTTTTTGATTCAACGCATCAGGGATGAAGCGCATCGCTTTGCGATTACCCACCAGCGTCAACGACGCTCGAAAGATATTTCGTCGATTCTTTCCACGGTTCCCGGTCTCGGCCCGTCACGCATCAAAGCGCTCTTGCAGCACTTCGGTTCTGTAGCGAGGCTCAAGGCCGCGACGGCGGAACAGATCGTTGAAGTGCCGGGCGTGGGGGAGTCAACAGCGGCGGCGATCATCGAGAAGCTCGGTCAGCGCTAGCTCGGGTAGTCTGAAGCCACCATGAAACCCGTGACAGAGCAGCAAGAAGTTCTTATCGTGACTGGAATGTCGGGCGCCGGTCGTTCGACGGTCGGCAACGCGCTAGAAGATCTCGGCTGGTATGTCGTAGACAACTTGCCGCCTCAGATGCTTTTGCCTCTTGTCGACCTAGCTCACCGGGCCGGAGACTCGCTCCCACGTGTTGCAGCGGTAATCGATGTGCGCGGCGGCAAGCTTTTCTCGGATGCCCAGAATGCCATAGAAGCTCTCCGTGGTTCAACGTCGCTCCGTGTGCTGTTTCTTGATGCTGAAGATGCCGCGCTCGTTCGCCGGTTCGAGCAGGTTCGCAGGCCCCATCCGCTTCAAGACGAGGGCACCCCACTTGATGGCATTGCGGCGGAGCGCACCCGCATGGCAGAGATTCGTTCCAGTAGCGACATCATTATCGACACCACAGACCTGAACATTCACCAATTGGCGATGACAATCATCGAGAAGTTCTCTGCGGAGAGCGACGCCGGTTTACGTATTACTATTGAGAGCTTCGGATTTAAGTATGGTCTCCCAGCAGACGCCGACATGGTGGCTGACTGCAGATTCTTGCCTAATCCATTTTGGGTTCCCGAGCTCAAAGCGTTAGACGGACTCGATGAACGAGTTCGTGCATACGTGGTCGGGGCGCCCGGAGCAAAGGAATTCGTCGCAGATTATGCACGAGCCCTCGAACCTGTTTTCGCCGGGTACCAACGCGAGAATAAACGACACGCAACGATCGCGATCGGCTGCACGGGTGGCAAACACCGGTCAGTCGCTATTGCCGAAGAACTGTCAGCTATTCTTAGTGGCCTGCCAGGTGTCGCCGTAAGCATTAAACATCGGGACCGCGGACGAGAATAGATTGCTCATCCAACGGAACCGTCATCATGGAAGGAAGGCCAGTTAGTGGCATTAACTGCTGAAGTCAAAGACGAACTGGCACGAATTCAGTTGGGCAAGACGACTGAGCGCGCTGCAGAGCTCGCGACAATTTTGCGATTCTCGGGCGGTCTTCATTTGATCTCTGGCCGTATCGCGGTCGAGTCGGAACTCGAAAGTGAGTTGCTCGCGCGCCGGGTGCGTCGCGACATTGCTGAGCTCTACGGCGTTCGTTCGGAGATTTCGCGCGTCGCGTCTTCCGGCGGCCGCCGCACGAACAATCTGCTTGTTCGCGTGCTTGATGGGGGAGAAACCCTCGCGCGACAGACGGGGCTCTTGGATGCCCGTCGGCGCCCCATCCGTGGTCTCCCTAACCGTGTCACGACCGGTGGCCGCGGCGAGTTGGCGGCTGTCTGGCGTGGTGCTTTCCTCGCCGCGGGTTCTCTCACTGACCCCGGCCGTTCCGCTGCGCTCGAAGTAACGTGCCCCGGCAACGAAGCTGCAATGGCATTGGTTGGCGCTGCAGGTCGACTCCGCGTCGCCGCAAAGGCACGCGAGGTTCGCGGTGTTCACCGTGTCGTTGTTCGCGATGGCGAGGCGATTAGCGCCATGCTCACGATCATGGGCGCTGAGACGACTGTCGTGAGCTGGAACGAATTGCGTCAACGTCGCGAAGTTCGTGCCACCGCCAACCGTCTAGTGAACTTCGACGATGCAAACCTTCGCCGTTCGGCGCAAGCTGCTGTTGCCGCGTGTGCCCGAGTCGAACGCGCTCTTGAGATCCTGGGGGATGACGTGCCGCAGCACCTGCGCTACGCGGGCGAGCTTCGTCTCAGACACCGAGACTCAAGCTTGGACGAATTAGGCCACCACGCGGATCCACCGATGACTAAGGACGCTGTTGCTGGGCGCATCCGTCGGCTGCTGGCTATGGCCGACAAGCGCGCAAGCGACCTCGGCGTAGCCGGTACTGAAGCAAACCTTCCCGCTGAGTTGGACGAGGCTTAGCGTTCCCTCCATACGGCACGTGCGTCGGATGGACGTGGTTAGACTGGATGTATCTCGCCTGACCGTGCTCGCCAGCCGGCGCAGGAATCACGATCCTAGGAGGACTTCCGATGGCTGATTACACGCTTCCCGAACTTTCGTACGACTACTCCGCGCTTGAACCAAGCATCAGCGCCATGATCATGGAGTTACACCACAGCAAGCACCACCAGGCATATGTCACTGGTGCGAATGCTGCGATCGCGGGGCTTGCTGAAGCTCGCGATTCCGGAAATCTCACCAATGTGAACAAGCTCGAGAAGGACCTCGCGTTCAACTTGGGCGGACACATCAACCACTCCATTTTCTGGACCAACATGTCGCCGAACGGTGGCGACAAGCCCACCGGAGACCTCGAGAGTGCAATCGACGACCACTTCGGCTCGTTCGATAAGTTCACCGCACACTTCACAGCAACCGCTATGGGCGTGCAGGGCTCAGGCTGGGCAGTATTGGCGTGGGACTCCATCGGAGAGCACCTCATCATCGTTCAGTTCTTCGACCAGCAGGGCAACTTGCCCGCGGGCATTGTTCCTCTCCTCATGCTTGATGTGTGGGAGCACGCCTACTACCTCGACTACAAGAACGTGCGTGCTGACTATGTCAAGGCGTTCTGGAACATCGTTGACTGGGCTAACGTTCAGGACCGCTTCAGCGCAGCGCGCTCGAAGACAAACGGTCTGCTGCTACTCTCGTAGCGGCATCGTGGCCGGGTTAGGCCCCGGCTTTAGCCCAGTCTCCACCACAGCAACACCCCCACCACTACAGCACGACGCGTCCTAGACGCCTGATTTTCTGGAGCAACAGTGAGCGTAAAAATCGGTATTAATGGTTTCGGTCGCATCGGTCGCAACTTCTTTCGAGCGGCAATGGCCAAGGACAGCAACATCGAAATTGTTGCGGTCAACGACCTCACAGACAACAAGACCCTCGCTCATCTCCTCAAGTACGACACCATCACTGGTCGTCTAGACGCTGAGGTTACGTTTGATGACGAGCAAATCGTCGTCGATGGCAAGGCAATCAAGGTTTTCGCTGAGCGCGATCCCTCGAACCTCCCGTGGGGTGAGCTTGGTGTTGACATCGTCATTGAGTCGACCGGTCACTTCACCAAGTCGGCGGATGCCGCGAAGCACATCGCTGCAGGCGCCAAGAAGGTCATCGTTTCGGCTCCGGCTTCTGGCGACGATGTTGCAACTCTGGTGCTTGGCGTCAACGAGGGTGTCTATGACCCCGCCGTCCACAACATCATCTCCAACGCATCGTGCACGACGAACTGCCTCGCGCCGTTGGCCAAGGTCTTCATGGACAACTTCGGAATTGACACCGGGTTCATGACCACTGTTCACGCGTACACCGCTGACCAGAACCTTCAGGACGGTCCGCACGGAGACCTGCGTCGCGCTCGTGCAGCAGCACAGAACGTCATCCCGACGTCGACTGGTGCAGCAAAGGCGCTCGGCTTGGTCATTCCTGAGCTCGTCGGCAAGCTCGATGGTTACGCCCTTCGCGTTCCCGTCATCACTGGATCGATCACTGACCTCACCATCACGACTTCGTCTGAGGTTACGGTCGAGCAGGTCAACGCTGCATACAAGGCAGCGGCTGAAGGCCCCCTCAAGGGCATCCTCAAGTACACCGAGGACCCGATCGTTTCCACCGACATCGTTGGCGACCCGCACTCGTCGATCTTCGACGCTGGTCTGACGAAGGTCATCGGCAACCAGGTCAAGGTCGCTTCGTGGTACGACAACGAGTGGGGCTACTCGAACCGTCTCGTTGACGTTGCAGAATACGTCGGCGCCCGCCTCTAACATCCAACGATTATGAGCCTCAGAACTCTTTCAACGCTTCCCGACTTGCGCGGCAAGCGTGTCATCGTCCGTTGTGATCTGAACGTACCTCTCAAGGACGGTCAGATTACGGATGACGGCCGCATCCGTGCATCGCTGCCCACGCTTAACGCCCTCATCAATGAGGGTGCTCGCGTTGTCATCGTGTCTCACTTGGGTCGCCCCGGTGGTGAGCCCGATGCTCAGTACAGCCTTGAGCCAGTCGCGCAGCGTCTCTCGGAGCTGTTGGGCAAAGCCGTTGTGTTTGCTAAGGACACCGTCGGGCAATCCGCTGAACAAGCGGTTGCTGAGCTCGACGATTGCGGCGTAGCGCTGTTGGAGAATCTGCGGTTCAACTCCGGTGAAACCTCAAAGTCAGAGACGGAACGTGAAGAGTTTGCCGCCAAGCTCGCTCGCTTTGGCGACGCGTTCGTCTCTGACGGTTTCGGAGTAGTTCATCGCAAGCAGGCAAGCGTGTTCGAGTTGGCCAAGGCCCTCCCGAGCGCTGCTGGTTTGCTCATCGAAACTGAACTTGGCGTTCTCGAACGCCTTACGGTCACCCCAGAGCGTCCTTACACGGTCGTGCTGGGCGGGTCCAAAGTTTCCGACAAGCTCGACGTCATCGGCGCGCTTCTTCCGCGCGTCGATACGCTGCTCGTTGGTGGTGGAATGCTCTTCACCTTCCTTGCCGCGCAGGGCTACAAGGTCGGAGCTAGCCTCCTCGAGAGCGACCAGCTCGAGACGGTGCGGGGATATATCAGCCAGGCTGAAGAGCTGGGTGTCGAGATTGTTCTCCCGACAGACATTGCGGTTGCCGCTTCGTTTGGACCGGATGCCGCTCACACGGTAACGCCGGCTCATGCGATTGAAGACACCGAGTTCGGTGCTGCTGGTATTGGACTCGACATCGGGCCGGACACTGCGGCACGATTCGCGGAAGTGATTCGCGCCTCCAAGACTGTTTTCTGGAACGGCCCGATGGGCGTGTTCGAGTTCCCAGCTTTTGCGGCAGGAACAAAGGCAGTCGCGCAAGCGCTCACTGAGACAGATGGATTCGGCGTTGTCGGCGGTGGCGATTCTGCTGCAGCCGTTCGCGCATTAGGTTTTGACGACGACCAGTTTGGTCACATTTCTACGGGTGGCGGTGCGAGCCTCGAGTTCCTCGAAGGCAAGCAGCTTCCCGGACTGGAGGTACTCGGATGGCAAAGGTAAAGCGCGTCCCGCTTATCGCGGGAAACTGGAAGATGAATCTTGACCATCTTCAGTCGATCGCTTTCGTGCAGAAGCTGGCATGGACGTTGAAAGACGCGAACCATGACTTTGGTGTTGAAGGGGCAGAGGTAGCGGTATTCCCGCCCTTCACGGATCTGCGATCGGTGCAGACCCTCGTCGCCGCCGACAAGCTCGAGGTACGTTTCGGTGGCCAAGATCTTTCAGAACACGATTCAGGCGCGTACACGGGAGAAATCTCGGGCGCATTTTTGGCCTCACTCGACTGCCGCTACGTACTGGTCGGTCACTCCGAGCGTCGCACGATGCATGGCGAGACGGACGAGCAACTCGCTCGGAAGGTCGCCGCAGCTGTGAAGCACGGACTGGTGCCGGTATTGTGCGTCGGAGAGACGGCCGATGATCTTGAAGCTCACGGCCCTAGCGCCGTTCCCGTCGCTCAGCTGAAAGCTGGACTCGCTGAGGTATCGGGCACGCCGGAGCTCGTCGTTGCGTATGAGCCCGTGTGGGCAATCGGATCGGGCAAGGCCGCGACGCCGGAACAGGCTGAGCAAGTTGCAGCGCGACTGCGCGAAACGCTCGCCGAGGTGCTTGGCGACGACGTCGCTGCGGCCACACGAATCCTCTACGGGGGTTCCGTGAAGTCTGGCAACATTGCGAGCCTCATGCGCGAACCCAATATTGACGGCGCTCTTGTGGGCGGTGCAAGCCTTGATGTGGCGGAATTCGCCAGCATCTCGCGCTTCTCCAAACACGTCGGCACCTAGCCGTTATACTGTTCGAGGCCGGAACGGCCTGTTCGAAAGGTTCTTTGTGGAAATTCTCCAAGTTGTGCTGCAGGTATTGCTCGGCATTACGAGCTTGCTGCTCACACTTCTCATCCTTCTTCACCGCGGGCGCGGTGGAGGTCTCTCCGACATGTTCGGCGGGGGAACCACGTCCAATCTTGGCGCATCGGGTGTTGCAGAACGTAACCTGAACCGCATCACGGTGATTCTGGGCGTCGTGTGGATCAGTTGCATCGTGGTTCTTGGTCTCATCACCAAATTCGACGGCGCCTAAGAACCTCCAGTTTTAGCAAACGAAGGAACACAGTGGCAGCAGGCGGAAGTGCAATTCGTGGGTCACGCGTTGGCTCGGGCCCCATGGGCGAACAAGATCGTGGTTTTCACGCTGAACGCGTGCAAATCTCCTACTGGGACGCTCTCGGAAACGAAACTGTAAGGTCGTTCTCTGCGAACGTTCCCGACGAGGAGATTCCCGAGACGATTGATTGCCCGTCGTCGGGTCTCCCCGCGGGGCGTGACAAGGAGAATCCGCCGTCGGCTTCGAAGCTAGAGCCCTACAAGACTCACCTTGCCTACGTCAAAGAGCGCCGCAGCGATGACGAAGCGACTGAGCTCCTTGATGAGGCGCTGCTGCAGCTGCGTACTCGTCGTGGCACCGCCACTGCAGAGTAGCTATCTGTTCTTCGCATCCGCGCCTAAGGCCGCATTCTGAATGAACACAAGCCTCACGAGTAAAGGCCCCAACCGTTTCGGTCGGGGCCTTTACCCGTTAAAGCGCGTTTGAGACTCAGTGCTCGTCAGTGGAGTCGGCGCTGGTCCAAAACTGTCCTGGATCAATCAGCGATGCAGGAACTTGGGCTGCAGCATCCGAGTCGACGAAGAAGAGTGTCTTGCGCCGGCCTTCAAGACCCGCTGCAGGAACTTCGTTATAGCTTGCACCGGCGAGCGTTAGCCCAAGCGCTGAAGCTTTGTCACTGCCGGCCACAACGGCCCAGATTCGTACTGAAGAATTGATCACGGGCAACGTGAGGCTGACACGTTCGTCCGGGGGTTTAGGGGAGTTGCGAACGGCAATCACCGTGCGTTCCGTCTCACGGATTCCCTCGCGCTCAGGGAAGAGCGACGCGATATGACCATCCGGGCCGACTCCGAGAAAAACAATATCGAAGTTCGGGTACTTTCCATTTCGAGCGGAATGAGCCGCAAGGTCGTTCTCATAAGCCTGGGCCGCGTCATCCAGGGTGAGACCTGCGTCGGATGCCGCAACAGCGTGAACGCGCCGCGGGTCGATAGGAATGTGGTCAAGCAACGCTTCACGCGCCTGCACATCGTTGCGCTCAAGATCTCCCGCGGGGAGCCAGCGTTCGTCGCCCCACCAGAAGTTAACGCGTGACCAGTCGACGGCATCCCGCTTAGATGACTTGTTGATGGCTTTGAGAACTGCTTGCCCCATGGTTCCACCGGTAAGGACAACGGTTGCTTCATCGAACTCGGCGATGATGTGCGGCACTTTCGAAAGGAATCGCGCCGCGACCGCTTTCGCCAGCTTTGCTTTGTCGGTGTGAACTATCGCACGACGTTCGTTACTCATTCGCTCTTCGCCTTCGTAGAGTTGTTGATCTGAACGCCCGTAATCTCGCTGACGCCGTGACGAACCACGTCACCGAAGAGGCTGTCGGGGTCGAGCCGACGAAGTTCTTCCGCGAGGCAGTCGCGAAGACTGCGACGCGGCAACGAGATGTCGTGAACGGGCTGATCGGGTTGTGTCAACGTCGCGATGTTGGCGATGTTGCGCTCGAGCGTTATCGTTCCTGACGCTCGTTCAAAAATCACAGCATGGATACCGGTGGGTACGGGGGAGCCCTCGGCTACGTGCAGGGTCACCTTGACCTTGAGCTGCATCTGCAACCACGCGGCAAGCAGCATCGTCGATGCGGAATCTGCTGCACCGCTGACGGTAACCGCAGTGATCGATTCGTAGGGAGGCTGGTCGAGTACGGCAGCAAGCTGCGCGCGCCAGAGCGTGAGCCGCGTCCAGGCGAAGTCAGTGTCGCCGGGCACGTAGGTCTTGCACATGCGATGCATCGCATCGAGTGGATTAGCGCTGGCAGCAGCATCCGTAATGCGACGTTGCGCGATGCGTCCCAGTGGCGACTGGGAGGCGCTTGCGGGGCCTTCGCCGGGCCACCACGCGACGACGGGAGCATCGGGTAGCAGTAGACCGGTAACGAGGCTTTCTTGATCGAGAGCCGCGTCCCCATGCGCGGTAACCACGATTACCTCGCTTGCGCCGGCATCTCCACCGACACGAATCTGTGCATCGACGCGAGCTTCTTCATCACGAGCGGATGACGCGCTACTCGTCGAGACGACCAGCACGCGCATCGGGTGCTCCCGGGATGCATCGTTAGCTGCTGCGATCGCTTCTTCTTCGTTACCGAACTCGGTAGCGATGATCAGCGTGAGCACGCGGCCGAGCGCGACGGCTCCGCCATCTTCACGGATCCGTACAAGCGCCTTCGAGATCTTCGCGGTAGTGGTGTTGGGCAGATCAACAATCATGGTCGTCTCCAGACTCGTCCATCGCGTTCCATGAGGTCATCCGCGGACTTCGGGCCCCAGGTGCCAGGCCGGTACTGTTCCGGGGCGCCCTGCGTGGCCCAGAACTCTTCAATGGGGTCAAGAATCTTCCAGCTGAGCTCGACCTCTTCATGACGGGGAAACAGCGGCGGATCGCCAAGCAATACGTCGAGGATGAGTCGTTCGTAAGCTTCGGGGCTGGCCTCGGTGAACGCGTGGCCATAGCCGAAGTCCATGGTGACGTCGCGCACATGCATTTCGGCGCCGGGAACTTTCGACCCGAAGCGAATTGTGACTCCCTCATCGGGCTGCACGCGAATAACGAGAGCGTTTTGCCCGAGTGCCGACGTGCGGCTCTCTTCGAAGAGGTACTGCGGAGCACGCTTGAAAACCACGGCAATTTCGGTGACGCGTCGTCCGAGGCGCTTTCCAGCGCGCAGGTAGAACGGCACCCCAGACCAGCGGCGCGTACCAATGTCGAGGCGGATCGCAGCGTAGGTTTCTGTTTCAGATTCGGGGTTCATCCCGTCTTCAGCCAAGAAGCCGGTGATCTTCTCGCCACCCTGCCAACCGCCGGCGTATTGACCGCGCGCGGTGTGCTCGCCAAGGTTCTCAGGCAGACGCACAGCCGAGAGAACCTTTTCCTTCTCGGCGCGCAAGTCAGCGGCATCGAAAGAAACAGGTTCTTCCATCGCGGTCAGAGCGAGGAGCTGCAACAGGTGGTTTTGGATGACGTCGCGAGCGGCACCAATGCCGTCGTAGTAGCCGGCCCGGCCGCCAACTCCAATGTCTTCCGCCATCGTGATCTGAACATGATCAACGTGGTTGGAGTTCCAGATCGGCTCAAAAAGCTGATTGGCGAAGCGCAACGCAAGAATGTTCTGAACAGTCTCTTTGCCCAAGTAGTGGTCGATGCGGAACACGCTATCGGGCGGGAACACTGACTCCACCACGTCATTGAGTTCACGAGCAGTGGTGAGATCGCTACCGAATGGTTTTTCGATGACCACGCGGCTCCACTGGCCATCACGCTGTTCTGCGAGGCCTGAGTTGCGGAGTTGCTCCGTTACCTGCGGGAATGACTTCGGAGGGATCGAAAGATAGAACGCGTGGTTGCCCATCGTGCCGCGCTCACTGTCCAGGGCGGACAGCGTTTCCTTCAGTCGTTCAAAGGCCGCAGCATCGTCAAACTCGCCCTGCACGAAACGGATGCCTTGAGCGAGTTGTTTCCAGACGTCTTCATCAAAGGGCGTGCGCGCGTACTGCTTAACGGCATCGTGAACGACCTTTTCGAAGTCTTGATCTTCCCAATCTCGGCGGGCAAACCCGACAAGGGCGAAGCCTGGGGGAAGTAGCCCCCGATTGGCGAGGTCGTAGACAGCCGGCATCAATTTCTTGCGCGACAAGTCGCCGGTTACGCCAAAAATGACCAGAGCGCTCGGACCAGCAATGCGATTAAGCCTGCGGTCAGAACTCAACCGCAGGGGATTGAACTCAGCACTGATGTCAACGGGGGACATACTTCTCCTCTATGTGCGGCACGTAGGTGCTGCAGCTAGCCGATCGCGTCGAGAACCTGCGGCAACGAAACCTTTGGGTTCGACACCGTGAGACTCAGGACAGGGCGGCCATGTTCGGCCAGAACGCTGGCGTCGCCGGCGGCCTGTGCCCGGATGAGCTGCCCAAACGTAAACGGACGGTCAGGAATCTGCAAATCAGTTTCTTCGACAACAATGATCTGAAGGAACACTCCGATTGCCGGGCCACCCTTGTGGAACTGGCCGGTGGAGTGCAGGAACCGTGGTCCCCAACCGAATGTCACCGGGCGCTTTGCGCGGGCTGCTGCCCGCTCACGAAGCTCGGGGAGTTCCGGGTAACCAGTGCGGTCGGCGTAAACCTGAATCGCGACATAACCGTCGTCAGCCAGATACGACAGTAGCGACGAAACAACTCCAGCGAGGTCACTGCTGTCAGCCACCACGCCGTCCGTGCCGCGAACCTCAATATCGCCGACCGAGAAGGCCGGGGCCTGCGGGGGAGTCGGGTTATCAATGAGCTCGCGCGCTGCGTTCTTCGCAGCTTCAACGTCTGGCTGATCGAACGGGTTAATCCCGAGGATTCGACCAGCAACGACCGTGGCGTACTCCCAGAGCAGCAACTGTCCGCCGAGCGAACCAGCGATTTCAATCTCGCCCTCTGCTACCTCTTTGGTGTCATCCCAATCGCCAACGAGTCGAACGATCTGGAGGTCATCCAAACCTTCCGTGAGCTCGGGCGAGTTGGTCTGCAGCACGACCGGAAGAAGTCCCTTGCCGAGCTTTCCCGTGGATTCGGCGATGAGCTGTTCTGCCCAGTCTCCGAACCCAAGGATGTGGGTTCCGTCGGTCACGATGCCGAGTTTGTCCTTGAGGGGATCGGTTCCGGCAATCGCAGCGCCAAGCACGAGACCCGGGTTGCTCTCGTTGTCGACAGCAAGCTCGACCATGACAGCCTCGGCTTCATCGAGAAGCTCGGCCAGGTCGACGCCGGCAAGTCCAGACGGAACGAGTCCGAAGGCGGTGAGTGCCGAATAACGGCCGCCGACGTTGGGGTCAGCGTTGAACACGCGGTATCCCGCAGCGCGAGCCGCGACATCCATCGGCGAACCGGGATCAGTGACGATCACGATGCGTTCCCGAGGGTCGATTCCGGCATCCGTGAAGAATTTTTCGTAAATGCGCTTCTGCGAATCGGTTTCGAGCGTCGAGCCCGACTTGGAGGAGATGACGACGGCCGTCGACTGAAGACGATCCGCGAGGGCAGCCTGCACCTGTGCCGGGTCTGTCGAGTCGAGAACTGTGAGTTCAACTCCGTACGTGCGAGTGATGACCTCAGGGGCAAGCGACGAACCGCCCATGCCGCCCAAGACAAAGTGATTCACGCCGTCGGCGCGCAGCTTGTCGCGCAGGGCGTAGATGTCTTCGATCATCGGACGACCGACCGAAACAGCCTCGACCCAGCCCAAGCGCTTGGCCGACTCTTCTTCAGCGGCGGGGCCCCAGAGCGTCGCGTCGCCGCCGGTGATGCGACTGGCAACGAGATCGTTGACCAGCTGCGGAACGATGCGGTCGACGGCCTCCGCCGCCGCGCCCGATACTGCGAGTTTTACACTCATTTTGCGGCCTCAAGAGCGGCTGACACGGTGTCGAGCAGCTCGTTCCAGGAGACGATGAACTTCTCAACGCCCTCTTTTTCGAGAAGCGCGGTCACCTCGTCGTAGGAAATACCCAGCGCCGTAAGCGCATCGAGGGTGAAGTTGGCTGCATCGTAGTTAGCGGTGACCTGCTCGCCTTCGATAACGCCGTGGTCGAAAGTCGCTTCGAGCGTCTTCTCGGGCATCGTGTTCACGGTCTCGCCAACGGCAAGCTCGGTGACGTACAGCGTGTCAGGCAGGCTCGGGTCCTTCACGCCGGTGGAAGCCCAGAGCGGACGCTGCTTGTTCGCACCAGCGGCGATGAGAGCCTGAGCGCGATCGGTAGCAAAAGCATTCTCGTAAACCTCGTAGGCGAGTCGTGCGTTTGCGACGCCAGCTTTGCTCTTGAGGGCCTTGGCCTCATCCGTACCGATCGCGTCAAGACGCTTGTCGATCTCGGTGTCTACGCGGGAGACGAAGAACGATGCGACCGAGTGAATCTTTGAAAGGTCATGGCCGGCAGCCTTCGCCTTCTCCAAGCCAGTGAGGTAAGCCTCGATAACTTCGCGGTGACGCGCCAAGCTGAAGATCAAGGTGACGTTGACGCTGATTCCGGCTGCGATCGTTGCAGTGATGGCCTCGAGGCCCTCAACGGTCGCGGGAATCTTGATCATCGCGTTCTCGCGAGCAACCTTCGCCCAGAGCTGCTGAGCCTGAGCAATCGTGCCGGCGGCATCATGGGCCAGTCCAGGTTCGACCTCGATAGAGACCCGGCCATCGCGGCCCTCAGTGGCGTCATAGACGGGGCGGAAAATGTCGCTGGCAGCAGCAACATCGTCAGTCGTGATCTCGAACACAGCATCAGTGACGCTCGTGCCCTTGGCAGCCAGAGCTGCAACCTGCTCGTCATAGGCCTCACCCTTTGCCAAAGCGGTAGCAAAAATCGTGGGGTTGGTCGTGACGCCAACAACGTTGCGTGATGCAATGAGCGACTGGAGTCCGCCCGAGTTGATTCGCTCACGCGAGAGGTCATCAAGCCAGATGCTTACGCCGAGGCCCGAGAGCGCTGCGGTAGGTGTTTCGTTAGTCATTTCTTGTCTCCTTATCTGGGGCGCCTAGACGGCGTCCAGAGAATCGCGTGCAGCGGCCACAACGGCCTCGGTGGTGATTCCAAACTCACGGAACAGAGTCTTGTAGTCGGCGGATGCTCCAAAGTGATCGATTGAGATGCTGCGACCTGCGTCGCCAACGTACTCGCGCCATCCGGTGGATACTCCTGCTTCGACCGATACACGTGAACGCACAGTAGAAGGCAAAACGGACTCGCGGTATTCCGCGGTCTGCTCCGCGAACCATTCAAGGCTAGGAGCGGACACGACGCGCGCGTTGATTCCGTCAGCCTTGAGCGTCTCGCGGGCTTCCACAGCGAGCTGCACTTCAGAACCGGTGGCAATCAGAATGACGTCCGGAGTTCCGTTGGGCGCTTCAGCGAGCACGTAGGCTCCCTTGGCTACATTCGCAGCGGAAGCGAAGGTCTCACCGGTCGCGTCTGCGTCCCCACGATCGAATGTGGGCACGTTTTGACGGGTGAGGGCGATACCCGCTGGGCCGTTACGACGCTCAAGGATCGTCTTCCACGCCCACGCGGTCTCGTTGGCGTCGGCTGGGCGAACAACATCCATGCCAGGAATCATTCGCAAGCTGGCAAGCTGCTCGATCGGCTGGTGAGTAGGACCGTCTTCGCCGAGCGCGATCGAGTCGTGAGTCCACACGAAGATCGACGGCACCCCCATGAGAGCGGCCAGTCGAACAGCCGGACGCATGTAGTCGCTGAAGATCAGGAACGTTCCGCCGAAAGCGCGAGTGTTTCCGTGAAGAACAATGCCATTGATGATTGCGCCCATGGCGTGCTCACGGATGCCGAAGTGAAGTACGCGACCGTACTCGTTTCCGCTCCATTCGCCGGTGGAGTGCTCGCTCGGAACGAACGACTTCGCTCCGGCAATGGTGGTGAGGTTCGACTCGGCGAGGTCAGCAGAGCCGCCCCACAGCTCGGGCATGATGGCGCCGATTGCGCCGAGTACCTTGCCGCTTGCTGCACGAGTCGAGACATCTTTGCCTGCTTCGAACTGGGGGAGTGCTTCTTCGACGCCCTCAGGCAATGCACCAGAGAGGACACGGTCCAGCAGAGTCTTGCGCTCGGGGTTTGCCGCAGCCCACTTGTCGAAGGATTCTGTCCACTCAGCGCGCTGTTGCTTTCCACGGTCAATAGCTTGACGCGTGTGAGAGATAACGTCGTCGTCGACGACGAAGCTCTGCTCGGGGTCGAAGCCAAGAGCCTTCTTAGTGCCAGCAAGTTCTTCAGCGCCTAGGGCGGATCCGTGGATCTTTCCGGTGTTCTGCTTGCTGGGGGCTGGCCAACCGATGATGGTGCGGAGAATGATGAGCGACGGCTGGTCGGTGACGGCCTTGGCGTCCTCGATCGCGGCGTTGAGCGCCTCGACGTCTTCGACGTACTCGCCAGTCTTCTTCCAGTCAACGACCTGCACGTGCCAGTTGTAGGCCTCGTAGCGCATCTGCACATCTTCAGTGAAAGCGATGTTGGTGTCGTCTTCAATAGAGATCTGGTTGCTGTCGTAGATAGCAATGAGGTTGCCGAGCTTCTGGTGACCGGCAAGCGAGGAAGCTTCTGCTGACACGCCTTCTTGAAGGTCGCCATCGCCCGCGATCACGTAGACGAAGTGGTCGAAGGGGCTCGTGCCCGCTTCGGCCTCGGGATCAAACAATCCACGCTCGTAGCGTGCCGCGTAAGCGAAGCCGACAGACGAGGCGATGCCTTGACCGAGAGGGCCGGTGGTGATTTCTACGCCCTTGGTGTGGCCGTACTCGGGGTGTCCCGGAGTGAGCGAACCCCACGTGCGTAGAGCCTTGAGGTCATCGAGTTCAAGCCCATAACCGGCAAGGTACAACTGAACGTACTGAGTGAGCGAGCTGTGGCCCACCGAGAGGATGAACCGGTCACGGCCAATCCACTGATCGTCGCTTGGATCGCGACGCATCACCTTCTGAAAGAGCAAGTACGCTGCAGGCGCCAAACTCATCGCGGTACCGGGGTGACCGTTACCTACCTTCTCAACAGCATCTGCCGCCAGAATTCGAGCGGTGTCTACCGCTTTGTTGTCGATGTGATCCCATTGAAAAGCTGCCATGAGAATAATGACCCTTCTGCAAGCGAAGTGCCTAGCCAGAAATGACTAGGGCACGTGAACGACCCGCCACATACCATCATTGGCTCGGTCAGCGGTTTTGCCGTAGTGCACTGGTGGTGCGCGCGAGCATGCCACCGACAGGCGGGCACCCCAAGTATAGGGAACCCGGTACACGATCGCTCCCTTACTACGGTGACGGTCAGCACATTTTGATATGCGGTTTAGAATCGTAGATATGGATGTCACTTTAGAAGCCCCCACGCAGCAGCAACGCATTGGCATCCTTCGCAAGATTCGCGCCTACGTTGCGCTCACGAAACCGCGGGTTATTGAGCTTCTGCTCGTCACCACGGTGCCTGTCATGGTGCTTGCCGCTGGCGGCATCCCTAATCTGTGGCTGGTATTGGCCACGTTGGTCGGCGGAATTCTCAGCGCATCCTCGGCTAATGCGTTCAACTGCTACATCGACCGCGACATCGATCGCATCATGGCCCGCACCAAGAACCGACCGCTCGTGACGGGCGAACTCAGCGACCGCGAAGCTCTTCTCTTTGCGTGGATCAGCGGGGTCGGCTCGGTTGTATGGCTTGGCGTGCTCACCAACTGGCTTGCAGCCGCGCTGTCGCTGTTCGCGATCCTTTTCTACGTTTTCGTTTACACGCTCCTCTTGAAGCGTCGCACTCCACAGAACATTATCTGGGGCGGCATCGCTGGCTGCATGCCCGTACTTATTGGCTGGGCAGCCGTCACCAACGATCTTTCGTGGGCAGCCTGGATCCTGTTTGCTGTGGTCTTCTTGTGGACGCCGCCGCACTACTGGCCGCTGTCAATGAAATACCGCGCTGAGTACCAATCGGTCGGCGTTCCCATGCTTGCCGTTGTTCGTGGCCGTGCGGCCGTCGGCCTTCAGGTAATCCTCTACGCGTGGGCAACCGTCGCGTGTTCACTTCTGCTGGTACCTGTCGCTGACATGGGTATCGTTTACACGCTCGTTGCGACCCTGAGCGGTGCGTGGTTCATCATCGAATCGCACCGGTTGTACTCGACGGCGATCCGCCACGGCGAGGTCAAGGCCATGCGTGTATTCCACAGTTCGATCAGCTACCTGACGCTGGTATTCCTTGCCGTCGGCATTGACCCGCTGCTGCCGTTCTAGCGAACGCAGCACCAGCGAGTCACGCGTGACGAACTAGCGTGCGGCCACGGTTTTCTCTTCGGTTGCTGCCCGTTGATTGACGCTCGGGCGAAGCGAGAGCACTACGGCCGTCATAGCGGCAGCAATTGCACAGGCAAGAACCATGTGGCTGCCAACCAATAGGATCGGCAGCCCACTGCGCGACTGGATGATTCCGATTGTGGCCTGAACGACTTCGAGCACGAGCAGAATCACTGCGAAGTCAAGGATGCGACGGTGGCCGCCCTTGGCGAGCAGAATCACCAACGCGAGGGTCGCAGCGAGTAGCGCGTAGCCAGGCCAGCTGTGTACATGCTGCAGGATGCCCGCATCCAAACCATTGCGCGCTGTGCCGTCGTCACCCGCGTGCGGTCCAGCACCGGTCGTCAGGATGCCGGCAATGATCGTGAGCGCAACAAACATGCTGGTCACATGGGTCAGGATCATGATGGGGCGCGACACTTCAAGCGTGCTTCCGCGCAATCCGGTCCAGACTCGGTACACAAGTGCAGCACTCACGGCGACCAGGATTGCTGAGATGGCGTAGTGCACGCCCACGATGCTGGGATCGAGCTGAACTCGCACGGAAAGGCCACCGATGAGGCCCTGCAACACTGTGCCGCCGAGAATCACGAGCGCAAGCGTCATCAGGTCGCGACGTTCACGGCGGATTCGCAGCAGCATCAGAACCATGAGAATTGCGACGAATCCCACGATTATCGACAACAGCCGATTACCAAACTCGATGGCGCCGTGCACCCCCATCTCCGGGGTTGCGATAAGAGAGGCGTCGGTACAGAGCGGCCAGGTGGGGCATCCGAGCCCCGAACCGGTCAATCGAACGGCCCCGCCCGTCGCCACGATCAGTATTTGAATGACGAGCGTAGCCACCGCAAAAAATTTCACTCGAGCGTCTACAGATTGGGGCAATCGTGCGATGACGGCGTTCACGGCCGTACCTCCTGTTATTTCGGGCTTCTGCCTGTAGAATGGATTGCGTTCAGGAACACAGCCCACGCCGGGAAGTCAATGTTGACAGCGGGATAATCTCTCGCTTGTCCTGTTTCAGTCTAAGTTCGCCCGCGCAGTGTTGTGACACAGCGCACGCGGCCCCACTAAATATTCCCGGCAAAGTGCTGTGCGAAGGAATGCCAACGCAGCCACCTTGGTTGATAGGGGCAGGAAAAGAGGTACCAATGTCCGACGTGCTGATCGATCGTCCGGAACTCAATGGCATGGGCCAGTATGAGTTTGGCTGGGCTGACTCCGACGTTGCGGGAGCCTCTGCGCGACGGGGCATCAACGAAGAGGTCGTTCGCGACATCTCTACGCTTAAGAATGAGCCCGAATCTATGCTCAAATTGCGTCTCAAGGGCCTTGAGCTCTTCGGTCGCAAACCGATGCCGAAGTGGGGCGCCGACTTGTCGGGCATCGACTTCGACAACATCAAATACTTTGTCCGCTCCACTGAAAAGCAGGCGCAGACGTGGGAAGACCTTCCCGCCGATATTCGCGATACTTACGAGAAGCTGGGTATTCCGGAGGCTGAGCGCAACCGTCTGGTTTCCGGCGTTGCTGCACAGTATGAGTCGGAGGTTGTCTTCCACTCCATCAACGCCGAGCTTGAAGCCAAGGGCGTCATCTTCATGGACACCGACACGGCGCTGCGCGAGCACCCCGAGTTCTTTGAGGAGTACTTCGGCACTGTGATTCCCGCCGGCGACAACAAGTTCGCTGCGCTGAACACCGCCGTGTGGTCGGGTGGTTCCTTCGTTTACGTGCCCAAGGGCGTCCACGTTGAGATCCCGCTTCAGGCCTACTTCCGTATCAACACGGAGAACATGGGCCAGTTCGAACGCACTCTGATCATCGCTGATGAAGGTTCGTACGTTCACTACATCGAGGGCTGCACCGCTCCGATCTACAAGTCGGACTCCCTGCACTCTGCGGTTGTCGAAATTATCGTGAAGAAGGACGCTCGCGTTCGCTACACGACGATTCAAAACTGGTCGAACAACGTATACAACCTCGTCACCAAGCGTGCGATCGCTCACGAGGGCGCAACCATGGAGTGGATCGATGGAAACATCGGTTCCAAGGTCACGATGAAGTACCCGTCGATCTACCTGGTGGGGGAGCACGCCAAGGGCGAAACCCTTTCCGTTGCCTTCGCGGGCCCCGGTCAGCACCAAGACGCCGGAGCCAAGATGATCCACATGGCGCCATACACGACCTCATCGATCGTCTCGAAGTCTGTCGCCCGTGGTGGCGGTCGCGCTGGCTACCGTGGAGAAGTCCGCGTTGACGAGAAGGCCCATCACTCAGCAAACACTGTTCGCTGTGATGCTCTCTTGGTTGACACGATTTCGCGCTCGGATACGTATCCGTCGATTGACATCCGAGTGGATGACGTTCAGCTTGGTCACGAAGCAACTGTTTCCAAAGTCAGCGCTGAACAACTCTTCTACCTTCAGTCGCGCGGCATGGAAGAAGATGAGGCGATGGCCATGATCGTGCGTGGCTTCATCGAACCCATCGCGCGCGAACTGCCCATGGAGTACGCCTTCGAACTCAATAAGCTCATTGAACTGAGCATGGAAGGATCCGTCGGCTAAATGACCGTCGTTACACCAGAACAGCACGGACTCAAGGCTCATAGCGACGGCGGATGGGACGCAAGCGAAAAAGGCTTCGTTCCCGTTCAGACTCGCTCAGCACGCCCTCGGTCTTTCGAACACACCGATTTCGCTCCCGTCAATGGACTAGAAGCTGAGTGGAAGCTCACGCCAGTCAAGCTCATCAAACCGCTTCTTGACGACGCTCTTGACGGCGCTCCCTACGCGATCGACACGGATGCCCCTGAGGGCATCAGTGTCGAGTGGGTAGCGCGTGACGACGCGCGCATTGCTTCGGCAGGCGCGCCAGAAGAGCGTGCCTCCGCCAATGCTTGGACCAACTTCGAGCAGGCCCTCGCCATCACCATTACGGGCGAAGAGCACTCAACAGTGCGAATCTCTCGCTCAGAGTTGGGCAACACAGCACGTGCCGGCCACATTGTGATCACCGCGCGCGCCCATAGCAACGGCACCGTCCTTGTGGAGTCGTCTGGCTCGGCACTTCTCAGCGAGAACGTTGAGGTTGTTGTTGAAGAAGGCGCGACGCTGAACTTTGTCAGTGTTCAGGACTGGGCAGACGACGCCATCCACCTCGCGAGTCATTTCGTACAGGTCGGCCGCTCAGCCACCCTCAAGCACACGATTGTGTCGCTTGGGGGCAAGGTTGTTCGCGTCAATCCGTCGGTGCACTTGTCGGGGGAAGGCGCCGACGGCGAGCTCTACGGTCTCTATTTTGCGGATGCGGGACAACACCTCGAGCAGCGTGTGTACCTTCACCACGAAGCAGCGCAGACTCGCGGTCGAGTGAACTACAAGGGTGCCCTTCAGGGTGCCGGAGCGCGCACGGTTTGGGTCGGAGATGTCCTGATCGGCCCGCACGCAGCCGGTACCGATAGCTACGAGCAGAACCGCAACCTCGTCTTGACCGAGGGAACTCGTGCAGACTCGATCCCGAACCTTGAGATTGAGACTGGCGATATTCAGGGTGCCGGCCACGCCAGCGCTACTGGTCGCTTCGACGACGAGCAGCTGTTCTATCTGCAGGCTCGCGGTATCTCCGAAGCAGAAGCTCGACGTCTTGTCGTCATCGGCTTCCTCTCTGAGATCGTGCAGAAAGTCGGCGATGAGCAGCTCGAAGCTCGTCTCCACACCGCTATCGAAGCGGAGCTGGAAGGAACCATCTCGTGACCGCTCAGCGCGTCTGCGGTATCGATGAACTCGAGACCAACAAGGCCTATCGGGTGGAACTAGACGGCACCGCAATCTGTGTCGTCAAAGATTCTGCTGGCGATGTTCATGCGATCGGCGACACGTGCACACACGGCGACATTTCGCTTGCGGAGGGTTTCGTCGAAGACGGCGCTATTGAGTGCTGGGCCCACGGCTCGCTCTTCTCGCTCGACACCGGTAAGCCCTTAAGCTTGCCCGCCTATGAACCTGTACCGGTCTTTGTAGTGAAGATCGACGACGACGGAGGGGTTCACATCGACCCCGAGGACACCGTCGCCATCGAGAGCTAATCGCTCTCCATACGAGACCATTAAGGAAAGAAATAATGTCAGTACTGTCAGTCAAAGACCTGCACGTCAGCGTCGAAACCGAGCAGGGCACGAAGCAGATCCTCAAGGGAGTGGACCTTGAGATCAAACAGGGCGAAACCCACGCCATCATGGGCCCCAATGGCTCGGGCAAGTCGACCCTTGCCTACACAATCGCGGGGCACCCCAAGTACCACGTCGAGAGCGGTTCGATCACGCTTGATGGTGCAGAAGTGCTCGACATGAGCATCGACGAGCGCGCTCGCGCAGGCCTCTTCCTTGCCATGCAATACCCGGTTGAGATTCCCGGCGTTAAGGTTGCTGACTTCTTGCGCACCGCGAAGACCGCTCTGGCCGGAGAGGCCCCCGCGCTTCGTCCCTGGATCAAAGAAGTCAACGGTGCGATGAAGGCTCTCCGCATGGACAAGACTTTCTCCGACCGCAACGTCAACGAAGGTTTCTCCGGCGGAGAGAAGAAGCGCAACGAGATCCTTCAGCTGGAACTCCTCAAGCCTCGATTCGCGATTCTTGACGAGACCGACTCCGGCCTCGACGTCGATGCGCTCAAGATCGTGTCAGAGGGTGTCAACCGCGCACAGGAATCGACAGGCCTTGGTCTGCTGTTGATCACCCACTACACACGCATTCTTCGCTACATCACGCCGGACTTCGTTCACGTCTTCGTTGACGGCCGCGTTGCAGAAGAGGGTGGCCCCGAGCTTGCAGATCGCCTTGAAAACGAAGGTTACGATCGATTTTTGACCGACACGAGCGTAGCGTAGGCGTATGTCTACTGTTTTGGCGCCCGCCCTTTTCGACGAGGTTGAAGAGGCTCTCAAAGATGTCGTAGACCCTGAGCTCGGGGTCAATATTGTTGACCTCGGACTCATCTACGACCTCAGCTGGGATCCCGAGAACAACGCGCTGATTATCAGCATGACGCTTACCTCAGCTGGTTGCCCGCTGACTGACGTTATCGAGGAGCAAATCGCTCAGTCTCTCGATAACGTCGTAGAAGCGTTCCGCATCAACTGGGTGTGGATGCCGCCATGGGGTCCTGAAAAGATTACTGACGACGGCCGCGACATGATGCGGGCTCTCGGCTTCTCGATCTAGTCGGCTTCTCGATCTAGTCGGGGCCTGCATCCCAGGTTGTCGGCTGTGGCTTAACGCTGCCCTGCAGCCTGAGGATCGTGCTGGGTTGCCTTTTTCCAAGCGTAGGAAAGCAAAGTTGCGGCAACGATCACTTTGACTGCAGCGCCGACCAGAAATGGTGCAACGCCGATGTCGAGGAGACTCGAAATGGTGTAGTCACGCCCCATCGAGGTTAACGCTCGCGCCAGTCCAATCAGGCCCGCTGCGTAGATCGCCGCGGTTCCGATTGCCGCGGCCGCTACCGCTTTCCAGAATCGGCGATCCCAGTGTCGTTCGGCTAGCGCACCCATGATCCAAGCGCCGACAATGTATCCGACGATGTACCCGCCTCCGGTTCCGGTCAGCACCTCTAGGCCTCCACTGGAGTCGCTGAACACGGGGAGTCCGACTGCGCCGAGGAGCGCGTAAAGCGTCATCGCCAGGGCGGCGCGCGTTGCCCCCAAAGACAGACCAACGATCATGACGGCCAGCGTTTGTCCAGTGATGGGCACCGGATAGAGCGGCACGACGAATTGCGCTGCGAGGGCAGTGAACCCTGCTCCGGCGGCAACAAAGATCACGCTCGCAGCCCAATTTGGCCCAAAGATGAGATCAACAATCGTTGGTTTGAACAATCGAGTAGCGATGCTCACGGTGGCGGCCTCTCGCTTCCCTATTCTCAGAACTGCACTGCGCAGTCGACGGTAGGAAGTAGACTAGTTGGTTGGTGCTGTCGCCCACTAACCCCAACCCCCAAGATTTGGACGTTTTGCCGTGCTTGCTGTGCATGATCTCGAGTTGCGCGTTGGCGCACGCATGCTGATGCAGGGCGTCAACTTCCGTGTAGATCGCGGAGACAAAATTGGGCTGGTTGGCCGCAACGGCGCTGGCAAGACCACTCTCACTAAGACGCTCGCCGGGGAACTCGAATCCACAGGCGGCAAGATTGAGCGCACCGGTGAGATCGGATATCTCCCGCAAGACCCCCGCTCTGGCAACCCCGAAGACCTTGCCCGGACGCGGATCCTCGATGCTCGCGGCCTCGGCAGCATCGTACTGAAGATGCGTCAGGCACAGGATGAGATGGGCAGCAGCGATGCAGCGGTGAGCACCGCTGCCATGGATCGTTACGGCAAGCTCGACGATCAGTTCATGGCATTGGGCGGATACGCCGCTGAGGCTGAGGCAGCTTCCATCGCGAGCAACCTGAGCCTTCCCGACCGCATTCTCGACCAGCAGCTCTCGACGCTCTCCGGTGGTCAACGCCGCCGTATCGAACTTGCTCGAATCTTGTTCTCGGGCGCAGACACCATGCTCCTTGATGAGCCCACTAACCATCTCGATGCCGACTCTGTTGTCTGGCTGCGAGAATTTCTGAAGAACTTCAGCGGCGGCCTGATCGTGATTAGCCACGATGTTGAGCTAGTCGAAGACACTGTTAACAAGGTCTTCTACCTCGACGCGAACCGTCAACTTATCGATCAGTACAACATGGGCTGGAAGCATTACCTGCGCCAGCGCCAATCCGATGAGGAACGCCGGAAGAAGGAACGTGCCAACGCCGAGAAGAAGGCATCGACCCTTCAGGCTCAAGCTGCTCGCTTCGGCGCCAAGGCATCCAAGGCGGCGTCTGCCCACCAGATGGTGGCTCGAGCCGAGAAACTGCTTGCCGGTCTTGACGACGTTCGGACCGCTGATCGCGTTGCCGCTCTGCGCTTCCCGGATCCTGCACCCTGTGGTCGTACGCCGTTGATGGGCCACAACCTCAGCAAGAGCTACGGCTCGCTCGAAATCTTTGCGTCCGTCGACCTCGCGATCGACCGCGGTTCGAAGGTTGTCATCCTCGGCTTCAACGGTGCAGGAAAGACAACCCTGCTCCGAATGCTCGCCGGCGTCGATGAGCCAGACACTGGTGAAGTCGAAGCTGGTCACGGCCTGCGCATCGGTTACTACGCTCAAGAGCACGAAACCATCGACGTCAAGCGCTCTGTTCTCGAAAACATGGTCTCATCGTCGCCTAACATCACCGAGATGGAAGCGCGTCGGGTTCTCGGCTCGTTCCTGTTCAGTGGGGATGACGCGACGAAGCAAGCCGGCGTGCTTTCGGGTGGAGAGAAGACTCGTCTTGCTCTCGCAATGATCGTCGTGAGTGGCGCCAACGTGCTCCTCCTCGATGAGCCCACTAACAACCTTGACCCGGCCAGCCGTGAGGAGATTCTTGGTGCTCTCGCGAGCTACACGGGCGCTGTTGTACTTGTAAGCCACGATGAGGGCGCTGTCGAAGCCTTGAACCCTGAACGAGTTCTGATCTTGCCTGACGGCATCGAGGACCACTGGAACAAGGACTACGCCGACCTCATCAGCCTCGCCTAGCTAGGGGAGCGTGGCGACGACGCCGCATCCCGCTTACGTCGCGAGCGGAAGCGTTGGGCGCTGGTTAGGAATCGAGGATTGCGTCTTCGATTTCTGCGTCAGTAGGACCGCGTTTCACTGCCTTGTCGCGACGCTTCTTAGCGCGCTCCCGTTCAGCGGGATCCTCCTCGTTGACGAGACGATACTCCTGACGCACAGCCCAGGCGAGCCCGATGAAAGCAAGCACGCCAAAAGCGACCCACTGGAAGGCGTAGGAGAGATGGGCGCCTTCATCGAGTAGCGGTTTCGGGTATGCCAGCGGCATATCGGCGACCGCGGGGGACTCAGACGCCAACAGGCCATACGCGCCAACGTAGGTTGGTTCGCCCACAAGTTCCGCGACGGTCGGCAAGTGAATGGTTGCGATCTGTCCCTCGGGTGCTGAGCGGTTGTAGACCGTTGGTTCACTCGGCTTGAGTCGTAGAACGAGCTCCACCTGCCCCGTGGGAGCAGCGGGCACAAAATCGGGTTCATCTTGGCTGTTTCCCGAGGGAACCCATCCACGGTCAACAGCAACAATCTCGCCGCTGTCGAGCTTGAAAGGTACAAGCACTTCGAAGCCTGGCTGACCACCGTACGGCCGCCCGCGCACAAGGAGTTGCTCAGCAGTCAGGTACTCCCCGGTAACGGCCACAGACTTCCACTTGTTGTCGACATCGAACTCGTCGAGCTCGGGCATCACACTCTCGAGGTCTTGGGGGGCTGCATCCCAGTTGTCGCTAACGCGAGCGACCTCCGCGGCCGCTTCCGCGCGCCGGTCAAACTGCCAATGCGAGAGAAAAACGCAGCCAATTGCGAAGGCGATGACCAAGGCCAAATACCCAAACCACCGACGAGAAAATGCGAAACGCCACCGGTTCACGCGCCGCTCCCATCAGGAACCACTGAAACGTCATCCGAGAGGTCGCTAACCACGACAGGGAAGTTGCGGGTCGTCAAGTATTCGCGCAAGTAGTCCACGTGGTCAGCGCAGGCCAACCACACCTTCACCCGCTCAAGCCCGTGAATACGCGGGTTTCGCCAGTTGACGTTCCACTGCGCGGGCGCTGTGCACCCTGCGCGCGAGCACCGTTGTGTGCTCGGGCCACTCTCACCGATCACCGAGCCGCCTCGTCCGTTCCGCGTGAAGCGAAGGAGTCACCCGATTTCAATGCGAATTGGCCAGGCGTGGACACAACGCCAGCGCGCTGAGTGCTGACGTTGGCCAGCACGACGGCAACGTAGGGCAACACGACGGCGCCAAGCACGGGCAACACAAGCCACCACCCCCGCACGAAGACGCACAGCAACACGCACACAATTCGTATCCCCATAGCTATGGAGTAGTTGATGACGCGGCGACGGCGTTCAGCATCGGGCCGCTCAGGGAGCGACGTGATCGACTCAGGAGTGTTCATGGGCTTTCTTAGGTTGCCGAGGTGACTACACCTAAGCCTACGCCCGTGCTGGCGACTATATGCTGGGAACCATGAGCAGCACAGCAACTGAATCACGAATCGTTCTTGTCACCGGCGGCAATCGCGGCATTGGCCGGGCAATTGCCGAAGAGTTTGTGGCTCAGGGCTACCGAGTCGCCGTTACCGCCCGCTCGGGCACGGGCCCAGAAGGAACCCTCACGGTAACCGCGGACGTCACCGATCCCGCAAGTATCGACGCTGCGTTCAGCGAGGTAGAGTCCAAACTCGGTCCCGTCGAAATCGTTGTAGCGAACGCGGGAATCACCCGGGACATGCTCCTCATGCGTATGAGTGATGACGACTTCACCGATGTCATCGACACCAATCTCTCCGGAGCCTTCCGCGTCGTGAAGCGCGCTTCCAAAGGCATGATGAAGGCCCGTTTCGGCCGTGTCATTCTCGTTTCGAGTGTTGTTGGCCTTCTCGGTTCGGCTGGCCAGGTCAACTATTCCGCTTCCAAGAGCGGACTCATTGGACTCGCCCGCTCTCTCACCCGTGAGCTCGGCAGCCGCGGAATCACCGCCAACGTTGTAGCTCCAGGGTTCATCGAAACCGATATGACCGCAGCGCTGCCAGTCGAGCAACAGGACGCGTATCTCAAGCAGATTCCTGCCAACCGTTTTGCCCACCCGGCCGAGGTCGCGAAAGCGATCGCGTGGCTTGCGAGCGACGATGCCGGCTACATCTCAGGCGCGGTCATCCCCGTCGATGGTGGACTAGGAATGGGCCACTAGCCAGCTCTTGTTTGGGCGTTTAGCCCCGAAGCCCCATTACCGCAAGCACCGCGCTGAGGTCACGGCTGTCGATGTGTACGTCAGCATTGGCGCGCACAATCGGCTTGGCTGTAATGCCGACCGACAGTGCTGCTGCATCCATCATCAATAGATCGTTGGCGCCGTCACCAACCGCAATGGTGCGAGACAGGGGAGTGTCGGAGGCGGCCGCCCACTCCCGCAATGAGTCTGCTTTGGCTTGAGCGTCGATCACCGGGCCGAGGACGGCTCCCGTGACCACACCGTTCTTCACTTCGAGACGGTTAGCTCGGGCGTAGTCCAGACCGAGACGCACGGCAAGAGGATCAAGAAGCTCATGGAAACCGCCAGAAACTGCTGCCACGTGCCCGCCGGCTGCTTTAACACCAGCGATGAGCTCCTCAGCGCCGTTCGTGACGCGGATGTCGCGAGCACACTCGGCAATCACTGCCTCGGGCAGCCCAGCCAGGGTTGCTACTCGCGCCCGAAGGCTCTCTTCGAAGTCGAGTTCCCCATTCATCGCACGCGTCGTGATCTCTGTCACCTCTGGCTCGGAGCCTGCACGCGCAGCGAGTAATTCGATTACCTCGTTCTCAATCAACGTGGAGTCGACGTCAAAAACTACGAGAAATTGTGCCAAGGCGATGACCCTTCAATCGACGGTTCACGTCGTCGGTCTCGAGAACCGCACGACTTCACTCGTCAGACTATCGGGATCGCCCTCGTTGCCTCGCCCACGGGAGCCAGCAAGGCAATAGGATGATGACATCATGGCTAGCGTTCTCACCTTCTCCGACGTCACCGTCACTCGTAGTGGCAATACGATCCTCGACTCTGTTTCTTGGAGTGTGGAAGCTTCCGATCGGTGGGTGATTCTCGGCCCCAATGGGGCAGGCAAGACCACGCTGTTGCAGCTGGCCGCGGCTCAGATTCATCCGAGCTCGGGCGAAGTCACCGTGCTCGACAGCACTCTTGGCGCGTCCGACGTTTTCGACGTGCGCCCGCGCATTGGTTTTGCCTCAACCGCTCTTGCCCGCCGGGTCCCCGGCAACGAGAGTGTTCTTGACGTTGTCTTGACCGCTGCGTATTCCGTAACGGGTCGCTGGAATGAAGAGTATGAGAATGTCGATGTGCGCCGTGCACGTCGTGTCCTCGCCGAGTGGAGTCTCTCGCACTTAGAAGAACGTCGCTTCGGTGATCTCAGCGATGGCGAACAAAAGCGCGTGCAGATTGCGCGCTCCGTGATGACCGACCCAGAACTGCTCTTGCTCGACGAGCCTGCAGCGAGCCTCGACCTCGGCTCACGGGAAGAACTGGTTCAACTGCTGAGCGGATACGCTCAGGCAGATACCGCGCCAGCAATCGTAATGGTGACACACCACGTGGAAGAGATTCCGCGAGGATTCACCCACGCGCTGGTTTTGTCCAAGGGTTCCGTGCACAGCGCGGGTAAGATCGATGACGTTGTTACGTCAGAGAACTTGAGTGCCGCTTTCGGTCTCGAACTCATCATCACAAAAGACTCCGGCCGCTACACCGCGCGTGCTGCCTAATCCTCTGATAGGCTTGTGTGTCGGTCCGCGTGACCGCCTACGTCTTTTATTTATTCAAGAACCCAGGGAAATCCAATGAAGTCCGAGACCCACCCCACATACATGCCCATCGTCTTTCGCGACCTCGCGTCTGGCTCCACGTTCCTCACTCGTTCAACTGTGACGAGCGAGAAGACGATCGAGTGGGAAGACGGAAACACCTACCCGGTCATCGACGTCGAAATCTCCTCCGAGTCGCACCCGTTCTACACGGGTAAGCAGCGCATCATGGACTCCGCAGGACGCGTTGAGAAGTTCAAGAACCGTTACAAGGGCTTCGGCAACTAGTAACACCCAGTTTTTCCTGAAGGCGACCGGTTATCCGGCCGCCTTCAGTCGTTAACGGCACGATCGCATTCGCGCACCGTCACCGTGCAACGTCACCATCACTGTGCACCGGCAACGGCAACGGCAACAACAGAAAATGCGCGACGTTCCGTGGAACGTCGCGCATTGCTGATCGAGGCTGGGGGAGCGCTACTGCGGGAACGAGCGTACTGGCCACTCCAAGTTCGCCACGAAGCTCTCGTCGCCCTTAGACCTGCGGATGAACTCCTGAAAGCTTGCCGACTGCTCGGCGTACCAGCGCTGTTGCATCGCGTGCAATTCGCCGAAGGGAATGCTGAGCTGCTCCGTGTACTTCAGCAGGAGCGCTTGCGCGACTCGGGCAGCGGCGATCGCGTCGGCACCAGCATCATGGGCATCGTCCAAAGCGACACCGTACAGCGCCGAAGTCGCTTCGAGGGTGCGCTTGCCGCGGCGGTAACGATCAACGCCTTTATCGATAACGAGGGGGTCGATGACGATGTAGGGCTCTGCGAGACCATCGACCGAGTGCCGGCGGCACTCACGGTCGAGCAGCGAGAGATCGTAGGGAGCATTGTAAACAACGAGGGGGATACCACGGGCACAGGTGTCTCTGAGCGTGTTGACAATTTCTGCCACGACAAGGGCCGCGTCGCGCCCCTCAGCCCGTGCACGCTCGGTAGTAATTCCGTGAATCGCGGCAGCGCCATCCGGAATCTCAACCCCGGGGTCTGCAAGCCAATCCCACCGAGAAGTCACCGCTCCCGACCCGTCGATGAGGGCGATACAGGCGGAAACGATGCGACTGGTCTCTACGTCGACGCCGGTGGTTTCAAGATCGAAGGTGGCTAGGGTGCCGGAATTGCTCATGAACTCAGCGTAGGGCGAGACACTGACACCGGGAACTCGGCTCGCGGAGTTACGGCGTCGAACTGGAGCGGCAACCCATTTGAAACCAGGATGTCAGCAACGAGCGGCGCACTGCATAAGATTGTTCGAATGAGACCCGCATCGCCCTATGGAGCACTGCTCGACGCCACCCCGGCGAGGCACTCCGTTGTCGATGTACTCGGCGCTGCAACCCACTATTGGGAATACGGCCCCGATGACGCCGAGACCGTTCTGGTTCTCGTGCATGGCTTTCGGGGCGACCATCACGGCCTCGAGGCCGTCTGCGCTCACCTTCGTGGCATCCGCATCATCAGTCCCGACATTCCGGGTTTTGGCGCCTCCGAGCCGCTCAGCGGTCGGGCACACGACATCGAGGGGTATGCGCTCTGGCTTCAGAGCTTCGTCGAAGCACTCGGCCTCGACGGGCGCGCAATTATTCTCGGGCATTCCTTCGGATCGATTGTCGTCTCTGCCGCCCTTGCCCGTGGCCTTGTCACGCCGCGGCTCATTCTCGTCAATCCCATCGCGGCGCCGGCGCTCTCGGGCCCGAATGGCGTGCTCAGCACGATCACACTCTGGTTTTATCAACTCGCCCGGGCTCTGCCGCATGCGATCGGTGCGCCGATGCTCAGCAACTGGCTCGTCGTGCGGGTGATGAGTCTTGCCATGGTGAAGACTCACGACCCCGAACTTCGGCGCTGGGTTCACCAACAGCACCATGCGCACTTCAGTAGTTATGCCAATCGCGACAGCCTGCTTGAAGCCTTCGAGGCATCGATCGGGTCGGATGTCAGCATGTTCGCGCCGCAGATAACCATTCCCACGCTCTTGATCGGGGCTCGCAATGACCCCATCAGCCCGGTTCCAGCACAGGAGCGACTGCACACCCTCTTCGCCGACTCACAGCTCGAAATTTTCGACGACGTTGGCCATCTCATCCACTATGAACGGCCGCGCGAAGCTGCCGAACTGATTGTTAGGTTCCTGAACGCGGGAACAGTTGCGGAGCCCCTCTCATGAAGATCGTTTTCGATTGTCGCTATACGCGCATCGGCCGCCACGATGGAATCAGTCGCTATGGTTCTCGCCTCGTCGAGGAGCTAAGCAAACTACACCCCGTGACCATGCTGGTTTCCGATAAGCGCCAGCTCGAGCTTTTGCCAGACCTGCCCTGGGAAATGGCGTCGTCACCCACCGGCATCCTGGAGCCCTTAGTTGCTCTTCAGGTCAACAAGCTCAAGCCGGATGTCGTGTTCACTCCCATGCAAACAATGGGCCCGTTCGGTCGCAAGTACGCTCTCGTCACGACAGTGCACGATCTCATCTACTACAAGCACCCCACTCCGCCTCACAACCTGCCGTGGGCAGTGCGTGTGATGTGGCGTGCGTATCATCTGACCTGGGCGTTCCAACGGGCACTTCTGAACAGGGCAGATGCCCACGTCTCCGATTCCCAGACGACGCGTGATCAGATGGTGGAGCACAACCTCACGCGCAATCCCATTGCCGTCGTCACGCTGGGAACCGATAGCCCAGCCGATTACGTGCCCCGGGCGGCACCAACGACACGGGAGCTCGTCTACATGGGCTCCTACATGCCGTACAAGAATGTGGGGCTCATTGCTCGGGCGCTCCACGATTTGCCCGGCTACACCCTTCATCTCATGAGCCGAGTCGACGAGAGGTCGAAGGCGGAGCTGACGGCACTCGCACCAGAGTCGAGCCTCATCTTCCACAACGGAGCAAGCGACGAGGTCTATTCGGAGACTTTGTCGCGGGCAACCGCTCTCGTAACCGCATCCCGTGATGAAGGCTTCGGCCTACCTCAGGTTGAGGCGATGGTGCTTGGCACGCCCGTGCTCGTCAGCGATACTGCGATCTTCCGTGAGATCTCCGGCCCCGCTGGCGGATTCTTCAACCCAGACAAGCCTGCCGAGCTGGTTCGCGAAGTACACGCGCTCGAGGACCCCGCAACATGGCAGGCGCGCTCGACTGCCGCTCGCACGCGGTCAGCAGAGTTCACGTGGGAGAAGGGTGCCGCGACGCTCTACCAAGTGCTTCAGGATGCCGTTGCGGCCCGCGAAGCGAAGAAGAATCGCTAGCGGCGACCTACGCGCCGCTCTCGCGTCGGGCTAACGCGTTTTGCTCATCGAAGTCGTCGCCGCCGTGGCGTTCTGATTCTTCTTCGATGGGGTCATCGAAATCGATGAGCGTCAGCGTGCCTTCGTCATGACGGAAGCTATGCACGGAGCCGTTGGCGATTCGTCCGTGCGGATGCCCCGGAGCGACTGTCGCAAGCACCGTCGCAATGACACCACCGTGGGCCACCACAATGATCGACTCACCGTGATGCTGCTCGGCAAGGCTCACGAGGGCAGGAACGACACGCTGTGCGACAGCCTCGCGCGGTTCCCGGCCGGGAACGTCAACGTCAGCCGGATACAGCGCATCAATTTCGCTATCGGTGCAGCCTTCGGCGACGCCATAGTTTCGTTCAACAATCGCCGCTACAGGTTCAGGGGCGGCAAGCCCGACAATGCCCGCGATAATTTCTGCGGTTTCCATCGCCCGGGAAAGAGGGCTGGCAAAGATTCCGTTCCACTGCCGGCGGGCTAAGAGTTCTCCCGTGGTGCGTGCCTGCGCGCGCCCGGTCTCGTTGAGGGGAATGTCAGTACTGCCCTGAATGCGACGTTCGAGATTCCAGTCAGTCTCTCCATGTCGCACAAGATAAATGAACACAACGCTCCGTTCACAACACAATGACCAGCACAGAACACTCGGGCGATCTGCGCTGCTAAGCAGCTAGGCGTTCGACAAGTTCACCAAGAACTGCGGAAGCGCCCCCATCGATCTTAACGTCGGCGCGTTTATCGGCTTTGGTCGTTCCGCGATTGATGATGACGAGCGGGATCTGCTTGCGCATCGCTCGCTCAACGAGGCGGATGCCGGAATTGACGACGAGAGACGAACCGGCGACGATCATGGCATCCGACTGGTCCACGAGCGACGCGCCAAGTTGAAACTTTCGGGTCGGAACGAACTCGCCGAAGAACACGACATCCGGTTTCAGAACGCCACCGCAGACGGTGCAGTCGGGAATCACGAAGTCCTCAACGTTGTGCACGTCAGCATCGCCGTCGGGGTTGAGCGTGTGGGAGTCATCTGCTTCGAGCCACGGGTTCAGCGCAGAGATGCGGGCGGCTAGGGGAGTGCGAGCAAAGTACTGTCCGCACCGCAGGCACCGCGCACGGTCGATGCTGCCGTGGACGTCAACAACCCGTGTGGAGCCGGCGCGCAAGTGCAAGCCGTCGACATTCTGAGTCACGATGCCGTTGCTGATGCCGCGGCGTTCGAACTCCGCGAGAGCGTCATGACCCTGGTTGGGAGTCGACGCGGCAAAACGTTTCCAGCCAAGATGACTGCCTGCCCAATAGCGTTGGCGAAATTCGGGCGAGCTTTGGAACTGTTGGAAGGTCATCGGATTGCGCACCGCGGCGCCTTCACCGCGATAATCAGGTATGCCTGAATCGGTGCTAATCCCAGCGCCGGTGAGTACGCTAATGAGCTTGCCCTGAAGAAGCTCGGCAGCACGATCAATGTCGTTGCTGATCGGGAGTGTGTTCACTCTCCAAGCGTAAGCACTTCGGGCTCATCCACTGCCATCTCAGATTCACCTGATGGCGAAACCGCACAGTTGGGAACACACCGTGAACGTCATCCGGGTCACCGATCTCTCCGATCCCCGCCTCAGCGACTTCGCCAACCTCACGGATGTCGCTCTGCGCCGCCGTACAGAACCAGCCGGCGGCCTCTACATTGCCGAATCATCCAAAGTGATTGCGCGGGCGCTGAGAGCCGGACACCAGCCGCGCGCAGTACTCGTGCTAGAACAGTGGCTCGATGACGTGGCAGAACTACTCGGGGATTCCCCGGTTCCTGTCTACGTGGGGGAGTCAGCGCTACTAGAACAGCTCACCGGGTTCAATCTGCACCGCGGGGCTCTGGCATCCATCCACCGCCCGGTGCTCCCCAGCGTTGCTGAGCTGGTGGCGGATGCACGCCGCATCGTCATCTTGGAAGACATCGTTGATCACACTAACGTCGGTGCCATTTTTCGTTCGGCTGCAGCGCTCGGTGCGGATGCTGTGCTCATTACGCCACGCTGTGCCGACCCGCTCTACCGGCGCAGTGTACGCGTCAGCATGGGAACAGTGCTGCAAGTGCCGTGGACCCGCCTCGAGAATTGGCCTGCCGACGCCGCGGATCTGAAGGCGGCGGGATTCCACTTGGCCGCTCTCGCTCTCAACGACGACTCGGTCGACCTCGACACCTTTGCGGCTAACGCCCCCGAGAAGGTCGCCCTGATCTTGGGAACTGAAGGAGATGGCCTCTCGCGCAGCACGATCGAGGCCGCCGACACCGTGGTCAAGATTCCAATGATGCACGGCGTTGATTCGCTCAATGTTGCTGCCGCTAGCGCGGTGGGGATGTACATGCTTCGAGCACGCTAGCCGCCACCATAGATTCACCTGTTAGCGTTATCCGGTGCCGCTGACTCAACGCCAAATTTTTCGCCGTCGCCGTATCGTCGTCTTCTCTGTTGTCGGTGTTGTGCTTGCAACTGCGTTCTACTTGCCGCTGACGCTTCTCGCGCCCCTTGACGAAGTTTCGGCCCAGGTTCTTGCGGTCGAAACCCCGGTAGCGGCTGAGCCCGAACTGACCTTGCCGAGCTACGGGGCGTCCGCGATTGGGGCACTCGACCGCCCCGGGGTGCTCGCGCAAGCCGGCAGCACTGACCCGATTCCCATCGCGTCGATCACGAAAATTATTACAGCCCTTGTGGTGCTCGACGCCAAACCGCTTGAGGTGGACGAAGCGGGCCCGACGATTACCTTCGGGCAAACCGACGTGGACTTCTACAACGCTCAGGTCGCGCAGTATGGGTCAGTATCACCGGTGTATGACGGTCTCCAACTCTCCCAGCGCGATGCTATGACGGTCGTGCTGCTGCCTTCGGCAAATAATTACGCGCAATCTCTAGCGAACTGGGCTTTCGGCTCCGAAGACGCTTTTGTCGCGGCCGCTGCGGTGTGGCTTCAAGAACAGGGGCTCGAGAACACGACTCTCACCGAGCCTTCCGGAATCCAAGATACGAATCGAAGCACGGCTGCTGACCTCACTGAACTGGCGCGGCTGGCAATAGGAAACCCGGTCATCGCAGACATTGTTTCCACGTCGTCCGCAGAGATTCCGGGCATCGGAGCAGTGAGCAACAGCAACGCACTCCTCGGAATCGATGGCGTCGATGGAATCAAGACAGGAACCCTCGTCGTCGGCTGGTCGTGCCTGCTGTTCTCCGCTGACGTGACCGTCGGCGACGAAGTCATCACCCTCGTGGGCGCGGTCGTGGGTGGGCCAGACCATCCCACGATTAACGCCGCGATCCGCGAGCTGATTGCGGATGCCACTGCCGGGTTCTCCGAGGTAGCGGTTGCAACAGACGGCGAGGAGTTCGCTGACTATGACACGCCGTGGGGCGATGAGTCGGCCGCGGTGGCTGCCTCGACCGTGAAGGCGGTCGTGTGGGGCGAAGATGAGATCTCTGTCACGGTGGAGGCCGTCCCTGTGCGCCTTGCAGAATCCGGGGAAAATGCGGGCACGCTCCACGTGCAGATCGGATCAGAAACCTTCGACATTCCTCTGGTGTTCAGTGAGGAGATCGATGACCCGGGGGCGTGGTGGAGGCTCACCAACCCACAAAGTTTGTTTTAGTTATGGAATAGACACGGCACTCACAGGAGGCCGCGATAAGGTGGAGTGCATCTGGAGCACCTGCTCGATTGACAAATGGCTGGGAAGTCATTCAAAACATCTGAGGTCACGTGAGTAGTTCTCTCTCAGCCGATCCCACACGAATCATCAAGACTGGGCCCCGCGGAGTCGGTAGCCCGATGAGCGAATTCGCAGCATTGTTGCGCACCGTTCGCGAAGCAGGGTTGTTGCGTCGCAACAGACGCTTCTACATCATCACTTTTGCCGTGATTACCGTCGCTATGGCCGCCGCTTGGGTTGGTTTCGCGATGCTTGCCGGCACGTGGTACATCTTGTTGATCGCCGCGGCGATGGGCATCATCTTTACGCAATACGCATTTCTTACGCACGAACTGGCGCATCGCCAAGTTTTTCAGTCCAGCAAGCTCAATGACACGCTGGGGCGGCTCATGTCCGACCTCATCGTCGGAATTAGCTACGCCTGGTGGATGAACAAGCACTCGCGTCACCACGCGAACCCCAACACGGTCGACAAAGACCCTGATATCGAGACTGACTTCATTATTTTCCAGAAGGAAAAGACTGTCGGCCTCAAGGGGATTACGAAGTTCATGGCGAAACGCCAGGGCTACCTGTTCTTCCCCGCGCTCTTGCTTGAGGGCTTCAACCTTCATTCGCACGCCTTCCAAGAGGTCTTCAACTTCAAGAAGAAGGTCGACAAGCGCTGGCTCGAGATCACGCTTCTGCTCGTACGTAACATCGGCTACCTCGCCGTCGTGTTCAGCTTTCTCCCGCTCGGCATGGCATTTGCCTTCCTGGGCGTTCAAATGGGAATCTTTGGGCTCTACATGGGCGCGTCATTCGCTCCCAATCACAAGGGAATGCCGATCTTGCCCAAGGGCTCGAAGGTTGACTTCCTGCGCCGTCAAGTGCTGACAAGCCGCAACATTCGTAGTGGTGTCTTCATGAACCACTTCATGGGCGGTCTCAATTTCCAGATCGAGCACCACCTTTTCCCCACTATGCCGCGGCCGCATTTGCCTCTCGCTGCAGAAATGGTGAAGGAGTACTGCAAGACGAAGGACATCAAGTACACCGAGGTCGGACTCGTCACGTCGTACGGCATCGTGATTCGCCACCTCAACGAAGTCGGTCTCAGTGCCGATGGAGATCCTTTTGACTGCCCCGCAGCCGGTCGCACCGGTTACACCGGATAGTCAGCCGCGAAACGTACGAAGAGGGCCCCTGCCGCATTGGCAGGGGCCCTCTTCGCGTATGTGAGCCATGTAGAGCCTCAGTGCGGCCGTGGTGCCGCTGAGCGCGTTAGAAGCCGGGCCGTTTGGCTGTGACGTTGTCTCCGGACGACTGGTGGCGAACTCGACGCAAGACCCATGGCACCAAGTGCTCGCGAGCCCAGCCAATGTCCTCGACGCGCGCCTCGCGCCAGCGACGTGGAGGAAGCGGCTCAGGATTGAAGGGCTCAAGTTCATTCGCCACGTTCAGGGAATCGAGCACCATGCGAGCGACTGTATGGTGACCAACGGGGGAGAAGTGAAGACGATCTCGCGACCACATCCGCGGATCTGATAACTCGCGTAGGGACCACATGTCAGCAACAACGGCATCATGGCGCTGTGCGACAGCACGAATGTTCTCGTTGTAGATCGCCACCTTGCCGCGCATGCGATTGAGCACGGGAGTCATTCCGATGTCGGGTCCGGTGAAAAGCACCACGGTTGCGCCATCTCGTCGCAGTTGTGCCACGAGCGCGTCGACGCGCTGGGCGACTTCGTCGGGATCAGAACCGGGCCGGATGATGTCGTTACCGCCGGCTGAGACAGTGATGAGATCTGCTTTGAGTTCCATCGCGGGCTCAAGCTGTTCATTCGATATCTGGTCAAGCAGTCGGCCTCGGATAGCTAAGTTCGCGTAGGCAAAGTCGGGTTTACGGTCTCCCAACACTTCCGCGACTCGGTCGGCCCAGCCTCGATTGCCGCCGGGGGAATTGGGTTCGGGGTCGCCGATGCCCTCTGTGAAGGAATCGCCGATAGCGACGTATCTGCTCCACGGGTGTTGTTCTTGCATACGTCTAGCCTGTCTAAAAATTTGCCTGTGCGATACCCGGGTGATTCCTGTGAGCCAACTGAATTACTTTGACCCCCGGATAGGGCACGTGGTTGTATTTTCTCTGTTGGTTTTCACACCGAAGACCACTTAACCACCGTTTGGAGAACACACAATGGGAATCATCGGCTGGATCGTACTGGGACTCATCGCCGGAGCTATCGCAAAGGCTATTTTGCCCGGACGGCAAGGCGGCGGTTGGCTCGCAACACTTCTTCTCGGTGTTGTTGGAGCACTCGTCGGAGGATTCGTGGGAGGCGCCATCTTTGGCATTGGCCTCGAAGAGTTCTTCTCCATCGAAACGTGGCTCGTAGCCATTGGCGGCTCAGTGCTCGTGCTCTTCCTTTACGGGTTGATCACGCGCGGCTCACGTCGCTAAACACTCTTGGGTAAAAGGGGCGGTGCACTTCGGTGCACCGCCCCTTTTCTGTGGGTTCAGCGGTTCCTCCCCGCAGCGTGTCGTGTTCCGCAGTTATCGTCAGAGGCACCTGCGACAATGGCGCTATGGGTAAGCAAGACGGTCGCACGCGACATGTGACCGCACCGGGAGTCGACGACAGCACCGCGACGATCCTGCACGTTGACATGGATGCCTTCTTCGCCTCCGTCGAACTCCTCGATCACCCTGAGCTCATCGGTAAACCCGTCATTGTGGGGCACAACTCAGTTCGCTCGGTGGTCACCGCAGCTACTTACGAGGCCCGCAAGTATGGCGTGAACTCAGCGATGCCCATGGCCCTCGCCCTGCGCCGGTGTCCCAACGCCATCGTGCTTGAGCCACATTTCGAGCGCTATCAATACTTTTCGTCCATTGTTTTCGACATCTGCGACCAACTCACCCCCAAGGTAGAACGACTCGGCATCGACGAAGCGTTTCTGGATGTTGCTGGAGCGCGGGCCATCTACGGGTCACCCCTCGAGGTGGCGGCACTGCTGCGGCGTCGAGTCTTCGCGGAAACAGGGCTCGTCTGTTCTGTCGGCGCCGCAGCCTCGAAGTACGTAGCGAAAGTCGCATCTGGCCTCTCTAAGCCCGATGGACTGCTCGTCATCCCGGCCGACAAGACAATCGAATTCCTGCATCCGCTGCCCATCACCGCCCTCTGGGGCGTCGGTGGCAAGACGGCTGAATCACTGCAGCACCGCGGTTTCAGCACGATTGCCGATATTGCTCACGCAGATCGGGAAACCCTCACGCGCGCGGTCGGCGAGGCTGGCGCGGTAAAGCTGCACAACCTCTCCTGGGGCAACGATCCCCGCAGCGTCGTCGAACGGGCCGCCGAGAAGAGTATCGGCCACGAGACCACCTTTGAATACAACGTGTTGGATGCCAACGAGATCCGCCGCGAACTGCTCCGGCTCTCCGCAAAGGTCGCCGCACGCTTGCGTGGCGCCGGCATGGAAGCGAGCACCGTGGTGCTGAAAATCCGGTTCGAAGACTTCAGCACCATTACTCGCTCGCGCAAGCTGCCCGACCCCACCGACCTCGGCCGCACCATCTACGAGACCGTCAGAGATGTCTATGCCGACTTTGCTCGCGAAGGTCGGCCGGTGCGTCTCGTGGGCGTGCGCGGCGAGCAACTCGTCGAACCGGGCGGCGGGCAGCTGAGTTTGTGGGACACCACCGACGGGTGGCGCGACGCCGAAGAAGCTATGGAGGCGGCATCCGCTCGCTTCGGAACCGGCGCGATAGGACCAGCGCGCCTCTTGGGATCACAGCGATCGGAACGGCCCCGCCTCGGACAACGTGACTAGTCGTTCGCAAAGTTTTTGCCCGCACGGCCAAAACACAGCAGTCACGAACTCGGTTGTCAGTAGAGAACGGTAAAGTCTTATCAAGTGAGCACTCCATTGCCTGGCCCCACCGTGGGCACCTTCGCGGCGGAACATCTCTCACCGTCGTACCCCGAGCGCGCCGCCCGAGGCACCGCATCTAAGCTGCGGGCCTGGCAGGCAGAAGCCCTCGATCTTTACTTCGAGAAAGAACCCCGCGACTTTCTTGCCGCTGCAACACCTGGCGCCGGCAAAACCACCTTCGCTCTCCGTCTCGCTGTTGAGCTTTTCGCTCGCCGGGAGATCGATCGCGTCACGGTCGTCGCGCCAACCGATCACCTCAAACGCCAGTGGGCGGATGCCGCCAACCGTGTCGGAATTCGGGTCAATCCGTCGTTCTCCAACGGCGATGCCTGGGGCGGTCGACGTTTCCACGGTGTTGCTGTGACCTATGCGCAAGTGGCCATGAAGGCCTCGTTTCATCAAGAGATCACCGACTCTGCCCGCACGCTCGTGATCCTTGACGAAGTGCATCACGGCGGCGACGCTCTCAGCTGGGGCGACGCCATCCACACGGCTTTCGGTCGTGCCACTCGGCGGCTCTCACTCACGGGTACACCGTTCCGCAGCGATACCGCGCCCATTCCATTCGTGACCTATGCGCCCAACCATGAGGGCATCCGCACTTCGGTCACCGACTACAGCTATGGCTATGGTCGTGCGCTCGAAGACGGTGTTGTTCGACCCGTTATTTTCATGGCCTATGCCGGCAAGATGCGCTGGCGCACCCGCATGGGCGATGAGATGGAAGCTCGCCTCGGCGAAGGAGACACCAAAGACGTCACCGCGCAAGCCTGGCGCACCGCCCTTGACCCCAAAGGCGAATGGATGCCGGCAGTGCTGCGGGCTGCGGATCGTCGCCTCAGCGAGGTACGACATTCGGTTCCCGATGCCGGAGGACTCGTCATCGCGACCGACCAACTCGCGGCTCGGGCCTACGCCAAGCTCATCAAAGACATCACGGGGGAGTCCGCCACGATTGTGCTCTCCGACGAGAAAGAGTCATCGTCGCGCATCGAAAAATTTGCCGAAAACGATAGCCGGTGGATGGTGGCCGTGCGCATGGTGTCGGAGGGTGTTGACGTTCCTCGCCTTGCCGTCGGGGTGTACGCAACGTCGGCATCCACCCCGTTGTACTTCGCCCAAGCTGTCGGTCGTTTCGTGCGTACTCGTCGCCGCGGTGAGACAGCATCGATCTTTTTGCCGAGCGTTCCCAACCTCATGAATCTCGCCGGCAAGCTCGAGAAGGAACGTGACCACGCGCTCGATCGCAAGGAATCGCCTGATGATCTGCTCGATGACAGCCTCCTCGATGCGGAGAACCGTGAAGAGAAGACGAGCGATGAACTTGCTGACGAGTTCACGTGGGAAGCCATCGAGTCTGAAGCGAACTTCGATCGCGTGCTGTTCGACGGCGCAGAGTTCGGTTTCGCCGCCGAACCGGGCAGTGACGAAGAGCTCGACTTCATTGGGCTTCCCGGCATCCTCGAGCCTGAGCAAGTACGAGAACTGTTGCTGCAGCGCCAGAAGCGCCAGTCAAAGCGCGCAGAGAGTCGCCCCAAGGAAGAACAGCCGCCGCCGCTGTATCGCACGCTCAAAGAGCAGCGGACCCTGCTCAACAACCTCGTGGGCCGTAGAGCGAAGCTTTCTGACGAACCGCACGGATTGATCCACGCGGAGTTGCGTCGCGTCTGTGGCGGTCCTGCGGTCGCTCAGGCTACGGTGACGCAATTGCAGACCCGCATCGATTACTTGCGCAAGGGCATGCACTAGTCGCCAACAGCTGGGCCGTACGCGCTTTATGATTCACCGTGCGAAACACACAGCCTGCCGGGTGCTGCACGCACACATACCCTCAAGCGCGCAGCCGTGCATCCGTCTTTTAACAAGAAAACGCCCCCGGTATAGGACCGGGGGCGTTCTCATTACTGAACTATCAAGATCAGAGGGGGCGGATGTTCTCCGCCTGGGGACCCTTGGGTCCCTGTGTGATGTCAAACTCAACCTTTTGGTTCTCGTCGAGCGACTTGTAGCCATTTGTTGCGATGGCCGAGTAGTGGGCGAACACATCAGGACTTCCGTCCTCGGGGGCGATGAAGCCAAAGCCCTTTTCTGCGTTGAACCACTTGACGGTACCTAGTGCCATTTAAAACTCCTCCAGGAGCGTTCCTCAGGCCCCGACAGTCGAGGCCGCATTCATGCCTTTGTCTAGAACATGAACGATGGGATAAGGCTATAGCAGGAAAGCCCTGCATGTGTCATCTATTTCGAAAAAGACACATAACGGTAATGAAGTCGTCATTAGTGGAGATCTCGAGATTGGGTGCGGGGAAGCCCCGAAAGCGGTTCAAAGCGGTCTGCGACAACATTAATTACGCCGTCAACGGAGCGTTCGAGGACACCACGAACGATGAGCGCTGCACTGTCTCGAGCGACTCGGCGGTAGCGCCCCCAGACTCCAACACTGCAAATCACGTTGATAAGACCTGTCTCATCTTCAATGTTCATGAAGGTGATTCCGCTGGCCGTTGCGGGGCGTTGACGATGCGTCACAACACCCCCAATTTCGATACGACGCCCGGATTCAGCGGTCATTAGGTCGGTTGCGCTCAGGATTCCCCGCGCACTCAGGGCTGACCTTAGGTGGGCGACCGGGTGGCTGCCCGGTGAAATTCCTGTGGACCAGAGGTCGGCCATCAGGTCATCCACCGGGCTCGACATTGAAAAGAGCGGCGGCTGAACGGTGACCATACTGTGGGGGAGATACTCCTCGCGATCCTGTGCCGCGTTACCCGCATTCCACATCGCTTCGCGACGAGTGAGTTCGAGAGAGTCGAAAGTTCCCGCTGCTGCCAGAGCCTCCAATTGTTTCGTCGTGAGACCCACCCGCCGAACCAGATCATTCATCGACACGAACTCGCCGGACTTCCGGGCGGCCACAATTTTCTCGGCAATCACTGTTCCGACGCCTTTTACTTCATCAAATCCCAGGCGCACGGCAAAGGCTCCATCGCGGCGGTGGTCGTCGGTGTCAAAGGGTGCTGAACGATCGAACGGTCCCACAGGAGGCTGTTCAGCATCGAGGCAACGATCAGTGCCCGTAGCCGCGACTCCATCGCCCAATGCTTCCAATCCGGCAAAGACCCCCGAACGTTGGATGTCAGGACCAAGCACGACCACACCGTGACGGCGGGCATCCGCCACCAATGATTGCGGCGAATAGAAACCCATCGGTTGCGCCCGCAGGAGCGCAGCCAAGAACGCCGCGGGGTAGTGGAGCCGCACCCACGCACTGGCATACACGAGCAGCCCGAAGCTCAAGGCGTGGCTCTCAGCAAAGCCGAACCCGGCAAAGGCTTGGATGCTTTCGTAAATTCGGTCGGCATCCGCGTCAACGATGCCGTTGCTGGCCATTCCCGCATACAGCTTGGTGCGCAACTTGTCGATGCGTTCAATTCCTCGCTTCGAGCCCATTGCGCGCCGTAGAAGATCGGCGTCGTCAGCCGAACAGCCGCCAACCGCAACCGCAATTTGCATGAGTTGCTCTTGAAAAATGGGAACGCCGAGGGTGCGTTCGAGAGGCTCTACAAGGTTGGGGTGCAGGTAGGTGATCGGTTCGGCACCCATTTTGCGGCGAACATAGGGGTGCACTGCACCGCCCTGAATGGGTCCGGGGCGCACGAGCGCGATCTCGACCACGAGGTGATAAAACTCGCGCGGCTGAAGGCGCGGCAGCAACCCCATCTGAGCACGGCTCTCGACTTGGAAGACGCCGATGGCATCCGCTCGACACAGTTGGTCATAGACGCCCTGCTCTTCGGCAGGGATGGTCGCAAGATCCCACCGTTCGCCGAGGGCCTCATCAACGAGATCGAAACTGTATTGCATCGCCGACAGGATGCCGAGGCCCAACAGGTCGAACTTGACCAGCCCCATCCAGGCGCAGTCGTCTTTATCCCACTGCACCACGGTGCGTTTGTCTTTGCGTGCGTGCTCAATGGGAACGACCTCACCGACCGGCCGTTGGGTGAGCACCATGCCACCCGAGTGGATGCCGAGGTGCCGCGGAAATTTCATCACCTGTTGGGCAAGATCCAAGACCGAATCGGGGATGTCGTGGTCAACTCCGGAGACGTCGGAGCCCCAGCGCTCCATCTGTTTCGACCACGCATCTTGCTGCCCTGGGCTATGCCCGAGAGCTTTCGCCATATCGCGCACGGCAAACCGGGGACGGTACTGAATCACGTTCGCGACCTGCGCCGCATTCTCGCGCCCATACCGTTCGAATACGTATTGAATAACTTCTTCACGACGCTCGGAGTCGAAGTCGACATCGATGTCTGGCTCCTCTTCTCGCATCGCTGAGATGAAGCGCTCGAAAGGGAGCTTGTAACGCAGAGGGTCAACCGCCGTGATCTTGAGCAGGTAACAGACCACAGAGCTGGCGGCCGACCCGCGCCCCTGACAGAGAATGCCGCGCCCGCGCGCAAAGGCCACAATGTCGTGCACGATCAGAAAATAGCCGGCAAAGTTTTTCTCTTCGATGACATCGAGTTCTCGCTGAATGCGCGCCCGGTTGGCGTCTGACAGATCAATAGAGCGATCTTTCACTCCTGCCCACGTCAGCTCTCGCAACCAGCTCGCCGGGGTGTGCCCTTCGGGGACAGCCTGATCGGGAAGTGCCGGCTTCGCCTGCCTCAACTCGAACGCAGCCTCGTCCGCGATCTCGACGGTGTTAGCAACTGCTTCGGGATAGCGCGCAAAAAGCACAGCCATTTCAGCCCCCGAACGCAAATGGGCTGTGCCCGCAGCCGGAAGCCACCCGTCCATCTCGTCGAGACTGCGACGAGCACGCACCGCTGAGATCGCTGAATGCAAGTGATGCTGGCGAGGGGTCGCATAGTGAGCGTTGGACGTCGCGACCACCCGCAGTCCGCGTTCGGCGGCCAGCAAGACAAGAGCATCGTTGAGAGCAGAGTCGAGCGGGTAACCATGGTCGAAGAGTTCAACGATCACCGCTTCCGCCCCGAACAGTTCACTGAGCCGATCAAGCTCTGCCCCTGCCGCACGCATGGATTCCGTCGTGGGAGCGCTATTACCCTCGGAGCCGCTGAGGGCGCGACGAACCACTCCCTTGCGGCAGCCCGTGAGCACAAACCAGTGTCCGGATGCCAGCTCAGCGAGTTCATCGAGGTTGTAACGCGGGCGACCTTTTTCGCCACCGGCCAGTTGGGCTCGCGTAATGGCCAAGGCAAGACGGTGGTAGCCCTCCTCTTTTCGAGCAAGCACGAGAAGGTGATCGCCTTCGGGATCGGCTATGCCGTTTTGGGGCCCGCTCAATCCGAGCGAGAGCTCGGCGCCAAACAGGGTGCGTAATCCCAACTCGGCGGCTGCTTCGGCCATGCGCACAATGCCATAGAGCCCGTCGTGATCGGTGAGGGCGAGAGCGCTCAGCCCCAGCCGCGCTGCTTCTTCTGCGAGCTTTTCGGGCATGCTCGCGCCATCGAGAAAGCTGAAACTCGAATGGGCGTGCAGCTCTGCATACGGCACGACCGTGGCGGCCAGGCTCGCTCCTGACGCCACGTCATTCGGCGGCGCGCTGGGAGCGATGTAGGGGGCGCGCTTGCTGGAAACGAGCGACATGGCTCGACCGTCACCGGCTTCGCCAATCGGCGTGACGGTACCAAAACCCGACAGCGTACGCTCCAACTGCCGCCACGGGATGGGAGGGTTAGACCACGCCATTAGTCATACCTCGCTTCAGCCCACCAACCGCCGTCATCAAGCACCAACAGCCACGCGCATCCGGTGTCGTCAACAGCCTGAAAGCGCCACGAACGCCCGGGGGATTCTGCCTCCCACCATCGTTCGGCGAGTGGCCACGGCCCTGCCCACGCAGTAAGAGTGCGTGAACGTGAATCGCTTGTCGAAAACTGGGCGGGCGGTGCAGCAACGTGGCCACGCTCATCCACCGACACTGTGGTGCCATCTTCGGCAAACACATGCACGGCGTGACGGGTGGAGAAAACTGTTCCCGGCAGCGGAGCGGGGAGAACGCCGGGCCAGGGTCGTTGTGGCGATCGCTCGGTGACGCTGCGGTCACCCCACGCGGTGAGTCGTTGACGAGCCTGCAGGGTGCGCCCGCCCTCGATCGTGGGCACAAGAACACCACCGTGGCCAAGCATGCTTTGCACTCGAGAAAGCCCGTGATGGATGCGCGGCTCTAGCCCCGACCCCCACAGCCCGGTTTCGTGATTGCCGATCTCGTCAACTGTTTCGGGCACAATGCGCACCCGAGAGATGCCCGAGCTGAGCCCAGCCTCGATGAGAGCAGAGCCTTGCACTTGCCAGCGCACACGATCGACAACATCACTGGCACTAAACGACCGGGGATGCAGCCACACCCGTTCGGCGACCTCACCCGATTCCGAATCAAGTTCGATTCGAATCGCGGTCGCAACCAGTTGTGCCTGCACAAGACCGGCCACAAATTCGTCGGCCCGGCTGCGGATACCGAAAGCAACCTGATCCACTCGATCAAGGGCGGGCTCAAAGTCGATCACGACGTCAAGGTCGAGCGGGGGAGTGCGCGCGACGAAAGCCTGCGGATCCCGGCCGCTGGCGAGAGCATGCAGTCGAGCGCCGAGTTCCCCAAAACGAGTGCGGACATCGAGGCGGTCGAGGTGGGCAAACTCGCCAAGAGTGGAGATGCCGAGCTTCACCAGCAGATTCACAATAGGTGGTTCCTCTAACACCGCAATCGGCAGTGGTGACAGAAATTCGGCAGAGCTGCCAGCGGGCACCATCCGCACTCTTCCCCCTCGCGAACGAGGGTCTGCGGCACTAGTGCTGCGTGCAGCATGAACCGCAGTGAAAAGAGCATCAGCAATACCTACTCGAGCATCGGATGCCGCAATCTCGTTGACGCGATCAATAACAGTCAACGCTGCCGCTTTTTCTCCGCCGTAATACAGGGCAGCACCTCGCACGCGAACGGCACACATGCCCGGCCGCAACACTTGCACTCCGGGAATCAACTCTTCGACCCCTGCGAGCACCGGTTCGAACGCTCGGCTGTCGAGGGCGGGATCGTAAGGACGGTCGATAATCCCAGGAAACCGTGACTGTGCCTCTCGTAGTCGCAACCCGCGAGTGACGCCCTCAGCGCGAGCGGACGCTGCTGCCGCAAAGACAAGCCCTTTCTCCACGAGGACAAGCGGGGCATCCGCTGGAAGCTTTTCGTGTTGTCGCGCAGCAACCACGGGCCAATCTGGGGCCCAAAGGACCAGAACTCGGGGGAGTGACTCGGGAAGCGCTCCTGCATCTACCCGTGACCCCTGCGACGACTCGGCTTTCATGCCGAGACCTTGTGAGGCAAAGCCCTCAGCGGCGCAGGAGCCATCTCCGCCGCACCATGAGCACGTATTTGTTCAGAAGAATCGGGCAGCCAGATGCGTGCACTGCGTGGTCGCCCCGCACTCTTGCTCGTCACCGTGACGGTCACTTCACGCGCAGCCAAATGCCCGTGACCGTTGCCAATACCGTGCCACTGGCTCTCGCCCAGTGACACCATCGCTTCGCTCTGCGGCCACGACCCCACCATGAGAAGCGTCGATTTGCGTTGCCGGAGCCGCGACGCCAATCTGGCCACCGCAGAATCGGATGCCCGCGTCGGTGGGCGGGCGACGACGACATCCACGACATCAGCAATCGCTGCCGTCACCGCGAGCCATTGATCGCCCGGATGCGGCACAAGCACGAGTCGTTCGAGATCGACCCCAAACCGTTGGGCGGCTTCAATCCCGAACTCGGGCACTCCTACGACAGCGCACCACGATCCTGCCGCGGAGGGAGCAGCGAGGAGCATCATGAGGAGCATCGCCGAGCTGTCAACCGAATAAACGCTGCCCTGCTGCAAACCGCCGCCCGGGAGCAATGAGGCAATGGCGGGATGTGTGGGGATGAGCGTAGAACTCAGTGTGCGGGACTGCATTTGGCTGATGCGGGACTGCAGTTCAGCGACGCGTTCTGCAGCCGTCAGCGTTGCACCGCTAGAGGCCTCACGCCCAGCCAAAAACTCTTCAGCGGTCGCTGAAGCGGCAGAGGCAGATACAGGGGACACCTGTTCATATTCGAACATATGTTCGAGTGTGTCAATTGCGTACGACATCCATCGGCGTGTCTTTGCGATGTCGTTGCCATGTTCTAGCGTTACCCCGTGAGTTATATCGAAGCAGTAGATCTCAAGAAAACGTATACGCCTAAGGGCGCAGCCCCGGTGCATGCCCTCGACGGTCTCAATTTGGAGGTTCCCCAGGGCACAGTAACGGCTCTGCTTGGCCCGAATGGTGCTGGCAAGACGACCACCGTCAAGGTGCTGACTACCCTCATCCGCCCCGATTCAGGTTCAGCGACTATCAACGGTGTCGATGTCATCGCTTCCCCCGAGCGCATCCGCCCCATGATTGGTGTCTCCGGGCAGTATGCCGCTGTCGATGAGAACCTCACTGGTTTTGAGAATCTCGACATGGTCGGTCGGCTCTATCACCTCGGTGCCAAGCAATCTCGCGAGCGGGCACGCGAACTCATCACCCTCTTCGATCTCACCGAAGCCCAAAATCGTCCCGTCAAAGGGTTCTCCGGCGGCATGCGTCGCCGCATTGACCTTGCCGGTGCCCTTGTTATGCGCCCACCGGTGCTCTTTCTCGACGAGCCAACCACCGGTCTCGACCCGCGCAGCCGAATTGGCATGTGGGATGTCATTACAACGCTCGTGGGGGAGGGCACCACTGTGCTGCTCACCACCCAGTACCTCGAAGAGGCCGACCAGCTTGCCGACAGCATTTCGGTCATCGACGACGGCAAAGTCATTGCCCAGGGCACCTCCGATGAGCTCAAAGCATCCATCGGCGGCCAGCGCGTCGAAGTGAGCTTGGTGTCACTGGATGACGCGGCCGCCGCCCACGAGATTCTCACTCGTTTCGGCAGCACCGAACCTGCCGTGAGTCTCGACGGCCGCGGCCTAACCGTAAACGCGGAAGATGCTCCCGCCGCGCTGCAGCTGATTCTCACGGAGTTCGCGAGCCGCGGCATCCAGCTCTACGACGCCGGAATGCGTCGCCCCACTCTCGACGATGTGTTCTTGAAGCTCACCGGCCACACGGCAAGCGCCGACGAAACCGACACTGATACGACGGATGCAGCACCAGCACAGAAGGCACAGAAATGACCGCCACAACACCCACGACAGCACCAACCCCGACCACCACGTCATCGATCATGAACTGGCTGAATGACGGTTGGATCACCACCCGTCGCAACCTCATCAAGATCAAACGTGTGCCCGACATCTTGGTCTTCACGACATTGCAGCCGATCATGTTCGTACTGCTCTTCACCTATGTCTATGCCGGCGTGATCGATATTCCCGGCAGCACGTACAAAGAGTTCATCATGGCCGGCATCTTTGCTCAGACGGTGGTGTTCGGGTCAACCTATTCGGGCTCGGCAATGGCTCAAGATCTCAAAGACGGCATCATCGATCGCTTCCGCACTTTGCCGATGAGTCCCTCCGCGGTCTTGGTCGGTCGCACCAACGGTGATCTACTCATCAACTCGCTTTCGATGATCGTCATGATGGCAACAGGCCTGATCGTCGGATGGCGCATCAAGTCAAGTCCATTCGAAGCGATCGCTGCGATCGCTCTGCTTTTGCTCTTTGCTTACGCACTCTCTTGGGTGATGGCGTTTATTGGAATGAGCGTGCGCAGCCCAGAGGTCATTAACAACGTCTCGTTCTTGGTGCTCTTTCCGCTGACATTCATCTCCAACGCCTTCGTCCCTGCCGAAACCCTTCCCGGACCACTGCGCACCTTCGCTGAGTTGAATCCCGTGTCAGCCCTCGTGCAGGCCGCCCGCGAGTTGTTCGGCAACACCCCCGCTGGGGCCGTGCAGTCCGATGTGTGGTCCCAACAGCACCCCGTTCTTACGGTGCTGATCGGCATAGTGGTGATGCTCGCCATCTTCGTTCCGCTCGCGATACGCAAGTTCGCGAGCATCAGCACGCGCTGAGCGTGAGAGCGCGACCACTCGCGAATAACCTAGGAAGTGCGCTTCAACGGTGCTAAGGTTCCGATACCTAGAGACGCCCCACCGCCGGGGTATTTGCGCCACGATTAACCTCCGGGGCGCACTCCGACATCGCCCGAAACGGAGTTCGAGATGTTCGCCAGCCTTGGACATGTCGTGATGAAATTTTTCATGCTCACGTGGGTCTATACCTCTCCTCATTCGTGGCGCGGACTGCCGAAACCGGAGGCTGGCCCACCCGTGCTTGCAGACGGACCCCACGTCCAGAAGGTTATGCTGTGCGGCTCCGGAATCGTCGTGGGATACGGGGTTGCGTCTCACGAACTTGCCCTTGGGGGATCGCTAGCTCGCTCGCTCGCCGCTCTGACAGGTCAGGGTATCGAAGTTGCTACGGTCACGGGTGCTCGGCTGACAACACGCGAGGCGCAAGCAAAGATCGCAGTGAGCGACCTCGCCGACGTTAAAGCGGTCGTGTTGTCCTTCGGTGTCTTCGAGGCACTTACTTTCACACCGGCTCGCACGTGGGGACGCGACCTGGCACGGCTCGCCGATTTTCTACTTGAGAACTCCGCACCCGATGTCGGAGTGTTCATTTTGGGATGCGTGCCGCCCAAAATGTCTCGCTTTCCCGCTAGCTATCAACGCCGCATCCAAACGATGACCGAGCGCTACAACACGGAAATTGAGCGGTTGGTGGCACACCGCGAGCAAGCCCACTATGTGCACTTCTCGCCACCCATCGAAGACCCCGAGGCAATCGACGGTCGTCAGAGCTATCGGGCCTGGGCCGACTCTATGGCCCCGGACATCGCGGAATTCATTCTGAGCGACTCGGTCAGCGAATAGTCGCAGACCTTACGTCGTTAACCCTTGCGAGGTTGGGGGCGGAAGCTCTTCGCGCGCGCGGGGCGTTTCGCCGCACTTTTGCCGTTATGCGTGCGCCCCGATGAACGAGCACCGGAACCCTTCTTGTTTCCGCTTCCCGATTTTTGGGTTGCCCGGCTCGGGGGAGCGTCCTCGGCAGCATCGTTGGCGGCGGCGGTTCCGCGTGAGCTGCGGGCGGTGCGTCCTCGCACAATTCCGATGAACTCTTCCACGAGAGGGTCGACAGAACCATCGCGCCAGACCACCGCAACGCGCCATTCTGGGCCGTCGTCGAGCATCCGAGCAACAACGTCTTTGCGGGTGAGCGCTCGAGCCACCGCTTGAGGCAATACAGCAACTCCCACATTGGCAGCGACGAGCTCGACCGCATCGCGCCAGTCTCCGCGAATAACGTTCTCGGCTTCTAGCCCTGAGAGAGCAAGCGAATCAAGCGCTTCGATGGCATGCCCCTTGGGAACAACAACGACGGCGCGCTCTGTGTAGAGCGGAATAGCGGCGAGTGGGCGGTCACTGTTTTCAGCGCGATCGACAGGAAGGCGCAGCAAGGCGACATCAGCAGTGCCCGCCCGCAGCATGTCGAGGGCGGCGTCCTGCTCGGCCGCAACAAGGTCGAGAGTCGTCTCGGGCAGGCGTTCGTTCCAGACGCGAGCCCACTTACCGGGAGTCGCTCCGAGCACAAAAGCGACTGTGAATGGTGAAGACATGTCTTCAGGTTAGTCTTGGGGGGTGCCAGTCCAGACCATGAAGCCCGCAACCGTCGCCAAAAAGCTGGGGATTTACCTCCCCGCCGCCCCGGAAGAGTTCCGCGATTCCGAGATCAGCCGCGAACAGTTCGCAGAATTGCTCGCCACTCCGCCGGAGTGGCTCACGCAGTTGCGTGCAGAAGGACCGCACCCTCGCCAAGTAGTAGCGCAAAAGCTCGGCGTTTCGACCTCGGGACTTGCCCGCGCTGGCGCGCCCGACGTGATGACCTCGGAAGAGATCAAGGCGCTTCTTGTCGAAATGCCTGCGTGGCTCGTTGAGGAACGTGCGGTTCACGCCGCTGTCAACAACGAGAACGCGCGGATCAAGACGGAACGCGCGGCCAAGGCAGCTCGCAAATAATTTCTAGTTTTCCTCATTCCCGCTGGTATTGAATAGTTTTCAGATCTATACTCGGAAACTTGAGGGTGCCCGTGTCTGGGCGTTCGGGTGGGGAATTGATTGCTACGTAGCTATGCTGCGCTATTGGCGTGGCCAATAATCACACTGTGGCTTGCGGTGAAGCCACAACGCTGGCGTGCGCTCACTCTGCCCGTTGATGACCCCCGCGTCGAAGCGATTGGGCCTGATCCTGATCGCGTACTCCTTCTCGGTCCCGGCAAATCGTCGGGCTATGGCGTGCATACGCATGAGCTCGGACTCGGCGGTCATCTCGCTCGAGAACTGTCAGCCCTGACCCAGCGCGGCTGCAGCGTCGACATTGTTTCTGACCCTTCGATGTCTGCCGCTGATACCGGAGTCGTCATCCGTTGGGCAAACCTTGAACGATATGACGCCCTTGTGCTCACGCTCGGCGGGGGAGATGCCCTGCGTTTCCGGTCCCTTTTCGCTTGGCGGAGGGATATCACTGACCTGATGAACACGATCGAAGAGTGCGGTGGCGGCGCCATGCACACGTTCATTGTTGGCGTAGCGCCGCTCGACGAATTCGTGTCGCTTCCCGCTCCGTTACTCCGCATCGTCAACCACAATGTCGCCAATCTCAACGCGATTAGTCAGCAGTTGTGCTCTACTCGCCCAGGAGCAACCTTCGTGCCTGCCACGGCATCCGCGGGAAACACTCGGGTGTTGCTCGATAGCCCCACCTACGAGCACTGGGCACGCACGCTTGCCCCCGCCGTTGCGCGTTCTCTCACTGCCGTGGCTGTGCCTCCCGCTGAACGCCCCGGTTCGATCGTCGCTCCGGCAGCATTTGAGAGTTCAACACTCACCCGCAAGACGGTGTCGACATCGTTAGCGACAATCATGCATTCTGCGCGAGTTCTCTTTGGAACCGCCGGCGCCGCCATCACCTTCCATGATCAAGACGCCCACTGGTTCACGTCGATATCAGGCGTTGGCTCTATGCAACGCGATGAAGCGGGAGCATTCTGCAGTGCAGCTTTCACTGATCGTGGTCTTGTCGTTTTGGAAGACACCCTGAACGACGAACGATTTGCCGACCATCCATGGGTTGTTGAAGGTCCACGCATCAGGTTTTACGCTGGCTACCCGGTCGCAGCCCCCAACGGCGACATCGTCGGCGCCGTGTGTATCTTCGATACCGGACCGCGCCGCTTCGATCCCAGCTACGAAACACTGCTTCGCGAACTCGCTCATCGTGCAGAGACGGCGATACGCAGCCGATAATTGCCGTACCTTGGATACGGAGGTCATTTCTGAACTCCGAGAAAGGCTCCAATGTCTGGCACTGAGTGCATCCACGGCTTCGAAAACGGTCTCTGCGATTCCTGCTTTCCCAAGGCTGTCCCTGTCAAGCCGGTAACGCGTGCCACTACCTCTTCTCGCACTAAGCGAGTTCCCGGCACTCCGCGCGCGTCGAGCGCGAAGGTCCCGTCGTTGTCGGACCAACGTGTCTATCACGTCACGCACATCAGCAACTTGGAGAGCATCCTCCGCGAGGGTCAGCTTGTCGCTGCTGCGTCAATTGAGGATGCGATTCTCGACATCAGTTCGCCCTTGACCCGCGAGCTTCGCGGCGCAGCATCGCTCAGCACCGGCGAGCCCGTTGACCGCTACGTTCCGTTCAGCTTGGTGCCAGAGTCCGCAGCCTGGCGTGAACTGCGTGCCGGAGCATCGGAACCGCGCTGGTCAGATGCGGCCCGCACTGCAACCCCCACAGATTTCGTGTTCCTCGTCAGCACCGTTCGCGCTCTCGGCGAGGATGCCGTTCTGGCCGATGGCGATGCCGCAGCAAGCCTGACTCGCTTTGCCACAGACGAAAAAGCCATCACTCGGATGCTCGGCAACCTGCGCGCCGATGAGCTCACCGACGACGCTGAGGTTCTTATTCACGGCTCCTTCGCTTTCGATGATGTGCAACTCGTCGGAGTCGCGAGCGATAAAGCTCGCGAGCGTGTGAAGTCACTCCTCGATGGCGCCTCGTTTAAGACGAAGGTGGCTGTGTATCCACCATGGTTCATTCAGTAAAGTTCGCGGTACCGTTGGTGCATGACCAACGACTTTTCGCTTCACCCTGTTGATCTCACGTCGGCTGCGGCCATTGCCGCAAGCGGATTGCGCTACGACTTAGTCGATACGTCGAACCGTGCCGCATTCGAAGCCTGGTTTCAAGCGGATTCCCGTGGTTTTCACGGTCCGTCCATGTCAAAAGAACAGGTTGATTCCAATTTTGCCGGCGTGACGTATCGCCGCACGATCGGTGTGTGGGATGACCGCTTGGTCGCCCCTGAAGTTCCTGTCGCGACAACAAGCTCCTGGACCGAGCAACTCACCGTTCCGGGCGGGCAGAGTATTGATGCGTGGGCTATCAGCTCCGTCACTGTCTCGCCGACGCATCGTCGCCGTGGCATCGCGCGTTCGCTTCTCGAAGGGGAATTGCGCTCGGCGGCTGCGATGGGGCTGCCCATGGCGATGCTCACCGTGTCGGAGTCGACGATCTACGGCCGTTTCGGATTCGGTCAAGCCGTGTTCGCTGCTGATCTTACGATCGATACGACTCGGGCTTCGCTCGTGGCTCATGAGCGCCGTGGCACTCTGCAGCACGTCTCGCCAACCGTGTTCGTCAGTGAAGCCCCGCCAGTCTTTGAGCGCATCCGTCTCGCCACGCCAGGACAAATTAAGGTGTGGCCGCTGCGCTGGGAGCAGATGGCCGGCACTGCGCCCGGCGATGAGGAGTACACCAAGAACACCCGCGTGGTGCGATTCGATGACGAGAGCGGAACACCGCGCGGATTCGTGGTGTATCGCGTGAAGGGCGGCGGAGCCGACTTCACCCACCACAAGCTCACGGTCGACTACCTGCTGGCTGAGACCCCCGAGGCCTACGAGGCCTTGTGGCGTTTTGTGCTTGAGGTCGACCTCGTGCGTGAGGTGAAAGCCGAATTGCGCTCTATTGACGAACCGCTGCTGTGGCTGCTGTCCGACATGCGTGCCGCTCAGGTTTCCCCGATCGATCACTTGTGGTTGCGCATCCTTGATGTGCCCGCGTCTCTCACCGCCCGTACGTATTCGGGGGCCGCCGAGCTCGGTTTTGATGTCAGCGATGACCTCGGCTTCGCCCACGGCCGCTTTGTGCTCTCGACAGATGAGGGTGGGATGCCGCAGGTGCGTCCGGTAGAAGAGTTTCCCGCCACGATTGCTTCAGTTGCGCTCTCGGTCAATGAACTCAGCTCGCTGTATCTCGGTGGAGTCACCGTGTCAGCGCTGGTTGCTGCCGGCCGCATTACGGAATTGACCGAAGGCGCTGCGGCGGTGGTGGAGCGTGTATTCCACGCGCCGACGACACCGTGGTTGAGCATCTGGTTCTAGCCATCACTCGTGCGCTGCTGGGCGCTGCTCACGGCGAACAGTGCGAGAATGATTCCCATGACTGCTGCCCTGAATCATGTCCACGATCTTGCCTCTTTTGTTTCCGCATCACCGTCGTCTTTTCACGCCGTAGCGGAGGCTGCGCGCCGCTTACGTGACGCCGGTTTCAGCGAATTGCACGAGGCTGATGACTGGAATGGGGCGCGCACTCGCAAGGCAGCGAAGTACTTCGTGATCCGCGACGGTGCGATTGCGGCATGGATTCAGCCAACGAAGGCTACCGGCACGACGCCGTTCCGCATCCTTGGGGCCCACACTGATTCGCCAAGCTTCAAGCTCAAGCCGAAGCCGACCACCGGCTCCGAAGGTGTTCTTCAAGCCGGTGTTGAGGTCTATGGCGGCCCGCTGCTCAACTCGTGGCTTGACCGTGAGCTTGAGTTTGCCGGCCGGGTTACGTTCCGTGATGGCAGCACTGAGCTTGTGCGCACCGGTCCGTTGCTGCGTTTTCCGCAGCTCGCCATCCACCTTGATCGTGGCGTCAATGACAAGCTCACTCTCAAGCGCCAAGCGCACATGAACCCGATGTTTGGTTTGGGCGAGCGCGATGATGCCGATGTTCTCGGTCATCTCGCCTCAATTCTGTCGTCGAAGGCAAAGAATCGCTCTGCCGAGGACATCGACGGCTACGACATTGTGGTTGCGGACACCGCGGCTCCCGCAGTCTTTGGCCTCGATGATGCGCTCTTCGCCTCCGGTCGTCTCGACAATCTGTCGTCAGTGCACGCCGGTCTCGTCGCTCTGCTCGCTCTCGACACCAAGCTCGATCACATTCCGCTGTTCGTCGCGTTCGACCATGAAGAAATTGGTTCGGCATCACGCTCAGGTGCTGGCGGGCCGTTCCTCGCCGACCTCATTTCCCGCATCAGTGCTGGTTTGGGCGGTTCCGAAACGGATCGGATGCGTGCCGTCGCTGAATCCTGGTGCCTGTCGTCGGATGCCGGCCACGCCGCGCACCCGAACTACCCCGAGCGTCACGATCCCGCCAACCGTCCGCGTCTCGGTGGGGGACCACTACTCAAGATCAACGCGAACCAGCGCTATGCCACCGATGCGCTCGGCGCTGCGGAGTGGGCTCGCGCGTGCCGTCAGGCTGGCGTTGAGTACCAAGAGTTCGTGTCGAACAACGACATGCCGTGTGGCTCCACCATCGGGCCCATTACGGCCACCCGGTTGGGCATCCGGACGATTGATGTTGGACTCCCATTGCTCTCGATGCACTCCGCTCGCGAATTGTGCGGCGTCGCTGACCCGCTCGCGTTGAGCTCAGCAATCGCCGCTTTCTTCTCACCCGAGTAAGTCGGGCGCCCGGAGCCCCAAGCTCGGCTGCACCGGCGGCGCACTCATGCGGTACCACCGCTGATCGCCGCTGATCGCCACGCTGTCAAAGCCGCGACAGATTAGAACAGGGGAGCGATCTCGTCGCTTGCGCCCGGCAGGCTGGCGTCACTCGCGGTGGCTCCGGGATAACCCGGGCCCGCGGGGCAGACCGAGCCACGCTGGAACGCCTCGGCGGCGCCACGAGCTCGGACATCCGCGGCCTCATTCAGCGGATGCCCCACGTGACCTCGAACCCATTCGAAGCGGTAGCGGCGGCCAGCGATGGCATCATCGATCTGCTTGATGAGGTCGACGTTCATGACGGGCTTGCCGTCACCTTTGCGCCAGCCCTTTTTCTTCCACCCGGGCATCCATTTGGTGATGGAGTTAATGACGTATTGGCTGTCGCACAAAATCAAAAGATCGTCGTCGACATGGGCCGTCGCGCGGAACAACTGCAGCACCGCCATGAGCTCGCCCTGGTTGTTGGTGGCGTGATCCCAGCCGCCAGCTGCCCAGGTGTTGTCGTCGACGTACCACGCCCATCCGGCTGGCCCGGGGTTGCCGAGCGCCGATCCGTCAGCAGCAGCAGTAATCGTCATAACAACCTTTCGAAGAACTCGCGGAGTGAGAGAACTGCCGCGTCCTATCGACTCTAGTAGCTGGTTATCACCACAGATTCTGCGGCACACACCTCTCTGAGGACGAATCGGTTTTAGGGTAGTACCGTGCCCGAAAACCCCACTCTCGTTCCTGCGCTTGAAATAAGCGGACTTACCAAGCGTTTTGGTGAGAAACTCGCCGTCAATGCTGTCGATCTCACTGTTCCTCGTGGGTCTTTTTTCGGCCTTGTTGGCCCCAACGGTGCTGGCAAGACTACGACGCTCTCGATGGCCACGGGCCTTCTCCGGCCCGATGCTGGCACGGTTTCGGTGCACGGACTTGATGTGTGGAGCAACCTCGTCGAGGCGAAGAAACGCATCGGCGTCTTGAGCGATGGTGTTCGCCTCTTTGACCGGCTAACGGGCCTTCAACTGGTCACCTACGCGGGCCTCTTGAGTGGCATGGACCGTGCCGTGGTCGCCGAACGCGCCGCTGATCTTCTCGAACTGTTCGACCTCGATGCCGTGAGCGGCACTCTCGTCGTCGATTACTCCGCAGGGATGACCAAGAAGATCGCTCTCGCCTGCGCGCTGATCCACGCTCCGCAGTTGCTCGTACTCGATGAACCTTTCGAATCTGTTGACCCCGTATCCGGCGCCAACATCCGAGACATCTTGCACGGCTTCGTCGAGTCTGGTGGAACCGTCATCGTCTCCAGCCATGCCATGGATTTGGTCCAGCGCATGTGCGACCATGTCGCCGTAATCGCCGATGGCCGGGTACTGGCATCCGGAACAACGGATGAAGTACGGGGCTCCTCGACGCTCGAAGACCGCTTTGTGGAGCTCGTCGGCGGACGTCGTCATGGAAAGGGCCCCGAGTGGTTGCGCATCTCGTAAGACTGCGATTCAGGCTGCTTGCCAACGCCCTCACGCGTAGTCCTTGGCAGGCGGTTGCTGTGGTGCTCGGCACGGTCTACGGCATGTTCATGCTGTTCCTCGTGGTCGTCGGCCTCCTCTTTCTCAGTTCTGCTCCCGACAGTCTTGGCCGCACCGTCAGCGTCGTTGGCGGCGCCATCCTGGTATTGGGATGGACATTCCTTCCGCTGCTGAGTTCGGGCATCGACGAAACGGTAGACCCGGCACGGCTTGCGACTTTCCCTATCCCCATCACTACGTTGCTGCTGGCTCTCGCCGTCAGCGGTGTTCTTGGGGTCCCCGGAATCATCACCACCCTGGCCGCTCTTGCAACGAGTCTGGTGTGGTGGCAAACGCCCCTCATCGCGATCGTCGCGCTGCTCTGTGCCGCCATCGGCGCCCTCACGTGCGTCGTAGGATCACGGATGCTTGCCGCCCTCACGGTGCGAATCTCCTCGGGGCGTCGAGCTCGCGAAGCAAAGACAGTGCTTGTGTTGATCCCGCTCTTGCTGCTCGGCCCGGCAATTCTCGCGCTGTCCACACTTTTTCGTGAGCTTCGAACGGTGCTTCCCATCATCGCCGACGTGGTGGCATGGACGCCGTTCGGGGCGATTTGGGCTGTTCCTGGCGATCTGGCTATCGGGCGGCCGGGCACAGCAGTGCTGCACGCCCTCATCGGCATCGGCACGCTCATCGCAGCGACCGTGGTGTGGCGCTGGGCGCTGGATCGCGCCCTCGAGCGCCCCGCCACTTCGACGTCCTTCAGTCGCACCCAACGCGGACTCGGCTGGTTCGCCATCTTCTCCGGCACGCCAACGGGCGCGGTGGCCGCTCGCGCCCTCACCTATTGGGCGCGCGACCCGCGCTACGCACAATCGCTCATTAGCGTGCCGCTCGTTCCCGCAATTGTCTTCTTCTATAGCGGCGCGAGCGGTGATCTCAGCGGTTTGCTCTTCGTTGGCCCTATCGTCGCGGTGCTGCTCGGGATGTCCATTTACACCGATGTCTCTTACGACAACACGGCATTCAGCCTCCACTTACAATCTGGTGTCAGCGGCCGCGCCGATCGGTGGGGGAGAGTCATTGCCGTGAGCGTTTTCGCTCTGCCCACAACCATCATCCTGACGGTTGCGAGTGTCTGGGTCAGTGATAGTTGGGAACGATTGGTCGGGATGCTCGGCATCTCCCTCGGCCTCTTCATCACCGGCCTGGCACTGTCGTCACTTGTTTCCGGACGATTCGCGTTTGCTGTGCCCGCCCCCGGAGACAATCCATTCAAGTCCCGCCCCGGCGGGGGCTTCACCCTCATGCTCTCGATGTTCGCATCGTGGACCGCACTGGCGCTCTTGGCTCTTCCCGAAATGGTGCTCGCCATCATCGGCTTCGCAACGTTCAACCAGTCACTCGGCTGGATCTCTCTCGCCGTCGCACTCGTGCTGGGAGGCACGCTGCTGATCATCGGGGTGCGCTGGGGCGGAAAGCTGCTCGATGACAACGGGCCAGAGATGCTCGTACAACTTCAACGTCAGAAGTAGCAGACCATCGCTCGGATCGTCGGCGCCTCACGAGATTCGGCGCCTCGCGAGAGTCGCCACCTCGCGAGAGTCGGCACCTCACGAGAGTCGGCACCTCGCGAGAATTGCCGGGCAGGCTAACGCGTCAGCAGCTCGGCCCGCTGGGGGTTCGCTTCGAACCAATCGGAAACGTACCAGCACATGGGCAGCACGCGCAGCACTGAATTCACTTCGACATCATCGACCGCGAACTTCACGAGTTGGGCGGCGTAGCCCTTGCCGCGGTGGGCGGGCTGGGTATACGTGTGATTGAAAGAGATAGAAGATCCGTTGGTGCGATAGTCCGCAACCGCGACGAGTGCGTCATCAACTTTCATGACGTAACGCGCAGCATCCTTCTCATGCAGAAACTCTGTAGCCATAACTCTCTACCCTAGGCCGGAAGTGCCGCTTCGATGGCACCAACGATGGCCGGGTCATCCGGAACCACCGTCGGGCGAAAACGAGTGACATCGTTGCCGGGCGTGACGAGAAACTTTTCGAAGTTCCACGCGACGCGGCCGGCTTTACCCGAACCATCCGCGGTCTTCTTGAGTTCGGCGTACAAGGGGTGGGCTGACTTGCCGTTGAGCTTGACCTTCTCGAACATGGGGAACGTGACACCCCACGTTGTAGAGCAGTACTCCGCAATCGCTTCTTCAGAGCTCAGCTCCTGCAAGAACTGGTTGCTGGGAAAGCCCAAGACAGTGAAACCACGATCGCCATATGTCTTCTGCAGTTGCTCCAACTGCGCGTACTGCGGCGACAAACCACAGCGCGATGCAACGTTAACGATGAGCACCACTTTGTCTTGATATTCCGCCAGCGTTGTCTGGCTGCCATCAATCGTGGTGAGGGGGATGTCTCTAAGTTCGGTCACTACTCAAAACTACGCCTGCAGTCTGAACGCGCGCCGACGACATTCCGAATGTTGCCAGCGAGGATCGGTAGCATGGGAGTTTCCCCACTTCCGCATTCGTGCGGTTCACCGAAAGTGAGTTCATGCCGGATAGCCCCCTGTCAGCAAGCGCGTACGAGGTGCTTGGTGTTGAGGCGTCGGCATCGGAGTCTGAGCTGAAGAAAGCATTTCGGCGGGCACTACGGGAGACACATCCCGACACCGGGGGAGACCCTACGCGTTTTGCTGCCGTTCAGGATGCCTGGGAGCGTGTCGGAACGCCAGAGAAGCGGCGAAGCTACGATGCCGGTTCCGCTTCGCACTCGCGCTCTGCCTCAGGGAATTCCTCCTCGTTCTCGTCGCGCGGCTCAGCACCATCGCGAGAGGACTCTCGCCCACGCGCCCGCACTCACGGTCACCCAGGAGGCTGGCGCCGAGAACGCTTCCTCGCCGGCATGCGTGAATGGGCAGGCCGGGGCGTCTCACTTGATGACCCGTACGATCCCGCACTCGTACGCAGCGCTCCGCGAGAGATTCGCCGAACTCTTGCCGATGCCCTTGCCGAAGAAGCCACCGCGCGAACGGTGAGTGCTCTCGGAATTGGCTTCACCATTTGGCACGATGTCTCGACCGGCCCGCCCGAGCGCAAGATTGATCACGTTGTGCTTGGCCCGACCGGTCTCTACGCGATCCTCTCCGAAGACTTCGGTGGGCCGGTGAAAGTGCGGCGCGGTGAACTCATCGGGCCAGCCGTTCAGCCCGAGAAACCAATGCACGAACTTGCCTCGCGCGCGAAAACCCTCAGTCGGCAGCTGAAAGTAAATTTCACGTGCTTCGTGATCGTGGTGCCCGATGACGCACTCGCTCAGCCCCAAGAGTCACTCGGCACCGTCAAGGGGCAACCCGCTGTTGTCGTGCGTCAGAGTGTGCTCGCGCACCTGCTTCGCACCGGCCCTGAGTCCACCCGCGGGCGCCAAATTGGCGGCAACGAACTCTTTGACGTTCGTACTCGACTGTCGAACGGCATCCGCTTCGTCGAATAGCGAACTACTAGGTCAGTGTTTCACTGGCCGACACCGAGCGTTCACCCACGGCAGGAGTTGCACGCCGCTGACAGCATTCACCACGGGAGTAGGGTGAAGTTGTGAACACAAACGCCACGCTTGCTCGGCGATTGACCACAACCGATGCGACGGTCATCGGTCTGGGCTCGATGATCGGCGCCGGTGTATTTGCTGCGTTCGTTCCCGCAGCTCAGGCAGCCGGTGCCGGGCTTCTGATCGGTCTGGGTATCGCAGCAATAGTCGCTTGGTTCAATGCGGCAGCAAGCGCGCAGCTCGCTGCCGTTTATCCCGTGGCTGGCGGCACCTACGTGTACGGTCGTGAGCGCCTTGGACCGTGGTGGGGTTACCTGGCGGGCTGGTCATTTCTTGTGGGAAAGACGGCCAGCTGTGCCGCTATGGCTCTCGTTTTCGCCGCCTACGTTGCCCCGGCTGGCTGGGAGAAGCCCGTCGCGGTTCTCGGCGTCGTCGCCCTCACTGTGGTGAACCTACTCGGCGTCACCCGCACCGCAGCGGCGACCAAGCTAATCGTGACCTTCGTGCTCGTGGTACTTGTGGGAGTACTGGTCGCTGTCGCCGCCTCACCCGTGGTGCAGCCGGTGCAAATCTCGTTTGCTCACAGCATGGATGCGTACGGCATTCTTCAGTCAGCCGGCATCCTCTTCTTTGCCTTCGCTGGCTACGCCCGAATTGCCACGCTCGGCGAAGAAGTCTCCAATCCGAGTCGCGCCATTCCGCAGGCCATCATGATCGCCTTGGCAATCACAGCAGGGCTTTACCTGATGTTGGCGATCACGATGCTGTCAGTGCTCGGTCCCGATTCTTTGGCGGCTTCTCAAGCGCCAATCGCTGATCTTCTTATCGCCTCCGGATGGGGGCGGACCACCGGCCTCATCTCGCTCACGGCGGGTGTGGCCGCGCTAGGAGCGCTGCTCGCGTTGATGGCTGGGATCGGCCGCACTACCCTCGCGATGGCGCGCAACTCTGATCTTCCGCGGTGGCTCAACGCCGTGCATCCACGCTTCAGGGTGCCTCACCGGGCGGAGTTAGCTCTCTCGGGTGTGGTGATCGCTGTTGTGCTCGTCGCGGATCTTCGCGGAACGATCGCCTTTTCGTCCTTCGGCGTTCTGCTCTACTACTTTGTGGCCAACCTTGCCGCATTTTCACAGCCTGCGATACAGCGTCGCATTCCGCGGGTTATCAATGTTCTCGGGGCACTCGCGTGCCTCGCTTTGGTCGTCACGGTTCCCGTTGCTGGTCTCGTGGTTGGAGTAATAGTCCTTATTATGGGGATTCCTGTACGTTTGCTCTCCAATCGCCAATCTCGCATACTTTCTGACCATGACGCATAGGCTGGTTCTCTCTTAAGAAAGAGGTAAATAGGTTCGTGATTCGCGTAATTAGCTACAACCTTCGCAAGCACAAGGCCGCCATCGAACTTGATGCGCTCGCTCAAACCCCTGATCTTGATGTGCTTTGCCTTCAAGAGGTCATCTCTTCTCAGCTGCCCACCGAAATTGGGGAACTGCATCTAGCAGACTCCACCAAGAACAATCGGCTCGGCCTTGCTGTCTACTACCGCCGTGATCGCTACGAGCACCGCGCCAGCCAGTCATTCGAGCTCAAGAAGTCGCTGCACGATCGCCTCTTTACTCCGACCCCCGAACGACTGGTCGGTACTCACCTTGTCGATCGCAAGACCAACGAAGACATGATCGTGGCTTCGTTTCACGCGGCTCCGTTGACCGCGCTCAACTCACTTCGCCGCAACCAGATCAAGGCTGCGCACGAAATGCTTCACACCCTCGGGTCAGGCTCGCCCATCCTCATGGTCGGTGACTACAACTACCCGATGTTCAAAGACGGTCTCACACAGCGCGTGAAGCAGACAGGGTACGACCTGTCGTTGAGCGACCGCACCACGTACACGAACTATAAGTTTTTCCGCGGACACTTCGACTTCGTCACGTCGCAGGGATTCACGATCGAGGGCGTTGAGACCCTGCGACGGGGAGTTTCCGATCACTTGCCCATCTTGGTCACCGCGTCATACGGCACCGAGAGCAAACACCGGTCAACGATGTCGGCTGAGCCGCTCGCGAGCTAACCCGCTACACAAGCGGAGATACGATGAGGGCCCGTTACGCCATGGCGTAACGGGCCCTCATCGCACTCAGCGCGTTTTCGCTAGCCTTCTTCGCCGAAATTCCCGGCGAGACGCTCGTGCATGTACTGGCTGGCCTCGTTCATACCAACAAGAACGACCCGCTTGTCAAGACGCTCGTACTTCGTCGTAATGGCATCCAGGGCCGCTACCGTCGACGCATCCCAAATGTGGGAGTTTGACATGTCGATGATGATGCGGTCGGGGTCATCCGTGTACTCAAACTGCGTGGTCAGGTCGTTGCTCGACGCGAAGAAAAGCTCTCCGTTGACACGGTAGTAAGCGGTGGGCACTGCCTCATCTTCGGGCAGTGTGCGCTCCACCGTTGCGAAGTGCGCGACTCGACGCGCGAAGGCGACCATCGCGACGATCACGCCGACGAGCACACCAATCGCGAGGTTCTCGGTTCCGACAACAACCGCAACGGTGGCCACCATGACGGTGGTCTCGCTCTTGGGCATGCGCTTGAGCGTCGACCAGCGGATGCTGTGCCAGTTGAAGGTCGAGATCGCGACGATGATCATGACGGCCACGAGCGCGGCCATCGGGATGATCGCGACAACGTCGCCCAAAACCACGACGAGGATGAGCAGGAAGATTCCCGCGAGGAAGGTCGAGATTCGAGTGCGAGCTCCCGAAGCCTTCACGTTGATCATGGTCTGGCCGATCATTGCGCAGCCACCCATTCCGCCAAACAGGCCGGAGAGCACATTGGCAACGCCCTGACCCCAGGCTTCGCGTGTCTTGCGCGAGTGGGTGTCAGTGATGTCGTCGACAAGTTTCGCAGTGAGCAGCGACTCAAGGAGTCCGACGAGAGCCATGGCAATCGCGAACGGGCCAATAATCTGGAGAGTCTCCAGAGTCAGTGGAACGTTCGGGATGAAGAGCTCAGGAAGGCTGCGGGGGAGTTCGCCCTGGTCGCCAACCGTGGGCACTGAAATCGCCATCGTGACGGTGATGACGGTCAGCAGCACGATAGCTACGAGAGGAGCGGGGATCACCTTAGTGAACCGCGGCATCAGCACCATGATGATTAGCCCGGCGCCTACCAGCGGGTACACCATCCACGGCACGTCGAAGAGGTGCTCAAGTTGCGCCATGAAAATCAAGATCGCCAGCGAGTTCACGAAGCCGAGCATGACGCTGCGCGGAATGAAGCGCATGAGCTTGGCCACGCCAATCACGCCAAGGAACACTTGCAGTAGCCCGCCAAGGATGACGGTCGCAATGAGGTAGTCCATGCCGTATTCGCGGGCAACGGGGGCGATGACGAGTGCAATCGCTCCGGTAGCCGCCGTGATCATCGCGGGGCGCCCGCCGAGGAAGGCGATTGAGACTGCCATCACAAACGATGAGAAGAGTCCGACTCGCGGATCGACTCCGGCAATGATCGAGAACGAGATTGCCTCGGGGATCAATGCGAGAGCGACGACCAAGCCGGCCAAAACCTCTCTGGTGAGGATGCGCGGCGTGCGCAACGCCGTCATTACTGACGGTTCGGCGCGATACCGGTTTGATTTGGGGGCTTGGGCAATGGCGATGAGATTCTCCTGCGGACTGTGCCACGCGGCCGCGTGGCGGTGAAAAGAGTGAGGAGCCTGAGTGCATGTGTGCACGGCTCATTGCCTGCGACAGTGCTGGCAATAGACCAAAGATGATCTGGTCAAACGGGAACGGACGACAGTAGGTGTGTCTGAGTCCTCGTCCACGATAGCCGATCATGCAGATTCATGGGCGACTCTCAGCCTGCGCGGCTCCGTCGCGGCTCCGTTAGAACAGTCGGTTGCGGTTCACTACGCCCGCAAACAACACGTGCGCCAAGGGGAGTGCCGATCCGATGATAAGCACGAGGCCGATAGTCGGATCCGTGTCCCGCACCAGAATTCCCCCGATAAGCAGGGCCGTGAAGAGCACCGCGGAGATCAGGCGGCGGACCAGAAGTTCAATCATGCGAAGGCGCTTATCTGCCCCTGGCGTTTCGACAGCGAGCTGACCGCGTTGCATGAGAGTTGCAACGCTTTCGAGTTGCTGCGGAAGCCGCAGAATCAAGCCGGCGGATGACAGAGCTTGTTTCGCGAGCTCTTTCACGGTTCCGCCGCCTTCGTCGCGGGCTAGTCTCGCGGCAAAGGGCTCGATGGCAGTCCAGACGTTGTAGCTGGAATTCAAGTCGCTGGCGACTCCGGAGGTGACCGAGATGGCGCGGATAATCAGCAAAAAGTTTTCGGGCAATTGAAACGGCATCGTGCGGACGACTTCACTGAACTCATTGCCAAAGGCGCGGAACTCCTGGGGGTCTACCTGTTGGAGTTCGCTGAAGCCCATACCGCCGAAGCGATCGAACAGTTCCCCCAAGGCGCGCTCGAGCGGCGCGCTTTCAGCGCTACGGAGCAGGATGCCCATATCCCGCACGCTCGCGACAAGGCCCGGAGCATCCCTCGCCGCTGCGGCAATGATGAGGCGCTGAAGACCGCGGCTGAGATTTTCGGGAACGTCGCCCATCATGCCGAAGTCAATAAAGGTCAGTGTCCACTCGGGCGTGGATTGGTCGGCGCGGTCAGGATCCGCCGGCGTCACGAAGATGTTTCCCGGATGCGGGTCGGCGTGGAAGAACCGGTGCATAAAGAGCTGCTCAAACATCGCGCGCGACAACTCGTCGGCGACTTCTGCGGGGTCGATTCCGGCCGCGACCAGCTTCGCGTGGTCGTTGATCTTGATAGCGGTCGCGTCGGCAAGAGTCAGAATGCGGCGCGTCGAGCGCTCCCAGACGACCTCGGGAGCGTCTATGCGGGGGTCATCAACGAAGTTTTCAGCGAAGCGTTCCGCGTTGCTTCCCTCGTTGAGGTAGTCGATCTCGCGCAGGCTAATGATCGCGAATTCTTCGAGAAGTGCCGGCAAGTCGACGCGTCGTGAGATGAAGCGAACCCGGTTAAGCCAACTCGCGACACGACGCAGAGCTGCGAGGTCGACGGTGATGATGTCGGCGATGCCTGGCCGCTGAACCTTCACAACAACAGCGGAGAACCCAACATCCACCGCATCGTTGGCTATCAGCCGCGCTCGATGCACTTGACCGAAGGATGCCGCGGCAACGGGAGTTGGGTCGAAGTACTCATACGCACGCTCAAGGGGCATGCCGAGTTCTCTCTCGACGCTTTCGCGAATGAGCGTGAAGTCGACTGCGGGAACCTCATCCTGCAGTCCTTCAAGTTCCCGAGTGATTTCGCTCGGCAGCACATCGAGGCGGGACGACATAAATTGTCCGACCTTGATCATGAGCCCGCCAAGATCAACGGCTAGACCGTGAAAACTACGAGCGATGCGGGCTGCTCGCACGAGCCGACGTCGAGCAGCAACCCGTTCGAGCCCGAAGCGGGGCAGAACAAGTTCGAACCACCATTCGAGGACCATGTACCGGGCAGCAAAACGCAGGATCCGACGGTAGCGGGCGCGCAGCTGTCGAGTGTCGGTCATCAAATCTCCCTAGTGCCGACGTGGCCGGCTTGTCCGCTCAGTCTTGGGCGAGGATGGCGTAAAGCTTACGACGCGCGTCATCGATGATGCTGATGGCTTCCTCTACCTGTTCTGGGTTTCCGGTACGCATCAGCGGCACGACTGCTTCCGCCAGTTTTGCGGCAGCGTGGGGGAGCGCGGTCGGGCGTGACGAGTCTTTTGCTTCGGAATTCTCCCACGGTGCCGGGCGACCAGCTTTGGCTTCGTCGTGACCCTTTTGGGTGAGCGTGTAGGTCTTCTTGCCGTCGGCCTCGTGAGCTTCGATGAGCCCTTCGTCAGCGAGCAATTGAAGCGTGGGGTAAACGGAACCGGGGCTGGGCTTCCACGCGCCGTTACTGCGCTTGTCGATTTCTCGAATGATTTGGTAGCCGTGCATCGATTCCTCAGCGAGAAGGGAAAGGATGGCGACGCGAACGTCTCCGCGTCCCATACGGGGAACTACGCGACGTTCGAATTCTGAGCGCACGTTGTCGAGCGCATCCCATAGCCCTTTTCCTGCGTGGTCGAACGCGTCTGCGAACGGGCGGCGAGAATCTCGGCCACTTGTTCCGAATGAGTTATTCATGCTGATCCTCCAGTCGGTGGATGCGGGGCACGAGCGGCCTCGCCGATACTCAACGATACATCGTTAAAATCTTGTCGCCAGGAATTTCAGCTAACCCGCAGCAACCACATCACCGCGCAACGACGAAGGAACCAGTTCGCTGTATTCGTGCAGACTGGGGGAGTTAACTGGGGTCATGGCAGCTACCGTCTCAGATCAATTCATCGGCCAACTACAACAAGCAGGCGTCAGGCGCATTTACGGGATTGCGGGCGACAGCCTCAACCCCATCGTTGACGCCGTGAGACGCACCGGAGGATCCGCCAAAGGCGGCATCGACTGGATTCACGTGCGCAACGAAGAGGCCGCCGCATTCGCCGCCAGCGCCGAAGCACAATTGACCGGCGAAGTTGCAGTCTGCGCTGGCAGCTGTGGACCCGGCAACCTCCACCTCATTAATGGGCTTTTTGATGCGCACCGCAGCGGCGCCCCGGTGCTCGCCATCGCAAGCCAGATTCCCTCGACGGAAATCGGCAGCGAATATTTCCAAGAAACCCACCCCGATCGCCTCTTCGTTGAGTGTTCGAATTATCGCGAACTCATTTCCACCGCAGCACAAGCGCCAAGGGTAGTGAACTCCGCGCTTCGCCACTCGATTAGCTTGGGCGGAGTCTCCGTCATCACGCTTCCCGGAGACATCGCCGGGCTCGACTCTGTGGGCAGCGCACCACAGTTGGCTCGCCCGGGCATTCCGGTCTTGGCTCCTGCTGCTACCGATGTGGCAGCCCTCGCTGAGGCCATCAACTCCTCCGAGCGAGTCGCTATCTTCGCCGGGGCAGGAGTGGAAGGCGCCCACGATGAGGTTGTTGCGTTCGCCGATCTGCTTGCCGCTCCGATCGGCCACAGCCTCCGCGGCAAAGAGTGGATTCAGTACGACAACCCGTTCGACGTCGGGATGACGGGGATGTTGGGCTACGGCGCCGCACACGACGGCATCCACGATGCCGATCTCCTCATCTTGCTCGGCACCGACTTCCCCTACGAACAATTCTTGCCAGACGGCTCACACGAACGAATTGCCCAAATCGACACGAAGGCAGAGCACTTAGGGCGGCGCACCAACGTTGAGATCCCTGTTCACGGCGACGTGGCAGCCACTATCGCCGCAGTGACACCGTTGATCACGAACCGCACCAACAGGAGCTTTCTGGAGAAGACTCTCAAACGTCATCACCGCCTGCTGAATAGCGTGGTTGACGCCTATGCCAAGAACGTCGAGAAGAAGATTCCGATTCATCCTGAATTCGCCGCATCGCTGCTTGACGATCTCGCTAGTGAAAACGCGATCTTCACGGCTGACACGGGTATGTGCAACGTGTGGCAGGCCCGCTACATCAACCCCAATGGCCAGCGCCGCCTCATTGGCTCGTTTCTTCATGGCTCAATGGCTAACGCACTCCCACAGGCCATTGGCGCCCAAACGAGTCATCCTGACCGGCAGGTGATCGCCATGTGCGGTGACGGTGGACTGTCAATGTTGATGGGCGAATTGATTACCGTCGCCGCGAACAAGCTCCCCGTAAAAATCGTCGTCTTCAACAACTCAACCCTGGGCATGGTCAAGGTCGAGATGCTTGTTGACGGATTTCCCGACTTCGGGGTGGACGTTCCCTCGGTTGACTTCGCGGCGGTAGCGAACGCGCTCGGAATCTTTGGGCAGCGGGTAGAAAAACCCACCGACATCCACTCGGCACTTGAAGCGGCGCTCGCCCACGATGGGCCAGCACTTGTCGACCTCGTCACTGATCCGCTTGCGCTGTCACTACCGCCAACCATCACCGGAGAAATGGCCCGCGGTTTCGCACTCGCAATGTCGAAAGTGGTCATGAACGGGGGAGCAGGCGAGGCGGTAAAGCTCGCAAAAAGCAACATTCGGTTACTCCCGGGCGCCCTGTAGCGCGCAACCCAGACGACGCCTGCCGGAGTTCACAGGGACTCCTGCAGGCGAGCGTTCTCACCGCTCAATCGGCCGAGGGCAAAAAAATAGCTCGGACCCATAAACATGGATCCGAGCTATTTCGATGTCTTACGACACCTCGCTGTGCGCGAAGGGGGACTTGAACCCCCACGCCCTTTCGGGCACTAGCACCTCAAGCTAGCGCGTCTACCAATTCCGCCATCCGCGCGCATCTGCGGCGCTACAAGAGCACCGCCGAGATAAGAGAATAGCATCCTTTTTGAGCACCACATGACGCATCAAACAACGGGCTTCGTGAGTCCGGTTTCGGGTATGCCGTGGCGTGCAGATATTTACTGGGGAGACGGCTAGCGTGGAGTTATGACTTCTGAGCCAGAACTCGAGCGCACAGCCCGCATTGCGCAAGATCTCATCCGTTTCGACACTTCCAACTACGGGGAGGGTCGATCGAACGGCGAGACTGACGCAGCCGAATATTTGGGTGCGTTGCTTGAAGAGATGGGCCTCACCACTCAATACTTTGATGCTGCCACCGGCCGCACGACCGTCATTGCCAAGGTGGAAGGCAGCTACGACACCCCGTCTTCTGCGCCGCACGCGAAAGAGCGCCCCGCGCTGATTTTGCATGGCCACACGGATGTCGTGCCTGCTGATCCCAAGAACTGGTCGGTAGATCCGTTCGGAGGCATCATCCGCGACGGCCTGCTGTGGGGCCGCGGAGCCGTCGACATGAAGAACATGGATGCCATGATCATCACGGCACTCGGCGACATTCTGGGAGCCGGCAAGCGTCCCGCTCGCGACCTCACGATCGCCTTCTTCGCTGACGAAGAAAATGGCGGCGAATACGGTTCGCACTTCATGGTCAAGAAGCACCCCGAAATTTTTGCGGGAGCAACCGAAGCCATCAGTGAGGTCGGTGGCTACTCGGTGGATCTCCAAGGCCAACGCGCTTACCTTCTGCAGACGGGCGAAAAGGCTCTTATGTGGATCAAGCTCACCGCGCGCGGCATGGCCGCTCACGGCTCGCGCGTTATCAGCGACAACGCCGTTACGAAGCTCGCGGAAGCTATCGCGATCCTTGGCCGCCAAGAATGGCCAGTGCATCTCACCGACACCACAAAGCTGCTCATCTCTGAGCTCTCTCGCATTCTTGACATTGATCCAGAAGAGGTCGGTCCCGATCAGTTGATTCTGGCTACCGGTACCGCATCCGGGTTCCTGCAGGCGACGTTGCGCACCACAAGCAACCCCACGCTGCTGAAGGCCGGCTACAAGCACAACGTGATTCCGGACGTCGCAGAAGCGCTCGTCGACATCCGCACTCTTCCCGGCGAAGAGGATGCGGTGCTCGCGCAAGTGCGTGCACTCTTGCCCGATGAGATCGAGATCGAGATGATGCACCGCGACATCGGCCTCGAAACAAGTTTCGATGGGCCCCTGGTCGATGCGATGGTCGAAAGCCTCGGAGTCTTCGACCCCGGCGCGCCTGTTCTGCCGTACCTGATGTCGGGCGGCACCGACAACAAAGCGCTCAAGCTTCTCGATATCACCGGCTACGGTTTCGCCCCGCTGCAATTGCCGCCCGAGATCGACTTCCCGGGGATGTTCCACGGTGTTGACGAACGTGTGCCGTTGGACGCATTAGTCTTTGGCAGGCAGGTCTTGGGAGACCTGCTTCTCAAGTACTAGTTCTTACCTAAACGGGAGCGTTCCATGGGGTTCATCGAGGCCATAATTCTCGGGCTTGTTCAGGGCCTCACGGAATTTCTTCCGATCTCTTCGAGTGCCCATTTGCGCATTATGGGTGAGTTTTTACCCTCTGCGAGCGACCCCGGCGCCACATTCACGGCAATCACCCAGTTGGGCACTGAGCTCGCCGTCATCCTCTTTTTCCGCAAAGATATCGCTCGCATTCTGAGCCGCTGGTTTCAGCAATTCCGTAAGCCTCATGGCTCCCACGGCGAAAAGATTGATCGGAATCATCCGGATGTACGGCTCGGGTGGCTCGTCATCATCGGCACGATCCCCATCGTGCTCGTGGGCTATTTCGCGCAGGAGTACATCCGTTCGACGTTCCGTTCGCTCTGGTTAGTTGCAACCGTGCTGATCGTGTTCGGCATCATCTTGGGAATCGCGGACTACCTCGGCAAGCGCACGCGCGCTCTCGAAGACATGAGCTACGGCCACGGCATCACGATCGGTCTCGCCCAAATGCTCGCTTTGGTACCCGGCGTCTCACGGTCGGGGTCGACAATGACAGCCGGCCTTGCGCTGGGGTACACGCGCCCTGCTGCGGCACGCTTCGGCTTTCTGCTGGCAATCCCTGCCGTCTTCGGCAGCGGACTCTATGAGCTCGTGCACAGCTTTGGCGAGCCCAACCAAGTATTTACCTATGCGGAAACGGCCATCGCCACAGTGATTGCGTTTTTCGTCGGCTACGTCGTGATCGCAGCGCTCATGCGCTACATCGAAAAGCGTTCGTTCCTGCCGTTTGTCATCTACCGCGTGGTCTTGGGCGTGACGCTGTACGTGCTGCTGTCGCTCAACGTGATTCAGCCGGTTTAGTCGGTTCTGGCGTTCTAGCCGTTTCAGGCGTTCACAGCGGCTGAAGCGTTCGCGCTGGCTAAAGCGACATCGCGATCACACCCGCAGTGCTGTGCTTAGTCCTTGCCGCGCCACGGCTCGTCGCCAGCGGCACCCGGATCGGGCTTGTCATCGCCGCTCCGCAAGTACTTTTCGAACTCTTGAGCGATTGCTTCACCGCTGGCCGATGGAGAGTCGACCGTGTCGCGAGCACGCTCAAGTTGCTCAATGTACGACGACATGTCGTCGTCTTCGCCGGCGAGAGCGTCGATACCGGTTTCCCAGTCGGTTGCCTCAGTCACGAGATCGCCGCGGGGGATCACGACATCCACAATTTCTTCGAGCTTGTCGATGAGAGCGAGGGTCGCTTTCGGTGATGGGGCGTTGTGCACATAGTGCGGAACGGATGCCCAGATCGACATTGTCGTAATGCCGCTAGCTTCTGCTGCCTGACCGAGTACCGACAGGATGCCCACCGGGCCTTCGTAGCTGCTGCGCTCGATGTCCAATGCGGTGCGAACGGCGGAATTTTCGCTCGACGTGAAGACTGAAATGGGGCGAGTGTGGGGCACATCGGCCAACATCGCTCCGAGGAACACGATCGAGGAGATGCCGTTGTCGACCACGGTCTCGAGAATGTCGCGCGTGAATGCTTTCCAGGAGCGCGAGGGTTCTGTGCCGAGCAGGAGATAAATGTTCGACTGATTGTTGGCGCTCAACTGCAACTCGGCATCGGCGGCGATGCTTTCGGGGCGTTCGGCGTTGGGGCGAGACGGGCCGTACATCGTGACCGATGGCCACGTCATGACGCGGTTGCCGTCGTCGTCGTGTGAGAGAACTGGACGGTTGAACTGGTAATCGAAGTATTCTTCGGGATCGACTTCTGAGATGGGATACACGTCGAGCTGCTCTTTGAGCGATCGCACTGCGCCGCTCGCTGCTTCACCGGCGTCGTTCCACCCCTCGAAGGCGACGACGAGGAGTCGTCCGTTCGCAAATGGGGTGTTAGTCACTGGTCTCCTTGTGGTGCGTGGCAGGAATGTTCTTCACCCAAGGATAGAACTACGATGGTGCGTTGTGACTCACTCCACTCCGGCGGCCGTCTTGTGGGACATGGACGGCACCCTCATCAACTCCGAACCGTACTGGATTTCTGCGGAAACCACGCTTATCGAATCGTTTGGCGGTGCTTGGACGCATGACGACGCGATGGAGTGCGTGGGCAAGGGATTGCTAGAGTCCGCCCGCGTGATGCAAACGAAGGGCGTCACCCTTGACGCGGTCACGATCGTGGATCGCCTGACAGACAGCGTGATGGCCCAGCTCAAGGAGTTTGGGATTCCCTGGCGCCCGGGTGCCCGCGAGCTTCTCCAAGAGCTCCGCAGCACCGGTGTTCCCACCGCCGTCGTGACAATGTCGATCGGGCGGATGGCTCATCATGTCGTCGACAATCTCGGCTTCCATGGTTTTGACGCCGTCATCTCTGGTGACGATGTCGAGAACGCTAAGCCCCATCCTGAGGCCTACCTCGCGGGCGCGGCGGCACTCGGTGTCGAAATCACCGACTGCGTTGCTATCGAAGATTCCCCTCCCGGTGCCACCTCGGCGTTCGCCTCGGGTGCCACTGTCATCGGTGTTCCCTTCATGGTGGACATTCCCGAAAACAAGACCCACGCCCTGTGGCCGACACTCGACGGCCGCACCCTGAACCATCTCTCCGAACTGCACGCAAAGGTGACCACGCGATGAGCGACGTATTCCGACGACAGAGCGGCCCCTTTCGTGAAGGGGATCGTGTTCAACTCACCGGGCCAAAAGGACGCCTTAACACGGTGACTCTTGAAGCGGGGGGAGCGTTCCACACTCACCGTGGCGTCCTCAGCCACGACGTCATCATCGATCAGCCGGATGCCAGCGTTGTTACGAGCACCAACGACATCGAATATTTGGCGATGCGCCCGCTGCTCACGGATTTCGTCATGTCGATGCCGCGCGGCGCCGCAATTATTTACCCGAAGGATGCCGCCCAGATCATCGGTCAAGCCGATATCTTCCCTGGCGCTCATGTTGTAGAAGCCGGTGTCGGCTCCGGTGCGCTCTCCTTGTGGCTGCTGCGCGCTATCGGCGCGAGTGGGCAGTTGAACTCCTTCGAGCGTCGTGAAGAGTTTTCCGAGATCGCTCAATCCAACGTTGAGACGTTCTTGGGCGCGAAACCCACGAACTGGACTGTCACGGTTGGTGACCTGCAGGAGCAGTTGCCCGCAACAGTTGAACCAGGTGCGGTAGACCGCATTGTGCTGGACATGCTCGCTCCCTGGGAGTGCATCGAAGAGTGTGCCGACGCCCTCACTCCCGGCGGAGTGTTGCTCTGCTACATCGCAACGGTCACCCAGCTGTCGCGTGTCGCCGAGGCGATCCGCGCTACTGGCCTCTTCACAGAGCCCGATTCCAGCGAGACTATGGTGCGCGGCTGGCACGTTGAGGGGCTCGCCGTTCGTCCTGATCACCGCATGGTCGCCCACACCGGCTTCCTCATGACGGCCCGCCGCCTTGCGCCAGGATCCGTGCTGCCCGAGCTCAAGCGCCGTGCCTCGAAAACTGACTTCAAGGACGAGGATGTCGAAGTATGGACTCCCGGAGCGCTCGGCGAACGTAGTGCCAGCGCTAAACGCCTGCGCAAAACGGCACGCGAAGCGAAGGCCGCGGCTGAGGCCGGGGCTTCTGACCGGTAGAGTGTTGGCGATGTCTGTGACGATGAAAAGAGTGTTTGTGCGCAAGCTTGCAGTGGTGGCCCTCAGTGCCGGAGTTGTTGTCTCGTTGGCCGGTTGTGCCAATGGTCCGTTGAGCTTGGCGGACTGCATTCCGGTTTATTCTTCTGGCTCCAATTCCGCACTCGTGAGTGCTTCTGGCGCTCTCAGCACCGACCCCGAGGCCGAGTTCCCCACTCCGCTTATTTCAACGGATGTCGAGAATGAGCTCGCTATTGAGGGCGACGGCGATCAGGTGGGTGCTGGCGACATCACGACGCTCCAAATCACGATTTACAGCGGCGAGACTGGTGAACAACTCATCTCCACGGGCCATGACACTGCGGGGTTGCGCGTGGCTGTCACCGAGGGTGCACCGCACTTCGGCGACATTGCACAGTGTGCAACCGTCGGTTCCCGCATCATCACTACCGGCACGGCAGGCGACATTCTGGGCACAGAGAACATTGCTCAGAATCAGCTTCCGCTGGCCGAAGAGGACACCATCGTGATGGTGAGCGACGTCGAAAACCGTTACCTTGGCAAGGCTGATGGAGCGGACAAGCTCGCTCCTGCCGGATTCCCGTCCGTGGTGCTGGCCCCGAATGGCCAGCCTGGTTTCACCTTCCCGTCCGGCGATGCACCGAGTGAGCTCATGTTCACTGCGCTCAAGGTAGGCTCCGGCGAGACTCTCGAAGAGGGTGATGCAGCCGTTATGCACGTGAGCGGAATTGAGTGGGGCGCCGAGAGCACATTCACCAATAGCTGGGCAGAATCTGGCGTTCCCGGAACCTTCCTCATGGAGAGCACCGAGACCTCCGATTCGGGCCTCCCTCCCGGACTCACCGAAGCTCTCATCGGCCAGACTGTCGGCTCGCAGGTGCTCATCGTGTTGCCCGCGGATGTCGGCTTCGCCGCTGATGCACTGCCGACTGACGTCACGAGCGGTGCCACCCTCGTCTTCGTGTTCGACATCCTCGGAATTCAAGAGCAGTAACCGCAACCCACGACACGGCCGGGTGTCAGAGACATAGGATTTGACTCGTGCCAACACCGAAAGTTCCCAACGAAGAACGGCTCTTTAGCCTCGTTTTGGCGTTGCTCTCCACTGAAAATGGGCTCACAAAGAGTGAGATCCTGTCGACGGTGCAGGGCTATCGCCAACGCTTCGTACACTCGGGGGATAACGCGAACCTTGAGCGCCAGTTCGAGCGCGATAAGGACGACATTCGCGAGCTTGGGGTTCCGCTCGAAACCATCGAGCCTCCCGAGCAAGCGGGTAATAATCAGAATCTTCGCTACCGCATCCCTCGAGTCGATTACGAACTTCCCGAAGACATCAAGTTTTCGGCGGAGGAGTCAACTCTGCTCGGTCTCGCCGCAATGGTGTGGCGAGAGGGTTCCCTCTCTGAGGGCTCGCGTCGCGCCATGGTCAAACTCCGGTCCTTGGGCATCGAAACGGCGGAACCTGTTCTCAGCTACGCGCCACAGTTGCGGGTGCGCGACGAATCATTTGAGCCGCTGCGCGAAGCAATGGATCGTCGCGTGCTGGTCAGCTTCGAATACTTGAAGCCGGGGGAGCAGTCCTCCACCACTCGACTGGTGGCACCGCTTGCGCTCGTGCAACATCAGGGCCGCTGGCACCTGTACGCCAAAGACCCGCACACGGAACAGTTCAAGACTTTCCTGTTGCGACGCATTGTGAGCGACATCCAGCGCAGTAAAAAAACTTTTGACTACGTCACGGATGATGCTGCCGCTCAAGCCTTGTCAGGGCTTGAGAAGGTCTGGCAATCCAACGTCGCGATGTTGCGGGTGGAACCCGGCACCGACGCTGCAACGCGTCTGGGTAAGCGACGCGGAGCAGTAATGCATCCGGATTGCATGCTCGAGGTCAACTTCACTGACGTCAACATCATGGCTGACGAACTCGCGAGTTTTGGCCCCGAGGTCGTGGCGGTGTCTCCGCCCCATCTGCGGTCCGCAGTGATCGAGCGACTCACAAGAACGGTGGCAGACCATGGCTAAGAAAATCCCACCGCTGCGCGCTCAAGACAAGCTGGTCTTTTTGCTCGCTCTCGTGCCGTACCTCATGGACCGTGACCGCGTCAGTGTCGCCGAAACGGCTCTTCACTTTGGCGTGCCCGAGCAGCAGATTCGCGATGCTGTGCGGCTCATCGCCGTTTCCGGAATCCCCGGCGATACCGCCACCTATCAGGCTGGCGATCTTTTCGATATTGCGTGGGATGACTTCGAAGACAACGATCAAATCGTGTTGACTCACCTCGTCGCCATCGATGACACACCGCGTTTTTCTGCGCGCGAAGCTTCTGCCCTTATCGCGGGTTTGCAATACCTCTCGAGCCTGCCTGAGCATGCTGACCGTGCAGCTATCGCGACTCTTACCTCGAAGCTGTCACGGGGCGCGTCTGCGCAGCCAACGGCTGTCGCGGTGGAGTCGAACGCTCTCGATGAGACGCTTGCCCTCATCCGCGAGTCAGTTGCGGCGGGAACCCAAATCGAGTTTGACTATCGCAACTCACGAGGCGAGTCTGAACGTCGCCGGATTGACCCGCTCCGGGTTGAGTCGGTGGATGCAGACTGGTACGTGCGCGGCTGGTGCCATTCACGCGAGGATGTGCGCACGTTCCGCATGGACCGCATTTCCCACCCGGCCATGACGACAGAGGCCATCACCCACACCGCTGGTGACGTGAACCTGCCAGAAACACTGTTCGACACCTCCGCCGAAGACATCGAGGTCACCGTTGAGGTGGCTCGGAGCGCCATCGGCCTGCTGGGCGACTATGTGCCCGAAGACGCGATTCTTGTTCCCGCGGATGATCGCGTTCGCACCGTGGTCCGTGTTCCTCATTTTCACGGACTCAAGCGACTGATCGCCGGGCTTCCCGGAGTCGTGACTGTCGTGGCTCCCGACGAAGCACGCCACGCAGTGGCCTGCTGGGCACAAGCCGGCGCCGATCTCTACGCAGAACCGCGACAGGCGTTGTGATGATTGCATGGTGGGGTTGGGTGCTCATCTGGGTGGGTCTTGTACTCATCCTGATCGTCATGCTTGGCGTTATTGCCTGGGTTCTGTTCCGCAAGTCAATGGTGCTCATGAAGGATCTTTCGGACGTCGTCGACAAGACGTCGATGCTCGATGTCGAAGCGGCAGAACTCACTAAGCCCCAGATCGCGATCCTCACCGAGATGGCAGAGATTCGCGATCGCCACGAAGCGCAGAAACGCCATCGCGCTGAGCTGAAACTCGCTCGGCACGAACGCCGAATCGCGCGGGGCAAGACGATCACCACACGCGACGCTTCTGCAATGCAGTGGCCTCAGGAGTGGTCGTAGGTGGGGTGGGTTTTCGCTGTCGGCTTCATTCTGGTCGCACTGCTCTGGTTCGCCACTTGGTTGAGACGCCGAACTATCCGGGCGTATTTGCTTACGGCCGGCGCGCAGACAGCGGGTATCAGTAGCGAGTATCGACGCGGGCGGCGAGCTCCCCGCATTGCCGTGCGTTACACCGACAACGCGGGAACCGAACGCGTTGCCGTGAAGTCCTTGGTGAGCGCAGGCGATGCCCAACTACTCGCAAAACCGGCGGTTGTGCTCTACCACCCTCAGCATCGCAGTCGCTCAGAGTATGTGCTCGTGGGCTTTGGAAAGCAGCCTCAGCGGTGGTTTCCGGTTGAGTTTGCCCCCCGCGATTTCTCAGCCCACTAACTGTTCCTTGTTCAGCGTATCTAGGCGAATCTAGGTATGATTAGCCCACGCAGCCTTCGATTCTTAAGGAAGTTCTCCATGCTCGGCAATCTCAGCGGTTGGCACCTCGTTATTCTCTTGGTCGTCATCCTCTTGCTCTTCGGTGCACCGAAACTTCCTGGGCTTGCGCGCAGTCTCGGCCAGTCAATGCGTATCTTCCGCAGCGAGGTCAAGACGATGAAGGACGAGAACAGTTCCGACTCTCCAGCCGACACTTCGGCGGATTCGAACAGCGACACTCCTCCTAAGCCCTAACCCCTATGGCAGTTCGCGCCGAGAGGTGGCGTTCCAAGAGTGAAGAACGGATGTCACTCGGCGCGCACCTCATAGAGCTCAAGAAGCGGTTATTCATTTCCGCGATCGCGATCCTCGTGACCGCTATTGCCGGATTCATCTTTGCGAATTTCTTTATTGACGCCTTGCGCGCGCCGATCACAAACATCGCCGATTCAACCGGCCGCGGTGCTGCTCTGAACTACGACGCGGTCACTCAAGCATTCGATATCCGTATGCAGATCGCGTTTACGGTGGCGATCGTTGCTGCAAGCCCGGTGTGGCTGTACCAAGTCTGGGCATTTTTGGTTCCCGGCCTTGTGCGCAAAGAAAAGCAATATGCAATTGGCTTCTTAGCGACCGCGATTCCGCTGTTTCTCGCAGGTTGTGCCGCCGGCTGGTACGTCATGCCCAACATCATCACTCTCATGTTGGGCTTCGCAGGCGATCAAGATCTCTCTAATCTGAACGCGAAGTACTACTACGACTTCATCGTGAAGCTGCTGCTTTCGGTAGGCATCGCTTTCGTGCTTCCCGTTTTCGTAGTGCTCCTTAATCTGGTCGGGGTGCTGTCAGCGAGTGCAATTCTTAAGGGTTGGCGCGTCGCCATTTTGACGATCTGCATCTTCACGGCCATCGCAACTCCTGCAGCAGATGTCATCTCAATGTTCCTGCTTGCCATTCCGATGATCATTCTCTACTTCATCGCCGCGTTGATCGCGTGGCTCCATGATCGACGTGCGGCCAAGAAAGCTGCCGCCGTTGACGCCGAGTTGCGAGCAGAGGGCTAAGCAATCACCGTTTAGGCTGTAGTCAATGACTGAACTGTCTCCCGCCGAACGGTACGCCGCGGCAAAGAAGCGTCGGGGCTACCCGGTGCTCGAAGCTTTTCGCGCCGGCCAGCGTTTTGATCTCGACGATTTCCAGATCTCCGCCTGCCAGGTTGTCGAAGACGATAAGAGCGTCCTCGTCGCGGCACCGACCGGTGCTGGCAAGACGATCATCGCTGAGTTCGCTATCTACCGGGCCATGCAACTCGATGGGCCGAAGGTGTTTTATACCGCGCCCATGAAGGCGCTCAGCAATCAGAAATTTCAAGAGCTCGTCGCCGAGTACGGTCCCGAGAACGTAGGGCTGCTCACCGGTGATACGAACGTCAATGCGAGCGCGCGCATTGTGGTCATGACCACCGAAGTGCTGCGCAACATGCTGTATGCCAAGTCTGACTTGCTCAAAAATCTCAGCACGGTCGTGATGGATGAAGTGCATTTCCTCGGCGATCGCTTCCGCGGCGCTGTGTGGGAAGAAGTGATCATCCATTTGCCTGAGGATGTTCACATGGTCTCGCTGAGCGCGACTGTGTCGAACGCTGAGGAGTTTGGTGACTGGCTACAGGCCGTTCGGGGCGATACGGAAGTAATCGTCTCAGAAGACCGCCCAGTGCCCCTGGAGCAGCATGTGCTCGTGGGCACGAAGCTCATCGACCTCTTCGATTCGTCCGGCTTGGCCGCAACAAACCGTGTGAATCCAGAGCTCGCGCAGATGGCGCGCTTCGGCGGTCGAAGCCAGAGTGTCGGCAATCGTAGAAAGAGCAGTCGCTACGACTCTCGTGGCGGTCGCCCGGCACGATCCCGCATGGATCGCGCGGATGTCGTCGCAATGCTGTCGTCAAAGAATCTTGTGCCAGCCATTTTCTTCATTTTCAGTCGCATGGGCTGTGATCAGGCGGTGAATCAAGTTTTGCGCGCTGGCGTTCGCCTGACGACGTCCGAGGAGCGCGACGAGATTCGAGAGATCGTGGAGGCTCGCTGCCGCACGCTTCTTGATGAAGATCTGGCTGTTCTCGGCTATTGGGATTGGCTCAGCGGTCTCGAGCGTGGCGTTGCTGCCCATCACGCTGGCCTTCTTCCCGCCTTCAAAGAGGTTGTCGAAGAACTTTTCCAGAAGAAGCTTGTCAAGGCTGTTTTTGCGACAGAGACGCTCGCGCTCGGTATCAATATGCCGGCCCGCACCGTTGTGCTCGAAAAGCTTGAAAAGTTCAATGGTGAGGCTCGCGTTCCGATTACCCCGGGGGAGTACACCCAGCTCACTGGTCGTGCCGGCCGCCGCGGTATCGACATCGAGGGTCACTCGGTTATTCAGTGGGTGGACGGGCTAGACCCGCAGGCTGTGGCATCCCTCGCGTCACGCCGCACCTACCCGTTGAACTCGAGCTTCAAGCCGACCTACAACATGGCGGTGAACCTCATCGAGCTGTTCGGTCGCGAACACACTCGCGAGATTCTGGAATCGAGCTTCGCGCAATTCCAAGCCGACCGCGCTGTCGTTGATTTGGCTCGCAAGGTTCGCTCGCAGAAGAACTCGCTCGACGGCTACGCCAAGTCAATGGAATGCCACTTGGGCGACTTTGGCGAGTACTCCCGCATCCGGCGCGAACTCAATGATCTTGAAAAGAAGTCGCAGCCCAAGAACGATGCCGCCCACCGCGCCGAGCGCGAACGTCGTCAGCGCAAGCTCGCGGACTTGCGTCGCCAGATGCGCAAACACGAGTGTCATGCGTGTCCGGAGCGCGAATCTCATGCACGCTGGGCCGAACGCTGGTGGCGCTTGAAGCGCGAAACGGATCAGCTCACTCGCCAGATTCAGAACCGCACGGGAGCGGTAGCCAAGATCTTCGACCGCGTCACTGATGTGTTGACCAAGCTCGGCTATATCGAGCCGGGAGCCAACGGCGAGATGACGATCAACTCCTACGGCCGCACGCTGCGACGCATCTATGGAGAACGCGATCTCCTCGTCGCCGAATCACTGCGACACGGGTTCTGGAACGACCTCGACGCCCCCTCCTTGGCCGCCATGGCCACGACGCTGGTATATGAGCCCCGCCGCGACGAAGGTGACCTCAGCGATCGTTACCTTCCGCGCGGTGCCTTCCGTGAAGCGTTCGACAAGACGACAACGCTGTGGGCAGAGCTCGACGATCTTGAGCGTGACAACCGTCTCCCTGGCAGCCAACCGCTCGCGGCTGGGCTCGCGCTCGCTATGTACCGCTGGGCGAATGGAGCCAACCTTGACTCCGTGCTCGATCTAGCGGATATGGCTGCGGGTGACTTTGTGCGCGTCACCAAGCAGACTATCGACCTTCTTGACCAGCTCTCGGTCGTCGCTGACGGCAATGTCGGTCCGACCGCGCGCAAGGCGCTCGACGGCATCCGTCGCGGAATCGTCGCCTACAGTTCTGTCGCTTAGGCTCGAACGCGTGATGCCCGATAAACCCGTTGCTGTGCTGCCCTTCTGGGCTGCAATTGTGGTTGCACTGGCATCCGGTCCTATTTTGGATGCAGGGTTCCCAGACAAGAGCGTCTGGCCGATGACCTTTGTCGGCATAGCGCTCGTGCTCATCGCCCTTCGCGGCCGGAGCTCCCGTGGGGCGTTTCTCGTCGGCTTCCTCGGCGGTTTCGCGTTCTATCTGACGCACATTTCTTGGGCATCTCTCTTTTTGGGCCCTGTGCCGATGCTGGCACTCTCATTTCTAGAGTCGCTGTTCGTCGCGCTCGGCGGGCTCGCAATCACGTTGGCCTATCGCTGGTTGCCGCGCGCGTTTGGAGCCGGATGGGGAGCAACACTGGGCCTCGCCGTCGTCGTTTCGGGCCTCTGGACGGCGCGCGAAGCGTGGATGAGCGTGTGGCCCTATGGCGGCTTCTCCTGGGGCCGCGTGGCTCTTTCTCAATCGGAGAGCCCACTGGCAGCCCTCTTCCCGTGGCTCGGCGTCTCCGGCGTCAGTTTTGTGATGGTTCTTGTTGTCGCGCTTTCGCTTGCCGCTGCCGAATACACCTGGCGTCACTACCGCGAACTTCCCTTGGATGCACGTGCTCAACACGTCTCACGGGCGCTGCGCACTGCTTTCGTGCCGGTCGCTGTTTTCGCGATCCTCGTGAACGTGCCCACATGGCACGCGACCCTCGATGGCACACTCCGCGTCGGGGCCGTCCAAGGCAACGGAAAAGCGGCCTATTTCGACGAGCGCGACCGCGGTGATCTGCTTCAGGCGCAACTCACCGCCACCGAGCCGCTCTACGGCCAAGACCTCGATCTCGTGGTGTGGCCCGAGGGCGGCACCGATCTCTCGCCGCTGAGCAATAGTTACGCGGCAGCAGCCTTCGACTACGTCGTCGATAACGCCAACGCACCGCTGATTTCCGGCGACATCACCGAGCGTGACGGAAACATCTACAACAGTCAGTTGTTGTGGATGCCGGGGGAGGGCGTCGTCGATATTTACGACAAGCGCCATCCCGTTCCCTTTGGCGAATATGTCCCCAACCGCGAAATCTGGGAACAGTTTGCGCCCGACCTCATCGGACTCATTGGGCGCGACTATTCGATCGGCAGTACCGATATGGTCTTCGATGTGAATGGTGTCACTCTCGGCGTCAACATATGTTTCGACATCGTCGACGACCAGATTCTTACGGAGTCCGTCGAAGAGGGCGCTCAGCTCATCATCGCGTCCTCCAACAACGCGGATTTTGGGCACACCGATGAGAGCGCCCAACAGCTGGCGATGGCCCGCATCCGCGCACTCGAACTCGGCCGTAGTGTCGTGAACATTTCGACCGTCGGGTTGAGCGCCATCATCGCCCCCGATGGAACCACAATTGCTGAAGTGCCGTGGTACACGGCGGCCACCATGGTTGAAGACGTGCCGCTCTCCACCAGCATCACTCCGGCGGTTGTCTGGGGTCGCGAGCTTGAGTGGCTCGTGTCAGGAATTGGACTCGGCGCACTCATCGTCGCAGCAGTTGCCGGTCGGAGAAAAAATGCCTAACGTCGTCGTGGTCGTCCCGACCTATAACGAGATCGAGAACATCTCCTCGATCGTTGGTCGGCTCCGGCAAGCAGTGCCACGAGCCCACGTGCTCGTGGTCGATGATTCCAGCCCCGATGGCACGGGGGAGCGGGCTGAAGAACTCGCCGCCGCCGATCCGGGCATCACTGTGCTGCACCGTGCCAAGAAAGAGGGACTCGGCAAGGCCTACCTCGCCGGCTTTGCGCTGGCCCTTGAGCGCGGTTATGACTACATCGCGGAGATAGACGCCGATGGTTCCCATGACCCGTCTGATCTTCCGGCAATGATTGCTCTCGCCAAAGCAGGCAACGATCTTGTCATCGGTTCCCGCTGGGTACCCGGCGGTTCCGTCAAGAACTGGCCATGGTTTCGGCACACCATCTCGCAAATGGGAAACGCCTACGCCCGCACGGTGCTGCACTCCGACATCCGGGACATCACGGCAGGGTTCAGAGTGTTTCGCGCGAGCGCGCTGCGAGAGCTAGGCCTCGACGGCGTCTCGTCGCAGGGCTACTGCTTTCAAGTAGAAATGGCGTGGAACTTGGAACGTGCGGGCTACCGAGTGGCGGAGCATCCGATCACATTCGTTGAGCGCTCAACAGGCCGATCAAAAATGCATGCAGGAATTGTTGCAGAGGCACTGCTCAGGGTCACCGGCTGGGGAATAGCGGCGACCCTGAAGACAGTACGTCGTTAGTTAGGCGCCGATCTTCTGCTGGCCGCGACGGGCACGCAAGAAGTCGAGACGCTCTTGGAGAAGTTCTTCTAATTCGGGGCGGGTGCGACGTTCGAGAAGCATGTCCCAGTGGCTACGGGGAACCTTCACGTCGACCTCATCGAGTTCTACCAGCTCGCCGTTGTCATCGAGGAGTGTTCCTTCGTGACCCGTCTTGGCGTCGAGCCACTGCTGGGGAACTTCGGCGTCAGACGAAAACATCACTTCAAATGTGGTGCCGTCGGCCGCCTTGTATACGCTCTTTTTCCGCGGGGAAAACTCGACACCCTCTTCGCTCTGTAAGCTCTGGGTACCAAGTCTCATGCCGCGCAAGCTGCGATCTGCCATCGTGTGGCCTCCTTCAATTCGCGGTTTCTACAAGTAATAAACCCTCTTGCTGAACGTATGCTTCCAAGGGCGCACTGTTCACAGCGACTTGTCAGCATTTGCCAACATTTTCGCTGCCCAGAAGTGGAGTGTGCGCTGCCTTGATCAGGCGCGCGATTTCACAACTTCGAGGGCGAGGTCTGCTCGATCGGTGACGATTCCATCGATACCGAGGTCAAGCAGGTGACGCATTCGCTGCGGTTCATTGATCGTCCAGACGTGCATCTCGAGTCCGAGAGTGTGCACGCGGTCGATCATCCGCTGAGTGGTCACACGCAACCCTAGTGCCTTCTCGGGTACTTGGATGGCAACCAGTCCGCTGAGGGCACGGCGAACGGCAGGCGAAATTCCGGTCTTGGCGCTGAGTAGCGCCAGAATGAAACGTCGAGCGGATGCCGAACTCGCCACTCCTGGCAATTGTTCGACTGTGGCGGCACGGCGGGCTTCATCGAATGAGGTCACGAGCACCCGATCAATTGCGTGAATGTCGCGGATCGCGCGCGCGGTCGGCAGCACCGCACCTTTGTTTTTGACGTCGATATTGAAGCGAGTCTCGGGAAAGGCATCAAGAGCCTCTCCCAACGAGCAGAAGCCTTGGCCCTCGCCCAGATCAATTCGCCGCAACTCTGTCATCGTGAGCTGATCGACCATGATGTTCCGGCCGGCGACGCGAGTGAGACTCGGGTCGTGAGCGACCACCGCTACACCGTCGAGACTGACGTGAACATCCGTCTCGATGTATTGCGCACCCGCCGCGACAGCTTTCGCGAACGCGAGGAGCGTGTTCTCGGGTGCTTCCACCGCAAGCCCCCGGTGCGCAAGCACACGGGGACGTGCGGGGGAGAGGAATGACGAGTTGGCGCTAACGCGCGACTGGTCCTTTGCCACTAAAGAATCCTTCACCAATGCCCTTGAGCGCTTCCGTCAGTTCAGACGGGATAATCCACATCTTGTTGGAATCACCTTCTGCAATCTTAGGCAGCGTCTGGAGGTACTCGTACGCCAGCAACTTCGGGTCTGGGTCGCCCTCATGAATCGCAGCGAAGACAGTCTTGATCGCAGCAGCTTCACCATCAGCACGGAGAACAGCAGCCTTAGCTTCACCCTCAGCCTCAAGGATCGCTGCTTGGCGCGAACCTTCCGCTTCGAGAATTGCGGCCTGCTTTGTGCCCTCGGCGGTCAGTATCTGCGCACGGCGGTCACGCTCGGCACGCATCTGCTTTTCCATCGAGTCTTGAATCGAGAGGGGCGGGTCAATGGCCTTGAGCTCGACGCGGCCCACGCGAATGCCCCACTTGCCTGTCGCTTCGTCGAGAACAACGCGCAGTTGCGAGTTGATGTTGTCGCGGCTCGTGAGTGCCTGTTCAAGGTTGAGGCCACCGACGACGTTTCGCAGCGTCGTGGTCGTCAACTGTTCGACAGCCCCGAGATAGTTGCCGATCTCGTAGGTGGCGGCACGGGCATCCGTTACTTGGAAGAAGACGACGGTGTCAATGGAGACGACGAGGTTGTCTTCGGTGATAACAGGCTGTGGTGGGAACGAGACGACCTGTTCACGCAGATCGATGAGGGGCAGCATCCGGTCGATAAAAGGAACAAGGATGTTGAGGCCAGGCAGCAAAGTCTTGCGGTACTTACCGAGGCGTTCGACAACTCCGGCACGCGCCTGCGGAACAATGCGGATTGCACGGAACAACGTGACGATCACGAAGATCGCCAGAACGACGAGCAGAATAATCACAAATATCTGGCCTATGAAGCCAGCGGGATCAGTCACTTTTTTTCCTTTCTCGGCGATTTTTTGGTCGCACGAGGTTGAGTGGAGCCGGGTTTGGCAGATTCAAGGACTACGACGGCGATGGCACCTTCGATATCGGTGACCGAAACACGTTTGCCGACGGGAACCGCTGACGGTGGCGAGCTGTCTCCAATGCGGGCAGTCCAGGTTTCGCCGTTGTCGAGTTTCACTTCGCCAATGCCATTAGCGAAGGGGCCGGTAACGCGACCGCCGAGCTCAAGGAGAGCGTCGAGGTTGCTCTTTGCGGGGTCGGCTCCCTTTTCAAGATTCATCAGCAACACCGGCCTGATAGTGAAGATCAGAAGGCCAGAGATCGCTGCTGCGAGAGCAATCTGGATGTACCACGGCCAGCCGAGAAGATTGGAGCCGAGCCCACCGATGAGGGTGCCTGCGGAGATCATGAGGAACGTGAATTCGAGAGTCATGACTTCGATCACGATGAACAACACGACGAGGGCAAGCCAGAGAATCCAGAGGTACTGGGTCAGATCAATAAGCATTGTTCCGGCGCCCTTCATCGTTGCGCAGTTCGACAAATCTTCAGTCTCGACGCTAGCACTTACCTCACTGCACAGCACGGCATTGACCGCTAAAGTCGAAGGGTGAACAGCGATAATTCGAATCCTCTGGCAGCCCACTCGCTCGATGGCGCTCGCGCGCTCATCACTGGTTCTTCGCGGGGGATTGGCGCCGATACGGCCGCCTACTTCGCCGAAGCGGGCGCCCGCGTTGCCGTGAACTACCGCAACAAAGAGGCTCGCGCCCTCAAGCTTGTCGCTCAGCTCAACGAGACTGACGGTTCGGCGATTGCCATTGGCGCCGACCTCACTGACCCCGAGACTGTTTCTGCCCTGTTCGAGACGGTGAAGACTGAGTTCGGCGGGCTCGAGATTCTGGTACTCAATGCCTCCGGCGGCATGGAGGGTGGCATGGCTGAGGACTACGCCATGCAGCTCAACCGCGACGCTCAAGTCAATTTCTTGAAGACCATGATGCCGCTGTTGCACGAAGGATCACGCGTCGTTTTCGTGACAAGCCACCAGGCGCACTTCATCCGCACCGTTGAGACGATGCCCGAGTACGTTCCGGTTGCTCTCAGTAAGCGTGCTGGCGAAGACGCGCTCCGCGAACTTATTCCCGAGCTTGAGGCTAAGGGCATTGGCTTCGTCGTTGTCTCGGGCGACATGATCGAGGGAACCATCACGGCGACGCTGCTACAGCGCGCCAACCCTGGAGCGATCGAGGCTCGCAAGGAGGCTGCTGGCCGCCTGTACAACGTGAGCGAGTTCGCCGCCGAGGTTGCCGCAGCCGCCGTTGAGCCTGTGCCGGAGAACAACACTCGTTACGTCGGCGACGTCTCAGACTTTCTCACCAAGTAACGAGCTGCGGATGCCGCTCAACCGGGCCACCAGTCGAGTGCTGCTGTTCGATCGGGAGCAGCGCTTCTTGCTCTTTCTGACGAAAGCACCGGATACAAGCGGTGTCGCGCGCTGGCTGACGCCGGGTGGCGGCGTGGACCCGGGGGAGTCTCATCATGAGGCCGCGGTTCGCGAGCTCGAAGAAGAAACCGGGCTTGTTGTCGAAGATCTCGGTGCGCCCGTGTGGTCGCATGACTTCACGGTGGAGTGGGATGACGCTGATCACGACACCGGCCACGCCGAGTTCTACCTCGCTCACACAGATTCCTTCGAGCCGTCGCAAGAACAATGGACGGCCGAAGAACGCGTCGACGTGTTGGCGCACCGGTGGTGGACCATTGATGAGTTGGCCGCCACCCCCGATCGCTATGAACCCGCTGAGCTTGTCGGGGTCATTCGAACGCAACTCCAGGAGATGAATTGATGAGCCGTCCGCTGCCGCACTACTCGGTGCCTGATGTTGAGTACTTGAACGAGATTGAGTTCGACAACATCACCAATGATGATGCCGTGGCGCTGGGGCTGATTGCCGTGCAGGTCATTCAGGAATGGGATCTCAACCTCGCGGTAGAAATTGTTCTCCGCGGTGATGTTGTCTTCAAGGCGAAGCTGAAGTCGACAAATGCAGATAACGACCCTTGGCTGGCGGGAAAAGCTGCCGTTGTAAACCATTTCGGCGAACCTTCGCTCTTGGTCAAGCTGCGCCACCTCGCTGCCGGTGCGCCGTTTGAGGAACGAACAGATGTCGACCACGACATGTACAAGGCTCACGGTGGCTCGATTCCGTTATGGGTAGACGGCGCCATTGTCGGCACAATGACCATGTCGGGGGAGCCTGACGCTATCGATCACGAAGCCGCTGCTGAGGCGCTGGCGAGGTTCGTGAGCAGCCGCAATCCGAGTTTCTAGGGTCGTGACGACGTGAGTACAGGTGGGGGAGCGTCATGAGCGCTGTACGCAGCTGGCTTTACGTTATTTCTGCTGCGGCCGCCGTTGTGGCGATGTTGACCGGGTGCACTGGCGCCCCAGAGTCAGGCGTCGAAGTCGCAGTTCACTCGCCGAACCCCACAAACACGGCTACAGATTTCGTTATGTCAGAAACTCCAGAATTGCTGGCGTTCGACGCCGAGGGCGAAGCTGTCTTGGCGACGAGCACCAATGCCGGCAGCTCTATCGATGTGTCGCCATTCGTGCCCACAACGGGACGAATCGCAGTGTATTCAGATTGTGTCGGCTCTGGCCGCATGACAGTGTCGATCGGCGATGTGGCACAGTCTTCTCACGACTGTCGCGAGAACTCAGATGACGCAGTCCACCTGGACGAGATGGACATCGATGCCAACGGCAGCTACTCAATTGCAGTGACGACCGACAACCAACAGCCTTGGACCGTGACGGTCGTTGCGTTGCCGCCGTTGCAGTCCTGACCTCTGCCGCCCCTCTCGGGGACGTGTTTAGTATCCGATAATGCACATTATGTCAGCTTACCTGAATTCGGAGCACCAGCACGCTTGAGCGGCTCCCTCTCACCACGACGCCCCGCCGGCGTCGCCCCAGCCAGACCTCTAGCCGCGGTGAAAGGTTATCGGCGGCTGATGTCTCGCTAGCGAGAACAGCGCACGAATGACCGCAACGGGCACGACGACCCACGCTCCGAGAATGGTCCCCATCTCGTACGCCACGCTACTTCCAGGATGTGGACTGCCTTTCAGGCGCGCACGCAAGGAACTCAGAGGGATTCCGACGGCATTCCCCCACATCATCATTCGGGTAGCGCCGAGAACGCCGAGCGCCTCCTCGCGGCCATAGAGTTGCACCAGCTGATCCCAGGCATCCTCATCGGGATGCCCCTCGGTATCCGCATAGTGTTGAGCGAACCCGATCCCCGCGAGCTCCCGGTCAGGCGCTCCTTGCGTGACGCCACCGAGAAGATTGCGAACCTCGTTCGAATCGATTCCGGCATCCAGTGCAAACTTTGCGTGTCCGTAAGCACAAATGGCGCAGCCGTTGACTTCGGTTACCGCGAGCATAATTCGGGAGGTGCGCTTCTCCCCCACAGTCTTTCGAAATTTGCGGAAGCACCGAGACGTCAGAGTGGCATCGTGAGTGATCTGGTAGATATCACGCAGAGAGAACCGTCGATTCGCGCGCATTGACCACACGTCAAAAGGCCGCGCCTCTCCCTGCACGTCACCGGCTTGCGAGTGATGCCTGCCCTCACCCATCCTTTGGCCTTCTTTCCTCGTCCGACATTGCGTCGACACACTTCACTGCCGACGCTCTCCATACAATATACCCCCTAGGGTATTATTGTCAGCGAAAAAAGCGGAGCGAGTGGCGGTACACGCCACCCACTCCCCTGCTCATTTAGTATTTATACGACTGTCCGCCATCGATGGGCAGCACAGCTGCGTTCACGTAGCTCGCGTCGTCGCTCAGCAAGAATGCCACCACCGCGGCGATCTCCGGAGCCTCGCCGAAGCGTTTGGTCGGGTTGCCCTGAATGAATTGCTCCGCCGCACCTCGAGGGTCCGCAGCATCGACCTGCTTCATCGAATTCTCGACCATCGGGGTCCAGATAGCGCCAGGTGCAATGGCATTAATTCGAATACCGTATTCCGCGTATTCAATGCCCGAGTTGCGCGTGAGGCCGACAACACCGTGTTTGGCCGCTGCGTACCCGGACTGGTTACCGACACCCCGAATTCCGCCAACGCTCGCAGTGTTGACCACCATGCCGGAACCTTGCTCTCGCATTACCTTGAGAACCTTCTCAAGCCCCAGGAACACGCCACGCAAGTTGATCGCAACTACTTTGTCGAACTCAGCGGCACTGAAGTTTTCCGTGAGATTTTGCTTTCCTTCGATGCCAGCATTGTTGAAAAACCCATCGATTCGTGCAAAACGGGCGATCGTCTCGGCAACGTACCGGTCGACGTCTTCTTCCTTAGACACGTCTGCCACAACGGTGAGAACTTCAGCCTCCGGTGCCGCTTCGGCGATAGCGCTCACAGAGTCAGCTAGCCCTGCCTCGGATACATCAACCAGCGACAGCTTGGCACCTTCTGTTGCTAGCCGTACGGCTGCAGCTCGGCCTAGGCCGGACCCTCCACCGGTAATGAGGACAACGCGTTCTGAGAAACGATTCATGAGAAACCTTTCGAATAGATTGGAAACATTGAACAAGTTTGACTATAGGATTCAAAGCTGAACGAGGGCTCAACCGACAGATCTGCTACTGCTTCGAACGAAGAAGACCCGCGCTTAAGCCATCGTGATGACGATGGAGCCCGAAGCATTGCCGCTGCGGAGATCTGAGATCGCGACGTCGACTTCGTCAAAGGGATACGTCGTCACCGTCGGACGAATCGCTAAGTTGTGCGCGAGCGTAAGGAAGGTTGCGCCGTCGGCACGAGTGTTGGCGGTAACAGTGCGCAGATCTCGTTCATTGAAGAGGTCAGCTTGGTAGTTCATGGCAGGAATATCCGTCATATGGATGCCCGCCAGCACCACCGTTCCACCGCGTTTCGTCGCGGCTAGCGCAACCGGCACGAACTCCCCCACCGGGGCAAACACAATTGCCGCATCCAGTTTCTCTGGCGGTTCTTCGGTCTCGTCGCCCACAAACGCCGAGCCGATACTTCGCGCCAAGTCTTGGTTTGCGCCGCCACGGGTCATCGCGTAGATCGTCGCTCCGGCCGCCTGGGCGATCTGAGCAGTGATGTGGCCGCTTGAGCCATAGCCATAGATTCCGAGCTTTCCGCCATCCGGCAATGCCGCCCGGGAAAGCGCCCGGTAACCAATGATTCCCGCACAGAGCAGGGGTGCGACCTCTACCGCGTTGACATCGGCAGGGAGGAGATAGGCGAACGCTTCGGGAACAGTGGCGTATTCGGCGAAACCACCATCAGCATCCCACCCGGTGTATTCGGAGTTCGGGCAGAGGTTCTCGCGCCCACTCCGGCACCACTGGCAGACGCCGCACGTACGTCGAAGCCAGGCGACTCCCACGGAGTCCCCGATGCTCAATTGCTTCACCTGATCACCAAGGGCGACAACCGTTCCCACGATCTGGTGGCCCGGCGTGACGTGAGGTGTATGCGTCTCGAGTTCATGATCGACCACATGAAGGTCAGTGCGGCAGAGTCCGCACACAAGTACTTGCACGACAACTTCATCGGCGCTGGGCGTGGGCTTTGGCTTAGTGCCAAGGCTGATTGAGCCTGGTGACTCTCCTGTGATCCACGCCTTCATCTGTTCCATTGGATGCTCCCACTTCGCGACTCAGAGTGGGACACGTGCACACGTGTCCCACTCGCTTGACCGGATGGCCAGCCCCCGGGGCCGGGGGCTGGCCATCCAAGGTAAGGATTAGAACGCCGCGTTGATATCCACGACGTCGATGACCTTTTTGTTGACGAATTCTTGAATACCGAGGTTGGTCAGTTCGTGGCCGTAACCAGAGTGCTTGACACCGCCAAACGGAATGTCAGCCTTCACCATCGTCGGGTGATTCACATAGACCATCCCCGTGTCGATCTTCCTGGCCACCTTTTCACCATTCACGGTGTCTCGCGTGAACACAGAACCACCAAGGCCGAACGGCGAGTCGTTGGCGACCGCGATCGCTTCGGCTTCGTCCTTGACGCGGATGACAATCGAAACCGGGCCGAAGAACTCTTGGTAGTACGAAGGATTCTTCGAGTCGATCTCGGTCAGAATCGTCGGCTGGTAGAAAGCTCCAGTCGACGGCACGGGGTCGCCGAGAGTTTCAGCCTTAGCTCCCCCAGCGATCGCGTCCTTGACTTGACCCGCAAGCTTGTCTGCGGCGGCCTGGGACGAAAGCGGCGCAAGGGCCGTCGTGGGATCCATCGGGTCGCCAGCCTTCAACGCAGAGACGCCGGCACGGAACTTCTCGAGGAACTCGTCGTACACGTCATCAACGACGATCATTCGCTTCGCCGAGACGCAGACCTGGCCAGCGTTCCAGTGGCGACCAAAGACCGCCCATTCCACTGTCTTATCCATATCGGCGTCCTTGAGAACGACGAATGCGTCAGAGCCGCCAAGCTCGAGCGTGCTCTTCTTTACCGCTTTGGCTGCGTAGGCAGCAATGATGGAGCCCGCTTCCTCACTACCGGTAAGGGCTACGCCACGCACGCGGGGATCGTCAATGACGTGCTGAGTGAGGTTGTGGGGAAGGTACAGGTTCTTGAACCCGCCGGCGGGAAGGCCGGCGCGTGCAAACAGGTCGTCGAACACGGCCGCCGACTGCGGCACGTTGCTCGCGTGCTTCAACAGGATGGTGTTGCCTGCGACGAGCTGGGGAGCCGCAACCCGCACGACTTGGTAGTAAGGGAAGTTCCACGGTTCGATCGTGAGCAGAACGCCGAGCGGTTGGTTGACGATCTCAACTTCGCCCTCGGCGGCGTATTCCACGGGAACCTTTTCGGTCTCGAGCAGCGCTCCCCCGCGCTCGGCGTAGTACTCGAGGATGTCCGCCGACAGATCTACCTCAGCTTCGGCCTCGGCGATCACCTTTCCCATCTCCAGGGTGAGCAGTTCTGCGTAACGACGCTTATCCGCGCGCAGCAGTTTCGCTGCTTTGGCGAGCACCTCCATCCGAGTCGAGTACGCCGTTTCACGCCAGGACAAAAACGTTTCGTGGGCTGCAGCGATTGCCTCGTCGACCTCTTGCACGGTCGCATCGGGGAACGTTGCGACCACTTCATTCGTATACGGGTTGATCGTTTGGTAGGCCATTCTGGGGGATCCTTTCGTTGGTTGATATTTTTCGGGCAGGGGAATCTGCGGTTTACGACGCCGCGGAAACTAAGGCGGGCCGGGCGCGCGAGGAAGAGTCACTCAGCACGTCAAGGCCGATTGGTGTTGGCAGCAGGACTGTGGCCGCTGCCGCGACGGGAAGAACTCCGTGCGATGCTTTCGCAGACTCGGTGAGAGTAACGATGCGAAGTGGTGTGGCTTTAAGGGTGAATGTTGCGGTCATGATAATCCTCAGACGAGAGCGAAAGATATTCGCTGCCGAGGACTAGAGCAACAACATAAACGTTACTCCTTATGCCTGAGAGTTGTGCAAGTCTCGGGCTTTTATCAGACTCACAATTGTGCTGCTTGTGCGAAAAACCCGCCGTGCCGCCTCAACTTTCTGAGTTGCGGATCACGGCGAGTCTCGTATTCGTTGGGTGCTGCGCCACCCGTCGTCAGATTGTGTCGAACTATTCTTCGTCCAAGTTCTCGGGACCATCCTCCGAATTGAGTTCGTGTTCGTCATAAACCGGAGACACCTCGTGGAGCTCGGATCCTTCGGGCGCACCGCTCTCGGCAAAAGGAACTACTGGCTCGCCCGCGACCGCATCGTTCGTAACGAGCTCATCGGCATCAATTGCGTCATCCGGATACTCAAATCCGGATGTGGTGGAATCTGACTTCATGGTGCAGCCTTCCTAGGTTGAGCGATTGCGCATGAGCGACCTCACGCGTCTGTGTCTATTGAACGCCTCGCTGGCGCCGGAGACAAGCGCGATTTCGTGCTGGGCCGTGCGACGATCTCGCGTTAACTCCCCACTATGACGAAGGAGGTGCCGCTGTGTGCGACACCTCCTTCCTGCGTGATGGGGCTAGCTAAGTAGCTTCTCGCGGCGACGAATCATAACCATCGAGAGGCCAGCGACGAGCAGCATCAACGACAGCTGAATCGGCAACGCTGATCCTGAACCAGTAAACGCGAGCGAACCAGACTCGAGTGCGGTGATCGTGATGTTCGCCCAACCGATCACTGAGCCATCCGCTGCGGTCACCACCAAGCGGTGGAGGCCCGGTGTGAGAGTCGAAGGAATGGTTGCTGAGACAGTTCCGGCGGCGCTGACAGTTGGCGATCCCAACAGAGTCGGCGTGGAATAGATCCAGATGTTCACGACACTGCCCGCATGCGACGTGCCCACGTTGATCGTGATGGTTTCCCCCGGGCTAGCGCTCGGCGGGGCCGAGACCGAACCGCGATTTCCGTCGATCAGGCTTGCCTCCGGTACAGCCACCGGTGCAGTCGGCGTGGCTGGATCGGTCGGGTCTGTTGGGTCTGTCGGATCCGTGGGGTCCGTGGGGTCCGTCGTCACCGTGCAGTCGATGGTGCCCGCCCGCAGCGCGATGCCGTCGGTGTTCGAGTCATCCGACCAGTACACCGCTTTCGAGCCAGAGACACACTCTGACTGCGGCACGATAGCGAAGCCCTCGTTGTTGAGATTGGGCATCCCGGTGGGGCGTTCGAAGACGGTGGCGACGTCGAATGAGCCGTTGGTTGCACCGGTCTGGGCAATCTCGAGAAGCGCGCTTCGACCTTCGCAGGTGTCGTCGCAGATGGCCCAGAGTGCACCGAGCGTGGGATCGAACTCGAGCTCCATGACACTGACGAAGCCACTCTCGATTGTCGCTACACGGTCAAACGAACCTGAACTCTGATCGAGCGCATAGGCGTAAATCGTTCCGTTAGCCTCGAGGCCGACGAAGAACAGTCCGTCGCCGTGGCCCGCATAAGTGCTCGGGTCGTAGAGGGTTCCTGTGTTCTCATCGACGAAGCCTTCGGCCACGAGGTAGCTGTCGGGAATCCAAGCAATGCCCTCGAGTCCCGAGTTCGCAGCGATGACCGGGAGGTCAGCGGTGAGATTCCACTCCTGGCTTGCCGTCAATTCGGATGCGGCGCCCGACACGTCGTAGCGAAGAATCGTCGGACGACTGACACCACTGTTGGAGTTATCCCGCTCGCTCGCGATGAAGACTCCCCCGGATGCTCCTGCCGATGTCAACGCCACACCTTCGGCATCCACGTCACCGGTGCCACTGGCATAGTGCAGCAGCTTTCCGTCGTTCCAGGAGTTCGACGTCTCGGGCACCCAGTTGGTTCCGTCAAAGACGAGCTTGTAGAGTGCTCCGGGCCCATTCTTGGCCGCCCACAGCACATCACCCGTGGTGGCGGACTCAAACGCGAGGCCACTCATGTTGTCGCTAAATTCGTCCATCTCGTTGACTGTGGAGATCGCAGACCCACCGGGCCACGGCGAGGTTTCGAGTTCGCCGACACAGCTGTTTGCTGCGCCCCTAGTCGAGGCCTTCGAGGTCTCGAAGTCACCGGTTCCATCGGGGCACCGTGCGTAGGTTGTTGCCGCGTGCGCAGTCCATTCGTAGCCGTCAACCAGCGTCACGCCGTCAGCGCTGAAGAGCCGCGCGGAGTCTGCTCCGCCGAGTCCAAACTCAGCATCCGTCTCAACAACGAGGTAGTTGCCAGCGGCAATTGTTGAGCCGGCATCGATCGTGAGGGCGTGCGAGTCGTTGTCGTCCTTGAGAACGAAGCCCGAGACATCCACTGCATCGGAGCCGTTGTTTTTCAGTTCGACCCAGTCGCTCGTGTCCCCGTTCGATTCGACCTCGTTGATGCGGATCGGCGCACTACAATCGTTCGCAGAGCCCTTAGTCGAGCTAGTCGTATCGCCAAAGCCGGACCCGCAGACGCCGAGCGTCGTCGCCGAGTGACCGCTCCAGCTGCGTGAATCAATAAGCGTGAAGCCGTCCGCAGCGAACACGCGCACGGAGTCGTCTGAGCCAAGCCCGAAGCTCAAAGCGGGCTGGTCAAAGACGTAGTAGTCGCCAGCCGCGATCGAAGTGCCAAGCGGAATAGCTGCGACATGACTATCGTCGTTGTCTTGCACGATCCAGCCGGAGATGTCGACAGCACTGCTGCCACTATTGAAGAGCTCGACCCAATCTGTCGCGTCGCCGTTTGACTCAATTTCGTTGATGCGAACATTCGGGAGCTCAGCGGCAACACAATCGTTGGCGGCGCCCTTGGTCGTGGTGTTCGTTGTTGCGAACTCGCCAATCCCATCAGGGCAGCGGCCGTAACTCGTGCTCGCATGTGCCGACCAGCCGTAGCTGTCGATCACGGTCGTACCGTCGACTTCGAAGACACGCGCGACATCTGCACCGCCCAAGCCGAACGATGGCTCGAAGGCAAAGAAGGCGCCTGGTTCGATCGTCGTCCCGCTCGGGATTGCGTCGGTGCGGCTGTCGTTGTCATCCTTGAGCACCAGCCCTGAGACGTCGACAGTAAAGTCAGAGATGTTGGTGAGTTCGATCCAGTCGTCTTCTGCAGCGCTTGACTCGACTTCATTGATGCGGACTGCTGCCTCGGCGGTAACCTCGCAGGCGTTGGCCGCGCCCTTCGTCGAAGCCACGGTGTCGCGGAACTCCCCCAGCCCGTTCGCGCAGCGACCGTAGGTGACGGAAGCGTGGCCATCCCACTCGTAGGACGCGACGAGGGTCGCACCGTCAGCCAGATAGACACGGGCCATGTCCGTGCCGCCGAGTCCGAAGTTGCCGTCGATGGCGTCGTCGTTAACGTCGACGACGAAGTACTCCCCCGGAGCTATCGTCGAGCCCGCAGGAAGGGTCAGCGTGCGGGAGTCGTTGTCGTCTTTCATGATCCAGCCAGAGACATCCACCGCGGCTGCTCCAGTGTTAAGAAGCTCGACCCAGTCGAATTCATCACCGTTCGACTCGACTTCGTTGATGAGGATGCTCGGCAGTTCAGCAGCGTTGGCCACGGTGGTCGCGAGGCCAGCGGACGTTATCACTAGCGGCGCTGCGAGAGCCAAAGAAGTGAGGAGGGCGGCAAGGGGCCGTCTGCGCATGGGAGTGCCCTTTCGAGGCTGGAATGAAAGTGCCCGGCCGGGAGAACGGACGTGCGCAGTCTCGGGCAGTGGCGTGAACCCTAGGTGAACGGGAGTAGACGGGATTGTGGTCGCGCCGCGCAATGCGAAGACCTTTTCTATGAAGCTGTCATAGACCTATCCGCTAGTATCGGCGACGCTCGCGGTCATCATCCGCGCGGTCTAGATCTTCTGGGAGCATCAGTCATGATCACTTCGTTGACAATCACACGCACAGCACTTGCCGCGTCACTGGGCGGGGTTCTCCTTCTCACGGCGTGTGCGACCGGTGCCTCAGAGTCCACCGCAACGGTGAGTGCCACGCCCAGCGCCGAGCCAACTACCGCAGCGTCCGCGATCGATATTCCGGATGCGTGGTCGGGCGTCATCGATGTCACCGCGATTCCGCTCGGCGATGACCAAACCTCCACCTCCCCCGCAGTCGACTATCTGTACTCCTGCAAAACAGACTTCAGCGGTCGCGGGCCAATAAACGGCGGACCGTGGATCGATTACGACACTGGCACGTGGGATTCCACGACCAAGGCGATCGTCGAAGGCGAAGTTTCGTGGCCCCAGGCCTACTATGACGAAGAGATCGTTCATGACACTCGTACTATCCTCACCGCGAACTTGCCGACCGAGCAAATGACGGGCACCTTCCCCATCGCGGACACCGATCCGGCGAAGGAATTTGACCGCAACCCCAATGAGATTGAGGAGAAGCTTGTCGAGCTCACCCTCACCGCCGCTCCGGCTGTCGCGGACGAGCCGAGCTGTGTTGCGATGGGTGCCGTCGGCGTGCTGAAGAACGGCGTCTACCTCTACAACGCAGTGGATGCTTCGGGAGGCGACGCGGTAGCGCACGAGACGCAAGACCTCTGTGACGGGCATCCGGATGGCGGCGATTATTACCACTACCACGGTGTGCCGTCATGCCTCTTGGACGCTGCCCCTGACACGGGCTCGACCCTAGTCGGGTACGCCCTCGATGGCTTCGGGATTTATGTTGAGCGCGACTCCGCGGGAAACCTGCCCACCAACGCCGACCTCGACGAATGCCACGGGCGCACCAGCACTGTGCTCTTCGACGGTGTTGAGCAGGAGATGTATCACTACAGCGCCACGATTGAGTTTCCGTTCACGGTCGGATGCTACGTCGGCGACCCTGCGCCCGTGCCGTCGCACGAGCACTGAGCGTCGGCCGCACCAGCAGTCCACAAGCGTCAGGAATTCCAGGCTCGACGGATCGCGGTGACCACATCCTCCTCGCGAACCTCATGCCCCTTCGCCTCGAAGACCAGTTCACGAATTCGAGACACGATCGACCCGGGCAACACGGATGCGCCTTCCGAGACGCGGGTGCCAGCACCCGTGCGCGAGTAGACGAGCCCATCAGCTTCAAGCATCTTGTACGCCTTCGCAGCAGTTCCGTTGGCGACCCCAAGATCACTCGCGACCTGCCTCACCGTGGGGAGTCGCTCGCCGCTGCCGACCTGACCCGACACGATCATCCCGCGGAACTGCTCGTAGATTTCGTTGGCGTCGGTCACGAGCGCACCAACTCCGGAGAAGACACACGCGACCGCTTGCCCTGAATCCCTGCCACAAGCATGAGCAATGCGGCCCCCTGCAGCACTGCGCCAGCGACAGCGATCGGCCCGGCGAAAGATGCATAGCCCAACGGTACAAAGTAATCGGCGGAATCCACCGAGATCACGCTGGGATACATCGCAGTTTGACCGATGAGAAGGAGGGCGCCGCCCAGCGGAAGTAAGACCGTCGCGATAAAAAGTCGAAGAACGATAGAGGCGGAGCGCGTACGCTCGCGAGTTTCCGCAGTGACGGATTCGGGGCTGGCGAATGGGCGAACCGAAATGGTGCGCAAGACCCACCACACCTGAGCAGCGAGCACCACAGCGAGAATCATCACTGGGACGGAGTAAGCCCAGCCGTAAAATGTGCTGGCTCCGTACTCATCCCAGGAAGCATCGGTGACGCCGATCGGTCGCGGCCCGCTGACCAAAGTATGCAGCCCGAATCTGTCGGTGATCGAGTGCACTCCGGCAAATAGCGAGACGCTCACGAGCGCACCGAGAACGCTGGCTGCGCTTGCGAGCTCTTTGCGACTGGCGAAACTCGTCCACCCACGCGGCTTCATTGACAACACCGGCGCCTCCACCACCACGGGCTCGCGTGTAACACGCACCGTGACTATGGTCAGCACCACGACCGCGACGATCAACGGCAGCGGATAGCGCCACCACGCATACGCCCACGGCTCGGGGGTGAAATCGACATTCAAGTTCGGCAACAAGTAACGCTGCGCCAAGTCGAGCACCGGAAAGAACTGGACTGCGAGATGCACGATCAATACCGCGACTGAACCTGTGACTGCGACTGAACGCATGAACGCACTGCGTCCGGGCACGACAGTTTCGGCGGTTCGCCCTCGCCTCGCGAAAAGGAAGATGACGATAGCGATTGTCGCCAGGATGAGTGGAGATTGTAAGACGAGCAGTAGGTACGACATTGACGGCTCCTTTAACTTGTGTCATCTGAATGATACAAGACTGAAGTGATCGATAGTCAACACTTCAACGAAAGATCCTCCGTAATACTTGCGAAAAACTCAGATACGTTATGCTTTCCAGATGGAAAGTAATTCCGCAGACTCCCCCACCGCTCCAGATTCCGCCCCACACACCACGCGGGTTGAAGCCTCTCGCCAGCTCCAGCAACATCAGGAAATGCGCGATTCGGTGAATCAGCGCGGGCCGTCCCGCGGCTTTGCGTGGTTCAGCCTCTGGAGCGCGCTCATGGGAGCGAGCTATATCGCCGTGTTTCTGTTCTCATTTTCCGCGGGCATCGGTACCGCCGGCGACAGCAACCCCGACAAGTTCTCGCAGACATCGCTACTCATCGTGCCGATACTGGCGTTCACGACGCTGACCACTGGCACCCGTGAAAGGTTCGGCATCAGAAGAGCACTACCGCGGGCAGTATGGATTCCCTTGGCTCTCGCGTTCATCGCGATGACCTTCCTGTCGGGTCTGTCGGTGTTCGACGTGTCCTACTCCCGGTGGCTCATCGCACTCGTCGCACTCGCCGTCTTCGTTCCTCTGGCCGCACCCGCCATAGCTCAACTGATCCGAGTGCCGCGTTCACGCAATCCGGCGCGCCGCAGTTCCGCACCGCTCAGTACACCCGTGCGGTGGAACACGGTGATCATGGGAGCAGTAGCTGGCCTACTCATCTCCTTCGGCACTATTCCGATCGTCTCGTCGCTGCTGATGATCGCGGCGCTCGCGGGCATCATGCTCACATACGTGCTGAACGAATCCGAGTGGATTCTGCCCCGAGTTGGTTTCGAATGGGGCTGGATGCAGTGGACTGCGTTCGGCGTCACCACGAGCACGCTCTTCGCTTTCGCTGTGTCCGCTCCGCTCGTAGAATCGCCGTCTTTCGCGGTCGCGATAGCCGCCGGGATTGCTGTCTTTCTCATCATGCTCGCGGCTTCAGCGCTTCCAGCACCCAGAGACGCACGTTGATGAAACAGCATCCACGTCACCAGCTCGATGATGCGTTTCTCACTCCGATACGGCTCTCGCTCATGGCCGCGCTCGGCCCTAGGAACGAGATCGACTTCGCGACTCTGAAAGCCTTGCTCGAAGTCGAGGACTCGGCTCTCAGCAAAGCGATCAGCTATCTTGCGGATGCCGGCTACGCAAAAGTGATCAAGGGAACGGTCGGTAATCGTGCACGCACGTGGGTGACTTCGACGGCATCCGGGTATCGCGCGTATCAGCGGCACCTGCTGGCGCTCCGGACAATCACAGAGCAGGACTAACCGTGCAAAAGTGAGCCGGAGCTTCGCCAAGAATTAGAGACTCGGCTGTCGCTACTCGCGAGTGCGCTCCCTAGGAGGGCTTTCACAAATTGGAGCGAATAGGCTCAGATCGCACATCTGTTCCCTGCCCACGAACCTGACGACAGGACCACCTGAATGCCATCCCGAGACTCGCAATCCTCCCCAAACGGCCCCTCGGGGAAAGACCTCACCGTAAAACAGCAGCGGGATGCGCGCCGAGCGGAAAAAGTCACCGCGATGAAGAAGAAGCACGCTGCGGAGAAGCGCCACCGAACGATCGGTATTGTCATCAGCAGCATCGCCGCGGTCGGCGTCCTCGCATTGATCATCGTGATGGTCGTAGCGAATGGAACTCCCCGAACCAGCCCCGAAGCTATCGAGATTGATGGCGTACAAAATTATCCGAATCTGGTCGCTGGTCATGTTGAGGGCACCGTCGACTATGAGCAAAGCCCACCAGCGGGCGGCGAGCACGCCTCTGTGTGGCTGAATTGCGGTGTGTACACCGAGCCAGTGCCGAACGAAAACGCCGTGCATGCTCTTGAACACGGTGCGGTGTGGGTGACCTACGATCCGGCGCAAGTGTCGGGAGACGAACTGGAAGCGTTGCAGGCTGCTGTTCCGTCGACCTATTCGGTACTGTCGCCGTACGAAGGCCTTCAGTCGCCCGTCGTTATCTCGGCCTGGGCTAACCAGGTTGAGCTCGACGGAGTGGACGACCCGCGAATGCAGGACTTCATTGACAAGTTCTGGCAGGGTGGCGACGCACCGGAGATCGGCGCTTCGTGCTCCGGCGGAATCGACGGCGGCGGACGCATCGCATGACCGACGGCGACGGCGTTTCGCCACGTCACCCCTGGCTCCGCGTAAGTGCCGTGGCAGTCGCAGCGTTGCTGCTGGTTGGGGTCGGTGTTCTCGCTGGCCAGAGATTGCTCCCGGCTGAATCCTCGGATCCAGTGACGACAAGCGCGGAAGCCGGTTTCGCGCGCGATATGCAAACTCACCACTTGCAGGCTGTAGATATGTCGATGATCATTCTGGAAAAGAGTGACAACCAGGCCATCCGCACTTTGGCGTATGACATTGCGACGGCGCAGGGCCAGCAAGCGGGACAAATGTTCGCGTGGCTCATCATGTGGAATCTGCCACAGGCCTCTAGCGAACCTGCGATGACATGGATGATGGATGACGGCGAGCATGACTCGCACGGCACCTCGGATTCTGACTCCGCGACCGCGATGACGATGCCCGGCCTTGCGACCTACGATCAGATGGAAGCGCTCAGGGCGAGCACCACTGACGCTGACGCGATGTTTCTTGAGCTCATGATTGCCCACCACGCGGGCGGTGTCGACATGGCCGAGGGTCTTCTGGAGCGCTCCACGAACGATGTCGTGACGTCGCTGGCCGAGGGAATGGTTGCCGTGCAAATGAGTGAGATCAACTACATGAACGAGTTGCTCGCAGGTCTCTAGGAATAGACCTCAGACTCCACGGCGACGAAACAGCACCCACGCGATCGCTAGGCTGCCGGCCGCCCACAGAAACAGCACTGCCATCTGCGCGCCGGGTGGAGGCTGCAAAATATTTCCGAATTGAAACCACGGCCACTCTGTATTTGGATCGAGGGTTTCAGCGGCTTCGCGCCCCGACGGAAATATTCGGCCAATGTTGGTGAGCCACACAAGCGGGGTGTCGACGGTGACGCGTTCCATTTGGCCCGTCAGGGTCGGCACGACAACGAAGATCGCGGCCAAGGCGAAAAGTGAACCAGACGGTGAACGAGCGATCATGCCGACGCCGCACCCGAGTGCCGCGACTAACCCGAGCGCGATCGTTCCTTTTCCGATAGAGATCCACACGATGCTCGCTGACAAGGTGGCGGGAAAACCTTGATCCTGCTGAATGGGCGTCGCCACTATCGCGGCCAGCAGTAACCCGATTGCGCCTGCTGTCACCGCCGAGGCGACGGCAACCCCTGTTTTCGCCGCGAGCACCCATCCGCGCAACGGGACCGCTGATAGAGCGGGGCGGATGTTGCCGGTAGCAAAATCTGAGGTTGCAATAGTGGCGCCAAAGGCTGCGATCAAGAACTGGCTCAGGGCCAGCCCACCGGATATCGCTGTCACCTGCTCGAGAAAGGTCTGCGAAGCTAAATCCCAGGGAGTAATTGGCGCCACAAGGCTGTCAGCTGGGGTTCTCGCAAGAGCCCAGCGCCACGCCATAAACACAATTGCGCCCGCACTCAACGCCAACAACCATCGCGAGGAGGGCAAGGTAAGTGCCTTCAGCGCTTCTGATCGGACGACTCCGGCAAAGCTCAATCCGCGGGCGGCGCCCGCAGCGCCTACCGTTGACCGCGATCCGCGCGACGAGCGGACTTTTCGCGAGACTTCGAGGTGCACCGAGCGTCGGGCGAATAGGGCGATTGCAACGACGAGCAGAAGCGCTGCTCCAGACACAAGTACTACGAAGCCCGTGAACGGCTCCAGCTCCGAAGCGAGCGTCCCCTCTAATACGAACGGCTCTGCCGGTGCTCGCGTAGTGAGCGCTTGAAGTGCGCTGGCCGGGAGGAGTTCCGCGAACCGAGGCACCCAGGTTCCCGCAAGATAGAAGAGCGTGCTCGGCATCAACAAGATGATCCCCACGAAGAGAATTGCGGCGGACACTGCTGATCGCGCAAGCGCACCGAATGCAACGCCGAGAACCGCGAAACACCCAGCGCCCGCGACGACGCTGATCAACAACTCCGCCGAGCGATCGAGGCCGGGCACTGTATAACCACGCGATGTCAGCGTTATAGATGCGATCCAGCCGGCGACAGCCGTCCCCCCAGCTGCGGAAATAGCGGAGAGGCCAATGCTCGGAATAGTCTTCGCGACGATCAGCATCACTCGGGATGGCACTGCAGCCAATGATGCTGCCAACGAGTCGTCCGTGTACTCCGAAGTTATGGCGATGAGACCGAGCGTCGCCGACAGAACTGCCAGCGGCAGCGCACCCACTGAGATCGATTCGAAAAGTACCGAGGTGCCATCGGTGTTCAGATCAGTTCCGACAATCAGCGGCACAAACAGCACGCGCACGGTTGCCAGCACAACTGGCAGGAGAAACATCAGCACCGCGATGAGCCGCGGTGGACGAAGAGACCAGAGCTTGAGTGACTCCGAGTGAACAACACCCCAGGCCTGAGTGAGCCCCTTAGTCTCGCCTCCGCGTGCAACCGCGGAACTCACTTCTCCGATCCCTGCCGGTATTCGACACTCGAATCGGTGAGCTGACGATACGTTTCTTCGAGGGATTCCACCTGAGTGCGAAGCTCAATCAGCGGAATACTCAATCGAGCCGCCAGTAAGCCGACTTCTTCGGCGGTCGACCCCTGAATGACCAGTGCGTCGCGCTCCTCAACCACCCGCGCCCCGGACGCGGCGAGCGGCACGATCAATTCGCGCGCCTGAGGGCTCCGCACAACTACGCGCTCTGCGCCCTGCAGGCGCGCAAGGTCTGAGAGCGCAGAATCCGCGAGCACCTTCCCACGCCCGACGATCACGACATGGTCGGCGGTCAGCGCGACCTCACTAATCAAATGCGAGGAAAGCAACACTGTGCGCCCCTCCGCCGCAAAGTCGCGCACTAGCTCCCGAAACCACATCACACCATCGGGATCTAAGCCGTTTACGGGCTCGTCAAATACGAAGACCTCGGGATCGCCGAGCATTGAAGCTGCAATGCCGAGCCGCTGGCGCATCCCCAGCGAATACCCTCCAATGCGACGAGAGGCCACACCGCTGAGCCCAACTTCTTCGAGCACGAATTCGACTCGCTCGTTAGATATCCCATGAGTGAGGGCAAGCGCCCGCAGGTGATCGAAGCCGGAGCGCCCCGGATGCGCGTTGCGAGCATCCAACAGTGCGCCCACCTGAAACAGCGGATTCTTTATGTTCCGATAGGGTTCGCCACTGACGAGAGCTTCCCCTGAATCCGCCGCTTCGAGGCCGAGCAGTATGCGCATCGTCGTGGTCTTGCCGGAGCCGTTGGGCCCCAGAAATCCTGTCACACGACCAGGCGCAGCCGTAAAACCGAGGTCATCGACTGCGAGCTTGTCGCCGAAACGTTTCGAGAGGTGACGAAACTCGATCAAGGTTCCTCCGTTGGTGGACTAGCGCCGCTAACGTCTATCTCCACACATTGAGAATCAGAGTGAGACTGGCTCAATTAACGATACTGCAGACCGAAGCCCAATTTTGCAGCGCAGCTAGCGTGGGTGTTCACGATATTCGCACCACCATTTACGTAAACCCAAGGTCCAAAATCGGTCCACGCCGGGAATGGCCAGACTGCCTTACACGTGACATTGAGGCGCGCCTGCCCGACGCCGCTGCACGACGCTGTGGCAACGTTGTTGAGCGACCCAGCATTCCAACAGCTGGCTGCCGCATTTGCGGGCGCGGCGATAAGAAGTGGACTCAGAAGAGCGAGGCCGACCGCAGCGATGAGTCCCTTGGAACGTAGTTGTGAAGATTTCATAATAATTCCTCTCATTTCCGTTATTGGAAGAATACTCACACTTTTAGAACGAGTTGTCTACCCCGACTTTCACAAACTTTTCGGGACTCTCGCAATAATGGTCACTAGCATCCGCGATCTCGCAGAGTTGCGACATCCGCACCACCAGGGAGGCACCGACCATGGCCAGCACGAGCAACCCCGACTCCCCCAGCGCCCACATGGCGGATAGCCACGACATCATCCGGGTGCGAGGCGCCCGCGAGAACAACCTCGCTGACGTGAGCCTCGACATCCCCAAGCGTCGCCTGACCGTCTTCACAGGAGTCTCGGGCTCAGGCAAGAGTTCGCTTGTCTTTGGCACGATCGCGGCAGAGTCGCAGCGGATGATCAACGAGACGTACAGTGCATTCCTGCAGGGGTTCATGCCCTCGCTCGCACGCCCCGACGTCGATGTGCTTGAGGGCCTCACGACGGCGATCATCGTCGACCAAGAACGCATGGGTTCCAACGCCCGCTCGACGGTCGGTACCGCCACCGATGCCAACGCCATGCTGCGCATCGTCTTCAGCCGCCTCGGTGATCCCCATGTGGGATCACCGCAAGCATTCTCGTTCAACGTGGCATCCATTTCCGGGGCAGGCGCCGTCACCTTTGAGAAGGCTGGCGTCACGACGAAAGAGCGTCGCGAGTTCAGCATCACCGGCGGCATGTGCCCCACCTGCGAAGGTCGTGGCACCGTCAACGACATTGATCTCACGCAGCTCTACGACGACAGCAAGTCGCTCGCCGAGGGCGCGCTGACCATCCCCAACTACACCGCCGATGGGTGGATGGTGCGCATCTTCACCGAGTCAGGCTTCCTCGATCCCAATAAGCCGATCAAGAAGTACACCAAGACTGAGCTGCACGACTTTCTCTACAAAGAACCGGTCAAGGTCAAGATGCAGTCGATCAACATGACCTACGAGGGATTGATCCCCAAGATTCAGAAGTCGATGCTGTCGAAAGACCGCGAGGCGATGCAGCCCCACATTCGGGCGTTTGTCGATCGGGCCGTCACGTTCACGGCCTGCGCCGATTGCGGCGGCACTCGGCTCAATGAGGGTGCCCGAGCATCCAAAATCGCAGGAATCAATATTGCGGATGCCTGCGCCATGCAGATCAGTGACCTCGCCGAGTGGGTGCGCGGCCTCAACGAGCCATCCGTCGCCCCGCTGCTCGAAGCACTTCAGCAAACCCTCGACTCGTTCGTGGAGATCGGCCTCGGCTATCTCTCCCTCGATCGCCCGGCCGGCACGCTCTCCGGCGGTGAAGCGCAGCGCACCAAAATGATCCGTCACCTCAGTTCGTCGCTCACTGACATCACCTACGTCTTCGACGAGCCGACCATCGGCCTCCACCCCCACGATATTCAGCGGATGAACGAGCTCCTGTTCCGCCTGCGCGACAAGGGCAACACCGTGCTCGTGGTTGAGCACAAGCCCGAAACGATTTCGGTTGCCGACCACATCGTCGACCTCGGGCCAGGGGCCGGAACCGAGGGCGGCCAAATCTGCTTCGAGGGCAGCTTCGAGGAGCTGCGCGAGAGCGACACCGTCACCGGCCACCACATCGATGATCGAGTGTCGGTCAAAGACGAGGTTCGCTCCCCCACCGGCGTCCTAGAGATTCGCGGGGCCGACAGCCACAACCTCAAGAACGTGGATCTCGACATCCCGCTGGGCACTCTCGTGGTGGTGACGGGGGTCGCTGGTTCCGGCAAGAGCTCCCTCATCCACGGCTCGGTCGTACCGCGTGAGGGCGTCGTGTCGGTGGACCAGTCCGCCATCAAGGGCTCCCGCCGCAGCAACCCGGCCACGTACACCGGACTGCTCGACCCGATCCGTAAAGCGTTCGCGAAGGCGAATGGCGTCAAGCCTGCGTTGTTCAGCGCAAATTCCGAAGGTGCCTGCCCGAACTGCAACGGTGCCGGCGTGATTTACACCGACCTCGGCGTCATGGCCACCGTCTCGACCCCGTGCGAGGTATGCGAAGGAAAACGCTTCATGGCCTCCGTGCTGGAATACAAGCTCGGCGGGCGTGACATCAGTGAAGTGCTCGGGATGTCCGTTGCCGAGGCCGAAGCCTTCTTCGGCGAAGGCGACGCGCGCACCACCGCGGCTCACGCCATCCTCGATCGACTCGTCGACGTCGGGCTGGGCTACCTGCGCCTCGGCCAGCCGCTCCCCACTCTCTCCGGCGGCGAACGGCAGCGCCTCAAGCTCGCGACCCAGATGGCCGACAAGGGCGATGTTTATGTTCTGGATGAACCGACCACAGGGCTGCACTTGGCTGACGTTGAGCGGCTCCTCGGGCTGCTCGACCGCCTCGTCGATTCGGGAAAGTCCGTGATCGTCGTCGAACACCATCAGGCAGTAATGGCCCATGCAGACTGGATCATCGATCTCGGTCCCGGTGCCGGCCACGACGGCGGAAACATTGTGTTCGAAGGCACGCCGGCAGATCTCATCGCCGCGAAATCGACGCTCACGGGCGAACACCTCGCCGCATATGTGGGCGACCGCAGTTAGCGAAGACTCTTATTGTTGGTCGAAAGGAGCGAGGCGTTACCAGCTATAGATTCTCGGCATGATGGCGTGCCGTTCAGACTCGTCGGGACCAGGGAACACGATCATGATGGGTAGGTTGTCAGGGTCACGGCCTTCGAGGATCTCGAAGTCATCGAGACGTTCCCGACGCACATGAATTGACTCGCGGCGCAGGGCTTCTTCACAGCGCTGAAATTCTTCCGCGCTTTCTGCGCTCCACATGAGGTACTGGATGCCAACAGAGCCGAGAACGCGACTCGGTTGGGCGTGCTTTCCACGAAGGTAGAGCTCACAATTTTCTGGGCCGACCAGCAGCGCTGCCGACTCATCAAGAATCGCGCATGTGAGCCCGAATAGATCGCAATAGAACGCGACTGATCGATCAAGGTCAGAAACGAATGTGACAGCGGAGGTGAGATGCACGCTAGCTCCTTGCTAAACGATCGTGAGCTTCGCCGGTTGACGGATTCGCTCTGGCGGTTGGTTAGCGCCAATAACTCGTTCGATGTTCACGGTACGCTCACAATGCTCGAGCGAGCTGATTCTTCACCTTTTGCTCAGGTAGCGCTCAGATTCTGCACCGTTTAACCGCACGATGACCAGCGAAGCCGTAACCTTGAGTCACGCCACCTAACCGGGGAGAGATCGTGACATTCTTTGAGTCCATCGCCACCGTATTCCGCAAATACGCGGATTTCACCGGGGTTGCTAGTCGCCCCGAATATTGGTGGTTCGCGCTGTTCTCCTTTATTACGTCCGGAATCGCTGCGTCGCTCGACCCGAGCACCGGCAACGATTTTGGCCACATGGGATCCAACTTCGGGTATTCGATGGGGCTCAGCACCGCATGGTCGCTCGCGCTCCTTATTCCTCAGCTTGCGGTCACTGTGCGCCGCCTCCGCGACACTGGCCGCAATTGGACCAATATTTTCTGGCTCCTCGTGCCGATTGCGGGTGCCATCGTTCTGATCGTGTTCCTGACTCAGCCGAGCGCGACGCAGCAGAGCGCTCCCGGGCAAGTTCCCCCGCAGGTCGCAGAGACTTCATAACGAATCCATAGGCTTGTGCGTCAGCATGGCTTTCCTCACGATCAGGAGAGACCATGAATCGACTTGCTAAAACCATGGCCACAGCTAGCGTGCTGGTTATGGCGCTCGCCGGCTGCACGACAGCCTCGAGCACTACGACCGAAACAGCCGAAGCGACCCCCGAAGTGACCGCCACGGATACCGCCTCCACTGCGACCTTTGCGGCATCCACGGGCGATTGCGACGCCATGGCCGCGACCTTCCGAGACGTCGAAAGCGCGAACGCTGACCTCGTGGATCCCGAGCTCACGGCAGTCTGCGATGGTGACACCCTCACGATCAGCAGCAACAGCATCCCCGACTATCTCTACATTGCGACCACACCAGGATCACCGAAGGTCTCCGAACTGACCATGACGATTCCGGTCACCCCCACCGAAGCGGATGAACCAAGCGCTGTGCCGTATCTCGGCGCCCTCGGCGTTGCGGTCGACGGAGTGCCGATCTACGGGCCAACAGAAGGCACCGGCGGAGATGTGCAATCCCTCGAGGGTGCCCTTTCGGTCTGCGGCAGCCACAGCGGCCCGACCGACTTCCACATCCACTGGTTTGGCTACGCGGATGGTGTCGATTGTCTCTATGACGCCGACGAGGTAGAAACCGGTGAATCACTCGTTGTGGGCTGGGCCGCTGACGGCTACCCCATCATGTCCGGAGTCGTGTGCTCAGATGACGAGTGCAACGAAACGGTTCAGCTCACGAGCAGTTGGGAACTCACCGACGAATCACAATTCGCCACCGATACCTGGGCCGCCCACAGCTATGTAGAAGGCTCTGGCGACCTCGACGAATGCAACGGACGTGTCGACAGCGACGGACAGTACCGTTACTACGCCACTACTACATTCCCCTATTTCCTTGGCTGCTACCACGGTGAAGTTGCGGATGACGCTCTGGGCGGCAACAACGCCGCCGCTCCCGGTCGCGGCCCGGCATGATCCCGGCGACAGAGCGCACGGCAAGTGCGACGAATCCCGCCCGCCGCAGCTTTCTCGCGTTCGGAATACTCGCCGCAGCCGGCTCAGCTCTCGCCGCCTGCACGACCTCGACCACCGCTGAGGACGCAACCGCCGCCGAAGAAACGCCCAACGATACTGATATCGGCTTTTTCAAAGACATGGCTTTGCACCATGAGCAGGCCCTCGCCATGTGCCAGCGCGTGATCGGCCGCGACAATGGCGACTCTGTTCAAGCACTGGCCGCCGACATCCTGCAAAATCAATCGTTCGAGCGAGGAGTAATGCACACGTGGCTTACGGTGTGGGGCGAGAGCACTGCTCCTCCCGAGACAGTGATGGCATGGATGGGAATGGAAATGCCGGCCGCCGATATGACAGGGCTCGCCACCGACGAACAAATGACCTCGCTTTCTACCACCACCGGAATGGCGCAGGGCCGACTGTTTCTGAACCTCATGCGCGCCCACCACGTCGGCGGTGTCCACATGGCCGCTTATGCGAACGAACACGCCGCCGTGAGCACTGTGCGCGCAACCGCTGAACGCATGGATGTCATCCAAACGTATGAAATTGGCATCATCGATCAGCTGCTCTCGACCACTTATCTTTAGCCGGGTGTTCACTTTCACGGTGATAAACTCTCACCCAGAAGGTAAGAACTTTCCGAACTCTTCCACACCCTGCCTGAGTTCTTGATTGAGTGACCATCTCGCTGAAGGCCATCATGCTTTCGAATCCAGAAGTTTCAGCAACACCGGCGCCAGCTGACGATTGCCTCTGCTCGCCTTTCGCAACGACGCTCAACGTCACCGGCGTAGCAATTTCAGTAATCGATGAATACGGAAACCAATCGACCGTCTGTGTCAACGGCCGCCTTGCCGCGCGATTGGATGCTCTTCAATTTGAGCTTGGTGAGGGACCAGCGCGGCAAGCACTCTCTAGCCGCTCCCCCGTGTTGTGGCCTGATCTCGATCAGGCCTCCGAGACAGGATGGCCCGTTTTTCAGAACGCCGCGCGCGAGCTCGGTGTCCGCGGAGTTTTCAGTTTTCCGCTCGTGCTCGGCAACGCCGTCGTCGGAGCAGTCAACTTGAGCACAACCACGCCTCACGTGGCCGACGCCGATTTCGTTTCGAATGCTCAAAGCATGGCGAACGATGTAGCGCTCGCTGCCGTTGAATGGGCACTTCGCGCTGCTCAAGGACACAGCTCGCCAGAGTCTGAACAATCGCCAGCCCTTCGGCGCGAAGTCCATCAGGCCACGGGCATCATAATTTCGCAGTTGGGTCTCTCCGCTCCGGATGCCTTTGCCCGGCTGCAAGCCCATGCATTCTCTACTGGGCGCCCCATCGATGATGTAGCACGTGACATAGTTACGCGCGTGCTTGAGTTCGATCCCGTCACCGAATAACCACCTCCCCCGCAGGAAAGAAGGATCAGATGGACGGCACAACCCGCGAGGCCCAGATCAGTGCAGCGTTCGTTACTGTTGCAGAAACGCTTACCGCCGAACACGACATGGTGGATGTTCTCCACACCTTTGTGGAACGGTGCGCAGAGATTGTGCGCATGGATGCTGGCGGCCTAGTGCTGGTCGATGATGCTGGTGATCTTCAACTCATGACGTCGACAAGCGAAGCGGCGGTGATGCTGGAGAGTGTGCAGCTCGCTGACGCAGCAGGCCCATGCATCGAGTGTTTTCGCACTGGAGAAGCGGTCGCCATCAACGATATTTCTACGTCAGCGGCGTGGCCCGAATTTTGTTCTACTGCCGTTGATCAGGGGTTCAATTCGCTGTTATCGATCCCAATGAAAGTTCACGGCAGGGTTATCGGCACGATGAACCTCTTTCGCGCGGCGAGTGAAGCGGTCAGTTCACGCGATGCGGCTGTGGCTCAGGCCCTCGCCGACGTTGCGACAATCGGAATCACTCACGAGCGAGCCCTTCACCAAGCGCAGGTCGTCGAAGAGCAATTGCAGAACGCTTTGAACAGTCGAATTGCCATTGAGCAGGCCAAGGGAGTAATCGCGAATGGGCTATCGCTCAACATGGATGACGCGTTCGTTCTTCTCCGCAAATACTCCCGCGACTGCAATCTCACGCTACGGGCGGCGTCAGAGATGGTGAGCCGACGCGAGATCACCGTACAGCACATTGTCGCCGCGGCGACCAGAGGCTAACCCTCTCAGCATCTATTCAGATTCGGGCGGCGAACCCGGGTGTACGCTTTAAGCAGTTGCTCCAGACCTTGGCAACGGAATTTGTTCCGTTTCGACCAAGGATGGCAATGGCCAACTCAGACTTAAGCCTCACTATCGGGGTTCTCTCCGAAAAAACCTCTCGTGAGCACCGCGTCGCTCTCGATCCGAGCGCAACCAAGCAGCTCGTTCAGGCAGGGTTCTCGGTGCTTATCGAAGCCGGGTGCGGTTCAGACGCGAGCTTTACCGACGAGAGCTACCTCTCCGCCGGGGCCACTCTCGCCGCGCGATCTGAAATCATCGCGTCGTGCCACGCACTCGCCGCCCTATCCCTCCCCGCGTCAGACGTCACTGACGCTCTCTCGTCGGGCAGCGCTGTCATTGGCCTTCTTGACCCTCTCAATAACCTCGACCGAGTCTCTACGTTGGCGGCTCAAGGGCTCACGCTCGTGGCGCTCGAATTGCTTCCCCGAACTCTGAGTCGTGCCCAGTCGATGGATGCGCTCAGCTCTCAGTCGAGCGCGGCAGGATACCGCGCGGGCATCGTGGCCGCCGAAAAATTCGGTCGCTACTTGCCCATGATGATTACGGCATCCGGAACCGCGACTCCCGCGAAGGCGATCGTGATTGGCACCGGTGTTGCTGGGCTCCAGGCCATTGCCACGACCAAGCGCCTCGGTGCCGTGGTCACCGGCTACGACGTTCGCGCAGCCTCCCACACCGAAGTCGAGTCGCTCGGCGCCAAGTTCCTCACGTCGTCCGTTGCGGCCGGTGCTGGTGAGGGCGGGTACGCCCGCGCAATGACCGCCGAAGAGCAAGCGATCCAACAGAAAGAACTTGCCGATGCTCTCGTCGCCTTCGACATCATCATCACGACCGCGAAAGTGCCGGGCCGCACTCCACCGCTGCTGGTCTCGCAAGACACTCTCGCCGAGTTGAAGCCCGGCACCGTCTGCGTCGACCTCGGCGCGAGCGACAAGGGTGGAAATGTATTCGGCTCAATCGATGGCGAGACTTTCACGACGGCGAACGGTGTCGTCGTGGTCGGCGGTGGCAATCTCGCCGCTGATCTTCCTGCCTCGTCCTCGCTAATGTACGGCCGCAACATCACCGCGGTCGTCAAAGCACTCGCTCCCGCTGGCGCCATCGTGATCGATCCGGCCGACGAGGTACACAAAGCCATCGTCGTTTGTCATTCGGGAGATGTGACAAATGCGGCGGTACGCACAGCCCTCACCCTCGATCCCCTCGACTCCACCGAAACTGTGAAAGCTCAGGCCAACTGATGGAAACCTTGTACAGCAACCTCGCGATCTTCGTTCTCGCGCTTCTCGTGGGCGTCGAAGTGATCGGCAAGATTCCCTCGACGCTGCACACCCCGATGATGTCGGGATCTAACGCCATCCACGGGGTCGTAATCGCTGGTGCCGTTGTCACGGCATCACTCGCTGACTCCCCTACCGGCTACATCCTGACCTTCATTGCGGGTGCCTTTGCTGCCGCGAACGTATTCGGAGGCTATGTCGTCACTGACCGGATTCTGAAAATGTTCACGCGGCCCACACCTCCTAAAACAGTCGACACCACCACAACGGAGGACGCATCATGACCGGTTTCCAGTTCCTCGTCGGAATTCTCTATTTACTGTCGGCATCGCTCTTCGTCGTGGGGCTCCACATGATGCGGGCACCCGCGACTGCCCGAAACGGTAACCGTATCTCCGCTGTTGGCATGGTCATTGCGGTCCTCGCAACGATTGTGCTTGCCCTCGTTGTCGATGGCGGCGAATGGATTGCGTGGGTTGCCCTCACCGCAGGCGTGCTCGTCGGTGCAGCGTTCGGGGTTTATCGCGCTCGCACCGTAAAGATGACCGATGTCCCTCAACTCGTGAGCGTGTTCAACGCCGTCGGAGGCAGCGCGGCTGCCGCAATTGCCTTTGCCGCGTTCATTCTTGCGACGAGTGCTGATCCCCTTGAATTGACGGTCTCTATCCCCGTCGTGCTCGATGTCCTCATTGGCTCAATTACTTTCTCCGGTTCGCTGATCGCGGCTGGAAAGCTCCAGGGCATCATCCCCGGCAATCCCGTCACGTTCCCCGGTTCCCGTCTGCTCAATGCGCTGGTTGCAGCGATCGCGCTCGGTGCGAGTGTTGCGGCAGTGATGCTTCCCCACAACACACTGTTGCTCTTGGTGGTACTCGTGACCGCACTCATCCTCGGCATTCTTATGGTGCTGGCGATTGGTGGCGCTGATGCTCCCGTCGTCGTGTCACTCCTCAACGCCCTGACTGGCCTCGCCGTGGCCATGGCTGGCTTTGCGATCGACAATCAGGCACTCATCATCGCGGGTGCTTTGGTCGGCGCAGCGGGCACCATCCTGACGTTGCAAATGGCGCAAGCGATGAATCGCTCCGTGCTCTCGATCATCGTCGGAGGCTTCGGCACCGGCGAGACTACGGCGACGGCAGGACCCGCGGATGAGGATCTCACCAATGTGCGGAGCCTCACCTCCGATGATGTCGCCATTCAACTCGCCTATGCGCAACACGTGCTGATCGTGCCTGGCTACGGACTCGCCGCAGCCCAAGCCCAACACGAAGTCGCGGAGCTTGCTGCCTTGCTCATGGCGCACAACATCGACGTCAAGTACGCGATTCACCCGGTTGCCGGCCGTATGCCAGGCCACATGAATGTCCTGCTGGCCGAAGCCAACGTCCCCTACGAACAAATGCTCCAGCTCGACGAGGCAAATGCAGCGTTCGACAATTGCGATGTTGCTCTCGTAATCGGCGCCAACGACGTCTGCAACCCGGATGCTCGAAAGCCGGGCAATGCCGTCTCCGGGATGCCCATTCTCGACGCCGACCATGCCAAAGCCGTTGTCGTCATCAAGCGGTCGATGCGGCCTGGCTATGCGGGCATCACGAACCCGCTGTTCACCGATCCCAAGACGGGGATGCTCTTTGCGGACGCCAAGAAAGCGCTCAAGGACATCACCGTTGCTGTCAAAGAATATGTCTCGGCCTAAACCGAGCAGGAGCCGCTCAGGCTTCGTTTTGTCTCCATCCGCTCTCCGTACAGAAAGAAGAAAACCATGAAGGCAGCACGTTTCCACGGACGCAAAGACATCCGTATCGATGACATTCCGGAACCAGAGCTTCGCCCCGGCGCAGTCGCTATCGATGTCGCGTGGTGCGGCATCTGCGGCACAGACCTTCACGAATATCTCGAAGGCCCAATCTTCATCCCCGCAGCGGGGCATCCGCACCCGCTGACTCACGAAGAAGTTCCCGTGACTATGGGTCACGAATTCTCAGGAACGATCACTGCACTTGGTGAAGGAGTCACCGATCTCACGGTCGGCGAGAACGTAGTCGTGGAGCCGTACTTTGTGTGCGGCGAGTGCGCCCCGTGTCGCGCCGGCAACTACAACCTCTGCACAAAAATGGGCTTCATCGGGCTAGCTGGTGGAGGTGGCGGTTTGAGCGAAAAGATAGTCGTCGAACGTCGCTGGGTCCACCCCATCGGTGACATCCCCCTCGATCAGGCCGCTCTCATTGAACCCCTTGCTGTCGGCCATCACGCGTTCGTTCGCAGTGGCGCGAAAGCCGGAGATGTCGCGTTCATCGGTGGCGGAGGCCCGATCGGTCTCCTCCTCGCTGCTGTGCTCTCTGCCGAAGGCATCACCGTCATTATGTCTGAGCCAGGCACGGCGCGGCGCGAAATGGCGCTCTCGACGGGGGTCGCCGATCACGTGATCGATCCCAGTGTTGAGGATGCCGTAGCCAAGGTCAGGGAATTGACCAACGGAGTCGGCGCCGACGTCGCATTCGAGTGCTCGAGCATCAACGCCGTACTCGACCAGCTTTTTGATGCGGTGAAGCCGACTGGCGTGATCGTCAACGTTTCTATCTGGGGCCACCCGGCACAGCTCGATATGCAAAAACTGGTGCTCAAGGAAATCGATCTGCGCGGAACCATTGCCTACGCCCACGACCACCCTGCAACTATCAAGCTCGTTCAGGAAGGCAAGGTCAATCTGGCGCCGTTCATCACGGGTCGGATCCACCTCGACAAACTCATCGACGAGGGCTTCATGACGTTGATTGATCACAAAGAAACAGCCGTCAAGATCATTGTTCGTCCGGAGGTCAGCAATGTCTCATGACATGAGTGAAGCCGGCTGGTCCCCGCAGGGTCCCGTCATTGAGCTCTCCGATCAGGCAAGCCTAGATCTGCTTGCTAGCAAGAACTTTGGTCATCTCGCTCTCAGCAATGAGGGGCGCCCAGACATCTTCCCGGTCAACTACTACTGCGACAAGAAAACAATTCTGTTTCGCACCGCATCGGGCTCAAAACTTCACGAACTCACCGAGAACATGCATGTTGCGTTCGAAGTTGATGTGAAGACTCCGGATGACGTGTGGAGCGTCGTAGTTCGAGGCCTGGCAACAGTACTCGATGACGCCTCGCAGGTATCGGCTCAAGCGCTCAAGACGTTGCCCGATTGGGTTCCCGTCGAGTCTTTCGTCTACATCCTGATTGAACCAGAATCCATCCGCGGCCGCTTGTTTGAGCGCCGCCTAGCGATAGGACATAGCTAATGGCAACAGAAATGCTCTTTTGCGTCGACCACAACGGCACGTGTGAGCTCACCACTCCCACGTCCAGCGACGGCGAGACCGACGAGAACGACTAAACGCACGGTACTCCACAACTAGTTACTCTGGGGGGATGAAAGCTTGCCCCTGCCAGTCGTTGGAAACCTACGACGATTGCTGCGGCCGATTTCACCGCGGCGAGGCACTTGCTCCCACCGCTGAACGACTGATGCGGTCGCGCTACAGCGCCTACGTCCGTGGCGAGACCGACTATTTGCTGCAGACGTGGCATCCGTCTACTCGTCCGGCAACGCTCGAACTCGATGCGGATGTGCGCTGGTTTCGCCTCGACATCGTCGCGCGCACCGGCGGCAGCATGTTTGATTCGCAGGGCACTGTCGAATTTCGTGCTCACTATCGCAACGACGGCAGCGCCGACCAGCAACACGAAAACAGCAGTTTCGTGCGCGAAAATGGTGCGTGGCTCTACGTCGACGCTGTCTAGGCGACGTGGTTTTGGCAACACGGCTCAGGCAACGCGGCTTAGGCAACGCGGTTTTGGCGCCGCAAAGCTCGAAGGATAACTAAGGAGAACCGGTGAACTACATACTCTCAATCGATCAGGGCACCACCAGCACCCGCGCGATCATTTTTGATCACGACGGCAAGCCGGTCACTTCAGGTCAGCTCGAGCACGACCAGATCTTCCCCAAGGCGGGCTGGGTCGAACACGATCCGGCCCAAATCTGGCTCAATACCCGTGAAGTCATCGGCCAAGCTCTCTCGAAAGCAAACGTGACTCGCCACAGCATCGCCGCTGTCGGCATCACCAACCAGCGTGAAACCGCCATCATCTGGGACCGCGCAACCGGCGAACCCGTCTACAACGCGATCGTCTGGCAAGACACCCGCACGCAAGCCATCATCGACCGCATCGCCGAGGGTGACACCGACAAGTTCAAGAAAATCACCGGCCTTCCCCTCGCCACCTACTTTTCGGCATCCAAAATTGTGTGGATGCTCGACAACGTCGACGGAGTTCGCGAGCGTGCCGAGGCGGGCGAACTCGCCTTCGGAACCCCCGACTCGTGGGTGCTGTGGAATCTCACCGGCGGCCCCGATGGCGGAGTCCACGCCACCGATGTCACTAACGCGAGCCGCACGCTGTTGATGGATCTTGAAACGCTGACCTGGAGCGACGAGATTCTCGCTGAACTAGGCATTCCGGCGTCGCTCATGCCCGAGATCCGCAGCTCTTCCGGGGTTTTCGGCACTGTTTCCAGCGCAAGCCTGCTGCGCGAAGTGCCTGTTGCCGGCATTCTGGGCGACCAGCAAGCAGCCACCTTCGGCCAGGCCGCTTTTGACGCGGGCGAGTCCAAAAACACTTACGGCACCGGCAATTTCTTACTGACCAACACAGGCACCGAGATCGTGCGTTCGCAGAACGGTCTCATCACGACTCTTGCCTATCAACTGGGCGACGACGCTCCTCGCTATGCGATTGAAGGATCGATCGCGGTGACGGGCTCACTGATCCAGTGGCTGCGCGACAACCTCGGCATCATTTCACGTTCCGAAGAGGTTGAAACGCTTGCCGCGTCCGTTGACGACAACGGCGGCGTCTACTTTGTGCCCGCGTTTTCAGGACTTTTTGCACCCCATTGGCGTCCGGATGCCCGGGGAGCGATTCTCGGACTCACTCGTTTTGCAAACAAGGGCCACATTGCGCGTGCCGCACTCGAGGCCACCGCGTTCCAAACTAGTGACGTCATCGAGGCCGCCAACGCGGATGCTGATGTTGCGATGACGGAACTGCGAGTGGACGGCGGAATGGTTGCCAATTCCGCGCTCATGCAATTTCAGGCTGACATCCTCAATATGCCGGTCATCCGCCCCCAGGTCGCGGAGACAACAGCCTTGGGTGCGGCCTATGCTGCGGGACTCGCGGTTGACTACTGGAGCGGCCTCGACGAACTGCGCGATCGCTGGAGCGAGGGCGAGCGTTGGGAACCCCAGATGGATGACGCCGAGCGAGAGCGCCTGATTCGCAATTGGAAAAAGGCCATCTCCAAGACCCTTGACTGGGTCGACGAAGATACTGACTAGCGGTTCGTGGCCGCGACCCACTCATCGAGTTTCGTGGCGGCTAAGCCTGAATCGACGACGTGCTCGGCGCGCTCAAGCTGCTCTTTCAATCGTGCGAGCAATGGGCGCTGACTTTGTTCGGGATCTTTCGCCAGTTCGAACGAGGCGAATCCAGCGGCAGCGTTCAACAAGACGACATCGCGAGCTGGCGACTTCTCCCCCGCCAAAATTGAGCGAATAACTTGGGCGTTGTACGCAGGATCCTTGCCCAACAACGCTTCGATCGGCGCCCGCGGGATGCCCAATTCCAGAGGATCAAGGTCGTGTTCGGTCACGAATCCCCGCGACACTTCCCAGACGTGACTGTGGCCTGTGGTCGTTAGTTTGTCGATTCCGTCGTCGCCGCGGTACACCAACGCCGTTGCACCGCGTGTTTGGAACACACCCACGAGAAGACTCACGCGTTCGCGACTACCGACACCAACGGCCGAGGCCTGAGGGCGGGCGGGGTTACAGAGCGGTCCAAGAATGTTGAACAGTGTGGGAATTCCGAGTTCGCGCCGCGTCGGCCCAGCGTGCGCGAAACCCGGGTGAAATAGCGCGGCGTAGACGAAGGTGATGCCGACTTCGTTGAGCACTTCGGCTACCCGCTGCGGGGTGAGGTCGAGATTGAGCCCCAGAGCACTCAGCACGTCGGATGCACCGCTCTTGCTGCTCGCGGCACGATTGCCATGCTTAATCACGGGCACGTCCCCCGCTGCCGCAATAATCGAGGCGACGGAAGAGATATTCAGCACGGCACCGTAGGGGTCTCCACCGGTGCCGACGATGTCTAAAGCCATGGGATCGACGGGCAGCGGCACGGCACTCGCCAACGCAGCATCCCGAAAACCAACAATCTCGTCGACTGTCTCACCCTTGATCCTCAAAGCGACCAACATCGCTGCTAATTGAGCGGATGTTGCTTCTCCGTTCATCACGGATTTCATTGCCCACTCAGCTTGGCTGATTGACAAATCAGTGCCGGAAACAAGGGTTGTAAGGATTTCTGGCCAAGTTGGGGATGCAGACATGAGTGAAATCCTACCGATCCTGAGCCGACAGGCCGGAGATTGAAAAACTTACGCCCAGTTATCAGCCATAATAGATACGTGACCACAGCTGCCCTCAACCGCTCTCTTGGAGCCCAGTCTGTCCAGCGACCGAACACTGTTGCGGTCGGTACCATCGTTTGGCTTGGTAGCGAGGTGATGTTCTTCGCCGGCCTGTTCGCCATCTACTTCACTCTGAAGTCGACGTCCCCCGAATTGTGGGCGGAGCAGACTGCCAAGCTCAATGTGCCATTTGCGACCTTGATCACGATCATCCTCGTGCTCTCATCGGTCACGTGCCAGTTTGGCGTCTTCGCCGCTGAGCGCATGCAAGTGCGCCGCACAGGCAAGCTCTTCGACATGCGTAAGTGGGGCATGACGGAATGGTTCTTCCTTACCTACTCCATGGGCGCGGTCTTCGTCACCGGTCAGGTCTTCGAGTACGCCACGCTGGTTTCTGAACACGTGAGCCTCTCGAGCGACTCCTACGGCTCGGCGTTCTACATCACCACCGGGTTCCACGGACTTCACGTCGCCGGTGGCCTCATCGCCTTCTTGCTGGTTCTCGGTCGCGGATTCGCAGTCAAGAACTTCGGACACAAAGAGGCAACAAGCGCAATCGTTGTTTCCTACTACTGGCACTTTGTCGACGTAGTGTGGATCGGCCTCTTCCTCATCATCTACGTGCTCAAATAAGAACGGAATAGACGTAATGGCCACCAAGGCAGCTCGCGCGTCACGCAGGTCACAACCTGTCGGTCGACGCCATCCTCTTGCGACTGTAGCCCTCCTGCTCGTTGGTTTACTGGGAACGGGCGGCGCATACGCGCTGTTCACCTCGAGTGCAACGGCAGAGACCAGCGCATCCGCCGAAGCACTTGTTGAAGAAGGCGGAAAGCTTTTCGCCGCTAACTGTGCAACGTGTCACGGTTTAGACCTTGAGGGCACCACCCAAGCCCCTACACTGATCGGCGTTGGCGCTGCAGCGACCGACTTCCAAGTGGGTACTGGGCGCATGCCACTAGCCATTTCGGGCCCGCAAGCAGAACAGAAGCCAGTTCAGTTCACTGAAGAGCAGATTCAGGCCCTCGCGGTCTATGTTGCGTCCCAGGGCCCCGGCCCAGCGATTCCCGCTGACATGTACCTCACCGGGGAAGGCTATGACGTCTCCAACGGTGCCGAACTGTTCCGCATCAACTGCGCAATGTGCCACAACGTTGCCGGTGCTGGTGGCGCGCTGACCGAGGGCAAGTTCGCACCAGCGCTCGCTGACGTGACTGCCAAGCACGCCTACGAGGCAATGCTGACGGGCCCGCAGAACATGCCCGTGTTCAACGACACGAATCTCACGCCTGAAGAAAAGGCCGACATCATCACGTACCTCAAGTACCTCGATGAGACGCCCTCTGTTGGTGGATTCACGCTTGGATCACTTGGCCCCGTTTCTGAGGGTCTGTTCATCTGGATCTTCGGCCTTGGCGCGATCGTGGCAATCACGGTCTGGCTCACGGCTAAATCAAACTAGTTAGCGACCGCTGTACAGCGGACGGTTGAAGGGATAAGAATGGCAGACGACCACGGCGATACCGCCGGCAGCACCGCTGCGGGTAAGGACGTCGAGCAGCACGGGGCTCCTGCGCACAGCGCAGGTACCGCCGTCGTCGCAACCGACGAGGTACCCAACCCTGGGTTTCCCCCGCATCGCCCACGCGTAACGGATCTCGACCCCAAGGTTGACAAGCAACAGGAACGCCGCGTTTCGACGATGTTCCTCCTCTCCATTGTGGGAAGTGTGCTTGCTGTTGTCGCTTACTTCGTGTTCCCGATTGAGCCCGGCAACATGCAGTCGGTGCGTAACAACACCCTGTTCTTGGGTCTCGGCATCACGCTGGGTCTACTCGGCATCGGCATCGGCGCCGTTCACTGGTCCAAGGCACTCATGCAGGGTCACGACCTTGTGGAGCAGCGCCACGGAACTCGAGGCAGCGAAGAAACTCGCGCCAAGGCCGTCGAGGTATTCACTCTCGGCAACAAAGACTCCGGGTTTGGCCGTCGCACACTGTTGCGTCGCTCGCTCATCGGTGCCCTCGTTGTCACCCCGCTTCCCGCAATCGTGTTGTTCCGTGATCTCGCTCCGGCCGACAACCCGGTCACGCTTCTCAAGCACACCTTCTGGGAAGAAGGCATGCGGTTGACACGCGACCCGAGCGGAACCCCCATCAAGGCATCGGACCTCACCATTGGCTCAGCCTTCCAAGTCATCCCTGAAGGCCTTAACGACTCTGAGCACCGCATCGAGGAGAAGGCGAAAGCCTCAGTTCTCCTCGTTCGCCTCAAGCCAGAAGATCTTGAGGTATCGGAGGGTCGCGAAGACTGGAACTACGACGGCATCGTCGCTTACTCCAAGATTTGCACTCACGTTGGATGCCCGGTTGCACTTTACGAACAGCAAACGCACCACTTGCTGTGCCCGTGCCACCAATCACAGTTCGACATCAAGCGCGAAGCAGCCGTTATCTTCGGCCCAGCGAAGCGTCCACTTCCGCAATTGCCGATCACGGTCGACTCAGAGGGCTACCTCATCGCTAAGAGCGACTTCACTGAGCCCATCGGACCAAGCTTCTGGGAGCGCAAGCTATGACAACCACCCCCACCCAGGACGCACAGCCCAAGACACGCGGACAGCGTTTCACGGGAGCTGCAGCCAACTACATTGACGAGCGCACCAGCATCTCTGGACTCGTCAAAGAGGTAGGTCGCAAGATCTTCCCCGACCACTGGTCGTTCATGCTCGGAGAGGTTGCTCTCTACAGCTTCATCGTCATCCTTCTGTCGGGAACGTTCCTCACGTTCTTCTTCGAAGCCTCGATGGTTGAAGTCCACTACGAAGGCTCCTACGCGCCGCTCAAGGGAATTGAGATGTCGGCCGCTATGGCGTCGACACTCGACATCTCCTTCGACATCCGCGGCGGACTCCTGATGCGCCAGATCCACCACTGGGCAGCCCTGCTGTTCGTGGCTTCCATCGGTCTGCACATGCTCCGCGTGTACTTCACCGGAGCATTCCGCAAGCCCCGTGAGATCAACTGGTTCATCGGCTTCGTACTCTTCGTACTCGCGATGGCCGAGGGCTTCACCGGCTACTCGCTCCCCGATGACCTGCTTTCCGGTAACGGTCTGCGCATCATCGATGGAATGGTCAAGGGAATTCCGGTCATCGGTACGTGGATCTCTTACCTGCTATTTGGTGGAGAGTTCCCCGGCGTCGACATCGTCAGCCGCCTATACATCTTGCACATCATGCTGCTGCCGGCGATCATCATCGCTGCAATCGGTATTCACATGCTGCTGCTCGTGATCAACAAGCACACCCAGTTCGCTGGCCCCGGTCGCACCAACGACAACGTCGTCGGCTCGCCCGTCATGCCTGGCTTCGCTGCGAAGGCTGGTGGATTCTTCTTCATCATCTTCGGTGTCATCACGCTGATCGCGTCGACGTTCTCGATCAACCCGGTGTGGGTCTACGGCCCCTACGACCCCTCCCCCGTTTCGGCGGGTACCCAGCCTGACTGGTACATCGGATTCGCCGACGGCGCCCTCCGACTCGTCCCACCAGGGTGGGAAACAGAGTGGTTCGGCTTCACGTGGTCGTTCAACATCATCGCTCCGCTGGTGATTCTGGGGCTGTTCATTGCGATCGTGGCCTTCTACCCCTTCATTGAGGCGTGGGTTACCGGCGACAAGCGCGAGCACCACATCGCCGACCGTCCCCGTAATGCTCCGACCCGTACCGCTATCGGTGCAGCCGGGGTCACGTTCTACGCAGTCCTCTGGGCCGCGGCGAGCTCTGACCTCATAGCAACTCACTTCAAGTTATCCATCGAAGGAGTGATCCACTCCTGTCAGGCGCTGCTCATTTTCGGACCGATCATTGCCTACTTCATTACGAAGCGCGTGTGCTTGGGTCTGCAGAAGAAGGATCGCGAGATCGCTCTTCACGGCTACGAATCAGGTCGCATCGTGCGCTTGCCACACGGTGAGTACATCGAGGTTCACGAGCAGCTCGACGACTACGAACTGTGGAAGCTCGTCAGCTACGAGGACTACAAGCCGCTCATGGTGCGTCCGGATGCTCAGGGCCGCATCACCATCGGACAACGCCTCCGGGCATCCGTCTCGCGTTGGTTCTTCGAAGACCGCATCGCGCCGGTGTCGCAGAAAGAAATCGAACAGTCCAAGGACGAGCACCACTAAAGCTGCTCTCCTTGAATGACTGTTGTGGGCCTTGCCGAACTAGTTTCGGTAAGGCCCACACTCGTTTAACGGCGCGCGCATGCTCGATGCCGAGGGCTGGTCGCGCACCAAGTCTTCTTCATCGATCGCACTCAAGGGCACGGCGCAGGTGCTAGCCGGCGAAGGGAACTCATAAGTTAAGCTAGGTTAACTTTATGAGTGATGTGCGTTCTGAGCGGGTTCCTGAGCCGTCGCTCCCCCAGCCATCGGCCCACAGTCCTCGGCCAGAAAAACGACTTCTCTTTCTCCTCGGCCCCGCGTTTGTCGCCGCAATTGCCTATGTCGACCCCGGCAATGTTGCAGCCAACCTGACCGCGGGCGCCAAATACGGCTACCTGCTCGTCTGGGTGCTTGTCGTCGCCAACGTGATGGCGGTCCTGATCCAATACCTCTCCGCAAAACTGGGCCTCGTCACAGGCAAAAGCCTGCCCGAACTGCTCGGCGAGCGGTTACCTCGGAGCGGACGCTTACTTTTTTGGGTGCAAGCGGAAGCTATTGCCGCTGCCACCGATCTCGCCGAGGTAATTGGTGGAGCGATTGCCCTTCACATTCTCTTCGGGCTCCCCCTGCCACTCGGCGGACTGATTATGGGCGTGGTCTCCACAGCGTTGCTCTCGGTGCAATCACGACGCGGGCAGCGACCGTTCGAATTCGTGATCATCGGCCTTCTTGCCGTTGTCACCGTGGGGTTCGTTGCAGGCCTCTTCGTCAGCCCACTCTCCCTCAGCGAACTGGTTAGCGGCCTCGTACCTCGATTCCAAGGAACTGAGACTGTTCTCCTAGCTGCGAGCATGCTGGGTGCAACGGTGATGCCACACGCGATCTATCTTCACTCCGGACTTGCGCGTGACAGACACGGCGCGAGCATCGACCCGGCGCGCATTACTCATCTTCTTCGGGCAACTCGCTGGGATGTACTGATCGCGCTCGTCATCGCTGGCTCGGTCAACATCGCTATGCTGCTTCTGGCAGCTTCGAGCCTTCGCTGCGTCGAGGGGACCGACAGCATCGAGGGAGCTCACGCTGCGATTGTGGCGGCGCTCGGGCCCGTTGTCGGCATCGTTTTCGGCATCGGACTGCTTGCTTCCGGGCTAGCCTCGACGTCAGTAGGCTCCTACGCAGGGTCACAGATCATGGCCGGCCTCCTCCACCTCAGGGTTCCACTGCTACTACGACGCGTCGTCACTCTGATTCCCGCGCTCATCGTGCTTGCGATCGGCTTCGACCCCACTAGCGCTCTGGTGCTCAGTCAGGTTTTCTTGAGCATTGGAATCCCTTTCGCCTTGATTCCACTCGTCGCGTACACCCAGAACAGAAAGATCATGGGCGAGTTTACGAACCCCCGTGTTGTCACGTGGCTCGCGTGGATCGTGACCGCGCTCATCGTGCTGCTCAACGTGATTCTGATTGCGCTGATTATCGTGGGTGAATCATGAGTGGGACGATCCCGAACGAGCAGCCCACCGATGTCGACTCCATAAGTTTTGTAGCCCAGGACTACCTGAAGGCGATCTGGAGCGCCACTGAATGGGGCGATCCTCCGATCACCACGAAAGCACTCGCTGCCCGCTTCGGAACCAGCCCCGCCAATGTCACCGACACTCTGCGCCGCCTCGCAGCGCAGCAGCTCGTCGACTATCGGCCCTATAAACCTGTCCAGCTTACGAAGACGGGCGCGCGTCTTGCGATAGCCATGGTGCGACGTCACCGCATCATCGAAACGTTCCTAGTCACGACTCTCGACTACGGGTGGGGTGAAGTCCACGACGAAGCGGAACGACTCGAGCACGCCGCGACAGACACGCTGATAGACCGGATGGATGCCTTGCTCGGGTTTCCCACGAGCGACCCGCACGGTGACCCCATACCCACCGCAGAAGGCCACACGAATACTGCACAGGGCGCCATCCGTCTCGCTGGCGCTGCACCGGGACGTTACCGGGTGCAGAGAATTTCCGATGCGGAGGCCGCCAACCTCGAAATTGCCGTCACACTTCAGGTTGCACCGGGAAGAGTCGTCGACACGCACAGCGTCGATGGCGAATGCTACCTCACGACAGCCGAGGGTTCGCAGGCGGTCCCTGCGACCTTCGCAGGTGCAGTGTGGGTCACGCGGATCGATCCGTCCGCGCCATAACCTTCAGCGAACCAACATTCGACACAGTCAACGTTGTCGACCGACACACGAATCGTGGCTTTAGTCGAAAACGCGCTTGAGGAAGTCAGCAGTCGACATGTACCCGATACGCTCAAAGAAGTCAGCGGAGCCACGACTGGGCACAGTGAGCTGGCGTACGCCGCGCTCGAGGCATACAGCCTCGACGGCTTCTACTAACCGTGTGCCAATACCGGTGCTCTGAACGGTGCCATCAACAACGAGTTCCTGAAGCTGTGCGGAACTGCCGTTGGTGTGCAGCAGATGTGCGATCGTCGCGAACGCGTAGCCGACAACAATGCCGTCCGTCTGTTCGGCGACCAACAGGAGCGTTGTCGCGCGATCGTCGACGGCGTGCACGAAGGCAGAGTCGAATGCAGCCCGGTCGGGTGCGTACTCAGTTCCCAGTTGTTTCAGCAACTCGAATACGGAGGCCGCATCGTTCGCGGTCGCAGAACGAATCTGCACAGATTTAGCGGGCGAAGTATCCGCGGTAGTACTCATACGTCCACCCTACGAGGCTAACGACGAGAATACCTCCGCCGATGAATGCGATCCACGGTCCAATAGCAACACCCAAGAAAACGAGCGAGGCAGCGCCGGCAAGCACGATTGGCCACCAGCTCCAGGGGCTGTAGTGCCCCTGCTCGGCTTCACCGTCTTCGATATTTGCATCGAGACGATCCTCAGCGAGTTCGCCGCCCTGAGCCGAGTGCACCTTGCTCAAGTAGAAACCGATGAGAAGGAACAACAGACCGCTCAGCAGCAGAGTGATCGTGCCGACCCACTCCACGCGCTGGTGATTCGCGTCGAGGAGCGACCAGGTCGTGTAAAGACCCGAGAGAAAGAGGAAGAAAACCGTGAGGATCCAGTACAGCTTGACGTTCGCGTTCATCGGTTACTTCACCTTCTCATCTGCAAGGTCGTAGACAGGAGCGTCAGGCGCATCCTTGCCCGGACCAATACCAACAGGGATGCCTGCTTCAGGGTGGTTCAGATCGAAGGCAGGAGATTCGGAACGAATCCGCGGGATCGAGGTGAAGTTGTGACGCGGGGGCGGGCAGCTTGTTGCCCACTCGAGCGAGCGTCCGTAGCCCCACGGGTCGTTTACCGTGACCTTGGGAGCCTTGCGCGTGGTCATGTACACGTTGAAGAGGAACGGGATCATCGACACCGCGAGGATGAATGCACCGATGGTCGAGACCTGGTTCATCCACGTGACCCCATCTTCAGCAAGGTAAGTGCGGTAACGACGCGGGAGCGCCACGACGCCAGCCCAGTGCTGAATGAGGAACGTCATGTGGAAACCGACGAACAGCAACCAGAAGTGAATCTTGCCGAGACGCTCGTTGAGCATCTTGCCGGTCCACTTGGGCCACCAGAAGTAGAAACCACTGAACATGGCGAACACAACGGTTCCGAATACGACGTAGTGGAAGTGAGCCACAACGAAGTAGGTGTCAGAAACGTGGAAGTCGAGCGGCGGGCTAGCGAGGATAACGCCGGTCAGTCCGCCGAAGGTGAAGGTCACGAGGAAGCCGATAGCCCAGAGCATGGGGGTCTCAAACGTGATTGAGCCTCGCCACATTGTGCCGACCCAGTTGAAGATCTTCACACCTGTTGGCACCGCGATGAGCATCGTCATGAGCGAGAAGAACGGAAGCAAGACTGAACCGGTCACGTACATGTGGTGAGCCCACACCGTTACTGACAGGGCAGCAATCGAGATTGTTGCGTACACCAGAGTGGTGTAACCGAAGATCGGCTTGCGGCTGAAGACCGGGAACACCTCAGAGACGATTCCGAAGAACGGAAGCGCAATGATGTAGACCTCAGGGTGGCCGAAGAACCAGAAGAGGTGCTGCCACAACAGAACTCCACCATTGGCGGGGTCATAAATATGGGCGTCGAATACACGGTCAGCACCGAGACCAAACATTGCAGCGGCCAGAACCGGGAACGCCATCAGGATGAGCAGCGAGGTAACGAGCGTGTTCCACGTGAAGATAGGCATGCGGAACATCGTCATGCCAGGAGCGCGCATCGTGATGATCGTGGTGATGAAGTTGACAGCGCCCAAGATGGTGCCGAAACCACTCATTGCGAGACCGAACACCCAGAGGTTTCCGCCGATTCCCGGAGAGAACGTGGTGCTCGACAGCGGCGCGTAAGCAAACCAACCGAAGGATGCCGCACCTTGAGGGGTGAGGAATCCGGCGACTGCAATCAGCGAACCAAAGCTGTAGAGCCAGTAAGCGAACGCGTTCAGTCGCGGGAACGCCACGTCAGGAGCACCGATTTGAAGCGGCATGAGAACGTTCGCGAACCCAGCAAACAACGGAGTAGCGAACATCAGCAGCATGATCGTGCCGTGCATCGTGAACAACTGGTTGTACTGCTCACCCGTTGCCACGATCGACAGACCCGGTTCGAAGAGCTGGGCACGGATGACAAGCGCCATCACACCGCCGAGCAAGAAGTAGAAGAAAGAAGTGATCAGGTACATGTACCCGATGGTTTTGTGGTCGGTCGAGGTGATCCAGTTCACCAAGACGTTGCCCTTACGTTCGACGCTCATGAGCCCTATTCCTCGTCGCTGCTGCCGTTGCCGGGCAAGTTCTGGTTCACGTTGTAATCAAGACCGAGTTGACCCTCGAAGCCAGCAGCACGCTGGGCGTCGATGTAGTCCTCGTATTCGGCCTCGGAGACGACCTTCACGGTGAAGAGCATGAGCGAGTGGTATTCACCACACAGCTCAGCGCACTTGCCCTGGTAGGTGCCTTCCTTGGTCGGGATGAAGTACATGTAGTTGGTCTTGCCAGGCAGCATGTCCTTCTTGTACAAGAAGTCCACGACCCAGAAAGAGTGAGCAACGTCGCGCGCCTCAACCTTGATCTCGACCTTCTTATCGACAGGCAGAACGAGTTGCGGCAGCGAGTCAACGTTGATGGTGCCATCGGGGTTGAAGTCTGCTTGAACACCGGGGCTGTAGACGTTTTCGTCAACGTAGTTGAAGTCCCACGCCCAGCGCTTGCCGATGACCTCAATCTGGACATCCGGGTTGACTTCAACAGCTTCAATAGCCGCCTGGTCACGCGCGGTGAAGGCAAAGAAGCCAAGAACCAAGATCAGCGGCACAACCGTGTAGAAAATCTCGATCGGCATGTTGTAGCGCAGCTGGACCGGAAGGCCGGTCTGTCCGCGGCGACGACGGTAAACAACTGCGGCCCAGATGATGAGGCCCCACGTGATGACACCAACGACCAGAAGAACGATCCATGATGTGACCCAGAGGCCAATCACGCTACTCGTGTGGTTGGTAGTGTCTGGACTTCCTGGCAGATATCCCTGCAACTGGTCCTGAGTACAGCCGGTCAGGACCAACATCGTAACCAGAGCGAGTGGAATCGCTGCCAATCGAATTCGGCGGTTAGAGCGCACCTGTGACCTCTCGAAGAACACGGACTAATACCTTTCCAGTGTATATGCAGCGAGAGGGGGTAGTGATTACCGGCTCGCCCCGCACAAGCGAAAAGGTGCACCGAATCGGCGCACCTTCTCAAAAAATTGCTATGAAATTAGTGAAAACTGTCGCCACAGGCACAGCTGCCTTCGGCGTTGGGGTTGTCAATAGTGAACCCCTGCTTCTCGATCGTGTCTTCGAAGTCGATGCTCGCACCCTCGAGGTACGGAACACTCATCTTGTCAACAACAACCTCGACACCGTCGCCGAAATCACGGCTAACGTCGCCGTCCAGGATGCGCTCGTCGAAGTAGAGCTGATAGATGAGTCCCGAGCATCCGCCCGGCTGCACAGCCAATCGCAGACGTAGGTCGTCACGACCCTCTTGCGACATGAGGCTACGAACCTTGTTCGAGGCAGCCTCCGTGAGCGCGACCCCGTGGGTGGCAGTTTCAACAGCGGATTCAGTCATGACGTAATTCTACGCCCGACGTTCCAACTTTGCGAGCAGCAGCGCCTCGGTGAGGATAGCCCGCTTGAAAACGCCGAGATGAAGGGACTCATTGGGGCTGTGTGCTCGCGACTCTGGGTCTTCAACACCGGTCACCAAAATCTGGGCTTCCGGGAAAACTTCGACAAGATCTGAAATGAACGGGATGGAGCCGCCGATTCCTGTCTCCAACGGTTCATTTCCCCACGCCTCACGCATGGCGGACTTGACGACGTCGACCGCCCAACCGCTGGTGTCGACGAGGAACGGGCTGCCCGTGTCGATATCGGAGAGCTCGAGATGCGCACCGAACGGCGCATGGGCGACTAGGTGGCTGCGAAGAGCCTCGTACGCCACCTCCGCATCTTGCCCTGGCGCGATACGAGCACTCACCTTGACCGTGACGGTGGGTGCCAGAGTGTTTGAGGCGTTCTGGACGCTGGGTGCGTCGATGCCGGTAACAGTGATGGCCGGCTTGTCCCACAGCCTGCTCAGCACGCTGCCGGTGCCCACCGACGTGACTCCCTCCAGCAGCCCCGCTTCGTGGCGGAGTTTCTCTTCGCTGAACTCCGGCGTCTCGGATTCGCGACTCGTGAGCCCGTCAACGGCCACAGCACCGTTCTCGTCATGGAGCGTCGCGAGCAACTTGATAGCAGCGAGCATCGCATCCGGAACCGCTCCCCCGAACATTCCCGAGTGAGAGGCATGCGCCAACGTGGACACCTTGAGCTTGAAGGTCACGTTGCCGCGGAGGCCAACCGTGAGCGACGGCGTGTTCACATCCCAATTGTCGGAGTCCGCAACCACGATCACATCAGCCGCGAGCTTGTCGCGGTTCTGAACGATGAAGTTAGCAAACGATCGCGAACCAAACTCCTCTTCGCCCTCGAAGAAAGCAACAAGGCCGAGATCAAAATCGGGCCCGACGGTGTCAACGAAAGCGCGGATGGCCGCAACATGCGCCATGATCCCCGCCTTGTCATCAGCCGCGCCGCGACCGTAGAGACGATCACCGCGCACTGTCGGCTCGAAGGGAGGCGAATCCCAATCGGCATCCTGACCAGGAGGCTGCACATCATGGTGCGCATACAAGAGAATGGTGGGCTTTCCGTTCTTCGCCTTGCGCGTGGCAAGCACAGCCGGATGCCCGAGCGTGTCGCCATCAATCGGCGCCTGAGCCAGCTCAACGGTGTCGAAAACTCCAATGCCGTCGATCAACGCTCGCGCAGCTTCAGCACTACGAGCGACCTGATCTGAATCGAAGCCGTCCCACGACACTGACGGGATGCGAACCAACGTTGACAACTCCGCAATCGTGGCAGGCAAAGCGCCGTCAACAGCCTCAGTAAGAGCAACGAGTAAAGGATCGGGAGTCGTCGACGCTGACGTCGGCTGCGGCGTGTGAGTCATACGAGTAATCTTAGATCGACACCAACGCAAGGAACCCCGTGGCAAAAGCATCTTCTACCGAAAACACCCCCAATCCTGAGAACTCCGACGCGAACGACAGCGCCAGTTCAGGCAAGGGTCGCCCCACCCCCACACGCAAAGAGCGAGAAGCGGCAAACCTGCGCCCGCTCGTCTCCAACGACCGCAAAGAAGCTAAGCGCACAGCGCGGGCTCAAATGCAGGTCGAACGTGAACGAGCTCGCGTGGGTATGGCGAACGGTGAAGAAAAATACCTGCCGATCCGCGACCGCGGTCCGCAGAAGCGTTTCGTGCGCGACTACGTTGACGCACGTTTCAACGTGGGCGAGTTGCTTGTCCCCGTGATGTTCGCCGTGATTATCCTCACGTTCATCAACGACCCCACGATTCAAGCCCTCGGCTTGCTCTTCCTGTGGGGCTTCTTCATCATCGCCGCAATCGACGCCGTTCTACTCGGATTGCGCTTGCGCAAACTGATCAACGCCAAATTTGGTGAGTCTCGCGCCGAGCGCGTGCGCTGGTACGCCGCGATGCGTTCGCTTCAGCTGCGCATCATGCGTTTGCCGAAGCCTCAGGTTAAGCGCGGCCAGTTCCCGAGCTAGTCGCAAGGCCGGCCGGTTCCTTAGGGAATCGGCTATGCGGCGTTCTCTGCGCGAAACAGTTTCGATAGACCGCGATTGATTGAGCGCGCCCAGAACGGGCCGCGATAGATGAAGCCTGTGTAGCCCTGAACGAGTGTCGCCCCCTCGCGGAGACGCTCAGCGACATCCGCAGCCGTTTCGACTCCACCCACTGAAATTACGCAGAAATCGGCGGGCACAACACTGCGGATGACTCGCAATAGTTCGAGCGAGCGAGCAGCGACAGGCTTGCCAGACACTCCCCCGGCTCCGGCTGCCTCAACGACGTCGGCAGGGGTCGCAAGGCCTTCCCGCGACAGTGTTGTGTTGGTGGCGATGATGCCGTCGAGTTCGTCGACCGCAAGCTGAGCGATGGCCCGAGCCTCGTCATCGGCAACATCAGGGGCAATCTTGACCAGCACGGGCGTGTGGCCGGCAGCCGACTTCACCGCGACCAACAACGGCTTGAGCTTGTCAATCTCTTGGAGACCGCGCAGCCCCGGGGTGTTGGGCGAACTCACGTTAACTACCAAGTAGTCCGCAAGCGGCGCGAGGGCGCGAGTGCTCGTGAGATAGTCCGCGACGGCATCCTCGACGGCGACAACGCGCGACTTGCCAATGTTGATACCAATGATGGGACGCCCGGCACGCCTGCGTGCTCGCTCAATCACCATCGAAGCCTTGGACGCTCCCGCGTTATTGAAGCCCATACGGTTGATGACGCCACGATCGGCGACAAGCCGGAATAACCGCGGCTTGGGATTGCCCGGCTGAGGAAGGGCCGTAATCGTGCCTACCTCAACATGGCTGAAGCCCAGTTGCCCGAGACCCTGGATGCCAGCGCCCGACTTGTCAAAGCCTGCAGCCACGCCGAACGGTGAACTAAACGTGAGTCCCAGAGTCTTCACCTCGAGCGCGGGATCAGCCGGACCTTGCACCAGCTTTCCCACACCGATGACCGGAAGTGCCTTGATCACCGAAAAGGCGAGCGAATGCGCAAACTCGGGATCAAGCCGCTTAAGAACAGTGCGGAAAAAGAAGTCGTACATAGCGAACGGTGCTCTCAACGATAGAAGGCGGGATACAGCGAAACCGGATGGTTCAGTTAGGAGGCGGTGCCGTGATCCAACCGCAATTGGCTAATCGCGGCATCGAAATCGTCGAGCGAATCAAACGCCTGATACACGCTGGCGAAGCGCAAATAGGCGACCTCGTCGAGATCGCGTAGCGGCGAAAGAATCGCTAGGCCGATCTCGTTGGCGTCGATCTGAGCGGCGCCGGTCGCACGAATGGCTTCTTCAACCTTCTGTGCGAGCACAGCGAGGTCGGTGTCTGTGACAGGTCGTCCCTGGCACGCTTTGCGCACGCCACTCACAATTTTCTCGCGGCTGAAAGATTCCACAACACCGTTGCGCTTGATGACATTCAACGACGCGGTTTCGGTGGTCGAGAAACGACGGCCACACTCGGGGCACTGCCGGCGGCGACGGATCGAAAGACCATCATCGCTGGTGCGCGAATCAACAACCCTGCTGTCAGGATGCCTACAAAAAGGGCAATACATAGTGCCTCAAGAGTACCCGGTTAGCGGTCGCGGAACCGTTCACTCACAGCCGAACCGTGGGCAGGAAGATCTTCAGCAGAGCTCAACGCCACAATGTGCGGTTCGAGCTCGCGAAGAGCATCGTGACTGTAGCGAATGATCTGCTGCGGGCGAAGGAAGGTGTATGCCCCCAGCCCTGAAGAGAAGCGTGACTGACCGCCGGTGGGGAGCACGTGATTCGAGCCAGCGAGGTAGTCGCCCAAGCTCACGGGTGACTGGTCACCCAAGAAAATTGCTCCGGCGTTATCGACCATGTCGAGCACAGCGCCAAACTCTTCCGTCTGAATCTCGAGGTGCTCCGGGCCATACGCATTGCTGAGCGCGGCAGCGGCCGCCATATCGCTCACCAAGACGATTGCAGACTGCTGACCGGCGAGAGCAACGCTCGCGCGCTGAGAGTGTGGCGTCACGGCCAGTTGCTCGGCCAAGTGCGTGCGCACAGCATCCGCAAGTTCTTCGGAATCTGTGACGAGCACGGCAGCTGCAAGTTCATCGTGCTCGGCCTGACTGAGCAAGTCGGCAGCAACGAGCCGAGGATCAGCCGAAGCATCGGCAATGATCAGGATCTCGGTGGGACCAGCTTCGGAATCGATACCCACCACGCCACGCACGGCACGCTTGGCCGCGGCAACGTAGACGTTTCCCGGACCGGTGATGATGTCGACAGGGTCCAGCCCCAATTCTTGAACACCATAGGCAAACGCGCCGATCGCACCGGCACCGCCCATCGCATAAACCTCATCAACGCCAAGCAGACCGGCTGCACCGAGGATCGTCGGGTGGACTGCTCCACCGAACGCGCGTTGCGGCGGAGAAGCAAGCGCCACCGACGAGACACCGGCTACTTGGGCCGGAACGACATTCATGATCACGCTCGACGGGTACACAGCTTTACCGCCGGGAACATACAGACCTACACGGTTGACAGGCTGCCAGCGCTGAATAATTTCAGCACCGTCGCCCAGCTGAGTCATCATCGCCGGAGGTACTTGCGCTTTGCTCGCGGTGCGCACGCGATCGATGGCAAGTTCGAGAGCCTCACGCACGGCAGGTTCGAGCGCCCGCGTGGCGCGCGTGATCTCATCCGCATGAATGCGCACACGCTCAGGAAGAACGCCATCGAGACGCTCGGCCTGGTCGAGCAGTGCTTGCTCGCCATGCTCCCGCACATCCTCAATGAGTTGGATGGCTGTAGCGGACGCGATAGACACGTCCATCTCGGCGCGCGGGATGACACGAGAAAGTTCCGCACGGCTTAGAGCGGTGGACCGAAGATCAATAGTATTCAGTGACATGGCTCAACCATGCTAGTTCGTTATCTGCAAGGAATTCGCCCAAGCCAATTAGGGTTGTAGTAAGCACATGGAAAATTCAGAAGCAGCAGACGGAATCGACGCCTTCAAAGGTGCCTTCAGACGACACGCGGCCGGCGTTGCCGTGATCACATCGCTGGCACCCGACGGGCATCCAGTTGGCTTTACCGCCACGTCTCTCGCCTCACTCGCTGCGGTGCCACCGCTTGCTACGTTCAACATGGCGCAAGTCTCCAGCTCGTGGCCAGCCATCACCGTTGGCAACAAGGTCGCCATCCATATGCTCGGCCCACGTAGCCGTCACCTTGCCGAGAAGATGGCAGCCGATCACGAGCTGCGATTCGTGGGCGATCACTGGCACGCCGGCGAGAAGGGCCTGCCGTTGCTTGAGGAAGCGACCGCCATCGCGATCGGACACATCGTTGACGTTCATCCCGTGCACAACAACGCTGTCGTCGTCGTCGAAATTGACCACGGCACGCTTGGAGCGGAAGACGAAGCGCTGCTCTACCACGAGCGCACCTATATGCGCCCGGTTGAGCTAACGGACGACGAGAACTAACTCGTCACGCACGCCTCTAACCGAGGCAGCCTGGTCCGAGCAACGACTTCAGCTCTCCGTAAAGATCCGCTGAGACCTTCACCCGGTACGGCAATTCAAAGACCCGAGCGACATCATCACGCACTAGTCGTAGTCGTACCTCGATAGTGCCGGAATGACGGATGAGAACCTCACCGAGTCCCGAGACTACGTCGGTCGTGGCTCGCTGTTCCTTCAGCGTCAGAACGATCGGACCTGATCCCAAACTCGCCCCAAGGTCGGGCGAGAACATGCTCACAGCATGCAAGTTCATTCCGTCGTCTCGAGCACTAGCTCGACCACGAACCACCACAATTGAGTCATTGACTAGCCCCGGCGCAAACTCTTGGTACGTCTTGCCCAGGAACATGACATCGATCTCGCCGGCAAAGTCTTCGACGGTGACAATTCCGTACTGGTTGCCACTATTGCGAGCGACCCGGTGTTGCACACTCGTCACTAGCCCAGCGATCGAGACATGCTCGCCATCCGACACCACATCGCCCGAAAGCACTTCGGTGATCGTAAAGTCTTGATGTTTTGCCAGCTGGATCTCAAGGCCCGACAGCGGATGGTCAGAAACGTAGAGACCCAACATTTCGCGCTCGAAGGCGAGCTTGTCGCGCTTTGACCACTCGGGCCGTTCCGGAACGCCATCTTCGTCTTCGTTGAAGTCGAAAATGCCGCCAAAGAGGTCCACCTGACCGTTGGCTTCGTTGCGTTTGAGACTAACGGCGGAATCACACGCGTCTTCGTGGATCTCCAATAGACCGCGACGCGTCGCTCCGAGCGAGTCAAAGGCCCCAGATTTGATCAGTGACTCGACGGTTCGCTTATTCGCGACTTGGATCGACACCTTCCGCAGGAAGTCGTGGAACGACTCGAAACGTCCTTTGTCGGTGCGCGCGCGAACGATTTGCTCCACGACGGCAGCACCGACGTTGCGCACGGCGCCAAGGCCGAAACGAATGTCGCCGGCCACAGCGGTGAAGTTGACGGTCGACTCGTTAACGTCGGGGGCGAGAACCTTGATGCCCATGCGACGGCACTCGCTCAGATACATTCCGAGCTTGTCTTTGGAGTCACCGACGCTGGTCAGCAGCGCTGCCATGTATTCGGCCGGATAGTTTGCTTTGAGATACGCCGTCCAGTAGCTGAGCACGCCATATCCGGCGCTGTGCGCCTTGTTGAAGGCGTAATCAGCAAAGGGCATCAGGGTTTCCCAGAGGACCTTTACGGCCTCTTTGCTGAAGCCGTTGTCGAGCATTCCGGTCTCGAAGCCGAGGAACTGCTTGTCGAGTTCTTCCTTCTTCTTCTTACCCATCGCTCGACGCAAAACGTCGGCTTGTCCGAGGGTGAAGCCTGCGACCTTCTGAGCCACCGACATCACTTGCTCTTGGTACACGATGAGGCCGAAGGTCGTGCCGAGAATATCCTTCAGCGGCTCTTCAAGTTCGGCGTGGATCGCGTCGATCTCTTCCAAGCCGTTCTTGCGCAGCGCGTACTTGGTATGCGAGTTCATTCCCATGGGGCCCGGGCGGTACAGGGCAATCACGGCCGAAATATCTTCGAAGTTGGTGGGTTTCAGTTGCTTGAGCAGCGCACGCATGGGGCCACCGTCGAGCTGGAATACCCCAAGAGTGTCACCTCGCGCCAGCAGATCGTACGTCTTCTGGTCGGCATCGAGATCGAGGTCTTCAATGATCAGGGGTGAGCCAGTATTGGCTTCGATCATTTTGAGCGCGTCTTCGATCACCGTGAGGTTTCGAAGACCCAAGAAGTCCATCTTGATCAGGCCCAGACTCTCCAACGGCGGCTGATCGAACTGGGTAATGATTGCGCCGTCATCTTCGCGGCGCATGATGGGCAACACATCGAGCAAGGGTTCGGCGGACAGCACGACGCCGGCAGCGTGAACGCCCCACTGCCGTTTCAGTCCTTCAAGACCAACCGCGGTTTCAAAGACTTTCGCAGCTTCGTGATCGGTGTCCAAGATGCCGCGGATGTCGGCGGCTTCTTTGTAGCGTGCCGCATCTTTGTTGCGCACATCTCCGAGGGAAATGTCTTTTCCCATGATGGCTGGGGGCATCGCCTTCGTCAGCTTCTCGCCGACCGAGTACGGCATTCCGAGCACGCGAGCCGAGTCTTTGAGAGCTTGTTTAGCTTTGATCGTTCCGTAGGTGACGATTTGGGCCACGCGGTCGTCGCCGTACTTGTCGGTGACATAACGGATGACTTCACCACGGCGCCGGTCGTCAAAGTCGACGTCGACGTCGGGCATCGATACGCGCTCAGGGTTGAGGAAGCGCTCGAAAATTAGTCCGTGGGCAAGAGGGTCTAGCTCCGTGATTCCCACGGCATAGGATGCCATCGACCCAGCAGCAGATCCGCGCCCCGGTCCTACGCGAATGCCCTGCGACTTAGCCCATTCAATGAAGTCTGCGACCACCAAGAAGTAGCCGGGGAACCCCATCTGCTGAATGACATCGACCTCGTACTTGGCTTGCGCAAGGTGCGCGTCAGACGGTGCGTTATTGAACCGTTTGTTCATGCCACGGGCGACTTCTTTTTCGAACCAGGTCGCTTCGGTCTCCCCCTCGGGAACGGGGAAGCGAGGCATGAGGTCGCGGCCCTCGAAGCTGATTTCACTGCGCTCGGCGATGAGCAGTGTGTTGTCGCAGGCTTCAGGATGCTCGCGGAACAGTGACCGCATCTCCGCAGCAGTTTTGAGATAGAACTCATTCGAGTCGAACTTGAACCGGTTGGGGTCGTCGAGCGTCGATGCTGATTGCACGCACAGGAGCGCGGCGTGCGCCGTGGCATCGTGAGCGTGCGTGTAATGCAAGTCGTTCGTCGCTAGCAGAGGCATATCGAGCTCTTTAGCGAGCTTCAGGAGATCGAGCATTGTGCGGCGCTCGATATCGATGCCGTGATCCATGATTTCGGCGAAAAAGTTTTCTTTGCCGAAAATGTCTTGGAACTCAGCCGCGGCGATTTTCGCCTCGTCGTATAGTCCCAAGCGGAGCTTCGTCTGGACCTCGCCACCGACACAGCCTGTTGTGGCGGTTATGCCTTTGGAGTACTCGCTCAGAAGCTCGCGGTCCATTCGAGGCTTGAAATAAAAACCTTCAATAGATGCTCGTGACGACAGCCGAAAGAGGTTGTGCATGCCTTCGTTGTTCTGGGCAAGCAACGTCATGTGGGTGTATGCACCACTACCACCGACGTCATCACGAGTCTGGTGGCTACCGCCCCAACGCACCCGCGTCTTATCTCTTCGCGACGTGCCGGGGGTGACGTATGCCTCTGTGCCGATAATGGGCTTGATACCGCGGGCTGTCGCCTGTTTCCAGAAGTCGTAAGCGCCGAACATGTTGCCATGGTCAGTGATGGCGATCGCGGGCATGCCCTGCTCAACAGCGGCATCCAAGAGCGGACCGACGCGAGCCGCTCCGTCGAGCATCGAGTACTCACTATGAACGTGCAAATGCACAAACGAGTCGTTATTGGCAGCCAAAGACACTCCGAATTCTTTCGAAATCTAGCCTAAGCCAGCGAGCCGATGAGACTATAACTGACGCGCCCTAGTCGGCTCGAAGCACCTCAAGTGCTGAGTGAAGGTCAGCCGGATACGGCGACTCGAACGAGACTTGTTCGCCCGTTGCGGGATGCGCGAAACCGAGCTTGTGGGCATGCAGCCACTGGCGGGTTAGCCCCAGCCGCGCCGAAATCGTCGGGTCTGCGCCGTACATGGTGTCCCCGACACAGGGATGCCGTTGCGCGGCCATATGAACACGGATCTGATGCGTGCGCCCTGTCTCAAGGTGCACCTCAACCAGAGCAGCAGACGGGAACGCTTCTAAGGTTTCGTAGTGGGTAATCGAGTCTTTGCCGCCCGAGACCACTGCGAACTTCCAACTGGAGCCCGGATGACGCCCGATCGGCGCATCGATGGTGCCGGCGAGCGGGTCAGGGTGCCCCTGCACGACAGAGTGATAGATCTTGCTGACCTCACGGTCATGGAATGCACGCTTGAGTTCGGTGTAGGCAAGCTCAGACTTCGCGACGACCATCAGACCACTTGTTCCAGCATCCAGACGGTGAACGACTCCGGCACGCTCCGCAGCGCCCGAGGTCGAAATGCGGTAGCCCGCACCGGCTAGTGCGCCAAGCACCGTAACGCCATCCCAGCCAATTGAAGGGTGGGCGGCCACTCCCGCTGGCTTATCGACCACAACAATGTGCTCGTCGTCGTAGATGATGCCAAGAGAGTCAAGAACTACGGGAACGATCTGAGGCTCGGTCTTGGAAACCCACGATACTTCGAGCCAGGAACCATCAACAAGGCGGTCAGACTTACCGACGGCAACACCATCCATCGTCACCCCGCCGCCTGCGGCTACCTCAGCGGCGAAGGTGCGAGAGAAACCCAGTAGTTTGGCGAGAGCTGCGTCGACGCGCTGCCCCGCAAGGCCCTCAGGAACCGGCAAGCTTCGGGTTTCCATGATGCTCCTTGATAGTGATGCGCTTAAACGGACGTGTCGCACTCCCCCAGCCTGGCTGGGTTAGGTGCGAACACGGCAAAAGCCGCCAGCGGCGGCGGAGCCGAAGCTCTCACCGACCGACTGACGGCCATTGCAGAAAAACTAGCTACCGGAGAATCCCGAGAAGCTGGCGGGAGGCTGCTGTGCCGACTGGGGCGCAGAGAAGTCTTCCGGAGTCAAGTGACCAGAAGGCTGCGACGCCGGAGCGTGGCCCTGCTGAGCTGAGGAACCACCAGCGGTGACGAGACTCGAAGAATCGAGTTCGTGAAGCTGGCCCTCAATGTAGCTCTTGAGCTTCTCACGGTACTCACGCTCGAAGCTGCGGAGCGACTCGATGCGACCCTCAAGAGCTTCACGTTCGCGTTCGAGAGTGCCGATCTGCTCGCGCTGCTGCGCTTCAGCCTCAGCAACGAGTTCTGCGGCTGTGGCCTTGCTGGCAGCGACGACCTCGGCGGCAGATGCCTTGCCCTCAGCGAGGATTTCAGCAGCGGATGCCTGACCCTCAGCAATAAGAGCGTCACGCTTCTGAACGCCCTCACGGACGTGCTCTTCGTGCAGGCGCCGTGCAAGCTGAAGAAGATTATTGGTGCTGCTCGCGTCGTCTAGGACCGACGAGGCCGGCTCTATCGCAGCGGGTGCAGCAGGAGCTGGCGCGCTTTCGATGGCGGCGGGTGCCGGAGCGGCAATCGCTGCAGGAGCAGCAGCAGCAGGAGCGCTGCTCGCATTCTGCTGAAGTTCAGTTGCACGAGCCTCTGCAGCGCTCAAACGCTGACGAAGCTCGTCGTTCTCTTGGTTAAGACGGCGCAACTCAACAACAACCTCATCGAGGAAGTCATCGACATCATCTTGGTCGTATCCCTCGCGGAATTTTGTTGATTCAAACCGCTTGTTGACCACGTCTTCTGGAGTCAAAGCCATTTCCGCCACCTCTAACACTTTCTTTCAACGTATACACAACGTTCAACGTTCGCATCACATCGTAGTAACGAAACCTGATTAGTTGCCGCATGCTCTCCGATAAGACTACATCTGCAGCGGCCAGTTCTAAAAGCCCCGCAAAATGGAGGTAAGGATGATGCATACGAGCATGACCAGCATCCACGATAAATCGAGCGCTCCGTTGCCGATTCGAATCATCGGGACAACTTTGCGGACCGCTTTGATCGGAGGATCAGTAATGGTGTACACAAGCTCAGAAAGAACCAGCCCAACGCCGCTCGGGCGCCATCCTCGAGCGAAGACGACAACGAGGTCGAGAATGAACCGAGCCCACATCGCGAACATGAACAAAGTGATGGCGTAATAAGCCACCAGGGCGATAACAGAAACGGGATTCACCCCTCTAGATTAGCGGGCTTCACATTGCCCGCCGTGCAGTGCGGCTACTGAGCGAAGAAGGAAGCGTCAACGTCAGACTCAACTTCGGCCTGTTCGCCGCTCACAGCAACGTGTGCCGGAGAGAGCAAGAAGACCTTGCTGGTGACGCGCTCGATCTTGCCGTAGAGACCCTGCGAGAGTCCACTGGCGAAGTCCACGAGACGGCGAGCATCCGGCTCGCTCATCTGTGACAGGTTGATGATTACGGGGATACCCTCGCGGAAGTTCTCAGCGATGAGCTGGGCATCCTTGTACTGGCGCGGGTGCACCGTCAAAATCTCATTCATCTCTGCCTCCGCAGTGCTGGGTGCAGCGCGACGCAACGGCGTAACCGGGGCACGGTTAGAACTCGCTGGTGCGGGTGCTGCTGCAACAGGGGCAACCGGCGCGGCTGGTCCCTGCTCGTACTCGTAGTCCTCATCGGCGAGGCCGAGGTAGACCATTGTCTTGCGCAGTGGGTTGGCCATGATAATCCTCCGAATGGTGAAGCTTCTGCTTCGAGATTAACCATGGTCGGGTCGTTTTCCCGTGATTGCCGTGCCAATTCGTAGGTGTGTCGCGCCTTCAGCAATAGCCTCGGCGAAGTCTCCTGACATGCCCATAGACAGCGCTGCGGCCTCTGGATGGTTCAGCTGGACGCGCTCGGACAGACCCCGCAGAGCGGCGAAGGCAGGCTTCGGGTCGCCGTCTAGTGGCGCGACACCCATGAGGCCACGGAGCCGCAGCCCAGGCGCCGCCGCTACTCGGTCAGCAAAGCCTTCAAGTTCGGCTGGCACTACCCCACCGCGACCGGAATCGTCCGTGAGGTTGACCTGGACGAAAACATCAAGCGCGCTTTCGGCGTCGTCGCTGGCGAGCGCGGTGATCAAGGAATCGCGATCCACAGAATGCACCGCTTGGCAGTACGCGCGCACTTGACGTGCTTTCTTGCTCTGCAACTGACCGACAAAGTTCCAGTGCAAATCAAGGTCAGCCAACTCGGCCGCTTTGGGTTGCGCTTCTTGGTGACGATTCTCACCGACGTCGCGAACGCCCAATCCGTGCAGCTCTCGAACGAGGCTCGCCGGATGGAATTTGGTGATCACGATACGCGTAATCGACGACAGGTCGCGGGATGCCGAGCGTGCGGCATCCGCGATCCTGTCGTCGACCTCTGCGAGTCGTTCGCCTAACGGGGTCAGGTCGACCATCGCGCCTATTTCAGGAAGTCAGGAACGTCGAGATCGTTGTCGTTCTCGTCGTCGTCATCGAAACTGCGGTCGATCGGTGTTGCGGGAACTGCGCTCGGCTGCGACTTCCAATCGGTGTCTTTGCTCGGCGTCTTTTCCTCTGCTGCGATGTGCTCAGCCGGGGGCTCAGGAACAACGTAGTTGGTGCGGCGACCCTCAACAGGCTTGGCGGAAGGTTCCCCACCGTCGAAGCCAGCAGCGATCACTGTGACACGAACCTCGTCACCCAGAGTGTCGTCAATGACGGCACCGAAGATGATGTTGGCCTCGCGGTGAACAGCTTCTTGAACGAGGCGAGCGGCGTCGTTGATCTCGAAGATACCGAGGTTTGATCCACCCTGGATCGACAGCAGCACTCCATGCGCGCCATCGATGCTGGCTTCAAGCAGCGGTGATGCCACAGCAAGTTCTGCCGCTTTTATGGCCCGGTCGGCCCCGCGTGATGAGCCAATACCCATCAGTGCGGAACCGGCACCCTGCATGACCGACTTGACGTCGGCGAAGTCGAGGTTGATCAGACCAGGGGTCGTAATGAGGTCTGTGATGCCTTGAACGCCGGCAAGAAGAACCTGGTCGGCGGTTGAGAACGCTTCGAGCATGCTGATGCCGCGATCGCTGATCTCGAGAAGGCGGTCGTTGGGAACGACGATGAGGGTGTCAACCTCATTTTTGAGAGTCTCCACTCCGATCTCCGCCTGAGACGAACGGCGCTTGCCCTCGAAGCCGAACGGCTTCGTGACAACACCAATCGTGAGTGCGCCAATCGACTTAGCGATGCGGGCGACGACGGGAGCACCACCGGTGCCCGTTCCACCACCCTCACCAGCGGTAACAAAGACCATGTCGGCGCCCGCAAGCGCCTCTTCGATCTCTTCGGCGTGATCTTCGGCAGCACGACGGCCAACCTCAGGATCGGCGCCGGCTCCAAGTCCGCGCGTGAGTTCGCGACCGACGTCAAGCTTGACGTCTGCATCGCTCATGAGCAGCGCCTGGGCGTCGGTATTGATCGCAATAAACTCGACGCCTCGCAGGCCGAGCTCGATCATCCGGTTGACAGCGTTCACGCCACCGCCACCGATGCCGACTACCTTGATGACTGCGAGGTAGTTCTGGTTTGATGTCACTTTTCGGCCTCCACTGGAAACTATCAACCTCGACTTGAGGTTTAAAGTTATGCTCAGTATGTATTTCTTTTGTTGAGAGTATGCGGAGAGCACCCCACACGGATGCACAACAGGCCGCGTGTCGGAAAGTGTTCTGGCAATTAGCGGCCTTGCCGCACACTCAGTGCTCGCGAAGGGCTAGCTGGGACGGAAAATGCCATTACTGGGAGCTGACACGTCGAACTCGCCCGCTTCGTCCGACGATCGAGTCGAGATAAGTGCTTCGAGCAAAGCTGCCTTTTCGTCCGAATCGCTAGCGCTGCCCCACACCACACGCTGACCGACTCCGGTCAACACAAAGGACACATCATCCTTGGTCGTCGCAGAAACGCTTTCGACCCGCGCTCGAAGCTCCGTTGGCAGAGATAACAACACCTCTGTCGCCGCGGTGAAGGCAGAACTCGAGACATCCGCTCCCCCGATATCGATCAGCGGTACTCCGGGAATCCTTTCTGCTGATTCCTGAATGGTGATGCCAGCGGGATCGACCAACGTGAACACTCCGTCGATCTTCACTGACCCGATCGGTTCACGTTCAACGATGTGAACGAGCAAAGTATCGGGCGGCACAATTTCGGTGACATAACTGCGGATCAACGGAAAGACCGACAGCTCTTCGTTGATGGCGTCAAAGTCGAGAAGCGCAAGCGGCGTTCCCTGTTGGGTCTCCACGGCAGCTTGAACCTCAGCGGGATCGATGCGGTTCGTTCCGTCAACCACTACCGTGCGCAACGCCAGAATCGGCGAGAACACAGCGACCGCAATCAGAGCGAGCAGCACGGCGACGAGCCCAGAAACCGAGAGCCACACAAACTTACGCGTGCGTGCGCGACGAGTGAACCGGCGAAGCTCCGCTTTCTCTGCACGCTTGCGAGCTAGCGCAGCACGACGAAGCTGGCGCTTCGCGTGAGCTTCAGGATTGGGTTCTTTGCGCTGCTTCGTGAGGCGCTGACGCGGCTCAGCCGCAGGCTTCGGCGCCGCTGTGGGCTTCGCTTCCGGCTTCGCTACGGAGGGCCCGGACTTCGGCGCGCGGGAGGATGTGGCATCTTTCTCCGGCTGCGACGAACGCTTTCGGCGAGACTTCGCCGGAGGCGGATCCGGCTGGGCAGCAGACTTATCGAACCCTTCAGGCCTCTTCACTCGGCACCTGATCTGCGACCGTCTCGGATGCCTCGACAACGGGATAACGATCGATCGCTGCGACAAGCTGCGGGATGATGCGATACACATCACCACAGCTCAGAGTCATGACAATGTCGCCCTCCTGAGCGATCTCAGCGACGCGTTGCGCCGCCAGCTCCCAGTCGGGCTGGTAGTCAACCCGCGAAGGATCGACAAAACCAGACGAGACGAGTTCTCCGGTGACACCAGGAATTGGGTCCTCACGCGCACCGAACACTCCGAGAACAACGGTGTGGTCTGCCAAGCGTTCGTAAACCTCGGCAAATTCAGGCGCCATGTCACGGGTGCGGCTGAAGAGGTGAGGTTGGTGCACAGCGATCAGCCGGCCGTTGCCCAACACACTGCGGGCGCCGCTGAGGGCTGCTTCGACTTCGGTGGGGTGATGAGCGTAGTCGTCGTACACGCTCACTCCATCGACGACAGCGTGCAGCTCGAAACGGCGCTGCGTGCCCGCAAAAGTGGAAACCGCATCAATGGCGGCTCCCAGTTCGTGACCAAGCCCGATCAGTACCGCAATCGCGCCTGCAGCGTTAAGAGCGTTGTGGTGCCCAGGAACAGCGAGTTGCACCCGCTCTTCGCGACCATCGACAACGACCGTGAATGCCACGGGCCCGAGAGACGTGACGGAATGGATGCGCACAGTCGCGTCATCCGCTTCACCAAACGTCACCACATTGTCGTGCGTGAGTCGCTTGGTCACCCGAATCGCGCCAGCATCATCGCTGGACACGACGACGGCCTCAGTAGCACGCGACGCAAACTCAACGAACGCGTCATCGAAGGCGTCGTGGGAGCCGTAGTGGTCGAGGTGATCCGCATCAACATTGGTGATCAGGGCAACAGCGGTGGAGTACAGCAAGAATGAGCCATCAGACTCGTCTGCTTCGACCACAAATAAATCATCGGTTCCTGAGCCCGAACTGGTGCCAAGACCCTGAATCACTCCGCCATTCACAAAGCTCGGCGACGTGCCAAGCTCGCGCAGCGCAGTGATAATCATCCCGGTCGACGTTGTCTTGCCATGAGCACCCGCAACGGCAACTAAGCGGGTCGATCCCACTAACCAAGCAAGGGCTTGAGAACGGTGCAAGACAGGGATGCCACGCTCAACCGCAGCGAGGTACTCGGGATTATCGGGCCAGAGCGCGCCCGTGTACACCAGCGCTTCCGCATCTCCGAGGTGAGCGGCGTCATGGCCGATCGAGATCGTGGCACCCGCTGCGTTCAGCGATGCGGTGTTTGCGTTCGCCGCCTTGTCGGAGCCGGTAACCGTGATTCCGGCATCCAAAAACATGCGGGCGATTCCGCTCATGCCTGCGCCACCGACACCAACAAAGTGCGCCGAGCGCAGTGGTCCGGGCAACGGCATAGACAAATCAGGAAAGATCATGATGTCAATGGTAGATCGCGGTCGAGAGCAAGATGAACAAGTGCGAGCATCCGGTCAGTACCATCCAGTGAACCAACGCTGGAGGCGCGAGCGGCCATGTCTGCGATCAAGGCCCGCTTGCGCAACATCGGAACGAGGTTGGAACTGACCCATTCAGGTACAAAGTTGGAATCCATGACAAGAATTGCGGCGCCAGCCTCTACAGCCGTTCGAGCGTTGAACTTCTGCTCACCATTGCCAACAGGGTACGGAACATAAATAGCGGGAACGCCGAGCCCCGTTAGTTCGGCGACAGTCGATGTGCCCGCCCGCGCAATCGCGAGGTCGGCCGCCGCGAGGGCGAGCTCCATGCGGTCACAGTACTTGACGACCACATAGCCAGAGAGCTGCTGATCATCCACAGCGTCCCGATACTCCCCCGTGATGTGCAGCACTTGCCAGCCCGCGCCCAAAATGCGCGTGATCGAAGCAGAAATGGTGTCGTTGATGCGCTTGGCTCCCGAAGAACCACCGGTCACGAGAAGCGTCGGCTTTTTAGGATCAAGACCGAAAAAGCTGTCGGCCTCGGTGCGTGCCGCAAACCGATCGAGCTTCTCGATTTCGGCCCGCAGCGGCATCCCCACGACAACACCGCCACGAATTGGCGTGCGATCGAAAGCGGTGCCGACAAACTTCGTGAAAAAGGAACCAAGACGGTTCGCGATTCCCGGGCGGCTATTGGCCTCATGGATGACAAGGGGAACTCCCGCCTTGCGCGCACCCAAATATGCCGGAGCCGCAACGTAGCCACCAAAGCCGACGACAACATCCACGCCGCGCTCGGCAATGATCGCGACAACCTCGTCAATAGTGGAGCGCAGTCGCGCCGGAAACTTCAACGCCGCCCGGTTCGGGCGACGCGGAAATGGAAGCTTCGCAATCGTGAGCAATTCAAAGCCGCGGGCAGGCACCAAACGAGCCTCTAGCCCTTCCTCGGTGCCCAAAATCAGCACCTCTGCTTCGGGTTCACTCCAGCGAATACGTTCGGCTACGGCGAGTAGCGGATTCACGTGGCCAGCGGTTCCTCCACCGGCAAGAAGGTAAGTAGTCATCGGCGTCCTCGTGCTCGATTAGCCGCCAGCATGCGGGAGCGATCTGCTGCAGTCTGAACGGGTGCCGCTGTCGGCACCGCCGTCGGCGCGGATGTTGGTTGAGCTGCGGGCCCAGAGGGTCGGGGCTTCGATTGTGCGGCCTTGTGGTCCGATCTCGCGAACGACAACACGATCCCGATAGCCAACAGGGTCGCGATGAGCGCAGATCCACCCGTTGATATCAGCGGTAACGGCACACCAAGCACGGGAAGAACTCCCAGCACCACCGCAAAATTCACGAAGGCCTGACCGACCGTCCACACCATCACGCCAGCGGTAGCGATGCGAACGAAGCTGTCGTTAGTGGTGCGGATGATGCGGATAAAAGCGATCGCCAAAACAACAAACAACAGCAAGACGACGATCGCGCCGATCAGGCCCAGTTCTTCACCGATGATCGCGAAAATGTAGTCGTTATCGGCGTGGGGCAACCATCCGCGCTTGGCGACCGAGTTGCCAAGACCGCGACCAAAGAGACCGCCGCCCGCAAGAGCCCAATACGCGTGATCGATTTGCCAGCACGAGTCCTGATAGTCGAGCTCGGTGCATCCGTTCAACCAGATATCAATTCGCGAGGTACGAGAACTACTTGTGGTGGCAAACAGCAGCGCTCCGACGACAACGGCGAGGAGACCGATCGACAGGAACTTCAGCCGTACACCGGCGAAGAAAAGGCATGCGAAGACGATGAGAAGCATGATGGATGCTGTTCCCAAGTCATTGCCGATAAGCACGAACCCGATAGCGGCACCGGCAACCGGCACGACCGGGAGCACAACCTGACGCCAATCATCCAACATGTCCTGTTTGGTCGACAGCACCCAGGCCACCCAGATGATGATGGCGACCTTCACGAACTCAGACGGTTGTGCGCTGAACGATCCGATTTGAATCCAGTTTTGGTTACCGCCGTAACCCCAACCGATACCGGGGACGAAAACGAGAAGCTGCAAGATCGCGCCAAGCACCAGTCCGGGGAAAGCCCACCGCTTCCAGAATTTCGTCGGCGCGCGTGACGCAACAAGCATCAGCGGGATGCCGAGGAGGGCGAACAACCCCTGACGCAAGAAGCTGCCAAAGAAGCCTTGATCGGCGGCGTAGGACTCCACCGATGACGAGGACAGCACCATCACAAGACCGAAAATTACGAGGAAGAGAGTGGTTCCCAAGAGCAGGAAAAAGTTGCTCGATTCCCCTGAAAAAATGCGTTTGACCGGGACGCGAGCGGCAACAGGCTCCTGCTGCTTCGGAGATGCGTCCGCGGATGCGGCGGCAGGTTGCGAGGCTTTCGGCCCGTTGGTCGGCCCGCTACTCGGCCGCTGGGGTCGGTGTGGTCGCTGAGGAGGCGTCATCGTCGTTCCCTCCTACTCGTTCGAGCACTGCTGCTGCGAACTTGTCTCCGCGATCTGCGTAACTCGTGAATTGATCCATGGATGCTGCCGCAGGCGCCAACAAGACGGTGTCGCCTTCGGTAGCGATTCCGTGCGCCATCTCGACGGCACGGGGCATCACGTGATCAGTGTCAGTCGGGTCAACCTCGAACACCGGAATCTGCGGCGCGTGTCGCTGGAATGCGGCCTGTATTGCCAGCCTGTCGTTACCAATGACGATTGCAGCTTTAAGTCTCCGAGCGTGTTTCTCAATCAAGGGCGCAACATCAATGCCCTTGAGCAGGCCGCCCAGAATCCACACCACAGGGTCGGCCGCGGAAAGCGATGCACTCGCGGCGTGCGAATTAGTGGCCTTGGAATCGTTGATCCACGTCACTCCCCCGCTGACGAGCACGACTTGATTACGGTGGCCATCGATTTCGAAACTAGCTACTCCCTCACGCACCGCTTCGATGCTTACGCCGGCGGCTCGAGTGAGTGCACTCGCCGCGAGAATGTTGGCGACCATGTGCGGCGCAGCGAGGTTGCGCTGGCGCAGCTCGTCGAGCGTGAATAGTTCGAGGGCAGCGTTGTGGCGGTCATCGCCGAACGCGCGGTCAGCGAGCAGGTCGCTGACAATACCGAAGTCGCTGGGACCAGGCGTATCGAGTCCGAACCCGATTGCACGGCATCCGTCGACCACTTCAGCATTTTCGACCATGGCCAGCGTCTCGGGCACCGCGCGATTGTAAACCGCGGCAATTTTCGTGTTGGCGTACACGGTCGCTTTTGCGTGCGCGTATGCCTCACGAGAACCGTGCCAATCGAGATGGTCGTCGGCAAAATTGAGACAGACGCTCGCGAGCGGTGAGATCGCACCAGCGCCCTCGCGCGGCATCCCGTGAAGTTGAAAACTCGAGAGCTCGACGACGAGAAAGTCAAAGCCATCGGGGTATCGAATCGCATCGAGCACCGGAATGCCGATGTTGCCGACGGCCCCAGCCCGGAAACCAGCCGTTGTCAGAATGTGGGCGGTCAGCTGCGCCGTGGTCGTTTTACCGTTGGTGCCGGTGATGGCGATCCATTCGGCAGGGGTACCCGTTTTGTCGCGCAGACGCCAGGCGAGTTCAATCTCGGTCCACATCGGCACAGCGTTCGTGCGGCACCACTCCACGAGAACGTGATCGAGCGGATAGCCAGGCGACACGATGACGACGTCTGGGGCATGCGCGGTGATCGCAGCGAGCTGGTCGTCAGCGCTGCCGCCGAGTGCCAGCTCGGCACCGATGACCTGCGCCATTTCAACACGGTTATCGGAAGCCGCGTCCGCGATCACGAGAACCCGAGCCTTAAGTTCGGTGAGGGTGTCGGCCGCTGAGAAGCCAGTCGCCCCCAGCCCGAGGACCGCGACGCTCAGTTCGCTCCAGGCCGAGTTCCAGCTGGTGAATGAGTTGAAATCGCGCACGACTACTGATTAATCCATTCCAGATAGAAGGTTCCGACGCCGGCCGCGACGAAGAGCGCAGCAATAAGCCAGAAACGCACCACAACAGTCACTTCTGCCCAACCTTTGAGCTCGAAGTGATGATGCAGCGGACTCATGAGGAAAATACGTTTACCGCCGGTGATCTTGAAGTAAGCACGTTGCAGAATCACGGAACCCGTAACGATAAGGAAGAGTCCACCGATCAGGATAAGCAACAGCTCGGTGCGGCTCATGATCGCGAGAGCAGCGAGGGCGCCTCCGAGACTAAGCGAACCTGTGTCGCCCATGAAGACCTGTGCCGGCGAGGTATTCCACCAGAGGAAGCCGATAAGCGCGCCGACGATCGCTGCGGCGATGATGGCGAGGTCAAGCGGGTCGCGGACCTCGTAGCACTTGTAGAGCACTTCACGATCGATGCTGGGGTTGCTGCACGACTGATTAGCTTGCCAAAACCCGATGACGATGTAGGACGCGATCGCGAAGATCGCTGACCCGGTCGCGAGGCCGTCAAGACCGTCGGCAACGTTCACACCGTTCGACGTGCTGACGATGATTAAAGTCACCCAGATGGCGAACAAAATAGCACCGATAACTACGCCGAAAGTGGCGAGGTCGAGCCAATCGATGTCCCGCAATCCCGAAATCTTTGAGGATGCTGGCGTGAGTCCGCCAGGATCAGGGAAGTTGAGGGCGAGGGCCGCGAAACCCGCGGCGACGATCACCTGACCGGCAACCTTTGACCAACCGCCAAGGCCGAGGCTTCGCTGTTTGCGAGTCTTCATGAAGTCATCGATGAAGCCGATGACGCCGAGACCCACCATAAGGTAGATCACGAGAAGCCCGGAAAGAGTTACGGGCTCACTAGCAACCCAGTGTCCGACGAAATAACCGATCGTCGAGCCCAAAATGAAGACGATTCCACCCATCGTGGGAGTGCCACGCTTGGTGTGATGGCTCTCGGGACCATCGTCACGAATGAACTGGCCCCATTTCAAGCGCACAAAGAGCTTGATGAACAGCGGGGTAAGCAGCAGCGTAAAGAAGAGCGAGAAGCCAGCAGCGACGAGGAGCGCGATCATGCGGTCACCCCGGCGATCCGGTCGCCCAAGTGTCGCAAGCCAGCAGAGTTCGACGATTTCACCAACACGACGTCGCCCTCTCGCAGTTCTTCACGCAGCACAGCGTATGCCTCTTCGACGCTATCCACGAGGACCGACTCTCCATCCCACGAACCTTCGAGGCCCGCAGCATTATGGATATGACGAGCTGCGTGACCGACCACGATGAGCTTCTGCACGTTTAATCGCACGATCAGCCGACCGATGCGGTCATGCTCGTCGTTCGCATAGTCTCCGAGTTCAGCAAGCTCCCCCAGCACCGCAACGGAGCGATTTTCGGGGCCAACGATCTGAACGAGCGTCTTCAGCGCGGCCGCCATCGAGTCAGGGCTCGCGTTGTACGCGTCATTGATGACTGTGATGCCACCGGGCGCCTTCAACAGTTCCATTCGCCAACGTTCCGCGCGTTCGATGGACTCCAACGCCTCAACCGCGCGAGCAGGGTCGATCCCCATAGCGCGCGCTGCCGAAATCGCGGCCAACGCGTTGGTGACGTGGTGTTCGCCGAGAATACGTAGCTGCACCGGAATCGTCTCGCCGCCGATGTGCAGCTCAAAAGCGGTGCCGTGAGAAGTCGCCTGAATATCGTCAGCCCATACTGCAGCACTCGAATCGAGGCCGAAGAGGACAACCTTAGCCTCCGTCTGCTGCGCCATAGCCCTCACGCGACCGTCATCACCGTTCAAAACCGCAGTCGCGGTCGACGGCAAATGGGAAACCATCTCAGACTTTGCTTGGGCCGTGACTGCGGCATCCCCAAATTTGCCAATGTGAGCCAAGCCGACCATCAGGACAATACCGACATCGGGCACGACGATCGACTGAAGGCGCGTGATGTCGCCGAGACCGTCTGCCCCCATCTCGACAACAAGAAACTTCGTGGAATCAGTGACGTTGAGCATCGTAATGGGCGCACCGACGTCATTATTGAACGAGCCCTCGGGGGCAACCGTTTCGCCTTGGCGCTCCAAAATCGCGCGCAACATGTTCTTCGTCGTCGTTTTGCCGTTGGAACCGGTTACCGCGACAACTTGGAGATCACCCTTGCTTCGCACAGAAGCAACGACAGTGCGTGCGAGAGCTTGGAGAGCCGCTACCCCATCCGCAACAATGATCTGCGGAACATCGAGCTCGAGTGGTCGTTCGGCGATCACGAGCGCTGCGCCATTTTCCACTGCCTTGGCAGCAAAGAGATGACCATCAGTGCTTTCGCCCCGCAGAGCAAAGAAAATGGAGCCCGGAGTATTGAGACGCGAATCAGTCTGCACGCTGCTCGCAGGGAGGCGTTGCTGACCGTCACTGCCATCACGGAGTTCTCCGTTGACGGCGGTGGCAATCTCGGCAATGCTCAGTTCGATCACGTGATGTGCTCCAGGGGTAGTTGACGCGGGGGGGAAGCTCACCAACGCAACGGCAGATCCGGTCCCGAAGTGTTTGACGGGGTTACACGGTAAGTGGTGAGCGTTTGGGCCATAATGTCGCGGAACGTCGAGGCAATGGCGCCGGAATATATGCTATCCGGGATCCCGGCTGTCGCGATCACAATGTACTCAGGGTCGTCTGCTGGGGCGAGGCCGGCGTAGGAAATTACTACGTCGCCGCCGTAGGCACCGTTTTCGGCGACCTGGGCCGTTCCACTCTTCACCGCGACCCGGTAACCGGGAATCTGAAGATTCGGAGCCGAACCACTAGAGCTGTACACCATCTCCATCATTTGGAGAGTCTGATCAGCAGCCGTCTCGGAAATAACCTGAGTGCCTTCGGCGGACGGAGTATCGGTGACTGTGCCATCAGGCCATTCGCATCCCTCCACGAGCACGGGGGGAAGGCGAACGCCATCGTTACCGAGAGCTTGGTAGGCGCTCGCCATCTGAATGGATGTCGTGCTCAGTCCTTGCCCGAATTGAACGGCGTAGTTGGTGCGCGCGTCCCAATCTTTGGCTTCATAGAGCGTGCCGCTCGATTCACCGTTGAAACCGATCCCGGTCTCTTCGCCAAGCCCGAAGGCCTGCAGGTAATCGTGGCGAGACGCCGCGTCAAGTAGGTCCGTATATTGCGCGATCGCCGTGTTCGATGACTCAACGAGAGCGCCCGCAAGGGTCAGCCGCTGGTCTTCGTGATAGAAGGAATCGCTAATCGTTCCGCCACCGTTTGTCAGTTCAAGCGCATACGGCGAGACAACTTGCGTTTGCTGGTTGGCAACTCCAGCGTCGATCAACGAGGCAGCAGTCAACGCCTTCACCGTCGACCCAGGCTCATACGGCGTGCTAAATGCTCGCGAACCCAAAGCGCCACGATCAGCGAGGTCGACGTTGTTGGGGTCCACGGTCGGCCAGTCGCTAACCGCAAGAAGGTGAGCATCGCTGACACGCATCACGACACCCGTTGCCCACGTAGCGCCGAGGGACTCCGCGGTCTGCGCCATCCGCTGCTGAACGTAGAACTGAAGATCTCGGTCGATCGTCAGCGTGAGCGTGCCACCGTCCTGCGGTTCGATCGATTCGACCGCGCTTCCGGGCAACGCGACGCCGTCTTCACCGCGCGCGTAACTCGCTTCAACGTCTTGGCCTGCGAGGCACTCATCGCCCGTCAGCTCGACGCCAGCCTGAGGGCCGTCTGTGCCGATGAATCCCACGAGGTTACCGGCGATTTCGCCGTTCGGATAGCTGCGTTCTGGGCTCAGCTCGTAGTAAAGCCACGTGATGTCTAGCTCGCCAACGGCCTGATACTGCTCGAGAGTGATGCCCTTCGCCAAATACTCGAAGTCGGATTCCGGGTTGTCCAGAATCATGGCGAGCAGTTCATCGGGATCTCCCCCAATGATGTCCGTGATCTTCGTCAAGTCCTCGAGCACCACCACGGAAGCATTCTCACGCAGCAGAGTCACCCGTGGTGAGATGACGATATCGAAACGCTCGACGCTGTCAGCGAGCACTGCACCATTCGTATCGACGATGTCGCCGCGGGTTCCGTAGGTCACCCGGGTCAGCGTTCGCTTGGTGTCCGCCTCCGCATTGAGCGTTTCGGCCTGGACGATCTGCAGGTCAACAAGACGAACAACAAAAATGCCCGTCAAGACGACGATTGTGAGGATGACAAAGGCCACTCGCGCGCGAGTTGAGCGTGGTTTCATCGAGTCTCCCCCAGAAGGTTCATCTCAATCATCGCGTGACAGGAGCAGGAATCGCGTTATTCGCAGGCTCTGGCGCGGCGATAGCCGACTCCGTCGCAGCAGTTCCCGAGGCAGCAGCAGTAACCGTCGTCGCGGCGGACGCCGCAGCAGTCTTTGCCGCCGCCGCAGCGGCAGCCGCCGTCTCCGCGCTCACGAGCGGAACGTCGGTAAGAAGAGTGTTGCCGACAAGGCCACAACTGCCACCGCATCCGGTCGGATCCGCGCTTCCAGGAAGTCGGAAGACAGAACCATCAGAAATATTCAACGAATACGGTGTCGCGTTGGGCACCATGCCAAACCCAGCCGCCTGAGCAGCAAGATTTTGAGATGACGACTGCAAAGAAAGGGACTCGAGCAAGCTCTGCTCCGTGCGGATAAGCACCTTCTGCTCGTACTGCAAAGAGTCAATTTGGTAAGCACCCTGAGTCACCACAATGCTGAGCAGGAGTTGCGCAGCAAGGATCACGAAAAAACTTGCGACAGTAACTACCGCGTACAGCATGCGCGGTCGAGCTTTGCGCTGTGCCTTCGTCGTAACAATCTCAATGTGAGACGGACGTGCGGTTGGCTGGTGAAGCGGCAGTGGCTGAGCGTGAGCGAGGTTAGTGCTCATGAGATGACTCGCATTCGTTCTATCGCTCGCAGTCGAACGGGCTTTGCTCGGGGGTTAAGGGCTTGTTCTGCTTCGCTGGCTTGCTCTGATCCACGAACAAGTAGCTTGAGTTCCGGCTTGTGCTCGGGAAGCTCAACGGGAAGTCCGGCTGGAGCGGTGGACTTGGCGCGTCGTTGTAGCTCGCGCTTGACGATGCGGTCCTCCAGCGACTGGTACGCCAACACGACCATCCGTCCGCCGAGGGCGAGGGAATCGACCGCGGCGGGAATCGCCCGTTCGAGAACCGACAGTTCTTGGTTCACTTCGATGCGCAACGCCTGAAACACACGCTTGGCAGGATGTCCCGCACGCTGGGCCGCCGCGGGAGTGGCGGCAATGACGAGCTCCACCAATTGAGCGGATGTCGTCAGCGGCTGCTGTTCGCGGAACTGCACGATGCGGCTAGCAAATCGCGGTGCAAGTTTTTCGTCGCCGTAGGCGTAGAAGATGCGACGGAGTTCGAGCTCGCTGTAGGTGGCGAGGATGTGCTCGGCCGTGACCGGCGTCGAGGCATCCATGCGCATATCTAGCGGAGCGTCTTGAGAATAGGAGAACCCGCGCTCAACACGGTCGAGTTGAAGGGATGAGACTCCGAGGTCGAAAAAGATGCCTTCGACTGACGAGATTCCCAACGAATCGAGTGCCTGCGGAATTTCGTCGTAGACAGCATGAACAAAGTGCGTGCGGCTAGCGAAAGGCTCAAGCCGACGTCGAGCGATAGCAAGAGCGTCCTCGTCTCTGTCAATGCCCACGAGTGTGAGGTCGGGGAACCGCTGGAGGAATGCCTCCGCATGTCCGGCCATCCCGAGAGTTCCGTCGACCAGAACTGCTCCCGGTGCGTTCAGCGCTGGAGCGAGCAACTCAATCGAGCGCTCAAGGAGTACTGGGGTGTGAATGGTGTTGTCAGCCATGGTGTTAGGGCTAGTTCTCAGATGCTGATCCCCATCCGACTCGACCTGATATCGGGGAAGAAAATCAGGGCGTTCGGCTGGGAGTCAGCGTCGAAGAGCTAGAAGAGTCCCGGAATCACCTCCTCGGTGGTATTGACGAAATCGGCCTCGGTGGCCTCGTAGTAGTTGTTCCAGGCCTCGGTGTCCCAGATTTCAGCGCGGTTACCCGCGCCAATCACAGTCAGGTCGCGCCCCAGCCCGGCATACTCGCGTAGCCCAGCGGGGATCGTTACCCGGTGCTGCTTGTCAGGCGTCTCTTGGTTAGCGCCAGAAAGAAAGAGACGCAAAAAATCGCGACCCTGCTTGCTCGTGACCGGCGCCTTGCGAATCGCTTCGTGCATTACTTCAAACTCGCGCTGACTGAACACGTAGAGGCAGCGCTCTTGGCCACGAGTGACCACAACGCCCGATGCGAGTTCCTCACGAAACTTCGCCGGCAGGATGATACGGCCCTTGTCGTCGAGCTTGGGGGCGTAGGTGCCTAGAAACACGGCGCCCTCCCCTCAATCTCCGGCCCGGATTCTGGTTGCCTCCACTTTACTCCACTTTCAACCACATATCTAAGGTTTTTCGGCAAACTGCGTGAAAGTTATCCACAGAGCCCAGCAATTACAAGGAATTTTGGGGTGGAGGAAAATGGAGCGAAAATGACCGATTGTGGGTCGTCAACCCCAATCAGGGCACAAAAAAAGGACCAGCCCGAAGGCTGGTCCTTGAAAGTGGAGGGAGTGGGAGCTAGCTATTGCCGTCCTGGCGGCGATCCCAACGCTGGTTGATCGTGTCCATAAACGAGGTGCCGCGCTTAGCCGAGCGGCCAGACGAGGCAGATGACGGTTCAGGCATTTCGTCGGCGTCTCCGGCACGCGGTGGCGCTACGAAAAGCAACACACCAACAAACATGACGACGAACCCAAGCACGCCGACAAGAGGCTGCTGGATGATGACACCCGTCAGTAACGCAATGATTCCGGCGACCCCGACAAGCACGCCAACAACCATCATTCGATAGTTGGGCTTACCTTTGCGGGGGCTGACTGCGCTGACGAAATCGGCATCGTTTTGATAGAGGCTGCGCTCCATCTCGTCGAGGGCCCGCTGCTCTTGCTCTGAAAGCGGCATTCCGTTCCCCTCTCTCTGGGATTCACGGCTAGATCTCTATAGTACGCCTCCATTCACTAGGTAGGCTAGACGGGTGCCTGAGAGTAACCAGTTAGTTGACCTTGTCCAGCTGAAAATCGACGAGTTTCTCACCGAGAAGCGCGATGAACTTAATGCGATCGCCCCCGAGTTGACAGCCCTCACCGACGTCGGTGGTGGGCTTCTCGCGGGCGGCAAGCGTTTTCGGGCGCTGTTCTGTTACTGGGGATGGCAATCAGTCGCCGGTCTCTCCTCGTCTGACGACCCCTTCGCTGAGAACTCCGCGAGTAAAGACCTCACGGGTGTGTTGCTTTCGGCATCCGCCCTCGAACTCTTCCACGCGGCAGCACTCGTGCACGACGACATCATGGATCGCTCCGACACCCGCCGCGGTGCGCCTTCCGCTCATCGCCGCTTCGAAAAAATGCACATCGACGGCGGATGGAGTGGCAGTGCCGAAGCATACGGAGAATCATCCGCACTCCTGCTCGGAGATTTGCTCTTGGGCTGGAGCGACGAGCTCTTAGGGCGCGGTATCGCTACGCTCCCCCGCCCCTCAGCTCTGGCGGCGCGCAAGGAATTCATGACGATGCGCACAGAGGTCATGGCTGGGCAGTTTTTAGACATCCACGATGAGAGCGCGTGGGCAAGCTACCCCGAGTCAGAAGCCCTCGACCGTGCGCAGCGTGTCTTAATCTACAAGTCTGCGAAGTACAGCGTTGAGGCCCCGCTCGCGCTCGGCGCCAGTCTGGGTGCCGGCACCGACGAGCAAATGGCTGCGCTCCGCAGCTTCGGGCTTCCCCTTGGCGTTGCGTTCCAACTGCGCGATGACGTGCTCGGCATTTTCGGAGATCCCGAAGTGACGGGCAAGCCCGCCGGCGACGACCTGCGCGAAGGCAAGCGCACAGCAATCATTGCGATCGCTCGCGAAAAACTCTCGACCAGCGCCAACGCCATCCTGGACGAGCTGCTCGGCGACCCCGATCTCAGCGATGAGCAAGTGAACATGATTCGTTCAACGCTCGAAGAATCTGGTGCTGTCGCAAAGGTAGAGAAGGTTATCGCCCGCAACCTCGAACGCGCGTGTGAGGCAATCGAGACAGCAAACCTCGCGCCGACGGCGCGTGCCCGCCTCCTCGAATTGGCCGAAGCCGCTACAACGCGATCGTTCTAGGGCGCTAGTGAGCTCGAGCGATTAGAGCGCTGGGCGCCACAGAGTGTGGCCGCCCGTGCACTAGTGCGCTGCCGCGCTGAGCGTGCTTAGAAACCGAGGGCCTGAGCGACACGGCGAACTTCAGCCTTGCGACCAGCTCGGAGAGCCTCAACGGGCGCGACGCCCAAACTCGGCTCGCTAGTGAGCAACCAGTTCATTGATTCATCGGACGAGAATCCGGCGTCCGAAAGAACGATTACGGTGCCCCTCAGTTCGCGCAGCGGCGATCCGTCGACGATGAATACGTCGGGAACCTGCCACACTCCATCGATTTTGCTCGCGAGGAGGGCGCCTTCCTCAATGAGGCGACGCACTTGGCTCACCTTGAGTCCGAGGAGCTCGGTGAGGTCTGGAACAGTAAGCCAGTTGATGGTGGGTGATTCAGTCACACGTTAAGACTGCCACGACCCAGGAGTTAAACCTGACAGTTCGCACGGCATACCCAGAATATTCATTAGTGAACTTAGGTAACACCAGTCACATCAGTCACACTAGCCACAATGGTTGACACTAATAAGCTTCTGTGACAGCGTTGAGCCGGTGATCTCAGTGATCACATGTACCTTCTCGGGGCCGGGAGCAGGAAGAACGCCATGACACATTTCACAATTGACGACACAGACAACATTGCTTCGACCGTTTTTGCGGGGCTAGTGCCCGCAGCATCCGTCGGATCACCTGATCGAGCTCGACGCATCGCTCAACAGCGCGCCCGCGTCAACCGTGGCGTCATGAATACCGTTCCCGTTCTCTTGGTCGGGTCACTCGCCGCTGCGACGTTCAACCTCACCGGGCCAGTAGAACCCGTCAACGCTAAAACGCCTGACGATCCCCGACTTTCGACGGAACGCGCCGCCAAGCCGACTCGGGTAGCAACTACGACGATCAGCGAAGCTTCAACCACAATCATCGGGCCCGCTCCGGCGAGCTACCGCGTTGCTGAAGGCGATACTGTCAGCGACATCGCCTCGCGCTATGGACTCTCCACAGCATCCGTCTTGGCATTGAACGGGCTGAGCTGGTCATCAATGATCTTCCCCGGACAAGAGCTCAAGCTGACGAAGGACGTCGTCAATACCGTCCCCAGCGTGAACCACGTCAAAACCACCAACGGTCAGTACACGATCGTCGCTGGTGACACGATCAGCGGCATCGCCCACAAATTTGGCGTCTCAACGATTTCAGTGATGTCAGCAAACGGTCTCGGCTGGTCGAGCATCATCTACCCGGGACAGCTGCTGATAGTTCCCGGCAACTTGAGTTCCCCCAGCCAGGAAACCGAAGAGTACGATTTCACCGCCGACGACGACGCCCCTAGCGAGAACGCGTCATCAATCGTCACCGAGGATGCCGCAGCGGATGTCGTCGAGACTCCCACCGAAGTCGAGGTTGAGGTCGAAGCCCCAGCCCCCGTCGTGGAACCAGAGTCCGAACCAGCGCCTATCGCTGAAACGGCCCCGGCTCCTGTCGAGGGAAGCACCTACCTAGTCGTTTCTGGTGACACCGCCTCCTCCATCGCATCGCGCGCCGGAATCTCCACTCAAGCGCTACTCGACGCAAACGGCCTAACCTCGTCAACCGTGATTTACATCGGGGACAAACTGACGATCCCCTCGTCAAGCTCTGTACTCGCCAGCACCGGCGGAAGTGTCACCTACCTCAACTCTGAAATGCGTGCGAACGCCCAAGTGATCATTCAAGTCGGCCGCGATCTTGGCGTCTCCGACTACGGCATCACAATTGCGCTCGCCACCGCCATGCAAGAGTCGAGCTTGCGCAACCTCACCTGGGGTGACCGCGACTCTGTCGGCCTCTTCCAACAGCGCCCAAGCTCAGGCTGGGGAACTGTCAGCCAACTCACCACACCGTCTTATGCGGCGCGGCTGTTCTACGGCGGATCGAGCAACCCCAACAAGGGAATCACGCGCGGATTGTTGGAAATCTCGGGCTGGCAGAACATGAGCCTGACCCAAGCAGCACAGGCCGTTCAAATCTCAGCGCACCCTGATGCATACGCAAAATGGGAGACATCCGCCCGATCTTGGCTAGAACAGCTCGGCTAAGCGCCAGAATAGCCGTGTCTAGCGGCACTCTCGAAGCTCAGAACTTTAGACTCTGAAGGTGAATGCGAACTCTACTGATCCGATGATCGGCCGTCTGCTCGACGGTCGGTATCAGATTCGTTCGCGCATCGCGCGTGGCGGCATGGCAACCGTGTACCTTGCCACCGACCAACGGCTCGAACGCAAAGTCGCCATCAAGGTAATGCACGGCCACCTTGCCGACGACAGCAAGTTCAAGGAACGCTTCGTTCAAGAGGCTCGATCCTCAGCACGGTTGGCCCACCCCAACGTCGTCAACGTCTTCGACCAAGGGCAAGACAGCGACATGGCCTACTTGGTAATGGAATACCTGCCCGGCATCACTCTGCGCGATCTGCTGCTCGAACACCGCATCCTCACAACCGAGCAGACGCTCGACATTATGGAAGCCGTGCTCGCCGGCCTCGCCGCCGCCCACAAAGCTGGCATCGTTCACCGCGACCTCAAACCAGAGAACGTGTTACTCGCCGACGACGGCCGCATCAAGATCGCCGACTTCGGACTCGCCCGTGCCGCTAGCGCCAACACCGCTACCGGCGCCTCACTGCTCGGGACAATCGCGTATCTCTCCCCCGAACTTGTGACTCGTGGACTCGCTGACACCCGCAGCGACATCTACGCCGTCGGCATCATGATGTACGAAATGCTCGTGGGCGAGCAACCCTTCAAGGGTGAGCAACCCATGCAGATTGCTTATCAGCACGCCAATGACGCCGTGCCGAGCCCCAGCTCACGCAACCACCTCGTTCCCGCAGAACTCGACGATCTCGTGCTCTGGGCGACCGCGCGCGAGCCGGATGACCGCCCCAAAGACGCACGAGTGCTGCTCGACCAGCTGTACCAAACGCACAGTTCGCTCATGACCGCGCTGCCGCCCACGGCATCCACTGCAGTTCAGCGAACGATGGTGCTCCCGAGCGCTCCGGCGGAAGAACCACAGAACTCGACGGCAGACACCCAGGTATTCGGCGCAGAGCTTCAGCAGGTTGCCGCTCCGGCTCCGACCCAAGTGTCCGAGAACACCACCACGCTGTCGACCCGCGCGACGAAACGAAAGTCACGCGGCTGGTGGCTGCTCGTCCTCATCGTTCTGCTCGTCGGTGGTGCAGCCGGTGCTGGCTGGTACTTCGGGGCTGGCCCCGGCTCACAAGTGACGATTCCTGACAGCATCCGCAATGCAACGCCCGAAGAAGCCCAAGCAATCTTGGAAGACCTTGGGCTCGTCGTCAGCGATGAACTCGGCGAAACCTTCGACCCAGTGGTCGCGGTCGACCTTGTGGCGAACTCCGCTCCAGAAGTGGGTGCGAGCGTGCCGAACGGCTCTCCCGTGCAGCTACTGATCTCGCAGGGGCCGCGCCCACTCGCTGTGCCTGACTTCTCTGGAATGACAGAAGAAGAAGCGCGCGCTGCTATCGAAGCAGCCCCCTTCACCCTTGTCGAGCCCATCATCAAACAGTTCGACAGCGATATCGCGGCGGGTCTCGTCGTTGATGTGCTTGGTGCAGACTCCGCATCAATTCTCGGAGCCGAAAATTACGGCGAGCTTCAAGACGTAACCCTCGTTATCTCCGCAGGCGCGCTGCCCGATGTCACGTGCTCTACCGTCGACGAAGCAACGCAAACCCTTGCCGGAGTCGGGCTGAACGCCGATACCGGCATCCAAGTATTCAGCGACTGCCAAGAAGGTACCGTGGTTGCCATCGACTCCGAAAAGAATGCGGATGGGGTTGCCCGCACATTCCGCGAAGGCGATACTGCGACCCTGATCATCTCGAAGGGCCCGGACCTCGTGCAGGTGCCCGACGTTTCCGGAGAGACAATCAATGGGGCCATCGCGGAGCTCGAGGAACTCGACTTCATCGTCAACGTCGAGACCGACCTGCCGCAGGGGTTCTGGGGTTCCGGCCTCGCCATAGTTTCCGGCACCGACCCGTCAGCGGGCGAGGCGATCAAGCGCGGCTCTGAAGTCACCGTTTACGGTCCGCAGATCTAGCTTCGGTTCCCGCCACAGCGTCAAGTGGGCTGTGGCTCGCTACACCGCGAAAAACGCCCGGCACCCGTGACACTCTCCTGAGAGAGTGCGGGGATGGCGGGCGTTTTCAGTGGTGCTAGAAAGCGCGAAGCTCCTCGGCTACCAAGAAAGCGAGTTCAAGTGACTGCATGTGGTTGAGTCGCGGGTCACACAGCGACTCGTAGCGAGTCGCAAGAGTAGCCTCATCGATCTGCTCTGAACCGCCCAGGCACTCCGTGACATCGTCGCCAGTGAGTTCAATGTGGATACCACCGGGGTAGGTTCCCGCAGCGCGGTGCGACTCGAAGAAGCCCTTGACCTCATCAACAACATCGTCGAAACGACGGGTCTTGTAGCCAGTGGGTGTGGTGAGCCCGTTGCCGTGCATCGGGTCGGTGATCCACAGCGGCGTCGCGTCCATCTCCTTGATGGCCTCAAGCAGAGGCGGGAGCGCGTCGCGAACCTTGCCAGCGCCCATGCGGGTGATGAAGGTCAGACGGCCAGGCTCGCGCTCAGGGTCAAGCTTGTCGATGAGCTGCTTCATGGTCTCGGGCGTCGTAGTCGGACCGAGCTTGACGCCGATCGGGTTACGCAGTCGCGAGAAGTAGTCGATGTGAGCACCATCGAGGTCGCGCGTGCGCTCCCCGATCCACAAGAAGTGGGCGCTCGTGTTGTACGGCGTGCCGGTGCGCGAATCAATGCGCGTCATCGGACGCTCGTAGTCCATGAGGAGACCCTCGTGGCTCGAGTAGAACTCGGTGCGCTTGAGTTCGTCGAAGTCGGCTCCCGCTGCTTCCATGAAGCGCACTGCCTTGTCGATCTCTTTAGCAAGGCTCTCGTACTGGCGATTCGCCGGGTTGGCAGCGAAGCCCTTGTTCCACGAATGAACCTGACGAAGGTCAGCAAAGCCACCCTGCGTGAACGCACGGATGAGGTTCAGGGTCGAGGCTGCCGTGTGGTAACCCTCAACCAGACGAGCAGGATCAGCAGTGCGGGACTCCGGCGTGAAGTCGTAACCGTTGACGATGTCGCCGCGGTAGGCCGGCAACGTGACGTCGCCGCGTGTCTCAGTGTCGCTCGACCGAGGCTTAGCGAACTGGCCGGCCATGCGGCCCATCTTTACGATGGGCTTCGAGGCACCATACGTCAGCACAACAGCCATCTGCAGGATCGTCTTGACACGATCGCTGATCTGCTGCGCAGTCGCGCCCGCAAAAGTCTCGGCACAGTCACCGCCCTGCAAGAGGAACGCTTCGCCCTGAGCCGCACGCGCGAGACGCGTGCGCAGACGATCTACTTCGCCCGCGAAAACCAGGGGCGGCAGCGACGCAATCTTGCTGGATGCTTCGCCAACGGCGTCGGCATCGGGCCACTGTGGCTGCTGTTTGATGGGGAGCGTGCGCCAGTTGTCTAGACCCGCAATCACGGCGGGATCAGCAAGCACGACTGGTTCTGACGGGTCGACCACGAGGAGTTTCCTTCATACAATTACAGCGAAAATGAACGGGTTTGTGACCCACTATGAGCCTACCGGCACAAGTGGGTGCTGAGTGTCACCGTTACAGCACTGCTGCACGGCGAGACGCTTCGGTGAATAGCCCGCCGTTACTAACGACGTGCGGCGCGGTCCTTCACCGAGGTGGCATAGACATCCACATACTCCTGACCGCTAATGCGGTTGAGTTCATACATGATCTCGTCAGTGATCGAGCGAAGGATGAACCGGTCACCCTCCATGCCCTCGAAACGGCTGAAGTCGAGCGGCTCACCGAAGACAATTCCGATGCGGCCCATGCGAGGGATCTTCGTGCCGATGGGCATGACCTTTTCAGTGTCGATCATCGCGACAGGAACAACCGGCACATGGCCTTCAAGAATCATGCGTGCGACTCCAGTACGGCCGCGATACATCTTGCCGTCGGGGCTGCGCGTTCCCTCGGGATAGATGCCGAGTACCTCTCCACGAGCCAAAACCGCTAGGCCGGTGTTGAGCGATGCCTCTGAAGCTTTGCCGCCGGAACGGTCAATCGGCAGCATCCCCGTGCCGTTAAAGAACGCACGCGAGAGCCAGCCCTTAATGCCACGCCCAGTGAAATAGTCACTCTTGGCGAGAAAGAAGATGCGTCGGTCCATGATGAGCGGCAGGAACACCGAGTCGATGAACGACAAGTGATTGCTCGCCAAGATGACGCCGCCCTTGCGAGGAACGTTCTCAAGACCGGAAACCCACGGACGGAAGACGGTCTTCAAGATGGGACCGGCAACCAGATTCTTCATAAACCAATAGAACATGGCACCTCAATTCCTCGTCGCGGGACTCCCCACTCTACCGTTTGCCGGAACGTACCCCACAAACGGGTGCAAATTTTCTCACGCGCCAATGCGCACGTGGTTAGGCGAGCCTGACCTCGCTAGAGTGGAGTAGACCACCTACCGGTGCCAAAGGAGTTGCCGTGAAACAGTTTGATGTACCAGCCCTAGTTGAGGCTGACCCGGAAGCAAACGCTACCGATCTATTGATGGATCGCGTTGCGGCCACACCCAATAACGCGTTGTTCTCGCTCCCCACCGCCAATGGTGGCTGGAGCGATGTGACTTCGTCAGAGTTTCTTACCCAAGTGAAAGCCCTCGCCAAGGGACTAGTCGCTGCTGGCATTGAGCCCGGCGACAAAATTGGCCTCATGTGCAAGACCCGCTATGAGTGGACGCTCATTGACTTCGCGACTTGGTTTGCGGGCGCAGTGCTCGTGCCAATTTACGAGACCAGCTCGCCCAGCCAGATTCTGTGGAACATCACGGACTCCGGCGCGACCGGGATGATCACAGAAACACCCGATCACTTCGCGCGCTTCGACGAGATTCGCGCCGACGTGCCCGGCATCGCCAATCTGTGGCAGATCGATTTGGGAGACCTCGACAAACTCGCCAAGTCGGGCACCGACGTCACCGATGAAGAAATCGAACGTCGCCGTAATCTGGCCAAGGGCTCCGATCTCGCGACGCTGATCTACACCTCGGGAACCACCGGAAAGCCCAAGGGCTGCATCATCACGCACTCCAACTTTGTTGAGCTGTGCCGCAACTCGCAAAAGGCGATCCCCGAAGTCGTCAACCCCGATTCGAGCACGCTGCTCTTCATTACGACAGCGCACATCTTTGCTCGCTTCATCTCGATCCTCTGTGTCCACGGAGGCGTCAAGGTCGGCCACCAGCCTGACACCAAGCTTCTGCTGCCCTCGATGGCGTCGTTCAAGCCGACGTTCCTTTTGGCTGTGCCGCGGGTATTCGAGAAGGTCTACAACTCCTCAGAGCAGAAGGCCGAAGCGGGCGGCAAAGGCAAGATCTTCCGCAAGGCTGCCGATGTCGCGATCGCGCACTCGAAGGCGCTCGACGAGGGACACGTACCGCTGGGGCTCAAGATCCAGTTCGCTGTCTTCGACCGTCTCGTGCTCTCCAAGATTCGCGCAGCACTCGGCGGGCGCGTCAAGTATGCGGTCTCCGGATCTGCACCTCTCGGATTGCGCCTCGGTCACTTCTACCGCAGCCTCGGCCTCACGATCCTCGAGGGCTACGGACTCACCGAGACCACCGCCCCCATATCGGTCAACAAGCCGTCTAACTTCAAGATCGGCAAGGTCGGCCCGCCGCTCCCCGGCGTTTCGGTGCGGATTGCCGACGACGGTGAGATTCAGGCCAAGGGCGTGTGCGTCTTCGACGGGTACTGGAACAACCAGGCTGCCACCGACGACGTCTTTGAAGACGGTTGGTTCAAGACCGGAGATATCGGTCAGTTCGACGACGATGGCTACCTCGAGATCACCGGTCGCAAGAAGGAAATCATTGTGACCGCCGGCGGCAAGAATGTTGCTCCCGCGGCACTCGAAGACCCCATCCGCGCTAACCCGATCATCGGCCAAGTCATCGTCGTTGGTGAACAGCGTCCGTTTATTTCGGCCCTCGTCACCCTCGATGAAGAAATGCTGCCCGTGTGGCTCGCCAACAACGGGCTCGACGCAACCTGGACACTAGAGCAGGCGGCGAAAAATCCTGCAGTACTCGCCGAAGTCCAGCGCGCGATTGACGTGGGAAACTCTCGAGTCTCCCGTGCCGAGTCAATCCGTAAGTTCCACATCCTCGATGCGGACCTCACCGAAGAGAGCGGTCACCTGACGCCCAAGATGAGCATCAAGCGCAATGTGATTCTGGCTGACTTTGCCGATGTAATCGACTCACTGTACTCAAACTCACCGGCGACAGAAGGAATCTCGCTGAAGTAGCACTACACACGCTGAAGGCCCCGTCATACGCAAGTATGGCGGGGCCTTCAGCGTGTGATCCCCCGCAAACGTTCGCTAACGGGCGCACTCAATTACACGCGATCTCTTGAAACGAGAGGGGCGTGATGTGGCTGAGGTTTAGTACCAGGGCGCCTGACGGATTGCGCGCATCGCTTCGCGCTTAGCCTCAGGCTCGAGGCCCTCGATATACAAATGGCCATCGAGATGATCGGTCTCGTGCTGCAACGCCTGAGCCATGAGCCCTTCGCCGCTGAGTTCGACGGGCTCGCCCGCGAGGTCTACTCCCGTGACGCGGGCGAAAGGATAGCGACGGCGTAAAAAATAGAAGCCGGGCACAGACAAGCAGCCCTCATCCACCAGTTCCGACTCCCCCGACACTTCCTCAAGCACCGGGTTGATGATGTAGCCGATATCGCCGTCAATGTTGTAGCTGAATGCGCGCAAGCCGACACCGATTTGGTTAGCGGCGAGGCCGGCGCGGCCAGGCAGCTTGACCGTCTCAATAAGGTCGTCGATGAGGGCAGCAGCACGGGGATCGCCGATGACAATGGGATCGCATGCTGAGCGAAGGACGGGATCGCCAAAAAGGCGAATCTCACGAACAGCCATAGTGTCAGTTAGCCCGAACTGCGGGAAGACCATCCATGACAACCGCCGCGAGTTCGCGAGCAGCAGCCTTGGTCAACCTGTTGAGGTCGCGGTAATGCACAACGGACCCTGTAGCCAAGCTGGGGTCGTAGGGCACGCGAACGATCTCACGCACGCGCGACTTGAAATGAGCCTCGATCTCCTCAAGCTTCACCAAGTTGGTGCCCTGAGTGGCGGTGTTGATAGCCACGACAGCGTTCTTGACGAGATCTTCGTGCCCATTGGATTCGAGCCACGTCAGAGTCTCTGACGCGAGACGCGCTTCGTCTACGCTGCCACCGGAAACGATGACAATCGAGTCAGCTCGCTGCAGCGTTGCCCGCATAACCGAGTGAACAATTCCCGTGCCACAGTCAGTGATAGCGACCGAATAGAAACGCTCGGCCATGTCGGCGACAACGTTGTAGTCGTTTTCGTCGAATGCTTCTGACACATGCGGGTCAGTGTCGGATGCCAAAACGTCGAGGCGAGTCTCGTCACGAGATACCACGGTTTGGAATTCGCTAAACGTGTGGAGCGACTCCGCACGCATCACGACATCGCGAACCGTCGCACGAGTTTGCTTGTCGATTCGCTCGGCAAGCGTTCCGCGGTCGGGGTTGGCATCGATCGCAATAATGCGGTCCTCGCGGGTATCGGCCAAGGCCATCCCCAGAAGAGCTGTGATCGTGGTCTTGCCCACCCCACCCTTGCGCGTGAGAACAGGAACGAAACGCGTTCCACCGACAAAAGTCTTGGTAACACGAGCCTCAAGAGCCTTGCGCTCTTTCACGCGGTACGAATCGCCGAGGTTCACGAGATGGAACGTCGCAGCGTAAACGAGTTCTTGGAAAAATCCCTCGGGCGCCGCGGTGCGGTTCTTCTTGCCAGGGTTGATAAGGCGCTCAGCCGTCAGCATCGTCGCCGTCTCTGGCGTCGTGGTGCGCACCTCGGTGCGCTGGCGACCGCGACGAGTCGTCGGACGGTCTGTTGGTGGCAGCTCCGGAATAACAGCCGCTTCAGGCACGGACTCGGGCGGGATAGTCACAACCGACTCCGGCGCGAACGTGATTGTGGTGGTTGCCATGGAGGCGACATCGACATGATGAGCGTTGACAGCAACATCGTCAATCGCCACGGCAGCTTCATGCTCAGGGGTCTCGCGAACAGCGACCGGCAGCGAGAGCGTGAACGTCACGTTGTCGGTGTTCGGGGCCTGCTCAACCGTCGACTCCTTCGCATCGTGATCGGTCGACGTATCGTGCGCGTCGACGGACGGCTGCACATCAGGTTCATTGCGCTTCGTAGTCACGTATCGATCCCCTCCAGAAAGCAAACACACCACTTTACCGCGTTAACGAGCGAGACGTGACCGATGTGGTTACAACGATCACGTCCCTACCCTACAAACTTCTGCGGTTTAGCTGGGTTCTATTTCCACAAGCAAGTCGCCGCCGTCTACCTGCTGCGTCTTCGGAATGGCCAATCGCTTGACCGTTCCGGCAACGGATGCCGTGATTGCGGCTTCCATCTTCATCGCTTCGATCGAAGCCACAGCGTCGCCGACTGCAACAGTTGTGCCCTCTTCTACCTGCAGCGTGACAACACCGGAGAACGGCGCCGCTACGTGGCCAGGCTTAGACGGATCTGCCTTCTCAGCCGCAGTCGAGTCGACCTTGATGCTCTGATCGCGAATGAACACCGGCCGCAACTGGCCATTCAGGGTCGCCATGACGGTGCGCATTCCCTTCTCGTCAGCCTCGCCGATCGCTTCGAGACCGACGAACAATTGCACGCCCTTCTCGATCTCAACGACGTGCTCGTGACCCTGCTGGATGCCGTAGAGGTAATCCTTGCTATCGAGGGCCGACAAGTCTCCATAGGTTTCGCGAGCCGTCTCAAAGATCTGGGTGGGGCCAGCGAACAGCAACCGGTTGAGCGCTGAACGGCGCTCCTGCGGCTCACCGTCGAGAGCAGCCTGATCTTCAGCGCTGATTTCCTCAATGCCGATCTTGACGTTGCGCCCTTTCAGCACCTTCGAACGGAAGGGCTCAGGCCAGCCACCGGGCAGTTCGCCCAACTCACCAGCCATGAAGCCAATCACCGAATCAGGGATGTCGTACTTGTCCGGGTTCGCTTCGAAGTCGGCAGGGTCGGCGTGCGCTGCAGCAAGAGCTAGCGCCAGGTCGCCAACGACCTTCGAGGACGGGGTGACCTTCGGCGGACGGCCGAGCATCTTGTTTGCCGCAGCGTAGAGGTTCTCAATCGTCTCGAACTGGTCAGCGAGACCCAGCGCAATCGCCTGCTGACGCAGGTTCGACAACTGTCCACCAGGAATTTCGTGGTGGTAGACCCGCCCCGTGGGACCGGGCAGCCCCGATTCGAATGGCGCGTAGGCGTGACGCACAGCCTCCCAGTACGGCTCGAGATCGGAGACCGCGTCGAGCGAGATGCCCGTATCGCGTTCGGTGTGGGCGAGAGCCGCGACCAAAGCCGACATGGATGGCTGACTCGTTGTTCCTGCCATGGGAGCGCTCGCAACATCCACTGCGTCTGCACCGGCACGGGATGCCGCCAGCAGAGTAGCCAGCTGGCCGCCTGCCGTGTCGTGAGTGTGAACGTGCACCGGAGCATCAAAACGTTCACGCAAAGCCGTTACGAGCTTCTCAGCGGCTTCCGCACGCAAGAGACCAGCCATGTCTTTGATCGCGAGCACATGGGCGCCGCTTTCCATGATCTGATCAGCAAGCTTGAGGTAGTAGTCGAGCGTGTAGAGATCCTCATTCGGGTCAAGCAAGTCACCCGTGTAGCAGAGGGCAACTTCAGCAACGGCAGTGCCCGTGTTCAGCACAGCATCGATCGCCGGTCGCATCTGCGAAACATCGTTGAGCGCGTCAAAGATGCGGAAGATATCGACACCGGTATCAGCGGCTTCACGCACGAAGGCATCCGTAACCTCGGTCGGATACGGCGTGTAGCCAACCGTGTTACGACCGCGCAAGAGCATTTGAATCGCGATGTTCGGCAGGGCTTCGCGCATGGACGCGAGACGCTCCCACGGGTCTTCGGCCAGGAACCGCAGCGCAACGTCGTACGTTGCCCCACCCCAGGCCTCGACCGAAAGCAACTCTGGCGTCATGCGTGCCACGTGCGGCATTACCGCGACAAGGTCGCGAGTGCGCACTCGAGTGGCAAGCAACGACTGATGGGCATCGCGGAAAGTTGTTTCGGTCACGGCAAGGGACTTCTGCTCGCGCAGAGCCGAGGCGAACCCGGCCGGGCCGAGCTCCAACAAACGCTGACGCGACCCGGCCGGAGCTTCGACCGAAAGATCGATTGCAGGCAACTTCAATTGCGGGCTGATGATGCCAGCACCGTCGCCATTGGGTTGGTTGACGGTGACGTCGGCCAGCCACGTAAGGATCTTTGTTCCGCGATCCTTGGAACGATGCGAGTTGACGAGCCACGGGCGCTCATCAATGAACGCGGTGCTCAAATCTCCCGCAATGAACTCGGGGTCATCGAGCACTCCCTGAAGGAACGGGATGTTCGTCGTAACACCGCGAAGACGGAACTCAGCGAGTCCACGACGGGCGCGACGCACAGCGGACGCGAAGTCGCGGCCACGGCACGTCATCTTCACGAGCATGGAGTCGAAGTGCGGGGAAATCTGCGAACCAGCAGAGACCGTTCCACCATCCAGACGGATGCCGGCGCCACCAGGTGAGCGGTACGTCGTGATCTTGCCCGTGTCTGGGCGGAAACCGCTAGCGGGATCTTCGGTCGTGATGCGGCACTGCAGAGCCGCTCCACGCAGCTTCAGTTCGTCTTGACGCAGGCCCAAATCTTCTAACGACTCCCCGAAGGCAATTCGCATTTGAGACTGCACGAGGTCAACGTCGGTGACTTCTTCAGTCACCGTGTGCTCAACCTGGATACGCGGGTTCATCTCGATGAAGACGTGTTCGCCCTTACGCTCCCCTGCCGTGTCGAGCAGGAACTCCACCGTGCCGGCGTTGACGTAGTCAATCGACTTCGCAAAAGCGATCGCGTCGCGGTACATCGCTTGACGCGTGTCTTCGTCGAGGTTCGGGGCCGGTGCGATCTCGACAACCTTCTGGTGACGTCGCTGCACCGAGCAGTCACGCTCGAACAAGTGGATGACGCCGCCATGGGCGTCGGCCAAGATTTGGACTTCGATGTGGCGAGGACGAACGACGGCCTGCTCAACAAACATCGTGGGATCACCGAACGCGCTGTCGGCTTCACGCATTGCCTCTTCTAGAGCACCGCGCAAATCTTCTTTTTTCTCGACACGACGCATACCGCGCCCACCACCACCGGCAACAGCCTTGGCGAAGACCGGGAAACCGATCTCGTCGGCACCCGCAATGAGTTCTTCAAGATCCGTGCTGGCAGGAGTCGACTTGAGAACGGGAACTCCCGCTGCAATCGCGTGCTCCTTTGCCGTGACCTTGTTTCCAGCCATTTCGAGCACCTTGGTGGGTGGGCCGATGAAAGCGATACCGGCATCCGCTGCAGCATGCGCGAGCTCAGGGTTCTCAGAAAGGAAGCCATAGCCCGGGTAGATCGCGTCAGCGCCAGACTCTTTGGCGACGCGAATAATCTCGGAAACATCGAGATAGGCGCGGACAGGATGCCCCTCTTCACCAATCTGGTAAGCCTCATCAGCTTTCAGACGATGCACCGAATTTCGGTCTTCGTAGGGGAAAACGGCCACAGTTCTTGCCCCGAGTTCGACAGCCGCACGCATTGCGCGGATAGCAATCTCACCTCGGTTGGCAACGAGAATCTTCTTAAACATTCGGTCCTTCCTGACAAAAACCAAGCCTAGAGTGATTGAACTCTGGCAGTTTCCTCAAGGGTGCGCAAAAGTTGGCGGTGTTTTAGGTTTCTTAACAGTAGTGAAGGTATCGTCGTTACTCGTGCACGTACTTAGCGTTAGTTCCCTCAAGGGGGGCGTCGGAAAGACGACTGTCACGCTTGGGCTCGCTTCGGCGGCTTTCGCTCGCGGTCTTCGAACTCTCGTCGTCGACCTTGATCCCCAGTCCGATGTGTCGACCGGAATGGACATCGATGTCGCCGGCCACCTGAACGTGGCTGACGTACTCGCCTCTCCCAAAGAGAAGATCGTGCGTGCCGCGATCGCGCCGAGTGGCTGGACAAAGGGCCGCCCCGGCAAAGTGGACGTCCTGATTGGTTCGCCTTCGGCTATCAATTTCGATGGACCACACCCGAGCATCCGCGATATCTGGAAGCTTGAAGAAGCCCTCGCGAATGTCGAAGCTGACTATGATCTCGTGCTCATTGACTGCGCACCATCGCTCAATGCCCTCACGCGCACCGCGTGGGCAGCCAGCGACCGCGTAGCTATTGTTACCGAACCTGGCCTTTTCTCGGTCGCCGCCGCTGACCGCGCTCTGCGCGCGATCGAAGAGATCCGTCGCGGCCTCTCCCCTCGTCTTCAGCCGCTCGGCCTCATCGTGAACCGCCTGCGGTCACAATCGCTTGAGCACCAATTCCGCATCAAAGAACTGCGGGACATGTTTGGACCGCTGGTGCTTTCGCCACAGCTTCCCGAGCGCACGTCGCTCCAGCAAGCTCAAGGTGCCGCGAAGCCCCTGCACGTATGGCCGGGTGAGAGCGCGCAAGAAATGGCGCGCTACTTCGACCAACTACTCGACCGCGTCATGCGTGCGGCACGCATGGGCGAATACAGCAACGGCTAGTAACGAACCTCCGGCCTGCGCTGGGGCGCTGAAGCACGTCGTTGTTAGGGCGAGCGCTGTCTGGCTAAGCGGTGTTGTCGCGCCCGAGCACAGCAAGTATCGGACGTGAGCGCGCCAAAAAATTCAGCGCAGCGACTGTGCGCCAGAGAAAAGAAATGCCGGAAGCGGCGCCCAGCAGGGGTTGCTTAGGAGGCGCGGGATGCGCGGCGCTTCGCCAGCTCATCCATGGGATCTTCGCCCTTGACCGTGTCGAGGTCGATGAGGCTTGTTTCGACCTCACGAAGAACCTTGCCTACGGCGATGCCAAAGACTCCCTGGCCGCGGCTAACGAGGTCAATAACTTCGTCGTTGGAAGTGCACAAATAGACACCGGCACCATCACTCATCAGAGTGGTCTGAGCGAGGTCGTGAATGCCGGACTCACGAAGTTGGTTGACAGCGATACGGATCTGCTGAAGCGAGATGCCCGTGTCGAGAAGGCGCTTGACAAGCTTGAGCACCAAGATGTCGCGAAAGCCATAGAGTCGCTGCGAACCTGACCCTGCCGCGCTGCGAACAGTGGGTTCAACAAGCTGAGTGCGAGCCCAGTAGTCGAGCTGACGATAGCTAATGCCGGCTGCGCGCGCGGCGACGGCACCACGGTAGCCGGAGGTGTGATCGAGGTCTGGCATTCCGTCGGTAAAGAGGAGGCCGAGGTCGTAGCGTGACTCTTCGCTACGGTTAACTTCACTCATGGCTTTGCCCCTTTAGTTCTGATTGACCAGCACGAAAACAACGAACCTTCATGTTGAAGTTGACGCTTAGTGTTTCGTGTTACCCCACGGTAGTCACGCCCACCGCCTCTATCAACGACATTCGCAAAAAGTCGGCGGCGTGTCGGAATCAGTCGGATAAAACTGGGCCAACCTCGCGGAACCGCGTTCGGCGCGAGCCGAAAAAACGGTCAACAGATCGACCGTACTACGAATCCATCCGGCTGAGGGCGGATCGGATAAGACTGCTGCGAACAATCTCCAGCTGGCCCGCAATTTCGCGCGCCATCTCCGCAGCACGTGCTCGACTTGACGCGTCCTTGCGACGGGCAACCGGCATTAGGGCGCTCTCAATGAGCCCCAGTTCCCGCTCAGCCGCCGCGCGGAAGCCGCGAAGGTGTCGTGGTTCAATACCGCTGCGCTGAAGCTCCACAAGCGATTTGAGAACCGCAAGCGCGTCTTCACCAAAAACATCGGAGGCAACAATGAGGGACGACGAAATAGCATCGCCCAACAGCATCGGGCTGGCACCGGCCTCGCGGATCAACTCGTCGCGAGTGAGCTTGCGCTCGGCCGACAGCATGGATGCTGCAGCAACGGCGCCACCAGGAAGCTCAGGCGTGCGCCCGGCATCCATCTCTTCCAAATAGCCACGAATGACCTTCAGCGGAAGGTAGTGGTCACGCTGCATCGTGAGAACGAAGCGCAAGCGCTCCATGTCTGCCGACGAAAACTTGCGGTAGCCCGAGGCTGTGCGCGCCGGCGACACCAGTTTGCGCTCCTCGAGGAAGCGCAGCTTCGATGGAGTTAGATCAGGAAACTCTGGGCTGAGCTTGGCAAGAACCTGCCCAATGCTCAGAAGCGCTGGTGCCGGAGTCGAACGCGTCTGACGCGCTACCCCAGCCACTAATTACCAACCGCCGACGCAAGATCGCGACGCGACGGGTAGAACGTGAGCTTGTACTTGCCGATTTGAACCTCAGCACGATCGCGAAGGACAGCAGTGGACTCAATGCGATCGCCGCCAAGATAGGTGCCATTGAGCGACCCCAAATCTTTGACGTCAAATGCTGTGCCTGAACGCAAGAACTCGACATGACGGCGAGACACCGTGACGTCATCGAGAAAAATATCAGCCTCAGGATGACGCCCCACCGTAGTGATGTCAGCATCCAAAAGAAAACGCGCCCCCACGTTTGGGCCGCGGCGAACGATCAACAACGCAGACCCCGAAGGCAATGCGGCGATCGCTTCCTGCTCATCGACGGAAACGTCGACCCCCATAGCGGCGACCTGAGCCGCAAACTCGTGACTGTACGTGGCAGTGGTGTCGATCCGCTCGACAATAGGCTGCGCGGACGTCTCATTTGCCGACTCTACGTCGGCGCCGTGACCATTATTCATTGACTCAACCATCGCAAACCTCCCTGACTGAACAGCGTATCGGATCGGAGCACAACTCAGACCCTCGGGAGGCGAGAAATACGGACGGATTGCGCAACATAGATGAAGCCAGCCCACCAATACAAGAACGCACCCCAGAGCGCGAACGCCCACCCGACTGGATCAGCAACCCCGGCAATTGCCGGGAATGCTTGGCCCAGCATCAAAATGGGCAACGCATAGAACAGTGCAGCCGTGGCAACTTTGCCCAAATGGTGCACCGGTAGCGGGCCAAAACCGTAGTTCGCCGAGATGATTCCCAAAATGACCAGCATGATGTCGCGCCCGACGATGACCAAGAACAACCACCAGGGGATGACGTCGCGCGCGGCGAGACCAATCAGGGCGGCAAAAATAAACAGTCGGTCAGCCGCCGGATCAAGTAACTGGCCGAGCCTCGTGATCTGGTTGAAACGACGAGCAATCACGCCATCGAGATAGTCGCTCAGGCTGGAGAACACGAGCACGATCAGAGCCAGCGCATCTTGGGCCGAGATGATCAAATACAAGAAGACCGGAACCAACGCGAGCCGGATGAAGCTCAAGACATTGGGCACAGTCCACACACGATCGCTGATCTCGGGTGAACTGCGTGTGGCCACCCTCCAAGTCTAGCGATCATCCGCGCGCAAAATGCCGTGAAAGCAACTCAATCTTCTCTGGACGCAGGCGTACCCTTGAATGCATGTCATGCATCCGCTTCAACACTCCAGCCCAGCGGGAACAAATGCGAGCAATGGCCCCCTCGATGCTCACCGCCGAGGAAGCGGCAGAACTCCACCCGGCCCCCGAAGTAACCGCGAGCAAAATCGCGAGGATCCGAATCCTGGCGGCCGACCCCAATCCGAAAATTCGCGAAAGTGCCGCAAGTAACCACAACACGCCCATCGACGTGTTCGAAACGCTCGCCCGCGATACTGACGACGGAGTGCGCGCTTGTGTGGCTCGCAACGAATACGCTCCCTGCGACGTACTCCGGATGCTCGCCGACGACCCCTCGGAGACCGTGCGCGGTTTCCTGGCGATCAACTTCTTTGTTCCCGAAGACACCATGCTCACACTCGCCGCGGACACCAGCGCCACTGTGCAGCGACTCGTGCAGTGGAAAACTGAACTCGCCTCCGCCTGATGGCTGCCGGAGCAGTTCGCGTTGACAGTTGGCTATGGGCGGTGCGCGTCTACAAGACCCGCTCTCAAGCGACTACTGCGTGCCGTGCGGGCCACGTAAAAATTGGTGGCGCGAGTGTCAAAGCAGCGCAAGCAGTGAAAATCGGCGACCAAGTGCGGGTTCGAATTGCCGGATTCGACCGCATCCTGGTCGTCAAGCAGACGATTGTGAAACGCGTTTCAGCAGTGACGGCCGCCGAAAGCTACGTGGACGAGACTCCCCCAGCGCCCACTCGCGAAGAGCGTGCCTTCGCGCCGATGCGTGACCGCGGCGCCGGGCGACCCACCAAACGTGAGCGACGCGACCTTGAGAAGCTGCGCGGCAGAGACAGTGTCGACACCGGCGACGAATGGATGACCGAGCTTTAGCGTTCGGGCGCTTCAGTTTGTTCGGGTGCTTCGGTGTGTTCAGGCGCTTGCAGGAGTGCTTTGGCCCGGGGCTGACGCGACACCAGCCACACAACGACGCCGACAGAAGCAGAGGCCGCGACTACCCCGAGCAAGAACACAACGTTGTTGATGCTCGCGCCCGTTGTGGCGGCCCATGACTCTGCACGGTACTGAGCGGTGATCGGGACGAAACCGCCCAGCGACGCGGTTCCGTCGCTGACCAACAGAAGGACGCCAATCCCGATCGTGAGCGCGCCAGAAATGATCATGGTCCACGAATTTGACCAGCTCCGGATCGTGAGCGTGCGCGGACGCAGCCATGACCGACCACGCGCCCCCACACGCTTCCACACCGCAGCAAGCACGAGTAGAGGGACCGTGAGCCCGAGCGCATAGAGCGTAAGCATGATGGCGCCGTAGGCAGCGTTTCCGCTCAGTGCCGCAACCGCGAGCACCGATCCAAGGATAGGGCCAGCGCAGACACCGGCGACCGCGTAAACCATGCCGAGGGCGAAGACGGAAACTGCCGAGGTTCGATCTGTCGCGGCATCCGCGTTTTCGGTTCGGCTGAAACCGGGAATCGGGATGCCGAACAGCTGAATCGCTCCGGCGACGATCACCACGATTGCTGCGCCAACCACGAGAGCACCGCGATGCTCATTGACGAGTGACCCCAGCGTGGCCGAAAACACTCCCAGCGGAACCAACGTGGTCACCAAACCACCGAAAAACAATCCCGTTCGCGCAAAAAGCTTCGCCGCTGAACCAAACGCATAGGCGAAAAACGCCGGCAACAGCATGACTGAGCACGGGCTCAATAGCGCGAACAATCCGCCGATGAATGCCCCGGCGTAACCGATGTCCACCGTTACTGGCCGGCCAATCGGAGCTGCTCATCGATTACGTCGCGGAAGACCTGAAGAGGCTGAGCACCCGCGATCGGCACATCGTCGATCACAATGGACGGCACGCTCGTGACGCCAATTTGCTGCGCTTCGGACACGTTCGCCTGAACCCGTGCGATCAGAGCCGGACTACTGAGATCTGCCTCAAACTGGGCAAGATCGGGCACCCCAATGTCGCGAGCGTACGCAAGAAGTTTTTCTTTGTCGATCTCGAGATGTCCCGTTTCGGGCGCCGATTCATACACTGCTGTGTTGTATTCCCAAAAGAGGCCTTGCTCGCCCGCCGCGTGGGCTGCAACAGCCGCCAACACCGAGGTTTCACCAAAAATGGGGTAGTCGCGCCATTCGATGCGCAGCTGCCCGGAGTCGACGTATTCGCTGATCAGTTCAGGAAGGGTCTCGCGCGACAACACCCCGCAGAAAGGACAGCGATAGTCCGCATATTCGACGAGGACGACGGGAGCATCAATCGCTCCCATCGCCGTAGGGTCTCCATCGATTCGACGAGCCAAGTCAATCGTGGGCTGGCTGCCCTCCTCGGCAGAGACCGACGGCAATGCCTGAGGCGTTGACGAACCGGAGTTTGCCTGGGCACCGGCTACGAACGCGACGGCGAGAAGCGCGAGCGCGCCTAGCCCGCCGAGTAGCATGACGAGCTGTTTGCGGGAATACTTGCGGCCGCCCTGTCGAGCTCGGTTCGACTGTGGCTTGCCGCTGTTTTTCACGCTACAGATCCTCTCGGGGTACTCAACTACCCTGCTCCTCGACCCCAAGAAGAGCCACTCTCCACCCTACCCAGTGACAGCACACCCGAGCGCCAGAGCGCTGCCCGCCACCACGCTCACCTCGCGCTGTTAGTGTGGTTTGCTCGCGGCACCGTCGAGCCACAGCGTGTCTGACTCATCGCGATGCGTGCCCGACGTGCCGACATGTGTGGAGTCGATACGCGCACCCTTCTTGATGACGTGAACAATTGCCATGCCATGTCCACGGCCCAGCTGGTAATCGCTCGCGAGCCACTCAAGGATCTCTCCCGCTTTCGCCGAGTCATCGACGAAACCCTTCTCTGCCGCCTTCGCTATCAATTGCCGCGGCGTGAGCCCTGTCTTTTTCTCGACCGCATCGAGATATGCCTGAAATGACATGAGCAGCCCCTCCTAGTCTTCGGAGAGCAGTGCGTCGATTTGGCCGATAGCCTCTCGCATGCCTTCTTCCATGCCCATCTTCACCATTTCTTCGAGCTGCTCTGCAGACGCGAAACCCGACAGGATCGTCAGCCGGGTGCCGCCGTCGATGGGCTCGAACGTCAGAAGAGCGGTCGTAACACCGATATCCCCCGAGGGTTCGCCTTGGTCATCCGCAAACTCATCTTCGATGGAAACTTCGCGCGGCTCGGTAATCGACAAGATGCGCCACATACCGTGCATTCGCTCACCATCAGGACCTTGCATGAAGTAATGCGCGCGCCCACCCGGCACAAACTCGTAGCGCACGAAAGTTGCCGGCCACTCGGGCGGCCCCCACCAGCGCTCGAGCTGACGCGGATCGCTCACCAGCTGCCAAGCGCGTTCAAGAGACGCAGCAAGTTCGGTGGTGGTCGTCAGGGTGAGTGCTTCAGGATCAGTGTGAGTTGTGACGTTCATTGCTTCACCATTTCTTTAGTCGTGAGGGATATCGGCCCGAGTCCCTGAACTCGTGGGGCTCGGTGGTGCCTCAGTGGTTGCGTCATCCCGCAACACGTCAGCCATTTGCAGTGCACGCTGCTTCCACACCGCTTCGAAGTGAGAAAGAAGCTTTTGGATGTGATGAATGGACACGAGATTGCCGCTGACAATCTGCTCGCGACCCTGGCGGGACTTTGTCACCAACCCTGCTGCCTGCAGGACGGCCACGTGCTTTTGCACTGCGGCGAAACTCATGTCGTAGCGCTCGGCGAGACGCGACACTGAAGCATTTTCGTGCAGCACGCGATCGACGATGTCACGTCGGGTGGCATCGGCGAGGGCGCCGAACATCGCGTCAACTTCGGAGTCTGTCAATTCATATACAACCATTTGGTTGTATATTATGGCAGCGAGAAAATCAGCGCAAGAGGTAGTGAGAAAACTATCTCCGCAGTCTCGCGCCGGGGAAAGCTAGACCTTGCGCAGCGTCAAGATTTGCTCGGCGCGACCGAACGGCCCCCGCTCGTCGTGGAGCACCGTGGAGGTCAGGCCAATGCCATCGGAGCCAAAGTTCACCGCATTCTCGAGACCGAGCCACTCTCCGGCCGGCAGTCGATATAAGTGCACCTGCAGGTCGACATTGGGAAAGGCGTACCCGCCCACTCCCGGCTTGACGCGAGTCGCGATGCCGTTGCTGGTGTCCACAAGGCCAGTCAGCCGAGCGAAGTCACTCACCGGCTCATTAGCGAGCAAGGGATACGGCGTGCGCAACCACACCCGGCCACTGCCCGACGCGTGCTCGGGAAGCGCCCGCGCCTCAATCGATTGGATGTAGCCGCCGGGCCACTCGGAAAGGTTCACTGGCTCCCCCGCGAGCTCGCGGCCGGGCATCCGTTGATCGACGATCCCCTCAACCTCTGAGGTATCCGAAATCTGGAGACGCCACGCCGTCGCGCGCACGGCAACGCGGCCACCCGCGGTGAGCTCCGCTTGCACGAGTTCAATCGTGCGGCCAGGACGAACGACTGACGTCACAATGTCGAATTCGCCCGCGGGGATGAGACCCAAGATCTCGTAACTAATGCGAGCGATGCGGAGGCCTTCGCGTGCCTCAAATGCTTCAAGGACGTGCGCGAGAATACCGGCGACCGGAGCCATGTGTTGCTCGTGGGGATTCCACGCGCCCTGTGCATGAATGGTCGACTCAAAATGGGTGGCATCGTGTCGGAGATAGTAAGACTCTGCTGGTGTGGTCACTCCCCCAGACTAGTTAGCTCGTCGCTCGCCGTCATCGTTTCAACGCCTGCAGCCTTCAACGCCCTGCAGGGTTGTTAGTGCGAGCGAAGCAACTTGATCACTTCGGATTTCGTGAGCGACGAATAGCCGTGGAGGCCCAGCTCTCTAGCCCGCTTCTTGAGGTCTGCCACGGTCCAGTCCTCATACGAACCGGCTTCTCCCCCGCGATGGCCGACCTCAGAACGCCCATCTCGTGCGGCGGCGTTAGAAATACGGGCCGCTTTCTCTGCGGAGGCGCCATCATCTCTCAACGACTCATACAGTTCGGGATCCTTAAGGCGTGAATTCTTGTTCTTAGGCATCTGCCTTCACCTTTCTGACGTCGTCGAGCACGGCTGTGCTCGTTCAGCGAAACAGTACGCACAGCAGCCGACGTTCTTGGCGATTGTGCGAAAACGCTCAGTGAGCGCGAACCAAACACCCAGCAACCCAGCGGCGACAGCGGGAGCGACAGTGAGTCCGACGAAGACCGCGCTAGAAGAGGGTCGGTTGCGGCATTGCGCGCGCCGCCAGCTCGGGTGGCATTTCTTCCGCGATTAACGATCGGCCAATGAGACCAGAATGAACCGGAGTGCGAGCTCGGGAACCGACAATGCCTGTCGCCGGATCGAGCAGCGTTCTCTCTAAGCCATGACGCCGGATGATCGGCTTCAGTTTGGCTGCCAGCCACTGTCGATATTCCTTGGGGGCATAGTTGCCTCGCGAATACATCGAACGATATTTGCCCAGCAATTCCGGATGCGCCTGCTCAAGCCACCCGAGGTACCACTCCTTCGTTCCCTGCTTCAAGTGCAACGCCGAGTACGTAATCGAGGTTGCCCCTGCCTCTTTCGCCTGAGAAACGGCACGCTCAAGATGGTCTCGCGTGTCGGTCAAGAAGGGCAGAATCGGCATCAAGAAGATAGCGCAATCGAGTCCGGCATCACGCACAGCGCTCACCGTGGCCAAGCGAGCCTTCGCGGTGGGCGTGCCCGGCTCGACCGACTGCTGAAGCTCGTCGTCGTAAATCGCGATCGACATGCCCACATCAACCGGGACATGCTCGCTTGCCTCTGACAAGAGGGCAAGATCACGCCGCAACAGCGTGCCCTTCGTCAAGATTGACAAGGGCGTTCCGGACCCCGCGAGGGCGGCGATGATGCCGGGCATCAGCCGATAACGACCCTCAGCGCGCTGGTACGGATCCGTGTTCGTGCCGAGCGCGACCGGATGCCGCCCCCAACTGGGTTTACTCAGCTCCCTAGCCAACACCTCAGCCACATTCACCTTGACGATGATCTGCGTGTCGAAGTCTTTGCCCGCGTCGAGATCGAGGAACTCGTGGGTGGGACGGGCGAAGCAGTACGTGCACTGGTGGAGACATCCACGCATGGGGTTGATGGTCCAGCCGAACGGCATATCACTGGCGGTGGGCACCTTGTTGAGCGCGCTCTTGGCGGCGACTTCGTAAAACGTGACGCCGTCGAATTCAGGGGTTCGCACTGTGCGCACCAGGTTGTTGAGCTTGGCGAGACCGGGCAGCGCGTCGGGAGCCTCACTGCCAATTTGTTGCCCACTCCATCGCATTGAGCCATTCGAACATATGTTCGAATAACGCGCAAGCCGACGCGCCCGCAGCTAGGCCGCGGACACCAGCTCCCGCGCGAACTGTGCAATATCGCGAACCTGAGCCGAATCTCTCGTGAGCTTGGCCGTCGTGAGCGCACCGTCGTAGAGAACAATGAGCCGCGTGATCACACCCTCGGCCGCATCCGGACCAATGATGTGGGACACATGACTGCGAAGCACCCGGCGGTAGCGGGCAATTGATGACTGCACGTCAGCCATATCGGGGCACTCGATGGCCGCATTAGTGAAGGGGCAGCCGTAAAAAGTGCCCTCATCGACTTGATCGGCGACTGCAGTGAAGAGACGCGCGACGCGTTCGGCGGTCGAGGCATGCTCGTCGTCGAACTCCGTTACCCGATCTAGCCAGGCATCCGCCTCTTCATCGAGGTAGGCCGCAATGAGAGCTTCTTTGCTCGGGAAGTGGTGATACATGCTGCCTTTCGCCACCCCCGCTTTGGCGATCACCGTATCGATTCCCGTGGCATTGATGCCGTGCGTATAGAAGAGATCCGCCGCAGTAGCGAGGAGTTTCATTCGCGAAGTCACGCGGATCTGAGGAGTTTCTGAGGCCATGTTGCAATTCTAGACGAACCCGTCTATATTTTCTAGACGGATCCGTCTAGAAACGCTGGATGGCCAACACAAGGAGTTTTCAATGTCAGACCTCAAGATCGCCGTCGTCATCCTCGAAACGCTCGAGAACAACAACGCTCGCGTCTACCGCGGCCTCAAAACCGCTCTCGAATTCAAGGCTGCTGGCGACGATGTGATCGTCATGTTCGACGGTTCAGGCGTTGAGACCCTCGCGAAGATCGCTGACGCTAGCCACCCCATGCACGGCCTTGTTACCGCTCTTGGCGACACGATCATCGGCGCCTGCGAGTTCTGCTCCAAGTCGCACAATGTGTTCGAGCCCATTCGCGATGGCGGCTTCCCGCTGCTTTCCGACAACGGCGGCGAAGCCAGCGTTCGCAAGCTCGTTGTCGACGGCTACCAGATCATGAACTACTAGCGCCAACTCCTCCGAGCAGCGCAACGGCCCGGCGTGAGCCACCACAACGGTGGGCACCCGGGCCGTGCACAGTTGCTCATCGTCGTGAAGCGAGAACGCGCACTGCAACCAATCCGAGGATGACGCCGAAAATCAAGTGGCCCATCAAAGACAAGAGCGCCGCGGTATCGATAGCGAAGAGCGCACCGCCGAGCATGAGCGGCATCATCATGAGAGGCCCAAGGACCCACCAGATCGCGCCGTAGACGAAGCCCACGACGGCGCCGCGAGCGTAGCTCGTCAGAAGCAGGTTGCCGAAGAGGACCGTAAGACCGATTCCGATCATGATCGAGATCATCAGGTGAACGAGAAATCCCACGACGGCCGATTCAGAGCCAACCATCATGGCGAGAGTGGGCAGCATGCCCATCATTGCCATCATCATCCCGAAGACGACACCGCCGGCAACGCCGCCGATGACACCCGCCAGAGCGCGGCGACCGACCGAGGCGGACGTGTGAGAGGTGGAAGTTTTCTTCGCGGTGGTGGAGTTATTTGTTGCAGTCATTGAACTACCTTCCAATAGGTGTTGCGTGTAATTGGCGACACTACGGAAGGGTTGAGACGAGTTCAGCAACCTCGAATACACAGCGACGATCGAGGCCGAGACCGACGCCGTCAACGCCGAAGAATGGCGATAATTCGCCGCACAATTGAGCACCGCTGGCTCGCGAGCAGTGCTAGCGCTGCTATCGTCGTGGGAGTGTTTTCTAAAGTGACTGTTCCCACAACTCTCCAGACGCGAGACGGCGAAATGATTCTTCGCTACTCCGCTCTTGGCGACATCGACACCATTCTGCAACTGCTCGCAGACGACGCGATTAGCGCGCTGCGAGGCGATACTGCCCGCCCAGAAGACCGCCCCGCCTACGAAAAGGCGTTCCACGCCATCGCCACGACGCCCGCGAATGCCCTCCTCGTTGTCGAAGCGCCCTCGGGCGATGTCGTCGCCACCATGCAATTGACTGCGATTCCCGGCATGGCCCGCCGTGGCTCGCACCGCCTCCAAGTTGAAGCCGTGCGCGTAGCCGCGAGCCAGCGTTCGAGCGGAATCGGCGGCGCCATGATGCGCTGGGTTATCGACACCGCAGCGCCCACGCTTGGCGCCTCCCTCATCCAGCTCACTTCTGATGAAGCACGCACTGACGCCCACCGGTTCTACACGAAGCTTGGCTTCGAAGCGTCGCACATCGGTTTCAAGTACGCCGTCGACCTGCACCGCGAGACCCCCGCACAGTAGACGCGGGTTCGCGGTGCACTAGTCACGGCAGATGATTCCTAACGCCGATAGCGTGCGCCCGCATGCTCCGCCGGGAGCCTGTTGCCGCGCCCGTGCAGCTTGTGTCGCAGCGTGCCTTCCACGTATTCCTCGGGATAGGTTCCGCGCGCCCTAAGCACAGGAATGACGTGCTCGACTACATCCTCGAATGTGCCGGGCGTGATGGCGTAGGCCAGGTTGAACCCGTCGACATCTGTCTCTGCCACCCACGCCTCGAGCTCATCGGCGATCTCTTCGCCAGAGCCGATAATGAACGGCCCCAGGCCACCAATCGCACCGAGCCGAGCGATGTCCCGAACCTTCCATTCGCTGCCGTCGTCATTGGCCTGCTGAAAGTTCGCCACCGTCGACTGGATTGCATTGCTCTTGACATTGCCGATGGGCTCATCGAGGTCGTACTGCGAGAGGTCGATGCCCATCCATCCCGACATGAACACCAACGCACCTTCTTCGCTGGCGTAGCTCAAGTAGTCGGCATACTTCGCGTGAGCTTTCTCCGTTGTCTCATCCGTGATAATCGTCAGAAGCGTGTAGATGCGCGCTGAGTAGCGATCGCGCCCGGCCTCTTCGAGAGCATCCCGGATGCGAGCAACCGTTGCCTTGAGCCCCGCCTTGGTCGATGCCGCAACAAAGATCGCTTCCGCGTTGCCTGCGGCGAACTGGATTCCTCGTGGCGAAGCACCGGCTTGGTAAATGACCGGTGTTCGCTGCACCGACGGTTCTGACAAGTGGATGCCGGGAACCGTGAAGTGTTTGCCCTTGTGCTCGATGTCGTGCACCTTGCTCGGGTCAGTGAACACACCGGACTCTCGGTCACGGATAACCGCATCGTCTTCCCACGACCCCTCCCACAGTTTGTAGAGCACCTCAAGGTATTCGTCAGCGTGGTCGTAACGATCGTCGTGTTCGAGCTGATCGTCGTTGCCCATGTTGCGAGCAGCCGAGGGGAGATAGCCCGTGACAACGTTCCAGCCGACCCTGCCCTTTGTGAGGTGATCAAGCGTCGACATCCGCCGAGCGAATGGGTACGGATGTTCGTAGGCGGTTCCCGCCGTGATGCCGAATCCGAGGTTCTCGGTGACATGCGCCATGGCCGAGACGAGCAACAGCGGATCGTTCACCGGGACCTGAGCGCCGTGGCGGATCGCGGCCTCGTTCGAGCCGGCGTAGACGTCGTAGGTGCCGAGGACATCCGCAATGAAGATGCCGTCAAAGGTTCCCTTTTCGAGTAGCTGCGCGAGTTCGGTCCAGTAATTGAGGTCTTTGTAGCGCCACGATTGGTCGTCGGGATGGCGCCACATTCCGGAGGACTGGTGAGCGACGCAGTTCATGTCGAAGGCGTTGAAGCGAATTTGTCTAGGCATGCCCTTATGGTGCGCCGCAGCCGTCACCTCCGCACGTCATGGCGAAACAATCGGCGAAACAGAAGGACACATATCGACATATTCTCGCTTCGTCGCGTGCTCGGGTGCACGCTTGTCCGCATCCCCGAAACATTGGATGGACGAATGCAGACAATCACGGAAAAACCACTGGCCACCGCTAGCCAGGGCCTTGCCCACCACGAGGTCGAGGACGAGATCGACGTCGACGTCGAGGAGACGATGTCAGGAATCAGCGTCGCGGAATTTTCCAGCGCATTCCGCCACTACCCCGGTGGAGTCGCTGTTGTCACGGCGCAGTCACCGCTCGGGCCAGTCGCGCTAACGGTAACGTCGGTCGTTTCGGTGAGTGCTGAGCCGCCGCTGCTGGCGTTCTCGATCGGACACCGAGCATCCACAGCGCCCGGTATTCGCGCGGCGACCTCGTACGTCATCCACTTCCTCGGAAGCGAACAACTCGCTCTTGCGCAACTGTGCGCGACGAGCGGGGTTGACCGATTCGCCGACCGCGGACTGTGGGCACGCCTTCCCACGGGAGAGCCCTATTTCCCGAGTGCTCCGGCACGACTTGTGGGCACGCGCATCGACCAGCTCGATACCGAATCCGCATCACTCATTCTCGTGCTCGCGAAGGAAGCCCACATCACCCCGGAGGCCGATCTCGCTCCCCCGCTGGTTCACCACAATCGCGCGTGGCACCACTTAGGAGAGCATTCGCACCTCGATTGAGGCGTCGCTAGCCGGCGTGTGACTCGGCCACAGCTTCGTCGTCGCCCCAACTCTCCACGAGAGTGACCCGGCCGCGTGAATCCTTCACCGCAAGCACCAACGCGATAATGGCCGTCGCTAGACCAACAACCCCGAGCGGGTTTGCGATCCCAATCGCGATACCGAGAGCGGGCTCATTGGGGCCGCTGATGATGGTCTGCAGACCGATCGGCGTGGAATCGGGAATCGTCAACCCGAGCAGAAAGGCACACACGCCGGATGCGATGAGCATCGTGTGAGTGAGAGGCCGCGTCTCAAAACCGCGGAGTTCAGTGCGCCGCATCGCTAGCCCGATGAGGACCAGCAGCACGCCGAAAAGGACACCTAATGTCGTCGCGTAGATGATGGTGAGATCGCCGCCGATACCAAAAAGGTGGCGTCCGAACGAAACCCAACCCGCCACCGCAACACCACACACGATCGCGGCAACTCCCGCTCGACCAGAACCAGGTGTGCCCGGAGTCGCGCGAACTCGAATAGCGCTATACGTCACGTGAGGTTCCCTACTCTTGCTGTGTTTTCCTCTAATGCTACCGAGCGAAAGTGCTCGAGGTTTTCCACCGATCACCCCGGAAAAGGGGATTGTCATGAGCGAGGCTCACGATGAGACTGAGAGTAACTTTTCCCGAGGAGACCACATGGCAACCGCCACCGAAGGCCGCGTGGCCGTGTACATCGATTTCGACAACATCGTGATCTCTCGATACAACCAAATACATGGCAAGGGGCAGTTCTCGAAAGACAAAGCCCGTAATCATTCATGGGATCCGTCGACACCTACAGCCGTTGGGGCAAAACTCAAAGAGGCTGAGGTGGACGTAGAAGCCATTCTCGACTACGCCTCCTCCTTCGGAACAGTAGCTTTCAGCCGCGCCTATGCCGACTGGTCCGCACCAGTTAACGCTGCTTACCAAGAACAATTGGTGAATCGCGCTGTCGATTTAGTGCAATTGTTCCCGCTAACGGCGCAGCTGAAGAATGGCGCCGATATTCGGCTGTCTGTCGATGCAATGGAGGACATGTTTCGACTTCCCGACATCACCCACGTCGTAATCGTCGCAGGCGATTCAGATTATGTGGCTCTCGCTCAGCGCGCGAAGACGCTAGGACGATTTGTTGTGGGTATCGGGGTCGCTGGCGGCACGAGCAAAGCACTCACCGCATCCTGCGACAAGTTCGCCGACTACGACTCCTTGCTAGGTGTCGCAATAGACCCGCCGCCGCTGCAGACTTCCGGGATCGTTGCCGCGGTTATTCCTCCGAAGAAAGCCGCCAAAGCCACCGCCTTACAAGTCACCACGGCCGCGGCATCAGCAGCCAGCTCGCCCTCAGCGACTCCGGCGACGAAGAAGTCGCCGCCATCCACACCCGCGAAGTCATCGCCCCAAACAAAAACCTCTGCCGCAGCCAAGAAAACTAAAAGTACGGCCGTCGAATCCCCTACAAATGCGATGCGCCCTTTCAAACTCCTTGTTCGCGCAATGCGACTGGTGCAGCAGAAGGAAGATTCAGACTGGCTCAACAGTTCAGCCGTCAAGAATCAGATGCTCAGAATCGACCCCTCATTCGACGAGGCTGCGCTGAAGTTTGAAAAATTCAGCGATTTCGTCACCTCGCACCAATCAAGCGTGGAAATGCAGGAACGTGAAGGAGTTCGGCAAATTCGGCTCCGCGCTAACGCAACGCTACCAAAATGAGTTCGACGCGAAACTAGCCGAGCAGCTGCTCCGCAAGCAGTTCGAGAGCGCGCACACGCACAGGCGAGGTGTTCGCCGCGTCCGCATTGTGAGCCGACAGCCCAGGCACGACCATGACCTCGTCGACGCCGAAGCGAGTGGCGAGCGACCGGATGCGCTGAGCTGCCGCGACAGGCTCGTCGATTACCCAACGCTGGGCCATGTCATCCACCATTTGTTGTTGCGGCGCGGCGAGTTCTGTCGCGGCAGCTTCTTCGATGGTCGAGAGCGGGCCGAGCGGCATGCCGCTGAGGAGGCGCGCCATTTGCTGGAGTTGGGGCAAGGCTGCGGCACGCGCATCCGCCGCCGTTTCAGCAACGGCCACGTTCAAAGTCAGGAATGTCTTGGGGGCCTTCAGCAAGTCTGACGGCACAAAGTTGTCGCGGTAGAGCCCCAGAATGCGCGCGGTTCCTTCGCCCGAGAAGTGGTGGGCAAAAACGTACGGCATGCCCTGAGCTGCGGCTAGACGGGCCGAGTAGTCACTTGAGCCAAGAAGCCAGAGATCCGCAACGGATGCCGCGTTCGGCGTTGCCGTGAGTTCGTAGCTGCGGCCCTGCTGCAGCTGCAACGTGGCACCCTCGGGATTCATGAGGCTGCGGATGTCGGCCACGTTGCGCGGGAACGCGTCGACATCGCTAGTGGTGCCGGTCATCCGCAAATACGAAGTGATCACAGGGTCGCTGCCGGGAGCGCGACCGATGCCGAGGTCGATACGACCAGGGAATGCCGCTTCAAGAATCGCGAACTGCTCCGCGACGACGAGGGGCGCGTGGTTGGGAAGCATGACTCCGCCAGAACCGACACGAATGCGCTTCGTTTGGGCGGCAAGAATGCCAATCAATACTGCAGGGTTCGTGGACGCCACGGCCTTCATATTGTGATGCTCGGCGACCCAGTACCGCGAGAAACCAAGGTCGTCGGCGCGCTGCGCGAGCGCGATTGTCGCCGCCAGGGCGTCGGCCGAAGTCTGGTTGCTGCGGACAGGAATGAGATCAAGAACAGAAAGGCGAAGTGGTGTAGTCATCACTACTATTCAACTCCTTACCAGCGTGAATATTCCTGAACGCGCAAGTTGGCGGCCCTACGACACGAAGCGACCCAGATTCTCAGGTAGACCTTCAGTGCGCGCGCGACCTGCCACTCCCTAGACTGGGGCAATGCACGCTGCTGATTCGTCTCCCGCCGATCCGACCGAGCCGATTGCGCCAGCGGAGCCAACATCACCGAACTCAACTCCAGGCCCTCGGCGAACTCGACGCGTCGCGCGCACGATTTTCATCTCACTCGCCGCAATCGTTGTTCTGCTCGTGGCCGGAATGCTCGTGTGGGCGAATGTGGGGGTGATGCAGGCAGAGCCGGATGCACTGGAGAGCGTGCGAACAAACCCAGCCGTGCACATCACCGAAAACCAAAACTCCTTCGTTCTCACTCCTACCGGCGACGCTTCAGGCGAAGGTCTCGTGTTCATTCCGGGAGCAAAAGTCAGCGCGGATGCCTACCTCTATAAGCTCTCCGGAGCGGTAGCCGAATCAGGGCTCACCGTTGTCGTGACGAAGCCCATCCTGAATCTGGCATTTTTCGACCAACGATCGCTTGATACCTTCACGGATGCGGTGCCCGACATTGATGACTGGATAGTCGGCGGACATTCCCTGGGTGGAGTGCGCGCGTGCCAATACGCCGAGCAACCCGACGTCAGCGGCCTCGTGCTTTTCGGCAGCTACTGCGCCAACGATCTTTCCGAAGTCGACATTCGCGTCCTGAGCCTCAGCGGAAGCAATGACCTCTTGAGCACGCCCGAGAAGATCATGGATGCGGCCGACCTGTTGCCGACATCCACCACCTTCTTTCCCATCGATGGCGCCAATCACGCCAGCTTCGGAGACTACGGAGTGCAAGCCGGAGACGGTATCGCGACTCTCGACACCTCAGTAGTACGAGACGTGATCGCCGCCGAAGTGAATAGTTTTGTGAACAATGGATAGCACCGAAGAAGCCATGGAAGCTGCCAACTGGGGTCTCGTGCTCATCCCGATTCTGGCTGTCATGGCACCGTTGCTAGCACGCGCACTCTCTCCCCTGGTGCGCATCTCGATCGTCGTTTTCGAGCTTCTTCTCGGCATCCTGATCGGGCCAAGTGTTCTTGGCTGGGTTGGGGAATCCGAGTTCGTCGAGCAGCTCTCCGACTTCGGCTTGGCAATGCTGTTCTTTATGGCCGGAAACGAAATCCGACTGAGCGCTATTCGCGGCCGGAATGGTCGACGCGCATCACTCGGGTGGCTCGTTGGGCTGGTCGCCGGAGTGGCGATCGGTTATCTCATCGAGCCGGGATTTGGCGCCGTCGTCATCGGGATCGCGCTTTGTTCGACGGCACTCGGCGCAATCATGCCCATCCTGCGTGACGCCGGGGAACTGCCCACCCGGTTCGGCAATTCCGCGGTCGCACTCGGTGCCGTCGGCGAATTTGGGCCGCTGATTGCCATCTCCATTTTTCTCGGAGCCAGCTCACTCGGAGTCTCCACGATCGTGTTGGGTATATTCATCCTGATTGCGATGACGCTGCTGTTCCTCGCGGCTCGCATCGAACACAACTCGCTCCACCGCCTCGTGACAGCAACCCTGCACACCTCAGGTCAGTTCGCGATCCGACTGGTTATCTTCATCGTTGCGGCACTGGTCGTGCTGAGCATCGTTCTCGACCTAGATATGCTCCTCGGTGCATTCGTCGCCGGTTTGCTCTGGCAGGTCATGATGCGCCAAGCTCCCGAACGCGACCGCGCGATGGTCGACTCCAAGTTGGATGCCATCGCCTTCGGATTCCTTGTTCCGATCTTTTACATCAACACGGGAGTGTCGTTCGAACTCAGCGCCCTCACCTCCGACTTGAGCGTGGCGGCTCTCGTGCCCGTGTTCCTCGTGCTTCTGCTTGTCGTGCGCGGCGTGCCCTCGATGTTCGCCGCACGGAAAGGCGCGAGCACCCGCGAACGCGCCGCGCTAGGCCTTCTCGGCGCCACAGGGTTGCCCATCATCGTCGCCGTCACCGCAATCGGCGTCGATAGCGAATACATCGACTCTGGTATCGCCGCTGCTCTCGTCGGAGCCGGTCTACTATCCGTGCTGATCTTCCCGGTTATCGCGATGGCGTTGCGCGGAGACGCCGCCCAGCTGCACGCGAGCAGCACCGGGGATGATGCCCAAGACCTACCTGGCGAACCACACATCGCCGAAGAGGCCTAAGCGTCGCGACGGCCGACTCGCTGAAGCCGACGCGACATCGCCAACGCTCTAGGTGAGCGCCACCCTGTTAAATGAGCGCCGCCTCGCTAAGCGAGAATCGGGATCGTGCCTGTCGCCGTGTAGCCCGCAGAGTGTGGCAATGGCTCGCCCAGAACATCCGACGTGTCGTGCGCGACAACGGCCGCTTCGACGGGAGGCTCGGCGTGGGCGTGAATGATCGGAATGGACTCGGTGAGCGCCACTAGGCCGTCGCTGATGGTAACGAGCGGATCGGCATCCGTGCTCGAGAAAATCGGGAATGAACGCCCCTCATCGGGCAAGCGGCGACCACGGCGAATGACCACGATCGTGGCGGCGGCAAGTGGGATCGCGACAGCGCTGGGAGCGGCAACCCAGAACGACGAACTCATCAGACCGTAAGCGCCCCAGACGGTGTAGCCAAAGACCAACAGCCACTGCGTGGTCTCCGAAATACCGGCAAGACGCACGGCGTCGTTGCGGCTCTGCCAGGTGATACGGGCCTGAGGAACCCACATCAGGAAGGAGAAAACGGTGCCCGCGAATCCGAGTGCGTTAATAGCGATTTCGGTGATGTTCATACCGGTTGATCTGATCTTTCTGACGGCCTAGGGAAGAACTCCCGAAGGGGCACGATTGCCGGGCATCAACGCGATGTCACGCTCATTCTAAGCACAAAATACGTCGTGCACCATCACCCCAGGGGAGGTACTTTTTTGCTGGCCGTCAGCGTCAACAATCGCGTCCAAATACGACTGTCAGCACTGCGCTGAGCGCGTCACGACCGGTTCCACTTCCAGTCGGCCACTTCGGGCATATCCTCGCCGTGTTCTCGCGTGTATTGACGCGCGTGCAGTCGGGTGTCATGCAGTTCCTGCCAGAAGGCCGCATGCCGCGAGGTGAGGCCCGGAACCCGCTCAAGCACGTCGATGACCAAGTGATAGCGGTCGAGGTCGTTGAGCATCACCATGTCGAACGGTGTCGTCGTCGTGCCCTCGTCTTTGTACCCGCGCACATGCAGGTTTGCGTGCCCCGTGCGCTTATAGGTGAGGCGGTGAATCAGCCACGGATAACCGTGGTGGGCAAAAATCACGGGCTTGTCTGTCGTGAAAATTGCGTCATACTCGGCATCGCTGAGACCGTGCGGATGCTCCGATTCGCTGTGCAGGCGCATCAAGTCGATGACGTTGACGACCCGCACGCGCAGCTCGGGGATCCGCTCACGCAAGATTTGCGCGGCCGCCAACGTTTCTAGGGTCGGAACGTCGCCGGCACAGGCGAGGACGACATCCGGTTCTTGGCCGACAACTTCGGTGCCAGCCCACTCGAACAGCCCGATTCCCCGCGTGCAGTGTTCAATCGCCGCGGGCATGTCGAGCCAGTTGTTCTCGGGGTGCTTGCCAGCGATGACGACGTTGATCTTGTTGACGGATCGCAAGCAGTGGTCGTAGGTGGCGATCAACGTGTTGGCGTCGCACGGGAGGTAGGCCCGCACGACATCAGGCTTCTTGTTCATGACCAGGTCAAGAAAGCCGGGGTCCTGATGCGAAGCGCCGTTGTGATCTTGACGCCAGACATGCGAGCTCAGCAGATAGTTGAGCGACGCCACCGGGCGACGCCACGGAATCGCGTTTGCACCCTCGAGCCACTTGGCGTGCTGATTGAACATCGAATCGACGATATGGATGAACGCCTCGTAGGAGTTAAACATGCCGTGCCGACCCGTGAGTAGGTAGCCCTCGAGCCAGCCCTGACACTGGTGCTCGCTGAGCATCTCCATGACGCGCCCCGCCCGCGCGAGGTGGTTGTCGGAATCGATGGGGAGGTATTCGGCATCCCACTGTTTATCGGTGGTGTCGAAGACAGCACTCAGACGATTGGATGCCGTGACATCGGCCCCAAAGATACGGAAGTTCTCGGGGTTGTCGCGAATCACATCGCGCAGCCACTCCCCCAGAGCGCCCGTCGCCGAGCTCGTGGTTTCGCCCGGATTCGGTACGTCGACGGCGTACTCCCGAAAGTCAGGGAGGCGCAGCGGTGCACGGAGCAGTCCACCGTTAGCAACGGGGTTGGCGCTCATACGGCGATCTCCCGAAGGAGCAAGTGCGATCGTTAATTCGCGTGGTGCCCCGCTCTCGTCGAAGAGTTCCTCTGGGCGGTATGAGGCCATCCATTCCTCAAGCTGCTGCAGATGTTCCTCGGTGTCGCGCACGCTCGCGAGCGGCACCTGGTGCGAACGCCAGTTGTTTTCAACCGGGTGGCCGTCGACCACTTTCGGACCCGTCCAGCCCTTGGGCGTGCGCAGAATGAGCATCGGCCAGGCCGGGCGCCCCTCGAGCGTTCCTGCTGCGGCATCCGCCTTGATCCGTGCGATGTGATCGACGATGTCGTCAAGCGTCGCCGCCATGCGCTCATGCACAGCACGAGGATCTTCGCCGTCGAACCCACCAGAGACGACGTAGGGCGTGTGCCCGTACCCGCGCATCAGATCACACAGTTCGTCTTCGGGAATGCGGGCCAGCACTGTCGGGTTCGCAATTTTGTAGCCATTGAGGTGCAGGATTGGCAAGACCACGCCATCCCGCTCCGGGTCAATGAACTTGTTCGAATGCCAGCTCGTCGCGAGCGGCCCCGTTTCAGCTTCACCATCGCCGACGACCGCGGCAACAAGCAGGTTGGGGTTGTCGAAGACGGCGCCGTAGGCGTGCGACAGGGCATAGCCCAGCTCGCCACCCTCGTGGATGGAGCCCGGAGTTTCAGGAGCCGCGTGGCTTGGAATGCCACCCGGGAACGAAAACTGTCTGAACAACTTGCGGATGCCATCCGCACTCTTATCTATATCGCCGTACGTCTCGCTGTAAGTGCCATCGAGGTACGCACTCGCGACAACGGCAGGACCTCCGTGACCCGGCCCAGCCACGAAAATGGTGTCGGTGTCGCGTTCCTGAATGATGCGATTCAGATGGGCCCACACAAAGTTCAGGCCGGGCGTCGTGCCCCAGTGCCCCAAGAGTCGAGGCTTGGTGTGCTCGCGGCGGAGAGGTTCACGCAGCAGCGGATTGTCGAGGAGATAGATCTGGCCGACAGCGAGGTAGTTGGCTGCGCGCCACCACGCGTCGAGCTGATCGAGCGTGTGGGGTTGCACTTCGGCGGTACGAGGGCCACACCATGGCTGGCGGGCGACGGGCTCTTGAACAGGCACGAGATTCTCTCTTCTCTTCACGATGATGTGGTTGAGGTCATCCGTTCGATCGCGACCCCATTCTCGCTGAGGGCGCCCCGCCAGTTTAGGAGCAGAGCACAGCTCTGTGGGCCAAATACAGCGAGCCTGAGGGTACGCCGATACCGCGCACAGCGGCTCGGGCAGTTACCCTCGATACATGGGTTCGCGAAGCGCACGACAGCAGGGTGCGTTGGCGTCATGGAACGACGAACGTGGCTTCGGGTTCATCACCGTTGACGACCCACGCGGCACTAACGGCGCTGGCAACAGCAACGGCAACCGCAACGGCGAAAGCGTCTTTGCCCACATCTCTGCCTTCCCACGCCGTGACACCCGCCCGACTCCCGGTGAACGGGTGAGTTTCGTGGTCGAGCACACGAACGAAGGTAAGGTTCGGGCTCGCACAATTCGTTACCTCTCCGCCTCAGGTCGACCGCTGCGCACGAAACGACGCAAGCCCGGCACCATGAGCTATGTCGTGCTGGCTACCTTCATCGTCGCGATCGGTATTCTCACCACCATCGGTGCCCTCCCGTGGCTATTTGCAGCGTTATATCTCGTGATGAGCATCATCACGTATGCCCTCTATGCCAGCGACAAGAAGGCTGCGCAAACAAAACAGTGGCGAGTGACCGAAAGTGCCCTTCTCGGTCTCGGGTTGTTCGGCGGCTGGCCGGGCGCGATTCTTGCGCAACAGCGACTGCGCCACAAAACCCACAAACCGCTCTTCCGCCAAGCATTCTGGGGCACTGTTGTGCTCAACATTCTGGTGTTTGCGATTCTGACAACAGCGCTCCGGGAACCGATGCTCAACCTTGTGCGTCTCATTCTCGACGTCACTTCTACCTAGACCTGCCGAGTTCATCGCCCGCGTTCTAGGCTGGAGCCATGGAATCTTCCGCCACGTTCCGCACTGTCCGTCGCTCCCGCACAGCGCCCGCGATGGTGGCGCTGCTTGCTGTCTCTGTTGCCGTTTCTGGATGCACGGCAGCGGCATCCGGTCGTCTTGAGGTCATTGAGGGCGACTCCCCAGCCTCTGATGTCATCGCGCTGAGTGCGGGCAGCAGCGACGTGGCCGTGGTGCGAACGGTCGACGCTGCGGTCGAACAGCTTCCTGAGTTGGCCGCAATCGCGATGAATGAGACCGGAACCCCCGGTCTCGCGATCGCTGTCGTACACAACGGCGAGATGATCTATGCCGACGGTTTTGGAGTGCGCGAAGCAGGAACCACTGACCGGGTGGAGGCCGACACGGTGTTCCAAATAGCGTCAGTTTCGAAATCCCTCTCTGCCACGGTCGTCGCCCGCGCCATTACCCAAGACGCAGTGGAGTGGGACACTCCCGTGCGCACGCTGCTGTCTGATTTCTCTCTTGCGGACTCGTACGTCACGCAGAACGCAACGATTGGCGACTACTTCAGCCACCGCACCGGGCTCGCGACCGGGGCTGGCGATGACCTGGAAGATGTCGGCTACGAGCGCGACTACATCCTCGACCACCTTCGGTATCAGCCCCTCGACGATTTCCGCAGTAGCTACCACTATTCGAACTACGGCATCACGGTAGGAGCGGAAGCGACCGCTGCAGCGCTTGGCATGGACTGGAACGACGCCATCCGTGAACTCGTTTACGAACCGTTGGGAATGACTGCCACAAGCTCGAGCTATGCGGATTTTGTGGCGCAGCCCAATCGGGCAACACTCCACACCCTTGTCGATGGCGAATTTCAGCCGCTCTTCGAACGTAATCCCGACCCGCAGTCCCCCGCGGGAGGCGTCTCATCGACCGTCGGCGACCTGTCCCAGTGGATGACGATGATCCTGGCCGGTGGTGAACATGACGGCCAGCCGTTCGTCATGCCCGAATCGCTCGTGCCAGCGATCACGGCGCAGAGCATCAGCGCGCAAGCCTCCGCCCCCGATCAGCGCACCGCAAGCTACGGCTTCGGGTTCAACGTGGGCAGCCAGGCCGGTGGCCGTACAACACTGAGTCATTCTGGCGGCTTCGTTCTCGGCGCTGGCACGAACTACCAACTCGTGCCCAGTCTCGATCTGGGGATCGTGACTCTGACCAATGCGGGCCCCATCGGCACCGCGGAAGCCCTCAACGCGCAGTTTCTCGATCTAGTTCAGTACGGCGAGATTCAGCGCGATTGGCTCGGCGACTACTACGGTGCACTTTCTGGACTCAACGCCCCGGCAGGAGATCTTGTCGCAGAGACCAAGCCCGACACCGCTGGGGCTTCCCTTTACCTCAGCGATTATGAAGGCACCTACCGCAATGACTACTTTGGCGACCTCGTCGTGACTGAAGTCGATGGTTCGTTACAGGCTGCCCTCGGCCCGCGCGAAAACTACATTCTTACGCTCGAAACTTGGGACTCTGACACCTTTGCCTTCGTCCCCACGGGCGAAAACGCGCCCCACGGCTCCCTCTCTTCGGCGACCTTCGCGCGGTCAGGCGGGGCCGTCACCGGGGTGACGCTGGAGTTCTTTAACGCTCACGGACTCGGAGAGTGGCGCCGCTAGCCCTCAGTGGCCTCGTACGTGCGCATCCGCTACGCGAGCGAAAGAAAGAGCTTCTCGATCTCGTCTGACTGAGGCGAGCCTTCGGCATCCGGGTTAATGAGGCATTCCTTCATCGCTTCGGAGATCACGAGGAACCCTGCGCGGTCGAGAGCTTTCGAGACTGCAGCCAGCTGGTGCACGACGTCGCGGCAGCCGGCCCCTGTTTCCACCGTGGCAATCAAGGCGCCCAATTGTCCTTGAGCGCGTCGTAGGCGGTTAACAATCTTCTTTTGAGCGTCAGCGTCTGCGGCTGACACGGGTTCTGATGCAGGCAAAACCATGTTCGTCTCGTTTCTCTCGAGTGAGTTGACAGTTGAGATACCCCGTGGGGTATAGTTGTCAGCATACCCCCTAGGGTATTTTACGAAAAGCCAATCAACGAAAGCAGAGTTATGTGCAGAGCAGTCACGTGTCGCGTATGCGGCAAAACTACGTGGGCCGGATGCGGAGAACACATCCAGACCGTCAAGCGCAGCGTGCCCGCATCCAACTGGTGCAACGGCAAGCACTCGCAGTCGGAGATTGACGCCGCGAAATCAAATCAGGGCGGCTTTTTTGCCCGCCTCTTCGGTCGTTAGGAGATCACATGTGTGCACAAGTCACTTGCCAGAACTGCGGTAAGCCCACCTGGGCTGGCTGCGGAGAACATATCGAGGATGCCCTCGCCAACGTCGCTGAACGCGACCGTTGCCACTGCTAACGAGCAACTACTGCTCACCCGCAGCCACCGCTAACCACGCACCGTCGTTAGCGTCTCCCCTCCCCCGGACATAGCGAACACTCACTGGAGTAAACATGCTTCTCGAACGCATCTATGACACCGACCTCGCTCAGGCTAGCTACTTCATCGGTTGCCAAGCCAAAGGCGAAGCGATCGTTGTTGACCCCCGCCGCGACCTCGACGTTTATCTTGAGATCGCCGCCAAGAACGGGATGACCATCACGGCCGTCACCGAAACCCACATTCACGCCGACTACCTTTCCGGCACCCGCGAGCTTGCCGCTCGCACCGGTGCGGAGATTCTGGTGTCTGACGAGGGTGGCCCCGACTGGACCTACGGAAGCGCCTTCGACGGTGCTGTACGTATGAAAGATGGCCACATCATTACCCTCGGCAACATCACGCTGAAGGCTGTTCACACTCCCGGGCACACGCCTGAACACCTTTCCTTCTTGGTCACCGATGGTGCGCAAGCTGACGCTCCCGGTTTCATGCTCAGCGGAGACTTTGTCTTCGTCGGAGACCTCGGCCGCCCCGACCTTCTCGATGAAGCTGCCGGCGGCGTTGACACCCGTTTCGGCGGAGCGAAAGACATCTTCGCGAGCCTGCGAGACCGCTTCCTCACCCTTCCCGACTATGTGCAGGTTTTGCCTGCCCACGGTGCCGGCAGCGCCTGCGGCAAAGCTCTCGGCGCCATTCCGACAACCACTGTCGGGTACGAACGCGCGTTCGCGTGGTGGAGCCACTATGTGGAGAACAACGACGAGCAAGGTTTCATCGACGAGCTGCTCAACGGTCAACCGGATGCTCACGCCTACTTTGGCCGCATGAAGGTGCAGAACCGACAGGGCCCGAACGTCATGGGCACCGTTACCCCGCTGCGCGAGTACACGACCGAGGAAGTTGCGACAGCGCTCGATGCCGACAGCGCCATCCTTATCGACACTCGCAACAACAGCGAAGTTCACCGTGGCACTGTGCCGCGATCCCTCAACGTCCCTGGGCCCGAGAAAGCAGCAAGCTACGGCGCTTGGGTCTACAACCCCGACACTGAGTCGCGGCCCGTCATCCTGCTTGCCGACGACCTTGAACACGCACAAGAACTGCGCGATCACCTCGTGCGCGTGGGCATCGACACCGTGTCAGGCTTCGTGACGACCCTCGATGGGCTCAATCTTGTTGTGCCCGAGCTTGTCGATCCCGCCACGCTCGATGACGTTGAGCGCGTGCTTCTGCTCGACGTACGCAACAAAACCGAGTTCGCTGAGGGCCACATCCCCGGGTCAGAACAACTGAGCGGTGGCCGCGTCATGTGGTCGCTCGACCAGCTCCCCCGCGAAGGAACCATCGTGACGTATTGCCAAAGCGGAGTGCGCAACAGCGTGGCCGCGAGTGCCCTGCGCCGCGCTGGCTACGACGTAGCCGAACTGGATGGCTCGTACCTTGGCTGGCTCGCAACTCCCGGTGCCGTTCCCGCGGTCTAACGCGCCCTCATGGAACCAAACCTGATTATCGCGCTGGCCCTTGCCGTGCTCGTGGGAGTTTCCCTCGGCATGCTCGGCGGGGGCGGCTCGATCCTCACCGTGCCGATCCTCACCTACGTTGCCGGCTTTGAGCCACAGCAGGGGATCTCGGCTTCGCTATTTATCGTGGGCGTCACGAGCGCCGTCAGCGTTTTCCATCATGCCCGAGAAGGGCGCGTTCGCTGGCGAACCGGATTGATTTTCGGTGCCGCGGGAATGGCTGGCGCTTTCGCCGGAGGTATTGTCGGCGGCTACATCCCCGGAACAGTCCTGATGGTGCTCTTCGCCGCCATGATGGTCGCCACCGCAACTGCCATGATCCGCGGGCGCAAGAAGGTGCCGGCGGGATCAGTTCACGAGCCAGCAAAGCTTCCCGTCCTCCGCATTGTTCGGGACGGCTTCTTCGTCGGAATTGCCGCCGGGCTCGTGGGCGCTGGGGGCGGCTTCCTCATTGTTCCCGCGCTCACGCTTCTCGGCGGGCTTCCGGTGGCGGTCGCCGTGGGCACCTCGCTACTGATTATTGCGATGCAGTCGTCGGCAGGGCTTGTCGCCCACCTCTTTACCGTTGACCTTCCGTGGCCAACCATCCTCGCATTCACCGGGATCGCCGTTGCGGGCTCGTTTGTGGGCGCCGCTCTCGCTGGTCGAATTCCCGAAACCGCCCTGCGCAAAGGATTCGGAATCTTCGTTCTCGCTATCGGCGCCTTCGTGCTTGTGCAAGAAATCCCGCAATTGCTACCCCTCGTGACAGGAGCGTGACCGTTGCCGACGATCACACCAGCAACGACAACGTCGACCCCGGCACACGCTCCCACCGTGGGTTCCCTCGTCGAGGGCTATGACATTCCGGTGGTGAACGAGCGCGCCGTGCGCGTCGCTGCAAGCATTCTCTTTCTTGCCGGAGCAGTCTCGATCACTCTTGCTGTCATCCAGCATTCAGCCGTTCCGCTTCGCCCGTTCGGCGTCTTTTTTATGATGGATATGCTCGTGCGTGTCACGATCGGTGATCGTTGGTCACCGACACTGGCTCTAGGCCGTCTGCTCGTTCGACGACACCAGCCCAATTGGGTCGGTGCCCGCCAGAAGGAGTTCGCCTGGTGGCTTGGCTACGGCCTCGCCCTACTCTCGTGCGCCGGAATGGGCGTGCTTGGTGCGCCGCTCGAAGCCACACTGCTGTTGTGCGGACTGTGCCTCACCATGCTTTTCTTAGAAGCCGCCTTCGGCATCTGCGTTGGATGCTCACTTCAGCGCTTGCTCACAAAAACCCCACCCCAATACTGCCCAGGCGACTCATGCCGGGTTTCCGAATAACCACCCGTTTCACAAGGAGAAAAAATGTTCCGTCCCCTCGCCGCTCTCGCTGGTTCTCTCGTCGTACTCGCATCGATCGCTGGATGCTCGACCGGCGACGCCTCTCCGGAGATCGAGCTCACCGCCGACACCATTCTCATCGACGTTCGCACCCCCGCGGAATACGACGCTGGGCACCTTGAGGGCGCCACACTGCTCGACCTCAATGGTGGCGAGTTTGCTGCGGCTCTTCCCACACTTGACCCCAACGCTGAGTACGCCGTCTACTGCAAGTCGGGCAACCGTTCCGGTCAAGCTGTCGCCCTGATGGAAGAAGCTGGCTTCGAGAACATCATCGACCTCGGCTCCATCGGTGAGGCAGAAGCCTCCACCCAGATCGAGGTTGTGCAGTAACCCACCACCGTTCGTTCGCGGCCGCACATTCGGGCAATCGACGGATGCTGCGGCTCCGAACCACTGAGGTGAATATGACACCCGCCTCCAGCACGCACTACAGCGCCGACAACCGGTTTGACCGCGCCACTGCGGGGTTTTCCCGCGTCGTTGTGCCCACCGGTCTGGGCGATGTCGTGGTGCACGTTGACCCGAACGCTGCCGCGAGCTCGGATACGGCCACAGTGCTTTTGCACGGTGCCGCAGGTTCGTGGACAACCTGGCTACCCCTGATCCGCGACGCTCACAGCGCGCATAAACCGTTGCAGAATGTGGTTGCGATCGATCTTCCCGGCTGGGGTGAGAGCGGCAGCGTCCGCCCTGGAACCACGGTCGAAGACATGGTGGATGCAGTGGCCCACGTCACGAGAACCCTCGGCTTTGCGAGGTGGAACGTCTTCGGCCACTCTCTGGGAGGGCACCTTGCGCTCACGCTGGCAGCTCGGTATCCGGAGCGCACGTCGAGCGTGACCGCCATCTCGGCAACCGGACCTGGTGCGCTGGCGGTGCTGCGGCATCCGGTTCGACGTTTCAGCGTTCTGCCGCTGTTGGCAGGGATGCTCGGTGCGATGCGGTTACTTTCCGCGCTCGGTCCTGTCGGTCGAGTGGTGGTGCGTGCGTTGCACCGAATGAGACTCCTGGCACCGCTCAGCGCTCCCCTTTTTGCGAACCGACGCGAGCTCGACAGTTCAGTATTCGATTCACTCGCCGCAGAGCTCCGTGCGCGCTCGTTTGTTCAGGGTGCTGAGGCAGCGGCCCGTTACGACGAGCGAGACTGGGCGAGCATCGAGTGCCGCGTCACGCTAGTTCGTGGCAAAAAAGACGCGTTCGTAAGCGCCACTGACGATGCCTGGTTTGCGAAAGTCCTCCCTCATGCCACCCAGCAGGCGCTGGCGAATGTCGGCCACTTTGCGCACATAGAAACTGTAGGAGTGCGAACGTCGACTCCTCAGTCACGACAACTGGCTGCCTAGCGCAGGCTAATGGCGCCGCACCAGAACGACAGCGTCACTGGTAGTCGCTGGCTCGCCCGCGTGATTGGTCACCTCTCGGGGCCGCTCTTCGCACAGAAGTATGTCCCATTCGTCGGGGTCCAGCGCAAGCATCTCGACTTCCGCTTCGGGAGTCGGAAAATCGAGGTGTACCGGATGACCATGATCGTCACCGCGCGGCGGCGACGCGTGCGAAGTGATCAAGAGATGACCACCGGGTGCCACACGCGACGCCGCAGCCTGCAAGATAGGACCACGCGCGAGCTCGACCGGTGAGTGGAGAAAGCTCGCGGTCACGAGGTCATAGAGCTCAGCAGTCTCCAGCTCGGAAAGGTCCGCGGCAATAAATGTCGCTGCGTCCGAGGGGATGGATAATTTTAGGGCTGCTTCACGAGCTCGCTCGATTGCGCGCGTGGAGATATCGATTCCCGTTGCGCTCCACCCGTTCTGAGCAAGCCACAGGACGTCTCCTCCCTCACCACACCCAAGATCAAGTGAGCGACGAGAAGTGGACGAGCTCGCCGCCCCAAGGGTGGGCGCTATCGAGGCGAGAACGCTGTTCACGCGCCCCGACCAAATGTGGTCGCTGTCTCCATAGCGATCCTCCCAGAACTCGCGCGGAGCGACCCTGCTCTTGTCGTTGGCAGGCTGAGCATCATGCTGAGAGTGTCCCATGACATCAGTCTGCGCGGTGTCGCTGAGATCAGGCAACTCGGTGCGATAAAGCGCCGCGAGGGAGCGCCTCTCAGCCCTGCGAGTGGCTAGCGTTGTCGGTAGATAGTTTTTCTGTGGATAAAGGCGGTATTCGTGCTCCAACTCGACAACATCACCAAAAGCTTTGGGGCGCGCACAGCGCTTGACGGGGTGACCTTTTCGGTGCGTGACAGCCGCATGACCGGTTTCGTCGGCGGCAATGGTGCCGGAAAGACAACAACGATGCGCATTCTTTTGGGCGTTCTCAGTTCGGATGCCGGCGAAATTCAACTCGACGGCGCCCCTCTCGACGCCGAACAACGGCGTCGTTTCGGCTACATGCCCGAGGAACGTGGGCTCTACCCAAAAATGAAAGTGCGCGAGCAACTCGTCTACTTCGCTCGGCTCCATGGCTTCACGCAGGCCGCGGCTGGCCGCAACGCTGACAGCCTGCTCGAGGAACTCGGTTTGGGTGAGCGTCGCGATTCCACGTTGGAGAGCCTCTCGCTCGGCAATCAGCAACGCGCTCAGATCGCCGCGTCTCTCGTGCATGATCCCGAAGTGCTCGTTCTCGACGAACCGTTCTCGGGGTTGGATCCCCTCGCCGTCGATACCGTGGTCGAGGCGCTCAAGCAGCGGGCCGCATCCGGAGCATCGGTGTTGTTCTCCTCTCACCAGCTCGAAATTGTTGAACGGCTGTGCGATGACCTCGTCATCATTGCGGATGGCCGCATTCGTGCCTCCGGTGAGCGCGAAGAACTGCGCACCCAACACTCGGCACCGCGCTACTCCATCGTGTGTAGCAGCGACCTCGGCTGGCTCCGCGGCGAACCCGACATCACCGTGGTCGAGTTTGGCGGTGGCCACGCTACTTTCGATGCCGCTGAGCCCGCCGCAGCGCAGCGAGTGCTGCGACGAGCGATGGCTGACGGTGATGTCACGTCGTTTTCGCCCCAGCGCGCCTCCCTCGCCCAAATTTTTCGAGAGGTCATCTAATGAACACCACTACCGCTGCTCGCCGCGCCCCCAGCTTCACCCAGTCAGTCGTGCTCGTCGCTGAACGAGAAATTACTACACGGCTGCGCTCTAAGAGCTTTCTCATCACCACCGGCATCCTTTTGTTGCTCGTGCTGGGCGGGGTCATCGCCGGCGGCATCATGTCAAAAAATGTTTCCACTACACCAGTGGCGGTCGTTAGCTCGGTGTCGTCAGAACTCTCGAATGTGCCCGGGCTCGAACTGACGGTCGTCGACACCCGTGCAGATGCTGAAGCCCTCGTCACCGACGGAACAGTAGATGCCGCGGTGGTGCCGTCAGAAGAGGGCGCCGCCGTTCCCGTCACCGTCATCGCCGAGAGCGAAGCACCCTCGTCGTTGATGCAGGGACTCAGCCTGAGCCCCGAGCTGATTTTGCTCGACCCCAGCGATACCAGCTATCTTCTGAGCTATCTCGCTGCTTTTGCTTTCGGAATCGTATTCTTCGCCTCGGGCATGACGTTCGGCCCGATGATCGCGCAGAGCGTCGTGGAAGAAAAGCAAACACGCATCGTGGAGATTCTGATGTCAGCGGTGCCCGTTTCGGCGCTCATGGCGGGCAAAGTGATCGGCAACTCGCTGCTGGCCTTCGCTCAAATCGTCGCGATCGCGGTGTTGGCCGTAGTGGGCCTTTCGGTCACCGGCCAAGCTGAACTCTTGACTGTCCTCAGCGCTCCGCTGCTCTGGTTTGTCGGGTTCTTCATCATCGGTTTCATCCTGCTTGCAGCCCTCTTCGCCGCCGTCGGAGCGATGGTGTCTCGTCAAGAAGACTTGGGAACAACGATGACCCCCGTAACGATGCTGATCATGCTGCCCTACTTCGCAATCATCTTCCTGCACGACAACCCCGTCGCCCTGACGATCATGTCGTACGTGCCGTTCTCTGCCCCGGTCGGGATGCCGATGCGCCTCTTCCTCGGAACCGCTGCCTGGTGGGAGCCCCTCATTTCCCTCGCATTGCTCATCGTCACTGCGGCACTTGCTGTGCTTCTCGGCTCGCGCATCTACAACAACTCACTGTTGAAGGTGGGCAGCCGGGTGAGCTGGTCTCAGGCCATCAAGGGCTAACGAACGGTGATGTGCTCGTTGTCTGCCGGCATCGCGTCGCGTTCTTCGATTTCGTCACCGATGATTACGGAACCGAAAACCATCGGCATTCCGTGCCCGGTCCAGACAGAGGCGCGATCCATCAACTGAGCATGCACGTGGGGCTCGCTGGAGTTGCCTGAATTGCCGCAGGCGCCGATGGGCTGCCCCGCGGTGACTCTGTCGCCAACTCGCACGATCGCTGATCGCTGCTTCAGGTGGGCAACAAGGGCGAACACCCCGTCGTCACCACGAATGATGATGGTGTTTCCCACGATGAAACGCGGGCCGCCCAGCTCCCTGAGGGTGCCTTCAACCATCATGTAGCCGAAACCGAGCAGAGATGCACGAGCGCGGTGGTCTCGCTGCGAGTCGGCAACACGCACCACGACGCCGTCGATCATGGCGCGTACCGGCTCGCCAAATGCGGGATATTCCGTCGGATACCGCAAGACGATCCCGGTGCCGAACTCGGGCCTCACTCGATCTGCGGGGTCAAAGACAAGATCGACAGCGTGCGTCTGGCCGTACGCGCGAACCCCATGACTTGGCACGCGTGTTGCGGGACTGTTCAACGCCATCCACCGGCCGGTCACCGGTGACGTCACTGTCCGTGGCTCCCACGTGGGCAAGAGCTTCACCCCGGGAATGACCACGGCGAGAACCAGCAACATCCCTAGAATCCCCACCAACGGCACCACCGAAAGCACCGTTTTTACCGGGACAAACGGGATCACCTGGGCACCAATTGTGCCCGCAAAGATCGCAATAACTGACACAAAAAGCAGCACTCCCCGCGCACGGTAAAGAGCGCTGATCACGCGTTTCATAGCTCTGCTTTCATCGGGGCGGTTGCTTGAGGGGACAGGCCTGAACCCTCGGTGGCAAGACGTCGAATAACTTCGAATCGTTCGAGCACCACAATCGTGTCGTCATTTACCTTGAACTCGGGATCGCCGAGGAACGCGCGCATGTCATCACCGTGCCAGTAACGTTCGTGGCCAGCACGCCACTCCGCAAGCGACGAATAGCCTTCGCCCTCGTTGCGAGCGTGCTCCCAACTCACGTCAACGAGCCGAGACTGTTCGACGGTAACAATTTTGACAATGGCAACCGGAGCGTCCCGAGAGTCGACGACCACGTAGCGCTCACCAGCCACCGGCAGAGGATCGCCCTCAATGCCGTACTCCACAAGAGTCGATGACGTCGAGGTTTTCTTACCCGCAAGGATGGCGGCAACCAAGGTATCGCGCAGCGGGCCGGGAAAGCCGAACTCAGAAACGGGCAGGTTGTCGATCTCGCCCACGTCTAGTCTTCGGTGACAGGCTGCGGCGGAAGCTTGCGCACCTTCGCGCGACGGCGGCGACGTGCCGGGATCATCGCGCGCATCTCTTCGAGCTTGCCAAAGCAGAGCAGGCGATCATTCGCCTCAAGCACAGTGCTGCGGCGGGGGTTCGGCACCACGTTAGAACCACGGTGCAGGGTGAGCACGGTGATGTCTTTCTCACCGAGACCCGATTCGCCGAGCTGCTTGCCCACAAAATCCGCGTCGCTGCCCACAACGATTTCAGCGACGCCATACCCGGTTGACACGCTGAGACGCTGGCGAACATCGATCTCGGGGAATGCCACCTGGTTGGCGATGTAGTCAATGATCGCGCCCGCGACATCCAACCCAGTTGCGCGTTCAATGCCTTCGAGCCCGGGCGACGAATTGACCTCCATCACGAGCGGGCCATCTTTGCCCTCGAGCATGTCGACGCCGGCAACCCGCAAGCCCATGATTTGCGCGGCTTTGACGGCGGCCCGGTGGTACTCGGGAGTGAGCTCAACAGCTTCGACGTTGCCGCCGCGGTGCACGTTCGACCGGAACTCATCGCCCACCGCCACCCGGCGCATAGCGGCAACAACGCGATCACCGACAACGAGAGCGCGGATGTCGCGGCCCTTACTTTCAGAGATGAAGCTCTGAATCAGCACGTTCTGCTTCGTCGAGTGCAGGGTCTCGATGATCGCCTTGGCAACCTGAGTGTCCGGAGCCAGGATCACGCCAATACCCTGCGTGCCTTCGAGCAGCTTGATGACGACGGGCGCACCGCCGACCCGCTCGATGGCCATCTCTACATCCGCCCGGTTGTGCACAAAGGTGGTAGCCGGCATTGCGATGTCGTGGCGAGAAAGAATCTGGGTAGCACGCAGCTTGTCGCGCGAGTTCGTGATGCCGCTCGAGGTGTTCGGCGTGTAGACATCCATCTGCTCGAACTGGCGAACCACAGCGGTGCCGAAGTAGGTGATGGAGTTGCCGATGCGAGGCAGGATGGCGTCGTAGTCCGACAGCAACTTGCCGCGGTATTGCAGGTCAGGTTCGTTACCCGTGAGGTCGATCGCGAAGCGCAAAGTGTTGAGAACCTTCACCGTGTGGCCACGTTGCTCAGCGGCCGCACGAAGTCGCACTGTGGAATAAGCCTGCGGCGCACGGGAGAGGATGGCGAGTTTCATCGGACGACCTGTCAAGATAAGGGGGTGATAGAGCCCACCCATTCAAACACGATCGCAGGCTGGCGTGAGTGGGTTTCCTTGCCCGATCTCGGCGTGCCGTGGATAAAAGCCAAACTCGATACTGGCGCGCAGAGTTCTGCGCTTCATGCCGACGATATCGAAGAATTCGTGCGCCCCGATGGCAGCGAGTGGGTGCGCTTTCGGGTGCGCCCCTGGCAGCGGTCCAATAAAGATGATGCTGTTGTCGAATGCGCCATTCATGACCGCCGCACCGTGCGCAGTTCATCGGGCCACCGCGAGGATCGCATTGTCGTGTTGATCGACGTCGTGCTGTGCGGGCACACCGTCACCGCCGAAACAACGCTCACCAATCGTGACGAAATGGGCTTCCGGATGCTCGTGGGCCGCGAAGCACTCAGCCAAGAGTTTCTCGTTGACTCGGGTAAGTCATTTCTCGGCGGTCGCCCGCCCCGGGTCACTCGGCGTCGCAACCAGGGGCAGGGCTAAAAGCTCCACTGCCCGCTGGCTCCTCAGCCCTGGCACGAGCGTTACAGCTTGAACTTGCTCATAATCCCGGCAGAGAATTTGTTGCTCGCGCCACGCACGGCCGTGTTATTTGCACCGGACATCCGACGGTTGCTCAGGCCCTTTCGAGCTTTCACGAACTCGTCATGTTCCTGCATATTTACCATCGTCGCCTCCGTCTCAGACTCGTGGCCGTGTCGCTTATCTGTGTTGCGGTAGCGAAAATAGATTGCGGAGTAGAAGACGAACCCCGAGAGCAAGAAAACAAGACCAAGCCCTCCTGAGTCATCATCCGAGGATCCTGCAGCGAGTATCTGACCGCTTTCAACAGCCAACAGTGTGAGGTTCAGCATCAGATTCCCACCGCCACAAGTACGAGGCCAATTACGGTACCGACGAGTTGCACGATGCCCGAGACAAGCAACAACTTACTCTGGTGCAACGGAATGCTTCCCATGGTCTCTCCCGTGCGTGCGTTCACCGCGACGTAGTGCAGAAATGTCTTACCGTTCGACTTGCGCTGCTGATAGCTATAAAGCCATACGGGCAAGTAGGCCGAAACCCAGCGCTGGCCACGCACATCCACTTCCTCAGCAGCCCAGCGAACGCCCCGGTCGTAAAACTTCAACGTGTCGTTGACCCGATGCCGAGTGATGTCCTCCGCCTGCGTGTGCGCGAGGGGCGCGAGCTGATCGAGATTGCTGTCGCGACGTTCTGAGGTGAATCCAGCAAGATAGTTGGAGTCGTACCGAACAGAGTTCTCGACATCGAACGGCATAATCGTATTGATGATGTTGTTTGAGTTCACGGCCGTGTTTTGGTCGAGACGATCGCTGGAAGACTCCACGGTCAAATCGTTTACGTGAATGTCGAATTCACGCGCCACATTGTAGAGATCTGCGTCATAGCGTTGCTGCGTTGAATCTCCCACCTTGACGGTGTACGAACGTGTTTGATGTTCGCCTTGCCCGCTCAACTTGGCGTGAGCATTGATATCCACGACCATGTACGGCAAATAGACGCCCATCACGTTCTCGGCGTTGAACTCCGCTCTAAAGGTCGGATGCGCGAAGAACTTCCGCTTACCTACGAAGTGGGCGATCTTCTCTACAGCCGTCGACTTCTCGACCTTGAAGGGCAGAATCATGTCCGGAACGGCGCCGTTGGGCACCTGTTGGTTCATGGAGAGAGTGTTGCGGCACCAGTGGCAGCGAGCTTGCGTGCTCGTGTTGGTATCGATCACCACTTCTGCACCGCACGCGCTGCACTTGAAGGTCAGAATCTCTTCGGTGGAGGGCACAATGTCACTCGAACCCGAACCGACGAGGAGTCCGGCTAGCGCGGAGATGTCACCGTTGAGGTTGAATGCCTCGATGGCATTGTCAGTAGACCATTCGAAACGGCAAAATCCACACCGCAAGTTGCCCGTGGCTACGTTGAGCGAGATCTCGGTGGCACCACACCGAGCACACTTTGCGAGTCCATCCTTTGCACCATCGTCGGTGTTGATGACGCGAGGTGCGTCGTCGGTGGCGGCCGGCGGCGGAGTATCGGGTTCGACAGCATCCATCGGCATGGCGGACTACAGCCCGAGAACTTTAGCTTTAGCGGCTTCGTAATCGGCTTCAGTAATGAGTCCCTGGTCGAGCATGGTCTTGAACTGCTGAAGCTTGGCCATGGGATCCTCCGCTGCCGGAGCTGCCGGAGCTGCCGGCGCGGCTGCGGGAGCTGCTTGCTGAGGTGGAGCGGCGTTGGGTTGCTGGAAGCCAGCGGCAGCGCCGCCGGTTGCGTTCATCCCCATACCGAGGAAGGCCATCCCTGCGCCTCCCCCACCACTTCCCTCGTTCGACCCTGCCGCTTCGAAGCCTCGGGCTGCTGCCTGTTGCATGAACGAGTTTCCGCGGGCGCCGCTGAGAGCATCCGCCTTCTTGACGTCACTAAGCAGAGCGCGGGTGTCTTCGTCGTATTCGATCGATTGGAGCGCGACCTTCTCAATGGTGAGGCCGCGATCGCTCGTCCACTGGTAAGCGTCGTCGACGGCTGCGCTTAACGACTGCGCGAATCCGATCGCGTCGCCCTGAATGCGCGCCATGCGGTTTCCCTTGCTGGGATCGTTCGTGTAATACGAGAAAGCTGCAGCGAGCGATCCCACAACTTCGTTAAAGAGTTGGCTGGCAGCATCATTGTCGAGGTCCGAGAAGTCGAATACCTTCGGCGACTGACCAAGGTAGGTGAGCGGAACAAAGTTTTTCACCAGAAGAATGGGATCGACGATCTTGATGGTGTAACTGCCGCGGGTGATCGCGCCAACCTGGGCATTGAGATAGGCGTCATCCCAATAGATCTCCGACTGCGTGCCGAACTTATTGTTCGGGATCTCCTTGAGGTTGACATAGAAGGCAAGCTGCTGCGACCCCGGCTGACCGCCGAATTTAAAGCGCTCCCAGGAGGTCTTGACAGTGGAGCTGATGATGCCGTCGCCGGCAAAGAACGACTCAGCGTTCTGATCCTCTGACGTGAAAATGAATCCGCCAGGCTCACCCACGAAGCCGGTGAGTTGTCCGTCTTGGAAGGTAACCAGTCCATAGCCCTCAGGCACGACTATTCGGCTGCCATTCGTGATGATGTGCTCGGAGCCCTTGGTGTTCGAACCACGACCAGCATTCGTGCCCTGTGCCACCGCGGGAAAGATTGCTGCGGTCGGAGCCAAGTGAGCAGGCGGAGTGAGGAAATCTTTCCACTGGTCAGCGAATGTTCCGCCGATAGCCCCTGCGAAAGCTTTTATGAAACCCATCCGTGTATCCCGTCGACTCGTAGTGCGGATCGACCGCCGATTGCGAACTGTTCGTCGGAGCAGTGTGTTGCGCGAGGACGAAAAACATCGGCGAGCGACAATCTCTCAGCATGGTAGCGGGTGTGGGCATCCGCTGTCTTGTGTTCTCGCAATTGGTTCTGCCACCGTCAATGGCGACTACCATCTCCCCATGCTCTCTTTCGCTTCTGTTTTAGCGCACACGGTCGCGGTCGCGTGCCGGTGATTCGACTCCGCACGCGAGTGATCGCCGCAGTGCTCGCGGCCGCGCTAGTGATCGCGGCCGTCTTCGGCATCATTGCCGCGGTTCAGTACTCCGCGTTCGCAGCCACCTTTGTGCGTGCAAACGGCACTGAGCTGGTGCTCCAAGGCGAACCGTTCGAGTTCGCCGGTGCCAACAATTACTATCTCGGGCACAAGTCAGAGAGCACCGTGGTCGCGTTGCTTGACGATGCCGAGGAAGCCGGTCTCACCGTCATCCGCACGTGGGGTTTTCAAGACTACGGAGACACCAACGGCTCGGGAGTCGCACCGGACGACTTTGAAGGCGTCTGGTACCAAGTGTGGGATGACGCGACCGGCGCCCCCGTCGTGAACACCGGCGCGACTGGTCTGGAGAAACTCGATTTTGTAGTCGCCGAAGCAGCCGCGCGCGACATCAAACTCGTGATTCCGTTCACGAACAACTGGAATGCCTACGGCGGCATGGATCAGTACGTTCAGTGGGCTGGCCTCGACGAGCACGCTGATTTCTATACGGACGAGCGCATTCGCGACTGGTACAAGGATTGGGTATCAACGCTCTTGAACCGCACGAACACGATTACGGGCATCCAGTACAAAGACGACCCCACGATCCTCGCTTGGGAGCTTGCGAACGAGCCCAGCTGCACCGGCTCGGGCACTTTTGCCGATGGTGAGTGTGACACCACGACCATCACCGAGTGGGTGGATGAGATGAGCCGTCACGTGAAATCAATCGACCGCATTCATCTGCTCGGCGTCGGTGATGAAGGCTTTTTCTGTGGAGATGAAGACACCTGGACGCTCACGCAAGAGTTCGGCGCTTCCGGATATGGGGCGGGCTTCGGCGAGAACTGCTCCAACGGCGTCGACACTGTGGCGCTGGCGTCGCTGCGCAGTATTGACATCATGTCAATGCACCTCTACCCCGACCATTGGCAGACCTCGACGGCGTGGGGCACCGGGTGGATCGAGAAACACGCAGAAGCGGCCGCAGACATCGGCAAGCCGGTGTTTCTTGGCGAGTTCGGCGTGATGGACGAGTCATCGCGCGCCGACACCTACGCATCGTGGTTGGCGACCGTACGCGATACGGGCGTCGACGGGGCACTGTTTTGGATGCTGGCATCCGATCAAGAAGACGGGACCCCGTACCCGGACTTCGACGGCTTCACTGTCTACTGTCCGAGTGATGCATGCTCGGTTGCCACTGATCATGCCGCGCTGATTCCGGGTGAAGAGTAACCGTTTCGCGCACGCTCTCTGTTAGTTAACCGCACTGACCTGATTGCGCTCCCAGTCGTTCTGAGTATCGTGACCTCATGAGCATCGACATCCCCTCTCATGAAGACCTAGTAGCACTTTCGCAGCAGCGAAACATCGCCAGCGTTTCGCTGTATGTCTCGCCAGGATCGACCGATGGCGGGCCACCTATCGGCCGCGACACGGAGGCGGCGCGACTCGCTCTCCGCTCGGCAGCCACAGAAGCGCTGGCAGAGCTCGGCGTGCTTGGCGTAGAGAAAGCTGAGTTGGACGCGATCGGCCAGTCGCTGGGAGCGCTGGATCACGACACCGAATTTTGGGCGTCTTCTGCGCGTTCAGTCGCAGTTTTTGTCTCGCCAGAGATCACTCAGTCGTTCCGCCTGCGCAATGAACTGCCCACGCTCGTTGCCGTTGGTGATCGATTCGATCTTGGCCCGCTGCTGCGCGCCACCACGTTCGGTCACTCTGGCTATGTGCTGGCCGTAACGCTGGGCAGTGTGAGGCTTCTTTCCCTCAACGCCGATGATTCGAGCGACGAAATCGCGTTGCCTGACCTCCCTGAAGACCTCGGTAGAACGTTGGAAACCGCCGACAATCACGGCAAGGCAGACACTCCTCGAGCGGATGGCGCCTTGGGGTCGAAGGTAGAACTTCGTCGCTACTGCTCGCTGATTCAGGAGGCGGTGCTCTCCGTCATTGGCAACTCGGGGTTGCCTTTGGTACTCGCCGCATCATCAGACTTACAGCCCGCGTATCGTGAAATTTCCACCTATCGCGGACTTCTCTCATCCGCCATCGATGCGAATCCCAGTTCGCTGTCGATCGACGATCTCGAGGATCGCGGTCGTGCACTTCTGGCCGAAAGACACACCGACGAGCTCGCGTCGTGGTGTACGACGTTCGGCAACAAACAGAGCAATGGACTCGCTAGTTCGCAATTGAGCGATGTTTCTCACGCCGCCGCCGCAGGACTCGTCGACACGCTTTTGTTCGATTTGGCTTCGACCGACGAGGGCAGCATCGACGAATACGGCCAAATTGTATTCGCCAGCGAGCCTGGCCCGAGCACGTACGGCCTCGTTGACGAAATCGCCGCGCGCGTCTTGCGTACAGGTGGCACGGTCAAAGCAGTTCGAAGCGATGACCTCCCCGACGACTCGCCCGTCGCCGCAACATTCCGCGGGCCGCTCTAAGTCTCGAAAGTTGAAGGGCGCTGCAGCGGAGGTTTACCCTCGGCTGCAGCGCCCTTTGGCGTGTGTGGCGCGCAGTGAGCGCGTTAGGCTCACCAGTCCATCCCAGCGGATGCGCCGGTGCACGCCCCTTCGATAGTTACTGGTGGGCGCCGCCGTCGATACGAATCTCGGTGCCGGTCACAAATGCGCCATCTTCACTAGCGAGCATGGCGACGACTCCCGCAACTGCTTCGGGCCCCGCGTACCCTTCCTTGATCGCTGGGCTCATCTTCATGAACAGCGAGTAGTCGGCGTCTTCAGGAATACCAGGCCCCATGCTCTGCTTGCTCTCGCCGACACCTTCGGTCATTCCTGATGAGATCGAGCCGGGCTGAACGGCAGTGAACCGGATTCCCTGCTTCGCGTACTCAGCGGCAAGCGCGTGCGTCATCGACTGAACTCCGCCCTTGCTCGCGGCGTACGCGGACATGTAGGGGTGCCCAAAAGCTGCCGAGGTCGAGCTGAAGTTTACGACCGCGGATCCGTTGCCCTCGAGCAGCGCGGGAATGGCCTCGCGAATCATGAGGAACGTACCGACCAAGTTGACGTTGAGTACCTGCTGAAAGAGTTCAAGGGACGTCGAGTGGGTGTGCGACGAGCGCAGGATGCCAGCAGCGTTGACGAGAACATCAAGTCCGCCCAGCGTGCCTAGAGCAGTTGCGACAGCGGATTTCACGGAGTCCTCGTCGGCGATGTTGACCACGACCGTGGAAAGGCGCGCTCCAGCTTCGCCCGCTTTGCTGACCGTGTCTGCCAATCCTGCTTCGCTCACGTCGGCGGCAACGACGTCGCCGCCCTCGGCGAGGAGTCGAAGCACGGTGGCTTGGCCGATGCCTGAGCCTGCGCCGGTGACAATGGCGCGACGTCCGGAGAACCTGTTCATTGGGTGCCTTTCTAGGTGGGTGTTGGCCCCACGGTACGGCAAAGTGGCACAATGTGCCATAGTGACAGTTGATGCAGTTCACCATTCAGCGCGTACGCTCCTCTATATGAATGCAGAACCTCTCAGCCTTACGGAGCGTCGCAAGCGCGACACTCAGCTTGAGATAGCTCGCACAGCCGCGCGACTCTTCTCCGACCGCGGCGCGGCCGCAGTGACCGCCGAAGAAATCGCCCAGCAATCCGGTGTTGCCGTTCGCACTTTTTACCGGTATTTCAGCAGCAAGGAAGATGCCGTAGCTCCTCTTCTGACGATCGGCGCGGACCAATGGCACGCGCTCGTCGCCGCAGCCGCCCCTGACGAAAATGTGCTCGCCGCCCTCGAACACACGATCTCCGCCGTACTCACCCCTCGCAATGCCGAGGAAATCGAGGGGCTTCGCTGGACACTTGGTCTGCTTCACGCCGCCACCAGCGACGCCGCTTTGCAACACGTGTGGCACCGCGTGAACTCCGATTCAGAGGTGCAACTCCGGTCGGTCCTTGCCCCCGCAATGCCGACGGAGACAACCCCGTTGACTCTGCGCTTGCTCGCCGCAGCGGCCACGAGCGCTCTGCGCATAGCGCTCGAAGCCAGCGCTGAAACCGATCGCACCCTGAAGGATCCCAGCGTGCTCGCTTCGCACGCGTTGGACGCGTTCAGGCAACTGACCAGCGGGCTAGATCTCGCACCGGCCCCGAGAGCTAGTTAGCCACGCCGCTCTCGCCCCAGCAACAGATTCTGCAGCTACCAGCCCATCGTGCCCGGCGCGCCTTTGAACGGCCCAACGAGGTTCTTGGTGATCCAGCCGCCGTAGAAATCTCCCTCCTGAGAGGTCACTAGCTCGCCGTCGATCTCGCACGAGTCCATCTGGCCAGGGTAGAGCGCGACACGCGTAGCAAGCTGCTCGAACCCGTGCGTGGGCTCTGGGTAAACCCACCCCGCACGTTCGGCCACAACTCCCCCGGCAACCACGTCAAAGTAGTGCGCTTCGCCCTTGAACTCGCAGAAGCTAGTGCCACGAACGGGCACAAGCACACCTTCCGGAAAGGCCGCGATCGGTACGTAGTAGACGGGCGGATGACTCGTCTCCAGTACTCGTACGGCATCCGTCGTGTCCACAATCACGTGCCCGTCGAGCCGCACGACAACGCGCTGAGGCATGTGCTCCACTCGCGGAGGTCGCGGGTAATCCCACACTGACTCTTGGCCCGCTTTCGGCGTGATGGGAGTCGGGCGCGAAAGGCGGCGAGGTGCAGGTACGGGGGTCATGAACCTATCCTGCATTCGCCTGCTGGGATGAGGCTGCGAGGTTCAAAACTCGTCACGTCTTTCATTTACACTGGCCGTCATGAATGATGCCTCAGCTTCAGATGCCGCGCGCAGCGCGAAAAACAGCACCGCACTGCAAGTTCTCGCCCGCCTTGGTTTTGCCGTTAACGGACTCGTGCACCTCCTCATTGGAGCACTCGCGATCGGCATCGCGACGGGTGGCGGCCAAACCGATGCTGACCAGTCCGGAGCATTCCGGCAGTTGGCCTCGACTCCGGGCGGTGTATTTCTGCTCTGGGCCGTCGTCATCGGTATGTTCGCCCTCGGTCTGTGGTTGCTGATCTCGGCATTCCTCATGCAGCCTCAGGATTCGAAACGCAAATGGGCTCGTCGCGGCGCGGAAGCAGCCAAGGGCATCACATACTTTGCGCTGGGCTCTACGGCTTTGACGTTCGCCCTCGGGGGCTCATCAGACTCATCGAGCAGCACGAGCAGTCTGACGGGCGAGCTCATGGGGAACCCCATCGGCATCGCGGTACTCGTCGTTGCGGGCCTCGCGGTCATGGGCGTTGGCGGCTTCTTCATCTACAAGGGCGCGACCCAAAAGTTTACGGAGGACATCTCTGTGCCCGGAGGCACTCTGCGCACCGCAGTTCTCGGACTCGGCTTTGCTGGCTATATCGCTAAGGGTATTGCGATTGGGGTTGTGGGCATCCTTGTCATCGCTGCTGCGTTCACTCACGACCCCGAAAAGTCGTCAGGATTGGATGCTGCGCTCACGAGCCTCACCGAGCTGCCTTTCGGAGTGGTGGTGCTGATCGTGATCGCCATCGGGCTCATTGCCTATGGCGCGTATTGCTTCATCCGGGCTCGCTTCGCCCGGTTGTAGCGCGAGGCTGAGGCTGAAAGCTGGCGGCGCTAGCTCGCTTCGTTCGACGCTGCCTCATCCAGCTGTTCAGCCTGCTCCAGACGGGTATTCAGAGCCGCGAGGATGCGCGCGATATCCATGGAGATCGCGGCTGATGCACCCATTGTCGTCGCATTTGCGGTGTCTTTATTAGCGTCCAGTTCCGCGGTTAGCGCTGCAAGAGCCTCCGTAGCGCGGTCGTGCGCCTCGTGACGTTCCTCCACGGAGTCCCAACTGCTGAGGGCGGTGGCGACAGCAGCGAGTGCAGCGCTGAGGGCAGGCCGTAACTCGGGCCTCAACTGCACCTTGATGGGGATACCCCACACGGCCCCGGTGAGCACATCCGTGATGTCCCGCACATGAAAAGTCACATTTTCGAGAGCCGCAAGATCGTCGTAATCTGCTTTCAGGTCGCGACGATAGCGACGTGCTCGTGGGTTGGCTTTCCGGCTTTCGTCGGCGAGCAGCACCGCCTCACGCACCTGGCCAGATACGGCCATAAGCGAGTCTTTGCCCGAAGCCCAGCCGTCTTTTTCGGGCGGCCAGCTTTCAGCGAGAGCTTCTGCGATCTCTGCGAGGTGGCTAGAAAGCACTGCGCGAAAGTTTGCCAGCTGTTGATCGACGGCGTTGTGGGTGAGTGCCGGAAAGATCAGCAGGTTGACCAGGAGCCCGACGACGATTCCGAGGGTGGCTTGCTCGAGGTAGCCAATTGAGTAGGAATCGGCATCCGGCCCGCCAATAATGAGCACGAAAAGCACTGTCACGGGGATGTACTCCCGGTTGGCGCCAAACCAGCCTGTCGCCGCGATGAGAGCACCGACGCCGACAGCAAGAGACGTCGTGATGACGCTCGGTGAGCTGAAGATAATCACGGCGCCCGCCAGCACGATGGCCACCGCAAGACTGCCGATCGTTTGCGCCGCATTCTTCATCGAGCCCATGAGCGTGGGATACATCGCGACGATAGCGCCGAGGGGAGCGTAATACGGATAGTTATCGGCGACGCCCGGAAGATAGGGCGCAAGTTTCCAGGCGATGGCGACCGCGACCGCAGTTTTTGCGGCCTGCAGCATGCGCGACCGGGTGAGATCTGACCGCATCCGGCCAGCAGTTTTCTTGACGGGCTCTAGCGAGGGCGCGGGTACGACGGGTCGTTTCATGCTTGCGGCGCGAGTTCGCTGCCACCAGGGGCAGGTTCCGGATGGTCGACTCGAACTCGATCGGGGCGAAACCCGTGTTCGATTCCCCACAGCACCGCGTTGGTGCGGCTTGTGGCGCCGATGCTTCGGTAGCAACTGCGAATGTAGGTCTTGATGGAGTTGATCGAAAGATGCGTTCGTTCAGCGATTTCGGCGTTACTCAGCCCTTGGGTGATGAGCGCCAAGACCTCGGCTTCACGCTCGGTGAGCCCTTCTTCGCGCCCGGGCCAGTCACCTGCCATCACGGTTGGAGTGCTCTTACCCCCGATATGAATCCGGTCGCCGCCCCGATTAATCGCCTCAAGAGCAGCGACGAACATGGATGCCGGCAAGCCTTTGGAGATGTAGCCAGCGGCCCCGTTGGTGAGCACCGCTGCGATGTGGGTCGGATCAAGGTTCCACGAATACACCACGACGGCGCTGACGGCAGGGTTGGCCGCGAGAGCCTTCACGGCTACACGATCTCCTTGTGTTCCAGCGAACGTGTCGTACAGCGCGATGTCAACCGATTCGTCGACTTGTTTGTTGAGGTCAAGCTCGACCACCTGAATTCGATTCTGGTAGGAGCGCAGCATCCCGACGACGCCTCGCGCGACGACCTCATAATCGTTGACTAAAGCAATTCGTACGGCGTTCATGGCTCAACGATAGGTTGTCGCGAAAACAAATGGGGAAAGTTCACCCCTAGGGGTGAAGCCTCACACCGAGTGCCCAGATTATTGTCAGCTTGTGGGGTGCCCGTCGCCCTCCGCCAGTGCAGACAGGCACCCCACGCCAACCCACTCCCCCGAGAAAATAGGAGCTCCACAATGAGCGCTTCAGACAAGATCGAAAACGCTGCAGAAGACCTCACCGGCAAGGCTAAAGAAGCTGCGGGCAAGGCAACCAACAATGAAAAACTCGAAGCTGAGGGCAACGCCGATCAGGCGAAGGCCAGCCTCAAGAAGGCTGGCGAGAACGTGAAGGATGCTGTCTCCGAGTAACACTCGCCGCTACTCGCTTACCCGCTGCAACTCGCTTACTCCCCCTCAACTCCTTTCGAAAGGTATCCCCTTATGAACACTCTCCTCATCATCGTCGCCGTTATCGCCATCGCCCTGCTGCTCACGGGTGGCCTCGTGCAGTCGCTCAACTTCCTCCTCTGGGTGGGAGTCGTTCTGGCTGTGCTTGCAGTGATCGCGTTCCTGTTCCGCACCATTTCTGGACGCAAGGCCTAAACAGCCTCGCGTTCCGCACGCGAAAGCCCACGACTCCAAGGATGCAGTCGTGGGCTTTCGTGTTGTCTAGGCGACGTCTGGCGCGCCTGCGTTCAGGGCGCTACCGAGGCGCGATCCGCTAGATGCTGTTGTGGTCTTTGACGGCCGCTTCCATGTCCGCGAGGCCATCGGCCATAGCGGCATCGACAGCGAGCGGATCGGAGTGGTTGAGTTCCTGCATGCTGCGAGCACGCTCGTGCGTTGCGTTGATTTCGTACTCGTTATTGCTGAGACCCGAGATCACGCGATCGACAACACCAGAGACGGGTCCGCGCTTCCAGTCAGCGTTCTGGCTGCTCATCATTTCGGTGTCTGTGGCGCCCGGGTAGACGGTCGAGACGTGCACTCCCGTACCGTGAAGCTCGCGGCGCATCGCTTCTCCGAATGCTGCGAGGCCCGACTTGGTTGCGGCGTAGACGGCGTAGAACGGCATCGCAACAAGAGCGATCTCGCTGGAGATGTTGACGATGAGGCTTCCGCGTGCGGCGCCGCTGGTGCGCAGGCGCGGCAAGAGTGCTTGCGTGAGTAGCACTGGTGCGGTCAGGTTGAGGTCGATCATCGCGGTGGCCTCGGCTGCGGTGGCATCCTCGAGTCGCCCAGCGCGCACGTTACCGGCGTTGTTGACGAGAAGGTCGAGGGTGTCCCACGACTTCACGGCCTCGGCTACGTTGGCTGCGGCATCCGCTTGGCCCAGATCTTGGACGAGGATTTCGGATGTTCCGCCGACTTCTTTGACAAGTTCTGCGGTCTTCTGCAGCGTCTCTTCTGTGCGGCCGACGAGCAGCAGGTGTGCGCCCTTAGCGGCGAAATCGAGGGCGAGGGCTTGCCCGATTCCTTGGCCTGCTCCGGTGATGATTCCGTGGCGGTTCGTGAGGTCCATGTGGGGATCCTTCCTGTTCTGGGGACGGAGCCCAGTAGAGCCCCGGGAACAATCTCTCGTTCTGTACGGGACGCTAGCACGGCAAACTGCGCTTTGCTACCGAACGGTTCTATATCGAGGTTTCACACAGCAAAGCGCAGTTGCGCGATGTGTGGGGAGGGCTCTACTCGCCACGAATCGCGACATACACCGTGTTGGATGACACCCCACCGGTGAGCGCATTATCGAAGTCGACCGCGTGCGCGATCGGGCTCTCGAAGACCAGACCGAGGCGCTCCATGAATTCGGCATCGGAAGGGTCATCCGACCACAATGCGAAGACGCCACCGACGGTGAGATGGGCTCGCACACGACGAAGACCTTCGACGGTGTAGAGGTCGGCGTGGCTGGGGTCGAGCTGGTGCCGGGGTGAGTGGTCGACATCCAGAAGAATCACGTCGTAGGGCACCGTCGGCTCGGCGCGCATGACGGCGAAGAAGTCGGCGTGGGTGAGAGTGGTGCGGCTATCACCCGTGAGTTCGGCAGATACCGGCAGCAAGCCACGATTGTGCCAATCAATCACGGCGGGCAGAGCATCGATCACTTCGAGCGAAGCCACGCGCGGGTCGGCGAGAGCGGCAACGGCCGTGTAGCCAAGGCCGAGCCCGCCGTTGACGACGCGCAGTGCATTCCCGCTAGCCGCCGCAAGCCCGAGATCGGAAAGCGCGATTTCGGCAACAGTGAAGAGGCTTGACATGAGGTACTCATCGCCCAGCTTTACCTCGTATACGTCAACATCGAGCGTTGGCTCGCGTCGGCGTCGCAGGTTGAGCTCCCCCATCGGGGTCTCTTGAAAGTCGAGCTCTTCGAAGCGGGAGATAGCCATGGGTTGAGCCTACGTGTCGACAACCGTCGCTGACACCGCGCGGGTGCGGGTAGCTCTAGGCTGCAGCACCTGCCGCGGTTGCCTCTGGCACTTCGATGAGCTGCCCGGTAGCGACATCGTAGATGTAGCCGTAGACGGGAATGCGGCTCGGAACCAGCGGGTGAGCCTTGATTCGAGTGACGTCTTCGAGCACGCTCTCGGCCTGGTCAGCGATGGTGAGCCAGTCAATATATTTGGCTTCAGCCGAGCCTGGACCGGTGCCCACGTCTTCAAATCCGGCATCGCCCAGAGCAGCGGTCTCAAGGCTGTTGGCTAGGAGCCCCCGCATGACGTCATCGGTAAAGAACTGCATCCCACAGTTGGTGTGGTGAATCACAAACCACTCTTTCGTGCCAAGGAGTTTGTACGAAATCACGAGCGACCGGATGGCGTCGTCGGATGCGCGTCCTCCCGCATTGCGGATGACGTGCGCGTCGCCCTCACTCAAGCCGGCGTATTGTGCGGGGTCGAGGCGCGCATCCATGCAGGTAAGGATCGCGAAGCCACGAGCCGGCGGCAAAGCGAGTTCGGATTTGTCGCCAAAGTTTTCGGCATAGGTAGCGTTGGCGGAGAGGACTTCGTCGAGCACTGACATGGTGCGCTCCTTCGTGGGTTCGGGGCGTGTGACGGATGTCGTTGACACGTCGCGAGCATAATCACCGATCCCGGGTAACGGCCGATTGTTTCGCTGAACGGCAGAGCCACGCCTCACTGCCAGCTCTCTGCGGAGGCGCGCGAACATCTGAATTCGCCGTGATCCGTGGCGCCACTCTGGCCTGCGCTGCGGCTCATCCCTATGCTGAGGAAATGACAACACTTGAATGGGATGGCTATATCAATGCCCGAGACTTGGGAGGGTTTCCGACAGCGCTGTCGAGCACCGGGGCGACTATTTCAGGCCGAATCGCGCGAGGGCCGCGCCGGGAACGTCTAACCGCGGCCGGGTGGAACGATGCTCGCTTGTGGGGTTTGGCATCCGTCGTCGATCTCCGCTGCGAGCATGAAGTAGGTGCAGGCCAGGGCGATCACGACATTGCGGATGACGTGCTCACTGGCATCTCCATCGTCAACGCCCCGACCGAGGATCAAGATGATCCCGAGTTCTGGGAGACCTGCGCCGCCATTCTTGACTCCCCCGAATACTGGCAGCACAACTGGCGGTTGCAACCCCAACTAGTGCGGGGCGCGCTCGAGGCAATCGCCGCTGCCACCCCCGGAACGCTCGTGCATTGCAGCGCCGGTCGCGATCGCACCGGCATGATCAGCGCTCTACTCCTCGGCAACGCTGGGGTTGAACCCGACGCGGTCGTCGCCGATTACGCCGCCTCCGTACACGCGATGGCTGTCGTTGCGCAGGTGACTCCCGACGAAGATCCCCAAGTCGTGCAGACGCCCGAAGAAGTCGACGAATGGATGTTCGACAAACTGCCACTCGTGCATGACACCGCCACGCGTGCTCATGAGGTCTTCGACCTCCTCGACGTCTCAATTGCGACGCGCTCAACCCTACGCAGACTGCTCATCGAGCAGTAGCCCACGCAAGAAGCGAACTGTCGGCCTTTAGGGCGTCTCCGGAACTTCCGGCCCCTCGGGCTGTGTGGCCGGTGCGGATGCCGGCGCATTTCGATGCCGACCGGGTTGCGGTTTCTGGTGCCCCATTTCGCCTCCGATGCGGCCGCCAAACGGCCGACCGTGGTCGGCGTATTCTTCGCGGAAGAACCCGAGGCGCCACTCGCCCATTTCCATTCGCGCGCCCGTTCTGAGCGTGCGTGCGCCGGGATCCTGCCCTGTGAGCGGGCGCGAACCGCCACCGACGGCACCGATGGCGTGGAGCACGTACTCATCGTCATCATCGTGGCGGATTTCGGCGTGGATTGGCTCGAGGCCGGGAAGCTGCAGGTCCGCGGCAGAAGACGATCCAATAGTGGTGACTTCTGATCGCAGCTCGAACTCTCGCGGCATCTGGCCGTTCCAGTTTTCGGAGCCCACAACGAAGAACAGTCGAGGTCGCCCCGCACCCGCCGTGTAGTGCGTTGTGGTGATCTGTTTGCGAACAAACCGATCGAACGTCGGCACCAGCGGCAGCAGCGTGCTTGGCGGAAACTGCATTTCGGATGCCGTCGCCGCGCCCGCATCACGGCGCCGCAGCAGCGGAGCAATCGCAGCGCGACTCCCCAGCGAAATGTGCGGAGAGCCAGTGAGCACTCGTTGCGCGACGGAAGGCTTGATCGCCCCGACACGAGCGATGAGACCGAGCGGCCCTGAGAGCGCGACGGTTAGCCCGCGGTCCGCCAAGACTTTGGCCACGCTACGCACGTCTTTGAGCTTCACCGTTCGCGCCTGAAGGAACAGCTCTGGCTTGCTCGAAAATACTTCGATGTCCATGCCGCTGGCACTGATAGTGCCCGTCATCTTCTCGGTCTCGAGCGGCGTGGCTCCAGACTCACCGCTGCCTAATGACGCGTCATCCGCATCGTCAAGTATCGGTTCGATGAGGGAGAACGCTAGATCGATGTCGAGCCTCGTTGGCGTACTCGTCGTTGAGGTACTCATCGTTACGGGGTGGTCGGTTCGGAGCCGGATCCCTCGCTGGTGGTCACTCGCAAGGTGCCGTTGAGTTTCCAGGTGGCGCGCGGCGCATCCTGACCAACATCGCGGGGAACTTCGACCGTCATGTCGATGAAGTTGTAGTCAATGACAGCACTGCGACCGGTGAGATACGACCACATTTCTTTGCCAAGATCTGTCCAGTCTTGGATGTTGTGGGCGTCGGGGCCTGAACCGTTTTCGGCGGCTGCTGGGCTGTTGAGATCAGACATGGTTTCGTCCTTTTCGCTCGCGTTGAGGAATCGGGCAACCATCGTGTTCGGTAGCCGCCCACTGTAATGCCACGATAATCGCGTGCCTCAGACGGCGGAAGAGCTGCGGCCCAGGTCACGGCATTCTCACTGGGAAGGCCAGCGTACCGAGTGCATCGCAGACGCTTGGCCACGCGGCCACACCTGGCCAAACACCGTCCACAACATCGGAAGGAGCACGGCAGAGACTGCTAAAAGAAAGCCGCCGAAGACAAGGAAGACTGCGGGCGCACCGGCCGCAGCAGCAATGAGTCCTGCGAGTCCGGCACCGATGGGCAAGGCGAGACGTGCAAGTACGAGGTAGGTACTGCTGACACGACCGAGTAGGCGCGGCTCCACGGTGGCTTGTCTTATGGTGATGGTCATTACGTTCCAGAGCGTTACGGCGGCACCGTTGAATGCGAGCAGCACAGAGGCGAGCCAGAGTTCGCGCGTCCAGGTGAGGGCGATGATCGAGGCACTGCTCACGAGCACTGCGGTGAGCGCCGCACTCGGTGCCCCCAGTATTCGGATCACCTGGACCGCGAGTCGAGCGCCCGCCAAAGATCCGACCGCTGACAATGCCAGCATGATCCCGAATCCGACTTCGCCAGAATCGAGATCTCGAAGGGCGTAAATGGCGGCGACGCCCCAGAATGCGCCGGATACGCCCGCCCACACCGCCAGCAGCAGTGACATGGCACCAAGCAGTCGGGAGTGAGTCACGACGCGGATGCCGTCAGCTAGTTCATGAACGAACTTACGGATGCTGCCTGCCGCGCGGTCGCCGCCGCGGTAATCGGTCCGCTCCGCTGCGCGATGCAACGGGTGCTCCCCTGCGTGCGCCGCCTGATCGCTGTGGGTCTCGCTCTCTCGATCTCGGAGCGACATCATCCCGACTGCCGCGACTGCGAGCAGCAGCACGTTAGCCACGACAGGTAGTGGTTGCGCCACCGCGAAGAGGATACCGCCGAGCGCTCGCCCGACGAACATTTCACCGATAATTTGCCCCGACTGCAGGTCAGAGTTCGCGCGGCTCAGCCCTGCGGCAGGAACGAGTCCCGGAAGCATTGCGTGGGCGGCGGGATCAGAGACGGCCTCTGCCACGCCATAAAGAAACGCCGCCGCACACAACATACTGATGTCGAGATTCCCGAGGGCAATTGCGAACGCCACCCACGTCAACACCGCCGCGCGAACAATCTGCGAACCGGCGATCAGCCGACGCTTGCGCACCCGGTCAACGACAACACCGGCAATCTGCCCAAACATCAACGCCGGCAAATAGGTGAAGACAGTCACCAACGCAATGAGCGTGGGGTTCTGAGTGAGCTGTGTCGCCAACAACGGCAAGGCAACGAGCCGGATACCGTCGCCAATGTTCGTCGCAGTGAGTGCACTCCAGAAAACCCAGAATGGTCGCCCAAGCTGAGATTCGGTGGCCACGATCAGATTGTCATTCGGCGGCTGAACCGAAGGTGAAGGCACCAAGAGTGACGACGTCTCCCGCCTCGGTCTCGAGTTCGCGGATGGATGCCAGCGCAGCTTCCAAAAGAACGATCGCTTTCTCTTTTCCTGCAGCATCCAGTCGCGCCGGGCACACGAGCAATCGCTGGGATGCACTTGCTTCCATCTGCGACGCTAACGCACGAAGCACTGCGGACCGCGAGCGGGGAGTTGTTGACTCTGGGCTGCCCGCCATTGATGCGGCGCTCAGCGCCCAGAGTTGCTGGTGCCCACCGCGAACGTTTCGCTCACCAGATTGGCGCACGATTCCGGCGCGCTCCAGCACACGCAAGTGGTAGCTGATGCTTCCCTTGCGAAGGCCCAACTCGGTGGCGAGTTCTGCCATTGTCCACTCACGATCGCGCAGCAGCGTGAGCATGGTGAGACGCACCGGATTGGCGAGCGCTCGGAGGTCGGCGGTGCCTTCGCGATTCCCTTGAGCGGGATTCTGCTTGGCAGGATTCACCGCAGCGATGATTGCGTCGGTGTCATCCGTTTCGGCTCCGGTGTTGGTCACGCTATTAGTATCAACGAATCTTTACACTTCTGTCAAGACCTCCACGATACGATTCACGCCTTCGCCCCTGTACTTTGCTAGCGGTCGACAGCACAATATTCACATGACCCGCTATGCAATCGACGCTCCCACCGCGATCCGGCTCGCGCGCGAGAAGATCATTGTCTCCGCAGAGCATCAGCTCGTCGCACCGAATGTCTTGCGATCGCAGGCGCTGTCGATTCTCTACTCCCAAACGCGCGCGGGAGAACTGAGTCAGGATGATGCCCTAGAAATACTGAATCGCATCACCACCATGCGCATCCGTCTTCTCGGCGACCGCGTATCCCGCGCGACGGCGTGGAAGATTGCCGCGAGTCTCGATTGGCCCGACACAAACGATGCCGAGTACGTCGCGGTCGCGCAACTTCAAGCTGATGCCTTTGTCACGGTGGATGCCGACTTCCGTCAGCGCATCGACGGCGTCGTCACGCTCGCGTCGTGGGAAGACATCGCCACGTAAAGGTCAGCACAAGCCCGCTGTCAGATCGAGACCGAGATGCGTTCGGGCCATATACTCTCGGCCCAGCACGGTGTAATGAAACATCAGCCCCTCGAGCGAACCAGCCGACTGGTTTGTCGATTTCACTTCGGCAACAAGATCAACAATGTCTCCTGGCGTGACGGTATAGCCGATGGCGGGCACCGCATCCGGCCAGTTATCGGGAAATTGCTCAACTGGCGGGTAGTGGTCCAGCAGCAAGCGGAGTGACGGGGAATCCACGGGCATGACGCTCACACTGACGAGCGTTACAGCGAGAGGGTCAATGGCGTCGACCGAAGTGATGGTGATCGGATCGTCACCGTCTAGGTCGAATTGTGTCCCGAGCGCGATGTGCGGGTACTGGTCGACCGGCGCACACACGCGATCCTCATCAGCACCAAACCGCAGAGGGCCATCATCGGACGGTCCAGCGCAGCCAGCGACTGCGACTGCGGTGCTGAAAACGAGGACACACACAGCACCCGAACGAAGCTTCATGCGCTGAGTGTATATCGCTCACTTTCGGCGAGTTAGCTATCCGATTTTTTGGGACGCGATCGCCGGAATCAGCTTTCGAGCCGTCACGACCACGAAGACGATGAGGAGCACGAAGATCGTGCCGTCGGCTGCGATGTAGAAGTAGTGCCAGAGCGAGCCGCCGGTGTCTACGCCAGCGATGACGGCATCCGTTCGCGCATTGAGCGGCGGACGGATGATCAGGATCTGAGTGAGCAGCACTACCCACAGGCCAACGAGTAGCCCCCACTGCAGTCGTGATGCGCGCGGTCGAATCATCGCGAGCGTCAGGATCGCGACCAACACCAGCGCCGTGGTGTTCATGGCGAAGAAGACGAGGCGACCGATGCCGAGGCCGAGCTCAAGCGTGATTCCCGGTGCCTGAAATTTCAGCGGCGTCTCCACGAAGGAGATGGCGGTGATCAGCCCCAGCCAGATTGCGGGGATGACTAGGCGGAGGGTCAGGCTCGTGCGTTGCATGCATCCAACGTATCCCGAACTGCCTGACGTTTCCCGGGCTCGCAGTTGCGCGCCGCCGCCCAAGAACTTAGGCAGCGGAGCGAGCGCGGCCAACCAGCCCGGCACGCACGAGCAGCACGTAGAGCTGGCATCCGAGGCAGTAGTCAAAGACCGAGTTCAGGAACGCGGCGATGAACGCGAAGGCCGCAAAGATGACGAGGGCGTAGGGCACCGCGAGCAGGTGCAGAACGATGCCAAGGACGGTCACCGCGAGGCCGACGCCCTGCGAGAACGTGGGCGGGCGGGGGTCTTCGAGGTGACTCGGCGCGCTGAGACGCGGGCGAATCACGGCCTTGAAGAACAGTCCGTAGGGGTGACGCTGGATGCCAGCGAACGCGCCCCACGCGAAGAGCACTGCAATGGCGGTGAGGAGAAGGAAGGCTGGCTGGGTCGCGCGTTCGGCGAGTGTGGCGGGTACGGCTGCCGCGGCATCCAATCCAAGCCCGATGACGGTGAGGAGAAGTACGGCGGTGATGCCGGCGCCGAAGCGAGGACCACGCGGGTCGATTCCGGCCTGGCCGGGCTTTGCTGCGAGAGCTGCTTTGGAGCCGGAGAGCCGGGCCTGCTCGGTGGCGCGGGTGTCATTCGAAATCATGGGAGTCGCTATCTGTGGTGCTCCGCGTGGGAGCGCTGTCTCGGGGTGGACGGGTGCGGTGACTGGTTTTTAGACCAGCGCGGGGCTGAGCATCCGGTGCAGTTCGGCACGGACGTCGTTGATTTTGGGGGCTCCGCCGATGCGGGCCTGCAGCACACCGTTGCCATCGAGGATGAACGTGGTCGGAGACTGCAACAGATTGAACTGGTTGGCGATTTCGGGGCGCGAGGTGACATCCACGTCGACGTGAACGACAGAGCCGGTTCCATCATCGAATTCGTCGGCGAGGGCGCTCAACTGTGTGCGAACGGTGGGGCAGATCGCGCAGGCTTCGGTGGAGAACTGGACCAGAGTCACGCGGCTGCCGAACGGTGCGGCACCGGGAATCGTGATGCGATTATCTTCGGATGTGGCGGTCGAGACGTCAGTTCGAGTGTGCTTGATGCGTCCGGTTCGGGCACGCCAGACCAAGCCCAGCACAGTGGCGAGTGCCACGAGGCCCATAAGCACAGTCAAGGTTTCCAAGGCGTTCACCTTTCGAGGTTATTGCGAGTTTTGGACCGTCACCGTTGTGTGACGCGAAGTTACTGACACGACGTCTCACGGAGGCGGTTGGTTACCCAGAGAACAAGTCGAAGCAAGCTCCGGATATTCCAAAGGCCGCCAGAAATCTGGCGGCCTTGGGAACGAGCTGCGCTGATCAGGCGTGTCTTGCGGTCTCTGGGAGTCTTGCGAGCCTGATCAGTCGAGCAGCACTAGATGCTGTTGTGGTCCTTCACAGCGGCTTCCATGTCGGCAAGCCCGGGCGCCATAGCGGCGTCGACGGCGAGGGGGTTGGATGCGTTGAGCTCCTGCATTCCGCGGCCATCGGGTGCCGATGCGTTGATCTCGTGCTCGTCTGATGCAAGTCCGGTCATGACCTGAGCGACGACGTCAGAAACGGGGCGGCGCTCCCAATCAGCGTTCTGGCTGCTCATCATGTCGGTGTCCGTGGCACCGGGGTAAACCGTGGCAACGTGCACGCCAGTGCCGTGGAGTTCGCGACGCATCGCTTCACCGAACGCGGCCAGACCAGACTTGGTGGCCGCATAGACGGCGTAGAACGGCATCGCGACGAGGGCGATCTCGCTCGAGATATTCAGAATGAGGCTGCCGCTGACTGCCCCACTGGCGCGAAGCTGCGGCAACAGTGCCTGCGTGAGCAGCACGGGTGCGGTGAGGTTGAGGTCGATCATCGCGGTGGCTTCTGCTGCGGTGGACTCTTCGAGTCGTCCAGCACGCACGTTGCCGGCGTTGTTCACGAGAAGGTCAATGGTGTCCCACGACTTCACGGCGTCAGCGACGTTCCGCGCGCCATCCGCTTGCCCGAGGTCCTGAACCAGAATTTCGGATGTTCCACCGGCGTTCTTTACGAGGTCGGCAGTCTCCTGCAGGGTGGCTTCCTTGCGGCCAACGAGCAGCAGGTGTGCACCCTTGGCAGCAAATTCGAGGGCGATAGCCTGACCAATTCCTTGGCCAGCTCCGGTGATGATTCCGCGACGGTTGTTGAGATCCATTGTGGGGATCCTTCCTATTGTGGGGACGGGGTCGCGAGGGCGACCCGGAAACAAACTCTCGTTCTGTACCGAACGGTACCATAAACATCTGGCCACTCTCCGAATAGCTCAGTATTCTGTTCCTCACACAATGACGTGCAACGCAAAAGAGGAGCTCATGCCTTACTTCACCGTAAATAAAAACGCCCAGCCCAACTCCGGCGACCACGAAGTTCATGATTTAGCTTCGACTCGGGGCTGCCTGCCTAGCGTCGAGAATCGCACCGATCTCGGCGAGTTCGCCTCGTGCAGTGAGGCCGTGACTGCCGCGAAGAGCCAGTACCCGAAAGTCAACGGCTGCTACTGGTGCGCGATCACCTGCCACACGACCTAACACTGCTCGCGCCAGTACTGTGTGACCATGCCGAACCGCATCCTCATTTCTGGCCCCGTGTCGTGGAACAGCATCGTCTATCTCGATCACTTGCCCGAACCTCGCCCGCACATGCAGTTCGCGTTAGAAGATTTCGAGACTGTCGGCGGCACCTCCGCCGGTAAGGCTCTGCACCTAGCCGGGTTGGGCCGAAGGGTCAGCTGCCTTACTGCGGCGGGTGATGATGCGGCGTCTATCCGGCTACGCGCGGTGTTGGAATCGGCGGGGATTGAGCTGCAGTGCGTCCCCGTTCCGGGCGCCAGTGAACGCCATCTGAATCTGATGACGCGGGCCGGTGAGCGAGTGTCGCTCTACCTGTCGACCCCCGCCTTCGTCGAGCCAGATGTCGCGCAGTTTCGCGCGCTGGCCGAAGGTGCGGAGGCGCTTGTTATGGACCTATCGGAGACCTCTCGAGCGCTTCTCCCTGAGGCTGTGGCATCGGGTATCCCTATCTGGACCGATCTCCACGATTACGACGGCCGGTCAGATTTTCACGAACCGTTCGTTCAGGCAGCGTCGCACCTATTCATGAACGCCGATGGGATGCCGGACCCGCTGCCTTTCATGCGCGATCGGGTGAACGCGGGAGCGACGGTGGTCGTGTGCACACTAGGTGCCGAGGGAGCTATGGCGCTCGACGCCGATGGACTCCACCGAGTGGATGCCGTACCTGCCGAAATCCGCGACACAAACGGTGCCGGTGACGCATTCTTCGCAGGCTTTCTGCACGCAACGCTGTCGGGCTCCGACACGGATGGGGCACTCGCTACGGCAGCCTCGCAGGCGGTAGTCGCGCTCGAGTCGAAGCACCTTCATCCGTGCGTTGAGAACGCGCTTGGGTAGTCCCTCAGTCAGTGGCAGCTGGCGCTGCCTCCGCTTTGGCACCGCTTTTCATGTTGCTTGCAAACATTTCAGCAATCTTCGTCAGCTGGTCCGCGTCGTCCAAATCGAACTTTCCCGTGAAGACCCGCTCTGTCGTGACCCGCCAACTCTCGCCGAGTACACCGGTAAGAGTGGCGGCGACACCCGCGGAGATTACTGAGCCGACTCCGGGAATAAGTTTGAGCAGACTTGCGGCCGCCATTTTTCCAGCGCCCGCAGCGAGAACTGTCGTAGAACCCACCAATTTCGCTGCTTTCGCTTGTGGGATGTCGTAGATCGCAGCGATTCGCGCCATGAGCGCGGCTTGAGCCGGGACGAGCAGTGCAGCATCTGCGAGCGGGATGGGGGTTGCTCCGACGCCACCCGCGAATGCAACAGCACCCGCGATCCAAGATCTTGCATAGCGAGCTTTAATCGTCAGATCGATTTTCTGTGCCCCGGCGACAGAAATCTTCTGCGCCTCAGGAACTACACGATAGGTCTCGTCCAGGAGGGTCTCGAGTCCGAACCGCCCGACTCCGTTGAATTCGTCGTCCACGGATGAAGTAATTACCGGGCGGCCGCCGACGATCGGAAGCGTCATCTTGCTAATCTCATCCGCGAGGGAAGCAGTCTTAGGTTCTACAACTCCGTTGCGCACGTTAGCTTTGGTCAGGACTAGGACTACCGGGATGCCGAGCGCAGCCACTTTGGTGATGACATCGCGTTGGCCTTTTTCGAGTCGACCAGTCTGACTGTTCACGCAATACCAGGCGACATGGATTACAGCATCCGACTCACCTTGCCTGTTCCGGAACAGTCGCTGGGTTATGTCGCGGACCGGGTTTCTGCCTCCCAGCTCAACACCCGCGCCGTCGAAAATTGCGAGAGTGCCAGCATCGTTGACGAACATCTCGGTTTCGTTAGTGACTGGCGCTCCGATTCCTGTTTGTGCAATTTCTGCCCCGAAAATTGCATTCAACAGTGTTGATTTGCCGGCGCCAGTTGCGCCAAAAAGCGCAATATTCGCGCGCTCTACGGGCACTTCACCCTCGATAGCAGCCTGAAGGTCATCTTGATCTCGCATAGCACCCATTCCTCGCTCCGAATCCGAACTCTAGCAACGCTCAAACTGTACCGGTGTCGGCCAGTCGCGAATAGCGAGGCGCGGCGAAAACGTTGACGAGGCACCCCTGAGGCGGTCCCGAAAACGTCGATTGGGCGCACACCAATCGTTATCGCCTCGCGTCAAGAGTGATCGCGAGGCCAAAGCTCGCGACGCGAGGCGCTCGCCCAGAATGCCAAGAACTAGCGAGGCGTACGCGAGCGCTTCAGCGCCGCCATTGCCGCGCGGTCGAACCCGAAGGTACGGCGAGCAACGAATCCGCCGATGGTTGTTCCGGCCGCCAAGCCGAGGCCGGTCGCGAGTGCCATCACCATCGAGGGAAGCGCTTCGGTGACGCCGAATTCGGAGTCCATGAGCGCGTAAATACCGCGGTACAAAGCAAGACCAGGCAACAGCGCGATGATGCCCACCATGTTGGTGGCGCCTTCTGGCACTTTGAGCCAGCGGTAGAGAAGGTAGCTCACGACGCCGGCCGCTGTTCCGGCAATAGCAGGAGCAAGCCCGGGCGACGACGCCAAGGGCAGCACGAACCAGTAGACGGCGTACACGAGGGCGGCACCCATCGCCATGATCGGGAGCAACCGCATCCGCACATAAGAGGCAAGGGCGAAGCCGACGGCGATGATGGCCGAGCCGACCATTCCCGAGACAACACTGCGGCTGTCCCCCAGCGTGTCACCGATCGCCACAGGGATTCCTAGGCGCAACGAGATGCTGAGCACGATCGAGATACCGACAGCAAGGCCGAGCGTCATCATGATGACTTCCATGCCGCGAGCCGTCGCCGTGACGTAATAGCCGCCGATCGCGTCACTCGCCGCCGATGTGAGGCCGACACCGGAAAGCAGCATGATGATTCCGGAGATCACAATCACGGTCGGGCTGTTCGATCCGGGAATATCGATCCCGATTGACCGCAGCCAAAACATGAACACCGCAATGACGCTGATGACGCCGGCAGCGGCCATCTGGGCGAAGAAAGCGGGGACCGACAAACGTTCAAGACGACGCGTTAGTACATCCGAGAGGGCGGCGGATATTGCAGCCACAAGAACCAGCACGAAGCTGGCACCGAAGATCACAACAACACCTGCCGCGAGTATGCCCTTGCCGGCGGTGACGACCCAGCGTCGGTAGGGATGCGGTGTGGTGAGGATTGCGCCCAGTTCCTCGCGGGTCTCATCCACATCCCCAGGGCCGTCGGGCCCAGTGATCACATCGATGAGCCAGTACACGTTCTGTAGCCGCGTGTAGTCAATGGTGCGCACTTTGACGATGCGCATGATCGACATGGGGTCTTCGTTCATCCCGCGGTGTATCGAAACGGTGAGCGACGTGAAGGTGATGTCGACGTGCATCCCGGTAACGCCATAGGCGGTGCTGATGCGCAGCACGGTCGCCACAACGTCAGCGGCGGATGCTCCGGTCGCGAGCATCGCTTCGCCCGCGCGCAAACACAGGTCGATGACCGAGCGCGCGTGACGCTGAGACAGCTGATGTTCGCTCCCCGGCAACGACAAGAGTTGCGTGGGCGCATTGTTGGAGCGCAGGGCTCCCCCGGCCATAGTGATGAGGGATCGACTGATCCGTTGCTGGAATGCGCGAAGTCGATTGTTGCCCGTAGTCACCCCTCTAGGCTACGGGCTGCAACATGGGAATCGGTCCGCGACGGGACCAATATCCACCGCCACCTCAACTAAATCGACTACTCTGCACGATGGTGAAAAAATCCACCACTCCGGATGCCGCACCCTGCGTTTCAGCTCAGGGCGGGCTCCCCCAACAACTACGGCACGAACCACTAGCCGCTGAGAAGAAAACGAGTAAGCGATGACCCGAGTTCACCCCGTCATCCGCACTGTCGGCGATGCCTTCCGCGGCATGCTGATCGGCTTCGCTGAGATCGTTCCCGGCGTCAGCGGCGGCACCATCGGCCTCCTCGTCGGCGTCTACGACACGCTCATCGATGGCGCCGGGCACCTCGCCCGGGGAGTGGCGCTCACGATCGCCGACGGCATCCGTGGTCGCGGCTTCTCTCGCGCTGGCGCCCACTTCCGTTCGGTGCGCTGGAACGTCGTATTGCCCATTGGTATCGGGATGCTCGCCGCCATCGTGATCGGCGCTGCGCTGCTCGCTCCCCTGATCGAGCAATACCCCACCGGCACCCGCGCAGTCTCTGCCGGACTCATTGCCGCGTCCCTCATTGTGCCCGCCCGCATGGTTGGTGGGCGCTGGACGTTCCCCGAGGTTCTGATCGGCCTCCTGGCCGCTGGTATCGCTGTTGCGCTCACGGGCTTGCCGCGTGGCGGGGATGCGGACCCCACGCTCATCATCGTCTCGCTCGCTGCGGCCCTCGCGGTGTGCGCCCTCGTGCTGCCCGGAGTTTCGGGCTCCTACCTTCTGCTGATCCTCGGCATGTATGCGCCGACTCTCGCTGCGGTCAACGACCGCAACTTTGGCTACCTCGGAGCCTTCGCCATCGGTGCCATCGTCGGCCTGGGCCTCTTCGTCTCGGGCCTGCAGTGGCTACTCAAGAACCGCCGCCGCGTCACCCTCGTCATCATGACCGGCCTCATGCTCGGCTCGCTGCGCGCCCTCTGGCCCTGGCAAACCGAGTCGGGCGAAGTACTGGCACCCGAATCCGACTTCGGATTCGTAGTGCTACTCATCGCCATCGGTGCCGCGGTCGTGCTGGGCATCATCGCTGCAGAAGCTGCCCTCACGAAGCGGCGGATGCTCTCGCCCGAGATCGTCGCTGATCCCGAGCCGCGCTGATCCAAGGTTGACTCCTAGTCCGTGCAACTTTCTGGGACAGGTGATGTCCGTTCAGATTTTGGTCGTCCGTAGATTCAATACCTCACCGCGAGATTCTGTATGCCCCATAATGCGCATCCAACTGCGGGCTCCAGATAATCACTTTCAGGGAAGATACGGAATACCAGCGCCGAGGACATCGACCTCGTAGCCTTGGGCGGCCGCAAAATCGCTCATTGACCGAATGCGGCGAATCTCAGATTCCCCTTGCGGCGGGCCAACATAGATAGCCTGAATCGGTAATCGAAGTGGCTTCGAAGGGTCGTCCGGCAGACCAATCTTTCCATTGGATAAATTGATCGTCCCACCGAGCCTTTGATATGGGACAATTCCGCGCTGGCTCGGCCTGAACGCGAGAGTGTCATCAGGCTTTCTAGTTACGACAAACCGGACCTCCTTCTCCGCAGCGTAGGCCGGGTGCTTAAGCGAAGCTACGAGCATCGCCAAGTTCTGAAATAAGAGTTCCTGCGCGAATTGGTCAGCTTGTAAGGCGCTCGCAATCTGGCCTTGCGATTCGACGAGCTGATCGAACAATCTGGTGATGTGTGCTTCCTGCGCTGAGTAGTCGTAGATAACGGTTAGCCAAGCAGGCAGGTGCTCTCCTTTATCCGCGGGGCCATCTCTGCCGACCACGTGCAACATGGTCTTGCCGTCGAGTCCAATACAACACCCTGATCCGTCGCCGTAGTTGGCCCATTGGTTCAGCAGGTGGGGCGACGTAGAGGCACTAAGGATAAACGGAAAGGCCCGCTTCATCGATCGGCCAAGCCCGTCGATGGCGCTTTGCAAAAATTCGTGTGCAGGCGTGTCGCTCGGATTCTTCAAGCGCCACGAAACATAAACCTCCGCGACCTTCTGGACACCATAATTGATCTCCTCGGGGTCGTTCATCATCGATGCTGACGATGCCCACAACTCGTGGTTTGCCAGTATCCCGTAGCACCCCGCTACCGAGGTGTAGTGCCACGCCGCACCCGCGTGCCAGTTATGGTCCGGATACTCAATCCAGTTGCCCCCGATCTTGATATAGGGCTGAAAACCACCCACACTGGCGAACGCATCGTTGCTCGAACTCGTCATGAGCATAACTTTAACGTGCCAGTCGATCCGGCCGCCTCAGAACACTTTCCGAGTCACAGCCTCCGCCCAAGTTCCCACGCGATCGACATACCATCTGCGGCGCTGATTGAAATTTAACAACCCTTCCACCCATTCCCGACAGGTCTCGGAGAGCGCCTCAGACCCACTCCTCCCGACCAAACGACTGCCAATCCACATCCGTGTGAGGGTGAGAAAACAAGGAATCAGCCTGAATAATTTCGGTACGGTTGTCAAAGAGCCTGCTGTAATGAACAAAAAGAGAGATGATGCAACGGTGAGCATTCCGACGAGCCTGAGTCCGCTGCTTGCGCTCGTGAACAGTCCGGGCGCATCGACAGTTGATTACGTCGTCGGCGGTCTCAACCTTTCGGGCACAGATCGCGAATCTGCGGCCCAGCTGCTGGCTGATAAAGCAATGATCATTGCTTGCGGCAACTCCACGGTGCTTGATCGCTGGCGTCGGCGACGGGATGGAGGTGCCCCCGAAACAGGCACCTCGCTCGAAACCGTCGAAACCTACGCCGCAATAGCGTTCGGGCATCCCAGTAAGCCTCCCAACGTTGATCATCTGCAGGGTCATGTTGCCGAAATAATCTGGAATCTCGTCGTGGCCGAAAGACTTACGACGAGAGACGGTCGGAGCTTAGTACGTGCTCACAGCGTAAAGGCAGATGCGCTTGAACCTGGCGGCGACGGACTCGTCGTGTATCAGAACCCCAGTGGCGTCCTCGTGTTTCGACTCTGGGAGATCAAAAAACACGACGCGGCGAACAAGGTTTCGAAGACGATAAGACGCGCAAGCAAGCAACTCGCAAGTCGCGGGAGCGAGTATCTCGCCAAGCTCGCAGGCCCCGAAACAACAGCTCAAAGTGGCGCAATGGGCGATCTTTATGGGAGCATCGTGGACCTCTGGTTTGACCGGAGCGAACGCGCAGGCGTCGGCGTGGCTATTGGCACCTCTGATCATCACGCGCCGACGAGTAAGCGCACTTTTGGTTCGATAAACCGGTCATTCCCAGAATTTACCGAGGCTTCTCAAACTGAGTCGATCGTTGTCGCGGTGCCTGATTTCCCGGGTTTTGTGAATCGCGTGAAGGAGATCGTGTGGAGCGGTCTCTAGACTTAGCCCTTCTGAGAGGCGCGCTTGGCGGCAGATCTGGGCTGCCCACGCCGGGCGAACTTCAAGACTTAATGGCAGATGCAGAACTCGGCCTTCTTCTGCACCGCACGGAACTTCCTTCAGACCTAATCCAAACGGCGTGGTATTTGCATGGAATTGCCTCGGTCAACGGGGCGAGAGAGCGGTACTCTCTAGCCCGGCAACGTCAAGCGTTTTTGGTGAGTGCACACATTTTCGATCTCGCTTTAGTGGACACTTCACGAACTCAAGACGAGCGTTTATCCTTCGCGTTCGCAGCGGCAATCGGCTATCGGCGAGGTGGGCGAGACCCGAACGCAGCTGCAATTGCAGGCCGCATGCAAAACGCTATCGATTCAGACGCGCCACTCGCCGAGCGTCTGAGTACTTTCAGCATGGAAATAGGTGTCGCTTTCCTCGGCCTGAACACAAGGGTTCTTTTCCGTCTACTCGCGAAATGGCGGCGTTCGTTTAGCTCCCTTGCGAAAGAATCAGGACTGGACAATCTCTCCTCGACAGCTTTCGGCCCGAACCATTTGCTTGTGTTGGGCGCGGAGGATCTCTTGATGTTTCTCGTGCGAGGCAGCGAAGTCCGCCGCAATCGCGCGAATGCGCGCTTTCTTTCTGTCGTTCAAGATGAAGTCGGCCCCGAAGACCTGAACTCTAGGTGGGTTGCGGCTCACCTGCTGAGCTTCTCCGATGCAGCGTTTGCTGGTTCCTTGTGGAATGCGGAAGTAATACCTGCGACCGTTAGTTCGTTGGTTCGCGAAGCGTTCACCACCGGCAAACCAGCGGTTACCACGCTGTGGGAGCCACAACGAGAACTGCTTACCGGGACCTTATCTCCGTTCGATCGCGACGTCAGACGAATGATCCTCTCGGTTCCGACTAGCGGAGGTAAAACCCTCATCGCGCAATTATTGGCAGTTGAGTATTTAGAACGATCAGAACGAAGCATCTGTTATGTTGCCCCCACTAGAAGTCTGGGGCGCGAAGTTCGGCAAGCGATGGCCAGTCGAATCAGGGTTCTTCAAAAGGAAGCGGGTGCCGAACAGCCTGACTACCCCGTTATGTCTGACTTCCACCTCGTATTCGATGCAGAGTCCGAACCAGCGGACGTAGAAGTAATGACTCCGGAGCGACTAAGCCATATGTTGCGTCACGATTCGATCTCTGTGGTCGAAAAATTCGGGATGTTTATTTTTGACGAGGCGCAGCTTCTCAAAGAGAAAGGTCGCGGATTCGCGCTCGAATCTGTGATTGCTACGTTGGACTCGCTTACCCGAGAGAGCGATCACCGGATCGTTTTGATCTCAGCAGCGATGGGTAATTCCGGAGCGATTGCGCAGTGGCTAAGTCCTGGTGGCGATGCACTAATCCATGAGTCCGATTGGCGCGGTCCGCGCCGCCTACACGCTGTATTCAACACGAGGGCGAATTGGAATTCAACCATTGTTGAGTCGGGCGCGGGTCCGGTTTGGAGATACCGACACACAACTGAGCTTCGTGGGGTCGTGCGAGTTCGCACCGCCAACGGTAGAACCAGTTCGCTCACAACACAGGGAGATACGGGGTGGCGTCTCGTTCGAAAGTCGAAAAACGAAACAGCCCGTTCTTCGGAAATGAACTTGGACTCTACTCGGTCGACCAAGCAGTACAAGATTGCCGCTGAAATGATTGCCGAGCTGGGTCATGCGGGGTCCGTTCTTGTGGTCGCATCAACGAAGGCTCAGGCTCAGTCGCTCGCAACGGCATTGGCTGAGCCGCGTGGTGAGAGTTCCAAGCTAATACCGCTTGTGGACTTCGTAAGGCAACAACTCGGCTCTGAGCATCCCCTTGTAGACAACCTCAGGCACGGCGTTGGTTTCCATCACGCCGGCTTACCAATAGAAGTGCTTGAAGCGATCGAAAAGGCTGCCCGAGACGATTTGCTGCCTTATCTCACTTGCACTTCTACGCTCACGGATGGCGTCAACCTCCCGGTTCGGACTGTGGTCTTATACGACCAAGGCTACCCCGGCCAGCCGGAAGACACGCGACTGCAGGGTGCTCGCTTGGTCAACGCGATGGGACGTGCTGGACGTGCTGGCAGAGAGACCGAAGGTTGGATTGTTCTCGTTAGAGCAGCCGAAGCATCGGAACAGGACTTTGCCGATCTGAACCCGGATTCGGATGACCTAGCGGTCATGTCATCGCTTCTTACAGCAGACGCGCTCATGTCGGTTGCCGAGCTCGAACGAAAGCTCCGAGAGAATGCAGATGCTCTCTTCCATGCTCAGGGCGCAGCGGCAGATTTTGTAAGTTTCGTGTGGCTAATGTTGGCAATCGATGAGGAGGGCTCGGGAGACGAGGCTGAATTGGATGTGTCCAAAATTGTTGACACGACATTGCTCGCATCGCAGTCCGCAGAGGCACGCACCGACTATCTAGCTATCGCTGCGGCGACACGAAGCACATACTTGTCTGTCTCTCAAGAAGCACGGCTTAGGTGGCCGCGGACAGGAACCTCCATCGGCTCAAGTCGATTCATTGATTCCGTTGCGGAAGAGATCGCTAATAAAATTGTCGAGGACGACCTTCAATATATCGATTCGCCTGATTTTGCGCTTCAATTGCTAGGCCCCGTTCTTGAAGAGCTATTAGGGCTGCGCGAAGCACCAAAATGGGAATTTCGGGCGACGTCTCAAGGTGCCAACATTCGTGTCGAGCCCGATAGATTGCTTCAAGACTGGATGTCGGGAGCATCGTTGTCGGATCTAGCCGAGGCCCACCTAAGCGCTGCTTCTCCGGCGGCTTGGCGCATCGAGCAAATGGTTGCTGCAGTCACCCAGCAGTTCGAGCACTACCTCGCTTGGACTGTAGGCGCGGTGACCGACCTAGTGAACTGGCATCTGGACAATATCGGATACGAGCAAAGGCTCTGCTCCGAGCTCTCTGGATTCATCCGGTACGGCGTCAGAAACTCACGTTCGCTGCAGCTCATGACGTCGGGCATCAGGTCACGACGGCTATGTCACCTTATGGAGACCATGATGCCGGAAGACGTCAATTCAACCGACGACATGCGAACTTGGCTTTCTCAGATGACCATAAGTACGTGGCGCGACCGGTTCCGAGCCTCTTCATCAGAACTGCTCGACCTCGTTGAATTCACTCGTACTCGTGGGCGAAGTCTCCTGCGGGCCTTGCTCGAAACTGGCGTTACCACAGCGAGCACTTCTAGAACCTCTCACACAGCATACGAAGGCGACCCAACGTTTGCGCTTCGTCCCATAGACGACGATACAGATCCAGCCCCGCTAGGCGTCTATCTAGGGGATGACCTAATTGCGACAATCGCACCTAGTGATCACGCTGACATTCAGTCGATTCTCGACACGGGGCTCAACATCGATGTGTCGTTCAGACCGGATGACGAATCTATATTGTTCGTGACCTTGTCCTCCGACGAATCGGTAGAAAACCCTAGCCTGTTCTAGACTGTATCGAGCTAAAAACTGTGAGATCTTGAGCTAATTTCGCGCCGCATCCACACAGGCAGAAAGACACAGCAACGAATCTGCCGTGAAAAGGCGCACGCTCCTCAATTCGCCGTATTCCGTGCAACTCGCCTCGCTCCCAGAGAGTCGGATAACTACGATGCGGGCTCCGTGAGAGTGATGCGCCAGTACGCCCACGCGGTGGACTCACCTTCTATCCCCTTGAACGCTATGCGGCGATCACAGGAAGGCGGCCTGTTGCGCAAATTTTTGGAATGACGGCGAGCGAGCAATTGAAATTCGAGCTTCCTTGGCGGTCGCGGTGTACTGAAGGAAGATTTAACCGCGGAAACCTCGAGAGTAGGTTGAGCGCACCTCTATTCCAAAGAATCGTGAGCAGGTGCCTCAAACAAGCCCTTCGGCAGGCACCTGACGAAAGCGAACGTAACCCTGTCGTTAGCGCCTTGCATCACGACCGATAGCGGGGCCTGGCTCCGCCAGCTCGCGCAACCGCAGCACCGCCGCAGCACGACTCGTCACCTGCAGCACGCGAAAGACCCCTTCGAGGTGCTTCTTCACGGTCGACTCCGACATGCCGAGTTCGCGCGCGAGCTCGTTGTTCGAACCTCCGGTGCGCGCGAGGGTGAGCAGCACTTCGGCCTGACGAGGGGTGAGGCCTGCCACCAAGAGCGCGTTCGTGTCCGCTGCGACATCCTGTTGCCGGCGCAACAGCAGCACCGTGGGGCCGAGCCGCACCGGATGCACAATGCAGTGCCACCGGTGCGTGCCGATGAGCACATCGTGACGAGAATCGTTGCCGGGCGCTTGCGCGGTGTCGGCGATGATTGACGCGAGGCTGTCCGGGACCCGGGCTCCGGCATCCAACACCGTCGACGACGACGCCTCCACCACGCCATCCGAGCGCACCGAAACGACCGCCCAGGCGTAGCGATCCATCTCCGCATCCACGAGGCGGGAACGCTCAGCGTCAAGCGACGAACGGTGGTGCATAGCGAGATGACCGCTCAGGGCGTTCATGACGGCAACGTCGCGATCGCTGAACTCCCCCATACGCTCGCTACGGTTCAGGGCATAAGCGACCACGACATCCGGCGGCGACGGCAGTTGCGTCACCAACTGAAAGCGCACACCGAACGGGCCGTAGAAATGGCGGTACAGGTCGGTGTCGGTGACATCCGCGCCGCCCTCAACATCACAGAAACGGATAGCACCGAGCCCGAGCGCAGAATTTGCGGCGGCGTTCAGCGGATGCTGGTGAAAGTACTTGTCGTACTGCGGCTTCAGCCGGGTGGCTGTCGCAACCTCGCTGGCGGGCGACATGACGTACCGAAAGTCGCGGGTGGCGAGCACCATGTCATTGAAGGATGCGCTGTCGCAGTCGATGACCTCGCGCACAGCGTCCAGCACATCCGCAAATTCGAGGGGCGGATGCTGTGTGAGCCGGCTGGCAACTCGCAAGACCGCTTGCGCGTCAGAATCGCTGAGTCCCATGCTCCAACACCCTACCCGCGCGGCTACGCCGAAAGACGTATTGCACAACCACTCTGACGGCGAGGAACCTTGACCCCATGAACACTGCGCACTCAGCCCCCATGCCCTCATCCGTTCTCTGGGCGCGCACTGCACGGGTCGCCGCGATCGTTCTCGCTGTCAGCGCCACGCTCGCGGCCTGCTCCCCCGCCGCTGACGAGCTCGCAGACTCTGCGACGACAGAAGAAGCTACGACTACGGATGAGACCACAGGTGACGAGGGAACGACAGACGAGCCCGCTACCGCCGGCTTCAGCACCGACGATGTCGGCAACGCCACGCTGCGCATCAACGGCGTCGAGTTTCCGGACTTCACTGGCGACTGCGAGATCAGCCGCGGGTTCGGCACCGAAGACGTCGGAGACCTCAATGACGGCGACATTGTCACCATCATCGGCATCGACAACGTCGACGCCCACGAAGACATGCTGATGAACTACATCGCGCTCAACGAGGAGAGCTTCCGCTTCCGTGACCAAGAGGCTGCCGCCGGAGTCGGCAACAACGCCAACGGCACCATCTCGACGCTGACAGAGATCAGCGAGCGAACGCCCGATGGAAGCCGCGACATCGTCGAAGTTCGCTTTGCCGGCGCCTTCGAAGACGGCACCCCCATCGAAGCAGATGTCGTCTGCGAACTGCAGAACAAGTTCTAGTTCGCGCCCTCATCCGCCCACTGTCTCGCGACATGGGCCCGCGCCACTCGCACTGCGGGAAGGCAAGGCTCAGCCAACTGGCGTAAACTAGGCCTCTTGCTTACTGAGCCCGCGGGGCTCGCTCGACGGAGGTTCCGTGGCCGGAAATGCCAACACGCGCTTCAACAATGTTTCCCTGTTGTCGGTCGCGAGCACACTACCCAGCCGGGTAACCACATCAGAAGACCTTGAGGCGCGCCTCGCCCCGGCGTTCTCGCGCCTCGCGCTGCCCAGCAGACTCCTGCAACGGGTGGCCGGCGTGCTCGAGCGTCGCAACTGGGCTGCCGGTGAAACATCCGACGACGCCACTGTCGCGGCAGGCCAACGCGCGCTAGCCGAAGCCGGTGTGGATGCCTCTGAAGTCGGCCTCCTCATTAATACGTCGGTCAGCCGAAAGCACCTTGAACCCTCGGTGGCGGTGCGGTTGCACCACGGCCTCGGCCTGCCCAGCTCGGCCATCAACTTCGACGTCGCGAACGCGTGTCTCGGTTTTGTCAGCGGGATGAACCTTGCCGCGAACATGATCGAGTCGGGCCAGATTCGCTACGCGATCATCGTCAATGGCGAAGACGCCGACGACATCCAAACCAACACCATCGACCGCCTGCTGAAACAGGATTCCGATCGTGACGGCTTCATGAGCGAATTCGCGTCGCTCACCCTCGGTTCCGGCGCTGCTGCTGCCGTACTCGGACGCACCGACGAGCACCCGGCCGGTCATCCGATTCTCGGTGGAGTCACCCGCGCGGCAACCCAGTTCCACGAACTCTGTGTCGGCAGCGTCGACGGTATGTTCACCGACGCGAAAGCACTCCTTAAAGGTGGCCTCGACCTCGTCGTTTCGGCGTGGAAGGAAGCATCCACCGAATGGGATTGGTCCGCAATGGATCTCTACGTCACCCACCAGGTGTCGTCGGTGCACACCAACGCCATCGTCAAGGCCGCAAAGCTCGACCGCGATCGCGTGCCCACTACTTTCCCGCAGTACGGCAACGTCGGCCCCGCGTCGATTCCCATCACGCTTGATGAAGCGCAAGGATCGCTCAAGAAAGGCGACCGCGTACTCCTGATGGGCGTCGGCTCTGGCCTCAATACCGCAATGATGGAGCTCGCATGGTGACTGAAGCCGCTTCCCGCCCGCCGCACAACCTGCCCGGGCTCGACCCGCGCTTCAGCCGCATCGCTTCTGTGCCCGGAAGTGGTCTGGATGCGGGACTCACCCGCGAATGGCACTACCTCGACAACGGCGACGAGTTGGCTCGCCTCGGCTTGCCCATTGCCGGCACTATCTTGGCCGTCCACGGCAACCCGACCTGGTCGTACTACTGGCGCGAACTGCTGACGCAATCGGTGCAGGCTGCCGAGGCTGGCGCCGCCGCTGCGGCTGCGGCTGGTGACGCGTCTGGGGCTGCGGCGCCCGCGTGGCGGATCATCGCCGTCGACCAACTCGACATGGGCTTCTCGGAACGCACCGGCATCCATCGTCCACTCGCTCAGCGGGTCGCTGATCTGACCGCGTTCACCGATGCACTCTCTCTTGACGGGCCTGTGATCTCGCTTGGTCACGACTGGGGCGGCGTCGTCTCGCTCGGCTGGGCTGTCGATCATCCGGCGCAGCTCTCGGGAGTCATGCTGTTGAACACGGCGGTGCATCACGAGACCGGCAAGCCAATCCCCGCACCGCTGCGGCTGGCGCGCGCCCGCGGAATGCTGGCGGCATCCACCGTGCGCACCACCGCGTTCTTAGAGACCACGCTCGCGCTCACGTCTGAGCCGCTCGACCCGGCGGTGAAGGATGCCTACCGCGCGCCGTACCGCACGTCAGCACGTCGCGGCGGGATCGGCGGCTTCGTTGCCGACATCCCCGTGGATGCTGATCACGAAAGCTACAGCGAGCTCGACCGCATCGCGACCGCCGTTGCCGAGCTCGACCTGCCGGCGCTCATGCTGTGGGGTCCGCGCGATCCGATCTTCAGCGACTACTACCTCGACGACCTCATCGGGCGACTTCCGCACGCGAACGTCCACCGTTTTGAGGGTGCCGGCCACCTCGTTGCCGAAGACGTTCCCTACGCCGACTCGGTGCTGACCTGGCTCGGCGACAACGCTGCGAGTCTCGCGGACCCCGGGTCGGCCTCGCCGTCGCCGCGGGAAGCGATCGCTGCAGCATCCGCATCCACCGATTCAGACGACTCGAGCTTCGTCCCGCTCTGGCGCAACCTCGATGAACGCGCCGATGACACCACCACCGCCGTGATCGACATGTCGACGCGTGGGCAACGCGGTCCTCAGCAGGTCAGCTGGCGACAGCTCTCGGACCGCGTGAGTCAGATCGCCGCCGGCCTCACCGCAATCGGTGTGAAGAAGGGTCAGCGAGTCTCGTTGCTCGTCCCGCCCGGGCCGACACTCACCGCCGTGGTCTACGCCTGCCTGCGGATCGGCGCCATCATCGTCGTCGCGGATGCCGGCCTCGGCGTCAAGGGACTCACCCGTGCCGTGCGCGGATCGTGGCCCGACTTCATCATCGGCGAAGCGCCCGGCCTCACCGCCGCCCGCACGCTCGGCTGGCCCGGAGTGCGCATCTCCACCGCGCAACTGCCCAAGGTTTCCGCCGCAGCACTCGGCGTCTCGTACAGCCTGCGCGACCTGATCACGCTCGGCGCCAACACTTCCCTCCCCGCCGAACCGCGGGCTGAGGATGACGCAGCGATCCTCTTCACCTCGGGCTCAACCGGCCCAGCCAAGGGCGTCGTCTACCGCCACGGCCAGCTATCTGCTCTGCGGGACGTGCTTGCGCGCCACTTCGAAGTCACCGCCGACACCGGACTCGTAACCGGGTTCGCGCCGTTTGCCCTGCTGGGTCCGGCACTCGGCACGCGATCAGTGACGCCTGCGATGGATGTCTCGTCTCCCCGCACCCTCACCGCCCGCGCAGTCGCGGCCGCGGTGGAAGCATCCGGGGGCAGCATGGTGTTCCTCTCCCCCGCCTCGATCCTCAATGTCGTGGCAACCTCGGGAGATCTCACCGCGCACGACCGCAGCGAACTCGAGCGCGTGCATACCTTCCTCTCTACTGGGGCACCGATCGGCGCAGAACTGCTCGCCTCGGCAGCAACCATCATGCCGAACGCAACACCGCACTCTCCGTACGGCATGACCGAATGCCTCTTGGTGACGGACATCACGCTCGACGGCATCCGCGCTGCCGCCGGTGGCACTCATACCGGCGTGTGCGTGGGCAAGCCAATCGGCGAGAACCTCATTCGCATCAGCGCACTCGATTCCGACGGCGCCGCGACTGGAACACCGAGCACTGAGCCCGGAATTCTTGGCGAGATCATCGTCTCGGCGCCGCACCTCAAGGATCACTACGATCGACTGTGGCTCACCGATCGCGCCGCTGCGCGCGAGACTGCTATCGACACGGATGCCGCGAACGCTGCGGACCCTGCGGACGCGACGACCGCGCCCGATGCGCCCTCCGCTCGCTGGCACCGCACGGGCGACGTTGGTCACCTCGATGAGCTCGGCCGCCTCTGGGTCGAAGGCCGCCTTCCTCACGTGATCGTGACGGCTACGGGCCCGATCGCACCGGTCGGTGCCGAGCAGGATGTCGAGGGCGTGGCCGCCGTGCGCCGTGCTGCTGTTGTGGGCGTCGGCCCGCACAAGCTGCGCCAAGCCGTCGCGGTGGTGGAAACGATCTCGCCGACCCGCAAGCCTGGCCTCGCGGATCCCGAACTGACGGCGGCCATTCGCGCGAGCACGACCCTTCCGCTCGTAGCTGTGCTTGCTGTGCCTCAGCTTCCGACCGACATCCGCCACAACTCCAAAATCGACCGCACACGGTTGTCCGAGTGGGCCGAGCGACTGCTGGCTGGCGGAAAGCCGACCGCACCATGATCGTGCTCATCACAGGGGCATCCGGATTTCTCGGACGCGCGGTTGCCGCAGAGGCAGTCGCCGCGGGGCACGACGTGCGCACGCTGCAACGTCGTCCGTCTGGCGTCGACGGGGTTACCGACTTCCTCGGCTCGATTACCGATGCGGATGACGTCGCGACTGCGATGGAAGGCGTCGAAGGCGTCATCCACCTCGCCGCGAAGGTATCGCTCGCCGGCGACCCGCACGCCTTTCACGCGGTCAACGTCGAGGGAACCCAGCTCGTGCTCGCCGCGGCCGAAGCAGCAGGCGTTTCTCGCTTCGTGCAGGTGTCATCGCCCTCGGTAGCGCACTCCGGCTCCGCGTTGGCCGGCGTCGGCGCCGAACCCGCGTCACCCGAACATGCGCGCAGTGAATACGCACGCACCAAAGCGCAAGCGGAACTGCTCGCTCTCGCCAGCGATTCCGACCGGATGCACGTGGTCGCCATTCGCCCGCACCTCGTCTGGGGTCCTGGTGACACCCAGCTCGTTGGCCGCATCGTCGACCGAGCTCGCCGTGGACGCTTGCCGCTACTCAATGGCGGCACCGCCCTCATCGACACGACCTACGTCGACAACGCCGCATCCGGAATCGTGGCCGCCCTGCACCGCGCCGACATCGCCCACGGCAAGGCCTACGTTCTGACTAATGGTGAACCTCGCCCGGTTGCTGACATCTTGGCGGGCATCTGCCTCGCTTCGGGAGTTCAGCCGCCGCGCTGGAGTATCCCGGCCGCCGTTGGACGCACCGCTGGCTCTCTCGTCGAACGAGTGTGGGCAGTGCGCCCCGGTGCGGACGAGCCGCCCATGACGCGCTTTCTTGCCGAACAGCTTTCGACAGCGCACTGGTTCGATCAGCGCGACATCCGCGAGGCTCTGGACTGGTCGCCCGCCGTGAGTATTGACGAAGGCCTACGCCGACTCGCCCGTCACGAGCGTTAGCGGGTACGCTCGGGGCACGAGCCACTCGGCTCACAGGAGGACAACGTCATGGCCGATAAATCACCCAAGAAATCATCCGGCAAGACTGTAGCCAGCAAGTCTCTCAAAGAGAAGCGCGCTGACAAAAAAGACAAGGCCGCCGGCAAGCGCAAGGACTGAAACTCGCTCAGCGGCGCGGGTGCTTCTGCAAACGGAAGCGCCCGAACCGCTGATGGGCGGTCGGGCACCGGTAACGGTGCCGCGATCATCCCTTGGGCTGAAGGATGACCGCTCGCAAACCGTCCACGTCGCCAGTGACTGCCTGAGCTTCGTACAAGCACTCAGCGACCGTTTCGGACGACACAGGGCTTGCGAGGGCGTACCAGAGAGCGTTAGCTGCTCGGGCTCGCGCAAACGCCCTTATGTAGCCCTGAGTCGCTTCCTCCCCCGATTCTGCTTCTTCAAGATTCCAGACGAGCTCATCTAGCTCTTGAACAAGTTCCCACAGTTGCTCTCGGATGTGATCGTTCACGTGCCGCTCCCCGAGTGCGGTAGTCGCTTCGGCGAGACGAACATCGTCAATATCGACTTGGCTCAGAACCCAAGTAGCGGCGGCACGAGATACATCACGGAGCGAAACGTCGCCAAGCGTGGAGATCTCCGCCGTGAGGTCTGGAGCAACAGTGCTTAGTCGCAAAACTTCAACTTAGTTTCTCTCGCGTGACGCCTGCTTCGCGACAGAGGTTGCGGTAAGTGAAGAGCAAGTACACGGCGTATGCCGCCGTGGCGACCGCGCCGCCGATTCCGGAGATCGCATATACAAAGCCCCACGAAATCTCTGGGCGCGCAGCAACCAGAAACCCGATCACTGCGAACACGACCGCGATTGGCGCGAGAAGAAAATCGATGCGACGTCGGAAGATGAACGCTAACGGGAAGAAATGGGCTCCGATGATGAGCGCCACAGCGGGAAACACTAGACGCCACTCACCGAGCAACGCGAGCACGATCGCTACGATCCACAGCGTGCCATAAGAGATTCCCGAAAGGATTCCCATGCGCTTTCCGATAAGCGCACCTTCAGAGGTGGGCACATTGGGAAAGTTGGCGGCGTGCCGGATGTTGCGGACTGAGAGAAACACGACGACCGCGGCATAGGCGACCCCCACGACGAAAATGAGCGTCCCGACAACGGGAGCAGCGAAGATCCACCAGATCAAATACACGAGCATGAAGAACACTTGCACGATCGGCTGATACGCGGTGTTGCGCGCTGCTGAACCGAACCACTCGGGCGTGTTAGTTGACATGAGGGAATCGTAGCGGTGATGTGGAGAAGAACTCACCTCTTCACCTTGTGAATGCGAAAAAAGGACCGTCCCGAAGGGCGATCCTTTTTCCATATTGTCGGGCTGACAGGATTTGAACCTGCGACCCCCTGACCCCCAGTCAGGTGCGCTACCAAGCTGCGCTACAGCCCGCGACAACTCCACTATCCTAACGCGGAATTTGAGGGCTCGTGTTCACATTGGGGGTCAAATGCGGGACGACCGCAAAATCAACTCGAGCTAACCCCGTGCGCGGCGGCGAAGAACTCGCGTTCATGCTCCGTGGAGGCCACGAAAGCGGTGAGCATTGCATCCCGAACCGGAGGGGTCGCGTCTGCGGCGAGCGCCGTCACTATCGTGATGGCCTGCTCTGTGGCATCCGTGAATGCGTCATCGGCATACGTGGTCAGCCAGTCGGCGTAGGGATGCTCAGCGTGCGCCAGTGGGTGCAGTCGCGACCCGACGTCGTGGTAAACCCAGAAGCACGGCAACAGGGCTGCGGCAAGGACCGCGTAGTCACCGCGGGCTGCCGTCGCCAGCAGATGATTCAGGTACTCCGTCGTTATCGCACTGGGCGAAGCCGCGAACAACTCACCGGCCACCGACCACGACTCGTGCAGCTGCAGCTCCGTCACGATGCACCCCTCGGCACTTGATGCCCAGAACGCTTGCTCCGCCGCCGTGGGTGCCAGCCGGGCAGCTTCGGCGAGCGCCCGCGCATAATCGCGCAGGTAGAGCGCATCCTGAGCCAGGTACCAGACGAAGTCGCCCCGGTCGAGAGAACCGTCCCCCAGTGCCCGCACGAAGTCACCTCCGTCGATCTCAGCCCGCACCGAGGCGATCTGCGCCCACCACTGCTCGCGCACCTCAGCGGCAGTCAGCGCCGGCTCTACGCCTCCACGCTCCCAGAGCCCGGCAAAGTGACTAATCGGACCACGCCCGCCGCCCACCTGCAACGACGCACCGGCACGGATGCTCTCGCTCAACCACCGCTTCGACTCCCCCACAGCGGCAGCCCACTCACCGCCGGCCGCAATCCGGGTCGCGAGCGCACTCGATAGCGAACAGCCCGTTCCGTGGGTGTTGCTGGTCTCTATACGGATGCCGTCAAACTCAGTCACGACGCCAGCGTTCCCGGAACGAGCATCCACCAGCGCATCCGGAGCCTCGGCTCCGCTCAAGTGCCCGCCCTTGGCCAGTACGCGCACCCCGTAGGAGGCAGAGACTCGCGCCGCCTGCTCCAGCACCTCAGGCCACGACTCAGCGGCGGGTTCTGCGGCGATGATCGCGAGCTCGGGGATATTGGGCGTAACAAGGTCACACAGCCGCACCAGGTCGCGCAGCGCTTGCTCGGCTTCGGCATCCAGCAGTCGGTCTCCACTCGTAGCGACCATCACCGGGTCGAGCACGACCAACGGAGGCCGCACAGCCTCAAGCCACGCCCGCACGACACCGACGACCTCGACGGTGCCGAGCATGCCAATCTTCACGGCATTGATTGCCACATCGTCGCTCACCGCATCCAGTTGCTCCCGCAAGAACGAAGCAGGCGGCACGTGCACTCCGCGCACCCCCTGCGTGTTCTGAGCGGTCAGGGCGGTGATCGCCGCCATCCCGTAGCCACCATTGGCTGCGATCGACTTCAGGTCGGCCTGGATACCCGCACCACCCGAAGGATCGCTGCCAGCAATACTCAGAACGCGAGGCACCCCGCTCATGCGTCTTCTCCCTCTTCGTCAGCAGCTACTACGCCAGCCCACGCTGCGGCGAGCGCCCGAGCCGCCTCTCGCGGATCAGCAGCACCACAGATCGCAGACACCACGGCCGCACCATCAGCGCCACCGGCACGCAGCAGCGCGAGGTCATTCACTCCCACCCCACCGATTGCCACGGTCGGTCGCTTACTCGCCGCTATGAGGTCGGCCATGCGATCGTGCCCGAGAGCATCCGGAGCATCCTTCTTTGTCGTTGTGGGGTGCAGGGCCCCGATGCCGACATAGTCGACACCCGCCGACCTCACACTGGCTTCGTACAGTTGGTCGTCGGTCGACGCGCTCAGACCCACAATCGCCTCAGCGCCAACGAGCGCGCGCACCGACGCTACGGGCAGGTCGCCCTGCCCCACATGCACCCCAGCAACCCGAGCACCCATCTCGCGCGCAGCGAGATAGACATCGACGCGGTCATTGACGAGCACGGGCACCTTGCGGGCAACCGCCGTGGATACGCGCAGCACAAGATCGAGGAACTCCCGCGCGGGCATGTCCTTCTCGCGCAGCTGCACGATCGTCACTCCCCCGGCCACAGCCTCGTACACGAGGTCTACGAGGTCGTGCCCGGCAGCTTTCGCTTGAGCCGAATCCGTCACTAAGTAAGTGGAAAGGTCGAAACTCTCTCGGAAGCCGCTCATGCGATGACCGCCCGCCCTGCAATATCGTCGACGGTGACTTCGCTCAGGGCATCCAACAGGGCGACCGCAAAGCTTCCCGGCAGTGTCGAACGCTCCGCCGCGAGATCGGCCGCGACCGTGTACACGCTCGTCGCCGCAACAGCCGCGGTCAGCGCATCCGGAGTCACTGCTGCAAACGCCGCCATGATCGCGCCGAGAGCACAACCACCGCCCGTCACCTTGGTCAGCACCGGATGCCCGTTCGTGAGCCTCACGACACTCACGCCATCGGTCACCACGTCCGTCGCTCCCGATACCGCGACAGCGCCGCCGGTCACCCGCGCAAGCATCTGGGAGGCGGTGAGCGCGGCATCCACACTGCTCGTGCTGTCGACGCCTCGACCTCCCGTACCCAATTCGGCGAGCGCCAGAATCTCTGAGGCGTTGCCCCGCACGATGGAGGGCCCGAGGTCACGCAGGCGATACGCGAGTGGTGTGCGCACCGGCAGAGCCCCTATGGCGACCGGGTCGAGCACCCAGGGCGTTCCGGCAGCATTGGCGGCCGGTGCCGCTTCGAGCGCCGCAGCGCGCTGCTCTTCGCGACAGGTACCGAGGTTGATCAATACCCCGGATGCCACCCCGGCGAACATGCCGGCTTCTTCCGGAATATCCACCATGGCCGGCGCAGCTCCCACAGCAAGCAACGCATTGGCAGTGAAGCCCACCACCACGCTATTGGTGATGCACTGCACGAGAGGCGACGTCGATCTCACCGCCTCGAGCGCATCTTGAGTGGCGGTCAAAAAGTTTGGTGGCGTACGCGACATGCACGACATCCCTTCGCTAGTTCTAACTAGATCAGGTTCGACGGGTGTGTTCTCAGCCCCGCAGGGCACCCCGTGTCACAAGTTGTGCCTCCACGATAGCGGGTCACACGGATGCTCGGGCGGTGGTACTGCGCCCACCAAGTGGCCCACTTCTGCCCCATTCAGCACTGTTTACCGCGGGCGCAGACCAATTGGGATTATTTTGCTGTCGGATGTCGTTGCACTGAGCAACAATAAAGACGACGACTGATTTGTGCGCCCATAGTTATCCCGGCTGCTGCTTCGTCCTACCGCTTCACACACGACAGGATTTTCATGACTAGCACCGCGCCGATTACCGGCAGCATTCCCCTCGCTCCCCCCGGGGCGAGCCTGTCAGCGGGCGAGGTCGACAACAGCGGCCGCAACCGTCTCGTCATTGCGCTCATGCTCGCGGCAACATTCGTAGTCTTCCTCAACGAAACATCCCTCGTCGTAGCTATCCCCCGCATCATGGAAGACCTCAACATTGAGCCGAGCACCGCTCAGTGGTTGTCAACGTCCTTCATGCTCACGATGGCGGTAGTGATTCCAATTACCGGATTCCTCATCCAACGCTTCACGACCCGCAGCATCTTCATCGCCGCGATGTCCCTCTTCACTGCCGGCACTCTATTGGGAGCTATTGCGCCGACGTTCTTCATCCTCATCCTGGGACGCGTCATCCAAGCCTCCGGTACCGCGATTATGCTGCCGCTGCTCATGACCACCGTCATGACTCTCGTACCCCCGGCTACCCGCGGTAAGACGATGGGTAATGTCTCAATCGTCATGTCGATGGCTCCGGCCGTTGGCCCGACCGTCGCTGGCCTTGTCCTCGCGGTCTTCGACTGGCGCTGGGTGTTCATCGTCATGATCCCCATCTCGGTCACTGCGCTCATGCTCGGCATCACCAAAGTGCGCAACGTCACCGAGCCCCGCAAGGTCTCGATTGACGTGCTCTCGGTCATCCTCTCGGCCGTCGCCTTCGCCGGCCTGATCTACGGCCTCTCGAGCCTGGGTGAATCGGCCAGCGGTGAAGTACTCGTCGCCCCCGCCATCCCGATCATTGCGGGAGCCGTCAGCCTCGCGCTGTTCATCCTGCGCCAGCTGAAGCTGCAGAAGACAGACAGCGCACTACTCGACCTCCGCACCTTCGCAGCATCCGGCTTCGCGATTTCGATCGGCCTCATGATGGTCATGATGGCGGCCCTCTTCGGCACCATCATCCTGCTGCCCATGTTCACGCAGGATGTCCTCGGCCTCGAACCCATCCAGAGCGGACTCCTCGTGCTGCCCGGCAGCCTCATCATGGGCCTTCTCGGGCCGATTGTGGGTCGTCTCTACGACAAGGTCGGACCGCGCCCCCTCATGATCCCCGGCGCAATCGTCGTGAGCGCGTCACTGTGGAGCTTCACGATGCTCTCCGAGAACAGTTCAGCCCTGATGGTTGTTGCCATCCACGTGCCCATGAGCATCGGTCTGGCCTTCATGTTCACTCCGCTGTTCACCTCAGCACTCGGAACCCTCAAGCCGCACCTGTACTCGCACGGCAGCGCCACCATCGGCACCGTGCAGCAACTCGCTGGCGCCGCGGGTACGGCGCTGTTCATCGCGCTGCTCACGGTGCAGTCCGTGGCTCTTGCTGCCGAAGGAGCACCCGACACCGAAGCTCTCGCCGGGGGCGTGCGCCTCGCGTTTATGGCCGGTGGCGTCATCTCACTCTTCGCGGTCGTCGCCACGTTCTTCGTGAAGCGCAACGATGCCGACGTTGACGCCGACGCCGCACCGGTCGCTCACTAACGCTGGAGTGTGAACGGGCGCCCACCGGCATCCGTTCACACCGCGCCATTCGGCAAACGCACCACGCCAAACGGCGAGTCACCCTCCTAAGAGAATGACTCGCCGTTTAGTCGTTAAACCGAACCTACTTGCGCTTGCGCTTCTCACGCACCCGCATGTTGACCTGGATGGGGCTGCCATCGAAGCCGAAGATCTCGCGCAGTCGACGCGTAATGAATCGACGGTACTGCGGGTCCAAGAATCCGGTCGTGAAGAGCACGAACGTTGGCGGGCGGCTCGATGCCTGCGTACCAAAGAGGATGCGCGGCTGCTTGCCACCACGAAGCGGGTGAGGGTGCTCCTGCGTAAGTTCGGCCAGTAGCGCGTTGAACTTACCGGTCGGAATGCGGGTATCCCACGACGCCAACGCCAGCTCGAGAGCCGGAACCAGCTTCTCCATGTGACGACCGGTCTTAGCCGAGATGTTCACGCGAGGAGCCCAAGCGACGTGCGCGAGGTCCTTGTCGATTTCTCGCTCCAGCAGGTCGCGACGTTCGTCGTCGAGAAGGTCCCACTTGTTGAAGGCCAGAACGAGCGCACGGCCCGATTCGAGCACGAGGTCAACAATCTTGAGGTCTTGAACGCTGAGCGGCTGGCTGACATCGAAGATGACAACGGCAACTTCAGCCTTTTCCAGTGCAGCGCTGGTGCGCAGCGTTGCATAGAAGTCAGCGCCTTGCGCCAAAGCAACACGACGACGGATGCCGGCCGTGTCAACGAAGCGCCAGAACTTGCCGCCGAGCTCAATCTGCTCGTCAACCGGGTCGCGAGTCGTGCCGGCGAGGTCGTTGACAACAACGCGCTCTTCGCCAGCAGTCTTATTGAGCAAGCTCGACTTGCCAACGTTCGGGCGACCGAGGATAGCAACGCGGCGCGGGCCACCCACTTCTTCCTTGGCGACCGTCGAAATTTCCGGCAGAACCGTGAGCACGTGGTCGAGCAGGTCAGCAACACCACGGCCGTGAACGGCGGAGGACGGCCACGGCTGACCGAGGCCGAGGCTCCAGAGGGCTGCGGCATCCGATTCCTGGTGGATGTCGTCAACCTTGTTGGCGACCAAAATCACGGGCTTCTTGGTGGCGCGAAGCATGCGCACGACGTGCTCGTCGGTGGAGGTGGGGCCAACCGTGGCATCCACCACAAAGAGCACAGCGTCGGCGAGGTCGATTGCGATCTCAGCCTGAGCAGCAACAGAGGCGTCGATGCCCTTAGCGTCGGGCTCCCAGCCGCCGGTGTCGACGATGGTGAAGTGACGGTTGTTCCACTCGGCCTTGTAGTTGACGCGGTCGCGGGTAACACCGGGGGTGTCCTCCACAACAGCTTCACGACGACCGATGATGCGGTTCACGAGAGCTGACTTGCCGACGTTCGGGCGACCAACGATCGCGAGAACCGGCAGGGCAGGCAGGTAGTAGATGGCATCCGGGTCATCGGATGCGGAGTCGAGGACCGCGAGGTCGTCGTCTTCGAGGTCGTAGTCGCTCAGGCCGGCGCGGAGCGCAGACGTGCGCTGAGCAGCCTCTTCTTCGTTCATTCCCGAAAGACGCTCAACCAGATCTGGGTTCAGTTCGGGAAAGTCGTCTTCGGCGGGCGAATGATCGGCCATGGGTAGTCCTTTGTTTACATGCTGGAGCGAACAAAACTCGCGACGGCCGTCACGGTTTGATCGAAGTCAAGATTGGTGGAATCAATGGTGATGACTCCATCGGCGGCGTTCATGAAGTCCACGACTTTGGAGTCCTGCGCATCTCGATAACTGAGTTGTTGCGCGGTTGTCGTGCTCGATTCTCCGGAGAGTTCGGCCGCACGTCTTCCCATCCTAGCTTCTTCACTGGCTGTGAGCAGAATTCGAGCCTGAGCGTCCGGTGCAACCACGGTTGTGATGTCGCGTCCTTCGACCACAATTCCGGGTTTTTCGCTCCCCGCGATGATGCTGCGGAACAGATCGACCATGTACTGCCGCACTTCGGGCACGCGCGCGATGTTCGAGACAACGCCCGTGATGCGGGGTTCGCGGATGTCGTCGGTCACGATCTCCGAGTCGACCTTCACAAAGTAGTTGTCAGGGTCAATCCCGATGGAGTACTCGAAACGTGGGAGCGTCTCGATGACGTCGCCGGGCCCCAGGGTGTCGACGCCACGCTCGAGGCAGTGCAACGCAAAACCGCGGTAGGCAGCTCCGGTGTCGAGGTAGTCGAAGCCGAGTTCGCGAGCGGTCGCTTTCGACACACTCGACTTTCCACTGCCGGCCGGGCCATCAACGGCCACCACAACAAACGACGGGTTCTTATTCACGCGAAAGTCTCTGCAATCTTCCAACCACGAGCTTCGAGCTCGCTTATCAATACGGCTTCCTTTTCGGGCAGCACCGAGATTTCGGCCAAACCGAATTGGGCACCCGGTGAATGCTCAAGGCGCAAGTCTTCCATGTTCACGTCGGCCTCGCCGATTTCGGTGAGCAGTCGGGCGAGCTCACCTGGCTTGTCATCGACCATGACGACGAGTTGACTGAAGTGCTTGCTCGTTCCGTGCTTGCCGGGAATACGCGCGACTCCCGCGTTGCCGCCGGCCAGAACTTCGGCGAGAGCACGGCGGGCGCCCGGAGCATCCGGAGTCTCGAGCGCCTCAATCGCCACACCGAGTTCGGTCTGCATCTCGCGCAAAATCTCCGCAACGGGGCCCGAGTTAGCACCCAAAATCTGCACCCACAGCTCAGGGGCACTCGAGGCAACGCGGGTCGTGTCGCGCAATCCTTGGCCAGCAAGAGCCACAGCAGCGTCGGATGCTCCCTCCAACCGGTGCGCGAGCAAACTCGCCACCACCTGGGGAACGTGCGAAATCAGGGCCACCGCGTTGTCGTGATCGGAGGCTGACATCGCGACGGGAATAGCACCCAGCTCGATGACAACATCTTCGACCGCGCGACGACGGAAGGGTTCTCCCCTGCCGATGACCCACGGTCGACCGATGAACAGGTCCGCGCGGGCCGCAATGGCGCCGCCGCGTTCGCGTCCGGCGAGAGGATGCGAGCCAACGTAGCGATCAAGATCGGCACCCAGCGCAATGAGTTCCTCGAGCACGCCCACCTTCACGCTCGCGACATCCGTCACCGTGGCACGCGGCCAGGCGATGAGTTCGCGAGCGACAACCTCGGCCGTGACATCCGGCGGAACCGCCACAATCACAAGCGTCGGCTTATCGTCAGCGTGCGGCGCACGGCCAGCGCCATAGTCGATCGCGAGAGTTGCGTTCGAGCGCGACGCATCGTGCAAAATCACATCGACGCCCTTGGCCCGCAGTCCGTGACCAATGCTGGCACCGAGCAACCCCGCACCCACGATGCGTACTTGCCCGGTGATGCGGCCTAGGTTCACGACTGTTCCTCGGCCTCGCGGGCAATCGTCAGTACTGCACCCAACTCCACCTTCGTGAGGTTGCGAGTCTTTCCCAGCCCAAGGCTTCCGAGGTTCAGCGGGCCAAACTGGCGACGAACGAGTTCGATCACCGGGTGGCCAACTTCTTCCATCATCCGGCGCACAATGCGGTTGCGGCCCGAGTGCAGGGTGAGCTCCACCATTGTTTGGTCGTTGGATGCTCGGCCGAGCGATCGCGCCTTGTCGACGGCAATCGGGCCGTCCTCCAGCTCGATGCCCTTCATGAGCTGCGAGATTGTTTGAGCGGTCACGGTGCCTTCGACCTTGGCGATGTAGGTCTTCATCACGCCGAAGGACGGGTGGGCAAGCACGTGGGCGAGTTCGCCATCGTTAGTGAGCACGAGCAAACCAGAGGTCTGCACGTCGAGACGGCCGACGTTGAAGAGTCGTTCGTCGTAGTTGCCGGTGTACTGCAGCAGGTCGGGGCGACCGCTTTCGTCGGACATCGAGCTCACCACGCCGACGGGCTTGTTGAGCATGACATAGCGCTTGGTGGTGTCGAGCTGAATCGCGCTTCCATCCACCGTGACGCGGTCCGTCGGCTTCACGCGACGGCCAGCTTCTTCAACAACCTTGCCATTGACCGCGACGCGGCCTTGGTAGATCAGGTCTTCCGAAACACGACGCGATGCCACACCGGCGGCGGCCATTACTTTTTGAAGGCGTTCGCCCTCGGGATTGCTGGGGCCTGAGCCATTAGCGTTGTTCATCAAAACCGTCCGTACCATCAGATAAAAGTGGCGAGATGGGAGGCAGCTCGGCAATGGAGTTGATCCCCAACTGCACGAGCATGAGCTCCGTTGTTTCGTAGTGGATGGCGCCCGTCTCGTTGTCGGTAAACGCTTCCGTAATAAGTCCTCGACTCAGTAGCGTACGCACTACTGAGTCAACATTCACCGCACGCACGGCAGCAATGGCTCCCCGACTGATCGGTTGCTTGTACGCAATCACCGCAAGCGTCTCCAGCGCGGCCTGGCTCAACCGCGATGGGTTTTGCGTATAAACGAAGTCGCGCACGGCAGAGTCGTAGTCTTCGCGCACATAAATTCGCCAACCGCCACCGACTTCGCGGAGTTCAAAACCGCGTCGCGGGCCTTCGCCTTCACCGTCGAAATCGGCGCACAGCGCAGTGATCGTCTTACGGATCGCCGCCACGGGTGCGTTCAGGGCCGTTGCGAGGCTCACGAGGCTCTGCGGCTGGTCGGCAACCATGAAGATCGCCTCAAGCCCGCGGGCGAGGTCGACAACGGGGCCGGCCGCGAGTTCTTCTGCGGTCGGCTCGGTCTGCGGCTGCTCGGTGTCGGCTTGCGCGATTTCAGCTTGCGCGGTCGCGATTTGCTCGGTATCAGTTTCCATAATCTGCTCCCAGATTAGCGAGGCTATCGTCTGACCAGTGTTCTGCGGTCCAGCGCACGGTCAGTTCGCCTAAGGGTTCGATCTGTTCAAAGGCGACATTGCCGCCGCGATACAGCTCAAGCACAGCCAAGAAGCGCGCCACAACAACGCCCTTCAACTCGGCGCCGGCGATCAATTGGCGGAACGTCTTCGGCTCCCCTGCCCGCAACAGCGCGACTACATGCGCAGCTTGTTCGCGGATGCTGATGAGCGGTGCGTGCAAATGGTCGAGCCCTACGCTCGGAATCTCTCGCGGTGTGAACGCGAGGGTCGCGAGTGCAGCGAAATCGTCGAGGCTGAGCGTCCACACGAGTTCGGGAGTTTGAGTGCGGTATTTCTCTTCCAAGCGCACCGATCGCACGGTGCGCGTCGCTTCCGCCTCGAAGTGCGACCCAAACCAATCGCTGGCCTGTTTGAACGCGCGGTATTGCAGCAGACGCGCAAAGAGCAGGTCGCGTGCTTCGAGCAGCGCGACATCTTCGGCATCCACGAGCTCACCCTGCGGAAGGAGCCCGGCTACCTTGAGGTCGAGCAGCGTGGCAGCAACGACTAAAAATTCGCTGGCCTGATCGAGTTCGTCGATGTCATCTGATCCATTTGCGGACTCGAAGTCGCGCAAGTAGGCAATGAACTCATCCGTGATGCGCGACAGCGACACCTCGGTGATATCGAGCTCATGCTTGGTAATGAGCGACAGCAGCAGGTCGAATGGCCCGTTGAAGTTGCTGAGAGAGACCGAGAATCCTGGTGCGGATGCCTCGGTCTCGTCCACGTCGCTAGGCGACGGCGCCACGGGCGATCAGCTCTCGCGCCACCTGGCGGTAGGAGTGCGCCGCAGAGTGGTCGGGGGCGAAGGTGGTGATCGGGGCACCGGCCACGCTGGCATCCGGGAACTTCACGGTCCGACCGATAACGGTCTCGAGAACGTCGTCTCCAAAGTTCTCAACAACGCGTTCGAGTACTTCACGCGAGTGCAGCGTGCGCGCGTCAAACATTGTCGCGAGGATGCCGTCGAGTTTGATCGCGGGGTTCAGGCGATCCTGAACCTTCTCGATTGTCTCCACGAGCAGGGCAACACCGCGCAGTGCGAAGAATTCGCACTCGAGCGGAATGAGCACGCCGTGGGCCGCCGTCAACGCGTTCACAGTGAGCAGGCCGAGCGAGGGCTGGCAGTCGATGAGGATCACGTCGTACTGGTCGCTGACCTTGCGCAGTACGCGCGCCAGAATAGTTTCGCGAGCGACCTCGTTGACGAGGTGCACTTCAGCGGCCGAGAGGTCGATGTTGGCTGGGATGACGTCAAGGCCGGGAACGTTGGTGTGCACAATCGCTTCTGCCGGGTTCTTGATCGTGCCGAGCAGCAGGTCGTAGATCGTGGGCACATCGTGCGTGGGAACGCCAAGGCCCGCCGAGAGCGCACCCTGCGGGTCGAAGTCGATGGCCAACACGCGGCGGCCATATTCAGCAAACGATGCACCGAGGTTGATCGTGGTGGTCGTTTTGCCGACGCCACCCTTTTGGTTGCACAGCGAAATGATGCGTGCCGGGCCGTGGCCCGTGAGGGGTGGGGGTTCTGGAAAAACCGTAAGCGGCCGGCCGGTTGGGCCCATTGCCTGAACATCCAACCCCGCCAGCGTCGAATCGTTCTCGCGCTGTGTCGTCATGACAAAAGTTTACGTCGCGCTTACCTCGCAGCCTGCGCTCCCACGCGCGGACACGGCAGGGTCGCCTCTACCAAAGGTTGAAGGTTTGGCAGCGCGACACGCGGGTCAGCAGGCCCCTAGATCAGCGAGCAGCAGCACTCCAGTGCTCCCCCACTGCGCCTTAGCGAGCGCGCGGATGCGCCGTCGTGTACATATCGCGCAGCGTGTCCGCGGTGACCAAGGTGTAAATCTGGGTCGTCGCCACCGATGAGTGTCCCAGCAGTTCCTGCACCACGCGAACGTCGGCACCGCCCGAAAGAAGGTGCGTCGCAAAGGAGTGCCGAAAGGTGTGCGGCGAGATATCGATCCCGAGTTCTGCACGCTCGGCAGCGGCTTGGATGATCAGCCACACGTTTTGACGAGACAGCCGAGCCCCACGCGCCCCTAGAAACAGTGCCGGGGTCGCCGCGCCTTTCGCCGAGAGCACGGGACGAGCGCGCACGAGGTACTTCTCGATAGCCGACTGCGCAAAACTGCCGACGGGAACGATGCGTTGTTTGTTGCCCTTGCCGAGCAGGCGCACAATGTCGCCGTCGATCATGTCGTCGACGTTGAGTGCCGTCACCTCAGAAACGCGGGCACCGGTGGCATAGAGGAGCTCAAGCAGCGCAGTGTTGCGAAGCGAAATGACCTCATCGCCCGGGAAAGATGCCAGAACGGCAGCCATCTGGTCGATCGTGATCGCCTTCGGCAATCGCATCGCTTGCTTCGGAATCGCGACGGTATGCGCGACGTCCTCCACCGCGAGCGATTCGTCGACGAAAAACGTGTGCAGCCCGCGCACTGTCGAGAGCATCCGCGCGACCGAGGAGGCCGCGAGCGGACGCTCGGCATTCACTCGCAAGCTGTGCGCAAATGCGGTCACGTCATCCGCTGTCACTGCGGCGGGTGTGCTGAGACCGCACGTGCCAAGAAATGACAAGTAGCCGTCAAGATCGCGGCGATACGCGGCGAGAGTATTCGCCGAAAGACCGCGCTCAATTGCCAGGTGCCGCAGATAGCGCTCTGCGGCGATCGCAATCGCGCTCTTCGCAACGGGACGCGCCGGCTCGGTCATGTCGCTCAACCTACCGCGAGAGGCTATTCAGCGTAGTTTCGCGGATGCCGTGGCCACGGTGCGTCGGGTTCGCCGAGCGTATTCCAGCCACGGTCGCGTCCGAGCTGCGCCGCCAAGAGTCCGATGCACAGGATCGAGTTCTGCACGCGCCGCTCGAGAACCGCCTCAACGGCATCCTCCAGCGGAACCCAGCGCAGCTCAATACCGGCTTCTTCCGCATAGCGGTCAAATACTTCCCCGGTCGCGCTCACGCCACGGGCCAAGTAAATGCGCACGGCTTCGTTGCTTCCGCCGGGCGAAGTCAGCATTTCGCTGAGCACATGCCACGACTCGGCTTGCAGGTCAGTTTCTTCGGCCAATTCGCGCTGAGCCGCCAACAGCGGCGACTCATTCACGACATCGAGCAAGCCAGCCGGTAGCTCCCAATCACGCAACCGCACCGGATGCCGGTACTGCTTGATCAGGAGCACTCGGTCGCGCTCATCCATCGCCAGCACCGCAACGGCGCCGGTGTGGTTCACAAATTCGCGGGTGATCGCAGAGCCGTCGAGCTGAAATCGCTCGCGGTCGACGTTCCACACGTGGCCAGCGAACACCGTTTCGGTGCTCAGCAGCTCCGGTGCGACGCGGTCGTCGCTGAGTTCGTTATGCATCATCCTGCTCAGTCACCTCAAAGAGGCGGCTGGACTTTTGGCGCTCAATTGCAGCAGCGACCAGTCCGCGGAACAGCGGGTGAGCACGATTGGGGCGCGAGAGCAGCTCGGGGTGAGCCTGCGTTCCCACGTAGTAGGGGTGAACTTCGCGCGGCAACTCGACGAATTCGACGAGGGTGCGGTCGGGCGAGATTCCGGAGAACTTGAGTCCGGCATCCGCGATCTGCTGGCGGTATTCGTTGTTGACTTCGTAGCGGTGACGGTGACGCTCGGCGGCCGTCGGCGCTCCGTAGATTTCTTCAACGATGGAGCCGGGCTCGAGGTTGGCGTTGTAGAGACCGAGACGCATCGTGCCGCCCATGTCTCCGCCCGCAATGATGTCGACTTGCTCGGCCATTGTTGCGATGACCGGATACTTGCTGTCGGCATCGAATTCCGTTGAGGATGCACCCTCGAGGCCCGCCATATCGCGAGCGTATTCGATGACCATGCACTGCAGGCCAAGGCAAATGCCGAGGGCGGGGATGCCGTTCTCACGAACGAACTTCAGCGCGCCGAGCTTGCCTTCGATACCGCGAACACCGAACCCACCGGGAACGATGATTCCGTCGAGATCGGAAAGCTGTTTGGCCGCACCTTCGGGAGTTTCGCACTCGTCAGAGGGAACCCAACGGATGTTTACCTTGGCGCTGTTGGCGAACCCACCGGCGCGCAGTGCCTCGGTGACCGAGAGGTACGCATCGGGCAGGTCGATGTACTTGCCCACGAGGCCGATCGAGACCTCGTTTTTGGGGTTGTGCACGGCTTCGAGCAGTTCGCTCCAGCCATCCCAGTTCACTGACTTCGCTTCGAGCCCGAGCTGGTTGATGATGTAGGCGTCGAGGCCCTGGCTGTGCAGCATTTCGGGGATGTCGTAGATGCTGGAAGCGTCGGTAGCGTTGACGACGGCGTCCTCTTCAACGTCACACATGAGCGCGATCTTGCGCTTGTTGGACTCGGAGACGGGGCGGTCGCTTCGCAGCACGAGAGCATCGGGCTGGATGCCGATCGAGCGCAGTGCAGCAACGGAGTGCTGGGTGGGCTTGGTTTTCTGTTCGCCCGAGGCAGCCATGAACGGCACGAGCGAGACGTGAACGAAGAAGACGTTCTTGCGGCCGAGTTCGTGGCGAACCTGGCGAGCCGACTCGATGAACGGCAGGCTCTCGATGTCGCCAACGGTTCCACCGATTTCGGTGATGATGACATCGGGCTGGGGGTTCTCGCCGTCGAAGGGGCCGGCGGCTTGAAGTCGCATGCGGCGCTTGATTTCGTCGGTGATGTGCGGGATGACCTGCACGGTGTCGCCGAGGTATTCGCCGCGACGCTCTTTGGCAATCACTTCGGAGTAGATCTGTCCGGTAGTGACATTGGCTGCCTGATTGAGCTTGATGTCGAGAAAACGCTCGTAGTGCCCGATGTCGAGGTCAGTTTCGGCACCGTCATCGGTGACAAAAACTTCACCATGCTGGAAGGGGTTCATGGTGCCGGGATCCACGTTCAGATAGGGATCCAGCTTCTGCATGACGACCCGGAGCCCGCGTGCTGTCAGCAGGTTTCCGAGACTCGCCGCCGTGAGGCCTTTACCGAGAGAAGAGACGACTCCTCCGGTGACGAAGATGTGCTTTGTTACGACCGCGTTTTTATTGTCCACCACGGGGTTCCATCCTATGCCTCGTTGAGCAGTTTTGTCGCCGCGCAGCGGTGTTTCGTTATCGGCTTAACAGCTAAGGCCGGCAGCGAGGCCGGAAGTGAGGCTGAAAGTGTGCGCGAAACTGTGTCCGAACGTGTGTCCGAACGTCAGCGCCCGAGAGCAGCGTTTTCGAGGTCGTGCGCGGTCTGAATCAGTTCGCGGGCGTGAGCAAGGCCAGACTCGGAGTCGGGCAATCCCGAGAGCAGTCGCGCCATTTCTGCGATGCGCGCCTCCCCCTCCAACTTGTGAACACTGGAGGCCGTGACCGATCCGTCGTCGCCCTTGATGACGCTGAGGTGGTTGTCGGCAAACGCGGCCACTTGCGCCAGGTGCGTGACAACAATCACTTGGGCGGTGCGGCTCAGAAGAGCAAGCCGCTTGCCGATTTCGATCGCAGCGGCACCGCCGACACCGGCATCCACTTCATCAAAAATAAAGGTCGGAACCGGGTCGTTGCCCGCAATGACGACTTCGATCGCGAGCATCACCCGCGAGAGCTCTCCTCCAGAGGCACCCTTGCCAAGCGGACGCGGCGGAGCGCCGGGGTGCGGCTGCAACAGGATCGCGACTTCGTCTTTGCCACTCAACGAATAGTCGCTGCGGTCTTCGACCGTGACAACGATTTCAGCGTTGGCCATAGCGAGGTGGGTGAGCTCGTCGGTGACAGCGGCAGCAAGTCTCGCAGCACTGCGAGACCGCACGTCGCTGACCTTAGCTGCGAGCTCGATCAGTTCTGACTGATCTGCTTCGACTTGAGCCCGTAGCTCATCAATGCGCGTGGAGTCGTTATCGAGTTCCAGCAAGCGTTGGCTGCCGGTGTCGAGCACATCGACGACATCGTCGAGGCTCACGCCATGCTTGCGCACGAGAGCGGCAAGCTGGCCGCGACGTTCTTCGACCTGTTCGAGTTCGCGGCTGCCATCGGAATCCAGCCCGGCGAGGTAGCCAGAAAGATCAGTGGAAATTTCTCCCAGCGTGATGGATGCTGCCGCTAACGCCTCAGCGATTGCGGCAAGTTGCGCGTCATGCTCGGCGACCCGCTCAAGCCCTCGCTGGGCGCTGGCGAGCAAGGCCACCACATCGGAGCCTTCCTCCACGGCATCCGCCGACAGCACCGCGTGGGCGCCCTCAGCGGCAAGTCTCAGGCCTTCGAGGTTCGCCAGACGATCGGCTCGTTCTGTCAGTTCGACGTCTTCGCCACGGCGTACGTCAGCGGCTTCAATCTCATCGATCGCGACGCGGAGTTCGTCGGCCTCGCGACTGCGAAGATCGCTTTCCGCAACGAGTACATCGAGCTCACCCTGGGCCGCTTGCCAGCGACGGAACACAGTTTGATACTGCCCGAGCACGGTCGCAAGTTCGGCTCCCGCATAGCGATCGAGCGCGTTGCGTTGGGCCGTCGATGACTTGAGGCGGATCTGTTCAGACTGGCCGTGCACAACCACGAGCTGGTCGCCTAGCTCGGTGAGCACACCGACCGGAGCACTGCGACCGCCAACCACAGCACGACTGCGCCCTTCACGCGCAACAGTGCGCACCAGAAGAAGCTCTCCGTCGTCGAGGTCGCCGCCGGCGTCGCGCACGCGCTCAGCGACCGCAGACATGGGGTCAATGACCCAACGTCCCTCCACGGAGGCTTGATCGCTATCGGCACGGATCGCAGCGGCATCGGCCCGCTCGCCGAGCAGCAGCCCCAGGGCGGTAACGACCATCGTCTTTCCGGCGCCCGTCTCGCCCGTGAGCGCGGTAAACCCGGGGCTCAGCGGAAGTCGTGCTGAAGCAATAACGCCGAGGTCGCGAATGGAGATCTCTTCGATCACGAGTCGGTTCCCCCCTCCGATGCTGGCCCACGCCATCCGTTGACCGGCAAATTGAATTTCTTGACAAGGCGATCGGTGAACGGTCCTTGCGACAGTCTGGCTAGTCGCACCGGCACCGGTGAACGTCGCACGATCACACGGGCACCGCGCGGAAGATCGAAAGCGCGTCGGCCGTCGCACCACAACACACCAATACCCATATTGCGATCGAGTACCTCAACGGCGAGGGCCGAGTCTGGCCCGACAACGATGGGGCGCGCAAACAGCGCGTGAGCGCTCAGCGGAACGAGCAAGAGAGCGTCGAGGCTCGGCCAGACCACCGGGCCACCGGCGGAGAACGCATAGGCGGTGGATCCGGTCGGCGTGGACATGACAACGCCGTCGCAACCGAAGGATGACAGCGGTCGGCCGTCGACTTCGATGACCACTTCAAGCATGCGCTCGCGACTCGCCTTTTCGACGGTCGCTTCGTTCAACGCCCAAGTTTCGTAGACGACCTCGGAATCAACCTTCACCCGCACCGACAGCGTCATGCGCTCTTCGACGAGGTAGTCGCGGGCAAGCGCGCGTTCGACAGTGGATGTGAGTTCTTCGCGTTCGCTTTCGGCCAAGAAACCGACGTGACCCAAGTTGACGCCCAGTAGTGGCGCGCTGCAGCCTCGCGTGAGTTCCGCGGCGCGGAGAATGGTTCCATCGCCACCCAGGACGATCACCAGCTCGAGCTCTCCGGTTTCAACCTCGTTGCCGAGTCGCGAGACTGGCGCGAGATCAGGTTCAGCCTGCAAAATCGTTTCGTAGCTATCGGGAGCCAACACCGGAACGATTCCCGCGCTGATGAGTTGACGGCACACCGAGATGGCGGCAGTAAGGGACTCCGCGCGGCCGGTGTGAGCGATAACTAGGATGTGGCGATTAGAAGCATGAGAGTTCTCGGACTGCACCGTGCCCCTCTCATTCGTAGTGATTGTGTGATTCGACGCCACCAAGCGGATGGCTCTAGGCGATCGCAGAAACCTGCGTTAACCATTCTGTCGGATTGCTGCCTGACCGTGCGCTCAACCAGACAAGATACTCACGGTTTCCTGCGTTACCGGCTATTGGTGAGGAGATGACACCGGCCGTGCCGAGTCCTAGATCCCACGCTGCCCACAACACGCCCGTGATAGCTTCGTCGCGCAGGGCCGCGCCGTGCACGATTCCTTCGCGAATGTTCGTGCGACCAACCTCGAACTGTGGCTTTACCAGCAGCACGTAGTCAGCGCTCTCCCCCACCGCCGCGTAAAAAGCAGGCAGCACGGTGCGAAGCGAAATGAACGACAGATCAGAGACCACAAGAGTGGGAGTCTCGGATGTCCCGCTCAACTCCGCCAGAGATTCAGCGGTGAGATAGCGGGCATTCTCTCGCTCGATCACGCGCACTCGGGTATCCGACCGGATCAGGTCGACGAGTTGCCCGTGGCCGACGTCGAGCGCGATAACTTCACGAGCACCTCGTTCGAGCAAGACTTGGGTGAAGCCGCCGGTCGACGCGCCAACATCGAGCGCGAGCTTGTCAGTCGCGTCGATGCCGAAGGCGTCGAGACCCGCCACAAGTTTGTGGGCGGCCCGACTTACGTAATGGTCGGTCTCAGCGACCTCGATGACGTGGTCGTCATTCACCGGAGTCGATGCTTTCGGAATCGCGATTCCTGACACCGTGACGAGACCGTCGGCAATCAGTTTGGCGGCGTGGGTGCGAGAACGCGCCAGACCGCGAGCAGCGAGAGCTGCGTCGAGCCGCACGTTAGCCATTGCGCGAAAACGCGTCCTTGCCCTCGAGCTGCTGCTGCAGTTCGTCGTGAATCTGGGTGAAGGCAGCGGCACGAGTTTCGAGCGGCTGGTCTTCGATCAGGCTCAATCGTGACATCAGTCCGTCGACGGGTGATTCATCGCTCATGCTCATGAATATAGCTCCGCTGGCACTTCGAGGGCGTAAATGGCGCTCCCCGAGCTCCAAATTGCTGCGGCGCCAGCGCGCAATCGGTCGATGGATGTTCCGGCCGCAGTCACGGTCAGTCGCTGCCCTTCGAGGCGCACTGTCGCCGTTCCCACCGTCGTCACGACGGCGGCGCCTTCTTGGGTAACTTCCGTTTCCGGATAGGGCTCATGCAGCCCACGCAGATCATCAACGATCATCGTCGGTCGCTCATCCGGGATACACGCCAGCACTTGCTTTGCTTGGTCAATGCCTGTCAGAACGAGAAGCGACGGGATGCCGGCCCGGTTAGCCCCGAGAATGTCAGTGTCGAGGCGGTCGCCAATCATCAACGCTTCGCGTGACTCGTAACGAGCAAAGGCCTCCTCGAAGATGGCCACTTCTGGCTTGCCAGCGACGATCGGCAAACGCCCAACGGCGGAATGTACAGCTGACACGAGAGTGCCGTTGCCGGGAGCTGTGCCGCGAGCCTGGGGAATGGTCCAGTCAGTGTTAGTGGCGATCCAAGGGATTCCGGAGTCTCCGCCCTTGAGCGCGAACGAGGCTTCTGCGAGATCCTTCCAGCCCACGTGCGGAGCGAAGCCCTGCACGACGGCCGCTGGCGAATCATCAGCCGAGCGGGTGACCACGAAACCTGACTTTTCAAGCTCGTTCGTCAGGCCGTCGCCGCCAACAACCATGATGGTCGAACCGGCAGGAACGATATCGCGCAACAACCCCATGGCCGCTTGCGGCGAGGTCACCACGTCACGCGGTTCCACCGTCAGCCCGAGTTCGCTCAAGTGCTCAGCAACGGATGCATCGGTGCGCGACGCATTGTTCGTAATGTAAGCAACTTGAGGGCCATCAATCGCGTTCATGCTCTCGACGGCATACGGAATCGCATCCGGTCCGCGATAGATCACTCCATCGAGGTCCGCGAGCACGAGTGCGACGCCCGTGAGGGGTGTCTTAGCTGACACGCTCGCCCGGCTCGTCGTCGTTTCTGTCCGCTTCGTCAGCGACTTCCAGAGGCCCATCGGCATCCTCAATTTCTACTACACCGTCATCTGACGCGTCGAATTCAAGCTCTTCTTCAACGACTTCGATCATGTCGTCTTCGTCATCGCCGAGTGCTGCTTCTGCAACATCGGCGCGAGAGAACCAGATGGCCGCCTCATCGTCGCGACCGAGCTCTTCGAGCACGGTTCCGTAGGCACCGAACAACGCCGGGCTGTACGAGAACGCCTTGTCGGGGTCGAGCTGCGGAATCTGCAACTCCACGAGCGCTTCTTCCGCGTGACCGAGGTCGAGGCGCGCGCCAGACATCGCAATAGCCAACTCAACTTGAACGGCTGAAGACAGCGTGCTGCGCTTCACTGAACGCCCGAGTTCGAGGGCCCGCTCAGGGCGCTCGAGTCCACGTTCGCTGTCGACCATCATGGGCAGCTGATCGTCACGACCAGTGATACGACGGTAGGTGCGCAATTCGCGCAACGCCAAAGCGTAGTCAGCGGTCGCATACGCCGTAATGGCGAGAGTTTCGCGAACGACTCCAATGCGGCCTGCACGACGAGCAGCCGAAATGGCGTGCTGGTGGGCAAGTTCAGGATCTTCCTCGATGAGGCGCGACACCATCACCAAGTGCAGGGCAACGCCTTCTGCATTCTCCTTGCTGAGAGTCTTCAACTCGTTTGAGGCAACCCGGTCAAGCATTTTGGGCGTTACGCCCTCCGGAATCTCGGGAGCCTGGTGGTACGCACGAACCGAGCGGATGCCGAAAGGATCGCGATCCTCTTCAGGCTCACGTTCGCTAGCGTCGCGGTCTCCGCGCGCTGGCGCACCGCCCTTGGTCCACAGCCGTTTCTCGTCGGGGCCACCGCGGCGATCGGATCCACGGTCCGGACGGCCGCCGCGCTCGGGGCGCCCTGAGCCATCGGAACGGAACGGGCGTGCCGGCCGCTCTCCCCTATCGGGACGATCGCCGGAGCGTGGGGGGCGACTATCGCGGTCGCCTGAACGAGGAGGTCGTGAGTCGCGGTCACCGGAGCGCTGCGGGCGACCATCACGGTCTCCAGCGGCATCACGGCGGGGGCGACGGTCGTCGCCAGCGGAGGAATCTCGACGCGGCGCACGATCGCTGCCATCAGCGTCGCGTCGCGGACGACGGTCAGCACCGGCACTATCGCCATCGCGGCGTGGACGGCGGTCATCGCCTTCGGGTTTGTTGCGCCACGGACGGTCCGAGCCGGATGCCGGCTTACCGCGGGCTGGTCCACCTGCGGCGTTGTCGCGGCGTGGCCTTCCATCGCTTGGTCGTCCCTCACCTGGACGCCCACCAGTGGGACGTCCACCAGATCGGGGCGCGCCAGAGCGGTTTCCGTGGGGTCGGCTGTCGTGCCGGCCGTCATTTTCTGAGGAATCGCTCATTCGTTGCTCCTGATTTTGGGGTGGGGACTTAACGCAAAATAGCCACCAGCTGTGTCTATCAAACACAGTGNAGGTCCCCCTTGCAGTACCATCGGCGCAGAGAGTCTTAGCTTCCGGGTTCGGAATGTAACCGGGCGTTTCCCTCTCGCTATGGCCGCCGAAACACTATTGATTTATGTATCAGTCTGGGCCAGAAACATGCTCTGACACTGCCCCGAAGGACATGTGCCTAGCTGTGTTAGCTGGGCGCAGTTCCCGACCGTAAATCGGGAACCACAAAGTGGACGCGAGAATTCTTCTCAGTCACCATTCGACAACCCGAGGGTTGCCCAGTGAGGTGGGGTGTTATCAATTTATCGACTTATTAGTACTGGTCAGCTCCACAGGTCTTTAGTCCCTGCTTCCACATCCAGCCTATCAACGCAGTAGTCTAGCTGCGAGTCTCTC